>NZ_JAUFQF010000004.1:344240-3016989 GCF_030409635.1 Vibrio agarivorans | reverse complement strand
ACAACTAATTATATGGTATTAGTAAATATTGTGACACTGGGTGTATAAGAAAGCATAGCTTTGTCATCAGTAAAAGTCAGGAGCGACGATTGTAAGAGGACAATACGCGGAATCAAAAGCACCAACTGCCATCTGCTACACTGAGCAAGGCGAGTTGAGCACGGTGACAGAGTGACCTACTCAAATTAGAAGCAGACGGAGTGGAGCAATTCAGTGATGAATGCTTTCTTCAAGCGGATCTTTGTGTTGGATATATGGAGCAAATAGAGGTTGTTCGACGATCGAGTCTCTTCCAGCCTTCTCTAAACGTTTTATACAGGAACCATGAGTGAGGATGGGATTGACCCCTCGGTTATATGGGTGCCAAGTCAACCAGTAACGTGAATAAGCATATCATCGACTGCGGCATTTACCGACTGGTTGGCAGAAAAGCAAGGTACTGCGTCCATGACCCCTTGCGTGATGCTACCCGCATGAGCAGCGATTGATTACGCTGCATGGTATCGCAAAAAACCAAATTGATTTCCTGGGTATATCGAAGATAAGACTGTGAACAATAACCATCGTTAAGCTGCGAACGAGAATTGTTAAAGGACGCCACGCCGCCTCACCAAAACCGAAGATGACGCATCCCTTTCTGAAACAAGCATTGGAAGATTTTTATATAAATGGAATCGGTGGCGCGAGCGACCACGAGTGGCACTCCGGACAAGGAATACTCTTCTAATGCACGGCTGGCGGGTTACGCGAATGAAGCGTTAACGCTTGGGTGACAGGACGTGTTTGAAGATCCCTATGAGCCAGATAGTGCTAAGCGTTCGAATTTACAAGAAAACAGATGGCAAAGCCACTGATGGTGGCGAGTCGTTCTGGTAACCAAACAGAGAAGCATATACTAAAGGGCAATTATGCTCGCCATCCCTCGCAGCGCATGAAAGGCACAGTGATATCTGTTGGAAGAAAACCGTGTGGTTGGACCACAAAGACAACTACATACAGGTCAATGGTTTCCAACTGACTATGGCAAAGGTTTAGTCACTTATGGAAAAACTACCAAAAGTACCGAGCCAGCAACGACTGTCATCACCATTATGCGTTTATTTCGTTTCTATCATGAGCTGCTTGTATCGGCAACCCTTACACCAGTCAACGCCTTACATGATAACTACGCCAAGGGCTTGAAGCGCATTGGTTTAGAGCCGAGCAGGCAGAAGCTTAGATCCACATGGGCATCGACATAATTACGGCAGACGATTAGAACGTTCCAGATTTGAACCCGTTGGTAATTCGACGCTGTATGCACATTAAGTCCCTAGACTCACAAATCCCTACACAGCAAAGGCCCGCAGGAAATCTCTGATGACTGACCCAAGCGACGTTGCAACTGGCAAACCTGAATCCAAAGTCAAGCGCTCGACTGGAAAGCACTCGTTGCGCATGGTTTTGATGACGTCGACCCGCAGGGCTATTTCACAGCAAGCATCCGTATATATTGAGAGGTAAAGAATGGCTTGTAGAAAAAATGACGACGTTCATCGATTCATCCTTCTCTTGGATGCTCACCACACTGTGCTGAGAGTGGCAACCACTGGCAGGAGTTGGCAGCCGAGTGGATGGCGCACAAACCACATCGATGACACTAACAATTTGCTACTTGGCTCGCTTCTTCGAATCCTATATTAGAGAGCGCGCAAGCTATGCGATAGGCGACATATCATTATTTTTTAAGGGACACCGAGGACACCAATGTTCTAGTGAAGAGCTGGAGACGTTGTTAAGAGAAACACAAAACTCTCCTAAAGTAATCCAATCAGGAGTAAACATCTCCTGTGACTTTATTGACTTTGTTGTCCAAAAGGTGTTTTCTGAAGAGGATGACAATGGCGAGTTAGTGTCATTGGTTGAAAACCCGCTGAGCAAAATCAAACGACAGGAATCACTAACAGAAACTGTACGTACCCCCCTGCCGTATCGCTACATTCATAATTTGCGCCAAATCCTCTGTCCGCTACCTGATAAAGACGAACTCACCGTCATTGAACAAAACCTCAAGCAAGGTGAAACCCTGCTTCCCACTTATCACTATCGTAATTTCAAACACTGGACATGGGCGCAACAGCAGACAGGTCAACGTCTATCAGGTAATGATGGCGATTGGTTTGAAGTTGAACCAGAACTGATTGATAAAACCGACCCCGACTGTGTATGGCGTACTATAAAAACAACTCGCAAAGGCAATAAAATCATCCTTCACCAAATCTGGTCACCCGTCAAAGCGATGGTGGTTTTCATGAAGCTCCATCTGCCACTGCGTACCTATCAGGTGCGGATGCTAGATAGCGGTGAAGCCGATACGTGGCGCTACGAAAACGCTCAATGGGTACTTAACACTAAAAATGACTTTGCACTTGGCAGTGAAAAGCGCCCATTTAGTAAAGGCATATTCCGCCGAATTCACGACACCATGACAGGGCTGTATTCAACAGGCTTGTATATCAATACCAATAAGACCGCCGACCAAAACAAGGACGAACTAGAGCGTGGTTACATCATTCCGTGGCAAAATAATGAAGTATTGTACTGGATAGAGAAATTACGCAATTGGCAAGAAAAGTACAACCCAATTGATAAACCAACCGACTGCACCACATTACTTACCAAGCACACTGATAAGAAAAAATCGAAAGCACAACTGGAAAGTATGGGGGAAATTTCATTTCTATTTAGAGAGGCCTCGGCAAGGGGGGATGATAGAACTAAACCCATTAGGGACGATGCGCTAGACTCTTTCTGGTATCAACTCCTCTTCGCTCTAGAAAATCAATTGGCTGAACATGGTGATAGTCTCGATGGCGGGGGAAGATTGAGGTTAGTTTCCGAGTATCCAGAGGATATACCTAAGTCGCGACGTTACAAAACTAGCTTTCCATTGCACAGCTTGCGAGTCTCACTCATCACTGCCTATACGATGGACACCCAACTGCCATTACCTGTAATCTCTAAACTATTAGCAGGGCATACGCGTCTATTGATGACCATCTACTACAACAAGATTACCCCATCAGTAATGGCTGAAAAAATGGATGAAGCGCATGGAGAGCTAGACGCAAAATCCAAACAATCGGTGCGCAACTTCCTTAAAGATGCCTCATTGGAGCAAATTCAATGCAAGATGGTGTATCACAACGATGACAGCATTCAGGCGGCACTGGTTAATCGTAATCCGGTTGGCTGGGAAGAACGCTCGTGCGGTATGTGTCTGGTAGGCGGTAACACCGTGAAATCGGATGAAGTCAGTACCCTTGGTGGTTGCTGGAACGGTGGTAAGTTGATTAATGATGTAAAAGCTGCTACCCACCGCATTTACGGCAGTGTGCCTCACGGCCCTGAAAACTGTATTCGCTGCCGCTGGTTTATTACCGAAGCTCGATACCTGCCTGCGCTCAATGCCCACTTCAACCAACTGAGCTACAAAGCACATCAGGCTGCGAACCTATCTGTGGAAATTGAAGGTGAGCTGGAAGCCCTAAAAGACGAGCAGTTCTTTTGTGAAGAGCAAGGCAAACCGTTTACCAAGCACTATGAGCTGCAAGCCCTACAGCGCCGCTATGAAAAGCAGCAAGTTGAAGCCGATGAATACGCCAAAGACTGGATTGCGTGCTTTGAACTTATTCAGAAAATCATTCGTGTTGAAGAGACCAGAAATGAAGATGACAGCAAAGATAAACTGATTGCGGTTGGCTATGAGCAAGATGTCAGCCATGCCTTAAAGTTTATCGAAACCGACTCTGAGTTACTGCATCTATCACTGCTTTGTGATGATGCAGAATTCTTTCCTGATTTACAGGACGAACTGCGTAAAACCCCTGCTATTCAAAAGCGCTCGATGCAACTCAGTCGTGTGCTAATGAAAAAAGGCTTCGAGCCGATTTTCATGGAAATGGACGACAAACAACAACTCATAGCCGCCAATGCCATGCTGCGCCAAATGGCGAAAATTGCTGACCCTGACGATAAGCTCGAAGGCTACCGCAAGGTGGCGAACCACATCGAAGCGGAAGAATACCTGACCGATAACAAGCTGCTCTCTCAGGGTATTCATGCACTGACTAATAAAGCCATTAATCTAGATGGCATAGCACTACCGAACTTATTGGAGGACTAATGGAACTCGATATTGATGTTATTTTGGCTGACTTAAAAGAAGGCAAAGTGCCTCGCACGCAGCAAAACCTCGATAAGCTCAATGACACGCTGAAAGCCTATGCAGAATCAGGTCAGCGTGATTTCTCCATCACGCAAATTGGTCGGGTGTCTGCTGAAAATGGCGGATTGGCGTATGAAGCTTTGCGTGCTACCCGTAATAAGCACTACCGAACACTCATCGAAGCGTGGGCGGCAAAGTGCAATACCAGTACCAAAAAGCCGCTATCCAACACCTCACGGTCTAAATCCATCCCTGCGGATAATAAGCTGTTAGAGCGCATCCCAGACCCTGCGGTACGCGCCTTGTTTGGTCAAATCATTGCCGAGCGTAACCGCTACCGCAAAGAGGTCAATTTGCTCAAGCAACACGCCAATATCACTATCGACAAGCGCCCTGTGCGCCAGTTTGATACCACCGCAGAGCCAAGCGTCGAAGTGCTGCCATCCCTATCAGGCGTACTCACCGAATCAGAGAAAAAAGCCTTAGCGTATGTCATTTCTGATGAATGCATGGAAAAGAACGACTGGCAAACTACTCAGGCGGGTCAAGTAAAAGACATGGAATACAACAGCGAAGTATTCCCTAGAGGCTTTGTCACAGGGCTTCGCAAGCTATTGGGTGAGGTAGATGACTAATGGCAAGTGGGCAGCAAAAAGCACAGCAAAACCTTGAGGCATTTGAGGTCTGGAAAGCCACACAGACGGACGATGACTTTAAACAAATCGTGTTCAGAGGTCAGCTTAACCGTATTGAAGTGGCAAAGGGTATTGGTTGTGGCAAATCGGCGTTAAACCAAAATCCTGCCCTCAAGAAAGCACTCAAAGCCTTAGAAGATGAGCTGCGCAGTAAAGGTGTCCTGCCACCGTTGACCGCCGCTGCCAAGAAGAATGAGGGCAAACCTCAAGCCTACGACAACACAGCAAATCGAAAGCTGCTCGATTCAAAGCGGGTGTCATCATTAGAGGCTGAAAACATCGAGTTGAAAGCCAAGGTCAAGGAGCTTGAAAAGCGACTTGAGCGCTTTGGTGAGCTATCTGAAACCTTATCCGAAATGGGGTTGATGCCACGATGAATACCGCTTTGCATGAAGACCAAATGCGTGTCACCAGTATCCCTTATCACTCGACCAAGATGGTGATATTCAGCGGTGTACCGCTGGCGAAAGACTCTTACAAAACCAATAGTGGGAAGTATTACGTCACCATCAAAGCCGACCCCGATAGCATCCCTGTACTTCCAACGCTGGGTCAGCATTGGTCAGTCAGAGGTGCTCGACAGATAGAAAATATGGAGATGGGTGATTATGTAATGCAGCAGCACACGTATGAATCACCCAAGCATATTGAATGCACTTTACCCGAAACAGGTGAGCAACTGATACGATTTATCGCCAGAGAAAGTGACTTCAAGGGTATTGGCGAAAGCAAAGCTAGAGCGCTCTGGCAGCTCTTGGGTAAAGACTTCCATGCCACACTGAGAAATGACACCCCAGAGTCCAGAAAGCGTCTGACATCGATTTTGAGTGAAGATTCAGTGGAAGCGCTCTTTAAGGGGTACGCCAAATATAAAAATCTGGCTCATTGCAACTGGATGAGCGAGTACAACATCCCTGCCAGTGTGCAGCAACGACTACTCAAGCATCACGGTGAAGCCTCCATCGATGTTATCAAGGATAATCCTTATGCTTTAATGGGCTTTGGTCTTTCGTTCAGTGCCATTGAAGACATTATCAAGTTAACGGATTTTAAGAGCGATGTTGCGAAGGATGACCCAAGAAGGCTCAGCGCTGCTCTGGAAATGGCGATTCGCAAGGAGATTGAAAAAGGTCACACCTATACCACTCATGCCAATGTGCGCCCTTACCTCAACAAGCTATTAAGAGACAAAACACTGGTCACTCAGGCGTTCAAATCAGGTCATGATAAAGCTCAGTATGTTTTAAATCCCGACACAGGAGCCTACCATCCAACAGCGCAACTTCTGATGGAAAGTGTTGTTGCCAAGCGCTTAAAAACACTGATTAAGCGAAATAACTTGTTTGATGAAAACGCCAATGCTGCGTATTGCTCTGCGGCTGCGGAGCTTCCCTACGAATTAACCCCTAAACAAATCGAAGCCGTCACAACGTGTCTGGATAATTCGGTAAGCTGCATTACGGGTGGTGCAGGAACAGGCAAAACAACGGTACTCAGGACGGCTCTCAGGACATATCATCAACTTGGATTTGAAATACACGCCGTTGCGCTCAGCGGTCGTGCTGCAATGAGACTTCATGAGTCCATCGGTTTTGTTACCTCAACCATTGCCAAATTGCTGCGTGAAGAACCTATTGAACCCAGTGTCGAGAAAACAAATCATCTATTAGTGATTGATGAAGCGAGCATGATTGACCTGCCAACTATGTATCGCCTAGTAAATCACATTCACCCCTCTGTACGATTGATATTCAGTGGCGACCCTGACCAACTCCCACCAATAGGTTGTGGCAAGGTATTGGAAGACATCGTTGAAGCAAAAACGGTGGCGAATACGATGCTGGATATCGTCAAACGGCAAGAAGGTTCAACGGGTATCCCCGAATACTCAAAACTCATCAATCAAGGAGTGATGCCTGAACAATTAAGCTCAGGTGCAATACACTTTCACGAAACCAGTAAAACAGACATTGCCAAAGTCTGTTGCGAGCTTTATCAAGAGTTCCCTGATAGCAGTCGTGTCATGGCTCCAACCAAGGCACTCGTATCAGAAATCAATAAGCTCACCCAGCAAGCCGTTAACCCAGATAGCGCCAGCCTTGAGTTCGAAATCAATGGTAACAAGTTCTTTCTGCCACTTAGCCTCAATGATGCGGTGTTATTCACGCAGAATCATTACGATAAAGGCATTCAGAACGGCTCACTTGGCACACTAACCAGTACCAAACCTTCTGGTGACAGTTATGGTGAAGTGACGCTAGATACAGGTGAAAAGGTCGAGATAACACAATCCGTTCTCGACTGCATGGAGTTGGGTTACGCAATCACTCTACATAAAGCTCAAGGATCACAGTTTCCACGCATCATCATCGCTCTGCAAAACGGAAGAATAGTGGATAGAGCATGGTTCTATACGGCAATCACTAGAGCGGAAAGTGAAATCCATATCGTTGGTAGTAGTGATGACATGAAGCAGATCACCAAGGCACCTAGTCACTCTCATAAGCGGAATAGCTACCTGAAAGAACTATTACAATGCTGAAGTTTTATTGTGCAGACTTGCGTTTACTGCAATTCTGGTCTTGTACATAATGGCTTAATATTTAGGGGAACTAAAGTTATCAATGGAAAAATTAGACGGATTGAGCAAGTACAAGTTTGAGAAAATAGCGGTAGAGTCTTTACACAATGCTCTCAGACTCTTAAATGACTCAATATTACTATTCGAACATGGTTCATATCCATCCAGTTTTCAGTTAGCGGTACTTTCACTGGAAGAGTTTTCAAAAGCTAGTTGGGTTGAACACTATTATTACACAGCACTAACGAATGAAGGGTTCATGCCTGAAGACATTGAACAACAGTGGTTAAAGTTACTTTTCAATCACCCCAAAAAGCAAACTCATTTTATAAGTCGTGATTTATTTGAGTTTTCACCGAAGTTTGTAAAGAAGATTGAAGAGAAAGAGATTGAAGTAAAGAAGCAAAAGGCAACTTACGTTGGCTTAAGCAGGATTAAAGGTAAAGTCGATGTTGATAGCAGAGTGTCTATACCTATAAAAGTGACCTCTGAGAATGATGCAAAGCAATTTATTTCACTTATGGTTGGTGAGTTTAGGGATATAAATGAGAAAATTGCTCTAAATGACATGTATTGGGATATTCCTGATATGGATTTGATAACGCAAGGCCCCTTGTTCGATAGAGTTTTGGCATGGCCGTTTGAGAGTGGCTTGAAGGGTAAGCGTTGGTATGAGGAGTGGAAGAAGAAATTGTGATTGAGTCTCGTTACTGGAAGGAAGACTTAGCTGCTTATGCCAGAAGGTTTAAACCCGTTTCTAAACCGCTAAGATATACCGAGAAGCGGCAAGTCAACTTCGAAAAAGATGTAATTATATCGTTATTTATGGTTCGAAAGCTTACTGAAGCAAATAAGCTTTCCTCGCGCACAACGAGTAAACAATTTAATGTCTACGGTTCTAAATGTATCAAACCTGTCAATAGCTTGAACTTCTGGGACAT
This sequence comes from Vibrio agarivorans, assembly GCF_030409635.1. NCBI lineage: Bacteria > Pseudomonadati > Pseudomonadota > Gammaproteobacteria > Vibrionales > Vibrionaceae > Vibrio > Vibrio agarivorans. Next base: position 3,008,565 of record NZ_JAUFQF010000004.1, on the reverse strand, counting down.
TGATGAACTGTATGACCTATCTAAAGAAGATAAGCTTACAAAGACAGTCCAGTTTATTGCAAACCAATTAGTACATGGCAGTGCTTTGTATGCCTACAGAGATAAAGATCGCAACTGGGGAGGCGTCTATACTTGCTCTGATTTTGAGCGCCATAAATATGTATATAAAATCCCAGTTACTACCATTATCGAAATACTTGAAATTGCATCTGAAGATTACCCTACTGAGATTCATTATGATTACAACGAGGGGAAAGGTGACTATTCAGTCACCACAGATTAATAGAAAGTGTGAAATGTTATCGGCTCTTTAATCCTTGAGGGATTGAAGTGCGTACACACTATTATACATAGTGTGTACGTTTGTCACCTATGGGAAGAGCATTGTCAGTAATGGTCTTCCACTCACTCACTCGCAAATAGACACGATTTTTACTGTATACTCCTTTAGCTTGGGGATCATCAGGAGAAGGGCGTTCGTTAGCTAAAGATCACGCTGTAGTGGTAGTGATTTTCAACAAGCTGGAAAGCCTTATGAACACTAGGACTCCAAGAGTCATCACCGCCAACCCCCATTTGCTGGTGGTCAATGCGCAGATAGAGCGTGTTATCTTTAGCAAGTTCATTGGTATGTTTCGCTGCAGAGAGCTGGGCGAGCGAGTACTGCCCAGTGCTAAAGTGGAAATCACCCCTGACAGTCAAGTTTGCAACATTGAGCCACTGAGTATCACAGCGCAAGCCATTGTCTGTTGGGAAAACATAGGAGGTATGCATATCATCGATTGGGGCTTTATGATGACCAAATCGCGCTGCTGCAAGGCGGTCAGGGTAGTTTTCAAATGGACCTAGGCCTTTCCACTCAATGCCATCAGTGAGTGTCACCTGGCATTCCATACCAATTCGTGGCATTGGAGGTAGGTGGTCCGCTAGCTGAACGTCGACCTCGACTTTCATTTGTCCATCACCAGAAATAGTGTAAGTCCAAGTTGTGATGGCCTGAATTTGCTCACTAAACTGATAAGCAAAGCGCGTTTCAACGCACACTTTGTCACCCTGCATATGGGCTTGAGATGATAGGCATTGACGCTCCCATTGACCGATACCTGCCATGTCCCAACGACACATCCATGCATTTGGATCAACATTATCAATTTCACTCACGCCAATATCATTGTCGAGTGGGGCGCGGTAGAAGTTATCAACGAGCGGCGCGTCAAGCTTATTGACGCCAAGTTGTTGCCATTGACTCAGGAGACCAGAAGAGGTGTCCCATACCCACTTAGCGTGGTCTGTTTGTACAGTGATTTCGCTGTTAGAGACTTCCAGCATCGGAGCAGGTACAGCCTCTTCTTTTGTCACCACAAGGCCACTGAAGTTTGTGAGTGCAAACTGCTCAGTCGCAATCACATAACCTGCTTCTGACCATGGGGTCTTGCTGATTAGGGTAATGTCAGTATTGAGGTGATAACGTGCACCCGCTTTAGGTTTAAAACCGATATCTAGTGTGAGCGATTTTTCGCTATCCGCATCGACATCGAGTGGTAAATTACCGTTGAGTACTTCGATACCATCTTCCAGCAGTGACCAGTTGAGTTGTTCATTGTCAGTGGAACGGAATAAGTTCTCATTGCGGATGATTAAGCTGTAGCGACCTTGCTGCTCTTTACTTAGCGTGACCGTGATCATGCGCTGGCAGAATTTGGCTTCTTCCAGCGTTGGGTGTGGCGTTCTATCTGGGAACACCAAACCATTGATACAGAACTGTCGGTCATTGATCTCATCGTTGAAATCACCACCGTATGCCCAGTACTGATTGCCGTTGTCGTCAGTTTTAGTGATGCCTTGATCAACCCAATCCCAAATGAAACCGCCTTGTAGGCGAGGGAACTCACGGAACGCATTCCAGTACTCATCGAAGCTACCCAAACTGTTGCCCATTGCATGGGCGTACTCACACAAAATCAGTGGACGCTGTTCGTTGGGTAGAGAAATCCACTTTTTGATAGGCCATTTTGGCACCGCTTCATCTTCTATGACGGTATTCACACGAGCATACATTGGCGCGATGATATCGGTTGCTGTGGTATTTGAGCCACCACCTTCGTATTGCACTGGTCGGGATGGATCATACTGTTTCGACCACGCGTACATGGCATTGTGATTCGCGCCATGGCCAGATTCATTACCGAGCGACCAAAGGATAATCGAGGCATGGTTTTTGTCGCGCATCACCATCTGTGTGTAGCGATTCATGTAAGCATTCGCCCATTGAGGGTCGCTCGAGAGGCGATTCATTGGCTGCATACCATGGGTTTCAATGTTGGCCTCATCGCACACATAAAGACCGTATTGGTCACACAACTCATACCATCGAGGGTGGTTAGGATAGTGCGCGGTACGCACCGCGTTAAAGTTGTTCTGTTTAAGAAGGCGAATGTCTTCAATCATGTCTTTTTCAGTCATGACATGACCAAGCTCAGGGTGGTGTTCGTGACGGTTCACGCCACGAATCAATAAAGGTTTGCCATTCAGTTTGAGCTGACCGTCGGTAATCTCAATCTTTCGAAATCCAACCTGATAGGCTTCACTCTCAACGTGATTGCCCTGTTCATCTTGCAAAGAAACCACTAAACGATAGAGGTTAGGGGTTTCAGCTGACCACTGTTTTGGTTCGCGCACAGACAAGGTTTGGAATACCACATCGTTATAGGAGCCGCGCTCATCTATGCGGCGGTTGTTTGGCAGTGCAGAGAGTGGTTCACATAGCGCTTGCTCACCATCAAACAATTGCAGTTGAACTTGATAAGACTCTGGAGCCTTGATTCGAGTTTCTACCTTTAGTTGACCATCGCGGTAACACGCATCAAGGTCTGGGGTAATAAACACATCTTCAATACAGTGGTTTGGCTTTGATAGCAGAGTCACATCTCGGAAAATACCGCTCAACCACCACATATCTTGGTCTTCAAGGTAACTGCCATCACTCCAACGAATCACCATAACCGCTAGGGTGTTGCGGCCTTCACTTAAATACTCAGACAGGTCGAACTCGGTCGGCAGTCGACTGTCTTGGCTGTAACCAACCCATACGCCGTTACACCAAAGGTGGAAGGCAGAGTTCACACCATCAAAGATGATACGTTGAGTCTGGTCTAGATCCGCTGCGGTCATGTCGATGTGTGTTCGGTAGCAGCCGGTAGGGTTGTCTGCTGGAACGTAAGGCGGATTAACCTCAAAAGGGTATTTCACATTGGCATAAATCGGCTTGTCATAACCCTGTAACTGCCAATTTGAAGGCACAGGAATGCTTGACCAAGGCGCATCGTCAAAATCCGATGCAATGAAGTCGCCATCTACTTGCTCTGGGGCACCAAAAAGCTTGAACTTCCAATCACCGTTGAGAGAGCGTCGATGACTGTTGGTGTTTTGAAGTGCATCTTTTGCACTACGAAAGCTTGCCAAAGGGCTGTGAGCCTTCATGCAGTGTAGATTAACACTCTGTGGGTTTTCCCAATCACGTCGTTGGATAATTTCGGAAAATGCCATGCGATTCGATCCTAGTAATTTGATTGTGCTTGCGAGTTTCGTTCAGTATTTCTGTTGTAATCAAACGAGACTATTCTGCGAGCTGTTGTAATAAATAATCTTTTGCTTGTGTGTGGCCGGCTTCGCCCGCCTCTTGTGTCATATTGGCCGCTTTAGAGAGTTCACCATTGGCTAGCGCTTGGTCTATGCGGGCTTGATAGTGCGTCCAAGGCTTGTTGACATCGTTTGTTGATGTTGGAGCCTTATCGGCATCTTGTGTCTTCGTGCCGGTAAATTCGGCAAGCATCGACAGCAGTGCACTGTTAGAAAACTTGCTGGTGGTGATATCGACTCTGCCCGTGTTGCTATATTGTGCTGTTAGGGGCAGGTGTTTTTGTCCAATGATATTGTTTTGCTCGGCATACACTTCTTCTGGGTGCTTACGTGTGAGTGTATGCCCTAATAATTCGGTGTCGGTTGTCACCACCATAAACCTCGCGTTCAAATTATTCGACGAAAGGGTGATGACTTGTTCAACTCGCTCTAGTCCCTTGAGGCTAGTTGAGTGGTAGTCAAACTCCTCTACACTGAACTGGTTAATGATTTGCCAGTCAGAGTCCATAAAGATCATCTTTGCAGCAAACGCCTGATCGTGCTTGACATAGCTGCGCAGCAGGATGGAGAACATTTCTGATTGCGGATTCTGCAAAGAACTCGGTAGCTCATATACCACGACTGGAACTAATGCATCTGTGTTGGTTGCCGAAGTCTTGTTCAGCATAGACAACGGGATGTGTTGCGTTTGTGAGTTCAGTATCACTTCTTGATGAAAAGGAACCGTCAGCGTGGTCTTGTTAACCGAGTGAATATCCTTGCAACACGATACGCTAGTGGTCATTAAATCATGAGGTTCTGGTGCAGTGCTGCATCCAGTCAGCGCGATTGAAAGTGCCGCCATTAAGAGAGTATTCACGTTCATCTGAGGTTCCTTTTGGTAGAGGGTGCGCGCACCCTCATTTTCTACAGGATTTAGGTCGGGGTAGGATTACCACCAAGTTTCTACGTTAAAGCCGAAGGTTACTTCGTCGACATTGGCTTTGCTCACACCCATTGTTTGTCCGTATGGGTCGTAGCTTCCATCGGCGTTGCGGGTGCGCTGCCATTCGTCGTTACGCTCAGAGTAAGTGACGAACAGGCGTAATGATGGACGCGCCCAAACCCCTTTGCCCGCTTGGAACATTTGCGACAATGTCACTTTGTACATGTCGTTCGTGCCATCGCCATTTTGTGCATCGACGGTTTCATAACCGACTTCCAGTGCGGTTGCCATGTAATTGTTCCAGCTGTACTGCGGACGTGCGCCGACACTGAACCACTTTTCACCTTCATTGTTGTCTAGGTTTTTATCTTGGTAAGCAATGGAATACATTACTTGGAAGTCTTCGTTGACATTCAGATCACCGTGGTTAAATACACGCCAGCTGTAACCATCATGCTCAACACCAGTGCTGTACTTGCGGTTTGAACCGCCTTCAGCACTCATTAAGCCACCCGCAAGCGCGTCTGTACCGTACTGGAACGCAAAAGTGTTTGAGCCGTATTCCCACGCTTGGCGGTATAGGGCAGAGAGCATGGCGCCAGAGGTGGTGATGTTGCTGTCATCGTAGCTAGAGTTGTGTGCCGCCACATAGTTAAGACCTAGGGTGAGATCTGCACTGTCACTAAGGGCGATATCACTGATACGCGCATCGATATTGTGCAGGCTGCGTCCATCAGCACTTGAGTCTGGCGCCATCCATGCAAAGTGACCATTACCAAAGCCTAAGTCCCAGTCTTCGACACCAATACCGGTGCTAGAAGTATCCCAGTATTTAATATCAATCATGTGAACTTCATGACGGCGATAAAAGCGCTCACCAGCCCATAGCTTTGCGTTCGGTTGTCCGTCAATCAGGCCGTGACCTGCAGACCACATCTGAATAATACTCACGTCACCCCAACTTTCACCACTGCCAAGATATAAAGTGGTATCGAAATAGGCATCGTTATCACGCCAAACATCGGCTTTTAGACCCGCTTCCCACCAGTTCATCTCGTTACCTAAACGGTAGTTACCGTAACCTTCACCTGCGCGAATGACATCATTGCGTTCGCCTTTGCCATCATTGTGGTCTTTGTTATCGGTGTAAATGTTGCCCCATTTGGCGTAACCAAAGTAGGTGATGTTGTCCACTGCTGCTAGTCCAGCCATTGGCGCAAGGGCGAGGGAAAGCCCAAGCGCTCTAACAAGCGCATTTTGTTTCATGAATCGTCTCCATATGACGGTTATTGGATTTTATTTTTTTGTGTTGAGTCCTAACTCGAGGGCAAGTGTAATGATTTAATGGAAACGTTTTCATGACGAGGTTGGCATTTTGGCTCAATGGAACTGTATATCGCTAGATATTGTGATTTAGATCGAGTAATTAACTAAGTTTGGCTAATTTTTGCACTTTATATGTGGCTTATTGGATGTAAGCGTTTAGATAAGGGTGTGGTAAGTATGAATAGTAGATAAGAATAACCCAGTGCTAGATAACACTGGGTCTGTGAGACAAGAGAAGGCAATACAATGACTTACTATCATTCTATTATCTCGTTGGAATTAAGTTAGGACCCAACGGAGACGCTTCAAACCATTACTGGCATAAATACCGGTAGATGGAATCTCAAAGACTTTACCTTACGAGTGTAAGGTGAGGCGTGCAAGGGGCGAACTCACGTTATCGTGCATCAAACGGTAAAAATTATTTATCTGATTGATAAATAGGTGGGTAAGTATGCGATATTGCGTTGAACAGTTCGGCCAAATTGATAATAAGAGTCTTAATTTGTCACAATGACAGAAGCGTGATGTGAGATTGTAAACGTTTCCATAAATTTGCTTTGGCTCACAGACAATCAAGAGAAACTGTTTAATATGCTGCACAAAACGAATGACACTAGGTGTGCAGTTATGACTGATAAAGTTCTCTATTCACTGACCGGTAATAAAACTCAACTGATTGTTGAAGTAGGCGAGTACGCCGAAATTCTTCACTGGGGGCAGCCTTTTAATGGTGATCTCTCCACCGCGCGTCAAGCGCTACATCGACCTGTCCCTTATGGTCGTTTAGACGTTGATGTGCCGGTGACGTTGACACCTGAGTTGGGTCGAGGGTCATTTGGCAGCCCAGCTCTTGAGGGGCATCGCGCCGGCCAAGATTGGGCCCCAGTAATGAAGGTTGCTAAGGTTGAGCAAAGCGAATTCGGGCTCAAGTTTTACTGTGAAGACACTCTGGCTGGCTTAGAGATCATCAGTGAGCTTTATCTTGATCAACACGATGTGATTAAAACGCGTCAAACCCTGCGTAATATTGGGAGAGGTGCTTATCAGGTGGCGCGTCTAGCTAATACGTTACCCTTGCCAGGGCGCGTGAGTGAACTGATGACTTACCACGGACGTTGGGTGTATGAATTTCAAACAAGCCGTCAAACGTTAAAGCATGGTGGTTATCAGCAAGAGAATCGTCGCGGGCGCACTTCGCATGAGCACTATCCTGCATTCGTAGCAGGCACCGCGAACTTTGATGAGTTGTCTGGCGATGTGTTCGGCTTCCACCTGGCTTGGAGTGGCAACCATCGTATGCGTATCGATGTGAAAGCCGATGGTCGACGCGTGATGCAGGGTGAGGCAATCTACTTACCTGGAGAAATCGAGCTGGAAGAGGGGGCATCGTTATCAACGCCTTGGTTGTATGCAACCTACAGTGGACAGGGTTTGAATGAGATGAGCCATCACTTCCACCAACATGTTCGAGCTTCGATATTACCCTCAGAATTTTCTGAAAAGCTTCGCCCCATTCATTTGAATACATGGGAAGGTATCTATTTTGACCATGATCCCGACTACATCATGCAGATGGCGACACAATCGGCACAAATGGGTGTAGAACGTTTCATTATCGATGACGGCTGGTTTAAAGGCCGTGATGGCGACAAAGCAGCATTGGGGGACTGGTTTTTAGATGAAACTAAATACCCCGATGGATTAGAGCCTATCGTTAACCATGTCAATGAATTAGGGATGGAGTTCGGCTTGTGGTTTGAGCCTGAGATGATTAACAAAAACTCCGATCTCTATCGCGCCCATCCAGATTGGTTGCTGGAGGTCAAAGGTTACGATCAACCAACAGGGCGTAACCAGTATGTGATTGATTTGAGTCAACCAGAAGCGTTTGAGTTCTTATATCAGCGTCTTGACCACTTCTTGTCGACATATAATATTGACTACATTAAGTGGGACATGAACCGAGAAGTGGTACAGCCTGGACACGAAGGAAGAGCATCCGGCCATGCTCAGGTTGAACGTTATTACGAACTGGTAGATCGAGTACGACTTAATCACCCAAATGTTGAGATCGAATCTTGTTCAGCAGGTGGTGGTCGTATTGATTACGAAGTACTAAAGCGTACCCATCGATTCTGGGCTTCAGACAATAATGATGCTCTAGAGCGTCAAACGATTCAGCGTGGGATGAGCTATTTCTTCCCGCCAGAAGTGATGGGTAGTCATATTGGCGCAAGCCATTGTCACAGTACTCGTCGCCGCCATAGTATTGAGTTTCGTGGTCTGACAGCCTTGTTTGGTCATATGGGTATTGAGCTCGACCCAGTGAGAGAGACTGACGAAGAAAAGCAAGGCTTTGAGCACTATGTAGAACTGCATAAGTCTCTACGAAGCTTATTGCACACCGGTGATTCTTGGCGCATTCCAACCGATGATTCAGCGCACCAGATTCAGGCAGTTGTCTCACAAGATAAGTCTCAAGCGGTGGTATTGATCGCCCAGCTTGCAATGCCTACCAATGCGTTGAGTGGCCATTTAAGAATTCCGGGATTGGATCCAGATACACTCTATCAGGTGACGGTCATTGACCAACCGAAGAATTATCACGACATTGTTAATTATCAACCACCTTGGACGGTTGATGGGTGTCAACTGAGTGGGCAGTGGTGTCAAGATATCGGCCTAACGATGCCGGTATTGGATGCTGAAACTGCACTGTTAGTGAAGCTAGAAAAAATCAACTAATCGTCTTGTAAACCTTTTCGTATTTAGCCCTAAGTACCCTTGCCGCAAGCATATTATGCTCGCGGCTTTTTTGATCTTTTAGAGATATTTATTTTTCCTAATTTCGACAGTAACTAATTGTTTTGCAATTGTATGTTTGATAACAACTTAGCAGCATTGTGTTTGAGATCCCACTTTTCGACACTTACTGTAAACGTTTCCATAAAGCGGTTTTTGATCACAGTAAATGAGCCCCCCAATGATTAGCATTAGCCTCGAAACTTATAAATAAAAAGGCCAATGTTGCTCATTCTAGTTAGGGGAGGAGTGATAAGCCTAAAGGAAACAAAATGTCTGAGAATATCACTTTAAAAACCAAAGCCTCCTACGGCATAGGTGCATTAGGTAAAGACTTTGCTTGTGCGCCAATTTATATCTTCCTCATGTTCTACTTTACGGATGTTGCAGGCTTGTCTGCAGCCTTCGTTGGTACCATCTTCTTAGCTGCGCGTATTATTGATGCGATAACTGACCCAATGATGGGGGTGATTGTTGATAATACTCGCTCGCGCTTTGGTAAGTTCCGTCCATGGATTGTCATTGGTACACTACTAAACGCGATTGTTCTTGTGGGTCTATTCAGCACTCACATGTTTGACGGTAAAGCGCTTTATATCTACGCAGCCGCGGCATACATCCTTTGGGGTCTAACATACACCATTATGGATATTCCATACTGGTCAATGATCCCAGCGCTATCAAGCTCTCGTGAAGAGCGTGAGAAGCTTGTGGTATGGCCACGTCTGTTCGCAAGTCTTGCTTGGTTTATCACTGGTACATACGGCCTACATATTGTTGGTGAGCTGGGTAACGGAGACCAAGGTGCAGGCTTCTTCAATATGGCCATGCTGATCGCGGTCTTGTTTGTTATGAGTGCGTTCTTGATTGCTCGCAACGTAAAAGAAAAGACAGCAGCAGTGACGAACACGCCAGCTGAGAAGTTTGCGTTTAAAGATGTATTGACCATTATTGGCAAAAACGACCAGTTAAAAGCACTGATCGGTACGGTTCTTTCATTCCAGATTGCTAACCTTCTTGTGGGTGGCTTTGCTATCTACTATTTCTCCTACGCTTTGGGCAACCCTGAGCTATTCCCAGTCTACATGATGGTTGCTGGTGCGGCAGAAGTAGCGGGTGTGTTCTTGTTCCCACGTATTGCAGCGGCACTACCACGTAAAAATCTATGGCTAATCGCTTGTGGCTTTCCAATTCTGTCTTGCCTAGTACTTTTAGTCATGGGCGTGATGGTACCTGGTAATGCGATGCTTATTGGTGTTGCGGGCGCGGCGATTAAATTTGGTGTTGGTATCGCGAACGCGCTACAAACGGTTATGTTAGCGGATGTGGTTGACTACGGTGAGCATAAAACAGGTCATCGCAGTGAGAGTGTTATCTTTTCTGTACAAACCATGCTAGTGAAATTTGCAGGTGCAGCAGGTGGCTTCATTGTAGGTGTAGGTCTGTCTATCGTGGGTTATGTGCCAAACGTAGAACAAGCAGAAAGCACGATTATGGGTCTGCACTTTATGATGGTAGGTGTGCCAGCCATCTTAATGCTCATCAGTGGCCTTGTTTACAAGCGCTTCTACCATCTTCATGAAGGTTTCGATAAAGAAGCCTATGAAGCGAAAGAGACTCAAGTGGAGCGTCAACCAGCGCAAGCATAATAGCTTCTCCCAAAGACCTTCTATTGAGTCTTTCAATTTAGTCCTAAGAAAAAGCCATCTCATGTGAGATGGCTTTCGTCATTATAAGTTTTGATTTTTTAGAGGGCTTGCTTGTGTGAGGCCTCTGAGCGTTGAAGTCGAAGCCATTTTTTCCACTGTATCGGCATCATTGGCACCACAATAAGCGCGATACCTATCAAGGTAAGGACATCCGGTATTTCATCAAACCACATCACGCCAAAGAGGGTGACAAACACTAATCCTGAATACTCAGCCAATGCGATTTGGCTTGCAGGGGCTTTTTTGTAAGCAATCACAACCAGAGCGTGATAACCCAAGACGAATAAGTTGATCGCCATGATCCAACCGACATGCCGCCACTCGATCTCTACCCATTGTGGTAGCGCGAACGCCAGAGCGAGAGGCAAGGTCATGATACTGGTCCAAAAAAGTGTAGAGATGATGTGCTGATCATCACTAAGACGTTTGATTAATATATTGCCAACGCCCATTGCAAGTGCGCTGCCCAATCCAGCAATTGCAGCCCAGTGAAAGTGCTCTGGGCGCAATACAATCAGCACACCTAAAAAGCCAATCAGCGTGGCAATGATTTTGCCTTTATTCGGGCGCTCTTTAAGCAAAATAACAGAGAGCGGCAGCATGAGAATTGGCCCAACGTAAAACATCGCATTGGCGGTTGCGAGCGTTAGATGAGTGATGGCAATCATGGCACAACCACTGCCGACAAGAATAAATTGAGCTCTTAGAAAGTTGATTCGACAACCGCCTTGCATTCGGGTTTCACGTGGCAGTTTCAACCAAAACGGTAACAGCAACAGCACACTGAGCAATTGACGGATAAAGACATACTGGAAGGTGGGTACTTCACCGTTAAGCACCTTCAATGACACGTCAGAAAACGAGGCAAGCAGGTTGGCGAAAACAAGTAATAAAATTGCGTGATTAGTGGCTTTACTCATGGGTGACTACAGTAGATGGATTTGTCATACAATAAAACAGCGGCACATCATACAGGAGAAATTGTAAAAAAGTAGCGTCATAGCTCATTAATCAAACTATGGTTGTCCTAGTGTAGGTAGGGTTTAGAGAACTAGCGATTAGAACGATGAGTAATAAACTAGTTGTTTTTAAACGTTTAAAAGCGGGAATTTGCCCCTATATCTATTGATGTAGCGCACAACGCGTAAACCCAGACAAAGGATAACAATATGTCGAACGAATACATCCCACCAAAAGTTTGGACTGCCGACTCTGAAAATGGCGGGACTTGGGCAAGCATCAACCGCCCAGATTCAGGAGCACGATTTGAGCGTGACCTACCGATTGGCGAGCACCCATTTCAGCTATACTCTATGGGGACACCAAATGGTCAAAAAGTCACCATAATGTTTGAAGAACTGTTGGCTGCAGGTGTCGACGCTGCTGAATATGATGCGCATATTATTAAAATTGGTGACAGCGACCAATTCTCGTCAGGGTTCGTTGATGTGAACCCCAACTCAAAAATTCCAGCGTTAGTTGACCACACCGGTGACACCGCTATTCGTGTGTTTGAATCAGGCAATATCTTGTTGTATCTCGCAGAGAAGTTTGGCCACTTTTTGCCAACCGATTTGGCGCAGAAAACAGAAGTAATGAACTGGCTGTTTTGGCTACAGGGTTCTGCCCCATACCTTGGCGGCGGCTTTGGTCATTTCTACGCGTATGCGCCGGAAAAATTTGAGTACCCAATTAACCGCTTCTCCATGGAGGCGAAGCGTCAGCTTGATGTGTTAGATAAGCGACTCGCACAGAGCAAATATTTAGGCGGTGACGAATACAGTATTGCAGATATCGCAACATGGCCGTGGTATGGCAACTTGGTGCTTGGCAAGTTGTATGATGCCGCTGAGTTCCTAGACGTCTCCAGTTACAAAAACTTGGTGCGTTGGGCAGAAGATATTGCAGCAAGGCCAGCGGTAGAGCGTGGTAAGATTGTTAACCGAGCTTGGGGTGAAGCGTGGGAGCAAGTCGCAGAGCGCCATAGTGCGAGCGATATTGATGCAGCGTTAAAGCTCAAGCCATAGAGTTTAGAGTGTGGATTGATGGTGCTCTTCGATCCACTACTTGTTAAGGTGGTTGACCTTCCTTGCAAATAGGAAGGTCACAGCTGCTTTTCCCGCGAACCCTTTTTACCAATCAATCCCTTTCAGAGCTTTAACGCCAGATTCAAAGGCGTGTTTGACATTCTTTACCTCAGAAACCGTATCGGCCATTTCAATCAGGGTTCGATGCGCTCCACGGCCAGTGATGATGACTGACTGCATTTTCGGACGTTGGTTGAGTGCTTCAACCACCTCATCAAGCTCGATATAGCCGTAGCTTACCATGTAGGTCAGCTCATCAAACAGAATGACATCAAGTGACTCATCGGCGAGCATACGCTTACACTCTTGCCATACCGCTTGAGCGGCCGCTGTGTCAGTGGCTTTACTTTGTGTCTCCCAAGTAAAGCCCGTTGCCATCACCTGAAACTCAACCCCTAACTTCTCAAGTAAGTTACGCTCGCCATTGTCCCACGTACCTTTAATAAACTGAGCGACAGCGCACTGTTTACCATGCCCAACCGCGCGCGCAATGGTGCCAAACCCAGAGGTAGACTTACCTTTGCCATTTCCTGTAATGACTAACAGTAGACCTTTCTCTTCCTGTGCTGCCGCAATCTTCTGGTCGACTTCCTGTTTTACCTTCTGTTGGCGCTCTTTGTGCTTTTGGTCTTTGTAAGAAAGATCTTGTTGTTCGTTGCTCACTCTAACGCGTCCTTAGTTTCGATTTGAGATGTCATTGTTGGTTAGTTTAACCAACTTTACGCAAGCTAAATACCTCAATTTGATAAGGAATACTCGACATGAACATAATCACAGATAAGGGGTGTTTATTTCATCCATCCAGAATGAATTTCACCAATATCGTGCCGAACATGAGATGAGTCATAGTACTGATAATTGAGAAGTAACCCCTTACTTGTTGCTGGGGAGAAAGGCGATTATTATCATACTATTAGCGTTCAAACCAGCAAAGGAATTCAAATGACGCAAGGAAAAGATACACGAATACTCGTTGTCTGCATGGGCAACATTTGCCGCTCGCCAACCGGAGAAGCGGTACTGCGTGCTAAGGCAAAGCAGATGGGTATCGATGTCACGGTCGATTCTGCGGGAACGATTGACTACCACCAAGGGAAAGGCCCTGATTCGCGGGCTAAACTGGCCGGTGAAAAGCGAGGCTATTCGTTTAAAGGGATAACATCTCGCCCGGTAGATGCTCGAGACTTTGTGGATTTTGACTTTATATTAGCGGCAGATAAAGCCAATTTGGCGGATCTTTATGATCTATGCCCAAAGCAATATCAACATAAGCTATCGCTATTTTTGAGTCATGGTGACTCCGATTACAGCGAGATCCCTGATCCCTATTACGGCGGTGAACAGGGCTTTAAGTTGGTGCTCGATTTGATAGAAGATGCCAGTGAGTCAATTTTAAATCGTGTGTAGCTGACCAAAATAAATAGGCCCAAGCAGGTTTCTCTCCTGCTTGGGCCTATTTGTTATTGTGTAATAATTTTTCCAGAGCGCACAGCGCTTTGCTCGCTATAAGTCTGCCGACATCACGCGTCCATTAAAGTAGTCATTGGCAACGATGTATTCAGTATGACGCACCAACTCATCTTGTGATGCGGCAATATGGCCGTCGGAATAGTTCACTCTTGGCGCAGGAACAATACCGCCAACACGAATGTTGAATGGATTGAGCTCACTCGCCCATGACTTAGTAAACCCAGCTACGATAGAGGATGCAGAGTCTCCCCCCATAAGCGTCCCTACCTGACCATCGGAAATAATATTGATGATCACACCTTCTTGCTGGCGGGTTTTCATCCTTTCTGCCGCGACTTTACCTAAGTTGAGTAAGCTACCGGTCGCTTTTGCTAGCTGTTGAACAAACTCGTCAGAGTTGGTGTGCTCTAAGCCGTTAGTGTTAGGAAAACCAGTACAGAGGTTAATGACAATATTTGGCGCTTGCTCATTGGTTGTTTCTACAAAATCAAACAATGCAATGTTGGCTTCGATGGAATGACTGTCCATCACATGGGCTGAAATATTGGGGGTGTGCAATGAGCACAACACAAAGGTGTCATTTAAAGCGTTTTCATCTGTATCAGTGATCACGACAGAAGCACCTTGCAGAGCAAAGTGTTGAGCAAGGGTACGACCTAGCATAGTCCCTGCAGCGGTGACTAAAATGACGGCTTGAGCGACATTCATATTTGTTACTACCATTGTTTTATTTTGTTATCTGGTTATTTCAGAATGGTTTAACAAAAGACAAGTTGCTGTGAATGCGGTCAAAGAAATATAGAATGGCGTACTTAATTTATGGTTTTTAGTTGTGTATCACATTAAGCGTGCAAGTTAAGCTGATCGCGACGGTGCGATTCATTCATCTGATGATAGAAGTGGTGAGGTAGTTTCGCTTTGTTATCTGGTGAGTTTAGGTGTCTAAGTTGATGATAAGACAGGTTATGGTAGACCTCTTCCGGTAAGTCTGCCGTATGCTCTGGCATGAATGCAAGCGCTTCTGGTGTCAGATAGTGGCTCAATTTTGCACTGGCCATACCGCCTTGTTGGAATTGACGTGCTTGCTCAGCAGAAGTGTCGTACGAGGCTGCTGACGAGCGTAATGACTGTGGTTGCGAAAGCTGAAATTCTCTACGTAACAGCTCATCACTAGTAGTGATTTCTTCTATGCTGTCGACTGGAGTGACTTCACGAATATCGTGCGAGAACATTGATAGGAACAGCGCAAAATCGGCACGACGACCTTCATGGACTGCGCGGTTGATACCACTTCCAGCCTGAAGTTCGTTGATAATTGTATTTTGCTCTACCGCAGTGATTTGCATGATGTTCTCCGTCTTACACTGTCTTTATCGACACTAAGAATAAAGACTTTAGTGAAAATCAGAGATTTACAGAAAAAAGAAAACCCGCGTATAGGGACGCGGGTTTGATATTCGATGACTAAATCGAGTGGCTAAGTTGTGGAATTACTTAGCTAGGTTTGCTGCTACAAATTCCCAGTTAACTAAAGCCCAGAAACCGTTCATGTAGTCTGGACGCACGTTACGGTAATCGATGTAGTATGCGTGTTCCCATAGGTCAACAGTAAGTAGCGGTGTTACACCGTCTTCTGTTAGAGGAGTTGCAGCGTTAGACGTATTAACGATGTCTAGAGAGCCGTCAGCTTTTTTCACTAACCAAGTCCAAGATGAACCGAAGTTGTTGATTGCTGAATCTGTGAATTTTGCTTTGAACTCTTCGAAAGAGCCAAATGCTGCATTGATTGCTTCTGCAACTGCACCTGTTGGTTCACCGCCTGCGTTTGGCGCTAGACAGTGCCAGTAGAAAGTGTGGTTCCAGATTTGTGCAGCGTTGTTGAAGATACCGCCAGTAGAAGTTTTAACGATCTCTTCTAGTGTTTTACCTTCAAACTCAGTACCAGGGATAAGGCCGTTTAGCTTAACAACGTAAGTGTTGTGGTGCTTACCGTGGTGGAAATCTAGAGTCTCAGCAGAGATGTGTGGTTCTAGTGCGTCTTTTGCATAAGGAAGAGCTGGTAGTTCAAAAGCCATTACTCGTTTCTCCATTTATTTGATTGAAAGAGCGAACTCTTTCGTGAGCTTCCAATATTGTTTTAGGCGTCTTTTTGACTGACTTCACGCTAGTTTATCAAGTTTTTATCTAAAAAAAAGCATCTTTGAGAGGTTTACTATAACCTTAAATATTATGGGCTTTTTATTCTCAACTAATGGTTTAGAATAGTCCGATCAGAAAAGAAGTAACTCCATCACGAGGAAGCCATGGAAACTATCGACAAAATCAAACAGCAAATTGAAGAAAACGCGATCCTTCTCTACATGAAAGGCTCACCAAAACTACCTAGCTGTGGTTTCTCTTCTCAAGCTGCACAGGCACTAATGAACTGTGGTGAGAAATTCGCATATGTAGACATCCTACAAAACCCAGACATCCGTGCAGAGCTTCCAGCTTACGCACAGTGGCCAACTTTCCCACAACTTTGGGTTGAAGGTGAGCTAGTCGGCGGTTGTGACATTATCGTTGAAATGTTCCAGAAAGGTGAACTGCAGACGCTAATCAAAGAAGCAGCAGCCCGTAACGCGAGCGATGAAGGGTAAGCTGATGCTTTAAACTGTATATCGATACAGTTATTAGTTGATTTTATAAGGCCACATTGGATAATGTGGCCTTATTTGTTTGTGCTGGAAGCCACTATGTCTCGTCTCTATATTGCTGAAAAACCAAGCCTTGGCCGCGCGATTGCTGCCGCTTTGCCCGGGGCGCAAAAGAAAGGTGAGGGATATATTCAGTGCGGCAGCGATATTGTGACCTGGTGTATTGGCCATCTGCTCGAACAAGTTGAGCCAGATGCCTACGATGAACGCTACAAGAAATGGAACCTAGCCGACCTGCCCATTATTCCCAATGAGTGGCAACTTAGGCCGCGAAAAACCTCTAGCAAGCAGTTATCAGTGGTAAGAAAGCTACTCAAAAGTGCCAATGAAATCGTCCATGCCGGAGACCCTGATCGAGAAGGGCAGCTGTTGGTTGATGAGGTATTGGATTACTGCAAAGTTTCTCAAACCAAGAAAGCGGCGGCACAGCGTTTGTTGATCAGTGATTTAAACTTGCCAGCCGTTAAGCGCGCTTTAAGCTCAATGCGCAGTAATCGCGAGTTCATTCCTCTTTCCGTTTCCGCGCTAGCTCGCTCACGAGCCGATTGGCTGTATGGCATGAATATGTCACGTGCTTATACCTTGCTCGGTAAACAAGCAGGCTATCAAGGCGTATTGTCTGTTGGACGAGTGCAAACACCGGTGCTTGGGCTTGTTGTTCGCCGAGATGAAGAGATTGAGAATTTTGTACCGAAGGATTATTACACCCTGTATGCGCTGATCCCATATCAAGGTGATGGACAAGCATTCGATATTCGCGCTCGCTGGAAGCCAAGTGAAGCTTGTAAGCCGTGGATGGATGAAGAGGGTCGCGTACTCAACAAGCAGCTAGTGGAGAACGTTGCAGGTAGAATTACAGGGCAGCCTGCTATTGTTCAAGAGTCAGAGCAAAAACAAACTAAGCAGTTTGCCCCATTGCCGTATTCTCTCTCGGCCTTGCAGATAGATGCAGCCAAGCGTTTTGGTATGAGTGCCCAACGTGTGCTTGATACCTGTCAGGCTCTGTATGAAAAACACAAACTGATTACTTATCCTCGCTCAGATAGTCGTCATCTACCGAAAGACCATTTTAAGCAAGCAAGAAGTGTTTGTGATGCCATTGCCAATAATAGTCGTGAGATGCAATCTGCAGTCAATGGTGCAGACTTGTCGATTAAATCGAAGGCTTGGAACGACAGTAAAGTGGATGCGCACCACGCCATTATCCCGACCCCAAAAAAGGCATCGAACAATGTCATGTCTGGGGATGAGAACAAGGTGTACGACTTAATTGCGCGTCAATACTTAATGCAGTTTTATCCCCCTGCGGTTTATGCAGAAGCCAAGTTGGTGTTTGATATCGCTGGTGGCACGTTTATCGCTAAAGGCCGTCAGTTGGTCGAGCTTGGTTGGAAGGCGCTGATGGGCAAAGTCGAAGAGTCGGACAGTGGAGTCGACCAAGTCCCCCCTCTCGCTAAAGGCACGCAATTGATTTGCCGAGAAGGGGAGATTAACGAGCGTAAAACAGAGCCCCCACGTCACTTTACCGAAGCAACGCTTTTGCAGGCGATGACAGGAATTGCAAGATATGTAGAGAACAAAGATCTCAAGAAGATCTTGCGTGACACTGATGGTATTGGGACAGAGGCGACTCGAGCGGGTATTTTGGATACGTTGTTTAAGCGTCAACTGTTAAAACGACAGGGCAAGCAAGTGTTAAGTACTCCAGCTGGCCGTGGGTTGATACATGCGCTGCCTAATGAGTCCACTTACCCTGATATGACCGCCCACTGGGAGCATCAGTTACAAAGTATCGCAGAAAAGGGGCAAGCTTATCAGCCCTTTATGAGTGATCTTACCCAGCGCCTCGACCAATTAATGGCAACCGTAAAAACCTCGCCAGTGCCAGCTTCTTTGCGAAGCTTGCCTCCAGTTGAGCGCCCAGCGTACAAAAAACGCAAATATTCAGGTAAACGAAAAACCAAGAAATAGAAACGGCCTGCAACTGCAGGCCGTTTACTGTTCAACGTTGTGCTACTCAAAGAGCTGATCATTACCCTTAATTGCGCTGCTCACATCGGTCTGAGTGAGTACACGTTTCCCCAAATCTTGTTTCACTTGACGCCCTAAGCCAATGAGCGCTTCGCGGTTGGCTTTGGTTTGGCGTTTGCCTGCACTACGCAGGCAGTAGTTTAGCTCGTGGTCTTGACTGAAGTTGACGAGATCTTTATCAGCGGCCATCGTTTCTCTCCATTGTTTGATAGGGTTGTCAGCTTAATCATGGAATGGAAACGGTAATTTTCAAGGTAATTAACCGCAAGATCGTGTTAAATCATGCAGAAAATTCTGATATTGGCACCAGATTAGCGGTTAGTTATTGATTACCATGGAAGTTCTTCGCCTAGATAATTTACGAATGATCCTGAGTCACTGATATTACTATTTGTTATGACATTAACTAATCCAGCGGCCGATTCTTCGGTCGCAATCAGCGCATTTGGCCCGCCCATTTCAGTTTGAACCCAACCTGGATGCAGTGCCAGTACAGTAAAACCCTTATCACTTAAATCATTGCTTAAGCTCTTCACTACCGAGTTCAGTGCCGCTTTAGAGGAGCGGTAGATGTAACCGCCACCAGAGGTATTTTCAGTCATGCTGCCGACTTTTGACGATAAGCACATGATCTTTTTATCGTGACCCTGTTGCAGTGACGGAAAGAGTGCCTCAACAAGTTTTAGTGGAGCGATGGTGTTTATTTCAAATACCTTTCGCCACTCCTGAATATCTGTGTGCCCAAAACCGTAGCCCTTTGGTCCATAGTAGCCTGCATTGTTGATTAAAATATCAATCGCACTGAGATTTTTGGTAAGTGATTCAACTGCAGGATAATCGGTGACATCAAGTTGGAGGCAGGTCAGTGCCGAGTGAGATTCAGCCAGAGCGAGCAGTGCTTGAGCATTTTGCTGATCGCGGTAAGTAGCGGTGACTTTTGCTCCTTGTGCAAGGAATTGCTGAACCAACTCTAGGCCGATACCGCGGTTTGCTCCTGTTATGAAGATATGCTGCATGCGCTTGTCCTTATGGTGTTATCGAATAGACCGCACCCTCGCGAGGTTGGTCATTAAATAGGAAACGATTTCGAGCGATGGTTTCAAAGTGCGCACCACAACGTTCAAGGAGTTGCCGGCTGGGTAAATTCTCTGGATCACAGACAATTTCTACCCGTGTGACTCTTAGCATTTCAAAGCAGAAATTAATGAGAGCTTGAAGTGAGCGTCGCCCAAAACCTTGTTGCTGATATTGGTCTGCAATCCAATAGCCTATCGAAACCATATTAAAGGTTTGATAGAGCTCGTTAACCACCACCATGCCAACCAGTTTCTGGGTATCACGAGTAAATACACCAAACCCATAAGCGGTGCTTTTTACCCAATTGAGGCGCGTCGCATAGATAAATTGTTGGGTTTGCTCGAGAGAGAAGTCAGGCTGACACCAATCGATCCATTGGTGTAAAGAGGGAGAGTGGCAAATAAGCTCATGAAGCTGCTCAGCGTGATTATCGTTGAGCAGCTTTAACTCAAGGGAGTCAGTAATGATCGAGAAATCAGGACTCATTGGTTGGCGCGCGGCGAACCTGAATGATCATGCCCATAAGTGGGTGGTCAAAGTAGTGAATCTCACCACTGCGCATACGACGTTTCTGGTCGAGGCGATAGGATTTTAGAAACTTCTCGACTTCAGTGGTGTACTCGATTTGCTGCATGTTACCCGCAACCACATTGTCATCGAGTTGCTCTTCTGATGGCTGAGCATAATCTGTTGTTTCTACCACCACTTCACGAACACTTGGGCGTTTAAGATCGAACTGCGCATCAGCAAACAGGTAATGTTGAACATAAATCTGCAGTTTGCCGTCTAACTCATACAGTGGGCTCGCGACACTCTCTTCAACAACACCATCAACAGGTGATTCTACGAGTTCATCAGAGTAAACCGAACCGTCAGGCATGAAAGAGCCAGAGTAGTCTTTACCGCCTTTGATTTTGAAAACCGGTGCCGATGCACGACCACGGTCGTCTTGACGCCAAGCGGTGTGAAGCAAAACAGAGAAGCCTGCGTGGCGACGAAGATCATCCGCTTGAGGGTTTAACTCATAGCTTGATGTCGGTAACAGCGTTACCCCCTTGCTACCACGGTATTGTGAGTTGTTTAGGCTACCTGCTTTTGACATGTCAATTTCAGGTAGTGAATTTGGCCACGCTTCGGTGGTTTGCTCTGGGTTAACTGAACGCTTGAAAACAATCACTTCAATATCAAACTCTCTTTGCGCCATGCTTGGCATGGAGACTAAAAGAAGTAGAAATGGGATCAGTTTGTTCATCATTACTCCGTGAATCGGTGAACAGGGTGAGAAAGCGCGCTTTCCCACCAGTATTACTAATAACTATACCCAAGTCTTTGGTTAATGTCAGGTTCTTGGGTAGAGAGTTTATCAGGCGATGAATCTAGGCCTAGTTTAGGCACTTAGGCCGGTAAACGGTTTTGCGCGAACTCATCAAGCATGTTTTTCACAAACTTCAGTCGCTCTCTCCGGTCTACAAGAGGAAGGACAAATTTGAACTTGGTTGGCCCTTCCATCCCGAACTGCTTAGGCTGAGACTGCAACAGTTTAACCAAGAATGCCGGATTAATGTCAGCGTCTGGATAGAATTCGATGTAGCCACCTTTTTCGTGAGCCTCGATTTTCTTAACCTTGAGTTTAGCGGCATCTAATTTCAGCTCAGAGACCTTGAGTAGGTTCTTAGTGGCATCAGGCAACACGCCAAAGCGATCAATCAGCTCGACTTTGAGCTCGGCAAGTTCACTATCAGACTCGACACTCGCTATCTGTTTGTACATGGAAAGGCGCGTGTTGACATCAGGGATGTAGTCATCAGGAAGCAGAGCGGGTAGGCGCATCTCGACTTCGGTTTGCTCACGCAGAAGCTCATCGAGAGAAGGCTCTTTCCCTTCTTTTAGCGCTTCAACAGCTTGCTCAAGCATCTCCATATAAAGCGTAAAACCAACCGATTGAATTTGGCCACTTTGCTCATCGCCCAGCAGTTCACCAGCACCACGGATCTCAAGGTCGTGTGTGGCTAGGGTGAAGCCCGCGCCAAGATCTTCAAGCGATGCGATAGCATCTAGGCGTTTTACTGCGTCTTTGCTCAGAGCTTTTGGATGAGGGGTGAGCAGGTAAGCATAGGCCTGATGATGCGAGCGACCCACACGACCACGCAATTGGTGTAGTTGGGCTAAGCCTAAACGATCGGCACGATCCATGATAATGGTGTTCGCGGTTGGCACATCGATACCTGTCTCTATGATGGTGGTACAAACGAGAAGATTAAAGCGCTGATGATAGAAATCGTTCATCACTTTCTCGAGTTCACGTTCACGCATTTGACCGTGGGCAGTCACAACACGCGCTTCGGGAATCAATGCCGCAAGGTCAGCAGCCACTTTATCGATGGTTTCGACATTGTTATGTAGGAAGTAGACCTGACCACCACGCATGATTTCACGCAGTACCGCCTCTCTCACGACCGCATCGTCTTTTTCTCGAACAAAGGTTTTGATTGAGAGGCGTCGCGCTGGTGGGGTAGCAATAATTGAAAGATCACGCATACCACTCATGGCCATATTCAAGGTGCGCGGAATTGGCGTTGCTGTCAGAGTCAAAATATCGACATCCGCGCGCATCGCTTTCACTTTTTCTTTTTGGCGTACGCCAAATCGGTGCTCTTCGTCTACGACCAGTAAGCCTAAATCTTTGAACTGAATGTCACTGGTGATCAGCTTGTGCGTGCCCACCACAATGTCTACCTTGCCATCGGCAACATCAGCAAGGATCTGTTTCTGCTCTTTTGCTGACTTGAATCGAGACAATACTTCGACGCGGATAGGCAAGTTAGCAAAGCGGTCACGGAAATTCTCAAAGTGCTGTTGGGCAAGCAATGTTGTTGGCACGAGCACAGCCACTTGTTTGCCATTATCTGTTGAGACAAAAGCCGCGCGCATCGCGACTTCGGTTTTACCAAAGCCCACGTCACCACACACTAAGCGATCCATGGCCTTGGCTTGGCACATGTCTGAGAGAACGGCGTTAATTGCCATTGCCTGGTCATCGGTCTCTTCAAATGGGAAGTTTGATTTAAACGTGGCATATTGGCCGCGGTCGAGTGCAAATTTGTATCCGGGTTTAAGCTCACGTTTAGCATACACGTCGAGTAATTCAGCAGCGACGTCACGCACTTTTTCAGCGGCTTTACGACGCGCTTTTATCCACACATCACCACCGAGTTTATGCAAAGGTGCAGATTCTTCAGCACCACCAGAATAACGGCTGATGAGGTTAAGAGAAGCGACAGGTACGTAGAGTTTCGCTTCGTTTTGGTATTCCAGCGTCACGTATTCTGTGGTCATCCCACCCGCTTCGAGGGTTTGTAAGCCGAGATAGCGACCGATACCGTGGTCGATATGAACAACTGGCTGCCCAGGTTTTAGCTCGGCAAGGTTACGAATGACTGCATCGCTATTGGTATTACGACGGTCTTTTTTACGGCGTTGAATAACGCGATCGCCCAATAAATCGCTTTCACAAATGAAAGCTATCTGATGGTCACCGTAGATAAAGCCTTTTTCACTGGCCCCCAATACCAAGCTTGTTTTTTTGCTGCTCTCAACGGCTTGCTGGAAAGTATCACAAGGCGTGGGTTTAAGCTTGATAGGTTGCAATAGCTCTAGCAGTGCCTCACGTCGACCTTCAGACTCGACAGAGAATATAACTTGCCCGCTAAATTGTTCGATAAACTGACGTAAGTCGGCCAGAGGCTCTTTGTTTTGCGGTTTTGCTGCTAAATCAGGCAGCGCGGTAAAGGCTGCATTGGTGCGTCCTTGCTTTTCCTCAATAGAGTCAAGACAAAGTCGCGCGACGGCGTGATTTTTCAGGTTGGCAAACAGTTCGTCTTTTTTCAGCCATAAAACCTCTGGTTTGAGCAGAGGGCGTAATGGGTCGATGCTGCGCTGATCGTAACGGTGGTCAACGTCAGCCAAGAACTGGTCGATAGAGGCCTCAATATCACCGATGGTAATCAGTTGAGTATCATCAGGAAGATAGTCAAACAGCGTTTCGGTTTGATCAAAAAACAGCGGCTGCCAATACTCTATGCCTGCTGGCCAAGTTCCTTTAGAGACTTGCATGTAGATGGATTCAGGCTCTCGACGAGCTTCGAACTGTTGGCGCCAGCGAATTCGAAAGTCTTCAATGGCTTCTTTGCTGGTAGGGAATTCATGTGCAGGGAGTAAGCGAATCTCGGCAACATCGTCGATAGAACGCTGGTTTTCAGGATCAAAGGTGCGAATTGTATCAATCTCATCATCGAAGAAGTCGATACGGTAAGGCGCTTGGCTACCCATAGGAAATAGGTCAATGATTGAACCCCGGCTGGCGTATTCACCTGGGCTGAACACTTGGTCGCTATGACGATAGCCAGACTTCTCCAACTGCATGCGCAGCTTCTCGAGTGAGAAATTATCACCTTGCTTGACCATCAAGGTGTGCTGCAGCAGAAAGTCTCTTGGTGATTGACGTTGCAGCAGGGTGCTCACGGGCACAATCGTGATGCCAGTATTCTGTGTAGGCAGCTGATACAGACACGAGATGCGATCAGAGATGATCTCCTCGTGCGGTGAAAAATTATCGTAAGGCAAGGTTTCCCAGTCAGGGAAAATGTTCACAGAGCCTGAATAAAACTGTTCAATCTCTTGCTGGAGCTTGAGGGCTGTTTGCGGATCAGGCGCGACCACCAAGTTATGTTTGCCTTTTGTGCAGGCAAGCTCAGCAACCGTGAGAGCCAACCCGGAGCCGAGCAGGTTGCCATAGTATTTGTTGTCTCCAGCGCCCGTTGGCAGTTCTAGAGAAAGTAGTGTTTCACGTGTCATAGTTTATGCTTCGCCTCGGCCGAGTGAGCGTTGGCGTAATA
Source organism: Vibrio agarivorans (assembly GCF_030409635.1). Lineage (NCBI taxonomy): Bacteria > Pseudomonadati > Pseudomonadota > Gammaproteobacteria > Vibrionales > Vibrionaceae > Vibrio > Vibrio agarivorans. The sequence continues at coordinate 2,983,905 of NZ_JAUFQF010000004.1, read as the reverse complement.
ATTTTTGTTGTTGGAAGAGTGCCGCTTTAATCAGCATGTCTTGGTCGGTGTCTTTTAGGCGGACAAATTTGACGTGTACAAGATAATGCCCCTCTGGCTGCTTATCGCACTCTGTTACTTGACCATAGCAGTAGATAGCCGCTGCAGGATGTTCTAAAAAAAGTTTCGCACGAACAGGGGTATCCAGCTCGATGTGTTGAGGTGAGCGGTAGCTAAAGCGACTCGCACCAAAAGATTCAGTGACAGTTGCAAACTTAGGCTCATCTTGTTGCGACAACATATAACTTAGCAATAAGTTGAGTTTTGCGTTTTGTGTATCAAGTAATTCAATAACATGGCGTAAATCAGAGTGTTTGAGCTCTGCTCGAGCGCTATCTTGTAGCGGGTCCAAACGAGAAAATTCGCTGGCCACAATAAATGGGGCAGGGGTTTCCGCTTCTAGCTCTTCTAAGCTGGGATAGAGATAATCCATCGCCAGTGGCTCAATGTTGGCTTTCATCGCATGGTGAACGGTGAAAAACTCTTGCTCTGACATAAACCATGTCCTTTGTAATAGTCCTAGTGCCGTCATGTTAACGGGGCACTTAGGTGGTTTCAATCTTGATCAAGCATAGCTGATGAGTATTTGGTTACGCTGTGACCATAACGACGATCACCTGTGCTTGTTTGAAGATAGTATTGCGCATTTTGAAGATACAAATGCGTATCCGTTCTGTTTTTGTTAGGTAAGTTGTCAATATTTGGGAATTTTTAACGTTTCAGGACTACACCCTCTAGGCAATTACGTTTAGAGTAGAGCTCTCAATTACCGTCATGGACGTCTATGTTTCATCCTGTCTCATTATTTATTGGCCTGCGCTATTTGCGAGGTAGAAGTGGTGATCGTTTCGGTCGATTTGTCTCTTTTATGTCGACAGCGGGTATCACCATTGGAGTGATGTCTTTAGTGACTGTTCTCTCTGTGATGAATGGTTTTGAAAGTCAACTCAAAGGGCGCATGCTTGGCGTCTTGCCACAAGCTGTTGTGAGCCAAGAGGGGGGCAAGACTGCAACCCAAGGCGGAGTTCCAGATTTTCTCCAGCGCTTCTCTGCGCATCCTATTCAGCCTATCGCTCGAAGTGAAGCGGTGGTGCAAAGCGCATCAGGTTTGGGTGTGGCGATGATGGTAGGTATAGAACAGCAAGCGGATAACCCGATTGCCGAGCATTTAATTACCGGCCATCTATCACAGCTCAATGCCGGAGATTATCATGTATTTTTAGGCCATTCTTTAGCAAGAGAACTGAATGTGTCTATGGGTGATAAAGTTCGTCTAATGGTGACTAGTGCGAGCCAGTTCACGCCTCTAGGACGCATTCCAAGCCAGCGCAACTTCACGGTAGCAGGTTTATTTAACACCGGTTCTGATATTGATAAGCAGTTGGTGGTGACAAACCTGCAAGATGCCACTCGCTTGATGCGATTACCCAAAGAGACGGTGACCGGATGGCGTTTGTATTTCGATGACCCGTTTGTGGTATCAGAATTAAGTGAACAGCCTTTACCACAAGGTTGGGTATGGAGCGACTGGCGCGAGCAGCGTGGAGAGTTATTCCAAGCCGTTAAAATGGAAAAGAACATGATGGGCTTAATGCTAGGGCTGATTGTCGGTGTCGCGGCATTTAATATCATCTCTGCACTCATCATGGTAGTGATGGAAAAACAGTCGGAAGTGGCGATTTTAAAAACTCAGGGCATGACCTCTTCCAAAATCATGGCCATTTTTATGGTTCAAGGTGCCAGCTCCGGCATTGTGGGGGCAATTGTCGGTGGTGGCTTGGGTGTCCTTTTGGCACAAAACCTCAATCCATTGATGCAGTTGATGGGTATCGAGTTATTTACCCTTGGAGGCTCGCTCCCGATACTGATTCAGCCTGTACAAATCATTAGTGTTATTTTGCTTGCGATAGCGTTAAGTCTATTGGCAACGCTTTACCCTTCCTATCGTGCGTCATCAGAAAAACCGGCAGAGGCCCTTCGTTATGAGTAGTTTATTAAGCTGTCACAATATCAGTAAGACGTATCAAGAGGGGGAGGTTGAAACTCCGGTGTTACGCGGTGTGAGTTTTGATATTGCTCAAGGGGAGTTGGCGGCTATTATTGGCACGTCAGGTTCAGGCAAGAGTACTTTGCTGCATATCTTGGGCGCATTGGATGACGCCAATGAAGGGGAAGTCTTCTTTCAGTCACAGTCTTTGCTAGATATGTCGTCGAATCAGCAGGCGAAGATTCGCAATCAGAGCCTTGGCTTTGTGTATCAGTTTCATCACCTATTAGCGGACTTTTCTGCTCTAGAGAATGTGGCGATGCCGCTAATGATTGGCGGCATGAAGCCAAACGGAGCAAAAGCAGAAGCAACACAATGGCTAGAAAAGGTGGGTTTGAGTCATCGCTTAGAACATCGCCCGTCAGAGCTTTCTGGCGGTGAGCGTCAGCGTGTCGCGATTGCGCGTGCGCTTGTAAACAACCCAGCATTAGTGCTTGCAGATGAGCCAACGGGTAATTTAGACCACAATACGGCGCTTGCGATTTATGATTTGATGCGCACCCTTAACCGTGAGTCTGGCACTGCCTTTTTAGTCGTGACCCACGACAATGAGTTGGCTAATAAGATGGATCGCCAACTGCGTATGCAAGATGGTTTGTTGGTGCAGGAGTAACTCGATGTCTCTATCGTTATTGGTTGGCTACCGATTTAGCCGCGCCAAAAAGCGCAACAAGATGGTGTCGTTTATTTCCATGTCATCAATGATTGGCATTGCCGTAGGGGTGGCGGTGATTATTATTGGTCTCTCTGCAATGAATGGATTTGAGCGTGAGCTGCAAAACCGAGTGCTGTCTGTTGTGCCTCACGCGGAACTAGAGGGCGTGCGTGGCCCATTAGAAAATTGGCAGCAAGTGGCCGAGCGCGCTGAGATGCACCCAGATGTTGAAGCCGCTGCGCCCTATGTGACGCTGACCGCTTTAGCGGAGAAAGGCCAAGAAATCAAAGCGATTGAAGTTCGTGGAATGGATTTAGAGCGAGAGTCTCGGGTCTCGACGTTAGCCAGTTTTGTTGACCCGCAAGCGTGGCAGCAGTTTGTGCCGGGCAATCAGCAAATTATTTTAGGTAGCGGTGTAGCTCGTCAACTCGGTCTAGATGTGGGAGATTCGCTATCACTTATGCTGCCATCCTCGGATACGACCAAAGTGAGAGCGCCCAAACGCGTGCGTGTTAAAGTGATTGGTTTGCTCGAGCTGCATGGTCAAATTGACCATAATCTCGCGATCATTCCGCTGCAAGATGCACAGCAATATGCTGATATGGATGAGGGTGTCAGCGGTGTGTCACTTAAAGTGAATCAGGTGTTGAACGCGACGCAAATTGTGCGTGAGGTGGGGAGTACCTTGAATGTCTACGTATATCTCAGCAGTTGGCAAAAGAAATACGGCTTTCTCTACCGCGATATACAATTAGTTCGCACTATCATGTATTTAGTGATGGTGCTTGTGATTGGTGTGGCTTGTTTCAATATTGTCTCAACCCTCATGATGGCAGTGAAAGACCGAGCATCTGAAATCGCCATTATGCGAACGATGGGAGCGACAGATGGTTTGATTAAGCGTATCTTTGTTTGGCAGGGCGTGTTTTCAGGCGTGTTTGGCAGCTTAGTTGGTAGTGTCTTTGGTCTACTTGTGGCGATGAACTTAACGACTATCATTAAGGCGCTAGAGGCAATAATCGGCTATCAGTTCCTGTCTGGTGATATTTATTTTGTCGATTTTCTACCATCAGAAGTCGTGATGTCAGATGTCATTTTGGTATCGAGTACCGCAATTATCTTGAGTTTATTCGCCACCTGGTACCCAGCCAAACGAGCCAGCCAGTTAAATCCAGCTACCGTATTGAGTGCCAAATAAAGGTGAGATAGCTAGAACTCATTCTGTGTTTACATTTTCGACATGTAAAAGTTGAAGATGACTCGTAGCTGCGGTAAATAAAGTCACATCAGTTGATCAAAAAAGAGAGCCTTACACTGTAAGGCTCTCTTTTTTTGATCTTGTTTAATCTATACCAATCGCTGCGTTTGTTGACTGATTCGCTCTTTTGACTAGCGCCCGCGACGTTTTTGCCAGCTTCTCACGACGGAGTATCGCCAAAGCCCGCGTATCCCAAAGTAACCCAGAAGCGACGCTGTAATAGCACAGACTAAGCTACCGATAAGAAATGGAGGGCCTAGGGTGTGCATCTGTGTGGCTAAATATTCCCAAGAAAGCTCAAAATGGAACGGCTGCGGGGGCGTATTCATCAACAGGGTTCCTACTTTATAAGCGAAGTAGAACAGCAGCGGCATGGTGACAGGGTTGCTTATCCAAACCAACGCGACCGAAAGTGGCAGGTTAACGCTACACAAAATGGCTGCACCCGCCGCCATGATCATTTGACTTGGCAGAGGAACAAAAGCCATGAAGAGGCCAACCGCAAAAGCGCCCGAAGCGGAGCGGCGGTTGAGGCACCACAGGTTGGGGTTATAAAGCACATTTCCAAAGATCTTTAATGCTTTCTGACGTTTGATAACGTCATGATTTGGCATAAAGCGCTTAATGAACTTTCTAGGCATAGGGCAAATATGACTCTCTTAAATCACTCTTGGTCGTTGCTCGCATTCTCTATCACACTAATGTCGATTCCATTTTGGCCCGTGTTACCAAGCCTTGGCTGGATAAGTGCAATCCTGGCGCTAACCCTGCTTTCCCTGAATTATAGACGGATGAGAAGTTTGTCAGTTGTATTGATAGCAATTTTGCTGGGCATCGTGCATGGCAACCTTGCTCAACAACAAACTCAGAGATTATTTGAAAACGGGCTGAATATTACCATAAAAGCACAAGTAAACAGCTTTTTTCATCAAATCCGTCATGGATATGAGGGAACGGTCTTGATTCGCTCGATAAATGGCCAAGAGTTACCCATTTTACTACCGATAAAAGTGAGATTAATCAGCCCAGTAGCCTTGAATATCGATGATATGGTTTATGCCAAAGTGCGACTAAAACGCATTATCGGTTGGCTTAATCCTAAAGGCTATGACAAAGAAGCGGTCGCTATGTCGAATGGAACTCGAGGGCAGGCGACGCTCGATGAGCGAAACTCCTGGCGAGTGGAATCAGACTTCTCAATCAAGCAGCGTTTGTACCAACGAGTGAAGTCCTCGTTTAATGATATTGACACGCAGGGCATCGTGTTAGCGCTGACGTTTGGTGAACGAAAAGATATTGCTCCGCAGCAGTGGTTGCAAATGCAGCAGATGGGTCTTATACACCTTATTGCGATTTCTGGTTTGCACATTCAATTGGTGTTCGGCTGGAGTGTGATTTTAGTTCGACTGCTGTTTAAGAGCGGCGTTATGTCGCGTTGGCTACCTCATGCGTGTGGCTTAGGGCTCGCGTTAAGTTACGCATGGTTATCCGGCTTTTCTGCCCCCACAGTCCGTGCGTTGCTTACCTGTTTACTGATCACCGCATTGGCGGCGGCTAATTTACATAACGCTAGAAAAAGTAAGTGGTTACTCATCTTATCCATCATGCTAGCCATCAACCCTTTTTACACGTTGAGCGCTAGCTTTTGGATGTCGTTTGCTGCAGTCGCAACCATCTATTATGCCTTATCACAACACAGCGAACGAATTTGGTGGCAGCAGGCTTTGTTGATGCAAGCTTATCTAACGATTTTTCTCGCGCCCATCGCAATTTACCTATTCAATGGCATCAGCATGAGTGCTTGGCTCCTTAACCTGATAGCGGTACCGATCTTTACGTTTTTGGTTATGCCAAGCGTACTTTTGGCTCTGGCTGTTGACTTCCTTCAAGTGCTATGGAGTGTTGAATGGTTCGAGCCTTGGCTGTGGGTGACCTGGGCGCTATGGCCAATTAATCAACTACTTGTACAGGATTTAGGTTGGTGGCTAGACACAACACAGTGGAGTCTTTGGCTGAGTATCGCTCTATGCTTTGCTCTATTGAGCCGGCACTACCTATCGTTGAATAGCGTGTGCTGGTGTAGTGCCTTATTGCTCTTGATGATGAATTATTTTTCGCAACCGAAACGCTGGCAACTGGTGGTGTTTGATGTGGGGCATGGACTTGCTGTTGCAATAAGAGATCAACATACAGTGTATCTTTACGATGTTGCCGCAAGTTGGCCATCAGGGAGTGTTGCCCAAAACTTGCTTATACCTTGGTTGCGTTGGCGAGGCGTGCAGTCGCTTGACGGTGTATTTATCAGTCATGATGACAACGACCATGCGGGAGGGTTAAGTGATCTCAGGCAGTCTATTGATATTAAAAAGGTGATTGGAAGCTTGGGTGTTTCGAGCACTGACGCTTGCATTGCAGGTAAGGTCTATAAATTGGAGACACTTGAGGTCAAAGTACTTTGGCCCAAGCGCCAGCCCAACCGTGCTTATAATCCTCACTCTTGTGTGATTCGGATTGAAGACGCAATTAATGGGCTGAGTATATTGTTGACCGGAGACATCGATGCAGTGAGTGAATACTTACTAAGCCGTGGTGAGCAGAGTCTACAAAGTGACATTATCCTTGTCCCACACCATGGTAGTTCAACCTCTTCTACTAAAGGATTGATTGATAAGGTTAATCCTCAAGTCGCGATTTCCTCTAATGCTTATCAAGGACGATGGCAATTGCCGAATAAAGATGTGGTTAAGCGCTATACTCAACATGGTGCCACTTGGTACGACACTGGCCGTGATGGCATGCTGACTATTGATGTTTATGACAATTATTGGCAAGTTACCCCTAGTCGTACTGGCTCAAAAAACTCTTGGTATAGGCAGATGCTGCGTAACCGAGTAGAATAGCGCCCTTAACTATCGTAAAAATAAGAAAACTATATATGTCTGTAGAAAACTCAGTCGATCAAGATGAGAAGACGTGGAACACCTTTAAACGGTTGTGGACCTATATTCGAAAATACAAAAAAGGCCTGGTTGTTGCAGTGATTGCATTAGTCATCAATGCGATTGCTGATACTTATATGATTTCTTTGCTAAAGCCTCTACTTGATGAAGGCTTTGGTGATGCTGATTCGCAGTTCTTGCGAACCTTACCCCTTATTATCTTTGGCATGATATTCATTCGTGGCCTAAGTGGTTTTGTATCAACCTATTGCTTGAGTTGGGTCTCTGGCAATGTGGTTATGCAGATGCGTCGCGGCATCTTCCGTCAATTTATGCATATGCCAGTGAGCTTCTTTGATAAAGAATCGACAGGTGGATTGCTATCACGAATTACCTACGATTCTGAACAGGTTGCCAATGCAACCAGTGGCGCTTTAGTCAATATCGTACGTGAAGGCGCCAGTTTGATCGGCCTGATGGTGCTGATGTTCTGGAACAGCTGGAAGCTTTCATTGGTGCTATTTTTAGTGGCGCCAATTGTTGCGTGGGGAATCGGGGTTATTTCTCGTCGTTTTAGAAAGATCTCTAAAAATATGCAGACCGCGATGGGCCATGTGACATCTTCGGCTGAACAGATGCTTAAAGGTCATAAAGTGGTGATCAGCTATGGTGGTCAAGATGTTGAATCGGAGCGCTTTGATGGCGTGAGCAACCGTATGCGTCAACAAACCATGAAGCTTGTGGTGGTTCAGGGGCTCGCTAACCCAATTATTCAGATGATTGCTTCGATTGCCATTGTTACAGTCTTATTCCTGGCGAGCTTTGACAGCATTCGTAACGAACTGACACCGGGTACATTCACCGTAGTATTCTCAGCCATGTTTGGCATGATGCGTCCACTTAAGGGCTTAACGAACGTCGCAGGGCAATTCCAACGTGGTATGGCAGCCTGTCAGACTCTATTTGGTTTGATGGATCTAGAGACCGAAAAAAATACCGGTAAGCATACTGCTGAACGCGTGAAAGGCGATGTCTCTGTAGAAGATGTAACGTTCACATACAGTGGCAAAGAAACACCTGCCTTGAAGAGTGTTTCTTTCGATTTACCAAAAGGCAAAACCGTTGCCCTAGTGGGGCGTTCTGGTTCAGGTAAGAGTACTATTGCTAACCTGTTCAACCGTTTCTACGATGTCGATTCGGGTTCAATTAAGCTCGACGGTTATGACATCCGTGACTACGAGCTGAAAAACCTGCGTGAGCATTTTGCATTGGTTTCTCAAAACGTACATTTGTTTAACGATACCATCGCTAACAACATCGCTTACGCTGCCGATGAGTCTTACACTCGTGAGCAGATTGAAGAAGCGGCACGCCTAGCCTATGCAATGGACTTTATCGAAGGCCTTGATGAGGGTCTTGATAGCATGATTGGCGAGAACGGTGCGAGCCTTTCTGGCGGTCAGCGCCAACGTATCGCCATTGCGCGCGCCTTGTTGCGTGATGCACCTGTGTTGATTCTTGATGAGGCAACGTCAGCGCTAGATACAGAATCCGAACGTGCGATTCAAATGGCGCTAGATGAGCTACAAAAAGACAAAACGGTATTGGTGATTGCTCACCGTCTATCAACTATCGAGAAAGCCGACGAGATCTTGGTTATTGATGAAGGTGAAGTGGTTGAGCGCGGTTCACACGCTGAACTGATCGATCAGCAAGGTGCGTATGCGCAGCTACACAAAATCCAATTTGGTGAGCAGCAGTGATAGAGCGCATTTGGTATCAACCAAGTACGTTAGCAACATTCTTAAAGCCACTACTCTGGCCTTTAAGCATGTTGTTCAAATCTATCAGCGAAACACGCAGAAAAGCCTTCGAGAGCGGCGAAAAAGAGAGTTACCGCGCACCTGTACCCGTCGTGGTGGTGGGTAATATCACGGTGGGCGGTAATGGTAAAACGCCTGTCGTAATTTGGCTCGTGGAACAGCTGCAAGCACTGGGCTTTAAGCCGGGTGTCGTGTCGCGCGGCTATGGCGGCAAAGCGGGGCAGTATCCGCTGTTAGTCAACATAGAGACGCCGGCAGAGATGTGTGGTGACGAGCCAAAACTGATTGCTAAGCGTACTGGCGTGCCTGTTGCCGTTGATCCAGTAAGAAGTCAGGCAGTAAAGGCGCTCCTGCCACAGGGCATTGATATCGTCATAACTGATGATGGCTTACAGCACTATGCTCTACAACGCGATATAGAGTTTGTAGTCGTGGACGGAAAGCGCCGCTTTGGTAATCAGTCTTTGATGCCGATGGGGCCACTGCGAGAGTCGTTGCAGCGTTTAGACAGCGTTGACTTCATTATTAACAACGGCGGCGAACCGCAGCATAACGAAATTGCGATGTCGTTAGAGCCAGCGCTTGCAGTGAACTTAGTCACCGGGCAAAAAGCCTCCGTCGATACCCTGACAAATCTGGTTGCCTTTGCGGGCATTGGCCACCCTCCGCGCTTTTTCAGGACACTAGAAACGCTAGGAGCAAACGTGGTGGCAACGCAAGGCTTTGCCGACCATCAGGCGTATGACAAACTAAAACTCAATGACCTTGCGCAGCAAGGTGACAATGTCATCATGACAGAAAAAGACGCCGTAAAATGCGGCGACTTTGCCCAACAGAATTGGTGGTATCTCCCTGTCTCAGCGGAGCTACCCGAAAAAGATGCCCAGCGCATTCTAGAACGAATTAAAGAGGTTAAAGAACAGTATGGATCACCGTTTGCTTGAGATTGTGGCATGCCCTGTATGCAAAGGTAAGCTGACTTATGACAAAGACCAACAAGAGCTTATCTGTAAGTTCGATCGTTTAGCTTACGCAATTAAAGAGGGCATTCCTGTGCTTCTTGAAACTGAAGCTCGTTCAATGTCAATGGAAGAGGGCAACGAGTAATGGCTTTTACCGTTGTTATTCCTGCTCGTTATCAGTCAAGTCGTCTGCCTGCCAAGCCTTTGGCGGATATTGCAGGTAAGCCTATGGTGCAGTGGGTGTATGAAAAGGCAATGCAGTCTGGGGCGTCACGGGTGATTGTGGCAACGGATGACCAGCGCATCGAGCAGGTCGTTAAGAGTTTTGGCGGGCAAGTTTGTATGACCTCTCCAGATCACCAATCTGGTACAGAGCGTCTAGCAGAAGTAATTGAACAGCTCAATATTGCTGATGATGAGATCATCGTTAACGTGCAGGGTGACGAGCCACTTATTCCACCAGTGATCATTCGCCAAGTGGCCGATAATCTTGCCCAATCACAAGCACCGATGGCGACACTGGGTGTGGCGATTGAAGACGAAGAAGAAGCGTTTAATCCCAACGCCGTTAAAGTTGTGACGGACGCCAATGGGTATGCACTGTACTTTAGCCGAGCTACTATCCCTTGGGACAGAGACCATTTTGCGAAACAAGAGGGCGGGTTACAGCAGCCTTTGATGCGTCACATTGGCATCTACGCCTATCGTGCAGGTTTTATTAACACCTATGTCGGTTGGGCGCCGTCTCAGCTAGAACAAATCGAGTGTCTAGAGCAATTGCGAGTGCTTTGGTATGGCGAGCGTATTCATGTAGAACTTGCTAAAGAAGCTCCTGAAGCTGGGGTCGATACACCAGAAGACCTTGAGAAAGTTCGCGCTATATTGAGCCAATAGTGTCTGACAAACAGGTAAATAAAGCAAAGCCCCAGTAGTTATTGGGGCTTTGTTATTTTAAGGAGGACCATAAGAGACAACTAAATTTTTGCGCCATAGTCATGCCGCTGCGGACAGGTAGCTAAAATTTCTCTTCTACCCGTGTCTTTCACTTCTTCCAATATCACATCAAAACCCCACAATCGGTAAAGATGCTTTAAGACCTCATCGTGTCCTTTATCAAGTGGAACGCGGTTATGAGGCACATGTTGCAATGTTAAGGAGCGATCGCCTCTCACATCCACGTTGTAGATCTGAATGTTTGGCTCAAGGTTACTCAGGTTGTATTGTGCAGCGAGCTTTTCACGTATTTCGCGATAACCCATTTCGTCATGAATGGCACTGACTTCAATAAAGTTACGTCGATCATCATCCAAAATTGAAAACAGCTTGAACTCACGAATAAGGTGAGGGGACAAGTACTGGCTTATGAAGCTTTCATCTTTGAAGTTGTGCATGGCAAAGTGCACCGCATCTAACCAATCTGTGTCAACGAGATCAGGGAACCACTCTCTATCTTCGTCAGTTGGCTCTTCACAGATACGCTTGATATCTTTAAACATGGCAAAGCCAAGCGCGTACGGGTTAATACCGCTGTAATAAGGGCTATTGTAGGCCGGTTGTGCGACCACCCCAGTATGGCTATGGAGAAATTCCAAAATGAAACGATCGCTCACGACGCCTTCATCATAGAGGTGATTCAAGATAGTGTAGTGCCAGAATGTTGCCCAGCCCTCGTTCATTACTTGGGTCTGTTTTTGAGGGTAGAAGTATTGACTGACTTTACGCACGATACGCACGATTTCACGCTGCCAAGGCTCCAATAGCGGCGCATTTTTCTCGATAAAGTACAGAATGTTTTCTTGCGGCTCTGAAGGGAAGCGTATTTTCTCTACCTCTTCTTCCTTCTCTTTGTTCTTAGGTACGGTTCGCCACAGGTCATTAACAAGTGATTGAAGGTAAGCTTCGCGTTCCTCTTGGCGCATTTTCTCTTCAGCAATAGAGATTTTTTCAGGGCGTTTATAGCGATCGACGCCGTAGTTCATCAGCGCATGACACGAGTCGATGAGCAGTTCAACCTCTGACACACCATACTTTTCTTCACAGTCAGCAATATATTTTTTTGCAAACAGCAGGTAGTCAATAATTGAACTGGCGTCTGTCCAGGTTTGGAACAGATAGTTTCCCTTAAAGAATGAGTTGTGGCCATAGCAGGCGTGAGCCATTACGAGCGCCTGCATCGTGACCGTATTCTCTTCCATCAAATAAGCGATACATGGATCGGAGTTGATCACGATCTCGTAGGCTAGGCCCATTTGGCCGTGTTTATAGCCTTGCTCGGTTTGTATGAACTTTTTACCAAACGACCAATGGTTATAGTTGATTGGCATACCGATACTTGAATAGGCATCCATCATCTGTTCCGAGGTAATGACCTCAATTTGATTCGGGTACGTATCGAGTCGATAGTGTTGCGCGACACGCTTGATCTCTTGGTGATAGCGTTCGAGCAGATCGAAAGTCCAGTCTGGACCATCGGGTAGCATGCGTGTCGATTGGGCGACTTTATCTTCTATCATGCTGTCCTCCTAGACGTCTTCCTTGGCGAATAGCTCCCTGAACACAGGGAAAATATCATCGGTTGAGCGGATATTCTTCATAGCGAAGTTGGCAAAATCATTTTGTACTTTTTCATACTCGTGCCACAGGGTTTGGTGAGAGCGTCGAGTAATTTCGATGTAAGAGTAGTACTGGCAAGTCGGCAATAACTTATTGACTAGCAGCTCTTTACAACGCGGTGAATCATCTGCCCAGTTATCACCATCTGAGGCTTGCGCAGCATAGATATTCCATTCAGAAGAAGGGTATCTGTCATCGACGATTTCTTTCATCAGTTTCAGAGCACTGGAAACGATGGTGCCACCAGTTTCTTGTGAGTAGAAAAACTCATGCTCATCCACTTCTTTCGCTTGCGTGTGGTGGCGAATAAAAACCACCTCCACATTTTCATAGCGGCGGTTTAAGAACAGGTATAGGAGCACGTAGAAGCGTTTAGCAATGTCTTTAGTCGCTTGGTCCATAGAGCCAGAGACGTCCATTAGGCAGAACATGACCGCTTGGCTGGACGGAATCGGTCGGCGCTCATAGTTTTTAAAGCGTAAATCAAACGTATCGATAAACGGGACTCTATCGATTTTGTTTCTAAGCTCTTTGATCTCCTCTTTCAGGCGCTTCTCTTCGATTAACTGCGCAGGTTCGCGATTCTGAATAGCTTCCAATTCATCTTCGAGCTCATTGATTAAACGTTTTTTACCTGCAGTCATTGCTGTTCTGCGTGCAAGTGATTGTTGCAATGAACGTACAATCGCGATGTTAGAAGGCATACCTGCGGTTTGGTAACCCGCACGGTGAGTCTTCCATTCCGTGATTTTATTTACTTGGTTTTTTTCTAGGTTCGGCAGTTCAAGATCTTCAAACAATATATCAAGGTATTCATCTTTTGATATCTGGAAGACGAACTCGTCTTGGCCTTCACCGTCTTTGCTTGCGTCACCCTCACCGGCGCCGCCTCCACCTTGACCACCTTTGGGGCGCTCTATTTGGTCCCCTTTAGTAAATTGGTCATTACCTGGATGCACTCGCTCTTTTAGGCCACCTTGTCCTTGATGGAAAGAGGGCTCACGAATGTCTTTTGATGGAATCGCTATATCTTCACCGGTTTCTGTATCGGTGATAGAGCGACGACTGACAGCATCAGTGACAGACTCTTTGATCTGCGCTTTATGCCGTTTGAGAAATCGTTGACGATTAACGGCACTTTTGTTCTTGCCGTTCAATCGTCTATCTATAAATTGCGCCATAATCATCCCCTCAATCGATCCCCTCACCGTCGGGTGAGGGGGAAACTAACCACGATTATGATGACTTACGAACACGCAAGTACCACTCAGAAAGTAGACGTACTTGTTTCTCTGTATAACCTTTTTCCATCATACGAGCGACAAAGTCGTCATGTTTCTTCTGATCTTCAGAAGAGGTCTTCGCATTGAACGAGATGACTGGAAGCAGCTCTTCTGTGTTCGAGAACATTTTCTTCTCGATGACAGTGCGCAGCTTCTCGTAGCTTGTCCAAAGCGGGTTTTTACCGTTGTTACTTGCGCGAGCGCGAAGAACAAAGTTCACGATCTCGTTACGGAAGTCTTTCGGATTGCTTATCCCTGCCGTTTTCTCAATCTTCTCTAACTCATTATTTAGTGAAGAGCGGTCGAACAACTGACCCGTCTCAGGGTCACGATACTCTTGGTCTTGAATCCAGAAGTCAGCATAGGTCACGTAGCGGTCGAAGATATTTTGACCGTACTCAGAGTAAGATTCTAAGTAAGCGGTTTGAATCTCTTTGCCAATGAACTCAACGTAGCGAGGAACCAGATACCCTTTCAAGAACTCAAGGTATTTCTCGGCGGTCTCTTGTGGGAACTGCTCACGCTCAATTTGCTGCTCAATCACATAGAAAAGGTGGACAGGGTTAGCAGCAACTTCCGTTTGATCAAAGTTGAATACGCGAGACAGGATCTTAAAGGCAAAACGGGTAGAAAGGCCGTTCATACCTTCATCTACACCAGCGTAGTCACGATATTCTTGATAGCTCTTGGCTTTCGGGTCGGTGTCTTTTAGGGTTTCACCATCATAAACGCGCATTTTCGAGAACAGTGACGAGTTTTCTGGCTCTTTAAGGCGAGACAAAATACTAAACTGTGCCAGTAAATCGAGGGTGCTTGGCGAGCAAGGGGCTTTTGAAAGCTCTGAATGGTCTAGCAGCTTCTGGTAAATTTTAACTTCTTCAGAAACACGCAAACAGTAAGGGACTTTCACTATGTAGACACGATCGAGGAACGCCTCGTTGTTCTTGTTGTTGCGGAACGTTTGCCACTCAGATTCGTTAGAGTGAGCGAGGATCATGCCGTCAAATGGCAACGCAGAAAGTCCTTCAGTACCGTTAAAGTTACCTTCTTGAGTCGCGGTTAAAAGTGGGTGTAGCACCTTGATGGGCGCTTTAAACATCTCAACGAACTCCATCAAGCCTTGGTTTGCTTTACATAGCGCACCAGAATAACTGTAAGCATCAGGGTCATCTTGAGAGAAATGCTCAAGCTGGCGGATGTCGACTTTACCTACCAGTGATGAAATGTCTTGGTTGTTCTCATCACCAGGTTCGGTTTTCGCTATCGCGACTTGGTCTAAGATTGATGGACGTACTTTTACGACCTTGAATTTGGTGATATCACCACCAAATTCGTGCAGACGTTTGGCGGCCCAAGGTGACATGATAGAGCGCAAATAGCGTTTCTCAATGCCGTACTCTTCTTTCAGCAATTGTCCGTCTTCCGTCACATCAAATAGGCAGAAAGGATGGTCGTTGACCGGACTACGTTCACCATTCGCCGAGAGCACATAGATAGGCATTTTTTGCATCAGTGCTTTGAGTTTTTCTGCTAATGAAGACTTACCACCACCCACAGGGCCGAGCAAGTAGAGAATCTGTTTACGCTCTTCGAGCCCTTGTGCAGCGTGTTTGAGATACGAGACAATTTGCTCAATCGCATCTTCCATACCGAAGAAATCTTCAAACTCTTTGTAGCGAGAAATGACTCGGTTTGAAAAAATACGGCTTAATCGTGGGTCTTGAGCGGTATCAATGATCTCAGGTTCACCAATCGCAAGCAGCAGTCTCTCCGCCGCGTTTGCATAGGCACTTTTATCATCTTTACATAGGGACAAGAACTCTTGAATGGATAGTTCTTCATCCTTCGCCGCTTCATATCTAGATTGATAATGGTCGAAAATACTCATGGCAATTCCCCTCTGTTCCTTTTGCCCAAATCCATCTCACTGCATTAGGCAATTCACTCGCGTTCTTATGTTATATACGTGATGTCGGCCTCGCCTATATCAGTTCCTTTAATCAATAAGACCGACTTCTATTGTTAAAAATTACGACAAAGTTGGTAACGAGTTTTGCTTCGCACTTGCTCCATCGAACCTTTTTAATGTCCAAGACGTATATCTATAGCCTAGTAATGGTTTGGCAATTTTGCTTAACAATTATGGATTTAATGAACAAATAGAGGGCTAGTTCAATAAATACCGTTTTTCTAGTCGCTCTCACGGGTTTTGTTTACTTTTTTAGAACTTATGTGCATGAATTGTTGAAAAAATATTGCATTTACCCCGGTAAAAAGGAGAACATAGCGTTAAGAGAGCTTGGCTAAGCCCTTGTGGACTACACAAATACGGTGCGATAGTCGAAACAGGAAGTCGATACCGTGAAATGAGTTGGCTAAATTCATGGAGAGAAAATGTTGTATAACTCTAAAAACAAAGTTCTGCTCTTAACAGCGCTTGCGTTCAGTGCAAGTGCCAGCGCAGCACCATCACCTTGGTCTGTTGGGGTCGGGGCATCTTATTCGCCGGAAGTATACATTGATACCGACTCTAATCGTACGGTTATCCCAATTATCGGCTACGAAGGTGAGCACCTATTTCTGCGTGGATTCTCAGCGGGTTATCGTATCTTTCCGCGTGGCACACCGCATAACTTCGTGCTGCGCTTGCAATATGACCCTCGAACTTTAGACCCCGATGACTCCAGTGACCCTGATATCAAGAAGCTAGATAAGCGAAAATCAGCCGTATTAGGTGGAGCGAGCTATCAGTATCTAAGCCGCTACGGTATGTTTGAAGTGAGTGCCGGTGCTGATATTGCAGGCAGACATGATGGCTTCTACGCGCAAACCTCTTATTCTTATCCTATCCGTGGGCAAGGTTGGGGCTTCACTCCCAATATTGGTTATGCCTATAACAGTGAAAAGCTCAACCAGCACCTCTACGGAGTGAGCGCGGCTGAAGCTGCGAGAACGCGTTTTAATGAGTTTGACCCAGGTTATGATGGTAACTTCTTTATTGGGGCAAGTGGTTACTACGGCATAACCCGAAGCATCCGTGTGATGGGGGCGATTCGATACTCGAACCTTGAAGGGGATTTAGAAGAGAGTCCCATTCTCGATGCCACACACGGAACGAGTTTGATGCTGGGTATCACCTATTCATTTTAGATGAAGTGAAAACCGGATGAGATAAAACAAAAAATGCCGCAAGATTGGAGTCTTACGGCATTTTAGCATCAGATAACCTTATTGAGGCCAGTAGAGACTAAGCGTTAAAGATTTGCTTGAACTCTGCTGCCGATAGGTGATACTGACGTGGGCAGTGGCGCCATGTGGCAAGCATGCGGCGATATTTGTCGAGCATTGGCATCTGTGAGTTAAAATGGTGATCGGCTTTGTCGAACTGAGGGTAAAGACCTTCAGAGTCAACCAAGAAGCGCACATAGTGCACACACTGGGCTTCTGTTGCTGCATCAAAGCCCAAGAACAGTAGGCGGCGCTGGTCTACGTCAGCACGCTCACTTTCTTCTAGCATTTTGTTTGACTCTTGCATCGCATGGTACATTTCCATGATATCAATGATTTCACGACACTCGTCTTCTGTTAGGCGACCGAAATCTTTGTTGAGCTCGCGCATTTGTAGCTCGTAGCCACGTTCCACGATCGTTTGAAGACGTTGGTACTTACCTGAGTTCTCAGGGTCCATTTTCATCATCAATTTGTATTGGTTCGACAGGATCAAACGTTGAGCGTTTGTCATTTCCATTATTTTGAGCCTCTTTACTTTCAATTATTGGTTTAGTGGCAATTTAGGCCAGTAAACCCTTATTAGTATTTGATGTTGTCGTGGTATTCGCTTAGCACTTCAACAATGCTATCCATTGTCTCTTTAGAAGGTGGATTCACGCCTTCTAGCGGGTAGTCGTGACCCAGCGCTTCCCATTTGTGCGCACCTAGTTTGTGATAAGGCAGCAGCTCCACTTTTTCAACATTGTCCATGTCTTTGATGAACTCACCCAGCTTACGAGCAGCATCGAGATCATCAGTGTAGCCAGGAACAACTACGTAGCGGATCCAAGTCGTCTGACCGATTTTTTGTAGGTAACGTGCGAAGTCTAACGTACGGCGATTGGATACACCGATGAGATCTTCGTGTACTTCGTCATCCATATGCTTTAGGTCAAGCATGACAAGATCGGTTTGCTCAAGAACTTCATCAACAACATCAGTGTGCTTACGGATGTAGCCATTTGTATCTAAGCAAGTGTGGATGCCCTCTGCCTTTGCCGCTTTAAAGAAATCACGCACAAATTCAGGCTGCATCATAGCTTCACCCCCTGAACACGTCACACCACCGCCAGAAGCGTTCATAAAGTGGCGATAAGACGTCGCGTCTTTCATTATTTCATCAACAGTGACTTCTTTACCGTCTTTTGGATCCCACGTATCGCGGTTATGACAGTATTTACAACGCATCAAACAACCTTGTAGGAAAACGATAAAGCGGATGCCAGGGCCATCGACAGTGCCACAAGACTCGAACGAGTGAATACGACCAGTAGTAGACATGAGTTAATCTCTGTTCTTCAAATAGTTGAGATATTTTATTACAAAAGTTGAGGATTAAATAGGTTTGATTGCCGATGAGCTGGTTACAGAACATGACAGAGTGAGTAACTGTGATCGAGATGAACAGATAGAGGGGCTTCCCCCTCTATCAAACTGAGTGATTAGAGGTTAGAAGAATCCAAACAAGGTAAAGCCACCCGTACCATAAACCGGTTGTGGTGCATCTTTGTATTCTGGTGTGTGCCCGGAAATAGTGAGGCTGGCACCAAAGTTTTGGTTATACCAAACCATACCCACAATCATCGAAGCCTGAAGTGGTTCGATTTCCATTTCGTAAGCGGAAAGCGGCAAATTTGGGTCTGGGTTAACGAGCTCACGATGACCTTCGATAGTCACATCGTTAAAGCGGATACGGCCTTTTGCACCAGCAAAACCAAACCATCCAGAATTTGACGCGCCTATCATACCAGCGCGGAACGGGTTCTCATGGTCAATGTTGGCCGAACCCATATTGCCCTCAAGGTCAGTACCCCAACGGAACATAAAACCGGTCGATATATCACTGCGGAAGTTACCAGCGTTCACTTCACTGACATTCGAAATCTCCACTTGAGAGTTGCCAAAAGAGCGCTCACGCATCAGGTTGTAGTGGCTAAGATAGCCAATGCTACCCACCCAGCCTTCGTCGATTTGGTTATCCCAACCCATAGGATCATCAGAGCCGACAATACTGTGTACAATACTTTGCGCTTCGGAAGCAAAAGAGTTATCACCCGTCACACCAACAGTTAAATTGAAGCGATGGGCTTGCTGTGGGTGCAAGCTAATGTAGTTAAACTCTGTATGGAAAAAGCCCGCATAAGGACGATCGCCAGCAATAGCATTCTCTTCTTCGATATCTTCAGGTGTCCACATTTTGTGGCCAAGCACGAACTCAAATTTATCGAGGGAAGAGACACCCCAAGCCGAAAGGCTCAATGGGCGTAAAAACATCGGAGGATTAATGGCTCCAGTCGTGTAGGAAAGAAACAGACCATTAGAATAGTCGTGATCGGTACGCACCATTCCGTCGTTATCGATACTAAATACAAGTGTATTTCTGTCAGAGGCAGCAACGCTGCAAGCGAGAGAAGAAAGGCTCAATGCCAGTAATGCTAAAGGCTTCATTATTATAACTACAACTTCCTTTTGTTAATTGCAGCTATAGTACCTAAAAATTCCGCTTTGTCCGAGTAATTGTCAGGGTTATGTGAGGTTTTGTGCAGTAAATCTGAATGCAAAAAGCCCCGCACAAGGCGGGGCTTTCACTATTCAATGAGTGTCTCTAATTATAAAGATTCAGTGAATGTACGTGCGATTACGTCAGCTTGCTGCTCTGGAGTCAGAGAGTTGAAGCGTACAGCGTAGCCTGATACACGAATTGTTAGCTGAGGGTAGTTCTCAGGGTGCTTAACTGCGTCTTCTAGAGTTTCGCGGTTAAGAACGTTCACGTTTAGGTGTTGACCACCTTCAATGCCAGCTTCGTGGTGGAAGTAACCATCCATTAGACCAGCAAGGTTAGAACGTTGTGAATCTTCTTCTTTACCTAGTGCGTTTGGAACGATAGAGAATGTGTATGAGATACCATCTTTAGCGTCAGCAAACGGTAGTTTACCTACAGAAGTAAGAGAAGCTACAGCACCTTTCTCATCGCGACCGTGCATTGGGTTTGCACCTGGAGCGAATGGAGCACCTGCTTTACGACCGTCTGGTGTAGTACCTGTCTTCTTACCGTATACCACGTTTGAAGTGATAGTAAGGATAGACTGTGTAGGTACCGCATCACGGTAAGTCTTAAGCTTACGGATCTTGTTCATGAAGCTAGTAACAAGTTCACAAGCCATGTCATCAACGCGAGCGTCGTTGTTACCAAATTTCGGGTAGTCGCCAGAGATGTCGAAGTCGATTGCGATACCGTCTTCGTCACGGATTGGCTTAACTGTGCCGTATTTGATTGCAGATAGAGAGTCAGCTGCAACAGATAGACCAGCAATACCACAAGCCATAGTACGACGAACGTCACGGTCGTGTAGAGCCATAAGCGCTGCTTCGTAGCTGTACTTGTCGTGAGAGTAGTGGATTGCGTTTAGCGCAGTCACGTATTGTGTTGCTAGCCAATCCATAAAGCTGTCTAGACCAGCCCAAACTTTGTCGAAGTCTAGAACTTCGTCAGTCATTGCTTCAGTCTTAGGACCAACTTGGATCTTAAGCTTCTCATCTACACCGCCGTTGATAACGTAAAGTAGAGTCTTAGCAAGGTTTGCACGCGCACCGAAGAACTGCATGTGCTTACCGATAACCATTGGAGATACACAACAAGCGATAGCGTAGTCATCGTTGTCGAAATCTGGACGCATTAGGTCATCGTTTTCGTACTGGATAGAAGAAGTATCGATAGATACCTTCGCACAGAACTTCTTGAAGCCTTCAGGTAGCTGCTCAGACCAAAGTACAGTGATGTTTGGCTCTGGAGAAGGACCCATAGTGTATAGCGTGTTTAGGAAACGGAAGTTTGTACGTGTAACTAGTGTACGACCGTCAACACCCATACCACCCATAGATTCTGTTGCCCAGATTGGGTCGCCAGAGAATAGCTCATCGTACTCAGGAGTGCGTAGGAAACGAACCATACGTAGTTTCATTACGAAGTGGTCGATCATTTCCTGAGCTTGTTCTTCAGTGATGATGCCAGCTGCGATGTCACGCTCAACGTAAACGTCAAGGAAAGTCGAAGTACGACCTAGAGACATTGCTGCGCCGTTTTGAGACTTAACCGCTGCTAGGTAACCGAAGTAAGTCCACTGGATTGCTTCTTTTGCAGTTGTTGCAGGACCAGAAATGTCGAAGCCGTAAGAAGCTGCCATCTCTTTTAGTTGACCTAGTGCGCGGTGTTGCTCTTGAAGCTCTTCACGCAGCTGCATAGTCATTTGCAGGTTGTCGCCCGCTTCTAGTTGCTCTTGAGTTGAGTGGAACTGAGCAACTTTGTCCTTCATTAGGAAGTCTACACCGTAAAGTGCTACGCGGCGGTAGTCACCAATGATACGACCACGGCCGTATGCATCTGGAAGACCAGTCAGAACGCCAGACTTACGACATTTTAGGATGTCTGGAGAGTAAACATCGAAAACACCTTGGTTGTGTGTTTTGCGGTACTCTGAGTAGATTTTAGAAACTTGTGGGTCAAGCGTACGGCCGTATGCTTTACAAGAACCTTCGATCATGCGCACGCCACCGTTAGGCATGATTGCACGCTTAAGAGGCGCTTCAGTTTGTAGACCAACGATAGTTTCTAGGTCTTTGTTGATGTAACCCGCATCATGTGAAGTGATGGTAGAGATAACAGAAGTATCGAAATCAACAGGAGCGTGAGTGCTGTTTTCCTGTTTGATACCTTCCATTACTTTAGCCCAAAGCGTGTTAGTCGCTTCAGTACCTTCAGAAACTAGGAAAGACTCGTCGCCTTCATAAGGAGCGTAGTTCTTCTGAATGAAGTCACGTACGTTTACTTCGTTTTGCCAATCACCTTCAGCAAAACCTTCCCAAGCTTTAGCAAATTGCTCAGCCATGACATACCTACCTTTTTAGTAGAAAAAACACGTACATTAGACACCGTGTGGCGCCTTAGTACACTCTAAGTAACAATATGTATAGACGATAAATCGTTCTATGCATCTATAAATATTGTCACCATCTATAGTGTGGAGATTTCCTCGATTTAATTCAAGGGTAAAACAAAAAAATATTTGAAACCTTAAACTAAATCAATAAATGCTAAATTTTTTTGTAAATGTTAAAAATGTTTTACAAAGGGCAGCCGGAGCTGCCCTACAATACATATCGCCTTATAGCCAAGCTTTTAGGCCGTATTGGCTTTCTAGCATACCAACAGCAAGCATTGCTACCAGACAAACCACGAACACACCCACTGGGATCACAATCTTATCAACAAATGATAGACGTGACGCGCGTTCTTTGTCGCCGATTAAACCGTTGTTGTCTAGGAACATAGTCAGTGCCCAAGCAAGAACAGGGTTAGCAACAACAGAAGCAAAGATACAAATACCAGCAGCTTGTGAATCTTTTGTGTCTTTAACCATCTGCATGCCCGCTTCAAGAAGCGGCAAGAATACGCCTACAAGAAGCGCAATACGCATAACTGGTGGCCATACCGCAACATCCATTGGGAAACCAAGGATTGCCACGATGATACAGAACGAGCCTAGTAGGATCGCACCAGCAGGAATAGGACGCTTCGCGATCGCTGCAGGGATCATGTAAGTACCCCAAGATGAAGTGATGTTACCACCACCAACCGCAGTACCGACCATTTGACGGAACGAACACATAGTCATTGTATCATCCACGTCCATCAGTACTTTCTCAGTACGACGTGGGTAGTTCAGTTCTTGGAAGATACGGTGACCAAGGAAATCAGGTGACCACATAGCAACCGCAAGAATCGCAAACGGCAGTGATGCAATGAAGTGCTCTAGGTTTGGAAGACCTAGCATCCAACCTTCTTCAGTGCTACCCCACCAGTACATTGGGTTTAGGTTAGGGATACCCATCTCTGTTTCAAACTTAAGGTCGAAACCAGCGCCAAGGCCTAAAGCAATTAATAGACCGGCAAATGCACAGACAGGGATTGCCAACCAGCGCATGTTGATTTTCGCTAAGTAAGCGTAAATCGCGATGTTGATACCCAGAACCACAAGGCCAACGT
This sequence comes from Vibrio agarivorans, assembly GCF_030409635.1. Taxonomy (NCBI): domain Bacteria; kingdom Pseudomonadati; phylum Pseudomonadota; class Gammaproteobacteria; order Vibrionales; family Vibrionaceae; genus Vibrio; species Vibrio agarivorans. The sequence continues at coordinate 2,960,973 of NZ_JAUFQF010000004.1, read as the reverse complement.
AACCCATGCTACCTGCGGTAACATCAGCAGATTGCAGACCAACAGCCCAAGACTGAATCGAACCAATTTGGCTCATCACCCCGGTAAAACCGAGGAAGATCAATAAGCCACCTGCGGTACCTTCTGAGGTCAAGTTGACCAGTTTGGAACCACCTTTAAAGTAACTCAATAGAAGACCAAATACACCTAGCAAAATTGCTAGAGCGAGTGGGTGAGCACCCGCTAGTGCGATTGAGCCGATGAGTGGGATCATCGGGCCGTGGTTACCGGCAAGGTTTGCACGCGGGTTAAAGAAGCCCGATGCAAGAATACAGAAAAGCAGTGCTGGGATAAGCATCTCAACACGCGCGACTTCAATCGCAAACTCTTTGCCCAGTTCTACGTGGTCCCAAGCAGCGGTTAGGCCATCTGCCCAAGACATCATTACCGCAGAGTACATTGCGATAATACCGATAGTACCTGCTAATGCAGGAACAAGATCTTCAAGTTCAAAGCGGAAATCACGACCTGGAAGGTTAAGACCGAAGCGGCGAGGCTTCATAATTTGTAGTTCGTGATCGAGATAATCTGAGCGTGAATCGAACTCTGATGCGGGACGATGTAGCTCACTGTAGCTTTTAGTCTCAATATCTTCAGCTGAATGAGCCTTATTCATTGCGTCTGACATAGATTCCTCATGATGTTAGAAATAGTAAGTATGTTCTTTCGAACAAATCGCAATCCTTGCGAAGAATGGTTATGAAAATCCTAGCACACATTTCAAGTGCCAAAGGTTTAATACGGCTGCCAAGCGATAGAAAACCCGCCCAATTCGTGCCAACAAAAAGGGAGTGTACCTAGATTGGCAGGGAGTTTAACGTGCTTACCCTTTTGGGTGATTGATTTAGATCACTTTATAAAATTTAGTTGAAATTTAATTACATTTGATTGCAATAATCGCTAAATCATTGCTGTTTATAAGGAAATTACATTCCAACATCGAAAGTGGATTACTTTTTTGTAGACAAAGTGAGCATTTTTTACCAAATTTGCGGCCTATAACATTTGTTTACATTTGTGGCATGAAGTCTGCATTAGTACCGTTATATTACTAACACAGTCAGATTTCCGGCACGAGTTTGCCGCTCAGAATGAATTTAAAGGAACACATAATGAAAAAAGCAGTTGTTTTGCCAATCGTGGCGGCAGTTTCGGGTGCGCTAATTGGTTGTGGGGGAAGCAGTGGCGGTGGTGGCTATACACCAAAAAATGTAACTTGGAGCTTTGTAGAGCCATTAAGGGTAACACAAGAAGAACTAAACACCGATTTTAAAGGGTGTTCTATTTATTTCAATCATACGTCTGTTGATGATCAGGATTTTGATTACTTTGTTATTGGTCGCCAGGCTACTCGCCAATTCCAAGTCTTAATGCATGATGTTGACGGGAGTATCATTGAAGAGTTTCAACCGAGTACAACAGGGACCGTAACATTCGATTGGAAAACTATTCCTGAGGGTGGATATATGTCTGTAGAGGAAAATGAGGGTAGAAACTCAGGTTCACGTGAAAGCTTTATCACATCCTTTCAAAAGGAGTTTGTTCAGAACATGACGCTTTCCATTCGATACTCACAGGACGGAAACGATTGTGTAAGAAATGAGAGCTTTAGATATGCAGAAAGCGATCTGGATGCACGAGTTGCGTTAGCCGGTGGTGCTGCAAGTTACTATCAAACTAGTGCTAGTATGAACCAAGTAACAGGAGCAGGGGCTGATAATTATCAGGCAGTGCCAGTGCATTCAGATGTCCCAGCAACAGAGAAAAAGTTAGCAACAGCATTTCGAGATGCAGACGGAATGTCATACAATAATTTTATGAGTTATGCGGTTTTTGACCGATCAAATATATATAGTCAAGAAACTGGTATTGGCTCAGAACCAGTTGTACTGATGGATGCGCTGTCTCATGAAGAATTTACTATTTCTGTTGCTTCAGGTGTTGCTTTTAATAGAGGTTCAGTCAATGTTGTCCTTGATAACAACGTCTACAGTTGGCAAGAAGTTTTTGAACAAGCCGACGGTCTGACTAAGTCTGGTATTGTTTTTTCCGATACTCAATTGAGTCATTGGAATGTGCTGCTTGAAGGTATATCGAGTGACAATACTGGTAAGTGGACTTTAACAACTGCTTCGGCACTAGACAGTACTACTGACGTTCATTTTCTTGAAAATTACGAATTATCCTCATTCGAACAGAGTGTTGCTACTGCGAGTTGTGTTGGAGGTGCGAGTAACTGCGTTTCCTTAGCTGGCTATGCTCCACAAGGTTGGGATGTTCAGCGTACTCACGTTCGTACAAAAACTGTAAATGGTAGAGATGCTTTCCAAACGATTTACCATACACCGGCCACAGAGCAGATTTTATTAGAGAGTGTGACAGAATACCTATCGGTTGCTAGTAATGATACCGTAATTGTTGGATTACTAGATGCTGGCGATATGAGCGATGAAGAAGCTGCTTTATACATAGCGGCGAGCAGTTATAATGTTGATGTTTTATCTGACCATTCAATAGAGCCTTCTACTCATAAATATGACGTTAATGGTCTTATTTTGGGGCAAAGTGGAGCTAACGAATTATCAAAGACAGTCATGAAGACAAACTCTGAGTTGGTTGCAAACTCCGTTAACTGGTAGCGTTAGTTATTTTGAGCAAAAAAGGGGAGCATAAGCTTCCCTTTTTTGTTTCGATAATGTTACCGTTGAAAGCTGTGGTGTCATTGAGTAAATATTCAATATTCGGCATACATTCCCACATTTACAAATTATTACAGACTAATTATTCGCAACTGCTGTTTTTTGCCGCGCTTTTTGCTGGAAAAGTAAACGTTTGCGGTTAATGCTATGTTGCGTTCCCTGTGGCTGGGTGCTAGTTTAGTACGCAGAATTTCTCATGAAGAGAATAATTGTTAAGACAGGGAGTTAGAGCGCATGAAAGATGTCGCCGCGCTAGATATTAAAGATCTACACAAAACCTTTGGCCAAAATGAAGTACTGAAAGGGATCTCCCTTGAAGCGCACAAAGGTGACGTGATCTCCATCATCGGCTCCTCTGGTTCTGGTAAAAGTACCTTCCTTCGTTGTATCAACCTTCTTGAAACGCCAACCGCGGGTGAGATTTGGGTCAATGGTGAATTGATTCAAATGAAACAGAACCGCGCTGGTGAGTCCTTACCAGTCAATGAAAAACAAGTTCAACGTATCCGCTCTCGCCTAGCAATGGTGTTCCAAAGCTTCAATCTATGGTCGCACATGACCGTACTTGAAAACGTCATCGAAGCACCTGTACATGTTCTTGGTGTACCAAAAGCACAAGCGATCGAAAATGCAGAGCTTATCTTAAAAAAGGTAGGCTTGTGGGAGCGTAAAGATTACTACCCTGGTCACTTATCGGGGGGGCAACAGCAACGTGCGGCCATTGCCCGTGCACTGGCTGTTGACCCAGAAGTGATGCTGTTTGATGAACCCACCTCAGCGCTTGACCCGGAACTTGTTGGCGAAGTATTAGGTGTAATGCGTGACCTTGCAGAAGAGGGGCGTACCATGCTGGTGGTGACCCATGAAATGGCATTCGCTCGTGATGTGTCCAACCATGTGATGTTCCTTCATCAAGGCAAAGTGGAAGAGCAGGGAGATCCAGCTAAGCTATTTACGAACCCTGAATCAGAACGATTACAGCAGTTTATTTCATCTATTTATTAAAACCTGTGCTCATCACGTTTGAAAGGCAGTCTCGAAATGTGAGTTTAAAGAGCACAACAATAACAATCACAGGAGTATGGAAATGAAAAAGTGGTTATTAGCCGCAACAATCGCGGCAACAGCAGTAACGGGTGTGGCACAAGCGAAGGAGTGGAACACCATCCGTTTTGGTATTGAAGGTGCATACCCTCCGTTTAGCTGGACAGAAGGTGACGGTTCACTGAAAGGCTTTGACGTGGATATGGCGAATGCACTTTGTGAAGAGCTAAAAGCGAAGTGTGTGATCGTACCTCAAGACTGGGACGGCATTATTCCGTCACTGCTTGCGCGTAAATACGATGCGATCATTGCAGCGATGTCTATCACTGAAGAGCGTAAAAAACGTGTTGATTTCACAGAAAAATACGCTCAAATTCCGAACAAATTCATTGCTAAGAAAGACGCTGGTTTGAACTTTGAAGATCTGTCTGGCGTGAAGATTGGTGTGCAGCGTGCTACAACACACGACAAATATCTGACAGACAACTACAAAGACGTAGAGATCGTTCGCTACGGTTCATTCGACGAAGCTTACCTTGATCTAGCTAACGGTCGTATTGCGGCGGTACTAGGAGATGCATCTGCGCTAGAAGAGGGTGTTCTTAACTCTGACGGTGGTGATGCGTACGAGTTCGCTGGCCCTTCTTTGACTGATCCAAAGTGGTTTGGTGAAGGCATGGGTATTGCAGTTCGCAAGCAAGACAAAGAGCTTACTGAAGCGCTATCAGGCGCTATCGCATCACTTCGTGAGCAAGGTAAATATCAAGAGATTGCAGCAAAATACTTTAACTACGACGTTTACGGCGATTAATCAACTTAGTTGGCCTGCCTAGGTAGGCCAACCCTCCTTTCTCCCTGCCAATGTAGTTTTGAAAGGTCAGGACAGGAATCCTCTATGATCGACTTACAAGGATATGAAGCCTCTATTTTTAAAGGGGCCATTTTGACGATTGAAGTAGCCCTTCTTTCGCTATTGCTTGCTGTTATTCTTGGCATGTTAGGTGCTCTTGCAAAGCTTGCCCCATATCGCTGGGCGCGCGCGATTGCAACACTTTACACAACCATTATTCGTGGTATCCCAGACCTTGTGTTGATGATGCTTATCTTCTTCGGCGGTCAAATCCTTCTCAACAATACCCTCTATGGTACCAACGAGTGGTTAAATGAATTCTTTACGGGGCGTAACCCAGACCATGAATGGGTCGCTTACGTGCCAGATTATATTGATGTCAGCCCATTCATTGCGGGTGTTTTGACCATAGGGTTCATCTTTGGTGCCTATATGGCAGAAACCTTCCGTGGCGCCATCATGGCGGTAGATAAAGGGCAAATGGAAGCGGCAAAAGCCTACGGAATGAGCTCGTTTAAAGCTTTCCACCGTATCCTACTACCGCAAATGATTCGCCATGCCCTGCCAGGTTTTGGTAATAACTGGTTAGTACTACTGAAAACCACCGCGCTGGTTTCGATTATCGGTTTAGAAGATATGGTACGCATTAGTTCGCTGGCTGCAGGCTCAACCAAAATGCCGTTTACCTTCTATATGACTGTCGCGGTTATCTTTCTTATTTTCACCGCCGTATCGACGGGCCTTCTCAAGCTCGTTGAGCGTAAATTCAGTATTCACGCGAGGTAATCATGGATTTTTCGTTAGTAGTAGAAAGCTTCCCTATTTACCTTGATGGGTTATGGACAACCGTTTGGCTGGTGGGTTTAGCGTTGATTATAGGGTTGTGTATCGCAATTCCACTTGCAGTGGCACGTAATGCCGATAATCCGATATTTTGGGCTCCGAGTTGGGCGTTTATCTACTTTTTCCGTGGTACGCCACTTCTGGTGCAGCTTTACCTAATCTATTACGGGATGGATCAGTTCTTCCCAGTAAAAGACACCATGTGGCAGCATGCTTGGTTCTGTGCCTTGGTGGCGTTCGTATTAAACACCTCCGCTTATACAGCAGAGATCATTCGTGGTGCGATCAATGGGCTACCAAAAGGGGAAGTGGAAGCCGCTAAAGCGTATGGCATGGGGACGTTTTTGACCTATCGCCGTATCATCTTGCCGAGTGCCTTACGCCGTGCGCTGCCAGCTTATAGTAATGAAGTGATCTTCATGCTTCATGGCTCAGCAGTGGCAGGTATTGTAACCATCATGGATTTAACGGGCGCAGCCCGCTTGGTGAACTCTCGTTATTACGCACCATTTGAGTCGTTCTTAACGGCAGGCCTGTTCTATATGGCGTTGACGTTTATCATTCTGTGGTGCTTTAAGTTTGCAGAGAAGCGCTTCTTGGCTTATTTGAGACCACTGAGCTAAAAAATTGGAGCGCCAATTTGGCGCTCTAATTCTATCCAAGCTTAAAAATCTTTGAAACTCGACCAAATAGGCGCATGATCCGAAGGTTTTTCAATACCACGCAACTCATAGTCGACATCTGATTCATAGCATTGCGCCGCGAGTGACTCTGTCGCCAAAATCACGTCAATACGCAGTCCACGGTTATCAGGGAAACCTTTCGAGCGGTAATCAAACCATGAAAAACGATCGTTTACGTCTGGGTGAATTTGGCGGAAAGTATCGGTTAAGCCCCAATTAAGCAAGGTTTGTAGCCACTCTCGCTCTTCTGGTTGGAATGAACACTTACCTGTCTTGAGCCAGCGCTTACGGTTTGGCTCACCGATGCCAATGTCATCGTCAATTGGGCTGATATTGATATCGCCCATCACCACCAACTTCTCATCACTGCTATGGTGCTCGTTGAGGTAGGTCATCAAGTCTGTATAGAATTGGCGCTTGTACGGAAACTTGGTTTCATGGGCGATATTATCGCCTTGTGGGAAGTAGCCGTTGAGCACAGTTACCTTATCGCCGTTATCATCTTCCACAGTGCACATAATCATGCGCTTTTGATGCTCTTCGTTATCTGTCGGAAAGCCTTTTTGTACGTGTAAGGCTTCTTTCTTGCACAGCATCGCCACACCATAGTGCGCTTTTTGACCATGGAAGTAGACGTGGTAACCCATGGCTTCGACATCCTCGATAGGGAAGGCTTCATCGTGAACTTTGATCTCTTGTAAACCAATGACATCTGGCTGATGTTTGTCGATCAGCGCTTGAAGCTGATGAAGGCGGGCACGAAGGCCATTTATGTTGAAGCTGACAATTTTCATTATTCGATCCGTCTTTATTTGTAGTTAAACACAGCGTGTTTTCGCTGATTCTAACACGAAGTTCAGTAATTCGAGCTTAAGTTAATGATAAAACCGCCGATAGAGTATTGAATTGTTAAGTTAATGTGATGTATTTTTAAGCCTGCAACAAAAGTTGTAGGACAATCGTTCTTAGTGGCACATCTAAGGATATAGATGGTGGCTGAGAATCTCATGAAAAATTAGGTTAGTGCTTTAAAGCACAGTTTTTACGATGTTTGCTTAAATAAGGATGTGTTATGCGAACACTTTCAGTGCAGTGGAAAATCACGCTGCTCGTCGGTTGCTGTCTACTTGTTACCTCTCTATCTCTTGTTGGTTTATCTCTGTATAACGCGTCAAACAATCAAGCGGTTGTACAAGAGTATTCAACACGGTCTGTCCAAGACAAATCTCAGCAACTCCTCATCTCTCAAGCGCAACTGGCTTCACGTGAAGTGGAGCAATACCTTCAACAAGCGCAACTGCGTGCAGAAATGATCGCGTCTACCGTGTTGCTAACAAAAACCAGTAGCGAAGATAATTTTGGTGCCAGTGAAGATTTACGTACTGCTCTTGATGAGATTGTACGAAAAACGGTGGTGAACTTTACGACCATTAATACCGCCTATCTGGTATTTTTGCCGGATGCGTTAGACAGTGAAGACGCGAATTATGTCGGCGCAGACTACGTAGGATCGAACGATGCAGGTCGCTTTGCGTCGTTGTGGACTGTCAATGACAATAACGAACAGGTCTCGCAGCGTGTACTACAAGAGTCTCAACTAAACTCCCCACAATACAACTCACTCCAGTCCTGCTTGACTGGGTCTTCGCACGTTTGTTTTGGTCAGGCGTCGCTGATGAACTTTAACAATCAGGCGGCACTGAATGTCGCGCTATCTGTTCCAGTTAGGGTGGATGGAGAACTCGTCGGTTATTTCGGTACAGTGATAGACCTATCGTCTTTGAACAGTATCGTGCTGACCGCAGACAAACAGCTGTTTGACGGGCAAGGTCAAGTGGCAATTACTGATTCAAGCAATCAAGTTCTCGCGACTGACAATGTTCAACTTGTGCCTTTAGCTCAGTATCAGAGTCAAGATTTCGCAGCCGCAGAGCTGAATCGCTTGTTTGAGCGCAAAGAAATTAAGGCGCAATGGAGTGAAAACCAACAACAACTGGCCGTTTACGTACCCATGGTATTAGGCAATCAAACGTGGCGTGTGATGATTGAAATGCCTCGCTCGGCCGTGTTTGCTGATGCGTATGAGCTGGACGGTGTGATCTCAGACAGATTAGCAGAAGCGATAGAAACTGAACTCGTTTTTGCCGCTCTGGTGATTGTTGTTGCATTGGGTGTGATCTATCTGTTAGCTCGCAATATCGTTAAGCCAATCCGAGCCGTTGCTAACCGATTAGAGGAAATTTCATCTGGGGAAGGCGATCTCACACAGCGTCTCACAGTGAACTCCAATGATGAGCTTGGTGCATTGGCGAACGGGTTCAATACATTTTTGCAGCGTCTACAAAGTACCATTTCAGACGTGGTGACGACATCGAACAATATTGCTAACACCACTGAACAGGCCAAGCACTTTGCTCACGAAACTCGCGAGAGTAGTGGGGCTCAGTTTAAAGAGGTAGACCTGGTGGCGACGGCTTCTGAAGAGATGACCCAAACAGCTGGCTTAGTGGTTCAAAATGCAGAATCAGCTGTAGTGGCAGCATTGCAAGCGAGAGAGTCTGCACTGGCGGGAGAACAAGTTGTTGTCTCGACAGAGAAAGAGATGAATAAGCTTGTCGATAACATGACCGCGGCTGTGCCAGTAGTGAAGGCCCTAGCTCAGAATAATGCCAATATTACCGACATCCTCTCGGTCATTGAAGGTATTTCAGAGCAAACGAATCTATTAGCCTTGAATGCAGCGATTGAAGCCGCACGCGCAGGAGAGCAGGGGCGTGGCTTTGCCGTTGTAGCAGATGAGGTCCGCAGCCTAGCGACTCGCACGCAGGATTCTGTAGGTGAGATCCGTGAAGTGATCAGTCAGGTTCAAGCGGGCACTCAAGATGTGGTTGAAACGATTGAAGTGGGCAATACATTAGCCTCTGGCGCAGCACATGAAGTGCAAAAAATTGTTGAGGAGCTCAAGCAGATAGCTGACTCGGTTAATGCTATTCATGATATGAACAGCCAGATTGTCAAAGCGGCAGAAGAGCAACAGCAGGTTTCAGGCGAGGTCAATCTAAACGTGGCGAATATTCGTGAGCTGAGCGCTGGCATTTTGCAGCATGCTGAAGAATCAGAGCAAACGGCACAGTTCATTGATGAGTTATCCGCTCAGCAACAAGGGCTAATGCAGCAGTTTAAGGTGTAATTTTTTATTGGGCGCATACTCAACTCAGCACCTATCACAGGGTGGCCAGTGCCTAACTAGTTGTTAATGTGGGACTAATTAGCAGCGTGAGTATTATTCCATATGGAATAATCGTTATTCCTAGTTGAACACGGTTTATGAGGCTAAGATTTGCTCACAACAAATAGATGTAAACAGCCTCAACTTTTGGAGTGTTCAATGAAACGCCTAACCACTTTTTTTGCTGCGACTCTTATTGCAACAGGCGCACATGCCAGCCTAATTATCGATAAAAATGGTGTCGATGAAAAAGATTACATTTATGACTTGCATCAGTGTGAAGAGCTTGCAGGTCAAGTGCAAAAAGACAACCGTTCTCGTGGCGCTGTTGGCGGCGCGGTGAAAGGCGCTGCGTTGGGTGCTGCGGGTACTGCTATTGCCGGTGGTTCTGGCTCTGACGGTGCGAAAGTGGGCGCTGGCGTAGGCCTTGCCGCAGGTGTGCTAGGTGGCAGCCGAGATCGTCGCCAAAACCAAGACAACTACGAAGCAGATCAGCAAAACGTAATGCGTAACTGTATGACGAATCGTGGCTACACAGTATTAAACTAAAAACGTCAGGGTACTTAACAAAGGCAGTGTTGTAAGTAACCCACTGATGGCTAGTGACGGCAGAGAGTATGACTCTCTGCCGTTTTTTTGGCTTCGACTTTGAGATTTAGTGATGCTATCGAACGAAAGGTGAATGAGCATAAAAAAGCGCCCAGACCATAAAGGGCTGGGCGTATACAATAAAACAGGAGTTAATAAGAAAAAGCAGCTTCATTAGCAGCGGACAGACAGAATTCATTTCGACGGCCAGTGAAACAAGGGTGTTGCTGTTCGCTACATATATGTAGACCGAGCTTAATAAAAAGAGTTCAAAATAAAATTCGTTTTTTATTCAATTTAATACTTATCAATAACTTAACCAAAACAGCCCAGATACAATCAATGAAAGTGTGATGTTAATTGCTTGTTAATTTGTTGTTGTGGGCGTATATTTCAAACAGGTGTTTAATACGACTGATTGAAATGACTTCAAGAAACTCTACGAAAGATAAGATTTTGGATGTGGCGGAAGCTTTGTTTGCAGAACATGGTTTCAACGACACATCACTACGAACCATTACAAGTAAAGCAGGTGTCAACCTTGCCTCGGTCAATTATCACTTTGGCGATAAGAAAACCTTGGTTCGTGCAGTACTGGATCGTTATTTAGAGGCGTTCATGCCAGCGGTAGAAGACGCGCTGATCACGCTTAATCTCAATGAAGAGTTTGAGATGGCTGATGTGTTTGAGGTTCTGCGTGCACCCTTACGATCGCTCAATGATATCCGCCCTAACGGCACCGCACGTTTTATGTCGCTTATAGGGCGTGGTTATACCGACGTACAAGGTCACTTGCGCTGGTTCATCACGACACGCTATCAAAATAGCTTGGCGCTCTTCACCCAGTCGATATTAAAAGCAAACCCCAGTTTGACCCCGGACATTCTGTTCTGGCGCTTACACTTTACGCTTGGCACTTGCGTTTTCACTATGGCGTCGAGTCAAGCGCTAACGGAAATTGCCAACAACGATTTTGATCAAGAAGCAGACCCTAAATCGGTTGTCGATCAGTTGATTCCTTTCCTCGCTGCAGGGATGTCGGCTGATCTAATTGCCACAAAATAACAATAAAACAATATACAGCACGTGAACAAAAGGATTAAACCATGAGCTCTCTACGTAAAAAATGGATCAGTGATCCCGCATTCAAAATGTTCAAAAAGGTTCTTCCTCCTCTCTCTAGTACTGAGAAAGAGGCGATGGAAGCCGGTAGCGTTTGGTGGGACGGTGAACTGTTTTCTGGCCAGCCAGACTTCGCGAAACTGCATCAATATCCGGCACCGGCGCTAAGCGCGGAAGAACAGTCTTTCATGGACAATGAACTAGAGACACTGCTCGGCATGCTAGATGACTATGAGATTGTGACGAAAGATCGCAATTTGCCACCCGCAGTCTGGGAGTACATGCGTAAAGAGCGTTTCTTCTCTTTGATTATCTCTAAAGAGTACGGCGGTCGTGCGTTTTCAGCCTTGGCGAACTCGACGATTGTCAGTCGCTTGGCAACACGAAGTATTAGTGCTGCGGTAACCGTCATGGTGCCGAACTCGTTAGGACCAGGTGAGCTGCTGTCGCACTATGGTACTGAAGAACAAAAAGATTATTGGTTACCTCGTTTGGCAGATGGTACTGACATTCCTTGTTTTGCATTAACAGGTCCAGAAGCGGGTTCAGATGCGGGCGGCATTCCAGATACGGGCGTGGTTTGTTATGGCGAGCATGAAGGGGAACAAGTACTTGGTTTACGCCTTAACTGGAACAAACGCTATATTACCCTTGCGCCCGTTGCCACGGTGCTCGGTCTTGCTTTCAAAATGTATGACCCTGATGGCTTGATGGGAGATAAAAAAGATCTCGGCATCACCTGCGCATTGATTCCAGCAGACCACACTGGAGTAGAAATTGGCGAGCGTCATGACCCTATCGGTCTTGCGTTCATGAATGGTCCTACCCGAGGCAAAGATGTCTTTATTCCAATGGATTGGCTCATTGGAGGTCAAGACTATGCCGGCAAGGGCTGGCGTATGCTGGTGGAGTGTTTGTCGGCAGGGCGTGGTATCTCATTGCCAGCATTGGGCACCGCTATCGGTCACTTAACCTCTAGAACAACCGGTGCCTATTCGTATGTGCGTAAGCAGTTTGGTATGTCTATCGGTAAGTTTGAAGGCGTTGCTGAATCTCTCGGTCGTATCGGTGGTTTGACCTATCTACTTGAAGCGTCACGAACCATGACCACAACGGCGCTCGATTTGAATGAGAAGCCGGGCATTATTACAGCGATCGCTAAATATCATATGACAGAGATGGCGCGTACCATTCTGAATGATTCAATGGATATTCACTCTGGTCGTGCGATTCAAGCGGGACCGATGAACTATCTCACTTCTGCTTACTTGGGCGTTCCTGTAGCTATTACGGTTGAAGGTGCCAACATTCTAACTCGTAACCTAATGATCTTTGGTCAAGGTGCTACACGCTGTCATCCTTATGTATTGCAAGAGATGGAAGCGGCGGCCAACCCCGATGAGAAGGAAGCCGCTGACCAGTTTGACGATCTATTGTTCAAGCACATTCGTCATGCGACACGTAATACATTTGGTGCGTTTGGTGCAGCGCTGACGGGCTCGAGATTTGTCAAAGCGCCAATGCCTGGTCCAACGAAACAGTATTACCAAGAGTTAACTCGCTTGAGCCGCGCACTTGCGGTGAGTGCAGATTTTGCCATGCTAACACTCGGCGGTGATCTAAAGCGCAAAGAGATGATTTCTGCGCGTCTTGGTGATGTGCTTAGTTATCTTTACCTCGCATCGGCGGCATTGAAAAAGTACGAAGATGAAGGTCGACAGCAGCAGGACCTCAACTACGTTCATTACGCAGTACAACACTGTTTCTATAATGCAGCGAAAGCGCTGTCGGAAGCCTTCCGTAACTACCCAGTTGCGGGAGTAGGTGGCTTGTTGAAAGTGGTGATTTTCCCACTGGGTAATCATTTCAAAAAACCAAGTGATGACTTGACGGTGGAAATAGCGCAGAGCTTAATGACCCCTGGAGCACATCGTGAGCGCCTGACCAAGCTGTGTTATATCGGCGAGAAAGAGGACGACAGTGTGGGTCTAATGGAACGCGCCTTTATTGCGATGTATGACATTAAGGGTATAGAGCGTAAGTTGTTCAAAGCAGTTAAGGCGGGCACCGTTGATAAAAAAGGTTTACTGGCAGACCGCTTACAGCAGGCTCTGCAAGCGGATGTGTTAACCCAAGAGGAGGTTGAACAAGTTCTTGCGGCGGATAAGTTACGCTATCACGCGATTCAGGTAGACCATTTCAGTCATGACTTAACTGAGGTGAGAACCCAGCAAACACTAGACTCTAGCAAAGGCAAGAGTAAAAAGTCCTCGAAGCTCAATAGTGCCGCTTAATCGTTGTTACTTTCAGTAACGCGCAGCGAACGTCTGTAAAACAACGAGACTTCGCTGCTTAAAACCAGTTTTCATCTTCTATCCTACTTTCGACCACACTCTTTATCGGGCGTGGTCGCTTTTTTTGTACTAAGTTACCTTACTGGTAAGCCATTGGAGGTGTATTTCCCCCATACGGTATCGATAGAAATCTTAACTTTGGTGTGAAAGTCATCCAACCACTTGCAAAATTCGCGGAAATTTACACAAACTAGATGAGATTTTAGTTTGAACCTTTTATCCTACTGCCAACTGATAAAGGAAGTTGAATATGATCATCAAACCTAGAATTCGTGGATTTATTTGTACAACAACGCACCCAGTTGGTTGTGAAGCAAACGTAAAAGAACAAATTGCTTATACTCAAGCACAAGGCAAAATTGCTAACGCACCAAAGCGTGTACTTGTTATCGGTTCTTCAAGTGGTTACGGCCTCTCTTCTCGTATCGCAGCCGCCTTTGGTGGTGACGCATCAACCATCGGTGTTTTCTTTGAGAAAGAAGGCACTGAACGCAAGCCAGGCACAGCCGGTTTCTACAACGCTGCCGCTTTTGACAAGCTGGCCAATGAAGCGGGTCTTTACTCAAAAAGCTTAAATGGCGATGCGTTCTCAAATGAAGCAAAACAGAAAGCCATCGATCTCATTAAAGAAGACTTAGGTCAGATTGATATGGTGGTTTATTCACTAGCATCACCAGTACGCAAAATGCCAGAAACAGGCGAGCTTGTGCGTTCAGCACTGAAGCCAATCGGCGAAACCTACACGGCAACCGCAGTAGACACCAACAAAGACGTCATTATTGAAGCTAGTGTTGAGCCGGCAACAGATGAAGAGATCGCTGATACGGTTACGGTAATGGGCGGTCAAGACTGGGAGCTTTGGATCAATGCACTTTCTGATGCAGGTGTTCTTGCTGACGGTTGTAAGACAGTGGCATACAGCTACATTGGTACAGAGCTGACGTGGCCAATCTATTGGGATGGCGCATTGGGTCAAGCGAAGATGGACTTAGATCGCGCAGCAACAGTGCTGGGTGAAAAGTTGGGTCAAACGGGTGGCACAGCAAACGTAGCTGTACTGAAGTCGGTTGTGACTCAGGCGAGCTCAGCGATTCCTGTTATGCCACTTTACATCGCGATGGTGTTCAAGAAAATGCGCGAAGAAGGTGTGCATGAAGGCTGTATGGAGCAGATTTATCGCATGTTCAGCCAACGTCTATACAAAGAAGACGGCACAGCACCTGAATTGGACGACAAGAACCGTCTACGTCTCGATGACTGGGAGCTGCGTGAAGACATTCAGCAACACTGTCGTGACCTATGGCCACAAGTGACGTCAGAGAACCTAAAAGAGCTGACAGATTACGTTCAATACAAAGAAGAGTTCCTGAAACTGTTCGGCTTTGGTGTTGAAGGTGTGGATTACGAAGCGGACGTAAACCCAGCCGTCGAAACACAGTTCATCGCAATCTAATTTTCGATGAGATCAAATAAAAAAGAGCCGTAAAAATCGGCTCTTTTTTTATACCCTAAGACTCATTAAAGGTCCTAATCTCCTTCAACCTTCAACCTTCAACCTTCAACCTTGTTCACAATTCAATCTCTCGCCACTCCCCAGGTTGCAAGTCCCCTAACGCAATATTCGCCATTGAAGCACGGATAAGACGTAGCGTTGGAAAGCCGATGTTAGCCGTCATTCGGCGAACTTGGCGGTTTTTCCCTTCAATAATGGTGATGGCTAACCACGTTGTTGGAATGTTGGCACGAAAGCGTACAGGAGGGTTACGTGGCCACAAATCAGGCTCTTGCATGATTTCAACTTTTGCAGGTAGCGTCATGCCATCTTTCAGCTCCACGCCACGGCGAAGTTTCTCAAGATCTTCATCTGTTGGGGCGCCATCGACTTGCACCCAGTAGGTTTTAGGTGATTTAGATTTTGGTTGGGTAAGCTTAGCTTGCAAAATACCATCATTGGTCAACACCATCAGGCCCTCGCTATCACGGTCTAGACGGCCTGCTGCGTAGACTTCTTTGATAGGAATATAGTCGGCCAGTGTTTTGCGACCTTCGCCATCAGTGAACTGACTCAGTGTGTCATAAGGCTTGTTAAAGATAATCACTTTGCGCTCTTCTGCACTAACGCTCTTCGGTTTAGTGCCGCGATTTGCTCGCTGAGAACTATTTTTCTTCGCTGGGCGTTTGAAGCGAGTCGTATTACGTGTTGATGATGGGCGGCGAGAAGGACGTGATTCTCTAACGGGCATGTTAACTACCTTGCAAAAATGTAACGAAAACGTATGCGAAATTTCTGAATAGAGGCAAAGTGCGCTATCATTCGCACGCCCAAAATCAGTATTCGAGCGCAAGATGATAGACTATTTCACTCATTTTGTTTAATTATGTAGTCTTGAATACACAACAACACCAATGCAGAGTGCTTATTAAAGTATACGACACGAAGTCATCTGCAGAGGCAATAACAATAATTGGGCAGCAAGAGTGGGGATGAAAATCAGCTTGCTGCCTCAAACATCTCGGCATCATACATCCATTGGTGTCGCTAAATTATAGGGAAATTTCATGTCTTCAGAAAAACCTACAATTATTTATACCATCACTGACGAAGCTCCAGCATTGGCGACGTATTCTCTTTTGCCAATCATTCAGTCCTTTACGGCTTCATCTGGTATTAATGTAGACACTCGTGACATCTCACTAGCAGGCCGTATTCTCGCTAACTTTCCAGAGCACCTCACTGATGAACAACGTATTGGTGATGCGCTAACTGAGCTAGGTGAACTGGCTAAAACACCTGAAGCCAACATTATCAAGTTGCCAAATATTTCGGCGTCTATTCCACAACTTCAGGCTGCGATAAAAGAGCTCAAGCAAAAAGGTTACGCCTTACCAGATTACCCGGCGGAACCTGGCACTTATGAAGAGAAAGCGATCAAAGAGACTTACGACAAGATCAAAGGCAGTGCGGTAAACCCAGTATTGCGTGAAGGTAACTCAGACCGCCGCGCTCCGCTGTCGGTGAAAAACTATGCGAAGAAAAACCCACACTCAATGGGTGCTTGGTCGAAAGATTCTCAGTCGCATGTTTCAAGCATGAGCGATAATGATTTCTTCGGTAGCGAAAAATCAACGACTGTTGAGAGTGCAACCGATGTTTCTATTGAGTTTGTTGCAAACTCGGGTGAGAAGAAAACGCTTAAGGCCGCTTTCCCGCTTCTAGATAAAGAAATCATCGATTGTTCAGTGATGAACAAAAATGCGCTGGTACGCTTCTTTGAAGAACAAATTGCAGAAGCGAAAGAGCAAGACGTGCTGTTATCGCTGCACATGAAAGCCACCATGATGAAGGTGTCTGACCCGGTTATCTTTGGCCATGCCGTCAAGGTTTACTACAAGTCTGTGTTTGAGAAATACGGTCAACTGTTTGATGAGTTAGGTGTTGATGTTAACAATGGGATTGGTGATGTTTATGCCAAGATAGCTCAGCTTCCGGCAGAACAAAAAGCCGAAATCGAACAAGCACTGCTAGCGGTTTACGAGACACAACCGGCATTGGCGATGGTGGACTCTGACCGTGGTATTACTAACCTGCATGTGCCAAGTGATATCATCGTTGATGCATCGATGCCTGCAATGCTACGAGCATCTGGCCAAATGTGGGGCCCTGACGGCAAGCAGAAAGACACCAAGGCGATGATTCCCGACCGCAGCTACGCGAGTATCTATCAAGCGGTTATTGACTTCTGTAAAGAGCACGGTGCATTTGATCCAACCACAATGGGCAGCGTGCCAAACGTTGGGCTAATGGCTCAAAAAGCCGAAGAGTATGGCTCGCACGACAAAACATTTGTTATGGAAGCGGACGGTGAAGTTCAGGTCGTATCGAAAGAGGGTACTGTATTACTGAGTCAGAGCGTTGAGCAAGGCGATATCTTCCGTATGTGCCAAGTGAAAGACGCGCCGATTCAAGACTGGGTAAAACTGGCAGTGACTCGTGCCCGCGCAAGTGGTGCTCCTGCGGTATTCTGGCTTGACAAGGCTCGCGCACATGACGCAGAGCTGATTAAGAAAGTCGAAGCGTACCTACCAAACCATGACACTGACGGCCTTGATATTCGTATCCTAGCGCCATTAGATGCGTGTTTAGTCTCCCTAGAGCGTATTAAAGAGGGGCTAGATACGATTTCTGTCACAGGTAACGTACTGCGTGATTACTTAACCGATCTGTTCCCAATTCTAGAGCTGGGTACTTCAGCTAAGATGTTATCTATTGTGCCATTAATGAACGGTGGTGGCTTGTTTGAGACAGGGGCTGGTGGTTCTGCACCGAAGCACGTTCAACAAGTACAAAAAGAGAACCACTTACGCTGGGACTCTTTGGGTGAATTCTTAGCACTTGCCGCTTCTCTAGAGCACCTAAGCACCGTTACAGGCAATACTAAGGCACAAGTACTGGCTGACGCACTTGATTCAGCAACGGGTGAGTTCCTAGACAAC
This sequence comes from Vibrio agarivorans, assembly GCF_030409635.1. Taxonomy (NCBI): domain Bacteria; kingdom Pseudomonadati; phylum Pseudomonadota; class Gammaproteobacteria; order Vibrionales; family Vibrionaceae; genus Vibrio; species Vibrio agarivorans. The sequence goes on along the minus strand of NZ_JAUFQF010000004.1, from coordinate 2,943,028 downwards.
AACAAATCACCTTCAAGAAAAGTCGGTGAGCTTGATAACCGAGGCAGCCACTATTACCTAGCTTGTTACTGGGCTCAAGCATTGGTAGCACAATCGGCAGATGCAGAGTTGGCAGAGCAGTTTGCTCCAGTAGCGAAAGCATTGGTTGAAAACGAAGAAGCTATCGTGGCTGAACTGAATACCGCACAAGGTGTTGTTGGTGAGCTTGGTGGTTACTACGCATTGAATGATGAGTTAACGTCTACCTTGATGCGTCCAAGTGCTACCTTGAATCAGATCATCGGCTAACCACCAATAGTGAGCAACCTTGAGCCACTTGTGGTGATGGGTTACTTGGTGATAACTAAATAATTGAGTGATAGACAATTAATAGAAAGCCCCGCATTTTCGAGTGCGGGGCTTTTTCTATCAGGAGAAGTTTGACGCCTTGGCGTCTGGAATTATGTAGAACTATTTAGCAGCTTGTGCGAGCTCAAATTCCACTGGTGTCACTGAACTTGCGTGAGACCCTTTTGGTCCGCTCTCCACTTCGTAGGAGACAGTTTGTCCTGCTTTCAAAGTGCGGTAGCCATCCATTTTAATTGTTGAGTAGTGGGCGAAAATGTCACCATCACCGGACTCTGGACAAATAAAGCCAAATCCCTTGGCGTTGTTGAACCATTTAACTGTACCTGTAGCCATGCTTTACATCCCTCTTGCATTATTACTTGACGTTGTTACGTGAAATTTATCTAGCTGCTGCTAAATTGTTGCTCACACTTGTCCAATCTAGACCAAGATTTAATCAAGTCAATATCTAAGCGTTATATTTGATTACTAATTAGGGCGTGTATTCATTTTTGAGATTTACAATTGTGTAACTTTTTAGATGAGTGCTGCATTGAAAGGACAGTCAGCATCAAGTAAACCCAACCGCAAACAGCATAGTTAAGCAAAGCCTTGTTGAGTAGGCTTTCAGCAGCGTGGTGCTTTTTTCGGCAATCGATCTCTGAAATTGAAAAACAGCGATCTTTTTATTTGCAGCGATTGATAGGCTGGATTAGTCTTAAATTGAAGCTGCTAGAAACAATTAACTAACAAAATGTCGATGAGTTTTAGACGCTAAGGTGTTAGGATAACTCACTAGTGGCCAATAACAATGTAACTAGGAACATGAGCGGAAATTTTGATTGGGTATCTCCGGATTTTGACCTTCTGGAACGAGAAGAAACTAAGGTTAAACCACCGGCGATGTATAACGTAATACTTAACAATGATGATTACACACCAATGGATTTTGTCATTGATATTTTGACGCGCTTTTTCTCTATGGATGAAGACAAAGCGACCCAGACAATGCTTCAAGTTCACTACCAAGGCAAAGCCATTTGTGGCACGTTCACTTCTGAAGTGGCAGAGACGAAAGTCGCTCAAGTCACTATGTATGCAAGAGAGAACGAACACCCTCTGCTTTGTACCATGGAGCAAGCCTAACGGGTTAACTTAGTACTTAAGCACACAAAGTACGATAAGTAAGCTCAGTACTTTAAGTAAGCACTGTATTTTCAGTAAAAACAGTACTCTTAGGCGAGTTCCATAGTAAGCATCAGGATGAGCTTCGTGAGGATTTGTTCCGTAAGGGGGTACTTATGCTTAATAAAGAACTAGAGTCGAGTCTCAACAGCGCATTTGGTCGTGCCCGAGACAAAAGACATGAATTTATGACCGTGGAGCACCTCCTGCTGGCGTTGTTGGATAACAATGCAGCACGTGAAGCGCTAACGGCGTGTCAGGCCGATATAGAAGCTCTGCGTCAAGAGCTTGATATTTTTATTGACCAAACCACACCTCTTATTCCAGAAAACGATGATTCACGCGAAACCCAGCCAACCCTGAGTTTCCAGCGCGTTTTGCAGCGCGCCGTTTTCCATGTTCAGTCTTCAGGCCGCAATGAAGTGTCTGGTGCGAACGTGCTTGTCGCGATATTCAGCGAGCAAGAGTCTCAAGCTGCATACCTACTCAAGAAAAACGATGTGAGCCGACTCGACATCGTAAACTATATCTCTCATGGCATTTCCAAAGATGGCGGCGGCGCGTCAGGCAGTGAGCCTTCGTCAGGCCCGCTTGGTGGAGGCGCAGAGCCAGTCGAAGAGGCGAGCTCTGAAGATCGCCTAGAGAACTTCGCCACTAATCTTAATCAAGTTGCGCGTAGCGGGAATATTGACCCGTTAATTGGTCGAGACAAAGAACTAGAGCGTACGATTCAAGTCTTGTGTCGTCGTCGTAAGAACAACCCGTTGTTAGTGGGTGAAGCAGGCGTCGGCAAAACTGCGATTGCAGAAGGTCTCGCTTGGAGAATTGTTGAGGGCCAAGTCCCAGACGTAATTCAGAACAGCGTGATTTATTCTCTAGACATCGGTTCGCTACTTGCGGGTACCAAATATCGTGGTGATTTTGAGAAGCGCTTCAAAGCCATTCTCAAGCAGCTCGAGAAAGAAGACGATGCTATTTTGTTCATTGATGAAATCCACACCATTATCGGTGCGGGTGCCGCTTCGGGTGGTCAAGTCGATGCCGCTAACCTGATTAAGCCTCTATTAAGCAGCGGTAAACTGCGCTGCATTGGTTCAACGACCTACCAAGAATATGCCAACATTTTTGAGAAAGAGCGTGCCTTGTCTCGCCGCTTCCAAAAAATTGATGTGGTTGAGCCATCGCTTGACGATACAACCAAGATCCTAATGGGTCTCAAACCCAAGTACGAAGAGCATCATGAGGTGCGATACACCAATAAAGCCCTCCGTGCTGCCGTAGAGCTGTCAGCGAAATACATCAATGAGCGTCATTTGCCTGATAAAGCGATTGACGTAATCGATGAGGCAGGGGCGCGTAGCCGTCTTGCACCAGCCAGTCGCCGTAAGAAAACGGTTGGTGTGGCAGATATCGAATCGATGGTTGCGAAGATGGCACGTATTCCAGAGAAATCGGTTTCCTCTTCAGACAAAGATATCCTGCAAGCGCTAGATAGAAAGATGAAGATGCTGGTATTTGGTCAAGATCCTGCTATTGATGCATTGAGTGAAGCCATCAAGCTATCTCGTGCAGGTCTTGGTATCGACCACAAACCGGTTGGCTCGTTCCTATTTGCAGGGCCGACAGGTGTAGGTAAAACGGAAGTGACACTGCAACTAGCCAAGTTGATGGGTATCGAGCTACTGCGCTTCGATATGTCTGAATACGGTGAGCGTCATTCGGTGAGCCGTTTGATTGGTGCGCCTCCTGGTTATGTTGGATATGATCAAGGCGGCTTATTAACCGATGCGGTAATTAAGCACCCTCACTCAGTCGTGCTGCTCGATGAGATTGAGAAAGCTCACCCGGATATCTTCAACCTGCTTCTACAGGTGATGGACAACGGTACGCTAACGGATAACAATGGACGTAAAGCTGACTTCCGCAATGTTATTTTGGTCATGACGACCAATGCTGGTGTTCAAGAGACTCAGAAAAAATCGATTGGTCTTATTCAACAAGACCACAGCCATGACGCCATGTCTGAGATTAAAAAGGTGTTCACTCCAGAGTTCCGTAACCGTCTTGATAGCATCATCTGGTTCAACAGTCTTGATGAGCAAGTTATTCATCAAGTGGTTGATAAGTTCATCGTCGAACTACAAGTACAGCTCGATGCCCGTGGCGTTTCACTTGAAGTGGATGAAGACGCCCGCCAATGGTTGGCTCACAAAGGCTACGACAAAGCGATGGGCGCAAGACCAATGGGACGAGTTATTCAAGAGCAGCTTAAGAAGCCACTGGCAAACGAATTGCTGTTTGGCTCGCTGGTTGATGGCGGCACAGTAAAAGTGTCTCTGAAAGACGAAGAGCTCGAGTTCGCCTACATTGGCTCGAAAGAGGAAGCGCTGCACTAGTTGTGTGTTGATTTGCACAATGAATGAGTAGCAGGCGCTCAAGCAGTAAAAACCGAAGGGGTGAAAATCTCTTCGGTTTTTTATTTTTAACAAGCAAGTATTAGTTTCTTGGAAAACGATTGAGCAGGGTCTTATAGGCTAAGTCAACGTTATCTGGGATGACTTGTTCTGTAAGAAAGCCCAGCGTCGGATAGGCTTTAACTCGTTCAAAATCTTCTAGAACAGCGTTGATGACAAAGCTAGACGTAAACACATCACTATCTAGATAATCCAGAAAAGAGCCACCTTGCGAAACAACGTGTAATGCTTGATAGGGAGCAGGCCACTGCTTTTCAAACGTGGCATAAGCACGACGCTCCATAAAGGGCTTCTGTACTAATGTAAAGCGGGTAGCGTTGGGCATTTTTGACTGGAGAAGTTGGGCAGAAAATGCCACATTTTCACCTGAGTTAGTAGAAGCATTTTCAATCAATATATCACCGCTTGGTACACCTAATGACTTAGCAATGTCTGCAAATATATCCGCTTCAGGGCGATCAAAGTGGTCTTGCGTGAAGCGTCCTAAGCCGCCAGAGAATAGAATTTTTGGAGCGATACCTTGGTGATAGAGTGTCGCAGCAGTTTGTGCGACACGAGTATCATTACTGCAAAAAACTACAATACAATCACTGGCCTTTGGTGTGTGATGCAGTTGCATGAAATCCCATAGTGATTCAATCGCCTGATAAATTCGCATGATTTTACATCGTCCCTATTGCATCTAATGCATTGAATATATGTGAGTATTTGAATTTGAATTCAGCAGCGATAAGCTTGCTTGCAACGATTCTTTTATCCTGAGTATGGCTTGGTGCCGGCAACGCAATAGGTTCGTGATAGTGCTTGGTGGCGCGCTGATAGAATTGGTATTTACTAACGGTCTCGGGTGTTGTGACATTATAAATCTCGTTATCCCCTGATGTGAGGACAAACTCAATCACAGCGATAACATCATCGAGATGCACCATATTAGCCGGTGCTTGATCGCTGATGGATTTCAGGCGTTTTGCAAAGCGAGCTGGATGACGATTTGGGCCAATTAAGCCCGAGCAGCGCAAGATGGTGTAGGACACTTGACTCTTTATGACCTGTTGTTCAGCTGAGAGTAGCAGTTGAGTTTTCTCGTCAAGATCCTTTCCACCGATTTGTCGTGTTTCAACCATGTCTTCAGCAATCGATGGATAGACTCCCGTGGTGCTGACCATGATGATTTTACCAACGCCATGCATCACTGCTAACTCACTGACCTGACGCCAGTTTTCAACATATCTAGAGGGGGTGTCTGAGCGAAGCCCAGGAGGGAAACAACCCACGATAACATCGGGCTGAAAGTCTTGGAGGTGATTCTCTGATTGAGTTGAGAGGGGTGTACCAAGCTCAAGATGCAGTGTATGAAGACCGGTCTTTGCAAGGTCATCACACCCTTTTTTTGACGTCTTTGTCACTAAGACATCATGGCCGTTTGTGTGCAAAAAATGGCCAAGGGGCAGCCCTAACCAACCACCTCCAATAATCAAAATCTTCAATTTGGTTTCCTTACTCACAGTGTCGATGGCTAAATCATAACCTGAAATGGGTTAGGCAGGCACATGTTATCCACATTTTCTGTGGATAACACAGGTAATGTTCGTGAGCACTTAGCCTGCGAGCGAGTCAATATCAAAGTTCTATTTTTTAATATGTTAATGGGTTGTGTAATTTGTCTGATTCTACAATTCGACACAACCGTTAATATATTTTCATATAAAACCCCATTCGATCACAACTCCGGATGAGCTCAAAAAAGTGTGGAATAACAAGGGATGCACGCGAGTTTTACATTGAATAAACCTAGTATGATGGTCTACCATTTTAACTAAGAAGTAGTATTTCAAATTCGTGCTCAGATGAGGGCGGGTCAGTTTTTCAATTGCAACTTATAGGCATTATGTATGAGTGATGTTAACAAAATAGACGGTGCAGAGGAGCGTTCACTGGAATGGAAGTCATTCCTGATCATCGCAGTACTCCTGTTCCCAGTACTAAGCGTCGCATTGGTTGGCGGTTACGGCTTTATCGTGTGGATGCTTCAGGTCTTCGTATTCGGTCCTCCTGGTGCTCATGGCTAACACCTAACTCCCTTTTTTAAAGAATCTTAGAGAAGTAATCTTATGTCTTTCATCAAAAAATTGTGGCGTACTATGACGCGCCCAGCTGTACACATCAGTCTCGGTGTGCTTACGTTAGGTGGTTTCCTTGCCGGCGTGATCTTCTGGGGTGGTTTTAACACCGCACTTGAAGCGACGAACACCGAAGAGTTCTGTATTAGCTGTCACACTATGCGTGATAACGTATACGTAGAACTTCAAGATACCGTTCACTGGAAAAACAACTCTGGTGTTCGTGCTACCTGTCCTGATTGTCACGTACCTCATAACTGGACGGATAAAATCGCTCGTAAGATGCAGGCTTCTAAAGAAGTATTTGCACAGATCTTCGGCGATCTTGATACCCCTGAAAAATTCGAAGCTCGTCGTTTAGAGCTGGCTCGTCACGAATGGGATCGTTTCTCAGCAAATGGCTCTCTAGAGTGTAAAAACTGTCACAACTACGACTCAATGGACTTCGAGCAAATGTCTCCAACAGCTCGTATCCAAATGGCATCAGCGGCAGAGCGTGACCAAAGCTGTGTGGATTGTCACAAAGGTATCGCACACCACCTTCCACAAGATATGGAAGCAGCTAGCGGCATCGTGGGTGATCTAGAGCAAGTAGCAAACAGCACTCGCTACTCAAACGGCAGCGATGTGATCTCTATTCGTCACCTACCAATGTACACAGACGAAACAGCGCAGACAGAAGCCGGTCTCCTTAGCCCAGCAAGCCAAGTGGCGATTGTTGGTGAGAAAGGCGACATGATTGAAATTCAAATTGACGGTTGGCGTAAAGCGAAAGGCTTTGGTCGAGTGCTTCAAGAAGATTTCGGTATGAACATCTCTACCGCTATCTTGACTCGTGAAGTATCGACAAGCGATATCGTAAACGTTGGCGAGAAGAAAGAAGACGAATTGACGGGTCTTCCATGGGAAGAAGTGACAGTGAATCTATGGATGAAGAAAGAGTCTATGGTTGCTGACTTTGACCCAATCTGGAAAGCGGCTGGCGAAGCCTATCAGTCAAACTGTTCAACTTGTCACACACAACCTGATGAAGCGCACTTCAGTGCTAACGGTTGGGTCGGCATGCTCGACGGTATGATCGCATTCGTTAACTTCGATACAGATACAGAGGCGCTAGTACTTAAGTACCTACAGAAGCACTCATCTGATTTCTCTGAAGGCCACCACTAATAAGACGTCAATTGGAGTTAAAAAATGGCAATTACACGAAGAAGTTTTCTTAAAGGTGTAGCAGGGACTAGTGCGGCCTCTTTGATTGGCCCTAGCTTGCTGGCCTCGGCGTCTGCGAATGCGGCTGAAACAGAAGGCACTTGGAAAGTATCAGGCTCTCACTGGGGTGCATTCCGCGCTCGAGTGTGGGGCGGCAAGGTTCAAGAGATTAAACCTCTTGAGATCGATAAATACCCAACAGATATGTTGAATGGTATTAAAGGCATCATTTACAGCCCATCTCGCGTACGTTACCCAATGGTGCGCCTAGATTGGCTGAAGAAGCACAAGTATTCAGCAGACACGCGTGGTAACAACCGGTTCGTTCGCGTGACATGGGATGAGGCTTTAGACCTATTCTATCGTGAGCTTGAGCGCGTACAAAAAGACTACGGCCCTTGGGCTCTGCATACTGGTCAAACTGGCTGGCGTCAGACAGGTCAGATGCACAGCTGTAACAACCACATGCAGCGTGCTATGGGTCTGCACGGTTACTCTGTTAAGAAAGTAGGTGACTACTCAACAGGTGCGGGTCAAACGATTCTGCCTTACGTACTTGGCTCAACTGAGGTTTACGCACAAGGTACGTCTTGGGAGTTGATTCTTGAGAACAGTGATAACATTGTTTTGTGGGGCAACGATCCAGTTAAAAACCTCCAAGTGGGTTGGACCTGTGAAACTCATGAGTCATTTGCCTACCTTGAACAGTTGAAAGAGAAAGTTGAGAACAAAGAGATCAACGTTATCTCTGTTGACCCTGTTCGCAACAAGACCGCTCGCTACCTTGGTAATGATCTACGCTACATCAACCCACACACAGACGTACCGTTTATGTTGGGTGTGGCGCACGTACTTTATAACGAAGGTCTTTACGATGAGAAATTCATTGAGACTTATTGTCTAGGCTTCGAAGACTTCATCAAATACGTTCAAGGTGAGACCAAAGACCGTATTGAGAAGACGCCTGAATGGGCGGCTGAAATCTGTGGTGCAAGCGCACAAGAGATCCGTGAGTTTGCTCGTATGCTTGTCAACGGTCGCACACAGATCTTGGTGGGTTGGAGTATCCAGCGTCAAGAGCATGGTGAGCAGCCTTACTGGATGGCGGCAGTTATCGCAGCGATGGTTGGCCAAATTGGTCTACCGGGCGGCGGTATTTCTTACGGTCACCACTATTCAGGTATCGGTGTTTCATCAACGGGCTTTGCTGCACCTGGTTCGTTCCCTTTGAACATCGACCAAGGTCAAACGCCTAAGCACACTAACCAAGACTTCAATGGTTACAGCCGCGTCATTCCGGTAGCACGTTGGGTTGATGCCTTGATTGAACCTGGTAAGAAGATCAACGCAAACGGCGCAGTGATCACGCTTCCTGACACTAAGATGATGGTATTCAGTGGTAACAACCCATGGCACCACCATCAAGACCGCAACAAGATGAAGCAGGCGTTTAAAGCGCTTCAAACGGTTGTGTCGATTGACTTTGCATGGACGGCAACGTGTCGTTTCTCTGATATCGTACTGCCAGCATGTACTCAGTTTGAACGTAACGATATCGATGGCTACGGTGCATATTCAGGCCGTGGTCTGATTGCGATGCATAAGCTAGTTGACCCATTATTCCAGTCGAAGACAGACTTCGATATTATGACAGAGCTAACGGCTCGCTGGGGTCGTGACAAAGATTACACGCGCGGTATGTCAGAGATGGAGTGGGTGAAATCACTTTACGACAACTGTAAAGCAGCAAACGAAGGCAAGTTTGATATGCCTGAATTTGCAGAGTTCTGGGAGAAAGGCTTCCTAGACTTCGGTAAAGGCCAACCTTGGGTTCGCCATGCTTCTTTCCGTGAAGACCCAGAGATCAATGCGCTAGGTACACCATCTGGCTTTATTGAAATCACAAGTCGTACGATCGGCAACATGGGCTATGAACACTGTCAAGAGCACCCTATGTGGTTTGAGAAATCAGAGCGCTCTCACGGTGGTCCAGGCTCTAAGAAACACCCATTCTGGCTGCAGTCTTGTCACCCAGATAAGCGCCTGCACTCTCAGATGTGTGAATCAGAAGAGTTCCGCGCGACATACGCAGTACAAGGTCGTGAGCCAATCTACATCAATCCAGAAGATGCGAAGAAGAAAGGCATCAAAGATGGCGATGTCGTTCGTGTGTTCAACGACCGTGGTCAGCTTCTAGCCGGTGCCGTTCTGATGGACGCATACGCTCCAGGCGTTGTGCGTATTGAAGAAGGTGCTTGGTATGGCCCTATGAACGAAAAAGTCGGCGCACTAGATACTTACGGCGATCCAAACACACTGACGCAAGACATCCCATCTTCGGAACTTGCTCAGGCGACCAGCGCCAACACGTGTCAGGTTAATATTGAGAAGTTCACCGGTGAATTACCACCAGTAACCTCATTCGGTGGTCCGATTGAAGTGGCATAGCCACTAACCCAACCGAGCTGAACAAAAGGGCAAGTGATGATTCACTTGCCCTTTTTAGTACCAATGGAATAGTCGCTATTCCTATTTTACTGCTTGATTTCGATAGACTAAGTCGCTGGTGGATTTAGCAAGGTTTCGCGCTGCAGTGAGTTAGGGATTACCCACCTATTTACAACAGTAAATTAGACACAGTTTAGGGTAGTCGACAATGAAATTTATGCGCATTGAAAACGGTTTGGTGAAAGATCATACCGGACGTCGTTGGATGAGTATTTGGTTTTATCGCAAGAGCAATAATCTACAAACACAAACCAAACAGCTGACAGAGGCACAAGGTATTGCGCTTCAGCGCGAAGGGCATCCTATGCATTGGGGCGACAATGAAATCATGAAATGTAAAGTGAGGATGTTTCCTGAAGTGGTTTTGGACAATCACTATTCAACAGTGATTTAAATCTGATTTCAGCACTATCTTTAACGGTGAAAGGTATAAAGGTGAAAGCTCAACGGTGTATCAAGCTTTCACCAATATCAACAAAAGCTACTTGCGCTTTGTTTCGCGTTTTTGCAGCTCAAATTCAAACTCATCTGGGTAAAGTACAATGCCTTCGCCCTCAGAGTCTGGAAAAACCACGAGTGAGAGTTCGTCTTCTTCTAATCCACGAGTCCAGCGGCTCTTCCATTTTGCTAAAGAGATCGGCTCTGCTTTAAAGCCTTCCCACTCATCGGTTGCCCACATAAGCGCGTGCTCTTCAGATGGCCATACTGGAACACACTCTTCATCATCAGTATTGAGAAGGACACTACCGTGTTCATCGATCAGTAGCCAAATTTTCAGATCAGCTACCGCAGATTTAAAGAAGATATTCATTCGTTCCATCGGATCTTTAGGAACTGATGGTGTATTTACAGAAGTCATGACAACCCTTTGGTGTTCAGTGAGATAAACTAGATTATAGTCGAGTCGAGTAGCCTGTGGCTACAGCGAGTATAAGGGGGATGGGTGGAACCAATCAGATTAACTCAACAAGACAATGGAACTGACACCTACCTAGGCATAGACGGCTGTAAATCAGGTTGGTGCGTATGGTGCTTATCCGATGGTGTGCTCTCGTTTGATGTATTCCCAACCCTGAACGCTCTGTTTGCATCATTTGATAAACCGGTGCATTGCCTAATCGATATGCCGATAGGTTTTAGTGATGCTGTTACTCCGGATCGATTGTGTGACAAAGCGGCGCGAAAGCGACTGACAAAGGTTAGGCAGTCTTCGGTGTTCCCTGTGCCGTGCAAGGCAGCAGTTTATTCACAAGATTATGCGACTGCATGTAAAGTGAACCTTGAACAATTGGGTAAGAAATTCTCAAAGCAAACATGGGGAATTGTGCCAAAAATCCGTGAACTGAATGATTTTTTGGAGCTTGACTCTCAGCATGTGATTCGTGAGTCTCACCCGGAAGTTCTATTTACGGTGTTAGCTGGAGAGCCTCTTCGCCACAGCAAGCGCAGCAAAGAGGGGCTAGCTCAACGCATTGTATTGTTAGAAGCACTGAGCCCTGCCTTGAAGGAGGCGTTAGAACATGCCTTTCGCAGCACAATGAAAAAGGTGGCAATGCCGGATGATATCGTTGATGCGCTTGTGCTATGTATCGTGAGCCAATCTCAACGCAGATTGACTCGTTTTCCTACCTGCGTTGATTATGATGCAGATGGTCGCTGTCGAGAGATTGTTTATCCCACCGAGTTTTTGGTTCCAACTATCCAACACATAAAGATTGCGGGCGTTTGCTATCCGCTCTCTTAGTGTCTTTGATGCCTAGAAAGGACGCACAGTAGGCTACTCCAGCCAATCACCAGTAGCCATAGGTGGGTATAATGTTGTGACACCTGCTGCCAGCTTGCCCCCATTTGATTGAGCGATAAGAACGCTTTAATCGCTACGGTGCTTGGGAACAAATCAGCTGCCCAAAGGAGCGGTGTTGGTATCATTTCGACAGGCCAAATAAAGCCTGCAAGAAAAACCAATGGCATCGAGCTTATCAGGACTAAGACGGTAACAAGTTCTCTGCGAGGTAGCCAATAGCCCAAAGTGTACCCAACGAGACAGCAAGCAATGAGAAAAGGAAGCAGCATTGAGAGAATATCACCCATGGAAGCAATCGTACTGACACCATGCATCTCAAAGCTCGCACCGAAATAGTACATACTGAGCAGATAGTAAATACCAACAAGGATTAAGGTTCTTGCCGTGAGCAGTTTAAAGCGTGAAAGGTTATCCCAATATCCTGGTTGGCCTTTTTGCGTGCCCACCATCAGGCCTGCCGCCATTACCAATGTCTGTTGCAAAATGAGGACGAATACCGCAGGAACCACATAATCTACATAGCCCATTCGAGGGTTAAAAGTAGGTTTTAAATTCGATTTCACAGCGCTGTATTGCTCCGAGGCAAGCGCAATCGGCTCACCGGAGGAGAGAATTTGTGCAATTTTGACTTCCGCCCCGAGCGTACCGCCTGCTTGCGCAAGCCCCTCAACTACCGTGCCATAAACCAGAAAGTAAGACGCATCACCCGCATAAGATAAGACCGGACTTTTGCCGAGAAGAAGATCTTTGTGAAAATGCGTCGGAATGACAATAAAGCCTGATATATCGCCTTGTTTGAAGGCTTGTTGCGCCTCAGCGAGTGTATAAACGCGCTTGACGACCTGCACTTGAGGCGTGGCATCAATCATTCGTTCCAGCTTCATACTGACTTGGCTTTTGTCGAGATTGACCACCGCGATCTTCTGCTGCAGTGGGGTCTGTTGTGCATACGGCAATGGGTATAAAAACGAATAAAAGACCACGCCACCGAATACCGTTATCACTACGACAGGGTTGGTTAAAAGCGCAAAGAGCTCGCGTTTAAGCAGAGAAAAGACACTCATGCGAATTGCTCCTTGTGTGACTGTTTTTTGATGATCAAAGTAATAACAACCAGAGGAATAAGGTAGCCAATCATAGGTATAAGGTGTGACATCGTTTGAGCGAAAGTCAGCCCGTAGCTTGTTTGTGAGACTTGAACTTCAATGTAGTGGCTAACCGGTAGGAGATTTCGCCATGCCTGAGCGAGAAATCCCATATCCGTGACTGGAAATGTGATGCCCATGAACGCAAAGCTTGGGGCAGTATAAGCGCCGGCAAAGCTTAGAGCGCGAGCAGGATCAAGCGTGATGAAATAGAATAAGCTACCCATGATCATACAGGCAATAATGGTAAACCATTGGGCAAGGGCAACGATCCATAACGCGCCATGTTGCGGCCAATCCAGCCAGTGATAAAACCAGATGAGAAATAGCACGCCCTGAAATGCAAAAACGACAAAATATCGACTAAGTAGTGTTGCCACCGTGGTGACTGGACGCTCGCCAAGCCATTGCTGCAAGGAGTGGTTCGTTGCACGGTGATTGGCAGCTAAGATCATAATCGCACCCACCACAATACCTATTTGCCAGATAGCGGGCACAATCGCTGAGACCAGAAATTGAGCATAGTTGGTGTTTAAGTTAAAAAGAGGCGTAATTTGAGTGCGGATGGGCACCGCTTTTCCCATTGCTGCATCCAGTACCTGATTCCCTTTTGCCAGTTGTTTGCCGGTTTCTATTGACGCGTTGAAGTAACCTGTCGATTGAACCACCGCTGAGCTAATCAGGCGACCTATCAGAATATACTGGCTGTTATAAAACGTGGTCACTTGAGGCAAGGTTTGTTTTGTAAGCTGCTTATCAAAATCTTTTGGGATCACCACATACGCATACACCTCGCTTTCAACGAGTGCATTTTTCGCATTAAGTGAATCGGCATAATACTCGGTCACGTTCAACGTTGGAGAGGCGTTGAAATGGTTAATTAGGCTACGAGAGGCTTTGCTATGGGATAAATCGACGACACCGATGGGTAGGTCTCGAGCAATACCCTGCGAGAAAATCGCCCAAATGGTGACAGCAAGCACAATGGGGATCCAGGTTAAGCATGCCGTTAACCATTTGTCCTGTTTCAGAATCTCAAGCTGTGAGCGTGGGTTGTTCATCCAGTCACTCCGCTACAGTTCAACGACTAAACTCATGCCAACGCGCAGTTCGCTGTCTTGTTTGATAGGGCGAGCTTCAATCTCGAAGGTGCGTAAATCAAACCCTTGTGACGCATCGGTTGAGCGCCAAGTCGCGAAATCACCCATTACCGCTATGTGAGCAACAACAAACTGTTCGCTGCGATCGAGAGCTGGAAGGTAAGCCTCAAAGGTATCGCCTTTTTTGAAGTGCTTTAGATAGTCTTCACGAACATTTAAAACAGCCCAAGCATCTTTGGTGTCGGTAATGGTGACCACAGGAAACCCTTGTGGAGCTAACTCACCACTTTGCAGTAAAACTTGTGCAACTTCCCCGTCAAACCAGCTTTCGATTTGAGTGTCAGCGGCGAAAGCTTCCACTTCGGCGACTTGACCGGCAGCCATACGCACTTTCTCTGCCGCTGCGACTTTCGTCTCTTCGCGCGCACCTTCTTTGGCCATTTGATACATCTGGAAAGCGGCACTTTCAGTATATTTTGCAGCCTGCCATTGGGTTCTTGCTTCATCACGTTTTTGCTCTGCGACCACACCATCAGCATAGAGGTTGTTGACTCGTTGATAGGTCTTTTCCATTAAATCGGCGGCAGCTTTTGCTTTGAGCCACTGATCTTTAGAGGCTTGAATTTGCTGGCTACGAGCGCCGGTTTCTGCTTCTTGCGCCAATGCACCAGCGGCTTTTTCTCCCGCTTTTGCTTGTTCTAACTTGGCTTCAATTTCTGGGCTGTGCAGTGTAAAGATTAGCTGACCTATTTCAATGTTGTCGCCTTTACGCACGAGTACTTGGTCAATCCTTCCTGGCACTTTAGAGGAGATACTGTATTGCTGTGCTTCAATCATACCTTGGATACGCATGGGTTGAGGTTGATAAGCCGTATAGAAGTTGTAGCCAACCCAACCAGCAAGAGCGAGACCAACGACAGCAAGAGAAAGAGTTTGAGTAGATTTCATGACGGCTCCTAGTTGGCACTCACGTAAGCGCTGGTTTGGTATTGGTTAAAGGTGTTCATTTGGCTGCTGACCGCAAGTAGGCGGGTCAGAGAGACCAGATATTGATAGCGAGCAACGGATTGCTGCGTTTGAATACTGGCCAGATAGAGCTGTGCATCCACCACATCAAGCGAGCTTGATAAACCCTGTTTAAAGGCCTTTTCACGCAGGCGCAGGTTCTCTTGGGCAAGTTCAATACTCGACTCTAGCCCAAGAACTTCATCAATCGCTTGCTGTGCTTCTAGATAAGTTTTTTGTACCAATACCGACAGGTCTTCACGCGCTTGTGATTTCAGCGCTTGAACACGCTGAACCATAGAGTTAGCGGCTTTGATGTTATCTGAGCGGCCTGTTGATTCAATTAAGGGGACACTGACGCCAACTCCTACCATCCAGTCGGGTTTCATTTGGCTGGCTAGCGTATCTTCTTCGTAGAGACTGTAATCACCGTAAAGATACACTTCGGGATAATATTTCCCTTTCTCGGCTTTGATGAGGCTGCTTGCCTGCTTTTCTTTGGCACTGAGAAGTGCAAGCCCGGGATAGGTTGCCAGTGTTTGGTCGATATACACCTGCATTGGAGGCAGGTTTTTATTGATAAACAGCAGTTCGGTAGGTTCTACCGAGGTGCCTTGCGCAAGTATTTTACTCAATGCGGACTGGGCAATGGTAAGCTGGCTTAGGGCTTTGCGCGTCTCTACTTTGGCTTTATCGAGCGAAGCGTCTGCTTGTAAGCGCTCAACGCGTGCGATTTGCCCTTGCTCTTCAAGTTTGACTGCAAACTCTTGGTGTTTGTGCAACCCTTGCTCGACAGCTTGTCGGGTCTTTAATACCTCTTTGGCGAGCACGACGGAGAAATAGTATTTGCTGAGATCTTCGTAACGCGCTTGCACTTCCATATCAAATTGGCTTCTCGCCGCTTCGGTTTCACCTTTGGCCGCCGTTTGCGCCGCGGTGATTCGTCCACCAGTGAAAATCGGCCATACCGCTCGAATCGAGGAGGTGAAAATGTCTTTCTCAGCGATTGTTGTTTCTATACCACCGAGTATAGGCAAAAGGCTAGACAACGCTTGAGCAGAAGCTATATCGAGCCCTGGGATAGTTGTGGCGTCAGCAAGCTGCTTACCCGTCACCGTGACATCGTTATCCAAACGCGTGTAATTAGCGCCAATGGAAACTTGAGGAAGGTTTAGGTTACCTTTTGCCGATTCAAGGTGTTGATAGGTTTCTACATTAGCACGCTCAGCGGCTAAAGAGTGGTTGTTGTCTTGCAGCACTTGCCAAGCTTGATCAAAAGAGATCGCACCAGCATAGCTATTGAAAGTGAGCAGTGATGCACTGCTGATTAGTAATAAGCGTTGTAAATGCGCCATCATCCTGAATACCACGCGTTAGAGTATTAACTCTAAATATAACTAATTTATAGGAGCTTGTTAATATTTAACTATAGGATCATTTGTAACTAATTATCTGAAAGGGATAAAAAAACGCGAGCATCTTGCTCGCGTTTAGAGAGTGTTAGAACGGTTAATTTAAAGGCTACTTGCGTTTACCACGGCGTTGTCCTTGGCCTGCAGAAGCTGCAGGTTTACCGTTGTTGCCACGGCGCTGTTGACCTTGAGTGCCGTTATGTCCTGCTGAGCTGCCCCCGGATGAGTTGCGGCTGCCTTGGCTTCCTTTACCTTGTGGCCCTTTATTCTGCCCCGGGCGACCAGCGCCATTACTTTTTGGTTTACCGTCTTGACGGCGATCACTACCTTGGCCAAAACCAGGTTGGTTTTTAGTGTGCTTGGTGGCGAAACGGTTCGCACCATGGCGTCCTGAGCGGCGGCGTTGCGCCGGTGTTTGCGCGTCGAGATCTTCCGCTGGCACCAGACAGTTTGGCTTATCGCCGATCAGATGCTTCTTGCCCATGTTGACTAACGCTTCGCGGATCAACGGCCAGTTTTCTGGATCGTGATAACGCAACAGAGCCTTGTGTAAACGGCGTTGACGCTCGCCCTTAGCAACGGGTACATCTTCGCGTTTTTTGTACTTCACACGTTTGAGTGGATTCGTTTCCGAGTAGTACATTGCCGTCGCATTACACATCGGCGATGGATAGAAGTTCTGTACTTGGTCACACTCAAAGTTGTTCTGCTTAAGCCACAGTGCAAGGTTAAGCATGTCTTCATCTTCTGTGCCTGGGTGCGCAGAGATGAAGTAGGGGATAAGGTACTGTTTCTTGCCCGCTTCCGCACTGTACTTCTCAAACATCTCTTTGAAGCGGTCGTAAGTGCCCATGCCCGGTTTCATCATCAGATCGAGTGGGCCTTTCTCTGTATGCTCTGGCGCAATCTTGAGGTAGCCGCCAACGTGGTGGGTAACCAGTTCACGCACATATTCTGGTGACTCAATAGCGAGGTCATAACGTACACCAGAAGCGATCATGACTTTCTTCACGCCTTTTACTTTACGCGCGGCACGATACAGGTCGATGGTGTGCTTATGATCGGTATTGAGTTTGTTACAGATTCCAGGGAACACGCACGACGGTCGGCGACAGTTCATCTCTGCTTTAGGATCGCTACAGCCAAGGCGGTACATGTTGGCGGTAGGGCCACCCAAGTCTGAAATGGTGCCGGTAAAGCCCGGTACCTTGTCGCGAATATCTTCCAGCTCATTAAGGATAGACTCCTGTGAGCGGTTTTGAATGATACGTCCTTCGTGCTCTGTAATAGAACAGAAAGAACAGCCACCAAAACAGCCTCGCATGATGTTAACTGACGTTTTGATCATGTCGTAAGCGGGAATTTTCGCTTTGCCATACATCGGGTGAGGCACACGAGCATAAGGTAAGCCGAACACGTAATCCATCTCTTCGGTTGAAAGCGGGATCGGCGGTTGGTTTATCCAAAGTTCGCGATTACCGTGACGTTGAATGAGCGCGCGACCAGAATACGGGTTAGTCTCAAGGTGCATGATACGTGCAGCGTGAGCGTACAGAATACGGTCGTTGTTAAGCTTCTCGAATGGCGGTAAACGCACTGCCGTGGTTTCTGCATCATGGCGCGAAGGACGGATGGTTATCGGCTTCGCTTGCGCTTCTTCGACCTCTGATTTGGTTTCACATTGAGTTTCAACTTCGTAAGGGTTTGGCGGAATAAACGCCTCTTTACGTGGCTTTTCAATGCGAGAAGAATCGATGATGTTGTAATGTTCGGGCTCTGTGGGCAAGTTAACTGCCGTACCACGAATATTGGTCAGCTGAGCAATATCTTCACCATCAGCCAGACGATGAGCCACTTCAATCAGAGCTCGCTCTGCGTTACCAAACAGCAGAATATCCGCTTTGGCATCAAACAAGACAGAGCGACGAACTTTGTCAGACCAGTAATCATAGTGCGCAAGACGGCGAAGGCTAGCTTCAATACCACCTAATACAATTGGTGCTTCTTTATAAGCTTCACGGCAGCGCTGCGAGTAGACGAGCGTGGCGCGGTCAGGGCGTTTACCCCCTTCGTTGTGGGGCGTATACGCGTCGTCGTGGCGCAGTTTACGATCAGCAGTGTAGCGGTTGATCATAGAGTCCATGTTGCCCGCAGTAATACCGAAAAATAGGTTCGGCTTGCCAAGCTTCATGAAATCAGTTTTATCATTCCATTTAGGCTGTGCGATGATGCCAACGCGAAAGCCTTGCGCTTCCAGTAGACGGCCGATGATCGCCATACCAAAGCTAGGATGGTCAACGTAAGCATCACCCGTTACGATAATTATGTCACAGCTATCCCAGCCGAGTGCGTCCATCTCTTTTCTGCTGGTTGGCAAAAATGGCGCCGTACCAAAGCATTCCGCCCAGTACTTTTTGTGTTCGTGAATTGGTGTGATGTTACTTAACATAGTTGACTCTCATTTTCAGGAGCGCGAATTATATACTTCTGCCGTGTAAGTTGCACCCTGCGATTAGTACGGGTATTTACTGGTCGAAATCTTGCGCTGACAACGCTTGAGTAAATTGCCCAGCGTCTTGCTTTTCGCTACACTCTCGCCCCATCTATAGGCTCTATTAAGTGAATACCCATCGCTATGATCGCAACGCTGTTAATGACCTTTCCGCCTATGCTGTTAGGTGCGCAACTGGTTCTTACTCTAATTCTAGTCAAAGGTGAGATTTGTCCTGGTCAACGTGGCCGAATTCATCGTGTTTTGCCTGTGCTAGCCATTTTGTGGCTTGCGGTGTGCTCTTTGCGAGTAGAAGCTTTTATGGTGGTATTCGCCATTTTCTATTTTTACACTCAAGTGCAAACGAAAAAGACCCGTGAGCAAGGGCCTATATGGTTACTGTATCTGGCTGGTGGCCTTGCGGCGACATTTACCTTGATGTTATCGCTCCAAGCCCCTCAAGCAGCGATGACATTGGGTATGATCACCTGGCTAGTGTTGTTAGGTGGCGCGTTAGCACACGGCTTGTTGGTGGTCGCACGAACACGACTACAAGCATTTCATCGTCTATTACCGTTTAGCGGTGTGATTGCTGCGATGCTGTTTGCACTTTGTGTGTTGTGGCTGAGCTATGCACTGGACATTGATGCTCATCCACAATTGCTCACGCCTATTGTGAGTGTCGTTGTCATGCTGATCATCGGTGTCGTCGCTTGGTGCTGGCACTTGATTCGTCCAAGCGAGCCGAACAAGTATGTCATTTTCTTCGCACTGATCCTTTTGCTGGGATCTAGCCAAGCATTTTTGAGCCTGTCGTCACTGACAGCCCCGCTATAACTCAGATTTAGAGAAAGGCTGGTGAGATTAGGTGCACAGAAATGATCATATTTGAGTAATCACTCTGTCGAATGCCTGAATAGCTTCTATGCTTACATAAGTGGTGTGAATGCAAGGAGCGTCGTATGGACCTATCAAATGTGAGAAACTTCGATAGTGTGATTTTGTTGGGCATCGTCAATGAGAAGCTGCGACTTGAATGTGATAGTTTTGAAGAGTTAGCCACAGCCTACGAAATTGATGTCGAAGGCTTAGTGGGTAAGTTGGATGTTTTAGGGTATCAATACGACCCACTGACTAACCAGTTTAAATCCTACCCACGCTAGCGCTTTATCAATTTATTAAGCCATCTTGATCCCATCAAGGTGGCTTTTGCATTGCTGGCGAGCGGTAGAAAAGAATGCCTGCAAATAACGCTTATCTTTATCTGATGCACGCGTTGCGGCAAACAGACGTCGCCACAACCCTTCCCCTAGGGGCTTGCTTGTGATCAACCCTTGTCGAGAAAATTCACTGATGGCCCAATTGGGCAAAGCGGCAACGCCTAATCCAGCCGATACCATTTGTACCAGCATCAACGTATTGTCTGCCTGTTTCCATTTTGCAGGTTCGATGCCGGCTGGGCTAAGAAAGTGTTTTACCACATCAAGACGCTGCTTTTGTACTGGATAGCTGATCATCGTTTCATTGATTAGGTGATCAGGTTGGATCACGTCTACTTCTGCAAGTGGGTGGTTGGTAGCGGTGATCAGTCGCATTTCAAAATCAAACATCGGCTCATAGTGGACTTCTGAGCGTGGATTGACATCGGAGGTCACCACTAAGTCGAGTTCGCCTCCAATCAATGCCGGGAGTGGTTCAAATCCAAATCCAGATGAGAAGTCTAAGGTGACACTTGGCCAAGTGACTTGGTACTCCTTGAGTGCAGGCATTAACCACTGAAAGCAGGAGTGGCACTCAATCGCCATATGCAAGCGTCCATTGACATCCTCTTTCAAACTCGCGAGGTCATTTTCAGCCTTGGCAATTTTTGGCAGCACTTCATCGGCAAGCCTTAGCAAGATCTCTCCCTCTGAAGTAAAGCGCACGGGGCGGGTTTTCCGCAGAAATAGCTGACTTCCTAACCGTGATTCAAGATCTTTGATTTGATGCGACAGTGCCGATTGTGTCAGGTGCAAAGAGGTTGCGGTCGCAGTCAGAGACCCTGTATCACGAAGTGCTGAAAGTGTTTTTAGGTGTTTTAAATCAAGCATCTAGGTTGTCCTTATCCCATATGTGCGATTGCTGACTCTGTCCAAGAGCGACTTTTACCATAAGAACTTTATTGAGCATTGTAAATAGAACTAATGAAAGAATTTCATTTATGAAATTTCTTCATGTTTAAGCTGAAACTTTGTCGCTTGGCTCTGGGTTGGCATTGATAAATACTTTAGCCATCCAGACGCCTAAGTTGGTTGGGCGTAATAATCTCAAGGAAAGAACTTATGACAACCACTCATATTCTTGGTTTCCCACGTGTTGGTGAAAAAAGACAACTGAAATTTGCTTTAGAGAAATATTGGCGCGGGGAGATAACGCAAGACGCCTTGAAAGATGAAGGTTCGACAATTCGAGCGATCAACTGGCAAACACAGGCTGATGCGGAGCTAACCTATGTGACTTCCGGTGATTTTGCCTGGTATGACCATGTTTTAGGGACTAGCTTACTGCTTGGCAATGTTCCAAAGCGCCATCAACAAGATCGCATCACACTCGATACGCTTTTCCGTGTTGGGCGTGGCCAGTCGCAAAACGATTGTGGTTGTGGTCAGGCGGCCTCAGACATGACCAAGTGGTTTAATACTAACTATCACTATCTCGTACCAGAGTTTAATGCGGATACCCAATTTTCTGTACAGTGGACGCAGCTTTTTGAAGAGACTAAACAAGCACTGGATGCTGGGCATAACGTTAAACCTGTGTTGTTGGGGCCGCTAAGCTATCTCTACTTGGGTAAAGAAGTTGAAGAGGGTTTTGAGCGTTTATCCCTGTTACCGAGACTCATCACGGCGTATCAGCAGATCATCACGAAGCTGGAGGCACTTGGGGTTGAGTGGGTGCAAGTGGATGAGCCTATTCTCGCACTAGAGCTCGACAACGCTTGGATCGGAGCGTTTAAGTTGGCCTATCAAATGCTGCGCTCGAAAACAAAAGTGCTACTAACGACCTATTTTGATTCAGTGAATCATCATTTAGATCAGATTGTCGAACTGGATGTGGACGGTTTACATATCGATGTTACTCACAAGCCTGAATCTTTGAGTGAAGTAGTGAATAAACTACCTGCCCAGTGGGTGCTATCTGTAGGGGCGGTTAATGGTCGCAACGTATGGCGGGCCGATCTTGCACATTGGTTGGAAACATTACAACCACTGAAAAACCAGCTAGGCAAAAGATTGTGGGTCGCAAGTTCATGTTCCCTTTTGCACAGCCCTGTGGACCTAGAGTTGGAAACTGAGCTCTCCGTTGAAACGAAAAGCTGGTTTGCTTTCGCTAAGCAGAAAGTGCATGAAGTTAGCCTGTTAGGTCGAGCGTTATCAGGCGATGATAAGGCAATAACAGAGTGTCATGCTTACAGCGAGCCATTAAAGCAGCGCGCCTTATCACAGTTTATCCATAAATCTCATATTCAAAAGCAGGTGCAGTCGTTAGTGGCAGGATCGTCAGATCGTTCACTGCCCTTTACTAAGCGTATTGCGGCGCAAGCAACACACTTGCAACTACCTAAGCTGCCTACGACGACCATTGGGTCATTCCCTCAAACAGCAGATATTCGATTGCAGCGCAGTGCTTATCGCCAAGGCAAGTTGAACGAGAGCGACTACACGCAAGCGCTTAAAGGTCATATCGAAGACGCGGTGCGTCGCCAAGAGGCGTTGGACCTCGATGTACTGGTTCACGGTGAAGCAGAGCGAAATGATATGGTCGAATATTTTGCTGAATTGCTGTCAGGCTTTCAAACCACGCAATTTGGCTGGGTACAAAGCTATGGTTCACGTTGCGTGAAGCCAGCGATTGTTGTTGCAGACATCGAGCGTGAGCAGCCAATGACGGTTGAGTGGACACAGTTTGCACAGTCTCTAACCTCTAAGCAGATGAAAGGGATGCTGACAGGGCCGGTGACCATTTTATGTTGGACCTTCCCTCGAGAGGATATCTCTCGTCACGAAATTGCACAGCAGTTATCGTTGGCGCTGCGTGACGAGGTAAGTGACTTACAGCAAGCAGGTATCAATATCATTCAAATTGATGAGCCGGCGATTCGTGAGGGGCTTCCATTGAAAAAAAGTGAGCAACAACAGTATCTCGATTGGGCGGTCAATGCCTTTAAGCTTTCAGCATCGAGCGCGCTGCCACAAACTCAGATTCACACCCACATGTGTTACAGCGAGTTCAACGAGATCATTGATTCTGTTGCGGCATTGGATGCAGATGTGATCACGATCGAAACCAGTCGTTCCAATATGGAACTACTGAAAGCCTTTGAAGAGTTTGAATACCCAAATGAAATTGGCCCAGGCGTTTATGATATACATTCACCCAATGTACCAACTAAGGATTGGATTAAGAACTTGATTCAATCCGCAGCAGAGAAGGTGCCAGTCGAACGGTTGTGGGTGAACCCTGATTGTGGTCTGAAAACACGCGGATGGGATGAAACAGAAAAATCGCTCGCCAACATGGTGGCGGCAGCGAAAGAGCTGCGCAAAGAGTATGAGGGGATCTAACTAGACGACTCATCCATTGTGCCAGCCCCCTTTTTAATAGGTGGTAAAAGGGCAGCCAATGATGGCTGCCCTGATGTATATGCCAAGTGGGAGTGACTAAGCGCTTAGCACACGCAAGATACGGTCAGCATGCTCGGCAACCTCAATTCCTTCATCAGTAAGATAGCCACCGTCTGGCTGAGTACAAAGTTTCTTATCGTATAAACGCGAAACGGCTTGCTGCATCTCGTCTGTTGCCTCTGAGTGAACTTTAATGCCTGTTGCAGAACTGCTCAGGTCAAATTGCAGAAGTAGGTTTAGCTCAGCTAAGTGTTCTGGAGTGTATTTCATGGTTCTATCCTTTAGCTCTTTTTTGTTCAAGCTATGCCTGATTAAGCCTTTGAGCAACCTTGGATTAGCAAAACTGTTAGATAGGTAGCGAATGTAAAATAAAGCCTAAAAATGCCTAGCACTTAGTATCAAAAAAGGCTTCCAATCTGGAAGCCTTTTGCATAATTCATAGTCAATTGACTATCACTTGTTAAGTGACGTTAGTTAAGCCTTAGCGATTTCCGCAGCGGCTTCTTGTTGCTTAGCGGCGGTAAGCATTTTCTTGATAACCCAAGAAGAGCCAAGCGCAACACCCACCATAACGACAGCAAGTACAGTAAGCAGCTGGAAGTACTCACCGTAAACCGTTTGCACAATCTCTTGCGTGATCTCTTGGCCTTTCTCTAACGCGATAGAGGTAGAGAAAA
The DNA here is from genome assembly GCF_030409635.1 of Vibrio agarivorans. Classification (NCBI taxonomy): domain Bacteria; kingdom Pseudomonadati; phylum Pseudomonadota; class Gammaproteobacteria; order Vibrionales; family Vibrionaceae; genus Vibrio; species Vibrio agarivorans. The sequence goes on along the minus strand of NZ_JAUFQF010000004.1, from coordinate 2,918,907 downwards.
CAGCACCCACAATGCCACTTAGCGCAATGGCGACAGAGAACAAACTTACTGAGAAGTTTTCAATGTGCTTTGGTGCGACAGAAAGGATAAAGGCAACCACCATTGAACCTACAACAACCTCAGCAAATGCTTGGAAGAAGTGAATCGCAAGGAAGATTTCAGGGCGAATAACCACATCAGCGCCAACGGTGCTTACTGCCATGGTCAGAATACCAAAAGCAATTGCTGTAAGAACAAACGCGAAGCCAACTTTAGTGGCGGTTGAGAAGTTAATGTTACGTTTCTCTAGTGATGAGAACAGCACAGCAATTAACGGACCTGCTACCATACACCATAATGGGTTCATCGCCATTGCCGCTTCCGGAGCGACAGGAATGAAGCCAAATAGATCGCCACGCATTGTGTTGATCGCCACCATGTTCATTGATGTCATCATCTGACCGTAGTAAACGAAGAAACAAGTCGTTAGGAAGGTCATAATTAGGATCGTGCCCATTTTGAGCTTCTGTGCGTGGTCAACTTTGAACATCAGGCTAATGAAGTACAAGATGGCTGCAGCGCCAATAGCGTAAACGATGTTTTGACCGACATCCATGTTTGAGAACATGAAGAATACCAGACCAATCATCGCGACAGAAAGCACTGAGAAAGCGATCCAGTTTTTCATGCTAACCGGAGCTTGGTCGATATCGGCCGCAACGGAGCGTAGACCTTTTGCTGACAAAATAAGCGTCAGTAGAGCGGCACCTGCCATCACACCAGACAACATAAAGCTGCCATTAAAGCCCAGAACAAGCACTAACATTGGGAAAAGGTATTGACCCAAAAATGCGCCGATGTTGTTGACTGAGTAGTTTACTGGATAACCGTTTTCAAAATCTTCATGGGTCTTGAACGTACGCTTATACAAGCTCGGGTAAGACGGAGACATTAAACCGCGAGAGTAGCTCGCAAGTGCAATACCACACAAAGCCATTGGAACATTCAGTGCCGATGCACCAGCAAAAAGCAAGACATAACCAGAGGTGAAGCCGAGGTATGAAATGGTGAGAGAGCGGTAGGCGCCCAAGAATTTATCGGCAATGAAACCACCGGCAATCGCGAAAAGAGGACCAATTGCAGAGAAAGCGCCCACCACCATCATGGTATCAGCTTCACTGTAGTTGAGTTCTTCAAGGAAGAAACGGGTGAGGATAACCATCACACCGTAGAACGATAAGCCAAACATCATTTGGCAGAACATCATAGATTTATTGAGTTTATTCCACATAGCTTTGTACTTCTCTTATAGCTTCTCGTGGATAATTCGTCCCTAAATTAACACTTGAGCAAAAAATTGTGTTGCTCGTGATTTTCGCACAGTAGCACGTAAATGATGCGTGCCGGAAAGTATGTTTGCTAATTTGATCGGTTGTTGAGGTTTTGGTTAATAAAGTTTAATTGGTTGAGATGCAGTTTTTTCCTTTTTGTTTTGATACGTAAAGGGCAACATCGGCACGTTTATAGATTTGATCAATGGTATAGTCATGAGTGTTAAATTGACTGATGCCAATGCTGATAGACAATTTCATATCACAGCATTCCGGGTCGATCGTCAGTTGAGAGATGCTGTCTTTCATGCGCTTGGCGAGATGTTCAACCGAGTGGTTAGATGTCATCTTATGGATAATGGCAAACTCATCACCACCCAGTCTTCCTAATGTGTCTGAGCGTCTCAATTGGCTACGGCAGCAGTCAGCAAGATTTTGAATCGCTTTATCACCACATTGGTGGCCGTAAGTGTCATTAATCAGCTTAAAATCATCAATGTCGAGAAGCAGAAAACTGTAGTTTTCTTGATAGCGCTGGAAGGAATAAAAGGCGTGTTCAAGTTGAGCAAACAGCTTTCGTCGGTTGAAAGTGTGGGATAGGGCATCGACCTCAGATTGATAGGTGAGTCGCTTTTGTAACTCATATCGTTCGGTAATATTGCGAGCGACCCAAATCACCGCACGTTCGTCATAGCGAAAACCGGGTAAGGGGTTTACACGGCCCTCAAACCTTAAAGTACCCTCGGGCCCTGAGAGTTCGGTGATCGTATTAACATCATTACCTGCTAAGGAATAGTCAAAAACCATCAGTTTGTTCGCATCGAGGGTTTGATGAATACGGTCATGAAACCATTGTGCTTTTTCCAATGGCAGAACTTCAAAAATTGAGCGTCCGACCAAACCGTGGTCTTGATGATAGAGCTCTTGGCTTCCTCCACCGAACACAGCCGCATATCGACCTGATTCCGTTAATACAAACACCAGATCAGGTAGAGCGGAGATCAATGCTTCATGCTCTTCGTAGTTGTCTATACCCATACACTCAAATCCTTTTGAAAACACGGTGAATGACAAGAAGTTCCATTATCTTGACATATTTACCGTATGAATGAGTATGAAATTAATTGAAACGACGATTAAGTTGCAGAATGGCTATTTTGAACTGATAGTTTTCACAATATTCTGGCGTTAGTCGTTGAAGCGGCAATGGTTGAGCGTAGTAACAGAGGTCGTATTGGTTTTTTAGATTCGATTATTTTAGATACAACTAATAGCCGCGTGCTTTCCAAAATTGGCCTTCGTCACGGCCTGTGACTTTAAAGATTTTTTCTGCAATGATTTTCCCCTTCATCTCGAGCACCATTCGCCACTCGCCTAGGTTGCTTTCTAGGCCATCAACGGGGTGAAGCAACTGAATCGTATCACCTAGATAGAAATCCCAGTCGTTGCTGCGAACGTAGATGTCTCCATCGAAAGGGTCGAGAACCTGTCCCTTTTTGTTCAAGATCCCCGGGTGATAAATACAGAAGTTGAGTAGCTCACCTTTTGCTTTCTTGATGTTGACGATAAAGCCAAACTCGACGCCTTCATCAGCCGTTACCGTGGTTGTGAAGTCTTTGATCTTAGGCAGGTCTTTAGAGGCGGCATCCCAATGAGAGTAGATGCCATATGAGGTCATTTCGACAACAGGGGTACGTTTTGCCACGTTGATTGCTCCAGAGTTTGCTTTCACGCAGGCATGCTAAACCAAAATGAAGTTAAATGGAAACAGACAGTTATAGCAGCATAATGAATTCAATTAGCGCAATCGCTGTCGCTATCAAGGTAGTGAGTTTCCAAAAAGTAATCGGGTTACGTTGTAATAGGGGGCGGTCATTAAGCTCCTTTTGCAGAGTTTGATTAGGTGTATAGAGGTCAAGAACGAACTCAGATAAAACCTGATAGCGTTGGTTTGGTTTGGGGTGTGTGGCTTTTTTCAGTGCCAGGTCAATCCAAGTGGGTATGTCATAGCGATACTGGCTTATTGAACGGTAACACCATTGCTTGTGACGCGCTGTTTGAAGGTTTTGGCTGGTGGTAGGCTTATAGGGTAAATGTCCTGTCAGCAATTCATAGCCAATGACCGCAACGGAAAACAGATCCGATAAAATACTCGCCTCTCCAGTATCAAGGTATTCTGGAGCAATATAGTTGATCGCACCCAATGGTATCTGCTCGTGTCTTTTCCCAGAGTCATTGGTTTGGGCAAGCTCGTTCAAGCTCGAGACATGCACTGCGCCAAAATCGATAATCTTAACCTGACCACAAGAGGTCAGCATAATGTTCTCAGGCTTGAGGTCTCGGTGGACCATAGAGGCTCGTTGAAAAGTGCGTAAGGCTTTAATTATCTCATCGACAATATCGCGTACTTGCTGCAGGGGCGGGGTAGGGTGGTCATACATCCATTGGCGCAGCGTGATACCCTCTATATGTTCGCACAGTTGATATAGAAACTGACTGTTTGGCTTGCTTGGGTACATCTGCATGATGCGATGACTGTTGAGCTGCGTCGAGACCCAATACTCGTTGGCAAACAGCTTTAATACGTCGAGGTTATCTTGATCATGCTGCGATGGTGCTTTAAGAACAAATCGCCGCCCGCTATTGAGTTCTGTCACTTGATAGACATGACTTCGGCTGCCGGCATGAAGCACCTTATCGACACGATACCCTTCTAGTACATGGCCCTCGGCTAGCGCAGGTGGGATTTTGCGCGACAGAAGATCATATTGATACTCCGTTATAGAGTGCTCTGGGAGGTGTTCTACGTCGATGATTAAGCAGCTGGTATTGTCTTTGCTATCATTGGTCAGAGCTTGAGAGCAGATTTGGTGACAAAGACGTTCCAGCCCTTGGTTGATATTGTCGCTATAAAGGTCAGTGTTGAGGTGTTCAACCAGTGCAGACTCAGAAATGAAATCATGCACCCCATCAGTACTCAGAAACAAGCGATCGCCTTGTTTCAATGCGACAGCTTGATAGTCAATCTCTAAAGCGCTGTCCATACCTAAAGCACGAGTCAAATAGGCCGCTTTGCCAAAGTTAATCCGTTGATGATCGCGGGTCAATTGGCGTAGTTGTCCTTTGCGCAATAGATAGATTCGAGAATCACCGACATGAAAGAGGTGAGCGGTATTGGATTTAAGGATAATCCCCGTAAAAGTGGTGACAAGGCTATTATGGCTGAGCTTATGTAACGTACCTTGTTCGAAGAGCCAGTTGTTGAGGCTTGAGAGGATCTTATTGGCAGACTGCTTGATGCTCCAACTGTAAGGCGTAGCGTAATAGTCAGAGATAAACTGCATCACAGCAGTGTGGCTGGCGAGTTGGCTGCTGTCACTACAGCTGACACCATCGGCAATACAGGCCACAATGCCTTTGTGGGTTATTTCATGATGATGCTCGGGTACATTGACTGCGAAAGCATCTTGATTTTCGTCGCGTCGACCACGATCAGAATACCCACCATAAGAGAGGCTAAGCGTTGAAGGAGGTATGGCAGCTTTAGAATTCATGGTCGTCCTATCCAACGTGACCCTGTTGAGCCAGAGTGAAAACACACAACCTAGCCACAGGAAGGGCTAGGTTGGGCGAGTGATTAAAGTCGAGTGAGATTAGTGTGAGACATCGATTAAGGTCACACTGCCATCTGCATTAACTTCGGCAATTTTGCCACTGGGCTCTTCCATGAACAGTAAGGCTACAAATCCAATCACTGCGGTAGCTGCGATGACATAGAAGAAGGTTTGATAATCAACAAAAGAGAGAACAGTAAGATATGTCACGGCACCCACGTTACCATACGCCCCAGTCATCCCTGCAATTTGTCCTGTCATGCGACGCTTAATTAGTGGCACTGTTGCAAAGACAGCCCCTTCGCCAGCTTGAACAAAGAAAGAGCACACCATGGCACACACAACGGCAAGCCATACTGGCCATTCACTGCCCACTTGACCCATCATGAAGTAACCCATGGCCAAGCCTGCAGTCAAAAAGAGTAGTGTTGATTTGCGACCAAATTTATCTGAAATCCAACCACCGCCTGGGCGAGACATTAGATTCATGAAAGCATAGGCTGATGCCACCATGCCCGCTAACACCGGTGATAGCTCAAACGTTTCAGAGAAGAACAGAGGAAGCATAGAAACGACGGCTAGCTCTGAGCCAAAGGTTGCAAAGTAGAGAACATTCAGCACCGCAACTTGCTTAAACTTATATTGATGGATCTCTTCGACCGGCTTGGTAAACACGCCTTTATTGACCTTCCAGACTTGAGATGCTTCGATAGCATAAAGGGCGATGAGGCCAGCGTAGATGCCATAGACCATAGTATCGCTCAACATCCCGATGCCACTTGGTGACAGCTTCCACGCGAGTAGGGCGAGAACGGCATACATCGGGATCTTCATACCCAAAAGGAAGAAGAAGTCGCCTTTGGATGTCACTTCCATTGCGGTTAGGTGTTTCGGCTTGAAGTAAGTAGAGCCTTTTGGTGTATCAGACACATTGCGGTAAAAGATGAATGAGAACACAAGACTCATTACCCCGGTAATCGCTACTGCGTAGCGCCAACCTTCGTCACCACCAAAGAGCAAAGCCACAGTCGGTAAAGTAAATGCGGCAGCGGCTGAACCAAAGTTACCCCAACCACCATAGATACCTTCTGCGGTACCCAGTTCGTTGTGTGGGAACCACTCCGAAACCAAGCGAATACCAATCACAAAGCCGGCGCCGATGAAGCCGAGCAGGAATCGAGCGATGGCGGCCTGCATAAATGAGTCTGAAAATGCAAACATAAAGCAGGGAATGGAACAAACTGCTAAAAGCGCGGAGTACACCAATCGCGGACCATATTTATCGGTAAGCATACCGATTATCACACGAGCAGGTATGGTGAGTGCCACGTTGAGAATCAGCAGTGTTTTCACTTCTTGGGTGCTAAGACCCAGTGTCTCTTTGACCATTTGCAGCAATGGAGCGAAGTTAAACCACACTACAAAAGTGATGAAAAACGCCATCCAACTCAAATGGAGGATTTTCATTTTTCCTTTAAATGAAAAGATTGAAAATTGATTGTCTTGCATAATTTTGCCTCGAATTACTTCCGTATAATTGACAGACTTTAATTTTGATAATTTTTATTTTGTTGATACGAGCACTTGAATTTCACCGTTGTGCTCACGAACGCTGTAGGTTTTGACCTGATACTCCGGCTCTTCTAAACATGCGCCTGTCGTGAGGCTGAAGTGCTGTTTATACAGTGGTGATGCCACGACAGGCTCATCGTTGATTGAGCCAATAATGCCGCGCGATAGGATGTTGGCATTGCCAATCGGGTCATAGTTGTCAATGGCGTATAGAGCGCCGGATCGTTGACAGTTGAAGATCGCGACTTGCTTACCGGCCACAAGGGCGCAAACGCCGGTGTTAGGGGAGAGGTCTGCCAGTGTGCAGACGGTTAGCCATGAAGTGGTAGTAGCGGGTTTGATTGTCATTGTATTCATAGGACTCTCCTTATTGCTCAACTTCGACAACATCAATGTCACCGAGGGTTTGCTTAGCTTTGGGTGCTGGTAACTTTTGGTCACGAACTTCAATGAAGTTGAGCTGTTCGTCTCTCGCATCACTGTTAATAAAGTGGTTGAAACGTTTGAGTTTTTCTGGCGATTCAATGGTGGTCTTCCATTCACATTGATACTTGGCAATATTGGCTGCCATCTCGCTCTCAAGCTCACTGCATACACCCAGTTTGTCTTCAATAACGACTTGTTTGAGGTATTCAATGCCACCTTCTAAGTTTTCTAGCCACACGGATGTGCGCTGTAAGCGATCAGCGGTGCGAATATAGAACATGAGCACTCGGTCGACGTATTTGATTAGGGTTTCGCGGTCGAGATCTGTTGCCAGTAAATCAGCATGACGAGGACGCATGCCGCCGTTACCACACACATAGAGATTCCAGCCGTTATCTGTAGCAATGATACCGATGTCTTTAGATTGCGCTTCGGCACATTCGCGAGTACATCCAGAAACGGCGAATTTAAGTTTGTGCGGGGAGCGCAGACCCTTGTAGCGGTTTTCAATATCGATAGCGAACCCTACGCTGTCATCGACTCCATAGCGACACCAAGTGCTGCCGACACAAGATTTGACCGTACGAACTGATTTGCCGTATGCGTGACCGGTTTCAAAGCCAGCATCGACGAGTTTTTTCCAGATGATAGGGAGATCATTGAGTTGCGCACCAAATAGGTCAACACGCTGACCGCCGGTGATCTTGGTATAGAGATCAAACTCCTTTGCGACCTCGCCCAAGACAATTAGCTTATCTGGGGTAATTTCCCCCCCCGCGATACGCGGAACAACAGAGTATGTACCGTCTTTTTGCATGTTACCAAGATAGATATCGTTGGTGTCTTGCAGTTCCATATGCTCATTTTCAAGGATGTAATCATTCCAAAAACTCGCGAGGATTGAGCCAATAGCGGGCTTACAGACCGTACAACCCAGGCCCTTACCATATTGCGTTAACAACTCATCGAACGTCTTGATTTTGTTGATGCGCACAATGTCGCTCAGCTCTTGCCGTGTGTAGGCAAAGTGTTCACACAGGTCGTTATTCACTTCTACACCGAGGCTGAGCAATTCGCTATCTAGAACTTGCTTTGCTAGAGCACTACACCCCCCACAGCCTGTCGAGGCATTGGTACTCTCTTTTAAAGCCGACATTGTGGTGCAGCCTGCTGCTACAGCGTCTTTGATATCGCCTTTAGTGACATCGAAACATGAACAGATGACCGCCGTATCAGGCAGCGCATCGACTCCCATCGCACCAGAGCTATCATCGGCAGTGTTCGGTAAGATAAGAACAGAAGGGTTGGACGGAAGCGGCATATCGTTTTGTTTGTACTGCAATAATGTGCCATAGGCCTCAGCGTCACCAACTAATACAGCACCGACAATCTTGGTGCCGTCAGCAGAGATAATCAGGCGCTTGTAGACTTGCTCAATCTCGTCGTTATAGGTGTATGATTGAGCGCCTTCGGTTTGACCATGAACCTCACCAATACTCGCCACATCAACCCCAAGTAGTTTGAGTTTTGTACTCATATCTGCACCAGTGAAGGCGTGTTCGCTTTCAGAGTCGATAATATGACCCGCAGCGACTTTCGCCATTTGGTAACCCGGGGCGACAAGACCAAATATCTTGTTATCCCATAACGCACATTCACCAATCGCATACACATCGTCTATATTGGTTTGGCAGAAGTTATTGATTGCGATACCGCCACGCTCACCTAACTGGATTTGGGTCTCTTTAGCGAGCTCATCTTGTGGTCGAATACCGGCTGAGAAAACGATCATATCGGTTTCAACGTGGGTGCCATCGGCAAAGTTCATGCGATAACGTGATGTTTCGCCTGCAACGATTTCAGTGGTGGCTTTTTCGGTATGTACAGTCACACCAAGGCTTTCAATTTTACGACGTAGTAGGGCACCGCCCCCCTCATCCAATTGCACCGCCATGAGGCGTGGCGCAAACTCAACGACATGGGTTTCTAAACCAAGGTTTTTAATGGCGTTGGCCGCTTCTAGGCCGAGTAGGCCGCCACCGACGACAACGCCCGACTTGCTCTGTTTGCTAGATAGTTCAATGGCATCGAGGTCTTCAATTGTACGATAGACATGACAATGAGCTTGATCATTGCCTGGGATTGGCGGAACAAAGGGATATGAACCGGTAGCAAGTACTAACTTATCGTACGGCTCCACACGACCCGATGCGGTGATCACCTGTTTATTCTCGGTATCAAGCCCAGTCACCTTTTCATTCACCACATAATGAATACCATTTTCTTGATAGTAGAGCTCATCTGTTAGTGACAGATCTTCTACCGTCTTTCCAGTGAAATAAGAGGTCAGTTGTACTCGGTCATAGGCGAGTCTTGGTTCTTCAGAAAAAGTAATAATATCCAGGTCATCTCGATCAGCGGCGATCAATGAGTCGATAAACTTATGGCCAACCATGCCATTACCGACAACCACAATTCTTTGTTTTGTCATGAGTTCATTCCTTTGCTCTTAAACTTTACTTATTCGTGTGAAATTGAAACTGTTAATTATGCTGACAGCTTGATCGGCTGTGCGTTGTTATCTGTTTGTTGAAGCTGTTGTAACCAGCTCATTTGCTGCGAGACACTGACCACTCGTCCAATGACTATCAGTGCAGGCGATTGAATGGCATGCTGCTCTTTTAATTGGGTCAGAGTTTCAAGTGTGCCAGTCACAATACGCTGATCAGGTGTACAACCTTTTTCTATGAGTGCGACCGGCGTGCTTGGGCACATACCACACGCAGAGAGTTTGTCACTTAGCCATTGAGTTTTTGAAAGCCCCATATACACCACTAATGTCTGATTGAGTGTCGCGAGTGCATCCCAGTTGAGGCTTAAGTCTTTATCTGCATGGGCAGTAATAAAAGTACAGCCTTGGGCGAGGCCACGATGTGTGAGTGGAATATTGGCATACGTAGTGCAACCAGAAGCGGCGGTAATGCCAGGAACAACATTCACCTTGATACCGTGTTTAGCCAGAAACAGCATCTCCTCTCCACCTCGGCCAAAAACAAAGCTGTCACCCCCTTTAACACGGCAAACTCGCAAGCCCTGTTGAGCGCAATTGAGCAACGTGTGGTTGATCTCATCTTGTGTTGAGCTGTGATGATTCTTGGCTTTACCAACATAAATTTGTTGCGCGCTTTGGGGAAATAGTTGACGTATTTCACGGCTGACTAAGTTGTCAAAGATGATGCACTCGGCGTTTTCTATCGCCTTCATGGCCTTAATCGTTAGGAGATCAGGATCGCCTGGCCCCGCACCAACGAGGGTAATATGACCGGATTGATATAGAGTATTTGTCATGTTGCTTCCTGCCCAGCACCTATCGTGTCATTGGTTATTGCTTGAATGATTAGAGGCAAATTAAATGCCAGATGTAAAATTACTGTTGTTACTTTGTTGCAAAGTTCTTTTTGAACAATGGTTTGGGTGGTTTTTGTGTCATGAAGGTAAGCATGTTTATCAGGGTGTTTAAGGCTAAATTTGCTATAAATTGGGCTTTTGTGGTGCAAAACTGTTCAAGCTGGTGCAAGTAAGTTGTTTGCTGGTTATAAAATTACAATATTCAATATAATACTTTAGGGGTAGTTTTGTTTTATCTTATTGTTTTGTAGGGATAAATATTCAAATAGTTATATTTTTTTACGGTTGGATTGAATATTGCTTTGTGATTGGTAATCAACGGAATGAATAACTAGGGTGATAGTAGTGACTCAACAGAACGATGGTTGGATAAAAACGACATGTGCGTATTGCGGTGTGGGTTGCGGAGTAGAGGCTCGCCCAACAATCTCGGGAGAGCTTGAAGTTCGTGGAGACAAAAGCCACCCCTCTAATTATGGCAAACTTTGTACAAAAGGGATCGCGCTCGGCGAGACAGTGATTCAAGACGGAAGGTTACTGACGCCAACATTGAATACGCCTCACGGTGAGCAAAGTTTAGACTGGTCGGATGCGACTTCATTGGTAGCGGAGAAATTTGCCCAAACCATAAAACAACATGGTGCAGACTCGGTGGCCTTCTATGTCTCTGGACAGCTGCTCACAGAGGACTACTATGTCGCCAATAAATTGATCAAAGGGTTTATGGGCACAGCGAATATTGATAGTAACTCTCGTCTTTGTATGGCTTCTTCGGTGGTGGGCCACAAAAGAGCCTTTGGAGCGGATACGGTTCCGGTCTGTTATGAGGATTTAGAGCAAGCGGAGCTGGTGGTATTGGTGGGTTCAAATCTAGCGTGGTGCCATCCAGTTCTATTTCAACGTCTACGCATGGCAAAGCAGGCTAATCCTCAATTGAAGGTCGTGGTGATCGACCCTCGCGAGACTGACTCTGACGAGATCTCTGATCTGCATCTATCAATTGACTCAGGAGCCGATGTTGCCTTGTTTAATGGGCTGCTAAATTACCTTCATCGCCATAATCATGTTGATCAAACCTTTATCAAAAAGCATACCCAACAGTTTGAACAAGCGCTGGAATCAGCACAACAAGAGCAGCGTATTGAGCGTCAAACGGGGCTAAGTGGCGAGCAACTTGCTGCTTTCTACCAGCTATTTGCACAGACAAACAAAGTGGTGACGGTCTACTCGCAAGGTGTCAATCAATCAACCAGCGGTGCAGATAAGGTCAACAGTATCCTCAATTGCCACCTTGCAACCGGAAAAATCGGTAAGCCGGGTTGTGGTCCATTTTCTGTTACCGGACAGCCCAATGCGATGGGGGGGGCGCGAAGTGGGGGCGCTGGCCAATATGCTCTGTGCACACATGGAACTTGATAACCCAGAGCATCATCAGTTGGTGAGCGAGTTCTGGCAAGCCCCTTTATTAGCCAATCGCCCAGGTCTAAAGGCAGTGGATATGTTTGATGCCATGGCGGATGGTAAAATCAAAGCCGTGTGGATAATGGCAACCAATCCTGCGGTGAGTTTACCGAACTCAGAAAAGGTCAAGCAAGCGTTAGCAAACTGCCCATTTGTCGTGGTGTCAGATTGCATCAAGCAGACAGAAACCACGGCACTGGCAGATTTGTTATTACCTGTGCAGGGCTGGAGCGAAAAGTCAGGTACAGTGACCAACTCTGAACGCCGAGTGTCGCGACAAAGACGTGTAATGCCAAGCCCCGGAGACGCAAGGCCTGATTGGTGGGTTATCTCTCAGGTCGCACAAAAAATGGGATTTGGTGAAGCCTTTGATTATCTGCACGAAGGGGAAATTTTCAAAGAGTACGCGACACTGACAGGGTTAGGGAACATGAACGGAGAGCGAGATTTCTCTCTGATTGGCTTGAGTCAGTTAGATGATCAAGGGTATAGCGTGTTAGAGCCACAGCAATGGCCTGTGCTCAAGCACCAAACGGAGGTCGTCAATCAACGCTTTTTCACCCATGGTCAGTTTTACACCGCTGATGCTAAGGCGCGCTTTGTCCCTGTTAGTCATAAGCCACCACAGAGCACGGTCAATAGTGAGTATCCACTATTGTTGAATAGTGGCCGTACTCGCGATCACTGGCATACCATGACTCGCACAGGCTTGGCTGCGCAATTAGGCGATCACACCCCAGAGCCTTATGTACTCGTTCATCCTGATACTGCGGCGAAGTATGGTTTAAAGGATCAGTCTATTGCGCGCCTACACAACCGTTTCGGCGAGTGCTTAGCGAAAGTCACGTATTCACCACAGCAGCAATTGGCAGAGCTATTTGTGCCGATTCATTGGAATGGTCAAACCGCCAACAATAGCAAACCGTGTAATCTTATTGCGCCATACACCGATAGTCTATCGGGCCAACCTGAATTTAAGCATACTCCGGTTGTTATTGAGCCTTGCTTGTATCAAAGTCAGGGGCTATTTCTGACTCGTCAGCCTATCGAACTCGAGGGAATAGAGTATTGGGCAAGACAAAAAATAGCCGATGGTTATGCTTATCACATTGAATCAAACCGTTCCCTCAAAGACCTACAGACTTGCCTTTCTTCGTTGATCAAAGACCAAAGCCGCCATATGCAATATCAAGATGGTAATCAAAATATGGTTAGTCGTTTTATCAGTGACCAGGCACAGGCCATGAGTGAGATGATCGTGGTTAAAGGTGCGTTCGGTGAGGGCGAGAAAGCCGCTTATATTGCGTCATTTAATGAGCCACTCGACACCATTAAGGCACAGTCTTGGTTCCCAGCAGCACAAGAAATCATGGTTTAATGAAAAGTTTCTCGGGGACTGGAGCTTAACAGGAAGTGGAATAAGCTCACTGAGTTCTCAAAGACAATCAATAAGCGTTAAAAACAGGTGCATCGCACGATATTTCACTGCTATCATAACGCCAATAGTCGGGGGGCCAGTTTATGGCTGAGATCGAATTTCGAGACCCGTTGAACCTGATTCAGTTAGCACTGACGTAGGGAACTATCGCGCTTTAGCAAGGCTGTCAAACAGTGGCAGTCAACTTGATGAGGGCTATGTTAGCCTCAACTAAAGCCCGTTCCTCTGCGTCACGCATTAGGAGCGATCATGACGCACGTAAACACTTCTCAAACTCCCATTGTACTTACCATTGCAGGGTCGGATAGCGGCGGTGGTGCAGGCATTCAAGCCGATATCAAAGCCATCTCTGCCACAGGTAGTTATGCTTGTTCGGTGATCACAGCAATTACCTCGCAAAACACCCAGGGCGTTTCTGCTATTTTGCCCATCCCATTGGAGCATGTTGAAAGCCAACTTGATGCGGTATTCACGGACTTAAACATCGTTGCGGTAAAAGTGGGTATGTTGGCCGATAGCAATATTATCAAGGTCGTGGCCAACAAAATTAGACAGTATCAACCTCGCTTTTTAGTGGTTGACCCTGTGATGGTCGCGACAAGCGGCGACTTATTGCTTGAGCAATCCGCCATCAGCACCTTGAAACAAGAGCTACTTCCTCTTGCTGATATCATTACACCTAACCTTCCTGAAGGCGCAGCTTTAATCGGTACATCGGTTCCGCAAACCCAAGCAGAGATGGGGGCGATGAAAGCGCAGCTTCGTTCGCTTAGCGCTAAGGCTGTTCTGCTGAAAGGTGGTCATTTAGAGAAAGATGAAAACAGTAACGATCTGTTGATCACTCAAGAGAGTGACGAGCTGATCAGCGCAAAACGTTTCCCTACCCGTAACACGCATGGCACAGGTTGCACACTGTCGTCTGCCATTGCTTCTTATCTTGCGCAGGGTAATGACTTAACAGCGGCGGTCAAACTAGGAAAAAGTTATATCTCGCAAGCCATCGTACATGCTGATGAGTTAAATGTCGGTCAAGGTCATGGCCCAGTGAATCATTTCTATCAAGGTCATGCGGATGTCCGCTAATGCTATAGGTGTCGGTCTCGAGAGATTGCGCCTGCAGTACCTTGATGCTGATGCCGCCACGTTAGAGCAGTTGACGCTGAATATTACCGCCGGCCAATGGACGGTGCTGCTAGGGCGTAGTGGTTGCGGAAAAACAACACTCCTTCGTTATCTGGCGGGCTTGTTATCGGACAAGGTCGCAGTGTCAGGTAAGCTGCAAGTGAGTGATGGGCATGGCCTTGAGCATCGTATCGCTTATATGGCTCAACAAGATCTGCTGATGCCTTGGTTAAGCGTGCTCGACAATGTATGCCTAAGCCAACGTTTTTCTGATCGCCATAAGGAGGTAACAGTCACTCAAAGTCGTGAGGCTGCGATACAATTGCTGGAAAAAGTGGGCTTGGCGCAATATTCACAAGCGATGCCAAGTCAGTTATCAGGAGGGATGCGCCAGCGTGTCGCTCTTGCTAGAACATTGATGCAAGATAAGCCACTAGTGTTGATGGATGAGCCCTTTTCCGCTTTAGATGCCGTCACTCGCTACAAACTACAAAACTTATCTGCTCAACTATTGCAAGGCAAAACAGTCGTGCTGATAACCCATGATCCACAAGAGGCTGTGAGATTGGCGAATGAGCTGTATGTGTTGCAAGGCAGTCCCGCTAGCGCGCTAAAATTAGCGGTTCCTGCGACGCAAACGCCACGTCAATTGGATACTGAGTGTGCCCAAATACAGCAGTCTATTTTGGATCAGTTGGAGCGAGATTATGACTGACACCACACAGTACAACCAACTGGTTTCTCAAACAGCAGTGCGAGAACGTCTTGACCACCCGGTTATTCGATTATGTATCACCACCTTGATCATCTTAGCGATTTGGCAAGCTGTGGTTGTGGTGTTTGAGCTGCCAAGCTTTATATTGCCCGCTCCGCTTGATGTTATGGATAGGCTCATTGCTCGCTATGATGTGCTTTTGGGGCACTCGTGGGTGACGGCACAGGAGATTTTATTGGGGCTGATGCTGGGTTTGAGCATGGGGCTACTGTTCGCGTTACAAATGTTGATGTTTGAGCCGCTAAAGCGTTGGTTGTTGCCGATTTTGATCGCGAGCCAGGCCATTCCTGTGTTTGCTATTGCGCCGATATTAATGCTGTGGCTCGGCTATGGTATTGCCTCAAAAGTCGTTATGGCTGCCATCATTATCTTCTTCCCAGTCACGACGTGCTGCTATGACGGTTTACGAAATACCCCACGAGGCTACCTCGATCTAGCTCAAACCATGGGCGCGACTAAGTGGCAATGTTTACGTCATATCCAACTACGCGCCGCACTGCCTACATTAGCATCCGGTATTCGTGTTGCGGTTGTTGTCGCACCCATTGGTGCCGTAGTAGGAGAATGGGTAGGTTCAAGTGCAGGGCTTGGCTATCTGATGTTGCAAGCCAATGCGCGGATGATCATTGATGAGATGTTCGCTGCTCTGTTTATACTCGCGCTACTCTCGATATCGCTTTACTTCATTACCGATAAATTACTAAAAAAATGGATTCCCTGGGAAAACCAGTAGGGATATCACCTTCAAAGGAAATACAGATGAAAAAGACTTCATTTCTTACCGCCGCTGCAGTGATAGCCACCACCTTTTCACTCAATGTGGCTGCTGCTGAAAAGAAAATGACCTTGATGTTGGATTGGTTCGTCAATCCAAACCATGGCCCAATCGTAATTGCGCATGAGCGTGGTTACTTCAAAGAGCAAGGTTTAGAGATTGCGATTCAAGAGCCAGCCGATCCAAGCACACCAGCAAAATTGGTGGCCGCAGGTCGAGTTGATTTAGCCGTCTCTTATCAGCCAAGCCTAACCACCGATGTGGCAGCAGGTTTACCTTTGATCCGCGCAGCGACTTTGATTGCCACACCACTAAACACGTTAATGGTGTTGGATAATGGTAAAAATGATTCTCTCGCCGATCTGAAAGGCAAAAAGATTGGTATTGCGATTTCTGGCAATGAGGAAGCCACCATTGGCACTATGCTCGGCAAAGAGGGCTTAACGCTATCTGATGTCGAAACGATTAACGTAGGTTGGGCACTCTCTTCGTCTCTGGCCTCCGGTCAAGTGGATGCGATTTGGGGTGGTCTACGCAACTTTGAAACCAATCAACTCGCGTTAGAAGGCTTTAAAGCGAAAGCGTTCTTCCCAGAAGAGCATGGCGTACCAACCTATGATGAGTTGGTGTTTGTTGCGAATGCGAACAAGCATGATAAAGAAGCGCTCAAGGCATTTGCTAAAGCACTAGAGCAAGCAACTACCTATATTGTTAATCACCCAGAAGCGTCTTGGAATGAGTTTGTCGCTTATTCACCGGACACGCTAGACAATGAGCTGAATGCGCGTGCATGGAATGACACTTTGACTCGATTTGCTCTGCGCCCTTCTGCGGTTGATTTGAAGCGCTACGATGATTATGCAGAGTTTATGTACAACAAGGGCATCATAAAATCCCTGCCGAAAGCGGCGACTTACGTTCCAAGTTTTGATTAAGAGGTCATGATGAAAGTTCAAGATTTGATAGAGGCGTGCCGTGATGACTGGCAAGCTTACACTGAACATGCCTTTGTTCGTCAGTTGGCAGCGGGCACGCTTGCACAGCCCTGTTTTCTTCACTATTTAAAGCAAGATTTCTTATTCCTAAAGCAATACGCGCGAGCGTATGCCTTGGCGATGTACAAAGCGCAAACGCTGGCTGATATGCGTCGCGCCCTGCCAAGTGTTCATGCTTTATTGGATTCCGAGATTGCTCACCATGTGACTTACTGTGAACAGTGGGGACTGAGCGAAATCGATCTGGAAAACGAACCTGAAGATTTCGGTACCGTTGCCTACACGCGTTATGTGTTAGACGCAGGCATGGCGGGTGATCTGGTGGACTTGTATGCGGCACTTGCGCCTTGCTCTATTGGTTATGCAGTGATTGGTAAGATGCTGTGTGAAGATGAAAGCACGGTTATTGATGGAAACCCCTACGCGAGTTGGATTCAGCTCTATGGCGGTGATGAATTCCAAACGGGTGTGGCTGCAGGTGAAGAGTACTTCAACGGTTTGCTGGCAGAAATCGACATCAATAGTCAACGTGGTCAGAATTTGGTCCATATTTTTAGAACGGCGACACGTATGGAAGTGGCGTTTTGGCAGCAAGGACTGGATGCCCTAAAGGCTTAGAGGAAATACAATGCACAAAGAACAGATTATCCAAGCGCTTAGCGCTGTGCGTGAGCAAAAACCGCTGGTAGTGAACATCACTAATTACGTTGTGATGAATAATACCGCTAACGCTTTGCTGGCGATTGGAGCGTCACCGATCATGGCACACTCACAGCAAGAGCTGGCGGAAATGATGTCGTTCGCAGGGGCTTTGGTGATCAACATCGGTACGCTTGACAGTGTATGGACACCGCGCATGACTTATGCCGTAGAGCAGGCGAACGCAAACAATAAGATTGTTGTGCTTGACCCTGTGGGCTGTGGTGCCAGTCAGTTGCGCACGCAAACCTCACGTGAGATCGCAAAGCTGGCGAATCAGCTGATTATTCGTGCTAATGCTTCAGAAATCATTGCGTTTGCGGGCGAACAAGCACAGAGCAAAGGTGTAGATGCACTAGACAGCAGTGACACTGCACTAGATGCGGCCAAGTTCTTAGTGGCAGAGTATGGCGCTAGCGTTGTGATTTCAGGAGCAACAGATTACGTTGTCACTCAGGATTCGGTGGTTAAACTGGACAATGGTGATGCGATGATGCCATATGTAACCGGAATGGGTTGTACTCTTACAGCCTTAACGGGTGCGTTTGCCGCAGTCGGTGATCATACCGGCCTTGCTGCGGCGGCTGTGTTGGGTGTTGCGGGCGAAATCGCTGCCCAGCAGTCACGTGGCCCGGGCAGCCTGCAGCTTAATTTGCTTGATGAGTTGTATCAGCTTGATGAACAGCGCTTGAGTGAGCGTCTTAAACTTAGCTAAACCACTAGGCTCTGCTTGCGCTGTGTGTTTTCAGTGTAAGCAGAGCGATATGAGAAAGTCGATTATGAACCCATATAAACTGTATCTGGTGACGGATGATCAGCAAGATCTTTCGACCTTGACTCGTGTGGTGCAAGAGGCGGTAGCGGGTGGCGTTACCATGGTACAAGTGCGGGAAAAACATGGTGATGTCAGGGCGTTTATCGAGCGTGCTCAGGCGGTGAAAGAGGTTCTTTCAGGGACAGGTGTGGCTTTGATCATCAATGACAGGGTAGATGTGGCGTTAGCGGTTGATGCCGATGGCGTTCACCTTGGTCAGTCGGATATGCCTGCAACCCTCGCAAGACAACTTATCGGTAAAGAGAAGATCTTGGGTTTGTCTATTGAGACAGAGCAGCAACTTGAGCAAGCAGATTCCTTACCGATCGACTATATCGGCCTTAGCGCAATTTTTGCCACGCCCACTAAAACCAATACCAAAAAGCATTGGGGTTTGGATGGCTTGGAGCGAGCGTTAAGAAAGACATCGTTACCCATCGTTGCGATCGGCGGTATTAATGAAGCCAATATTCCGCAGCTATCTGCAACAGGCGTGCATGGACTCGCTTTGGTGTCTGCCATTTGTCATGCCGATGAGCCAAAAGCTGCAACGCAACACTTGTTGTCTTTAATGGCTTAATGCCTCTAGGCCGGTGTTTTTGGAGCTGGCCTAGTCTTCGAAGGATAACACTCTTTTCTTAGATATTATCTATCCATCACAGTATCTCACCGCCATTTACATAAACTAATGATAGATAGCCGATCTTTTGTTGGGGTGGGGTATGGATATTAACGAGTTTGTTAGCGGTGAACATCTTATTTGGAATTTGTTCATCGCGCTGCTGTTGGGTGCAATTGTCGGCACTCAACGCGGCTGGGTGATGCGCAATAGTCTTGAGGGCAGTCGTGTCGCAGGTATCCGTACTTTTTCGCTGGTAGGCCTGCTCGGTGGCCTCATCGCCATCTTGGCTGATCTCTATTCTCCTGCTTTACTGGGTTTTGCTCTTGTGGCCTTAGTGGTGCTTGCTTGTATTGCGTTTGTGATTCAGCAAAAGAAAAGTGATGACATTAGTATCACAGGCGTCGTGAGCCTAATAATCACCTTTGTATTGGGTAGCCTCGCGGTGTCAGGAGAGGCAGTGTTAGCCGCAGCTGCTGCCGTTATCACCGCTGTGGTGCTCGATAACAAAAAAGAGCTGCATCAAGCACTGCAAAGGCTGCAAGAGTATGAGCTTGATGCTGCCTTAAGACTGCTTTTGATCTCCATTGTTTTGCTGCCTCTCTTGCCCAATCAAACCTACGGCCCATGGGGAGCACTGAATCCTTACGAGATATGGTGGATGGTGGTATTGATCGCGAGTATCTCATTTGTTGGGTATTTTGCTATCAAGATTGGCGGCACCAAACGGGGGATTCTATTTACTTCTGTGTTTGCCGGTTTGAGTTCATCTACAGCCTTGACGCTGCAATTTTCGCACTTATCCCGTGAACAACCACAAATGAGTCCACTCTTGGCGAGCGGCATATTGCTGAGTTGTGGCACCATGTTCCCACGATTGTTGGTCGTTCTTTCAGTCATTAACCCTCAGCTGATCCCTCGGCTAAGCCTGATTGTGCTGACAATGATGATCATGTTGTATTTACCCGCTTGGTGGATCTGGCGAACGTGTAAAGACGACACGGTTGAGCCCACAAATAAGCAATCCAACCCCTTAGCGCTGCAATCGGCTCTGTTCTTTGGCGTAGTGTTGGCGATGATTATGCTGCTCTCTCATGCACTTTCTGAGTGGTTTGGTAGCGCGGGTATTTTGATCTTGTCGGCGGTTTCAGGGATGACAGATGTCGATGCGATATCGTTGACCTTAGGTCGGCAAAGTACACTGTCACTCGATATGGATATTGCGGTGTTCGGTATTCTTATCGCGGCATCAGTTAATACCTTGGTAAAAATGGGTCTCGTCATCGCTATCGGGGATAAAACGCTTGGCTATCGTATTGCGCCGGTAATGATGCTAAGTGTGTTGTTCGGTGGCGTTATTTATTGGTTGAGCTAGAGCTTGTGACTGACTAGGAATATTGGCCAGTTCAAGGCGAAAAAAAACCTCCGCAATTTGCGGAGGTTTTGGTAACAACCAAGAATCGAATTAATTCGCTTCTTGGTCTGCTTGGATAGCTGTTAGAGCGATGGTGTAAACGATGTCGTCTACTAGCGCGCCACGAGAAAGATCGTTTACTGGCTTGCGCATACCTTGCAGCATTGGACCGATAGATACTAGGTCTGCTGAACGCTGTACCGCTTTGTAAGTCGTGTTACCTGTGTTTAGGTCAGGGAATACGAATACCGTTGCTTTACCTGCTACTGGAGAGTTAGGCGCTTTAGAAGCGGCAACATTTTCCATGATAGCTGCATCGTACTGTAGAGGACCGTCGATCACGAGATCAGGACGTTTCTCTTGAGCAAGTTTCGTTGCTTCACGTACTTTATCTACGTCTGCACCCTTACCAGATTCACCAGTAGAGTAAGAGATCATAGCAACGCGTGGGTCGATACCGAATGCTGCTGCAGAGTCAGCAGATTGGATAGCGATTTCAGCAAGCTGTTCCGCTGTTGGATCTGGGTTGATCGCACAGTCACCGTAAACCAATACTTGGTCAGGTAGCAGCATGAAGAACACAGAAGATACGATAGACGCATCAGGTGCCGTCTTGATGATCTGGAACGGAGGAACGATAGTGTTCGCAGTTGTGTGAACTGCACCAGAAACTAGACCGTCAACTTCGTCGTTCTCAAGCATCATTGTGCCTAGGAATACTGAGTCTTGTAGCTTCTCGCGAGCAACAACTTCAGTCATGCCTTTCTTAGCACGTAGTTCAACTAGACGAGCTACGTAGTTCTCACGAACTGCATCAGCATCGATGATTTGAACGCCAGCGCCAAGCTCAACACCCTGCTGTGCAGCAACGCGTTTGATCTCTTCTGGGTTACCTAGAAGTACACATTCAGCGATACCGCGCTCAGCACAGATAGCCGCAGCTTTAACTGTACGTGGCTCATCACCTTCAGGAAGAACGATACGCTTACCAGCGCGACGAGCAAACTCAGTTAGCTGGTAACGGAATGCTGGTGGGCTTAGACGACGAGACTTCTGAGTACCCTCAGTCATAGACTCGATCCAGTTACCGTCGATGTGACCAGCAACGTGCTCGTTGATGAACTCGATACGCTCTTTATCGTCTGCAGGTACTTCGATAGAGAAGCTCTGTAGGTTTAGAGAAGTCTGCCAAGTGTTACCTTGTGCTTTGAAGATAGGTAGACCTGTCTCAAATGCAGGCTTACATAGACCTTCGATTTCTGCTGGGATGTCGTAACCGCCAGTCAGAAGTACCGCACCGATATCAACACCGTTCATTGCTGCTAGAGAAGCTGCAACGATAACGTCTGGACGGTCTGCTGAAGTAACAAGAAGTGAGCCAGGCTTGAAGTGCTCAATCATGTTTGGCAGAGAACGTGCACAGAATGTGATGCTCTTGATGCGGCGAGTGTTTAGATCACCTTCGTTGATGATGTCAGCATTTAGGTGCTTCGCCATATCAACTGCGCGAGTAGCGATTAGATCGATGCTCCATGGCACACAACCTAGTACACGAATTGGAGAAGTGTTGAAGATTTCCATCACTTTCATTTCGTTTTGCTTCGCGCTATCTGCTTCATCAAAGATTTCAGATAGGTCTGGGCGTGTACGGCCTGCTTCATCAACTGGTGCGTTTAGCTTGTTGATGATTACGCCAGAGATGTTTTTGTTCTTCGTACCACCGAAGTTAGAACATGCTACTTCGATACGCTCTTTTAGTTGAGCTGGGTTGTCGTTGCCAGGAGTCGCAACTAGAACAATTTCAGCACCAAGAGTTGCAGCAATTTCAGCGTTAAGCTGGTTTGCGAATGGGTGCTTACGAGTTGGTACTAGGCCTTCGATAAGGGTTACGTCAGCATCTTTATTGATCTGGTTGTAACGCTCAACAACGGTTTCTAGTAGCTCATCCATGTTGTCATTACCGATAAGACTCTCAGTAACAGACATTTGCATTGGTTCGCCGATCTTCATATCGCTGTTTGCACTAACGATAGTTGAAGTTAGATCTGGCTGGTCACCGCCGCTGCGAGGTTGAGCGATTGGCTTGTAGAAAGAAACTTTAACGCCTTTGCGCTCCATTGCACGAAGCACACCCATGCTAACGCTTGTTAGGCCAACGCCTGCGCTAGTAGGGATAAGCATAATAGTACGGGACATTGATTAGGACCTCTAACTATATGATTAGGTAAGAACTCAGTTAAACAAATTGGGGTATTTTTGCTTATGAGAGCCCAGAAAAAATCTGGCCAGCCCAAGGGCCAGCCAGATTAGAAAGGATTAAAGACCTGCTAGACGCGCAGTATCTTCAGCAATCACTAGTTCTTCGTTAGTAGAAACAACCATTGCTGGAATGCGGCTGTCAGCAGTAGTGATTACGCCTTCGCCACCGAAGCGTGCTTTAAGGTTAGCTTCGCCGTCAACTTCGATACCGAAGATGCCTAGACGGTTAAGAACTAGCTCACGGATTGGAGCGCCGTTCTCACCGATACCGCCAGTGAATACGATAGCGTCTAGACGACCGTCTAGAGTTGCAGTGTAACCCGCTACGTATTTCGCTAGACGACGAGTCATCACGTCCATCGCGCGAGTAGCCGCTTCTTCTTTACCGAAGTTATCTTCGATGTAACGACAGTCAGGAGTCACTTCAGTTAGACCCATTAGGCCAGACTCTTTAGTTAGCATGTTGTTGATTTGTTCAACAGAGTAACCTAGAGCGTCGTGTAGGTGGAAGATGATCGCAGGATCGATATCACCAGAACGAGTACCCATTACTAGACCTTCAAGGGGAGTAAGACCCATAGAAGTATCTACAGACTGACCGTTCTTGATAGCACATACAGAAGCACCGTTACCTAGGTGACAGTTGATGATGTTTAGTTCTTCAACTGGCTTGCCTAGACGCTCTGCAACTTCGCGAGCGATGAATAGGTGAGAAGTACCGTGCATACCGTAGCGACGAATACCGTGCTCTTTGTATAGGTTGTATGGAAGAGCGTATAGGTACGCTTCTTCAGGCATTGTTTGGTGGAATGCAGTATCGAATACAGCAGAGTTCTTAAGTGCTGGGAACGCTTTTTGCGCTGCTTTAATACCAACGATAGCTGCTGGGTTGTGAAGAGGTGCTAGAGTTGCACAGTCTTCGATACCTTTAAGTACTTCGTCGTCGATAAGAACAGACTTAGTGAACTTCTCACCACCGTGAACAACACGGTGACCGATTGCAGCAAGTTGATCTGCAAGTTCTGGCTTAGAAGCAAGAATAGTTTCAACGATGAACGATAGCGCTTCGTCGTGAGCAGCACCGTCACCTAGTTGAGCTTCGTGTTTACCATCAAGTTTCCACTTGATACGAGCTTCTGGAAGGTGAAGACACTCTGCAAGACCTGTTAGGTGCTCGTCGCCGTTGTCTGCATCAACAATAGCGAATTTAAGAGAAGAACTACCGCAGTTTAAAACTAAAACTAGCTTAGACATGGTTGACTACCTGTAAATTGTCTGAATTTAAATCAGTAATGGTGAAAATCAATCACAAGGATAGTAGACGGCTAAAAAACTGCTACTTGCCTTGGTCAGAAACCTTGAATTTCCGTATAAATGGACCAACGTTCTATAAACAAGTTGGCCTGCATTCCATGCAAAGTCGTCACAGTGTTGCCATAATTGTAAATAAGGGCAACAATGAGATTGAGAGTGCGCATAGAATAGCGATAATGGCTCAATATAACAAAAAAATTTGAAAAAATATTAACTCGGGTCAATTTTTTGCAGGATTAGTTGAATACGTTCAATTTTTTTTAAGAAAGATAGCGAAAGGGTACTGGGGAGGTGTCATGAGTAGACAAGTAGGATTTATCCATAGCATGAAAGATGGACAAAGCTACATGGACATTTGGCCGATGAAAAAGGAGCTCAATCTGCTTTTTCCTGAAGCGCGTGTCATTAAGGCAACCAAGTTTGCGGTTAAAGTGATGCCCGCTGTGGCTGCGATTAGTGTGTTGACGCAGATGGCGTTTCAGAATGCAGACGCGATGCCACAAGCTATCGTTGTAGCGCTGTTTGCAATCAGCCTTCCTTTACAAGGCATGTGGTGGTTAGGACATCGAGCGAATACGCAACTGCCTCCTTCATTAGCCGCTTGGTATAGAGAGATTCATCAGAAAATCGTTGATAGCGGTTTTGCGCTAGAGCCAATGAAAAGTCAGCCACGCTATAAAGAGTTGGCTAAAGTGCTTAACCGAGCATTTCGTCAGTTAGACAAAAACGCTCTTGAGCGTTGGTTTTAACTTCCCCGGGTTATTACCTAATAGATAGTTAGTCTCTGACACATAGAACGTAAAAAAGCGCCCATCTCAATGATGGGCGCTTTGCTATTTGATACTTGCAGTGAGCAAATGATCAACGTTGGTTCGTGAATGGTTAGCTGAACATAGTAATCGCCGTTTCGGCTTCAACGTATTCAAGGTCGAAAGACTCCGCGACCTCTTTGCACGTCACTTTACCATGAATAACATTTAAACCTTCTAGGAAGCCGTTGTCTGAAAGCAGTGCTTCGCGATAACCCTTGTTCGCGAGGCTAACGATATAGGGTAGGGTGGCATTGTTCAAAGCGAACGTTGACGTACGAGCAACGGCACCTGGCATATTCGCAACACAATAGTGGACAACTTCATCAACAATGTAAGTTGGGTCAGCGTGTGTTGTCGCCTTAGAGGTTTCGAAACAGCCACCTTGGTCAATCGCGACATCAACGACAGCAGCACCTGGTTTCATTTTGCTGATCATCTCTTTGGTCACAAGTTTTGGCGCGGCGGCACCAGGGATCAGTACTGCACCAATCACCAAATCGGCTTCAAGCACATGCTTTTCAATCGCATCTGTAGTTGAATAAACAACTTTAGCTCGACCTTGGAACTCTTCATCTAGTCGACGAAGGGTATCGATGTTGCGATCTAAAATGGTGACATCAGCACGCAGGCCAACCGCCATACGAGCAGCGTTCGCACCGACAACACCACCGCCGATAACCACCACTTTAGCTGGCTCAACGCCTGGTACTCCACCTAATAGTAAGCCTCTACCACCATGGGATTTTTCCAGTGTGAGTGCCCCTGCTTGAATAGACATTCGACCGGCAACTTCAGACATTGGCGCTAATAGTGGCAAGCGACCCATATTATCTGTTACAGTCTCGTAGGCAATACAGACAGCTTTGCTCTTGATTAGCTCATCAGTTTGTGGAAAATCTGGTGCTAGGTGCAAATAAGTAAATAATATTTGCCCTTCGCGAAGCATAGCTCGCTCGACCGCTTGAGGCTCTTTTACCTTAACGATCATATCTGCCGAGGCAAACACCTCAGCAGCAGTAGGAAGAATGGATGCGCCTACAGAGATGTAATCTTCATCTGAGAACCCGATGCCAGCACCGGCTTGGGTTTCTACAAACACTTGGTGACCGTGTGAGATAAGCTCTCGCACACTAGCAGGGATCATACCTACGCGGTATTCGTGGTTTTTGATTTCTTTAGGTACGCCAATGATCATCCTGACTCCTCATTATTTTATGGTTTTAACGACTATATGTAGGGTAAAATTGTCGAATTAATTGCTAGTATAGGAAGATATTAGTAGAATTTGATGCTAAATATTAAGAAGTTGTAGTATAAATTTTTGCAAGGAAGTAATAAGGTGGAATAAAATGGCAGATAATTACAAGAAGCCGTCCAAGGATTTAGATCGTATCGACCGTAACATTCTGAACGAGTTACAAAAAGATGGTCGAATCTCAAATGTTGAGTTATCAAAGCGTGTAGGCCTTTCTCCTACACCGTGTCTAGAGCGTGTACGCCGTCTAGAACGTCAGGGTTACATTACGGGCTATACGGCTCTTCTCAACCCGCAGTTCTTAGATACTTCGCTACTCGTTTTCGTAGAAATCACCCTTAATCGAGGTGCGCCAGATGTGTTTGAGCAGTTCAACACGGCGGTGCAAAAGCTTGATGACATTCAAGAGTGTCATTTAGTGTCTGGTGATTTTGACTATCTTCTCAAAACGCGAGTGTCTGACATGAGCGCTTACCGTAAGTTATTGGGCGACACGTTACTTCGTCTACCGGGTGTGAATGACACACGTACTTATGTGGTGATGGAAGAAGTCAAACAATCGAATCAGCTTGTTATCAAAACTCGCTAAAAACTAGCACTGCCCTGATTTTCTGATGTTAATTCATTGGGTTTTTTAGGGCATTGTGTTTAAATCTTTCTGAGCGGCATTAGGCCGCTCAGTTTGTTTTTAGACTAAGGACTAGCTGAGTCAATACTGAGTATTGACTCGCCGAAAAGAATCATCATGTTCATGCAGAACAAAATAAAAACAGTGAAAACCATCGTCAAAACTGGCCAAGATAACCCGAAGCGTAAGCTATCGGGGCTTCAACGTTTGCGTGAAGCCGGGCTTATTCTCTTTATTCTGGGCTCGGTCTTTCTCGCCATATCCCTTTTTACCTTTAACGCTGCCGATCCCTCATGGTCACAAACCAGTTGGGACGCCAAAGTTCAAAATTCTGGTGGCCGCTTAGGTGCTTGGCTTGCCGATACCATGTTTTTTACTTTTGGCATCTTGGCCTACACTCTGCCATTTATTATCGCGGCCGTTTCTTGGTTGTCTTTACGTGTACGTGATGAAGATGAAGAGATCGACTTTGTCATGTGGGGCACAAAATTGATGGGGCTGGTGGCTCTCATTTTGACGAGCTGTGGCCTTGCGGACATTAACTTTGATGATATTTGGTATTTTTCATCGGGTGGCGTCATTGGAGACGTGCTGACCAGCTTATCCTTACCGATGCTTAATGTGCTGGGTACCACGCTCGTATTACTGTTTTTGTGGGGCGCAGGCTTTACCTTATTGACAGGTTTATCTTGGCTGACCATCGTTGAATGGTTGGGTGAGCGTGCGATTTTGGCGTGCCAAGCAATGTTGTCTAAAGTTCGAGGTGAAAAGAGCACGGTTTACAAACCGACCTTGCAAGATGATGAGCCAGTACAGATTGCGGGTGATCAGCATGATCCAGCTTCAGAACTCTCGTTTAGTGCTAACGTGGAATCCGATCCATTACTAGAACAAGCCTCTGACAAAGCTGAATCTGGTCGCCGTTACAACATCCATATGCCAGAACAGGCAGTCACCCCTGCTAAGCCAGATCCAGTCGCGCCATCGATTCCTGTGATCATAGAAGAGCATGCAAATTTCTCTGCTTCACATCAAGCCGAGAGCTCGGAAGTTCAAGTGACTGAAAACCAAGATACGCCGAGAACGATTGAATTGGGTGCGACAATTGCAGAGCTAGAGCAAGATGCGTTAGCGCATGACGACTTAGCATCAGAAGATTTGCAGCCATCGGTTGTTAGTGCCCCTGATGCACCGATAACTGAATTTGTTCAGCCTCTGGTTGAAGAACTCACTTCAGAGCCATCTGCTACGTCAGCTCCCGCAGCAAGCTCAACAATAGAGCCTGAGCTCTCAGCAGACTTTGTGATGGATGATTCGATGGATGATGAGGTTGATGATCGTCAACCAAGCTTCTCCAGTATTGATATTGACGAAGATGTGGATACACCAGTGCCGATGATGTCGGACGCTGACGTCGAGTCGTCATCGGTTGAACCTGATGAAAGCGAGGTTCAAATAAGTGATCTACCTTGGGCGGATGAGTCTGCTCAAGAGGGTGAGTTTGAAGAAATCGATCAGAGCCAAGACCAAGACGTGGCGGCTTTCCAATCTTTGATAAAAGAAGCACAAACGAATGTTGCAGCACAGCAAAACCCATTCTTGGTACAAAACGATGTAAACCTTCCTGTACCAGAAGAGCCAATGCCAACCTTAGAGTTGCTTTATCACCCAGAAAAGCGTGAAAGCTTTATTGATCGTGAAGCCCTAGAAGGGATTGCGCGTTTGGTTGAATCCAAGCTAGCTGACTATAAGATTCAAGCTGAAGTCGTCGATATTTTCCCCGGCCCGGTGATTACCCGTTTTGAGCTTGATCTTGCTCCGGGCGTTAAAGTGAGCCGTATCTCAGGCCTCTCCATGGACTTAGCGCGCTCTCTATCGGCCATGGCGGTTCGTGTGGTTGAGGTTATCCCAGGTAAGCCATACGTTGGTCTTGAATTGCCAAATATGAGTCGCCAGACGGTGTTTTTCTCTGATGTTGTAGGTAGCCAGCAGTTTATCGAAGCTAAATCACCCACCACTGTTGTACTAGGCCAAGATATTGCGGGTGAAGCGGTGATAGCTGACCTGTCGAAAATGCCACACGTTCTCGTTGCGGGTACAACCGGTTCGGGTAAGTCGGTAGGTGTCAACGTCATGATCTTGAGTATGCTGTACAAAGCAACTCCGGAAGATGTCCGCTTTATCATGATTGACCCGAAAATGCTCGAACTGTCGGTTTATGAAGGCATTCCACACCTATTATCAGAAGTGGTTACTGACATGAAAGACGCCTCTAACGCGCTTCGTTGGTGTGTTGGAGAAATGGAACGACGATATAAGCTGATGTCAGCATTGGGCGTACGTAATATTAAGGGCTTTAACGATAAATTGAAGATGGCTGCAGAGGCAGGACATCCTATTCATGATCCACTTTGGCAAGCAGGTGATAGCATGGATGCAGAGCCTCCATTGCTTGAGAAGTTGCCATACATTGTCGTTATCGTCGATGAGTTCGCTGACCTCATGATGGTAGTGGGTAAAAAAGTTGAAGAGCTGATTGCTCGTCTTGCGCAGAAGGCGCGTGCTGCGGGTGTCCACCTTATCTTGGCGACTCAGCGTCCATCCGTTGATGTTATTACAGGCTTGATTAAAGCCAACATCCCAACACGTGTGGCATTTACCGTATCAACGAAGACCGATTCACGTACCATTCTTGATCAAGGTGGCGCTGAATCACTTCTCGGTATGGGTGATATGTTGTATCTACCGCCAGGCTCGAGCCACACTGTACGTGTTCACGGTGCGTTTGCCTCAGATGATGATGTTCATGCTGTTGTGAATAACTGGAAAGCCCGCGGTAAACCGAATTACATTGATGAGATCACCAATGGGGATCAAGGGCCAGATGCGCTACTTCCGGGTGAGACTGCTGAAGCGGATGAAGATACGGACCCATTGTTTGACCAAGTTGTCGAGCACGTGGTTCAATCAAGACGAGGCTCAGTATCAGGCGTTCAAAGACGCTTTAAGATTGGTTATAACCGTGCCGCACGCATTGTTGAGCAACTCGAAGCTCAGGGCATTGTAAGTGCACCAGGGCATAATGGTAACCGTGAAGTACTGGCTCCCGCACCGAATAGGGATATGAACTAGCCTAAGTATCTAAACGTTACGTAATAAAAAACGCAGATGGGTTTTATCCATCTGCGTTTTTTTGTTTCATGCCTTCGGTTTTTCTAGCTAAACATGCGAGGTTTGCTGACGAACTGCGAAATAACAATGAACAGCAGTGCGACGAGATTTCCGGCGAAGATAACGACAAGCCATTGAGGCATAGAGAGTGATAGGAACTCCCATACGACCTTACTGCAGTCACCATACGCTTCAAACATCCAAGGAACCCATTTGTGGAGTGGTGCCCAGTCAGGGAAGTTGACGAACAAGTCACAGGTCTTGAATGGTGAAGGGTTAAATTGATAGTCAACGTGTTCCAGAGAAAGCGCTAAACCTTTGTATGAGCCAAAACCCCAACCGATAAGGCCTATCCAACGGATAACCGGATTTTTAGGTGCAATTGCGCCAAACAGAGCTGCCCCCGCGACAGCAAGCATTGCTACTCGCTCATAGATACACATTACACAGGGCGCGAGTAACATGACGTGCTCAAAATAGAGCGCGGTTGCTTCAAAGCCAATGATGATAAAAAACAGCAAAAGCCAAGAAAAACGACTCTTCGAAAAGGTTTGCAGAGAATACAGAAAGCGCACACTAAATCCTTGTAAATAAAAAAGCTCTGAATACTCAGAGCTTTTTAACGTGTATAAGTTTCTAACGCAATGAAAAATTAATGTCCGTGAGACATAGCAGCGTCTGAAATCTCACCCGAGTGGTGGGTAATCCAACCAATATCGTAAAAATGTGCAGTCATTGGCTCTAAGAAGAAGATGATGCCAATGAAGCCGACAATCGCTAATACAATCGTGTATGGCAGAGCCATAATAACCATGCGTCCGTATGATAGGCGGATCAGAGGTGCAAGTGCCGAGGTCAGTAGGAATAAAAATGCGGCTTGGCCATTTGGAGTCGCAACCGAAGGTAAGTTTGTACCTGTGTTGATTGCAACCGCTAGGAGATCAAACTGATCTCGGTTAATCACACCTTCCACTAACGCCGTTTTCACTTCATTAATATAAACCGTACCTACAAATACGTTGTCGGAAACCATCGAGAGAATACCATTGGCAACATAGAACAGCGCTAGCTGTGTGCCGCTATCTTCGATATGGAGAACGGTGTCAATGATAGGGGCAAACAGTTCTTGATCAATAATCACTGCCACAATAGAGAAGAAGACTGCGAGTAGGGCAGTGAAAGGCAGTGCCTCCTCAAAAGCTTTACCCATAGAGTGCTCTTCAATTACGCCGGTAAACGCGGTCGCTAGTATGATCACCGAAAGACCAATCAAGCCAACTTCTGCCACGTGAAGTGCTAGACCCAAAATCAACCAAACTGCAATTGCACCCTGAATCCAGAGCTTTGCCACATCTTGCTTGGTGCGCTTTTGCTTTTGCTCGTTATCAAAATCTACCAATATCTGACGAACATTGTCGGGTAGCTGTGAGCCATAGCCGAAAATCTTTAGCTTTTCGACGATAACGCAAGTTGCGATGCCGCAGAAAAAGACAGGCAGCGTCACGGGTAGCATACGCATGATGAACTCACCGAAATCCCAGCCTGCTTGGCTTGCAATCACTAAGTTTTGAGGTTCACCTACCATAGTGGTTACACCACCAAGCGCTGTCCCCACACCGGCGTGCATTAACAATGAACGAAGGAAGGCACGGTAGTCTTCTAGGTCCTCGCGGGTAAGCTCATTCAACTGATCATCTTGAGTATGGTCATGCTGGGCAGTAGAACCCTTCCCTGAAACCACCTTGTGATATATCGCGTAAAAGCCAACGGCTACACTGATAATAACGGCAATAACCGTTAAGGCATCAAGGAAAGCAGAAAGGAAAGCCGCAGCGAAGCAGAAGGCAACAGAGAGAAGCACTTTAGAACGGATGCCCAACAGGATTTTGGTAAAGATAAAGAGCAGCAGTTCTTTCATGAAGTAAATGCCGGCGACCATGAAAACCAACAATAGAAGCACAGGAAGGTTCATTTGAATCTCATGATACACCTGCTCAGGACTCGTCATGCCGATCATAATCGCTTGGATAGCTAAAAGACCACCGGGCTGAAGCGGGTAGCATTTGAGTGCCATCGCAAGGGTAAATATAAATTCAGCAACAAGTAGCCAGCCGGCTACAAAAGGATTAACAAAAAAGAAAACAATCGGGTTTATGATTAAAAATGCAACTATGGCAACTTTGTACCAATCGGGCGCTTTACCAAGGAAATTCTTAATAAACGCGTTTCCAAGCGTCATTGGCATGGGAAATACTCTTATGTTGTTTGAATAGACTGGAAAATCACATGAATTCTTTTCTAAACAGTGACTTAGAAAAACAACAGTTGAGCTTTTGTGGTCTTGCCAAGTCACTCCCTACGTCATTCGAGTGAGAGATAAATTCGCCCGCAACTTTACCGAGACTAATATTTTAGTCAACGATTTTTTAACAATTTACTCATGTATGGGTAGGCGTTTTTTGTTGAAACGCGATCCAAGCCACGAGATTGATGCCAGAGAAGGGCTTAATCCGCTTTTGTTTGCAGGCGAGCGAGAGAATGTAAACTAGTTCATAAGGGGTGAATAGCATTTAAATTAACAATGTAATATTGCAAAATTGTTCTTTTGGGTAATTTTAATTGATCTTATGAATAAAGGCTTAAAAAGATGATTTTATATGGTGTATTTTCCCAATTGTTGCCATGTTAATTTGTTTTTTAGTATGACAAATAGATGGGTTTCATTGGTGATAGTGTTCATTAGTTTTCACATCTTGATATAGTTTCTAACCAGGCTTTTATTTGAGGATTACGGGGGATGTAATTAGAGTGTAAACTCTAATTGTTAGGGTGTTGAAAGATTCTTAAGACTTTGTTTTCGCATCAACTGAACTAGTGGTATGATGAGTCGAAATGTAATAAATGAATTGGATCGAGCTTAATGGTAATCAAGGCAAAAAGCCCTGCGGGATTTGCAGAGAAATATATAATTGAAAGTATCTGGAATGGTCGATTTCCCCCAGGTTCTATCTTACCCGCAGAACGTGAACTGTCTGAGCTGATCGGTGTGACCCGAACCACTTTGCGTGAAGTATTACAGCGCCTAGCTCGCGATGGTTGGTTGACGATTCAACATGGTAAACCAACGAAAGTGAACCAATTTATGGAAACATCGGGTTTGCATATTTTGGATACGTTGATGACACTCGATGCAGATAATGCGACGTCTATCGTTGAAGACCTGTTAGCTGCTCGCACCAACATCAGTCCTATCTTCATGCGTTATGCATTCAAAGCAAACAAAGAGAATTCTGAGCGTACGATTACCAGCATTATTGAGTCTTGTGAAAGCCTGCTTGCTGCTGAATCGTGGGATAGTTTCTTAGAAGCCTCACCGTATGCGGATAAAATTAAACAAGAAGTTAAAGACGATGGTGATCGAAACGCTGAGCGCCGTCAGGCATCGCTTGTCGCTCGTACTTTTAATTTTTATGACTACATGCTGTTCCAGCGTCTAGCATTCCACTCTGGCAACCAAATCTACGGACTGATTTTTAATGGCTTACGCAAGCTTTATGACCGTGTGGGAAGTTACTATTTCTCTAATCCTGAGGCGCGTGATTTAGCGCTTAACTTCTACAAGAAGCTTCTAGAAATCTGTGAAAGTGGCCAGCGTGAAGAGATTCCAAATGTCGTGCGTAAATATGGTATTGAGAGTAGCCTTATCTGGAATCAGATGAAAAAGACACTGCCATCTGATTTCACTGAAGATGACGCGTAGCAATCACCCAGAATTTACGTAGTTTAATGAGATTACAAAAAGACCCCGCTCTGAATGTGCGGGGTCTTTTCATTTGTGCTCAAGCACAATGGTGACTAGTTACTTACTACTGTTAGCCATTTATCTGAGCATCAACGCCACCAGCACCTTTAAACCATTGGGTTAGGTGGGTGCGTAGGTCTTTTAGCTCGTCAGGCCCAATCAGTGCTAAACCTAAATCTTCTGCTCGGGTAATGTCGTTATAACGCAGAGGGCGGAAGCTAACGAGCATCGCTCGTGCTTGTAAGCCACCTAGGAGGTCTTTAAGTGACTCTAGTTTATATAGCGTATCATCGCCGTCATCACGCATGCCTTTGGTTTTACATTCAATGATGTGCAGTTTGTTGTTCACCACCGAAGCGACATCGAGCTCGTTTCGCACTTCACGTTCACCTAACTGGCGATAGACTTGAACGTTTAAAGAGCGATCTTGAATGGTTGGCATCGTATCTTGGATCTGTTTAACGGTACTATGGACTAAGGTTTCTAGCCACTCACCATTGGAAAAACGACGAGCATCTTCACTGACGAAAGTCAGAACGCCTTTCTCATAACTCGCGATTTTTGCTTCGACAAGATCATCAAGCAGCATATTGAGCTCGCGATAGCCTTGTTGTTTCTCTGATAGCTCCACATCAAGGCATTGCTCTTTACGACAGGTGGTCGCAAGGTAATTCAGTGTCGCAAGGCCAGGCCCAAGTTCAAGCGCATTGCTCGCCCACTTTTCACCTAACTGATAAAGTTTTTGATCCAGTGTAGGGGGAAGCTCATAGTCATTGAACTCTGCTCGCGCGCCAAAAATGGTTAGGTAGTCCGAGATCGTTATATGGTCTTGAACTTGTGCGTCATTCTTCCCATCTGGGTAGAGCCAGCATAGAGTATCGCTATTTGGCTCGACGACAAAAATTGGCCAGCGATAAGAGCGGAATACTTCATAAACGGAAAGCAGTCGATGTCTTAAGCCACAGCTAGCGTTCAGCTTTACATCTTCGCCTCGCTGTTTCAGAGTTTCAGCCAACTGAGTGACAGACTGTTTAATGAGAGAAGAGTTGGTCACTTCAGGGATAGGGTAAAACTCAGTAGTTATCTCACGTTTAGCCAACACGCTTGTTAAGCGTTGAAACATCGTTTCTTGGCTTTTATCGCCAATAAAAATGATGTGACGACCTACGCTTCGGTCATCAAGTAATGGGGTGACCAGACGGATAGGGTCTTGGTCAATGATCCCAACATGAATTGCCATAATTATCCTCGTTATTATAAAACGGCGTATTGATTATAAGCGTTCGTTAGATGTAAAAACGATGATATGCGAGTGGTAAGGTTGTCTTGGGGAACTCTCCTGCACATATCATTCATTTTTGCCAATGGTTTGCATTGTCCAGAGCAGCACCACTGGTCGAAAAACATAACGAATACTAATAAGAGATATAAAGGCGTGAAGATAAAAAAACAAGGGTAGCTATCAAAGATGACTACCCTTTTACGTTGTTTGCACAAAATAAACACTTGTTACGTGTTATTTGCTCATGTTGCTTAGAGTTTGAAGCGGTGTACGAGTTCGCTTTGTGTCTCTGCAAGGCGTGTTAGATTGACACTGGTTTGTGCAATCTGCGACATCGCTTGGAAGCTTTCATCGGCAATCGCGTTGATCTCTTCGATGTTTTGAGCAATACCCGCAGTCGTCTGACTCTGCTCTCCGGCTGCTTGTGAGATGTAAGAGCTCATTTGACTGATTTCTAAGATCAGCGCCTGAATCTCTTCCATCGCACTGTTTGCACTTGAAGCTTGTTGTACTGAGCGCTCCATATCGCTCATACAGCTTTCAATCACAGAGCTAGCTGACGATGAACTGCTCTGTAGGTTGCTGATCATATTCTCGATCTCTGTGGTTGATTCCGTTGTACGTTGCGCAAGTACTCTGACTTCATCAGCAACAACGGCAAAGCCACGGCCTTGTTCGCCTGCGCGCGCTGCCTCAATCGCCGCGTTCAGCGCAAGGAGGTTAGTTTGCTCGGCAATATTACGAATGACATCAAGGATAGACCCGATTTGGCTACTCATCTTTTGCAATTCGCCTACCGCATCAACAGAGTCGTTCAAACGCGTCTCAAGTTGATTAATCGTGCTGATGTTTTCACTCATGATCTTGCGGCCAGAGTCAGAAGCGGTTTCGACTTCTTTTACCATGGTCAGAGAGTTTTGCGCACTATTCGCGACTTCTTGCACCGAATGTGACATCTCCGTCATTGCGGTCGCCACACTGGATGTTTGCTCACGTTGAGTGTTAAGGCTTGTTTTCGCACTGTTTGATGTATTTTCGTTACTTGAAGCCGTTTGTGTCAGTTCATCGGATGCACTGTTTAGACGTTGAAGAATGTCGTGCAAGTTGTCGGCTAATGAGTTGATGTGTCCGCTGACACGGCTAAACTCATTATTATAACGAATCTCAATGCGATTGGTTAGGTCGCCTTTAGTTAGGCTCTCAAGAGATTTCAGGATACGTGTCAGTGGCTCGCGCACGCTGTTTGCAATGTGGTAACCAATCGCCGTTGCCATCAATACGACCAGAACGAGTGAACCAATACTGCGAATGACACCCTGGTCGTAAACGTTACCTGCTTCAACAAGAGATGCATCAAGGCCCGAAGATGCCTCGGCACTGAATGACTCTAGTACAGCCATTGCAGAGTCAATATCGGCCGCCAAATTGGCGATGTTTTCATACAGTGCAAAGCGTGATTGTAGATACTGGTTATGTTGATCAAGCACGCCGCCTTTTTGGCCGATATCGCGTGTAAATGTATCAACCGAACTACCGAAATTGTTCTTCAGACGAGGCATCTGACTCGCAAGGCCATTAAAAGAGTCGTTAAGATGCGTCACTGCTTTTTTATTTGCTTTGACCGCCTCAAGTACGAAGTTGATATCGTTGCTTGCTAATGCATCAGAAGTGATCACTTCTGCGTCACGTAATCTCAAGAAGTAACTTTTTGCGAGAAACTTTACAGAAGCACTTTCCGCATCATCGACATACTCTTTCATACCTACGCCTAGTTCTGTATGCAGGCGCTGGAATCTGCGTGTAGATTCTTGAACTGTTTCTTGAGCAGCAAACATGGCAACGTAATTGTCCATGGCCGAATTCGCTTCAGTGAAGTAACGCGCTTCTATCTCTTGTAGCTGTTTGATTTGCTGAGACAGCTGAGCGTTGTTGCCACTGATTGCGGATAAATCTTGGAATGACTGATTAAACTCTTCACGCGCTTGGTTAAATTGCTCACGCGCTTCTGCCATGCGGTCTGGATTTTCGGTTGTGAGATAGTCCTTAAATGATTTATCTGCAGATAGTAGACGAACCGATGTTTCATTGGATTGGGATACCAATGGTAGGGCAACATCAGAAACAGACTTGAAGTTGGTATGGATTTGGTTCATGCCACTGATCATCATGTAAGTCGAAATAACAAACAAAACGATAATGACAGTAAAACCGGCATACATACGGCGTATAACCGAACCTTTCATTTTTCTCTCCATGTATAACAACGTATATCAACCAAAACGGCTGAAAAATAGAAATCTTGAATAGTTTTTTGGTATATCAAAATTTGCCTTAGTTTAAACCGGAGAGGGCGCACAGTTTTTGACGAGCTATACAAATATTTCATCCATTTTCATATCAATGTTGATAAATGAGTCATTGAGCGGGTTCATATTGTGCTTTCAAGGGAGATAGCGCATACTCAACGGCGATTAAATCTATCAATTTCAAGGAGCTCCCATGGCTGAAGAAACCATTTTTAGTAAGATCATTCGTAAAGAGATTCCATCGGACATCGTTTACCAAGATGATTTGGTTACAGCTTTTAGAGATATCACCCCTCGTGCTCCTGTTCACGTTTTGATCATCCCTAATAAATTGATTCCGACGGTTAACGATATCCAAGCTGACGATGAGTTAGTGATGGGACGCTTGTTTACCGTGGCTAAGAAAATCGCCAAAGAGGAAGGGATTGCAGAAGACGGTTTCCGTTTGATAATGAACTGCAATTCTCATGGTGGCCAAGAGGTATATCATATTCATATGCACCTTGTTGGTGGTCGTCCACTAGGACCGCTATTAATGAGCTAAAATAGCGATTGATGAGCTAAGATAAAAGTTAAGCGCTGCATGCAGCGCTTATGTGTTTTCTATTCATGAGGCTTTCATTGAAATCATACTCTCGCAAAGCGGTATTGCTGTTAGCAACGGTCGGTTTGGTTGCTTGTAGTAACTTGTCAGTGAGTAATCTATTCAGTCACTATTCCGTGGCCAATCAGCCTGCACGAAATGCACTGGTCAAGGGCGACTACAGTGCCGCACAAAAATCGATAGAAAGTCGTGCCGATCAAACGATGCTGGGTGGATTTGAACTGGGTCGCGTCTCATTTCTTAATCAACAGCCTGACCTTGCCTTTACATCGCTGCAACGTTCGGACACACAAGTTCGTCAGTGGCAAGATAAACCAGTTATTTCTGTCTCAGATAGCTTATCTAGTGCCGGTGCGCTTGCCGTTAATGACAATCTTACCGATTACCATCCTCGCGATTACGAACTCGGGTTTCTTCATCTTTATCTGGGTCTCAACTATATTTATAGCAATGACTTAGAGGGCGCATTAGTTGAAGTCCGTCGTGCTAATCAAGTTCAAGAAGCGGCGAAACAGAAGCGTGAAAAAAGCTTAAAGTCAGCGGAAAGTGAGCTTAAATCGCAGGGGATTCAACCTAATTTAGGCAGCGTATTGTCACGTTACCCAAATGCGGGAAAGAAACTGCAAGCGGTACAAAACGGCTATCTCTTTTATCTGTCTGCGCTTTTGTACGAAGCAGAAAGAGATCTTAACAGTGCTTATGTCGATTATCGACGCGCGTTGGCAGTAATGCCTAACAACCAAGCGATTATTGACGGTGCAAGGCGTGTGGCGCAGCGTTTAGGCATGCGCCAAGATCTTGAGCTATTAGAGCAGAAATACGGACAAACACCAACGTTGGCAAAAGGCCAAGCTCGAGTCATTGTGCTAGAAGAACGCGGTGTCGTCGAAGCAATGAAGGGATGGCGACTAGATTTACCCATCTATGACAGTCGAGATAACTTAGCGATCTATTCTATCGCACTCCCATACTATACTGGGCAAACTCAACAGTCATGGCCGCCACTGATGGTCAACGGATTTTCAAGTTCTAATGATTTGTTGGTGGATGTAGACGCGATGGCGCAGCAAGCGCTGTCTGAAGAGATTCTTGGCGTTGTAACTCGCCAAGCGATACGCGTTTGGCTAAAAGACCGTATCCGCAAAAGAACCGCGGGTGACGATGATGTTGGCAACGCTCTGTTCAGTGTGTGGAATGCAGTGACAGAACAGCCTGATACACGTTCATGGCAGTCTTTACCACAATATGTGGTGGGGAGTGAATTACGCGTTCCGGCGGGTAAACAAACAGTACGAGTGGATGGCGTCGAGTATCCATTTACAGTAGAGGCAGGAAGAACAGTCCTAGTATGGGCTTCTCGTCATGGAAATCAGCCAGTCGTCTGGCATAAGCAGTTAGGTAATTTGTGATGAAAAAAGTATGGGTCGCATTGATGTTGGTTATTCTGGCAGGGTGTACAACCCCCACCGCTGGTTTGAGAATCGACAGCAAACAACAGAATGTCATTTTTGGTGACAATGTTTTAGGTCAACGATTACAAGTGAATGATATCATCACCACAGAAGTTGATGGGCGCACACGTGGTGTGGTGACGTTGGAAAGCTTTTATAAAGGCGATCAAAATATTCAATACCGCTTCTACTGGTATGACGATCAAGGTTTAGAGGTCAACACCAAGTTGGCTCCGTGGAAGCAGATTGTGGTGCGTGGTGAAGAGATCGTAACGATTTCCGAAGTGACAGTGAATCCAAACGGTCGTCAGTTCCGTGTTCAAATTAGACAAGCAGACTAAGCATCGTGACAGCGACGCTCAATTTTATAAGTAGGAAAGTAAGATGAAAAAAAGTGTAATTGCTATGCTCGGCCTAGCCGTTATTCTCGGTGGCTGTTCAAATAAAGTCAGCTATGGCGATGCTCAAGCAGTTGAAACAACGACCATTGATTTTGGTTCAACGGATCTTCAAACCATCGTGGGTGAGATGGTGGATAGCATGCTCATGTCAGGTTCTGTAGCGGCAATTACGCGTGAAGAACGCCCGATTGTATTCGTTGAGCGCATCAAGAATAAAACGCCAGAACACATCGATACCGAATCTATCACTGATAGTATCGCGACGAAAATGCTGAATTCTGGTAAGTTCCGCTTTGTTGATATGGACCGTGTTGAATCTGTTCGTGAACAGCTAAACTTCCAAAACAATGATGAGCTTGTCAATCAAAGTACAGCGATTCAATTTGGTAAAATGGTCGGCGCGCAATACATGTTGTATGGCAATTTATCGAGCATCAATAAGCAAGCGGGCAATGATAAAGACGTTTACTACAAAATGACGATGCGTTTAATGGATTTAGAAACGGGTCTCATCGAGTGGGCCGATGAAACAGAGATTCGTAAGCAAGAATCAAAAAGTTTCTTAGGGCTATAATCGCTGAAAGTGACAAGAAGCTGCACAGAATGTGCAGCTTTTTTTTGCTGTCAATCTAGCAATCACCCGTCATCAAGTGATGAGAATGAATCGAAATCAAAACCCCGCCGTTGATGTGAACCTCAAGGCATTAGCTTCAAGATTGGAAACCACCTTTGTTGAAGCATCTCCGTTAAGTGGTGGTTTAACCAATCGATGTTGGAAGTTAAAGGACTCAAGTGATAATCAGTATGTTTGGCGTCCGAACTCACTAATTCTAGATGTGTTTGGTTTAACCAGGAAACAAGAATTTCAAGTACTGAAACTTCTCGATGAGGTTAGTTGGGCTCCTAAAGCAATCGACTGTACGTCACGGGGTTTATTAGTGTCCTGGTTAGAAGGGGAAGTCACAGACAGCAATAGCACAGTCAGAGTGAATCAGTTGGTCGACTTATTGTCGACCATTCATAAAACAAAGTTACCGCAAGGGCATAAGTTAGCCTCGTTTGATTACGAGCAACGTATCGAACACTATTGGCAGCAGCTAGACCCGAAGTATCATTCACAGGCTTTGCGAGAGCTGAACCTAAAGTATCAACATCAACCCGTTCTGCCTGTTGTCGAGCCGGCACTGTGCCACCTTGATTTCGGTGTTCACAACATCGTGCAAGCGCAAGAGGGGCTCAAAGTCATCGATTGGGAATATGCGGCTATTGCCGATCCGCGTTTAGATCTTGCAATGGCGCTGGATATGGTAGGTGAAGTTTCCTACTCTGTGGTTGAACGCTACTTAAGCAACCGCGGGTTAACTCGAAGCGAAATGCAGAGTTATCACTGTGGCGTGCAAGCATGGCTTAATCACTCGAGGTACATGGCTATACTCTGGTATCTGCTTGCTCATCAACACTATCAGCAACCCTTGTATAGGGATTCCGCGTTGGCGTT
Source organism: Vibrio agarivorans (assembly GCF_030409635.1). Taxonomy (NCBI): domain Bacteria; kingdom Pseudomonadati; phylum Pseudomonadota; class Gammaproteobacteria; order Vibrionales; family Vibrionaceae; genus Vibrio; species Vibrio agarivorans. The sequence goes on along the minus strand of NZ_JAUFQF010000004.1, from coordinate 2,877,682 downwards.
GATTGCTCAATTAACTGCGTAAGTTTAAATGGTTATTTTTGAGTCACCCTCTATCATTTGTGATAAAGAGATCACTTTTTGATAATCAAGTAGCACAATTTCATTCACAATTCATTTTAAACCCTAGTAATCATGGTAGATTGAGGGAAATGAAATGCTGAAATACCGTTTTAAGAGTCACGCTTTCAAGTAGGCTCAATGAGCAAGAACAAGGGAATGCCTTATGATTATTTATTTGCATGGTTTTGATTCAACAAGCCCTGGTAACCATGAAAAAGTACTTCAGCTGCAGTTTATCGATGAAGATGTTCGCTTCATCAACTACAGCACACTTCATCCTAAACATGATATGCAACACCTTCTCAAAGAAGTCTCTAAAGTAATCGAGCAATCTGGGGACAAGAACGCGCTGATTTGTGGTGTTGGCTTGGGGGCATACTGGTCTGAACGTATCGGATTCTTGTGTGGAATCAAACAGGTGATGTTTAATCCGAATCTACATCCTGAGAAAACCATGCAAGGGCGTATTGACCGCCCTGAAGAGTATGAAGATATTGCCACCAAATGCGTAGAGAAATTCCGTGAAAAGAACAAATTGCGCTGCATGGTAGTCTTATCAAAAGAAGATGAGATTCACGATAACTCAAAGAGTGCTGCTGAATTAGAGCCATACTATCAAGTGACTTGGGATGATACCCAGACTCATAAATTCAAAAAGATCTCTCAGCACTTGCAAGCTATGAAGGCCTTTAAACAAGCCTAGCTTATGTCATGTGGAATCATTTAGAAAAGCGATGCTCTTGTAGCATCGCTTTTTTTGTTAGCATTACGAGTAATAAATTTACAAAACCGTAAAAATAATAATGAAATTCTTCCGCGTTTCCCTTGCGCGTTGGGCCAAGCCCTATATAATGACCGAAACTAAAAAAAATTGATAAATATCAATAAAAGTTGAATAAGGCATACAATAATGCCATTAAGACTGTCTCAGGAAACGGCAGCGTAAAGTCAGAACTTAGATGAGCACCGCTTAACATGCTCACAGCTTTAGGCTAAGGGAATAACCAGTTTCGAGTCGATAGAGCCTGTCTGTCGATGAAAATTTTGAAGTAAAAAAATTAAGAGGAAGTGTATTGTGACTAGTATTGTAGTTGTCGGTGGCGGCGCAGGGGGACTGGAGCTCGCTACCAAATTAGGTCGTACACTAGGTCGTAAAGACAAAGCGAAAGTAACACTGGTTGATAGAAAAGCCAGTCATCTATGGAAGCCTTTGTTACACGAGGTAGCCACTGGGTCTCTGGATGAGGGTGTTGATGCTCTAAGCTATCGCGCTCACGCTAAAAACCACGGTTTTGATTTCCAAATGGGTAGCCTTGAAAACATCGATCGCGAGCAGAAGTTTATTACTCTAAGCGAGCTTAAAGATGAGCAGGGTGAGTTGTTAATGCCAAGCCGTACTATCGCCTATGACGTGTTAGTGCTTGCGATTGGCTCGACGTCGAATGACTTTAACACTCCCGGTGTTCGTGACAACTGTATCTTCCTAGATAGCCCAGAGCAGGCGCATCGCTTCCGTACTGAGATGAACAATGAGTTCTTGAAGCTACACGCGAACAATGGTCAAGGCACTGTTGATATCGCTATTGTCGGTGCGGGTGCAACGGGTGTGGAATTATCTGCTGAGTTACATAATGCTGTAAAAGAATTACGTACATACGGATTTGGCGACCTAGACTCAAGCAAACTGAATGTAAACCTCGTTGAAGCGGGTGAGCGTATTCTACCTGCACTGCCACCACGCATTTCATCAGCAGCCCACAGTGAGCTGACGAAACTCGGTGTCAATGTTCGCACAGCGACAATGGTGACACAGGCTGACAAAGATGGCTTGACCACCAAAGACGGTGAGAAAATTCCAGCTCAAATCATGGTTTGGGCTGCAGGTATCAAAGCGCCAGATTTCATGAAAGAGATTGCTGGCCTAGAAACCAACCGTATTAATCAGCTTGTGGTGAAAGACACGCTTCAAACCACACGAGACGACAGTATTTTTGTGATCGGTGATCTTGCGCAGTGCACTCAAGCAGACGGTTCATTTGTACCACCTCGCGCACAAGCGGCTCATCAAATGGCTTCACAAGCGTATAAAAACATCGTTGCGCAAATGAATGGTCGCGAGCTTAAAGCGTATGAGTATCAAGACCACGGCTCTTTAGTTTCTCTGAGTCGTTTTTCTACCGTAGGTAGCTTGATGGGTAACTTAACCAAAGGCTCAATGATGGTTGAAGGGCGCATCGCTCGCGTTGTCTATATTTCACTCTACCGCATGCACCAAATGGCGCTGCATGGCGTGATGAAAACAGGCCTTATGATGCTGGTGGGGCGTATCAACCGAGTATTGCGTCCAAATCTTAAGTTGCACTAATACTAAGTCATATACTGAACAGACAAAGCCGCTTTTTCGAGCGGTTTTGTTATTTATGGTGTTTACGCCAGCATCAAGATAAGCCCACCAATCGTTGCCGCTGCGGAAATATATTGCCCGGCAGTATAAGAAGGGTCGTTCTGCTCTTTGACCACATCTGGGTGATCCATACCGAGAGCGCCGTAAGCAAATGCCTCTACGCTGCCGCCTTTTTCTTCCTTCATTTCGGCGTCTTTTGGTGCTTGTTGTGACAGTTGTACCGACTCATTGGACAGCGTCACTTTGTCTTGCTGCCCATGAGTTGAGCTTTGTGTCGCCTGCTCTTGCTTAGTAGCAGAAGAATCTGACTTTGGCGCTGCCGCGTTCTGTTGAGCCAGATAAGCGTTGGTAGAATTAGATTGAACAGGATTCACGACTCCCTCCTAAATAGCGACCACGCGGTTAAAGCCTAAACATTCGGCTATGGTCTCGCTAACTATTATATCGACCTGTATGTGAAAAACTTGTGGCAAAAATTACATGCAGTAACATTTGGCAAAGATAAGCTAGCAAGTTAAGTGCCTAACTTTTGCACTGCAAAGTAATCTTCTAGTTTTTCACTGGCAATCTGGAGCCTTAAAGGTGTGCCCCATAGAATGATAGGCTTCCATCTGATGCTTCTCTTGCACATAGCGTTTAGGAGGGGAAAGGACAAGTAAAGTGTAATCGCTACCGGATTCTATTTCTGCTGATGGACTGATCGTAACCACCTTTAAATCAGGGTTTAAGCGTTGGATTACTCGGCCAATGCCTAAGCCTTTGTTGATGTGGAAGTCGCCAGCGATATGCATGACTTGTGTTTTAGGTGAGACGCGTAAAGCGTTGACTATGCTCTCTGCCATCGTTTCGTCCCAAGTTGCTTGCGCCGCATACTGTCGCTCATTCATCGCTGGGTCACCATGGTGCATTGACGACAGAAATTTTGACTTGTATGGGTTATCACTCAAATCAATATCTTGAGCTACCCATTGGCGCTGGCTCTCGGGCAAGTTGTCTAGATGTTTGGCACCATGATAACCAACGCACTTTACGATGTCTCTCGGGGCATTGGCAGCAATGACCTTTTGCTGGTGGCTCTTTGCAAGCTCGACCAAGCTTCTATAGTCGCTTTCATAATTTGGCCACGCATTCGCCTTACGCTTGAGAAACTGCTCTCCAATGGTGCCTTTGAGATAGGCGTCCATAAGTGATTGCTTATCTCGACTGAACTGTTCCATTGATAATGTAACATTGTGGTTTTGTTTCAGCAGTTGGTAGTACAAATCGGTCTGAAATCGATGTACTGCTGAATGGGTGTGCCATTCACCCACCAAAATGACATCTGCTTCAAGAACATCAGTTGGCAGCGTATTGAGTGTGACAGGGGCTTGTTGACGTAAAAGTTGGTAGTCGTAGTAATGGGCAACACTAGGCGGTTGCGCTGGAGCATGGTTCGATTGTGTGCAACCACCAAGAAACAGAGAGAAGGTGAGTATTAGCGTTGTTTTTGAGTGCACTGTTGCCATGGTGTTTTCCTTTCACATCGAACCTCTCTTTTCTGTTCAGTCTAAGAGAGGCGCAACATATTGGCAAACAGAGCAGCGAGCTTTTGCTTAATTCGCACCGAATTGGTGTTCAAGCTACTTAGTTTGTTTTTCGATAAACTCTGACTGAAAAATCCGTTTCGCAGATGAAGGTCTCACTTGCTTTGAGGTTATTGACGACTTCGGGCGTGGCTTTCCACGCAAATGGTGTCATCTGCAATAGGTCATACGCATCTGATCCCGAAAGGTGCATTGGGTAGCTCAATTTTTCGTCCGATTCTAACTCAAAACCTTCGATGACTTCCGGTTGCTCATCATGTAGGCGAACATCACTGTAAATCAGTTCACGCAGTTGATAGAGGTGTCTTGCCGCTGGTGTTACGGTGATAATGATCCCTTGATCTTTCAGCGTGCGATAGAGTTCATCGTGCTGACAAGGGGCATAGATACGCACAATGGTACTCAATGTGTTGTCAGCAAAAGGTAGCCGCTGACTAGAGGCGACAGTAAAATCAACCTCGCGGTAGCGTTTTGCGGCATGCTTAACCATCGCTTTTGAGATATCAAGTCCATAAACCTGCGCTTGGGTTTTCTCGGCGATGTAAGCTGTGTAGTAGCCTTCACCACAGCCAATATCGAGAATCGTAGGCTGATCAGATTGGTTATTTTCTAAACACAGTTTTGCAACGCTATCACGCAACGGTGCGTAGTAGTCGTGCTCAAGAAAGCGACGTCTTGCCTGCATCATCTCTTTGTTATCACCCGGATCTTTAGAGCGTTTGTGCTGCACAGGCATAAGGTTGACATAACCTTCTTTGGCTAAGTCGAAGCTGTGATTATTGGCGCAACGATAGGTGCGTTCGGTGAGACTGAGGGACAGATGACAAAGGGGGCATTGGTAAGACATAGCATACAATCGTTAGAAAAAGTGCGCTAAGTCTAACAGGAATTGAAAAGGGGCTAAAGCATCAGCATAGCCCCAATGCGAGGGTTTATGCCGAGATAATCGTTGCTAAAACATGCGACTCGCCTGGCTGCAAAGTCATCCCTTGTTCAAGGCTATTCGCGTGTACAGTCGATTCAACACACAGCATAGTCTGATAACCATCATCGTTCATGTCGCCCATCCCTTTTGCGCCTTCCGCCCATGGGTTCCATAGTACGGCGGAGTTATGACCTTGGTTTTCGACACTAATGTTACGCTCAAGGGCTGGATCTTCAACCACAATTTGCGCCTCTGGTTGGGTGTAGACGCGATCAATCGTATCGCTGAGGATCAGTGTATCTTCACCTTGGCACACTTTACCGTTTTGCAAGCTATCTATGTACTCAAGCCCCATGCCGCGCGTTTGAGTGTTAAGAATATCGCCAACATTAAGGTAAGTGTGTAGAGCGCCAGAGAAAGTCCAGGCTTGGTCGTCAATGTTGGTCACATGCAGTGACACCTTCAACACATCAGAGACCTCGACAATCAATCGTGCGTCAAACATATGTGGCCAAATGTCATGAGTCTCTTCAGAAGGGTAAAGAGCAAGCTCAACAATCACACCATTGTCGTTTTCACGATGCTCTACTAGCTCCCATTGTGTAGTGCGGGCAAAGCCGTGCGCAGGCGTGGCAATGCGACCAAACCAAGGCCAGCAAACAGGGATACCGCCACGAAGGGCAGCTTTGCCATCGAATTTCGCTTCTTTGCTCATCCAAATTAAATCTGGCTTGCCTGTTGGGATAAATGACATCACATGACCGCCGTGAAGAGATATCGCCGCAGAGGCTTTTTCATGTTGAACGCGAACGATTTTAATGTCTTCAAGCTGTGCGATGGTCACGCAATCAGATAGGGCACTAACGGTTGGGAGAGTTGAGTAGTCCATTGTTTTCACTCCAAAGGGCAAGGTAATAACGATAATAATCTAAAGAGCAATGGGTGAAGATGTGTCCCATTGCTATTGAGACTAAACGCAAATTACAGGCACTAAAAAGGCGACCCTAAAGTCGCCTTTCTTCAACATAATTCTATGCTAAACGCTTAATCTAAGTAATTACTTAGAAACGTGAGCGATTAGGTCTAGAACTTTGTTTGAGTAACCGATTTCGTTGTCGTACCAAGATACAACTTTAACGAACTTGTCGTTAAGTGCGATACCAGCTTTAGCATCGAATACTGAAGTGCAAACTTCACCGATGAAGTCTTGAGAAACAACTTGGTCTTCAGTGTAACCAAGAACGCCAGCCATTTCGCCTTCAGAAGCTTCTTTCATAGCTGCACAGATAGCTTCGTAAGAAGCACCGTTCTTAAGGTTAACTGTTAGGTCAACTACAGATACGTTAGCAGTTGGTACGCGGAAAGCCATACCAGTTAGTTTGCCGTTTACTTCTGGAAGTACAACGCCTACAGCTTTAGCAGCACCAGTTGAAGATGGGATGATGTTCTGAGAAGCACCACGGCCACCGCGCCAGTCTTTAGCAGAAGGGCCATCTACAGTTTTTTGAGTTGCTGTAGTAGCGTGAACTGTAGTCATAAGACCAGACTCGATACCGAACTTGTCGTTAAGAACTTTAGCGATAGGCGCTAGACAGTTAGTAGTACAAGAAGCGTTAGAAACGATGTCTTGACCAGCGTAAGTGTCGAAGTTTACGCCGCTAACGAACATTGGAGTAGCGTCTTTTGAAGGACCAGTTAGAACAACTTTCTTCGCGCCAGCAGTGATGTGCTTACGTGCAGTCTCGTCAGTTAGGAAAAGACCTGTTGCTTCAGCAACAACGTCAACACCGATTTCGTCCCATTTTAGGTCTTCTGGGTTACGCTCAGCTGTAACACGTACAGTTTTACCGTTAACGATTAGGTTACCGCCTTCAACTTCAACAGTACCGTTGAAACGGCCGTGAGTTGAGTCATACTTAAGCATGTAAGCCATGTAATCTACGTCGATTAGGTCGTTGATACCTACTACTTCGATGTCAGCGCGCTCTTGTGCTGCACGGAAAACGAAACGACCGATACGGCCAAAACCATTAATACCTACTTTGATAGTCATTATAGTTGCTCCACAACTTTATATTTCTTGATGAAAGATAACTGGTAGTAAAATTACAAAACCGGTTGAAAATCTGCAACAGATAATCCGACTTAAGTTGTTTCATGTCAAAAAAAACATTCGATTTTTTTCACAATTTGTCTTAAGTGCTCGTTTTTTATGCGTGTTACAGGTTTCTTTCGTCAAGCGTTCACTTAAAATACCAAGCCAACAGAGAGTTTTCAGGGTTTAGTATTACCTTGTTACGGTGAGAAAGTATGTGCTACAACCATGCTATTTCGCAAGTCCTAATTTTGAAAAAATAAGTCGGTAATCTAGAGACAAATACTCTCGTACAATAAATAACAAAAGAAAGCGGAAATTGAGAATGGAAAAGATAGAGAAGCCTGATGCCGTATGGCGTCAGGAACTGAGTGAGGAAGAATTTCGAGTTTGCCGAGAGCAGGGCACGGAGCCACCATTCTCGGGAACGTTACTGCATAACCGTGATACTGGTGTCTATAACTGCACCTGTTGTGAGGCCCCGCTATTTGAGTCTGACAACAAGTTTGATTCAGGCTGTGGCTGGCCGAGTTTCGATGCCCCGATAAATAGCGAGGCAATTCGTTACTTGAGTGATACCAGTCACGGAATGGTGCGTACAGAGATCCGCTGTGCTCGCTGCGATAGCCATCTAGGCCATGTTTTTCCTGATGGCCCTCCGACAACCGGCGAGCGTTTTTGCGTCAATTCAGTTTCGTTAATTTTTGACAAAACTGAAAGCTGATTGTCATTAGGTTGCCACAATCTAGAGTTGCCTAAAGTGGCGACTCTTTTGAACCTATAACTTAATACTGCGGCTTTGGTAGGACCCGAGTTCAACTTCTTGCAAAATTACGTCAACTTGCTTGTTGAGTTCGGTTTTCTGAGCTGAATCTAGGTCACGATATAAGTAAGACAACTCTTCATCTGATGCAATTGGAACGCCATGTGCTTTCGCGATCATTGACCATAAGTAGGCTTGCTCCGCTTTTTTGTTTCGGTAATACAAGCTACTAAGGGTTTTGAAAATCTCAACATTAGGCGCAGTGGCTCCTGTTAGCTCTAGTGATCGGTGCAGGAGTTGTTCTGTTTTTTGTTCGTTTCTTGAACTGTAAAATGTGGCGAGAGCGTATTGCATTGACGCGGTGTCTAGCTCTGGATGTCCTTCACGTTGCAGAAATTGTCGGCGAGCGCTTTCATCTCCTGTTTTCGACCAAAGGAAATACAGCACTTCTGCAGAATTGCGTGATTTTAGGTTTTCTGTGAGGCGAGCTTGCTCCTCCCCCATGTAGATCATGGTTTCTACACGGTGGGTTTTTCTATCGCGGCCATCAATTGGCTCGATTTGAGCTGATAGTTCTAAGCAACCACGATATGCTGAAACAAGTTCGATCTCTTTAATTTTGTTAACATCAGTCGGGTGTTTTTGTACCTCATATTTGTGCCACACCAGATCGGTTCGTGGGATGCGGCATTGTCCATCATCCATATTGAGATATTCACACTGCAAAGCAGGGTTGTCTTGACACAACCTATCTGTATCGGTTGTGTTATCAAAGCACCCATTGAGGAGGGTAAGAGAGGCGATCATCGCGCCTATTTTTGCCAACTGATTCATCATATGCGTGATCAATTCCGCTTATTAATTGTCTGACGGTTGACTGGTTTTACCAGCGAGTTATTGTTTTTGTAACAAAAGATTTCAGATGTGCATTAAAGGTATCCAATTGAACTGTAGAGGTTGAATATACGTTTAATAAAGATACCGTGATAACAAGGATTCTTATTATGGATGTAAACCAACTTCTTGAAGCAATCACTCCAGAGGTCTATCAGCGATTAAGCTATGCTGTAGAGACTGGTCGTTGGCCAGAAGGCCAAACATTAACGCAAGCTCAGCGCGACTCTTGTATGCAAGCCGTGATGCTATATCAATCCAAACACAACACCGAAGCACAGCACATGACAGTCGCAGCCGGTGGTGATATTGCGTTTAAATCTAAGAGTGAGTTGAAGCGCCAGTTTCAAGCACAGCAGGAAGACATTGCTCGCTTTAAGGTTTCTGAAAGCGAGGCTTGAGCCGTTTCTCTTTTGTTGTGACGTGATGATAAAAAAAAGGTAGCCACAATGGCTACCTTTTTTAGCAAATTGGTCATAAAAAAGCACATAAAGTGTCTTTTCTATCTTATTTGTGTGAGAAATTAACTAAAAGGGTTACAGACTCATCTCGCCACGCAAGACTTGCTGCATCTGTTGTTTGATCTCTTCATAACCCAAATTTTGGCTGAGTAAGTAATGCAACTTAGCCAGAGCTGCTTCGGGTGTCATGTCAAAGCCACTGATCACGCCGGCATCTGCAAGAGCACAACCGGTCGCGTAACCACCCATGTTGACTTTACCTGCCAAACACTGAGTCAAGTTGACGACAATAACACCTCGCTCCGAGGCTTCTTTTAGGTGAGCAAGAAGTTCGGGATTTTGCGGTGCGTTGCCGACACCAAAGGTCAATAGGATCATCGCATTGACGGGTTGGCGAAGGGTATTGCGAATGACTTCGTGAGAGATACCAGGATACATGGTAATCACGCCAATCGGTTGTGGTGTGATGTTATGCACGGTGAACTCACCTTCAGGCCTTTCATTGACTTCAACACCATTACTGACTTTTATGCTGATCCCAGCTTCTAAAAGTGCGGGCAAGTTCGGTGAGGTGAAAGCACTAAAACCATCAGCGTGAGATTTTGTACTGCGGTTGCCACGCATCAATTGATTGTTGAAAAACAGGGTCACTTCATTGATTGGGTAATTCGCAGCAATATGCAGGGCATTGAGTAGGTTTGCCTGGCCATCAGAACGAAGCTCTGCAAGCGGAATTTGTGAGCCAGTGACGATAACCGGTTTTGCGAGATTTTCTAGCATAAATGACAGTGCAGACGCGGTGTAAGCCATCGTATCTGTGCCGTGCAAAATCACAAAGCCATCATACTTGTCGTAGTTGTCGCGAATATCATCTGCAATCTGTTGCCAGTCCTTTGGCGTCATATCTGATGAGTCGATCAATGGCTCATACTCATGGATCGTATATTCTGGCATTTCTGGTCTATGGAACTCTGGCATGCTTGCCAGTTGTTTCTCCATAAAACCAGCAACAGGAATATAACCATGATCGGACTTTTGCATGCCGATGGTGCCGCCAGTGTATGCGATGTAGATATGCTTTCTAGTCATAGGGCTGCTTCAGAATAGGAAAAAGGACGCTAATTATATAACCAGCGTCCTTTTAGTCTAGAGCAAATCGCCAGCCTGACACGGCTTTTTAGTTGAACTGTCTAGAGCAGGTTACAGTTCAAGCACAAGGCATAATGACCTTTAGGGTCATTGAAACTATTTAGCAGGTTTGCATCCTGAGTCATTTGCTCGGTGATCGGCGTAATCGCTGATGGAAGCGAGACATTAAAATGCTCGAATGCAGCAATAGAAACTTGATTGAACATTTCATTGAGGAACTGTTGAACAGGAGAGAGAGGCTCTTGCACCCAATGCACATTGTAGTCGTCTAACTCGGCTAACTCAGCCGCTGCGGCTAGGGCATCATCGAAATCACCCATCTCATCAACCAGACCTAGGTTCATCGCATCTTGACCAGTCCAAACTCGGCCTTCTGCAATCTTTTGCATCTCGTTGATATCGATGTTACGACCTTCTGCAACCAGACCAGTAAAGCGACTATAGGCATGCTCTACGCCTAGCTGAATCGCCTGTGAAGCGCCATCAGACAGGCCGGTTGTCACGCCCACACCCGAAAACGGTGAGGTGCCGATGCCATCAGTATTCACGCCAATATTATCTAGGCCTTTCTCGAAGGTGGTAATCACACTAAAGACACCGATAGAGCCGGTGAGAGTGGTTGGTTGAGCGATTATCTTATCGGCGCTCATTGAAACCCAGTAACCACCGGATGCCGCCAAACTCGACATTGAGACGACAACAGGCTTACCGGCCTGACGCAAGGCGACCACTTCGTGACGAATCACTTCCGAAGCAAATGCGCTACCACCCGGGCTATCGACTCGCAATACCACAGCTTTGACGTCATCATCGTTGCGTGCTTGGCGAAGAAGCGCAGCTGTTGTATCACCACCCACAGTATTACGCTGTTGACGGCCATCCATAATCGCACCACTTACCACCACAACGGCGATGTCATCGCTGGCGCTTGAGTAATCGTTAAAGAAGGTGTTCTGGTATTCGTAGAAACCAATTGCGTTATAGCTGTCTTTGCCTTTTGCTCCAAAAACATCCGCCATTTGAGCGCGGATCTCTTGGCGCGTTGCCAGCTCATCAACTAAACCGATTTTCAGTGCAAGAGCAGCGACATCGCCATTGACTTCTTTCATCAACGCCAAGAACTCTTCCATAGAAGGGTTTAGAGCTTCCGGTTTGATGTCACGGTTGCTTGCCACATCATCAACATACGCTCCCCACATTTGGCTCAACCAACGTGAAGCTGCTTCTTTCGCCTCTGGTGACATGTCATCACGAGTAAAGGGCTCAATCGCAGATTTGTAAGTACCGACTCGGAATACATGAGTGTTAACATCGAGCTTCTCTAACAGCGCTTTGTAATACAGGTTGTAGGCGCTGTAGCCTTTTAGCATAACGCCGCCATCAGGAGAGAGAAAAATCTTATCGGCATAGCTTGCGAGGGAGTACTGGCTTTGGTTGTACATACCGCCAGCTGCATAGACAGGTTTACCCGAAGTGCGAAACTCTGTCAGCGCTTTAGCGATATAGCGAAGCTTTGTGAGGTTGGTTTCTGGCATTTCATTGAGCGCAAGCACAATGCCTGTGATTTGTGGATCATCCTGCGCATGGCGGATGGTGTCGACAATATCAAACAGCACGTTTTCGCGTGGCATTTCGCTGCCAAGAAGAGAGCCTGTAATCGAGTCCATCGGGTTAAGGTAAGAGCGCTCTTCTACGATTGGTCCTGAAATGTTAACAATAAGCGCTGACTCTTTTTTCACTTCTGGCAATGCTGTGACCTGCTCAGCTTGTTTAAAGGTAAAGAAAAGAACGGCAATAAATACCAAGAAAAGTAGGTTGGCAAGCGCCATTCGGATGAAGGTTATCGCTTTCCAAAAGCCTTTGAATATCATGCCGATAAACTTAAACAGAGTTTTCATTATATCTCCACAGTGAAGTCCGCATCCTGTCTGTACAGGGAGAGAGCCCCTAATCCTACGTGATGCCGAGCTATCTAACAACTTTAGGTGAAAAACTGACATTGATCGTTGTTGCAAAAATGTAAACGCATGTTTGATTTTTAGTTTTTGCCTGCCTATTCTGGTCAGACCATAACTATAAAAGCTGCTCAACACTTTAAATGTTGCTGAGCGTATAACGATCAATAACGAGAAAGCGAAGTTAGCCATGTACCCAAATCTATTGAAACCACTCGACCTCGGTTTTACTCAACTACGTAATAGAGTGCTGATGGGCTCAATGCACACAGGACTTGAGGAACACAAAGAGGGGCTAGATAAGTTAGCCGCCTTTTACGAAGAGCGCGCCAAGGGCGGTGTCGGGCTTATTGTCACAGGGGGATTTTCTCCTAACTTACGTGGTCGCTTACATCCACTCAGTGCGGAGTTCAGTAAGCCCAAGCATGCGCAAGCACATAAGGTTGTCACCGAGGCGGTACATCGTCACGGCGGCAAGATCGCGTTACAGATTTTGCATGCGGGTCGTTATGCGATGCATCCATTTGCTCAAAGTGCTTCTTCAATCAAAGCCCCAATCGCGCGCTTTGCCCCGAGCGAGATGAGCTCACGTCAAATTCGCAACACAATTGAGGCCTTTTCTAACAGCGCTTCACTAGCCCAATTAGCGGGTTATGATGGGGTTGAGATCATGGGCTCAGAAGGTTATCTCATTAACCAGTTTTTATGTAAACGAACCAACATGCGTTATGACGAATGGGGTGGCAGTTATAAAAAACGCATGCGTTTCCCCATCGAAATTGTTAAGTCGATGCGTAAGGCTGTTGGCAAAGAGTTCATTATTATATTCCGTCTGTCGATGTTGGACTTGGTAGAGCAGGGCAGTACATTTGAGGATGTTGTGGAGCTGGCTAAAGAGCTAGAGAGTGCAGGCGTCACCATCATCAACACTGGTATTGGCTGGCATGAAGCACGCGTTCCTACTATCGCGACTCAAGTTCCCCGTGGTGCATTTACTTGGGTGACTGAGAAGGTGAAGCCTTATGTTTCGATCCCGGTTGTCACCTGTAATCGAATTAATACCCCGGAAGAAGCAGAGAAAATATTGGCCTCGGGGCAGGCTGATATGGTGTCAATGGCGCGTCCATTTCTCGCAGACCCGTATTTTGTGCAGAAAGCCCAACAAGAGAAAAGCCAGCTAATCAATACCTGTATCGGCTGTAACCAAGCCTGTCTCGACAATGTGTTTAAAGGCAAAGCGGCGAGCTGTCTGGTGAACCCTCTCGCGTGTCGGGAGGCTGAACTTAAGGTTGAGCAAGCTGCGCAAAGTAAAACTATCGCAGTAGTGGGGGCGGGGCCTGCTGGTCTTGCCTGCGCAACAACCCTAGCGCAGCGCGGGCACAGAGTTGATCTAATTGAACGTAATGATCGCATTGGAGGTCAATTCCGCCTTGCAATGCAGATCCCGGGTAAAGAAGAATTTAGGGAGACGATTCGCTACTTTGCTAATCGCATCGATGAAACGGGCGTTAATCTTCTGCTGGACACGGAAGCAGATTTAGAGCAGCTGAAAGAGTACGATGAGGTCATACTTGCTACGGGTGTAGAGCCTCGCAAAGTCTCGATTGATGGCTTAGAAGGTTCGGATAAAGTCATCGACTATCAAACGTTAATCAGAGACAAAACGGATGTTGGAAATAAGATAGCGATCATTGGCGCTGGTGGCATTGGTGTTGATGTCGCAAGTATGCTGACTGAGCCTCAAGGACATAACCTAGACGACTGGCTGCATGATTGGGGCATTGATAAAGAGATGGAACAACCTGGTGGCCTTTATCCGTTCCCCGATTCAGTATCCGATAAAACCGTATGGTTATTACAACGCCGTAAAGGGCGCGTAGGTAAAGGACCGGGCAAAACAACCGGTTGGATTCATAAACGCACACTCGAAAAGCGCGGTGTGAATCTTGTAGGCGGCGTAAGCTACAACAAGGTTGATAGTGACGGTCTCCACATTACTCTAGGAGGCAATCAACAGTTGTTAGACGCCGATAAAATCATTGTTTGCGCTGGACAAGAGTCCGTCAGGCCATTTGAAAACCAATGGTCAGAGCTTGGAGAGAAACTCCATGTGATTGGCGGCGCTGATTACGCAGGTGAGCTTGATGCGGTGAGAGCGATTAAGCAAGGTGTTGAGTTGGCGTTAAAATTATAGATCAATTGATAACTAAAAAGGCGGGCAGTGTTGCCCGCCTTTTTTTTGAGAACAATAAATTTAAGTACTAAATCAAAATATTTTTTACCAAAAAAACAAATGCTTAGGAGTCACCTGGAGTTCGGGGTGTTTTATTTTGTTACAAATTGCTGTGATTGATCTGGTTGTTTTCAGTATAGCACAAAAGCAAGATATGCGACTTATTGAGGTGTGATATGTCGCAGTGTAACTGCATTGATTTGATGAATTGACTTTAAATCTCTAACAGTTGCGTCACGTTAGTTGTATTACAGTGATTTGAATAGAAAAAATAAACATAAATGAGGCCTTGCTTCAAAAAAAAGAACCAATTTCGTGCATATTGCATTGTTTTTGAAGTTTAGGCAAAGCAGACCCAGAGAGGAAGCATTAACCATGTTTGATAGAATACTGATTGTTTGTGTCGGCAATATATGCCGTTCTCCAGCCGCAGAGTCACTTCTAAAGCGACTTTTTCCTAATAAACAGATCAATTCTGCAGGAATTGAAGCTGTGGCTGGTCGTAAAGCTGATGACTTAGCGATCCAAGTGAGCTCAAACAATGGTTTTGACATTCAAAACCATAAGGCGACTAAGTTGACTCGCGAAATGTGTGCTAGCTACGATTTAATTCTAGTTATGGAGAAAGAACATCTCACCTTATTGTCTCATCTCGCGCCAGAAGCACGAGGGAAAGCATTTTTATTAGGCAAGTGGCTTAGTGATGCAGAGATCCCTGATCCGTACAATAAAAGCAGAGAAGCTTTTGACCATGTTTACAAATTGATCGAGCAGTCCGTAAATGCTTGGTCATCAAAAATCCCGCAGTGAGACAACGCATGACTGGCGTATTAAAGAATAGTCTCGCGTTATTGGCAATATTTCTTATTCAAGCGTGCACTATTCCAGGATCTCATATCGATGTTGATACTGGAGCTAGAACTGCTCAAAGTGAGGTAACAGTCATCAAGCTTAGCTCCGAGAATATTATTCAGTTTGCGTCTGAAAAGGTACTTGCCCAATCTAATCCAATCCTTGAACAGCAGATACAGAGTTATGAATATCGAATTGGGGTGGGGGATGTACTTAATATCGTCGTTTGGGACCACCCTGAACTTACCATTCCAGCAGGCTCTTACAGGAGCTCAGAAGAGGCGGGAAGTTGGGTCCATTCTGATGGAAGCATATTCTACCCATATGTAGGTACAGTGAATGTAGCAGGTAAAACGGTAACTCAAGTAAGAGACGTCTTGGCTGAAAAGCTCGCGCTTTACATTGAGAGCCCACAAATTGATGTAAACGTTGCTGCATTTCGTTCTCAAAAAGTTTATATCACAGGTGAAGTTAACTTACCGAGCCAACAGAGTCTCACCAATATTCCTCTTACATTGTTAGATGCGATAAATGTAGCTGGTGGATTATCACAGGATGCTGATTGGAGAAATGTTGTTTTGACACGCGATGGGAGTGAGGAAGTTATTTCACTCTCCGCCCTCATTCAATCTGGGGATCTGAAGCATAATCGATTACTCCACCATGGTGATATTGTTCATATTCCAAGAAACGACAGTCAAAAAGTATTTGTGATGGGTGAAGTCAACTCACCACAGCTTCTCAAAATTGATCGAGCGGGAATGAGTCTTACGGAAGCATTAAGTGCGGTAGGAGGGATTAACGAGCTGTCTGCGGATGCTACGGGTGTGTTTGTTGTGCGTTCAGCCTCGATGTATCAAGACAATTTGGCAGATATTTATCAGCTTGATATTCAAGATGCAACCGCTTTGGTGATCGGCACAGAGTTTGAACTAAAGCCTTACGATATCGTTTATGTAACAGCTGCGCCTGTATCTCGCTGGAATAGGGTCATTGCCCAACTAATCCCGACAATTAGTGGTTTTAATAGTTTAACCGAAGGCACGAATAGAATTCGAAACTGGTAAGTTTTATAAATAATCAAGAGAACTGGCATGGCAGAGAGTATTAACCGTACCCAAACTGAAGATGAAATAGATTTAGGTCGTCTGTTTTCTCATCTAATGGAGCATTGGTGGTTTATTATAATTTTGACAGTGAGTTTCACTGCTATTGGAGGTATTTATGCGTGGGTTTTAACACCTATCTATAAGGCTGATGCGCTGATTCACGTTGAGCAGAAGTCTTCAGGGGTTAGCTCGTTAGTAAGTGATGGGTTCGGTGATATGTTTCACTTTGACTCGTCAGCAACAACTGAGGTAGAAATTCTAAAGTCTAGGATGGTATTAGGTAATACGGTGGATAAACTGGGCTTAGATATCTCTGTAGAGCCCCAATACTCATTTTTAGGAGGTCAAGCGACAGCGAGAGCACTTGGTCTTAATGCGTTTGCGGATGTCGGCTACATAGAGCATTTGTCACATAGGTCAGAAGATTTTCTATTGGTTAAAATTGATAATGTTAAGTTTGATTACGCTCTTTATGACTTACAAGGTAAGCATCTACTAAATGGCCGAGTTGGAGAAATGTCTACGGCAAATGATGAGGTAGCGATCTTTGTGGTAGATTTAGTCGCTGAGAACGGGCAAGAGTTTATAGTGTCGAGGGGCTCTAGAGTCGATGCGGTAAGTCGCTTGCAAAATAGTCTTTCTGTTAGCGAGCGTGGGAATCAAAGTGGAATTTTACAGCTTTCTCTAGAGGGGACGAACCAAGCGCAAATTGAACGAATTCTAGACGATATTAGCGTTAACTACTTGAGCCAGAATGTGTCCCGGCAACAGGCTGAAGCGGAAAAGAGTTTGCTCTTTTTGCATCAACACCTCCCTGAGGTACAGAGTGCATTGAACCAAGCTGAAGATCTATTGAATGAATATCGTCAAGATCAAGAGTCGGTTGATTTGAGTTTAGAGGCGCGTTCGACACTTCAAGTGATGGTGCAGTTGGAAGCCCAATTAAACGAGCTGTCTTTCAAGGAAATTGAGGTCTCACAGCGCTACACTCCTGACCATCCCGCATACGTCTCTTTATTGCAACAAAGACAAACGTTGTTGGCAGAGAAGGAACGTCTGAATAAGCAGATACAACGGCTACCTAGGACACAACGCGAAGTACTTCGACTAACGCGCGATGTTGAAGTAAATCAGCAAATTTATGTTCAGCTACTCAATAAAGTTCAAGAACTGAATATTCTAAAGGCAGGTACGGTAGGTAATGTACGTATTATTGACGATGCTCAGTCATCTCTTCATCCAGTCAAACCTAAAAAAGCACTCATTGTAGTATTGGCGACCTTGCTTGGTAGTATGTTGAGTGTTGCGGCTGTGCTTGTTAAGTTAGCGTTTTACAGAGGAATTGTATCCCCGGATGAAATAGAGGAGCTCGGTATCGCCGTTTATGCATGCGTGCCGAAGTCAAAGCAGCAACAGGAGTTGACCCTGAAAGGAAAAAACAAATATGTCAAAGCTGTTTTAGCACACGTAAATCCAGCTGATATATCTGTGGAAGCTTTGCGGTCATTAAGAACAAGTTTACACTTCGCGATGCTTGAAGCAAAAAATAATATTGTTGTTATATCTGGG
The DNA here is from genome assembly GCF_030409635.1 of Vibrio agarivorans. Taxonomy (NCBI): domain Bacteria; kingdom Pseudomonadati; phylum Pseudomonadota; class Gammaproteobacteria; order Vibrionales; family Vibrionaceae; genus Vibrio; species Vibrio agarivorans. The sequence goes on along the minus strand of NZ_JAUFQF010000004.1, from coordinate 2,859,630 downwards.
CCTTGTCCAAATATTGGTAAGTCTTTTGTTGCCACGAACTTTGCGAGTGTCGCTGCACAGTCTGGTCAACGCGTATTGCTGATTGATGGTGATATGCGTAAAGGCCAAATACACAAACCCATGGGGCTAGAACAAGAAAATGGGTTGTCGGACTACTTAATCGGGTCGGCCTCAGCCGAACAAATTATTGAGAGCACTCAGTCATTTAATGGAGACGTTATTACAAGGGGTACGACGCCACCGAATCCATCTGAGTTGTTAATGAGTGCTCGATTTAGTGAGTTACTAGAGTGGGCAAACCAAAGGTATGATCTTGTTATTGTCGATACGCCGCCAATACTTGCAGTAACAGATCCCAGTGTGGTAGGTGCGATGGCAGGCACAACTATGTTAGTTGCTCGCTATGGTGTAAATACAGCGAAAGAGTTAGAAGTATCAAAAGCTCGATTTGAACAAGCTGGTGTTGATGTAAAAGGTGTGATTTTTAATGCTGTCGAGGACAAGCGTTCAAATGGTTATGGTTATTACAGCTATGGCTACGCTTATACTGATAGAAATTAACAATTATGTGTATTAGTAATTCATTCTTCGTTTGATATCTGCTGATGAGAACAAAACCGCGCACTTCATATCGAGGGCGCGGGTTTATTAACCTTACTGCTTTTCAGCAAACGTCACTTGGTAAGAACCAATACCCGCGTATTCAATCGTTGTTGGCTTGTTGAACTCAACTTCTACGATGCCACAGTAAGAGCCTGTGATGATGGCTTCACCGGCAGCGAAATCTGTGCCGCGACGCGTCATGTAGTTGATTAACCAGTAGATTGGCGTTTGCGCTAGTGAGTTAGGGTGTGTGCCAGCGAAGGTTTGTACATTGCCTTCTTGCGTTACTGTGATATCAATATTTGCTGCTGCGAATGCTTTCTCACGCTCGATTTCTGGACCGATGAACATGCCTTGGTTCACTAGGCAGTCAGCCAGCTTCTCGAAGAACTCTGCGCCGCTGTCATCTGCAAAACGAGCTTGCATTAGTTCAAGTGCCATGTGGCATGAACCGATTGCGTCGTTGATCTCTGCTTCGCTGTAACCATTTGGGTTAGCAGGTAGCGCTTTGTTTAGTACAAATGCGATCTCAGGTTCGACGCGAGCAGCGTTGTTGTCAGCAAAAAGCTCACACTTCTCACCTTGTTGGATGCTGTCAGCAAAGATAGGTGCAACAACAAACCTGTCGTCAGCCAGTGGCAGAAGACACTTCCAACCGCCCACTTTGTCACTATGTAGGTCAATCATTGATGACTGGATAGCCAATGCATCTTCAACGTTGCTTGGGCGCTGTGTTTCTTCAAGACGTGGCGCTTTGGTACCTGGCACGCGGCGGCTTAGCAGCTCTGAAGCAGCAAGTTTAAATTCGTTAGTCATATTGTATTACCTTTTGGTTTGTATCCAACGATAATAACCAAAATTACTATGAGTGGGTAGAGAAAGAGTAAAGAGTGTGATTTGACGAGGCATTACGGTGAGAAAGTGCCGTGTAGAGAAACACGGCACGACAAATGATGTTAAAGAATAACAGTCTTATTTCCGTAGACGAAAACGTGGTCATTAAGCACTTTATTCAGTGCTTTACTAAGTACATTCTTCTCAACATCTCGACCCGCCTGCGCCATGTCTTTGGCACTGAAGTTATGATCGACGGGAATCACATCTTGTTTGATGATCGGGCCTTCATCGAGGTCGTTGGTAACAAAGTGCGCAGTCGCACCGATGATCTTCACACCACGCTCATACGCTTGTTGATAAGGCTTGGCGCCAATAAAGGCCGGTAAGAAGCTGTGGTGGATGTTGATGATTTTGTGATGATACTTTTCAACAAAGCCCGGTGTTAACACGCGCATATATTTAGCAAGTACTAGGTAATCTGGTTGGTATTGCTCTACCACCTCTAACATCTTTTTCTCGTGCTCTTCGCGATTAAGTTCTTGGTGAGAGACATGGTGGTAGGGAATATCAAACTTTTCAGTCAGAGATTGCAGTGTGTCGTAGTTACCAACCACAGCAGCGATATCAACATCTAAGCTACCGTCGTAGGTTTTCATCAAAATATCACCTAAGCAGTGGGCTTCTTTGGTCACTAGGATAACGACTTTCTTACGTGACGAATCAACCAACTTGCGGTTAGCACCATCGGGCAGTGCTTGATCTAAATCGGCGAGAAACGTTTGATCGTTAAAATAGCCTTCAAGCTCCGTGCGCATAAAGAAATGGCCACTGGTATTATCCACGAACTCATTGTTGTGAATGATGTTTAGCTGATGTTTATAACAGATATTGGTGATCTTTGAGATCAGTCCCGGCGCGTCACTGCAATGGGTTAATAGTGTTTTCTTTTCCATTGACGAAATACTTCCATGATTAATTTACATTCCGTTCAGCCACTCCAACGATTGTGATTTTTTTCAGTCGAGTGTCGGAGTGAGGCTAATTGACTCTAATAATTAATCTATTCTCGACTTTGTTTCAACCAAAGAATGTCGCACGGCCGTCTTAAAGCTGCCATAATCGCTACTCATTTCATCAAACATCCAGAGCAATGATCGACAAGACCTTTTCCGCAGACGGCGCGTTAGGTAAAGCTATTCCAGGCTTTCAGCCTCGCCAACCACAGCTCGATATGGCGCAAGCCGCCCACGATGCGATTCAAAACCAGAGTCAACTGGTGGTTGAGGCTGGAACGGGAACAGGAAAGACGTTTGCCTATTTAGTGCCTGCGCTGATGAGTGGGAAAAAGGTCATTATTAGTACGGGCTCGAAAAACCTGCAAGAGCAGCTGTTTCACCGAGACTTACCGCTGATGGTCGATGCGCTTGGATATTATGGCTCGGTCGCCCTATTAAAAGGGAGAGCCAACTATTTGTGCCTCGATAGACTGAGCCGCCAAATGGTCGAGGTGCATAATATTCAAGTGGAGAATGACGCACTGAGTCAGCTTATCAAGGTGCGAGCATGGTCTTCATCCACCAAGAGTGGTGATTTGGGTGAGTGCGAAGACATAGCCGAAGATAGCCCAATCATCCCGACTATAACCTCCACCAACGATAATTGTTTAGGCAAAGAGTGCCCAAGTTATACCGATTGCTTTGTGTTAAAGGCGCGCAAGCGTGCCATGGATGCCGATATTGTGGTGGTGAATCACCATCTGTTTCTTGCTGATCTTGCCATCAAAGAGACCGGGTTTGGTGAGTTAATCCCAGAAGCGGAGGTGTTCATCTTTGATGAAGCCCATCAGATCCCTGATATCGCCAGCCAGTATTTTGGTCAAACCATCTCGAGTCGAATGATTCACGAGCTCGCCAAAGATATCGAAATTGGCTATCGCACTGAAGCCAAAGACATGAAGCAGTTAAGCAAAGTGTCTGAGCAACTGGTGCAAACGGCGATGGATCTGCGTATCAACCTTGGCAACGCTGGATTTCGTGGCAACTGGCGTGAAGCGGTGAACTCACCAGCGATAAGCCTGGCTATCGGTCGCTTAACGGAATCACTCGATTTTGCGCTAGAGGTACTCAAACTGGCCTTGGGGCGCAGCCAAATTCTCGATTCTGCTTTTGAGCGAGCGACAACCATCGCCAACCGAATAGAGCGGGTGTGTGATGTGTCGATTACGGGGTATAGCTATTGGTATGAAACCACTAATCGTCATTTTGCCCTACACATTACCCCACTTTCGGTGGCAGATAAGTTTTACGAGCAGATTGAGCTCAAGCAGGGCGCTTGGATTTTCACCTCTGCTACGCTTGCGGTTAATGGTAATTTTGACCACTTTTCTGCGCGCTTGGGCTTAAAACCCACTAAACAGTTCTCTTTGCCAAGTCCATTTGATTATCAAAACCAAGCGCGTCTTTGTGTGCCCAAATACCTACCCGAACCTAACAGCCCCGGCCTTGCAAATAGGCTGGTGGATTTGCTTGCCCCGGTGATTGAGCATAACCGAGGCCGTTGCTTCTTTTTGTGCACATCCCATTCGATGATGAGAGAGCTGACAGAAGGCTTTCGTGAAACATTGACCATTCCTGTGTTGATGCAAGGTGAAACCACGAAACAAAAAACCTTGGCAGAGTTTATGGAGCTCGGCAATGCTCTATTGGTCGCAACAGGGGCATTCTGGGAGGGGATTGATGTTAGGGGCGACGCGCTTAGCTGTGTTATTATTGATAAATTACCCTTTACAGCACCGGATGATCCGCTGCTTAAGGCACGAATAGAAGATTGTCGCTTGAAAGGCGGCGATCCTTTCAGTGATGTTCAAATTCCTGATGCGGTCATTACGCTGAAACAGGGGGTTGGGCGTCTGATTCGAGATAAGAAAGATCGTGGTGCGTTGATCTTGTGTGATAATCGCATGGTCACGCGTGATTATGGTGGTGTGTTTCTATCCAGTTTACCACCTATTCCAAGAACGCGAGATTTACGTGTCATTACGGACTTTTTGACCGTTGAACAAAACCAAGATTAGAGATTTACATGAGCGTTAAAATATTGGCTGTCGACACAGCTACTGAGAACTGTTCGGTTGCCCTACTTGTGGGCGATAAAGTCTACAGTCGCAGCGAAGTTGCGCCAAGAGACCATACCAAGAAAATTCTGCCTATGGTCGATGAAGTATTGAAAGAGGCTGATCTAGCTCTAACGGACCTTGATGCATTGGCCTTTGGTCAAGGGCCTGGCAGCTTTACCGGTGTGCGAATTGGTATTGGTATTGCCCAAGGGTTAGGCTTTGGTGCGGAGCTACCGATGATCGGTATCTCCACCCTAAAAGCGATGGCGCAAGCTTCTTACCGCGTTCACGGAACAGAGCAAGTCATCGCAGCGATTGATGCTCGAATGAGCGAAGTTTACCTAGGTCAATATCAACGACTAGAAAGCGGTGATTGGATTGCGGTTGTACCAGAGTGTGTGATTCCACCACAAGAAGTCAATGGGCTGCTCGATTCGTCACCACTGACGTGGAAAACCGCAGGTACGGGCTGGGATGCTTACAGCGAGGCTTTGAGTGATTTGTCTTTGAGCTTATCAAAAGGCGACGTCTTGTATCCTGATGCGCAAGATATGGTTGTTTTGGCCAAATTTGAACTTGAGCAGGGTAATACGGTCGAAGCAGAAAGTGCTAGCCCAGTTTATCTGCGTGATAAGGTGGCTTGGAAAAAACTGCCAGGTCGTGAGTAGCAGGCTTGACCGTCAGTAACTGTCCTGAGCGCGTTAGTAGCGAAGTGATTCGCTAGAGAGAGTCCGTAGAGGTAAATATGGTTTCCATTGGTGGATTACCCCCTTCGTCGATACCCAATAATCGACGTGTAGGTAAGGCAAAGAACAACAAGCAAGTTCAAAAGTCTCAAGGTAAGACGGCGGTTGGTCAACCAAGTAAAGTTGCCAATGCGGTCTCTCATTCTATTCGTGACATCAACGAATCTGATCTTCACCGTGCACGTATCCAATATGACTTGCCGGAAGGACGTGGACGAAAGGCAATGCAAGAGTATATGGATGTGATGAACCAAGCTCGTCGCGAAGAGTTGTCGCAAATGTTGGGTGTCGACGTGTACATCTGATCCCCATCGATTCCTTTCACTTTCTATTCATTTCAAATCAAGGACGCTTTGTGTCGTTTCGTCTATCTGAGTGTCACATCAACAAAAAAGTGCAGTTGGAGTGGGGCAGCCTTGCCTATCGAGACTATCAACCTGCTCAAGCTGATCTAAATACGCCGACAGTGGTGTTTCTGCATGGCTGGCTAGATAATGCCGCCAGCTTTGATTCTACAATTGTCGAACTGATTAAATTACTACCGAATATACGGTGTATTGCGGTTGATTTAGCCGGTCACGGCTGGTCGGACCATAAATCATTAGGTCAATACTACGGATTTCATGAATACTTAGACGACTTTTCGCAACTATTGTCTAAGTTATCAGCAAATAGGTGTTTGATAGTAGGGCATTCTCTTGGTGCTTTGCTAGCAAGTTGCTATAGTTCCGCCTTTCCTGAGCATGTGATGGGTCTGGTGCAAATTGAAGGCTTATTACCGATAGCCGAAAATCCAGATAATCATGCTACTCGCATTCGACAAGCAGTGATCAGTCGACAGCGGATTCGGCAGAAGTCGCAAAAGAGCATGGACAGTTTTGCGAGTGCGATAGCTAAACGCACTCGCGCTAATCAACTGACACCGGAGCAGATAACGCCCATCGTTGCGCGAGGGACAGTCGAGCACGAAGGACGTTGGTTTTGGCGTCATGATCGCCGCTTATTGGCGGAATCAATTTATCGCATGTCGCCCGAGCACGCACAGGCAATCGTAGAGCAAGTTCAGTGTCCGTGGATATTGATTTTAGGAAGTCAGGGTTATCCAACACTCAAATCTCAATGGAAGAGCTATCTTGATGCAGACAAGGTAGTGACAATCAATGGCGGGCACCATTGTCATTTAGAGCAACCTCAACAGGTTGCAACCATAATTAGTGGCTTAGTTAACAAAATTTAAACAGTTGTTTGAGTGATTCGTGCTCTCCATCCTACGCTATGGTGTAATAGCACGATAATGATAACAGCTGTACTAATAACGAGGAGTTTTAACGTGGATAAACCTTGGCTTTCTCGCTACCCAAGCGATGTACCCGAGAGCATTAACCCTGACCAGTACGAATCATTGGTTGAGATGTTTGAGCAGTCTGTTCAGAAATACGCTGACCAACCCGCCTTTATGAATATGGGCTCGGTGATGACGTTCCGTAAGTTAGAAGAGCGCAGCCGTGCCTTTGCTGCCTACTTACAGAATGAACTGAAGCTTAAAAAGGGCGACCGCGTTGCTCTGATGATGCCAAATTTACTCCAATATCCAGTCGCCCTGCTTGGTGTGCTGCGTGCGGGTATGATTGCTGTCAATGTGAACCCACTTTATACGCCTCGTGAGCTTGAACATCAGTTGAATGATGCTGATGCAAAAGCAATTGTCATTGTGTCCAATTTTGCGAACACGCTTGAGCAAGTCGTAGACAACACGCCAATTAAACACGTTGTGCTAACAAGCCTTGGTCAAATGCTGCCACGCGCGAAAGGCACAATTGTTGACTTTGTGGTTAAGTACGTAAAAGGCATGGTGCCTAAGTACAACCTGCCAGGTGCTATCTCAATGCGCCAAGCGTTACACAAAGGTCGTCGCCTGCAATATGTTAAGCCGTTTATGTCTGGCGATGATATCGCGTTTTTACAATATACGGGCGGTACTACTGGTGTCGCAAAAGGCGCGATTCTGACTCACCGCAATATGATTGCAAACGTGATGCAAGCAAAAGGTGCATATGGGCCTGTTCTGTCTGAAGGTCGTGAACTCGTTGTAACGGCACTGCCGCTTTATCACGTCTTCGCGCTGACAGTAAACTGCCTACTGTTCATTGAAATGGGTGGTCGTAACCTATTGATCACGAACCCACGTGATATTCCAGGCTTTATTAAAGAGCTTAAACAGCACCCATTTACTGCCATTACCGGTGTAAACACACTGTTTAATGCGCTGGTTAACAATGAAGACTTCCATGAGCTCGATTTCAGCAACCTGCGTTTGGCTGTAGGTGGTGGCATGGCGGTTCAGCGCGCTGTGGCAGAGAGCTGGCAGCGTACGACGGGTTGTTACCTTCTTGAAGGCTATGGCCTAACTGAGTGTTCTCCACTGGTTGCAGCTTACCCGCATGATCTCGTGAAATACAATGGCTCTATTGGCCTGCCTGTACCGTCAACAGAAGTCCGTATTGTTGATGAAGAGGGTAATCCTTTAGCTAATACTGAGGTGGGTGAGCTTCAGGTTCGTGGTCCTCAAGTAATGCAAGGCTACTGGCAGCGTCCAGAAGCAACCAAAGAGGTGATTAACAGCGAAGGTTGGCTATCAACTGGCGATATCGTGAAGTTTGATGAAGATGGCTTCTTGCATATTGTTGACCGTAAAAAGACATGATCTTAGTATCGGGCTTCAACGTGTATCCTAACGAAATCGAAGACGTTGTCGCACTTCATGGTAAGGTGTTGGAAGTTGCAGCAATCGGTCAGCCACATGAAGTATCGGGTGAACTGGTGAAAATTTATGTGGTTAAGCGTGATCCTAGCTTAACCAAAGATGAAATCATTGCTCACTGTCGCCAGCATCTAACAGGCTATAAAGTGCCGAAGCTGGTAGAGTTTAAAGAAGATCTACCAAAGACCAACGTCGGTAAGATTCTTCGTCGCGTACTTCGCGAAGAGAATGATGCTGAGTTAGCAAAAAAGAGTCAGCGTAATTCGTTGTTCGTTTTGATAAAATGCCAGCACACATGCTGGCATTTTTATTTTTACAGCCCCCACAAAGAGAATTTTGAGTGAAATACCAAATCGTTAAGAGTCAGGAAGCACTAGTGTCGGTCTGCGAGGCCGCTCGCCGAGCAGAAAAGGTCATGTTGGATACCGAGTTTGTACGTATTCGTTCTTACTTTCCTAAGCTGGGCTTAGTTCAGTTGTTTGACGGTGAACAACTGTCATTGATTGATCCACTAGAACTGCACGATTTAGAACCTTTAGCTGAGTTGCTACGTGATGAATCTGTACTAAAAGTACTTCATGCCTGCGGCGAAGATCTAGAGGTGTTTCAAAATGACTTAGGCTGTTTGCCAACACCGATGCTCGATACACAAATCATGGCGGCGTTTCTTGGCCACGGTTTATCCACTGGCTTTGCTAGCTTGGTCAACGAATACCTCGGGGTTGAGTTAGATAAATCAGAATCGAGAGCTGATTGGACAGCCCGCCCATTAACGCAAAAGCAGCTAGACTACGCCGCAGCAGACGTACACTATTTGTGGCCGCTGTACGAAAGTTGGCACAGAAGTTATCACAAACCCCGTGGCAGGCAGCTGCGCAAGACGAATCGGCATCGCTGGCAGCTAAGCGTATAAAAACAATTGAGCCGACTAAACTTTACCGTGACATAAAAGGCGCTTGGCAACTAAAGCCAAAGCAGCTCGCTATTTTGCAGCCTCTCGCCGCTTGGCGCTATAAAGAGGCGGTGAAGCGTGATTTGGCATTAAACTTCATCTTCAAAGAGAATGAGCTGCTGGATATCGCGAGTAATGGTGTCACTTCAACCAAAACGATGGAAGGGATGGGGATAGACCCACGCTCTATTCGTCGTCATGGCGAGAGAATCGTTCAGATCGTTAAGAAGGCACAAAACGTGTCTAAAGAGAGTTACCCAGCATCGATTACTCGAGTGGTTGATCTCCCGGGTTATAAACAAGAGTTCAAGTTGCTTAAAGACGAAGTGAAAAAAGCCAGTGCCAAAACTGGGCTTGCGACTGAGTTTTTAGCGTCTAAGAAGCAACTGAATCAGTTTATCCGCTGGGTGAAAGACTATGACATGTCTGTTGAGCGTAAACCGGATGTGATGAAAGGTTGGCGAGCAGAATGCTTTGAAGAACGTTTGGTTAAGTTACTGAAAAGATAAAATAAATCAGCCATAAATATTGATAAAGCCAGAGTTATTACTCTGGTTTTTTTACGGCGATAATAAAGTCTGTAACGGATTGTAACTGTGCTAGTAGAGTTGATCTTGCGCAATAAGTTTCGTATTTGGATTGAGTAATGTTGCACTAGTAAGCGACAAGGTAAGTTGCTTTGTCGCTCTAATCAGCCCAAATGGAATTAATATAATTATGAAAACGAAAACTCTAATCGCAGCTTCTTTGTCTGCACTAATCACTCTTCCAGCACTCGCCGATCACACTGTGATTGATGGTCTTGATTTTGGCCCACTAGCGAAGCTAGTCGGCACATGGCAATCGGTTGACGCTGGTGGTGTCGACATTTCTCCAGGTCAAGAGGGGAGCGATGTTGGCAAAGGCGGTCCTGCAGTAACCCCTTTTTATGAAACGATCACCTTTGAAGTGGCTGCTGATGCGGTAAATGCAAGTGATCAGATGCTAGTTGCGTTATATTACAAACAAGAAGTATTCCGCAAAGCCGATGACAGCAAGTTCCATGACCAACGTGGTTACTTTATCTATGATGCTAAAAACCAAATCGTATATAACTCTTACTGTGTACCTCGTACTACCTGTGTTACAGCTGAAGGCCCTGCAGGGAACGACATGACACTAGTTGCTTCAGGACGTGGTATCGCGGAATCGAATTACATGACCGAAAACGCATCAACAACGTCATTTACGATGAACATTAAGTTCGATGAAGAGACGCTAACTTACACTCAAAGCACTGGTCTTGATATCTATGGCAATCAATTTGCCCACACTGATTCGAGCACTCTGAAAAAAGTGAAATAATAAGATTTCCCTAAATAGTCTTTGATGACATTTCAATTAGCGCCGGCTTTTAGTCGGCGCTTTTTTGCATCAAACTTGCAGTTAATGCGTACTTCTTGTGTATATCATGTCGTGTTTTTACGCGACACTAACATCGAACGCGTGTATATGCGTTTAAATGATTATTGCCAACACCTATATCCATATTTGCAATACGGAAAAGTCGGGAGGCTTTTATGGAAATGAAGACCCTTTACCAAGTCCTATTGATTAGTGTGCTCTCTGGAAGTGCCTATGCTAACGCGCGATATGCCACGCAGGTGAGTTCCGATGTCATTTTAGGTCAAGAACATAGCACGCAAGAAGAGGCTTTACAGGAAGGCAAGACGCTGGAGTCACAGTTACTAAGTCAAACCTCATATGAGTTGAGTAAGTCACAAAGAACAAGGGTGGTGACTGTCAATAATCGTTCGTTCGAGGTGACGAAATCTGACGTTAAGGTTCTGTCACAGTTTGACGAAAAGGGAAATAAAGTGTTCAAACCAGAAGTCAGTTATAAGTATCAATACGATTATCGCGACTACAATTAGTAAACAAAAAGAGCAGTGTCTTAACTGTGTCGTCAAGCCTTGCTGCTCTTTGTTCTTTATGTGTGGTTTAAACTAGCAAATCACTTTAATTGCCAGTCCACCTTGAGAGGTTTCACGGTATTTGGCGTTCATATCTTTACCCGTTTCAAGCATCGTCTCGATAACTTTATCTAACGATACACGAGGGTCTGATGAACGGCGCAGTGCCATACGCGTAGAGTTAATCGCCTTAACCGCAGCGATGCCATTGCGTTCGATACAAGGGACTTGAACTTGACCAGCAACAGGGTCACAAGTCAGGCCAAGGTTGTGCTCCATAGCGATTTCTGCTGCCATACACACTTGCTCAGGGCTGCCACCCATCAGCTCTGCTAGGCCGGCCGCCGCCATTGAGCAGGCCACACCCACTTCACCCTGGCATCCGACTTCAGCACCCGAAATAGACGCGTTCATCTTGTAAAGAGAGCCGATAGCACCAGAAGCAGCAAAGTAACGCGTGTAGTCTTTTTCAGTAACCTGCTGAATGAACTTGTCATAGTAAGCTAATACCGCAGGGATGATGCCACACGCACCATTGGTTGGAGCCGTTACGACGCGACCACCTGCAGCGTTTTCTTCATTGACAGCGAACGCAAACATGTTGACCCAATCGACAACTGCCATTGGATCTGTACTGGTCTTCTCGCTCGTCAGAAGTTGCTGACGAAGTGCAGAGGCACGGCGAGGCACACGAAGTGGACCCGGCAGAATACCTTCGGTGTTCATACCGCGCTCCATACACTCATGCATGGTTTGCCAGATATTTGCGTAGTTAGTGCGAATGGTTTCTTCCGCGTTTAGCGCGCGTTCATTGTGCATCACCAAACCACTGATAGACAGGCCGCTCTCTTTACATTGAGCAACCAGTGTTTCAGCTGAGTTGAATGCGTAAGGCACTTGAATAGGGTTTTCTTCTGTCTTACCAAAGTTCTCTTCGTCAACGATGAACCCACCGCCGATAGAGTAATAAGTTTTAGAATACGCTAACTCATCACCCGCCCATGCGTGAATCTGCATACCATTCTCGTGTAGAGAAAGGTTTGAAGTATGGAAATTCATACCGCCTTCACGAGGGAAATCAACAGTATGGCTACCGTGATCAAGTGCAAGCTTCTCTGTAGCCTCAACATTGGCAATAAAGCTTGGAATAGAATCTATATCAACGCTCTCAGGGCTGTTTCCTCCTAAGCCCATAATGATAGCGATATCTGTGTGGTGACCTTTCCCTGTCAGTGATAATGAGCCATAAACGTCAACGGTAATTTTTGTGATGGTTTGCAGCTTCTCCATTGAGCGCAAATCATCAACAAATTCTTTACCCGCTTTCATTGGACCTACTGTATGCGAGCTAGAAGGGCCAACACCAATTTTATAGACATCGAAAACACTAATCATGTTCAACCTCGAATAAAAATGGCCCCACTACTGGGGCCAATTGAAGGGCGGTAGTTTATATCGGATTTATTCTAATGAGAAGATTAGAAAATACCGTTAATTGCAGATGTTACCGCTGCTAGACCACAGATGGCGGTGAAGATTTGTGCCGCTTTTGAAGTTTTCAGCTTCGCCATCGCAGGCACTTTGTTCATTGTGTAGATAGGTAGCAAGAACAGAATCGCTGCGATCATTGGAGCGCCAAGTTCCTCGATCATACCCAAGATATCTGGATTGATGATAGCCACAGCCCAAGTTGTTAGCACGATGAAGAGAATTGAGCCTTTTTCGATTTTAGATTCTGGCATGCTAGAGCGAGACTTCACTAGACCCACTAGGCCTTCTTGAGCACCTAGGAAGTGACCAAAGTAGCTCGAAGTGATCGCCGCAAACGCAACGATAGGGCCAAGGGTTGAAATCAGTGGTGATTCGTGGATATTCGCCAAGTAAGACAAAACACTGATGTTTTGCGCTTGTGCTTCTGCGAGTTGCTCTGGAGATAGAGAAAGTACAACAGAGAATACAAAGAACATAACGAAGCCCATTAGCATTACGGCAGCACCGCCAGTAATAGCATCTGTCTTCTTAACAGCGTTGTCACCGTGCGCAAGGCGCTGCTCTTTAGTGAACTGGCTGATGATTGGGCTGTGGTTGAATGAGAATACGATCATTGGAAGCGCAAGCCAGATCATTGAAGGCATTGAGCTCCAGTCTGGGCTAACAGACATCATTGATGTGTTCCAATCAGGGATTAGGTAGAAAGAGAGAGCAAGCAGGATGATCACCAGTGGGTAAACTAATGCCGATGTTGCTTTAAGCATCAGCTCTTTACCGAATAAGATGCCCGTAGTCATCATTGCAATCAGTGCACCAGAAAGAAGGGGACGTGGAATCGATTCCATACCCATCTGGTTGACTAGGAATGAATCCACGGTGTTTGTGATACCAACACCGTAGATAAGCACGATAGGGTAAATCGCAAAGAAGTAAGCGAAAGTGATGAGGTTTGCGCCAGTTTTACCAAAGTGCTCTTCAACGGTTTCACTGATGTCTGCGTTTGGATTCTTTGCAGAAAGCACGAAGCGAGCGAGAGATTTGTGTGCGAACCAAGTCATTGGGAACGCGATCAATGCAAGAATAGCCAGAGTCCAGAAACCACCTGCACCAGCACGGATTGGTAAGAAAAGAACACCAGCACCTACTGCCGTACCGAATAGTGATAGACACCATGTGAAGTCTTTGTAAGTGAACTTACTTGTGTTTACAGCAGTCGCTGTATTAGTAGAAATAGTCATGATTTAGATTACTCATTATTTTGGGAACAGGAAATAATCGGCGCCAATTCTGCAATTTAAAATTGCAAAATTATTAGATCTAGATCACATAATGTAAGCGGGCGTTTCAGTGTTTTTGCAAAAGTTGTCCTGTGTCATATTTTTACGTGCTACAGCATTAGGGTTGTTATTTTTTGACATTAGAAAAACTAATTAACTTTGCGATGATATTTGAGCGGATTAAAATGAATTTAAGCAAACGTTTACTTTTCTTGTAATACAATATTACCACTGGGTTGCTTGTGTAAACTGCTGATTTAGCGTGTTTTTATTAAATATGCTGCTCATCGATAAATGACAGGTGCAGGGCGAGGTTATGCAGTATTTGTCCTGTCACACCCCAAATGAAATGATTCTTGTAGCTAATGCCAAACAGGCGGTGATGAGTGCGTTTAATGGTGACGGTGGTGGTTTTGAGAACACTCGGATCGAGTAATTTAACCACCGGAATTTCTATCACTTCCGCGACCTCATCGCGGTTGATGGTCAATTGATGATTGTCATCGATAAAAGCCAAAATCGGCGTTACGTTGAATTGACTGATTGTCGGGAGAGGGGGGAGCGTTCCGATAGGTGTAATCTTTGATGAAGGGATACCGACCTCTTCTTCCGTTTCTCGAATCGCCGTTTCAAGTAAGGAGTGGTCAGTTGGATCTTGTTTTCCTCCCGGGAAGCTTATTTGCCCAGGATGATGGCGAAGGTGCTGCGCTCGTTTAGTTAACAGCACAGATAAACCTACAGGGCGTTCAATAAAGCCGATGAGTACCGCTGCAGCACGAAACTGCTCGATAGGCATAGTGGCTAAACGTCCAAGGGATTGAGGATGGTAGTGTCTTTGTGGAGAGAGGCTAAAGTGCGTCAATAGATCTTGGCGCGTTATGGTCATGTCTCTCTCCTTAGTTAGCTGTGTCAGTGGGCGACGTCATTCGTCCTTGAATGTGCGTGTGTATCTTGTTTACTGAGTCAAAGTCATTTCTAATGAATAAACTATAGTACAGGCAGAATTTTGCTGACCTTATCGAAGGTTTCTTGATATTCACTCTCACACACACTGTCTGCTACGATGCCGCCGCCTGCCCACGCATGTAAAGCACCATTTTCTGCCACCAGTGTTCTGATGGTGATACTGGTGTCCATCTGACCATGACGGCTTATATAGCCGATACTTCCGCAATAGGCACTGCGTCTGTGAGGTTCAAGCTCTTCAATAATCTCCATTGCTCTGACCTTAGGAGCACCAGTAATTGAGCCGCCAGGGAAGCAGGCGCGCAAAAGCTCACTAGGGCTATATTGTGCATCGAGCTCTGCTCTGACTGTGCTAACGAGGTGATGTACAGCTGGAAAGCTCTCAATATCAAACAGCTTCGGCACATGGACACTACCAGGTTTGGCTACTCGGCCAATATCGTTTCGCAATAGATCGACAATCATCAGGTTTTCTGCCTGATCTTTTTCTGCGCTGGCCAGTTCATTAGCCGACTGTTTGTCTTGCTCAGTTGATTCGAAGCGTGGGCGGGTTCCCTTGATCGGCTTCGTTTCGATGAGCTCTTGTTTAAGCTGAATAAATCTCTCAGGAGAGATACTCAGAATCGCACTCTCTTCTAGGCGAATAAAAGCCGAAAAAGGCGCACCATTAACTTGCTCAAGTTTTTGATAAGCTTGCCACTCGCTACCCTGATATTGCGCTTTCCAGCGCTGAGCTAAATTGATTTGATAGCAGTCGCCCGACAAAAGATAGTCATGGATGGCAGCAAATTTATCGGCATAGTCTTGTTGTGACATATTAGCCTGCCAATCAGAGGTTAAAGCGAATGTCTTAGATTGTGGGCTGTGCTGCTCAGTAAGCCACTGTAGTTTCTTGCGTGGGTTATCTGCCACCATATAGGCCGCCTGCTGCTGGTGGTCAACAATCATTGCCCAGTCATACAAACCAATCGCCATGTCAGGTGTTGTGAGATCTTTTGTGGCGAGCTCGGGCATGTTCTCTACTCGACGACCTAAGTCATAACTAAAGTAGCCAAGCGATCCGCCAAGAAACGGTAACTCACTATCACTTTCGATAGTGGGAAGGTATTGTTCAGAAAGCGCTTGAATCAGCGCAAATGGGTCTTCACTAGAATGTGTTTTTTCGTCAGGTGTCGTTACAGTGCTCTCATTACCGACGGTCGTTATTGTCACAACAGGCTCTGCCACCAGAATATCGAATCGACTATCAACATGATCTTTAGACGCAGAGCGCAGCAACATCGCCCATGGCAGATGCTCTACGCGTGAAAAGTAGTCACAGGCCAGTGTTGGCTGATACTCAAGTGGAAGAATATTTGGTTCAACGCGAGTTAAAGGCATAGCAGTGAAGGCTTCTAATAACGAAATTAGGCGCAATTTTTCCTGATGTAGTGATGAATAGCAAGCCAAGAGCAAGCGATTGCTCGCCTCGAGTGATAGAAAGCGCAAGAATCGCGCATCTTTTCTACGACCCGCCTGAATATGTGCACTGTGATCTAGTTGCCCGTGACGATAGTCGTTATCATGGTGAAAAAACAATTCGTCATCAGAACCTTATCTGAGACAAATACTTGAGCAAGAGGAACGCAATGACGGTTATAAAAAGGGAAGACGTGATCAGCAGTGTCGCTGATGCACTTCAGTACATTTCTTACTATCATCCACTCGATTTCGTCCAAGCACTTGAGCAGGCTTACCATAAGGAAGAGAGCCAAGCTGCAAAAGATGCCATCGCACAAATTCTAATCAACTCTCGTATGTCTGCAGAAGGGCATCGACCGATCTGCCAAGATACCGGCATTGTCACCTGTTTTGTGAATGTGGGGATGGGTGTTCAATGGGATGACACCGATATGACGGTTCAACAAATGGTCGATGAGGGCGTTCGTCAAGCTTACACCAACCCAGATAATCCGCTGCGCGCTTCAGTCTTGATGGATCCAGCGGGCAAACGCATTAATACCAAAGACAACACCCCCGCAGTTGTTCACATCAATATGGTGCCGGGTGATAAGGTTGAAATTCAAATTGCGGCCAAAGGTGGCGGCAGTGAAAATAAAACCAAGATGGTCATGCTCAACCCTTCAGATGACATTGCTGAATGGGTAGAGAAGACGCTCCCAACAATGGGGGCGGGATGGTGTCCTCCTGGCATGCTCGGTATTGGTATCGGTGGCACAGCAGAAAAAGCCGCAGTTTTAGCCAAAGAATCGCTAATGGAGCACATCGACATTCAAGAGTTGATTGAACGTGGTCCACAAAATGCCGAAGAAGAGCTACGTCTTGATATCTTCAACCGAGTAAACAAACTGGGTATTGGCGCACAGGGCCTCGGCGGTTTAACCACAGTCGTGGATGTCAAAATAAAAACAGCACCGACGCATGCCGCATCAAAACCTGTGTGTATGATTCCAAACTGTGCGGCAACGCGTCATGTACACTTTACGCTAGATGGCACAGGCCCTGCGGATCTACAGCCACCTAAACTGGAAGACTGGCCAGATATTACGTGGGAAATGGGCGAAAACACACGCCGTGTGAACCTTGATACAATCACTCAAGAAGAAGCTCAAGATTGGAAAACAGGCGAAACGCTATTGCTGAGCGGTAAGATGCTAACGGGTCGTGATGCGGCTCATAAGCGCATTCAAACCATGCTCGATAATGGTGAAAGCTTACCTGAAGGCGTTGACCTTAAAGGTAAGTTTATCTATTACGTTGGCCCTGTTGATGCGGTAGGAGATGAAGCGGTTGGCCCGGCCGGTCCGACGACTTCCACGCGTATGGATAAGTTCACCGACATGATGCTTGAAGAAACCGGCATTATGGGGATGATTGGTAAAGCAGAGCGTGGCCCGGCAACTGTTGAGTCGATTAAGAAGCATAAGTCAGTTTATCTGATGGCGGTTGGCGGTGCGGCTTACTTAGTGGCAAAAGCGATTAAGAAAGCGCGTGTTGTTGCATTTGAAGATTTGGGTATGGAAGCGATTTATGAGTTTGAAGTCGAAGATATGCCAGTGACCGTCGCGGTGGACTCAAGTGGTGCTAATGCCCACCAAATCGGGCCAGATACTTGGAAAGTGAAAATTGCCGAGGCAGAGGCTTAGTCGCTATTTACCCCAATAAGACTTGCTAGCTTAATTGGGGTAGTCTAGGTTTACTAGTGGCACTAAGTTTATGGAAAAACGAGAAAAATAAGGGAGTATGGCATGCCACGTTTCGTGCAGGTTTTGCAAATCATTATCGCGGTCGTGATTTTGTTTTTTGTCGGTTATGATTTGATCCTTCATGGGGTCAGTATCTTCAATGAGAAATACGTCACGATCACTTGTGCGCTATTTGTTCTACTTGAAATCGCACTGTTTGTGATTTACAAACTGATAGAAGAAGACTGATTCACGTGTTTTTCACGGACAGTTTGGTTGAATTAGCCTCGGATTATCCGGGGTTTTTTGCTCTTAAGGGGCTATTTGTTTTTAAGGTGCTATTTATTCTCAAAAAGAGAGTTTGAAGGCACAAAGGTTGAAGGCATAGAGGTTGTATGAGAAGTATCACACGAGACGTATCTGATTTAGTCAATCGAAGCTTAGATGCACACGTTCGTGTTGCTGTCACAGGGTTATCGACGGCGGGGAAAACCGCATTCATCACCTCTCTAGTGAACCAGTTACTCAACAGCTCGACACACGATAACTTGCCACTTTTGAGTGTTGCTCGAGAAGGGCGCTTAATTGGTGCTAAGCGTGTTCCTCAGAAAAACTTGTTAGTCCCTCGGTTTGCGTATGATGAAGCGATGGAGCAACTTTCTGGCGAAACACCCGCATGGCCGACGCCAACGCGCGATGTCAGTGAAATTCGTTTGGCGGTCAAATATAGGCCAAAAAGTAAAACGCGTCGGTTGCTGTCAAAAACCTCAACGTTACATATTGATATTGTCGATTACCCCGGTGAATGGCTACTGGATTTGCCTCTGCTTGAGCAAGATTATTTTGTATGGTCTGAAAGTCAGCTTGCTGCACTGAGTGGGCAACGTAGCGTGTTGGCAGAAGGTTGGTTAGAGTGCATTGATCAACTTGACTTGGATGCGCCTGCGAATGAAGCGAAACTTCAAGCCATAAGTGAAGCTTACACGCAATATTTACTGGATTGTAAAGATGTAGGCTATCACTGGGTACAACCCGGACGATTTGTTTTGCCGGGTGACTTGAAAGGCGCTCCAGTGCTGCAGTTTTTTCCCATAAAAAAGCATGATCTCGATTCGGTCGTCAAAGGCTCGAACCTTGAGATGCTATTGTCACGCTACAAAGAGTATCAAACGAGTGTGGTGAAGCGCTTTTATAAAGACTACTTTTCCTCGTTTGATCGCCAGATTGTTTTAGTGGATTGCCTGACGCCACTCAACTCAGGGCGAGAAAGTTTTCAAGATATGCGCTTTGCTATCGAACAAATTATGCAAAGCTACCGTTATGGCCGCTCTAGCCTGTTATCAAGACTGTTTGCACCCAAGATTGATAAGGTATTGTTTGCTGCTACCAAAGCGGATCATGTTACCCCAGAGCAACATCCCCCTTTGGTTTCACTGTTACAAAAGATGGTGCACAAGGTATGGCAGCAAGCCGCTTATGAACACATAGATATGCAGTGTATGAGTATCGCTTCGATTGAGGCGACTAACGCTGGGCATGTGTATGCTGACGGCAAAATGCAGAGCGTATTAAAAGGGGCAACAATGCAAGGCGACAAAATCACTGTGTTCCCCGGAAGTGTTCCCAAGTCACTGCCAGATGTGAGATTTTGGCATGAAAATCGATTTGATTTTGCCGCATTTCGTCCACAGCAGCTCGAGGATCATCAGCCATTACCGCATATTCGTATGGACAAGGTAATCGACTACGTTTTAGGGGATAAGTTACGATGAGCGACCACCAACCGAAAACGATTTACCATGAACATGATGAGGCTGAACCTGCCCAGGTTGATAGTTTGTTTGAGCGCTCTCAACAGTTCTCAGAGCAAGAAAAATTTGTACCAGCAGAGGTAACGCCTTCACCCACCGATCAAGCTGTTGATGAGTTGGAGGGCATTATTCGCCCAACTAAGTCGCGCTCAAAGTTGTGGCTAGCTGGCGCTGTGAGTTTTGCCGGACTGGTTGGTTGGCAACTGTTTGATAATGTCACAACGGCGATCGCTACAGGAGATTGGCTATCACTTGGCTGGAGCGGTTTTATCGCAGGGTTGAGTACATTAGGCGGTGTAGCTCTGACCAAAGAGTATTTTAAATTGCGTAGGCTTAAAGGCCACTTTAGTGTTCAAGAGCAAGCAGAGCAGCTCATAGCGACAGATTCTGTCGGCAAAGGGGTTAACTTTTGCCATCAGCTCGCCAAAGAGAGTGGCTTAACTGATGAGTACACCCCGTATGAGCGTTGGCAGAACCAAGTTCAACCGACCCACAGTGATGCAGAAATTCTTGATATGTATGACTCAATGGTGGTGTCTCAACTGGATAAGCAAGCGGTTAAAGTGGTGACGCAACACGCAACAGAATCAGCTGCATTGGTGGCGATTAGCCCGTTGGCTGCGGCTGATATGTTGCTGGTGGTGTGGCGGAATATCAAAATGATCAATGCGCTATCGGAGGTCTATGGCTTGGAGTTAGGTTATTGGTCACGAATACAATTACTACGCTCTGTGTTTGTCAATATGGCCGCAGCAGGGGCAAGTGAGCTCGCAATTGATGCCTCAATGGATATGATGTCGATGGACCTAGCAGGTAAGTTGTCGGTGCGCGCAGGGCAGGGGCTCGGGATTGGGATTCTAACTGCAAGGCTGGGGTTGAAATCAATGGAGTTATTGCGTCCGACGCCTTGGCATGAAGAACGCAGGGTCACTTTAGGCAACATTCGCAAACAAATTGTCGCAAAAGTGGCAGCTTTGACCATGAAATGAGCGTTTTAACGCAGCAAATAACGACTGTTCTTGACGCTAGATACAGGGTGGGAGAAACTACTGTCAACTTTTCGTGACACCATTGATAGGATTAATTCGTGCGTCTAGAAGTCTTTTGTGAAGACCGATTGGGTTTGACTCGTGAACTACTGGAAATTTTGGCAAAGCGTAGTATTGATTTACGCGGCATCGAAATTGATGTAACAGGGATTATTTACCTCAACTGCCCAGATATCGACTTTGATACGTTTAGCGAGTTGATGACTGAAATTCGTCGAATTTCAGGCGTCAAAGATGTACGTAAAATTCAGTTCATGCCAATGGAGCGCCAAAACTACGAGCTGCTTGCGGTTCTTGATAGTCTTCCATCGCCCGTCTTATCCGTTAACCTCAAGGGATACGTTGATACCGCGAACCATGCTGCAAACGCTCTTTTCAGTGCTGATTCAGATACGCTAATCGGTCGCTCCATCGCCCAGTTACTGCCGAATTTTGACTTTAGTGACTGGTTGGACGGTCAACGCACGCGTGTTCGCGAAAACGTCGTTCACAATGGTTTAGACTACATACTTGAACTGATGCCGGTATTTATTTCTGGCGATGATAAAGAGCAGACCTTAGTCAGTGCGGTATTAGCACTGCGCCCAGCGGCAGAGGTTTCCCATAACTCAGACATATTAAGCCCGAGCCAAGAGCTTGGCTTTGAGCACTTTGTTGGGATCTCAAACCGCCATAAAGCGCTGATTCAACAAGCGAAGAAGCTCGCTATGCTGGATCAGCCGCTCCTTATCGAAGGGGAAACTGGGACGGGCAAAGAGATGCTCGCACGTGCGTGTCACAATCGTTCTCATCGTTCGTCTCAGCCTTTCTTAGTGTTGAGCTGTGCCTCGATGCCTGACGATGTAGCCGAAACCGAGTTGTTTGGTAATGCGCCAGGATCATTCAATGATGAAAACGGACATAAAGGCATTTTTGAGCAAGCAGATGGTGGCACGGTCTTTCTCGATGAAATTGGCGAGATGAGCCCGCATATTCAGATAAAGCTTCTTCGCTTGCTGCAAGACGGCACCTTCCGCCGAGTTGGAGAAGAGCAAGAGATGCATGTGGATGTGCGCGTCATTGCGTCTACACGCCACAACCTGTCTGATTTAGCAGAGGCAGGATCCTTCCGTGAAGATTTATATTATCGCCTGAACGTACTGACACTGACTATCCCGCCACTACGAGAGCGAGCAAGTGATATATCGCCGCTGTTGGATCTATTTGTAGCCAAGCACGCTCATCACATGAACATGATGATCCCGAAATGGTCATCAGAGCTTGTTAGCCAGCTTTCGACTTATCATTGGCCGGGGAATATGCGCCAATTAGAAAACATGGTTTTGCGCGCACTGACTCAATTAGAGGATGAAGAGCTGAGGGCAGAAAGCTTCCAGTTACCGAGCAATGAAAAGCTACCTGCTTCGTTTAACAGTCAGCAACTTGATGGTTCACTGGATGACATCATGAAAAACTACGAAGCACAGATTCTAGAACACCTATTTCAGACTTACCCATCGAGTCGTAAACTTGCCAAGCGCTTGGATGTTTCTCATACCTCTATCGCTAATAAGCTTCGCGACTACAGTATCCGCAAGCAATAGGAAGGCATTGTGGTGTTAGGAGAGGTGTATCGAGCAGGGGAAGGCTTCATTCTACGCAGTGCAAATATTGCTGATGCTCAATTAATTAGTGATTACTTCACTGATAATAAAGCGTTCTTGAAACCGTGGGAGCCAGAGCGAGAAGCCGAGTTTTATACTCAGGAAGGCTGGCAGAGAAAGCTCATTAAATTACAAGAGTTACACCGGCTTGGTCTGGGTTTTTACCTCTTGATCATTGACCTTGAGACCGGCGCTATGATGGGGACAGTCTCATTTAGTAGCGTGACCCGTTTCCCGGTTCACAGCTGCAGTGTGGGGTATTCATTAGCAGAAGCGAGTGTTGGACGTGGCATTATGACTAAAGCGCTTGCTCTGGCCGTGCGATACATGTTTGAAGCGCAGAATATTCACCGTATTAGTGCCGCTTATATGCCGCACAACCAAAGAAGTGCGGCAGTATTACAACGTGTGGGCTTTATTAAAGAAGGCTTCGCACCTGAATATATATTGATTGATGGAAACTGGCAGGATCATATATTGACCGCCATTGTTAATCCGAGTTGGAAAAAGAGAGACTAACATGTCAAACCGATTAGAAAAGCAACTGACGCTATTAATGGAGCTTGATCAGCTCAAGTCAGTGCTGCGCCGCACACGTGTAAAAAGCGCGGACGGCCGATTAGAGAACAGTGCAGAGCACAGTTGGCATGTTGCATTAATGGCCATGCTGTTTGAAGAGCATGCCAATGAACCCGTGGATCTTTCCCGTGTGATAAAAATGCTTCTGCTGCATGATATTGTTGAAATTGATGCTGGCGATACGTTCGTGTACGACGCGGTGGCATCTTTAGAGCAAGAACAAAAAGAGCTGGAGTGTGCACAGCGTCTGTTCGGTTTATTACCTGACGATCAGGGTGAGGAGCTATTTTCTATTTGGCGTGAATTTGAAGCGGCACAAACGGCAGATGCAAAATATGCCAAAGCACTGGACCGTATTATTCCTATGCTGTTG
This sequence comes from Vibrio agarivorans, assembly GCF_030409635.1. Lineage (NCBI taxonomy): Bacteria > Pseudomonadati > Pseudomonadota > Gammaproteobacteria > Vibrionales > Vibrionaceae > Vibrio > Vibrio agarivorans. The sequence continues at coordinate 2,836,290 of NZ_JAUFQF010000004.1, read as the reverse complement.
AATCATCATAATGATGGCCAAAGCTGGAAAGAGCATGGTGTACACAAAGAACAAGTATTAAAAGTGAATCGTCGTATAGAAGATGGCTCACAATCTCTGTGGCAAAAAGCGCAACAAATTGTTGATAATGCAGTGTCTCAGGGATGGTTGAAGGCGGATTAATTTATGTCATATACATCAATTCATGAATACAGTCGCAAGTGGATTTTCACTCATCAGTCTATGCCGCTGCCTGAGGCAGATCTTGAACTTATCAAGCCAATGTCTCAAGCGCGAGCTGCGCAACTGTGGAAGGAGCAAGTGAGTGCGACTAGCCCAGATGCTGCGCGATTTAGTTCTCAAGACTGGCCGGCTAAAGAATCGAACTGGAGTGAAACGATTAATTGGATGATCGAATGGGACTCTGATGAAAATGACATGCCACCAGCATTATTGCAGTATATTGACTGGCAAGATGACGTGACGGTGTATTTTTGTTATGAAAAATACAACATCTTAGAAACTAAGTGGTCGATATTTAAAAAGCACTGGAAGAACTTTTTGTTCTATGATGACGGTCCGATACTTATTGGTAAAAAACGTGCACAAGCCCTTTGGTTTCAAGAAGATGGTACGGTAAAGTTAGGCCAACGCAGATAGAGCAATTAAAGCCCTTTAAGTGACTATAAATAACAAAGGGCTTTATTTCCCCGATTGTCACTAGTAGAACCCTTTGGTTCGATCATTAAAATGATCTTGTGCGTATTTACGAACATTATTTAACTGATTTCGAATTTAGATATTCATTATTACAATAGTTTGAAGTAAGGCCTCAAATTAACGGTTTTTTACAAGATAAGTCGTGCAATAACGTTTTATTCTGATATTATTTCCACCAATTAGAAAGGATTTTTAATTTGTTTACTGCAGGGATGTTGTCGTGGAAACCTTGATCACTCAATTGAAAAAAGAATTTTATACTCAACTGAGTGCATTTCAATCTGCCACCTTGCCGCATTCCGAGCCGACACTCTCTTTGTTGACACCGGAAGAGCTTTCAGAATTAGAGTCAGCGTGGGTACAACTCTCTATTTGGAAAAAGAAACAACTTCCGACTAACCTCTAAACTTCACCCCTCTTCATTACGTTTTTTTTTGGTAAAGAGAACGCCCAAACTATTTCCTTACACAAAATAAGGTCTTAATGTCCTGTTTTTCATTTCGCTAGCACGTCACTTTAGTGTTGGTATTCTGCGTCTCTTTGTTTACAATTGTTATATTATAACAGTATGAGTTTGCTACGAATGTCGTTTTATCTATTGAACTTTTTGTAAGTGACCTCATATATAGGGCACGGATGTCGTGCAACTACATGACAATCATCAGCAAATGAGGCTAACCTCGTTGCGATAATCATTAGAGAGAGAGTTATGGCGGAAGTTCGAGCCAGAGTGAATTTTAAAGTCGGCCAACAAAGTGATATCGAAGCGGAGCTTTTGTCGTTTCATGGTTTGAAAACAGACAAAGAGCACGTTGCAGTGATATTCCAGCAGGCAGACCAAACTCAAGACCTACCTTTGGTAAGAATGCACTCTGAGTGCCTTACGGGTGATGTGTTCCACTCATCTCGCTGTGATTGCGGCGAGCAATTAGATGAAACCATCAACAAGATGGGTGAGCATGGTGGCATCATTCTTTACTTACGCCAAGAAGGGCGAGGGATAGGGCTCTATAACAAAATCGATGCTTACCGTTTGCAAAGTGAGGGTATGAACACTTACGAGGCGAACAACCATTTGGGTTTTGGCGATGATTTGCGTGATTTTACCGAAGCGGCACAAATGCTTAACGCACTCGGCGTAACAAAGATCCGCCTTGTGACCAATAACCCTAAAAAGATCAAAGAACTTCAAGACAATGGCATCGAGATTGTGGAAGTGGTTCATACATCTGCACATATCAAGTCCGGAAATGAAGATTACCTGAAAGCCAAAGTCTCGCACGGTAAACATAAACTGCCGATGTAGAAATCTATCCTGTTTTGAAAAAGCACCATACTGAGCAGTACGGTGCTTTTTTTGTGTCTTCAGGGCTTGGTGAGATTCAAAATCATACTGCTAAAGTTGTAGAGAAAGCCCAGTCACGTCAATGGCAATAAGATAACCATATGATATTCATTGATAATCTCTAGAGACAAAACCCACCAACATATTAGACTTAAGTTTCTAAGGTTTAATACAACATTCACTTTATTCTTTGCCATACTTATCTCATACATTATGTTCGGGGGAGGCGAATGTATGAGAATAATAACAGGATGCGCATTGTTGCTAATGACGCTCCACGCGAATGCAGTGGAAACAGAACTTGTTGAGCCTATCCTAAATGATCAACAACAAGACAACTATGTTCAAGAACCGATCTACGTAGAGGGAATTAAGCTCTATTATCCCGATCTTGTGGCGAAGTTTGATCAATTGGAAACACCACTCTGGATCGAGCCAGACAACCGCTTTCTGCTCGAAGTGCAGCTTGATGTTGTCGCGCTTTCAGGGGTCAGTCCAGTCATTAAAACGCGTTCTGAGCAGCTCAAGCAGTTTGCTAAGGAAGAGAACTGGATCGCGTATGATCTGCTAGCCAGCGATACCTTGTTGCTTTATGTGAGCTATACCGAGAACATTTCTGAAATGGGTCAAGAGTGGTTTTATGAATCACCTATGGTCAAGCAGACGACTGCACCGAGTAAAGATGCAGTTCTAGCGCTCGAGAAAGCGGTTGAAATGAATGCGTTGTCACAATTCATTGAGTACTACCGCGCTCCGCATATTGACTATGACGATATCGATATTGCGCTCAATGATTTACGCCAATACCTTACAGAGTCGGTCCCTTTGGTTGGCTACGATGGCTTAAAGCGTACTGGTGATCTTCTTCCTGAAAGAGACATTATCATCGAACGTATTTCGATGGCGGCTGTTGATACGTCAATGGTGACACCAGATCTTGATTGGTATGACGAGTCATTAGAAGCGGCGATTCTTGAGTTTCAACGCATTCATGGGTTGAAACAAGATGGTGTTATTGGCCCCAAGACAACCAAGTGGTTCAATGTGTCTCCACGTTATCGAATGACCAAGTTAGCGCTTAACGTAGAGCGGTCACGTTTGTGGAACAAAGGTAATGCTACACAGATTGTTGTAAATGTGCCGAGCTTTGAGATGCGATATTCACATTCAGGGGAGCAGGTCTTTGAATCGAAAGTCGTGGTGGGTAAGTTACGCAGACCGACACCGATCATGCAGATTCATATGCAGTCTGTCGTTTTGAACCCCACGTGGAATATCCCATGGAAAATCATGGTTGAAGATATCGTTCCCAAGGCGAAGAGAGATCCGAGTTACTTACAACGTCAGGGGATCGATATTCTTGAGAGCTGGACGTCGAACCGCATTATCCCATATGAGAGTATTAATTGGGCGACGATGAATCCTCGTTCGTTTCCATACAGAATGCGTCAGCGTTCGGGATACAAGAATGCACTTGGTCTCTATAAGTTCAATACACCTAATGCACGTGCCATCTATTTGCATGACACACCGAGCAAGAATCTATTTAACCAAGACATGCGTGCCTTTAGTTCTGGCTGTATACGTGTAGAGCATGCAGAGGAGTTTGCAGAGGTGCTACTCGACTATCAAGGCATTGAAAGAAATCGATTGAGCACCGCGCGCTCAAATAAACACATTCAATTTAATCAACAGATACCAGTTTTCATCATTTATCAAACGGCGTGGCTTGAGAACGGCGAAGTGCATTATCGTGATGACATTTACGACCTAGACTCGCCATATATGGCGAGTCATCCCAGGACGCTCGAAATCGTTTCAGTAACCCCTAAGCGCTAACTCATCCCATCCTTTAGCATTGTCAAACCCGTGTCGAAATGTCATAGTCTGTGCAGCAAAAGACTATGACATTTATAGGGTAAGTTATGTCTCTCAAATACCAAGTAGTGCCAGTCACTTCATTTTCTCAAAACTGTTCTATCGTATGGTGTGACGAAACTATGAAAGGGGTAGTCATTGATCCCGGCGGTGACGTTAAACAACTTGAAATGCTGATTAAAGAGCTCGGTATAAGTGTTGAGCGTTTAGTATTGACACACGGCCATCTGGATCATGTCGGTGGGACAGAACCTCTGGCAAAGGCACTTGGTGATATTGAGATTGTCGGCCCACATAAGGCAGACAATTTCTGGCTACAAGGGCTGGAAGGTCAAAGCCAAATGTTCGGATTTCCACTAACAGAAGCATTCGAGCCTAATCAATGGTTAGATGAGGGTGACGTTGTCACATTTGGTCAGCAGAAGTTAGATGTTATACATACGCCAGGCCATACGCCGGGACACGTCGTACTGTTCAGCGATGAGGCGAAGTTGGCGTTTGTCGGTGATGTCTTGTTCAATGGCGCAATTGGACGCACTGACTTCCCTCAAGGCGACTTTAATACACTGATTGCTTCTATCAAAGAGAAGCTTTGGCCACTGGGTAATGAAGTGCGCTTTGTTCCAGGTCATGGCCCAGAGTCCACATTTGGCTATGAGCGTAAAACCAATCCATTTGTGGCAGACGAAATGCCAATGTTCTAACTGCTGTTCTCAAAGGCACAGGCGCTAATTGTCCGTCTTATCTGACACTGGCTCTACGGCTGCGAGATAACGTCGAGATAGGCCGATAAATTCTTCTATTGGCCTATCTAAATCACCCTCAGCAATAAAAACATCATAGCCATAGGCGGTTCGCATATGGTGCATTCTGTTCGCCACTGTCGCTTGCAGGCCTTTGAAACAACGGTCACCTGATTGATAGCGTTTAGAGTCCAAAACCATATCTTGAAATTTCTCTCGATTGTTTCCCGCGACACCTACATATAGTAGTGCACGTTGCTCCATAAGGAGCTCTACGGCAAGTCGAGGACAAATAGAGTCAACAAACGGCTGATAGTCCTTAATTCTAATTCCGACCCAAGGAAGTGGGCGCTTCCAACCATCGACCTCTTCCTCACACTGACCTATCCGCTCTATATTGTGCCACGACAAGACCCAGCCTCCTTTGACTCTGTGCTGTTGCAAGTGAGTAGGTGTCAAGGTGAAACCATTATAGGCCTTGCGCATGATGTGGTAGGTCATTGCGACCGCAGCAACCGCGACCAACAAGGATATGAGAGCGGTGTTGATGCTGGGCGATGTTAAAAAGAGAAACAGCAGAGCGACCCCGATCATAATGCCGATCAGTTTGAGGACCATTGATTGGGTGATTCTCTCACGATTACTTAGGTGTAAAGTTTTCATCGTCTACGCTCTTTAAGATATCTGAATTAAGTGTAGTAGAAGGTGTTATCGTTTCTTGCCTTGAACGCGTTGTCTAACCGTATCCTTAATTACTACTAAAGTGACGAAAATAAGATCATTTCACTGATTATCGATACAGTGGTTGTTAATAAATTGAGGTGACTTGGCTGCATTTGGCAGCAATTCAACTCGCTACCCTACAAATCGTCCAATTTTTTTGGTATAAAACGCGCTATTAATTTTTGACCACTGCATGATGCAGTGAAGCGGAGAGATATTAATGAGACTTGCTCACAAGCGTAAGGTACAAGCGAAACTACAAAAATACATCAAAGCAACCGTAGCAAATGTTGCGTCTGCTAAGAAAGTAGCGCCAGTTAAAGAAGCACCAGCACAAGCTGTCGTAAAAGAAGTCGCACAACCTAAAGTGGCATCAAACGTTTCACTGACTCCTAAGCAACAACAGGTTTTCGATATCGTAGCGAAAAACGCTGAAGGTATTAACCCGAAAGGTATCGGCCTAGCGGCTGGTCAAGAAGATGCTAAAGCGGCTTCTTGGGCAACAGGCGCACTTAAAAAACTACTTGAAGAAAACTTGGTAGTAAAAGAGCAACTAGCAGGTAATAAGGTTATCTACAAGACAGCTTAATCTTGAGATACTTGATTTAAAAAACGGCCTTTTTAGGCCGTTTTTTATTATATAAACAATAAGTTATATAATAAATTGGCAGCTATATTAGTAGCTTCAATTAGGCTTTTAATTGACGGAACAAACAAGTCAAATTTCCATCAAATCCCTACACAGCAATGTGTTCGATATTCTTTTCCTCATAGTTACACACCTACCTATGAATAGTTGCCGGGTTTTACGAATATAGTTTTGTATTGAGCGGTTAAAGGAATGCTATACGGATCTCGTTTTATTTTTAATATGTCGTTGTTACATGTTGTAATAAAGTGATAATCTTCACATACAATATGATATGCATCGAAAGGCTGACTATTTATATGGTTAATACCATGTTTGATAACAAAAATGACCTTTGATGTTGACAATAACAACTGACAGGTAGTGCACTGACACTGAGACCAAATTTGAGTCGAAGTGACAGTTTGAGGCGTCAGTAAAACTTTGAATACTATTTAGAATGCTGTACAACCCAGAAGAATCGGTCAAGATCTCGATAGACGATCTTTCGGTCGGAATGTTTGTTACCGGGATAGAAAATAACAAACGTGTCAATTTATCCAATGCGGGTCGTGTAAGTAACCAGGCCGGCATTGAGCGTCTTGTCAGTAATGACATTAAGTATGTCTATGTTGATCAAAACCTCTCGATGAAAGGTTGTGTTATTAAACCATTGTCGGAAGATGAAGGGGTCGAGCCTGCACCCGCTTCAGAGCAAACGGAAACCACGAAACGAACACCTCGCCGTTATTCTCGAGCCTCGCAACAGAAACAAGCTAAGAAACTGATTAAAGAAGCGAAAACGTTAGCACAGCGATTATTAAACGTAACGTTTAACAGTCAGCCGCTAGATGTTGAAGAGATCGATCAGTGGGCTGATGAACTGATCGAAGTCGCGCTGGTGGACTCTGATGCGCTTCATTGTGTTTCTGCACTGCGTAGCAAAGACAGCTATTTACTTGAACACTCGGTTAATGTCGCCTGTTTATTAGTAACGTTTGGTAAGCACCTTAAGATGGACAGTGAAACACTCAAGTCGCTTGCTATTGGGGGCATTATTCACGATGTCGGCAAAGTAAAAGTGGATGACGAGGTGCTGCACAAACCAGGTAGATTAACATCAGAAGAGTTTGAGCACATGAAGTTGCATCAGGTGTATGCGCAAGAAATCATTCACGGAGTACGTGGTTTGAGTCCTGTGAGTCGTGATGTTTGCTTGATGCACCATGAAAAACTCGATGGGACAGGATACCCGAACGGCTTAAAAGAAGATCAGTTGCCGACTGTCGGTAGGATGAGCAGTATTGTTGATATCTATGATGCACTTACCGCCGACCGTTGTTATAAGGCGGGCATGAGTTCTGCCGAAGCGTTTAAAATCTTGCTCTCTCTTACACCTAATCACCTCGACCGAGAGCTGGTCTATAAGTTTATCAACTGTATTGGTATGTATCCGGTCGGTTCATTGGTGGAGTTGAGCGACGGAAGGGTAGGTATTGTCTGGACGTCGAATCAATCTGATCCGCTTAAGCCAGTGATCAAGTGCTTCTACTCCAACAAATATCAACGCTATACCGAAGTGACCTATCTCGATCTTAAAGGATCATCACACAAGATCGTTAAAGCAGTCTCTCCTAAATCGCTTAAAGTTGATTCTGCTCCGTTCTACGACGAGTAGCCTAACAAGGTTACTGTATAAAATCACAGTAAAACATTGCATAACTTCGACCATCTCCTATACTGTATATAAAGCCAGTATTGGAGGTGCTTATGTTGTTAGACAAACTAGAGCGAATCAATCGCCTTCGTAAAGAAGCAATGAATAATCCAGAGTTTCTCAAAGCGGCACAAGAACATCAGAAAGCCTTAGAGCACGCCGATAAGGCTGTGAATGAAGCGAAAAAGCGTCAATACAAATCACGTGCGGCTCGATCACTATCGGATATCTATCAAGGCGTAGATGTTGGTCAACATGAAAGCACTCATCACTAGAACTAGAACTAGAATAGTTAACTTGTCTGACAAGTTAAGTGTAAAAATGTAATCGGCGTTATTCCAAATTTACGTTTTAGTTGTGCCATTATAATCACCGATAGTTAAATGTAGTTGACACGGAAGTATTGTGCCTAGCACCTCTTGTAGGGTGCTAGGCTTTTTTTTGTTTGTTCATAGCACAACTGACCGAGATGAGTCACAATAAGGTCACATGGACCACATTGGTTGTGGGGAAACAAGGAAAGGGAAGCGTATGGCCGTGCTATCTACGATGCCAAAATATCACAAAGAACTACTTAAGGTGCTGTTTAGTAGGAAGAAAAAAGAGCTGTCTTCACTGTCATTTCCTGACATTACTGTACAATCAGCCCGTATAGATCACGCACAACTCGACGCTTACAATCGCTATTTTGCTTTTGTGAATGATGCTATTCCATTACCTTTCTGGTTTGTTTTTTCTCAACCCGCGCAACTAGCGTTGTTTAATCACCCTGAGTTTCCTGTGTCTGCGATGGGATTAGTTCACACTGGATTGGTGATTGAGCGTCATACAGTCGGGGAAATAGGGGATGACTACCAGGTTAATGTCTCGGTAAAAGCCTGTCACAGTGTCGCCAAGGGTAAGCAAATCTCACTACTTATTGTCATACAAAATAAAGGCAATCCAGTTGTCACTATCGAAAGTGAGTACTTGAGTTTGGCTCCAAAGGTGCGAGACAAAACGAGTGAAGCTAAAAGGGCGGTTTCTGACGATCGTCCTTTTGAATTAGTCGATACGCGTCAAGTCGACTACAACGTGGCGAAAGCCCGTAAATACGCGAAAATATCGGGTGACTACAACCCCATCCACATTCATGCAGTGTTGTCTCGGCTGTTTGGCTTTAAACAACCTATCTTGCATGGAATGTATTCTGTCGCATCCCTCTATGCCTATTGTTATAAGAGAAATGTTGGCAGTGACAAGCAAATGCGCGTCAAGTTTAAAAGACCGTTGTTGCTTCCACAAAGTGCTCATATACTGCAGGAAGATACTCGGGGCTACTTACTCAATAGTGAAGGAAAATGCTGCGTTGAGATGGTTTGGTAATATACCTAGCAATGTCAGTGGCACATTCATACGTAGGCGCTAAAAACTATCAATGAGAGTTTAAAGCGCCTACGTTGTTTTCAGGCGCTGGGCGTTTGAGGTTAATGAGTTATCTAAGATTAATGAGAGATAACGGTAAGCCCACTTGGCAGTGTATCGCCAAACAGTCGTTTTGAATCGCTCTGCGATAGGCTTTGCACACTTTCGACCATAGGAAACCAAGAATCAGGGACTTTGCTGCCTTTGAGCTTGGCAATGACCTGTTCGCGGAAGTGATCAGAGATATCCAGTTTTCTGTCTCCGGTCTTTCTGCACATCATCACGGCTGCAAAACCTATCATGGTCTCTTTATTCCAGTCTTGTTCTAGCAACTTAGGTAACCATTGCTCAGCTTGCTCACGAGCAATAACGTTGTGCTGACTGCCGTAGAGTGGCGTTCGTGAAGCGAGGCGACCAAACGCCCACCAGTGTGCTTGAATGAATTGGTTCTGCGTGGTTGCTTTACTCAAAAACCAAGAAGCGAGTAAGGTTTTATCTTCTACATCGAGGTTTTCTAGCGAAGCGGAAAGTCTCACCATAGCCTCGTATCCCATATCTTGCGCTGCTTGGGCAGACTTGGGATTTTTCATCGCCCCTGGGTGCAGATATTTGGCGATATCAGCCAATATGGTCTCTTGCTGCTCTTGATTTAAACCACCCGATACACGGCGCCAAAATACCCACCAGTCACTGTAACCCTGATGGTTTTTAAACTGTATGCCTTGCTGATACAAAGCCCAAATCTGTTCAATTCGCCATGAGTCGGTGGGGTCGCCGAAACCTGGGCGTAGACAGTAGCCAGACAATCTTAGCCAGTTTTTCTCGTGTTGCTCTGAGCGTCTACGGCGCTTCCGACCTTGTGAGAAAGTATCAAATAGCTGACGTAATGTGACAAAGTCCCACTCTTCACGCTTTCCTAGTCGTTTCTCAAGATCTTTACTTAGTGTTTTGATCTCTTTAGTGTCAGCGCTCTTTTTGTTGCCGCTATAAAGGCGTGTGACGATCTCCTGACATTCAGCGAGTCTAGGGTGAAGCTGCACCTTGTCATCATCGTCGGCTTTTTGGTTTCTGACTTCAAATTCGAGTTGCCAGCGCTGAGCGTCATCCTCTACGCTGACACACTCCATTTTTAATGTGCCGACTTCTGTCAACTGGCAAGCGAGTTGTACTTCAACGCGTTCTTTTTGGTTGGCTTTAAGGTCGATACCTTGGCTACCTAATGTTGATATGTAAGGCGGCAGTGGCGTGAAGAGGTCAGGGTCGATGTCACTGATCAAGCCATTTTGTATTTTGGTCTCATTGCTCAGGGTATCATGAGTCGAGGTTAATAAGTTGAATCTGACAGGCTCGCCTAAAGTAAGCGCAAATCGACGGCCAGTGAGGCGAATTTCATGCCCTTCATCCGTGCCCTTTGCCAGCAAGCAAAGCGCTTTACCCATGCTGTTCTTTTCTTGCAGGTGAAGGAAATAGGAGCGCGCAGCACCACCACCAATTTTAAGCTGTGCACCACGTCTCGCCTTACCATAAGCAACAGCGCCCAAGGCGACAGACCAGTCTGGATGTGGATTATCAAGGACGGTTACCGGAGCTCCGCGCCAGTGTTCAAGCAGCGTTGTGACACGCTCTGTGACCAGCGAACTATTGAAGACACCACCGTTGAGCAGCAAACCAACCGGTATTGCCGGTTGAGAGTCAGAGACCGAGGTTGCCTCATTGCTGTTTAGTGCAGCCAACGACACTTGCTGGTGCTGGGTTAAGAATTCAGCCACGTGCTTGCTGACTGCAGGATCAGCGACATACGGTAGACCAAACTCGACCACAGCACTGCGGCGTTTGTCTGGTATGGCGGAAAAGTCAGTCATTGGGAAGAAGCCATCAAGAGCAATTTGATGCACTTCTTGTTTCGTCAGTCCGATACTTTTGGTGCCACCAAGCAGTTTTGAGCCACTTCCTAGCATCGTGATTTTGATTTCTTCAGGAGCTTTGGTTGAGAGTAGCTGCTCTTTGGCCGCTCGAGTTTGCTGGATGAGCTTGGTCAGACTTGAAGCGTTGAGCTTTTTCGAATTATCAAAGCGCTGCTCAGCAAGATGAGCTAGAGCTAGATCAAGGTTATCCCCCCCGAGCATCAAGTGCTCACCCACACCGATTCGATCGAGGCTCAGTTCGTTGTTATGATATTGCGCTTGAATCAAGCTCAAGTCGGTCGTACCACCACCTACATCACATACCAACATGAGCGGAAGATCTTTCAGTTTGTCAGCGGCCGTGTCTTGATGACGAGCATACCAGTCGTAGCATACCGCTTGAGGCTCTTCGAGAAGCATAATCGAGGAGAGACCCGCTAGCCTCGCTGCCTCTAGTGTCAGTTGGCGTGCGGTTTCATCAAATGAAGCAGGGACAGTCACCACGACCTCCTGATCTTCGAGCTTGTTGCTTGGGTTACGGTAGTTCCATGCCTGTCGAATGTGGTTCAAGTAACTCGCGCTTGCGACAACCGGAGACACCTTCTCCACGTCATTAGCGCCGGCCCAAGGTAAAATTTCAGAGTTGCGGTCTACCCCTTGATGAGATAGCCAACTCTTGGCGCTTGAGACTTGGCGACCTTCAACTTTGGCCCCAAGCTCTCTTGCCCACTCGCCGATGATGACTTGCTCTGCGTCACCTTCAACAGACTGAGACTCCCAAGGTAGGGTTAGGTCAGTGGCAGCGATTTGGCCTTGAGCTGGGTGATAACGGAAAGAGGGGAGGAGGGGTTTACGAACTACTTCTCCTGCACCGATAAGTTGATCAACTTCAAACAGTGTAACAGGGGATTGTTGTAGATCTTCAGAAATTTCGCAGTAGGCGACAACGGTGTTGGTCGTACCTAAGTCGATGCCGACTAAAAAACGAGGAGATGCCATGCGTAGCCTCTTATTGTTCTTATCTCTCTAAAAACGGCACCATAAAGGTGCCGTTGGATATTCTATAGTGCTTGCTCTTCACTAGAGTGATTGTCTTCGCGGACATCAAACTCGACATGCCATTTCTGACCGTTGTCAGAGGCAATGGCTTCTAGATACAGCGTACCTAACTCAGTGACTCGTGAAGCGAGGGTAACTGGCACTACTTCGCCCTCTTTACGACCGTCTGATACGGACAAGGTCACGTGAATTTCTGGTAGCTCCTCGAGCTCTTCCGGTGCCCAGTGATCAAGGTGCGTACCTGCCTCATCATCTCGGCGTACAGTTGAACCAAAGAAATGGAAGTGAACAGGCTGACCAATAACCAAGCCGAACTCTTGGCTAGGTACATTGACACTTGAGCCTTCTTCCATGCCGAATGGCGCGACGCAAAGTGCTTCTAGAGGAGGTGCCATGCCTGGAATCGCTGGCATCGCGCTTTCGATACCGACGTAGTATGCCGAAGCAATACCGCCACGAATACGAACCCCTTGGCCACGGCGAACTGAGCCGTAGTATGACGCGCCACTTGCGACTGCAAGATCGAGGTCTACACCGGTAAGACGTTTTGCTGATTCAGCCTCAGCATCAATTAACCAGTCGTTGATGGTTTCTTGTAGACGATTCGCAAGCAGTTCAGATTTCAGCACACCACCATTGAAAAGAATAACCGTTGGCTTAATGAAATCAGTCGTCGATGCTTGCTCCATTCCCGGCATACCAGGCATACCCGCAAATGGGTTGTGCTCTTGAGCAGGCGCATCACCACCTTGGGCATTCGCTTGCTTTGCAAGGAAAGCCGCAATATGGCGAGTAATTCCCGCGTCTTGTGCATACGGCAGACCCATCTGTGTTAGTGCGCCACGCGATTTTTGTACTGGGTGCTCTGTGATCGCGACTTTAGGGAAGAAACCATCAACCAGCGTTTGTTGAACTTCCTGCTGAGTCAATTCAGTTTTTAGAGTCGCACCAAGGAGTTTTGAACCACGGCTGGGGACAACAATCGGCACTGCTTGTAGCTCAGCATCATTGAGTAAGGCTTCTTTCGCATCGCGACAAGCGTGAGTCATCGCTTGAACTTGCCAAGGTTGTAGCTCTTTGCCTTCTTGCGCCAGTTTCATCTTTAGACGATACGCTAGAGCAAGATCCATATTGTCACCACCCAGCAGGATATGCTCACCAACCGCGATACGGTTGAGAGTTAAGTTGCCCTCATCTTCGGTGACTTCGACCAGTGACAGGTCGGTCGTACCACCACCGACATCGACAACCAGAACGATGTCACCCACAGTGACTTGGTCACGCCAGCTGTCGTTACTGTTGTCAATCCAGTTATAAAGCGCGGCTTGTGGCTCCTCAAGAAGAGTTAGGTGAACAAGGCCAACGTTACGAGCTGCTTCTGCAGTAAGATCGCGTGCAGCAGGATCGAATGAGGCAGGGACAGTAATCGTGACATCTTGCTCTGCAAGCGGGTTACTTGGGTTGGCGTGATCCCATGCTTGTTTCAAGTGCTCAAGATAGAGCTCAGTTGCACGTAGAGGGGAGACTTTCTCCACTTCTTCAGGGCTGCCCGCTGGTAGGAACGCATCACGACGATTAACACCGCCATGACAAAGCCAAGATTTCGCACTGGCAATCAGGCGAATAGGTGTTTTTGAGCCAAGGTTACGAGCGATGGCACCGACAAGCGCTGTTGGTTCTGTCGTCCAAGGCAGTACACGTGAAGCTGGGTTCATTTCGTGCTCGTGTGGCTGGTATAGGAACGAGCCTAACTGCTCACGAGACTCAACATTGCCGGGTGCGGTCAACTGAGGCACTGGCATGACGCTAACACGTGCCTCTTCATCCGTAGTATCGATGTAAGAAAGCACACAGTGCGTTGTTCCCAAGTCGATACCGACACTGAATTTAGGGTGTTGTGTGTTCATCTCTTCCATTACAGCTCAACCTCAGCAGGTGCAATCACTGACGCATCGTAGTTTTCAGCCAGTTTAGGTAGGTTCATTGCAGAGGCTTTCCAACCTTTATGAACTAATGTACCGTTAAACGGTGCTGAGCCCGTTACGTTACCTGTTAGGCGAACTTGCTGAGGGTTAAAACCCTCCTCAACAGTGATGCGTGTCTCTTCATCTTCATTGCGGATGTGCTCAAGCGTGACATACTCAGCCAATACTTTTTGACCTCCGGTATGAATAACGCGAGCTGCTGCGCCGACCTCTTCGTCAGAGAATGACGTCAGGTCTTCTTTTAGGAAGTCGATTAGGCGCGCTTCCTGCTGCATGATAGAGAGAAGCTGCATAGCAGAGTCGGTAGAGGCTGTTGCGAGCTTAGACTCAACTTCAACCACTTTTTCGATGACCTTTTCAACTTCAACGACTTTTTCAACTTCAACGATCTTCTCTACCGGCTTTTCAACTTCGACAATTTTCTCAACCGGTTTTTCAACCACTTTCTCGATGACTTTCGATTTGCGAGAAACAGCGATAAGAAGTAGCAAAACGCTCGAAGCCGTAAGGCCAGCGTGCAGCATGTCGAACGTTTGAGGAATCATTTGTAAATCAAAATTCATAATCAATACTCTTGTTATGAGTGCGCCGTATTTGCGCGGTTTCATGACTTAATTTTGTGACGAATAGTAGCATATTCAAGTAATAATCCTTCATAAAAGCGTAAACAAGTGGAGGGTTTTTGCTCTATTGCCTTGGATTTAATCAATATAAGGCGCAAATATGAGCGAACAACTGTGCAGATTCGATCTTTTTTGATAGCTCAGGTAGACTTTGCAGCGTTTCGTCACAGGTAATAGAAAGAGAAATCATAGAATGAACCACAATCGAATCGTCTGTTTTGATCTAGAAATGTGTTGCTGGAACCAAGATGGTGTCGGCACAACAGGAGAGATCATCGAGATTGGCTTGGCTGAGATTGACTTGGTAAAGCAAGAAGTGGTGAAGCGCGCTCAGTACTATGTCAAGCCTGAAAAAGACGAAGTGTCGCTGTTTTGCGTAGAGCTGACCGGTATCACACCAAGGAAAATTGAGAAGCAAGGTCGACCTCTCGAAGCGGTTTTGCAGTCTGTGGTGAAGAACTTTGGTGGCGCGAATAAGATTTACGCCTCTTGGGGACGAGATGATCTCATTTTAAAGAAAGAGTGCCAACAAAAGGGCATCGAACTGCCATTCAAAGAGTTTATTAATCTCGCTACGCTATACCGTATTCAAAACCGCCTTAAAGATAAGCGCATTGGCCATAAAGCGGCTCAAGAAGCCAAAGGTATTGATTGGGAAGGGCGACAGCACTCTGGATATGTTGATGCTTATAATTTGGCAAAACTGGCGTTGACCATGTTGTAGTTTCTAATGTATTGAGCCCCGTTAATCGGGGCTCAAACGTAATATCATGCTCTAAAAAAACGTTATGCATTTAGCGCTTGTTCAAGGTCATGCAAAATGTCGTCAATATGTTCTATTCCCACCGATAGACGAATCATCTCTGGTGCGACACCTGCTTGCGCTTGCTCCTCTTCACTTAACTGACGGTGAGTGGTCGATGCTGGGTGGCAAGCAAGAGATTTGGCATCACCAATATTGACTAATCGCTTAAAAATCTGCAGAGCATCATAGAATTTGACCCCTGCCTCATAGCCATCTTTTAAGCCAAAAGAAAGAATGGCAGAAGGCTTACCCCCCATATACTTTTCTGCAAGTGGGTAGTATTGAGAGTCAGGTAATCCGGCATAACTTACCCAACTCACTTTGTCGTGATTTTGCAGATAATGCGCAACCTTCAATGCGTTTTCTGTGTGGCGCTCCATGCGCAGAGATAAGGTCTCTAGCCCTTGTAACAGCATAAAGGAGTTCATCGGTGACAGCGCCGCCCCGGTATTGCGCAGTGGAACCGTTCTAGCTCGACCAATAAAGGCTGCTTCGCCAAACGCTTCGGCATATATCACCCCATGATAGGAAGGCTCTGGAATGTTGAATACCGGGAAGCGCTCTTTATGGTCGGCCCAAGGGAACTTACCAGAATCAATGATGATCCCCCCAAGTGTCGTACCGTGGCCACCGACATACTTTGTCAGTGAGTGAACCACAATATCCGCGCCAAATTCGATAGGCTTACACAGTGCGGGCGTGGCGACCGTGTTATCGACAATCACCGGAACACCGAGCGCATGGGCTTGCTTGGCAATTTTCTCTATATCAACAATGTTACCCGCAGGGTTGCCGATACTCTCGCAATAAACTGCCTTGGTATTATCATCAATAAGCTCTGCTAGGCTCTCTGGTTTGTCATCTTTCGCAAAGCGCACTTCAATGCCTTGGTTAGGCAGCATGTGGGCAAATAGTGTATAGGTTCCACCATAGAGTTGAGGTGTCGATACGATATTGTCGCCTGCTTGCGCAAGGGTCAAAATCGCATAGTTTATCGCTGCGCTACCTGCACTCACTACAAGACCCGCGATCCCTCCTTCCAGCGCCGCCATCCGCTTCTCTAACACATCATTGGTTGGATTCATGATGCGAGTATAGATGTTTCCCGGTACTTCCAAATTGAACAAATCAGCGCCATGCTGAGCATTATCAAATTCGTACGCAACCGTTTGATAGATTGGGGTAGCGACCGATTTTGTTGTTGGGTCTGTTTCGTACCCGAAATGGATGGAGAGGGTTTCGTCTTTCATTGGTCTTCCTTGAGCAAACTATAGGTCAGAAAGCCATAATGCCTTTTTGTAGATGTAAGTGCTTTGGTTTATGTCACAGAGAATGGGTAAGGATCACTGTTGTTTGTGACGAATAGCTGTAGATGTAATGTTTGAAGGAAATAAAAAAGCCTCTCGTGTTGAGAGGCTTGGTAAAAGTACTACTTAGCTATTCAGTTATTACGGCTGGTTAGCGTAAATACAACCTTGGTATAGCTCATCATCTTCAGCCGAACCAAACAGTGGGTTCGTGAAGTAAGTTGAACTATCGTTAATGTTCACCGATTTGTGAATTGATGCACGAGCACCAGCTTCAGCACGTAGGACACAGATTTGTTTGTTCTGAAGCTCACCCCATAGTGTTTGGCCTTCACCTTCACGAGTATCAATCATTGAACCTTGTTCAGTAATTGTGCCGTCCGCTGCAACGATACCGTATTGCTTGATATACCAGTTTTGGTAGTCAAACTCTTTGCGGTCTAATGTACCGTTTATTTCAACATATTCTGTTAGCATGTCACGAACTGCATAAACAGGTTCGTTAGTTGATTGCCATAGGTTGTCGTCTTCGGTGATCCAACCTTTAGCTAACATAGTTGTACCGTAACGGTAGTCGTTCACTGCAAGAGTGTAAGTCGCGTCATTATCAAAATCAGTGCCTGCGATTTCAGTGATTTCAATACGTTCACCGTCAGTAATCTTGTTACCTTCGCTGTCTTCAACGCGGCCTTGTTTGCTTAGATCAACTACGTACTTGATTGAGCCACCAAAGATATCATAGTTGAACGCTGGCATGTCAGGGTTGAACGATACAGTGATGTCACCTTCAACGTACTGATTAAAGTAGCTGTATGACCATTCCATGTAATCTTTTAGCTGAGAGCCTTTAATTGATACAGCAACAAGCTCGTTGTCGTACATGTAAAGGTTTGCACTGTCTTTCTTCTTGTACTCTTGACCGTCAAAGAGGTTCGAGGCATCAGAGAAGATTGCCGCGGCAGAGACATCAACTTGAATACCTTCTGGACCTTTATCTTCGATATTCATGATTTGAATGTCGTTGATGAGGGCTGATAGTGGAGCGTCAGCTAGTTTCGCGTTGTGAATAGTCGTGTAAAGACGAAGGCCATCATTGTTTAACACTTGCTCTTCGCCAGTAGCTTCGTCGGCACCGCCGTTTGCAGAGTTCGTAAAGTTACCTTCAACTTTACCAATCAATTCATTTGCGTCAGCTACAGATTTGTCATGAACCCACTGCATTTCGTTTTGTAGTGCAGCATCTTCTTCAACTTCATCTACTTTAATATTTGCGAGTGTAGTGTCGACAATCTGCCATTGACCGTCTTCATCACGCTCTAGCTCGATTTCCGCTTTAGCAAGAGCCCAGCCCCAGTTGCCTGGTTCGATGACTTTTACTTTGGTTTTACGATTTTCTGAGTTGTAAACTTCAGAAATGTCCTTGTCTTCAATCTCTGCTTCACCATCTACAGAAATTTCTAACATAGGTTGCGTGTAATCCGAGTCTTTATCTACTTGTTCGATAAAGCGCGCGTGTTCATGTCCCATGAAGATGACGTCAAATTTGTCAGCTAATTTAGAGGCAATCTTGTGAACACCATCGCCATTCTCTTTACGACCATAGTGAAGAGCACCAATTACAACATCTGGATTGTGTTTTTCAATGACTTCGTCAACCGCGTTGCTTACCGAAGTGAACTCGTCTTTAAAGTCGAGGTCTCGGAAGTTTTCCGGCGATGCTGCTTGCCATACTTTAACCCAAGATGGTGTTAGACCAACGATTGCGACTTTTGCACCGTTGAAGTCGTAGACTTGGTAAGGTGGAAGGAAAGGAACTTCCTTTCCTTTTGTGTTACAAGCTGCAGAATTCTGATCCCAGATGATATTCGACGATATGATTGAGCCATCAAAGCCTTCAAGGCTGCGGAATAGAAAATCACGCTCAAAATCGAATTCATGGTTACCTGGAACCCAAAGGTCGTAGTTCATGAAGTTCATGGTTTCTACAACAGGGTGAGTAGGCTCTTGGTTGAATAATTCAGCAGAGTTACCTTGAACGGTATCACCAAGGTCGATCATCAACATGTTTTCTGACTTTGCGCGCTCTTCGTTTAGTAGAGTCGCAATCTTCGTGAAACCTGCATTTTTATCAACACCATCTAGAGCGTAGTCGTAAGCAAAAATACGACCGTGCATATCACCAGTTGCACCAATGGTGATTGTTTGCTCTTGAAGGTAGTGTTTTTTGTTATCCATAACGATAACTTCATCTACCTTTGAATAAGTCTTACACGCTTCAATTGGAAGCCCACCTGATGGTGGTGGAGTATCATCATTGCTGCTATTACAACCAGCAACTACCAAGGCGGCAGCTACAAGCGAAAGTGGTTTAGAAAATTTATACATTGTATTTAGCGTCTGCTTTAGTAAAAGTCGGCGCTGACTATACTGATACAAAGCTAGTGTAAAACCTCTATTTAACAAACTTTGTAACTGGGTGTTTATTTTGTAATTACAGACACATTTAACGATTGCGTAATCGATTGCTTGTGATTTTTTTGTTCTTTAAATTACATATAGATAACGTGCTAATCGTTTGCCTAAACGGTTGCATTGCGACTTTATGTGATCTAACTCACTTATCATTGCAATTGCTTATGCATTGCAACTGTCTTGTTGTGATGTGTATTTATTTACATATAAGTCCTTGTTTTATTGGGTGGGAGAGAATTTTGGAGTCTTGGAAAGGTTCAAAATAACAAAAACCCGCCAATTGGCGGGTTTTTGAAGGAATAG
The DNA here is from genome assembly GCF_030409635.1 of Vibrio agarivorans. Classification (NCBI taxonomy): domain Bacteria; kingdom Pseudomonadati; phylum Pseudomonadota; class Gammaproteobacteria; order Vibrionales; family Vibrionaceae; genus Vibrio; species Vibrio agarivorans. The sequence continues at coordinate 2,816,695 of NZ_JAUFQF010000004.1, read as the reverse complement.
TAGGTTTGTATGTATCAGCGTCGGTAAATATAGCTGGCGATAGCGACTGAAAAAGGTATCGTAAGTATCAGACCAATACTACCAGCTAACCCGTGGATCATGGCTAGAGAAATGGCAGGAATATTCATAAACTGCATGGCTGGCATCTGGAAGCCCCAGACCATCATGATGGTGGTCAATCCGCTACCTACAAATGCAAGTACCAAGGTATTGGTCATAGTACCTAGAATATCTCGACCAATTCTAATGGTTGCCAGCAATCGTTCACGTTCACTTTGGGCGGGGTTAGCCTCTCTAAGTTCATGGTATGAAGACACCATTGAAATTGCGACATCCATGACTGCTCCCAAGGCTGAAATCATAATAGCGACAAACAGGAGCCAACGTATTTGAATTTGTCCTGTCCCCCCAAGATAAAGCAGATCTTCACCTTTTTCTAAGTACAGCCCATTGAGTTGAGCCATTTCTCCGAAAAACTGAGCGGCTATACCGGCAGCAACAACACCGGATAATGTACCTAGCATGGCTGACAGTGACTTTTTATTCCAACCAGCGACAAGAAGAAAGTTGACGATGATCTTTAACGACATCAAAACCAGTGTGACGACGACGGGATTTAGGCCAGCGAAAATAGCAGGAATCAATACGCCAATAAGTAGTGCACCCGTAAAGTAAAGAGAGACGACAGAATTAAAGCCTTGAAAGCCGGCCAAGAGTAAAATCAACCCAACGATGATACCCAGCATCCAATAAACAGCTCCGGATCGGTCATGGTTAAATGGCCAATAAATTGTTCCAGATGCTCTTTCACGGATCAGCATAATGAATGAGTCACCTTCCTCAAGGTAGACGTTATGTAGTCGGCTTATGCTATTCTCGACTTCAACTTGGTGCCCTTGTTGATCGCCTTCTGTAATGGTTGCTACCACTCTCTGTCTACCGGTAACGACACTTGGAACCATTGGGTCAGGGCGAACCTCTTCCGCTAAAATTTTAATAGCTTCTGCTTTAACGAAGGTCTGTTGGTTATATACACCAGGGCGGAAGCTCTCGCTGACAACAGGTGACAAGTAGAGAATAAGAGTTGCGATGACAATGATAAAAGTGGGGAACAGGTAGCGTTTCAAGTGCATTTTAATATAAGACGGTAGCAGATAAACAGGGGGGGATATATTAGTCATACAAAAATTTAGTGCAAGTAGTGACCAGCAATAAAGCCTTTTTCAGTGAGATAGAAAACGGTTTTTGTAATGCAATAGAGAGCGTTTGGTTATGGATGACTGTAGCTACAAAATAGTACAAATATGTAAGTAAATATAAAGCAAGGGTAGTCGGTGTTTGGGTGTAACTAGTTGCTATATTTAAACTATTTACGAAAGCCTTTCACCAACAAACACCGTCAACATATGCGAATACAACTAGTAACAAATTCTCCCATTGACCCATTTTTTGTCTTACAGGTATCGTAGATAGACACGAGCCATGGAGGGATAAAAATGAAAAAATGGACCTTAGCTGTCATGCCGTTACTATTTTCATCAATGAGTTTTGCGACACAAGCAGAGAGCTGCGCTGTCGATGAGATGGTCGTAATTGGTGAAAAAGAGTTTATCTACATCGATGATTTAGAGACACACTACCGGGCAAGAATCGATACAGGGGCAACGCGAACTTCTTTGCATGCCATGAATATTGAAATCGTCGATGGCGTGGAAGATCTTGAAGCCAATATTGGTAAGCGAGTCCGTTTTATTTCGGCTAACGAGCACGGCGATAAGCACCAGCACCAAGCGGATATTGTGGCGGTGCGTACAATAAAAAACTCGTTAGGTACTGAGGTACGCTACAGCATTGACATGACCTTAAGTCGGGAAGGTGAGTCAAAAACCGTTCAGGTGAACTTGCGTGACCGTGGTCGAATGGACGATAAACTGCTGATTGGCCGTGACTGGTTACGCTGTCGATACTTAGTGGATGTGAATCAAAACCCAACTAAATCGTATGCCAGTGAATAGCGCGTCTTACGTTCTATATAACGAATAAAAGAAAGGCGATGAAACGAAAGGTTTCATCGCCTTTTTTCATGCTTGGTCGCCACCTATTCGACTAACTTAGAGATTGGCTTAGCTGATAATAGCGGCCTTTGGTCGCCAACAACGCTTCGTGCGCACCGTGCTCAATTATCTCACCTTGTTCCATCAGAATAATTTTATCCATCTTGTCTAAATGGCTTAAACGGTGAGTGACAAACAATACGGTTTTATCTGCAAATTGCTTTTGCATCAGTGCCATAATTTGCTGTTCAGTCTGTTTATCAAGACCTTCTGTCGGTTCATCAAGGAGCACGATAGGGGATGACTTTCTCAGTACTGCGCGTGCAATGCTGATTCGGCGTTTCTCACCACCGGAAAGTTGTCTACCGCCATCTCCTAGCCAGTCATCTAAGCCTTTATCATCCAATAGCTTATCTAATCCAACTTGCGCTAAGGCATGGCACAACGCAGTGTCGTTCGCGTCAGGGTTCGCCATCAGCAAATTATCACGTAAAGTGCCGTTGAGAATATCGACACGCTGGCTTACCACAGTCATGGCTTCGCGCAGTTGAGCTTCATTCCAATCACGTAGAGTACGTTTGCCAATAGATACCGAGCCTGATTGTGGGTCAAAACTGCGAGTAAGCATCTGCAATAGGGTTGATTTACCAGAGCCGGTTTTACCGACAACCGCAATTTTTTCACCTTGTTTGATTGAGCAAGAGACATTGCTTAGTGCAAGCGTGGTTTGGTCATAACTGAACGCGACATTATCGAGTTCGATGTCGAGTGGCTCATTGGTGTCATTAGCTTGTTCGCTGAACTGGATACTTGGTGGAGCAAGAATGACATCATTCAAGCGACGAGCCGAAGTCAACGTTTGACCTAGATACTGGAAGGCACCGGCGATTGGCATCAACAGTTCGAAACTCGCCAGCGTAGCAAAGGCCATCATGGCGACCATGGGATCCGGTGCGTTGCCACCAATACCATCGGCGGAGATCCAGAGGATCAGTGCAAGTGCCCAGCCGTTGCACAGTAACATTAACGCTTGCGCTAATCCGGTCAAGTGAGCGTTGTAGCGTTGGTTAGCAAGAAAGCGCCATTGAGCCTCTTCAATGGCGGTGCGATAACGTTTTTCCGCGCCAAAGAGCGTGAGTTCGCTATAGCCCTGCAACCAATCGAGAGTAGTGATACGCAGATTGGCTTTTTCTTGTGTTAATGATGCGCCGTTATGCTTGCCGAGGCGATAGAAAAGCATCGGCCACAGGATGAGCATTGTCAGCAAAATTGTACCCAAGGTTAAACCAACGGTGACATCAAACCAGCATAAGAAGGCGGTGAGAAGGCCAATGCCGAAAATGCCAACAACCATCGGACTGATAAGTCGCAAATAGACATGATCCATCGCGTCTACATCGGAAACCAAGCGGTTCAATACATCGGCATCACGAAAATCACTCGCTTTACCGGGAAATAGGGGAGCAAGTTTTTCAAAGAAGAACAGACGTAAGTCAGTAAGGAGCTTGAATGTGGCATCGTGGCTAACCACACGCTCGCCCCATCGACCAGCGGTTCTTCCCATTGCAAAGCCACGAACGAATGCCCCAGGGAGCATATAGTTAAAGGTTTCACGGGCGATGGTTAAGCCGGCAACGGCCGCCGCTGATAAGAACCAACCAGATAGAGTAAGCAGGCCGATAGAAGCGGCAGTGGTAAGCAGCGCTAGAATCATGCCCAGCGTTAAGCCGAACCAGTGCTTGCGGTACAGAGCGAGATAAGGTTTAAGTTCACGCATCGAGATTCTCCTTATTCGCTTGGGTGAGAGCTTGGTTTGCGTCTAAGAGATGCTTAAATAGTCCGGTTTGCTGCGCTAATTCCTCAAAGCTGCCTTGTTGAGTAATCTGTCCGTTTTCCATGACAAATATTTGCTCTACAGAGGTGAGTTCTGAAAGCTGGTGGGTAATCATTAACGTAGTCGCGTCAGAGGTAGCCGATTCCAAACCTTGCCAGAGCAGTTTTTCACTGCGTGCATCGAGGCTTGCCGTTGGTTCATCAAGCAACCAAAATTGGCCATTTTGAATAATGGCGCGGGCAACCGCGAGTCTTTGTGCTTGGCCTACTGATAGCCCTGAAGAGCGGTCAGAGATTGGATGGTCTAAGCCTAGTTTATCGATAAACTCATCGGCGTGTGCCTGCTTGATGGCTTGCTCAACGCGCTCTTGAGTCGTGTGCTCATTGCCCAAAGTCAGGTTTTGCATAATAGAGCCATGCAGAAGCATTGGGTTTTGACCGACCCAACTGGTGTTGTCTCGCCATTGATTAATGTGCAGATCACGTAGCTCGATACCGTTAATCTTGAGTGAGCCTTGATAAGGCAGAAAGCCGAGAATAGCGTTCACCAAACTGGTTTTTCCTGCGCCGCTCGGGCCGACGATAGCAGTACGCTGCTGAGCATGGAGAACAAAGGAAACGTGACTGACTAATGCTTTGCCTTCAGGGCTAAACACCGAAACATCCTCAGCTTCGATCGTCACTGGCCCACTTGGTAGCTCGCTTGTTCCCTGCGGCATGGCTTCTACATCGGTGTCTAAGAATTCAACAATACTCTCGGCAGCACCAACGGCTTGCTGCTTCGCGTGATAGAACGTCCCTAAATCACGCAGAGGTTGATAAAATTCAGGTGCCAGAATCAGAATAAACAGGCCTGCGAACAGAGTCACGCCGGCTCCGTAGTGACCAAAATTAAGCTCACCAATGAAACTAAACCCAAAGTAAACTGCGGTAATCGCAATCGAGATTGAAGTGAAAAACTCCAAAACCGCGGAAGACAAGAAGGCGATCCTCAAAACATCCATGGTGCGTTTGCGGAACACTTCAGAAGCCCCGCGCATCACATCAGCTTCGTGAGCAGTACGGTTAAACAGACGAATCGTGCTCATCGCTTGTAAACGGTCATAGAAGTGGCCAGATAGTCGCTGTAACGCTTTAAAATTCTTACGGTTGGCATCCGCCGCTTTACGGCCAACTAATGCCATGAAGATAGGAACAAGTGGGGCGGTGATGACAAAGATCAGACCCGCAGCCCAGTTAACGGGAAATACCACAACCAAAATGATCAATGGAACGAATACAGACAGCGACATTTGTGGTAAATAGCGAGCAAAGAAGTCTTGCATGTCATCAACCTGCTCAAGGAGCAAGGTTGCCCAAGCGCCCGCCGGTTTACCTTTGATATACGCTGGCCCTAACGATTCCAATTTGTCCAAAATTTGCTGGCGAATCACAACGCGGATTTGTTCGCCACAACGAAAGCCCGCGACTTCTCTTGCCCAAGAACATCCTGCTCTCAAGAGGGTGGTTACAACAATGCCAATGAAATGAGGAATTAATTGTGACTTATCAACGTGCTCGATAATAAGGCTATGAAGAATGGTGGCTATAAGAGCGGCTTGAGCCAGCAAAATGAAACTTGATAATACACCAAGCCCAATAGCTGTCAGTAACCAGCGATTTGCCAGTTTACTTTGCTGCTTGAGCCATTTGTTCAAGTTCCGTTGTTTGGTTGTATCCATTATATGAAGGCTTGTTATTGGTTTTGGATGTAGGCAAGGAGTATACAAAAGAAAGCCCGGCGAGAATACCGCCGGGCTTTGTGGATATGCTAATTTTTCAAATGCAGTTAGAACTAATCGTTCAAGCTGTCCAGGTAGCGCTCGGCATCAAGTGCCGCCATACAACCGGTACCTGCTGACGTGATCGCTTGACGGTAGTTATGATCCATAACATCGCCTGCGGCAAAAACGCCAGGTACGCTAGTTTGAGTAGCGTTGCCTTCAAGGCCTGATTGCACAGTGATGTAATCACCATTCATATCGAGCTGACCTTTAAAGATCGCAGTGTTAGGCTGGTGGCCAATCGCAATAAACGCACCCATTACTTCAAGATCTTGTGTTGCGTCAGATTGCGTATCTTTGATGCGTACACCCGTTACGCCCATGTCATCACCCAGCACTTCTTCTAGTACGCGATCGGTGTGAAGCACGATATTGCCAGATTCAACTTTGTCCATCAGGCGCTTGATAAGGATTTTCTCAGCGCGGAATGTATCACGACGGTGGATTAAGTGAACTTCAGAAGCAATGTTCGATAGATACAGCGCTTCTTCAACTGCTGTATTACCGCCACCCACAACCGCGACGTTTTGGTTACGGTAGAAGAAACCATCACAGGTAGCACAAGCCGATACACCGCGACCTTTAAAGGCCTCTTCTGACTCTAGGCCAAGGTATTTAGCAGAGGCACCTGTCGAGATGATTAATGCATCACAGGTGTATTGACCAGAATCGCCTTTAAGTTTGAAAGGACGCTCACTGAGATCCACTTCGTTGATGTGGTCGAACACGATCTCAGTTTCAAAACGTTCAGCGTGTTCTTTCATGCGTTCCATTAGACCTGGGCCTGTAAGGTCAGTAGCATCGCCCGGCCAGTTTTCCACTTCTGTCGTGGTCGTTAGCTGTCCGCCTTGCTGCATGCCGGTAACAACAACCGGGTTCAAGTTGGCACGTGCAGCATAGATTGCTGAGGTGTATCCAGCTGGACCTGAACCAAGAATTAATAATTTACAATGCTTTACGTCGCTCATTCGGGCTCCATTTCCTCTAACGGGAGAATTCAAATGCCCTGATTGTATGGGAGAAACGCTAGATTGAAAAGGGTTGAGCAGGCGTTTTAAGGCCGCTGTTTATGATTAAAACGCATCATACTAATCGATTTTTTATAAGTCGCTCGCTGGAATAAAATAGCAAGCGATCGTAGGAACTATGCAGAATTTTTAACTTCAGAACGGATTAGTTGTTTGATTTAAAAATGTGGACACTGGTGGTCAAAAGTTCTGTTTTAACGATGCTGGCTAACTAATAGTGTCATGGTTTGTTGTTTATCTGGTGTGTTTGGCTAATATTACGATGTAAATTAAATGTTAAATCAAACTAAGGAGATCGAGATGTTTCCCTCACATGCCAATACTCTGCATCTTACGTCATTAAGCCATGATGCAGTGGCTCAACTGTCACCCTCATTCAATTTGTTGCCTCACACTGAGCATGCTGACGGCCAATATCGCTTGAGAAGATACTCGGTGATAACACTTCAGCATGGTGAGGTGATTGAAACAGGCAAACATAACTTTATGCAAACTGACCAGATTAACCATTTCCAAGGCAATGTGGTTCGTCAGTTTGAACCGTTACTTCCACAAACGTTATCCAGTCCTGGCTTCTTGGAGATGTGTGAACTGTTTGTTGAAACCAATTTATTGGTAGAAGGTCAAGAAATAGAAGTACATCAGATGCGCATTGCCGCCGTGTATGATGAGACCCAAGTTGCACCGGAAGGTGTCCACCAAGATGGCTTTGACTGTATTGCACTCATCGGTATTGACAGGCACAACATTGTCGGTGGTGAGGTGCTGCTCTATCAAGATAATCATGCTGCGCCGTTTTACCGCAAAGTGTTGGAAAATGGTGAGATTGCGATGCTGGATGATCACAAGCTTTGGCACAACGCAATGCCTATTCGCACCGTTGATCATAACCAAGAAGGGCACATGGATGTGTTTGTTCTCACTGCAAGGAAAAGCCAATAATGACCCACTCTTATCTAAGTTTTGATGTTGAGTTAGCGCGATCTCAATTCCCTGCATTGCATCAACGCGTAAATGAAAGACCGGTGGTCTTTTTTGATGGCCCCGGCGGGTCGCAGGTTCCTCAATCGGTATTAAACGCTATGAGTGACTATCTAGGGCAATACAACGCCAACTTAGGTGGTCACTTTTTTTCTAGTGAAAAAACGGTCGCCTTGGTGTCTCAAGCACGTGAATCTGCTCAAGCTCTTTTCAATGCGGCGCACAGTGACAGTATTGTGTTTGGGGCAAATATGACATCGCTAACTATGTCCCTCAGTCGCACGATCAGTCGTGATTGGCTACCGGATGATGAAATTGTCGTTACCGCACTCGATCATTACTCAAATGTGTCAAGTTGGGTAGAGGCAGCCAAAGATCGTCAGGCCAAAGTCTATCAAGCGAGAGTGTCGCCCCTCATGGGAGGGCTGGACACTGAACACCTAATCGGGCTGATTAGCAGTAAAACAAAATTAGTTGCGCTGACATTAGCCTCAAATACCACAGGCAGCCTGGTTGATGCGAAACCGATCATCGAGGCCGCGCATAAAGTTGGAGCAAAAGTGTATTTGGACGCAGTACATTTGTTACCACATCAACTCATTGATGTTCAGGCACTTGGCTGCGATTTTGCTGCTGGTTCTGCCTATAAGTTTTTTGGGCCTCACTTGGGCGTTGCTTATATTGCTCCACAACATGTGCAAACTTTAGAGCCTTATAAAGTGCTACCCGCGACAGATAAAGGGCCTGGGCGTTTTGAAACAGGTACGCTCAACTTTGAAGCACTGGCCGGGTTTTGCGCTGCCGTTGACTATCTCGAAACTTGGTCCTTGTGTGAAGGAGGTTTAAGAGAACGCCTAGAATCAAGCTATGGGCAGATAGCCCAACATGAAGCGAAGTTGAGTGAGTATTTTCTCGATAACATCGCTTCTCTCTCGAGTGTGACACTCTATGGCCATGATTCACCAAAGCACAATCTAAGAACCCCAACTTTTGCCATAAATATTAAAGACTATTCACCGCACGACGTAGCTCGAATGCTGGGTGAGCAAAATATTTGTGTATGGAGCGGGCACTTCTATGCGCCAGAGCTCATTCGGCAATTGGGGACACAAGAGCGGGGTGGCGTATTAAGGGTAGGGATGATGCATTACAATACTCTTGAAGAGATAGCACAGCTCAAGCGCTCGATAGAGAGTCTATGATACTCGACTTTCACCATCTTTTTACTGCCCGCTAAGGGGAGTAGACAAGATAAACATTTAGGCGTTTGAGTGATAATTGAGCAATATAAAGTATATGCTCAAAAGTGCTTAAGGCCCTTAAATTTACCTACTACGCCTCTGCTATCCCCCCTAGTTTTAGATGCTAAGGGGGAAAGTAATGCATCAGGCTTGTTCTATAATCCTTTTAGTTTCGTTACTTTATGATCCGTAATTAGGGATATAGAATCCGATGAATAGTAACTACCCAAAACACAGCAATGTTATCTTGCATGCATTCGATTGGCCTTACTCACTAGTGGCCCAACGCGCGGAAGAGATTCGCGCAGCAGGATATAAAACCGTTCTTGTCTCCCCGCCGATGAAATCTTACAAATCGGAACAGGGCACACAGTGGTGGCAGCGTTATCAGCCCCAAGATTACCGCGTTATCGATAACCAGCTTGGTAACACCGATGACTTTAAAGCGATGATTGAAGCACTAAATGAACACGGCGTATGGTTATACGTTGATGTGGTGTTCAATCACATGGCCAATGAATCATCGTTACGTACAGACTTAGTTTTTCCCAATGCACAAAACATGGCAGCGTATAAAGCTGATGCGACATACTTTGAGCAGCAAAAACTGTTTGGCGATTTATCACAACCCTTATTCGATGAAACCGATTTCTTAGAGGCGTTTCCGATTGAAGATTGGAAAGACCCTTGGCAGGTTCAAACAGGGCGTATCAGTGGCGGGCCTCAAGATCCTGGTTTACCTTCATTGAGTGATAACGCACATGTTGTTGAGCAGCAGCGAGCGTATCTTAAGGCGCTAAAATCTCTGGGCGTAAAAGGCTTTCGAATAGATGCTGCGAAGCACTTAACGTTAGAGCACCTAGCAAAAGTATGGACTGACGATATTGTTCAAGATGTTCATATCTTTGGTGAAATCATTACTGATGGTGGTGCGACCGAGGATGAATATGAGCTGTTTTTACAGCCTTACCTAGAGCACACGCGCCTTGCTGCGTATGATTTCCCGTTGTTTCAGACGCTATTTGATGCGCTCGACACTAAAGGTTCATTAAAGTCATTAATTGACCCGTATAGCTTTGGTCAAGCGTTATCAAGCCGACGTGCGATTACTTTTGCAGTCACACACGACATTCCAAATAATGATGTGTTCTCAAACCTTGTCATGCAAGAGCAAGATGAGTGGATGGCATACACCTATATTCTTGGTCGTGATGGTGGTGTGCCGTTGATCTACACTGATCTTGATACCAGTGGCATTAAAGATTCAAACAAACAACCCCGCTGGTTGAATGCTTGGCATGACACACGCATGCAGCGCCGTATCGATTTTCATAACCGTATGCACGGAGAGATAATGGAGCTAATTGAAGCCAGTGATGATCTGTTGGTTTTCTATCGCGGTGAAGTGGCAGAGCTAGCCAAAGGCGTTGTTGCGCTGAATAAGTCGAAGCGTGCTCAAACCGTTACGCTAGAGTTAGACGGTGAGTGGTATGATTTACTTTCGGGCAAGCTGTTCAGTGCCAAGGAAGGGAGTCTCACGCTATCGATTGACGCAAAAAACAGTTTAATGCTGGTTCACGCAAACTAACTTGCGAGTTTAAGTAAATTAACCGACCAGTGTTAAAAAAGGGCTAGTGCCACAGTGTGGTACTAGCCCTTTTGCTTAGCTGCATTTTTTCTGGGTACAGCTTTTCGTAGAGACAGAGAGTATTTTGCTCAAGTTCATTTAGGTACGATAGGCAGTGAGTTATCGCACCTATTTTCCCTATTGCTACTCTTCTATTGGTTTAATTTTGTAGAAAATAGCGAATAACACAGGCACGACGATCAGCGTTAATACGGTGGCAAAGCCAAGACCCGCCATAATCGTGATTGCCATAGAGCCAAAGAAAGCATCAAACACGAGAGGCACTAGGCCGAGGATCGTTGTTAATGCCGCCATGCTCACAGGGCGCACACGGCTGATTGCGCTGTCGTAGATTGCCCAATAAGGCGCTTTGCCACTATCAAGCTCTGTGTTTATCTGGTCGAGCAAGACAATGCCATTTTTTAAGATCATGCCGCTCAAGCTCAATAGGCCGAGTAGAGCAGTAAAGCTAAACGGCATATTGGTTGCTAGTAGGCCAATGGCTACACCAATAATGGACAGGGGTACAGTCAGCCAAATCACCAGAGGTTTCTTAATCGAGTTGAATAAGAAAATCGTGATGATGAACATGATCATGTAGCCCATTGGTAGAGACTTAAACATCGCCTCTTGCGCATCTACTGAAGACTCATATTCGCCGCCCCACTCAAGTGAGTAGCCTTCAGGCAAAGCTAAGGCTTCAACTTGTGGCTGAAGTCGAGTAAACAAGCTTGCAGCAGTTTCTTCACCAAGAACGTCATGGTCTGCTAATACCGTTAGCGTACGCTTACGGTCTTTGCGTTGAATCAGTGGATCTTGCCAATCAAGTGTTACCCCATCAATAACCTGTTCGATAGGTATATAGGTTTGCAGCGATGGACTCCAGATTTGCAGGCTGGTGAGTGACGAGAAATCGATACGTTCCTCTTCTGGCAAACGTGCGATAACTGGCAAAGAGTGTGTACCATCACGCACAACCCCAATCGTGTTACCACCAAATGCCATCTGCAGTGTGCTTGATAGATCTTGTTTAGAGATCCCTAAGCGACGCGCTTTAGATTCGTTGAATAACGGAACAAGCTCTTTTGTTCTCTCACGCCAGTCATGACGTACATTACGTGAACCAGGGTCAGCGTTGAAAATGTCTTCAATACGACCGGCAACATCACGCAAAACATCAGGATCGGGCCCAGTAATACGCGCCTCAATTTTAGAAGCTGGTGACGGGCCAAATTCCATCAACTTGACTTGGAAGGTGGGTTGAGAGAACTGGTTTGCAAGATCCTTATCAAAGCTGTTTAACATGTTAAACATATCTTCACGAGTATCAGCACGAACACTGAATTGCGCGTAAGCTTGATAGCTTTTTTCGGGCTGATAGGTCAGCATGAAACGCTGCAAACCTTGGCCGACGGTCGTTGCCACAAACTCAACACTGTCTTGTTCGAGGATAAACGCTTCAACTTGCTTCGCTTGTTGCTCAGTTTCACGGATATCAGTGCCTTCAGGCATCCACATATCGAGATAGAACATTGGTGTATTTGAGGCAGGGAAGAAAGACTGTTTAACGCTGCCAAAACCAACAATCGCACCGGCTAGCATCAGTACCATCGATAGGATAGTTAACCAGCGGAACTTGAGTGCTTTTTTCAGTAAAGAACCAAAAACCACAAACAGAGCGCCCTTGTATGGGTCATCATCAGTGTCGCTGGCTTTTGTCTCTTCTTTCAACAGTAAGTCAGCAAGGAATGGTGTCAGAGTCAGTGCTGTCACCCAGCTCAAGAACAGCGAATAGCAAAGCACCCAGAACAGTGAGCCCATAAACTCACCGGTGGCGTCTTGAGACAGTCCAATCGGTGCAAAAGCGGTAATGGCAATGACTGTTGCGCCCAACAGGGGCCATTGAGTTTGCTTGGCGATATCCGTTGCTGCTTGAACTTTAGTGCGGCCTTTTTTCAGGCCAATAAGGATACCTTCCACGACCACAATGGCGTTATCGACCAGCATACCCAGTGCGATAATCAGCGCACCAAGAGAGATTCGATGCAGCTCAATGTTGTTGTAGCTCATCAACATAAACGTGCCGAATACAGTCAGTAGCAGAACCGAGCCAATGATGATACCGCTGCGCAAGCCCATCGCGAACAATAGAACAATGATGACAATGCCCACTGCTTGAGCAAGACTCACCACAAATCCTTGAACAGATTTATCCACTTCTGCGGCTTGGTTATAAAGGTAGTTAAGCTCAATACCAGCAGGTTTAATGCTGTCCAATAGTGCAAGTTCTTGCTCTAATGCTTCACCGACTTTTACCACGTTCACACCGTTACTAAACGAGATCCCGACATTAATTGCAGGCTTACCATTAAAAGAGATGATATTTGAAGGGAGCTCTTGGATACCGCGACTAATATCCGCCACATCCTTTAGGCGGATCAACTGACCCGTATCACGGCCATGGATAATTAAGTTTTCTAGTTCTTCGACTGAACTCATACTGCCGCTTGGGCGAATGATCAATGATTGGCCATTGATCATTACTTTGCCTGCAGACTGCACGCTACTTTGTTGATTCAGCAGGCCAACAACCGTATTCATGTCAAGATTAACAGCAGCAAGGCGCTCTAATGACATTTCAACAAAAAGCTGCTCTTGCTGGTCACCGGCGATAGCAACCTTGCCAACACCATCGACAAGCTCTAGCTCACGACGTAGATAGTCTACATAGCGTTTTAGTTCAACGTAGTCATAGCCGTCACCAGTGACCATGAGCATCATGCCGAAGACATCACCAAAGTCATCGATGATCTGTACCGAAGCGACACCGTTTGGAAGTGTTGGTTGCAAATCATTGATTTTACGACGCATCTCATCCCAAATTTGAGGAAGTTCATCTGGGCCATAGCTCATGTCCATGCTGACCATGATTTGTGACATCCCATTAGATGAAGTCGATGTGATTTTGTCGACGTAAGGAAGGCGTCGAATCTCTTTTTCGAGCGGGTAGGTGAGTTCTTCTTCAACCTCTTGCGCTGTTGCGCCCGGGTAGGTTGAGATCACCATGGCATCTTTAATCGTAAACGCAGGATCTTCTAGACGACCAAGATCGTTAAATGACATGACACCGCCAATCGCAAGAATGACGAGAAAGACCCAGCTAATTACGCGGTTCTTGATTGAGTATTCAGCAATGTTCACTGCTGCGCTCCTTGAATGATCATACCCTCACGCAGCTTGCGCAAGTTAGAGTTAGCGATGACATCGCCTTGTTGAAGTCCATTGGTGATGACGGCACCGTTAAAGTCGACGCGATCAACTTGTACCGGTGTGCGAAAGACAGCATTGTCTTCTACTTTCCAAACAAAGAAGTTATGTTGGTCAACATCAATGGCGGTCATCGGTACAGAGAATCCCGGTGTATAGCTCAGGTTTGCTTGTGTCATATCGACAGTGACAGCGACGCTTGTTCCTGGCGCAATTTGGCGATCTGTTTGTGGCATCGACAGCCACATTTGATAGCTTTGGCTTGACTGGTGTAACTCACTCGTATGCTCTAGGTAGCTCAAATGGTAAGTCTCACTGTCTCCTGAGAATACGGCAGTCGGCTGGTATTCCGTGGTTTTGGCTCCTTTCTCGACACGAGCGAGGATTGAGTCAGAGACAGAAATTTCGACATAAATCTGAGAAGGATCATAAATAGTGACAACCGGCTCACCGACGGAAACTTGTTCAAAGTCTTGCTTTAACACTTCCGAAACTAGCCCGGCGTAAGGTGCTTTTAATTCGGTGTAATCTAACTGCCTTAGAGCTAACTTGTAGTTCGCGTGACTAAGTTTGTGACTGGCAGAGAGCTCATCAAGCTCGGCTTGTGAGATCATATTGTTTTCTTTAAGCTCTTTTCCTCGGCTTAACTGACTGGCAGCAAGGTGCAGTCTCGCTTTTGCATCAGCAAGTTGCTGCGCGGCCGTGTCGTTGTCTAGTGTTACAATGACTTGACCTTCTTCCACGCGCTCGCCTTCCGATACAGTCACGTGTTGAAGCTCACCACTGCGTAAAAAAGAGAGTGGTGTCAGTTCAGCAGGCACAACTTGGCCATTAAACACTCGTTCTTGGCCTTCGATTGGGGTTTGCATTGTTAATGTACGAATCGGTTGTTGAGGTTTATCTCGATGTTCGACGACTGGAGAGCAACCCAACGTGGCAACACAAGTCAGTGCTATGGTTGATAGTGTAAAACGACGCATTAAATGCCCCCTTCTTTTGTCCAAGGACGAACAACCTGTCCCTCAACGAGTTTGTTACCACCGGCTTGAACAATAAAGTCGCCGCGTTTTAATCCAGCAGTCACATTTCCTGCGGCATCTAGAGTGACTTCCGTGTTATGGATCATCTGAGTCTTAGGGTCGAAGCGCCATACATGACCGGTATGAGTTTCTTTTGTAATCCAAGCTGTTTCGGCAATTCGATAGTGTCGAACAGGCTCTGGACTTGGAATATTGACTTCGCCAGTCATATCGGTGAGTAGGTTCATTGAAGGTGGGGTCTTGATCGTCACTTTGGCGGTATAGCTATTGGTATCCGTGTTAGGGCGAGTAGAGATCTCTTTGAAAGACGCCAAAATACGCGTGTCACGATGTGTATCCATAGTGACAGAGAGAGGCGCTTGCTTCAGGTGTGACAGTCCGTACTGCTCTACATATCTAACGGGTAGAGAAAAGCTGACATCCATCGAATTGGTATCGATGAGAGAGACAATCGACTGATTCGCCCCAACAACTTGATGAGCTTTCGCATGAGAGAGCGAAATTAAGCCATTGAATGGTGCCACAATGCGAGTGTGGTGAAGCTCAATCTCTGCTTGATTCAACGCAACCCGTGCCGCTTTGAAATTGGTTTCAGCTTGCTCGAACGCATCAGTACTGATCAGTTTACGTTTTACCAGTGTTTGTGAGCGCTCAAAGTGGGTTTTCGCAAGCTCGAACTCTGCCTGTCTTGCATCACGTGCATATTGATAGTCGGCATTATCCAATCGTGCAATCACTTGGCCTTTGCTCACATAGTCACCCATCTTCACATAGATAACATCGATCTTGCCGCCGACTTGAAAAGATAACGAAGCGCGGTGAGTGGCTTCAATCTTGGCAATAAAGCGGTCTTCTGGATTTGCAGAAAGATCAGGAACCTCAATCAGCTTTACAGGTGTTATCTGGCTCTGAGCTTCACTCGAAACCGCATCGTTGCAACCTGTGATCAATCCAGATATCGCGGCAATGGCAAGTACCGCTGGTAAGGACAGCGATTTCCATCGAACAGACATAGGGGTTAGTTGACTCATACTCTTTCTCTTATTATACGATTGGATAATATATTGCTATACAGGTGTGCAGTATATTGGTTTAATCTTATCGATCAATGTTTATTTTCCATGTGTGCAATAAAAAATATGAAAGTTGAGCGTGTTTTTGAGTACAATCCTTAACGAGATATCAAACTAGGTGACGCAAATGAGTTGTACAGCTGATAGAAAGCAGGGGAGACGAAGCGCAGAGGATGCGGAGAAAACCAAATGCAGAATCATGTGTGTGGCCTCACAGCTTTTTTGTGAGCAGGGCTTTGATCGCGTTTCGATACGCAATATCAGTGAGAAAGCCGGTGTTTCTCACAGCCTAATTCGTCACCATTTTGGTAGTAAAGAAAAGATTTGGCAGAGCATCAGTGATGGTTTGCATTGCTTTATGGAAGAGTATCGAAGCCGTCTGATGGAAGAGATGGGTAACAACATGCCCGCTAATGAATACCTCTACCATTTTGCGACAAAAATGCTTGCTCTGATGTTGGTGAACCCAGCTCCTATCCAGTTAATTGCAGATGCGGTGCGCCAAGAAACAGGAGAGTTGGTGGACTATTTCATTAACTCTACCGATAGCATGCAGAGCTTTTTTTTAGACCTCGCGAGCAAACATAATGCTCAGTTCCCAGAAAGTACTGTTGATATCTATGAGTTCAAGTGGCAGATGATGCTTTACTCTCACGGGGCAGCGTCGTTGAAACCTTTCATGCAAGAAATTTGGCCAGAGGAAACAATGACCTCTGATGGCCGCTTGCTTGCACACTGGACCATGTTTGAGGGATATGCTGCTTCGCACTTAGCGATTTCGCCTGAGCAGAGATTGAAGCCAAGTCACCTTGAAGAGTTAGTAATAATGGATATGGTGAAAGCTTGGAATGACGCTCTTGATGAGAGCAATAGTTAATAGCAACGGACAAGAGAAGGCGCCTACTGTAAACGCTCAATACCTTCTCTGTTTTTTCTTAGTCTTTGTGTCTTGGTAGGCTTTATCTTGGTTCAGTTCGGTTTCGCTTACGGCTGAATGAGAGCCTGATAAAGCGCTTGATATTGACCTAATTGTCCATCGAATAGGGCGCTGGCAATCAGCTCATCTTTCTTTCCAGACAGTTTCATTTTTCTCGCTTCACGAACCAATAAGCCGATATGGACTTCCTTAGGTACGCTTGCAACCGCCGGTTTCCATTGTGAGATGCTTTCCGAGAGTGGCGAAAGGTGAAGGGCCGTCATAAGAGCGCAGCACTCTAATTTCACCACTTGATTTAAGGCTTGTTGATATTCATCTGATAGTGACGAGCTACTGAGTTTTTCCAGTGTTGCCATTAATAGAGGGCTAAGTTCAACATAGCCTGCTTGTTTAGAGAATGCGCCTTTAAGGCGAGCTGACAGGCTGATTTCTTTAACGCTGCTGTTGGGTAGATAGGTTGTTGACACGAGACAATCGAACGGCAGCCAAAATGCTTGCCCTTGCTCTACCGCATACTCATGCTTTCCAAGACGTACCAGTGCTAAACCAGACTCTACGATAATGAGTCGATGTTTTAACGAGTGTTTGCGACCAGTAACCTGCAGGTAGGGTGAAGTAGCGTGTGTGTGTTCGATTGCAAAATTCATAAACAAAACCGTGTAACTTGTATGGGCGCTAGTTTAAAGCAATAGAATGATTTGTATAGCCAAAACCAGGGTAGAAAAGTGGTTTGAATGTGCTAGTTTTGCAATGAACAAATTGACTGGTTCGTGGTCTGACCATAACGATATTGACCTGATAGGTGCTGCCTTGCTACTAGAGTCAGCGTAGAATAGCCGAGCATTAACAATAACGTAGTAAATTATGAGCAACACAACTGACCCTTTTATTGATATTCGTCCATATAACGATGACGAAATCCCCGCTGCTATTGAGCGGCTGATCAACGACGAAGAATTCATCCATGCTATCGTCGATCACCGTTTTGCTGATAAGCCAACTTGGCTACGCACTGTTTTGATGCCTATCGTCAAGGCCTATCTCAAAATCAAGTGGGCGAAACTGACCAGTGTTGAAGCTATCCAGATGGAAGTGAAGAAATACATGGATAAGGCGCTAGAAAAGACGACCAACGGCGTCACCTACTCCGGTCTTGAGCAATTGGATACGGAAACATCATACCTGTTTGTGTCTAATCACCGTGACATCGCGATGGACCCAGCGCTCGTTAATTATGGCTTGCACCAATCAGGTCATCGCACAATGCGTATCGCCATTGGTGACAATCTGCTGAAAAAACCTTGTGCTACTGAGCTTATGCGTTTGAACAAGAGCTTTATCGTTAAGCGCTCAGCCAAAGCACCAAGAGAGATGATGAAAGCATTGGGAACACTGTCAGCTTACATTAAACACTCTCTTGATACAGGCAACTCAATCTGGATTGCACAGCGCGAAGGTCGTGCCAAAGATGGCAATGATTATACTGAGCCAGCAATTTTGAAAATGTTCCATGTCGAGGGGCGCAAGAGCAAGATTGCCTTTAACGACTACGTGAAATCACTAAAGATTGTGCCCGTTTCTATCTCTTATGAGAATGACCCTTGTGATGTGGCTAAGGCATTAGAGCTTCACGCCAAGGCAACACATGGAGAGTATGAAAAGGGTGAGTTTGAAGACATCGAGAGCATCATTCAGGGTATTATCGGTGATAAAGGCCGTGTTCATGTTGCTTTTGGTAATGTCATTGAGGGTGATTACGAAACACCAGAGATGCTAGCGGAAGAGATTGATAATCAAATTCATGATCTCTACAAACTGTTCCCAATCAATTTATTAGCCGCAGGTGATGAGTCGGTTGATGAGACGGTGAAAGCCAAGCTCGCTGGCAAACTCAGTCAACTGACAGCAGAGGCTCAACCTTATCTTGTGGCGAGCTATGCGAATCCGGTTAACAACAAACCAGAAAGTAATCAGTCAGCGGCATAGTCGTAGAATCAGTTTGACTTAGTGTAGCTTAACAAAGCTGTAGCCCTCGGGTTGCAGCTTTTTCTTTTAGCCTGCTGCTCAACGAGCAACCGCGCCGCCAAGGTTTAATTCGCTTGGCCACTTCGTGATTTGATTTCCACCGAGAAAAATATTGCCATTGACGGTCATCATGTCAGGAAAAGTAGTGATTTGTGAGCCTCCAATATACAGGTCACCTTCTACCACCAGTCCTTCTGGCAGTGTTTTCATAGGTGTTCGAATGACACTGAGATCCCCTTTAACTCTAAGGTTAGGGGGGAGCATTTCGACTTGTGTATCGGTGAGGTTGATATACCCTCCAACGCGTACTCCGTTTGGCCACTGTGTAAGCGGCGCACCTAAGAAGTTAGCAAAGCCTCTTATGTAGGCGCCCGGTGCAATATAGCTCACTGAGCTGTTCGACGCGTCTAGACTGCCTTCTACTTTGAGTCCTCTCGGCAATCTTTCAATTGGAGAGCGAGCAACCAATAAGTTGCCTTTTACCTCGAGTCCGTCTTGCAGACGAGTGTAGGGCTTATTGCGAAGATCAAGATTGCCATAATTGTCGATGTGGTTGAGCATCTGATAGTAGCTCAAGGCTTGACTAAAACTAGCCGGAGCATAGCTTAGCGTTGCGGCAAGTGCTGCAGAGAGAAGAGAGGTTTTATAGTATTGGCGAGTCATGAAAGAGAAAGGGCTCAGAGTTGGCATCTGAGCCCAATATCGACTAGCGGCTTAGAGAGCGAGACTTCAATTCGAAGATCAGCTTTTCAGCACTGACTTCAAATTGGAAGCGTGCAGTTAGCTCTGTGCTATCGTCAGCAATATCTGAGCTTTCAAACTTAACTGCTGTGCAGACTTCTTTTGCTAGTGCAACGTATTTCGCCAGCTCTGCTTCTAGTGCTGCTTTAGTTGGAGCAAAGATGGATACTTCAGATACATCATCACCTTCTTTAATGATGAAACCCATTTCGCCAGCGCAACCACAAGCTTCACAGACTTGGTTCTCTACTTCATTCGTGTTCATAACGACTTCTCCTGAACATTAGATTTTGTTGTTTGACACTATATTACTCACCTAAGGCGTCTAAGGCTAGACAATTGAACCTTTCTTGCAAAAGTTCTTGCAAAAATTACTAATTTTGTTGAGTGGACAACAATACAAGGCGTGAATTTTATGTGTAAAACTTTGGTATGACATTTACAGATTACTGTGAAGGCTGTCAAATTAATGGCAGTTTGTTGTACGATAACGAAGAGAAGGTGGTCACTTAATATTGTGTTAATTATTGATATGTTTCATTATTCACGCCGATTGAAATCGATTAATTGATTACTTTTCTTTGATAACTCAACTAGATATGCAGATACCCACGCAGATGGGTCGGTTGAGAGAATCTATGGGGCTCACAATAAAAGAGGCAAACTAATGCCAAAGCGTAGTAAAGAAGATACTGAAATCACGATCCAAACTATCATGGATGCTGTCGTGGAGCAGTTATTGACCTTAGGTTACGACAAGATGTCGTACACCACATTGAGTAAGCAGACCGGTATCTCAAGAACGGGTATTTCTCATCATTTTCCAAAGAAGACAGACTTCGCCGCTGCGATGGATGGTCGTATCTTTAAAATATTCGTTACTCATCTAGATACAGAAAACGGTATTGACGGTTTTAGCCAAAGCTGGAACACCGCGCTAGAAACCAGTGAAGAGTTTGTGGCAATTTTACGCCTGCTTTTCCACCATATTGTCACCGCTGAAAGTGCATCTGATTTTGCAAAAGCAGGTGTTGAGCGCTTATACCGCATGGCCGAAGTGGAATTTGGTGATAAGAGCGCAGAGACAATTGAATGGCTTATGGGTAAATCTCTTATCAAGATGAGTCGCCTAGCTTAGCTTTGATGAGTTCAGTTGGACTTTAGTCTGCACCTTTACAAGAGCGAATTGAACACAGGGTTTAATTCGCTTTTTTTCGTTTTCAAGCCTTGTTTTTGCTTGTTTGAACTCTTTAGAATGACGGTTCATTTGAAAATGGAACAATCCGATGTCGTCAAGAGTACCAACCAATATCATCACGGGCTTTCTCGGTGTAGGGAAAACCACTGCCATCTTGAACTTGCTAAAAAATAAACCACAAAATGAGTCGTGGGCAGTATTGGTTAATGAGTTCGGTGAGATTGGCATCGACGGAGCCATGTTGACAGAGCAGGGCGCTTTAATTAAAGAAGTACCCGGTGGCTGTTTATGTTGCACTGCAGGTGTGCCAATGTCGGTAGGCATTAACGCACTGCTAAGACAAAAGCCAGACCGTTTAATCATTGAACCAACGGGCCTTGGGCACCCTAAGCAAATCGTTGCAACATTGATTTCGGACCAGTACCGCAACTACATCGACCTGAAAGCTACGGTCGCACTGCTTGACCCTCGAAATCTTCTCGATGAGAAATACACCACAAATCAGAATTTCAACGACCAACTGGCAAGTGCAGATGTGGTGATCGGCAATAAAGTCGACGTGTGTGACAGCGCCGCATTAACCGCTTTTGATGACTGGGCTTCTAAACAACTACCAGCCAAGCAAGCCGTTGTCTTAACCAACCAAGGTGAGATGGGCTTAGAGCTACTGTCATTAAACAGCCAGTTCGCACAAAGCCCCACCAAGGTTGAAGCCCATCACCACGAACATGCCCAGATGGAGCCGCAGTTCGAGCTTGCTCCAGGTCAAGCCTATGTGCGTAAAGAGAACAAAGGGCAAGGACATTTCAGTTGTGGTTGGCTGTTTGGTGCAGAAACGGTATTTTCTTTTGATGAGCTGTTTTCTATGCTGACAGATTTAACGGCAGAGCGCGTCAAAGCCGTAATGAATACTGACCAAGGCTGTTTCGCGTTTAATAAGGCGAGCGGAGTATTGTCGGTCAATCAGCTTACACTTAGTGGGTTTGAATCGAGAATTGAAGTGATTGATACCCAATTGCTACCTTGGGATCAGCTAGAGGCAATCCTGTTGCAGTTGGGTTCTCTATAGAGCTAGAGCGCAACGACAATTGCAGACCTGAAATAAATAACGCAGACCAAGTCTGCGTTATTTATTCGTCATATGAGAAGAAGAGTGATAGAAACTAGCGTTTGTTCTTTAAGTAACGTTTGCGGCGCTCTTCTTTCTTTTTCGCTTTTTCTTCTGCTTTTCGAGCGGCTTCAATTTCGACTTCAACCAACTCTTTGGTGATCATTTCAGGAAGCTCCAGCGTCAATTGACCAAGCGTGCCATTGCGAAGCTCGTGCAGCAAAATCTCAGAAGCTTTGTGCAGATTCACACGACCACCAGATTGAAGTGCCCCACGGCGGCGGCCGATTTCTTCCATGATTTCAAGATCAGATTCAGGCATCTCTTCTATTTCATAACGCTCTATTAAGCGCTCAGGGTAGGCCTGTGCAAGATACTCAACGGTGTAGAATGCAACGTCTTCATATTCCATTGCGGTATCTTTTACTGCGCCAGTTGCCGCAAGGCGGAAACCACTGTGAGGGTTTTCAACTTTTGGCCACAAAATTCCTGGTGTATCAGAAAGTACGATGCCATTTTGTAGGTTAATACGCTGTTGGCGACGCGTCACAGCCGGTTGGTTACCTGTTACAGCGATAGTGCGGCCAGCCAAGGTGTTGATGATGGTCGATTTGCCAACATTCGGAATACCCATAATCATGGTACGAATGTTCTTACCAATCTCTTCACGGTGTGGCGCTAGCTTACGACATAGCTCCATGATCTTGTGTACTTCTTGTGGGTTAGAAGTGGTGATTGCCATTGCTTTTACACCTTGCTCTTTCTCAAAGTGCGCAATCCACAAGTCAGTTAACTCCGGGTCAGCAAGATCTCGTTTATTCAGTACCTTCACAACCGGCTTATCGCCACGGATCTGTGAAATCATCGGGTTTTCACTGCTGAACGGAATACGAGCATCCAGAACTTCAATAATCACATCAACTTGAGGGATCGCCTCTTCGATCTCCTTTCGTGCTTTGTGCATGTGTCCTGGAAACCATTGAATTGTGTTATTAACCATATGAAATATTTACCTATTGTTTTTATGGTTAGGCTGGTGGGGGGAACTGGTGGGGAATCAAAAATAAGATTGGAATGTGGAGAACAAAACGTCACACAAACCACCACGAGCGCCATCAGCAGAATTACTTTGATTTTACCACTTATTGCTCGATACGAAAACTTTGTGCCTTAGCGATATGTGAATGTCAAAAAGTAAAACACATACGTCATCGTCTGATTCTTAAAGACTATAGGTTTCAACGGTGTGATATGTTTTTTATTATTGGAACTAGGGGCTTTCGCGAGTCAACCTTCATGACTTTCGACACGAATTGATAGCCTTACTCAGGTTGAAAAGACTGAAAGCCGCATACGCCTGATTGATCTTGAGTGACTTTACACTCTGCAATCAAAATCATTTTGAGTTCGATGCGGGCTCGACGTAAACGCGCCTTAACGGCTGGTAAACTGAGATTATGCACTGCAGCATAATCATTTTGTGTCATGCCGTTGAGGTCGCATTGCTCTATCACGTCACGCTCATGGTCAGAGAGTTTCATCAATACTTTAGGCAGGCAGCGCTGGAGTTGTACCATTGGGGGAGAAACCTCTGCTGGCATAACAAATTCGTTGACTTCGACCGATTGAATCTTGCGCCTGAGATGGTCGATAAATTGATTTCTGGTCATTCGAAATAGCCACGACTTTCCATCTTGCAAGGTACAAAAGCGTTGGCTATTTGCCAACGCTTTGAGAAACACTTCCTGCATAATGTCTTCCGCTTCGTGCGGATTTTGGGTTTGCTTTAATAGCCAGCCATACAAGCTGGGTTCGGCATCATGCCATGCACTCATCAGACATTTCATTATTGGATCTCGATATTGGATCTCAATGAGCGTCGCGCATGCTGAATACACCATATCTCACAGCGCGACGTACTTTTCTTCTCTTTACGCTACAACATCTTGTTTGAGAAGTTCGCGAACTAGATCAACAGATGGCACCGAGCCCGTATGTTTAATTTCACCATCAATCATCACACCAGGGGTGCTCATGATACCGGCTTCCATAATCGCTTCTAAGCTGGTGACTTTCTCAATAGTAACTTGCTGATCTAACTCTTGTGCGACTTGAGCGACAAGCTCTGCTGTCAATGTGCAGTTGTTACAACCTGAACCATAAATTTGAATTGTTTTCATTGTAGCCCCCTATGAGCTTTGCTCGTTTTGATTAATAGAAGAAGTTAAAAAACCAACCCGTGATGGAAATCGCCACCAACAAATAACCGGCTATCACGCAGAGCATTTTATATTGCATCACCTGTCTGAGCATGATGAACTCAGGCAAGCTCACTGCGACTGCCCCCATACAGAATGCGAGCGTGGTGCCAAGCGGCATGCCTTTTTCAATCAGAGACCCCATGACGGGGACGATGCCGGATGCGTTGGTGTAGATCGGTATGGCGCTCAATGTCGCCAGTGGCACTGTCCACCACTGACCTTGCGCAAGGTTTTGCTCAAACCAATCAGCGGGAACAAAGCCGTGAATAAATGCGCCGATGCCCACCCCAACGATGACCCAAAGCCAAATGCGTTTGAAGATGGTGCTGGTCTCGTTTACTGCAAATTCGTGGCGTTGTTTCATCGTCATTATTTCAGACTCAAGCGCCGCCGTTTGTCTTTCATCGAATTGATTGGCTTGTTGATACGCTTTAGCGAGGAAAGGTTGCAACCAACGGTGAGCTTTAAACAGATCGAGAATAAGACCCGCAAACATCCCCAGCAACATGCCGATAGTGACGTACATAATGGTGAACCTCAGCCCCAACACGCTGCCAAGCATGATGACTACGACTTCATTGATGAGCGGTGAAGTGATCAAAAACGCGATAGTCACGCCAATAGGAATGCGTGCCGAGACAAAGCCCATGAACAGCGGAATAGAGCTGCATGAACAAAATGGCGTGATTGCCCCAAACAGAGATCCAAGAAGATAACCTACGCCACGGTGTTTGCCTTGTAGGTATTGGCGAACTTTGTCGACGCTCAAACTGGCCCTTAGCGCAGAGATGAGGTAAATCAACACAAGCAACAAGACCAAGATCTTACTGGTGTCTTCAATAAAGAAATGAACCCCATTCGCAAGCGAAGTGTTGTTGGCCAAACCGAAAACGGAATAGGTCAGCAAGTCGGCAAGATAGGTAAAAACGTTTAGCATACTGGCACTCTCTTGGTGGTATATCTCTAACACGTTTCAGGGGTGAAAAGGATGCACACCTTTTCAATTTGATTTGTTTTTGATTAGAAAGTGTCACTTTAAAGTGGAGTGTTTTTTGAGGATAGAATTACGATCTGGGACTTTAACAACCAGGACTCTACCTCTTTGGGATCACAACTGATAAAGACAACAATTGGGAAGAGCAAACTGAGGTATCAGGCATACCTACGATGCATCCTCTAGGCGGCCTTATTGTACTGTTTGACAATACAAGATTCGGTATTGCGAACCCAAAGTAGATAGCCTGGGCACTTCGCTGCTCTGAAATGCTCCAAATTTTGCAAGAGTCGGAGTGAGTTAGATAGGGAGCTCTGATTTGTAGCTGACTTTTTCAAGCAAAAAATCATAACTATATGACCTGATTTGCTTGTCCACTAAAAAGTAAATAGCGCGAAAAAAAACATTAGACGCGCTATCGGCTTATATTGCAGCGTTGTACTACTTCATGATGCAGGCGTAGGCCACCATAAATGCTGGCTCTTGATACTGTTTTAGACCCGTTTCTTTAAAAGGCAACCTGAGTGGATTGCGCTTTAGACCCTCTTTGATTTCTGATGCAGAGATAACATCCACCTTAAGTCCATCAATAAGCTGAATAGCCGCTTCCAGTTTGAAACCCACTGCACCACCAGCAAACTTACCTTTGGTTTGGCGCTGACGGATAACGACACGCTCAACCTGATAATCTTGCATCAGCTTTGCAAATGAGAATTGAAAGTTCTTCATCTTGTCGGTGTTATTAGCATCGGCGATGGAAATTTTTGCTACACGACAGTCAGGAATATTAAATACGCCATCAGATAGGGTTAGAAGACTGATAATCGCATCATTACCACTAAGTTCAACGCCACAAATTTTCATTTTATTACCTTGTTATAGATGAGGAGCCGAGTATAGGAGTTGTCGACGCATAGTACTACCCTAAGGTGATCATATACGCCCTAATAAGTGGAAAAACCTGAGGTAAACACGCCTGTTTTGTACCGTCAAGACTAGACGCTATGATTAAGCAATCTATACCGCCTGTTATGACTTTATCAGTGTTAATACAGAGGTGCAAACTAACAAAAATTTGCCCCAGTTTGCTAGCTATAACTGGCCTAACAAATCACAGTGACGTTATTTGAACTACTTTTTCTTAACTGTGTAGTGATTTAATGATGCTAGATACCCAATTAGGTGGCAAAGTCTCCGCCATAAATGAGATGTTCAATGATAAAACGACAACGACGTACATTTTCTTCTGAGTTCAAAGTAGAAACTGCTAGCTTCTGCAAGAAGCCGAACTGATAAGCAAACAATTAGGCTCGAATCGCTAATAAGAAGGCTTCCGCTCTAATCTGGTATAGTTGACACTTATGACTATGAGTGCCTATTGGGTTTTTAATTTTCCGATGTAGGACATTGTAAGAGGTTCATTTTACGGTCTAATTTTAAAGAATTAAAAATAAACAAAGAAATGTATATCTATTTGGTTGAGACAGTGTATAGTGTATGTCAGCTCAAACAGTGAGCTATTGGTAACTTATTTAGTTCAAGCTTTTCTCAGTTCTCTATCGATTTGATTTATCATCTCCATCCAGCCCTGCGATACCTTTTTCTTCATTCCTTATTTAGTAGCTCTCTTTCTAACACAATCAAACTATTGAGATATACATGTCAAATAAAACAACTGGTTCAGTAAAATGGTTCAACGAAACAAAAGGCTTTGGCTTTATCGCACCAGATAATGGCAGCGCTGATGTTTTTGTTCATTTTAGATCAATTACCAGCGACGGCTTTAAAACATTAACGGAAGGTCAAAAAGTTTCCTTTAACGTTGAGCAAGGCTCAAAAGGCCCACAGGCAGCAGACGTTACTGCACTGTAAGAATTCTGACGAGTTCTTTCCGACAGTCTAGTTACGGAAAGAACTCTCTATTTTACTAATTATTAAGGAGTTAAATGGTTCGAAAATCCTATCGTAAAAAATATTGGTACTATGTTTTACGTGAGAAAAATCAACTTAAGAGCAAAAGTTAGTTGTATCACATTAAATATCACCTTTATCAAAACAACATATCTTGGTCTGCGATTATAAGTCAGCTTACTAGTGACGTTCTAACACGTCATGTCCTGCACAAAGGAAATGTCAATTGCTTAGACTTACATTTCTCTTTTAGTGAGACGGAACAATCAGGAAAAATACTAAACTCCCAAAATGTGGTCTTAGGGGATTTTTATATTTCCTAAATTAAGGAGATTAGTCATTGAAAAAAACAACAATTAAAAAGCTAAAAAATGAAGCTGTCGTTCATAATGAAAATGGTGTTCGAAAGGATACTATTCATGAAGTAAGAAAAAAGATTGAGAATATTTTAATAGAACGTGAACGAAAAAAGGTATGGGATCAATAAAATGAGAAAGCCTGCAAGGAAATCAAGTAACAAAAACCGCAAGAGCAGCTTTGAAGAGAAGTTTTCCCATATGGTCGCTGAATATCAAAAAGCTAAAGAAGTGTTGGATTCTTTGGCTGAAGGTACTGCTGAATATAATAAGCAGAAGAAAGTCTGCGATAAGCTTTTTGCGAGTGCTGAACGGTTTATAAATAAGAATTAAATTTATCCCTCTAGTTGCTCTAGAGAGTGACTATGCAAGTAGATGTGAATACATGCGACTTAGGCACATATTCTATGCGATGTATACAATCAGAAACGGACTGCGCTTGCAGTCCGTTTTGGTTTCTGAGTTTATAGAGTAACGTTGTTTAATCAGGTTAATTGTAGTGGATAAGTGAAATTGGCCAATACATTAGAGGTTTTGCTATACCCCAAGTAATCCGTGGTTTGCTAATTTAGAAAACTCTGTAACTCATAATTGTCCAGAAACGTTTTTAAAATTGATCAAACTCTATGTGATCAAACTCTAATGTTCTCCGATAACAATGGCTTGATATAGAGCGAGTCTAGAGTCAGGTAGAGTTTAAAAGTAGGTAGTGGTTAGGGGAAAATTGTTGATCTTAATTACACATCCCTGTGTAACGTGTTCTTAATGTCACCTGGCTTTAAAGCGCTTCATAAATTGGCTAAAGCGTGGAATCAGGCTTTGCACAGTCGGCGCATCGGGAATCTCATTTACAAAAATCATAAAGCGTTGTGCTTTACTTTTATCACCTTGAGCAGTCCCTGCTAGTATTGCTTGAGCTAAAATTACATTCTCAGCGGTAACGTCCTTATTCGAAAATTCGTGAATCAACATAGAAAATCCTAATAAGTATAAATACGGATGTAATAATACAATATATTGATTTTTATATCGATAGCTTATGGCATTCATCAATGTCAGATTTGTGTTAAAGCAAGACAGTGATGCGCACCATCAACACTTGACAGTGAGCTTAGTTTCTGTTCGTACTTAGGCTAACTCTAGATTTGTTAACACCTAGTTTTCCGAAAGTTATGTCTGTCCAGAGGTGTCTTGCGAGTCTTTAAACACAGTTTGTGATCACCAAGCGATTCTGTCGAAACACAATCACCAAACGATAGCCGAGCACAGTAACTATAATTAAGCTCTAAACCTCGTTCACGAAGCATAATGAAAAATCAAAATAATCGCGTTCTGTACTCCTTGCATAATTGTCCTTACGCAATAAGAGCTCGCCTTGCTTTAGTTAAAGCACAGCAAAGCGTCACTATCCGGGCTGTTAAGCTCGATAACAAACCGGAAGAAATGCTAAATACTTCTCAAAAAGGCAGTGTTCCGGTGTTGGTGATGCCGGATGCTACAGTAATTGAAGAGAGCTTAGAGGTTATGGTTTGGGCGCTATCTCGAAATGATCCAGAGGGGTTACTGAGTTGCGATAACAATAGAGTTTTGCCGGAGATGCTCGACTTTATAGCGTCTTTTGAAAATGACTTTATTCCTGCTCTAAACCAGTTTAGCTGCGCAAAGCGCTATCATGAGCAAGAGATGTTTGCCTTGCGTAAGCTGTGTGAAATTGAGTTAGCAAAACTTGAGGGAGGGTTATCAAAACACACATTTTTGTTTGGTGAACGAGAGAGCTTGGTAGATATCGCCATAGTGCCCTTCATTCGTAAGTTCGCACGTATCGACAAGCCTTGGTTTCGTGATAGTCCATATCCCCACCTGAGGCTTTGGCTTAATCGATACTTGCAAAGTCATGTCTTTACTAAAACCATGAAACATTACCCTCTTTGGCTGCCTGATAAAGTTGATGTCACGTTTGATGTTTAACTTGCCTTGCTGATGCGGTTAAACCGCAACTACTGTTATTCATGCTCACCTTATTTTCGCCTTTCAAGCTAGATTAGCTCATTCGCAAACACGTTCAACAATTGCGTATTTGGCATTTGGGGAGTATGGTTTAATTAATGAGCAAAACTCTCAATTGTGCATATGAATGACCTAATTATTTGGGTTAATCGTGCCTATTTGTATCTCTTTGGTTTATGGTAACTATGTCAAAACAGAAAGTTAAGCAATTAGTTGAACAGCGCCTCACACAAGATGGGATGGTTGAAACCGGGATCAAAGGAGTGCGACTCTTTAGGGTCACACAGGCGATTCCGTGTGCACCAGCGGTGTATGAGCCGACGGTGGTTGTTATCTTGAACGGTCAAAAAGAGGCGATTTTAGAGGGCGATAAATATGTGTATGACAACAGCCAATATCTATGTTGCACCGTCTCTCTTCCGGTAGAAGCAGGCACGCCGCAGGCTTCGGATGAAGAACCATTGCTCGGTGTCTACATTTCCCTTGATACCAAAGTGATGACAGAGCTAGCTATTGAGATGGAGAACGCTATAGGAGCTATCAAGATGCCTAAAAGCAGTTCACAGCCTCAAGGGCTTTCATTGGCAAACTGGGATGACAGTTTCTCTGAAGCTCTATTGCGTCTGGTTCAGCTCGAGGACTCGATGGATATTGCCATTTTAGGCGAACAGAGGTTGCGTGAGGTCTATTACGCGGTGCTTAAAGGTGATGCGGGAATTTCGGCAAGACGCGCGTTTGGCGTCGGTAATGAGATTGCTCGCTCAATTAACTATTTATCATTGAATCTAGCAAATAATGTCACCATCGATGAGCTGGCTTCTCGGGTGGGGATGAGCCGAGCGGTGTTTCATCGTAAGTTCAAACAAGCCACTAGAATGTCGCCGATTCAGTTTATGAAAGCGATGCGCCTGAATAACGCCGCGATGAAAATAGCGGCTGGTATGAATGTGAGTGAAGCGGCGATGGCAGTGGGTTATGTCAGTTCGTCACAATTTAGCCGAGAGTTCAAGCGAATGTATGGTCAATCTCCGAAACAGTGGAGCCACTCGAAAGAGTTGCTCGACAAAGTTATTTAGTTATTAATTGAGACAAATAGGCAAGTTTTAGCGAGCATATTACCTGTATTTCGGGTTTGTTGAGAGTTAAAGTAGGCTGTATACAACGAATTTAGGCAAACCAGTATGAACATCCGAATCTTTTCACTAGGGGTTAGTATGGTAATGGCAGCGACAGTATCAGCGAGCGACGTTAACAAAGAGCTCTATCAACTCACAGACACTGTGCAAGATGTGGAAGGAAATACCTATCGCACAGTGCAAATAGGTGATCAGGTTTGGTTGGCTGAAGGACTAAGAAGCACTCAGTTTCAGGATGGTTCGAGTGTGCGCTCAGGTGTGATTCCAAAAGATGATGAACAAAACCTACTAAAGTATGGGCGGCTTTACAATTGGCATGATGTGTCCGACGAAAGAAACTTATGCCCAGTCGGTTGGCGTGTTGCTACCGATGATGACTGGAAACAACTGGAACGTACATTAGGTATGCCGGAGGATGAGCTTGATAAGCGCGGCTGGCGAGGTGGGGAGCAAAGCATTGGATTACAGTTGAAAGAGTTGCAAGCTGAGGGACCCTTTGCGAAGATTGATCCGTCTCTCGTGAATAAGCATCGGTTCTTTGCGCGACCTGCAGGGGTGAAATGGAATGGCTTTTACATTACTCAGGGGGCGTACACTGAGTTCTGGACCGCAACCAGTGATTCAGACAACGATGCGATGATTCGCACGCTCGCATACTCATGGTGGAACGCACACAAAAGCGAGATTAGACGTGCAACCAGCTCGAAAGAGTATATGTTCTCAGTCCGTTGCGTGAAAATTGTTTAATGACGAACCCACTTCGTTTTTTGGCCAGCTGTTTCAGCTGGTTTTTTATGTGTTCTATTCTCATGGATTAGACAAAGCTTGATTTAGCCATTGATCAATTTGCGTCAAAGCTCACATCCGAATTTCACCTTGCCGCCTAGACTTGACAGTGATTTAAGAAAAATCAGCAAGGAGAGTGTGATGAGCATGACAAAGGATAGCCTGCGTGGTGCGGTGATGAATGATTTAATGAAAAAAGTCGATAGTCATGATGGGCAGAAGGAGATGCTAGGAACTGTCACGTTCATTGTTCTGAATGGCAACCCAATGTGTATCGAGGGTGTCACGGAAGATTCTGCTGAGCAAATCGGTGTAAAGTATGGCTTATCAGGCTCGTGGGTGCCGATGAAAGGGGAGTTATAGTGACTCTAATTGTTGGGCTTTTACGTGGCTGATGGCACGAGCGAGAAACGAATCTCTCGCTCCTCAAGGGAGTGCCGCCTGAAAACCATGTACTGCTATATTTGTTGCTACATAAGCATAAGCGCCGAGCGTATGAGGACTAGCCGATCTTACTGAGCATCTTAGCCACGCTGCCTTTCGGTGTTTTGCCGATTTTTTGCATCAATGAAAACTCTGGGCTTTCAATGCCAAATTCTTGTTTGAGAATATCGAGGTGAACTAGCCACAATGACGCAGTCACTTGTGCATCGGCTAGCGCTCGGTGAAATACGCCATCATTGTCAATATTATGTAAGCGAACCAAATCACCAAGCTTATGTGATGCGGCTTGTTGAGTCAGGCGGCGAGAGTTCAATAGTGAACAGGCAAATTCACCGTCATACTGACGCCCAATTAAAGCCAGTTCAGCGTCCAAAAAGCGCTTATCAAAGCTGGCATTGTGAGCCACAAGGTTGCTGCCTTGGATAAAGTCGGCAAAGTGATTCATGACCACCTCACAACTGTCTGCGGTCGCAAGCATTCTATTACTGATCCCAGTGTAGCCTTCGATAAAACCACTCACTCTAAAGCCAGGGTTCATCAATTTTTGAAAGCTATCGACGACCTTACCATCAACAAGTTTAACCGCACCAATTTCAATGGCGCGATCACCTTGATTCGGGGATAGCCCTGTGGTTTCGAAGTCGAGAACAATAACTGAATTTGCTGCTTTTTGAGAGGGCACAATAGATTCCATAGCGTGATTGATTGAACAAACCGTTGAAAGTGGTTCGCTTTGGGGTGAGGATTGTAACTGATACCAATCAAAGCTTCTATTCTGAGCTTAAAATATTGTATCGGGCCTTATTAGGCCCTTATTCGTTGATGAATGATAGAGCGACTTTCGGTTAAAAAACCTCATTCACATGGAAGTAGAAAGCCGTTTCATCATTGCCGATCCCAATGTCGGCTCTGACATTCACTTTATCTTTGATTTTAAATCGCAATCCCGTACCGACACTGGTCAATAGTTCATCATTCAGTTGGTTTATCTCAGGAGCTACTGAGCCAACGCCACCCCAAAATACAGCGCCAAGACGCCAGAAAATAGGCAATCGATATTCGACTTGCCCCATTGCCATGTGGTTATCTCGGTAACGTCCTTCAACATGACCTCGAAGCCCATTTGCGCCGCCGATATCCGGCAATCGATTCCACGGTACATCGCCACTGGTAAAGTCTCCTTGTATTTGCCACGCGATAAGACCCGGAAGTGTATTCAAGGTAATATAATTGGCGAGCTCAAAATCATATTTTCCAAACCAATCATCAGTCAGGGAAGAGTGATAATAGCCAGCGGTAACATCAAATAACACGCCTTC
This sequence comes from Vibrio agarivorans, assembly GCF_030409635.1. Taxonomy (NCBI): domain Bacteria; kingdom Pseudomonadati; phylum Pseudomonadota; class Gammaproteobacteria; order Vibrionales; family Vibrionaceae; genus Vibrio; species Vibrio agarivorans. The sequence goes on along the minus strand of NZ_JAUFQF010000004.1, from coordinate 2,783,505 downwards.
AGAAGCGTTCAATACATTGTCACGGGAATCAAAAACGGCACTCACTTTTGCACCATAGCTGGTGTTTTTCTGTAAATCTGATGCGCGCTCTAAAGAGCTCTGGTTATCTTCTAGCTCGAAATCACTTGCTTTGGCATAGGTGATATTTGCACCTAAGCCGAGATAGAAATCGTTGCCGACTTTGGTGAGTAGGGTCGGCTCAAGTAATGCGACTTGTTCTGAATAATTGATTCTATTTTGATCAACACTCCCCGCCTCATGGCCAACACCGTAGTAGACCCCAGCATCGTCAAATAACTCGAAATCAAGATAGAAGCGATTCTGATCGCCGGCAAAGAAGTGTCGATTCTCTAATGTGATCCCTTTTGACCCATTGGTTGAGATATACGGGTTGATCACCATTGATGAAGGTTGAGTGGTGCCTTGGTGAGTATCGCCATATAAGCCTACGTAGAGTACCCCAACACCAAACCCTTGCTCAGGAGTATAGAAAAGAGCGGGGATGTAACTCGAATCAATGCCTTTGCTCGGGTCATACTCTTCTTCTGCACCGAATATAGCGAGGATGTCATCGAGCTTCTCTGTCGTCTCTGAAGGCGTTGTTTCAAAAAGAGGTTGGACGGCAAAAGCAGGGCTCGTCAAGCAGCAGGTTAAAGCCACTGAACGCAACAAGTTATTCATTAATATTCTCTACAAGCACAGTTTGTGCCGAGTATACAGACTAATTATGAATGTAGTGAACACTTCGTGAGTGAGTTTAGTGGTTTGCAGAGATATTTATCCCAGCGATGATAAACGGGCTTTCTGGGCGTTTGTCCTGTTAGAGGAAATGAAAAAGGGCGCATCGCGCCCTTTACAATTATATGCTCACAAAGAACTATTTTTGTGTCGCAGCTTTCATTGAAGAAACAAACTCACCGAGCGCATCCAGCATAGCTTGAGGCTGTTCGAGATTGGTTTCAATGATCTTAACAACTGCAGAGCCCGAGATAGCGCCCGCAGCACCAGCTTCTAACGCTTGTTTTACTTGCTCTGGCTGTGAGATACCAAAGCCAAGTAACGCGGGTGGTGCGTCGAATTGGTTCAGACGACCCAACATGTCACCCACTGGCATATTCGCTTTTGTTTCTGCACCTGTTACCCCTGCACGAGACAGCAGGTATGTGTAACCGCCACCCAATTCAGAGACCTGTTTTAGCGTTTCATCACTTGCTGTCGGCGGTGCGATGAAAATAGGATGTACACCATGCTTCTTCGCCGCTTCGATAAATTCACCCGCTTCGTTGGTCGGTACGTCAGCAATCAATACTGAATCGATACCTGCTTTCGCGCAGCGCTCATAGAAATTATTGATACCGCGCGTGTAAACGAGGTTGGCATACATCAGAAGGCCAATAGGCAGTTCTGGGTATTTCGCACGAATCTTACCGATCTGCTCAAAACAGATGTCTGGTGTAGCACCAGAATCTAGAGCTCGAATGTTAGCTCCTTGAATGGTTGGGCCATCAGCTAGCGGGTCAGAGAAAGGGATACCGAGTTCAAGTGCATCGGCACCAGACTCAACTAGGGTTTCCATGATCTTGTAGGACTGCTCAGGATTTGGGTCACAAACCGTTACGAACGGTACAAATGCGCCTTGGTTTTTCTCGCTTAGGCGCTCAAACATCGCGTTATAACGATCCATTAGATCACTCCTTTTTCTTGTAGGATATCGTGAACAGTGAAGATATCTTTGTCACCACGGCCTGATAGGTTTACCACCAACAGTTGTTCTTTCTCTGGGTTCTCGCGAGCCATTTTCAATGCGTGTGCTAGCGCGTGTGCTGACTCAAGCGCTGGGATGATGCCTTCGTGACGTGCAAGCTCTTGGAATGCATCTAGTGCTTCATCATCAGTCACATTGTCATACTCTGCACGCCCAATAGCGTTAAGGTGTGCGTGTTGTGGGCCAACCGATGGGAAGTCTAGGCCAGCAGAGACAGAGTATGACTCTTCGATTTGGCCGTGTGTGTCTTGCATCAGCGGCGCTTTCATTCCAAAGAAAATACCGGTTGTGCCGTGCTTAAGAGGTGCACCATGCTGGTCGGTATCGATACCTTTACCTGCTGGCTCAACACCAATAAGACGAACCGTTTCTTCTTCAATGAAGTCGGCAAACATACCAATCGCGTTTGAACCACCACCAACACAAGCGATAACCGCATCAGGCAGACGGCCTTCGCGAGCAAGCACTTGGTTTTTGGTCTCTTCACCAATCATGTGTTGGAATTCACGAACGATGGTCGGGAATGGGTGAGGGCCTGCTGCTGTACCAAGTAGGTAGTGGGCATCTTCATAGCTTGCTGACCAGTCACGCAGGGCTTCGTTACAAGCATCTTTTAGTGTTGATGAGCCAGAGTGTACAGGAATCACTTCTGCACCCATCAGCTTCATACGAAATACGTTAGGGCTTTGACGCTCAACGTCTTTCGCACCCATGTAAACGCGGCATTTTAGATCTAGTAGTGCACAAGCTAGGGCAGTTGCAACACCGTGCTGACCTGCACCTGTTTCAGCGATGATCTCTTTTTTACCCATACGCTTAGCCAAAAGTGCTTGGCCAAGTACTTGGTTGGTCTTGTGCGCGCCACCGTGAAGCAAATCTTCACGCTTTAGGTACAACTTAGTTTTAGTGCCTTTAGTTAGGTTACGAGTAAGCGTCAACGCTGTTGGACGACCAGCATACTCTTGAAGCAGAGTCATGAACTCACTACGAAACTCAGGGTCTTCTTGAGCATCAATAAAGGCTTGTTCTAGTTGTTCAAGCGCAGGTACTAAAATCTGCGGAACGTATTGGCCGCCGTATTCACCAAAGTAGGCATCGAGTTTAGCCATGTTTAAATTCCTTAATACTTTAATTTCTATGACGGTTGCATTAGTAATCGCGAATAGCCGCGAACGCTTGAAGCAACTTGTCTAAATCTTTTTTACCCGGTGCGCTTTCAACACCTGAGTTTAAATCTAACCCCAAACAGCCTAATTGAGCGGCTTGCTTGGCGTTGTCGGGGTTCAGCCCACCAGCCAGCATGACATCACAAGGTTGTGCGATCAAAGACCAATCGAAGGTTTGACCTGTACCACCACTTTGCGTTCCGACTTGTGCATCAAAAAGATGGCGGTCGACGAACTTATTAATCAAGGTAGGGGCAGCATCGGTAACACCGTAGGCTTTCCAGATCTCTACGTGGTCTTTAAGTTGAACGCGCAGATCTTTGATGAAGTCTTGATCTTCATCACCATGAAGTTGAACTGCTGCCAGTCCAAGAGCTTCAACCTTCTCGGTAACCTCAGTTGCAACATGGTTTTGGAACACACCCACATACTTGAGTGGTGCGCCACTCATCGTAAGACGAGCTGATTCAATATCAACTGCGCGCTTTGAATGCTCAACAAAAATTAGACCACCAAACACAGCACCAGCTTGGTAAGCTTTTGCGGCATCGTCAGGGTGGGTAAGGCCGCAGACTTTGTTTTCACCTAATGTGACTTTGCGCACTGCAAGCTCAAGGTTGTCTTCCGCCATCAGTGAGCTACCGATTAGGAAGCCATCGGCATGTGCTGCAAGGTCGCGTACTTGCTGATGTGTGTAGATCCCCGATTCAGAAATCACAATCGCTTCTGGCGCAAGTTCACGGATCAGTGGCGCAAGTTCTTTAGTGCGATTAAGGTCTGTCGATAGGTCACGTAAGTTACGGTTGTTGATGCCAATCACTTTCGCGCCGAGTTTTACTGCTCGATGCAGCTCTTCTTCATTACTGACTTCGGTTAATACGCCCATGTTAAGCTCATGAGCGACAGTCGCGAGAGATAGATACTCTTTATCGTTAAGAACCGAAAGCATAAGCAGGATCGCGTCGGCACTATAGTGACGGGCGAGATAAACCTGGTACGTGTCGACCATAAAGTCTTTACATAAAATAGGCTGTTTGGCTTGTTGTCTTACTTGCGGAAGAAACTCAAAATTACCTTGAAAGTACTTCTCATCAGTCAAAACCGAGATGGCATTGGCGTGGTTGTTATAAACCGAAGCAATGTAATCGAGGTCAAAATCATCGCGGATCAAGCCTTTTGAAGGAGAGGCTTTTTTGCATTCCATAATGAACGCAGACTTATCGCTAGTGAGCGCTTGATAGAAGCTGCGATCAGATGGCGTTAGCGATGACTGAAAAGAGTCTAGAGGCTGCGTGACTTTGCGATCAGCAACCCATTGGTATTTATCTTTGACGATTTTTGCTAGCACTTCTGCCATTTCCGCTTCTTTAACAGAAACGTGTGCAGAGAGCTTTTCTGTCGTATTGGTCATGTTAGGCGTTTCCAAAATCTTGTGCAGCAAGGCGTTGAACTAAGTCATAAGCCTTACCGGAGTTCATAGCATCAATGGCTTGCTGTGTGTTCGCTTTTAGGTCTTCGTGACCGAACAGGCGCATCAGCAAAGCAACGTTGACCGCGACAGCGCCCACTTGAGCGTCGGTGCCTTTGCCCGTGAGAATGTTGGTAATGATTTCACGGTTTTCTGCTGGGTCACCGCCTTTGATTGCTTCAAGAGGGTGCTCATTAAGCCCGAAATCTTCAGGGGTCAGCGTATATTCCACGATTTGACCGTCTTTAATTTCAGCCACTGTCGTTTTGCCGTGAATAGCAACCTCATCTAAACCGCTACCGTGAACCACCGCCGCACGCTTCATGTTCATGTTTAACATCGTTTCAGCGATAGGGCGTACGAGCTCTTCACTGTAAACTCCCATCAGCTCGATATTCGGGCGAGCAGGGTTAATCAACGGTCCCAAAATATTGAAGATGGTGCGTGTTTTCAAGGTTGTGCGAACCGGCATCGCGTGTTTGATACCGCCGTGATACTGCGGTGCAAACAAGAAGGCGACGCCAAGCGAGTCGACCGCTTGTTTCGTGTTCTCTGGGCTCATCGCAAGGTCTATACCGAAAGAGTCAAGAAGGTCAGATGAACCTGACTTGCTTGAGACGCTTCGGTTACCGTGCTTCGCCACTTTCAAGCCACAGGCGGCAGCAACAAATGCCGCCGTGGTAGAGATGTTAATGGTGTTATAGCCATCACCACCCGTACCTACGATGTCGGCAAAGTCATAGTCGATATCTGGGAATTCAACCGCGTTAGCCAGCAAGGCTTTGGCTGCACCTGCAATTTCACGCGGTGTTTCACCCTTGATCTTCAACGCAGTCAGGGCTGACGCTAGCTGAATATCGTTAAGCTCACCGCGAATGATTGCACCGAATAGCGTTTGGCTTTCTTCCTGCGTAAGAGATTGTTGCTCATAAAGCTTGTTAAAGAGAGTTTCCATTTTAATTCCTTATATCCTTACGCGGTTATTTCTCTAATGCCCATTCGATGGCATTCGCTAACAAGGTCGCACCTTGCGTGGTCATGATGGATTCTGGATGAAATTGGAACCCACAAACTTTGTCTTGTTCTTGAACAACCGACATCACCAATCCATCGACTTCTGCGGTGACAGTCAGAGTCTTCGGTACAGACGTTGCCACAAGCGAGTGATAACGTGCAATCGCTAACGGCGAAGGCAGCCCCGCATAGGTGGCGTGCTCGTCATGTTCCATCATAGACACTTTACCGTGAATGATCTCCCCTGCGCCAGCAACAGTGCCGCCGTAAGCCTCAACAATGGCTTGATGCCCAAGGCAAATACCAATCATGGGTACTTTACCTTTAAAACGTTGAATCACTTCAGGCATGACGCCTGCTTCTGAAGGTGCGCCTGGCCCAGGAGACAATAAGATAACCGGATTTTCAAGCTGCGCGACCGCATTTTCAATCGCATCTGCCGCGATACTATTACGGTAAATGGTCACGTCATGACCGAGCGAGCGGAATTGATCAACAAGGTTGTAAGTAAAGGAATCAAAGTTATCGATAAAGACAATATTCGCCATTTGAGTTACTCCTCGCTTGCTGCAGGTTGGTGTGCGGTTTGGATCGCTGAAATAACAGCTTGAGCTTTGCCGCGTGTTTCATCTGCCTCTGATTGAGGGTCGGAATCGAATACCACACCCGCGCCGGCTTGCACCTGAGCAATGCCGTTTTCAACGTAAGCTGAACGAATAACGATACAGGTGTCGAGCGTACCTTCACCCGTTAGATAACCAACCGCACCGCCGTAGCTGCCACGACGTGTTTTTTCTACGTCACGAATGAGCTGCATAGCACGAATCTTTGGTGCGCCGCTGAGCGTACCCATGTTCATACAAGCTTGGTAAGCATGCAGCGCATCGAGATCTTGGCGAAGTTGACCCACAACACGAGAGACAAGGTGCATCACATGGCTGTACCGATCGACTTTAAGCAGATCTGCCACATGTCTAGTGCCTGCTTGAGAGATACGCGCCACATCGTTACGAGCGAGATCAACCAGCATCATGTGCTCGGCATTCTCTTTCATATCAGTGCGCAGTTCGAGTTCGATACGGCTGTCTAAATCGAAGTCAATGTCGCCATTTGGACGTTTACCGCGGCGGCGTGTACCTGCAATTGGGTAGATCTCAACTTGGTTGGTATCTGTCTCATACTTCAGAGCACTTTCTGGTGACGCACCAAATAGAGTGAAAAGCTCATCTTGCATGTAGAACATGTAAGGGCTTGGGTTACTCTGTTTCAACTGCTTATAAGCCGCAAGTGGAGAAGGGCATGGTAAGGTGAAACGGCGTGATGGGACAATCTGGAAAATATCGCCTCTCACCACGTACTCTTTTAAGTCACGAACTGTTTGGCAGAAGTCTTCATCAGAGACGCTGACATCAGTGGTCATGTTTTCAACGTGCGTCGCTGCAGGCAAGACTTTTGGATCGGCACACAGCTCTGCAATTTCTTTGATGCGCTGTTCAAGCTCTGATTTTGTTTCAGTATTGGCAAACAAGCTGGCTTGCAGGTGGCAAGACTCCGTTTGGTGATCAACCACCAAAAGCGTCTCTGCAACATAGAACACATAATCTGGACATTGATTGGTTGCGCTTGCCTCACCAAGAGGCTCAAAGTTTGCAACCAAGTCGTAGGCGAATAGGCCACCTAAGAAAACTGCGTGTTTATCGTGTTGGTCGATATTGAAGCTATGCTGCACTAAACGTAATGCATCAAAAGAAGAGGCTTCACGCAATCGAGAGTCTTCGTCCAGTGTGTCACAAGGGGTGGCAAACGTTAGAGTCAGTTCATCACCGTTGAACTCACTTGCGATATCATCACGAATATTCGCGTTCAAATGCGCAAGTAGGTGACGACCATTGTTAGTAAGCGCGGTCATGGTTACATCATGGCCGAAGCACACGATACGCACTGCCGAATCAACAATCAGCAGGCTTTTTAAATCTTGTTTTGAATCGATCTCGGCAGATTCAAGCAATAGGCTATCTGTTTTTTTCTCGCACAGAGTGTGAAACAGACGCGTAGGATCTTGGAAATAAGGAACAGAAGTATTGAGTACTTCGAGTTCACCAAGCTTTTTAATTTCAATGGTCTTGTTCACAAGACCTCCTTGTAATTCGGTATCTTATCTTCCTGTCGTACATACTCGCATAAAGCCATCATCGACCCAATCGGGATTTTTGCTGATTTGATGAATGTTTAAGCATTTAAATGTGAGTTATACAACAAAACAAAAAGCCCGCTAGAATTAGCGGGCTTAGACATGAGGATTCTTTATTTAAATCGCACGGTCGAGCCCACTCGAAAGAGTCCAAGAACGCCACCAAGAGCAAGCTACACATGCCACTTGACTAGCGGATGCAATCATTTTCTTGCTTTGCTTTTGGTTAATTTCTTGTAACATGAGTAGCCCCTAACAATGTGACTCTGTAATTGCGTACTAGTTAACTAGTGCAAGAGCAAAAAGTCAATTACTTTTTTATATAATTATGCGAATAGATCTACACAGTCACACTACTGCATCCGATGGTCGGTTAACGCCCGTAGAGCTTATCGACCGAGCGTTAAATTTTCATGTCGAAGCCTTGGCGATTACTGATCATGATACAACCGATGCATTAGAAGAAGCACAGCGCTATATCGATGACAATGCACTGCCTATCCAATTGATCAATGGCATTGAAATTTCAACGGTATGGCAGAACAAAGATATTCATATCGTTGGTTTGAATATCGACCCAAGCTCGCCTGAGCTTATCGCACTGATTGAACAGCAGAAACAGCATCGAGTTGGTCGCGCTGAGTTGATTGCTCACCGACTTGAAAAAGCGACTCGCGAGGGCGTGTTAGAGGAAGTTCAAGCCATTGCCGGTGATGCGCCAATTACTAGAGCCCACTTTGCTAAATGGTTGGTTGAGCAGGGGTTTGCTAAAAACATGCAGCAGGTGTTTAAGAAGTTTTTGACTCGTAACAACCCAGGCTATGTTCCGCCAGCATGGTGCTCGATGAAGGAAGCGATTGATGCCATTCATCAAGCGGGTGGGCAAGCAGTATTAGCGCATCCTGGCAGATACCAGCTCACGGCAAAATGGATAAAACGTCTTATCAGTGCGTTTGTTGAAGTGGGTGGTGATGCAATGGAAGTTGCCCAACCACAGCAAGCACAACAAGAAAGACGCAACTTGGCTGATTATGCTATACAATACAAACTATTAGCCTCTCAAGGCAGTGATTTCCATTATCCCTCTCCATGGATGGAGTTGGGTAGAAACTTATGGCTTCCATCCGGTGTTGAGCCGGTTTGGAAAGATTGGCAGTTTTTACCAATGGAAGAAAAAACAAATAACAACGAGGAACAGTTATGAGCCAGTTTTTTTATGTTCATCCAGAGAACCCTCAAACGCGCTTGATTAACCAAGCGGTTGCGATTATCCGCAATGGGGGCGTTGTGGTTTATCCAACGGATTCGGGTTATGCACTAGGTTGTCAACTTGAAAACAAGCAAGCGCTAGAGCGTATTTGTCAAATTCGTCGTATTGACGATAAGCATAACTTTACGCTGTTGTGCCGTGATTTATCGGAAATCTCACTTTATGCACGCGTTGACAATACGGCCTTTCGTTTACTGAAAAACAATACACCAGGGCCTTACACCTTTATTTTCAAAGGGACGAAAGAAGTGCCACGTCGTCTAATGAATGCGAAACGTAAGACGATTGGTATTCGTGTTCCTGACAATCAAATAGCGTTGGATCTACTCGAAGCCATGGGTGAGCCATTGATGTCAACGTCATTGATTCTGCCGGGTAGTGATGTCACTGAGTCTGACCCAGAAGATATTCGTGATAAGTTAGAGCACGCGGTGGATGTCATTCTTAACGGTGGTTACCTAGGAGAGCAGCCAACAACGGTAATCGATTTTAGTGATGAAGACCCCGTTGTTGCTCGTGTTGGAACAGGTGATCCAGCGCCATTCGAGTAGCGTGCTGCGGGACTCAATTTAGCTTTACGAACATAGACGAAAAAAGATGATTTTTTTGTCTATATTTGCGATACTTCGCCACCGCATTTTGTGTGCGTGGTTATACTTAATAGCACCCATCCCACTGACGTCTGTGAAGACGACATACTTAGGTAGATAAATGAACGAAAAGTTACAGAAGATTTTAGCTCGTGCAGGCCACGGTTCTCGTCGTGAACTGGAAGCGCTGATTAAATCTGGTCGAGTTAGCGTAAATGGTATTGTCGCTAAATTGGGCGAGCGTCTTGAAGACGAGAGCGCCGTTATCCGTATTGATGGACATATCGTATCCGCTAAAGTTCAAGAAGAAGTCGTTTGTCGCGTTCTTGCTTACTACAAACCAGAAGGTGAGCTTTGTACTCGTCACGATCCAGAAGGTCGTCGCACAGTATTTGACCGTCTGCCTAAGATCCGCGGTTCTCGCTGGATTTCTGTTGGTCGTCTTGATGCAAACACGTCAGGTCTGTTGTTGTTTACTACTGATGGTGAGCTTGCAAACCGTCTGATGCACCCAAGTCGTCAAGTTGAGCGTGAGTACCTTGTTCGCGTATTCGGCGAAGTTGATGAACATAAGGTGAAAAACCTTGTACGAGGTGTTGAGCTTGAAGATGGCTTGGCGCGCTTTGAAGACGTGGTGTACACCGGTGGTGAAGGCATGAACCATACCTTCTACGTTGTGATTAACGAAGGTCGTAACCGTGAAGTTCGTCGCCTATGGGAATCTCAAGACTGTACCGTGTCACGTCTGAAGCGTGTTCGTTACGGTGATATCTTCCTAGATAAGAAATTGCCTCGTGGCGGATGGATGGAACTGTCTCTGAAAGAAGTAAACTACCTACGTGATATGGTAGAACTGCGTGCAGAGAAAGAAACCATGCTTGATCTGAACAAAGATAATACATCACGTAAGCGTGAGCGCGCGAAGAGCCAGAAGATTCGTCGTGCAGTAAAACGTCACGAAGAGCGCGTAAGCACGCCTGCTGGTCGTGGTCGTAGCAACGGTCGTCGTAAGCCTAGCACTCGCACTGCAACAGGTGGAGGTCAGGGTCAAAATCGCTCTGAGCAAGGTCGCTCTACTGGTCGTTCAGGTCGTAATAACCGTCGCGGCTAACACGCAGTAATACCCATGATTTTAAAACTCGCGCATGTCGCGAGTTTTTTTATGCCTGAATTTCCTGCTTGCATCAATAAAGTCCAACTTGCGTGACTTAGGGAGATCTCGGCTTACCACTACTGAGTTAGTCTTTTTAATACAGTAAGAACAGGCCTTCATAGCCTTGCAGCGTGACTTCATTTACATAGTCACTCATTGCCCCTGTGGCATCGACCACTCGCATTGCGGTGTCAAGTTGAATAGTGATGGGTGCCGCTGAATAGTATTCAGAATTTTTACCAAAAAAGTCGGTACGATAAAGTACTCGGCCCTTGGTGTATTCACGTGCTAGCACCATCTCTTCTGGCCCACCATTAACGACAGCACGCTCAGATTGGTATAAGAAATAAGTGTGAGTAGGCGTGACCGATATAGCTCCGTTTGGCAGGTCATGGTGGGTTAAGTTCTGCATACTCGCATCGCCAACAATAGTGTAATCAGCGGGTGCAGGTGTCGATGTCGACATCATCATTGGTATCGGTGTATAACCCTGAGGCACAAAGTTGGCAGGCTCGCCAAGATCGATATTGAGTAGATGAGTCGGTTGATAGGCGATGTTCTTTGCCACACCGACTTTCCAGTAGTTCGATTCGGTGGTGTTGTCACTGCCATACTGATAACCATTATTCCACTGATTAAAATAGCTTCGTTGTGGGTGATGGTTAAGGTAGTAGGCAGCAAGAGACGAGTATTGGTCTGCTTGCCAGTTCTCTTTACTGGTTCCGAAATATTGGACCCGACCATAACGTGTGCTTGCCTGAAAGATCACGCGCTTTCCCTTTGCAGCTAAGGCTGAGTTATCCCAGAACTTAGCTAAGCCCGCATAGCCGCTGAATCCGGTTGAGGGGAAGAGGTAGTGCTCTCTTAAGTAAAGAGACGCAGCGTCAGAGAGATGGTTTTGTCCGTTTCTACCTTGTAAGTTTGCAGTGCCAACATTCACACTGATGAGGGCGTCTGGGGCTAACTCAGATAAAGATTTCAGAAAGCCTGCGAACTGTTGCTGGTATATTTGGTCGGCTTCTGAGCTACCGACAATCGAATCAAGCTCTTGAACGTGTCCACCGGAAAATACATAGAACTGATTGCTGCCGAGAAGCTTGTTGGTATCGTCATTATAAGCGCCATTTAGCCCTACCTGTTGCCATTCACTTTGGTAGTAACTATGCATTGCTTGCAAATAGTCAGGGTTTGCAAGGTGAGTCAGTGCCCACGATGAATTTTGATTCCACATCTTACCAAAGGGGACTACACGAGACTCCCAGCGAAAGCGTGCGGTGGCGTTTCTGTTTGAGCGGTTTTTGTATTCATTCCATGAGAGGTAATTGTCATTGTTGAGGTCAGCGCTTTTGTCAAAGCCACGAACTTTGCGCCAACGCTGGATCGTTTTTCCATCAGACGTGACCGCTGGCGCTTGCTCAGGTTTAACGGTCGGAAAGCTGTTTTTAAGTTTTACTTCGTTGAGGATAGGGCGAGGATCAGAGCTGTTTGTGTTGTGCCAGCGAATTCGCAGTACATACGACAGCCCGCCATCGCGTACATAGGTTGAGCCGAAGTATTGGCCGCCACCGTAGCTGCTGCCACTACCGTCGTGTGTCGTCGCCCGAACCCAATCAAGCGGTAGTTGCCACGTCACCGTACCACTTTGTGTAAGCCCGACGGTTTTGTCTTTTTTAATCTCCAGTGTTGACCATCGAGTGACGCGACCCTGACTGTCGGTTGCTGACGGGTATTCGATGCTGATACTGCCATCAAGAGCGGTCGACGCAAGCTTGAAGGTGATTCTGTCAAACTGCTCTGTATGGTAAACAAATAGCGCACCGCCTTGCTGATGATGTTCAAACACGTCAGCATTCCATGGAGGCTGTTGATATAGTAGAAAGCCAGCATGATCTTCTGAAACGGTATAACCCACAATGGTTGGCTTGCGATTAAGGAGGGTGTTTTCTCCGTGGGTACTATTCACCTCTGCGAGAATCGTATCTTCTGAAAAGTGTAAAAAGTAGTCCTCATAATCGACCCCTTTGAGTAGCGCGTCATTTCGTAAGCTATCTTCAAGCCACCCACCATTAACATCTAACTTTTGGTTGTACATGTAACCAACAGCTTGTACTTGCTCGTTAAAGTGACGTTCTGCGAAAGAACCAAAAACAATATCGCTATTTTCTGTTTCCCAGTCGATCACTTCAGCAGCACTCATCGAATTGCCGTCTAAATCCTGCGACTCTTCGTGTAAGCCAGGAAGAATAATAGCTGTTCCTGCTTGTAGTGACAGTGAAACGGTGAGTGTGGAAATGAAAAGAAAACGACTCATGATGATCCCTAATCAGTCTCTAATTTTCAGGTTGATTGTCGAATTGAGAGTCAAAATGACATTTAATGTGAGAGCTGAGTATTGGCGAAAGGTTGGTTTAGCTCAAGAGGGGCTTGATGCAAAAGTACTAGAAAAGCATGATTTGTAATGTTTGAGACAAAGGAAGTGCGGCAATTGATCTCATTGTTGAGATCCTGGAGCGATGTTCGGCAGACTCTGATTTAGGTTATCTTTTTATTTTGAGAATCAATTTGAGAAAAGATGATTACTGAAGAGACACGCACGTTCAAGAGCGCATGGACTAGAAGATGCGCTCAGAGTTTGGTTTTCGAATTGGGTTCGGAATGGAAAAGGATTAGGGGGAAAACTTACCCTAATGCACTGCGTTGCTCTAGGCGAGAACGTAGCGTCAGCTCGTCTCGATTAAATAATCGAACATCAATTTTTGCTAAGGACAGGCATTCATCACAAGAGTAGTGGTGCTTGCCATCAATATACTCTAGCTTACCAACATGCCTCAATTCTTTACACCAGTCACACTGGCCATAGTGGCTTTTCATACGATCTCCCGTTACTCACTTTAGTGCGAGCGCTCAATCTGTACGCTCTTTATCATTTATTTTGTCTTACTTATTATGCCACTTACACGCGACTATTGAGCGACATATATGTGAACTATATGTTAAATTTGCGGCTTATGCCCGTATTGATGGGAAATTAATCAAAGCGTTATAGTTTGATTTTTGATAAGAATTGAAAATGCTCTGTTCAGTGTTTTCATTTTGTCACTATCACCATCACCATGACGGTCGGGGTGAAAGCGGTGAGACAATTTTTTGTATTGGCGTTTGATCTCATTCTGATCAGGAATTTGGTCTGGCAGATAGCCGAAAACGCGGCAAGCTTGCATTAACGCTTTTTCATTTGCCGAGAGTGTATTCTTTGTGGCGTGAGATGACTTTGTTGAGCGGTTTTGTTGCGAACTCATTTGTGGCGATTTAGACAATAGTCGCTGTGCTTTTATAAGTTGCTGCTTTTGTCTGTCTATGGTGAGCTGGTGCTCGGCGACTTGACGGTTGAGCCCATCAAGATCTACTAAGGAGAGTGTTTTTTTAGAACGAAAAGCGCTTAATGCGCTACCAACTGCGCCGAAAAACAAGACTAAGATGATTGAGAGGCTAACCGGAGAGAAATGGTGGTCATCTAACTCCGAAGTGTCTTTTTCAATCGAAATTGGTAGGGTTTCTAATGGCTGAGTATCGAGCTGGGCTTTCTTGGCGAGGTTGAATTTTTGCTCAAGCAGTTCGCTTGCTCGCTGATGAGCGAATGTAGATTGCTGCTGAATAGCAGAGTAAGCGGCGATAGTTAAGTCGAGCAGTTCGGGATCATTAGCAGAATAGTGTTCTAACATATCAGCCAATGCCAGTTGACTCTCGAGATGGCCATGAAAAGCGTTTACCATAAGAAGTTGCTGATACCATGCGATGTCACGAATTAGGCTTGGGTTTTGTAGGTAATGCTCGACCAGAGTTTGTTGCGCCTGTACATCACCGAGATCGGCTTCTCGCTCAAGTTGAGATATGGCCGCTATGTCAGTGTTATCGCTATCGGTTGAGGCTAGCGAGTGAAAACTGACACAGAGACCCATCAAAAATACAGCGAGTAGATGCAAAGTTATTTTTCCAACATCTTCGGCGCTTGAGCACCATTGATAGGGCGATTGACCGAAACGGTACGTCCTTTTTTCAGCCCTTTTTCATAGTCATCAGTGAGGTTCTTCATCGCCTCTCTTAACTGCTGCTTGAAGGTTTCGCGGTCTATGTTCTTAAACTCTTTATCAATGTAGTCGTTGATTTTATTGGCTGAGTCTTCATCAGGGGTAATCACCGGCAGTTTTTCCAATGCCCCTTCAACCCAGCCTGAAACGAAGCTGTTTACACGGCGTGTTACTTCTGGAGAGGACGTGCCACTTCCTGCAAAGCTATTGCGAAACTGTCCGGTTTGCTCATTCAATTCACGGTAAATGATATCAAATGCGAAGGCGGCGAAAATGGCGCGATCGGCTTCACCAATAAACTCGACTTTCTTTAAGCCTTTATGGTTAAGCAGTACCGCTTCAACCCCAAACTTGGTGTTGATGCCTCGGATAACGCGTAGCAGTGTTGAACTCACATTCGCTGGCAGCAGGTGAGAAGAGAGAGTTTTGCCGAGTTTAATGAACTCAATATCATCCTTGTCTAAGCCATATTTTAACATCAAGCGGTGGGCCATCTTGATAGCATTCGCGGCTTCGTTGACGTTTGCGGAATTCCCAAGCTCTAGACACTTAGCAATTTTCTTTAAGGCTTTTTGTTTACTCATGAAGACTTTACAACAGACAAAAATAAAAGAGCGGTATTTTACCTTTTTTTGGCAACAAACGGAAATGAGGATAAGAAAAAAGCCCAAGTAAAATGGTTTTTACTTGGGCTCAATAACCTTGAATGAGTGTTACTGGGGAAGGTTAAATTCCTAGCTTATCCAACAGGTCAGTAGGGTCATCACTCGGTTTCTTCTGTTCTTTTTTCGGCTGACTCATTGCTTGTTGAGTGGCTTCTAAAATCGCATCAGGACACTCGTCTTCGGCCACTTCAAACTCTTCAAGTTGAATGAACTCTGTCTTATCCATGGCTAACTCAAGATAGAAAATATTGTTTTTCTCGGTTGAGAAGGTCACGCGACGCGCTTGTGGGCGGTCAAGGTTGGTATCGACAGACAAAATGACTTGTTTGTTTAACGCCAACATTTTTGGTTGGTTTTGCGTAATGTTCGTTTGCAGCTCTTTACGGATCTTATTGGTAAAATCACCAACAAGCTGGTTCATCAACTCACCAAGAACATCTCCGACTTCATCAGAGGTGTGGAGTACGGCGAGTTCTTCTTCTGGCATGCCCATGTTGCGCATGTAGTTGGTGTACAACTCTAAGGCTGCTTTAGACGTAAAGTTGATGACAACTAAGCCTGAGAAACCGCCGTCAAAAAGGACAAAACAGCCAAAATCAGGTTTTAGCGCAGTTTTGTTGATTTTCTGCACCATGGCAGAATAAGACACATTTGATCCTGTTGCAGAAGTCAGTACGCCGGAAACCGATTGGCACAGTTTTAACAGAATATCTTCCGTGGTTACAATTTTGTTTTTTTTCATGTTGTTGCTCTATTTGACGGCATTCATTGCCGTTTTTGTCTATTTTCTGCTGGTTCAGCGTACAAATCCTTAGTGGCACGCATTTTGGCATTGTAATAGTGTTTTGAACACCTTTTTAAATGTTGTAAAGTGACCTCAATCAACATTTTAATTTAACGGATACTTGGTTACACGCCATTCTCGTACCAAGGAGCAGGAAGCTTATGTTACCCAGACTTCATTCGACGACCGATGTCGATCCCGTCGTATCATCCTATCTATCGGCACTAGCGGCGAAAGGCTTTAGCGGAGATATTGAAACTCAATACTCAAGCCGTCTCGCGGTTGCCACTGACAACAGTGTCTATCAACAACTTCCGCAAGCCGTTGTGCACCCTAAAACCACTCAAGACGTGGTTTTACTGGGTAAAATCGGCAGTTTGCCTGAATTTGAACGTGTGACATTTTCACCGCGTGGTGGTGGAACAGGCACCAATGGCCAGTCTTTGACGAAAGGTATCGTGGTGGATCTTTCGCGCCATATGAACAAAATATTGGAAGTGAACGCGGAAGAAGGCTGGGTGAGAGTCCAGACTGGTGTGATTAAAGATCAGTTGAACGACGCGGTTCGTCCATACGGCTACTTTTTCTCACCTGATCTCTCGACCAGTAACCGTGCCACAGTAGGGGGTATGATCAATACCGACGCTTCAGGTCAGGGCTCGCTGAAATACGGCAAAACATCGGATCACGTACTTTCACTGCAAGCGGTGTTTGCTGATGGTTCAATGTTGGAGTCTGATTCGTTTGAGATAGACAGTGGTGATCAATCATGCGCAGCCAATGCTGCTTCGGTCACTGAGTCTGTATGTCGTGAATTTCGTCCACAGATTGAAGCCAAATTCCCACCGCTCAACCGCTTTTTAACGGGGTATGACCTCAAGAATGCGATTACTGAGCACGATGAGTTTAATTTGACTCGTGTGTTATGTGGCGCAGAGGGATCTTTGGCCTTTATCACAGAAGCGAAACTGAATCTGACACCGATCCCAGACGCACGTACCTTGGTTAACGTTAAATATGACACATTTGATTCAGCACTGCGTAACGCACCGCTTATGGTTGAAGCGCAGGCGTTATCGGTTGAAACGGTTGACTCGAGAGTTCTTAATTTAGCGAAACAAGATATTGTGTGGCATACCGTCAGTGATTTGCTGACCGATGTTCCTGGCAAAGAGATGCTGGGTATCAATATGGTTGAGTTTGCCGGTTCAAACCCTGAACAAGTGGCGTCGCAAGTAGAGGTGCTGATCAATAAGTTGGACCAGCAAATTGATCAAGGGCAGTCCGGTATTATTGGCTACCAAGTGTGTAATGACCTAGTAGGTATCAATCGCATCTACAATATGCGGAAAAAGGCAGTAGGTTTGCTTGGTGCGGCAAAGGGTAAAGCTAAACCCGTCGCGTTTGCTGAAGATACGTGTGTACCACCAGAAAACTTGGCGGATTTTATTGGCGAGTTTCGTGAGTTGTTGGATAAACAAAACCTCAACTATGGCATGTTTGGCCACGTCGATGCGGGCGTTCTTCACGTAAGACCTGCACTAGACTTGTGCGACCCGATGCAAGAGCAGTTGATGCACGAGATTTCTGACCAAGTAGTGCAACTGGTGGCTAAATATGGCGGCCTGATGTGGGGAGAGCATGGTAAAGGTTTCCGCTCTGAGTATGGTCCTGAATTCTTTGGAGAGGAGCTGTTTACCCAGTTACGTCGTGTCAAAGCGGCATTCGATCCATTGAACAAGATGAACCCTGGCAAAATCTGTACGCCGCTGGATAGCCAAGCGGAGTTGGTCAAAGTCACTGACACCAAGCGTGGTTATTATGATCGCCAGATCGAGGTGAAAGTCCGAGACAGCTTCAAAGCTGCCATGGAGTGTAATGGTAACGGCCTTTGCTTCAATTACGACACCAGTTCGCCGATGTGTCCATCAATGAAGGTGACAGCAGATAGACGCCAATCGCCTAAAGGTCGTGCGGGTTTAGTTCGTGAGTGGCTGCGTCAACTCTCTGAACAAGGCGTAGACATTCTCGATGTCGAGCAAGAGAGCTTACACAAGTTTGCGACGATCAAAGAGATGATCGAACGTGTTCGCAATTCTCTCAATAAGCGTCATGAATACGACTTCTCTCACGAAGTCTACGATGCCATGAATGGGTGTTTGGCTTGTAAAGCTTGTGCGTCTCAATGTCCGATCAAAGTCGATGTGCCGAGCTTCCGCTCACGTTTCCTCAATGCTTATTACAGTCGCTATCAGCGTCCGATTAAAGATTACCTTGTTGCCAATATAGAGACCTTGCTACCTGTGATGGGGGCGGTGCCACAGGTGACGAATGCCGTGCTCAAACAAGGCTGGGTGCAGTCACTCACCGAAAAGACGGTGGGGTATATTGACGCGCCTCTACTTTCAGTGCCCACACTTAAGCAAAGAAACGAAGCTTATGAGCTATTTGATCTCCAGCGTTTAAATGCGGTGTCTCCGAGCGAGCGAGACAACTATGTATTGATTGTGCAAGACCCATTTACGAGCTATTACGATGCCGATGTAGTGGAAGACTTTTGTCTGCTGGTTAAAAAACTCGGTAAAACTCCGGTCATGTTACCGTTCAAGCCAAATGGTAAAGCCCAGCATATTAAAGGTTTTTTACGCCAGTTTGCCAAGGGCGCGAAAAACACCGCGGCATTTTTAGAAACGGTCGCGAGCTTAGGTATTCCGATGGTGGGAGTAGACCCTGCATTGGTGCTCTGTTACCGCGATGAATACAATGAAATATTGGGTGAAACGCGTGGTGACTTTGATGTTCTAACCGCTCACGAATGGTTTGTACCTCGTCTTGAACAGTTTGACTCTCGCCTTGAACAAGTTGAGCAAAGAGGCTCGATTGAAGAGCCTTGGTATCTGTTTGCACACTGTACAGAGAAAACCAAACTTCCGAATGCAGAGAAAGAGTGGGGTGCTATCTTTGCTCATTTTGGCGCAGTGTTGAATACAGTTCCTGTTGGTTGTTGTGGTATGGCTGGCACCTTTGGTCATGAATCGGACAAACTACAGATGTCGAAAGACATTTACGGTTTGAGCTGGAAAGGCAATCTAGACTCATTACCAAAAGAGCGTTGCTTGGTTACAGGGTATTCTTGTCGCAGCCAGGTGAAACGATTTGAGGGAACCAAAACGTTGCATCCTGTTCAGGCACTGCTAAAACATCTCGCCTGAATTTATTAATAAAATCATCACTATAGTAAGCCGCTTTCTCATTGAAAGCGGCTTTTCTATACTTAAGGTATGTCTAATTTGAGACAGCAAAACGATTAATTGCGATTGGATCGCATTTAGTTGTTGAAATACCTGTAACCATGTTCACTGTTTTTTCGTACTCAAGTAGTATTGCGGCAGCGAAATGTCTAAGGATTGGAACATGAAACAAGTCAATATCCGACTGCCAATGGCGGTTGGTCTCTCTCTTTTATCTCTATCGGTCAGTGCGGATACCCCGAGTGCGCGCATCATTGATGGTACGCCAGCAGAAGACAATAGCTGGCCATTTATCGGTGCGTTGGTGCAAACTGGTTTTGCTGCCTCTCAAGGGCAAATCTGTGGTGCAAGTTATCTTGGCGGGCGCTATGTATTAACTGCGGCGCATTGCGTTGAAGGCACCAGCGCGGATGATATCGAACTGGTGTTTGGCGTAAATGATCTTGATGATGAAGCACAAGGGACGCGAATAGGTGTTACCAATATCTATATCCATGAGGGCTTTGAATCCAGTCAGCTTCTCAATGATGTCGCAGTTTTAGAGCTGCCGCGAGAGCTGGCGACCTCAGAAGCAGTGCCTGTCAACTTATCTCAATCAGGACGTTTAGATGAGTTATATATGTCAGGCGATGTCACTTTAACCGTTGCGGGATGGGGGACCACCGTGCCGAATGGCGGAACAGTCCTTCCTGATAGTCTTCAGCAAGTCGATGTGAAGTTAGTCAGTTATCAAGAGTGTAATGATGTTTATGGGAGTGTCCCAAGTCAAAACTTTTGCGCAGGTACACCGACAGAAGGGCAAGACAGCTGCCGCGGTGACAGTGGTGGTCCCATCATCGTCAAAGAGACGGGTGAGCAACTTGGATGGGTAAGCTGGGGCGATCAATACTGTGGCCGCGAAGGCTCTTATGGTGTGTACGCTGACGCGGGATACTTTGAAGGGTGGCTCAGTCGATTTACTAGCGGGTTGAGCTACACCCAAAATGAGCACATTGGTTATCATGAGTTCGGCACACTGACGCATCAATTTAGTTTTAAAAATACCGGTACCAACCCAATTACGTTCTCAGCCGCTCAATTGAGCGAGCTTCAAGGAAGCACTACCTCAATCGTCAACAACACGTGTTCAACTCAGTCGCTATTGTCGAATGAAAGCTGCGTGGTAGAAGTTCAGCTTGCGATAGATGAATATCGAGAATATCAAGCAGAGCTCGCTTTAGATTACACGATAGGCAGTGAGTCATATTCGATTACAAACAATGTGACCTATGAGGGGATAGAGCAAGCGTCATCGGCGTTACGTGATGTGCTAACGTTCGATTTTGATGAGGTTTATGTCAATGACAACCCTTGGGTAGCGATAGACGGCGGCATTCAGTCTGCCACTATTGGAGATAACCAACGCTCAGTCGTTGTTATTGAAGGTATCCCACAGGGCTACTTGACCGTCGATGTGGAAGTGTCGAGTGAAAATGGCTTTGATGAACTAAGAGCGAGAATAAATCAGACAGATCTTGAGCCGCTCTCTGGAAGCGAAGCATTTTCTACCCGCTTGAGCTTATTGCAGAGCAGCAACACCCTACGCTTAGAATATGTGAAAGACGCTTCAACCTCATCAGGAGATGACAGAGCGGTGTTAACCAACATGCGATTTAGCCAAAATGCCACGGGTGGTATCACACCGGTGATCAGTGAGGGTAGCGGTGGTGCACTTTCACCTTATTGGTTGTTGTTGCTGAGCATTCCTTTGCTTAGACGAAGAAGAAATCTGTGACACATACAGTATAAAAATAACTCGGTGTAAAAATAAAAAGAGAGGCACGATCGTAATCATGCCTCTCTTTTTTTCATTTAATTAGTCGTTGAGTTGTCGGTTTAAGCTGCTTGCTCAACTTGTCTAAGAAACGACGCTTTACGCTCATTAAACTGAGCAACAAGATCGGTGACGGCTTCTTGAGAGTAAGGCTTTAATCCGCTCGCGATCATGCGCTTTTTGCCATTACCAATCACTTGGCCATCTTCTTTGAATTCGAAGTTCATCGTTACTACGCCACGCTTACCTTCTACTTCAAAGGTAGCGCCAGTAAATTCAACTTCAGGGTGTGTGATATCTAGTCGAGCAAACTCCACTTCCATAGATTCGTAGATAACCAATGGACGTTGACAGTTGATCATCATCTGCTGCTCTTCCATAAGAGGAACCATGATGTGAGGGAAGTTCATACCCGAAAACTTTACATAAGCTTTTACGACGTGTTCGATCAGTTCTTGATTACGGCTAATCTCCCCGCTACGAGTCATGTTTAGGTAGGCTTTACCTTGGTCGTCAACCACACTTGCTTGCGTGTCGTTTTGGTCGCTAATTGAAAGAGCAACGCCATCGTTGACCATTCCGGCAAATTCGATGCGCATGTTTTGGCTGATCCCTTCTTTTTGCAACAGCACTGAGAAAAGCAAATCGCCTGGCACACAGAAGCGTTTACTGTCTTCATCGTGAATAGGGTTGAAGTCGCCTGCGACGAGTTTAGCAAAGTGACTCGCTTGCTGGCGTGAAAAAACGATGTGCTGATCTTGTTGTGTAAAGTAAGAGTCTAAAAACATAATTCGCGTTAATAATCTTCTGATGATTGAGGGATTATAACCAGATAATCTTGGTAAATGGTCTATCCAGTGTCATTTTGATGACAAGGATGAAAAAAGAGGCACGAGGCCTCTTTCGAAAAGTATGAAATTAGACGAGTTAATCGCGTTTCCACAACATATGGCAGAACTTATTATCAGGGTCACGGCTCACTAGCATACGAGCGAAGACATCATCTAGCGCGTCATCTGCTTCATTCACCAAGCCGATACGTACTTCGGCAAAAGTGTCATCCACTTCAAAGCCAACATGCTCAACCCAATCATCACCTGTTTCAACAACTTCGGCTGCGCCACGGTCGTCAAACTGAGCGGTGAATAGAATCACATCAGCAGGTTCTAGATTGTCTGGTGCCATTTCTAAAAAGATATCGTAGGCTACTTCGATAACATCGTCTAAAGAGATCAAATCGCTCATAATATTAAGCTCGGCTCATGTATTTGCGTTCTGCAGTGTTCACAACAATGCGATCACCGGTCGCAATGTATTCAGGAACTTGCACAGTTAGACCTGTTGGTAAGCGTGCTGGCTTAGTGCGTGCTGACGCAGATGCGCCCTTAATTGAAGGGTCAGTTTCTTCGATAACCATCTCAACAGAAGATGGCAGTTCAATGGCCACTGCCGCACCGTCAACCAATACGATATGTAGACCTTGGATCTCTTCAGTGATGAACAGTAGGTCGTCTTCGATGTCTGCTTGTTTGAATGTGTATTGAGTGTAGTCTTCATTGTCCATGAAGATATACTCATCGCCGTCAACGTAAGAGAAAGACGAAGCACGCTTGTTCATTTCTACTGTGTCAACCACGTCATCAGATTTGAAACGTTCGTCAACACGCGCACCTGTGTTCAGGTCAGTACAGCGCAGTTTGTAAATTTTAGCACCGCCACGACCGCCAGGAGTCGTTACTTCGATGTCTTTAATCAATAGGGTTTTACCGTTAGATTCGATTGCGAATCCTTTTTTAAGTTCACTTGCCCTTGGCATGGAAATTACCTCTTGTTATAGATGTTGCTAAGTATAACCCCGACAATTGAGATTAGGAAATACTTGAAGAATACACGGTTCTGATTCACCATTAATTATCTGATATAACAATAACTTTATGTTGATTAATGCTTGCTCAATCTCAGTTCGAATTTCAACCCGACTTTCAACCCGCTGTCGAAGATGTATTGCGCTTCTTTAAGGCAGGGCTCGGCACCAACCTTCATAGTGTCTATGTCTATGGCAGCGTGGCGCGTAATGAGGCTGTTTCTGGTCAATCGAATTTAGATATTGTTGTGGTCACGCATCGACCCTTTGAAGATAACCGTACAACCTTGCTAAACACGATTCAATGGCGCTTTCAGCGTGGATTTCCTCATGTTAAAGGATTGAATGTTAAAGTGGCTTTGGCAAAAGAAGTCGCAAGCTTAGAGAGCATTTTTTCATGGGGTTTTCTGCTTAGGCAGTGTAGTGAATGTATCTATGGCGAAGATCTTGGTGAGTGCTTTGGCGATTACGAGCCGAGTTGGGAAATTGCCAAGTTTTGGAACCATGATGTGGCTGAGTGGGTCAAAACCTATCGCTTGAAAGTCGCAAAGGCGACAACAGCAGCCGAACAATCTCAAGCCCAAGTCATTATCGCTAAAAAACTGCTGCGAGCCAGTTACAGCCTAGTTATGCATAAACACAAACGCTGGATTGATTCTCCCGTTGCGTGTGGCGACGCGTTTTTACTCTCACACCCAGAAAAACAGCTTGAGATAGAACGCTTAGGGATTTTATTGAGTGGTCGCGTTATTCCCAAGCGTTCCGTTGTTGGATTGATTGATGGTTTCGGTCAGTGGTTGGTCAAAGAGTATCAGCGTACCGAGTTTAAAATCGGCTGATCAAAACAGCCCCAATTGTGGTTCACTGAGCTGCTTAAAATCATACCCTGCAAAAGGTAATATGGCTTCTGCAACTGGCTTTAACTGCTTGTCGATGTAGTGCTGATAGTCGAGTGCACTCTCCACGTACTCTTTTGGCTCTGGCCCATTTACCGTGATCAGATATTCAATTCGTCCTCGATTTTGATATTGAAGAGGTCGACCTAACTGGGCGTTCTTTTCATCAGCGATTCTCGCGGCTCTCACTTGCGGTGGAATATTTTTTTCATACTCATTTAATTTTCGTCGCAGTCGCTTTTGATAAATGAGCTGGTGGTCAAACTCACCGGCTTGAGTGCGTTCAACTATCTCACGCACGTAGTCAGAGGGGTCTTGATCATGAAAGACCATCATATAAAGCTTGTGCTGAAACTCTTGTGCAAGTGGTGTCCAGTCCGAACGAGCGCTTTCTAATCCTTTAAATACGATTTTTTCGTCGCTGCCTCTATCTATTAATCCTGCGTAACGTTTCTTAGAGCCTGTTTCTGACCCACGGATAGTAGGCATGAGAAACTTCTTGTAATGCGTTTCATACTCAAGCTCAAGGTACGATTCGATACCGAAGCGATCGGCGAGATCTTGTTTCCACCAGGCGTTAATCTCGTTCACGAGTTGCTGGCCAATCGCGTCAGCGTCATGTTGTGAGTATGCGGCATTGAGTGCAACAAAAGTGGAGTCGGTGTCACCATAGATCACTTGATAGCCACGTTCTTCTATGAGTTTCTTGGTGGTTTTCATAATTTCATGTCCGCGCATGGTGATGCTTGATGCCAGACGAGTATCAAAAAAACGACAACCGGAAGAGCCGAGTACACCATAAAATGAGTTCATGATGATTTTCAGTGCTTGAGAGAATGCCGCATCTTGGTTTTGCTTCGCCACATCCCGCGCTCGCCAAATATCTTCCACCATCTTGGGTAGGAAGTGCTTGCTACGATGGAATTGACCGCCGCGAAACCCTTCAATAGCGGTATCTGCATGATTCCCTATGGGAAGCTTTAGTCCTTCAATTAGTCCGAGAGGGTCAATAAGGAACGAGCGAATAATCGACGGGTAGAGGCTTTTATAATCGAGCACCAAGACGGAATCATACAAATTAGGTAGAGAGTCCATTACATAACCGCCAGGTGAGGCTATCCAATCCTCTGGGTGCATGTTTGGGGCAACATAGCCAGCACGATGAAGTTGCGGCAAATAGAGGTTGCTGAAAGCCGCAACAGAGCCTCCGATACGATCAAGCTCGAGCCCTGTGAGTTTCGAGCGCTCTATCGCGAAATCGAGTAGGTGAGTGTGCTCAAATATCTGATTGACTAAGACGCAATCCTGCAGGTTGTATTTCGCCAATGACAGCTTATCGTGAACGAACATTTGGTTGATCTCGTCCATGCGGTCGTGCACGTTGTGGATGGCTTTACCTTCCCCTAATAATTCTTGAGAGACCGACTCGAGAGACCAAGAACGGAAATGATAGGTAGCAGATTTAAGCAGATCAATACCATCAATTACCACACGTCCAGGGATGGAGATAAACCCTTGTTGGTTATTGCCTGAACGAAAGAATGCGTTGCGTCCCCCACGACCAATAGACAGTGGCACTTTGTTCCATTGTGCACGTCGGTCTAACAACCTGAAGTCAAAATCAATGACATTCCAGCCAATGATAATGTCGGGGTCAAATTGCTCAAACCATTGATTGAGTGCAACAAGCAACGCTTTCTCATCTGCGACCCATTCAATAGCGGTCTCAATACTCTCTTGAGGTGCGCCCACCATGATCACGCGGCTGTCGCGTTCGCAATCTAAGCCGATGGAATACAAGAGACCTTTTTCAGAGCACTCTATATCTAACGACACGACGCATAGGTTAGGCTTGTATTCTCCTGCGCGGCATTGTGCTTGTCGCACCTGCGAATAACGATTTCTGATTTGCTGTCGACCCGTAAATTCAATACTACCCTTAATAAAGCGCTCCATAAGAAAGCGGTCTGCTAAACGTATATCCGCTTCAAAGGTTACGATGTCATTCTGTTCTAAGAGTTGAGCAGCAGCTTGTGATTGGGCGATAGTGGAAAAGTAGCAGGCACATAAAGGGGCTTGTTCGAAGCTTTTTAGGGCAAGCGCTTTGAGTTCACAGCGTAGGTTGTGTTCAGCAATCAGCGACTGAGCCTTATTCATTGACGCTTGGTGAATGAAGAACGTTGGTCGTTCGCCTTCTATTTCTATTTGCATTGGACCATCGTCGGTTGAAACCCAAAGCTCAATAGTGGTTTTCTGACCCTTGTCGCGTGCTTGTCGAGTTAATACGAACCCTTGCTGAATGCTCAATAGAAGTCCTAATTATGTATTGATTGGCGTGGCGGTTTGGATACTAACAAACTTTTGATCGAACGTGATACTTTTCAGTATAACCCTTTGCTACGAAAGGTTAAAAAGGGCACGCACGACATAATTAAATAGTATTACTTGCCAAACCTTGCATTTAGGAGCATAGTCGATGCAAGCAAATTCTTTCCAATTAGGTTAAAATGGCGAACCAAACTGCTATCCACTCCCGAGTGGTTGCAGAGCCAAGCCAACAATTTAGAGTGTGGAGATACAAGAGTGATTAGTGTTTTCCTTGTAGATGATCACGAGCTGGTTCGCACAGGGATACGACGTATTATTGAAGACGTCCGTGGAATGAACGTAGCAGGGGAAGCTGAAAGCGGTGAAGATGCAGTGAAATGGTGTCGCAACAATCATGCTGACGTCGTTTTGATGGATATGAACATGCCAGGTATCGGTGGTTTAGAAGCGACGAAAAAGATTTTGCGCTTCAATCCAGATGTAAAGATCATAGTACTAACAGTACATACTGAAAACCCGTTTCCGACCAAAGTGATGCAGGCAGGAGCCGCAGGTTATCTCACGAAAGGTGCCGGACCGGATGAAATGGTGAATGCCATTCGCGTGGTGAAGAGTGGTCAACGCTACATTTCACCTGAGATTGCGCAGCAAATGGCCTTGAGTCAGTTCTCACCTGCGTCTGAAAACCCGTTCGACGACTTGTCAGAACGTGAGTTGCAGATCATGATGATGATTACCAAAGGACAAAAGGTGACAGATATTTCAGAGCAATTGAATCTGAGCCCAAAGACTGTCAACAGTTACCGCTACCGCCTATTTAGTAAACTCGATATTAGCGGTGATGTTGAATTGACACATCTGGCGATTCGACACGGTATTTTGGACGCCGAGACCTTATAGGATGACAACAGACCGCTGAACCTCAGCGGTCTTTTTTATTATGCCAAACAGCGACATTCAACTACCTTCTGGCGACGTTACGCCATTTGATTCCTCTGCTTTCCTGAAAACGGTGACTAGCCAACCGGGTGTTTACCGAATGTATAACCAGCATTCAGAGGTCATCTATGTTGGAAAAGCGAAAGACCTTAAAAAACGTCTTTCGAGTTACTTCCGCAAGAAAATAGACAGCGAAAAAACCAAAGCACTTGTCAGTCATATTGTGAAAATTGATGTGACGATCACGCACACCGAAACCGAAGCCCTGATCCTAGAGCACAATTACATTAAACAGTACTTGCCCAAGTACAATGTGCTGCTTCGAGACGACAAATCATATCCGTATATTTTTCTCAGTGGTCACACGCATCCGAGGGTCTCAATCCATAGAGGGGCTAAAAAGAAAAAAGGTGAATACTTCGGGCCGTATCCTGATTCGGGAGCTGTGCGTGAAACCTTGCATTTGGTGCAGAAAATTTTCCCTGTACGCCAGTGCGAAGACACGGTTTACAGTAACCGAACTCGCCCTTGCTTGATGTATCAGATTGGACGGTGTGCCGGACCTTGTGTATCGAGTGTCATTTCTACTGAAGACTATGATGAACTAGTTGGGGATTTAAGGCTTTTTCTGCAAGGTAAAGATCAGCAAGTGCTGAATTTGCTGGTGGAAAAAATGGAAAAGGCCAGTATGGCGTTAAAATTTGAAGATGCCGCTCGTTATCGCGATCAGATTCAGGCGATACGTCGTGTCCAAGAGCAGCAGTTTGTTTCAGAAGATAGCATGGACGATATGGATGTATTGGGTTTTGCTATTGAAAGTGGTGTGGCGTGCGTGTACATATTGATGATTCGCCAAGGGAAAATCTTGGGCAGTCGTAGCCATTACCCGAAAATCCCTGCAAATACGGACAAAAGTGAGGTCTTTGACAGCTTTTTGACTCAGTATTACCTAGCACACAATGAAGCGCGCACACTGCCGTCACGCGTACTGCTTAATGCAGGGCTCAGTGATGAGTTAGAGTCGATTCAGCAAGCGGTGAGTCAAGTTGCGGGCAGAAAAGTGCATTTCCAATCTAACCCAACAGGAACACGCGGGCGCTATCTAAAACTTGCCAATACTAATGCGTTAACGGCGATCACCACCAAGATCAATCACAAGATGACCATTAACCAGCGTTTTACCGAGTTACAAGAAGTGTTGGCGACAGAATCTTTGACCCGCATGGAGTGTTTCGATATTTCCCATACCATGGGTGAGAGTACGATAGCTTCATGCGTTGTGTTTAATCGTGAAGGACCATTGAAGCAAGAGTATCGTCGCTACAATATTACTGGGATCACCGGAGGCGATGATTATGCCGCGATGGCGCAGGCGTTAGAACGTCGTTATTCAAAACAACTCGATGTGGACAAGATACCCGATGTGATTTTTATTGATGGTGGCAAAGGGCAATTGAACGCTGCACTCTCAACCATTAATAAGTTTTGGGAGGACTGGCCAAAGCGTCCTACCTTGGTGGGTATCGCAAAAGGTGTTACGCGTAAGCCCGGCTTGGAGACACTCATTACCGATCATGGTGAAGAGTTTAACTTACCTTCCGACGCCCCGGCGTTGCACTTGATGCAGCATATACGTGATGAGAGCCATAACCATGCAATTGCAGGTCACAGAGCGAAACGTGGAAAAACACGTCGAACCAGCGCGTTAGAGCATATTGAAGGCATAGGACCAAAGCGTCGACAAGCCTTGTTAAAATATATGGGTGGTTTACAAGAACTTAAGCGCGCGACTGTTGAAGAAATCGCCAAAGTGCCAGGGATTAGCTATTCTTTGGCAGAAAACATTCATCAAGCATTGAAAGAATAGCAAAAATCTCGCAACATAAACGCGAAACCGATCAGAGCCGTATAATTATGCCGTTAAACATTCCGAATATTCTTTCATTGCTACGACTATTTTTGATACCTATTTTTATCGTAGCGTTTTATCTGCCGTACAGTTGGGCGCCGTTTGCTGCTGCCATGATTTTCTTTGTAGCAGGCGTAACAGATTGGCTAGATGGAATGTTGGCGCGCAAGTTAGGGCAAACCTCACGGTTCGGGGCTTTTATTGACCCAGTCGCAGACAAAGTCCTCGTGGCAGCCGCTCTGATTTTGATTACCGAGCATTACCACAATATTTGGATTACCATACCTGCAGTCACTATGATTGCTCGTGAGATCATCATCTCAGCGCTAAGAGAATGGATGGCAGAAATCGGTAAACGTGCCAGCGTTGCGGTCTCTTGGGTCGGCAAGGTAAAAACAGTGTCGCAGATGTTCGCCTTATGGGTATTAGTGTGGCGATATGATGACTGGATGATTTGGTTAGGTTATGGTGCCTTATATGTCGCGACTATTCTAACTTATTGGTCAATGGTTCAGTATCTCGCCGCGGCCAAAGACGATCTGCTTGACGAAAAAAACATGTAAAAGAGAGCGAACCGAAAGGTTCGCTTTTTTTATTCCTCAAGTAAGGGGAAAGTCTAAGTTTACACGCTTGGTGTTACGGCGATAGGCGAGTGTAGTAACGACTTTCTGGTAACTCTTTTCAGTGGTATGCCGTTGTTCTGCGGGCTTTCTATACAAAATGTGTGATTTTTATCACTTTTGTGCGGATATTGTTCAAACGAATAAAAAAAACAAAAAAACGTTTGACTCGAAACTCGGTTTCCGTAAAAATGCATCCCGTACCCAAGAGGAGCAGTTAAGTTTCTCAAAGTGGTTTGAAGGCGTGTTGGCAGAGTGGCTATGCAGCGGATTGCAAATCCGTGGACCTCGGTTCGACTCCGGGACGCGCCTCCATTTGCGACACTAGCTCAGTTGGTAGAGCGCAACCTTGCCAAGGTTGAGGTCACGAGTTCGAACCTCGTGTGTCGCTCCAAATTTTTGTGATAGCGATTCCTTAAAGGGTCGATATCAAGGATGGTGTCAACCATCGCAAAACCAAGTTTTGCGTGCCCTGGTGGTGGAATTGGTAGACACAAGGGATTTAAAATCCCTCGACGTTCGCGTTGTGCCGGTTCAAGTCCGGCCCGGGGCACCATCTTATAATATGTTGTGAAGTTGATTCACTGCATTATGCGACACTAGCTCAGTTGGTAGAGCGCAACCTTGCCAAGGTTGAGGTCACGAGTTCGAACCTCGTGTGTCGCTCCAAATAGTCAAAAGGCCCGCTCATTTGAGCGGGCCTTTTGCGTTTTTAACTTGTCTTTTTTTCGCTTGTTTAGTCAAAACAGGCAAATCAGACTTAAACCCTCTTTGCACTCGTTACACATTACCCTTCTCTCATGCTTTTTTAATCACTTGTGACTTACTCATGCTGAAATCAGGCTTAATATTGGCTTTTTAGTGGAATTTAATGATGTTTCATTAAGAATCTCCAAAGAATAAGCATAAGTAGGCTTTGTTCGACTCAATTTAAGTCGAGGTCAAAAGGAGTGTTGAAATGAGAGCTGTATATATGGGATTAACCGCTGCATTGTCACTGGCAGCACATGGCACCCAGGCGCAAGAACCCTATTATATGGGATATGTAGACAGTAGTATGCCCCCGGCTTGGGGCCAAATTGATAAAACAGGCATTACGTTTTTGCCTAACGATGACCTGTACCCGGTGTTCTTACCCAACGACATTATGACCCGCTATCAAGAGGGGCAGGCGTTAGTCAGTGATGTGCGTTGGACATTTGAAGCGATCTATCAAATGTACCAAACCGAATGGGAGGCTCAACCGAACATTGATACTGAACAAGGTAGACAAGAGGCGCTCGCATATCTCCTTGATGATGTGGCATGTGAAGCGCTGCCGGAAGAAGAACCTCTAAGTAATTTCTCCTCCACAAACACAGAAGGTAGCGTGCTCAACCTCGAGCTCGACACTTGTATACAAGATGAAAAAACAGCGACCTATCGCTTGAGGACATTTGTTCCAACGGTACCTGGGGCAACTTATTCGTATGAAGTTAAGTATCGTCAGGTGAAGCCAAGCAGCAACAATAATGATGGGTATCATGGAGGGTGGTATCACCTGCTGAAGAAGATGAAATCTCACTGGTATAAGTTTAGCTGGGGTCATTGGAGTAAGTCACAATACAGTTACTCTAGCTGGATGTTTAAAGGCTGGGATGACGATGATGATCACTACTCGAAAAAGAAAAAGGGTAAAGGTTACGGACATTGTAAGCATGAACACAAACACCATGGTCACAAATACAGTTTCTTTAGACACCACCATTGGCACCATTCCGAGCACTGCAATCAAGATAATGAAGTGGCAGCACCAAACTTGTTCTTGCGCATATCCGGTAATTTGAACTATTTGCCAACCGAAGAGCAATCGGGAGATGTCATTGAAGATGGTTTTATTACCAAGAGCTTTATCTATACCGCTGATGACTTTTATACACCCATTTATATCAGCAAGGATGGGGTTATTGGGAGTAATAAAGTACTACTTAGATCCTTTGTTGCGACAGAGGTTGCGAGTAATTCGCGAGAGGAGAGTTGTTTAAGCTACTACCCGGAAAATAGCGCTGGTGCGAAGAATTGCCTAATTGGTGAAACGCCCCCGGAGCAGCTTGGATGTGACCTGAGTGAAGCTGCATTAACATGGCGTGAAGGCACGCTAGACCCGGCTGATATTGGTGTATTCAATACCACAAAAGAGAATGCCTTCAGTACAACAGATGACCAATATCTGGCTCTTGGTGTCGGCGGTGATTTTGTGATTGGTATTCGTGATAATGGTTACCGAGCAGCATGTCCGGTAGAGGGAAAAACCTTGGTGATTGAGGAGAGAGGTACGAGCTCCGACGTTGAAGTTGGCTTGGTAAAAATTCGATTCGCACTTTGTGATAATGAAGCGTTAAATGGTGTGTATACATTGCTATCGAATCAATCAAACATGGATGCACAAACGTTTACCAGCGGACAAACTTTCAGTCATACCTTTGGTACAGGGTTTGAAGGTTGTGCCGTTGAAGACATTCGTATCCAAGATGGAAGGGGAATATACGGTGTTGGCGCCGTGGATCCTTACGATGATACGGGTATTGACATCTACAAGGTTTCCCTGAATTAAATTCAGCTGGAACTTGTTCTTGATCTAGACGAATCATCGTTAATAAAAACAATTCCATTGAGCCCGAGACAATTCTCGGGCTTTTTTTATGGATAAGTGCTTTTGTGGTGCGCTTTTAACCGAATTGACATTGGATTTCTAGACGTCTTTCGCTACTATGTACAGCTACTTGAAAAACCGGAAATCCGCTTTGAAACCGAAAGGGGTCATTGTTGGAAACGTTAGTTATTCAGTGTCGAGCGATTGATAATTGGAACTAATGAACACTACCACTTATGTCCATTGCATGTGGATATAGGTAGATGAGGAAACGATGCAACATCTAGAAGAGATCATTGCTAACGCGAACGGAGCAATCGAAGCTGCAGATTCGTTAGTCGCACTTGATGAAGTGCGTGTTCAGTATCTAGGTAAAAAAGGTGAGCTAACGGCTCAGCTTCAAAGCCTAGGTAAACTACCACCAGAAGAGCGCCGCAGTGCTGGTCAAGAGATCAACAAAGCGAAAGGCGTTGTTCAACAAGCTATTGCAGCGCGCAAAGACGCACTACAACGTGCAGAACTAGAAGCGAAGCTAGCAGCAGAAACAATCGACGTGACTCTACCAGGCCGTCGTATCGAGAACGGTGGCCTACACCCTGTTACTCGTACTGTTGAGCGTATTGAACAGTTCTTTGGTGAGCTAGGCTTTAACACTGAGTCTGGTCCTGAGATTGAAGATGCATTCCACAACTTTGATGCACTAAACATCGCAGAAGATCACCCAGCGCGTACTGACCACGACACGTTCTTCTTTAACCCTGACCTAATGCTGCGTACTCATACGTCTGGCGTTCAGATCCGTACGATGGAAAATGGCAAACCACCATTCCGTTTCATCGCACCAGGCCGTGTTTACCGTAACGACTACGATCAAACGCACACGCCAATGTTCCACCAAGTGGAAGGCATGCTAGTAGACGAAAACGTAAACTTCGCACAGCTAAAAGGCATCTTGCACGATTTCCTATGTAACTTCTTTGAAGAAGAAGTTGAAGTTCGTTTCCGTCCTTCTTACTTCCCATTCACTGAGCCTTCAGCAGAAGTAGACGTGAAAGGTAAGAACGGTAAATGGCTTGAAGTTCTAGGTTGTGGCATGGTTCACCCTAACGTACTTCGCAGCGTAGGCATCGATCCTGAGAAATACTCTGGTTTCGCATTTGGTATGGGCGTTGAGCGTCTAACCATGCTTCGTTACGGCGTGAACGATCTTCGTGCGTTCTTCGAGAACGACCTTCGTTTCCTAAAACAGTTCAAGTAATCCAGGGGATACATCACTATGAAATTTAGCGAATCTTGGCTTCGTGAGTGGGTAAGCCCTGCGGTATCGACTGACGAACTTACACACCAAATCACAATGGCGGGTCTAGAAGTAGACGACGTACTACCTGTTGCTGGTTCTTTCACTGGCGTTAAAGTAGGTAAAGTGGTTGAGTGTGGTCAACACCCAGACGCTGACAAACTACGTGTCACTAAAGTAGATGTTGGCGCTGAAGAACTACTAGACATCGTTTGTGGCGCATCAAACTGCCGCCTAGGTATCAAGGTTGCGGTTGCGACTGTTGGTGCTGTTCTGCCAGGCGATTTCAAAATTAAAAAAGCAAAACTACGTGGTCAACCATCACACGGCATGCTGTGTTCATTCTCTGAACTAGGTATCGATGTTGAATCTGATGGCATCATGGAACTAGCAGAAGACGCAGCAATCGGCACTGATTTCCGCGAATTCCTAGGTCTTGACGATGTAACTGTAGACGTAGACCTAACAGCAAACCGCGCTGATTGTTTCAGCATCCGTGGTTTAGCTCGTGAAGTTGGCGTTCTAAACCGTGCTGACGTCACAGAGCCATCAGTTGAAGCGGTTGCAAACACTATCGAAGACGCAGTATCTATCGAAGTGAAAGCACCAGCAGCATGTCCACGTTACCTAGGTCGTGTGGTTAAGAACGTAAACGTTCAAGCTGAAACACCGCTATGGATGCAAGAGAAACTGCGCCGTTGTGGTATTCGCTCAATCGACCCAGTAGTTGACATCACTAACTACGTTCTTCTAGAGCAAGGTCAACCAATGCACGCATTCGATCTCGCGAAGATCGAAGGTGGTATCGTGGTTCGTCTGGCAGAGCAGGGTGAAAAACTGACGCTGCTAGATGGCAACGAAGCAGAACTAAACGCCGATACTCTCGTTGTAGCAGATCACAACAAAGCACTTGCTATAGCAGGTATCTTTGGTGGTGAAGAGTCTGGTGTAACAACTGAGACGAAAGACGTACTACTTGAGTGTGCATTCTTCGCTCCAGACCACATCCGTGGCCGCGCTCGTAGCTATGGTCTACACACTGATTCTTCAATGCGTTTTGAGCGTGGTGTGGATTTCGCACTACAAACGAGCGCAATGGAGCGTGCAACAGAACTTCTTGTTGAGATCTGTGGCGGTGAAGTAGCCCCTGTTGTTGCAGTAGAGTCAGAAGCTGACCTACCAAAAGCAAACACAGTATCACTACGTCGCACTAAGCTAGACAGCCTACTAGGCCACCACATTGCTGATAGCGATGTTGTTGAAATTCTAGAGCGTCTTGGCCTAACTGTAGAGACTACAGACGCAGGTTGGACTGCGACAGCACCAACATGGCGTTTTGATATCGCAATCGAGCAAGACCTAATTGAAGAAGTTGGCCGTATCTACGGTTACGACAACATCCCTAACCAGCACCCAGCTGCAGCACTTAAGATGCACAACCACGTTGAAGCGGATCTTCCACTTAAGCGTGTTCGCAACCTACTTGTTGACCGTGGTTACCAAGAAGCCATTACATACAGCTTCGTTGAACCAGAGCAGCAGAAGCTGGTTGTTCCAGGTGTTGAGCCGCTAATCCTGCCATTCCCAATCTCAGCGGATATGTCAGCAATGCGTCTAGGTCTTATCCAAGGTCTACTAAACACAGTGGTTCACAACCAGAAACGTCAACAGCCTCGTGTTCGTCTATTCGAATACGGCCTACGTTTCATCCCTTGTGAGTCAGCTGAAAATGGTATGCGTCAAGAGCCTATGCTTGCAGGTGTTATCGCTGGTACTCGCAGTGAAGAGCACTGGGATATCGAGACAAACACAGTAGATTTCTTCGATCTGAAAGGCGATCTAGAAGCAGTTCTTGAGCTGTCTGCGAACGAAAAAGCATACTCTTTTGCTGCACTATCTGCAGAAGATAAAGCGGCAAACCCAGCCCTTCACCCGGGTCAATCTGCGGCAATCATTGTTGATGGCAAGCAAGTTGGTGTGATTGGTACTGTTCACCCAGAACTCGAGCGTAAGTTCGGTCTTAACGGTCGTACTATCGTATTCGAAGTAGAGTGGTCTGCAATCAACACGAAAGTGATCCCAGAAGCGGTTCAGCTTTCTAAGTTCCCATCTAACCGTCGTGACATCGCGGTAGTTGTTGATGAAGCTGTGGCTTCTGGCGACATCGTTGCAGCGTGTCTAGAGCAAGGTGGTGAGTTCCTGAAAGATGCGAAACTGTTCGACGTTTACGTAGGTAAAGGCGTTGAAGAAGGTAAGAAGAGCCTAGCAATCGCCCTGACACTACAGTCAGTTGAGCGCACGCTAGAAGATGCAGACATCGCTGGCGCGGTTGACGCTATCGTTGCTCACGTCTCTGAGAAGTTTGGTGCTTCGCTACGTGACTAATTAACTTACAGTAGTTAATCTTTGAGAGGCCCTTATGCGTTTGCAGAGGGCCTCTTTGTTTATTGGGGGAGAAAATAATATGATTCGATTAAATGATTACTGCTCAGATAATGCAAACGATCTTTGGGGTATCTATTTTCACACCATCCGTCATATCAATATTCGTGATTATTCGTTAGTTCAAGTGGCAGCGTGGGCACCTGCTAACATTGACCCAAAGAGATGGCTTAATAAGATGGAAGCTATTAAGCCTTTTATCGCTAAAATTGATGGTAAACCGGTGGGTTATGCTGATCTCCAACAAGATGGTTTAATTGACCATTTCTTTTGCCATCATCTATTTCAGTCAAAGGGAGTGGGTAGAGCACTAATGGTTCATGTTGAACAACAAGCCAAGAAGCGTGGAATTTCACGACTCTACTCACACGTTAGCATCACTGCGCGTCCTTTTTATGAGCGTATGGGCTTTGTCGTTGTAAAGGAACAGCTGGTGGAAGTAAGATCGCAACACTTGAGAAATTTTGTGATGGAAAAACGCCTTAAATAAACACTTAGTTTACATAAGAGAGCGCTTTTGTTAAAAGTAATGATGGGATTGGCATTGCTGATTTGTTTTATTATAATACAAATGAGTGATCGAGGTAGCAGAAACGCTGCTTAAAACCTCGTATCATTACTTGGTCATAATGCGTTTCTGAATATCCGTTCTTGTTCAAAGACCTACGTGACAAATGACAAACGAAAGATATAAAAGGTAAGTTGGTGGAAAAGTTTTTTACTGCACTCGAACAGCTAGGTGTGTCTTACACGCCTACGCAAGAAAAGCGTGACTCCCTTTTATGGGACGGCACAGTTGCACACAATGAGTCTGAGACAAATGTTTGGATTCGTTGGTGTGAGGAGTTTGAAGAACCGGTGTATTGCAGCTTTGGTTTTCAGAGCTACTGCCATGCGCTGTTCATTCGTAAAAACTTCGATCAAGCGTTCCCAATTTAACGTTTGATCCTGCTTTGCTGACCACTCCCCCCGTCAGCAAAGCCAATAAACAAAAAGAGCTCACCTTTGTGAGCTCTTTTCTTTTGTCAGACATTTGTTATGCAGCGGCAAGGTGAGTTGTAACATACGGCTGCCACGCTGCTTGATAGAGATCCTTAGATTGATACCTTAATCGCTTCATTTGACGGCTCTCTAGTTCAGTGAGCTCTCGGTCTTCACTGGCAACTAAACGCTCGATTTTCTGTACCTGCTCATAAATATCATGCTCAGGTCCGTTTTTGACATCAGCAATGGCACTAAGGTGCAGTTGAACTTCGGCGATGATGTCTGTTTTTGGTAACTGTACTAGAACATTCAAATCGCGATAGCCAGAAGCGGTTGGCTTCTTAAAGCGGTTTTTCACTTTGACAACGGTCGCCTCGCGCTCAAGCGCTTCGTAAACATCCATTAGGCTTTCGATATCATGAGCGACAATCGTTGCTCGAGCCAGGTCGGTAATTCGCTCTACTTTTCCATCGAGCTCATAAGCAATCTTATCTTGAGCGCGGTGTTGAGACTTCACACCTGCGAAATAGGCTTCTGATGAAGTCAGTAGTGCCGTACTCTTACAGAGCGTTTCTAGCTCTGATTGAGCTTGGTGCGCTTTGCTGTAAAGCACATCAAAGTCAGAGTATGGCTGCAGTGGGGTGACATCGTGGTTCGGAATGCCATAGAGGCCGCTCAGACTGTGTTTGAATTTTTTAGAACATACCTCACCTTGGCTATTGCTTTGTTTGGTATTGTCATTGTTTGGAGTAGTGGGCAGCGCGGCAAATGCCGGAGCGCGAGTCAGCATTAAAAGTGTTAGTGCTGCTGCGCGAAAGAATAAGCTCATCGGCTCTCCTGTTTTGTAACGACTCAAAAACGGTGTAGTTAAAAGACTGAGTTCGACAAAATTGGGCGCTTACTTGATTAATGGGGGTGGTTTATTGAATCCCAACCCTCTTTGAATTCTTTCGTTATAGATTGTGCTCTGTCTCACACTGTTATCACATCAACACTAACTAAGTGATTGTTTACCTTTGATTAGAGCTGTGAAATGGCCGGAAGTTCAAATCCAGATGTAACAGAGTGTGTGATTAGTCTACCTATTTAGGGGAGGGTGTCTAGGGGCTTTACGTTGACTTACAAAGCCTCGCACAAATTATGTTATAAGCAGCCCATAAAAGGCTGCTAACTGGAAGGTCAATTATGTTTGTGATTAAACAGGTTTATACAAATATG
This sequence comes from Vibrio agarivorans, assembly GCF_030409635.1. Taxonomy (NCBI): domain Bacteria; kingdom Pseudomonadati; phylum Pseudomonadota; class Gammaproteobacteria; order Vibrionales; family Vibrionaceae; genus Vibrio; species Vibrio agarivorans. Next base: position 2,745,158 of record NZ_JAUFQF010000004.1, on the reverse strand, counting down.
GAAAAATTGCTGCTTTTTGCTCATGCGTGAGAGATTCTATTCGAGCAATGTTGTTGTCTGGAATTTGCTCTGGGTCTGGGTAGTGTTTGAGTACCTTCTCCATACTCTCCTCACGAATCAGATGAAAGATAGGTAGAGGTGAACGATTGGTGAGGTTTTCGTCGTCTTCTGGCTTGGCACCTGCAAAACAGTAGTCGGGGTGAAAAGTAGCGACTTGATAGATACCGTCCCAATTTTGCTGACTGATAAGGCCTTCAACCCAATCGATGAAAAAGTTGTAGTCGAAAAAATCAGACAGCATATTAGGAACAACAACCAGAGTTGTTTCGAGTTCCTGGGCATCCGTTTGATCAAGGTTCATTAACTCCTGATAGATATCCTCAAGTAGCTGCTCCTCTCGTTTAGCTTGTGAAATGAAGATTTTTATTTGATCGAGTTTACGCGGTTTCGCGGCGAACGGGCACAAATTAAGGCCGATGACGGCTTTGTCTAACCAGTGCCACACCTGTTGCTCTGTTTTGGTCATAGTGTCTCTTTTGGGGCTGATTCTTTGTTTTAATATCGAGGGTGCGTATTTGAGCCTCTTAGTGTTCACAATACTAATGCAAATTACTACTAATCAGTAGCGTTGATTTAACAAAAAACAACGTAAAATTAGCGTTTGTGAACCAACATTGTTAAGTCCTTGTGCAACACATTTTAATGAGAAGGATGGTTTTAAATTCATGATTTTATTATATAAAATATTGGTTATGGAAAGAGTAAAGATTAATTATTATCAACAATCAATATTTGATCTGTTTCCATTGAGATAGGCAATAATTGCTGCTATAACGTGGCGTTCAATTGGCCCCGAATGGGTGGAGTATCGACGCACTTTATGGACGCAATTCGCAAGGTTTATCAGTATGCACAGCCTAACTTAACGCTGATTAGCTGGATGGGCATTCTCGGGTTTCCTCTCTATTACATCGTTTGGGAATACCTTTTCCCACAACCGTATGAAAACCTACCTCTAAGGTTATTTTGCTCTGCCTTTTTTGCGTTAGTACTATTTCGCGACCAACTACCAGTGCGTCTCAAACAATATAACGATGTAATCTATCAAGTCGCGATCACTCTCGGGCTGCCGTTTTTCTTCTTCTTTATGCTATTGATGAATGATTGGTCGTACGTCTGGGTGATGTCATACATGTCAGCGATTTTCCTGCATATTTTGTTGGTTCACATGACCCGTGTGGTGTTCGCGCAAGCGATAGTGGCACTGTCTAGCGCGGTATTGTTCGCTTGGATAGCCAAAGGCTATCAATTCGATATGATGGTTGACTGGGCCCATTTGCCGATATTTTTATTCGTCTATGTATTTGGTAATTTGTGTTACTCCCGAAACCAAGATGAACATGAGACCAAAACCTCTCTGGCAAAATCATTTGGTGCAGGTATTGCCCATGAAATGCGTAATCCATTAAGTTGCTTATGCAGCTCTATAGATGTTATTCAATCGACACTTCCTAAACCATCAGATGATGAAAATGAGCGTTACTCATTGTCGAAAGAAGACTTATCGATGCTTAGAGATGTCAGTGATGAGGCGATGAAAATTATCTACGCTGGCAATGATACTATCGATTTGCTTTTAACATCGATCGATGAAAATCGTGTGTCTAGGGCGACGTTTAAGCGTCATTCTGCTCACGAAGTCATTGCTGGTGCAGTTGAGAGCTTCAGCTATAAAGGTCGGTTTGAAAAGCGAACTATTCACCTAGCCGTGAAGAACGACTTTCAATTTTTGGGCAGCGATACACTTCTTAAATACCTGATGTATAACCTGTTTAAAAATGCTTTTCATCATCGCAAGGTTGAAACACTGCGTATTGATGTCACCATTGAGGCAGGAGCACAAGGCCACCGCATTATTGTAAAAGACAACGGTAATGGTATAGCCCCAGATGTATTGAAGAATATCTATCAAGACTTTTACACGACAGGAAAATCTGGCAGTTATGGTTTAGGACTGCCATTTTGTCGTAAAGTGATGAAATCGTTTGGAGGTAAGATTCATTGCACTTCAGAGTTAGGTAAAGGAGCAACGTTTACTTTGTCACTCCCTTCACTCGATTCTGATGCTAGTCGCAATATCATGAAAGATCTAACCAGCTTAAAGTCAATTTTGACGATCTCAGATAGACCGCTGATTTCAACACGTGCTTGGTTATTGGCCGCGAGACTCGGGTTTAAACCACAAACCATCACGTTCAATGAGGCGCTCCAGCGTCAAGAACACGAATTCGAGTATGACCTAGTTTTCATTGATCTTGATTCTCCGTCATTGAGTAATCAAGATCTGATTGATTTGAAACGATTATTGGAGTTCACTGAAGCGCGGATCGTCTTGTTATATCAAGCGGATGACAATGCCCACATCAAGATGCAGTTCTCCAACCAAGTTTTCGTTAAAGAATCGGAGTGGCAAGATACCCCAGACCAACTTTTAGAGAATCTGCTTTTTGATAGTGATTTTGTTGCCACCGTCCCTCACGTAAAACCGGTAGAAATGACAGGAAAACGAACGGTGATGCTGGTCGACGACAATACTTCGGTTCGTAAGCTGACGAGGTTATTACTCGAAAAGCAGGGCTTTAGTGTGATAGAAAAAGAGAATGGCCAACAAGTAATCGAGTCGTTTGGGTTACATCATGTAGACATGATTTTGATGGATATTGAGATGCCGGTGATGGATGGGATTGAAGCGACTAAACAGATTCGTGCCTCTAATCATGCGAACTCTCTAGTGCCGATAATTGCACATACCGGAGATAGCTCTCAAACGACGCTCGATAAAATCGAAACTGCAGGAATGAATGATTACATTGTTAAGCCCGCAAATGTAGCTCGTCTTTTCGACAAGCTATCTCATTGGGCTTAACTTGGGATAAAACCGGTTACTTGCCGTTGTAGATCTTGTTGAAGTTACCTATGTTCCAACCAATCATAATTCGATCACCGATTTTTAGTACCGGCACTGAGCGAGCGCCAATCGCATCAAGCTCCTTGCGACCACGTTGCATCTTTGCGTTGGTCAGGCGGTATTTGATGCCTTGAGAGTCAAGGTAACGCTGGGCATCTTTACAGTGAGGGCATTTGTCTTTTACGTACAGTACAACACGCTTCATAGCATACTCGGTTTAAAATCTGGGGCAGGGAAGTGTAAACCCATTTATGGCTGAAAACTACCTTCAGATAAGATAAACTCCCGCCATGACTGACTCGCATTGGCTATTATGAGTACCTCTATTCGTTATATTCAGGGTTATCCTGATCATCTAGTTTCACAAGTCCAATCACTTATTGATAGCGGCCAGCTTATATCGAATTTTCAACGTCGATACCCTAAACCACACAAGATTCAAAGTGAAAAAGCGCTGTTTCAGTACGTTAATGATATTAAACAGCGTTATATGAAAAAATCAGCACCGCTAAGTAAGGCGGTCTACGATGCTAAGATACACTTGGTGAACAATGCCCTTGGTCTACATACCTACGTGGCTAAAGTGCATGGCAACCGTGTGGTGTCAAAAAATGAAATCCGTATCGCGAGTATGTTTAAAAATGCGCCAGAGCCACTGCTGCGTATGCTGGTGGTTCATGAGTTGGCCCACTTTAAAGAAAAAGAGCACAACAAAGCGTTCTATTCTTTATGTTGCCATATGGAGCCGAGCTATCATCAGCTTGAGTTCGATGCACGCCTGTTCTTGATTTGTGAAGAGTTGAAGAGAGCACAATGAGCCACACTATGAAGTTTACTAAAGTCGCGACCAAAGCCGGCCTCCACCCTCGCAACCAGCACTCTAATAATTATGATTTACCAGCTTTATGTAAGGCTGTTCCTGAGCTAACGTCATGGTTGGTTAAAACACCAAAAGGCACTGACTCAATCGATTTCTCATCTCCTATCGCGGTGAAGTTGCTCAACAAGGCCTTGCTTGCTCACCATTATCAAGTGACTGAGTGGGATATTCCTGAGGGGTATCTGTGCCCTCCAATTCCGGGACGTGCTGATTATGTGCACCGACTCGCTGAGTTGCTGCCTGAAACTATTAAGGCGACAAAGGGTGCAACCATACGTGCTCTTGATGTCGGTACGGGCGCCAATATCGTTTACCCTATGATTGGGGTAACAGAGTATCATTGGCAGTTCACAGCATCAGATATCGACCCGGTGTCAATTGAATGTGCGAACACTATCATTGAGAACAACGCTGTGCTCAAAGGTCATATTGAGGCTCGATTACAGACTCAATCAAAGTTTGTGTTTAAGAACATCATTCAGAAGGGCGAGTATTACCACGTTACGTTGTGTAACCCACCTTTCCATAAGTCTCTAGATGAAGCAATGAAAGGCACGCAGCGTAAAATAAGCAACCTAGCTGCAAATAAAGACAAACGAGGCTCAACGAAAGCTAATCCAAAGGTGGTAAATTCAGCAGCTTTAAATTTCGGTGGGCAAAAAGCGGAGCTTTGGTGTCCGGGTGGCGAGGCTGCCTTTTTAAAAACGATGGCCCATGAAAGTCAGTTCTTTGCACAGCAAGTGGGTTGGTTCTCGAGCCTCATTTCAAAGAAAGAGAATGTTCGTTGGATGTGTAAGTGCTTGGAAAAAGCCGGGGCGAAAGAAGCGCGTGTGATTGAAATGTCGCAAGGGCAGAAGAAGAGTCGTTTTGTGGCTTGGACTTTCAAATAGCTTACCTCGCAATTATAACATTCATTGTAGTAACGCAATTGTTAGAAAAAAGTGGCTCTACATCAGCAGAGCCACTTTTCATAAGGTTTAATTTATAAACTAGTCAAAGGTGTATCGGTAAATCGCATAGCCATGATTGTCTCCAACAGAATCACGTCCTGTTGTGTACTCAAGATTGTCTATGTTCTTAGAGAAGCCTTCACCACGAGGGTCAGACAAGAACTCTACAGTGATACCTTGTGGACCAACTAGCTCAAAGTTATATGCATTGTCGAATTCAATCAGAGGAATATCACCTCCAGCTTCTTCTGCGAGTTCTTTGATGTATTGGTCAACGAGCTCACGGTTAGAGAATGCCGCGTCTTCAAGTTCAAGCTCCGCGTTGTCAACACCAGGAATCCAGTTATTTGATGCTCGGTAGTTGTTGGTGACTACATAGAACACTTGATCGTCATTGATAGTCTGGCCTTCAAAAGTCAGATCTGTGATTCGGCGGTTTTGTTCATTTTTAACCAGTTCACCATCTACGTAAACTAACTCACCAGTTTCATCAACTTGATAACGAGGCTCCACTGATACATCAATGGTATAGTTCATTTCTCTGGTTTCACCTGCATCGTTCCAGCCGCCGTAGAAAACATCAAAGTTGTAACTACGGAACATTTGGTGAAGTAGTCGCTGATTTTCGTCTTCAGGATTAATCGTTTGATATTGTTGCGCGGCAATCGTTTCTAGCCACTCTTTAATATCAGCCGCAGTCAGTTTCAATACCGCTGGTGTGTTGTTATCGAATACATAAAGATCGGCAATACTTGCATTGGTTAGGTAGTCACCATTGATATTGGTATAGTCATCACTACCATTACGACCGCCCTTAAATGGAGCAGAAACCGACACCAAGATAGCACCTTCTTCCAGCTCTAAGATTCCTTCCTCAATTTGCTTTTGACCCCAATTAAATTGCGCCTCGTTAACGAGCTGAACTGATAGGTCTGGTTCGATAGCAGAGAAGAAACTGTTGATGTGTTGATTAATCTGGATGATTTCCTCAGCCATATACTCCTGCGTGCCATAATGGTCATCGGCGACTGCCAGTACAACGGCTCCATCTACTGCATTCACATCATTCGACAGCCCACGTAACTCTGTAGCACTCTTGGCATAGTTAACATTCCAAGTTTCACCTTCATCAAGAGTCTCAATAACGAGGTCGATAATACCAACAAAGTCACCCCAAGAACCTGGCATGACTGCGGGTTTTCCGAAAATTTTACCAGCAGGTGCATTGACTCCTTCCATACCATCATAAGTGTTAGAAGTTGTAGGGAAGTTGTTGTGATCATGGCCAAACATGATTGCGTCAATGCCATCGATCTGCGCTAATTCCCAAGTTGCGTTGTCTTGGAAAGGGCGAGCTTCATCAGAGTTAGTTAAGCCACTATGAGGGACTGCGACAATCACATCCGCACCCGCTTCTTTCATTTGTGGAACATAAAACTCTGCAGTCGTTTTAATATCCGAAACGAGAACTTCACACTCCAGATAGCTCTTGTCCCAACTCATGATGTTTGGTGGGGTAAATCCAATAACACCAACATTGATAGTATATTCTTCACCGTCACTTGCGATAAATGTTTTCTCTAGCATGCGCCACGGCTCTACTTGCTCAAATGCAGGCTCAGCAGCTGCTAACATCTCTCCGTCTAGATGAACTTCACAATTATTGCTGAAAGTACCATTGGCGACAAGACTGTCGTCATACTTGAAGACGTTAGAAACAACGTATGGGAAGTTTGCTCCCTCAAGTGCCGCGTTCATATAATCCAAGCCATAGTTGAACTCGTGATTACCGATATTTGCAGCATCATAGTTCAGCAAGTTCATCGCCTTATATACTGGGTGAATATCATTTTCGAAATATTCGACACCGATATTAGCGACGTAATCCGCCATTGGGCTACCTTGAATAAGGTCACCGTTATCAAATAGCATGCTGTTGCTGACTTCATCTCGCGCTTCGCGAATGACCAAGGCAGTACGTGCGAAACCGTAGTTTTGTCCGGCCTTACCAGCAAAATAGTCATACGGCATCATTGTGCCGTGAAGGTCTGTGGTTTCCATCAGGCGCAAGTTGATGTGGAGTGGATCAGGCGTTACGACAACATCATCGTCACTGTTACACCCTGCTAGTGCAAGCAAAATACTGGTCGCCAATATGGCCTTCTTTGAGCAAATATTCATCTTTTATTCCGATTTTCGTTAGTGTGAAAACGAAAGGAATGCTAAGAAACAAATATTGCACTTCTATTGAGGAAAAAAGACAAATAAGTCTCTGGTTAATTGGTTTATTTAAATTAAACAAGGCACAGAATGAATAGATATTGAGATGTAACGGATTGCATCGACTGTGCTTTTGAAAATTCAATCATAAATAGTCAAATCTAATGTGATGAACGTCTGAAATATTTAGTTAGTGCTTTCTATTTATATGCAAGAAAATGTGATCTTAATCACGATGGTGTTTGATTAACCAGCAAGCTGAAGAAGCTGTTTTTGATATTTTTTCTCCAGCGTGTGATTGCCTGCTCTCTTTTCTAGTTCAACTAACAGTTGCAATGAAGGTACCTGTAGCCCATAACGCTGATGAAATCTCATTAGCCTAAGTCTTGCCTCAGTATATTCCCCAGACTCGATCTCTAATTGACTGAGCTGTAAAACAGAACGAGGACGATTAGGGTCATGATCAAGCGTACGCTCAAAATAGGCTTTCGCTTTATCAGTTTCTCCGGCTTTTAAAGCGCAAAGAGCCGCATTTTCATAACTGGCTGACACTAAGTAATAGTAAGGTTGTTTTATTGCCTGATTGAAGTAGTCGTCTGCTTGCTCATACTCTCCTTGCTTACAAAGAAATGTACCGTAGTTATTTAGTACGTTACCGTTTCTTGGGTGTTGTCTTAAGGATTTGCGATAGAGTTTTTGAGCTTTGTCAGTTTCACCCACAGTGTCTAAATAGTGCGCCATAGAAATTTGCGCGCGGTAGTAATCAGGAGAGTGCTTCAGCGCCTTCTCAAAATTCTCTCGGGCTTTAAGCATGTTTGATTGCTCCATGTACCCTAGGCCAAGCGCAATTCTTGATTCCGCCATCTCTTTAGGATCGGCTTTTAGTTCTGCTTTTGGGTTATCTGTCACGGTGACGCATGCGCTCATGAACAGAATGGAAACCGTTACAACACCAACTCTTTTGATACCAAACATACACAGACCTCAATCAATTTCTAAACCTATGTTAATCGATGATGAACACCTGTTTGCTTCAAAGGATCAACTTTGCGATCAGCTTGGTAAACTTACACTTAGTGTGATCTGTGTCAAAAATTTAAGCTGGTGATCACTCTGAATACATACATAATACAGCGCCGAAATTGTCCACACATTTAGCTTGTCGATGGCAGATGAGCGCCTAAAAACTGAGAATCAAACCATGAGAGAAATTGCTTTCCGCTGGATAGACCGATACCTAATTAATGTGACGCTAAAAGAGAACTTTCTGTTTCTGTTTTTTGCACCAGTCTTAGCGATGGTCATTGTTTGTTCTACTCTGATTGATGCAGCAGAAGACCAGCAACAAGCGCTTTTGAATGCAAATATCGAGACGATGAATCGATTGATTGCCTCTGCAGACTTGAGCGAGCAGCAAATATTAAGCGCACTCGCTGACAGTGGTGTTAAGTTGACTAGTTCAAACACACATACACCATCTAAACTTGTCGCTGATGCTCTACCAAGTTACGTAAGTGGATTAGACTGGTCGCATATCAGTGTGATGGTTGTGTCATGCATTTTTCTCGCTATGTCTCTTTACTACATAATGACGTTCATCGGTGGCGCGCTTTACAATATCTTTGAAGCGGTATCAAAACTTGCAGATGGCGATCTTTCACATCGTATCGGTCACGCGCCTGCACGCAATGATTTCAACCTTATTGCTAGAACTGTTGATCGAGTTTCTGAACGTGAGCAGAAGCTTGTGATTGCAACTCAACAAGCCATAGCACTTATTAGAGAGATCAGTTCAGATTTACAAAAACGTGGTATGGAAAACCAACTGCTATCAGATGAGCAACAGCAGCGTATCGACTCACTAGCTAGTGCCACCGAGGAGATGGCGGGTTCGATTCTTCAAGTCGCTAATCATGCTAAAGATACTTCTCATGAGATGACAGTTGCGACACAAGCGACAACCCAAGGTCAAAAGAATGTTGATTTGACTCGCCAGTCAATTAACCAGTTGGGTAATGAGATTAACAATGCGGCAGAAGCGGTTGCACAGCTTGATCACAACACAGCGGAAATTGATGATGTTGTCACAACGATTAACGCCATTTCAGAGCAAACCAACCTTCTGGCACTGAATGCCGCTATTGAAGCGGCGCGAGCTGGTGAAAAAGGCCGTGGATTTGCAGTGGTGGCAGACGAGGTTCGAACCCTTGCTGGGCGCACTCAAACGGCAACGGTTGAAATCAAGAAAATGATCGAAGCGTTACAAAGCAACAGCCAAGGATTAATGAAGGTGATGAACCACACCGTGGACAACGCGCAAGCTTGTGAAAAACTCATGGGTTCAGTAAGTGATGATATTCTGAGTATCTCAGATCAGAATCAGCATGTTGCCGACCGCAGTATTGAAATTGCAGCCGCGTCAGAGCAGCAAGGTGTTGTCGCTTCGACACTCGCTTTGGACGTTGAGCGAGTGCGAGAGCAATCTCAATCATTTTCAGATATGGTTTCGCGATCTGCGCATGAGGTTGAGCAGCTTAACCACCATGCAGTAGAGCTGGATGCGTTGATGAAAGGACTGAAAGTATAGTCAACACTTTACTAACTACTCATTGAAAGCAATTTCTATCAATGAGTAGTTAGTGCTAGACTGCTTTTGGTTTTATTTAGTATTCAAGGAAACGTCATGAACCCAATTCTAGCCATGTTGAAAGAGAACAACATCAGCGATGCAAAAATCAGTGAGCTATTTGAAGCACTGACACAAAACCCACTTGCAGCAATGGCAACAATCGGCCAACTAGGGTTGCCTCAAGAGCAACTACAGCTATTGATGGGGCAGGTGATGCAAAACCCTGTATTGATTAAAGAAGCAGTAGAAGAACTCGGTTTAGATTTTTCAAAAGTTGAAGCCGCGAAAGAACAGCTGCAAAAGTAACGATAGTGATCCAAAGGTGAAGCGTTCACCTTTGGGTTTACCTCTATTCTAGTTAACTGTTCGACTATAGGGCGTAGCAGTTGAAGTCATTCGCGAAACTCATTTTCCCGCTAAACGATTTTTCGATCATTTCCTGTGTATTTGCTTGCTCAACCGATTTATTGGTCTGTGCAAGGAAATGGCTGAACACTAGAGTATGAGCCTGACTATCAGCAACGATGTCTGCAATAGTGGAAGGTTTCATGTGCAACTTTTCAACATGGCCTGAATAGCTTTCTGGTAGCGCGTTGTGCGCGACGATTAAGTCGGCACTCTTTGCCATGGTAGCTAGATGCTCAGGACCACTACTATCACCCGTTACAAACACAGTTTTGCCTTTATATGAGATAGACCATGCTAGTGCTGGAACACTTCCATGCATTGCATCTGCGCTTTCTAACTTCATAGAACCAATTTTCAATTGAGTAGGCTCTATGGTTGGAGCGATATCATGAGCGTGTATTTTGTAGTTTGCTTTACTGAATGTCTCATCGGGTGCTTCTGCGATAAAATTATTCAAATAAGGGAACAACCCGTTAAGGCCAAGCAAACGTTCCATATATTCAGTCATGCTTGGGGTTAGATGATTCGCCGTCGGACCGTAAATTGGCAGGCTGCTATCTCGCGTTTCAAAATAACTCGATTTGATTAAACTGATTAAGTCAGCAACGTGATCGACGTGCATATGTGATATGAGTATGGCATCGAGGTCAGCTATCTTCGCCCCAGTTTTGATAAAGTTCTGTGCAGTACTTGGCCCAGCATCGAGCAAAATTTTCGGCTTACCATCATCCCATAATAGATAACTTGTAGAGGCATTATCTGTGGTCAGTTCAGGACCGCCTGCACCCAGCACTTGAAGGTAAACCCCTTCAGTCGGACATTGATAATCACTTGCATGAGCCGTAAATGCAGCAAAAGAAAAGAGTGAACTGAGTAGTAATTGATTGCGAAATTTCATAGAGAGCTCCAATAGATTTTGGCGGACGTTATAACATAACAGTCTATGTTGGCAGGGGGGATAGTTAACTTTGTCCCTATATGACCTGGCCTTTCAGGCATTAGATTTAGTTATCGACTCGACAATAACCTTTGATTTTTTAGCTACTGAAAAAACTGTCATCATATTCCCGATATATTTTTGGAATTGTGATTATGGAAAAATCCTTCTCGTTAATAGACAAACCAACCTTCTTTGGTGCGCTATTTCTCCTTCTTAGTGTGGTGTTCCCGCTCGTATTGTTCCCGACTCAGGGAGCAGACTGGATAGCCATTGCGAAATCTTTCATGACGGACAAACTCGGTGTTGCTTACCTCGCATTGGGCATTGCTGCAGTCTGTTTTATGATTTATACCGTGTTCAGTGACCTAGGGCAGATCAAACTGGGTGATGTTGATGAACAACCGGAATTCAACAATGCCTCTTGGGCGGCGATGCTGTTTTGTGGTGGTATCGGTGCCAGTATCTTGTACTGGGGTTGTATTGAATGGGCTTATTACTATCAATCACCGCCGTTTCAATTAGAAGCGGGCAGTGAAGAAGCCATCCGCTGGGCAGCCACCTATGGTTTGTTTCACTGGGGCCCCATCGCGTGGTCTATTTATTTGATACCTGCTTTACCAATCGCTTATTTCTATTATGTGCGTAAACAACCAGTACTAAAAATCTCAAGTGCTTTGATGCCAGTGTTGGGTGAAGAACGTTCACAAGGTGGTTTAGGCAAGTTCATCGACGTACTGTTTATTTTTGGTATGTTGGGTGGTGCGGCAACAACTTTAGGTTTGGCCGCTCCGTTGATCAATGGTGGCTTACATCACCTGTTCGGTATTCCAAACAACACGATGACCCAAGTGGCAGTGTTGCTGTTGTGTACCGCAATCTTTGGTTACTCTGCCTACGCTGGCCTTGAAAAAGGGATCAAGTTACTGAGTAATATCAACTTCTGGGGCGCAATGGGCCTTCTGGTGTTCATTCTGGCTGTCGGACCAACCGTGTTCATTTTAGAAACGGGGCTTGATTCGATTGGTCGAATGATGTCGAACTTCTTTGTGATGGCTACTTGGGCCGAGCCATTTGGAGGCTACGGCGAGTTTGCAGATACGCATTTTCCACAAGATTGGACTATTTTCTACTGGGCTTGGTGGTTGGTCTTTGCGCCATGTATGGGCTTATTTGTTGCTCGTATCTCACGAGGTCGCACTATCAAGCAGATGGTGGTTGGCTCCATCTTTTATGGTTCATTAGGCTGTTTCTTGTTCTTTGTCGTTTTGGGTAACTATGGTTTATCGTTGCAGCTGACTGGTGAGTTGGATGTTATCTCCATTCTTAACGAATCGGGTGCTCCAGCCGCGATTTTTGCAACCTTAGACAGTTTACCGTTAGCACCAGTCGTCATTGGTGTGTTTACGCTGCTGTGTATCATCTTTACCGCGACGTCGTTTGATTCAATCTCCTATATTTTGGCTTCAGTCGTACAAAATGACGTGACGGAAGAACCAATGCGCTGGAACCGTTTGTTTTGGGCCTTTACCTTGTCTTTCCTCCCTACAGTTTTGATGTTCATGGGAGGACTATCAACATTGCAAACTGCGGCAATTGTAGGTGGCTTACCACTGCTTGTGATCTCTGTAATGCTTATGGTGTCGTTTGTGCGCGCTGCGAGTCTTGATATTAGACATCAAGCGGAATATGAAGAGCCAACGATCAATATAGAAGAACTTCCAGAGATGGATCCGTGGTCAACGGAGGGGATGGCTTTAGCCAAGTTTGAACGTTGCCGAGACAATGCTCAGCAAGCCGCTGAAGAAGAGCGCAATATGATGGAGCAGCTCAATGGCTTGCGCAAGCGAATGCGAGCATTTGCACTTGAGCATTACAATGACGCGACTTATGCCAATCACCTCTTACCACAAGAGATGCAAGATGAATTAAAACAGCTGTCTGAAGCACTAGCGGCAGCCAAAGACAAAAAACAGTTGCTGTCAAAAGAGGCGCAAGAGTCGCGTTCAGAATTCAATACTATTATGTTGAGTGTGTCTGCCGAGGACGCAACAGCTTAAGATTCTTTAGCCGGTTTCTCCTAAACCAAACTGTAATTCAAGCCATCTTTATTGATGGCTTTTTTCGTATTTAAGGATTGGGTATCAACTGATTTTATAAACACTGGTTGGTTGTTGATCTCATTTGCACAAACCTTGAAGGAAAATTCACCAGCGTCTGACACGTATTTTCCACCATGGCTCAGAATAACATGATTAAAAAAAATGACTTAGTGACAACGTCACAAGAACTGTAGTGGACAATACAATGGAATTTACTCAACAAGACACTAAGGCGCTCTATCAAATCTGGATGTCACAGAAAGCTAAGATGCGTGTAACCCAGATGGAAATGGCCAAACAACTTAATCTGAGCCAAAGAGACTTTTCTGCCATGATCCGTGGTGCTCTGCCCCTATCTATGACTTTTGTCAGCCAATTTTGCGCCCAAATGCATGTCGACCCTAAACTCGTATTACCGTCGTTACGCTCTAACGATAATGATGCAAGCCAGGTGGTTTACTTAAAAACCGCCATGACTATTGATGGAGAGATCCAACGAGCATACATCGAAGGCAATCAAGTGATTGTTGAGTATGCTCATACAGTGGCTTGTTCATAAACGACGGCTTTGATCATGTTTCGTTACATTGCCTTCAGTAACCTCATCACCGAGAAACTGAAATAGAGTCGGTCTCGGAAAGACACGGTTCCCGCCCATTTGTCTGGCGCGATGCATGTTAACCGTTGCTTTTTCAAGAAAGCTTGACAGTGTTCTGAAGAAAGTTTGTGGGCTAAAGGCCGCACAGCCAATACTGATTGATACTCGGTCAGTGACTGAAGAACGCTTGTGAGTCAATTTAGCCTCAAACAAGGTCTGACGGACTGACTCTGCCAGCAGTTGTGCCGTCATCTCCTCGGTTTCAGGCAGTATGACCGCAAAAATGTTGTTGTTAAGAAGTGCCACTTTATCCGCTGGGCGGGAAAAGTTTTGCTCAATTAAAGAGGCGACTTGAAGCATAACCTTGTCCCCCATCAGAGGGCCGTGGAAGTTATAATACTGACTGAAATCATCGAGTTCGAACATCAGGAGTGATAAGGCGCTTTTGTTACGTTTTGCGCGTGAATACTCCATAGAGAGGTGTTCATCAAAACAGGCCTGATTGGCAAGGCCTGTCAGGCTATCGGTGCGCTGAAGATTTCGATTCTGCTCTCTAATTCTGATGAGCTCACTTTCCATGCTTTTAGTTTCGGAAATGTCCGTCATGAGCCCCGCAATAGCGGTTGTCTTGCCATTTTCTTGAATAACGTGGATAGTGTCTTGAATCCAAATGTATTCTCCGGTCACTTTACGGCATCGATACTCTAGCTGATGGTTTATCCCTAGTTCGCATTTTTTCAGCCAGGTTTCCACCGTTTTTTGTCTATCTTCTGGATGGATGAGGCTTATCCAATCTCTCACCGTTTGCCAGCTCTCGTTTGGCCAGCCGAAACGAGCCTCAATGTGATCAGACACAAAGGTAAAACGTTTGCTGTTCCAATCTAACGCCCAAGGGATAGCCTGCGTTGATTGGAGTAGCGTTTGATAAATTTTCTCGTTAAAACAAGCAGACATATTGACTCTCCCTTCTTTATAGAGCCCAGCTTGAAGACGTTAAATTGCATTGTCATGAGTCTTTGATCGCTCACTTCTAATGACAAGGTAGGAGAGACAAGTTCGCTTTTAAAGTGCTTTAGTTGAGACACATATCGAGAAACAGTAATTCTAATGAGTTGTCTTAATATTGGGCATGTAATTTCTGCAAAAAGGAGAATTACTTGTTAAAATAGAGAACGATGGCGCCTCCTTTGAAGTCAGAGCCGTAATTGAAATTCAAGCGAATGCCGATGTTATCGACAAGAACACTGGAGAAAGGGCGGTAGATGAGATAGCCCACGTACGCTTCGTAATAGTGATTGGTATTAAACTCTGCAACCGCATCATCAGAAAGGTCTACACCTTCAATTTCGACTGCGCTCTTCGCCATCCCAGTGGATAGTAACTGTCCTGACACCCCATTGTTTCGCCTTGTTGACATCATTCCCCATATAGATATCTATCTTTTTCGTCCAACGCTTGTTCATCTTGTCTAATACACGGTATGTCCCTGATAACCCTTTAATTCGTACTTCGGTATTGTGCGTTAACCCCATATCGAGAAGGTCACGCGATACTGCAATCGACTTCATTCCAGGTTTAAGCGTATCACCCCACGCACCAATATTCGGGGTTGAATCAGTCTCACCAACGCTAGACGTATAGGCACTGGCCTTTACTTTCAGTGAGTGCTGACCGTGAGCGTATAAAGGGGATGACGTTGCAAGGAATAAAGTCATAAGTAGGAGGCTACAACGCATAGAGCTAACTTCTTTATTTAGGGTTTTATCAATAAAGTAACTATAGGTTGCTTTAGAGAACTCGCATAGCGTCTCTTAATGAGACTAAAGGGTAGACCTTACTTCCGAGTGTATTGTGAGAATCTAAAATGAGGTTGAGATAACAACCTGGTCAATTGACAACGATGAGGAGTTGATTCGATTACGTAGCGTGATGTTAGATAAATAAGTCCATTCCCACCCTCAAGCGCAGGTTTAGTGATTGATAATCCCTTCGATGTTACCGATAATTAACGCATCAACATTAGAGATTATCCGATATGTCTTCCAATTTTACCCACCTTGCTTGGAGCTACCCAGCAGACAAAGCTGAAGATAAGCTTTTACTACTGGCGCTAGCCGAAATCTCAGACCGAAAGGGCCATTTTGAAACCTCGATTTCGGAGTTATCTGAGCTGACAAGCCTTAGTGAAGGCGCAGTGAAAACCATTCTTCGACACTTTACCAATGCACAGGTTAGGTTGGTTAAGTTTCCGCCAAGAGAGAATAACCGAAGCAGCGAAACCTTTATTGGTACGTTGAGCCTTAACGGTCAACCAGTCCCAACAGCCCCGACGTCTATTCCTGTCGTCGACTCCAACTTAATGGAGTTGGCGCGAGAGCAGAATGAGCGCCTTAACCAAAATAAACAGAACAATAAAGGCAAATTGAATCGCAGTCAGCGTTCGCAAATTGCCCCTTTGCACCGTTCTAGCAATGAAAAGCAGTACAATGTTTTACAGATCCATATGGAAGAGATCCCTGAGTGGGCTGAAGGGTTAATGTTCAAAAAAGGGGTACATGGTCGCAAAGAAATTTGGGACTCGTTGGTGAAAGATGTGCACGCGACCGGCGAGAAAGTGTTTACTCAGAATCAACTGATTAATCGCCTACATCAAAAAATTGATTACTTTAAGAACCTTTCTTTCGGCGGTGCGAGTGATAACACATCAAAACAACATGTCAAACAGTCTGCGTTAAGTATATTTGAAGATAAATATCGCGATCACTTGTATGATGAGGATTGATCTCTCGGGCACTAAACCTTGTCTTATAGCCTTGTGTTAGCGAGTAAGCAAAAATTGAAGATGGATTAACTACATGACAGATGATTTCAATCGACCAAAGAACATAGCGGATGTCGGGGTGACGTTTGAAGAGCGTCTTGCTCAACTTGGGAAGCTATCAAAGCAATCTCGAGATAGAGAACAATTGCCTGCTACACAGGGTAATCGAGTTAGCAATTATCAGCAAAACACAAACGTGTCGGCACCGGGTGGTTACCCGTCACGAACAGCAAAAAGCCGCAACGAGCAAGCGCTAGAAGAGTACAAAAAGCAAGGGCAGAGTAAGCAGATCTTGAAAGTCTGGGCTATGTTGTTGCAGGCTTTTGACTCGAAGATGAAGCATTTTTTCGGTGAAGAACCTGATGTGCACTTCATGAAGTTTGCCGCGAGCTTAACGGCAGAGTCTTATAAGAGATTGGAAGATAACCTGCTTGAGCGTCTTGATGAAGACCGTGAGTGGCCACCTTCGCTAGTACGCTTGCGTCAATTGGCTAACTCACCAACCAAAGAGACCATGTACAAAGCGCGTCAGAATCTGTTTCATAATCCAATACCTATTAGCGAATTGGATCGAGTGGAACTGTTCATCAAGAGATATAAGATGAAAGAAGTGAAAAGCTTCTCTGATCGCTACTTTGAATCAGAGTTTAATCGTAAATACACGCAATGGTTCCGTGAAGTCGTGCTGGATGACATGGACATTCGTTTGAACGAAGAGCGTGAGCGCGTTCAGACCTATTTGGATAATGAGCCAGTAACTGAAAACGACAGACATCGAGAAGAGATGATTGCAAGTGGAGAAGCGTTCAATAACAAGTTTGGTGAGCAAATTCTCAAGATGATTCGAGAGAAAAACAGCGAGCCTGAAGAGCTCACTCATGAAGAGGTGGAGAGAATCGAGCAACGTAAACTCGCTGACAAAATGCGCCAAGATATTGGTGACGCCTAATGCGTGACTTTGAGGTATTAGAGCGAGGGAATCACTATTTTCGCTGTTACGTAGACGGTTCAACCAACAAGCATTGTCGTATATTAATCGATGAGAACAGCCAAGACTTGCCACTCGGGCACGTAAAGCTCCACATTGAAGAAATTACCGATCGCTATCAGCATTTCGGCCATGATGCGGTTTTTCGTCTTACTTTGCCCTATGCAGAGCAAGGCTCTATCGAAATCTACACCCAAAATATGGGCAAAAGGAATGCCTTTACTTACCGAGAATGCGTGCGACTTGGTGGTAAGTGGGAGCCTATACTCAATGAGTGGGTTTTTTCTAAGTCACTTCAAGACAAAGTTGAACAGTTGGCGGCTATCGTCAAATCAGAGCAAGTCACTGTCGAAGTGGAGTTCAAAGAGACGATCTCACAGCCACAGAAGCAGCTGACCTTGTTTGGTTTTGAGCTGATACAAGGGCTGAATATCGACTTCACGCCAAGGTTACATAAAGGCATCATCGTGAAAAAAGGTGATATCTCATTCATCTCAGGAGCGAATGCCAAAAGTATCGTTCGAGCGGGTACGGTCGTTAGGCTACAGGTACCGAAATTGATGGTAGAGTCGCCAAAGTTTCATGAAGACTACTTAGCGGCCACGAATTACAAAACCGTGCGTCGTCGAGCGAGTCGTAGATCTTACTAAAATATCACTACAACGGTTGTCATCGCGCCCGTCGTTATTTGCTTCCTTTTTACTCACTGCCAAACATCCATTGACCTCAAAGGTTAATGAGAGTGGGGCAGTGAGTAAAATTCCCCCTAGAGCAATCTTTAAGTCATCGTTGAGATATGGTAAATTGTGATGTTATAACATTTCAGTATTTATCGTCATGACTTCAAGTTTACTCTCTATCCGCAACCTGTCCCTAAACAGCCCCACAAGAACGATCGTGCAATCTCTCAATGTAACGCTAGATGCGGGCGAAGTAATGGCGGTGATGGGACCTTCTGGAACCGGTAAGTCGATGCTTTCCCGCGCAATTGCGGGCTTTCTTCCTAACGAGATTCAGATGGAGGGGAGTATTCGCTTATCTGACGTTGAAGTCGGGCATTTGCCTTTGTTGCTGCGCAAACCACAACAACGACCAGGCGTGATATTTCAAGATGCGTTGCAAGCTTTGAACCCGCTGGCGAGTGTTGAGGCACAATTAGCCTTAACCTTGACTTCATCGAGAACGAAACTCAAGCGCTCAGAACAGCAGCAAGTGCTGGATCTTCTGCAGCAACTTGGGTTTGATAATCCGCAACAGACACTCAAAAAGTATCCTAGTCAACTTTCAGGTGGGCAACGCCAACGTATCTGCATCGCAATTGCTTTGCTCAATAGTACACACCTCATTATTGCTGATGAGCCAACGAGTGCGCTTGACCCAATTACTGAACAAGAGATCCTCAAATTATTTCGTCGCAATGTGAAGCAGAGAAACCTCGCGGGTGTCTTGATTACTCATGACTTAGCTTCAGCAATGCAATGCGACAAACTGTTGGTTATTTCAGACGGGCAAATGGTGGCACTAGGAACACCTGAAGAAGTTATTCAGAACGAACATGCGTTTTGTCAAACCATGAAACAGTTGATGAACTAAGCAAAATGAACACTCACTCCCATTCTACTTCCGCTCAGGTGCACTTTGACAATGTCAGTGTGCATTACCATTCACGACCAACTTGGTTAGGTGGCGAAGTATTTAAAGCGCTAAGTCAGTTAAATTTGCACATTGATGCCAAAAATCTGGCGATCGTCGGCCCGTCAGGAGCAGGTAAATCAACCTTGATTGAACTCTTGTTCGGGCTTAGAAAGCCGAGCCATGGAGAGATCTATGTTTGTGACTACTCGCTATCGACTTTGACAAATCAGCAGAGACAGAAGCTGTGTAAGCACATTCAATTAGTGCCGCAAGAGCCTCATACGAGTCTCAACCCTTACTTTACGGTGCGAGAGATATTGACTGAGCCACTCATCAATTTGGGTTTTGGTGGTAAGCATGAGTCAAAACTCGTTAAGACGATTGCTGATGTTGGTCTGCACGATGGCGTGTTAGATCTCTATCCTCGCCAGCTTTCAGTTGGTCAGGCTCAACGAGTTGCCATTGCACGTGCGCTGGTGGTCGAGCCTTGCGTGCTTGTTGCTGATGAACCAACCAGCAGCTTAGACCCAATCAATCGTCAGAATATACTTGAGCTTATCAAAACACTGCAGCGCGATCGAAACATGTTGCTGATCCTTGTTACGCACGATCTCGCTGCCGCCAATACTCTATGCGATGAAATTCTTGTTTTAGACAAGGGAGAGATGGTAGAGCATAGCCCGACTCAAGAAATGATGACAAATCCGAAGCATGAGATAAGTCATGCATTGCTCAAAGCACAAAATCTAATTACAGCCTAATACGCTGATTATTGACCGATGGAAATACTATAAATTATGAAAGCAAATACCCTTAAGCTTGCTATTTCACTCGCGCTGTCTGTTCCGCTAATGGGCTGCTTTGGCTCGGATACACCAGAACAAACAACGTCGGTTGAGAAATCTGAAATTCGTCTTGCCATGATGCAGCCGCCACGCACTGGTTTGTCACCTTTGTCTGATGATGCGTTCAAACTATCGCGTTGGAGCACAGCTGAGACGTTAGTCAATCTAAATGACGGGGGCAATGCAGAGCCAATGCTGGCGACGAGCTGGAAGCAAGTTGATGATATGACTTGGCAGTTCACAGTTCGTGAAAATGTTCAATTTCATAATGGCGACACACTGGATGCAAACTCAGTAGTGAACAGCTTAAATAAAGCGTTAGAGGCCGCACCAAAACCACGTATTTTGGACGGTATCGAATGGGAAGTTCGTAAGCTTGATGATCTAACTGTTGAGATCAAAACAACCTTTAACGATCCATTACTCCCAAGCCGCCTTTCAAGCCCTCAGCTTTCGATTCTAGCTGCTGAAGCATACCAAGAGAATGGTCGCGTTGTTCCGATTGAAGTGGGTACGGGCCCGTTTGTTTTAACCGAAATTCAAGGTGCTACGAGTGCGACGCTTCAGCGTTTCGATGCGTACTGGGGTGAAAAAGCAAAAGTAGAGACGATTATTGCGGATTACGTTCCCGATGGTTTTGCGCGCGCTGCTGCGCTGCGAACTGGCGAAGCGGATGTCGTTGAAGCTGTGCCTATTTCTCAAATTGCGATGATTGATAGTGAGTTATTACATGAAGTTTCAATGCCGCGCACCAATACGCTATACCTGAACAACCAGTCAGAAGTGTTTAGCAAACTAGAGATGCGCAAAACAGCAGCGGCGGCGGTTGATCGTAAGCAGATTGTAGAAACGGTCTATGAAAACCATGCCGATGTCGCAAACGGTCTACTGGGTCCAGCCTTGCCGTGGGCAAGCCCATTACGCTCTGAGCGTGCTCCAATTGAAGAGGGGTTAAAGGCTTCTGGTGAGAAGATCGTGATTGGCACGTTTACTGACCGTGCAGAGTTGTCGGAAGTTGCTGCGCTGCTTAAGCAACAACTTGAAGCTGTTGGTTTTGAAGTAGAACTTGATATTCGCGAATACGCACAAATTGAAAATGATGCATTGGCCGGTCGTTTCGATGCCTTCATTTTGTCACGCGCAACGGTGCTTGATTCGGGTGACCCAGTGGCTTACATGCAAAGTGACTTTGGTTGTGAAGGTTCATTCAATCTCGGTCAGTTCTGTGCACAAGATGTTGATGCTGCGCTAGATCATGCTGATTTACAAGAGCTAGGAGCGCCGCGTCAACAGGCCATTATCGAAGCTGAGAAAGCTATCTTAGATCACTATGCAGCGATTCCACTTCTACACGAGCGCGTGATTCAAGGTGAAAGCTTGCGTGTGAGCAATGCGAAACGTGACCCTGCTGAGCGTCGCCTAGTCGACCAAAAGACAGAGGTTAAATAACACTAATGCTGTCAGCTGTAACACAGCGCTCTCAGTTCAACGCTATGCTTCCGTGGATATCACGACTTATAGCGCTGCTGATTGTGGTGATTCTTGTTGGGTTAATGCCGGAAATAGCGGGCATTGACCCAAGCCAAACGATACTTCGTGCTCGTTCAGGGCAACAGCAACTTCTAACCCCAGAGGCGTTAGCTGCGGTTAGAGCAGATCTCGAACTCGATAGAAGTACATCAGAGCGACTATGGAGCTGGGCAAGCAGCGCACTTCAAGGGGATTTAGGTGCCTCTTGGATTGATAGTTCTTCTGTGATGGACGCGGTAAAAAATACCGCAATGACGTCGCTGACTCTCACGACGACAGCGCTCGCGTTAACGGTTGTGTTGTGTGGTATCAGCGTGTGCTACACGTTTTGGCGCTGGAAAACCCACCGTCTTGGTGTAGAACATAATGCCGTCAGCTCGGTTTTAGTCGCATTACCTGAATATGTGATTGCGGCAGTATTGATTCTCGTGTTTTCGGTTTGGCTCGGTGTTTTTCCGCCTTATGGCTGGAAAGGGATAGAAAACTTATGGTTGCCGGCATTTTCTTTGGCTTTACCTGCAAGCGGATTATTTAGCCGTTTGCTGAACGACAGTTTGAAGCGCGTGTTATCCGAACCTTGGGTGATCACTTGGTTAAGCGCCAATGTTCAAACTCGAAAAGTGGCTCGTTTTGCTCTTTGGCGTGCCATAAGCAATCTATTTCCTCAAATAGCAATGACGGTGATCGGTCTAACTGGCGGCGCAGTTGCAGTTGAGCAGATATTCTCGATTCCCGGAATAGGGCGACTGATCCTAGGAGCAACAAAAGCACAAGACTTGCCAATGGTGCAGGGTGGTTTGTTGGTCTTGTTGCTGTTCTCAATACTGGTCAGCAGCTTGGGTATTTTGTTGCAAAAAGTCGTTCTTGGGCACAGCCTACAGAGTGGCAAGTTGGTAAGCAGTCATTCAAGTTTCAACTTTACACGCTCCAAGCTAAAGCGTTCAGTAAGTGTGATGATTTTTGCATCGCTGGCTATCGTCGTGTGGTGGGCGTCTCAGCGAGATGCGACAACCAGTCAATTCGCCAGACTTGCGGCAGCAAGCTTTGACGCTCCGATGGGAGCAGATGGTATTGGGCGTGATCTACTCGCTCGCGTTGGGCAAGGTATGATTGCGACGATCAAAGCGGGTGCTTTTGCGACCTTGCTGAGCTTGATAGTGGGCTTGGCGATGGGCTTCTGTACTCGCTTTAGCCAGGGCTTTATTGAGATAACAAAAGGGGTGCCATACATTATTGCTGGTTTACTCGTTGCTGGTTTGACGGGAATGAATCCCAATAGTGCCCTAATCGCTATTGTTTTGGTGTCTTGGGCTCCCTTAGCGGCTCATTGCTCTAGCTTATTGGTAGAAGCAAAAGCGCAGCCTTATACACACCTAGCACCAACCTGGGGAACGCAAAAGTGGCGGATGCTACGTTACTACTTGCTACCTTATGTATTACCACCATTGCTGCGTCATGCTCTGTTGCGCTTGCCCGTCATTACTTTGAGCCTAACGTCATTGAGCTTTATCGGTTTAGGGGCTAAGCCACCGACACCAGAGTGGGGCCTGTTGATTGCGGAGAACATGCCTTATATCGAACGCTCGCCTCAAGCGGTGTTAATTCCGATCATGGGGCTAGTCTTGATTGGTGTCGCGATTAACTTGTTGTTTGATGATTAAAGTCTAACTTGAAAGCAGTGCTGGTAACAGGGCTGCTTTTTTATTGCAGCCATTTTGTTGAAGTGTAAACCTGTACTTGGTTCAAAGGCTAAGTAGCGGTTGGGGCACAATAGAGATCGATCACACCGTATTAAATGGCACGTTAGCACACCTTTGGACAATTCCGAGTTAAGATCCATAAGCCACCTCTACTTCTTGCATTACTTCTAGTATCTCAACCATGCTGCCAGCCTACATATGGCTGGCCAAAATCGCTCATCCACTACAATAAGTTGCTGGGTATCAAACGGTGCTTTAGTGAAGGCTTGAGCCTAGTGCAGTGAAAGTTGCACGCTGGGTTCTTAGGGAGACGGCACTTGGTAACAAGTGTCGTCCACCCGACAAAAGTGTTTCAGCTTATCTCCCCCTTTGATTCATATATCCCAAAGATTTGATAAAAAGATTACTGAGAACAAAAAACGCGGTTGGATTTCAATCGCGGTTTTAAATAACTTACAAAGCGTTTAGTAAAGCACTAAGACTCAATGTTCTCTTTCAGTAAACGAAGGGCATTGAGGGTCACAAGCGCCGTTGCCCCGGTATCAGCCAGAACCGCAGCCCAAAGTCCAGTTACACCGAGTAAAGTCGTTACTAGGAACAGCACCTTACTACCAATCGCTAACGCAACATTTTGGCGAATAATCTGCATTGTTTTGCGTGATAGTTTAATCAAGCCAGTGATCGATTGAAGTCGGCTGTGGGTTAGGGCGCAATCTGCTGTTTCGAGTGCTACATCCGTTCCGCTACCCATCGCGATGCCTACTGAAGCGGCTTTAAGCGCAGGTGCATCGTTAATACCATCACCGACCATAGCGACATTTCCAGAGATAGACTCTAATGCGCTAAGTTTGTGACCCGGCATCAATTCAGCCTTAAAGCTCATGTCTAATTGACTAGCTATGCTTGCTGCCGCACGCTGGTTATCGCCTGTTAGCATAACGCTCTCAATGCCAAGTGCTTTTAGTGAGCGAATAGTTTCTATCGCGTCTTGTCTCAGAGTATCTTGTAATGCAATTAGTGCTTTAGGCTGCTCGTCAACAGTCACCACGACGACAGTTTGTCCTTTAGACTCGAAGCTATGAATCTGTGCCTTAAACTCATCGGTAAGTTCTTGAATGTGGCGAGGAGCAAGGACTTGAATCGACTGATGCCCAACCACACCAGATGCACCAACGCCGGAAATAGTCATGGTGTCAGTTGCCTCTGGGAGCGCTAAATGACGATGTTGTGCCTCTTTTACGATCGCAATTGCAAGCGGGTGCGTTGATTTCATTTCAATCGATGCTGCAAGAGCAAGCAATGCATCATCACCTTGGAAATCGACAACTTCAGGTTTGCCTTGAGTCAGTGTGCCGGTTTTATCAAAGGCAATTTTGTCAACGCGTCCCAATTGTTCCAAAGCTAATCCACCCTTGATCAAAGCACCTCTACGAGTTGCATTCGCTAGCGCAGAAGTAATTGCCGCTGGAGTTGAGATAACTAAAGCACAAGGACAGGCAATTAGAAGCAAAGTGAGTGCTTTGTAGATCCATTCTTGCCAATCACCGCCAACCATCAGTGGTGGAAGAACAGCAACAAGAGAAGCGATAAACATCATCAGAGGCGTATACCAGCGGCTGAACTTGTCGATAAAACGCTCGACTGGTGCTTTCTTCTCTTCGGCTTCCTCGATTAGGCGAATGATACGATCAACCGCACTGTCACCTTGTTCAGAGGTGACTTTCAAGCGAACGGTTTTATCTACTACCAAGCTGCCAGCCATAACATTGGCATTGGATTTAAGCTCGACAGGTAGTGGCTCTCCGGTCAATGCACTTTGGTCAAAGTGGCCATGACAACTTAACAACTCGCCATCAACAGACAAGCGTTCACCCGGTAGAACTTCAATCTTGTCGCCAACTAAAATAGCGCTCACTGGTACGGTTTCAATTTCGCCGTCCTCTTTAACGTGACGAACTTGATCTGGTGTTAGCTCCACCAATTTTTGCACACCGCTGCGAGCTTTGTTGGCTGCGAAACCTTCGAGCTGCTCACCGATCATAAACAGCAGCAATACCATGGCTGCCTCAACAGTTTCGCCAAGGAAGAGGGCACCAATGACGGCCACCGACATTAAGGTTTCAATCGAAAATGGCGAGCCGTTACGCATTAAGCTGACCGATTTTTTACCAGTAGGGATCAATGCGATAAGAGTGACGCCATACAACAAAGTTTGCTTCAAATCGGGGTTGAATCTACCTGACAGCATCGCAATGGCAAAAAGTATTGCAACCGCAAGAATGTAATAGAGAGGTTTGTTACGCGAAGTGACTTTCTGGTTATCAGATTTTGAGCCATCAACGACAGTAAAACCTGTGGATTCGATGGTCTCGATAATATCATCTGGGTTTAAATCGGCGTTGGCCGAGACGATTAAACGCTCAGTTGAAAAAGCAACGCGAGCGGCAATTACTCCATTGACTTGCTCTACTGCTTTTTCGACTTTTGCTGCGCAACTCGGGCAGTCCATACCCTCCAATTGCCAGCTGAAGCGCTTCCCTACAGCTTCAAGTTTTTGTGTGTTTTCTTGTTTTGCCGAGCAACAAGTTGAATGACTACAACTGTTAGGACTACTCATTGGGTACAGCCTTAATGTGATGTTGAATAGTTATTGTAAAGCAGTGAAACGTAATGAAAAAGTGTTTTATTGTTATGGAAGTGAGAATTAAACCTTTATAAATCTATCATGTATTTTGCCTGATGGTCGGCGAGCAATGCGGCAAACAAACATGACAGCGATCAAATAGCTTGATGATGATCAAGAGTAGGATTACTATCCTCTGAATACTAATGATAATTGATATCAACTCTAGTGAGCCTTTACCCAACTCGCTAGATGCATCACACTGACATAATCGATAATGAACCTTTCTCACAAAGACTATTTAAAAATTGCTTTTCCGTTTATCGTTTCGACGGTAACTCAACCCTTACTTGGTGCCGTTGATACGGCAGTAATTGGTAAGCTCGGTGTTGCAGAGCTGATCGGTGGTGTAGCCATCGGTACTGTCATCATGAACACGCTGTATTGGCTATTTGGTTTCTTCCGTGTGAGCACAACCGGGCAAAGTGCTATTGCGCTGGGGAAAAATAACCAGCGAGATATGGCACGCAGCCTGTTTCAACCCGCAGTTCTATCAGTAGGTGTCGGCTTCGTTTTCATTCTCTTGCAGTCTGTGATTTGGCAAGGGGCGCTCGTGGTTATTGAGCCAGAACAGGTGGTTGGAAACAACGCTCAGATCTACTTTAATATCATGATCTTTGGTGCACCTTTTGTTCTGCTTAACTACACATTGATCGGTTGGTTAATGGGGCAGGCCAAAGCAAAAGAGACGCTTTACACCCAAGTATTTGGCAACGTACTCAACATCGTTTTAGACATTATTTTTGTCTTGTATCTCGACCTTGGTATTGCCGGTGTGGCATATGCGACCTTGATTGCTCAGGTTTCCACCACCATTATTGGCCTACTTTTAGTAGTTAAAACCTGTCACTTCTCACTGATGGATCATCTTGCTGAAGCGAAGATGAACAAAGCCGCACTCAAGGTAATAGTCTCGTCAAACATGGACTTGTTGCTGCGTACAATCTGTTTGCTGACGTTCTTCAACATGATGGCGCGCATGGGGTCTCAACTAGGGTCGGATGTACTTGCGGCGAACGCGATTCTGATGCAGGCAACATTTATTGTCAGCTACATGTTTGATGGTGTCGCTAATGCATCCAGCGTCTTCGCGGGTAAAGCTGTGGGTCAGAAAAGCCCAGCGTTACTTAAAAATGTGTTGAAGATGAATATGATTTGGACAACGGGCTTCATTGCCGCACTCACCGTGCTAACGCTGATCTTCAAGTCTCAAATCGTGATGATATTTACCGATCTACCTGAGCTTGTCGCTATTTATCACGATATGTCATCTTGGCTGATTATCTTCCCGTTGGCTTCGGGCTATGGTCTGACATTCTATGGCATCTTTACCGGAACAGGCACAACACGCCCTGTACGTAACTCAACAGCGATGACTTTAGTTGTGTTCCTTATCACCGCTTTTATTGCGGTACCTATAGTGGGTAATCACGGCCTTTGGCTCGCATTTACGTTGTTCTACGTCGGGCGATTTGCTTTCCTATACCCATATATCGGGCAGGTGAAGCAAAAGTGCCTTGAGGCGTAATTGAAGATAGAAAGAAGCGCGTAATATTTAGCATAAAGCCCAACGAGCGTTGGGCTTTGTTGTTTCTTCAAAGTCGACTCGCTACCGAAAAGGGCCACTCACAAAAATATCATCGATAAACTTTTCAACCAGCTTCATCTCATCTGTCGCGCGAGCAAACGTACGTAAGCCGATGATCTGAACCTGAACATAGCGCGCAAGTTCAACAGGGTCTTTATCTGCACTGATTTCCCCCTCAGCGATAGCAGCACTAAGCACATCCGTGAAGTTTTTTTCTACCGCACCTAGCAGGTTTTTTGCTATTGCTAGCAGCTCAGGGTTGTCTTCTTCAGTCAATTCAGCAACAGACTTTACTACCATACACATACCACTCGGCGCAGTGTCGCGACACTCTACGATGATTTTGTGAATGAAGTGTTTAAGGCCAGAGAGCTTTGTTGGCGCTTGTGCCAAAGTTTCACGTAATAGGGCATCACTGTTTTGCCCATAGCGCTCAATCGCCTCTTTGAACAAACCATCTTTACTGCCAAAAGTCGCGTAGATACTACCCGGGCGCATATCGAGTGCCTCTTGAAGTGCGCGTACAGACGTCCCGTGATAACCCTTAGCCCAATAAAGGTCTTTGGCTTTGTTGATGACATCATCACGATCAAACTGTGGTTTTTTACCCATGCGAATACCTAGTTACTGAGAGTATGAATAGCGAAATTATAACGAATGAATTAACGATCGTTCAAGTTAGTACTTGGGTGAGTAGAGCTTTTCCTAATATATAGTGACTCATTAGAGGCGAATGAAAATAACCCTTAAAATCAGATGCTAAAAATAACAAAGCCTGCGTTCAAGCAGGCTTTGTACAAGCGAAATAAAGTGCTGATTACTGCAACTCAGAGAGTTGGTCAGAGAACCAAATCTTGCGCTGGAAGCGAGGGTTCTTTGAAGACATGTCGATCTTGTATGGGTTTTCCTCGACTGAACGTTGAGGAATATCAAGAATTTTACAAAGCTCTTGAGCCAAGAATTTCTCGATTTTTAGTACCACCATCTTCTTACGTAGACGACCTTGCTCATCACGGTTAAGGATGGTTGGCATCGTGTTCAGCGTCAGAATTTCGCCCAGCGCAGGGTTTGACATACGCTCACGACCTTCAGAGCTTGCGTAGAAGTGCGACACAGTAAATACCATATTCGCTGGCCTCAACTTCTGTAAAAACTGACAAGATTTAACGACGGTAGAGCCGGTACGCACCATGTCGTCAAACAAAACGATACTTGGGTTATCTAGCCCTTCAAACGTATCTTCGCTCTCTTTATGAAGCGTGATTTCAACTTTGCGCTCAGCGGTACGTTCTTTGTCTAACATGATGAACTTGGCTTTGGTTAAGCCCAGTGTGTTATACATCTCTTTGACAAAATCGCGCGCGCCTTTGTCTGGAGCACACAACACTAGACCTTCGCCTTCCTCACCGTAGCTCAAGATATTTGAGTTCAATAGATAGTGCGCATAAATCTCGTAAGGAATAAGGTTGTAGAAACGACCTTCAAATACATCGCTAAACATCTTCTGTACAGAGATAGAGTGGTTGTGAACGGTAATCACATCATCCACGCCTGACAGTTTAAGCATCTGAGCGTAGAGCTTAGCGGTGAAAGGCTGGCCATCGAACTTCTTAATATCGGAGACAGAGCGGTCAGTATCCACATCACCAAGTTCTGGGCGAGGGCCACGGTCTTGAGCAGAGAAAAACAGGTCAGGTTCGACTAAAACCACACGGCTTGCACCATTCTCTTTCGCTGCGCGAGCAATGATGAAGTTGTGCATGGCCAACTCTTGTCGACTAGTAACGAGATTACCAGTACTGACGATAACGACCGTTTTGCCTTCTAAGCTGTTACCGATATTGTCCATATCCTCTTCATCAGAGATAAAGCGGGGACAAAATTCGGTGTTCATGAAGTGCTTCATGCTGATGACATCAGAAATATCTTCGTGTTGTCCCATAGCGTAAGCGACATCAATGGCAAAAGGGTTATCAGAAGAGTTGCTGACGATCACGACTTCGTTAGACAGTACGTTTTGGCTGCTCATGGCATTCCTTATCCGTAGGATGGGGGAGTGGGTTGCGCGTATTCTAGCTATAAAATGCGCAGAACGGCAGTGGAAATAGTCAGTTTTTACTAAAAGAATTGATTCGGAGTTACTTCGGGATGATTGGTTGAGCAAACGTTTGCGTATGAGCGGGCGTCTAGTTGTGCGATTAACTGATTATAAGGAAAGGTAGCAGGGGACAAGAATTAGGTTCGTTCAGCGAATAGGTTGCTGAACGAACCAGAGATGATAGATGAAATCGATTAGTTGATAACGATAGATGAGCCAACCATCTCTTCATTCAGTACGGTTAGGTTAGATGCACCTACTGTACCAACCGCTTTCAATAGACCTTGCTCGTCACGCTCCATTGCTGGTGTATCTGTAGAAACACCTTTAGGCAACTGGTCTAAGCCTTCGATTTGACCATAGAAGATATTGTTCACAAACTTAGAGCCAACCATTTGGAATTTTTCACCCTCAAACTGTCGGAAGGCATTCGTACCATCTTCAGTCGCGATAGATAGGTTGTTTTCAAATAACGTATCAACAGCAGGGAAGATTGTTTCAACACGTTCATCGTTGGTTAAACTTACACGGTGAATTGCATTACTCGCAAAGATACCTTGTGTGTTGTTCACTAGCGTGTTGTTCTTAACCACAACATCTTTTGGTGTCCACTGTTTTTGCAGTGTTTTGCCGTCCGTTGAATCTTTACTTAGCACTTCGCCATTTGCTACATCGATGATGCCAGTGTTCAGCACAAGAGCGCCACGGTAAGTACCTTTACCTAATGTGCCTTCGATATAGTTGTTTTCAATTACGTGGTTCTCATCATAGATACGGATACCGCCTGAGTTAGCCGTGTTACCCGGTAAAATCACGTTGTTTGTCACAACATTGTTATGGCCATGACGTAAAGAAATCATCGAAGTACTGTTTTTGATTGTGTTGCCATCAAAAGTAATACCGCTTGCTTTCACTGAGATAAGCTCGATCTCACCAGAGCCGTTTTTACCGACATAACCACTGATATTGTCGAAGTAGTTATTGCGGATAATACTTTGTGACTCAAATAGTGAGTTGTGGCTGTCACCCACGCGGATCGCTTGTCTGTCGTTGCGGTTGGTTCTCACCATTTTCGGGTTAGAGTTTTCGATCAGCTCCATATCTAAAGCCGTCAGGTCTTTAAAGATGTTACCTTCGATCAGAGTTTTCTCTAACTTGTCTGATGTTGCCACAACAAGCATCGCGCCGCGCTTGTACTTACCTTCAAAAGTATTGTTGGTAATCTTGTTGTTTTCGCCGCCAACCGTGATCCAACGGATGTTAGGGTACTTTCCTTTCTCATCCGCTACGTATTCGTAATCGTTGAACTTGTAGATAACAGAGTTGTTTAAGGTGTTGTTTTTGCCAAAGATACCAAACACGCCCATGATGTTTGCATCATGACTTTCAGTGCTTAGTGTTGCGCCGCCATCAGTGAAGACTAAGCTTTCAATTAGGTTGTTATCACCCTTAATCAAGAACTGAGTTGAGCCATTAAAAATGGCAGTTCCTGGCTCTTGAGCGACAATCTTGACGTTGTTCGCTGATAAAGTCACACGACCTAAATCGGCATAGCGACCTGGTTTGATGCTAATAACATCGCCATCTTGCGCGTTGTTGATGCTCTCGCGTAGCTCCAGCACCTCTTGTGCAGAAACCACAGCAACACCTTGATCAACCATAACTGCTGTAGGTTGGGTAACTTGTTCTGTGCTTGCGTGGCTAGTTGTCGCGCCAGCGAATAGTAATGAACCTAAAATGAATGCAATTGGTGACTTTTTCATAAGTATCTCTTTCGTAGGGTATTTGAGTATGAGGGAAGGTTAGCAATACAAAAGAGGGCGAGAAAACCGATTCGCCTCTGGAATGTGGTCTGAATCGCGTTGGCTTTGTTAAACTGTGGATAAGTTCAAATAATTAAATAATACAAATAAAACGTTGGTGTTTGAGGGTTGTAAAGGGGCTTAGTTCGGGTTAGTACTTCTCTTTAAGTATGGCTTTCTGTTTTTAAGCTCTTGATTGTAATTAGTTTAATTTCAATTCTTGTTGGCGTCTTAGTAGGTTCGTTAAACTAGAGGTTTATGAGCTGAGCTGCAAAATTGGCAGCGCATAAGTAATATTAGTGTACTTGTGCATCACAAAGTTTTTTGCCGCTTTATTTACAGAGCTATGGAGTATGAATGGGTTGGTGATTTTTCTGCTAGCAGTGTTCCCGCTGGCGTGTTTCTGGACAATTCCGAGTTACAGCAATTGCTAAATTAGCAAATTACGGATTACTTGTGGTATAGAAAAACCTCTAATGTTGTGGCCTATTTCACTTTTCCATTACACAGTGCAGTTCAAAGCTTAACGCCGCCCAAACAGTCGATGAGAGACATCATAAGTATTACGTGCTCGAAGATATTTGGTTTTGGACAACATAGGGTTTTGCCAAATGGGTTCATAAGTTTCGTATTCTGGTTGTTGCATTTCTACGCTAGCCGAAGATGAAGAATGTTTATATAAATAACCAACAAACTCTCCAAAAAAGTTCACCACCCCAATTTTGGAATCGTCGATATAGTTAAGTTTTGCAACAAAATCATAGTTTTTATCTACGATTAGGTCTCCACTAATCCATCCCAATTGTTGACCGTTAGTATTTACAAAATTAGTAGTTTTTCTCGCGATAGCATAAGCAATGTCTAGTCTTTTTATAGCTCCGAGAGGGAAGTTGCGTGTTTTTGGTATAGCGCCAAATACTAGTCCAGTTCCGCAGTTACTAACGTTCATCTTACTTAAAGACATAGTAGACTCGCCGGAAGTCAAACACATCGATTTATTTGGTAATACCTGAAAACCCGTACCCAAATAGTGCATATCCAAACGGTCTATACTGACAGGTTGACCTGCTTCCACGTTTAAGACTAAAGATATTTTGCCTGGTTTAGGTCTGAATTCAATCGAAGTACCTTCTGATTTTATGTCGCAATCTCCAACAACCGCAGTAAACTGGTTCCGATTTATGAAAGCTTGTGGCTTACCTTTAGAGTCATAAAATATTGCATTAACCAATATTGGTTCGTCAGGTTCAACTGGTTTTTCAAACCATAGTACAGGCTTACCATGAAGCTCTAGGACAACTTGAGTAGAGTCTACAAAGCTATCGCCTATGCGTATTTGCTGTTCAATAGTAGGTTCAATAAATTCTTTAACATAACCATGCTCAATGGCAAAAGGGTTATTTTTTGCTTTCCAAACATTTCGCTTAGATTTTCTTCGTCCTGTTACATGATGATGGCAACCACCGCAGAGCAAGGTCATGCATTCTGGGTCATGCTTAGTCGCATTGTGAAATTCTGGCTCTATATGCTCGTAATCACAAAACATTGAACCACATATGACACAACCATATCCGGAGTTTTTTCGGATAACTTGCCTAATATCTTGAGGTATATAACGTTTTAACCCGTGACGATTTGGTTCGGTGCTCGCCATTAATATCTCCACATAAGTAACTGTACACATATAGTCTACCATATTACCTTCTAGAGTTAATGAGCACTATTTGTTGTCTAGGACAAACATGTTGTTTAGGTATTCAAGGGTAACCGTACAGTGATAGTTGGTCGAATTTACCCCGTGATGTAAAAGAGGGATTCACGACGAACACCATGAGAATAGTGGATAACTTTTAGTAGGGAAAAGCTCATGAACAGGATGTGAATTAGTAAAAGCTCTATCCAACAATAGGGCACTTCTGGGTTATGAAGTGCCTTTTCATGGTTGGTTGCATTTGATTCTATATTATCGAATTACAGAGAACTCATCCGGTTGGAATTTACTCGCCAACTTTTTGTTAAAGTAGTGCACTTTCCCAGTGTTCAAGTCCTTTAGGTAAGGAAGAATAGAAAGTCGATCTGTACGAAATAACTCTACCCACTGTTCTTCAGTATAATTGTAGCGTTTCGTATAGAACTCAGGGGTCTCACCCCATGGACTCATATATAAGAATGTGGGATTGCCCGAAGTGAATGATAAATTCTCAATAGGGAACCCAATTTCCAAGTTTGCTCTTACCACCAAGAACTCTTCGCTTGGCGTATATGGGACGTTTTTAGCCCCTGTTCGATGCATATCGATATGATTGGTCATGTACGTATAGCATGAGCCATAGTCAAATTTACTGTCTGCGAAAGTAGAGTTTACGCAATAGTCACTATTTGTATTGAAGATATAATTATGCAGACCATCTTCTGATGTAAATACACCCCCTGAATCCCCTAGTGCAGCAAGGACTTCTTCTTTTACATTTATACGTGCGCTTTCATAAGCTTCGACAACTTCCTCGTCCGACATACCATTAATTGGCACCAAATGAAGTACCTGAGTTCTAGTAAAGGATTCTTGCATATCAATTCGAGACAAACTATTGGACACAGAAAAGGTACCCAATTGCAGGATATTCATACCACCCGCTAAAGCTAGTACCGCGCCACCACCTAGCAACCCATCACTGAAAGCATGAGGATTGTAGTCACTAGCATAACGATCTAGGTTATTGGCGTTAATCGGTTTGATGCTGCTATCGCCCAAGAAGGTCATTAGCTTCAACTCATCACTTACATACCTACTATCCAAGTGCGAGTACGCCGAAGAGTCTTCACTTCTTCGGTCTTTGATACGTTCTACATTGTTAACGTAATTTGCACTGCTCGCACACCCAGCAAGCAGCACAATAGAAACAGGTACGGATAGTAACTTACTACTCATTGTTCAATCCTTGAATAATACTCATTAATTGTTATTTTTCTAGCCATGGTCATAAGTTGCATTAGTGAGGCTGACAGTATGAACCGAGTAGATTATATTTCTATCGACTGATTAAGTGTAAGTTTTTAAATGTAAGAAATTAATGCCATATTCAGTAAGTTATGCATAAATTACTGTGCAGGTTTAAGTCTAAACCAAACGCCAGGTGCTCAATTCCCAGCGAGGTTCGGGATATGATCGAGCTCAGGAGAGTTATTCAGCTAAATCGTTGTCTGCATTTTATTAATGGTAACCGTCCCATATTGAAGCAGCCTTGGTTGTGAGGAAAATTAGGGGAAACAACTCCAACTTGGCTTTAGAGCTATAGTATTGCTAACAAGGTTTGGGGCAGTTCTGCGTTACGTTGAGCTACCCCTACCAGTGATCTACCCCGCCAGCACGAAGCTGGACAAAAATGTTTCACAAATTTTACCGGCGCTGACTGCTCCTAAATTGTATAGGCAGTAGTACTGTTGATATTCCACATCTAGCTGTATAAGAATGAAGTCAATGCTTCATATTTGAATGATTCAAGTTCATTAATGTCTATTTTTGAACTCTATCCGCTGACTTACAATGCTTAGCGTTGATGAGGGCTGAGGTTATCCCAGCACTTAAAGGTTAAATTCAGTTAAAGGTCTGTACTATGAAAGCGACTACTATTGCTCTTATTGCTTCAATCATCTCATTTTCTTCAATGGCTAGTGCTCAAAATTACAATGAGCAGGTGAGTGCCAACCTATCGATTGAAAATGCAAAGTCAAATATTCAACGGTTCAAATCAAAAGAGTTGTTAGAGCAAACATTGTCTTATTCTCAGCCAAGTCGTTCCGATTCATTTACCTATGACGAAGATGAACAGCGCACCAGTGAACGTTTTGCCTATTTAGACCCAAGTGAAAAAACAGGAGGTGGCTTTACCTATGACGAAGATGAACAGCGCACCAGCGAGCGTTATCAATCATCAGTAGAGCCTATCTTCAAACAGTATGTTTGAACGAGAAAAGCATAATCATTCAGCGAACTAACTATCTATTTAACTGGCGATCCAGTGGGAGTATGAAAAATGTCTTTTAATTTTAAACAAAAATACGGCGGTTGGGCATTAGTGACTGGTGCAACTTCTGGTATTGGTGAGCAACTTGCAAAACAGCTCGCGGCTGACGGAATGAACCTCGTATTGGTCGCTCGTCGTGAAAAAGAGTTAAAGGAACATGCTCAATCTCTGGCTTTTCAGTACTCAATTGAAACGGACGTTATCGTCGCTGACCTAGCGACTCAGCAAGGCGTAGATAAAGTAAAAACCAATGAACGCGACATCGGGTTGATTGCGCTATCTGCAGGGCTGGAAACTAATGGTGCTTTCGAAAAACTTAACCTAGATAGTGAGCGACGAATGTTAGAGGTAAACGTGTCTTCTACTTTGGAATTGAGCCATCACTTCAGCAAAACAATGGTCAAGCGCGGAAAAGGGGCGATCTTGTTGGTTGCGAGTATGTTTGGTCAAATGGCATCCCCTTACTTCTCTACTTATGCAGGCTCTAAAGCCTTTGTCATTGGCTTTGGACAATCACTTTACGGGGAGTTAAAACCAAAAGGTGTTGATGTCAGTATCTTATCGCCTGGACTCACGAAAACGCCGATGGCAGCGAATACAGGAGTGAATTGGAGCAAAGTACCAATGGCTGCAAAAACACCTGAAATAGTTGCAAAAGTCGCTCTACAAGGTATTGGTAAACGTGTCGTCACCATTCCCGGTGTACGTAACAACATCATGGTGACAATGGCTGATTTTACGCCGCGTAAACTCATGGCCTCGGTGATGACTCGTATGCTAGACAATGCGGTTGATCCAAAGCGTCTCTAGAGTTACTTACTTTAACGAGTACGAAGCTTTATACACAAGCTTAGTCTGTTTCACTTAATGGCAACGCAAGCAGCAACCTAATAAATAGATCCTTAGGTTGCTGTTTAATTATTAAACTGCTGGTACGGAGCGCTCATATGGTGTGTGACCATGTCTCGTAAGTCCCGAGCAATGGCGCTAATCAAAGCATAGATTGTCATTTTAGTTAAATTAAATGCCATGCTATTCCTAGCCAGTTTCTATTTAATTTCTAGGCATTATGCTCAACGCGAAACCAACTCAGCGACATAGTTTTTGGGTTAGCGTGGTAGTTGGTTCATTTCGTAACTTATCATTATCAGAAGAGCAAAACGTCGTCAGATTGCGACGTTTTCTTGTCCATTGGCTTGGTTAACATGACCGCAAAAAAGAGTAATAGCTAGATTAATGCTCTAACTTGAAAAGGGGCAGTTCTGAGTTCTAAACTGTCCCGCTGAAGATGCCAATTATAAACAGCGAACTAAACACCTCGAAAGGAAATAGCATTTCTTGGCTAGGAAATAACTCATGCTCAACAAGCAGCAGTGGCAGTATAAATAAGTCAGGTGTTGTTACTGACACAACATAGCCTTTATGCACAAGAGCATTGCCTATACAGCAGATACAAAAAAACCGCTGTAAAAGCAGCGGTTTTTTCTAGAATGTGGCGGAGAGATAGGGATTTGAACCCTAGATACGCTATTAACGTATGCCGGTTTTCAAGACCGGTGCTTTCAACCACTCAGCCATCTCTCCGTTGTTGAGGCGAATATTAAAGGGGTTAGAGAATGTTGTAAACCCCTACAAAGCATGTTTGTTTTTTTGCGCGTTTGGTTGGCTTTTGAGCAAGTGACGTGAGTTTTCGACACTTGTGATAGTTCTTATCTAGGTATTTGCTGGTGTTGAGTCGCGATAATGATTGGTTTTTCAAGGTAGTGAAAATTATATTCTTTTTTCAGAAAATCTTCGTAACGTGACCTAACTTAAATTTGTCATGCTTAAGTTGTACTATTTTTGTCCTCCTATTCAATTTATGGCACATTGTGCCGGTTGTTGTTGCTTGGCTAGTATTCTGTGATTCTAAAAAATTTTAATAAAAGAAGTTTGTTCACGCTGGTGCTGTTGTTTTCAACGTTTGTGGTTTATGGCTTAAATCAAACCTATCAGCGCGAGATTGACCTGCTTGATTACCCGTTTCGTGTTACGACCGACAATGCATTTAATGGTGGGACTTCTGTTGGTTACGCCGAGGCTGCCTCTGGAGAGGGGCTAGTCTTAGAGTGCATGTTAACCGATGTATACCAGTGGCGTTTTTGTGAGTTGCAATTTGAATTGTATGATCAACAAGGCCAAGGGATAAACCTTGAGCAATATAATCATCTGTTGGTTGACGCATCCCTTGTTGTCGATGGTGAAGATCAAGGTCATCGCCCGATCCGACTCTATTTCAAACAGCGCGCCTTTCAGTATTCTGATGGGGTAAAACCCTCCAGCATAGAGTTCCCACCTGCGAAATACCAACAGGGTGTGCCAATTCCCTTGAGTTTTTTGAAAGTGCCTGATTGGTGGCGCTTAGAACACGCAGCCGGATTGTTTGAGAGCCAAGCTGAGGTAAGTGAAATCGTTGAAGTCAGTTTAAGTACACCTGCCCAAACTGAACCAGGGACTTATCGTATCTTGTTAAAAGGAATGAGTGTTTCTGGCCCTTGGATTCCCCACGAAACCTTAGTCAATATTCTTCTCATTGTTTGGTTAACTCACAGTATTTCTAACCTGTTTTATTCATTTAGGGAGACGAGGCGCGAGAACTTGTTACTCAGTTGGGAATATAAACAGCTACAAAATGAAAACTCACACCTTGTTAATTTGGCACACAAAGACAAATTGACTGGCGCGCTTAATCGACATGGTGCCCACAAAGTCATTTTTGAGCAAACCCCTGTGAAGTCGGTGATCAGCATTATTTATCTTGATATTGACCACTTTAAGTCGATCAATGATACCCACAGTCATCAAGCGGGTGACGCTATCCTCATTATGCTCGCAAACCTTATTGAATCATCGATTGGAGAAGATCATTTCTTAGTGCGTTGGGGTGGGGAGGAGTTTGTAATTCTGTGTCACGACATTAGTGCGCATGCGGCTGCTAAGATTGCAGTTCGACTTCAAGAACGATTTGCACAAGTTGAGTGGCCTTATGTGAAAGATCTTACGTGTTCGTTTGGTGTTGCAACTTGTAAAAACATAGATACGTTTAACCAAGCAATAGAGCGAGCAGATAAAGCGCTTTATCAGGCCAAGGCACTCGGCCGAGATAGAATAGAGATTGCCCCAGAAGACGCATAAATCTAGATAGATTTTCTCCCAACAAAAAGGCCACGTCATATTAACGTGGCCTTCGTTCTTTTTAGTCGTTACTTTTTCATCATCTTGGCAAGGTCTGCAAACGGGTTGTGCGTGGCGACTTCATGGTCATCTAGTCGTGCCGTTGCTTCAACACCATACCGTTCGTGATCGGTGTATTTTGAGTGCTCATGGTCGTGGCAATACAGACACAGAAGCTCCCAGTTGCTACCGTCTTCTGGGTTGTTTGTGTGGTCGTGGTCGACGTGGTGTACGGTGAGTTCACGCAGGTT
Source organism: Vibrio agarivorans (assembly GCF_030409635.1). Taxonomy (NCBI): domain Bacteria; kingdom Pseudomonadati; phylum Pseudomonadota; class Gammaproteobacteria; order Vibrionales; family Vibrionaceae; genus Vibrio; species Vibrio agarivorans. Next base: position 2,706,287 of record NZ_JAUFQF010000004.1, on the reverse strand, counting down.
TGAATAAACAAACTCACGCGCACATTTACCGCACACCCAAGGGAACAGCTTTAGCGCTTTTTCTCGGTAGCCTTGTTCTTGTCGCGCATAGGCCGCGCTCGAGCCGTTGTAATCAGAAGACATAATTCAATCTTATTGCTATTGAGACTAACGGCAACATATCACAAGGTAGAAGGGCATGATAGAAGAACATCGAAAGTGAAAACGTGCAAAAACTGTTGTGTGACAACGAGCACAAGCAAGTGAAAGGGCGATGAGTCAACTCATCGCCAGGTGAAAATAAGAATGTCATTACGACGTTTATCGATTCTCGAAACGATTATAGTCGAGCAATCCAAACTCGATAGGCTGGTCAGTTTGATACCACTGGTGTACGCGATCACTGAATGACCAAAAATCATCATGGCTGCGGCGAACGGCATACGCATCGAGCAGGTCAATATAGTCTTGCTCTTGTTCGATACTTTGTAGCATCAAGACCAGTTTGATCACGTCTTTTTCTTCAAGCTCTAAGAAGGCTTGCGGATAGCTACCAATCACACCCTTAACAATAGTCAGAGAGTCATTGGGATAATCACGGTTCTTCTCTTCTGCAAACAGGCTAGAAATATTGGTGTGGGCGTTGTTGTGCAAAATAGTGAAAAGCTGCTCTTCGCCGCTCTCAGAGGTGATCATCATCATGAGGCTTTGCGGAACATGAATCAGCCCTTCACCACGAACCTTGTTAATTTGATTCAACAATGCCTCGTTATTTTTTGATAGCCCAGTTTGGGTAATCGTGTACCGATCATCGAGGATTGGTTTAAGCCGTTGTTGCAGCATGTCCAATAGCTCAGTTTTCGGATCGTTGGTTTGATAGACCACCTGCGTTGGCTGGTTGAATGGCTCAACGTTACGTTGCAAGAAATCACTGAGCTGCGCATGTTGGTTTTGATACCAACTGGCATGCTCTGCGTGACGCATCTCTTTAGGGAGGAGAGTAAGAAAATGACTCTCTCCTTCTAGGCGCAAGAAGTCCATGAACATACGAGTCACTAATTGATGGCCAAAGTTGCCATAGACATCAAAGCCGGCGACGAGCAAGTAATGAATACGTTCGAGTAAGGCATAGTCGAGAACCCATGCGGTTTTAGGCTGCTCACCAACCAAACCTTGCACAACTGAGGCGCTATCGAAGTGACGGAAAATAGTCAGGCCAGCATTCGGGTTTTCACCGTTACCTGTCCATATCAAATCGAGATTGAGGTTGGCACCGTCTTTGAACTCTTTGTTTACTAGCTCTGATTTGGCTTGTAAGTAACGAGCTTGCTGTCGTGAATATTTCACCCAAGTTGTAATTGGTAATACATTGCTGTCTTTCTCCCCTGGGAGTGCCAAGTTATCAGCTTGGGAACGATAAAACTCATTAACCTCAGGTAAGTTGCTCTTGTCTGGGTCAACGAAGAACACCCAGAAGTGATCATTGATAACGTTGAGCGCGAGCTGACCTCGACAGACAGGGCCCTTGATGTAGGCCATGACAGTATTCTGTGCATTGTCGAGCATGAATTTGTAGCGAGACTTGACGGGTAAGTCGATGAATGCGGTCATGGGGTTAGCTGCCACTTTGACTTCGTAACTTGGTAGCTCACTGACGGTGTAATCGGCATTCACAAACCACATTTGCCAGTTCGCGAGTGTGGTTTGGTTGAGATCAAACGGCATGTGTGTTTTATCTACAATCGTTCCTTGTTCAGCGATGATTCGATAGTAGACGCGGTCCACATCTGGGTTGTCGTATGGGCGACGAGTTGAAATACGCTTTACTGGCTCACCGGGCGGTGTAGCAGAGCGAACAAGGCTAAAGAACCTTGGTATTGGGTTGCTGTCGGATGTTAACTCGGAGAAATAGAGGTGAGAGAGAAAAAGATGCTCGTAGATATAGCGTGCTGCTAACTGGTTTTTCAGGTTGGGGTGATTTAGAAAGTCTTCAAAACGCCTGATTTGTTCAATTTCAGGGGTAGTTAAAGGCAAAGGAGCGTTCATGATTGCCCCTGTTTGTAGCCAATTGATGAGTGTCGCGTATTCTTGTCTATCTAAATTCGGCATGCCGTAAGGCATCCCCCAAGTTGGGTAGTCAGCTTCGTATTGGTCGAACTCTGCCATGGTAGGGCATTGCTGTTGACGGTCAATCGCAAAGTCGAATCCCTCTAGCTGCTCTTGTTCTGGGAGCGGATGTTTTTCTTTCTGCATCAACATCCTAGCCACTAATCCCGCCTCTAGGTTAGCGGTTGGGTTTTGTATCCGTTCGTTGAGTATGGGGTGGAAGCCATGTTTACGCCACTGGTTAGTGGTGTCGTGATCCTCAAACAGACGACTAGGTTTCGCGGCAACCAATCGTGTGCCCTCATAAACTAGCTCCTTACTTGCCCCGCGATCAATACCTTCTGGTGACGACATTTTCAGCTGGCAAGGCGCATCGTAGCAGGCATGACAAACAACACAGCGGTTATCGATGATTGGTTTAACATCACTGATATAGTGAACAGCGGCATCGGTTGATATCGAGGCCTGACGATTTTGTACCTTTTCTTCACCGAAAAGTTGGTCATAGTTGAGGCCTGCGTAGGTTGCACAGCCAGAGAAAATGGTGACCAGCAAAAGAATGAGACTTTGTCGTGTTTGCATAAAATGAACTAATTGAGTTTTATCAGTTAATTAAAGCAGAGAAACTCGCTTTCGCCATACGAATAACAGGCTGCACGCAGTAAATGTACAACGCCTGAGTGTGTAAGAAAATGGATGAGGGCAGTGGCCTGCAATCAATACGAGGAGGCACAGCATTGGTTGGAGAATAATTCTTTAGACCAATGAACATTTAATAGGTTAGGGCGTAAGAAATATCGTACGGCATGATAGGGGTATACTATGGATTCTGTGGCTATCGACCTTGCGCGGTTTCAATTTGCTTTCACGGTTTCGTTTCACATCATTTTCCCGGCGTTTACTATCGGTCTCGCGAGCTTTCTCGCAGTGCTGGAAGGCTTGTGGTTAAAAACGGGCGAAGACAAGTACATTCAGCTCTATAAATACTGGCTGAAAATATTCGCAATAAGCTTTGGTATGGGTGTGGTGAGCGGCATTGTGCTCAGTTATCAGTTCGGGACAAACTGGAGTGTTTTCTCTGATAAGACCGGCCCGGTATTGGGGCCTTTGATGGGATATGAAGTTTTCACTGCATTTTTCCTCGAAGCAGGATTCTTGGGTGTCATGTTGTTTGGCATGGAACGAGTAGGCAAGAAAGTGCATTTCGCATCAACCTGTGTGGTCGCATTTGGTACGTTCTTATCTGCCTTCTGGATATTGTCAGTCAACAGTTGGATGCAAACTCCCGCAGGGTTCGATTACAACGAAGCCGGGCAGTTTATTCCGGTAGATTGGTTTGAAGTGGTATTCAACCCATCATTCCCTTATCGCCTCGTACACATGCTGTTCGCTGCTTACCTGACAACGGCCTTCGTCGTAGCCGCCGTTGGTGCGTATCATTTACTCAAAGCGCCTCATAACCCTCTGGCTCGTACCATGTTCTCGATGGCAATGTGGATGGCAGCTATCGTTACACCACTACAAATCGTCGCCGGTGATTTCCATGGCTTAAACACACTTGAACACCAGCCCGCGAAAATCGCAGCGATGGAAGGGCACTTTGAAACCCATCAAGGCGCACCCCTCATTCTCTTTGGCATTCCAGATGAAGAGAACAACAGGATGGATTACGCCGTCGAGATACCTAAGCTTGGCAGTTTGATTTTAACGCATGACTTAAACGGTGAAGTCAAAGGTTTAGACGCTTTCCCTGAAGAAGAACATCCTCCCGTGACCATAGTCTTTTGGAGCTTTAGAGTCATGGTAGGGATTGGTTTCGCTATGCTCGCGATTGGTTGGTACAGCTTGTGGTTGCGTAAAAAGAATAACCTTTACGAGCAAAGGCCCTTCTTACATATTTGTACTTGGTTTGGGCCGGCGGGTTTTATCGCAGTCTTAGCGGGGTGGATAACGACCGAGGTAGGTCGCCAGCCGTACACGGTTTACGGACTACTGACAACAGCCGATTCTGCATCACCGATTGATGCCGCAGCGGTGAGCGTCTCCTTAACCGCGTTCATCGTTGTGTATTTTGTTGTGTTTGGTTGCGGTTTTTTCTATCTCTTACGCCTCATGAGAAAGTCACCATCGAAATATGAGCAATCGCTCGATGCTCGCCTACCTGATGGCAGCGAAGCGCCAGCGACGACTCATTCAAATCACTTAACCTGAGGACTGGAATATGGATTACGCGCTAATTTGGTATGCCTTGATAGGTCTAGCAGTCTTGATTTACGTGATTCTCGATGGGTTTGATTTAGGAATAGGTATTTTGTTCCCAAGCGCACATAGCGACAATGAACGAGATATGATGATGAACAGTGTGGCGCCTGTTTGGGATGGTAACGAGACCTGGTTAGTTTTAGGGGGCGGGGGGCTTTTTGCTGTCTTTCCGCTCGCATACGCTGTGATTATGCCCGCACTGTATGCGCCACTCATTATCATGCTACTCGGGTTGATCTTGCGTGGGGTGTCGTTTGAATATCGATTTCGTACAAAACGGGGTAAGTTTCTTTGGGATACTTCTTTCTTTCTCGGTTCGCTACTCGCCACCTTAATGCAAGGTGTGATGCTGGGTACGTTGTTACAGGGTATCGATGTCGAGGGCAGACAATTTAGTGGGGTGTGGTTCGATTGGTTAACACCATTTAGTCTCTTTTGCGCTTTCGGTCTTTTATGTGCTTACACCTTGCTTGGCGCGTGCTGGTTAATCATGAAACTACCGGATGACTTAGCTGGGCGTTATTACACGATAGCCAAACGTTGGGGGTTAGCGCTGGTGGTTAGTATTGCAGTGGTCAGCCTATGGTTGCCTTTGACCAATGCGTTGGTGTTTGAGCGCTGGTTCAGTGTACCTAACGTGTTTCTGTTTATCGTCATTCCTTTACTGGCGGCGGCATGTGTTTGGCAGTTATTCGCTTCGTTACTGGCGCACAAGGCACTGCGAGCCTACCTGTGTGGCATCGGGCTGTTTCTCATTGCAGCGCTTGGGTTTGGCGTGAGCACATTCCCTTATTTAGTCCCGTTCGCACTCACGTATGCCGAGACTGCTGCACCAGACTCAAGTCTTAAATTCCTTCTTGTTGGCGCGGTGATATTGTTACCCATGATTATTGCCTACTCCGCGTATTCGTATTGGGTATTTAGAGGGAAATTAAAGCACGGGGAGGGGTATCACTGATGAGTGAGAGGTTGAAAAGGGCGTTGTGGTTTTTGGCTATTTGGTCGGCAAGTGTATTGTCGCTGTTTGTCGTTTCTTATGCTATCCGAAGCGTTTTAATGTAAAACGGTGATAGTCCCTAAAAACAGACAAAATAGGTTAAAACGAAAACCAAGATTTAGTATACGCCAATAGTTTCGACCCAGTTAAATAAATGGTGGGTACAAAGAAAAAACCAGATGCTTATCAAGCATCTGGAGAACTAAAAAGGTTCTTAAACAACGTCAGTTGGCTAGGTGACCTAATGACTAGCATAGGTCATAACTAACAATACAATCTGCATGCCAACTATGCGTGTTTATTATATTCAATGACTTACCGAAATGATGTGTGTATGGTTTTATATAGTCATGCTTCTGCTGTTTCAAAATGCAACAGTGATTTGCAATATGCTATGAGCGTGTCAGTTCAAAATCATAAAAAGCAGCGGTGTTGGGCTGTAATCTGTTTCCACTAAACGTATACAGCATGACACCTTGCTCATTACCAGCTAATCGAGGCGTGCTTCCGACCACAACCCAGCTCTCTTCATTTAGTGCTTTATAGCTTGCAATGACGTGCGTTGCGGTGACATCCAGTTTGAAGGCGACAGCAGTGTCGCTGTATCTAATTAACTGGTTAACTCGAGGCAAACCATTCTCTTCTGTGACAAATACCAAAGACAGTTCACCATTAAACATCTCCTTACTGATCTTAATGTAGTTGTCTTTGTTCCAGAACACGCCAATGCCCGCCTGCTCAAAAGTTCGCTGAGGGGTAAGCTCAACCTTAACCTGCACAGAGTATTCGCTCGCACTGATCGGGTGAAGGAACAGATTGTCTTTGGTATCACTGCCCAGCCCCCACATGTTTCCCTCTGCAATTTGCACTCGCAATACATCTTCTTTGATAGACCAAAGCTCATTGTTATTATTGATGATGTTCCATTGGGTTAAATCAAACATAGGTGTTTCCTTAAATCATGCGTTGGCGAAGTTGATAGAAGACGTCGTCTAACACAACAGGGTTCGACATATCTGTTTTAGCGAGCTCGTTTTGTACCGTATCGAAATAAAGCTGATTGTTCATATCTGATAATTCAGTGTAATAGTGAATTCGGCGCCCGAGAATAAAATTGTATTGTTTTTCAACGGGTAGAGATAGGAAATCATCAATGGTCGACAAAAAACGTGCCTTGTCTTGCGGTAAGACACCATTGATTTCCATCAAAAGATTAATCGAATGAAAGTTACCATATCGGCTACTGATACCGTTAAGCTGCTCAATCAAGGCTCTTTGTTCGAGAACCATCTCTTGTTCATTCAGCGGTGTAAACCGGCCAGACTTAACCATGTCATCGAGTTCGGTGCCTTGTTTCACGGCAAGTGACAGCAGGCGAATTTCCTCGGGGTCAATTTGATTGAGTAGATTGGCCGTCTCGGTTACATGCTCTTGTGACAACTCTTTACCGCCGAGACCTAAAATGATGAACGTCATCATCTTCATGCCAGCTTGCTTAGCGTGTTTTGCCGACTTAAGGATAGACTTTGGCGTGATGCCTTTTTTCATTTTTTTCAGTACATCGATAGAGCCAGATTCCATACCGCAATAGAGCATGTTTAACCCAGCGTCGCAGATCGCTTTCATCTCTTGCGCTGACTTTTTCGTCATTGTTTGCGCACGGCCGTACGAGCTAATCTGTTTTAAATCTGGAAAGGCTTGTTTAAGCGTGTTCAAAACCTCTATTAGGTCAGACGTTTCCATCGCAAATGAATCGCCATCTTGCAAAAAGCACGATTCGAATTTACGACCTTTGTAGAAGGCTTTTGCTGCCCAGATGTCGTTTTTGATTTCTTCAATAGGGCGTATTGAGAACTCCATTCCCTTAAACAGTGTGCAGAAACTGCATTTGTTCCACGGACAGCCTTGCGTTGTTCTAATTAACAAGCTGTTTGCTTCTGAGGGCGGGCGAATAGGGCCTTGTTGAAAATGAAGTTGGGACATACTGAATAACTCGACATTTGCTATGTGATGATGAGGAGTTTAATCCTTGTCGTGTTAAAGAAAAACGCTATAGTAATTGATATATTCTCAAATTTGGGTTGAAAGTATGCTCTTGAATGACCTTGTAGTGGTGTTGAAAGTCGCGGAGTTTCGCAGTATTACCGCAGCGGCGAACAGTTTAGATATGCGTATGGCAACGGCGAGTGCGGCGATAAAGCGAGTGGAATCCGCTCTTGGTGTGGAGTTGTTTGTTCGTACCACAAGGCAGCTTAGGTTATCTCCAGCAGGAGAGCGATATTTACCACAGTGCGAGCAAGCTCTTCAGTTGCTCGACAGCGCGAAACAAAACGTTCAGGAAGATATGGATGTATTGGGTGGAGAGGTTCGTATCGCGCTTTCTTCGGATCTGGGTCGAAATGTTGTTACGCCTTGGTTAGATGACTTTCTTGCTGAAAGGCCGGAGGTGGCGTTAAGAAGCAATATCAGTGATAGCAATATAGATTTTTATCGTGATGCAGTCGATATGGCTCTGCGCTATGGTTCACCCAACGATGCAAGCATGTATGGTTTCAAAATTTGTGATGTACCAAGGTTGCTGTGTGCCTCTCATGCATATCTAGATAAAAACGGAACACCTTCAACGTTAGATGAACTCAAGCAACACAACGGATTGTTTTATCAACTGCAAGATATCGTTCAAGACGAGTGGCGCTTTGATCACCATGGTGAAAGTCACAAAGTCAAACTAAAAGGAAACAGAGCGTCAAACGATGGTGATTTGGTTAGGCGTTGGTGTGTATCGGGGCAAGGGTTCGCGATTAAGTCATGCTTAGATATGGCAGATGACTTACTTCAAGGGCGAATCATCAATGTGATGCCCGAGTACAAACCGACACCGACAGAGCTTTGGTTAGTATGTCCGAGTCGTCAGTCCATCACACCTACCGTTCGTTTGCTGCGAGACTTTTTCAGAGAGCGAGCTAGCCAGGTATTAAATCAACTCACCGGGAAGGGGCACATAGATGGCGTTTAGCTTTGTGCCGATGTCGCTTTTCGAACGTCAAAGGTTCGATGAGTATAAAATACCAACCATGATAAGGTGAGAAATCAAAACCGTCGCAGTGAGGGTTTTTCTTAGTGTGAGATAGGCTTCATTGTCCTTAGGCTCGAAAAACCAATTAAACGTGTGAGCGAGAATGAGTCCGATGGTAATAACGGTAAAGTTATGAAAACTTATTGTGCTCAGAGCAATCACAAACAATGTGATGAGGTTCGACATTAAAAGTGCGGTGTTATTCTCACCGTTATTTTCGATGACACGCCCCCAAATTGCTCCTGACATAAAGATCGCAATGCCCGCGCTGTAGGCAAAGTAGGCGTATATCGCTAGCCCGCGTTCCATATCATTTAGAAGCAAGACCGCAGCAGGGAGTGCGATGTAGGGAATCAGTCCCATGTATCCAAGAATATTTCTCATGTGCTTCCTTACGTGCGTACATCGACAATGATCATTGATTTACGAGTTAAGTATAGGCTTGGCTGCCGAACTGGTCTGAGTCATTAGCTGTTCGACTTCACTATAAAGCCAAAGTGTGAATGGGTGGTGTCGATCTCTTAGGTGGCAAAATAGTGAGCATTGACGGCGGAAGGTGTCTTGGTAGAGCTCAGAGGGGAGAGGGTAAGTTTTGAACGTATCTTGAAGCAACTGCATATTCTTAATTGACATCACACCTACGGTATCGCTTTGGCGGATTAGCTCGATCATCATACTGGTATCACTCGAGCGGACACTAACACTTTTTTCAATTTTGTATTTCTTAATCAACATCTCAACTTTAGAGGCTTCGATATACCCAGGTATTACACTTACGCAGATGGGGTAGGTGAGTACGTTACTTAATGAATTGTCACTCAATGGATGATCTTTTCTGGTAACAAGAATGAACTGGTCATCGGGTAGTGGCTTCTCAGAGACATTCTTATTTGTGTCCATAGGTAAGTAACCCACTCCCCACGCGTTTCGAGTCTGTTCTAACGAGTTTAAACTATGGTCGTTCCATGGATGGCAAGTGACCGTCATCTCCGGCGCTAACTGAGTCAGTTTCGCCACAAGTGGCGCAGCGATTGGTGCCATCAGTGTCGTGGGAAAATAAAGCGTTACTTCGCCACGCTGATTATCAATAGACCAAGTTTCATCGGTATATAGTGCATCAAGCTGGTCGAGCAGGGTAGGGATTTTACTGACCAACGACGTACATTTTTGTGTCGGCTCTAAGAGATTATTGTGACGCACGAAAAGTTCATCAGAGAATTGTTCTCTCAACTTTTTTAACATCACACTCACGGTTGGCTGGCTGATATTGAGCTTGCGTGCGGTTGCCACTGTTTGTCTCGTTTCATAGAGGGTGACGAGTAGCTTGAGTAGGTTGTAATCTTTAGTCATAAGAATTCCGAGCACTAGGGTTGTTAAAAAGAACGTTCAAAAATAGAGCGATTAAAATAGCGCGTAATATTGCGGGCCATAGCCATTATTCATAGCATCGACCATTTTGAGTAAGCGTGGAAGAGCGTAACGGAAAAATACTTGATACCCCGTACAAAGCCGGTTCATTGATTGACCTTCTTCGGTTATCTCTGTGCGATTTTTGGGGCACCCACCTTGGCAGAGTAGAAGGAAGTCACACTGCTGACAGGTGGTGTTGAGTTCTTGTTGTTTTGCCTGGCCAAAATTAATCTGCTGTTGGTTATTGACCAGTGATTCGAGGCTTGTTTGCATACCGTTGCCTAGCTTATGACTGTCATAACCATAGTGGTCACAGCTATAGACACTGCCATTGGCTTCCATCATTAATTGCTGACCACAAGTTGGTGCGTGATGGCACATTTGACTGGCATGTCCCATTAATATGAGCAAGCAATTTTCAAAGAACTGAACGTAAACCTTCCCAATATCGTTTTTACACCACTCGTCAAATACATCACATAAAAACTCTCCCCATTGTTCACCCGATAACGACCAATCAAAACGTGAACGACGATCAAGTTCATGGTCTATGCAGGGTTGAAATTGAAGATACTGGCTGCCGTTATCACGCAAAAAACGGTATATGTGCACTCCGTGACGAAAAGTACGATTGTTGACAACCGTTAGCGTGTTGAATTCGACTTGTGCTTGCTTTAGATGGGTTAAACCACGCATTGTTCTCTCAAAGCTTGATTGCCCTTTGAGATCGATTCGTGCCATATCATTGAGTAGATTCGGGCCATCTAAGCTAATGCCGACCATAAAATTATGCTGCTTAAAGAAGGCTGCCCATGATTCGTTGATAAGCGTACCGTTAGTTTGAATGGTGTTAACTATGCGTTTTGTTCCTGCTTGTTGCTTTTGAGAAAGCACGACATTTTGAAAAAACGCTCGACCACGGAGTAAAGGCTCGCCACCATGCCAGATAAAATCGACGTTTTTGCTGTGTTTCGGTTGCGAGTCTATGTGATTCTTAATCACTAGTTTGAGTTGTTCATCAGACATAGGATCACCACACCCAGAGTTGTGGTTGAGGTAATAGCAGTAACTACAATCAAGATTGCATTTAGACCCAACGGGTTTAATAGACAGGCTGTAAGGGACAGAGGAAGTCATGATTTTGTCCTCAATATAGAAATTAAAAAAGCACGCCACTCATTTGTGGCGTGCAAGGAGAGAGTAATGACTCGCGACAGTTTTACTCGATGGTGTCGTTACCCATACCGACACCCGTGCCTTTCTGTGCGGGTGGGTATGCTTCAAGCGATTTTTGATATTTATTGATCGCCTGATAGAAATACGGCAATACCCAAGATTTTTGCTTCATCCAGTGATACCACCCAGGAGTTTCTGGCGTGCGTTCATAAGGGTCAGCTTTTATGTTGACCAAGACACCGAATGGCCATGCTTTGGCGGGTTCAGTCCAGGTTGTCTTGGTTTTTAGGTGTACTTTCCATTCGTTGACACGAACAGCATTCAAGTCTCCTTCGTTGTAGAAGAAGAACTCTTGGCGCTGACTTGGGCCATCGTTTTGCAACATGTCCATTTGGTTGTAGCCATCAAGGTGTGCGACTCGTTCTGTGCCCTCAATATTATGACCATTCAGCAGACGCTGTTTAATGTCATTTTCACCCGTTGCCGCCATGATCGTTGGCAACCAGTCTTCTGCTGACATCATGCCATCGACATAGGTGCCTTGTGGGAGCTGTTCAGGCCAGCTCACGAGCATTGGTACACGGAAACCACCATCCCATGTGGTTCCTTTTTGTCCACGGAAAGAGGCTGCTCCCGCATCTGGCCAGTGATCAGTGTTCACTCCATTATCTGATGTAAACATCAAAATGGTATTATCCAGTTCACCCATTGACTCAAGTTTATTAATCAAAATGCCAACCTGATCATCAAGTTGCTTTAAGGCATCGTAATAGGTAGATGTTTGACTCGCCCCTTCATATTCACGGCTCACGTGCGTGATAGTGTGCATTCGTGAGGGGTTGTACCACATGAAGTAAGGCTGATCGCCATTCATGTTTTTATGGGTTTCAAGCCAGTCTGTTGCGAAGGTTAAGAACTCCTCATCGATCCGTTTCATGCGCTCTTTGCCCAGCTTGCCTTGGTCCGTGATTTTCTGTTTACCGACTTCGCCAAAACGAGGGTCAACGGTTTTATCATGTTGCTGAGTTGCGAGAGAGTGAATGACATTGCGCGGCACGCCAGTGAAATTCGGATCTTTTGGGAATTCAGGCTGTTCTGGCATCTCCATCACGTTAAGGTGATACAAGAAACCGTAGTATTCATCGAAGCCGTGAACCGTAGGTAGATGGCTGTTGTTGTCACCTAGGTGAGATTTACCCACATGAACAGTAGCGTAACCTTTCTGTTTGAGCAGCTCAGCCAGTGTCGGAGTCTCTTTCTTGAGCCCAAGTTTTGACCCGGGTTGACCCACAGACGTTAAGCCACTGCGAAATGGGTATTGACCAGTAATGAAGGCAGCACGGCCTGCAGTCGAACTGCTTTGTGCGTAATAGTCACTGATCATAACACCGCGCTCGGCGATTCGATCGATGTTGGGTGTTTTGATTGCCCCAAGGCCACGGTGATAGGCTGAAATATCCATTGGTGCAACATCATCTACCATGATAGCCACGATGTTAGGCTGTTTGGCGAGTGCTGGGGTAGAAGCCAGCGCGGCTGCCGATGCAACGGTGGCAGCCAGTGCTGTTTTTATCATTTTATCAGGGTGTTTCATGCGTTTATTCTCCAAAGAGGTATGGGGCAAGCGTACAGAAAACCCGCTGAAAATAGCGTGATACCTTCTATTATGATTTTAAATAGATGAAGTCGTATTAATTACACAAGTCTAATTCTTGAATGATGGCATGAAAAACTAAATGAGTTCTACTTGAGCGCAATTCCCTAAATGTTCATCAGAAGTGGGCTGGGTTAACCCTCTCTTAACCTAGGAGTCTTTATCGTACATGTAAACTTCGTACTTACTTGTGTGAGAGATAGCACCAATGACGTTCCGACATTCAGTCATCGCTTTGATGATGACAGGCCTATTAGGGTGTTCGTCAACTAGCAATGTAGATTTTGCAACTCAAGCAACTAACAATCAAATGCAATCAATTGAGTTATTGATCAAGACATACCACCAATCAGAGCCTAAGGTGCATATGCTGCTCGTGATGCCTTTATTGCCTGAGCCATATCAGAAAAAATGGCGTGACGACTTGGTGTGGTTGACCAAGCAGATGATCGCGCTTTATCACGACGATGAAGAGTGGCGATTCTATGGGGCGATTCATCATCCCGCGATGATGAAAATTAACGCCAAACATAACGATTTTGGTCATACCATCAAAGCCTACTGGATGACTTATCTTGTTGGGCAAGCACTCGATAATCCAAAGTGGCAGCGCTTCGCTGAAACAGGTATGGAGAAAACACTAGAGCGTGCGGCGTTTAGTTATCCAAAAACGAACCTTATCGGTGTTTTAAGTGATGCTGAATATCAATCTATTCCTTTTGATGAAATCTACTCTTGGCAGAGTAAGCCATACAGCTATGGCGCGTTCTCCTGGCAGTGGGCAGAGCTTGACCAAGCGCTCATGACCTTAGCGATGAAACAAGGGCAGCAGTTGGATCCGGCACTGGTTAAACAGCTATTCTTTACGACTACCAGTTTTCAACAGTATTGGGTAGACCAGCAGTATGGCGGTGTCGGTTTGATGCCTAAATCGGTTAAGCAGTTTCATTGGGGGAATGGGTATCATCAATTTGAACATGCTTTGGTTGGCTATCTTAGTGCGCAGGCGTGGTATCAGCAGCCTGCAACACTCTATTACGCCTTGCCGGATAACAGTGATGCTTCACTCCAGCCTTATTACTTTAATGGTAAAGAGTTAGAGCGTTCTGTTAGTGAAATGTCGATTGATAAACTCGGTTTAAAGCAGGTAAGAACCCGTTTTGTGATGAACGAGAAGAATCAGTAGACCTTATGTTTACAACCCCAAAATTCGTTGGCTACGTGATGCCGTTAAAGCGATGTATTTGCCTCGCTGATAAGCTTTGGGATGGTATATCATAAACTTGCGCGTTGCTTGTAAGTTAATGTTTAGAAAAGAGTAATAAATTCACCTTAGCATGAGAATAGGGTAGTATTCGCTTCAGTGAATATTTTCAATTGGAATGAAGAACCCATGTTGCTAGAGCAAATCTTAGAAGTCATCGAGTTTACTGACAGCGACCTATTAGAAGATGCAATGTCACAGTGCAATAAAGAAGGCGTGGTGTCGAGTGAGCTGTTTCCATTCTTAAACTGTGTTTTTGAGCTAGCACCGAATGAACTGTGTGCACGTTTATCAAGACTTGGTTTCAAAGGGCAGCTGACAGTAGAAAAAGTCGAATCGAAATCCGGAGTTCAATTCCAGATTGTCGACAATTTACGTCAAGGTATCAACCAAGCGACAACGATGACAGAGCAGCCCGCTTAACTACCTAACCAATACCCACATGAGTATTGGTCTATTTTTAACTTTATATGGCATGGTGTTCTGTAAATTTAAATTGGAATCTTACAGATGTTGATGACTAGGCTTTGCGTGCTCCAACAGGGTGATTTGTGCCCTCACTGTGGTTTCATCATTGTTATGCCTCCAGACCTTGATCCTACATGTATGTGTTGTGGGAAAAATGTGCTCGAGAGTGATGATTGAAGGCAGAGTGACAGTTGTCGGGCTATGCTTGAACAAGATAATTGATTAAGAGCAAGTGACTGAGATTATGTCTCTATTCCATAAGGGTAAAGCTCACAAAAGCGAAGGCGACACTAAGAAATCCAACACGGATAAAGTTAAAGAGTTACTGATTGCAACTCGTTATGGAGTATCAGCATCAGAAATACCCATTATCATCAATGTCGCGCAAGATCAGGCACTGGCGATAATCGATACCCTGAAAAAACAAGGTGAAGATATTCACTCATTGGGTGAGGGCGATAACCCCCCTGAACTGGTGTTGTACTCGATTGGTCAGATTGATCAAGGCATCACCCCAACCGAACAATAGCTAACCATTGTCTTTGCTTTAGTCTTATTTCTTCCCGATTTTCACCTACCAGATTCATACCTTAGTCTAAATTGTCGACAGTTTACTTGATTGTTGACAGATTGATCGTCTATTTTTTGTTCATTGATATGAATTGTAGACAGATTGGACGTTTAGGTTGTGAACAGTATCAGCAGTCACCTTGAGGTGAAATCACCAGCTCTGAGAGAGAAAGAGCATACGAAATCAGAAAGCCTGACAGAGAATTTGATCGAATCGATTGTCAGTGGCGTTATCCCTTCGGGTAGTAAAATCTCCGAGCCCGAACTTGCCAAACAATACCAGGTGAGCCGAGGGCCTTTGAGAGAAGCGATTATGCGTCTTGAAGGCCTTGGACTGATCGAGCGCACACCCAATATTGGCGCACGCGTTATTACACTGTCGGCAGAAAACCTGTTAGAGCTATATACGGTACGGGAGTCTCTAGAGGGCATGGCTGCGCGTCTAGCGGCGCGCAATATATCGCAAGAAGAACTGCTAGGTTTGGAAGTGCTGTTGTCAAAGCATGCTAGCCATATTGACGAAGTGGAGGGCGCTTCCTATTTTCACCAGCAAGGCGACTTCGATTTCCACTATCGCATCATTCAAGCGAGCCGCAATAGCAAGCTCATTGCCTTGTTGTGTGATGAGCTCTATCACCTTTTACGCATGTATCGATATCAGTCCCCAAGGGCAGACTCACGCCCGAATGAAGCATTAGCTGAACACAAATTTATATTGCAAGCGATACAAAATCGAGATGAAGAGTTGGCGGAAATGCTAATGAGAAGGCACATCTCCGGTAGCAGAAAACTGATTGAACAAAACATAGAACACACCTCTGAATCACCAATACAGCAAGGAAACTAGCTATGGGACTCTCACAAGGCGCGAAATTTAGACTCGCCGTAGAACAGAATCATCCATTACAAATTGTCGGAACGATTAATCCCTACTGCGCCATGATGGCAAAGAACATTGGTCATCAGGCCATCTATCTATCCGGTGGTGGGATTGCTAACGCCTCTTATGGGCTACCCGATTTAGGTATCACTACGTTAAATGATGTTTTGGTTGATGTAGAACGCGTGAGTAATGCTTGTGATCTGCCATTGCTGGTGGATATCGATACCGGTTTTGGGGGAGCATTTAATATCAGTCGCACCATAAAAGCGATGGAAAAAGCCGGCGCGGCGGCAGTGCATTTGGAAGATCAGGTTGCACAGAAACGTTGTGGTCACCGACCAAACAAAGCCATCGTTTCACAATCTGAAATGGTCGATCGAGTGAAAGCGGCGGTTGATGCAAGAAATGATGAAGGCTTTGTCATCATGGCACGTACAGACGCACTTGCGGTTGAGGGGTTTGATAGTGCGTTAGAGCGTGCAATTGCCTGTGTTGAAGCAGGCGCTGATATGATCTTTCCAGAGGCGATGACTGAGCTATCACAGTATCAACAGTTTTCAGATGGATTGAAGCAAGCGATAGGAAAGCATGTACCAATCCTAGCCAATATTACTGAGTTTGGTCAGACACCACTATATGGTTGTGACGAGTTGGCAGAGTCGAGTGTCGATATGGTGCTATATCCGTTAACGGCGTTTCGTGCCATGAATGAGGCCGCAGAGAACGTGTATCAGCATTTGATCTCGGTAGGCAATCAAGAAGCGTTACTTGAACAGATGCAAACACGCAAAGCGCTCTATCAACACCTCGATTACCACTCTTACGAAGACAAGTTAGACCAACTATTTAAAAGCGAGCAATAGCATTAATCGAAGCCCAAGAAAACTGATTACCTAATCCAATAACGTGAACACCTGAAATAAGTGATGCCAAAAGAGTATCCAGTCAGGTTTAAAAGGAGTTCAACATGCCACATCAGGACATTGGTGGCGCAGGCTTACGTGGCCAAAGCGCTGGAAGCACCGCATTATGTACAGTCGGAAAAACAGGAACAGGCTTAACCTATCGAGGTTATGACATTACCGATCTTGCTAATTATGCGCAGTTTGAGGAGGTGGCGTTTTTATTGTTGCGTGGTCATCTACCTAATAGTGCGGAGCTCGATGAATACAAAACCCATTTATTGAGCTTGAGAGGTTTACCGAAGCAGCTTAAAGAGGCGTTAGAGCTTGTTCCAGCGGATGCACATCCAATGGACGTGATGAGAACAGGCTGCTCGATGCTGGGTAACTTAGAGCAAGAGCATGACTTCTCACAACAGCTTTCAGCCACAGAGCGTATGTTGGCGTTGTTTCCCGCGATTATTTGCTATTGGTATCGCTTCAGCCACGACGGCGTGCGAGTGGATACTGAAGATAAGTCAGAAGATTGCATTGGTGGTTACTTTTTGAAAATGCTGACGGACAGCGCTCCAAGTGAACTGCACAAACAGGTCATGCACTGCTCCCTGATCTTATACGCTGAGCATGAGTTTAATGCCTCTACTTTTGCCGCTCGCGTGTGTGCTTCAACGCTATCGGATATACATTCCTGTGTAACGGCAGCAATCGGTACTCTGAGAGGGCCGCTGCATGGTGGGGCGAATGAAGCCGCGATGGAGATGATTGAGGATTGGCAAACTCCTGACGAAGCCGAAGCGAATATCATGCGAATGCTGGCCAACAAAGACAAAATAATGGGCTTTGGCCATGCCATTTATCGAGAGAGCGATCCGCGAAATGCCCTGATTAAGCGTTGGTCAAAGGAACTGTCGCAAACGGTGGGAGACACGCACCTATATTCGGTTTCAGAGCGCGTTGAGTCGGTGATGAAGCGAGAAAAGGGACTGTTCTGCAATGCCGATTTTTTCCATGCTTCTGCCTATCACTTTATGGATATTCCTACCAAACTCTTCACCCCGATATTTGTCATGAGTCGTCTAACCGGCTGGGCGGCACACGTCTTTGAGCAGAGAGAAAATAACCGCATAATCCGCCCTAGCGCAGATTATACCGGCCCAGAACATCAAGATTGGGTTCCTATAGAGGATCGCGCATAGCGAGGAAAGGACGCCAAAGATGAATAACACAAAATACCGAAAACCACTGACTGGAACAAATTACGACTATTTCGATGTACGTGAGGCGGTGAATCAACTAACCCCGGGCAGTTATAAGACATTGCCTTATACCTCTCGCATTCTCGCGGAGCAGCTAGTCAGGCGCTGTAATCCAGAAGAGCTTGATGCTTGCTTAATGCAATTAATCGACCGAAAAAAAGATCGTGATTTCCCTTGGTACCCAGCCCGCGTTGTCTGCCATGACATTCTCGGACAAACTGCGTTGGTCGATTTGGCCGGACTGCGTGATGCGATTGCCGAACAAGGAGGGGATCCTGCACAAGTGAACCCTGTTGTTGAAACGCAACTTATTGTTGATCACTCATTGGCGGTGGAGCACGCAGGCTTTGAGCCGGATGCGTTTAATAAAAACCGCGCGATTGAAGAGCGAAGAAACGAAGACCGTTTTCACTTTATTGAGTGGTGCAAAACCGCATTTGAAAATGTCAGTGTGGTGCCTGCTGGTAATGGCATTATGCACCAGATAAACCTTGAAAAGATGTCGCCAGTTGTACAGACAAAAGATGGGATTGCTTATCCTGATACGTGTGTTGGTACAGATAGTCATACCCCTCATGTAGATTCTCTTGGTGTGCTGGCCATCGGCGTTGGTGGCCTAGAAGCGGAAACGGTGATGCTTGGTCGTCCCTCGATGATGCGTCTGCCTGATATTGTGGGTGTGGAGCTGATAGGAGAGCGACAAGCGGGGATCACCGCAACCGATATTGTACTCGCACTGACTGAATTTTTGCGTGATGCGAAAGTGGTATCGTGTTATCTCGAATTTTTCGGCGAGGGTACGAACACACTCACCATCGGCGATCGCGCCACGATTTCAAACATGACACCCGAATATGGGGCAACGGCGGGGATGTTTGCGATAGATCAGCAAACCCTTCAATACCTTAAACTGACCGGGCGTGAAGAGCAGCAAGTTGAGTTGGTTGAGCTGTATGCCAAAACAATAGGCTTATGGGCAGACGATTTGAGCGAAGTCGAGTACGAGCGTGTTTTACAGTTTGATTTATCTACTGTGACACGCAATATGGCTGGCCCGTCAAACCCACACCGTCGATTGCCAACATCAGAGCTTGCGGAGCGCGGTATCGCGGCGAATTATCAACAAACCGAAGGTGAGTTGCCTGATGGGGCAGTGATCATTGCTGCCATTACTTCCTGCACCAATACCAGTAATCCGCGTAATGTAGTGGCGGCAGGCTTGCTAGCGAAAAAAGCCAATCAGTTGGGGCTGGCTCGCAAGCCATGGGTGAAGTCGTCATTTGCGCCAGGCTCTAAAGTTGCCAAGTTGTATTTAGATCAAGCGGGTTTGCTTGAAGAGATGGAAGCCTTGGGTTTTGGCATTGTTGCCTATGCGTGCACGACCTGTAACGGCATGAGTGGTGCGCTTGATCCAGAGATTCAAGACGAGATCACCAGGAGAGATCTCTATACCACCGCAGTGCTTTCGGGTAATCGCAACTTTGATGGTCGTATTCATCCGTATGCGAAACAGGCATTTCTCGCTTCGCCGCCACTTGTAGTGGCTTACGCACTCGCAGGTTCCATCCGTTTTGATATTGAGCGTGACGCATTAGGTTATGACCAGCAAGGTAACGCTATTTATCTTAATGACCTGTGGCCAAGCGATGAAGAGATTGATGCAGTTGTGGGGGAGTTTGTGAAGCCTGAACAGTTCAATCAGGTGTATATCCAGATGTTCAAATTGGAACAAGGAGAATGTGCTGAAAGTCCACTCTACGACTGGCGACCAAAAAGTACTTATATTCGCAGGCCGCCGTATTGGGAGGGGGCACTAGCAGCACCTAGAACGCTAAAAGGCATGCGACCGCTTGCTGTACTTGGTGACAACATCACAACTGATCACCTTTCCCCTTCTAATGCCATTTTATCTAGCAGCGCAGCGGGTGAATACCTAGCCAAAATGGGATTAGATGAAGCGGACTTTAACTCTTATGCTACACATCGCGGCGACCACTTAACAGCGCAAAGAGCGACGTTTGCTAACCCAAAGCTTCTCAATGAAATGGTGCAAGAAAACGGTCAAGTCAAGCAAGGCTCATTAGCTCGAGTTGAACCCGATGGCGAAGTGGTTCGCATGTGGGAAGCAATAGAAAGCTACATGCACCGAAAACAGCCTTTAATTGTGGTGGCAGGAGCCGATTACGGCCAAGGTTCATCACGTGATTGGGCTGCAAAAGGGGTGAGACTTGCGGGTGTTGAGGCGATAGTTGCCGAAGGCTTTGAACGTATCCATCGAACCAACTTGGTCGGTATGGGGGTTTTACCGCTTGAGTTTACAGGAGGGGTGACACGCAAAACACTACAACTGGACGGGAGTGAGCTCTACGACGTTGTTGGTGAGATCACACCGGGCACCAATCTGGCGTTAATCATTACCAGAGCCAACGGTGAAAAGCTGGATATCGCCGTCAAATGTCGCCTCGATACGCAAGATGAAGTCAAGGTGTATCAAGCCGGTGGCGTGTTACAGCGCTTTGCGCAAGATTTTCTCGCTTAAAGGAGCAAACGATGGTTATGGATAAACAAATTCGTGTTGCAGCAACCTATATGCGGGGCGGAACAAGCAAAGGCGTGTTCTTTCGGTTAGAGGATTTACCAGAGATCGCACAGACAGCAGGGCAAAGTCGGGATGATTTGTTGCTGCGTGTGATTGGAAGCCCAGATTCCTATGGCAAACAAATTGATGGCATGGGAGGCGCAACCTCCAGTACTAGTAAAGCTGTGATTGTGAGTAAGAGTGCGAAGCCTGATCATGATGTGGATTATCTATTTGGACAAGTGTCGATAGACAAAGCCTTTGTCGATTGGAGTGGCAATTGCGGTAACTTATCCGCCGCCGTTGGCCCGTTCGCATTACATTCTGGCTTTATCCCTCCTGAACGTATTCCCCACAACGGTGTCGTGTCAGTGCGAATTTGGCAAGCCAATATAGGCAAGACCTTGGTGGTGGAAGTGCCGATACAAAATGGTGAAGTGCAAGAGCTCGGGGATTTTGAACTGGATGGGGTGACATTCCCAGCAGCAGAAATCAAAGTGGACTTTGTTCGTCCAACGGGAGAAGACGAGGCTTTGTTTCCGACCGGAAACCTGATCGATGACCTTGAGCTTCCCGGAATCGGCACGCTTAACGCCACGCTAATCACCGCTGGCATTCCTACCGTTTTCATTGATGCGGAATCTGTTGGTTACACGGGTGTTGAGCCGCAAGAGGCAATCAATAGTGATATTGAAGCGTTGAGTCTGTTTGAAACTATCCGAGCGTATGGCGCGCTCAAAATGGGATTAGTGAGCGATATTGAGCAAGCGAAAACGCGCCAACATACACCTAAGGTCGCGTTTGTTAGCCGTGCTAAACCTTATCAAACTTCCAGTGGTAAACAGATCAATAGCAAAGAGATAGATTTGAACGTTCGAGCGCTGTCGATGGGCAAATTGCACCATGCAATAATGGGGACTGCCGCAGTCGCAATCGCCTCAGCAGCAAGTGTTCCAGGGACGTTAGTCAATCACGCCGCAGGTGGTGGTGAGAGGCAGGGGATCACATTTGGTCACCCTTCCGGGAAGCTGACGGTAGGGGCTCATGTAACAAACACCGATGCAGGGTGGCAAGTGGAAAAAGTGAGTATGAGCCGCAGCGCGCGTATCATCATGGAGGGCTTTGTGCGTATTCCCTCCGATATTGTTAAATAGAAATCAGTGATGCCTAGGACAGGCAAAGCGTCACTAGAGGGAATGTTATGTCAGCATACGAGCAAGAGTACAATTGGGCGAAAGGTAACCCACAACAGTTTTGGTTGACCCAATCTCAACATATTGATTGGTTTACGCCACCAAAGACGGCACTAGCTACCGATGAGAATGGCATCGAACGTTGGTTTCCTGATGGTGAGCTGAACACCGCTTGGATCGCCTTGGATTACCATTGCGAACAGGGGAGAGGAGAGCGAGTCGCGCTGATATATGACTCGCCCGTAACGGGCACTGCGAAGCAATACACATACAATGAACTGCGTGATCAAGTAGCAAAAATAGCAGGCATGCTTGCACAGCAAGGCGTCGTCAAAGGTGACCGTGTTGTTATCTACATGCCGATGATTCCAGAGGCGGCGATGGCGATGCTTGCTTGTGCAAGGCTTGGTGCGATTCACTCAGTCGTGTTTGGTGGTTTCGCTCCTAATGAGCTTGCGGTACGCATCGAAGATGCAGAGCCAAAAGTGGTGATGACCGCGTCTTGTGGCATTGAAATCAATAAAGTGCTTCCATACAAGCCGCTGGTGGATAAAGCAATAATGGACAGCCGTTGGAAGCCTGAACATGTAGTGGTGCTACAACGAGGCCAATGCATCGCAGAGCTCAATCAAGAGCGCGACATTGATTGGCATGACGCAATAGAGCTAGCTGAAGCTCACCCATGCGTTGCCGTGAAATCGACCGACCCTCTTTATATTCTCTATACCTCTGGCACGACAGGGAAGCCGAAAGGCGTTGTGAGAGACAATGGCGGGCATGCGGTCGCGATGAAATATTCAATGAGCGCACTGTACAACATGCCACAAGATGGCGTGTACTGGGCTGCCTCTGATGTGGGTTGGGTTGTGGGACATTCCTACATTGTCTATGGGCCGCTAATTCATGGCTGCACGACGATTTTATTTGAAGGAAAGCCAGTGCGCACACCCGATCCTGGTGCATTCTGGCGTGTGTGTGAACAATACCAAGTCAATGTACTGTTCTCTGCGCCTACCGCGTTTAGAGCGATTAAAAAAGAAGATCCAAACGGTGATTGTCTAAGTCAATATGACCTTAGCCATCTAAAAACGATCTTCATGGCAGGCGAACGTCTCGACCCACCGACCCTAGAGTGGGTTGAAAGCAAAACTCACAAACCCGTAATAGACCATTGGTGGCAAACAGAAACGGGTTGGGCGATAGCAGGCAACCCAACAGGCATAGAGCAGATGCCAATCAAAGCAGGTTCTGCCACGAAACCTATCCCGGGCTATCAGGTTGAGATTCTAAATGAAGTCGGTGAGCCGCAAATCACCAATCAACAGGGCTTTGTCGCATTAAAACGCCCATTGCCACCAAGCTGCTTACCGACGGTGTGGCGCAATCATGACCGTTTTGAATCAGGGTATTTAAGTCAGTTCCCCGGATACTACGTCTCAGGTGATGGCGGGTATCTAGACGATGATGGGTATCTGTTCATCATGGGGCGTATAGACGATGTGATTAACGTTGCAGGCCATAGGCTCTCGACTGGAGAGATGGAAGAGATTGTTGGCGGCCATCCTGCTATTGCAGAGTGCGCAGTAGTCGGTGTACATGATGATTTGAAAGGTCAATTGCCTTTAGGTTTTGTGGTGCTCAAAGATGGCGTTGATGTTGATCTAGAGGAGCTTGAGGGACAGTTAGTGGGGAAAGTGCGAGATGAAATTGGGGCTGTTGCTTGCTTCAAACATGCGTTAGTGGTGGAGCGTTTACCAAAGACACGTTCAGGAAAAATTCTACGTAGAACCATTCGTCAAATTGCGGATGGGGAGCATTATACGGTGCCGTCTACGATTGATGATCCTACGAGTTTGAATGAGATTGAGAGAGTGCTTGGGTAGAACGAAAAAGCCCCAGAAATGGGGCTTAAACTAGACTTTTACTATTAGTTAATACGTTAAGTATTACTCAGGTAGATGCTCTGGTTGAACTTCAATTGGGTGCTCTGGGCTTACACAGAAGTCAGGGTGGTCGATGTTATCTTCATCATCATGACATACTGGGTTTTGAATTTCAGGTGTTAGGTCATTATCGATAATTTCACGATTATTTGCATTTTCGAGAGCAACAATTGCATTTACATCACTTTGTGATGCGGTTGATGCAGGTTCAAAGTCGAACAAGTAACCCGCAAGCTTAGAGTGAGCGCTATCGTATTCATGGAATCGAATGTACTGGTACTCTGAGATGCTACCTAGGTTATAGAAGTTAGGGATAGTTACTGAATCAACATTTGTTGAGTAAATTGCATGTTCAACACCGTCATCCCAAAAAGTCCATACAAACTGTAGATCAGGATTGAATCCGTTGAACTCAAATGTGAAGTTCTCTGGTTGAGTTGGGTGACCAACTTTTAGGTAAGCGTCTGGATCCATTGTGGTTAAAGCTGTGTTACCACCTTCAACCACTGTACGGCTTGTGTGAGTAAAGCCTAGCCCTTTGTGCTCAGCATTTTGAGAATATGCAACAAATGACTGGCCTTCAATTGAAGGGAAGTTTGCGATATCAATAACAGCTTCAGGTTTGGCCTCTTGATAGAAGTGGTCGTAAGCTTCACCATCAATCAAGTAGTGAACGCCAACATATGACTCCCAGTTATCCACATTCACAGGAGAAGAACTGTATGCATTTAGCGCAATCACAGTGTCTAGTGGCATATCAACATCAGACTCGATGATAGATAGAATTTCGTTATTATCAGATAGCGATTTTAGTTCTTCAATAGTTACAAATTTAGCAAAGCTGAGAGTACTATCTAGATCAGTACCAGGTCCCCAGCCAGTACTACGATCTTCTTTGTTATAACTTAGCTCTAGTAGAATGCCTGGAATGTCTGAGCGTACTTCGTAAACTAAAACATCTTCAAAAAAACTATCATCGCCCGCAAATTGGATGTGTTCGTCACCCATAGCAAACACAACGCTATCTGGCTTACGAATGCGAACATAGAAAGAGTCGTTTTCGATGTCAGAGATAACACAAGAATCGCCGGCCGTAACGTAACCATCAACTTCGATAGTTGTTGGCATACGCACTAGTTCTTTTTGGTATGATACTAGTTCGTTTACTGCGCGAGTTGGAACAGCAGTAAAGTAATGACCCGCTGGAATATCGCCTAAAGTGATTGAGCCATTGTCATCAGTTACCAAAGTATCAACATGATTGCCGTTAGCATCATGTAGAAAAACATCTAGGTTAGGTATGCCGCAAGTCTTCTCACGGTTTAGACTCATACCTGACGTAGTTGTAAACGTAATCGGAGTATTAACTGATACCTCTGGCGCGTCAGAACTAGAGCTAGAATTACAACCCGCTAATAAAGCCGAGCCAACCAATGCTGTAAGCAATTTGATTTTCATTATTATTTCCCATAGTTATTGTAAATATCTGCGCGGAATTTTATATACCGAAAAAATATAAATGTAATTAATAAATTGGCACCATGAATTGAGATAAAACCATTAGTTACATCTTGAGATGGAATCGAACACAAATAACTCAACAAGTGACAATTAGATGACATTGACATGGCTTGGGCATGACATAATTGGTCATCATTTGAACTGATTGTTGGCTTTTTGAGAGATTGCTCCAAAATTATAAATGCTATCGATTGATTATCATGTTGTTGCGTTTGGTTTGGGTGAGTTGAGGTTTGAGTGAAAATGTTAATCGTAATGTTGGTTATATTTAATGTGTAATAGTTACTGTTCACGGGTTTTTAATGTGCTGCTTTGGGTGGTTTTTAATAATGTTAGTTGGGTGAATTTGAACTTGAGAAAACATTTCCAAAATTAATTTACGGAGTTTATTTTATTTATACGTCCATGGTAATTTTGTTTAAATACCCTTCAAGATAATTAAAGGTGTTCATTACCCTATTTCAGATAAATAGATCGCTAACCCAGAGAGAATGTGCTTCTGGACAATACAAACGGTAACTATATAAGCGAAAGCCCCTTTCAGTCATTCATCAGTTCAGCAGGTTAAGCTATCGGCATCGCATTGCAGGTTAGGTAAGGTTAACCGTCAATCAGACATAGATGTTGGTTAACACAAGGAAAAGAGTAAACAATAGGTGTTTTATAGAGAAAATCGGCTTAGTTGTTTATAAACACAACTTTTACAGTCTCAATCCTCATTTAGTATGACAAATAAAGCATGCTGGGTGAATATGGAAAGTATATAGAAGAGCAGTGGGGGATTTTGCGATTCTAGTCACATAGGAAGAGGTTTTTGAAACTGGCTTTCATTATTGCCTAAGTGCTCCCATCGCTGATATAGCCTTGTTATTTCTCGGCAGAAAATAGGTATTCTAACTATGAAGTCAGTTGAAGGAAGGGGATGTCCAATGATGAGTTTATTTAGATTTTATTTTTTGCGTGGTTTAGAGTCAAAGTCGCAAACCATTTCAATTTGTACTGGGCTACTGTTTGTTATGTTAACTGTCACTGTTGGCGTTACAATGGGCTACTTAAGTAATCAAAATCTAGCTGTAGCAATGGTTTGGATGCTAAGTCCAGCATTTGTCTTTAGATTGTATATGTTGATGTCACCTTACTACCGTGCTGCAGCGATGAAAACTTGGGGGTAACGTCGGTTAAATTGGATACGGTGATTTGCTCAACCATTATAATTTTATTCTTCTAAAGATTACTTAGTCCATGAAAAAGCCAAGCGTTAGCTTGGCTTTGTTGATCTTGCAATAGCCTAACGACTAACCGTTAGACTCAGCCTTAGATTTTTCAGCAAAGATATCAGCCACTTTCTCTCTTTCTAGCTCACCCTGCAGATGACCCTCTTCATCAACCACTGGCAATGAGTAGTCATTTGACATTGAATCAGTTAGCACCTCTTCGATGGCGAGATCAGGAGAGACAGTTGGAACGTCTTCATAAAGCTCAGGCTCAATGATGTCGGATATGGAATTGTCCTCTGCAGCCTCGGTTAAGCCCTCTTTCGTGATCAGGCCTTGATACTCGTTGTCGGTAACGTGATAACCGTAGTCTTGCTTTTTCATCTTCATCTGTTTGAGTGCGTCTTCAATCGTCAATGCAGTGATACGCAAAGCCGGCTTTTGCATGACGGTTTCAACGGTTAACGCACGAGCACGGTTAACGTCTTTGACAAACGCTTCGACATAATCGTCGGCTGGGTTGAGAAGAATATCGTCAGGAGTACCTTGTTGTACCAACTCACCATCTTTCAGAATCGCGATACGATCGCCTAAACGCAGTGCTTCATCAAGGTCATGGGTGATAAAGACAATCGTCTTGTGTAGCTTCTCTTGCAGTTCGATAAGCTGATCTTGCATTTCACTGCGAATCAAAGGATCAAGTGCCGAGAAAGCTTCATCCATCAACAGAATTTCAGCATTGGTGCACAGGGCTCGAGCGAGGCCGACACGCTGCTGTTGTCCTCCAGAGAGTTGAGAAGGGTATTGGTCTTCATAGCCTTTCAATCCGACCGTCTCAAGCCACTCTCTCGCATGTTGATTACGATCTTCCTTCTTCATGCCTTGAACTTCGAGCCCATAGCCTACGTTATCAAGCACTTTTCGATGAGGGAAGAGGCCAAAGCGTTGGAATACCATCGACATTTTGTGTCTGCGAAAGTCTTCAAGCTCTTTAGCGTTCATCTGCATCACATCTGAGCCTTCAACATCAATTTGCCCTTCGCTTGGGTCAATTAAGCGGTTGAAGTGTCGGATAAGGGTAGATTTACCTGAGCCAGATAAGCCCATGATGACGAAAATCTCACCTTTGTGGATCTCGAGATTGATGTCTTTCAAGCCAACAGTATGACCAGTTTGAGCCAATACATCGTCTTTACTTAGACCTTGCTTTACTAAAGGCAGAACAGACGCAGGCTTTGGACCAAACACCTTATATAGGCCAGAGATTTTAATGAGTGGCTTAGTCATGTTTGTGATCCCCTAAGTGCTCTTGCGTGCGTTTGGCATAGGCTTGTGATGCTCGGTCAATCAAGATTGCCATCGCAACAATCGCGAAACCGTTGAGTAGCCCTAGTGTGAAGTATTGGTTAGTGATTGACTTCAGAACGGGTTGCCCTAAACCTTTTACGCCGATCATCGAGGCAATGACCACCATAGACAGTGCCATCATAATGGTTTGGTTGATACCCGCCATGATGGTTGGCATCGCAAGGGGAAGTTGAACGCCCATCAAACGCTGACGCTTACTCGCACCGAAGGCTGTAGCGGCTTCCATCACCTCTTTATCAACTAAACGAATACCGAGGTTGGTCAAACGAATGACAGGAGGGATAGCGTAGATTACCACTGCAATCAGTCCTGGGACTTTACCGATACCAAGTAGCATAACCACAGGGATCAAATAGACGAAAGCAGGCATGGTTTGCATAATATCAAGCAGGGGGGTGACAAAGGCCTGAACTCGATTGGAGCGCGCCATCGCGATGCCGATAGGGATACCTAGCACGATGGCGAGAAGTGTACACACGGTAATAATACTCAAGGTACGCATGGTGTCTTCCCACATACCAAAGTAACCAATCAACAAGAGTGAAATAACACAGGCTACCGCCAATTTTACCGAGCGACTCGCGACGTAAACCAATCCGGTACAGACTATGAGTACTAGCCACCATGGGGTGCTGAGGAGAAGCTTTTCAAACCAGATTAGGAAGGAGAGGAGGGGGTCGAATATCGATTCAATCAAGTCACCGTATTCGCGAGAAAAATCTTTATATGCACCATCGAGTGTTTTTCTAATGGTGCGCATAGTTGACCGTTCCATCTCTGGAAAACTCGTCAACCAACTACTGTCAGCCATTGTTCTATCCTTAAACAACGTTATTCAACTCAAAACCTTATGAGTTGTTGTAACAACTACTGTAACAAATTTACAACGCCCAAGTACAGTTAATCACCGTACTTGGGCGTGAGGGGTAATTAAAGCTGTGCGGAGATTTTCTTCGCCACGTCTTCTGAAACCCAAGTTTTCCAAATCTCAGGGTGAGACTCTAGGAAGTGGAACATTGCGTCTTCGGCATCTGCTTGCTCGTCTTCCATCCACGCTAATAATGCGTTCATATCCGCATTTTTGAAGCCTCGTTTACTCAGGTAATCCATCACATCTGGATTAGACTTGGAGAATTCAGATGCAACGACGGTACTGACTGGTGACTTAGGATACATAGTGACTTTAGGGTTGCTACAGTCAACTTGCGTCGTGCAAGACAAGAACTCTTCTTCATCTACACCACTACCAAAGTCGACTTTAACCATATCGTACTTACCGAGTATGGCCGTTGGCGCCCAGTAATAGCCCGCCCAACCTTCACCGCGCTCGTAAGCCTTAGCAATAGAGCCGGAAAGACCTGCACCAGAGCCTGGATCGATCAGCTCGAAGCCTGCTTTATCCATTTCCAATGCGTCAAATAGATTCGATACCGAAATCTGGCAACCCCAACCCGCAGGACAGCCATACAGGCCACCGACATCTGGATTTTCTGGGTGTTTGAATAGCTCTGGGTGTTTCTTAAGCCCTTCAGCCGTTGCTAATTCTGGATACTTTTCGACGAGGTATGCAGGCACCCAGAAGCCTTCTTCGCCCCCTTCAACAAGGGATTCACCTGCGCGAGTTAGGCGTCCTTCAGCGATACCTTGCTCCAACGCCTCTTTCACAGAGTTCGTCCAAAGCTCTGGAGCAATGTCTGGCTGGCCTTTCTCGATCATTGAGGTGGCGGTTGGCATGGTGTCACCGGGTACAAGTTCGGCGTCACATCCATAACCGTGTTCAAGAATAAAGCGGTCTACGTTAGCGATGAGGCTAGCCGAGTTCCAGTTCATATCGGCAATACTGACCTCGCCACAATCTTGTGCGTAAGCTTGCGCACTTAATGTGGTTGCCACGGCTAAAGCCGCCAATTTCCATTTCATAATTTGTCCTTAAATATCAATGAAGTCATGTTAAGGTTAATGAATGTATTGTGTAAAAACAAGTCATTGGAAATTAACGCAAATGTTAATAAGTGGGTTTTGCAGGCGCTACATGTGTGTAAGGTTATGAAATGATTAAGGTATTTTAGGAGAGTGATACGGGACTAAATAGTGGGCTTTATTTCAAGCCCACAGTAGAAATAAGTGCTTAGACGAGTTTAAAGGTGATCATAAATAGTTTGTCGATGTTAGGATAAATATCACGAATCAACGTTTTTAATTCCGCTAGAGGAATATGCTCTTGCTCTGCGTGAAATTCACCAATGTCATCGAAATGAAGTGGTTCAACGGCTTCTATTTTGATTTTGCCTACATACGCCTTTGATTTTAACGTGTAGACATCAACCACCGTGCCCGGAACATAGTGAGACTCTGCTTCATCACGAATCGTGATGGTTTTTTTACCTTCAGTGATCAGTGGCGTCAGGAACTCAAAAAAGGTGATTTCGGTTGGTGCGTCCATCAGTCTTCCTTGTTCACTCGTTTGTGTTTAGGCACATAGTTAAGAATTGAGATAGGTACAGGTTTGCGCGGTTCAAAACCTTCCACTTCGCGACGTTCAATCAAGTGACCCAAGCGGCTCTCAATCATACACAAATTCTTGAAATTATCTTTTGATACAAATGAGATCGCTTCACCTTGCGCATCTGCACGACCGGTACGACCAATGCGGTGGACATATTCGTCGGCAGGGAAAGGCAGGTCGTAGTTAATTACTCGGCTCAAACCTTCGATATCAATACCACGTGCACCAACGCCCGTTGCAATCATATATTTGATTTTACCCGCTTTAAAATCCGCAAGTAGTTGAGAACGCACCGCTTGGCTGCGACCACTGTGGAAAGCTTCTGCAACAATACCTCGCTTCTCTAATTGCGAAGCAAGTTTAGCGGCCCCGTGCTTGGTCTCGATAAAGATCAATGCTTGGTCCCAATCGTTTTCATTGATGAGGTGGCTTAAAAGGGAAGATTTTTTATCTTTGTCGACGGTGATCAGCCATTGTTCGATGTTTTTCTTCGAGGCCGCGTTTGCAGCGATAGAGATTTCGTATGGATCATGTACTGCGGTTTTCGCGAGATCACGTACTTTGTTTGACAGCGTAGCGGAAAAGAGCAAGTTCTGAATATCGACAGGTAAACGGTCAAGGATCTTGTTGATGTCGTCGATAAAGCCCATATCCAACATACGGTCTGCTTCATCAAGTACAAGAATTTCTACTTCTTCGAAATAAACCGCGCGCTTGCCATACATATCGAGCAGGCGGCCTGGTGTCGCGACGAGAATATCCACACCTTCGATAAGAGCTTGTTTTTGCGCCTGTTCGTCAACGCCGCCATACATTGCAAGAGAAGTTAGGTCTAGATGTTGAGCATAGTCTCTGACTTTTGATTCAACCTGAATGGCGAGTTCACGAGTCGGTGCAAGGATCAGCGCGCGAATACGTTTCTTTTTCTGGGTTTGTGTATCTTTAAGCTTTTCCAAAATAGGCAAAACAAAGCTCGCGGTTTTACCAGTACCCGTTTGCGCTGCAGCGATGAGGTCTTCACCCTCTAAAATGACGGGAATCGCTTTATTTTGAATGACGGTTGGTTTTGTATAACCAAGTTCATTGATAGCGTCAGTAATCGGTTGGCTAAGGCCTAGTTTGGAGAAGGACATGCTTTTTCTCTTGATACAAATAGAACGGGGAGCACCCCAAAGATGGGGTAGAGTTTAGCATGTTCAAGGTGACATGGAGAATCAAATAGATAAGAAAACAAGCCATACACTCTTATGGTGGCGATAGCGGGTTAATTTGGTCATACTGACAGGATAACTCTATGCACAGTAAGGCATAGAGTACCCCATATAGAGCTTATAGAACGAATATGATGTTGGATAAAATTAAAGCGTTTATCAACCCTGCCGAAAATCCTGACTTAACTCGGGCGCATGAATACCAACGCCAGCATTTGCCGACGCTGTGGTTGTTAGGTAAAACGGGCGCAGGGAAGTCCTCGTTAGTACAAGCTGTAACGGGCGAAAGTGAAGCGCAAATTGGTAATGGCTTTGAGCCTTGCACCATGAACTCCGCATCATATGACTACCCTTCAGAACAGCCGATAATCCGATTTCTTGATTCAAGAGGCTTAGGAGAGGCGGGCTATGACCCCAATGATGACTTGGAATTTTTGTCAGAAACGAGCCACGCACTTGTGGTTGTGATGAAACTTGGGGAAGTCGAGCAAAGCGCTGTGCTTGAGGCCTTAAAGCTGGTCAGAAAGCAGAAAAAAATACAGCATATGTTATTGGTTCATACGGCTGTGTTGGAGTATGCGCCAACCGAGCGCCAGCGCTTGGTCACTCATCAGATAGAACAGGTGACAAAATGTTGGGGTAAAGGTTTGAATCATGTTGAGGTGGATTTTTGCACACAAGATGATGAAATATACAATGAAGCTTTGTTGTTTGATGCACTCTCTGCTCTCTTGCCCGTGGTGAGCTTGATGGTGGACAAAGGTGAGCACAGCGATCTAGAAGAGCAGAATTTTGCGCGTTTAGAGAAAGAGGTGTTGTGGTTTAGCGGCAGTGCAGCGGCATCTGACCTCATCCCAGCTGTGGGTCTTGTGTCAGTGCCAGCCATTCAAGGAAAGATGCTACATAGCCTAGCAAATCAATATGGTGTTGAATGGAATAAACGCGCGTTTGGTGAGCTAGCAGGGGCGTTAGGAAGCAGTGTCGCGATTCAGTATTCGGTCAAGCTCGCATCACGGCAAATTGTGAAATTGATTCCGGGGTATGGGCAAACGGTTGGAGCCATTACCGCAGCAGCGATGAGCTTTGGCACAACGTATGGCCTTGGCAGAGCGGCTTGTTACTATTTTTACAGCAAAAGTAAAGGCGAAGATGTATCGCCAGATAAGATGCAAGCCATCTATCGAGAAGCACTGAAAAAAGGGAAAGCAGTGTCCGGTTATGAAAAAGATTAAGCACTTGTTTGTACTGCTCTCACACTTGTCGGGTGGCCGCTGGGGGATAGCCGTGGTATCCGCCGTATTGCCCATTCTTATCATGGCGTTGTTTGGTGTAGGGTTGGCATTTCAGTATGGTTATTTGCTGCCGTTATCGCTCACTGTCGCGATGGCGACACTCTTGGTTTCATTGCCTTTATACTGGGTGCATCGCAGTGACACGCAGTCGGCAGCGCGAGAGCCTGAGATTTCACCGCAAGAAGGTGATGATCAGCAGCAGAATGTGCTCAAGCAGGGCTTAGTTAAAGCTTCTGATGATTGGTCTGAGTCTGAAGTGAAAATTTGGCAGCGCAGTCGCGCTTATGCACACAGCTTACTCGAACAGAACGAAGAGTGGGGCAACCTTGATAGCGCTGGGTTAAGTGTGCTTGAGTTCGTTGCGGTGGAGTACGGAAAAAAAGCGTTAGATTTTTCAGTACCTGAAGGGTTAAAACTATTCGAAGAAGTGAGTCGACGCTACCGAGCGCTGCTGGATGACTATGGCTTTGCGGTTGATGCTGTGAAGGTTTCCCATATTAAATCAGGCTACGATCTCTATGACCGCTATGGTGATGTTGGCAAGCACGTATTTAAAGCGGCGATTTGGCTCAATCACGCTAAAAACCTATACATCAATCCGGCGAAAGCCATATCCGATATTGGTACGCAGCAATTCAGCGCCAATATGACCCGAGGAATGGTGGATGACCTGCAACGTGCCGCCAAACAGGCCTTGCTTGATGAAGTCGCGTTTGTCGCCATAGAACTTTATAGCGGTCGATTTAGCTTTGAACAAAGTGATGTGACGCCGTCACAAGCTTCAGTCTTAGACCAAAAGCGCGAAGCGATAGTGCTTGAGCCGATTCGTATTGTATTAGTAGGGCAGACGGGAGCGGGTAAATCTTCGATTGTGAACCTGCTCAAAAGGAATTTGTCGCTGAGGTTGACGTGCTGCCTTCGACCGACAATACAACGACTTACAGCGCAATGGTTGGTGACCAACCGGTCGTTGTTGTTGATTTACAAGGACTTGATGGCACTCAAGAGACCAGTCAAATAGCGTTGAAAGAGATGGCGGAAGCAGATGTGGTGTTGTGGGTATTAAAAGCCCCTCAATCAGCCCGATCTCTGGATGCTGATCTGATGCAGCAGTTTGATGATTTCTATACTGACAAGCAGCATATTTCAAGAAAGCGTCCAGTGATACTCGGTGTATTAAATCAAGTTGATAAGCTTCAACCTGCCGCGCAGTGGTCGCTACCGATGGATTTAAGTCATCCAAGCAGTGAAAAAGAACACACCATCATCAAGGCAATCGAGTATAACCAACAGCTGTTGGGTTTTTACCAAATATTGCCGCTCTCGATTGACCCAAACAAAGCACATTTTGGCGTGCAAGCCCTACAAGAGTGGCTTGTTGAAGGAATTGCTGATGCGTTCAATGTGCAGCGTAATAGACAGCGTATGGAAGCAGCAAAGCGAGGACAAGGGTTGAAGAAACAGTGGAGCAGACTGGCGAAAACCAGTAAAAAAGTCACGCCAACTCTTGCCAAAGCAGCTGTGCCTAAAGCTTTGGAGAGTTTGACCAAAAAGTGGCGCAAGTAACAGAATCAACGTGATGTAACCACTGAGATGTGACTGCAAGTCTCTTTCGACTAAAGTCTAATGCCGAGAGTGGTTTAGAGTGACTACGCTAACTGTGTTTATTGTTAACAATGTTTGTTCGCTAACAACATCACAAGGCGTAATATAATGAAAAAACTATCAAAAGGACTTGTTGCCGCGCTAATTGCAGGTGCGGTTTCCTTCTCGGCTTTCGCAGAAAACTACACCATTGGGACTGGTAGCCAAAGTGGTACTTACTATCCGCTAGGGGGGACACTCGCTAAAATTTGGGGTGAAACACTGCCTGATTTTAATATGCGAGCAGAGGTGACAGCTGGCTCGGTTGAAAACAGCATCAAGGTAGCCACAAACAAACAGTTGGCGGGTATCGCTATGGGGAGCGTGGTGCTTAAAGCCTACAACGGTCAAGAACCATTCCCTGCAAAAATGAACGTTGCTGTCGTATCTGCACTTTACCCTAATGTCGTCCACTTTATGGTTCCGGCTAACTCTGACATTCAATCAATTAAAGATCTCAAAGGTAAACGCGTTTCATTGGGCGCGCCGGGTTCGGGCACAAGAACCAGTGCAATTGGAATTTTAAGTGCGCTAGGTATTGAAGAGAGTGAGTTGAAAGCGCAAAGCCTCAACTATACTGCGACGACTTCAGCGCTTGCTAACGGTCAGATAGATGCGGGTGTGATTGTGGGTAGTTTAGGCGTTGGTGCGGTGACAGAACTCGCACTGACACGAGAGATCCGAGTGCTGTCATTCACAGAAGATGAGTTGGCAAAAATCAGTGAAGCCATGCCTTCATTTCAACCTTTAGAAGTTCCTGCTGAGGCGTATCGAAAAGTGCCAGCATTCAATACACCAGCAGTTTGGAATGTTCTGGTTGTAAATAAGGATGCAGATACAGACTTGGTATATTCAATGACCAAATCTATGTTTGAGAGCATCGACCAAGTTCGCCAAAGCATCAAAGTCACCAGTTATACCACGCTAGAAAATATGGAAAAACTGGCGGGTGTTCCACTTCATCCCGGTGCACAAAAATATCTAGATGAAATGAAGTAGAGGTAGGTCAATGCCAGAGTCTAAGTCGTCTTTTC
The DNA here is from genome assembly GCF_030409635.1 of Vibrio agarivorans. Classification (NCBI taxonomy): domain Bacteria; kingdom Pseudomonadati; phylum Pseudomonadota; class Gammaproteobacteria; order Vibrionales; family Vibrionaceae; genus Vibrio; species Vibrio agarivorans. The sequence goes on along the minus strand of NZ_JAUFQF010000004.1, from coordinate 2,670,780 downwards.
TGGTTGATGTCCCACTAAAAATAGCCGCGCTTGCGGCTATTGCTTTGTCTGTATTTCAAATATGGCAAGGGATCACTGCCGAAATCTCCGCTCCTGTTTTTCGCCCAATTCACCTGACTTGGGTGATTGTTTTAGTGTTTTTGACCCATCCGTTATTTGCTCATCACGAGAAAAGTCTAGGCTTTAAGCTGGGCAGGATACTTGATAGTCTTTTTTCCGTTGCGATTATTTGGTCTGCTTGGCGCATTGCCCAGTTTGATTATGATGACATCATGTTCCTTATAGAAGGTGTCAACGATGTCGATAAACTTGCAGGTTGTATCACTATCGTATTACTCCTCGAAGCAACACGAAGAACCGTTGGAATGGTGATGGTAGCCATCGCACTGCTCTTTTTGGCCTATGCGATGTTTGGCAACTATTTGCCTGCTCAAATCGCAAGTAATGGTTTTCCGCTTGAGGATATTATTCGATTCCATATTTTCTCAACGAATGGTGTTTACGGAGCACCACTTGCGATAGCCGCTGGCGTTGTGTTCATCTTTGTCTTGTTTGGTGCATTCTTACAGGTGACGGGAGCGGGTAACTTCTTTATCGATGCGGCGTTTGCGATTGCAGGAAAATATCGCGGGGGGCCTGCGAAAGCCAGTGTTATCTCTTCTGCTGCCCTTGGGTCGATTTCAGGTTCAGCCATCGCCAATACGGTCACTACCGGGTCACTGACCATCCCAATGATGAAAAAGCTTGGCTATAAGCCAGAGCAAGCGGCAGGTATCGAAGCCGCAGCTTCAACTGGTGGGCAGATTATGCCACCGGTGATGGGCGCTGGTGCATTTGTTATGGCGCAGTTTACCGGGATTCCCTACAGCGAAATTTTGATCGTATCGATCATGCCCGCCATATTGTATTTTGCTTGTACGTTGCTCTATGTGCATATCATGGCGTGCAAGTTGGGTCTCAAGGGGATGGACAGCTACGAGAAACTTATGGTGGTGATGGAGCGTGGGTGGCATTTCCTTGTGCCGTTGGTGTTGATTACCGCTCTGCTTATGATGAGTTATTCGCCTGTCTTGGTGGGGATAGCAGGTTGCGCTGCGATTCTCATTGCCTCAATGTTACGTAAGCATAGCCGCATAACATTTGGGTTGTTCTTTGAAGGAATGAAGCAGGGCGCGATTCTCGCATTGCCAATTTCAGTGGCTTGTGCAACTGCCGGAATTGTGGTCGGTGTAGTAGGGCAAACGGGGATTGGGTTGCAGTTTACCCAGTTTCTTATTGCGTTGTCGGGTGGTTATCTTTTTAGTGCGCTGGCATTGATTGCACTCGCAGCGGTTATTTTGGGTATGGGCTTACCAGTAACAGCAGCCTATATTGTCTTATCTATCATGGCCGTACCAACCTTACTGGATTTTGGTGTTAGCTTACTAGCGGCGCATATGATTGTATTTTGGTTGTCGCAGACTTCAAATGTCACTCCTCCGATTGCCCTTGCGGCTTTCGCTGGGGCAGGTATCGCGAAATCCTCTCCGATGAGGTCTGCTGTTCAAGCGTTCAAACTGGCGCAAGGTTTCTTCTTGATTCCGATGATGATGGCATTTTCAGGTTTGATCTGGGTAGATGGTGAAGCCGGAAGTTTTGTGATTGCTACACTGAGCACTATCGCTTTAATTATTGCGTTTGCTGGCAGTATTGAGGGTTATATGTTCGGAAAACTATCACTGTTAGAGCGTATCTTGTGGCTAGCGACTGCGGTGATCATGGTGTTTGGTTCAGCGATCGTAGAGATTGTTGGTATGGCGGTATTAGCAGGGTTAGTTGTATGGAATATGAAAAAATCGCAACCCCCTGTTGTGGCTACATGACGATTTTTCACCTGGGATAAAACGCAAAAAGGAAGCGACTTTCGATCGCTTCCTTTTTTAATGGATTGGCAGTTGCTGGATTAGCCGTCAATACCTTTTGACTTTAGGAACTCAGCATAAGTGCCACGGAAGTCGTTAATCTTACCGTCTTTGATCTCTAGGATACGAGTTGCTAGAGAGTCTACGAATACACGGTCGTGCGATACGAAGAATAGAGTGCCTTTGTACTCTTCAAGTGCATTATTTAATGACTCGATCGATTCCATATCCATGTGGTTAGTTGGTTCGTCCATTAGCAGCATGTTTGGTTTGTGCATCATGATCTTACCAAGCAGCATACGACCTTGCTCACCACCCGAAAGAACTTTTACTGACTTCTTGATGTCGTCTTGACCAAACAGCATGCGACCTAGGAAGCTACGAATTACTTGTTCGTCGTCACCAGGTTGACGCCATTGACCCATCCAGTCCATTAGGTTCATGTCTTCTGCGAAGTCATGTGCATGGTCTTGTGCGTAGTAACCAATGTTTGAGTTCTCAGACCATTTATATTCGCCAGTGCGAGGCTCAAGAGCACCTGAGATTGTGTTCAATAGTGTAGTTTTACCCACACCATTTTCACCGATGATAGCAACACGTTCACCCACTTCAAAAATCGCGTTAAAGTCTGTGAATAGGTCATCTTCAAAACCTTGTGATAGGTTTTCAACGATTAGTGCGTTACGGAACAGCTCTTTCTCTTGGTCAAAACGGATGAATGGGTTTTGACGGCTTGAAGGTTTGACTTCTTCAAGCTGAATTTTGTCGATTTGCTTAGCACGAGATGTTGCTTGCTTCGCTTTCGATGCGTTTGCAGAGAAACGTGCAACGAAGGTGTTTAGCTCAGCAATTTGCGCTTTCTTCTTAGCGTTGTCAGCTAGCAGGCGCTCACGAGCTTGGTTCGCTGCTACCATGTACTCATCGTAGTTACCTGGGAATAGGCGAAGTTCACCGTAATCCAAGTCAGCCATGTGTGTACACACTGAGTTTAGGAAGTGACGGTCGTGCGAGATGATGATCATCGTACAGTTACGTTGGTTTAGCGTCTCTTCTAGCCAACGAATCGTGTCCATATCCAAGTTGTTGGTTGGTTCGTCAAGTAGCATGATGTGCGGGTCAGCGAACAGAACCTGCGCCAAAAGCACACGAAGTTTCCAACCTGGAGCCACTTCACTCATTAGGCCAAAGTGCAGGTCTTCTGAGATACCTACAGCAAGAAGAAGCTCACCAGCTTTTGCTTCTGCCATGTAGCCATCCATTTCAGCGAACTGAACTTCAAGATCAGCCACCTTCATGCCATCTTCTTCGCTCATTTCTGCAAGCGAGTAGATACGGTCGCGCTCTTGCTTAACAGCCCAAAGCTCTTTGTGACCCATGATAACCGTGTCGATTACCGTGAATTCTTCATAAGCGAATTGATCCTGATTTAGTTTAGCAACACGCTCGTTCGGGTCGTAGCTTACGTTACCGCCTGTTGGCTCTAGCTCACCAGAAAGGATCTTCATAAATGTAGATTTACCACATCCGTTTGCGCCGATCAGACCGTAGCGATTGCCTTCGCCAAACTTAACAGAGATGTTTTCGAAGAGTGGCTTAGCGCCAAATTGCTGCGTGATATTCGCGGTAGAAATCAAAATCGATACCTTTTCTAGTGAGAAATTGAGGAAACCGCGTCACGGTACTGACTCAGAGAGATAAGTTCAAGTGGTTTTGTGATCTTTATCTACTTTACATGGCCAAGGTGACAATCAGATACAATTTGGATTGATAAAGTAAGAATAGTTTGAATTACACGACATTTCAGAGAGTTAGTTAAAGTCTGTCGGGAATTCTGGCTAATCACTCCCTATACTGGTATCAAATTATGATAAAGGAACTAGTTCAATGGATATGAAGCCTTCTGTTTTTATTCTCGCTGCCTTAGCAACGACTTCCGTTCACGCAAATGAATGTGGAGAGTTCACTATCGCTGACATGAACTGGAACTCCGCTAGCCTTATGGCACATGTGGACCAGTTTATTCTAAATAATGGCTACGGCTGTGACGCCGACTTAATTCCAGGCGATACCGTTCCTACTGGTACTTCAATGATTGAGAAGGGACAGCCTGATGTGGCACCTGAATTATGGACTAATGGTATTAAAGAGGCGCTGGACAAGGGGGTTGAAGATAAACGTCTACGCTATGCGGGAAATTCGCTCACTGATGGTGGTGAGGAGGGCTTTTGGGTGCCTGCCTACCTGGTTGAGCAATACCCAGAAATGGCGACCATCGAGGGTGTCATTAAGCACAAGGCACTATTTGAACATCCAGAAAGTGATGACCAATTTGCTTTCTACACTTGTCCAGCTGGATGGACATGTCAGATCACCGCAGGTCATCTTTTTGATGCACTTGGTCTAGAAGAGCATGACTTTGATATGGTCGACCCAGGTTCTGGCGCAGCTTTAGCCGGGATTCTGGCGAAAAACTATGAGCGTGAAAAACCTTGGTTTGGCTATTACTGGTCACCAACACCTGTACTGGGTAAATACGATATGGTTATGGTTGATTTTGGTTCGGGAGCAGATGTTGATGAATATCGCAACTGCACGACACAACCAGACTGTGAAACACCTAAAGTGACTATGTATCCACCATCACCTGTGCATACCGTGACGACGGAGCAGTTCGCTCAAGATGAGCCGTATGCGTTCGAGTATTTCAGCAATCGAGGCTATTCAAATCAACTAATGAGCAAAATGCTCGCTTGGATGGAAGAGGAACAAGCGGACTCAGAAGATGCGATGTTTTACTTCTTAGAGACGTATCCAGAGGTATGGAAAGGTTGGGTATCTGCTGAGGTTGCAGAGAAAGTGGAAAGCGCTATTTAACCCAAAATCCTAGTCTGAAGCTGATTTGAAAAAAGAACCCAGTGTTGAGCACTGGGTTCTTTTTTAGGATTAACGAGGGACTTGTTGAGTAATGCAGTGGATGTTTCCACCTCCCAATAGTATTTCTCGTGCACTAACACCGACGATATCGTAGTCAGGGAACGCTGTTTCCAATGCTTCTTTGGCCGCACCGTCATGGTTCTCATCAAGAAGTGGGAACACGATCTGCCCATTAGTAATAAGAAAGTTAGCGTAAGAAGCCGCCAATCTTTCACCGGCTTCACGTTCCATTCCATCACTTTGGTCGATTCCTTGTGCTTCCTCTTCGCCCATAAAAAGAGGGCCGGGCATTGGAAGCTTGTGAACTTTAATCTGACGGCCTTTTGCATCTCGCTCTGTGCTAAGCAAATCAAATGCTTCGCGGCTGATCTCATACTGAGGATCATTTTCATCTTCACACCAAGTAAGGGCGACTTCACCAGGCTTAACTACGTGCATGATATTGTCCACGTGGCCGTTGGTCTCATCATTGTAAAGACCTCGTGGCAGCCAAATAACCTTTTCAATGGCAAGATAGGACTTTAGCTGTTCCTCAATATCTTCTCTAGATAGGTCTGGGTTGCGGCTAGGGTGGAGTAGACACTCTTCGGTGGTATAGAGCGTGCCCTCACCATCAGTATGAATCGATCCTCCTTCCAGAACAAATGGGGCTTGATAGCCGGTATCTTGGGTGATATTGAGCATCTTAGGTGCGACAGCATCATCGAGATCCCACGGGAAATAGAGACCATCTACAAGCCCACCCCAAGCATTGAACTGCCAACTGATACCACGTCGATTTCCATTGTCATCGACGACGTAAGTCGCGCCAATATCTCGCATCCAGCAGTCGTTATAGGACATTTCAATTACCCGGATGTGGGCGGGTAGCTGAGAGCGAGCATTGTCGAATTGATCATGATTGACCAACATAACCACTGGCGTCTTTTGAGAAATCGCCACGGCAACGTCAACAAAGGCTTGTTGGGCTAACTTACCGCTGTATCGCCAATTGTCACTCCGCGTTGGCCATGCCATCCACACCTCATCGTGCGCTTCGTGCTCACCAGGCATGCGAAAGTTATCTTGCTTAGGCTGTGTTGATATCATCTTACTCATGCGATTTTCTCCACGACAGCGTTGTTAGCGACACGATTGGCACGACTAAGTAAAATTTCTCCAATAGCGATGGTGATTAATACACCAACCAATATGGGTAGCGAATATTGCCAGTCGACGGAAGCGAATACGATATCAGGGAAGATAAACAGCACCACAGCTTGAAGAATGATACTAAAGCACACAACCGTCATCAGCTTTTGTACCCATAATGCGCCAGGCACTTTGAAAGGACGCGGTGTTTTGGTATCGGTTAGTTTTAGCTTTAGATAAGCTGGGAACATAAACAGATATGGCATCAAGAACACGCAACTTGAGAAGGCAAACATAGACCAAAATAGCTCGTCGTTGGTGTTGGCAAAAAGTGCATAAATAATGATGACAGTTGTTGATACGGCACCGGTGATTGTGTTTGCACCCACTGGCGTATCGTATTTCTTTGAAGTCTTGGCAGCAATCGCTGGTAATTCACCTTCTTTGGCTGCCTCGGCTGCCGCGCGGCTAGAGCCCATTGTCCAGCTGACCATGTTTCCTACAAAGGTGAACAAGGTAACAATACCTAATGCGTAAACCATGAATTGACCAAGAGCCCCATCGCCAAGCAGCACTTTAAGTGTGTCAACAATACCCGTAACGAGACCAATTTCTTCGACTGGAAGTGCCATCAGGATGCCAACCGTACCTACTATGTATAAGAAGGCGGTGATCGAGATAGCAAGGAAGACAACTTTAGGCATTTGCTTAACGTCTTTCATCTGCTTAGTCATTGTCGCAACTAGTTCAAAGCCCATCAGGTTGAACACAAGAGCAGGTAAGAACTCGACACCAGAGTCAAACGAAGGCATGAGAGCAGCAAAACTAAACTCATTGGCTACGCCATTGTTTGCCGCGTAGACAAAGCCACCAATGCCTAGCACTGAAATAACGACGACTTTCAAAATGGCGCAGAAGTTGGTGATCATAACGCCGATATCAGTAGAGATGTTACAAACCCAAACCGTGCCCCAAGTGAGCGCGATACAGATAGCCACTTGTGCAATTAGAGAAAGGTCAGGCGCAAACAGTTCTGCGAACATGCCTGCAAATAAGATGTAGACCGCTGGCATCCATAGACCGACATTGATCCAGTAGAACCAAGTTGTTCGGATCGCCCAATTTGAGCCAAATGCTTTTTTAACCCAGTCGTAAATACCCCCTTCGCCAGGGTATGCTGAGCTTAGCTCGGATGTGATAAGGCCATACGGCAAGACAAACACAACTAGGACGAGTGCCCACCATCCAATGGAGCTGACACCAATAGAAGCCGATGCGGTCAATGTATCCACTACTAGAACAGCACATAGGCTGAATAGGGCAAGGGGCGTGATACCCATTTTCTTATCTTCCATAAGAAGTTACTCCTTTACTTGTCCATCCAATGTCATAAGAGGTTGGTAATGTTCTGGTCGACGATCTCTAAATAGACCCCAGGCACTGCGTTGAAAGCCGATGTCATCTAAATCAAATTCATGAACGATAACACCCGATGTGTCACGATCCGCCTTCGTAATGATTTGACCTGTGTAATCAGCAATGAACGACGAGCCGAAGAAGGTAATTTCAAGGTCACGATGCTGTGCTTGCTCCGTGCCAATACGGTTTGAGGCAATCACCGGTACTTGGTTTGCTGCCGCGTGACCTTGCATAACACATTGCCAATGTGGCTGAGAGTCCATTTCCGGCTGACTTGGCTCACTGCCGATCGCTGTTGGGAAGAAGAGTAGTTCTGCGCCTTGTAGTGCCATGCTGCGCGCTGTTTCTGGGAACCATTGATCCCAACAGATGCCAACACCGACTTTCGCGTAGCGCGTGTTCCATACTTTGAAGCCTGTGTCGCCAGGGCTAAAGTAGTACTTCTCAAGATAACCATCGCTGTCTGGAATATGGGTTTTTCGGTAAACACCGAGCATAGAGCCGTCAGCATCAATCATGGCAAGAGAGTTAAATCGAACATTTCCTGCTTTTTCAAACCAGCTAAAAGGCAGCACCACTTCAAGCTCTTTAGCCAGCTTAGACAGGCGTTGAAACGCTTCATTCTCCTCTAGCGTCGTCGCCAACGCGTGATAAGACTCGTGAATCTCAATGCAGAAGTAAGGGGTTTCAAACAGTTCTTGCAGCAGAATGATCTGCGCTCCCTTGGCTGCAGCGTCACGAACAAGCTTCTCTGCGTTGTCGATATTAGCTTTAACATCCCAAGTACACGCCATTTGGGTGGCAGCTACAGTTACTTTTCTCATCATAATCCCTATGTATTTCTTAGTGTTACTTATATTTTTAATCGTGATTAAGTTATTATGGAAGTGCATAATTTTTATTTCTATATGAAGGATTTCGATAACCTATGGATGTGGATATCAATCAGTTACGCTTGTTGGTAGTGCTAGAGCGTGAGAGAAACTTATCGAAAGCGGCGCAGAAGTTATTTATGAGTCAATCGGCGGCAAGCCATGTGCTGGCGAAGTTGCGCAGTCGTTTTGACAATCCATTGTTTATTAAGACGCGTTCCGGTATGGAGCCGACACCGCTGCTTGAAACCTTGTTACCCGATATTCAAAAGGGTTTGAGCTCAATTGATATGGCGTTTGATCGGATGAAGCCGTTTGACCCGCTGATGGATGCCAAAACGTTTTATATCGGTGCCATTGATTACTTCGAATTTTACGCCTTGCCTAAGCTTGGTAAAAAGTTTGAGGAGCATGCGCCTAATGTACGGATCGCCATTGATATTTTGTCGGAAAACATGCAAATGGAGCGAATTGAGCAAGGCCGTCTTGATTTGATTTTAGGCGTTGATGAGCTTCAAGTGATGCCACGGTACTACAACCGTTATCACTGGCTAACGGACCCTTACGTAGGTATTGCCGCAAAAGAGTCGAAAATAAAGTCGAAGCTCACCCTCAATGAGTTTGTACAAACGGCGCAAATTCATTTGCCCCTGATAAACACCGGGGCAGACCCGATTGATCGTTGGCTTCACCAACAACATCACTCTCGCCACATTTCGATGATTGTACAAAGTTATGCTGTTGGTGGCATGGTCACCGCACAGACCAATAATTTGATGTGCGTTCCTTTGCACGTTGCACAAGAGCTAGAGCAAATGTTGCCATTGCGAATTATCGAGCTACCTCAGGGCGCGCCGGAGCTATCGCTGAGTATGTTTACCCACCAACTCTACGATAGCCAAGACAGCATTCAATGGCTGATCAAGCAGATCTATGGTTGCACGTAACTCAGTATCCTAACTCAATGATTTGACGAATTAACCATTGAGTTGACTCTTGTTGGTCGTAGAGTTTGTGCGAAATGATACTCAACTCAAGTGCTGGGATTTCATTCGGAAGCTCGATGATCTTGAGTGGAATCATTTCACACAGAAGCATCGCGACCCGATAAGGGACAGGGAAGAGTAATCCGGTTTTGGCACTGATCATTCCGCCAATAGGGTAGCTTTGCGTCACCATGTGAATGTTCCGATATAGGTTTTGCTCGTAGAGCCAGCTATCAATCACGTCTGATGCATTGGACGTGAGCGGCAAGTGGATTTGTGATTCACTGGCGAATTCTATGGTAGAGAGTTTATCGGGTATCTTGCGCCAGTCAGCGACCACCGCCACATAGTGGTCATTTAGCCATTTACGGCTGTTAAAGTTCTTGGTTGGGTGTTGAGAGTTATCAACACCGATGTGTAAGTCTAAGCGCCCACTCTCGACTCGCTCCATCTTAATGTGCTCGGATGCAATATCGATAGACAATCTGATGTTTGGAGCGCTTTCGATAAACCGTTCTGCCAATCTTGGCATTCCAACAAACTCGAAGTAATCACAGGCACCAATGTAGAAAGTGTGTGCATCAGTTAAAGGGTCAAAAGAGGATTGCATATCTGCTGCGCGAGCAATATTTTCAACGCCTTGCCGAAGTATCGGCAACATGGTTTGTGCAAAAGGCGTAGGGTTCATTCCTTGGCTAGTTCGGACAAATAGGGGGTCATTAAATCGCTCTCTGAGCTTAGCAAGATTATGACTGGCTGCAGATTGGCTGACGTATAGCCGCTCAGCCGCCTTAGTGATATTTCGTTCATCATCTAACGCAACAAGAATACGCAACTGGTTTATGTCTAAGTTCATTGGGCTCCTTCCACTATGAATCTCACTCATAGAAACATGATAACAACCCATTTCAAATCATTCAGCTAACTGACTACATTAAAAATGAATCTACTGTGACACGCAGGTTAACTTTGCATTTATGCCATTTCAGATTCGATGGAATGTTTAAGGTGCAATTTTCTACTGGTAACGTGAAATCGATACCATTTTTCACGAAGCGATGCTTGCAGTACAAACGAATACAATAAAGGGCTAGGTGGTCGAAATGGATTATTCAAAACGCAATGTCGATGAAGCTTTCTTTGAAGCAATGAAAATGGTGGATCTTATCTCAAAGGATGAGTCTGAAATTAGCCTAGAAGAGCGTACTTGGGTCGCTGAAACAACCTATGAAAACTTCGAACAACATATTAATAAAGGTTTTTTAGAGTACCGCAAATCGGTAACCGAGACAGAAGGGATCGCTTTAACGGATTGGTCTGGCCAAGGTTCAATGCTTAAAGACATTTTGGGTCGTGAGTTCATTGATATGCTAGGTGGATATGGGCTTTACTCTCCCGGTATACGTCACTCTAAGATTGTAGCAGCAGCCAAAGCTCAGCTTGATCGCAGTCCACAATACAGCCAAGAGATGCTTGACCCTCTTCGCGCTCACTTAGCAAAAGTTATCGCTAAATTGACTCCTGGTGATATTCAGTATGGTTTCTTTGCCAACTCGGGCACTGAAGCAGTTGATGGCGCGATGAAGCTAGCCAAAATGTATACAGGCAAGAAAGGGTTTATCTCAACGTTAAAAGCGTTCCACGGTAAGTCGTTAGGTGCTTTGTCACTCCTTGGTAAAGCGGTTTATCGTGAACCCGTTGGCCAGTTGCTTGATGGCGTTCGTCATGTCCCTTATGGCGATGCAGATGCGGTAGAAGCGCAACTTAAAGCCGCACAAGAGGTAGGAGAGGGCATTGCAGCCGTAATTGCAGAGCCGATTCAAGGTGAGGCTGGTGCGATTGTTCCACCGGATGATTACTGGCCAAGATTGCGTGAAATCTGTGACAAATACGAGGTGCTGCTGATTGCGGATGAGGTTCAAACAGGCTTTGGCCGCACAGGTACTTTGTTTGGTGTTGATCACTGGAATGTCACGCCAGACATCATGTGTTTTGGTAAAGCGTTAGGTGGTGGCGTGATTGCGATGTCAGGCTTCTTTGCTAGTGCGAAGCTGTGGAAAGTACTTGAGCCAAACCCATTTATGCACACCACAACAACGGGCGGAAACCCAGTGGCATGTGCTGCGGCACTTGCTCAAATCTCTGTTCTTCTTGAGGAGAACTTAGCAGGACAAGCAGCAGAAAAAGGGGAGTACATCAAGAGTAAACTGGGTGTAATGACGGACAAATATCCAGGTGTGCTTACCGATGTCACTGGTAAGGGGCTGCTATTAGGGATGGTTTTTGCCGATGATGAGGTGGGCTTCCAAGTTGTCTCTAACCTTTTTAAGCGAGGCATCCTAATTGCGGGTACGCTCAACAACTCACAAGTAGTTCGTATTGAACCTGCGCTAAACATTTCTTACGACTTGATTGATAAGTTCCTTGTAGAACTCGAAGAAGTCATCAAATCACTATAAATCCGAAGAGGATAGTCGTTAAACGGCGGTCCTCTTCCTTGTTAAAACGAAAAAGCGATTAGAACAAAAAGATAGTGAAACCGAGAATGCAGTTAATCAAATGGAAATGAGTTTATATAGAGGGAGTTAGTTTATGGCTGACAATGAACTATCGATTAAACAGGTCGATATGAATGAATCGGTGAAGAAGATATACATAGGAAATAAGTTCTTTATCACTTTGTTGATCTGTTTAAGTGTTTACGCTGCATTTTATTTGCTGGCAGCAAATCATGTCGAAGGTACCGATTGGGGATGGCTTTCGATTTTACCGACAGTGTCGGTACTAGGCATTGCAATACTTTCACGTCGCCCCTTTGAATCAATGCTGGCAGGTGTGTTAGCCGGTCTTATTATGATCAATCCGCACAATATCATTACGCCATTTTCTGATAGTGTCTCGTCTGTGATGGGTGACGAGACCATTGTATGGATTATCTTGGTTTGTGGATTGATGGGTGGGTTTATTCGCATCTTAGAGATCAGTAGTTGCTTGGATGGTTTCACTGAATGGTTAAAAACGAAAATCCAATCACGACGCCAATCAACAATTGCAACGGTGTTACTTGGCGCGGTTGTATTTATCGACGACTACCTAAGCTGTCTAGCTGTCTCATCGTCTGTTAAAAAGCTGACGGACTATTACCAGGTTTCACGCGAGAAAATCGCTTACCTCATTGACTCTGCCGCTGCACCCATGTGCGTAATTGTACCGATTTCGACGTGGGCTGTTTTTTTCGCAGGCTTACTTGAAGATAACGAAATAGCAGAGTCAGCTCAGGGACTTAATCTGTATATTTCCTCTATTCCTTTTATGGCTTACGCATGGATTGCACTAGTGATTGCTTTCCTTGTCGGAGCCGGTTACATCAAAGACATCGGCCCAATGAAAAAGGCGGAAGAACGTGCACGAAGCGGCCATCCTATTCCACCCGATTTCGAAGGCAGTGAGTTAATTAATAAATCTAAAGCAAAACGTAAACTAAGCATGCCGACTCAATTATTTAACTTTTTCTTTCCGGTTATACTGCTCGTCGCATCAACAGTTTACTACGATATTGATTTACTTAAGGGTGTGATTATCACTTGTGTCGTCACGATAAGCTTGTACTACATCCAAGGACTGCTGTCTTTTGAAGACCAAGTGGATGCATTATTTCAAGGTTTCAATACGATGCTTTATCCGTTGTCTACGGTCATTGGTGGCTTCTTACTCAAAGAGATCAATGATCAGCTTGGAATGACTGAGTTTATTATTGAAACCGCAACGCCATACTTAAGTCAGATAACGTACCCCGCGATTGTATTTGTACTGCTTTCTCTGGTTGTATTTGGTACTGCATCAAGCTGGGGTGTGTTTGTAATTGCGATTCCTATTGTTATTCCAATAGCACTTCATCTAGATGTACATATGCCTTTGGTGATCGGAGCACTGTTATCAGCATCGGCATTTGGCAGTCATTCTTGTTTCTTTAGTGACTCTTCCATTCTCGCATCACAAGGCGCGGGTTGTTCCCCAATGGCTCATGCCTTCTCTCAGTTCCCGTATGCGCTGTTAGGCGCTATCTTAGCAGTGTTCGCCTTCCTTGGCCTTGGCTATATGTACGCGTAGTGCCTCTGGCTTCACTTAATCGGTGAAGCCAAGCGTTCGATTGTCGGAAATAGAAAATACGGATTCAGTTTATAAGGATGATTAAATGAAACACAAAATATGGATCAATGGTTTAGCTTGTGAAGCCATCAATGGCGAAACAATGGATATCGAAAACCCGGCAACGGGTGAGGTGATTGATTGCGTACCTTTAGGTGGTGCTGAAGATGCGGATCTAGCGGTAGCGGCGGCAAAAGAAGCTTTTGATGATGGCCGTTGGTCAAAGAAAACGCCTGGTGAGCGATCTGCCATCCTTTATAAAATGGCCGACCTTATCGAGCAAAATATTGAGGAGTTTGCTCGAGTTGAATCTGAAGATACAGGCAAGCCCTACGAGTTTGTGAGTTTGGGTGGTGATATTCCTTTTGTCATTGATAATTTGAGATTTTTTGCAGGCGCGGCAAGAGATATTACTGGTGCAGCCAGTGGTGAATACGCTGAGGGTTACACTTCAATGTTGCGCCGTGAGCCATGTGGTGTAACTGCTGGCATCACACCATGGAACTATCCACTATTAATGGCGATATGGAAGATTGGCCCAGCATTGGCTGCTGGTTGTACTAGTGTGATTAAGCCTGCGCCAACAACACCCCGTACGACATTGATGCTTGGTGAAATTGCTCAACAGGCAGGTTTGCCTGATGGTGTTTTGAATATTGTTTGTGGTGGGGCAGCACCGGGAGAAGCATTGTCTACTCACCCAGATGTCGCGATGGTAAGCCTTACGGGATCAAGTCTCACAGGAAAGGCGATTATGAAATCAGCGGCTGAGACTTTAAAGCGCGTTCATTTGGAGCTAGGAGGTAAAGCTCCACTGATTGTGTGCGAGGATGCGGATATAGATATGGTCGCGGAGAAGGCAACCATTGGTGGCTTTTTAAACTCTGGTCAAGACTGTACAGCGGCTACTCGCATCTTGGTTCACGAGTCAATTTATGATCAAACGGTTTCAGCTCTAATTGATGCGACGAACAAGTTCAAGTTAGGTGACCCATTTGACAGTGATACGATGATTGGCTCTATGGTGTCACAAGTTCATCGTGACTCTGTTGCAAGGTTCGTAGAGCGCGCAAAAGCTGAAGGTGCGACAGTGGTTGCTGGTGGTGAAGTGGTTGCTAGAGCGGGGTATTTCTACCCGCCGACGTTGCTTGTAGATGTAAAACAAGATTCGGAAATCGTTCAAGAGGAGGTGTTTGGGCCAGTGATGACGGTTCAGCCCTTCAAAACGGACGATGAAGCTTTGATGATGGCGAATGACGTCAAATACGGCTTAGCTTCTTCAGTGTTTACTCAAGATATTCGACGTGCGATGAGCTTTTCTCGTGATTTAGTGTTTGGAACAGTGTGGATTAACGATCATTTACCCCTAGGTTCTGAAACGCCACATGGCGGCTTCAAGCAATCGGGTTTTGGTAAGGACTTATCTGCCGAAGCGATTAGTGATTATATGGTTACAAAACATGTCATGGTTGCTATCTAGTTAGCAAAACCTATCAGTGAAAGCCACTTTAAGCTCGCTTAAAGTGGTCTTTTCTTTTTTTAAGCTCATTGAACATCGATAATAACCCTCTGATTAGGTATCTCCTCGTTATCAATACTCTCTATTGGCACCACCGGCACGACATGAATATCGACCACTCGAGCATCTCTCCAAAGTGTATCGGCGATAACTTGCGTTTGGTTAAAAGCATGGATCTTTGATTTTGCTGCAAACGGGTTATCGTTAAGCACGACACGTTTGCCACTAGGAAACTCGATAGTCGGATAAAATGATTGTTTCAGTTCCATCAAATGTTTGGTCTTGGTGTTCGTTTGAGAAGATTGCGTATTCCTAGGCCGTTATTATCATTACGTTTCAAATAACGCCTCTTTCCATGACAGCCGTCTATAGTTGGTCAGCTACTTTGACACTCAAAAAATACGATTGTGTGAAAGGCAGAACTGACATTGGTTTTCGATAGCTTTGTTGCGTAGTGTATGTTCAGTAGGGATAAGTGCCTTGTCATTGCAGTTTGGGCACTGGTAGGTGAAGTATTTTACCTGTTTAGCTAGGATAATATCATCACTGTGAATAAAGGCATTTCTGTGATGAGTGAATTTGTATACCGCGAACAATACTATCCAGTAGCCAACGACTGCCAAAGCCGCTTGAGACACCAGTATATCTTCTTGCATGACTAACGCGATGATGACGGTAACATTACTGAGGATAGCGAAGATGTTAAAAGGGTGCAGGTAGTAGCGATTAAAAAGCATAGTCATTCCTAACAGGTGAGAGTGTATACGCTAAGAACGACTATACGTCGTGATAAGTTAAATCGCGTTGATTAGGATTTGAGTAACGTTGTTAGCAGTTCATCGAACTTCGATAACCCCTCTGTAATGATCTCGTTTGATGCCGTGAGAGGAGGTAAAAATCGGATCACGTTACCGTAAAAGCCACAGGCTAATAGTATCAAGCCATATTGAGGTGCATGCTTAATCAATGCTTGAGTAAGTTCAATGTTCGGCTGCTCTGAGTTACCCTGAGAGACTAACTCTATGGCGATCATTGCCCCCTGATGTCTCACTTCCAGTATGGTGTCTGGAAAGCGTTTTTTAAGGAGCTCCAACTTAGTCGAAAATAGTTCACCGATCTCATTTGAACGTTCGAGTAAGTTCTCATCTTTTATAATATCTAATACTTCAAGTGCAGCCGCACAAGCGATGGGTGAACCACCATAAGTGCCTCCCAGCCCACCGGGCAGCGGTGCATCCATTATCTCTTTTTTACCAACGACAGCAGAGATTGGGTAGCCTCCTGCGATTCCCTTCGCCATTGTGATCAAGTCAGGCTCTACATCTGCATGTTCAATACTGAACATTTTTCCTGTTCGTCCAAAGCCTGTTTGAATTTCGTCAGCGATAAGAACAATACCTTCTCGATCGCAAAGCTCACGAAGAGCAACAAAAAACTCTTTAGGTGCTGCGTAAAAACCCCCTTCACCTTGCACGGGCTCAATGATGATCGCGGCCACATCACTGGCAGCGATATCAACTTTGAACAAGTTCTTCAATGCAGTCACACTATACTCTACCGAAATACCGTGAGCACTGATAGGGTAGGGAACATGATAAATATCACTCGGGAAAGGCCCAAATAGTTGCTTGTAAGGGGCGACTTTACCTGTCAGCGCCATTGCCATATTCGTGCGGCCATGAAAGCCACCATTGAATGCAACTACACCACGGCGTTTTGTATAGGCACGTGCGATTTTGACACTGTTTTCCACCGCTTCAGCGCCAGTGGTGACAAATATGGCTTTCTTATCAGAGCTACCTGGTGCGATATGAGTTAATTGCTCTGCGAGTTCTACTGCATTTTCGTATGGGTTAACCATGACACAGGTATGGCTAAATTTTTCGACCTGTTGTTTAACCGCTTCAACGATTTTAGGGTGACTGTGTCCGGTATTACACACCGCGATGCCTGTAGCAAAATCAATGTAACGGTTGCCCTCTACATCCCACACCTCTACGTTTTTTGCTCGTTCAACAAATACCGGGTAGGCATTCCCTTGCCCACGAGCAAATACGTTATCTTTTCTTGCTTGTAAGTTTAAATTTTCCATGTCTGTTTGACCTTATAACCCGCCCATACACAAATATTTGATTTCCATATATTCATCAAGCCCATATTTCGACCCTTCACGCCCAAACCCGGACTGTTTTACTCCACCAAATGGAGCCGATACATTTGAAATAGCACTATCGTTGATACCTACCATGCCGTACTCCAATGATTCACCCACTCGCCAAATACGACCAATGTCGCGGCTGTAGAAATAGGCCGCTAATCCATATTCCGTGTCATTGGCTATTTCAATCGCATCCTCTTCACTATCGAAAGTGATGATGGGTGATACAGGACCAAAGATTTCGTTGCGTGCGACTGGCATATCTTTAGTCACATTGGTCAATACTGTTGGAAGATAGAAGTTATTGCTGTCGGGAGTTCGTTCTCCACCCAACACAACTTTTGCACCAACCGAGACTGAGTTATTCACTAGTGTCTCAACATCGCTCACCGCATCTACGTTAATGAGAGGGCCAATATCCGTGTCTGGTGAGATCCCTTCGCCAACTTTGAGCTTAGATACTGCTTCAACAAATTTACTGGTGAAGGTTTCTGCAATTCCGCTTTGCACCAAAATACGATTGGTGCAGATACAGGTTTGGCCCGCATTTCGATATTTTGAGGCTACAGCACCGGCAACCGCAGCATCAATCTCTGCATCATCAAATACAATGAATGGGGCATTGCCACCAAGTTCCATTGAGACTTTTTTGACGGTGCTACTGCACTGATTAATCAGTGCTTTGCCGACGACTGTTGAGCCTGTGAAGGTAAATTTGGCAATATCAGGATGTTGCGTGAGCACTTTTCCCATCCCTCTAGAATCACTACCGACAACGACGTTGAATACGCCTGCAGGGATGCCGGCTCTTTCGGCAAGTTCTGCAACTGCAAGTGCAGAAAGCGGTGTCTGCGTGGCAGGGCGAACAACAAAAGTACAGCCGGCCGCGAGTGCTGCACCAGCTTTTCGGGTGATCATCGCGTTAGGGAAGTTCCAAGGTGTAATTGCTCCAACCACGCCTACAGGCTGCTTGATAACAACGATTCGTTTATCTGTAGAAGGAGAAGGGATAGTATCGCCATAGGCTCGTTTAGCTTCTTCCGCGAACCATTCAATGAATGCAGCACCGTAGAGTATTTCTCCTTTGGCTTCAGCAAGCGGTTTACCTTGCTCAAGAGTGAGAATTTTTGCTAGGTCGTTTTGATGCTCTAGCATCAGCTGGTGCCATTTTTTTAGCACCGCAGAACGCTGTATCGCGGTCTGAGACGACCAATGCTTTAGTGCTTTTTTTGCTGAACGAACAGCAAGCTCTGTTTCTATTACACCCGCGTTCGCAATATTGGCAATGACTTTACCATTAGCCGGGTTAGTTACTGCCAATTGAGCTTCACTAGAATGCCAGCTGCCGTTGATATAGGAAAACGGTTTAAGTAATTGATTATCTGATAACTCTAGGTTCATGATCTCAGTCATAAAATTTCTCCTTTTCTTAGCACCTCTATTGAAGATTAAAATTCAACTTGGTTAAATATCAAACTATCAACCTAATGTTTGATACAGATAAAACTAAAGGATCTAGGAGTAGCCATGGCCAGGGAGTCGATAATTCCCAAACCAGTAACGGAATATGATTTGCGATTATTGAGAATTTTCCTTGTTGTGGTTGAACACGGTGGGTTTTCGGCTGCGGAGAATGCACTTGGGATAACGCGATCGACCATAAGCGTGCACATGACAAACCTTGAGTCGAGAATGCAGTTAACGCTGTGTCGAAGAGGGCGTAGTGGGTTTTCACTTACCGAAGAAGGCCAGATGGTTTATCACGGGGTTAATAAGCTGTTTGAATCGTTGGAAGATTTCTCCTTGTTAGTTGGGAACTTGGGTAAAGACCTTAGTGGTGAGTTGGTGATTATGTCGTCCGATCAATTGGATGAGAAGAAGCAGCGCAAATTAGCGTCGGTCATCGAACAACTTCATGACAAAGCACCCAATTTACATATCGTACTTGATGGCGATACCTTATCTAATATTGAAAAACAGATCCTAAAAGACAAAGTGCACGTTGGTATTCTTCCTCAGTACCAAAGTGTTGAAGGTCTAGAATATATACCGTTATCGAGTGAACCCAATTACCTGTGCTGTGGTGAACAACACCCATTTTTTGGGCTGTTAGATAGTGAAATTGATGCAAACTTGTTTGCGCAGGCATACACTATCCACCCTGGTATTGATTTAAAACTGGACGGGATGACTCAGCTAAGAAAGCTAAATCTAAACGCCAAGTCTTATCAATTTGATATGCGAAAAACGATGATCTTATCAGGAAAATATTTGGGGTATATGCCACAAAGCTATATTCAGCAGGAGCTCAACCAAGGGCGAATTAGAATTATCCAACCCAGCTTGATGACCTATCAGTTTGACTTGAGTTTGGTAAGAAAGCGTTCACCCCGTGAGCCCAATAAGGTTGATCTAGTCATGAATGTGATAGGTAATGTTTTTGATCTTTGATAGTTAGTTTGACATTACACTCTGTCGAGTTTTAGATTATGAACTAAACTGCAGTGTTGTATGTGGTTGGTATTTTGGGGAAAAGTGATGGCAAAAAATAGAACACGACGTTTACGAAAGAAACTCTACGTTGACGAGTTTGCAGTGCTTGGTTTTGGCTTTTCTTGTCAAGTGGATATTGATTCTGACACTGGCTATGAAGCGATACTCAATGAGTTCTTTGACTTCCTTGAATCAAGAAACTTAATTATGGGTGGTGGTGCCAACCAGCATAGCTTTGATGGTTTTGTGATTGGAGAGGGGCGCTATGACTCGACGACCGACGAAGATAGAAAGGCCGTCGAGGAGTGGTTAAGTGCTCGCAGTGAATGCTCCGATGTAAAGGTAAGTGAGTTACTTGATTCCAATGGTGGTGATGACTAAAAAACAGAGGCACAACGTTTGGTTGTGCCTCTGTTTTTGCGCCCATTATTCTAAAATTTAGGCTTTCAAGCTCTGTTTCCATTCACACAGAGCCTGAATATGCTTAGGGCCAATGCCGCAGCAACCGCCAATAATGGTTGCACCGAGTTCATGCCAGCATTTTGCGAATTTCACATAGTCTTGTGGTGATAACTCACGAGTGCACTGCAGTGTGTCATTGGCCTCGTGTTCGTTATCAATGGGTGCAAAGTTATTGGCATAAATACCCAGCTCGAAGTCATCACCTTTGGTTTTGAGTAGAGGTTGAACGGCAATGAGTGCAGCTTCCATTACCTCAGGTATTGAGCAATTAAACATGACGCCTTTTGCATTTGAATCAAGGAGTAAATTCGCCAAGACGTCTACGGTTTCACCTGAACGAAGTGAGGCTGGACCTTGAACGTCGTCCGCTAAACTAAATGCGTAATAACAAGGTCTAGCTGACTTAGAAAGCCTTTCTTGAGTGACTTGAAACTCGTGAACACTGCACAGCGTTTCAGCAATCCAAATGTCTACATAGGGCTCTTGCGCTTGTATGAGGGCATCAAGAACTGGCACTGCTTTTTGCTCAACAAACAGATCAGAGCGATAGCTGCCTAAGGGAGGAGGAATTGAGCCCGCAACGATAACCCCATTCTTATATTCTTCTGCACATTGCCTGGCTATCTTTGCAGCTTTTGCTGCCAATGCTGCCCCTTTCGTGTCATAGAGATCTTTCCCTAAGTGAAATGGCACACAGGCGTAACTGTTCGTGGTAATTATCTCTGCACCGGAATCGATAAAGTGTTGATGAGCCTCGTGAACAAATTGGGGGGCATCCATGAGCGCTTGCGCACTCCAAAAAGGTTGAGAAAATCTTGTAGCTCGCGTCCCATACCACCATCAAGGATTGTCAGTTGTTTCATTGATTTACTGCCTGTACCACTACTTACTCTCACAATAGCAGATTGTGTTTTGTAGAAACAAGCATCGAAAGACTTGGTCTATATTTAAGAGAACACAGAGGAGGAGTGTCATGAGCTACAAACAGTTATTGTTTTCCTTTCAGGGGCGGATTAATCGTAGAACATTCCTATTCTGTACTGCCATGCTATCGTTGTGGAGCTTCTTTGTACGCCAACTTATTGACCCAACAGCATTGGATGATGTCGATTCTTCGGGGGCGGTTATCTTTACGTTAATCAACTTTATTGTCGTTTTGTGGATCTATTTGGCCATTCAAGCTAAGCGACTTCATGATAGTCATCGCTCCTCACGATGGCTGTTTTTACATATCATTCCTCTGATAGGGCAGGTCGTTATATTTGTGGTGTGCGTTTTGATAGAGGGTTCTGCTGGAGAAAATAGTTACGGCCCTAAGCCCCCGTCTAAGTTGAACTTGGGGGCTGGGAGTTAATCAACGCTATTTGATAATCACATTCACGTAGTCATTGCCACGACGTTGGTAGTAATGGCCGCCTACTTTTGCATACGTGAAGTTGCCGATTTTAATGTAAGTAGTGTGTTTAGGCATACGTTTGTAGTGGTAGTGACGGTGCTTAGGGCGCTTCTTTGGTGAAGGGTGATACTTTTTAACTACAACCACTTCTTTATGACCGTGCTTGTGCTTATGTTTGCCTTTATGCTTCCCGTGCCCATGAGGATGAGCGAGTGATGAAAAGCTTACCAAGCTTATTATTACGGCAATTAAAGGAATCAATTTTAGCTTTTTCATAGTGATGCTCTGTCGATGTTTCTTTGAAGCTAATTATTCACGAGCTCAATATGTATTTGTCAGACATGAGTGAGTCAAGGTGAAGCCTTTGAAAGAAGGAGGCTTCTAAAGTCAGAGGTTAACCATTGCTTACACTTATTTATGTTTCGTTATTCTTTGAGGGGCGCAATGCTTCGTAGTGGGACATTGAGCGCGAATAATGCGATGTGAATATGCGAGACTTCTATGTATATAACAAACAAATACTTAGGTAAATCATGAAGTCAGTCATCGTTACAGGTGCAACGAGTGGTATTGGTTACGAGTTAACAAAGTCATTGTGCGAAAAAGGGCATAAAGTCGTCGCTTCTGGTAGAGATTTGGAGCGCTTAACGGCTCTTCAATCGCTGACTGGGTGCGAGATTGTTCAGGCGGACCTTGCCGATGCGGAACAAGTAGTCGATCTGTTCCAAGTTGCTGTTGAAAAGTTAGGGACGTTGGACGTGCTTATCAACAACGCGGGTATGAACACTCGAAAATGTGACATTGATGAGTTAACCATTGAAGAGTTCGACCAACAGTATGCTGTTAACTTGCGAGCGCCGGCTATATTGAGCCGTGAAGCATTAAAAGTCATGAAGCCACAACAAAGTGGACAAATCATCAACGTGGTTTCTACTGTCGCGAAGCGCGCAAATGAAACCATGAGTGTTTACACAGCAATGAAACAAGGCCTAGCTGGCTTTAGCGCTATCTTAATGAAAGAAGCCCAACCACACGGTATTAAAGTCACTTCTTTATTCCCTGGTGGCACGGATACCAACTTTAGAGAAGCTGACCGACCTCAATATATGCATCCTAAAAGTGTAGCCGAAACAATTGCACTGCTATTAGAACTGCCTGATGATGTCGTAATGCATGAGATGACCTTCCGACCTCCAGTTGAACTCGAGTAACCAAAGAAAAGACCTAGCACGCAGTATCTGATGCTACTAGGTCTTGCTTTATTGCATTTAAGCTCCTCAACATTTAAAAGTCCAAAACAGGAGAACTTAGAAAGGCGTTGGCTCGTTGTCCCTATTTGGACTTGACCATCTTTTTCAAGTTGGTCATAAAGTCTTTAAAGTGTGGGAAGAAATTCGCAAACAGCGGATGTTTTCTGTCTTTCATCATTACTGGACCCATCAAGCGTAATGCGACGGCAAGTCGTGTTGCTTCATTTTCCGCTAAGCCACTTTTGGCCTTTAAGGCTTCAACAATCGCAAGTAAGTCTTCACGATCTTGCATCTCAAAGGTAAGTGTTTTTGGTGTGTCGATGTTTTGTTCTTCAATGGTAATTGTGTAGGTTTTCATTGTTGTACTCCGAATTAAATTAGTCGATTAGCTGCGTAAGAAACGCTCAATTTTTGGCTTAATTGTCATGGATATTGTCATCATTAAGACCAGCCCAATCGGTAAAGCTGTCAGGAGGCTTTGTCCCCATTGAGTGGTGAAGTCTGTGTTTCCAACCCATCCCATGTTGTTCACAGTGGTAGTAAAAGCCATGATGGATTCCATGATCACAGCCATTGTTATGCCTACCAGTAGGTTACGTTTATTTTCACTTACGCGTGTTAAATAGCGATTAGCAAGGGTAGTAATTGCGGTCATCAGGGTAAATCCGATCGGCATCATTACAAGTGCCGTTGTGATAAAGGCAGATATCCACTCTCTGAAAAACGAGCTCGAATACCCCAGATTCATATACGTCATAACACCTGTCAGTGTTCCTCCAATAATAGTCATCATCCCTGCGATCAGTGCGACTTTATAAAGGACTGGTGTCTTATTCGGCGCCTCACTTGACGGTGATGGCATAGTTACTTCATTCATAGTCAAAGTTCGCCTCTTATTTAGTTGATATTGTCTACTATAGTTATTGTGGTTGTTATTGTCAACTAAATCCATGTTGGTTTGATCTTGTTGAAGAAACCACAAAGGTAAAAAGGCGATGTTTGTAGGGCTTTTCTGGTGTAAGACTGACCTTGGCGACTTAACAGGATAGCTGAGCAGAAGGCTATTTATGCCGGAGAATAAAACGCTGGATTACACTTCAAATTATCACTCAAAAATATACGGGAACTTATTATTGGGTTAGAGCTAAATAGCATATGCGTTCATGATTTGAAATATCTAGATTTGTATGAGTGTAAATTATTGATAGTGTTTATCTTGAATGGAAATCTTGCAAGCTACAATCTATTGCTTAAATGTTTTAGTGTCGTATCTTATTGCTAATTAATTTCCTTTCTTGCTTTATTGGTGGAGATTTAAATTATTTTATTCACCACGATAAACGCTCTTCTTTTTTACCATTGGTTTGTTAAGTTGCTGTTTTTACGCATTGTTATATAAGTAACAGAGAGAAATTGTGGCACAGATCACGCTAACGCGCGTCGAGGATGAACCAGCATCACATTTTGATTCTTTAAATCATCCAATTTATTGTGGTTAAATATTTTTATCGTTGAGTGCATATTAATACACTATGTGTTTGCAAATGCTATATGTGCGTAAATGACGGCTGTCTAAATTAATAAATAATTAATAAATTCTTTTTCGGTTAGATTTGGTGAGTTATTTGGTTACTAACCTATCTTCAGGTTGTTCTGAACTCATCAAACTCAATTTATACATACATTTGGAGTAAAATATGCGCAAGCTAAGTAAGTTGAGCAAAGCATTGTTAATTGCTGGCTTTAGTATGTCTCCACTGGCGATTGCCGTAGCGGATTCGGTAGAGATCGGTGTAGAGGCAAGTGAAAGCCAGTGGTGGAGTACTTACAAAGTTGAGTTCACAAACTCAGATTCAGGTTCGATTGAACTGAGGGATGCCTTTGTTGAATTTGTTCTGCCATCAAAGACAAACAGCGTGCAGTGGAGTGGTGTTGGCCTGAGTTATGCCAATACGATATTAACACATGAAACCACCTCTGAGGGTGTATTGCACCGTGTTGAGTTTGGTTTTGATGAAGGCAACTGGGTAAACAGCGAGCTTCTGTCTGGTAACAGCTTCGCACTTACTTTTGGTTATGATGGTCAAGTAGACAATCTAGAGGCTTTTGAGCAGAGCATTAAATTTAACGGTGAAGGCGGTGAAACACCAGCTCCGACACCAGGTATCGAACTGTCCATCATTGCCCCAAGCAATGGGCAAACTTTGACAGCCAATGAAGCGACTATGATTGAAACATCAATCAAGGGAGAGGCTGCGACGAAAGTAGAGTTCTGGGTCAGTAACAGCAAACTGGGCACTCATCAAGTTCACGAAGAAGAGACTCATTACTCACAATCTTGGACTCCAAATGAGCTCGGTGATACAACGATTACGGTAATTGTGTTCGATGAAGACAATAAGCAATTAGAGCAGCAGTCAGTCTCTGTTCTAGTTGAACCTGAACAAGATTTTGAAGCACCAGAAGTTCGGTTTATCACACCAGGAGAGGGTGATGTCTTTAAGAAGACCGAAACGATTTCTATCTCGGTAGATGCATCGGATGTGGATGGTGATTTAGCAACAGTTGTCGTTAAAGCCAACAATGTTATGGTTTGTGAATTCGATGATGAGGATGTTGCTCCGTTTAACTGTGATTGGCAGTCAACACAAGCAGGTAGTGTGACATTAGATGCTGTGGCAACAGATGAGCAAAATCTGTCTGCTACAGCGAGTGTGCAAATCACCGTAACCGAAACCAGTAATAGTTGTGGTGATGTAGCTCAATATCAAGATGGCATTAACTACCAGTTAGGTGATCGAGTTTCAAACATAGGTGAGGTTTTCTCATGTACACAACCAGGTTGGTGTGGTGATCCAGTATGGACGCCAGGCACTGGCCATCCAAATTACCCAGAAGCATGGAAAGATGCATGGCAGACTGAGGGGGTTTGTGATCCAAATGAGTTACCAGAAGTCGATTTGATCAGCCCAGCTAATGGTGATCGTCTCTCTCCAAATCAAGCGTTTGAAGTGATTGTTGAAGCTTCAGATGCAGACGGTGAAATTGTTAAAGTAGAAGCCCTCCTAAATGGTGATGTTGTTAAAACAGTCACTGAGCCAACAGAGGGTAATACCTACAAACTAGAGATCCCTGCTCAAGTCGAAGGCGCATACGAGCTTGTGACAGTTGCTTATGATGATAAAAATGCATCATCGGCGACTAAGCCGATCACGCTTGCGGTGACTGACAAGGATTTAGCTATTGGTCTAACTTCACCCGTTGATGGTTCTTCTTTCACCCAAGGCCGGAGTATCAAGCTTACTGCAGAAGCACATAGCTTTGTCGGTGAGATGAAGTCTGTAACCTTTATGGTGAATGATGAAGCGTTAGCGACTGTTGATGAAGCGCCGTTTGAATATGATTGGATTGGTGCACAAATTGGCACACATGAAATCATTGCTGCAGGAACGAATACAGAGGGCGATACTCAACAAACGCCCGTATCGACAATTAAGGTTACAGAGCCAAAAGAAGACCTAGACTTACGAAACAATCCAGATCGTAATGTAACTTACTTAACTTCTTGGGGTATCACAGATATTGAAGATCTGCATAACTCTCAGGGAGACGCGTACTTCTTATCATTTGGTGGTTGGGATGCTAACGGTAATGCATTCGTCACGGATAGCATGATTGAACCACACTACGAGCCTAGTTGGATGGCTCCAGGTTATCAATCATGGACAACACTTAAGCACAAACATCCAAATAAAACGATAATGATCGCTTTTGGTGGTGCAACTCATGAGAGTATTTGGTCCCACATGGGTACTGATGCTCAACGTGAGGCCATTGCAGATAGCCTAATTGATATGATGAACACACCATATCCAGTGTATTTGAAAAACCTCAAACCAGAAGAGATGGTTGGTGAATGCTTGGAGACAGATTACCAAGGCAACTGTGATTATACTAAATATCAACTCGCAGGCTATGTGAGCATTGACGGTGTAGACTTTGACTATGAAACAACACCTCGTTTAACAGAACAAGATAATCGTAATCTTGAAGCATTGATTGAAAAAATTCGTGCCAAAATTGGTATGAGTAAGATTATCTCGCTAACGACTTATCACGTAGGCGCAGATCCTGTTGAGTGTGAAAATCCAGCGGTCTTTGAGAATTGCTCATTCATCGAGGATGATCGCTCAGCCCACCACGGTGAAGTCATTTCACTTCTACAAAACACCAAAGATACCGTCGACTTCTTCAACGTGATGGCATACGACGCGGGTGAAAACTTCCTCTATGACGTTGCGATGGCGAATTACGCAGAGCATGTTGGTGACCCAACTAAGGTCGTTTTGGGGGCAACTATCAATAGCCAATGGAAGCCTGGCGGCAGCTTCGTTGAAACACGTGAGAACAACATTGAGCGTGCTCGTTGGCAGAAAGAACAAGGTTACGGAGGTTTCTTTATCTGGACTCTTGGTTCGAATAACCAAGGCCTGAGTATGCAAGAGCAAGTAGAGTATTTTAATGAGATGATCTCTTATAACTAATTAAAATTATTCAAAATAAAGAACCTAAAAATAGTTTAAACCATCATCATTAGCCTCGGCTTTCTATGTTGATAATATTGAGTGATGGTTTTTCTAGTTTTAAACAGTCAGCGATTAGGCTTCCAAGCAAGTACCCCATGAATCAGTGTTAGCTACGGTGAAGTGAATATGAGCAAGTCTGGTATAGACAAATGGTTAAGGCAGCTGACGCCAGAACAAAAAGAGACCCAAGAACTTAAAGCGGATGAATATAAAAATGACATTAAGGAAAAATTATAATGCGTAAAGTTAGACGATTAACTGCGGCCATTGCTGGTATCTTACTCAGCAGTCAATTGTACGCAGCGGAACCCTATGACAGCGGCAAAGCATACTCTGGCGGGACTCAAGTTACACTGAATGGCAAACTCTATGAAGCCAAATGGTATGCAAATCCAGGTCAAAGACCAGATGCGGAATACGCTAACGAATGGGATAGTCCGTGGAAGTTGGTTGGTGACTCTGAACCAGGTCCAGGTCCAGGTCCCGAGCCAGGCGATGTGATCCCATTTATCCCGGGTGAGACTCGAGTTAATAATGGCGATATGGTGATTTTCAATGGTGAGTGTTTTATCGCGAAAAATAACCCTGGCACATGGGAAACCCCAGTAGCAAACTCATATTTCTGGGATATTACTGAGTGTCCAGATGATGGAGAGAAGCCAGAGCTGCCACCTGAAATTGATTTATCGCTTCTTTCTCCAACGTCAGGTCAGATCGTTCAAGTTGGAGAGTCTTTGACAATTCAGGCTAAAGTGACTGGTCAAGGTGCTGAAACCGTCGAGTTCTGGGTCAACAACACTAAATTAGTGGAGCAAAAATTCGACTCAAGTAAAGAAATCTATACTCAAAACTGGTCTTCTGGTGTTGCTGGTCAGAAGCCAGTTACAGTGCGAGTGGTGGATACAAATGGCAAAACCATTGAAGAGCAATCCGTAACAATTAAGGTTGAAGCTGAGAATATTGACCCTGGTGAGCCTGTACTTGAGGTATCGATCCTTGCTCCGACCGCGGGTCAGGTTGTGAAAGTTGACGAGACCATCGCAATCCAAGCGGAGATTAAAGGGGAAGGGGCAGACCAAGTCGAGTTTTGGGTCGATAATGATAAAGTGCTAGTACAGCCATTTTCGCCTGAGCAGACGTTGTATACTCAAGATTGGCTCGCAGCCTCAGAAGGCCAGAAGACGGTTCGTGTGCTTGTTGTGGATGAGCATGGGCAAGAGATAGAGCAACAGTCAGTAAAAATTACCGTTGAAGAAGATCAAATTTTACCACCACCTGGTGATATTTGTGACGAATACAATGTGTACCCGAATTGGACTCAAGGTAACCATGCGCTGGGTGGCGACATCATGGTTCATGATAATGTTGCGTATAAGGCCAAATGGTGGACGTCATCTACGCCAGGAAGTGATGAATCTTGGGAATTACACCTAAACTGTGATGACACTGATCCAGGTACGCCTCCAGGGACAACGCCAAATCTAGAGTTACCAAATCCACTCGATCCATTGCGCCTTGAGGTTCAAGGTTGGCCGAATGAATTTGTTGTGGCCAGTCCATCAACTTCTGCCCCTGCAACACTGAGTATTGACACGATTGATGCAGAGGCACTGTCTGACACAGCTGAACTTACTAAAGCTTTTGTTGAGATGATTAACCAAGCTGAAGAGGCGGATTCAGAGTCGATCATTATTCGCAGTGATGTACTTGATATGCTCAATAGCGGCGAAGAATTGGGCGTCATCACAGTGAAGCAAGCTTTGATCGAAGCTGTGGATGAAACAGGAAGCCGAATTGATTTTGATGATATCCAAGCACTCACTGATGATGCGCAGGGCTGGACACAAGCTTACCAGCTAATTCTTTCGACATTGGCACCAGATACGACTATTGGCTGGCAGTTAAGTATCGGTGAGTTTGTGTATGAGACTTATTCTGGTCGCCGCGCAGTATGGAATTCTGCGTCGGGTGAGACTGCTGAGCTGTTGCAAAAACTTGAACTTTTCAATGCAGAGTCTGAGAGTAAAGCAAACTTTATTGCCTTTACGAAATCAGGCGAAACACCTGCACTAAGTGCAGAGCAATGGCACAATGCATTGGAGTACGTCAAGCAAGTCTCTGACTTCGTTCGCATTCCAGTGATGCTGAATGACATGCCTACCGATCAAACATCTCAATACTTCATGGGTGAGAGAGCAGGCGAAAGACAGATCCGTAAAGCCGCGCATAGCAACGTTTTTGCATTACTCTTTGATACAGATAGCGCGGAATTGGACGCTAAGATAGAGAGCTACCAAGAGGCAAAAGTCCCTCTTTACTACAATGGTGAAGATCTTTATGAAGGACCTTTGACTACTATTGAAGAGCTCAACCAACAGCTAATTGCTGCTGAAGATGTGATGAACAATGAGGCATTCTTGTTCCAAGCCCCAGATCTCTCTTGGATCCCATCGACGGTATATAAGTGGAGTGATTTCTTAGATGGTCTCAATGCTATGCATAACGTGGGTGTGGCAGACAACAAGTTCTGGCTTATCGATGAAAATGCCGATGAAGAGACCAACATCAAATATGCTAAAGTAGCGATAGCTGCTTTCCTAGCACAAAGTATGCAAGAGACGATTCGTTACAATGCGTGTGATGAAAATAACTGGGATGAAATTCGTTGGGGGGCTCCAACCAACTATCCAATGTCAGCGAGTTGTGGCCAGTTAGGGCAGAAGTATGCTGATTATGGTTTCAACCCAGTCAGTGGCTTAGACCATGCTTACTCTTGCCCACGTAATGATAAGATGGAAGTCACAGCTATGACCCATGCTAAATGGTATGGCGCTCCCGCTCCAATTTTCGCTGCACCAGATGCGGTTTTGGAAGAGCAAGGCTTGTTAGTCAATGGTCATGTTGGCCGTTGGGATGTCTCTAGCCCATGGTGCAACCCTGCTGAACAACCAGAAGAATTTGATGGTTCAAAACAAGCTTGGGAACGTGAAGAGTGTCAAATCTACGAAGATCAAAAGTCGGGTCAATTTATCTGGGATGGCAGTAGCCAAGAAAGTGTCCAAGGCTGTGGCTGGTGGGGACGTGGTGTAATCCAAACTACAGGTCGTCAGAACTTTGGTACGCTTAACCACTACTTGGGACGCTCGCATATCGATCCAGATACGATTGGTCAAACCATCGATGGTGTAACGGTAGAGGCGCCACCGGAGAATCCACTGTACTCAGATCTTGATTTTTGTTCAAACCCTGGGCTTATCTGCAGCTCAGAGGAGAACAAAGAGATCAAATGGATTGCAGGTTTGTTTTACTGGACGACCTCGGTACAAGACTACCCAGATGAAAGTGGTAACTACCCAGGTTGGGATTATCACAATGAGCTGAAGAGCTATGTCGATGGAGGTATGATTGGTACCCAATTTATCGATGACGTATCTGGTATCGTCAACCGTGGCTGTCCAGATTTGACGTGTGAGACAGGTGAGGTGCACAA
This sequence comes from Vibrio agarivorans, assembly GCF_030409635.1. NCBI lineage: Bacteria > Pseudomonadati > Pseudomonadota > Gammaproteobacteria > Vibrionales > Vibrionaceae > Vibrio > Vibrio agarivorans. The sequence goes on along the minus strand of NZ_JAUFQF010000004.1, from coordinate 2,640,034 downwards.
TGTGGAAGAGCGCAGAGCCAACTTTGTGAAAGTACTCCAACTATTAGGACTCAACCCTCAATAATTGACTCTCAATTGTTGTCTTATAAAGCCAGTCAGGTCTGTTGACTGGCTATTTTAGGATAGGGTATGCGATATATTAAAAAGTCGGCAACAGCTGAAAACTTGAAAGCTATCATTCAGCACTACCGCACTGATTACATTGCAGGGTCTGCTGTTGCTGTAATTATCTAAAAAAGGGTGTGACAATGTCACACCCTTTTTTAGATACGTGCTCAGAATGTTAACGGCTAAGATTTAATACTGTTCTACGATAGATCTTAGGTGTTAAGCCGCTAATCCGTTTAAAAGCCCGGGAAAAGTGCGCGATATCAGAAAAACCAAGCTGGGTAGAGATATGCGTTAGTGTTTGCTCCTGCTCCATCATTTCCACTGCCGCAGTAAACACCAAATTATCTTTAATGTTTCTAAAATTGGTTTTCTCTTCCTTCAAGCGTCTTTGAAGTGTTCGTGGACTCATTTTCAACAGGCCTGCAGCATATTCCAGAGTGACATCCTGCTGTTTAATATACGGGAGTAGAGCAGTGAAGACACGATCAGTAAAGTTGGAATGCCAAGTGACCAGTGGTGGCTTGTTTGCAGAGTCGTCTCTCGTAATGTTAGGCGTCATTTCAAGAATGTGTTCCTCGATTAAAACTTCAATGCGATGGTTGGAGACAATATACTGTGGAGAGCCTCCAATTACCGCACGGTGTAAAGCAATATCATGAGACTGTACTTTGATGTACTTCGGTTGCCAGTCAGTTTTGGTCATCGTTCGGATAAGTTCAATGATATACATTATTGCGTAGACTTCAGACCAGACAAACGGCAGTGAGTCTTCATAGTGGCGCATACACCAATACCAACTTCGACCGTGTTGAGTTTCCAGCCCAACGTTAGCTGCGGTTGAATCGTATTGATAAACCTGTTTCGTGAGTTCTAGTGCATCGCGAATGGTTGCGCATTGCGAAAACTCATAGATCAGTCTAGGGATTGCTTTCAGACGAATTGCGGTTTTGAGTAGCTCGTTAAACTGAGTCATTCCTAACTGGTTACCCAATAGGTAAATCAGTTTTTTAACGGGTGCTTGTGGTACAAACTCTTGGTCTAAATCAAACAAATCAGCAGGTAGTCCCGACTCTTTTATGGCCGAGTGAGCATCCTGGTGATACTCACGAAAAAGCTCGAGCAAGATACGAGCATAGCCCGACTTAATTAAAGGAGCGATAGGGTCTTGATGCTGAGTCATATTGTGTTAACCATGATAAGCGTCTGAATTAATATACTATTTAGACTAGTCTAACGATGACGTTTGATCTACCGTTGTCGCCCCTGCAACTACGGTAGATCAAATACAAGTGCCAGCACGGTTTGCTGGGAGTTGTTTAGCACTTTAATACTTTGTTGGTCAGTTACTTTTAGACCATCACCTGGCATAAGTTTATGACCCTCTACGTCCAACACACCTTCTATCTGGTGTACGTAGAGAGAGCGCTGGTGGTCAAGGTCAAGGGTTAACTCTTGTTGAGGTAACAAAACCAATTGATGCAATGATGCATCTTGATAAATCTGAAAGCTCTGATTCTCACCACTCGGTGTTGCTATGGTGGTGACTCCCGGATTTTTACCGAAATTCTCTTGCTGATAACGAGGCTCAGAGTTAATTCGGTTAGGTTCAACCCAGATTTGCAGAAAGCGCAACGGTTCGGTGGACGATGCGTTAAATTCGCTATGATAGATACCCGAGCCCGCAGACATCAGTTGAAACTCACCAGCCTTAATAGTTTTGGTATTACCCTCGCTGTCTTTGTGTTCTATCGTGCCTTCTAATATGAAGCTGATGATCTCCATATTTCGGTGACCATGGGTCTCAAAGCCTGCATGGGGCGCAACGATATCATCATTGATAACTCTCAATGCTGAAAAGCCCATGTTATCAGGGTCATAATAACTACCGAACGAAAAGCTGTGTTTGCTTTCAAGCCAACTAAATGAGGCCAAACCGCGATCTTCGGATTTTCGTACACTTAACATTGGTAATGTCCTCGACTGTTTGTTTGACCTTAGATTAATTAATGCTCATGACTAGGTTAAGCAGAACGATTTGAGGGAATTGTTCAAAAATCTTGAATGACAATGAGGCAGGAGCTCGCTTTCCCTCTATTGATGATATAAATGTAAATATCTGTTAACATTTGACGGCATCATTGGGTATCTAATGAGTACACAAATTCGATTTAGCAAAGGATTCACAAGAGAAATGGAAAAACAGCGCGGTTTTACGCTCATCGAGCTGATTGTCATTATTACAATTTTGGCCATTCTTTCAGTTGTAGCATTACCACGGTTTCTGAACCTGCAAAAAGACAGTCGTGAGAGAGTGATCGAGCAAATTGAGGTTAGTGTTGAAACCGCCAACGATCTCATCAATATGAAAGCACAATTGCCGAGTTATTCGACACAGGCAGTACCTAATCGTGATGATTTGCTAGATATAGACCTTGATGGTGATGGCGTGTTTGATATCCGCTTGAAGTGGGGGTTTTTAGACAACACTGATATTCAAAAGCGTATCACATTGGACGATAGCTTTGTGATCGAAGAAGAGGGTTATGAAAAAACCTATGTCGGATATGACTTTGACCAGGATGGGCAGGCAAGTGATGACCGCTGTTATTTTTTGTACACCCAAGCAGAGAGCTCTACAACACCACCAGTTTATAGCCGAGAGCTGACCGGTTGTTAGATATTGTAGCTGTATTAATTTACACAAAGCAGTATTAAGAATCGTAATAAACGATATAGAAACTGTTCGATTTTCGCAGCCTCAGTGCTCCGATACCCTTGTGACTGTTCTTAAATCACTCATAAGGGTATCGAACATGAACAAATCCATTCTTGCTCTTTCTATTCTTTCCACCGTAGCACTCCCATTATCTGCACAAATGACACCGTCAGCTGAAGAGGAGTTGGCATACAATTTGGGCTTACAAGCGTTTATCTATGGTACTGGACCTTTGACTGTTGCTGCTGTGCGTCAAACCTCAACGTCCGTTGACACTCCAATGGATAATGCAATGGCACCCCTTAACCAAATGGGGAAGACACGTCAGTTGTCTGGGCCTCAAGATCGTATTGTCCCTACAGTTAACAACGACACACTGTATTCTCAGGCGCATTATGATCTCGATTTATCTGGGCCAATGGTGATAGAGATGCCGGAAACGAATGATCGCTATTATATCGTACAGTTGCTGGATGCCTACTCTGACTCCATTACTGATCTGCATGCAGGGAATATGGGACGCTCAGGCAGTAAAGTACTTTTGGTCAATAAAGACTGGAACGGTGAAGTACCAGAAGGTATTGATCATGTGGTTGAGTCAAGAACACCAATGGTTTGGTTGATTCATCGAACTGGCGTGTTTGGTCCGAAAGATATTGAAGAGGCCATCAATGTAAATGAAGCGTTTGTGACCTACCCAGTATCCGAACTCGGTAAAAAACGAGAGTCTCTGAAGCTGGCTAAATCTACAGGACGTATTCCCGCAATGGCTAGGCCATCAGGCCTTGATTGGTATGCGGTTATCGATCATGAGTTGCGCAAAAATCCATTACCAGAAGCCCAAGCAATGGTGGAGCAGTTTGAGTATATTGGGATTGGCGGTGATACGCCTTTTGATCCAGACACCTTAAGTGAAGCCCAAAAGAGGGGCATGCTCCGTGCTTTGGACTCTGCGCAGCTGATTATTCAATATGCAGGGCGCGATATTGGTACAACCAACAATGGTTGGTCGATGATGTTTAAAGGTGGCAAATATGGTAACGATTACTTAAGCCGTGCCAGTATCAATCTTCGTGCGGCAGGCCTCAATGTACCTGAACGCGCACTATATCCAAACCGCTACACCGACAGTGAAGGCATACAGCTCAACGGTGCCAATGAATATCGAATGGTCATGCCAGCAGATGCACCCGCAAAAGCTTTTTGGTCGTTGACCATGTATGACGCGAAACACTTGTTCATGGTTGAAAATGAGATTGATCGTTACTCTGTGTCTACCAACCGAAAAGATGAGCTGATTTACGCTGAGGACGGCACGCTCCCAATCTGTATTCAACATGAAAAACCAGGTGATGAAAGTTGCAACTGGCTTCCAGCACCAAAAGATGATTTTTACTTACACCTACGTCTCTATGAGCCAACGCAATCAGTATTGAGTAATCAATATCCGTTGCCGCAAGTGATAAAACAGTAATGCCTTTTATGCGCCTTATCGAGGCGCTCATTTTTATTAAAAGAAACATCTGGAGAGTGCAATGGCACCCGTCTACTTTCGAAACTGCGCAGTTGCGTGTGCAGTTATTTCTCAATATGGATTTGCAGCAGGAACATTAGTTTCTGAGATGAGTCACCTTAATGTCGGCACGGCTGGTGCGGGTACAGCTGCGCTAGCTCAAGGAGCTTCGACAGCGTATGCGAACCCAGCAGCAATGGGGTTGTTAAAAGAAAAACATTTTGCCCTTAACTTGGCGACGATGGCGCTTGATATTCAATACAGTGATAACCGAAATGAGCTCATGGATAGTGATAATGCAGGAGGCGTGCAGCCATATGGCTCAATATATTCAGTCACTCCGTTAGGCAATCGCTTTGCGTTAGGTATTGCTCTCGCCGCAACAGGTGGTAGCGGATTAGATTATGGTAATGAGTATGCTGGGCGATTAGGCTTAAATGACCTGTCACTAAGTGTAATGCAGCTTAACCCCTCGTTAAGCTACCGTTTGAATGAAAAGTGGCATATTGGGCTTGGTGTACAAATTGATAGAGCGCAGTTTGAGCAGAGTTTTTTAGCCAATCAAGCTGAAATTGAGTCGAGCTCTTATGCGTTTGGTTACAATATAGGCGCGACGTATCAAATCGACAAAGCCCAACGCTTAGGTGTAACCTACCGCTCGAAGATGGAGCATCAACTTGATGGCAAACTAAGCCTTTTGAACCAAGAGGGTGAGACAAGTATAGGGTTACTTAATGCCGCGCGTATGGAGGTGTCAGGCCTCCATCATTGGGTAGAGCCCTTCACTCTATTGTGGAGTATTGGTCAGGAGTACTGGAGCGAGAATGAGGCGACAGTGATTGAGTTTGGTCATCGAACGGTGACTAAAACCAGACAGTTTGATGATGTGTGGTTTGCCTCGCTGGGTGGCCAAGTTGCCTTGAGCGACAGGCTTTCCTTGGAAATGGGGGTAGGGTATGTAAGCTCACCTTTGGATGACCCAAGCTTACAATCGTCGGATCTGCCAGTAGATAGCCAAATGAAGTATAGCGCAGGGGCGCAATATCGATTATCTAGAACGACTGACCTTAAGGCCTATTACAGTTATGTCGATTACGGTAGCCCTAAGATCGACAAAGGCTTGATGAACGGCAGTTTTGATAATCATAACCAGTTCTTCGGCGTTGAAATCGACTATAAGTTCTGATCAAAAAAGAGGGCACCAGAGGATAAACTCCGTGTGCCCCTGTTAAATAGCAGTACCAATCGGACAGGTAATTATTAAAGCGCAAACACAAAGGACTTCGCTGTGGTTAATTGTCTACAGCTGGTAGTTGAACTCAATTCGATGGTCTCCATCAGAGAAATCGGTGTTTTCTGTCCAGTTTGCAAAATAACGGACATTGGCTCTCGGTGTAATTTGATACGAGACAGCAAACTCATGTGTTAACACACTGTCGACATTCTCAAAGCCATGCTCCTTGTATGTGTCTGAACCCGATAAAGTGGTCATATACATTGGGTTGTAGTTGATCCAGATATTGTCGGAGAGCTCAATTTTTGTGTAAGTACCTACCAAACCAAATGTGCCAGGAAACGAATAACCACTGACAATATCACCGTCATCGCCCATCACGTTATTACCAAATGCGACGCCAGCACCCGCAAGAGGGTAGAGCTGTAAAGGCCCTATTTTGGGTAGTGCTTGGATAAAGCTGTAGGAAGCAGAGCCAAACTCACTGTTTAGGTCATAGCTTAGATCGAGCTGCGTACCGCGACCGTTTTTGAGGTTAGCGCTGAAGTTTCTTAGGCGAAATGAATCGACACTGTCATTCAGGCGGCTTTCATCGTTATGCCAGCCAAAGGTTTCTCCACCGATACCTTTTATCTCGAGCACGTTCATACCCGCCACATTGTCTTTACCAGTATCGTAGGTTTTGCCTACCTTCAGATTTAGACCTTTGTCGGTAATGCCACCACCTACTTGAGTGAACACGGCTAGTGGGTCAGACATATCTTGAACTTCGTTGCTTTCAGCATAAGCAGCTTGAACAGACAATAGACATGCTGCTCCAATTGATGAAAAATAGAGAGATTTATTCATGATTTACCTTCGATTTTTATGCTGGCGCAGGAGTCACGCCAGCATGAATAGGGGTTATTGAGCTTGTAGACCAGGCACTGTCCAGTCCATGTTAAGAACCTCTTTCCCAGGAATATAAAGGCGTGTTAGAACGTAGAATCGGCCATCGGGGGTAGGTAGCCAATTGTCTTTCATCGCTGCGTCTTTAGGCGCTTGATGAGAAAGGTGCAGCGTGAAAGAGCCATCACGGTTTTTCTCAAGATCAGAGAGATTATTGATGTTGTAGCGCTTGATAGGATTATCCACTAGCATCTTTGTTTTAGCGTCGTAAACCGTCACTGACCAAAACGCGCCTACAGGCGGCTCGCCATCAAATGTCATCGTGTAGTCTTGTTCACCATTGAGAGGCTGACCGTTAGCATCCGTGGCCGCCATCGGGTAGATAGCTTCTTTAGGACCTTGACCACCGAGATAAGGGTGAGCGATCAACGAACGCATAGAGTTGTCATCCCCAAAAGCATCGAGTGCAAAGGTGTAAACCCAGCCGTCCTTCATCTCAAGGTTGGCAGGATTCGCTTGCTGAGCCATTACGATCTGTTGTCCGTCTCTAATGGCGCGAACGAGTTCTGCTTTTGCCGCATCAGACAGGGAGTCTGAGTCGAATCCGTCTTTAGTTAGGCCAATTTTTTTAAACTGACCAGCCATCGCTTTTTGACGTTCATCGAGTGGGTTATCAGAAAGGTAAGTGGCTAATTCGTGATAAAAGCGAAGAGGATCATTGGCATCACCGGCACGAGGGGATAGTTCTGGTTGAGTAGATGTAGGTTTGCCTGAGATATATTCACTCAAAGGCGTCAGGGTGTATTCGTCTTGGACAGCATGCGCGTTGGCGTAATTGTTGTCGTCTAACACCTGAGTTCGGCCCCAAAGCCACACTTTACTTGTTGGGGCTTCAATGATGTTGAGCTCACGTGGAATATCACCATCTGCGTCCCAGCCTGGTGGCACAATGAGGAATTGCTTTTCAAGGCTACCGGTTTCGCGTGTACCGACATACTGGAAAAGGTTATGCCACATATCAAACATGTTGATCACGTAGTAACGATCGGAAACTTCAGGGACTTCTAGTACAAAGGGTTCTTGGCTTAAATCCAATACTGCACTTGAGTATAAGGTGTCACGGTTTGCCGTTGGCATATCGGTGTCTGCTGGGGTGCTCAATCTTCGAGCATGACCAAATTCGTTAAGCGGTGCTCGATAGCTGGTGTCAGCTTGCGGTTTTGATACATCAGTATACTGACGACTGATTTGCTCCATACGAACTAATGTGGAGCCCCATAGATAAGCACTCAAACCTAAGTTGTAAGTTTCACTGTGCAGCGCCTGCTGGATAGGTGTTATCGGGGTGTTTCCAGTGCTTGCTAACGCATTCGGAACCGTGATGCTGGTGGCTAGCGCGATTGAAAGTGCGAGGGTAGTTATTGGGCGAGTATTCATAGGTACCTCCTTTAGTTTGAGGTCAATATACTGAAAACTCGATTTAGGGTGTTTTATAGCGTCTATTAAGAATTTTAATACGCTTAAAATCAGAAAATAGAACCGTGAAGCTAGTCGCAAATACTAAACTGCTATATCATTCGCTCTATCAATAGAGCAGTGAGTGCTCGAGCCCAAATTCAGGGTGAAATTAGAGCTAGAAGCTCGTTATGTATTAGGTTGTTACATGTCTTTTCGATGGTTTTTGTCCGTTTCTTTTCTGATCTTTGCCTCTGGTTTGCATGCGGCACCAAACAATTTCAGTCATGCTAAAGTTCTGGCGAAACAGAACGTCTATTTCGACCAAACGCAAAACGGGACGTTCTATTGTGGATGTCAGTATGAGTTTACCGGGCGCAGTGGCGGCAGAGTGGATTTGCAAAGTTGTGGTTATGAAGTTCGCAAGAATGAAACACGAGCACAACGTATCGAATGGGAACACATTGTTCCAGCATCAAACTTCGGACGTGCACGCCAGTGCTGGCAAGACGGTGGTCGTAAAAACTGTGTGCGCAATGACCCTGTATTTGCAGTGATGGAAGCGGACATGCATAACTTAACCCCCTCGATTGGTGAAGTTAATGGCGATCGCTCAAACTTTAATTTCAGTCAGTTTAATCAACGCGCCAGTCTGTACGGACAATGTGAATTCAAGGTCGATTTTAAAAATCGTCTCGCCGAACCGAGGGATGAGGTGAAGGGCCAGATTGCACGCGTCTATTTCTATATGTTTGACCGGTACGGCTTAAACATGTCGACGTCACAACAGCGGATCTTAATGCAATGGCATAACCGTTTTCCTGTTTCACCATGGGAAGTGGAGCGAGATAAACGAATCGCGCAACAGATGGGTCACAGTAACCCTTTTGTTACCGGTGAACGAGTGTGGAAGTTGGGGCATCAGAATAGCCGAGAAGGGCTAATGGATGCTTACAGAGCCCAAAGTGTTCCGATGAACTTCAACGTACGTTTTGTTAGAGGGAATAAAAACTCAAAGGTGTATCATCTACCGGAAGGTTGCCCAAGCTATAATCAAATTAGCGAAAAAAACATCGCTCTATTTAGCTCAGAGCAGAAGGCAATTGAGGCGGGTTATCGCCGAGCAGGCAACTGCCGTAACTAATCTAGAGTCAATTAAAGCTGAGTGCTACGGCTTGCAGAAAGTGATGGATATTGATCGTAACTTTTAGTTCAAAGAGACGAGCCTCGATTCGATGACTTGAGAATAGAGGTTAGCTTTGAAACCATAAACAATATGCACGTTTTTTTCATCTAGCACTATCACACCGTATGCTCCTGTCTGCTGCAATTGTTGGCGATCGACGAACTCAGTTGTAATCAGCTCCAACCTTAATCGTGATGCACAAGCATCAGTCTCCAGAATATTCTCGACGCCACCAATGGCTTCGAGAATCGATTCTACCTGCTGCTCGATATCAACTGTTTGAGTAGTTCAATAAGCATGAATGTTAATTTCTTTGTAGATTTGGTTAGAGATATTAAACCAAACGCAAATCTATCATCACGCACTCACAGTGCGATGTGTGAAAACTACATAATAATGACCCTATCTTAATGTAAAATTAACATTTCATATACTTGTTAATATTTAAAATTCTTGGTTTACATTTTGTTACTAGAGTATTTTTGCTAGCTATTTGTGATGTTAAGTCAATAGTTTACGGTGATTTTGCGGTTAGTTGTATGATTATTGGAAGCGTGACGACGACATCATGATATAACCATTAATCGATAGGTGTTTATCAGTATATTTCCCTGCGAAACCTAAAGTTAGCAAGGAAAACGTATGCAGACGTTAAACAATAAGAGAGTTCAACAACTCCTATTACAAGCCACTATGGGCTTTAAAAGCAGTGATGTCGAAAGAGTACAAGAAGAGGGCAGTATTGAATCTTGGATAGATTCTCAAGTCGAACACTGGCGCACCTCACTCGTCAATCGTCAAAATGAGATGCAGAAGCTGCACGATGAAGAGAAGTGGACAGATGTCCACTTTAATGTTGCGTATACCGACATGCTGATCAACAGAAACGATATTCTTAGGCATCGTGTTAGTTATGTCCTGACTCAACTCTTCGTAGTAAGCAAAAATGACCCCGAATTAAAACGTGGTGAGCGACGTATCGCGTTTTCGCAATACTATGACATCCTCTCACAGCATTGTTTTGGTGATTTTGAAGCGCTTCTTTTCCATATGGCGACATCACCCGTTATGGGACAATATTTAACTTATCTCAACAACGATCATATTGAGGGCGTAGCGCCTGATGAGAATTTTGCACGTGAGTTAATGCAGCTGTTCACCATCGGCCCAGCGATGTTGAACAACGATGGAACCATCATGACAGATGATTTAGGTCGTCCAGTGCCGTCTTACTCTCAACAAGATATAGAAGAGGGGGCGAAAGTGATGACAGGATGGGGGCTACATAATGATGATTGGCTCAGGCCAATGCGTGAGAAAGACGATGCACACAATCTCGATAAGAAAACAATTTTAGGTAAAGAGATCTATGCTGGTGGCAGCGCCGAAGAAGACTTAAAATCCTATATTCGAATCTTGTGTGAGCACGATAATATCGCTCCTTTCGTTGCAAAGTTCTTTATTCAAAAAATGGTGTCATCGAACCCGTCGAAAGACTTTGTGCAACGAGTGAGTAATGCGTTTCGAAGCAGCGATTTGAATATGACTGTATTGCTCAAAGCCATATTAACTGATCACGAAGCAAGTTATAGTCGTGAAGATGCCACCGATGGGCTCATACGTGATCCACTGATTGTGCTTTCACACGCCTTTCGTGCGCTTAACCTCACCCTGAAACCACAATACGCCATGTTACCGAATGCCTATTCTTGGCATGACAGAAGAACCATTATGCATGGACCAAGCGTATTTTATTACTATCAGCCAGAAGAGGCGCCTAACGATCCTCGTTTCACAGGCTTAGCAGCTCCCGAGTTCAAACTTTATAACTGGGATGACATCTACCACTACTTCCGACAAGTGACCGATCTAGCGGTACGCCTTGAGTCTCAAAGTGGTTCCAGTGCATATATGAATCGACCGGCCATTGAACGTCATTTCGCAGATAAAGACAATACCAATAGCATTCACAATTTAATCAATGAGCTAGATAAGCATTTGTTTGCAAAGTCGATGAGCGAAAAGACCAAGGACATTATTTATGAATTTGTTTCACGAGCAAATCGAAATAACGACAATGTGTTGCGTGCGCTTATTACGCAACTCATTCTATCACCAGAATTTATGACTCAGGGGTAACAGCTATGAAGCTTTCAAGACGATCTTTTCTTAAAGGCGGCGTATCGGCTGCGGGTGTAACAGCGCTTAATTTAACAAGTCCAGCCGCACATGCGTTGACCTCGCGCTGTGACAATACGATGCCTTATAAGGCCCTAGTCGGTATTAATTTAGGTGGTGGTAATGATGGATTTAACTGCTTTGTACCAAAAAATAGTGCCAAGTACGATGATTATAAGACGCTGCGCACATCACTAGCTTTTGAGCGAAATGAATTATTGGAATTGAACCTAAGTGATCAGCAATTGGAGCTCGCTCTTTCACCAGAGATAGAAGCGATCAAATGGCTGTTTGATGAAGGGAAAGGGCTACCCGTTTTGAACGTAGGCCCTTTGATGAAAGAGAGAACAGAAAATGTCGATATTGATACCTTGAAGCCAGTACATATTTTCTCTCACAATCATCAAAGTGCAGTGACTCAGACACATACGGCAGACACCATCACCAACCAAGGTTGGGGGGGGTTATCAGCACATTTACTAGAAAATGCATTTAGTTTAGAAGAGCTTACCCCTATTTTCGAAATGGGCTCTCAAACGGTTTGGACTAACAGTATTCCAAAATCCGCAAACCGTATCGGTACGAAAATGCCAAATGATATGCCGTTGAAAGATCTTGGTTCAGAGCTTTATGACGCATTTCGCCGAGACTACATGACACAAGGTTCGATCTATAAAGAATACTATGCTGAGCAATGCTATGAAGCCCAAGATAAGTTCGATGAGTTCGAGCAAATTTTTGCTGACACCCGAGATTTTGGTTTCGACGAAGATTCTTCAATAGGTCAGCAGTTACGTGTCATCTTATTATTATTACTTAATAGAGATAAATTCCAACAGCCTGCACAATTTTTCTCTGCCACACTTGGTGGATTTGACACTCACAGTGCACAAAAAGTAAACCAAGGTGAACTACTTAGAGAGCTAGCCTCACAGCTCTCTGTATTCTATCAGCGTCTTGATGAGTTTGGTCTAACAGAGTCAGTGACTACGTTTACTTTCTCGGAGTTTGGCCGCACGCTAGAGCCGAATGGCTCAGGGACAGACCACGGTTGGGGTAACTGTCATTTTGTGCTGGGTGGAGATGTACACGGAGGGCGAATTCTCGGTGATTGGCCAAACCTTGCTCCAGGGAGCGATGATTTGCTGAGCCGTGGACGTGTCGTGCCAACGATGAGTGTCGATCTATTTCATGCATCACTGCTGAAGTGGATGGGGGTGCATGAGACAGGTTTAGAGACACTGTTTCCCTCTTTGAAGGATTTTGATCAAAAGTCTCTGCCAATATTCCGCAATTGTGACTCCGGTAATGACTCAAAACTTACCATTTCTGGTGCGACAGCTAGTGGAGAAAATGCCAATGGAATTGACAAAATCGAACATGGAATCGATGGTGACTTCAATACTAAATGGTCAGCGAAAGGGGTAGGTACAATTTACACCGTTGAGTTGAATAAACAATCAACAGTTCATGCACTGAAGTTTGCGCAGGCACAAGGCGATGTACGCAAATATTTCATCGATATTGAAACGAGTATAGATGGCAGTCACTATGAATATCTTATGGCAGTGACAACCGAAGGTATTAGTAGTGATCTGGTTGAATATTCTGTTGGGTCGGTTGAAGCTAAATATATTCGCTTCATTTGTAATGGTAACACCGATACAAATATTTCTCTGCGAGAATGGAATAACTTCCGACACATCGAGGTGTGGGGCAGGTAGCTAGAGCTGAATACTGTAAAACAGAGTCGATATTTCGGCTCTGTTTTTTTTAAAGTCGCAAAGCTTCAGCGAAACTAAATTGAATCAATAGCATTAATTACCAAAGTCTACCAAGTTTTCCTAGGTCAAAAAGCGTCAAATCTTCTCAAGCCTGATTGCGCGCAAACCTGTGTTTGTTATTGTTCAAAAGCGGTTTATCTTGTTTAGGCCACGTAATAACCTAGCCCACTTGTTAAATTTGCCGACCATTGGATGCCGAAATATGCAATCAAAATGGACTGGTAATATACGGGTTATCAAGAATCGATTATGAGGCTAATTGTAGTCATCGCCTTGCTCATTTTTGTCACTGGAGCATGGTTTTTAAACCGCGGAATGTTGTTTGCTAAGTCTATTGCTTACATCACGATATGGAACGAATACAAACATCTCGGCAAAACTCCCCAACCAGATGTTGTGAACTCTGAAGTGCGTAAGCTCTGGCAAGATAAACCAGCTAAAGATGCAATGATAAAAAACGCAGAACAAGCTCGCCGCAAAGGGCACTCTACGTCAGAAGTGATTAAGGCTGCACGTTATATCGGCTGTAGCCAATAAGATACTAAGCATCCGCCACTCGTATGTAAACTATGAGTTGAACATTTTATCCAAATACCAAGTGAAACTCTGGCTCAAGAAGTTTTCTTATTCTATAACTTGCCTTTATAGTCAAACTGACAAGCGTCTATTATCTGCCCCCCTTCAACCTTCGTTGAGTAGGCATTATAAATGCCTATTCCGATGCACACTGTCTGTGACTCTACCAACTATCCTGATGATAGACCTTTGTGTCAAAAGGTCACGTTGCTGAAACATGATGCAGAATACGGTTTAGATATTTCGCTGTGATGCATCTACTAGATTATCCACGACAGAACCTGCTACTGAGTGTATGAAACCTAGTGTGTCACACTGAGATAGCGGGTAGGGTTGGTTTTAAATTCACTAATTTTGCATATTTACCGGCTAAAACTATTGACTAATGAGTTGACTGAATTACAATGCACTCAAAGTGAAATTAAATGCTAGTTTTAAGCATAAATAGTCATCATGAGGTTGTAGATGAGCGATACACTAACAATAGAGACAAAACAGAACACAACGAGAAATGTTCTGATGTTTGCCATTCCATCCCTACTTGGGTTGTTCTTTTTCTTGGCGCCGTTAAGCATTGATGGCAATTTTACTTTCCCACTTGCTTTGATGGCAAAGGGTGTAAAGGCTGTTCTTGGCGATGCGATCTTACCAACGGTAACTGCGATCATCTGCTTCTCGGCGTTGGTTACTTTGGTTGCAAATGTGATTAGACCGAAGTTTGTAAACAACTCAGAGCTACTGACTCGTTTGTTTGTATTATCCCCAATATGGGTTGTGGTTAGAGTGCTTGGTGCGGTGTTCACTTTGCTGGCTCTCCATCAAGTGGGCCCGGAGTTTATTTGGAGTGGCGACACTGGTGGTCTAGTACTAAACGATTTGCTACCTTCATTGTTCGTGACTTTTTTCTTCGCAGGCCTGCTTCTCCCTTTGTTACTCAACTTTGGCTTGCTTGAACTGCTTGGTACGTTGCTGAGCAAACTGATGCGCCCAGTATTTCGTCTTCCTGGTAGAGCAGCGATTGACTGCATGTCATCATGGTTAGGCGACGGTACGGTTGGCGTACTGCTGACAAGTAAGCAATATGAGCAGAAAAAATATACCGCAAGAGAAGCAGCAGTAGTCGCAACGATGTTCTCACCGGTTGGTATCTCATTTTCACTGGTGGTTTTGACGCAGGTTGGTCTTGAAAACTATTTCGTACCTTTCTATCTAACGATCTGTTTATCTGGAGTGATTGCGGCAATGGTGATTCAGTTCTTGCCGCCATTGAGCTACAAAGCTGACACATACATCGATGGAACCAAGCCAGAGTTAAATGATGAGCTTGTTCCTGACGGGCAATCAACAGTAGGTTACGGCTATCAACTTGCGATCGCACGAGCAAGTAAAGTTAAAAGTCTCTCAGCAGTTGCTAAAGAAGGCTTACATAGTGCGCTGGACATGATGTTTGGAGTGTTGCCAGTGGTGATGGCTGTGGGTACCGTTGGTCTAGTTATCGCAGAAACGACGCCACTATTTACTTGGCTTGGTGCACCATTCGTTCCTGTGCTCGATCTTCTTAATCTACCAGAAGCAGCAGCGGCGGCTGAAACGGTGATGGTTGGCTTTACCGATATGTATGTACCCTCAATCATTGCAGCATCAACGATTGATAGTGACTTAACCAAGTTTGTTGTGGCGGCACTTTCAATTACGCAGTTAATCTTTATGTCTGAGACCGGCGCGGTAATTTTATCAAGTAAGATCCCGGTAAACATTCTAGAGCTAATGGCGATTTTTGTATTGCGTACGCTGGTAACACTGCCAATTATTGCGCTGTGTGGTCATCTGATTTTCTAAATCACTTTCATTACAACTCAGCCCTTAACAAACACTTAGGGCTGAGTTAGTTTCAAACCGCTCAAAATCAATTCAATCCGTAAAACTACTGCATCAAAATTGACCTAGATTAACAGTTCAATAAATGAACAATCAAAGTCACTCAAAAGTATGATCCCACCGACATATAGAGCCTGCCTTTTAGCCTACTGTTTGACATATCTTGTTACATTTATAGGCATGAATGCAGAAGGTGGTGAGATCATATGGCAAATTTCTATCCAAGACTTTCAACTATCACGATACTTTCTACGAATCGCTCTTATTCTCGAGTAATTGCTGAGCTCCTTGTACTCGCTATTCCGGGAATAAATGTGCAAACGGACAGTTCTTATTCGAATCTTGATTTTTCATCTGATCAACTTTGTGTACTGCTTGATGTTCAAACCATGCCAAACCCTGTACGACACGGAATACGTCCAAAAGATTTCAAGGCCAATTGGATCGCCGTCAATATCAAACCGCATGATGCAAACTCCATGCAGTGGGTAGAGGAGGGCTATTCTGGAATCATCCACTCAGGTTTAGGGTTAGAGTTGCTGCCTAGAGCTGTGTCTGTGGTTCTGTCTGGTGATGTTTGGTATCCAAGGGCATTGCTGACTGAGATTGTCAAACGTTATCAAGATCAGGGTCTCTGCCCGGATATGATGGCGACCAAACTTGCTGATGAATATGCACTAACCCGTAAAGAACATGAAGTGTGCAAGCTGATGCTGCATGGTTTAAGCAATACGCAAATTGCCAATAAATCGAATGTCAGTATTAACACAGTCAAGACGCATACATCTAAGGTGTTGAATAAACTACGTATACACTCTAGACATGAACTGATGTCTTTGGCGATAAGTGGGGACTAGTCACCCGTATATCACCCTATAAATAGACAATTTGTCATCCTTGCTAGTGAGGTCTGACCAGTAATTAGCCCCTACTATAACAGTGCAAGACAAGAGTCATGCAATAATAAAACGAGGGATTGATTATGAAAAAACTAGTACTAGCAACAGTCGTCGCTTCTGTCGCATGTGGTGCAGCAGCAGATCCTAAATTCCATAAAGCCATCAATTTTGCCGCTTTATCTGATTATGATACTAAGACCATTGAAGTGTCAGGTGTCGTGCCTCAACGCTGCCTATTGCGTATTGGTAAATACGGCACAGTGAAGCTTGATGAAGTACTTCAAAATGCCAAAATGTCAGCAGATGACGTATCCGCTAACATGAACGAAAAAGTGCGTATCGCTAACTTACGTGCTTGGTGTAACTATGGTAAGAGCTTAGACATTTCATTCTCTTCTGAGAATGGTGGATTGCAGCGCGATCGCGGTCATCAAAAAATTGCTTATAACCTATCTACAGACGCAATGGCCTCTGTATTTAGTACTGGGCAAGCTCAGAATGTAACAGCATTTTCAGTTAATGGTTGGGACGCAGGTCAGAAACACCTAACTAACACTTTGGAAAGAATTCCACTTTACATTCAACCAGAGAAAGCAGGCTTTGCTACAGCCGGTACTTACAGCGATACGATTACAGTAACGTTGGAAGCAGCATGTAATTGTGGTGGTAATGGCGGCCATGGCGGTGGTCATGGTGGTGGCGGTCACTAATGCCGTGACTATTCGTTAGTTGTGAAGGTATGTGCTCAAGTCACATACCTTCATCATAAATGTGATTTCAATGGTGTTGCTTCTAAGGACAGAATAATGAAAAGAACGAATGTGCTACTTCTTATGATTCTCACTTCATTTTTTGCTAATGCTTACGAAGTGAGCCCCATTTATCAATTACTTGAGACTGTTGGGGATAAGTCTCAGTCAACTTATACCATCAAGAACATTGAACATGAAGATATCGTGGTGGAAGTGTTCGTTTATGGGGTGGAAATTATCAATGGTGAAGAGCTACTCACTTCAGCGGATAAAGAATTTCTAGTGCTTCCCCCTCAAGCAAAGGTTAAAGCGGGTGGGTATCAAAAATTTAGAATACGTTACCTTTCAGCCCAAGCATTAGATCAAACTAAACCATATCGAGTTATTTTCAAACAGATAAAACTGAACAAGCCATTGCAGGATGTTAGCGAAGTGGAAATGCTTATTGATTTTTCTACGCTCGCGTACGTTTCCCCTCCAAAGACAGAAGCAAAACCCATCGCTTGGATTGAAAATGATCAGTTGGTCATCCGAAACCAAGGTCAGCGGGTGCTAGATCTCGGACAGATGACGTTCGAATTTAAAACAGAGAAAGGCAATGAATCTACAACGTGGGAACGATTTGCTAATCAAGCTGGGTTATATCTACTTCCTGGTTATAACGCCATCTTAAGCCTTGATGGTGAGCTGTCAAATGCACAAGCTGTTGAGATAGATTATCAGCCTTAGGAGGCGATATGAGAACGTCATGGATCAAGTTAAAAAGTATCGTTTTGGTGCTGTCTATGATCTTCTCAGCACCTTCAAAGCTTGCTGCGCAAGAGTGGTTATTTCCGTTGCCACTCTATTTGGGGACATTACCACTAGGGGATGTTCAGGCGTACTCTGATGGCGTTGAAGTCTCTGCCA
This sequence comes from Vibrio agarivorans, assembly GCF_030409635.1. Classification (NCBI taxonomy): domain Bacteria; kingdom Pseudomonadati; phylum Pseudomonadota; class Gammaproteobacteria; order Vibrionales; family Vibrionaceae; genus Vibrio; species Vibrio agarivorans. The sequence continues at coordinate 2,621,955 of NZ_JAUFQF010000004.1, read as the reverse complement.
TATCAAAACCATCGATTGAACCAATGCTTCAACAGATTTTAACCGAAGCGGCATACAGAAGATTTGAGCACCTAGGTGAAAAAATGACGGTTGAGCAACTAGATGCAATAGGTGTTAACGTTGTTATGAATGCATCTGACTTGAGCTTAATCATGTCGATTGATAGCGAGGCCGCTCGCGAGCAACAGATCTCATTTAACAATGAATATCAAAAACCAATATACAGCCAAGCGGGATTTTTAGCATGGCATAACATCTTCAATTTTTCGACAGACTATCAAGCCAACGACAGTTATGACAACAGTGATAACTATCTAGGTGAGTGGATAACCAGCGGTAATATTGGCGGCGTTAGAGGATTAAATTTTGAAACTTCTGGCTATGCTTCAACGGGATCATTGACGGATTCTTCTTTTTACCGAGGCGATGCAAAACTTTATGTGGATAACCCAGATAGGCCGTGGCGTGTTTCAATGGGAGATGTTAGCTTGCAAAGCATTGGCCATATTCCAAGTGTTGAGTTGGGAGGTTTAGCTTGGGAGCGTCTATACAGTGAAATACAGCCGACTCGCAATATACAAAACGGCGGCACACAAGCCATAACCCTGAATGAAAGTGCGGAATTAGAGGTGTATGTCAATGATATCTTCGTTTCAGAGTTTCGTCTTCCACCAGGCCGTTACCTACTCGACGACCTTCCACTGGATGCAGGTAGTAATGATATTCGTATTGAAATCCGTTATGTATCAGGACGTACAGATACCATCGTTTATAGTCAGTTTTTTAATGCTCGGCTACTTCGCGAGGGCATATCAGACTTTGGGGTGTATGCTGGGCTCGTGTCTTCAATAGAGGATGACAAGTATGAATATGATCAAAATCAAACGGTGGGTAGTGCGTTCTATGAATATGGTGTAACAGATTATCTCACTGTGGGTGCAAATGGGGTCTATCATCCGGATGGAAATCGAGCGGGTGCCGTCGTTACTTTAGGCACTGATTGGGGCAATATCGGTTTAAGAGCATCTTCTAGCTACAACAAACAACAAAGTGAGCAAGGCGGCATTGTGAGCCTTGATTATGCGCATCAAATATGGGGTGCTGATAGTTATGGATTACCCAACTTTCGCTTAAGTGCTGAATATCAAACAGATTACAATGCAATACCTTGGGGTGATGTAGAACTAGACTCTGGTTACAGCGTCACTTCTAGTTATCTGTTCGATCTCTCATTGAATACCGATCTAAACTTCAATGGCTCTTATGAGAGTTTCGATGGCAATGAGGATAAGTGGTATGTTTCCGGTGAACTCGGTTGGCAATTGGATGATTGGAGTATATCGGGTGGCGTCGAGCACGAAGAAGACCCTAATGAAGACCTGTCGGATACGCGTTTTATCTTCTCAGTCGCATGGAGTTGGTCGTCAGAAACGTCCGACCACAGTGCGAACGTATCATACAGTTCGACGACAGAGAAGTTGCGTGCGCGCTACCAGAAGTCCTCTAATGAGTTTGTTGGCAGTTATGGCTATCGACTTACTGCCGAGGGTGACGAAGATACCCAAACTTACAGTGGGTTAACGAATTACGTCGGAAATCGTTTTAATGCTGAGGCGGAATATGGCTTCACCCATGAGGAAGACAATAACAGTCATGACGTCTCGGCACGAATAAGTACAGCACTTTCTGTCGTGGATAGCAATGTTGGCTGGGGGCGTCCATATTCAGGCTCAGTTGCCATCATCAATGTTCACCGCTCTTTAGACGCTGATGTGTATGTTAATGCGCTAGCGGACGATGAGCCGGAATCCATCTCGACAAGGGCGATAAGTAACCTCGCGAGCTTGGATGGTGGTCATGTTGAAGCTGAAGTGTTTGTTTCATCACCTGATGCACCAATCGGATATAACTTGGGCCCAAGTGCACACAGTGTTACTGCTGGCAGTGTGACTGGGCATGTCATTCAAGTTGGCTCAGAAGCTTCGAAAACCATTATCGGTACTTTTACTGACTCTGAAGGCGTACCGATAGAGTTGCAGCAAGGGCGGGTTGAGAATGAAGACATGACGGTCTCATTTTTTACCAATAAAGCGGGTCGCTTTGTACTTGAAGGGATCGCAGCAGGAGACTATCAAGTGTGGTTGGATGGATTTGATGAGCCTGTTGGCATACTCACAATTCAAGACGACGATACTAATTTAGTTTACCTACCCACAATTAAATTGGAGGGGGTGGAACATGATGATGAATTACCTAAAGACCTTATTTAACCTAATTACATGGGCAATAATATTACTGGCGATTCCGGCGGTGACTTCAGCATCTGAATGTGATGGCAATTGGACTATCAATATCGATACGTTAGGGGTGGAGTACCGCGAAGATAAATCCGGCTATATCCCTGCTTACATCAATTTAAGTCGTGATATTAGAAATTGTCGCTACCCATATCTATCACTCTCTATCGATGGTAAGAAACTAAGTCAAGTGCAATCAACACGGGCGAAACTTGATGTAGAGTTTCTAGACCGTAATTTTAGGCATCTCAACTATGTCGTTAATGAAGGTTATCGCCTAAAGCTTGAAAACTCTGCACAAACCAAGTTTTGGATAAAGCTTAGAGACGCACGTATGGCACCTTCTTCAAACTACGCAGCAAATGTTAATGCGACACTGAAGCTAAGTGGCAAGCCGGATGAAAAAACCACGCGTTTGAACCTCTTTATCCCGCCATTTGTGTTCTTTGTGTTAGACCCTATTCGCTCGCAAAATATACGAGGGTTAGGTGATCACTACGCAATGGACCTAGGTACTTTAAACAAAGGGGATGAACACAAGGCCTTCTTCTATCTACTGTCCAACGCCAATGTCGATGTCACCGTTGAACGTGAGTATGGAGAGCTAAAACACAACAAGAAACGTAATGTCGCTATCGATTATCAGCTTTGGTTCGATGGCAAACCAGTAAATAATAAGCTGAATTATTCAATTCAAAACCAGCGAATGCTGATGCTCGATCATATCCCGATGCGCTTGGTCGTCGGAGAGACCGATTTTGCCTATGCGGGTACGTACAGAGATGTGATTCGAGTTGAGGTGAAAGCGCGGTATTAGTATTGAACTGCAACAAAAGCACTCGCATATCCGAGTGCTTTTTTAGTTTATATTGCCAAAATATAAACAAAACAACGAAGTAAAAGCTGCATTCAACATGTGCTACATGCAAATGATGTAATACAAGATATTATTTGTGAGACCACTTCCAGCAAATTTTTGTCTCAAGGTTGAGATGTTGCCTTGATGTAAGTTATTTTTTTCTAGCACTTTGCGTGCAAGTAATCATTAAGAGGTAAATCAATGAAATACGTAGGATTAGGTATGCTCATTGTTCTGCTTGCTGGTTGTGGAAGTGACTCTGGTGATAGCCCTATAGGAGACAATGTTGTTTCTGGTGATGACTTTAAAAAGGACTCAGAAACGGTTGTTGACTCAGATACGGGTATTACATATGAGCAAATCATCGTGGACGCAAACTCCGACACCACAATTAGTTTAAAAGACAGTGAAGTCTTTTCTTTAACATCAGGCGATGAGTATTCTGAAAAGCTTGTTGTTCAAGGGAATCTAACAATAAAATAAAGGATTTATAATGAATAAAAATATTATTGCGTTGGCTATTCTATCAACCGTCAGTACAGGGGTTTTCGCTAGTAATGCTGTTTTAAATGTTGAAGGTCAGATTCAGATCAACGGTGTGACAGTAATTGGTTCTGATGGCAAAGTGGCTGCTAGTGCACTGCCTGAAAGTAATACTGTGGTTATCGATTTGGATACTTACTCGGCAGCTAATGGTAAATACACGTTTGAATATTATCGTGACCGTTACATGACAGATGATGGTTCAGGCTGGGTTACGTTTGAAACAGTGTGTACCGAGACAGATAACTTCATTTCTGATACAGAGTACGAGTTTAGTTCAAAGTGTGTCGATCAAGATGGTTTCGTGTCAATGAATTATTCAGAGATCTGGAAAGATAATGGAGACGGTACCGAGACAATAACCTGGGTAAATACCTATGAAGGTCAAGAAACTCGAGAGTCTCAGGTTAGAAAAATTGATGTATTATCTGAATATGCATCACAAGTAGTTTTAGGTCAGACAACTGCTTATAGTGAACATGCAACGATACTTGAAGATGAGGGTATATGGTACGAAGCCGGAGATAATTGGTTCTTTGCTCGTACAAAGTCGGTTGTTTCCCTAATCGAATCTGTTACTTTGGGCGAGAATACATTTAACGATTGTATATTGGTTCAGCGCGATGGGTACTGGAATGGTGCATCATCTTTGGACATACATTGTGCAAACATTGGTCTTGTTGCAAAAACAATAGACCGTGAGTATGCGATGGAATACAAGTTAGTCAGTTATGAACAAGCGCAGTCCAACACTGTTCGTGCACAGTCATTGAACGAAGGTGTGTATTCTAAAGAAGTCTTAAGTGAACGAGCGCGAAATCATTCAGCAAAACAGCTAAACGCTAATAAGTAATTTAACTTATGGGAGTAATACAGAGGCTTGAGCTAAGTCTCTGTATTGACGTTTTAATATCACTCTTACCGCCAGTCATCATCAAAACTACTTGAAAAACTATCATCATCAAACATCGATGAAGTGTCATCTGTCGACATAAAATCATCTTCAAAAGGGTCTGAAAGCGAGCTTTCAAAAGGGTCATCTGAGTTGTCGAAACCGTATGGATTTCCTTGCACATCGAGGCCGCCAATTCCGCCAACCATAGGTAGGCCGGTTGCTGGGTTGATAGAATTGTCATCGTCAAAAGACAGGGTTTCTGTATCGAGTGAGTTTGAAACTTCATCCTCGTCATTAAATATTGAAGAACTTAATGTTGAGTACAGACTTGATGACTGTTGAGATGGTGAGTTTAGATCAACACTATTGTCATCTGGCAAAGTTGAGTCTATTCCAGCTTGTTCGCCGCCATTCAAGTTCCCTAGATTAGCGAGAAACAATCCAGCGAGGCCACCGACAAACGCCCCTCCGATGCCAAGTAAAGAGCCCAATGCAACACCGATGATCACTGCGACGAGACTTCCCATAATGACCCCTTCTGATTCACAGCCTTATCTTTAGCCAATTATAGACCGAGTTGATGTAAAGTTTCTTTGAAACAATTTAATACAAATACCGTTGAAGTCGTTTTGTTAAGGTGTGGTATAAGACCGCGATAACACTATTGAATACATTTGTTGGCTAAAATTCATATGCTAAATAACCTCTCTTTCAAGAACAAACTGGCAATCTCTGCCAGCCTTTCGCTTATTTTAGGTATTGCCGTGTTGGAAGTGGTTAACTTTCAGAATGCGATCCATAACCTTAATCAGACTACGACTGAACAAATAAGAAACAGTATTGGTGCCTATAACCGATATGTGGCGGATTGGTTTGCTTCAAAAGGTCGAGCTCTAGAAGCATTACCTGCAACAACCGACTCAAGGACAGCGCAAAGTCATTTGGAACAAGTTCGGGATTCGGGCGATTTTGACAATGTCTTTTTAGCCTTTAGCGATGGCTCTCAAGTGAATGCTAATGGTGTACAACTGCCTGTTGGTAACAACGACCCGAGAGAGTGGGGGTGGTATATCAACGCAGAGTTAGCGCCAACCAGTGTGTTTATCGATGAGCCAACAGTAGCTGCAGCAACAGGGGCAAATGTTGTTTCGATGGGAAAATGGGTAACAATCGCTGATGGCCATGCGGTGATTGGTGCGGATGTTGAAATTCAAGATATTGTTCAAGGCTTGCAGGGTATCGACTTACCGATTGAGGGGGAGGCGTTTATTTCGAACACTAAAGGGAATGTCTTTGTACATAACGATACCTCTTTGTTGAATCAATCCGTACGAAAGTTAGGACTCAATTACCAGACGATTTCACATATTTCTCAAACCTCTGGACACAGATTACTTGAAAATGAGATGGGTCAACAGTTGGTCGTGGTGCAAGCCATCCCCAATACAGAGCTCTTTACCGTGGTTATCTTGGATCATCAAACGCTTCTTGCACCTTTGAAAGCATCATTAAGCAAACAGATACTGGCGATATTACTTGTTATTGCGGGATGTATTGCAGTGTTCAATGTCGTATGCGCACGCCTTCTAAAACCATTGAAAAATGTGGAAACGGCTCTCAAAGAAATAGCAAGTGGTGAAGGGGATCTAACGCAGCGTTTGAAAGTAGAATCTAACGATGAAATTGGTCAAGTAGCAAAACGCTTTAACCAGTTTATGGACACGCTTCAGGTCATTATTCAACATGTGAGAAATGAAGCGGATATCTTGTCTCACAACTCGATTGATAGTTCATCACGAGCGAGCGATGCGGCCAACGTGCTCTCCGCCCAACAGCAAGAAGTCGCTATGATTGCCACCGCTGTCACTCAGATGTCTTCTGCGACGAAAGAAATAGCACTGCATGCAGATAGCACCGCAGAGGCTGCGTTGTCATCGACTGAAAATACGCAAAGTGGTCAACAGCTAGTGGTGCAAACAAAAGAATCAATTCACAACTTAGCACAAGAGTTGGAAGAGGCGAATCGAGTGATTTCTGACCTTGATGTGTATGCCAATGACATCTCAAATGTATTATTGACGATTAGAGAAATTGCAGAGCAAACAAACCTGCTTGCACTCAACGCAGCGATAGAAGCAGCTCGCGCTGGTTCACAAGGGCGTGGTTTTTCGGTTGTTGCTGATGAAGTGAGAGTTTTGTCTCAACGTACCCATAGTTCAACTGAAGAGATAAAAGCGACAATTGAAACATTACAAAAGACCACCAAAAAGGCGGTTGGTTTAATGGGTTCAAGCTCTCAGCTTGCCGATAACTCGGTTAAACACGCAGAGGATGCATCTTTTGCGATTAGTGATATCAAGGGAAGTGTTGAGTTAATCAGCGATATGGCTACCCAAATCGCCACCGCGGCACAAGAGCAAAGCCAAGTTACGCAAGACATCAACCAAAATGTTCACACTCTAAAAATGGGGACAGATAACTTGGCCAATGTCGCGACCAACGCACTGAATGAATCGAAAGAGTTGACTCAACAATCAAAAGCACTCAGCCAAAAGGTTGGGGTGTTTAAGTTGGGCTAGATACTTTCGTGTGATTGGGCACCATTATCGTGTGTTTCATTGTGATAAGCTTAAAGTCCGCAATGAAATACCGATGGGTGAATGATGTTGAAAAGAAGACTTTTTGAAAGTGTTACCGATGTGCTGATCATTGTTTGTTTGCTGTTTATGATCGATTTTGTCACACGAATTTTTTCTTTTAACCTCCTTGCGATGACAGGGGATGAAGTCAAAGATATGGTCGTAACCTGCTTGGTAAGCTGGGTGTTAATCTTTTCCGGTTTGGTTCGATACCTACGTCATCTTGCACTTGGTTTTATCCGAGAGGAATGAACGGTTGATTGATCTGCGGTTCTAAATTTGACTGTGCCTTTAGTTTGTCATTAAATGCCCACAAGTTTTTTTGATTTGAGCAAACAACGATGCTTCGTGATTATACATACCCATGTCTTACTGAGATGCCACGCCATGAGTTGGAGGAGTTCGCGTTAAGAATGATCTCCCGAATGGTACCAGAAGATACGATGAGTGAGCTCTTTACATTTGAGCAAGAAGAGGTCGATAGCGAAGAGCGAATGATGTCTGCCAAGCTCGATGCGACACTGCGAATGACCGCAATCGCATTAAGTGAGATTCAGCAAGCCTTTGATGATTCGGATAACGCAAATCAAAACAGCGAACGAATGACCCGCTTAGTGTTGTGGCACTTTTACGCGGTTTCTTTCAATCTAGAGCGAGCCATCCCATTACAAACTCATTGCGAAGAAGTCGAAAAGCTACTTCCACAACGACCTCAAGATGCATTTGGCTGGGTTAAGGTACTCACAGAGCTACTGCACAGATATGCAAAGATCAGTTCAGACTTGAATGACTAGCTTTTAGAAAATGAAAAATGGGCCAGAGAGCATATGCTTTCTGGCCCATTTTTTTATTCGGATGATTACGCCATACCATCAATGCTTGGTCGCGCTTTGCGGCGGCGATACCAGTAGATCGTTGCGCCAATTGATGTGTAAAAATAGGCCATTACTGCGACTAGTGGTGATGAAGCAAGATCAGTAAGGAAAGTGACTGACAGTCCAAGCGATGTGATCATCAGTTTAGTCATTAACCCTAGGAAAAGTAGGCCGAGAGCAAACTCTGGTACTTTAGTCGGACGAAATGCCACCCAGTAGCAAGCGGTAAGTGACAGTAGCGCGATCACTGATCCAGCAGCAAAAGCATCAGCGTGTTCGATAGAAGTAAAGCCAAAAAGGGTAAGACAAACTAACGCGATAGCAATTTTCATTATAAAACCTCGAATAGGTACAACCCGCATCCATACACGAAAGTGTTATTCATTCAACGGATGTTATTGTCTATTTATTGCACATAAATGCAAGCAAAGATTTCAAAAATAGAGATCAAATTAACACCATTAGAGTGGCGGTTGAATGATTTTAACTCTTTGATAACAATGGGTGTTGATATGTTAAACAAATGATCTAGTTCAAGCTGATCTATTTGCCGCAAATCTAACGGATTAACGAAAGTTAATTGTTGCCTGTAGCTTAAATTAAGCTCTAATAAGTTATACAGAGAACAGAGTCTAGTGATTGACGCTAAATGACCTATCAACCCAGAAAGATTGATTTACCCTTCAGGTCAATTTTTGCTTCTAAATTGAAAGTTATTTAGGTCAACCCCATGAAAGATGCCCACACACACACACAAGAGCATGAAGTCGTCCATGAATGGATCAGAGAATCACGAGAAAAAGAACGACACGAAGCACGCTTAGAAGCGGAGAAACGAAAGAATACCAAGCTCACAGCGTTAGAAAATTTTCTAAGAGATTGGAAAAAGAAGCCAAATCCTGAGCTATTGAAGTAGTGATCCTAGGCAGAATCCCTGCACTCAAACTGTGTCAATACAATGTCAAACTTAGCTAAAGCGCACGAAAATCGCTAGCCGTATTTCCATTCATCAGCTTGCTATGTCTAAATCTCTCTAGATCTATAATAATACAAATAAGTTAAGGTTAACTAATGAAGAACTTTCTACCCTCTGCACTTTTACTAGCGGTTTCGTCGTCTGCTTTTGCTAACATCGAATTTTCTAACCATGATGGAACGCTTGGTGAGCCCTCAACCTACACACAATTTCAAGATATTTTAGCCACTTCTAAGTTACAAATATCTGATCCTGATGGAAAGCGCAGCAACAAAGTTGAAGTGGCTGAAAATAGTGACTTTTCCGGAATAGTTAATGACTACTTCTATGTAGATAAAGACACAGAAGCGCTGGTCTTTAAGATGAAAAATGATCATCTAAGAAATGAACTTCGTGTGCATGAAAACTTTCGTACCGATCTAGAAAATGAATTCCACACACTTTCTGCAGAGGTAGTGATTGTTGACCCTGAGCGCTCTATGCAGGAGTCTGATTCGAAGCAAGATGAAATTACTTTCTTGCAGGTTCATAACAAAGGCCTAGATCAAGCCGGTACACATAATGTGCCTCATCCGTTGTTGCGTGTTGTTTGGAAGCGAGATTCAGCCGGTATCAAGGGTCACTTTTGGGCAATAGTGAAGAACAATGCCGTTATTTGTAAGGGGCTTTATGCAGAAAAGCATGGCGACAAAGCGATGTGTCAATCTAACGAAGCTTATAAGCACTATGACCTTGGTAAAGCACCATCGAAAGACATCACAGACTTTGATATCACTGTTGGCAACAAGTTATTAGCGATTGATGTCAATGGCCAACGTTTAGTCGAGCACGATATCGATTACTGGCGTCATCTGCTGACTTTCTATAAGGCTGGAGTGTACAATCAGTTTACTCACGGTATGAGTGAAGCACACTTTTATAAGCTTGATTACACAGTGAGCGACTAAATTCACTAGATATTTAAAGGGGCTGCTCGTAAAGGCTCAACGGCGTGGCCCCGTCTTTCTATTACTCATCCTATTTGGAGATATTAATGATTAAAGCATTACCAGCGCTAGCGGTATGCAGTGTAATGATCGCGCCTGCGTTTAGTGCTGCTAACGATCAACATTCATTTGATTTTAGCCCTTGGAAAATTACTATTCCTGATAGTCAGGTTGACTATTACGGTAAAGGTAAAGCATCGACGGCAGCCGAGTTATTGCCTGTCCAGTGTCGTGATTCAAGAGAAGTGTTGGGCCATTCAAGCCGAATTTCAGGTAGCAATGATGTTGTCTATTTTGAGGTTACAGAGGGTCGTGCTCATTTTCGGGCCGATATGGGTCGTGGTGTAACAACAGAGAACTCTAACTATATTCGCAGTGAACTACGCGAACTGTTTAATGTTAAAAGCCAAGATAAGAATCCGTGCTCGACGTCTACTGATAAAACGTCGTGGTTTATAAACGATGTCTCCACTGGGACAAAAAAGCATACGTTGTCATCTACGCTCAGAATTGATGAGTACCCGGACCGTGAAGTAACAAATGAAATGCCAAAAGTAGTCGTTGGTCAAGTTCATGGTTGGCAAGTTAAGCAGGCGTTAGTGAAAGTGCAATGGGAAGGGAATGACAAACCTGTTCGCGTTATTCTCAATCAAGATTTTTTCTTAGATAACAAATCATGCAGTAGCGATTTAGCACCATCGACTGGTTGTGAACAATGGCCGTTTAGTGTTGAGATGGGCCTCTACGAGGCGGGTTCTGATTGGACTTATGACATTACTGTAGATGATAAAGGCATCTATCTGATGACCAATGATGCTGAAGGTGGAAACAAAGTAGAGCGAGTTCTTCCTTGGGGCGAAACATTCGAAGATCGTGATGGTCGCAATGTCACACTTTCAAATCAGTGGGTTGAAGGCTCCATCGCTTACTATTTTAAAGCTGGGATCTATCCTCAGTTTAGGCCTAATAAAAAGTTTGAAGGTCAGCTGTTTGACGTCAGTTTCTCTAAGATTGAGCTGACTCACAAATAGGATTCTTGTCGTGATTAAACAGGCGTAAGATGACTTATCCATGTCATGGAATTGTTAGTTTCTAGTTTACTCATGATAAATATGAACACAGTTTGTTTGGTGCGTGGTAGCATGCGCCAACTTTAACTCCTGGCTAACTACTATGCCTTCTTCGAAACAGTTTGTTGTCGTTTCTCTGTCTTTTATACCCAATATTATAGTTTCTAACGTCTATGCAACTGGCCTCAACTTTTGGGAGTCATCGACGACTAACAGCGCACTTGCTAGTGCTAATGGGGCAAAAGCAGTTGATGCTAGCATTCTTGCTACAGCGCCGTCGAGTATGACACAGCTAACAAACACCACGTTGACAGCCAATGTAACCCGTTATCAAGTAGATACTGACTACAGTATATTGGGCAATGAAAGCCAATATTCAAAATCAGATCCAATACCCGCGGGTTTTCTCGTTACACCGATCAATGAAAATTGGTCGTTTGGATTAGCGATGTATAGTCGCACTGCTGCTGATATATCAGTGCCGGAAATCTTTTTTATCGATGAAGTTCGTGTGCGCCCTGTAGTTGTTTCCTTTGCGCCGAGTGTGGCCTATCAGTGGGGTAATATCAGTATTGCTATGACTGCGGAATATTTATACGCGGACTATCTCTTTGAACGAAACGACTGCAATATTTTAGGGAAGTGTCATTGGGAAGAGACAAAAGGTGATACGGATGGATGGAGCGGCGCTGTCAGTGCAACCTGGCTGGTGAATGATATGCTTTCAATCGCTGCAACTCATCGTTTAGAAAGTGAGTTTGGCGACGAAAATATTGGCTTTGATTTGCCCTCCATTACCAGCGTATATGCAAGCGTGGAACTGATTGAAGGAATAAACTGGCATAGCAGCTACAGTCTATCCCGCTGGAAGGGTAAGAGTATCCAGTATGCTGATTACTCAGATTTTATTGGCTTATTAAAAGGCTCAAGACATAGCAACCGGTATGCGACATCTGTAGAGTATCGTATAGGGAATCTCAGTTTTATGGCCGGTGTGAGCTTAGATCAAGCGATTGATGCATTTGGTGGTGATGACGTGCGTTATCGACTTGGTGCAGGGTATGATTTTGGTCAAAATTTGAGAGTTGATGTCGGCGGTTTTGTAGAAAAATACGCAACCAAAGAGCTCAATGAAAAGCTTGGTTCGTACATTGCTAGTGTTAACGTCCAAAATTCCGGCTACGGTGTCAGTCTAGGTCTGACCTACCAATTTTGATGCAACATAAATAAGATTCGCTTATCAATAATGATAAGCGAATCTTATTATTGGTGTGGGTTACTTCATTAGCTTATCAGGTTTGATGAACGTCCCATAGATATCAGTGCGGCGGTGTTTGAGATTGGTAACCGAACCTTCAGTGTTGAGCTGTTTCAACTTTGTTAGGTCAACATCAGCAAAAATGATCATCTCAGTATTAGCGTTGGCTTCTGTGAGTGTCGCATCGTGAGGGAAATAGATATCGGAGGGTGAAAATACTGCAGACTGAGCATATTGAATATCGACGTTATCTACACGAGGTAAGTTGCCAACGCTGCCACCAATGGCAACATAGCACTCGTTTTCGATTGCTCGAGCTTGAGAGCAAATTCGCACACGCTGATAACCGTTTTTGGTGTCTGTCCAGAACGGCACAAAGATGATTTGAACGTCTTGCTCTGCCATCATACGACCGAGCTCAGGAAACTCACTGTCATAACAGATTAAGATACCAACTCGACCGGCATCAGTATCAAAGACTTTAACTTTATCTCCACCATCGATAACCCAATCTTTTTCTTCATGCGGCGTAATGTGAATTTTGTATTGTTCGTCTATTTGACCGTCACGATGCAGTAAGTAGGCAACATTGTAGAGCTTTCCATCTTCAAAAACAGGTACGCTGCCGGCAATAATATTGATGTTATAGGTGACAGCCATTTGAGAAAATCGAGCTTTTATATCTTCACTAAAACTAGCGAGAAAGCGTATTGCTTCAACAGAGTTTTGCCCGGATTGTAAGCCCATTAAAGGCGCGTTAAAAAACTCAGGGAATAGGGCGAAATCGGCCTTGTAATTGGAAAGCGAAGTAACGAAAAACTCAGCCTGATCCATTAAATCATCTAAATCTCTCACTGCACGCATTTGCCATTGAATAACACCAATGCGAATCAGTGTTTTTTCTATGTCATGTACTGATTGAATGTCTTCTTCATAAAAGAAGTTATCCCACTCTAACAGCGTGGCGTATCCTTTCGATGCGTCATCTTCTGGCAAATAATTACGCATTAAGCGTTTCACATCGAAATCATTCGCGAGCTGAAAGGAGAGAATGGGGTCATGTAGTTGACGTCGTTTAACTTGGTCGATGTACTCTGTCACAGAGAGTTTATCAGCGAAGTTATGGTAATTTGGAATGCGCCCGCCCGCCAATATGGCCTTGAAATTCTTATTACGGCATAGCTCTTTTCTCGCATCATAAAGGCGTCGCCCGAGGCGTAAACCTCGATAATCAGGGTGGACAAATACATCCAGACCATACATAGCGTCACCCGAACGCTGGTTCTGAATCACATTTTGTTCAGTGATGATATCGGTATAAAAGTGAGGAAGAGAAAAACGGTTGTAATCAACCTTAATAGTGAGTGCCGCACCGACAATTTTGTCGTTATCGACAATGCAGATTTGCCCATCAGGGAACTGGTGTATCAAGTCCATTATGGTGATACGAGGCCAAGCACCGCCCACATCGGGGAATACCAAATCCATCAATTCTGCTAGCTGAGGATAATCCTTGGCCTCAATTGTCCTTAAAGAGAGTTTTGGCGTGTTACTGTCCATACATAGGTGTCCTTGTTATGCACTACAGTCAGCATGGCATAAATGTGCCCCAACTGAAATGGGCAAAAGTCACTGTTTATATTCAATTTGTGTATAAACTAGTGTAGTGGCATTCAAAACATTCCGCCGAAAATCAAAGGAACGACAATGACAAAATTAACGCTTTCGATTATTTGTACTGCAATGGTGAGCTGTGCGGTAAATGCGAATCCACAAACCTCAGATTCCGTTGCCCCAGAATCCACCACTCAGGTTACAGAGAAACAAGCGGTGACCGCTAAGGAGTTTATGGTTGTTGCAGCTCATCCAGAGGCGGTAAAAGCCGGTTATGATGTACTGAAACGGGGTGGAACAGCAGTAGATGCAATGGTCACAGTACAAACCGTTCTAGGCTTGGTCGAACCCCAATCATCAGGTATCGGAGGTGGCGGTTTTGTTGTCTATTATGACGCGACCGCTGATCATCTGACAACGTTTGATGGCCGAGAAACCGCCCCACTGTCGGCAACGCCTGAGCTGTTTTTGGATGACCACGGGCAGCCGCTTAAATTCTTTGATGCTGTCGTAGGAGGCCGCTCTGTTGCGACCCCAGGGACAGTGATGTTGATGGCCTCTATGCATGAGCGTTACGGGAAGCAGGCGTGGAGCGAGCTTTTTGCTCCGGCAATAGAGTTAGCTAATAATGGCTTTGTGGTTTCTCAACGTATGGCTGCCTCAATAGAGCGTGACAAGTCGTATCTCAGTCGTTATCCAGCAACAAAAAACTACTTTATGGATGAGAACGGTGACCCGCTAAAAGAAGGACACCTCCTCATCAATGCTGCCTACGCAAACACATTAGAAGTGATTGCCACAGACGGGCAAGAAGCCTTCTATCATGGTCAGATAGCCAAAGATATTGTTAATACAGTCACTGCAGTGAAAGACAACCCCGGAAAACTATCGCTTAATGATTTTGCTACCTACAAAGTCGTCGAAAGAGATGTAGTGTGCTCACCTTACCGCCAGTTTGATATTTGCGGTATGGGGCCGCCAAGCTCAGGAGCGCTTACTGTAAGCCAAATATTGGGTATGGTTGAACACTTTGATATGGCATCGTTGGGCCCTAAAAGTGCAGAGGCGTGGCAAATTATCGGTGACGCTTCACGATTAGCGTTTGCTGACCGCGGGCGCTACATAGCCGATACTGATTACGTTCCGATGCCACAAGGGCTTCTCGAAAAAAGCTATCTCACACAAAGAGCTGACTTAATAAAACCAGGACAAGCACTTAAACAGGTTGAGCCTGGAAAGCCAAGTTGGGATAAACCTGTCGAACAAGCTGATGATCAGTCGATTGAGCTGCCTAGCACGACACACATCGTTATTGCTGACAAATATGGTAACGTTTTGTCTATGACGAGTACCGTTGAAAATGGCTTTGGGTCGAGATTGATGAGTAATGGTTTTATTCTAAACAATGAGCTGACAGATTTTTCGTTTGCGACTCATCAAGATGGCTATCCCATCGCAAACCGTGTTGAACCGGGCAAGCGCCCGCGTTCATCTATGGCTCCAACAATAGTCATGAAGGCGGGTAAACCATACATGGCAGTAGGCTCTCCTGGCGGTTCTCAAATTATTGGCTATGTGACCAAAACGCTTATCGCTCACCTTGATTGGCAACTGAATATTCAGGATGCGATAGACTATCCCAATATGGTCAACCGATTTGGTCAATTTGATATCGAGCAAGGTAGCGCCGCGGAAACCATGGAGTCAGAGCTCAAGAAACTGGGCTATGATGTGAACAAGCGTGACTTGAACTCTGGACTGCACGGGATTGTATTTACGGATGAATATATGATTGGCGGTGCAGACCCTCGCAGAGAAGGCATCGTAATGGGGGAATAATTAACGACATATTCACGGTCAATGCTCGAATTGACCATTGAGCAAAAAGTGTATGACCTGATGTATGACTTGCTCATCGTGTGGCATTGCCATATGCCCAACCTCTAACTCTATGAAATCGGTCATATTGGCCAGTTGAGTTGACTCTACGGAAACTAGCCCATCATTTGGCCCATTAAATAAGTGATTAGTGACGATATAATGCGATGTACCTGCAATGATGCCCAATGAATAATCCGGGGTAGGTAGTTGCTGAGAAAACCCTTGGTCATCACTGGTAAGAGAGCGAGGAACTTCGCCGACGATGCCCGCATACCAACGGTTCGCGTGTTTGTCAGCCAGTGGACTACCGTGATTAGGCGTTCCAATCATAACAACCCGACCCAGCTTTTGTTTTGTTGCTTGATTGTCAGGGGCATTGAGGTAGGCTCGTGATAACAATCCTCCCAAAGAGTGGCCAACGAAATGAACGTGTTTAGTCTCTTTTGCACATTGATCCACTTGGTGGTCGACACTCTCAAGAACATCCCCAAACGTCGCCCAAACTGATGAATAATCGACCATACATGCAGAGAAACCAGCGGCCATAACGCCTTGTTTGACCGCATTCATATTTCGTTCGCTTTTACTCAAGCCGTGAATAATCACTACTGTCTGATCGGCGTATTGGGTATTTATCGGTGGTGGTGTTGAACAGCCAATGAGAGCGACCAAGATAGATAATGTTGCGATACAGCGGATCAATGTTGCTCTCAATGGCAGACCTGTTTTTTGCGTAAATAGGTAATGGTTAGCTTAACAATTTACACATTGCTATAAAAGATCTTGTCACAGAACTGTCATATAACTTTTGAGGTGGATTGACACAAACAAAATTCCAGCTTTAGGCAGTTTAGATTGTGAGCAGCCCTTTTAGTGTGGATCAAGTCCATCAACGATGATTTATAGATTATCGTTTGACGTATTAAATTATCTCTCGAACACAACATAAGAGAGTAATGCGTTATGAAAAAAGTAAGATTTGGCGTAATCGGTAATATGGGTCCAGAAGCTGACGCATTGTTCCAAGACATTGTAGCGAAGATGGAAATCGAGCATGGCGCGTTAAAAGACCAAGATCACATGGGCATGATCGTGGTGAAAAACCCTGACATTCCTGATCGTTCAGAAGCGATCAATGAAGGTGGTAAAGACCCAGTGCCTGAAATGGTGAAGTCTGCGAAACTACTTGAGCAAGTGAACGTTCAGTTTGCAGTGATGACATGTAATACGGCGCACTACTTTAGAGAACGAGTGCAAGCGAAAACAGATGTGTATATCGTTGATATGTTGAAAACCACCGTAGATCGCATCAAAGCCGAAAACCCAGAATCTGTGGTAGGCATTCTATGTACTAACGGTACGTACAATTCTGGTATCTACGATACCTATTTACAGCAAGAAAATCTGGTTTTCGTTAAGCCAGACAGTTATGCGCAAGAGCATTATGTGCATAGTGCAATATATGGTGAAACGACGGGTGAAAAAACTGCTTGCGGACAGGCGATTCGAGAAACAAATGGTATTAAATCAGGCGAATTTGAACGTAACGCTGAACTGCTAAGCAAAGCAATCGAAAGGTTTCAAACACAAGGTGTGACTAGTGTGATTCTTGGTTGCACTGAGCTACCTCTCGTTCGCAATATCTTGCAGCAAAAATTCCCAGATATTCAATTTATTGACCCAATGGAAGCGGTCGCTGATCGTGTCGTATGTTTATACAAACAGGCAGAAGAGCGTACAGAAATCGATGATCGTGAAGGGCTGCTTCAAGACCCTATGGATGTACATACCGATCAGGAAATTGTTGATTACATTGTCAGCAGAGCATAGTGGATACAGATAAATGCCACTGGGATTGGTTGATAATTGAGCTAGATCAGATGAGTGGTGAATAGTCATTCATGCTGGTGAAATAATGTGCTATCAAGATAATGAGTGCTGAGTTACATAACTAGGCTTCTTCAAGCAGGGAAGCGTCATGGAAAAGGGAGACAAAGCCGTATGTACACCAAGAAATTGAATGATAAGCAGATTCGCCAAATGATGATGGAACATCCTGGCCTGTTCACCGGCATGATCTCAACACACTACCACTATGTTGATCGTGTACGCCAAGAGATGGCTCTGTATGAATATCAAGCCAATCCCTTGTCTGCCGAGCAACTTATCACTGGGTATCTATCGTTTAGAGAGCAGTGCGAGTCTATGCCCGAAGTCTAAGGGGCTTGAGTAGTGTTAAGGGGCATCTTTCAATGCCCCTTAAATTTTTATGTTACTCTAACTTCTATGTTTTCGTCACGTGACATTAAATCAGTTGAGTACACGGTATCCACGTCCAATCATGCAATTACGCATCACAGCTTGTACTTCGTAATCGTGCTCAGCCGCGTGTTCACGTTTCTCTGAACCATGTTTAAGTACACCACCAATCACCCCAATACCTGCGCCAACTTTTGCACCCTTTGAGCCACTCCCCCCAGCAATTGCGCTGCCAGCTGCGCCTAACGCCGCACCTTTTGCAGTGGATCCGACAACATCGTGCCCAAGACTATCTGTTTGTTTCATCTCTGATTGTTGACTTAATTGCTGACATTCATACAGGTCGGCGTGGTACTGAGTTTGGTCAACATTTTTGGTGTCAACGATGACGTTGGCGTATGTGGTTGCGCTAAAGAGTGCGATTGCACCGAGGATAAGTGCGGGTTTCATAGACTTCTATCCACTGTTTGATGAGAAAGTGGTGAGGTTAACGCTCTTTTATGTGGGGAATAAATCGTTTAAGCAGGATGGGATCATGCAATAAAAGTAAGGCTCCAATTGGAGCCTTACTGAGAGTCATTACGATAGGGACTATTGTTGAACTTGAGCGTCAGGTAGGATTTCAGCCTCACGCTTTCTTACGAAAATGGTGACTATTGCCGACACCGCTAATGCGAAGCAGTAATAAGAGTTTGAAATAACCATCAGTGGCGATAATCCAAATACTGAGCCAAGCAGCAGCACTTGAGCGCCGTAGGGTAGCACTCCCTGTATAACACAAGAGAAAATATCTAACATACTCGCTGCACGTTTTGGCGCTACGCCATTCTCATCGGCAAGCTCACGAGCCACACCGCCAGAAACGATAATCGCGACCGTATTGTTCGCAGTACACGTATTTACCATGGATACGAGACCTGCAATACCCAGCTCACTAGCACGACTGTTTGCTTGTGCATTGTGATTTGACCCAAACTTACGGATGGCGCGTCCAACAAGATCTGTCAGGAAGGCTAAGCCACCTTGACGACGCATTAATTCACTTAAGCCACCGATAAGCATTGAGAGCAAGAAAATTTCCTGCATGCTGCCAAAGCCAGCGTAGATGTCTTGAGCAAATTGAGTGACTGAATACGTTTCGACAGAGGTTAGGCTGACACCACCAGCAAATAGAATACCGATAGTTAATACCACAAACACATTTACGCCACAGACAGCAAGCACCAAAATAGTGAGATATGGCATGACTTTAAGCCACTCGATAGCTTCAGTTGCAGGCACTTGTGTTGCGCTGCTATTGAGGGCGAAAATAATCAGAGCCACAAACGCAGCAGGAAGCGCAATTTTTATGTTTTCTTTAAACTTATCGCGCATTTCACAGCCTTGGGAGCGAGTCGCGGCAATAGTGGTGTCTGAGATGATCGATAAGTTGTCGCCAAACATTGCGCCACTCAACACAACACCTGCTGTGAGGGGAAGGCTCATTCCCGCAGATTCAGAAATGCCGAGGGCTACGGGAGCAACCGCTGCTATTGTTCCCATTGATGTGCCCATCGCAGTCGCAATAAAGGCCGAGATAAGGAAGATTCCCGGTAAGATCAAGCTTGTTGGAATTGCAGATAATCCCAAGTTGACCGTTGCATCTACACCGCCAGAAGCTTTAGCTACTGTGGCAAATGCACCAGCAAGTAGATAGATCATACACATTGCAACGATGTCTGGATGACCAACGCCTTTTAAGAATTGTTCAATCGCGCGGTTTAGTTTCTCTTTACTGAGAAGCAAAGCGAGCACAACAGCAGGCAGAACCGCAATAGGGGCTGGCAATTGATAAAACGCGAAATCGACACCCTGAAGAGTGAGGTAAGCGCCAACACCAATAAATAGGGCAAGGAAAGCGAACAAGGGCAGTAGAGCGATAGCTGACGGGCTAATCGAAGATGATTTATTTTCTTGAGATGACATGGAACACAGTAGACATAAACAATTTGCGTGCAGACTACTTATCTTAACTGGACTTGTCAACGTCTAGACGTCTAAATGTCCGTTTTGGTATTTGTGTTTACTAAAGCGTAATGACTATTTCACGCGCATCAGTCTGTGCTTGATGACATCGAGATCAAAGATACAGACCTGCGAAGGGCGCATATTGCTTACACGATCGATCATCTCTTGATTGTAACCTTTGTTTATCATCCATTGGTATGGCGCTTCAAAACTATCTTCGTTGACGATGAACGACTCACCTTTATGTGGTCCATCGAAGACGTTTACAACCCAGACGCGACCCTGAAAATCGAGCAGCTGGTTTATAGCGGTAGTGAGTTTAGTGAGTAATCGGCGCATGATTTATAACGTCTCTATCGATAGAAATGTACGTTCAACACAGCTCTGCAGCCATGACATCTTAGGGTTGTTTCTGTGTTTGCGTCCAACTGCAATACCTATTTGACCATCGGGCATGTTTGGCATTGGCGGTAAATCGACAAAAGCAAAATCGTTTGATAATGAGTTCACAAGCAGCTTAGAGCAAGGAAAGAGTATATCGCTCTCCTTGACGATAGCCAAAAGACTATGGAGGTAGCTAGACCTTACCTTAACGTCTGCTTTTATGCCTAGGCTTTCGATCACTCGTGGAGCGAGTGGTAACAATTCATTCCAGTCTGGCACGACTAAACTCGCTAATTGTATTTCAGTCGCTAGGGTTTCATCTAACATTTTGTTTGCCAGCTTATGGCCGGAGCGACAAACCAATACGAATCCGTCTTGCGCAATACGCTTTTGATAAACTTGTTTAGAAAGGTTAAGTGGGTAGTAATTAATACCGATATCTACATCACCCGAAATAAGTTGTTCTATGGTTTGGTCTTGCCAAGCACTGATATTAATTTTGATATTTGGCGCTTCTTTTAACAGCATGTGAGTAAGGGGCGCGGAGAAAGTGTTCGCAATGAACCCATTAATCGCAATATTTACAGACGCATCAAGAGTCGCGAGGTCAAGCTCTGATCTAGGCTCTATCGCCGTCTCAAGCTGACCAAGAATGGGCAGCAGTAGTGATTTTAACTCATCAAGCCTTGCCGTGGGCTCAAGACCGTGTTGAGAGCGAATGAATAGCTCATCGTTAAAATGCTCGCGTAATTTTTGCAGTGAGCGACTAATTGAAGGTTGACTCGTGAACAAAGCTTCCGCTGCTTTACGTGTGTTTTGAGTCTCTATGAGAACCATCAGCACTTTCAATAAATTGAGGTCTAGCTTTTTGAAGTTTGGTTGCAATGACATAGGTTCCTCTGGTTCAGATATTCACATTTTGAATATCTTGATTTCAGTTACTCTATTGGAGAATAGCATAGGGGATGCCGCATAATCACTTCATCGACAAGAAATCGAAACAAAAGTGAGAACCTCCATGAAAAAGACATTGTTAACAACCCTACTAATGACATCGACGGTAGCAATTGCAGCGGACTATGACCACGCACCGGTAGGCAACGTAACTTGGGAAAACTATCATCAAGCTGAATCTGATTGGAACTTCCTTGGTCTACAAGAGAAAGTTGGGGTTAATGAGTGGTTGCATGCAGAGGCTGTATCACCTGAGGCTCAAACAGTGATTCGCTCGAATCGTGATGTGATGTACTCAACGATGATAGTGGATGTGTCGGAGGGAGCAACTTTTCATGTTCCAGCAGAGAACAACGATTACTTCCAAATTATACACATTATGGATGAAAACCACCTAGTTCACGCGGTTGTTCGCCGTGGTGAAACACTGACGTTGACAGCGGATGATTTAACAACGGGCACACACGTTCATGTACTCGCTAGAACACGAATTGCTGAATCTATTGAAGATACTAAGCGCCGACAATCACTATTATCGATCAAGGCGAACTCATCAAAGCCTTATCAAGGGAAAGGCTTCGACGCCGATGATGTTGTTGGTTATCGCTTGAAACTGATTAACAACGTAATGAAACATGGCGCACCGATTGAGGGTCTAAAAGGTTTTGGTGCAACGCTTGAAGATGTTGAAGATCATCACTTCAAGTATGTGACTGCGTTCGGCTATGCAGGTTTGCCGGCAACAACAGCACAATACTTAGAGCGAGTACCGGGACAAGGTGAAACAATGTGCCAGGAATGGACCATTCCAACACCTAATCTAGATGTTGAAGGGCGTGGTGGTTACTTCTCACTAACGACGTATGGCGCAGATGGATGGATTGATTCAGAGCGTTTCTATACTTCTGGTGAGTCGATGCGTGATAACGGTGATGGCACAGTTTCAATGACATTTAACTGCGGCAGTGGCGAAGTGTACGACTTTGAAGTGTCAGAAGGTTGGGCGGGGGTTCTGCGTCTATACGAACCAGTCAATGTGCAAGAGACACTAGATTACATGGAAACACTTCGCGGGATTCAAATTAAGCCGCTGTAAATTGAGTAACGAGTAATTGCTGAGTGCAGATTGATTTATAGCAAATGGAATTGCGCTAGGCCTTGGGTCTAGCGCTTTTCTTTGCACTCTAGAAAGCATTCCATTTGGGAATGCACGATATAACATCCACTTTATTTTTTCTTGTTTCAGAGTGCTTTAACTTCTTGCTCCCGAAACGAATTCCAATTAATCATTAAGGTATGAAATGAAATACAAACTTTTAGTAGCAGCATTAGGCACTTTGTTTCTAGCGGGTTGTGCAGGCCAAAGTATCGCCACAAAGAAAACGATGGAGCTCAACATGAAGCCAGTAGATAACCGTTACGCACGCGCAGGCTTAACAGTATTAATGTCACCGATTTACGTCCTGGCTGCTGGCGCTGACTTTTTTGTCCTAAACGGAATTGAGTTCTGGACTGGCACTAACCCAATTACAGGTCAACCTTCCATTTATGACACATCAACAGATACATGGATGGATATCAATGACAGCCTTCCTGAAGAGGTGCGTGACGCGGCGTTAAAAGAACAGGCAATCACCATTCAGTAATATTTACATTAACAGGATATCGTATAGCACGGAGGCTATACGGATGGCTGTTGCACTGTCAGCGAATCATCTAGCTCTATTGTGGTTGGAGGCCATGGTCGGTGCAATTCAGAGTCAATCCATTCTTGCACCCATTTTGGAATATCGATATGGTCGAAGCTTGAATGCGAAGCATCAATGACGTCTTGTGGTGGAACAACACCTTGATTAGATGTCACTCCAGCACGAATCAAAACTGATGAACAAGGCTGCCCTTTTACCCACATTGATTGTTCGAGATAGAGCCATTTATCATCTGTTGCCACACATTGAGTGCGCATTGTAATTTTATCGAACATTTTGACGCGTTTGCGATAACGCACAGAACTCCCCGCAACGACAAGCCCCCACCGTTGACGCTTGAGTGTTTTCATTAATCCACACTTGATGCCAAGTGCAGTGCGTCCTAAATCATACAAGGTAAGAATACGGCCATTATTCATTTCCATAAACATATCGATGTCCCAAGGGTGACAATAGAAGTCGATCTCATCTTGATGGGAGTAGGATACGCTAGGCTGCTTACGCGCATTAAACATGGTTTTGGCAAGGCGAAAGAAAGGGTACATTGAAAATTTCTCTCTTGTTAAATTATTGTTATATCGACTTTCACCTTAAGAAAATTTAGCCAATAAGGCAACCTCAAATCATAATACTGGTCCGATTACTGCTGCCACATCACTAAAATGGCTGCACAAGCAATCAAACACAAAGCGATACCTTCGTTTCTTTTTAGTTTTTGCTTTAACCAGAAGTATGAAATCAACGCCATAAACACAATTTCAATTTGTCCCAAGGTCTTGACGTAAGGTACTGCTTGTAATGCCATGGCACTAAACCATCCCAGAGAGCCCAGAACACTTGTTAAGCTTGTCATAACGATAAGTTTTGGTTTTTTCCTCATTTCATTAAGGGTGTCTCGTTCTTTAAGAGCGATATAAGAACATATCACGAGTGTTTGCAGTGTAATTACTAACAATAACACCCATGCCGCACTGTGAGGAAAGGGGGCGGATAACTCTATACTCGCTTCTCTTACCCATAGTGAGGTTAGGGCAAAGGCTGTGCTGCATAAAATCCCAAGAGCCAAAGTGACAACAGAAAGGCTTCGCCACCCAGATGAACAACTAAGAAGTAACACCGCAACTGTGCCAAGGATCACACCAACCCAACCAGTGAATGAAAGTGCTGTTCCGAAGAATATCACACCTAACAGTGCAGACATCGGTGCCTCACACTTTGCGAGGCCTGCGCCTATGGCGTAGTTTTGTTGCTTGAACAATAAAACCATCAGACCTGTAGCGACAATCTGCATGGCCGAGGCTGCCGAGACGTAAAATGCGAAAACAAGAGTAAAATTTGGGATGGTAGTAGGAAAAATTTGGTAAAGAAAGACTAGGTAGGCCAGTGCGATTGGGCTGGCAAAGATAAATCTTGATAGTGTTGTACCTGCAACACTCAAGCTTGAGCTCAATTGACTTTGAAACGCGTTTCGCCATGATTGGCATAATGCTGCGAGAACGGTAAAAGCAATCCAAGTCATTGATATGTGCATCCAATTATTACGACTAAACAATACCTTAGATTACACTATAACCAAAATAGGGAAAGCAGAAGCTTTCCCTATTGACTGAGGTTATTCTCAAACTTTCAGAATAAAAAACTCATAGCCAAACTGGTCACCCTGGTGCTGCTTGTAGATTTCAATTTCATGTTGAATATCCTTAAGCGCTTGTGAATCAGGCATTGTTGGTGTAAGTGCTTTAACTTTTTCTTCTACAGGTTGCCAATAGTTTCTCCATGACTCTTGCGCAATCGTAAAGTGGTCGAGAACTTGGTATCCCTGCTTTTGTGCTTGTGCGAGCCTTGTCTCGAGGCTTTGCATAGATGGGTACTCACTTTTCCAGAACTTAGTGAATGGTGATTGAGGGTTGTCTGTTAGCCACACGAGATCGCTAACAACAAGATAACCGCCGGCTTTAATGAACGGTTTCCACGCAGCAAGAGCGGCTTCAAACCCCATGATATATACACAACCTTCAGCCCAGAGTAGGTCAAAACTGTTCGCTGCAAACGGAAGCGAAGTCATTGATGCGCAGACAGGAGATATGCGGTCTTGAATCTGAGTCGTCGCCAATTTGCTTTTGAGCTTGTCGATGGCGACAGGTTCATTGTCTACTGCTGTAATGTGGGCACTCGTGTTGTCAGCAAGTGTCATTGTGGTCAGTCCTTTACCACTGCCGATTTCGAGAATCTTTTTCCCGGTGTTAGGAATGAGATTGAGCGCTTTAAGTGTCTCGCTATCGCTCCCTGGTCCCCAGCGTTCGAGATCTTCAAACACTGTCATAAAGTCGTTCATATATTCATCATGCGTATTCATGTCTTTCGATAACCATTTCACCCTTAGGGCGTCTTTTTCGTTAAAACCTTGTTGAAGCAACCAATCCATATGCGCATCGGGTGCGATTTGGCTCATGGATTCGTGTAATTGCTTTTGGGAGTGCTCTCCGAGTAGGCCAGAAATCAAGGTATGTGCTTGACGTTTCTGTTCAATCTCTTGGGCTAATGTATCAAGTCGGGCTTGCAGTGTGTCTCGCTCTAACGTGCCATTTAGACAGGCTTGACACTCTTTGAGTGTGAGCCCTCCTGTATGGAGTTTTTGAAGCAACAATAAACGCTGCACGTCGTCTTCACTGTATCTTCGATAGCCGTTGTCCAGCCGTTTACCTTGGATCAAGCCAATCTTTTCATAGTAGAGAAGGGTGGTGCGTGACACATTTACCCGTTTAGCCAGTTCTGAAATTAGGTACATTGTGAAGGACTTCTGCTCGCTTTGATGATGTCAGAATAAAGTATAAAGCACTAGACAGGTCAACGATTCTATTAACAAATTTACGAAGAACAACTGATTTCGATGTCTTGTGCCCAAGCGGGCGGCAGGTCAGCGTAATTGTTGTAGTCAGGGTGTTCATCAAATGGCTTTTTCAGCAACATTATTAACGTGTCTATTTCGCAGTAGTCACCTTGCTCAGCCTTGTCTATCGCGATTTGGGCAAGGTAGTTTCTTAGAATATATTTCGGGTTAACTTGGCGCATGGCGTGGCAGCGAGTATCGGTCGTGATGACCTTACCTTCACCATTAATCTCTTTTTCACAGCGACGTAGATAGCGCATTAACCACTCTTGTGCTTTTGCTCTGTCCACAAAAAGGTCAATCACAGGTTGCTCACCTAAGAGATCCAACTCACTAAGCGAGCGCATGAAGCGCGTGTAGTCTGTGTGGTGTTGATTCAGCAAATTGAACATCTCATCAAAGAGCTCGCTATCGCCTTCCAAGCACAGAGTTAACCCCAACTTTTTACGCATTTTATTGCTGAATATCGCACCCAACTTGGCTTGATATTGCTCAAGCTCGGCTTCAATTAGATGATGCTCGATTAAAGGAGAGAGGGCGTAGCCAAGTGCTGATAAGTTCCAGAAAGTGATGCTGGGCTGCATTTTAAAAGAGTAGCGCCCTTGATAATCGGAATGATTAGGGATGTAGTTATTGTCGTAGCCATCCATAAACCCGTACGGGCCATAATCAAAGGTTTGACCGAGTATCGACATATTGTCGGTGTTCATTACTCCATGGGTGAAACCGATGGCTTGCCAACTCGCTACCATCTCGACTGTCGCATCAATGATGTGTTGAAATAGGGAGAGATAAGGGTGGTTTGTGTGTTTGGCTTGAGGCCAATACCAATCTATGCACTTATCAGCAAGGAGCTTTAGGTGGTCATGCTGCTGTTGATAGAAAAAGTGTTCAAAATGACCGAATCGAATATGGGTTTGTGTGGTTCGTAGCAACATGGCACCAAACTCTGACTTTTCTCGGTAAACGACCGTATCGCCCGCAAACATGCCGAGAGCTCGAGTCGTCGGTATACCAAGTCCTACCATTGCCTCGCTGCCAAGATACTCACGAATCGTTGAACGCAAAACCGCACGGCCGTCTCCCATTCTCGAATAAGGTGTTAACCCAGCACCTTTAAGGTGTAAGTCGTGTTTAACGCCGTGTTGATCGCTAAGCTCGCCCAGCAATAGGCCGCGTCCATCCCCTAGTTCAGGATTATAAATACCAAATTGATGCCCTGCATATTTCATCGCCAGTGAAGGGTGCTTGGGAGATATCAGTTCGCCAAAAAGGTACTGTTTGAGTTCACCGCTTGGCGGGTGCCCAGGCAAGCCGAATTCTTTGGCATGCTCACTGTTCCAAGTCACCCACCGACTGTTCGCCAACGGCTGTGGGTTTAATTGAGAATAAAAGGCATCAGGAAAGTCCAAATAGCGGTGAGACAAGGTCAACGGGAAACTCATAAACATCCTTTGTTATGTTCGCTTTAAAGTCACAGTAGCACAGTTTTTTATCCTAAACATATGCTGAGGCCTAGCAGACGCTTTCAGCTGGTGGCGTCGTCTAGATTCTCTCTAGAAGGGATTTGTTACATATTCTTACAGCTGAAATCACATAAACCAATGCCGTTTCTGAACGAATTTTGACCGCCTTCACTGTCGAGAAAAAGGCCGATTGCGAGCGTGTGGAATTAGCAATAGTCTTTTTTCAAAGGTTTGTTTTTACGAGTTTTTTAATCAAAGCAGCAAAGGTGAATTTATGTTGAGTAGCTTAAAAGATCTTTATGGGCGAATATTTATCAACCATGCAAAAACACCGTTACCAACCCCTGAGTCACGGCGCAAAAAAGCGCCGATAGCAAAGGGTATTACACTGCTAGAACCTGAAGATATTAGTTGGGTTGTCAGTGAAATCATCAATGAGTCTGGGCACGGTCACTTTAATAAGCAATTTTTGTTGCCTGTTACTCATGACAACTTAAGAAAGCAGATCTTTACCACGATAGACAAGGGCTACTTTGACTTGGAGGGGGAACGCATCAACGCTGCTATCTTTGGAAAGTACATCAATGGAAAAATCGTAGGCTTCATGTGGGTGCAACAAACGACTCAACTTGAATACGAGATAGCGATGATGGGAGTCGATAGGCAGTATCGACGTCAGGGAATCGCGACTGAGTTTATGAGCAAGGTGCTCGAAGATATTGTACCTGTGACAGGTAAATCAGTGGCAAAAATCAGCCTCTATACCGCATCACAAAACATGCTGACACTAGTTAGAAGTGTTGGATTCAAGAAAGCTAAGAATCAACCAGAAAAACAACGGACTTTACTTGTTAGAACGGTGTGATTGAACCTTGTCACAGGTTTGCTCAAGGGCTTGAGTGGACCTGTGACTACCCACTACCTGCAGCTACAACGTGGTGACTGTTTTTGATAGTCTGTTTTTAATAATCTGTGATTAACACATGCGCCTTTCTGTTATTTAGCCATTTAAACTGTGCTACATTGGGAGCAATAACTCTAAATTTATGTTTGGCTTTGGAAAATAACGAGAAAGGATTGGTGCTATGAATGCGATAACAGAGATTGATACGGATTTACTGTTAAAACAATCATTTGAAGACTTACAAACGCATTTTAAAGCCGCACCATCTGTTTCTTTTGAGGACCGAGTTGAGCATTTAAAAGTAGTAAAAAAGAGTCTAATCGACCATCGCAGTGAATTAATTGCTGCGTTAAGTGAAGACTTTGGCTGTCGTACAGAATTTGATAGTTCAATAGCAGACATTATGCCCGCCGTTGCACAAGTTAACTACACGTTAAAGCACTTGAAACGCTGGCTGAAACCAAGCAAACGCAGTGCTGGGCTTATGTTTATGCCGAGTAAAGTTGCGGTGGAGTATCAACCTTTAGGCGTGATAGGTATCATCGCGCCTTGGAATTTTCCAGTGATACTCAGTGTTGGTCCTATCGTCACGGCTCTCGCAGCGGGCAATCGCGTCATGCTAAAGCTCAGTGAGTTTACCCCTAAAACCAACCAAGTAATCAAAAAACTGCTAGCGGTCTTGCCACAACATATTGTTGTGATAGAGGGAGAGGCCGATGTAGCGGCGCAATTTAGTGCTTTACCATTCGATCATTTACTCTTCACTGGCTCAACACAAGTTGGGCGTTATGTTGCTCAGGCTGCGGCGCCCAATTTGACACCGATTACGTTGGAACTTGGTGGAAAGTCGCCAGTGATTGTCGCTGACGATAGCGAACTTGATGTTGCAGTGGACGCTATCTTGTTTGGTAAGTGCCTTAATGCCGGTCAAATTTGCGTGTCTCCAGATTATGCTTTTGTGCCAGAACGAAAGGTCGAACAGTTTGTTAGCCGATTCTTCGAGCGACTTGATGCATTATACCCAGAGCTCGAACACGAAGGTGGGTATACTCAGATCATCAATCAGCGTCAATACGACCGACTGATGGGTCTCCTTAAAGATGCGAAAGAAAAAGGGGCTCAAATCACAACGAAAGAGCTGACAACGCATCAGGGTTCGCGTTTGATTGTTCCTCATCTTGTTACGGAAGTTTCTGAAGATATGGCACTAATGCAAGACGAGATATTTGGCCCTATTTTGCCAATCAAACCTTATACTGAGATGCAAGACGTACTGGACTACGTCAACAGTAAAGACCGACCATTGGCGCTGTACATTATGAGTAAAGATGAATCGTTGATTAAGCATATTGTGAGCCACACGCACAGTGGTGGAGTGGGGATCAATGAGACAGTTTTCCATGTGGGTGCAGAAGACGCGCCGTTCGGTGGTGTTGGTCCATCTGGTATGGGGCATTATCATGGTATAGAGGGCTTCCATACCTTCAGTCATGCGAAAACCGTATTTCACACTCCTGCTTGGCTCGGGCGAATTAAGCTGTTACTTAAGTCAAAAAAAACAATGATTAGCATGATGGGGCGCTTATTTATCCGGTAAAGGCATATTATTCGGAATAAATGCAATTGCAGGCTATGCTTATTGATGTCTAAATAATGAACATGGAGAGCATAGCCTTGGTTTTGAACTGTAAAGCTGGTTTGTTAAAGTCTTCAAACCGATTGAAGCGACTGATTCCGTTTAGCCTCATCCTTCTCTCCACCGCGTGCTCTTCATCGGCTCCTACGGTAAACACTACTCCTATAACGCCAGTCCAATACTCTTCGTTTACACAAATGATCGCGTTTGCCAGAAATTATCTTGGTACGGATTACAAATGGGGCGGCAATACACCTAACGGATTTGATTGCTCGGGGTTTATTAAGTATGTCTACAATGAGTTTGACATTGAAATACCACGTACGACTTCACAGTACCCTTTACTCTACGCTAATCGAGTTGATTTTGATGACGCCAAAGTTGGCGATCTGATTATTTTTACTGGCACCGACCCTAAGGTTCGTAAACCGGGACATGCTGGGATCATCACCCAAGTAGGCGAGGGGCAATTACATTTCATACACAGCTCATCCTCGAAAAAACACTATGGCGTAACAGAAACCAATTACTTTAAAAGTGGCTACCCCAAACGCTACTTATCGATTGTACGAATGAACAAGGAGTCATAATGGCAGAGCCCTTTGGCTCTGCCTTAAGGCAGGTTTTTAGTCTTTCTGGCTAAACGCTTCTGCGTCCTCTTTTTTTAGCACCTTGTGCCCATCTTCCGTGACACCGTCTTTCCAATAACTACTGAAATAGCAATGACTGCGCTCAAGCTCAAAATGGTCTGAGATATGACGACGAATCGCTCTCATTTGTGAAAACTCACAAGCGCACCAAACACCAGCTTGATTGTGCGGAAGGGAGATGGAATCAACAGCACTCCTTAGCGCAGGTTGATGTGGGCTAGCCACTAGCCAGTGCAACTGCATTCCCTTAGGAGCGTCGATTTCTCCTTCAAGTGCTTGCCTATCTGTATTATCGGATACCTGGATATAAATATCGCCGCTTGGTTTTGCTGACAACTGTGCGACGGTTGCTGAAAGCGCGGGAAGGGAAGTCATATCGGCAAACATGACATAGTGGCTGAGATCAAAAGGAACGGTGTCACTATGACCAGGGCCTCCTATTTTTATCGTGTCACCAACTTGGGCGTTTGCAGCCCATTTGCTCGCAACGCCACTCGACTGTTCGCTATCGTGAAGGACAAAATCGACATCTAACGTTTGGTTCATTGGGTCAAAATGACGAATCGTGTAGGTTCTCATTATTGGTCGCTGACCTTCACCAAGCTCGCCAATTTCAGCTGAGCCATTTTGAGAAAAGATAAGTTTAATGTAGTCACCGGTACAATCTTCCGGCATCCGAGCTAAGTCTTCACCAGAAAAGCGAATTCGAAGATAATTGTTACTGAGTTTACTCGTAGCAATAACCGTCAATGATTTAGGTACCATTTTTCTTTTCATCGTTTCTCTCCTCGTGTACACTTTATTTGTTGATTTTGTCAACTATAGTTAATTTAGATGATAATGTAAACTATTTAATGGGAGAGCGGCAGTGTCACAAGCGACGACTTTGGAAGGATTATTCGGTTTAGCGCATGCAGTTAAGCGTGAGATGCACAGTCAAATAGAGCAGTTAGGCCTTGCGATTACTCCGATGCATATGCGCGTACTAAAAGTGATAGCAAAGAAGCAGCAATGTACTGCTAATGATATCGTTCAGTTTCTACATCGCGATAAAGCTCAAGTTACAAGACTACTAAAGCTATTGTTAGATGAGGCGTTACTTGAAAAGGCACCAAACCCAGCAGACAAGCGAAGTGCCTTTCTGCATGTAACAACTAAAGGACAACAGCTTGTCGCGCAAATTGCAGAAGTTGAGCGGGCACTGATTGGTAAAATGACCAAAGATTTGTGCGACTCTGAACTTGAACAGTATCAGACCATAGCGAACAAGATGCGACAGAACCTTAGCTAGCACTATGTTTTGGTTTGAAATCACAGATGAATAAAAGAATCCCCACAAAGCGGTGACAATGTGGGGCATGAACATGGTTAGAAACTGTTTATATTACTGAATGGTGATGCCCGAGATAATTGGGTCGTCATTCGCTTCCATTATTTTCGGGTTCACGCCATAGTGACGGCTTGTGAAGGTATAGTCGTTACCTTTGGTATCGATGTTGTTGATTGCAGAATCCCCACAGTTAAAGGAAATCGTTATTGTGCCATCGGCATTTTTCTCCCAAGAGTTAGAGCTGATATGATGCACACCTTCCATCAAGTATTTGTCTCCATCATATGCAGTAACCGAGGTGAAGAATCGGTTTTCAGGATCTTCAAATGTTGTTCTGTAACAGGTATCAGCACGCATTTTTGAGCTGTTCGCATATTTATTTCCGACCATTGCTTCAGGACTAGCGCCACCCCAACCAGCTGCATTCTCAAGGTTCCACTGGTGCAAGTTTGTGACCTTGTCACTTGTTCGTGGGAACGTGTAGGTAAACTTGTCCATACTGTTTACCTCTTGGGTGTATTTCTTTACCCACTGCTCAACGTTTTCATAGTCATAAGGCTGTACTTGATAGCTCGTCGCGAAGTTGAAGTCCTTAATGTTCACTTTATCGAGACTTGTTTTTGCAGCATCGATACCGTGTTCAGTGCCAGAGCGATAGATTAAAAAGGCAAACTCTGACTCAACGGGTAATGAATATTTCCCGTCTTCAACAACATAGTGTTGACCATGACCACGCTCGGTGATGACTTGAACCGCCATGTAGTTGTCTGTTTCAGGGATAGAGAAGCTTACCTCACCGTCTACAGCTTCAACAATTGCAACGCCATAGAGTGTGTCATCATTCATTTGCACTGTCGGTGCAGCTTTACCGCGAGGTGGCAGGCCCTGCATTTTTACAAACTCGTTCGTCGCCCCTTTATTTGCCCAGTTGCGGTAGTTCCTTGCTGTTTCAGCGTGCGAAAAGTTTTCTTTTGTTACTTCGATTATGTTTGCTTGCTCCGATGCGACCGCAGAGCCAGCGAAGAGTGTGCTGGTGATTAACGCAAGTGTTGAAAATTTTAGTGCTTTCATAAAAATCTCTCTAAGTCATCTACAGTTGTGTTCACATAGACAAGCGCAACATTCAGTGTTTGTTGGCGCTCTTTGCTTGCCTTGTGAAATGATAGTAGCGACTTTATGGTATGCTTAGAAATGATACATATTCATCACTGATATGCATGAAGATTATATGAACGCTAACCATTCTGGATGCTGCTGAAGCAGCAGTTTAATCGCCATGATCATCGACATGACAACTACCAGTGGGCGAATGAACTTCTTACCCTTAGATATCACGACTTTGGCACCAAACCTTGCGCCAATAAAACCACCGACAGCCATAACAAGGCCTAGCTCCCAAACCGGTAAGCCTGCGAAAATAAAAAACAATAAAGCAGCGATGTTGGAAGTGAAGTTGAGCACTTTCGTTTTTGCGGTGGCATTAATGATAGAGAGCTGTGCAATTGCGACAAAGCAGATTGTAAAGATAGAGCCAGTACCTGGCCCAAAGAAGCCATCATAAAACCCAACGCCAGTGCCGACAGTAAAAGCAAACATGCTTTCAGAAAGCTTGGGTGTACCTCGTTCTTCGTCAACTTGTGGTGCGAACAAAAAATACAAAGAAACACCCAACAACAGCAGTGGGATAAGGCTAGTCAAAATACCGGCATCAATATACTGAACGAGCTTTGCGCCGATTGCAGAACCAACGAAGGTACACGCAATAGCAAGCCGCATCTCTTTGAGATTAACAATACCTCGACGTACAAAATAAAGTGTAGCTGAAAAGCTGCCAAACGTGCCTTGAAGCTTGTTGGTGGCAAGCGCTTGTGTAGGAGGAACACCAACAGCCAGCAGGGCTGGTAGTGTGAGAAGACCGCCACCACCTGCCATTGCATCAATAAAACCCGCAAGACCTGCAACCAAAAAGAGGATCGTTAAGATCTCGAAAGTGACTTCCATTGTGACTACTCAAAAATACATAAAAGAGAGACAGTGTAGCGATGTTTTACTCAAAACTAAGTAAAATTCGAGTGAGAAACGTGTTTAGACAATCGATTGCGTAATTAGTGAGCGATGATGGCTCATCGCTCAATTGAAAGGGGCGGACAAGCTAACTAAAAGTGGAGCTCAGGTGTTGTCTTGCAAGAGTCCTTAAAACTCATGTAACCAGCAAGCAGCTGCTCTGCATTTTCTGGGTTTGTCTTCTGCTCGAAAAGTGCCATTTCTTGGCGGACAATGCTGATGTAATAGTTGTGCGATGATGCGACCATACCAGGGAAAAGCTGTGGCTTTGCCGTCATCATTTCATGAATGATTTGATCGTTAATACTGTTACTATGCATGACTATATTCCTCTTCCGTGATTCTTCTAGCCTTTAAACAACGTTACGTTGTATTGATAGTGATACCACAATTTTGCAAAGAGGCAAAACATTTAAGTGGCAATATGGTTGATTCGCAGAGCTGTTTGATTAAGGTTTGACCAGTGCGTTATACTCTCGCACCAGCAGATATCGAAACTTTTGCTCATAGTGATAGGTTAAGTCTTGTGCAGAAGAGAATGTTGAGTAGTTTAGAAACAGAGCTAGGGCACAATGACTGTGCCCTGAAGGTTATCAACTTAATGCGCATATCGGCGCATTATCATTGTCGCCCCATCTGCATGATTCATGAACTCTGCCGCTGCTGGAGCATTCATAAATGAAGCCATAGAGGCATCTGCGTCCTCAAATGATGCCCAGTGCACAATCACACGCCAGTAACCTTCATCACTCATGCCCGATTCACGCGAAATAAAGCCAGGTTGCTTTGATACATGTGTTTGTTCAACGGCGAGGTCGATAGGCTCAAATTGTTGACCAGTAACGCCATCACTCAAGTTAAATGTCGCAACCTCAATCACATAGTCATGCTGAAAACCAAACTTACCGTTGCTGTTTTTCCATTGGTCTTGGCTTGGGATAGCTTCAATGGTGTCCCAGTGCTCAACGATTTTTCCTGCATCAATACGGAACAAGTCATAGAAGGAAGTAGGTTTCCCCATAAATGTCCCCTCACTGACCGAAAGTACGAAATTGCCTTCGCCGAGTATTTTGTGGTTTTTGCTGTAAACCATCGGCGTTCCGGCATCGGCAAGAGCTTGAAGAGCAGCTCCAAGTCCGTCTAGGCCGTCTGCAACCATGGTATTATGTTGCAGATAATCTTCTGGTTTAGCCCCGATAAACATGTCGATTTTCGACATATCACCATTAACAAGAATCGTATCAACAAAATCTGCCACCAGCGCTTTATTTTCTTCCGTTTTATCTAGGTCAGTGATTTCTGTTGCGCCGTCAAATTGGGTTCTACCGCTTGGGTTAGGTTGAGCGACAGGCTGTAGGTTATCCCAATGCTCTACGATCTTTCCTTCCTCGAAACGGAAAATATCAAACCCTGATTTAGGGCCAAAAAAGTCGTATTGAGTGTGTAGAAATACGTAGTCACCATCTTGCGCTGCACGAAGCACTTTAGCTTTTGCTGAGCCTTCTGGCAGTGCACTCAACACCTCGCCAAAACCTGCAAGTCCATCAGACACCGCAAGATTGTGTTGTATGTATTTTTCGGGGTTGATGTACTGTATCGCATTCTGGTCGCCAGTTTCGATACTGGAGATAACGGCAATGGCCTTGTCTTTGTTAGAAAGGGAATCGTCGGCCAGTGGTGTAGTGCTAAAGAGGCCAAAACAGCTAATAGCAAGCAATGAGGTACAAACGCGCTTAGAGGTAAGTTGCATAGCGAAAACTCCTTATTGAGTAGTGCACTAAGCGTAGCTGAGTTATTTATTTTGACTATACTCCTTGATGAAACACGCTGTTAACTAGATGGAACGCTATGGACGACATTGCAAATCATAAGGCATTAATCTGTGTTGCGGAAACTGGCTCTTTAGGAGGAGCTTCAGAGCAATTAGGTAAATCGAAAGTTATGATTTCTAGAGCGATCAAAACACTAGAAGATGAGTTGGGGTTTCGTTTACTCGACCGCAATGCTAAGGGTTCAAAACTCACCGCCAAAGGCAGTGCTTATGTGGAGACTTGCCGTCCGGTCATACAGCAAGTTGATAGTGCTTTAAATGCGATGGCACTGAATAAAGGGCAGTTTATCTGTGATACCGACGACCAACAAATTCCACTCAAGTTGTCGAGCCCAAATACATTTGGCTCTATTGTCCTCAGTGAGGTTATCGCAGATTTTCAAAAAGCACATAGCCATTATCGGCTTGAGTTAGTGACAGACGAGCAGTTTCAGGACATCTTTGATCACAAACTGGATATTTCCATACGCGCCCACCTCTCGTCAGACTCAATCCATGACAATCTTATCTCACGTCCGTTAATCAAATTACCCTTCTTTTTATGTTGTACTCCCGATTACTTAACGCGTTATTTATCGAAGACAGTGACCTCAGCGAACGGCATGATTGCCGAGAGAGATGTTATTTCAGACAACATTGTTAGGATAAAAAATATCGGTATCGACGAGTGGTTTGCAGAGACCCCTTTTGTAGCGTGGTCCTACCTCGGACAGCATGAGAGTGTAATGATTGATAGTGAAAGCCAACGTAAAGTTACCCCTGCGAACGTCACATTTATTAGTAATAATTCGATATCGTGTACAAATTATCTCATGGCTTCTGAGGGTTTTGCATTCCTACCATTACACGTCATTAGACAGGCGTTAAATGAGGGTAAACTTATCATCGTTACTCTTGAACCGATCAAGTTTGAAGTGGATTTACGCATCACTTATATGAATGCACAAGGTAGGCAATCGGCAACCAACCGCTTTGTCGAATTCTTGATGCAGCACTCTACGATAACTACGCTTCGACAAGAGATTCAAAACTTGTATATCAAACTTAAATTATAACATTGCAGTGAATTGTTAAATCAACGACATATGTGAGACATGCAGCAAATTTCTTGGCGCTCGAATGTCCTACACTAAATGTATAGCCACAAACAAAAGGAGTCTCGCCATGAACAAGAAGTTAGCGGGGATAAGTATGTTTGTCGCAGGGTTTTTAGCTCTCTACAGCGGTTTTATATTCAGCGCTGAATTTTTAGGGATGACTGAGCTAAGAAATGCGATGTTGTGTCAGTGGCTACTGGTGATGGGTATGATGATGTTGCCATGGTCACAGAACGGCTTAGATGGCTTTCTCGGTTTTGCGCTCGGGACAGCCGTTGGAGTGATGTGCTTTTTCTTTTTTACCAACTTGCTCAAAATCTACAACGTTCCACCGAATACTGACCTGATTAAGGTGCTGATTTCTACCTTTGGTGTTGGGGTATTTGCTCAAGCAGCAATGGTGGCAGCACGCTTATTTGATGAGAAGTTCGTTCTGTTTAGCGGTTTTTTAATCATCAAACAACAGAAGTAACATCCACAACAGCTCAAGACGGTTTATCATTCATCGGTTACACTTACTCTAATTCGCTGATTGCAAGATGTATTAGAGGCAAACCATGCAAGTGTCAAAAAAAGAGGGGCGCATCATTGATGATGCCCTCACGCAGTGGAAAGAGCAGGGTGTTCTCTCTCAAGAAGAATTCGAACGCCTAAACCGGGCTTACAGTGTGAGTTCTTTCGATTGGAAGCAGCTAGCCAAATACTCATTTTATTTTGCCATCCTGTCTATTGTTGTTTCCGTGATTATCGCCATTGGTGATGAGTGGCTAATCGCCCTTTTTCAAAAGGTCTTTTCAGCACCAGATATTGCTAAGTGTGGGTTCTTTATCGCTTGTTCTATGGTGTTTTACACCCTAGGACTTCGCAGTCGGAGTGCGCAGCCACACAAAGTGTTTAGTAATGAAGCTATTATGCTCGTTGGCATACTTGCGAATGCAGTTGCGATACATTTTCTTGGTGAGGTTTTCTCAATTGAAGACACGACCTATCTGATGGCTTTCGCTACGGTAAATTACGCGGTGTTAGGCATATTGATGCCATCTCATATTGTCTGGGGCTTTAGTTTATTGTCGGTGGGGTTGTGGTTTATCTTTGAAGCGTCAGGGCCTTTTGGTTTGGGTGAGTATTTCTTAGGCGTCAATGTGCCTATTCGATTTGCCCTGCTTGGGACGGCAATGACCGCTGGTGGATATGCTTTGTTTGCGAAAAAACCTGAGCACCTTGGGTTTTACGTCACAACTAAACTGATTGGCCTTGCTTATCTGTTTATCGCACTCTGGGTGGTGTCATTAGTTGGCAATCACGTCAGTTTGGTTGAATGGGAGAAAGTATCTCAGTTCTCACTCATTCATTGGTCTATCTTGCTAACGGTGGTGTCACTTTATGCCATCTATCATGGTGTGCGTTTTAAAGATGATATTGTGAAAGTGTATGGTTTGACGTTCTTCTTTATTAATCTTTACACGCGTTACTTTGAATACTTCTGGCAAGACATGCACAAAGCCTTGTTTTTCGCCATTTTGGCTCTTAGTTTCTGGTTTTTTGGCAGTCGTGCGGAAAAAATCTATCAAGTCAGCCTTTCTTCCTCATCCTCCTCTGAAGCTCGTTAACGCTTACCTATTTCCCAGTTATTGTTGGCCGTTATTGCCGACAATAACTGTTGTAAAGCTGACAAACAGCAAGCAATTGTCTTCATTGTTAATGATTGTTTGTTCTTAACTAACTGATTTTTATCGATTAAGTGTTTGGTGTGGTTTTCGCATACAAGTCCATGAGTCTAATTTAAAAAGGAGCTAGACCATGGCAATTCGTCAATGTGCAATATACGGCAAAGGTGGCATCGGCAAGTCCACTACAACTCAAAACTTAGTGGCAGCGTTAGCAGAAGCCGGCAAGAAAGTCATGATTATCGGTTGTGACCCTAAAGCGGATTCAACGCGCTTAATTCTTCACTCTAAAGCACAAAACACCATTATGGAGATGGCTGCTGAAGCGGGTTCTGTAGAAGATATCGAGCTTGAAGACGTTTTAAAAACAGGTTTCGGTGATGTTCGTTGTGTTGAATCGGGCGGCCCAGAGCCAGGTGTAGGCTGTGCAGGTCGTGGGGTTATCACGGCTATCAACTTTCTTGAAGAAGAAGGCGCTTATGAAGAAGACCTAGACTTCGTTTTTTATGATGTTCTTGGTGACGTGGTGTGTGGTGGTTTTGCAATGCCGATTCGTGAGAATAAGGCGCAAGAAATCTACATCGTGTGCTCTGGTGAGATGATGGCGATGTACGCTGCAAACAACATCTCTAAAGGTATCTGTAAATACGCGACTTCAGGCGGTGTGCGCTTAGCAGGCTTGATCTGTAACTCTCGTAATACTGACCGTGAAGATGAGCTGATTGAAGCACTGGCTGCCAAGATTGGTACACAGATGATCCACTTCGTTCCGCGTGACAATATTGTTCAACGTGCAGAGATTCGTCGAATGACGGTGATTGAATATGATCCGACTTGTAATCAGGCTGGTGAGTATCGCACGCTAGCGAAGAAAATTATCGATAATGAGTTATTTGTTATCCCTAACCCTGTCTCTATGGATGAGCTTGAAGAGCTGCTTATGGAGTTTGGCATCATTGATGAAGAAGATGAGACCATCATTGGCCAGACAGCAAGTCAAGAGGCTGCAGCCTAGCTTGCTTTAGTGAAATTCGAGTGTTCATAGAATAATTTGGAGGCAGGGATGTCGATGAATAAACAAGATACTCAGGCGATTATCGATGAAATATTGGAAGTCTATCCTGAAGTAGCACGAGAGGATCGTAAAAAGCACCTAATGGTGAATGATCCTGAGTCTGAAAGCTCAAAGTGTATTACCAGTAACCGGAAATCCTTACCGGGTGTTATGACGGTAAGGGGGTGTTCTTATGCGGGCTCTAAAGGTGTGGTTTGGGGTCCTGTCAAAGATATGGTTCATATCTCCCATGGTCCAGTTGGTTGTGGTCAATACTCAAGAGCAGGTCGCCGCAACTACTACACAGGCACAACGGGTGTAGACACCTTTGGCACCATTAACTTCACCACTGACTTTCAAGAGCGAGATATCGTTTTTGGTGGTGATAAGAAGCTGGCATCCGCCATCGATGAAGTTGAAGCACTGTTTCCTTTGGTCAAAGGCTATTCGATTCAATCGGAATGTCCGGTAGGACTGATCGGTGATGATATTGAGGCCGTTGCAAAGACCAAAACAGAAGAGCTGGGTAAAACGGTCGTTCCGGTTCGATGTGAAGGCTTCCGTGGTGTGTCACAGTCATTAGGACACCATATCGCCAACGATACCATCCGCGATCATGTGCTGAGTAAGTCAGATCAAGTTGAGTTTGAAACCACGGATTACGACGTAGCCATCATCGGTGACTACAACATCGGTGGTGACGCATGGTCATCACGTATCATTCTGGAAGACATGGGGCTGCGCGTTGTTGCTCAATGGTCGGGTGACGGCACGCTATCTGAAATGGAAAACACGCCAAAAGTGAAGCTTAACCTTGTTCACTGTTACCGTTCGATGAACTACATCGTTCGATACATGGAAGAGAAGCATGGTGTGCCTTGGGTTGAATACAACCTGTTTGGCCCAACCAAAATTGAAGAGTCAATGCGCAAGATTGCGGCGATGTTTGATGAAAGGATTCAAGCAAAAACAGAAGAGGTTATCGCGCGCTATAAAGCAGAGTGGCAGGCGGTTGTTGATAAATATCGTCCGCGACTCGAAGGCAAGAAGGTCATGCTCTATGTAGGCGGACTAAGGCCACGACATATCATTGGAGCATATGAAGATCTTGGAATGGAAATCGTGGGGGCAGGTTATGAGTTTGCTCATAACGACGACTATGTGAAAACCGTTCCTGAGCTCAATGACGCCACCTTGCTGTTTGATGATGCATCGGAGTTTGAGTTGGAGGAGTTTGTTAAAAAACTAAACCCGGACTTAATTGGTTCAGGCGTCAAAGAGAAGTACGTTTTCCAAAAAATGGGCTTCCCGTTCCGTCAGATGCACAGTTGGGACTATTCAGGCCCTTATCATGGTGTCGATGGCTTTGCGATTTTCGCACGTGATATGGATTTGACTCTGAATAACCCTTGCTGGAACAAGATGCAACCGCCATGGCTTAAGCCAACTGAAAAAGAAACAGAGTTGGCGAAAACTGCCTAATGCAGTCCGTCATACAAACATTTACCGAGCCACTGTTCACAGATGAGTGACAGGGTAGGAGAAGAGTTATGACTCAAAATATCGATGAGATTAAACCGGGTTTTCCGCTGTTTAGCGAATCCGATTATCAAACTATGTTAGCCAAGAAACGTGCTAACTTTGAGCAAGGGGTTGACCCCGAGAAAGTCAAAGAGGTGTTTGAATGGACTACCTCGAAAGAGTACGCCAAGCTCAACTTTGAACGCAAACACATTACTATTGACCCTGCTAAAGCATGTCAGCCACTTGGCAGCGTACTGTGTGCGTTAGGTTTTGAAAAAACGTTGCCGTATGTACATGGTTCACAAGGGTGCGTGGCCTATTTTCGTACCTATTTTAATCGCCATTTTAAAGAGCCCGTTGCTTGTGTCTCCGATTCGATGACAGAAGATGCAGCGGTATTCGGTGGGCAAGATAATATGTTTTATGGCCTACAGAACTCTTACGCCCTATACAAGCCAGAAATGATCGCGGTCTCTACCACCTGTATGGCAGAAGTTATTGGTGATGACCTAAACGCCTTTATCGGCAACGCAAAAGACAAAGGCTTTATTCCTAAAGACGTTCCCACTCCTTTTGCCCATACGCCTAGCTTTGTAGGTAGCCACTTAAACGGGTGGGATGCAATGCTAGAAGGCGTGTTACGCCACTTTACCCTCGCGAATAAAGACGAGCATAAGCCGGGCAGCGTTAACAAACTCAATATTGTTCCGGGCTTTGAAACCTATCTTGGTAACTACCGAGTCATCAAACGCATGCTGACGCAAATGGGCGTTGAATTTAGCATGCTAAGTGATCCTTCCGAAGTGTTGGATACGCCGGCTGATGGCGAATATCGCATGTATGCGGGGGGAACAACCATTGATGAGGTGAAACAGGCACCCAATGCGAAGGCGACGTTGTTCTTGCAGCCCGAACAGAGTGTGAAAAGTAAAAAGTTCATTAAAACGACGTGGGAGCAGGATATTCCAGAGATCAATATGCCAATGGGTTTGGATTGGACGGATGATTTTCTGATGAAAGTATCAGAGCTAACTGGCCAACCGATACCTGAGGAGTTGGCCAAAGAGCGTGGCCGCCTTGTCGACATGATGACGGATTCACATACTTGGCTACATGGCGTGAGTGTTTCATTGTATGGCGACACCGATTATTTAATGGGAATGGTGAAATTCCTAACGGAACTGGGCTGTGACGTGAAACATATTCTGTGTCACAACGGGACCAAACGTTGGCGCAAGAAAATGGAGGCCCAGTGTGCTGAGTCGCCATACTCGCAAAATGCACAGGTGTTTGTCGGTAAAGACTTGTGGCACTTCCGCTCACTGATGTTTACTGAAAAGCCAGACATCATGATCGGCAACTCATACGGTAAGTTTATCGAGCGAGACACACTGGCAAAAGGCGCCGAGTTTGAAGTGCCTTTGGTGCGCATTGGCTTCCCTATCTTTGACCGTCATCATTTACATCGTGAGACAACACTAGGGTATGAGGGAGCGCAATACATTCTGAAGACCTTAGTCAATGAAATCTTAACCAAACTCGACCGAGATACGAACCAATTAGGTGTCACGGACTACGGTTTTGATTTAGTTCGATAGTACTTCAGGGGCCTCGCATAGAGGCCCTTAGCTCGTGCCACAATAGGGAGTGTTAACATGGCAAACGTAATGATTCAGTACACCGAGCAAGGCGTGCTTTCTTTGTATTTGGCTAAAAAGGATTTAGAGGAACATGTAACTAAATTGGAGTTCGATTTGGATGATAAGTGGGGCGGGGAGATAGAACTCGCAAACGGAGCAATCTATTTTATTGATCCGATGGAGCAGAGACCCAAGTTACCCATCTCGATCAGAGCAAAACGGTTACGCGCGGCATAGGAGGCGATATGCAATCACAATTACCTATCAGTGAGAGCAGCGTGAAAAAGCTGGCAACGGCAATGGCAGCACTGGAATACTCGGACAGTAAGCTATTTCTGCAGTTAATCAGCTCC
Source organism: Vibrio agarivorans (assembly GCF_030409635.1). Taxonomy (NCBI): domain Bacteria; kingdom Pseudomonadati; phylum Pseudomonadota; class Gammaproteobacteria; order Vibrionales; family Vibrionaceae; genus Vibrio; species Vibrio agarivorans. The sequence goes on along the minus strand of NZ_JAUFQF010000004.1, from coordinate 2,578,643 downwards.
AACGTGAATGGTGACATCAACGCCAGAAGCTTGGCTTCCTTCACTCCGAAACGCTGGCGCGCAATGTTAACGGTGCTTGGCCAATCCTTTTCTCGTAAACAAATCGATCGCGCTTATGCAGCGATAACGTCTGGCCTTGATGATGAAAACGTTGGTGAGTTTGTGCTTGAGTTCCCTTTAGACAGCAACAAGCTTGTCGTCGCGTTCGCCTCTAATTCTGGTGAGCGCTTAGATGGGCATTTCGGGTCATGCATACGTTTACTCATTTATCACGTGAGCAAGGTTGAAAAGCGGCTTGTTGAGGTGAAGGAGATCGACAGTGATGCCAAAGGTGAGTTAAGAACTCAGCACTTAGTCAGTTTAATCAACGAGTGCGATCTCGTGTTTGCGTTATCGATCGGTGGTGCGGCGGCAGCCAAAATCACTAGGGCAGGGATTCATCCAATCAAAGCGAAAGCGCCAATCGATATTCACGACAAAATAGCAGAAATACAATCCGCGATAGACAAAGGGGTTGCGCCTTGGTTGAGTCAAAGATTAACAGCTTAACGCAAAGTACCGACAGTAGAAATGCCAGCATTTGCTGGCATTTTTGTGTGTGAAGATTGTCGTAAAGCGAACAAACTGTTCAGCTAGAAAATACGAACTGTATTTATCTGTCTGTTTTTATTGGGTATTTATTTGGGTTCAATTATTGCAATCTTGCTCTTACAAATAGCAGTTTGGAGCAAATGATGAAAAGAAGTGACATTGCTGAGCTACAAAACGAACCTGCTTGCGAGCACAATGCAGGCAACAAAAGTGGCTGTTCTCGTCCAACACCAGGGATGACTGCCGGTGGCTGCTCATTTGATGGGGCACAGATAAGTTTGCTTCCCATTGCTGATGTGGGCCACTTAGTTCACGGGCCGATAGCGTGCGCCGGTAACAGTTGGAATAACCGAGGGACTAAAGCAACAAGTTCTGACCTGTTTCGGTTCGGGTTTACCACCGACCTCAATGAACAAGATGTTATTATGGGACGCGCTGAAAAGCGTCTGTTGCATGCGATCAAAGCGCTTATTGAACGGTATGCCCCCCCCGCAGTCTTTGTTTATGTCACCTGTGTTCCGTCACTTGAAGGTAATGACGTTGATGCGATCTGTACACTGGCTGAGAGCAAGTGGCAACGTCCGGTGATCTGTGTCGATGCTGCAGGCTTTTACGGCAACAAAAACTTGGGTAATAGGATTGCTGGTGAAGTCATGGTAGAGAAAGTGGTCGGCACTGCCGAGCCACCGACCAAACCACGGATGTTGCACGACCCATCTAGAGCAGTTCATGACGTCGTTCTTATTGGTGAATACAACATCGCTGGGGAGTTTTGGCATGTTACGCCGCTTTTTGAAGAGTTGGGGATTAGAGTGCTCTGTTGCCTAGCCGGTGATACCCAGTTTCATCAAATTCAGACGATGCACAGAGCCGATGCTGCGATGGTGGTGTGTTCTCGTGCCCAAATTAATGTAGCAAGAAAGCTCGAACAGAAATGGGATATTCCGTGGTTTGAAGGCAGCTTCTATGGCATAGAAGACACATCGATGGCGCTTAGAGAGTTTGCTCGTTTATTGGGTGACCCAAAACTTACTGCTCATGCTGAGCAGGTGATTTGCAGAGAAGAGCGAGCCACAAGAGAGGCATTACAGCCTTATAAACAGATCTTGCAGGGCAAAAAGGCGCTGTTATACACCGGTGGCGTGAAGTCTTGGTCAGTCGTATCGGCTCTCCAAGAGTTGGGTATTGAAGTTGTCGCGACAGGCACCAAAAAATCGACCTCAGATGATAAAGCGAGAATTAAAGCCATCATGGGCGATGACGCTTTGATGCTTAATGAAGGAGGAGCACGCTCGCTTTTAGACACGGCGTATCAATACAAAGCCGATGTGATGATCGCTGGGGGGAGAAACATGTATACCGCCATAAAAGCCAAGATACCTTTTTTAGATATCAATCAAGAACGCGAACATGCTTATGCTGGTTACAAAGGCATGGTGACACTCGCAAAAGAGTTAGTCAGAACCATTGAAAGTCCGGTATGGGCGCTGTCTAAGCGTCAGCCTCCTTGGCATACCAAAGCCTCAGATACGCTGTGCGCTTTTCCCGAAACAAAAGAACTGCCCGTGCTTACTGTGTTGGAGGATTAAGAGATGACAAGTCCATACATTCAAAATGACGCTTTGGTGACAAAGCCATTAAAAACCAGCCCTGCAACCGGGGCAGCCCTGGCGACGATGGGGTTTACTGGCGCGATTCCTTTGATTCATGGCTCACAAGGCTGTAGTGCATTTAGCAAAGTGTTTTTGATTTCACACTTTAGGGAGCCTTTTCCTATTCAAAACAGTGCTATTGACCAGGTGGCGGCGGTAATGGGAACCGATGAGAACCTAACAGAGGCGCTAAAGAACATTTGCCAGCGACAAAATCCACAAGTGCTCACCGTTCTTACTTCTGGCTTAGTCGAGATGCAAGGCTGTGATATTTGGAGAGTGATTAAGGATTTTAAACATCAAAACCCTGAGTTTGAGTCTGTTCAGATTGTCCCAGTCTCGACGCCAGATTTTAAAGGGACGATGGAAACAGGGTTTGCCAAAACCATTGATGTGATTGTTAAGCAGTGTTGCGACCCGTCACCACCGGTTACTCATCCATCGCAAGTGAATGTGCTGTGCTCAGTATCAACGACGGCCGCAGATATAGAGCTGATTGAACGTTATTTAACGGCATTTGATCTAACACCCCTATTTATCCCCAATATCGCCACATCTCTTGATGGTCATCTAGAGGAGAGCGATTATCACTCTACTTCAACCGGTGGCACGTCAATTGAACAAATTATAAAGACCTCAAGTAGTGGTTTCACTTTGGTGCTTGGTGAGTCACTTCAAGGCACAGCCCAATGGCTAGAAAAGCGCTTTGCGATTCCATGGAGATCGATCTCGATGGGAATGCAGGGAACGGATGACCTGGTTGACTACTTAACCCAATACACCCTAAAACCTGTACCTAATTGGATTGAGCGTGCGCGTTCTCGACTCCAAGACGCGATGTTGGATACGCACTTTGTTCTTACCCATAGTGAGGTGGCATTAGCCGCAGAACCAGATTTGGCTTTTGGTCTAGTTAATATCTTCGATGAAGTCGGGATGCGGATTCAAAAGATAGTTACTACTCATGCCCAGCATGATGGGCTAAAAAAGCTATCTCATCCACTTGCAGTAGGGGACATGTCTCTGCTTGACGATAGTGCCTTGTCTGTTGATCTGCTATTTGGTAACTCTCATCTAAATAAACTCAACCCTTCATCTGCTGCATTTATTAAAGTGGGCTTTCCTTGCAATGATGTTTATGGGAACAGCGAACAGTGTTTCGTTGGCTATGAAGGGATGAGATCCCAACTGTTTAGGATGGCGAATGCTCTTATGGATAGTGATAAGGCTGAGGTAACACCGCATGTCAGCATTTACAGCTTCACAAACGAGGAGGTGGTGAATGATTGTGCGTAAGCTGCATGTTGAGACCAATCAGCCCAACATCGATTCGATGATCAAAGTGGCGTTTGCAACAAACGACCGCCGGCATGTCAATCAGCATTTTGGTCAAGCCAAATCGTTTATAGTTTATTCACTCAATGAAACTCAGTATCAACTCATTGATGCCATTGATTTCTCAGAAAAGAGTCGAGGTCACAGTCAGTTGGCAGAACGTACGTCAGTGCTGGTGGATTGTGATGCGGTTTATTTCAATCAGTGCGGTACGACAGCATTAAAGCAGCTCCTCGTATTAAAGACCGTTCCGGTCAAAGTGGAAGAGGGCGAATCTATCCAGTCTTGTTTAATGGATTTAATGAGAGATATGAAAGAAAAGAGAGAGGGTTGGCTCAATAAACGAATCTCAATGAGAAACAGTGACCAAGAGAATCAACAAGAGTATTTAGATTCTCTATTAGATGAACCGTGGAATTCAATGGAGTGATTATGACAACAATGGGGTTAACGAAAGGTGGGCAATCTTGGCACCCGAGGTATATAGAAAAACTTGATGAATCGACCTGTATTGGCTGTGGACGATGCTACAACGTGTGTTCAAGAGATGTCTTTGATTTAAAAGAGTCAGAAATGGAGGATGATTACGGAGATGATCAACTGATGATGGTGATGACCATTAAAGATGATAGTGACTGTATTGGTTGTCAGTCTTGCGCCAAAGTGTGTAGCAAGAAATGCCATACATTCTCAGCTTAGTGTCATTAAGGAGGCTGTAACAGATTCTGTGTAACTGCCGTTTAGTTAATGTGTTTCTCCAGGCGTTCCTCGAACTCGATAATAAACCGACTCATAGCTTGGCGCCAGTTTTGAATAGGCATTGTCCATTTCTTACTGGCGTCTTTGATTGCTAGATATACCATTTTGGTTGCGGCCTCATCATTCGGGAAGATCTTACGCTTTTTAAGTGCCTTGCGGATCACGCTATTGAGGGACTCAATTGCATTGGTCGTGTAAATAGCTCTACGAATATCTTCTGGGTAGCTAAAAAGGGTGTTGAGATTTTGCCAGTGATTGCGCCAAGACTTGGAGATTTGCGGATACTGGCTATCCCAGACTTCACCAAAGCGCTCCAGTTCAAGTAGAGCCTCATCTTCGGTAGCAGAGCGATACACTCGCTTCAGGTCGGATGTGACCGCCTTGTAGTCCTTCCAAGACACATACTTCAATGAGTTCCGCACCATATGGACGATGCAAAGCTGAATATGTGTTTGCGGGAAGACGGTGTTGATCGCATCGGGAAAACCCTTCAAGCCATCGACACAAGCGATAAGAATATCTTCAACGCCACGTTGATTGAGTTCGGTTAGAACGCTCAGCCAAAACTTAGCCCCCTCATTTTCGGCTATCCACATGCCCATGAGTTCTTTCTGACCATCGGTGTTAATGCCTAAAGCAAGGAAGATCGATTTATTGATAATGCGTTTGTCTTGGCGGATTTTGACCACAATGCAGTCGAGGTAAACGATAGGATAGATGGCATCAAGCGGTCTAGATTGCCACTCCACGATTTCCTCCATCACTGCATTTGTGACGCGCGAAACTAGGCTGGGTGATATCTCTGCTCCGTACCACTCGTCAAAAGCATTCACTATATCGCGTGTGCTCATGCCCTGCGCATAAAGCCACAAGATCTTGTCATCCATAGAGGTAAATCGTGTTTGATGCTTTTTGACTAACTTGGGGTCAAAAGAACCAAGACGGTCGCGAGGGGTATCGAGTTCAAATTCGCCGTCTTCTGTTTTTACACGCTTGGTGCTCTTTCCATTACGGCTATTTTGGGATTTTGAGGGTTTGTGCTTTTCGTAGCCAAGATGCTCTTCCATTTCAGCGTTGAGCGCCGCCTCAACAGTGATCTTTTTGAGCATCTGGCTGAACTCAGTTAAGTCATCGGGAGTTTTAATTCCCTTTGCAGCTTCTTTAGCAAAAGCTTCAAGTGCTTTCTTATCCATGTGCCTATCCTTAGCCATTAAGGCTTTAAGTTTAGACAGTTACACAGAATTTAGGACAGTCTCTCATTAAGTGGATTAGTCGGGACGCAATCTGTCACTTTTCAACTCAAGGTTTAATCAGAACTGACAGATTGCAAGCTCATGTCTGCCCCATTCCACGTTTGGGCTAGTGCCTCTGTAACGAAGGCTACAATTACTTTTCCTTACTTTTACTTATGTCTCGTGTGTCTGCTGTATCAGATATTTACCACACAGCGACAACTGGATTGTAATAATTGACAGTAAATTGTCCAATTGTCGTTAACGAAGGGTTTGTTAGGTAAATAAGTTTGAAGTGAGTTCTGGTGTTATCTTTCCGTTGCTGTTATTTGTCTGTTTAATAATGATTTTTTACAGATTAAAACTACTACTCATCTGATTAAACGTTATTATTTTGCCTTTGAATGGAGCAATAGTTCCGTAGTCATACCTTTGAGGTAGTTTGTGAAAAATAGTTATTTAGCAATAACGACAGCGGTAGTAATGATGTTAGTCGGGTGCACTGAAGATGATGCTAACGCATACCATAGATATAGGGACTGGAACACAGTTCGAGGAGTTAGCTTAGATAATGCATCGGAGTTCAAGTTCACTTACGATGTAGTTAATGATTACATGTATGTAATTTCACGAACACCTAGTAACATTGGTAGCCATCTCTACAGAGAAGAAACTTACCACACTCCAGAAGGGGCTATTAGTTTTGATTCAGATACAGTGAACCAAGATTGCGACTGGTCTGAAGGTAGTTGTGATGGTAGACAACGATTTGAATTAGCAAACACGAGTGGCGATATAATTATTGCGTACCATAGTGCAAGTGTAGATGGGGGACAAAGTTGGTTTAGAGACCCACTTCACACGAACGCATTCGGTGATGAGCAATATGTCGTTGCAGGAACAACCTATGAGAGTCGTGACTTCGGTCGAACCTGGCTAACAATGCCAATGGCTTTGGATGCTGAATACCGATTTTTCAATGGAGAAGACGTTTATGCAGGAACTGTAACAAACCAGGACTCCACCTCTTTTTGGATCACTACGGATAAAGGTAATAACTGGGAAGAGCACACTGAGGTATCAGGCATACCAACTATGCATCCTCTAGGCGACCTTATTGCACTGTTTGACAAGGACGAATCTGTTATCTATTACAGCGAAGATCTTGCCACAACTTGGCAAGTTATAGATATTGAGGGTATTGAGCTAAAGTCTCTGTGGACAGACGGTAATAAACTATATTTCCTTGGTGAAAATAATGTTCGATATGCGTCCATTTTAGATGATGGCATGCTTAGTGATCTAGTTCAGCTTGGAAGTACGTTTGACCATTTTGACGGAATTAATGGTGAACCGGTAGTGACCAAATCTATGGAATTCATGAAAGAGATGACTTTCGTCACATTTGCCAATACAAGAGTTGGGATTGCTAACCCAAAATAGAGAGCTTCGGCACTTCGTAACTCAGAAGTGCCCCTTTTCATCAAGTTAGGGCTCCTATCTGTCACACTCTAAGGATAGATATTTGTCCTACTTTATCATTATGCGTTTAGAAGGCCTGCCGAATCGATATCTAAGTACCACAAATTCGGCGTGTTAGATTAATGTATGATAACAGTTTCAATGTGTAATTATTAGTCAATCGGTTTGCTCACGAGTGTAATGTCACAAAATGTACGCCTTGCTTAATTTATGATTGCTGGCTTAATAACTATAATGAGCAAAATAATGAAAATTCAATATGTTAAGCACTCAATTGTTGCACTTGCAGTAACATCAATTATTGTCGGTTGTGGTGGTGGTGGTGGTGGTGGTGATGGCGGCGGTGATTCAAACTACAAGCAGATAAAATCAAATACAAAGGGCGCTACTGCATTTGCCTTTGTTACAGATAGCGCATCATACTCTGATGAAGTTTCTATCGATGCTATGTCAACCCGCAACGGCGAGCCTTCGCTCACAACGGTCAGTGGTTCTTGTGATGACTTAGTGAAGGTTACTGAAGTTGAGATTGAAGACCCTGATTCACCAGACTCAGAAAACCCTGAATTCATCACTGAAAAAGTGTTTTCTGAGTCTGATAGCAATAACTGTTCTATTAATGAGGTGGTTCCAATGTCAGAGCACCTTATTTTAAGAGGAAACTTTTACCAATTAGCCGATGCTACAGGTAAGGAGATTCATCACTGTTTACTTGTTGCTTTACCATTAGATGAGGCGAATGGCCTTGGTGAGTGTCTTGTCTATGATACCCCAACTGATTATGGATCGTACATTGATGGTGTTAATGTAACTGGAGATGGTAAGGGCTTGCAGATTATGTACCACCATACACCTGATCTTGATAACAATCCTTTAATTTATTTACCTACACTGGCTTACTGGGATAATAACGGCAAGGTCGAAACTCTCTATCAGCAACCGACTGAAGGTGGAGCATCTCCTATTCATACAGCTTGGTCATATGATGGAAGCGAGCATTACTTCACAAAGAATTTTGATGGTCCTAACTCATGGGTTAACCCAGCTCACATTAATTGCTCTGGTTCTTCATGTGGCGGTCTTGGAATTGATCGTGATTATTATGCACCATACCACCACTCTCATCGACTGCATGAGAAATTTGTACAATCTGGAGAGTTTGTAATTACTAACCTGAAAGGCTTGGATAATTCAGGTGAAATAGGGTCGGTAGTGCTTAACACTAAGTACATGATGCCCTTTTCTCTTACTGAGTTTAGCCTGAATGGCGTTGCTGGTAGTTTAAGTGTTCTTCAACGGCACGAAATTCAACATCAAGATGCTGAAAATATATATTTTTCAGGTGATTTTGATGTAGATTATGGTGCAGAGGGCACAGTATACGGTGGCTTTTTCAAGGTCGCAAAAGCAGACTTAAGTACAAACTTCATCCCGATGGAGCAAATGTTTACCTTCAGTGAATATAGCAAGGTGTACGAGTCTATTGTCGGTGAAACTAACTATGTATTCTTGGAAGGTGGTACTGGGGGTAACATGACTCTCTCTTACTACGATATTGACAGCCTTGAACATGTTCCTGATAACATTCTAGAGCGGCCAGAGCTCGTAAACTTTGATACCTTTGAGATTCGTCAGTATGTAAGTGGCGTGAAGATTATTGCCTCTAACTTCTTTGGTGAGTCAGCTGAGCTATTCTTTGATCAAGTGACTGGTGAGATCACTAAAGATCCAATTGACCGTCAAGAGATTGGTGGGACGATTCCGCTTTACCCGACATCAGGTATTTAACTTAGTGTCTCGTCCTAAAATACGTTGACGATTTTTAGTGAGCCAGTAACGCAAGTTGCTGGCTTTTTTCATGCATCTTATTTGGTGTATTCATACCTAGGCTGAGATGCGGCCTCATTTCGTTATAAGTATATATCGATTCTTCAACAAGCCTTTTTAACTCGTTAAGATCTTTGCACTGAGTAATCAAAAACTCTTGCTTAAGGATTCCATTGACCCGCTCAGCTAATGAGTTTTGATAACAGTCATTCCCATCCGTCATTGATGGAGTTATACCATGCTTTTTAAGCTTCTCTTGATAGAGGCTAGAGCAATATTGAAGCCCTCTATCCGAGTGATGGATTGCCGCATGACGATTGTAGTGGATAAGTGAAATTGGCCACTAAACTAGAGGTTTGGCCTACCCTAAATAATCCTTGATTTGCTAATTTTATAACTCAGAAATGTCCAGAAGTAATTTTGGCGGCGCAATGAGCAGTCCCTGTGCGACTAGGTCACACTTCACTATCAAAGATGTCAGATCGTGTATGAGTCAGTACACATTAAGCCATGAACGAACAACGCGCCGACAAAGGCGCGTTGTTCGTTTTAAAACAGACAATTGTCATTGTCGCTTTTAGAACAATGTGTGTAACTTCCACTTGAATACAAAATGATTTGGATTTTAAGTTGTTGTATTAATTGGGTAATTTTTTGTTGTGTGATTTGGTTCGCACTTTGCATTTCCTTCTACAGTATTGAATGCAGCTGCCAAGGGGGATTCTATGTGGGGCTATTCAGAAAAGGTAAAGGAACATTTTTTTTCACCACATAATGCAAAAGTTGTCGAGGATGCAAATGCCATTGGCGAAGTTGGGTCATTGAGTTGCGGTGACGCACTGAGTTTAACGCTAAAGGTCAATGAAAAAACAGAAGTGATTGAGGATGCCGGATTTCAAACATTTGGGTGTGGCAGTGCGATTGCTTCCTCTTCCGCTTTAACCACTTTGATCATCGGCAAAACGTTGGAGCAGGCCTCTGAATTAACTAACCAAGATATTGCGGATTATCTAGACGGATTACCACCGGAAAAAATGCACTGCTCGGTAATGGGGATGGAAGCGTTTGAGGCGGCGGTAGCGAATTTCCGTGGTGAGAGCCTGACGGATCATCATGAAGAAGGTGAGCTGATTTGTAAGTGCTTTGCTATTGATGATGTATTGATCAAAAAAGTGGTGAGTGAAAACAGCCTCACCACGCTTGAAGAGGTGATCAATTACACCAAAGCGGGCGGGGCGTGTACCACCTGCCATGAAAAAATCGAGTATGTGCTTGAAGAGTGCTTAGTTGCAAGTAAAACCCCTTCAAATAAAGAGAAGGTTGCGGACGAAAAAGCTGTTATTGAACAAGTTTTATCAAAGATGCGCCCTTCAATTCAAGCCGATGGCGGCGATGTTCAGTTTGTTGAGCTAGAGGATGATCTACTGTTTATTTCGTTAACGGGAGCGTGCACTGGTTGCGGTATGTCGGGTATGACCTTGCAAGCGATTGAGTCCAAAGTCAGTGCGAAATTGAATAGATCGATAACCGTCTATCCGGTGCAAGTGGAATCTGAAAGCTTGGAGGTGCAACATGGATAATTCGTCAGAGATCTTTTGTTATTTAGATAATAATGCAACCACGAAAGTTGACCCTTGCGTTCTTGAGACCATGTTGCCCTATTTGAGTGAAATTTATGGTAATCCGTCGTCGATTCATCAGTTCGGTGACAAGGTGGGGCGAGCTATTAATCACGCACGTTCTCAGGTAGCCGCGTTAATTGGTGCAGAGTTTGATTCTGAAATCGTGTTCACAGGATCGGCAACTGAAGCCACTGCGACTGCGATTCTATCAGCATTAGAAGCGAACCCAGAGAGAAAAGAGGTCGTGACATCGGTTGTTGAACATCCAGCGACACTGGCGCTTTGTCAGCATCTAGAGCGTAAAGGTTATCAAGTTCATTGGATAGGTGTTAACGCACAAGGTCGATTAGACATGAGGCAACTTAGCTACGCATTAAGTGAGCGTGTTGCAGTTGTCTCTCTCATGTGGGCCAACAATGAAACCGGCACATTATTCCCAATAGAACGAGTCGCTAAAATGGCTAAATCTTTCGGGGCACAGGTCCACGTCGATGCGGTGCAAGTGACCGGGAAAATGGCGTATAACGTCAGCAAGACGCATATCGATATGCTCTCATTATCTGCGCATAAGTTTCATGGGCCAAAAGGCGTTGGAACTTTGTACATCAAGCGTGGAACACGTTTTCGCCCGCTTCTAAGAGGTGGTCATCAAGAGCGCGGGCGAAGGGCGGGTACCGAGAATACGGCATCCGTCATCGGCATGGGTAAGGCCGCTGAGATTGCCCAAAAAGCGATTGAAGATAGCTCATCCCGAATAGAGATCTTAAGAGATCGCTTAGAAAGTGCATTACTCAACAAAATTCCGAATTGTTTTGTGACAGGGGATGTCGCTAACCGAGTACCGAACACTACAAATATCGCGTTTGAATTTGTCGAGGGAGAGGCTTTGTTGTTGCTACTTAACCAAGTTGGTATCGCCACGTCTTCGGGGTCTGCATGTACGTCCGGGGCTTTAGAGCCCTCACATGTGATGAAGGCGATGAACATCCCTCTCACTGCTGCTCACGGGACACTGCGCTTCTCTTTGTCTAAGTACACATCTGAAGAAGAAATTCAGCATGTTATCGATAAGCTTCCGGCCATCGTTGAGCGTCTGCGTCTTCTCTCACCATATTGGGATAACGCAACAGGGCAGCAGGCTCAAGTTGATTTCGAACCGGTATATGCATAGTCGGAGGTATAAATGGAAAACACAGTGTTACCCCCAGAAGTGATCGTCAACGATACCACATTGCGTGATGGTGAGCAGAGCCCAGGTGTCGCTTTTAAAGGTGAAGAAAAAGTACAGATAGCTCAGGCGCTGTATAAGGCTGGGGTTGATATCATTGAGGTTGGTATCCCTGCTATGGGTATGGCTGAGCAAGCATCGATTCAACAGGTAAGGCAGGCATTACCAGAGGCGAGCTTGATGGTCTGGTGTCGAATGAAGCACTCTGATCTAGACGCTTGTGTTTCTCTTGATGTCGATTGGATAAATATCTCTGTTCCAGCCTCTCGTCAACACCGGTTACACAAATTGAGCATCACACTGTCTGAAATGCTGGATAAGATGACGGTACTGATTCGTACCGCCTGCAAGAAAGGCTTCAAAGTGAGTATCGGCCTTGAAGATGCGTCGCGGGCAGAGCATTGGGAACTGGTGAAAATTGCAGAGCATGCCAGTAAAGTCGGCGCGCTGCGCTTGCGCTACGCAGATACGCTTGGGATCCTTGACCCGTTTACGACATTCGAGAATATCTCTCGTCTTGTTGCACACACCGATATGCAGGTAGAGGCTCACCCGCATAATGACCTTGGGCTTGCGACGGCAAATGCGATAGCGGCGATTGCTGCCGGGGCAAAGTCGATTAATACCACAGTTATGGGGTTAGGTGAGCGAGCGGGCAATGCGCCTTTAGAAGAGGTGTCCGTCGCTCTTTCAGTGTTGAATAAAGGTAACACCGGCATCAATTTAACGGCTTTGCCGGGATTGTGTTCGTTGATTAATCGATGCTCAGGTATTGAAACCCCCGCACAAAAGTCGATTGTCGGCGACAAAGTCTTTACTCATGAGTCAGGTATTCATGTCGATGGATTGCTTAAACATCAAGATAATTATCAATCGTTTGCACCTAGCCTTATTGGTCGGCACCACCAACTTGTACTGGGTAAGCATTCTGGATGGCATTCACTTTCTACTCAGCTTCATCATATGGGCATATCCATTGATCGTCATCATCATCAACCGATGTTGGCCGCCCTTACTCATTGGAGTGAAACGCATAAGCGAATCCCGACAGAGAAAGACATTCGAGGGCTGTATTCTCAGGTTGTTTGCGAGGGGCTTTCATGTCTGTAGAGCTAGAATCCAAAATCAGCAGTTTCACTGATATCGAGGAATACTATGATTTTTTCGGCTTGAAGGCCGCCCTGAAGCTAGGCGCGAAACGACTGGTTTTGTTGCGTCATTTTCACAATGAGCTTGAGAAGCTGACAACACGTGATTACTGCCACTTCCAAAGAGCGTTTATTAAGGCTCACAGCAAAGTGTTAAAGGGAGTAGCTATGCCGCAAAAACTTTCAAAGTGCCATGAGTGTTCAGCCTGTGATAGTGAACAAGGAGAGTTTGATGTATAGAGAAGCACGATTTGAAATTGGTGATGAAGTGAGGGTTTCACGAACTATTCGAAACGACGGAACGTTTTCTCATGCCATGCCTAAAGGGGAGGTACTTGTCTCTTCGGGTTCAACAGGCTTTGTTAGAAGCTTGGGGTATTTTTTACAGAATCAAATTATCTATCGCGTCTACTTTCCAGACGTAGATCGAGAGGTCGGGGTGAGAAGCAACGAGTTACTCTCGGCGAGCTTGGAGTGGGAGCCCAATCCTTATCACCTCAAGCAGAAGGTGCGCTTGACCACCAGTTTAGGTCATAACGGTCAATTGTTGGCCAAGAAAGGCGATGTGGTAGAGATTGTCAAAATGGAGCGGGACTTAGCAAAGGGGCATGTGAATTTTATGGTGCTCGTCAATGCCCATTGGGTTTGGCTGCGTAATGCCGCTTTAGAAGAGATTACGTCCCCTGTGAAGCAAGCAACTGTCGTTGAGTGAGCCTTTGGAGGGTAAAGTATGGAGAACTATCAGCAAATGGATACAAGTGCATTAACGCTGAAGTATCAGCGCATGAAGTTGTCGAATGAGCGTTTTAATGTAAACCCTCAAGAGCTAACGAAAAATGAACAACGATATGTCGATGATCTCGCAGCCAAAACAGTCACGATACAGCAACGGATCTGTGCCTCTGATGAGGCCGTTCCAATTCACATCGATGAGCAGGCCATCAATGAAGCGATGGCGATGCTGGTGGAGCAGTGTGGGGACATTTACCAGTTTCAACTGACGCTGCAAAAACATCAGTTGTCTGAAAAAGAGATGCGTGAGGTGCTAAAAACCGAGCTGCTTTGCGAAGCAGTTTTGGATGCAGTAAGCCAAGATCTTCCTCCGCTATTAGAGCAAGACGCAAAAGACTACTATCGCAGGAATATCGAAAAATTCTCTCGCGCACGAACCTGGAAAGTAAGCCAAATCCTTATCACCATAAACGATGATTTTGCAGAAAATGGTTTCGTTGAGGCCAAGCGTCGAGCTAACGATTTATATCAAACACTTTCGGTAGATAATTTTTCTCAATCTGCGTTGCGTCACTCAGAATGTCCAAGTGCGATGGAAGGAGGTAACTTGGGTTGGTGTGAGCAAGGCAAGCTCTTTCAAGAAATCGAATCGGTATTACAATGGCTGCCTAAGCAGTGTGTCAGTGCGCCCATTCAGTCAGAGATTGGTTTCCATATCATTGTTTGTCATGACGAAAAACCGCAGAGAACCGCCACATTCAAAGAGGCATATGAGTCGATAGAAGAGCTTCACACCAAGCGAGCGCGTCAATACGTCCAGAAACAGTGGCTACAGAGTCTTACCCCGCGAACTTGATGGGCAAATGGATGATTTGATAGACAAGGAATAAGTCGTATGAAGTTAAGAATACATATCATTTTGTTACTGGCTTTGCAGAGTGCCGTCTCACCCAGTGTCTTTGCACAGGACACCATCACCATTGCCGTTGCCAACAACTTTTACCGTCCAATGATTGAACTTGCCGAGCGGTTTGAGCAACAAAGTGGTATCACAGTCAATATTTCTACTGGAAGCAGCGGCCAACTGGCCACACAGATTCTTCATGGCGCACCCTTTGACCTGTTTTTCTCGGCGGACCAAAAGAGACCCTCTCTACTGGTTCAAGAGGGAAAAGCGCATGGACAAGTGACGTATGCCCAAGGCGTGTTAGTGCTTTGGATACACAGTGGTGCAAAGTGGGAAGCGCCACCGACGCAAGCAACTCCTCTAACTTTAAATGGTAAAGTAGCGATTGCTGACCCAAAGCTGGCACCATACGGAGAGGCTGCGGTGGAGTCTCTAAATTTCTACAACAGCTATCAGGATGTTCATTCAAAAGCGCTATATGGTAAAGGTCTCAATGCAACCTACCAATATGCCGCGACTGGCAATGCCCAATACGCTTTCCTCGCTTCTTCACAACTCAAAGGTGAGGGCAACCAATTAGATGGATCAGTCTGGCTTGTACCGCAAGAGAGTTACTCTGAAATCAAACAGGATGTGGTTTATGTCTCGGCGAGTCCAAATCTAGCACTGGCAGAGCAGTTTATTCTGTATTTGCACCACGAGCAGTCTCGCAGCTTAATTGAGCGTTATGGCTACAACGTCACGATGGAGTAGGAGGAGAGTTATGTTTGATTGGCAAGTAGTTAGCCTCACTCTAAAGTTAGCGACAGTTGTGACTATCGGGCTACTCATTACTGCCGTGCCATTGGCGTGGTGGCTGTCACAAACCCAGTCTCGTTTAAAAAATGTGGTCGCGAGTTTAACTACATTGCCAATGGTGCTGCCTCCCACGGTATTGGGTTTCTATTTGTTGGTGTGCTTTAGTCCAAATACTCTGGTAGGAAGTGGCTTACAATCGGTCGGTATTGGACCGTTACCATTCAGTTTCTCTGGTATTGCTCTTGCGTGCTTGATCCACTCTCTGCCTTTTGTTGTCCAACCATTAGTCAATGGATTTGAGTCTTTGGGTAAAGCGCCTTTTGAGGTAGCGGCAACCCTTGGTTGCTCTCCGGTTCAGGTGTTCTATCGAGTTGCGTTACCCCTCGCGTGGCCAAGTATTTTTTCATCCGCCATATTAGGTTTTTGTCATACCTTGGGGGAGTTTGGCATAGTGTTGATGATTGGCGGCAACATTCCAGGTTCGACACGTGTGATGTCAGTGGAAATATACAACTTGGTAGAATCAATGCAGTTTGAGCAGGCGCATCAGTTGTCTGCCATGCTGTTGGGTTTCTCATTTGTCGCACTGCTACTTGCCTTTGGGTTGAATCACTTTGCTATGCACAAAGGAAGGGTGTAGTGATACATATCGATTGCCAAACGACACTAGGAAGCCTAGTTTTTGATTTGAATTTTAAGATCGCATCGCAAGGAGTAACGGTATTATTTGGTCCGTCTGGTTGCGGTAAGACAACCACACTGCGAACCCTTGCTGGTCTGACTAAGCTGCCAAACTGTCAGGTTAAGTTCCATGACGAGCTATGGCAATCTAAAGACGGCGCAAGCTTTTTACCTCCCCATAAACGCAACCTTGGTTACGTGTTTCAACATCCCTCTCTGTTTCAACATTTAAACGTAGAGCAAAATATTAAATTTGGGTTACGGGGTAACGAAAGTCAATCCGCATCAGTCGAGGTCATAGGTCGTTTGGTTGAGTTGCTAGGCTTGAAGCCACTGCTCTCACGTGCAGTTCATCGCTTGTCTGGAGGCGAGCAGCAACGGGTCGCTATCGCTCGAGCTCTTGTCGTTCAGCCAAGGCTACTATTAATGGACGAACCCTTATCAGCACTCGATGAGGCGAGGAAGCAGGAGATAATGCCGTATTTAGAGAGCATGACCCAAAACCTTTCAATCCCGATTGTCTATGTCACACACAGCTTGAGCGAAGTCAGTCGATTGGCAGATGAAGTTGTTGTGTTAGAAGACGGTAAAATCGCCAGTCAAGGTGAGTTACAGTCGTGTCTTGCACCAATGAGTTACCACTATGATGCGCATGCGGTACGTTCTGTTATCGAGCTCAATATTGTCGAGCATTCCTATGATGGTATGACTTTGCTCTCGGATGGCACTACTCAGCTTTGGGTTAGCCAGATAAAAGCGCCTTTAGGGAGTTTAACGCGTTGCGAAATCCTAGCGAGCGATGTCAGTATTGGCACTTCACCAATGCTAGAGTCATCCATTATTAATGCCTTGCCCGCCCGAATTTTGGCTGTCGAATCAACAGGAAACCCAGCGGAGGTATTGATAAAGATGACGACAGAATCAAAACAAACGCTTTATTCGATGATCACACAGCGTTCAGTTAACCGGCTCAATCTTACTCCGGGCAAGAGTGTATGGGCCTATATCAAAGCAGTAGCGATAGGCTAAGTACGACAGAGAAAAAGAAAAAAGTCTAATAACTGACAGTGGTTCGCATGGGTTGCGCTTATATCAGAGCAACCCAGCGATTAGACCTGCCCTAAGTGGGTTTGACGTGATGGTTTATCAATCGCTTAAGCGGCAAAGCATTCATTAAAGCTGCTGCACTCGAGACAGTTTGGCGCTTTGCATACATAGTCCCCGTGTTGATCACAAAGCTTTTTGTAGAAGAATCGTTTCCAACGCATGTTGAGATTGTTTTGCTGAAAGAGCGTCGGAAAGTAGGTCTCGATTAATTGACTCAATACTTGTCGTGAAGGCAGCCCTAACGTTTTCCACAGGTGAGAGGGCATCAGACACCCTGCAGAGATGACCAATGCCATTTCAGTGCTATAAACAAGTTCACCATCACTATGCTTGATCAGCAAGTCAATGAGATCATTTTGCTCAGAACGTCTAGCGCTAACAATATCGTTAAATAGCAACTCGATTTCATGATTTGTCGAGGGGGCAGCAGGATAACCGATATCTAAAGCCAGCTTTTCGAACTGGCTAAAATCAAGGCCCAAATACGGAAGTGATGAATGACCTTGTTCATGACCGTTGAACAGTGTCTGCCATATCGCTTTTTCTCTAGCAATGTGCATGATGAGCCTCTTTGATATCAATGTGAGGCGTCAAACTGCCTGTTGCGTTTATTGGAGAGCCGTTGAGGCTGATGGCTTGTTCGACGGGACAGATCTCCCCACACTGAGGCTTATCGAATTGCCCATTACATTGATTGCAGCGTGTCGTGTGAACTCGAAAATTAGGATGCTGCTCTTGATCATATGCAATGGCGCGATTTGGGCAGACGTTATAACAGGCAAAGCAACCGACACATTTTTGATTAATCTCTACTGACATACTGGCTTATCCTTTTTCGACTTTGACTGCATGTTGCTCTGTATACTCAATATTCTGTGCAAGTACTTTGAGCGCTTGCTCACTAGACATAAAAGCAAAATCAACGTTAGGACGAATGCCTGCTTGCTCGAGTTGCTGCCATGGTGTGTGGCCGATCCTGGTACACAGTAACTCTTTGCAATCGTGGATCGCTTCGATCGGGGAGATCTGGTCACAATGGCTTGCACCTTGGCAGTATTTGTCTATGCTGCGTGTCTCAACAAAACGAATTTCATTCGGCGTTAAGTCATAAATCGAAAGTTGCGTCGCATGGCCAAAGTGCGTATCAATCACTTCACTGCCGGTATTGGCAACAGCGACACGATAATTTGCTCGCTCAGTTTTCGATGAGCAAGGCGAGTCGATAGTGCCAACTGCGTCTGCTCTGCACTGCTGGCAATGAGTCATCTGCGGCATATGCAGGACTGAAGATTCTCTTGCTAGAGCCAACTCATCCTCACTTGGCTCTCGATAGTGGTTCAGGCCATAAAAGGTGCCATGCTCTGGCTGGGCAATAAGCGGCATGATGTTATGAATAAACCCACCGTACTCCTTCAATGTCTGCGATAGCGTTTGGATGTGATGATCATTGACGCCGGGTATCAGCACAGTATTGACCTTCACTAGCATATTGGCTGCACTTGCCAGTTTTAACCCTTTGAGTTGCTGTTCAATCAAAATCTTTCCAGCTTCTAATCCTTTAATTCGTTTATGCTCCCAGAAGATCCAAGGGTAAATTTTTGCTGCAATTTTGGGGTCAACAGTATTAATCGTGATGGTGAGATGATTGACACCGACTGCAGCGAGTTCTTCCACGTAGCTTGGCAGTGCTAAGCCGTTAGTTGAAATACAGAGTTGTACTTTAGGGTCAGCTTCTTTAATCAATTTAAGTGTCTGGAAGGTCTGCTTTGGATTGGCTAGAGCATCGCCGGGCCCTGCAATACCAACGACAGTGAGATTGTCCATTCGTTGCTTGATAATGTGAAAACGAGTAAGTGCGTCCATCGGCTGCAAAAGGTGGCTGACTACACCCGGTCGAGATTCATTACTGCAATCGAATTTGCGATTGCAGTAATTACATTGAATGTTGCAAGCTGGGGCAACCGGCAGGTGGATACGAGCGTATTGGCTCGCATTTTTTGAATAGCATGGATGCTGCGCAATACGCTCTTGAGTTGATTGCCCAATAAAGTGCGTCACATTAGACGGCACCGAGTGAGTTAATGACTCCATTTTGTATCCTTGTTCATTCCTTTATAAGAACACATTTGCAAACACTATGCCTTGACTTATTTATGCTCATTTAATTTAAGCTATTGTTTTATATTAATTAAATGGTCGAAAGATTACAGGCGCCACAGCAATTGTCGCAAAGTCGACGTAGTTGTTATATCTGCTTCATTTCAATGTTCATCGTTTGTATGCGATAAGCAATCTGTCTCGGGGTCATATTGAGCAATCTCGCTGCTTTCGCTTTGACCCATCCAGATTGTTCGAGTGCATTGATGACCCGTTTTCGTTCATTTTCATCCATTTCTAGATTGATACCGCCATAACCGTTATTGCGGTCGGTGTGACAGGGTGAAAATGGTGCCGGGTTGTTCACTGAACTTGATTGGCTCGGCATAAAGGCGGCGGTTAATAGTGATTGGGAGTTGTTCAATCGAATTAGAGAACCATCTATATCTCCAGTCGCACTCAACACTGCAGCGCGTTCAATCGTATTCTCTAGCTCGCGGACATTGCCCGGCCAGTGATAGCTCATTAACATTGACATGGCTTGTTCGTTCACGGCTAACTCTCGTTTTTGAATGCCAGAGAGCTTATCCAAGATAAACTCGGTGAGAGCAGGGATATCATCAATTCGATCACGCAAAGGGGGCAGGAAAATAGGCATAACGTTTAATCGATAGTAGATATCTTCGCGGAAATTACCGTCAATCACCTCTTGCTCTAGGTGTCTATTGGTTGCTGCGATGACTCGCACATCGACAGAAATGGGTTCTGTACCACCGACTCGGTCAAAGGTTTTTTCTTGCAAGACGCGCAGGAGTTTGGCTTGAAAAGAGGGGCTTGTTTCACCTATTTCATCGAGAAAGATGGTGCCACCATCTGCCAGTTCAAAGCGTCCTTTTCGCTGCTTAACAGCGCCAGTGAATGCGCCTTTTTCATGGCCAAATAGTTCAGACTCTAAAAGGTTATCCGGCAGTGCGGCGCAGTTAAGCTTCACAAATGGTTGATTAGCTCTCGGTGAGTTGTAATGAATCGCATTGGCGATCACCTCTTTACCTGTACCTGACTCACCACGGATAAGAATGGTGGAATCCCAACGGGAGACAAGCCGAACTTGGTCAAAGATCTCTCTCATCACTTTTGTTCGACCAACAAGCGAAGACATGCCGTAATCTTTACGAACTTTTCTCTTCAGTCCATCGCGCTCTTTTTCCAAACGTTGTTGTTTTACCGCTACATTGTGCGCCAATTGAATGTTGACCGTCAGTAGGTTAGCAATCATTTCAAGTAACTTGTGTAGAGCACTTAGGTCGAGCTCATTATCAGTGTTTGGTTGGGCACATAACACGCCGATCACATCTCTATTGACGCTTTTTAAAGGGACACAGATAAACGGCTTGGCGTAGTCGTAAATCGCTAACTTATCAGCGAAACGAGGATCGTTGCCGAGGTTGGGTAACACGATAGAGCCACCATTTTCCATTACTGATCCAACCAGGCCTTCACCTTGTTTGTAGGTGATGGTTTTTAGGCTGGTGTTTGATGTGTAGTCAGGTGCGTGAACCGACTCAATGATCATAATGTTCTTTTCTTTGTCCAAGATGGTCACCAACCCACCAGAAAGGTGACACTCTTCGTGCAGAACTTTCATCACCGAGGCAAGCGTTTGTCGGTAGTCAAGGCTTTGGTTAAGTAAAGTTGATACACGATAGAGGGCAGACAAGAGTAGATCTGTCGTAATGATTGGAATCTTATGCATTACTTGGCCTCCTTACAGTTGGAAGGCAGTGAGATAACGAATTTTGCGCCACTGAGAGCCATACTAGGCTCAATAACAAGCATACCCTCGTGGTCGTTAATGACTTGCTGAACAATGGATAAACCCATGCCACGACATCGATCAGTATTCAAAGGGTTATTGGTGTAAAACGGCTGAAAAACGCGATTGTAATCAGAGCTTGCTATGCCATTTCCCGAGTCCTCAATACTAATGCAAATTGAGCCTTCTATGGTGTAGCTGCGGATAATAATTTGACGATGTTGTGCTTTGACTCGGTTAATCTCCTCGATCGCATTGTCTATCAGCTGTATTAGGGCAAGTGTGAGCCGAGAAGGGTGAGCATTGCATGACGTCAGGTTAGGGTGTAAGTCGAGATCAATGTGAATATAGTGCTCAATCAGCGCTTGCGACGAGATAGAGCACGCATCTTTAATGATCTCGTTGATATTGGTGTTTTGTAGAGGCTCGGCATGACGTTCAGGAATGTGCGTTTGTATAAACTTCAAAGCCGTATAAGCTTCCTCTATTGCGCCTTTCATCATTTCTAGGCCGCTACAATTATGGTTTCGGCTGGAGAGGATTTTTACTGCTGAATCCAACATATTGACGGGTGCCTGAAATTTATGAATCGTTCCCATCAAGACTTCTTGAATACTATGGACGTGCTTACTGTCGTTAATATTGAGTTTTAAGTGATTCAGGCGTTGGTTTTCGAGCAAGCGCCGCTCATTCGTTCGCTCGGTGATATTGATTACCGCATGAGCAAATTTCGTGTCGACAAAGTAGTGATTTGTTGATGTGTTGGCAAGTTGAACAGGATCGATAACACAATCAAAACTGCGCTGATCATGGTTAACATCAATCTGAAGTTTTTCGCAGCAAAGCTCACTGATAGAAACATTTTGTTTTATTGTAGGCAGGATAAAGTCATCAAAATACGCGTTGCCAACTTTGCGCGTGAACCCTTTATTACTAAATACGATATTGAAATCGGTATCAATAACAACAATCGCTAAAGAGGTAATATTTAATATACGCTCGAATATAAATTGATTGTTCTCTTCATTCTTATGAGAACTAATGGTCTGGCTAATATCGTTAATCTTTGAGTAATAGCCGATGATATCGCCTTCTTTTATTGGGGTAATCGTGAGATCGGCAATATAGGGTTCGCCGGATTTTTTACGATTAAGTAAATTGCCTCGCCATTCTCGGCCCGAAGATATCGTGCGCCATAACTGCTGGTACACCTCCCTTGGCGTGTGACGATTTGAGAATATGGAGCAGTTTTTGCCTATGAGCTCATTCTCGTCATAGCCTGTTAGGTCCTCTGCAGCAGCATTACAGGTGACGATTTGCCCCTTTTCATCGGTTATGACGATGGCGTTTTCATTTCGCTCAAACTGTTGAGTGGGGTTTGATTGGTTTTGCTCAAAATAGCGATTGAGTATATTCATAAACAGCCACTTTTCTGGTTTAAAAAAGGGTTACTGCATGAACTGTTCCTATATTTCAGTATGAGAATGGCGAGCAAATATATTGCATTGTCTATTGATACAAATCAATTTGCATACAATGATTGTACGTTTTATGCCAAATTGTCTGTTCATTTGAACGTTCAAAACCGTTAGAAAATGAGCTTGAATGGTGCACATGCCTTATTTTGCGGCAGATTAACCTGCTTGGCATTCATTGTGCAATTTCCTGTGTGGGAATGACACTTTGAGGAATGTTATGGACAGTTGGCTAGTATTTTTAGGCGCTGCGTTTGTGAATAACGTGGTTCTTGCCAAATTTTTAGGGCTTTGCCCATTTATGGGGGTGTCGAAGAACATTGCGAGTGCGCTCGGTATGGGATTGGCGACGACATTTGTAATTACTGTCGCAGCCATCGCTTCGTGGGTTATTGAGCGATACGTATTGGTGCCACTAGGTATTGAAGTGCTGCGTACGATCGCGTTTATCGTTGTTATTGCGTCGGTTGTGCAGTTTACAGAACTCTACGTTCAAAAAAATAGCCCTAGCATGTATCAAGCTCTCGGTGTTTTCCTTCCTTTGATAACCACTAATTGTGCTGTGCTTGGCGTTTCGCTGCTGGTGGTTCAGCAAAAGATGTCCTTGCTGACCTCGATTTTATTTAGCTTAGGTTCTTCGTTGGGGTTCACTTTAGTTATCGTGCTTTTCGCTGGTATTCGTTCGCAATTATCTCTCAGTAAAGTACCAGAGTCGATTCAAGGAAACCCCATCGCATTCATCACAGCAGGTGTACTTTCCATGGCCTTTATGGGCTTTTCAGGTATGGCGTAATTGTTTCAACAATAGGGTAGGCATATGGCTGTAATCATATTTGCGGCAATGGGTATTGGATTGGGTCTGTTGCTGGGTGTCGCTTCACGAGTGTTTTTAGTACCGGGTGATCCGTTGGTTGATCGTATCGAGTCATTGATGCCGGGAGGGCAGTGTGGCCAGTGTGGCAAAGCAGGGTGTCGTCAAGCGGCAGAAGCCATGGTCAAAGGGGAGCTTGCTCCCAATGAATGTCCTCCCGGCGGAAGCGCCTTGTCAGCAGACATTGCAAAGATTTTGGGTGTGTCGTTATCTGGCTCTGAAGAGTCTGTGCCTAGCTTGGCTGCGATTAATGAAACGCAATGTACAGGGTGTACTCGCTGCAATAAAGCGTGTCCTTTTGATGCAATTGTTGGGGCAACCAAGCAGATACATGTGGTGATCAAAGATACGTGTACAGGCTGCGCTCTTTGTGTCAATGCTTGCCCAGAGCAATGTATCGAACTCAATACTCAGGCTCAATCTCCGGCGAATTGGGTTTGGCCGAAGCCTATTTTAGAAAGGAGTTAATCAATGGCGAGTGCAAGCACAGTAAAAACGTGGATTGGTCGCCCCTTTTCTGGCGGTGTTCATCCAGAGGACTTTAAGTCACTAACCAACAAACAGGTTGCGAAAATACCGTATTTTCAGCCAGATAAAGTGTACCTACCACTGTTATTGTCAAACGGAATTCTACTCAAGCCATTGGTCAATGTGGGACAGGAGGTCAAAAAGGGGCAACTTCTCGCGATAGGCATTTCAAACAGTCAGCCGCCGCTCCACTCTCCGGTAAACGGTATTGTTGAAAAAATTGCCCCTTACATTGCTCATCATCCGTCGAAAGCGCGTCTTGATACTATTCACATCAAGTGCTTTAAAGATCAAACTTGGTCAAGCAAATTTAAGTCGCGTTCTGTTGTGGGTTTGTCTTCATCTGAGGTGATTCAATATATTCAAGAAGCGGGTATTGTTGGTTTGGGCGGTGCGGGCTTTCCTACCTCTATGAAGGCCCATTTTGCTAAGCAGGCGAACGTGGATACCTTGGTCATTAATGGCGGTGAATGTGAGCCTTATATTACTTGTGACGACTTGGTCATGCGCTTGTATTGCAATGAAGTGATCGCAGGAATTCGCTTATTAATGGTGGCGACAGGGGCAAAGAGAGCGATAGTCGGTATCGAGAACAATAAGTTAGAAAGCTATGAACTGATGCGTTCAGCGGCAAGTGACGATGACAATATTGCCATAGAATTAGTGCCAACACTTTACCCTATGGGCTCTGAGCGTCATCTGATCAAGACGCTAACCAGAAAGACAGTACCAACAGGTAAGCTATCGACAGATATTGGGATTGTGGTCAATAACATTGCGACGGCAAGAGCAGTGTATCATGCGGTCAGATACTCAAGACCATTAGTCACAAGGGTAATCACGGTATCGGGTTTAGGCATTGAAAGCCCGAGAAACGTCGAAATCCCGCTAGGTACACGAGTCAAAGACCTAATTGGTTATTGCGGCGGTCTCAAAATGGATTGTGAACGCCTGATATTTGGTGGCCCAATGATGGGGCAGGTCATCTCTGATCTTGATATTCCAATTACCAAAACCGTCAATGCGTTACTTGCATTAACGAGTGAAGAGATTGGGAGTGATGAGCAACAAGACTGTATTCGTTGTGGCCAGTGTGTCAGAGCGTGTCCTATGGGGCTGATGCCATTCAAAATGCGCGCGGCAAGTGAGTCTTCTGATTATGACTTAGTTGAGCGGTTGGGAATAAACCAGTGTCTTTCATGTGGTGCTTGTAGCTATATATGTCCCTCTCGAGTCGCACTGGTTCAGTTTTTCCAGCATGCGAAAGGCATACTCACACAGCGTCGTATGAGCTCGATGCGTCAAGAAAAAGCTAAAAAGCTGGCAGAAATGAAAACAATTCGCTTAGCGAAAGAGGCTGAAGCGAAAAAAGCAGCCAAAGCTGCGAAAAAACGTAAACGCTCGCGCAGAACAAACAGTGAGCCAATGGTTGAGGTGGATGGATGATCAATTTTAAACCGCAGATAGGCCCGTATGCGCATTCCAATAATTCGACTACAACTATTATGTACCATGTCGTACTCGCTTTAATGCCAGCAGTATGTGTGGCAGGCCTTAGGTTTGGGCCCTCAGCGATTCGTGTCGTTATCGCTTGTGTTGTTGCGGCTGTGCTCGCTGAAGTAGTGTGTCTTAGTTTACAGCGCAAACCGCTCAGGAATGCACTAGATGGCTCAGCGATTCTGACAGGTCTTATCTTGGCATTAAGCTTACCAGCGCATTTCCAAACGGAACTGTGTGTGCTCGGTGCTCTGTTTTGTATCGTAGTGGGAAAACAGGCGTACGGCGGCCTTGGGCAAAATATATTTAACCCCGCTATGCTGGGAAGGGTGTTTTTACTTATCTGCTTTCCTGTCCAGATGACCGATTGGAGTGCGCCATATGCAGGAGAGGTACAATCGGCAGCAGAATGGTTGTCTTATGATGGCGTAAGCGCGGCGACAGTATTAAGTCGTTCTATTTCGACGCCCACAATTAATGAGCTATTGACGGGAAAAATGTCAGGCAGCATAGGTGAAGTTCACAGCATTTGGTTGTTATTGGGCGGGATTTATCTGCTATACCGTAGAATTGTCACACCTGCGATCCCTTTATGCTTTTTCATAGGCCTACTGTTTCCAGCGTTAGTCGCTAACCTATTTCAACCCGAACAGTTTCTTGCTCCACACATTCATATGTTTAGTGGCGCTGCAGTATTGTGTGCGTTTTTTATCGCAACGGATATGGTGACGTCTCCTTCAAGTACGAAAGGTCAAATGATTTATGGCTTGTTGTGTGGCGGGCTAGTTTGGTTGATTAGAGAAGTAGGAAGCTACCCAGAGGGTGTAGCTTTCGCAGTGCTCATTGTTAATGCAGTCAGCCCGCTTATCGATCACTATATTCAACCTAAGCGTTTTGGCTCATCAAAGCAATTTGTTGAGGAGAAATAGTATGTTGGCGAAGATTCAGTCCTACCTTTCTTCCGAAATTAAACAGGAAATTCATAAAGACTTGCTCGGTGCTCAAGGTCTAATGCTGGGCTGTGCATGTGCGGTTTCTGCCTTCCTTCTATTGGCGATAAATCAATATACAAGTCCCATCATTCAGTTCAATGAAACACAAAAGAGTCTTGCTCTAATGGCTGAAGTTGTCCCAAAAGGAAAAATATCCCCCGATGTATTGCAGCAAGCGACAACATACGAAGTGGAAGGGGTCAGTTACCAGTTTGTTACTGTAAACGGAGCAACAGGCAAACCAGAGTATCAGGTGATCACTGCCAAGACTGCTGGCTATAGTGGTGACATTCAATTTATCGTTGGTGTGTCGTTGTCCGGTGAAATTACTAACGTCAGAGTACTCAGCCACACAGAGACACCGGGGCTTGGCGATAAAATTGAATTGGACAAGTCCGATTGGGTGTTGGGTTTTAACCGTCGTTCTCTTGAAAATACTGCAATTTGGCAAGTGCAAAAGGATGGAGGGGATTTTGAACAATTTTCTGGAGCCACGATAACGCCAAGAGCGGTGGTTAAAGGAGTGCACTTAGCACTTCAAGCTCAGCAAGAGATAAACCAAGGGGGCAAAGATGAGTGACCCGATAAAAACAAAAGAGCTAGTAAAGAATGGTCTGTGGACTAACAATATTGTACTAGCGCAACTTTTAGCCCTTTGCCCATTACTTGCTGTCACCAATGGGGCAACTAATGGGCTCGGTTTGGGCTTAGCCACCACATTTGTCATGGTGGCGGCTAACTTTTTGACGTCATTATCCCGCCACTACATCAGCCGTGCGATACGTATCCCTATGAATATTTTGATCATAGCCACGCTCGTTACGATGACAGACCTAATATTGCACGCGTACCTAGCCGCACTGCATCAAGTGTTAGGCCTGTTTATTCCTTTGATTGTAACTAACTGCGCCATTCTCGGACGGGTAGAAGCCTTCGCTACCAAGCAGACCTCGATGAAATCGGTGGTTGATGGTGCATCCATGGGTATTGGTTTTACCTGGGTCTTAGTCGTTTTGGGCGGCATTCGTGAAATTCTTGGTACAGGTAAAGTGTTCGATAATGCTGCACTA
Source organism: Vibrio agarivorans (assembly GCF_030409635.1). Taxonomy (NCBI): domain Bacteria; kingdom Pseudomonadati; phylum Pseudomonadota; class Gammaproteobacteria; order Vibrionales; family Vibrionaceae; genus Vibrio; species Vibrio agarivorans. Next base: position 2,551,199 of record NZ_JAUFQF010000004.1, on the reverse strand, counting down.
TTACTTGGTCCTCACTTTGCGTTTTTAGAAACCACCGTCGTTAACAATTTTGATGGCTTGCTCATCTCAATACTGCCACCAGGTGGTTTTTTTGTTCTGGGCGGCATGCTGTGTATCAAGCAGAAATTTGCATTAATGATCTCACCGCGTAAAACAAATTTATCAGAGGGAGCGTCCTATGAAAGTTAGTGTTATCTATGCAGATATTCATCAGCAAGTATGGTTAGACACTGAAGTCGAACCTGAAGCTACACTACTCAACGCAATTTCAACGTGTGGGATATTACGCCTGTTCCCTGAAATTGACTTGCACCAACAGAAAGTTGGGGTGTTTGGAAAAATACGCTCGCTTGATAGTCATGTCGATGAGGGAGATCGTGTTGAGATCTACCGGGCTGTAACTATTATTGACGAGGAATAACTGCTATCAACAAAGAATGACGACCATCGACAGAGAATTGTCTGAAAGCGTACAAAGTGTCGCCTAGTAGTGCAGATAAGTAACTTATCTTATTGAAAAGTAGTAAGGAATAACAATTGCAGGAAGGTTAAGTCACGACTTTTTGGTGACGGAAAGAATAGCTAAACATGATCATACAGGGAGTAGACTATGGCTAAAGTAGGAATATTTTTTGGAACGGATACAGGCAGTACACGTAAAATTGCCAAAATGATCTATCAAAAGCTTGGGGATGCGGCGGACAAGCCTCTAAATATCAACCGTGTTGATGCGGCGACCATCAAGGGGTATGACTTATTGGTATTAGGGACTCCGACATTAGGCGAAGGGGAGTTACCGGGTTTGGATACAGAGTGTGAAGCAGAAAGCTGGGCAGAGTTTCTTGATGCAAATGAGTCTTTGGACCTATCAGGAAAAAAAGTGGCTCTGTTTGGCCTTGGTGATCAAGTAGGTTATCCCGATGAGTTTGTTGATGGGTTGGGTGAGCTCTATGATTACATCGCCGATTGTGGAGCAGATTTTGTCGGCCGGTGGCCAATAGAGGGATATAGCTTTAACTCTTCAGAAGCGGTAGATGGTGATGAGTTTGTTGGTTTAGTCATAGACAAAGACAACCAAGCTTCAATGAGTGAGGAACGTGTTGCTCACTGGGTTGAACAAATTTACGCAGAATTTGCTCTGTAAGTTGATAGTGCAAGGCATATCAATCGTGCTTTAAAAGCTAGGTCATACTGCTTTATAAGACGATACCTTTTCATAAGGAAAGACAGTTTTGAGGCCAATCACATAGAACGAATACTGATGTGATTGGCCTTTTGTCTTTCATGCAAAACTTCTATAACTGTCAACTTAATCTCAGAAAAACCTAAGTATATTGTTCTTTATCATCATGTTAGGACGAAAAGGTTGTTGAGATGAAACTTCGTGATAGTCAGTTGCTCAAAGATAGGTGTTATATCGGGGGAAAGTGGGTTTCGTCGAATAGACAGAACGACCAATCAGGTGATAGTCCGCGTCACACCTCTGTGATAAACCCTTCTACACAACAGCTTGTGGGGACGGTTCCAAACCTAGGTGCGAATGAAGCTAGTGAAGCGGTCACGTGCGCTCATGCAGCCTTTGTCGAATGGAAAGAAACGACAGCAGAGAAAAAATCACAGGTACTCAAAGCCTGGTATGAGCAAATTATTGAGCACACCGATGACCTTGCGACCATATTAACCAGTGAGCAAGGTAAGCCGTTTAACGAAGCAAGGGGGGAGATCGCTTACGCAGCAAGCTTTGTTCTCTGGTATAGCGAAGAAGCGAAACGAGCGTATGGCGAGACTATCCCCAGTCATAAACCGGATGGTAGAATCTTAGTCACTAAGCAGCCTATCGGAGTTGTGGCTGCGATTACGCCTTGGAATTTTCCAGCCGCGATGATCACGAGAAAGTGTGCACCGGCCTTTGCCGCTGGTTGTGCTGTGGTATTAAAACCCGCGCCAGAAACACCATTGACCGCACTGGCTTTAGCTGAACTTGCACATCGAGCAGGGATCCCCGCCGGTCTGTTTAATGTGATTACAGGTGATGCCTTAGCGATTGGTGGTGAGCTGACGTCTAATAAACTCGTGAGAAAAGTGTCATTTACCGGATCTACTCACGTAGGCAAGATTTTGATGAACCAGTCCGCATCTTCCATAAAAAAAATGGCCTTGGAGCTCGGTGGTAACGCGCCATTCATCGTGTTTGATGACGCTGATATCGATGCCGCAGTTGAAGGCGCGATGATCGCGAAATTTAGAAATGCCGGCCAAACCTGTGTCTGTGCAAACCGTCTCTATATTCATGATTCAGTTTATGATGAATTTACCCAAAAGCTCACCGACCGAGTGAAACAGTTGGTTGTTGGGGATGGGTTTGAGAGTGGTGTTGACATAGGACCTTTGATCAACCAACAAGCGGTGAGAAAAGTCGCTTCACATCTTAATGATGCATTAAATAAAGGGGCAGTTCAGCATTGTGGTGAAATCACAGAAGAGTGCTTGTTTGTTCAGCCTATCGTATTGTCCGAAATGAGTGATGAAATGTTAGTGGCGAACGAAGAGACCTTCGGCCCAATGGCACCGATATTTCGATTTAGTGATGAAGATGAGGTTATCCAACGAGCCAACAATAGTGACTCTGGCCTTGCGGCTTACGTTTATACCGCATCTTTAGGCAGAGCATGGCGTATGGGGGAAGCATTGGAAACCGGGATGGTCGGTATTAATGAAGGCTTGATATCAACAGCAGCGGCTCCTTTTGGTGGTGTTAAAGAGTCGGGCCTAGGTCGGGAAGGGTCTAAGTTTGGTCTGGATGAGTTTATGGAACTCAAATACCTATTCATGGGTGGGCTTGATAAATAGCACGTTTGTTCAAAATGGTCATTTTAGGCCAGGTTTGGTTTGCCGTTGAATGACGGTTTACCAAAGCGCTTTTGTCGGGCACTATTTAATTGAACGTTAATCTAAGAGGTTATCTCGCCGATAACCTCGTAAAAACAGTAGATTAGACACACTATATTATCTAGTTTCTAACGCGAGATGCATTTTGGACATAATTAACAAATTAAAACAACAGTGGTTTATTCTTGGAATGATAGCAGCGATATTGCTGTCGTTGTTTTCTTCACCCGTAGGAGCGAGCGGGGGATGGTTGCATCTCGATATCATTACCTCACTAGGTATCGCTCTGGTGTTTTTACTGCATGGTTTGAATTTATCGCGCAAAGATATAGCCGCGGGGATGACGAACTGGAAGTTACACGGATTTATTCAAGCGACGACTTTTGTTGTCTATCCTTTGCTATGGCTATTGTTTGGCAATGTGATGCTCGCCTATATGCCCGCCGCATTGGCGATTGGTTTTTGTTACTTGTTTGTACTGCCGAGCACCATCTCGTCTTCAGTTGCGATGACGAGTATTGCCAAAGGCAATGTGCCTGGCGCGATCTTTAACGCTTCATTGTCGAGTATTTTAGGGGTGTTTATTACCCCGCTGTTGGTGTTTCTGTTTGTCGGCGTTGAGGGGGAAAGCGGTGATGCAATCGCGACAATTCTATCAGTGGCGAAGTTACTCGTTTTGCCAATGGTGATAGGGCAGTTGTTGAGGCCGGTGCTTAAATCATGGCTTGAACAGAATAAACAGATCATTAATAAGATTGATAAACTTGTTATTATTGCCATTGTTTATAATGTCTTTTGTGACTCGGTTGAGAGTAATATCTGGTCACAATTTTCGCTGTCCTTGTTACTCACCTCAGTATTGTTATGTAGCGTGATTTTGCTCCTCATGGTACATCTTGTTCAGTTCACCGCGAAGAAGGTGAACTTTGCGAGAAAGGACGAAATTGCAGCCGTTTTTTGCGGCACTAAAAAGACCTTGGCAGCAGGCGTCCCAATGGCAAAAGTGATTTTTGCAAGCGACCCATCTCTCGGTATGATCCTTCTACCGATCATGCTTTATCATCCAATTCAGATATTCTATTGTGCAGTGTTAGCAGAGCGATATGCCAAAAATCGTATTTAGAATTCTACGTTCATATTAAACATCGAGCGCAAATGAACGGATTTTATCCGTTTAAATCGATACCTAGACCATTTCTCAGTGCAAACTGTACCAGTTCGGTAAGTGTGTCTAAATCAAGGAGTTCATGATTGCATGAAAAATCGTTACATTGGAATCACTGCCAATAGCATTATTTGTCACCAAGCACCGACAATTTAGCTCGTATAAATTCAGAGTGGTCAACATAAAGCAGCTCTGCTGTTTTTCGAATCACAGCATCTTCGAGAGGGTCTATCTCTCCGTCTGCGTTGGCCACCTCCCACATTGATTTAATCAAAGTAAAACGTGTCTCTTGGCTCAATTCACGCAGTTGAGTCGTAAACTCGTAAAGTGATGAGGCGTCTTTTACTTTTGCCTCCGCTTCAGCAAGAAGTTGTGTTGTCTGCACTTCATCTAAACCCAATAAGGTAGTGATGAGATGTTGCTTAGCTTCCCGTTCAGCATCATCAATTTGGTGGTCTGCACCCGCTACTTCTGTGAGTAAGCAGGCGATGGCTAGATTGGGGTTTTGTATGGTACTGCCAGATAAGTCATTTCCATCCAGCAGGTGTTTGAAGAGCGAAGTGATAGCGTTGAACATAGGGTTACCCAATAATTTATCTCTATGTTCATAGATACGTCCAAAGTGGGAAAAGTTCAATGTTGAAGTAGCAAGTTTGTCCGATTTACCCAAGGCTGACACAATATTGATATTCATCTGATGAATGAAATATTCAGGTCTCTATTATTGCGCTCACAAAATAGAACCTGATTATGGGCATAAAAATGAATATCAAAGCGATTGCTTTAGCAGTGACTACCGCATTAACACTTTCTGCATGTAAAGACGATACTCCGGTAACGCCGGATGTAGCGACAGAGGCCAAAATCACGCTAGTGGAGGCTGTTACCGAAGCGGTGAAAACACCTCATGAAGTGTGTCACGATGTTGTTGTGACAACACAGGCAGAAGTGAAAGATGAAAACAAACTTCTCGGTACAGTGGGTGGGGCAGCCGCTGGCGCAGCATTGGGCAATCAAGTGGGCGGTGGTTCCGGTAAAGTGGTTGCGACTGCTGCTGGCACTATTGCAGGTGCAATGACAGGGCGTAAAATCCAAGAGAATGCGCAGAAGAATGATGTGATCACTACGACTGAACGTCAATGCGCAACTGAATATACAACGTCAGCGAAAGTTGTCGGTTACGATGTCACTTATGAAATTGCGGGAACCCCTACAACAGTACGCATGGTGAATAAGCCAGAGGGTACTAGCTTTCCCATTAAAGACGGTGAAGTGGTTATTCGTTAGTCACTATCAATAAGACCGTAATAACGTAAAAAACGCCCTTCAAATTGAAGGGCGTTTTAGCATATAAGGAGCGGGTGACTACTTAGTTAATCAAGCCAAAAGCGCGTGGCAATGCTAGGCTGATTTCTGGAACGAATGTGATCAATAGAAGAGTGACAATCAATACTGCGCAGAAAGGCAGTATGGATTTAATCACGCTCTCTATCTTCGCCCCGCTAACACTACACCCAACGAAAAGTGCAGTACCTACCGGTGGGGTTGCAATACCGATACACAGGTTAAAGATGATCATCATTGCGAAGTGAATTGGGTGCATACCGAGCTGTGTTGCGATAGGCATGAAGATCGGGGTGAAAATCAGTACCGCAGGTGTTAAGTCCATGAACATGCCGACAATCAACAGGATAATATTCATCAAGATAAAGATGATGATAGGGTTATCCGAAATAGACAGCATCCATTCACTGATTAAATTTGGTAAGCCAGTAAATGCCATTGCCCATGACATGATGGTTGAAGCACCAATCAGGAACAGCATAATACCTGTAATTTCAGCGGTTTCTACACAGATTGTGCGCATCTCTTTGAAACCTAACGTGCGATAACAAAGAGACAGAAAGAACGCGTAAAGCACAGCAATACACGCGCCTTCTGTTGCGGTAAATATCCCCCCGATAATACCGCCAATCACCACAATAACGAGACCTAGACTTGGCGTTGCTCTCCATGTGATGTTCAAAATTTCATGAGGTGTTTTTGGCTCAGAAATAGTGCGGTAGCCTTTTTTCTTAGCAATCATGTAAGCCACAACCATACAGCTAAGGCCCATCAAAATCCCCGGCACATAGCCAGCGATGAAGAGTGCTGCAATCGATGTACCGCCACTGACCACAGAGAAAACAATCAATGAATTACTCGGCGGGATTAACAAACCTGCAGGGCAGGAAGCTACGTTAACCGATGTTGAGAATGCTTTGTCATAACCTTCTTTCTCAAGCTCTGGTTCAAGGGTTTTACCCACCGCTGCAGCTGCAGCAACAGCAGAGCCCGATACCGAACCGAACAGCATGTTGGCAATCACGTTTACGTGAGAAAGCGAACCAGGCATGCGTCCAACCAACAGTTTGGCGAAGTCAACCAAACGAGTTGCAATACCCCCGCGGTTCATAATATTGCCAGCCAAAATAAAGAACGGAATAGCGAGCAAACTGAAACTGTCGATGCCAGTTACGATCTTTTGTCCTGCTGTCATAAAGGCGACATCATTAGGCAGAATTGTACACATAATCACAAGTGAAGACATCGCAATCGCGATAGCAATAGGAATGCTCAGGCTGATCATGAGCATGAAAAGGCATAAAAGCCAAAAGCCGATTGATATATCCATGTCAATTATCCTTGTTTGGCTGAATGTTCATCTGCAAACATATCAATGGTGTTCAGTACCAGATAAATCAGCATTAGCGTGCCCGATAGAGGCAAAATGAAGTAAACATAAGCCATCGGTATCTGGAGTGCAGGAGACGATTGCAGCATCGTACGGCCAATCAGTTGCATGCCGCCTTTGATCATCGCTAAATAGATAAAGGTAAAAGACACTAAGTGGATCAGTAGGTGACAGTATTTGCGATATTTAGCCTTAATCGACCCAATGAAAAGAGTAATCGCAAGGTGTCCGTTTTTACCGAATAGATAGCTTGCACCAAATAGACCAAACCAAATCATGGTGTATCGAGCAAGCTCATCGGTGAATGAACTGGGATCATTAAGGACATAACGACTGAATACCTGCCATGTCACGGTGACAACCAGTGTGATAATGGCGAAACCGCAAAACGTTAAAATGGCTTTATCCAGTAGTGTTCTTAGAAATTTGAAAAATGAATGCATTGAGACTCCTTAAACTGCGACCCAATAGATAAGCCCCACCCAAAAGAGTGGGGCAAAGTCAGCGTTAAAAGGTGGGTTACATTTTTTGGATAGCGTCGATGTAGTAACCCAGAGTTGGGTCCTGCTCGGCACTGTCGATCATAGGCTGAACTTTCGCGCGGAACTTGCTCTTGTCGACTTCAACGAATTTCACGTCAAGCGTCTTAGCTATTTCCTTATTCTTGCCATCAATTTCAGCCCAGATTTTGATCTCTTCTTCCATTGATTCAGCGGCCGCTTCTTTCACGATTTGGCGCTGTTCGTCAGTTAGACCATTCCATGTGTTCTCAGAGATCATGATTAAATCTGGCGTCATCATGTGCTCGTTCATCGAGTAGTATTTAGCCACTTCAGAGTGCTTCATTTCGACTAGACTGGAGATATTGTTCTCAGCCGCATCGATAACACCTTGTTGTAGGGCGGTATAAACCTCTGTAAATGGCACAGGCGTTGCTCGCGCTCCTAATAGTCGAACCATTTCCATCATGGTTGGAGACTCGGGTACACGGATTTTTAACCCTGCTAAATCTTCAGGCGTTTCAATAGGTTTTGAGCTGTAGAAGCTGCGAGAACCTGAATCATAAAGTGTCAAACCCACAAAGCCTTTACCTTCACTTGATTGAAGCAGCTTTTCAGCGGCTTCACTGCGCATAAAGGTGTGCATGTGGTCAGCATCTCTAAACAGGAACGGAATTGAGATCGCTTTATAAGTCGGCTCAAATGATTCTGCTAGCGAACCGTTGATTTTTGCCATATCAATCGCACCAGTGACAACTTGCTCTGCTTGGTCACGCTCAGATCCTAGCATGCCATTAGGGAAGATTCTTACGTTCATTTCACCGTTTGATTTTTCACTGACTTTTTCAGCGAAAATCTCCATGCCGGCATGTGCAGCACTTTCCAGGTTCATTGCGTGGCCGAGAGTCAGTGTCTTTGCCTGAGCACCAAAAGCCATTAATACAGAAGCAGCGGCAAGGGTAAGGAACTTGTGTTTCATGTCATTCTCCATAAATTAATAATCCATAGATGAACATGTAAGCGGGGGCAGATTTGCAAATACCGATATTGTCGTGATTAGTTCATGAATAAACATGAGGTATGCAAATGTGTTTTAGCCAACGTATTGTCATCTCGGATTGATTATTCGACGTGTATATTTGTAATACAATGCTACAAGAATACATATGTGCTTTAGAGCACATCTCCCTAGTGACTGTGTGAGTGTTTTGTGAGCATATTCAACTGATGGATTAATTCTGTGAAACTAAGTCTCAAATTTGGTAGTGATTTTGCTAGTAATCATCTACTAAGCTGAATTTAATATTGATAATTAAGAGTTAGTCAGATGAAGTGACTGTATCTGGTGGTGTATTTCTGTCAGTTGCAGGTAGATATTTTGACTCAGTGTTGGAGGTGTAGTTTGATGAGTAGACGAAGAACGACAACAAAATGTCGCCGTTCAGTCATTGGATGATTATCTTTACCCAAGAATTTAGTTTTCAACAACAACTTTGCCGGTCGCTTTACCAGAGGATAAGCGGTGATAGGCTTCTCCAATATCCGTTAACTTGTAGTCAACTTCATCCATCACAGGAGAGAGTTGTCCGTTTTCAGCAAGTTTGGCTACTTCAGTGAGAATATTATGATGTTCTTCTTTGCGTACGCCGTTAATCATTTGAATCAGCATAAAAACAACGTGTAATGACAAGCCTTTAAAATGCACCAAGGATAGGTCTATCTCAAGCATGGATACGGTTGATGCCACATGACCATTGAGTTTCGCTGCTTCGAATGACTTGAGCATGTTTTCTCCGCCCACTGAGTCAAAAATAACATCAAAGCCGCCTTCCGCATACTTGGACACATAGTCTGCAACCGCTTCTTCGCGATAATTTATGGCGGTAGCACCGAGAAGTTGCATGAGCGCCATATGCTCATGGCGACCGACGGTGGCATAAACATCAGCGCCCCAAGCTTTAGCTATTTGTACCGCAATGCTGCCCACACCACCACCGCCACCATGGACTAATACCTTTTGTCCTGCAGACACTTGCGCTCGACTCAGCCCTTCATAGGCTGTAATCGCGACAAGAGGTAAGGCAGCTGCCTCTTTCATAGATAAATTAGATGGTTTGTGAGCGATGAGACGAGTGTCAGCTGGCATATACTCCGCAAGCGACCCTTGCAGTTCGCCCAATCCGCCAGCACAACCATAGACTTCATCACCCACTTTAAACTCAGTAACATCATCGGCAATACTTTCTATAGTACCTGCAAAATCCATCCCCAGAATAGCAGGCAGGGCCGGTGAGAAGGGGAGTGCGGTGCCTAGTTGCTTGATCATGGTATCCACGGTGTTGACACTGGAAGCGGCAACTTTTACTAAGACCTCGCCTGATTTAAGTGACGGTTTGGCAACGTCCTCAAGCTCGAAATTTGCCTGTTCACCATACTCATTAAGTATCATCGCTTTCATTCTATATCCTTATCTCTCTGGGACTGCTGGTGGTTTTTCTGAAGTATAGACCTGATTACGAGCAATATGACCGGGCAGGGTTTTGTTGCCGATAATAATTGAAGGTGAATATTAGTAAGAGGTAGCTCCATTCTCTCGGAGTCAATGCACCATTTCGTTGTGTGAGTTCTTATTATTAACCGTCGTTAAATGGCCATTTTTCATATCTCAAACGTCCATAATGCACTCATACCAACCAACGAAATATAGGAAACACCATTATGAAAAAATTACTACTGACTGCAGCTATCGTCATTGGCTCAATAGGCCCTGCCCAAGCTGACGTGTTCAGTGATGCAGTAAAAACAGGTGCGAATGCCGGTGCAGCGGAATATTGTCTTGATCGTCATGCTGGAGATAATAAGTCTAAGTGGCGTTTACTGAAGGTCAAAACAACCAAAGCGTACGGTTATCTGAATAGTAAAGAACGTACAAAAGCACTAGTCGCTCGCAAAGCTGCGGAAGATGGTGAATATTTGGGGGATAAGCTGAACGGCAAGCGCTGTGATTCGTTACGAAAAATGATGTATGTAAAATACTAGCTCAGTAGAGCGTTTGGATAATCTAAGGATTGTAAGTACCTCGTAGAGTGGTGGTTTCATAATGGTCTGGCCACGAACATCATTAGGAAGTGGTGTTTGGTGCTGAAACTGTCAAGTCTCAGAAACTTGGAGAAGAACATCAGCAAGTGCCCCAAAGATAGCTTAACCTACAAGGCCATCAACTATACGCTTAACCAATGGTCGAAACTGGTGGTTTACTCAGTTCATCATGAACTGCGTATCAGTAATATCATGGCTGAAAATGCTATCCGTCCGTCCGTTCGTGGTCGGTCGTAAGGCTTGGCTGTTCGCCGATACCTCACAAGGTGCCAAAGCGAGTGCTGTCTGCTACAGCTTGGTTGAAACTGCTAAGTTGAACGGACTAGAGCCATACAGCTACCTACATACCCTTCTTACTCAGCTACCCTACGTTGAAAATCTTGAACAAATAGAAGCACTACTACCTTGGAACTTGGCTAAATACTAGATCGTTGTGGTTAGCGATTAGTTATGCTGAGTAATGAGCGCTTACGTTTAAGCTGGGTAAACATTCCTAAAATACCCTCTCGAAGACCATTTTCCAGGCTCAGTTACGGGATCCCACGAAGTCACAACAACCGGCTTACCGATAAGTGATTGAGCTTGCTTAGTCACATCACCATTCTTGTCAAAAGTCGATGTTTTCATATACCACTTCATACCGTCAGCCAATCTCAGTTCAGTACACGAAGAGCCGTAATGTATAACGTCCGTTCTGACTGAGAGCAGTGTGTTGGGTGAGGTAACGTTTACGGTGTTATTTGCACCTGCTTTCAATCGCTCTGATTCAATTTGCTGTTTCAAAATCATGTTTTCCTTTTTTAGTTCTCTATTCTCTTTTCTAAGCAGATCTATTTCTTCCTGTGCTCGCTGAACTGCTAGTTCTGATTGCGATTGAATTTTAGCAATCTGTTCGCTCGATTTATTAGCTGATAAAGCCAAAACTAATTCAGCATGCGAGCAGAGCTTTCCTTCTTTGTATCTAGGGTGAAAAGCCAACAAGTCTTCGACAGACAGTTCGCCTGCTTTTCTCAGTGACTTCATCACTTCTGACAAATAGAACTCGGTATTTCCGTCGTTTCTCCATGCGGTTACCAGTCGAAATTCTTCATTGTCTTTGAGCACAACGAAGGTTGCTTGTTCAACCCTATCCGTATCAGGGAGGGTCATAGTTCCTTTAAACTTCCACCGGTTGTTTTGCTGCCTTGAGTTGTCGGCAGCACTTTCGCGCTTTAACGTTAATATCTGGTCAGTAGCAAAGGAAAAACCGAAACGCAGGGGAAACGAGTCTAAATTGCAGTGTTCTTTATGTTTAACGAGAACGTTAAGTACTGAAGGAAACATAGAAGCAGCCGTGACGTATAAAAAAGCAAATTTTGATTGATCTAACGCGTAATGTCTATCTATTCGTTGTCACTGCAAGCATGGGCGCAATCTGCCTCTACAAACAGGTAGGTTTGGTGTTACTGTGTCACTTTGTAAGCTTGGGAACTCTGGGGGCTAGCTCTGTATCGCTCATCGGATAGTAGAGACAATTACGGGTCAGAAATTGACCTAAGGACAATGTGAGCCAGAAATGGTGAATGGCATTGGTAATTCTGCCGCAAAAGTTAACAAGCTTATGAACAACTAACGTCAAAAGCTCTAACCTACAATGCGTCTCATCAACTATCCGAAGGTGAAGCATCCCCATCATGTGCAAGTTATCCAGCTACAGCAAATACCAAAAACGTGTCATCAAATTCTTAAACGACCATTTGGGCACAGAGACGCCATTCAGTTATGAGAGAACACAGACAAACCACCTCAAAGTATTGATTGAAGGTGTACCTAAACCAATATTTACAGGCTCAACACCCTCAGATAGTAAGACAATCAACAACTTTATGGCTGAAGTGAAGCGTGAAATAAGAGCAAGCAAAGTAGAAATGCCAGAATCCGTTCAGAAACCTAAGCCTCGACTCCCATTTCAGCTATCAAATGATAAACTCATCCAAGGCTGCGTGAAGTCTTTGCGTACTCGCGTTGAGATTCTAAAGTCACAGGAAGAGAGTCTAGTTCTAGAAACACAAAGCGTGGATAGTATTAACCCCGCTCGAATTGATACAGTGCAGCACTCCGTGGCTTTAGCACTACAATCGAGAAAGCAGGGCGCTTACTTAAAACGCAAAGAGCTAAAAGAGATCGAGGATAATGTAATGAGACATCTCATCTTTATGCTCCCGACAGCCGCTTATTATGCCGAGTTACTAGAAAGCAAAGCCAAGTACCAACAAAAAACAGTGACTCCTCTGCCAGTTGAAACAGTGATGACTGGCGAAGATATTGAAGAGTTTCGAGCAACAAACATTGTTAAGCTCAATGATGATAAAACTCTTGTCAATGATCATAAGCCTAAACTAGACAGCATTAGTAACTCAAATGCCGTTTCGTCTGACTCAGCCAGTGAACTAATGGCGATGTCATCAAGCAATCGAGTGGCGCTGCTCCGTAACTTGTCAAAAGCACAGGCTCTAACATTGATTGACGACATCAACCAAGCATTGGCGCTAAATCGTGAAGAAGACATTGAAGCGGTAGTTGGCCTGATTCGTGACAAAGAGTTACCGCTTGAGGCGATTATTTCACGGCTGGAAGCTGCATAATGTTATTGTTTGCCGGCCCAATGGCATAATACAGTCGCTTGGGTCGGCAGGAGTGAAAAATGGGGACAGTCAAGAGCATGAAGGTGCTGCCCAAACAACAACGATGAAACCTTGTTGCAATTTATCACATCCTAGTGTTACTGATTATCAACAAGCTTCAAATACGTTTGTATATAGGTGAAAACTGAGTGGGCTGCTACGTCAAACGTTGATATTCTGTGCTAATGAAAACTAACTAACTTATGTCATTTCAATCATTAAAACTATTTTTGTGGTTAATTAATTACTCTAAATCCATTAAAGCAGATGCTAAAGAAGCGACTAACTTTAATCTGAAAGCAACAAAGAGAACATAAGTAATTTGTTTTCTAATGGCGTTTATTAATTAAATTAGATACTTTGTTGGCTGGTTTTTGTTGCGTTGGTTTCCATATGGTGATTTAATTTGAATTGCTATTTACTCTATAAGCATATGATGTATTTCTCATTTAGAGTAAGCATGAATGGTGATTATTCTTGTAGACATTCAGGGAGCGTAACATCACTAGGTGAAATAGTCTGGCTATTGCTAGGAATATCGATTATTCCATATGGAATAGTCGCCTAACTTACAATATTATCATTATGAGTTTGACAATAACGAGTTTATTGAAGGCTGCACAATGAATAAACTAGTAACTTCTCTGACATTACAACGTTTTTGGGCACTCTTTGTTTGTTGGGGGCTATATCATTGAAATTATGGCATTAATTGAAAAATCACATGGAAGTTGTGAACTTGTCGCGAAATGACAAGTAACTAAAGCTCAAAGACGACTAAAATACTACAGATAATTTTATTGTACCAAGTACGCATTAATGTATGGTGTGCGTAAACTTCGTACAGGAAAAGGTTTACAAACAAAAAATCATGACCGAACAACTAGCTTCATTCATCGCCTCCTTTACTGCTGAATCTATTTCAAATGCTTTTATCTATTTGATTATTGGACTTTTATTAGGTTCAATTACTTTAGCTTTGGCTGGTAAAGCACCCAGATTCACCGCTAGCACAACTAATATCCTCACGTCTTTAGGAATATTGGGAACTTTTGCAGGAATCGTGGTTGGGTTAATGGACTTTGACCCTAAAAACATTGATGGAAGTATTGAGTTGTTGCTAGGTGGTCTGAAAACAGCGTTTCTTACTAGTCTAGCTGGGATGGCAGGCTCCATTTTTTACAAAGCTGCACTTGGACTAATTCCACAAAGAGAACAAGAGGCTAGTCAGTCTGTTGGCCCGGAAGAAATCTTCTCGGTAATGTCTGAACAACTAAAAGCATCGAACGATCAACTTAATGCGTCAAATGAACTCCTTTCTGCAATCAAGGGGGATGAAGATTCATCTTTGACATCGCAAATTAAGAAGTTGCGAATAGACATTAGTGATGGACAACGTGTTTTAAAGGATCAGTTTGACCAAACAACTGAGCGACATGAAAAGTTCCAGCATACTTTATGGCAGAAAATGGATGAATTTGGCGAGTTGCTTTCAAAATCTGCGACTGAGCAAGTAATCAACGCACTTAAAGAAGTGATTGTTGACTTCAACGAAAAGTTAACCGAGCAATTTGGTGAAAACTTCAAGCGCCTTGATGAATCAGTTAAGAAACTTGTAGTTTGGCAAGAGAACTATCGAATTCAGTTGGAAGATATGGCAACAAAATACCAGTTGGGTGTAGATGCTATTTCATCAACAGAGAAGTCAGTTGCCAACATTAATGAGCGTGCTGAGTCAATTCCAGTAACGATGGAGAAATTGCATCAAGTGATGGAGCTTGGGCATGGTCAGGTAACTGAACTAGAGCAGCGTCTAGAAGCCTTCAAAGACCTACGTGACAAAGCTGTGGAGGCTATGCCACAGATTCGAGAACAGATGGATAGCACTATGAGTGTTATCGGAGATTCAGTTAAAGCAGCTTCAACACATTACGAATCAATGCTAAATGAGTCACAAACTATCATTGACAACTTCAGCTCATCAGCTAGTGAGAGTGTTGATGTTATGCGCACTAATTTGGAAGAAGGCGCGAACAAGCTAGCTCAAGAGTTAACGTCTAGTGCTGAGCAAATTAGTCATCAGTTAACAGATGCAAGTAAAGAGTTTTCGCAAGTAACCGAAAGTGGTGTTGAAGGTATTAAAGATAGCTTCGAGGCAGGCGTTAAGAGAATCGCTGAAGATCTTGATGCTACGACAAAAGAGATCTCAACGACATTAACAAACTCCTCAAGTGAACTCGCATCCACCACAGAAGAAAGCATGAACCTGATGAGAAGTAATCTAGAGTCAGGCGCACAGGATATTTCAACGCAACTACGAGACAGTGCCCAAGATATTGGGGGCAAGCTTGCAGAAGCCTCGTCTGATATCCAAGAACAAGTTGGCACTGCTACAGGTGGTCTGAGCAATGTTACTAATCACCTAACAGATACGACAGAACAGATTCGTCAACATCTTGAAGATTCAATTACAGAACTTAATGGTCAATTACGAGTCTTAGTTGCAGATATTAAAGATGACTCGAAAGAAACAGGCCGCGTGTTGAAAGAAGCGAACCAAGACTTGCTAGCGAGCACAAAAGAGATCCAAAACGAAACCACGGCGGCCATAACAAAACTGCAGGACCGACTGGAGACCACTTTAGAAGAGGTATTCCAAGTTCAAGCACAGGCCGTGCGACGTACTTTTGATAGTTTGGAAGACCAGATCACAGACTCCGTAGGCAAGACCGGAAGCGCAGTCGAGAAGCAAGTAGAAGTACTTGATATTCAAATGCAGCAGGAAATCAATCGCACTATGAATGAGATGGGCGAAGCCTTAGCGACGATTACCCAGCAGTTTACAAGAGACTACCAAAAGTTGGTTAGAGAAATGTCCAATGTAGTCAATGCGGGAGCGGCTGCGTAACCATGGAAAAGCTATTTGGTAAGACAAGCGTCAAAGAGAGTGGAGGCGAACACTGGATGTCCGTCTCTGATCTAATGGCTGGCCTAATGATGGTGTTCCTGTTCATCTCTGTTGCACTAATGAGAGATGCAATGATTGAACGGGATAAGATTAAGGAAGTCGCTGAAACCTATCAACAAACGCAGCAAGCTATTTACTTGGCTCTTCTAGAGGAGTTCTCTAAAGATTTGGATACATGGGGAGCGGAAATTGACCGCGACACGTTAAGTGTGAACTTCACAGCTCCTGAGGTTTTATTTGCTAACGGTAAGGCCATCTTAACGGACCAGTTTCAAACTATACTGATTGATTTTTTTCCTCGTTACCTTGCTGTACTCGAAAAATATCAGCCGATAATTCAGGAAATTAAGATTGAAGGACATACCTCAAGTCGTTGGAATACTGGGTCTTCTGACTACGAGGCGTACTTCAACAACATGAGACTATCTCAGTCCCGAACAAGAGCTGTGCTTGGTTATGTGATGGCTTTAGAGCCAGTTAAAAACAAACACTACGACTGGGTGAAGGGCAACGTTGCAGCGGTAGGGTATTCATCTTCAAAGTTGACCTATGATAAGCAAGGTATTGAAGATGAGCAGCGTTCTCGTCGAGTTTCTTTCCGTGTAATAACAAACGCAGAACAACAAATACTCAAGATTTTGGGAGCAGAATAGAATGAAGCTGACTCTCAATCTAGGGTCACTATTGACTGCAATAAACGTCATGCAACCCGAAAAAAAGGGTTCATTTAACCTTGTTTATGAAGAAACGAACATCGCAAAAGTCGATAAGGAACTCGAGCAGGGTAAAGATGTAGAACTCAAAGATGTAGAAATCGAATCTGGTCTTCTGAGCTACAAGGGCAGACACGTAACGCTTTATATCAAAGCGAACGGATCAAGTGCTCGATTTCACGTGTCAGATTGTAAGACCCTGCAGTCTATGAGAGCCAATGGACGCTTTGAAAGATATGTTGTAACTAATAACACGTCAGGAGAGTTTATCGTTGATTCGGGTTACGGAGAAACCAAGGCACGGCTTAAGGTCTGCCAGAATTGCTTGAGAAAACTCAACTATAAAGGATGTAATTCGTCTAACAACATGCGCTCAATAGTTGCTGACTTTGATATGGCGGAGTTTTTTGCAACATATAGCTCTTTTTTTCCTCACATGCCAGCAAGAGATGCTGAGACAGCGCAGACAGGATACACCGAAGATTGGGCAAAGATATCGTCGCATTATCGTGTAGATAGAAACTTTGAATGTGAGGACTGCAAGGTCAATTTACGTTCGAACCGAGCTCTATTGCATGTACATCATATAAATGGGGTGAAATCGGATAATCGCGACAAGAACCTACGGGCTCTGTGTATCGATTGTCATAGCAAACAACCAAAACACCAGCATATGGTCTTGAGCCATCGCGAAAGACAATTGATTAACGATCTTCGCAAGGATCAAGGTCTATTGGATGATCTTGGTGGATGGCAAGAGCTTTTTGAGTTATCAGACCCAGGCGTGCATGGTGTTTTACATGCCTGTCGCGAAGTACACGTTTCGCTACCAGAAGTTAACTACTATGTGAAGGATACTCTGGGTGATATAGCTTCTCGTATTGAGCTAGCTTGGCCTAAACGTCGATTTGGCGTAGCGATTTCACCAAATGATATCAATGATGCACTGAAACAAGGTTGGCAAGTAATAACAGTAAATGAGTTTCTGAGTGATTACAGAAGCCTGGCTCACACGTTGAGGCATTGATGATGAAGATGAGATTGGATCAAGTATTGGAGCGAATTATTTCAGTCAACCACGCTTGGAAGCTATCCAAAGAGGAGTTTGGAGCCGACTTCATTGCTACAAATTCCTTGAGAGATACAAAGTCATCACTTCAGGCAACGCTTCTCAGGGAGTTTCCAGAAGAGGTCTATCTGCGAGTAGCCTCTGATAGTGATGATCACGAAGAAGCTTTGTACAGCGTACGGCTCAGAGACAAAGTACTAGTAAATGGTGTAGTTCGAGAAGATGCTGAGCACCTACCAGCACGCATTGCAGAACAGATTTTTACTTCAAGTGAAATAAGTAAGTTTTTAAGGAATAGTTAAATATGCTAGACAGCGTCGCAATCATATCGGGTGATGGGGTAACAGATATTATCATCATCACAACGTTAGCTTTGTTCTTCTTTTTCGCAGTGCGTGAAATAAAGGCTACTTGGGGGGCAATCTCGCAGCTTAAAGCTATCGCCGGCCTTAAAAACAATCATTCTTCAGACCTAGTAGAGCCTGAAAGCTTATCGGAGCCTCAACTTAAATGGTTGGCTGAACACCTAGTTTATACGCCTACCGAAAATGGTCTGAAAATAGAGAGCAAAGCGGGGCTTTGGTTAACGAAGTCACCTCTGTCTCATATGCTTCCATCTTGTGATTCGACCCGCTACAAGTTGGTTCCTGCTCTCTTAACCAGCATAGGCATCACTGGTACGTTTCTAGGGATCACGCTTGGCTTAAGTCAGTTCAGTATGGCTGGAGATTCCAAAGCGTTGCTGAGCTCTGCTGCTGAGCTCTTGGAAGGTATGAAAACAGCTTTTTACACTTCTCTAGCTGGTTTAAGTAGCTCAGCCGTGTTTATGGCTTTAATGAAAATGTCTTCAAGCCGTCTTTCTAAAGCTCAAGGAGCATTCTTAAAAGCTATTTCAAGTCAATACTTCGAGGCGAGCCCAGTCCATTATCTGAAGAACATGTCGAATGAAGGGCAGCAGGAAGTGGTTGCCGCGCAGTTGCGTTCTGCTTCAGCTATCGAAAGCATGAGCCAACAGTTTAGGGATACTGCCGCTTCCCTTAATAACCTAGGTGACTCATTCGATGGCAATGCAATAGCGGAGAAAGTATCTGAGGCAGTCAGGGGATCAATCGAAGACCAGCTTACGCCTGCAATGCAAGCGATAAGAGGAGAACTCTCTGCTCTTAGAGACATCAAAGAGCAATCACAAAAAGAGCTAGTTGAGTTGCTCGTGGATAAGATGAAATCAGAGTTGATTGACCCTGTATCAGAAGAGCTTAAGAAAACAAGTGAAGCAGTCTCTCAGAGTAATGAAGTTTCCGCTCAGCTTAATGCTAATGTTGAGAAAGTGGTGACCAGCACTGCGCAAACTGTAGAGACAATCAACGAGTTCCAGAAAGATACAATGGACAAGTTGCAACAGTTTGCTGAATCACTAAAGCAAATTCTCGCGAGCTTTAAAGACGACACTCAAGGAGCGATGTCTACAATCGCGAAAGAAGTCCAAACATTGCTTGATGGCGCTTCGAAAGGTCTGGAAGAGCAGAGGGATGCCTTTGAACTCAGTGCGGGAAGAGCTTCTGCAGCTTTCGAAGGAATCAAAACGTCAATGGATGGAGCGCTAGACGAAAGGCAACAAAAAGAACATGCATTGTTCGACGGTGTGGAGACTCGAATCAATGCACTCATCGAAGGTTCAAGTGCTGCATTCAAACAACAAACAGATGTGTTGGAAGCTGTAGGTGACCAAGCAAGTAGTTTAATGACTTCAGCGAAGCAAGAGTTGGAGTCAGGCTTGGGCGACATTGATGAAAAAGTTAAGTCGATGTCGACAACTGTTCAAAAAGAACTAGAAGCTTTCCGACTGCAGTATCAACAGAATCTAACATCGTACTTCGAGCAGCAGAATTCGCTTCTAGAAGGCAGCTTGAGCAAGCAACGTAATGGTCTCAATGAAGTTGTAGAGAATTTCCGCAAAGTCTTTGAGAGCGAATACCAAGCCCGCCACAATCTGCTTCAAGAACTCACAGCACAGTATCAAAAGCTAGAAGCATCAGCTCAAACAGTTGAGCGTGTAGCGAAGGCTATTGGGTTAAATGAAGCGTCGAGAATGGCAGAGCTTCAAGATGCTGCGCAAACAATGGGAAGACAAATCGCACTATTGAAGAAAGAGTATGCAACGGCTTCTGCGTCGTTTACCGATGTGACAGAGAACCTGCCGAAAGCCATGGACGAATACTTCTCGCGAGCAAATGAGAGCTTTGAAACTTTCTTCAATGATTTCGACCAATCGGCAAGCACGATCCATAATAAACTGTCACAAGCAGCTGGCTACTTGATTAACGCTCAAGTTCAAAATCGAGAATTTGAAGCAGATAGAGCGGAGGCTTGATGAGGAGTTTATCCCACTCACCAAGAACTGCAGATGCAGAAGAGTCTGGTGTATGGCTCTCGGTCGGGGATTTAATGTCAGTCTTGCTGATGATCTTCGCCTTGCTGCTCATCAGCGCCTTGGTTCAAATTTCTGAGGTATATGAAGAGAGTCAAAATACTCGAATCGTGATTATCAAAGATATCAACGATAAGTTGAATGCCGAGGGAATTGGTGTCCAAGCTGATCCCGAAACAGGTGATATCTCAATTACGGATTCAATCTTATTTGACCTCAACGACTATAAATTGAAAGCGTCAGGGCAAGAGTTTTTGGAAAAGTTCATTCCAATATACTCTGATGCGATTTTTCAGTCTCAAGCTACCGCTGACGAAGTTAGCCGAGTTGTGATTGAGGGACATTCGAGTTCCGAAGGCGCGTTTGACAGGAATATGGAACTGAGTGTTTTACGCGCAAACAGTGTTATCGCTTTCGTTAACTCAATGGAATTTAGTAATAAACAGCGCTTCTTCGATAAGGCGGTAATTTCTGGACGAGGCCCCATTGAAGCTCGACAAGACGCAGCCGATGCGGCTGACCGTAAGGTGAAGTTCCGCTTTCAGTTCAAAGATGAAGAGTTTCTTGGCAATTTCTCAGAGGTGAAAAAAGTTGAGTAGTTCAGGTTTTTCGTTCTCACAGCCGAGATTACCTAGCTCAAATAAGTTAACCAGCCATTCATTCGATGAGTTTCTGGAACTAGGAATTACTGACGACAGGACACCGAGCTTTCCACCAAAAACACTCATGCAAATAGTGGCGCTCGTCTCTGCTCAAAGGTCAGACGAAGTTCATGTTTTCGAATGGTTAGAAGCGATTGAAAGCGAAGTCCAGTGGAAAAACTTAAACGAGCAAGAACGTGAGCGTGCTTGTGTTGCGGTCTGGACCGGTGTTGGTAGTCAGCTGGTGCTTGGAGATATTGCGCTGTTCAAGATGGGGCTAGCGTTAGATGGAAAAGCAACGAGTGTAGTTTCTGAACTTGTTGAATCGATAGATATAGCGAGAACCGTGCCTATCTGGAGTGCGATAGATCAAGCCAAATTGGATTGGCTGTTGGCGCTAAAAACAAAAGATTTTGATGAAATGGCATCGCTTTGCTACCAAGGTAAACAGACTTTAAGTGGCTATATTAAGTTTTTGAGGTTGCCTCAAGCTAACAGTTACAAGGCAGAGTTGGCTAATTGCCTGCTAAGTCCAATATCGGATGGGAATCTATCAGATTTTGATGATGTTTGGCTTGCCAACAACTTTTACGCATTAGACACCACTCAACAAAGAGTTGATTTTTGTGAGCGCTTTATAGGCAAGCTTGAACAATTCGATTACGGAGACCAGTGTGCTGAAATCATAGAAAATCACTGTTTTCCTCTAAAGAAAAACAGCTACTGGCCTCAACTTGGTGGCGCATCAAAAGCAGTGTTAAAAAAGAAATTTGGTTTAACAAGTTACTTTGATTTGCATGCAATTTCTGCTGCCCTCTACTCTGAAGAGGCGGCTATTCAGCTTGATTTTAACGATTACCAAACCCGCCAGATTAGAAGTCGTTCCAAGTTCTGGTCAAATTACAGTAGTCGATTTGAACGAGTCAGGGTTTTACTTCCGAGCGAGAGCTATAACTGGGTTGAGTCTCAAAATGGGGGCCTGCCCGAATTCGTACATGTGTTGCCAAACTCCACAAATACAGACAGTGAGATCTATATCTTTGAACTAGATAATTTGCTTGTTGTTGAGTTTCTTCGAGGAACCATTGCAGAAACGCGATTTTATAAAAAGAGTGACTGGAATACACAAAAGTTGTTTGATAGCGAAGCTCTGACAAGTGAAGACATTCGCACTATGACTCAGCTTGAAGTACATGACCACCTTGATTTTTGGCAACACTATTGTGAAAAGCTTCTTAGAACCAAGTTTAAAGTCCTTCCAAATAATGGCACTAAATCCTTCAAAGGTTTATCGAAAGCACTAGGCCAGTACTCCGAGAGCAGAGGTCTTCCAAAACCAGACGAAGGGATGGTTCAGAAACGTAAGGCGAGTTTAGAAACGTGGATTGAAAGATTTTGGGAAGCAGAGGTTAAAACCGGCAAGTTTGGTGAGTTGCGTGGGCTGGCTCAAAAAAGCACTTTGTATTTGTCAAAAGCGATCATGGCTAAGCAACTTGGGAACCAAGCAGATTACGAGTTATTCATAAAAAAAGCTGCCAATCAAGGAAACCCAGAAGCTATGTGGCAGCTAGGAAAAAATATGCTGTTAGGCACAAATAGTGACGCGAGAACTCGAAAGTATGGAGAGGATTGGGTGTCCAAAGCTGCTTCGTGCGGGCATCAAGAGGCAATGGAGACTGCTAATCGTTTCAGGATTTCTTTTCAGGACAGTATGAAAGGCTCTTCAAGAGATAGTAGTGCGTTCATTAACGGTGCTCGAGACAAAGCTGAGTGGGATGAAATGAACCGTGAACGAAGTCGCTATTTGAAAAGTAAACATCAAAAGGAAGAAAAAAATTATCAGGAAACTGTGGATGTTCTCGAAGAGGTCTATAAGCCTTCGTGGAATAATAGAGATAAAGAGGAATGGAGTTCTATTAATCGAGCCAGAGCCAAGCGACTGCGAGAAAAGTTCAAAGTGAACGAGAATTAGCTGAATCATACATAGTTTCGTTAATGAGGCTCTGAAAGTTCAGATTTCAAGGCCAGAGTAATTTCTCATTTGAGTGAATAACATGAAAAACATTTTGCTTTCAACTACAGGCGCAAGTCCTCAGGTATTAACAGAAACACTCTATGCCATAGCAAAGAGCGGGCGGCCATTTCCAGATGAAGTGTATGTCATCACCACACAAAGCAGTAAAGATGTTTTGCTCAATGGTCTAATTCGAGACGGTCATCTAGAAGCGCTGAAAAACGAATGTCAACTGCCAGAGTTCACCTTTGATGAAAGCCATGTTTGGTTGATAGAGGATGATAAAGGCGAGTATATCGACGACGCCAAATCCATCGAAGACCAAACCTTTATGGCTGATTTCATTACCAAAAAAGTGTTTGAGTTAACTCAATATGACCACACGGCAATTCATGCGTCGCTAGCTGGTGGACGAAAAACTATGGCATTCTATTTTGGTTATGCGATGTCCATGTTCGGGCGCTCGCAGGACACATTGAGCCACGTGTTTGTCGATGATGCTTACGAGTTTGTTAGAGATTTTTGGTATCCGACCAAGAATCAAAAGTGGGTTACGGGTAAAAATGGCCAAGGTGAAGTCGATGTAAGTCAGGCGACGGTAACATTGGCAGAAATTCCATTTGTTAGGATGAGAAATGCCGTTGACCCAACAGTGCTATCCACTATGGCTAATCTTTCTTTTAGTCAAACGGTGGGCATGTTGAACTCCTCTCGAGAGGGAGAGCTGTCCGTTACCATCGATGGCTCATCCAAATTGATTTCCACATTAGGCATAGATGTTTCACTGACAGCCAAAGAGCTGGCGTTCTATCTTTGGCTTTTAGACAAAGGTACTGAGGGTTTACTTGTTGATCGATACTTTGAAGATCAACAGACGCACAGCATCGATTTTCTAAACACTTACCGCCAGTTCGCACGTGACCCAAGGGTATTTGGCACCTTTGGCACCACACCTGAAGATTTTGCAGAGAGCGATTACTCATCATTATCTGGTATGAGCAAAGACTTCCTACAGCCCATTTGTTCGACCATAAATCGCAAGCTTAAGAAAGCCTTACCAACTCAAACAGCAGGTATGTTGGAGGTAACGTCGATTTCTGAAGGCGTAAACCAGCGTTATTCAGTTGCACTTTGTCGTCCAGATATCGAAGTGACTGTCATCAACAAGCATTGTGAATCTGAGAGTTAAAGGAAAGATACTATGGCTAAATCTAACTTTGAGTTCCTGAAAGGCGTTAACGATTTTCTATTTGCTATCGCTCGTGCCGCAGAAAAAAATTATCCTGATGACCCGAATACAACTCTGGTCAAACTCAGAATTTTCGGAGAGTCGACGGCAAAGCACCTAGCAAAACTGCTCGATATTGAGATTCTCGAAAATCAAAACGATCTACTACGCGAATTAGGCAAGATCCCTTTTGTAGATGACAGCATCAAGATGGAGCCGGTGATCTTGTGCTGATTTACCCACGACATGATGGATTTCAAGAGCCGATAGAGTTCTCATTTGAGTTTACTAAAGACCTGCGGTTGTGGGTTGTCCCGTTTGAAATAGAGCAGGGCGGACTTAGTCGATTGATTACCAGAGACTATCACCCATTTCACAAGCTTATGAAGAGTGAGCCCCCGCATTTGTGAGTTAAGCTCTGAGCTATTGTAATGCTCAGAATTGTAATAAGAATGAACCGCTAATGATTAGAGACAAACTATTAGACAGGCTTTTACTCGAATTTGGTGAACCAGCACGCGTCACTAAAAAGGTAAATGCATGGCATATCACAAGTCAGTTCGGCATCGTGATTGAGGTCGACACGCCAAAAGATGGGTCGTATGCCAATGTCTGGTTACCCGAACCATTTGGTGAAGTGACATTACCAGAGATCCCAACAACGCATTATTCCGAAGACAAAGGGCGCCACAGCAACACGTACAGCACGCCTGGTCTAACGCGAGGGGAGTCGGCGCTTAAAATCAAGGTACAGACCTTAGAGCATATTGAAATGTTTTTGGGGTATTTGTTGCCGCAGTAACGGCTCTGTTTTAGTCAATTAGAAAAGTAATAATAACGTCAGTTAGGTAGGGACAATATGAACACATTCAGACACTGTATTCGGTCAATTTTGTCTTTTAGAGATTTAGACAAAGTGACGGGACAACCACTTTATAGCTATAAGCTCAGCGATAACGAGTTTGAATTATTGAAACAATCACTGTCAGACAGTTTACGAAGCAATAGCATATCCAGTTACGTTCCGACGGCTATCAGTTCTGAATGGTCTGGGGCCTTTGTATTGTTTGCCTCGGAGTGGTGGCGCAGAGAGTTTTCAGGTGGACATTGGAGTTGGGAGCCTGTTTTTGGTGCTTTAGGTATTCATGAGTCAGAGCTTTCTCCAGCGCAGAGAAGTCGTATGGTAGCCGCTGGCTGCCGCTACTGGCGAAGGCCAATTCTAATGAATGCGCAAGGTCATATGTTTCTGGGAACAGTTGCTGTTGAAGGGGGACTGCCGCTGCAGTTGGTGACCGATTCAAACAGTAAACTCGCCTATTACTTTGAACAGGTGATTCAAGACTTTGGTAAATACACATTATCAAAGCCTGATTCATTGGCGATAGCAAAAGCACATGATCATCATATTGCGTCTTCATTTAGAAACGATGCGGTTTACTCAGTGGTCGGTAAGATCGCTGAAGCGATTTTTTCTTTGGCCGATCAGCATGACCTAGGTAAGCAGGAAGATCCCTTAATGTATCTTGACGTCGTTGAGCCCAACTGGGTAGATAGGCTGCCACTCAACATAGAGCATACGGTCGCTAAGAGCTTGTTAGACAGGGCGTTAGGTAAAGCGATTGTTGTTCAGCGTAAAATGCCGGAAACGATTCGTTTACTTCGCTCGTTAAAGCCACAGCACAACAGGCATGCTTTTACGGTCGATGATATAAGTGAGGTTGAAGTAAACTACGTTTGCTCGTTAGAACTAACGTTGCGTTCTCGCGTCAACACACTTTACATTCAGCAGCTATTTAACATGGCGAGCTTACCTGAACGTTTCAGTCTTTTCTCTGTAGGCAAAAAACCGCTTCTTGTGGCGAAGGCCTTTCGCCCCAAAAATACCCCGGATAGATACTTAGTAGATGTCCTTGAAAGCCAGCTGCCTGCAGATTGGTTTAGCTGTGAAATAGAGTTGATGGCCAGAGATGATCAAGGTGAGACGTGGTTTGCTCCTGTAATTGGAGGTAGCTCGGCATCTGATAAAGAACCTTGGGTATTCATCGAGAAAGAAGAGCAATGGGTGTTCTCGGGCGCAGGGGACGTTATCTGTGAGGCCAGCAAGGCAATCATTGCGACTCAACAAGGATATGTTGTCGAATCGGCTTCAGAGCAATGCGAGGTCATAGCCAGTTCTGCTTTGCAAGATGTTCGTCAGCTTACATTGCTTCGAGAGGCTGGTCGATACAAGGTCGGTCAGTATCAAATCGTACTTGGAGGTGAGAGGGTTCAACCCAAAGAGTATGTGTGGCAAGGTGACGTTTTACCATTTCAAACAACGCCACAAAAAAGCTTCATAGGCACCCCAAAACTTATAGAACTGAATGAGCAAGGTGTTCGAACTCCGATACAGGATAGCTCGGTTCATTGGCACGATCTGAACAAGCAACAATGGTCCTCTTTGAGCACACTACCATCGGGTAAAAGTGAGGTTCGATACACAAATCAGTCAGGTACCAACAAGCACTTTCGAATTGCTAGTGTTCCGAGTGATTTTCGAGTTGATTTAATTCCTGCTAAGGATCTTAGCCAAGGCAGAGTAATCATATCAACCAGTTGTCCCCCTTTGGTAGCATTGGCAAAAGACAACCATGATCATGTCAAAATGGAGTTGTCTTCAACGGAGCAAGCAGTAGTTCTCGAACTTAGTGCCAATGGCGCTTACCCGCCAGCATACATAGATCTCGAAATTTGGTGGCAAGATAAGCCTAAATCTATAGAAATGAGATTGCCTTTCCCTAGTAAGGGAGTGTGTTTACTTGACGCTAAGCAACAGAGAGTCGACAACCACAGTGAGATCTTGGTTGATAGCTTGAGTAGCTATGAGTTATACGGTTGTGGATTAGACGGTGAGATTGAGGTTCAGTTCTCGCTGAAAGCTAAGGACGTCAGAGGTGCCTTTGCTCGTTCTGCTTTTTATAAAACGGTGCTCTCTTCGGTCGAAGATATGTCTGCTGGTTTATCACTCTCCGCATTTCGTTCTAGCATTCAATCTCTATTTGCACTTTCGACAAGCCTGGACGCAAAAGTAAAAATGGAGGTTATGCATCATGGCCACGAAGTTTTTTCCGTTGATCTCGCACTGTATCAATGTTCACTCTTACCAGACCGTTCTAATAGCCATGTAGTTTTGAGCTCAGCGGCGAACTCACACCTAGATAATATCTCAGCTATAGACTTGTTTACCATTCCCCTAGGACAACCAGACCAGACGCCTATTCCACTGAAACTAGAGTCTGTAGATGATTCTGAACGCTATTGTTGGCATATGCCTGACGAAGAGCTCGAGCCGGGCGCTTGGTTAGTTTATTGCAACGAACCTAAATTTGGCATTCGACCTGTTATGTGGACGAAAGAACTACAACTTCTTCCGACCCCTAAAGGCGCTTTTGAAGCTGCTGCCGGCATTAGTCGAAACATTGATCGCATCAAAGCCTTCAGTCATGCAGCAAAAGAGTTAGCCGCTGACTACTCATCGGTTGAGTGGAAGTACGTTCGAACATTATTAGCTTTCAATCAAGTACCTTTGACGACCTTCGATTTATGGCGCGGAGCCTCTCAGCAACCTGAATTCATGCTTGCGTTGTTACTGCAGGCTAACAAGTCAGAAATCGAAGCGGTATGGCAGATGGATACACAGTTTCCTATGTTGTGGACTTCACTCGATATTCAGCAGTCTATTAAAGTAGTTCGAGCCTACTATGACTACTTGCTGGACAAACTAGGTGGAGAGGGTATGGAAGAGCTGGTCCAAGACAGGATTATGAAAAAGCTATCGGAGTTAGAATCTTTCTTTCCTAGCCTTTCTTCGCTAATACAGTTATTAGGCGTCAAGATTGCTTTCAATTTAGAGAAGTCCTTTATAGAGGTCGGTGATTATACCGCTCAACTGCGAGCCATACGTGGTCAATTGGCACAGCGGAAGTGTGAAAATGAATGGCCATGCCATAACGCGAACGATGTGTTTGGGCGGGTGATGCAAAGAGTGCACAGACAGATCGTAGAGCTGTGTCTCACTGGTGATTACTCATTTAAAAACAATGTAATGAACGCTCCCGTCCTGCTTGCACTGGCGACGGCTGGACATGCTGATTTACGAATGACCGCTGAGGTGGTTCATGCGATGCGAGAATATCGTAGGTTTGATGAAACCTACTTCGATGAAGCGTTTAATCTGACACAGAAATTAATTATTGGTTTGCTCAACGTTTAGTTTGGAGACAGCGAAATGGAATATTTTGAATCAATTATTGATCAGCTAACGAAGCGTGCTGCGAGAGCAACACTTGGGCAATTTGGACTTCGCTCTAAACCTCTCAGGGAGTTTCTATGGAATGCCTTTAGTCAATCGCCGGGTAACGATGGGGCATTTCTAGGGGACCCTGTGTTCGAAGCAACCTTTGGTTGGAAACCACACACTGAACCCATGACCGCCTTATCAGGCAGACTATTGGAGAGCCGTCTGGTCAGTGCGATGGAAAATCCTCCCAAAGAGCTTCGTGATGACTATAAGTTCGAGAGTAGTTGGTATCCCTATGCCCATCAATATGAGGCTTGGGAACATCTCTCTAAATCAGAACCTCGGTCAGTGATTGTTAGTAGCGGTACTGGCTCAGGTAAAACAGAATGTTTCCTTGTTCCAATTCTTAACGACATTGTAAGACGCCAAAGCAAATCAAACGGTGTTGAGGCGCTGTTCTTGTATCCTCTAAACGCTTTAATTAACAGTCAGCGCGATAGACTTGCAGCTTGGACACATGAGCTTGGCGCTGATGTAAAGTTTTGTTTGTACAATGGCGAGACTAAAGAGAACGTGCCCGCTGCCAAGCAACGCATCCAGCCGAATCAACAGCTTTCTAGAAAGGCATTACGTTCCGACCCAGGACAAATCTTAGTTACCAACGCGACGATGTTGGAATACATGTTGGTTCGTCAAAAAGATGAGCCCATTTTAGCTAAATCCAAGGGCAAGTTGCGTTGGATTGTCTTAGATGAAGCTCACACATACATAGGTTCTCAGGCTGCAGAACTATCTCTGTTGCTACGAAGAGTTATGCATGGTTTTGATGTCACTCCAGATCAAGTTCGATTTGTAGCGACCTCTGCGACGATAGGCGGTAAGGATTCAGACACCGAACTGAAAGCATTTTTGGCGGATGTGGCTGGTGTGGATATATCTCAAGTTTATCTTGTGAAAGGCCATCGTGAAGTCTCGTCTCTTTCAGAGCTTGAGTCGCCATATGCAATGGATTTGGAAGCAATAAATGCCATTGCCAGCATGAGTGAACGATATAGGGCGCTAGAGTCGATAGTGCCGCTTCGCATTCTTCGTCAAACCTTAAGTGCTGATGACAACCGCTTGTCACTCCTTCAAATAAGAAAACTCCTATCAGCAACAGATGAACTGCTGAGTGAAGAAATCACACTTAAATGGTTAGACATTTGTGCTTCAACCACAGATTCCAGCGGGATGGCCTTTATTCCATTTCGTATGCACCTTTTCCATAGAGTCTCGGGGGGCCTTTGGGCGTGCTCAAATCCGAGTTGCTCTGCAAAAACGAACACGCCTCTCGATAGCATAGAGTGGCGCTTTGGCAAGGTGTACATGTCACGTAGAGAAAAGTGTTCGTGCGGTTCTCCTGTGTTTGAAATGACCAGTTGTAACGGCTGTGGCACAAGTCTTCTATTAGCAGATGAAAGTATTGCGAAAGAGTCTGGTGATACCGTTCTAAGTTTGACCAAACCAGAATCCAGTGTGGACGATTTCTCTTTGGATATTGAGTCCGACGACATCGATTCGTATGAAGATGCTGACGCTGATGATGGTGACGTACACTCTAGGTTGTGTATTTTAGCGGAGCAACCATCGGATGAGACGGGCTCTTACTGGCTGAATAATGATCGAGTTTTGAAAAGCGCGAGCTTTAAACAGGC
The DNA here is from genome assembly GCF_030409635.1 of Vibrio agarivorans. NCBI lineage: Bacteria > Pseudomonadati > Pseudomonadota > Gammaproteobacteria > Vibrionales > Vibrionaceae > Vibrio > Vibrio agarivorans. Next base: position 2,521,115 of record NZ_JAUFQF010000004.1, on the reverse strand, counting down.
ATATTTGGTCAACAAAGTCGAAGGCTATGAGAAGTCCAACGGCAATGGTTTGGGGTTGCGATGCCCATGCTGCCAACATACTAAGATCCAGAACTTTGAATTCTACCGCCATTTCCGCAACGGTGCGCCATTCATGTTATCGACGGTGATCCCTACCTTGCTAGAGTTCTGCCAAGATGGCAAAAAAGAGCAACTAAAAGGTCCGTGGAACGGCCGTCGGATGATTACTTTTACAGATAGTCGGCAAGGCACAGCTCGTTTTGCTGCTAAATCACAACAAGATGCGGAAAGACAGTTTCTGCGAGCAGCTCTATTCCATTTAGTCGCGGATAGAACACTGAAAAGTGGTACTTTGACCCCTGAGCAACGTGCAGACCTTGAAAAATATAAAGCTCGATTGGATACGTTCAAAGAGTTAGGTGATGACGACATGGTTGAAATCATTGAGGAAAAAATTGCGTCGCTAGCAAATGCTGGTGATGTTTCTATTCCTTGGTCTGATGTTGAGCATGAGTTGGCCAAAGAGAAGGAGCTTCAGTATTGGATTAAGGACTCTTATCAGCGCTTTGATGAGCAAATGAGTATGGTCAAGAACCCGCTATTGCTTGCGAGATTGCTGTTATTGAGAGAGTTTAATAGCCGACCAAAGCGACAAAACACCTTGGAGACATTGGGGCTCATTCGATTGGAGTTTGCTGCCATAAAAGACAAAGGCAACACAGCACCACCAGAGTGGAGGCAATTAAACTTCTCAGTAGATGAAGCTCAAAAATCGTGGGTCGACTTTCTGACACTATGCCTTAACTTCCATGTGCGAGCTAATAAAGCGATTTCTCTCAGTGAAGAACAGCAACGTTGGATTGGCGCTAAGTTCTCTCCCGGATTAATTATAGCGCCGGATGATGACAGTCAATATCGTAACATTCAAAGTTGGCCTCAAGTTAGAGGTGGTAGTGTACAACCACGACTTGTAAGGTTGTTGGTCACTGCATTTAATCTTAACCTTGACGAGAAAGAGGACAGGGTAAGTATAAATATCATTCTGCAGGAAGCGTGGAAGGTATTACAACGTCACGTTCTCTCTGCCAGTGGAGATGGCTATCGACTCGAACTCGAGAAACAGGTCAGTTTTAGCCTTACAAAAGACAAGTGGCAGTGTCCTCATACACAAAAGATCATTGATACACCCTTACAAGAGGTGTCACCTTACCTCAATGTTAAGGGAGCTCGTCAAGGCCAGCTTTGTCGCCTTCTACCTACGCCTTCATACCCGTACCCTTATGGACGAGACGTTGAAGATGGCTCTCAGGTAACTCTGGAACAAGTAAGAGGTTGGCAAGAAAACGAAGAGGTAACGTTCCTACGTCGCGAGAATGCTTGGTCTGATATTTCAGACAGAATTGTAGAACGAACACCATACTTCAGGGTTGCTGAGCACTCTGCACAGTTACCTGCGAGTTTACTAAGAGACTACGAGGACAAGTTTAAAGTAGGAGCTATTAATGTTCTTAGCTGTTCCACTACGATGGAGATGGGTGTAGACATCGGTGGTATCTCGGTCGTTGCCATGAATAATGCGCCGCCAAACCCTGCTAACTATCTGCAGCGAGCGGGTCGAGCTGGCCGCCGTGGAGAGAGCCGCTCCGTAGCACTAACGCTCTGTAAGAATACTCCACATGGTGAGCATATATTCGAGCAAACTCGTTGGGCTTTTGATACCCCTATCCATGTTCCCAATGTTTCACTGTCGAGTGAGTATATCGTTAAGCGTCATATCAATGCACTATTGCTTTCCGTATTTTTGAGGACGCGTCCCCTTAGTGACAATGCGCTGCGTTTGAGCTGCGGTAATTTCTTTATTCCTCTCCATGATAGCTGTCCAGCCCATGCAGAGCTGTTTGCAAGTTGGTGTCGAACGGATGCTTTGAATGAGATTGAAGCAGGCTTAGAAACACTTCTTAAGCGCACAATATTGCAGGAAACAGCGAAGCACCAACTAGTGAGAGATGCCGCTAGTCAAATTGAAGACATTCTAGGGCGCTGGAAAAAAGAACACGAGTTGTTGATTGAACAAAGCGAGGAGATAAAGAGTGACAGCAATAGACTATCTACTGCTCAAGCTGCTGTTGAAACTCAAATTCAACGCTTGGAAGGGGAGTATTTGCTGTCTGAGCTGGCTCGAAAAGGCTTTTTACCTGGATATGGCTTTCCTACGGATGTTGTGTCGCTTAACAATGACAATATTGAATCGATCAATCGCCGCAAAAACGCAATACAAGCAGCAAAGCAAGCGAAGTCTGCGAAGGATAATCAGCTAGAGCATCGTATCGATAACTTATATAGCGCCAGAGACTATCCATCGCGTGATCTGTCTGTTGCTATCAGGGATTACGCACCGGGAGCAGAAGTTGTTCTGGACGGCCGCGTTTATCAATCTGGTGGTGTCATTCTCAACTGGCACAGCCCTGCATCGGCAGATCAAGTCAGTGAAATCCAATCTTTATTGTGGGCATGGCGTTGTAACCATTGTGGCTCTAGCGGGGTTGACAGAGCACTGCCAACCAGTTGTAAAAGCTGTGATTCTGAGTTGGAACCGAATACTTACCATCGTTTTATCGAGCCGGGTAGTTTTGCGATTGATATTCGTAACAAACCACATAACGATATCTCAAAATTGACCCATATCCCTTTTCAAGATCCGTGGGTGACTGTTGAGAAAAAAGATTGGGTAGAAATGAGTGTAAACCCAAGCGTTTTGTTTAAATCTAGCCATGACGGCCATGTCTACTACCACAGTACAGGTTTATCTAATCGTGGATACGCTCTCTGCCTAGAGTGTGGTCGGATGGAGCCTATGCCTGATGATGACTCCGTAACGGCTCACAAGGTTCTTGAAGGACATACGCGTCTTCGTGGCGGTAAAGGTGAGTTAGAGCGTGAAAGTGAAGTCTTCTGTGGGGGCAATGAGCGAGATTTTGCGATAAAAGGACCAATCGAGCTGGGTCACAGTACACATACTGATGTGTTTGAACTGCTGCTATTAAATGCGGACGGTTCTGTCTTGAGCAATAGAACCATCGCTCGATCCATTTCTGTTCTGCTTAGAAATGAGTTGGCAGAGAAGCTTGGTATTAACAGTGATGAAATTGGCTGTACGACAAAGCCGGTTAATTATGCTGAACAAGAAGCTCAAGCTATTGTGCTTTACGACTCAGCAGCTGGAGGCGCGGGTTTTTCAATCAAGGCTTCTGAGTATATCGTTGAGTTATTGCAGAAATCTAAGCGTAAAGCGGTCAGTTGTTCGTGTGATAGGGCATGTCACCGTTGCTTAGTTGATTATTCTACTCAACACGCGCTAGAGCTATTAGATAGAAGGGCTGTGATTGGCTTTTTAGATAATGACTTTTTTAATCGAATACTACTACCCAGCGAGTTTGAGCTTTTCGAACGTGACAACCAGAGAGAATTAAAACCACTGGGTGTTGCCATTGAACAGGCTATTGCACATGTTAGGGGGCCTGTCCTCAATGTATATATATCGAAGAAAGCACTGGCAAATCTTGAAGCTTGGCCATTAATTAACTCAATTTATGATTGGGCGAGAGAGCGAAGGCTGAACTTAGTGCTGTCAGAGAGCGAGTTGTCTCATTTAGACATTTCAGAGCAAATTAGTTTATCTTGGCTTTCAAGTCACCCAAACATTGCTTTGAAGCAAACGAAAAATGTAATACCAGACGGCCAGACTATATTCGCTGAAGTTGTAGAAGACGATCTAGCTCAGTGTTGGGGTATTATCGATGAGCATGAGTCACAGTTGATAAAGGGCTTTAGAAAGACACCGACACTAGCGGAGTGCGTCCTAGACATCTTAAAGGATCCTGAAAAAGTGGGGAGTGTTTCCATTCACCAAGAACTTGATGGACCAGCAGATCGGTTCGGATCCCTATTCTGGACAAGCGTGCTTAGGTCATCTGATCTTCTAATGAAGAGAATGCAGAAGCACAAGATAACAGAAATCATATATCAAGATAGATACCTGGTGGCACCTCTTCCTATGAGCCTATGCCTTCGAGCAGTTGGTGCCATACTTGGTCATTACGAAGGATGCCGAGCTAGTATAGTAACGGGAGCACTGAAAACAGAAGCTGAACTAGAAAAAGAACCGTACAGGAAGAATCAAAGCGAAAATAAAACTATTCAAGATAACTGGCGAAGTGAGGAAGAGCGTCAATTAGTTTTGGATGAGGCCATTTATCAGTCTGGTTTAGATATCGCGTTTAAGACAAGAGACAAGTATTCGTTACCTCATGCCAGAACTATGTCGCTAGTTTTTGATGATGGCGTGACAGTGCAGATTTGGCTGGATCAAGGGTTTGGGTATTGGTGGGTTGATAAATATTCTAACGAGAATGGGCTAGACCCGCATGAGCCAATAGAGCATTCGGCTCGTGACTTGCTATATGCTGATTGGAAACTGCGAAGTGGTAAGTGGCCGACAGCGATATTTTTCTCGGGTGATTGAAGAAGGACACTTGCTAGCCATTAACTCTGACAATAGGCACCTAGTATTGAGAAATACAGGCTAGGTGCCTATTGTCTGCTCAAGCAAAGCCAAGTTCGGCCATGCTTTCTACGCATAAAGTCTCGATAGATTTGATTGATGAAAGTTGTGCCGGATTCATTTGTCCACCGAAAACTTGATAGGTAAATGAACTAGCAGACTTGAACGAAGAAGTGGCCCCCAATTTTCGGACATGACTTTAAGTGATTGATCTGTTTGTATAGTACCTAAAAATACTGGAATAGATTATGACTAGAAAACGTAGAAACCACTCACCCGATAAAGCTAAGGTAGCGCTTGATGCTGCTAGAGGTGATAAAACTGTCGCTGAGTTAGCTCAGAAATACAACCTTCACGCTAACCAAATCTCTACATGGAAAAAAGAACTGCTCGAAAATGCAGCCATGATTTTTGCCTCTGAAAGCCAGTCAGGCAAGGACAGCTCTGAAGAAGTGGACAAACTGCACGCTAAGATTGGTCAATTGACGATGGAAAATGATTTTTTGGCCAAAGTGCTCGGTCGTTAGACCGAGCCCAGCGAAAGAGCTCGCTGGTTAAATCCACCCAATTGCCAATAAAGCGCCAGTGTGAGCTTCTCAGTATTGCTCGCTCTACTGCTTACTATCAAACCATAGGACTCTCTGCTGAAGAGATTGAACTGCGCCGCATGATTGATGAAATTCACCTTCAGTATCCGTTCATGGGGAGCAGACGCATTCGAAATGAGTTGGCTAAAAAAGGCCATAACGTTAATCGTAAACGTGTCGTTCGTCTCATACGAGACATGGGTATCGGGGCTATTTACCCCAAGCCTCGAACGACCGACCCTGGCGAACAAAGCACACAAGGTTTATCCCTACCTTTTGCGTGATATCGAAGTCACTTACCCGAACCAAGCTTGGTCGATTGACATCACGTATATCCCTATGGCTAAGGGGTTCCTGTATTTAGTCGCCATTATCGACTGGTATAGCCGAAAGGTGCTCTCTTGGCGGCTATCCAACACGATGGACACGAGCTTTTGTATCGAAGCCCTTGAAGAGGCGCTTAAACATTATGGACCGCCAGATATCTTCAACTCAGATCAAGGCAGTCAGTTTACCAGCACCGAATTCACACAGAAGCTAATCGAGCATGGAGTCAGGATAAGCATGGATGGGAAAGGACGCTGGGTCGACAATGTTTTCATCGAGCGATTATGGAGAAGCCTGAAATATGAGGAGGTTTACTTAAAAGCTTACACCACACCCCGAGAAGCAGAGCTTGAAATCGGCCACTACATGGTGTTTTATAATGAGGAGCGTAACCATCAGGGACTCAATGACCTCACCCCTGATGAAGCCTACTTTGGTAGGCAGAGATACGCTGCATGAGCTGGATCAACCACTTAAGAAGTTAGCTTATGTGTCCAACCATTGGGGTCCACTTCTATTATTCTCGGCAGCTTACTATCTTTGAACATTGTATATTGTCATGGTTTGAACACTTGACGACGCATCACAAGGAAAGGGTATTACGTTATAGAGCTGACCACTCACGGATAAAGTATAAAGAGATCGATTTTATTGCGTCTAGCGAGCATGGTCACAAATTCTGTGAGCCAAAACTGAAAAAAATTATAAAGATACGCTGGGTTTTAATGAATCTGATTTGCGTCAGTTGGATGCGTCAACACGTGGGGCACAAGGAGGATATCCACTCAATGGGGCGCTGGCCATTTCAATAGACATGGGTTTTATCTACACCGGTGAATCGGGTGTTAAGTCTAATAGTAATGCTTATACAGCCGTTAATGTATTAGTAGAAAAATTTGAAGAAGTGTCTATCAGGCACCAACGCATCTAGTTGGACTCAAGAGACATTGTCGCCATTGGGTTGTTAGAAAACTGGTTGTCGCAAGAGCAAATTAGCGAGCTTAAAGAGGCTCATGACGCCAACTTTAACCCTATGTCAGTTATGCCAGAGCTGCATGCTATTCCAACTAATACTCCGTTTGTGATGCTAAGTGCATATCAACATTGATCAGGTGGCTTGAATTTTCATTAGCGTTTATGCGCTAACAAATGATAGGAGATAATTATGAGAACAAAACAACGTGTTAGAAATGAAGGTTTTGGAGTACTTTCAAAGGTTCAACGTGATCGCTATAACAATCTAGTGATTACAAACTCTGATGGTAAAAGCTTGAAGATGACTACCAAGTACCCAGAAATTGGGGAAATAGAAGCTAAAGCGACACAGCTCCTTGGCTGCACTGTTGCAGTGTTCACATCACAAACTACGGCTAATTGGTCTACCTTAGAGTACTTTTGTGATCTTGAGAGGCTGGGTTCAACTCGCAGTCAAATGGCTTCAGAGCCCAGTGCCGACAATTTCTGGAACAACATTTCCGGTGAAGATGGTTATATTCGCAATGGGGTGTATGCACCTAAGTAAAACGATCATTCTCACATTTTTATGAGATATAACCACGTTGATAGTTTTTTAGGGGGCGTGGTATGCAACGTCGTTAGGTTAACCTTCTGATGTTAAAGATAATTTACCTGTGAGTACCTAAAGGCTCAAATTTGGAATAGTCGTTATTCCAAATTTACTATTATAACTGTGTAAAATTACACAATCGATGTCATTTGATGTGATTTGATAAATATCTACGCAAACAACGATGTTATTGTCGATGTATAAAAGCCAATAACTAATTGATTGACATTGATCTAGTGTAAAGAATCTATGTGCAATCTATTACGCTACTCAGTGCGTCATGTTGTTAACCTGGTAGAGGTCACTGTGAATCTCATACCTTTGTAAGCTTATAAACAAGTAGTTAACTAACATACATTGAGCAATTATCCCTTGGTTTGGTATCCGAGCTGATACCACATCAATGAAAAATCAAAGGTATTAGTCAATGAACAATCAAGAAACCGTTGAGCTAGCGTTTACAGTTTTTCAACGAGCAATCAACAAGAATCTGATTTCGCTTACTAAGTGTGAGCTACACGAGGACCTGTATATGCATTTCGATCAACCAGAAAGTCAAACACGGTTCTCTTACGCACTGCTTGCAAATGGTGGAAGAGTAAAAGCGTATTGTGTGGCTGTTTTAGGTCAGCAGTACGAAGGAAAGCTATGTTTCGATGTAGGCGTGACTACATTTAAAAAATTCAGAAGTCAGGGGCATGGAACCGCCGTGTTGATGAAAGCTATCGATGAGCTAAAAAATGGATTAAGCCGTAATGGCGTGAAAGAGTTTTACATAGAGCTAAAAGTAGACAAAGGAAACGAAGTTAGTCACAAACTTTGTCGAAAGATTGCTGACGATACAGTTGAAACTGAGGCTGGTACCAATTATTTGAAACTAGTGTCCTAATCCTTTGACTAAGGTTCCTTTCAAAGATACTTAAAATCAATAGGCAACTCATAGCTCTTTCAATAAGTATAAACTGTGGGTAAATAGAGCCTCTTGAACTCAAATATACATAAAGTGAGCTCGTTCAAATTAACGAACATAAAGCTCAACATATAATCAAAGTCAAAGATTTGTGCATTTGAACGCTCGACTAGCGAAAGTGATTGATTAATTTAAAAAATGAAAAATTTAATTAATAGTAATGCTGATGTGAAGTTGACCTTTCATATAAATGAACTTGTTGACCTAACTGATGATCAGTTATTGGAAAAGCTTAAGAGTTCATGGGGCTTCGAAGGGCAACCAATTTCAGTCTGGGGACGACTTAGACGTGGTGACGGGATGATTGAGTATCAGTTAGATAGCATTCATCACGCCGTAACAAACGAGCGACTAGAGTATCCACTCTCAGCTCGTTTTCCATTACAGAATGGTGTTTTTGTTCATGCCAGCGCAGGGCGGTACTACCACGACGGTACTAATAATAACTTTATCAAGGCCGAGTTAGATCTCTCTCCAAAACGAGAGCGGGAAAAGCACGAAAACCCTTTCGAATTGAATGTTGTCTCTAAATCGATAGAGTTATTGGAAGATCTTCCGATAGATAGAAGTGAGCTAGCAGAACTTGAAGAGGGCATCCAAGGCCTGGTGTTTGGTTCGCCTGAGCATACGATGATAAGTCGTTCTGTTTATCTTAAGGAAGTCGAACGTTTGCAATCTGAGTTTGCAGAGAACAAAAAACAACACAAGTCGGAACTCTCGAGCATAAAGCGGATTTTTGATGATGTGAACAGCCAGCTGTCAAAGAGTCGAAAACAAAAAGAAGCATTTGATTCAGAAAGTGAAGCTTTAGTTGTAGAGATTAGCGCCCAACAGAAAGAGCTCGATGAAATGAAATCTCTGCAGGATCAAGTCGAAAATGAACATCAGCGTGCAACAGCTGAACTACGAATTAAATTTGAAAGGCTAGAGCAAGAAATGAGTAAGAAAATCGAACGTCTAAAGCAATTTGTTGAAGAAAAAGCGGGCTTTCTTAAAGATTTCGAGTTTATCGATGAAGATGTTTACGCTGACCTATCGGGTAAAAGGCCGACTCTAGAAAGCAGTGAAAATGGCTTGAGTTTTTCTAAAGACTTTGACTCGGACTATTCAAACCTAACGTCCTATTTGCAAGCTTACCTGAAAGAGCAGGGGCAGTATTACTCACGTCATATCGTTGAAAACTACTTAACGTTATTGCGTACTAATGACCTGATTATCCTCGCAGGTGACTCAGGCTCAGGGAAAACCAGTCTTGTGCAGTCGTTCGCAGAAGCAGTGGGTGGTATAGCTAAAATTATCCCAGTAAAGCCGAACTGGACCAGCTCAGAAGATCTACTGGGTTACTACAATCCACTGGAGAAGAAGTATTTAGCAACCCCTTTCCTTGAGGCCCTGTTAGAAGCGAATCAGAATCCAGAAACGCCATATTTCATTTGCTTAGATGAGATGAACTTGGCTCGTGTTGAATACTACTTCGCTGATTTCTTATCTAAGCTTGAAGAGCGCAAACAACAGCCGGAGATCCAACTCTACTCTGATGATGAAGCAGCTCATGTGCTTTCAGAGTTACGCGGTGTGGTTTCCATTATCAGCGGCGCGAAAGAGAAACATAACAAGAATGGCATCGTGGATTTTGTTGCTCTCATGCAGGATGAAGAAGTTAATGCTGAAATAAAGCGAGCATTTGGATTCAGTGACAAAGACTCATTGATCAAATACCACGGTGATGTAAGAAGAATGCTTGCGGGAGTCATCGGCATACCTTCTACGATTACAATTCCAAAGAATGTGCGCATCGTTGGGGCAATCAATATTGATGAAACAACTCATTATTTGTCACCTAAAATTCTCGACCGTGCTCATATCATGAAGTTCAAAAGTCCATTACTAACTGACTGGACCGCGATTGAGCAAGAGATTGAAAACTACAATTTAGAGGATGTGAGTAAACCAGTTCGCCTTTCTATTGATGAGCTCGGTGTTCGAGAGGCGTACCCAAACTTCACCCCAGCCGATGAGTTCTGCCGCCTCTTTACTGACTTTAATAGAGAGCATTTCCATCCATTGGGCGTTGAATTTGGTATGCGTACTATTCGACAAGGTCTGAATTACCTAGTGTTGTTTAAAGAGGTTAACCCAGATAATCAGCTAGCATTGAACAATTTCTTGCTACATAAGGTGTTGCCAAAATTCACATTTGATGGCTCTAAACCGATTGGTGACTTGGATAAGTTGACTCATATTGAGCGAGTTTTCTTAGCTCAAGTAGAAGATAAACTGTTAGAACTGACGGTAGCAGATGAGTTTTCTGCACTTCAAGCGATTAGAGATATAGCTGAGGCTGCAAAAGCTAACGATGACGTAGTGAATTACTGGGCGTAGCAATGAGCAGTGCGGTGTTTGAAGTCAAATATATTGAGACTCGTTGGCATGACAAGGTAACACTAGTTGATGTCGTTGAGTCTCAATACTCGCTGCAAATGGATGAGATATCAAACGATAGCTTTGATGCCTACACTACTATTTACCCAAAGGTAGATGATTTGCATCGCTCTCAAATCGCTATCTCTTACCTAGATCGACGTTTTATGTCGCCACCCGTTATTGTAGCCGCCGATGGAAAGGTAATACCGTTAAAAAAAATTGTCCACCCTGAAACAGGGAAGATATGGTGGATTGAACAAGGTGATTGGAATCAGCAAAATAAAGCTTGGTTAACTAATACCCATAGAACAGCGGGTTCGATTCGTTTTCGAATTGGCAAACAGTCTCTTAATCTACACATCACATTGAGTGGTTCTTCTAAAGAAGAGTTGGATAAGTACCTTGTCGACTTTAAATCTGACATGTGGGAATTGGTGTTAGATGAGAACAGCTATATCCAAGGTGAAGCAAAGCAGGGTACCGTCGGCAGCGTTGATGAAACGACACTAAAATTGGTTGATTCTATTATACATGCTGCACGTAACGTGTTGAAGCAGCCAAAATCAGAGCTTCGAGAGATTCAAACTCTTAAACCAAGGCAAGCAGTAAAACCCGTCCCTCGTACTTTTATGGAAATTGCTACTAAGGGAAGCTCACGACTATTGACAAGTCGAAGTACTAAGCCAAATTTCAATGTTTCTGAAAATAGTTATGTGCTGTATGTCCTTATGGCGACACAGCGCATTATCTCTCAGTTATGTCGTGTTTCCTCTAGCAAAACGGAACGCTATAAGAATGACCTGAAAAAGCTTGATGAGCGCCTTGATAGCTTAAAAGACCATAAAGTTGTAAATCGAGATCTTGTTGTAAAAGATTACAAACGTGCCAAGAGTGAACAAGATATCGACTATATAAATAGCGACCTGGCGGCTCGGTTAAGTCATATTAATTCAAGCAAGGCTCATCCTGGAAAAGTTCTGTATATACGCATAGAAAATGAGAATAATTGGGGTGGTAACTTTTGTAAGGTTAAGTTCAACTTCAATGAAGATTGGCGCCCGTATCCAGGGTTTAGGTACTCATCTGTCGACTTAAATGGGGCGTACAAAGAGCTGTTTAAACCGCACACCGAATACAGGTTATTGGCGGAATTCGCTACGACAGAGTTTGGTGCTGGCGTGAAACTTACACCTGTAGCTATTTCTAGTATTAAAGTCATTAATCAACCTCGGTGGTTGCAATATCGTCAGGATAGATTTAAAGCCATGGAACAGATGGCTATTTCTTTAGGGAACAGCGGATGGAAGAAACCACTATCCGCACAAGAGTTAGATGAGCAGAATAAAGAGCGTATTTCGATAGAAACTCGTAAACGTTTCTACAGCCAACACCTTCTTAATGTTACTTATGTTCAAGAATATTTAGCCCCTAAAGAAAAGCAATTGCGCGACTTGGTAAAGGGACTCATTTTTTTAGGGATTAAACCGAAAAGTACTTTCCCTAACTCGATGACGTTCGTTCAAAACCCTAGTTACCAAACTGTCCACGCTAGTTACAAAAAGTTTAGAGAGCAGGTTGGTTTGACTGATGAAGACATTCTGTTGGCTCTTGAAGAAGTTGACAGCATCGGGCTGGTTAATATTCCTTTGCTTTACGAACGCTGGTGTTTATTGCAACTAATTAAGTCGCTAACCCATAGTTTTAGGTTTGTTGCCGAAGAAGGATGGAAGCGTAAATTACTTAAAGTTCTTGTAGGTGGTCAGAGAGAAAATGAGGCAATTAGTTTTTCAAACACTCATTCCAAACGTAGAGTGGCACTCAGCTATGAACCCAGACTCACCAATGGAAGAACCCCTGACTTTGTTTTGGATATGGAGTTTGTGTCAAAAATAGGTGTTGAATCGAGTAAAAGAGTAGTACTTGATGCAAAGTTTTATTCTCGTGCTTTTATGAAGCTGCGTGGTGGTTTGTCTGGCGTTGTAGAAGAGCTCGCACTGAAAAAAGACTATTCAGAACAAGGTCAAAATCAAGTGTTTGTGTTGCATCCGACAAAAGAAGCGTTGTCTGATCAAGGAGGGCCTGTTTCGCCTCAAGCTTGGGGAGAGGTATCTTATTTGGGCGAGCTGCGTTTATTTGAATGGGAGCAACGTACCTTGCCACACCAGTATGGTGCCGTATGCCTTAACCCATTAATTTCGCATCAACATGCCGATGAGATGCAAAGGTTAATGGGAATGTGTCTTCAGTATGAAACCACCGCTACAGGAGAAAATGACGATGTTGATAATCCAAATATCTGTATAGGATGTGGTTCTACGTCATTGAGATTTGTTCAGCACACGCAGACAAACAAGGATAAAGTTTGGTATCAATGTAGCGAGTGTAGTTTGTTTACCGTTTACAACCACTGTGGAAGTTGTGGGCATCGATTAATTAAAAATGGTGAATATTGGACGTATCACGCAACGATGCCTTTGCAACCTACCAATATAAAGTGTCCACAATGTGAAGCGCCCGTTTAATGGTTTTGACTGACAAGGAGAAGGTCGGACAGATGGTGTGCCATAGCGATGAAAACACTAATACGCCACTCGAACTGTTCTATATGCCGCAGCAACCGATTTGTTGTCATTGGGCGTGCATCAAAGATTTATAAAGGAAGAAGCATCAAAATGTTAATGCAACAGCTAGCTAGCCGTGAAAATGTCACTCGAGCGTTTGAAAATGCTCTTACCGAGCGCTTTACTGACGAACACGCCATGTTTCAGTCAGAAAATACTCACGCGAAAGCGAACAAAAATGAAATTATCGATAGCCTAATTGAAGAACTCAAGAATCAAGCAAGCTATCAACCAAGGCTAGGGTTTTATTACGAAGTACCCAAATCACCGCTTGTTGACCGACCTGTAGTGTATTTACCATTTGAAGAATTAGTCGTTCATTACGCTTTTATCCAGGTCATTGCTGACGTCCTCGACCCGCAATTGTTGGGGTGTTGTTTTGCGAATCGTTTAAATCGGAGACCGAAAGAGAAGAGGCTTTCGCAAAGTTTGCAGACGTTGGGTGGCCAAGGTACAACAAGTGGCAGGAAAAGAGTGCTGAAGACAACACAGTGATGTTGGTAACTGATCTTTCGAGCTTTTTCGATAACATTGATCGCGAGCTACTATTGAAAAAGATTGCGAGTGGCTTAGGCACTGCAGTTGATTCGAGCTTTCTTAGATATTTTAATCGTGTACTTAGTCAGCCAGTTATCCGCTACTCAACAGCTAATGGGATTCAAGAAGAGGTGTTACTGACCCGCAATAAGGGGATAACTACCGGGCCAGCTTGCAATGGTGTGTTAGCAAATTTTTATTTAATGGATGTAGACCAAAAAGTTGCATCATAGCCTGGTATTAGTTTTGGTCGTTACGTCCATGACATAAAAATTTTCGGTCAATCTAAACCTGATGTTCTCAATGCATTTAAAATATTGCAGTCTGAGCTCTACAGCCTTGGGTTAGCCATCAATAGTAGTAAAACTCGGCTTTTGAATAGTCAGCCTGAGATTCTGAAGTTGCTCACAAAGGAGGTAGTAGTTGGGCATGACTACCATGGAGAGCCTGAAATAGTCCAACAAACATCAACAGTAGAGCTAGCTGAACAGGAGCTTATTCTTGATCAGTCATTCGATGAACGTGAGATTGTTTTTGACTGTGATAAAGATGTCATTGACTCAGAGACTGCTAAACAATTTTGCTTTTATTTGAGTTCTCAAGACGAAAGAGACTGGACTGAAGCGGACATACTTCGACTTATTCAGATTGTTAAATGCTTTCCATCCTCGATTAAACACGCTGCTTGGTTGATGGTTGCTGCGCTCAATTACAGCGAAGAAGACGCTTTTGATACCGCATGCCAGTTTGTCACTAAAGAGCTTTTGCAATCTGAAGAGATACATGAGTTTGGAAAATCTCGTGTATTGCATCACTTGCTTAAGCAGAGAGATAGGTTCAATCCCTATCTCTCTGATATCGTGGGGTTGGCAAGTGATTCAACATTTAGAAAAGCAATTGTTCAACAAGCTCAATCGGCACAAAGTACGTTGTTGCGAATTTACGCTAAAGAGACGTTGTTTCAACTGATAAATGAAAATGAAGAGTGTACGAAGAAACAGTTTATCAGCGCCTATGTTGCAAAAGGAATCCGATTAAACCAAGCAGAGCTGCGAGCGATGGGGGTATTCGAGCCTGTAGAGGTTTTCCGTATTCCACCTGAGGGTTTTGAACTCTAAGGTATTTGTGGGTAATCGCTGTGTTTTGACGGCCAATGTTTCAACTATAGATCGTCACGCGATAAACATGGGTATATTGCAATGTTAGACAAATTTAACCAAGCTCATAAAGCAGGTAGGGATTACCTTCGTTCTGTTGCTGATGAAGTAGAGTCATTAGGTCGCAAAGCAAAGGGCATGTACGACAACCCAGAAGAAGCGCTTGAGCGCACGACAGAAGCGGTAAAGGAATATACTGAAGCAGGAAAGAAAAAGGCACGCGCGGTTAGCCAAAAGGCAGAAAGCACGATACGCGAGCCACGTGAATCATGGGGGAAAGTTGTCGAGTCGACCGAACAAGTCAAAGATGACGTGGTAGAAGGGCTAAGCAAAACGGCTTCTGATCTATCAGGTGGGATTAAAGGTGCATTTATCTCAAACAACCAATATGCGTTCTACGAGCGGGCTCGATTCTATCAAGGTACTTACATAGAAAAGCTCATTAGGACCAGACCTGCCTTTGACACCACCTTAATTATGGGTGAATCGCTAACACAGTTTTTGACAACCGGTATATATAACCCAGATATCATTCAAGCATATGAAATGGCTTACCCAAATCTAGCTGCAGAGTTTAGCTTGGCTGAGAGGGTGGTAGACATGTCACCTGAGCAGTTGGTTGGATTGGTGAATGGCATAAAGGGGAAGCTGTTTGAAATTCAGTATGTAGACCTGCTCAATGATGAGCTTTTGCCTGAAGGGGTATTTGCTCAGTTGTCAGAAAGTGCAACCGAGCCAGGTTGGGATATTCAAATCGTTGACGGCTACGGTTTTGAAATTGACGTTTTGCAAGCAAAAGCGACTTCTTCTGTTCATTATGTTCAACAAGCGCTGGAGCGTTACCCTAATATAGATGTTGTGACCACCGAAGAAACATTTTTGAAGCTCGCAGAAATGGGTGAAGTTGAAGGGGTGATTAACTCAGGCGTCTCTAATGTTGAGTTACATGAGTATACGGAAACCTCAATACATGGAAGCGAAGGAGTCTTATTTGATCACATACCAGTCATTTCTTTAGCAATAGTTGCTTTCACCTCCTATGACGAAATGGGTAATTTTGATGTTTCTGATTTTACACATCGAGGTTGTCACGCATACATCACATATCTGATCAGTATCGGCGTCATGTCGGCATCAGGAATCTGGCTCCTGGGGCCTTTGGCTTCCAGTGGTGTAATGGGAGTGCTAAATCACTATCGAGAGAAATACTCCAACTTAGATAAGTTACAACGTAGCTTTATTGATAACGAAGCCTACATCAAGCGTGTTGAGCACTGTTAGGTCACAATAACACGCAGATCTATGTTTCTTAACTGAAGGTTTTCGGTATTTAATAAGCTTATTATGCGCATTCAGTAGGTGTACCTTGCTATTGTCAATTCTACACAACCTGTACGACAACCCTTGGCCGAAGCATATGGTCACACATCTTGATTAATTGTTTGAATATCGTGCAAAACGATAGTGGTGATAAATTGAACGCTACAGTTTTAAAAAATGACATGGACATCGAGTCGTTCTCCCTAGTCACGATTCCCACAACGCTACTTGGCTATCACTATGATATTAAGATTTCGCCTTGGAGTGACGGATTAACCGCATACCGCAGCCATTCTAATGAAAAATTAGAGCGGATAGAGGGGGGGATTGGTGTTGGACTTAATTTCATTGAGGATGGAGAAGCAAAGCAAAGATGGGAGTCTCTAGTGCCTAAGGGGCTGTTAGAACAAACCGAATTGTTTCCCGAACATCAATATCAAATGCTCTGGCTTGCTGCCAATAGCCAAGAAGCGAGTGAGATACTAGCGGTTAGGCCTCTGATTCTGGCAATGATCTGTGAGCATCATCCCGTAGATAATGAGAAGGCACTTAGTATATCAACGCTTGGGCAAAGACAGATTTTGCAACATCTAGGTCTGGCTTCAACAAAAGCTGCACTTAGGTTTATTGATAAGTTGGATCTTACCTTTGAAAGAACAAGTGAAATTTTCCATGTGATGAAAGTTCTGGATACTAGAACGAATTATTTCAAAAGATTTAGTCACTACAACAAAGTCAATTTTTCAAGCTTGTCACTTGATAATACTCATCCGTTTCTAACCGGGACACACTTAGGAAGAGCGATAGGTGAAGAAAGTAGTGCAACGCGTCTAAAGCTCACTTTGTGCATTGAAGATTCACTTATGCTTGGTCAGGTAATCGGTGTGCAAGACCCGATGTCTGTTATTGTAAATCTGAGAACATACGAAGACTTAACTCGTTTACATGATGAATGGGCAACACGCAGAAACGCAATACGTGCTGAAGAAATGAGGCCAGTAGATGCGGATAAGCCTTATTCCATTCATTTTTCTGATTCAGACAGTGTTACGCAAATTGTTGATTACTATGATCTGTGTAAAGAAGGCGATGAAATGCGCCACTGTATTGCTGTTTACCACAATCGAATTGCGCAAGGGCGATACGTGGCACTCAGGCTTTCTCATCCAGAACGCATGACGGTTGGGATAAAAATCGAACCAAATAAACTATTTCCTTATGAGATTGACCAGATAGCAGGTATCAGAAATAAGTTACCTACTGAAGAAACCCGCAATGCAGTATTCAAATGGCTGCTGAATGAACGTAAAAATCACAAACTTAACGAGGAGTAACCCAATGGCAAGTCGTGGAATTAACAAGGTTATACTAGTGGGTAACGTCGGTCGTGACCCAGAGATTAAGAGCTTTTCGAATGGTGAGAGTGTAGCGTCATTGTCGCTTGCAACTTCAGAGTCTTGGCGTGACAAGAATACGGGTGAAAATAGAGAGAAAAGCGAGTGGCATCGCGTTTCTGTATTTGGAAATACCGCAAACTTTGTTGCTAATTATGTTCGTAAAGGAAGTCAGCTTTACATTGAAGGGCGATTACAAACGCGTAAATGGCAAGACCAAAATGGGCAGGACCGTTATACAACCGAAGTTGTTGTTCGCTGGCCTAATGGTGCATTGCAGATGGTTGGTGGTGCTGGTGCAACAAATGAGAATAGCTCAAGTGCCGGCAATGATAGCAAATCTCCGGCGATTCCGCCGGTTGGTACAGCGCCATCTTCAACCAAGACAGAGCACTTAAACGCAACAAGTTATGCACCGCCATCTAACGCATCTCAATGGGATGATATGTCAGACGATGACATTCCGTTCTAGTCGTTTTTTCAGATTCATAACATAGAATCACACAAACATAGCTTGCCCTAATAAAGGAATCGTGATGAAAAATGTCTTAGTAGCAGTCACAGGGACAAGCCCTCAAGTACTAACCGAAACAGTTTATGCTCTGCATAAGCAAGGGCGAACCATGCCTCAGAGGTCTTTGTTATTACCACTGCTAACTCCAAAGTAACCCTTGAGCAAGGGTTGTTATAGGAAGGGTAGTGGCAACAGAGTGATTACGAGTTGACACCTAAAATGACCAAAGATTTTGTGCGCCAGTCATTAAATTGTTTCCATAAATCGCATGATGCATCGCTCGTGTCTACTGTAGTGGAACAGTTGTAAGCGCCCCACGATCCCACGTGGCGCGCTTTAATATGAGAAGTTCCAGGGAAGTAACGAGTCGATATCGGGCTCTGGCTTGGCAAACTCTTTCAGGCAATGGACCATGTAGTTGTATAAGATCAGGTCATTCGCTTTCGCTGTTTCGATGATGCTGTAGAGCATCGCGCTGGCATCAGCACCCCGAGAGTTGTCTGCGAAGAGCCAGATGGTATGACCTTATATACTTAGACTTACCTACTGGTGCGTTTTTGGAGGTAATCAATATGGAATCCGTCAACTATTCTGCTTATATTGGACTTGATGTGCACAAGGACACAATTGCTGTTGCGATTGCAAGTCCAGAGCGGCAGGGAGAAGTTCGATTTTATGGGAATATTTCTTCAGCAAAAGATGCCGTTATTCGTCTAATGAAGAAGCTAATCAAGCTTCACGGTACGATCTGTAGTGGTCAACTAAAATTGGCCACCGCTTTATAAGTTTCCCAGTACTGCCTCTCCGATTCATTCGGTGTTAGGCCACCATTGTACTCGTGCGGTCTGATTTGGCTGTAATATCTAATGATGTAGCCAACAATGCTCTTCCAAGCTTCGGATAAACTACTGTAGCCACAAGCTGGCACCCACTCAGTTTTTAGGCTTCTAAAGAAGCGCTCCATTGGACTGTTATCCCTGCAATTTCCTCGTCGAGATAGACTCTGTTTTATCTGATATCGCCAGAGCGTTTGGCGGTACTTACGACTCGTATAGTGACTGCCTTGATCGCTGTGAAATAACACATTAGAGGGCTTACCGCGTGACTCATAGGCCATCTTAAGTGCTTTTCCTGTCAGTTGGCTATCGGGTGAAAATGACATCGCCCAACCGATTGGCTTACGTGCAAAGAGGTCGATTACAACGGCAAGATAACTCCAACGATTTCCAGCCCACACATAGGTCACGTCACCAACCCAGACCTGATTAGGCGCAGTCACAGCGAACTGTCTATCTAAATGATTTGGGATTTCAATGTGCTCCTGAGCTGCTTTGCTGTAGCGGTGTTTGGGAAGTTGTCGGCTAACTAGCCCAAGCTTTTTCATCAGTTTAGTGGCTCTGTAGCGAGAGAACTTGATGCCCGAGTTCGTTATGATACTCGCAATAGTTCTAGCACCGGCTGAGCCGTTACTAACGCTGTGAGCTTCTTGAACTAGGGCTCGTAGACGAACATCTTCTTCAGATTGAGTCTTGGGCTTCTTACACCAATACTTAAAACTGCTTCGATGGATACCGAACACTTTACACAGCTTGGCTACGCTGTAGCTCTGTTTGAGTTTCTCGATTATCGAGAATTGTTCAGTGAGTCCGACATCAACAGAGCAGTAGCCTTTTTTATGATTTCATTGTGCTCTTCCAGCTCAGCAATCCGCTTTTTAAGCTCACGGATCTCGATCTGTTCGGGGGTGAGCGGTGAAGCTTTTGGCGTGACACCTTGCCTCTCTTGCTTGAGTTGTCTCACCCACTTGTCCATGGCTGACTTGCTTACGTTCATCGCCTTCGCTGCTTCAACAACGGTATAGCCCTGGTCAGTGACTAACTGAGCGGCCTCTAGCTTAAATTCGGGACTAAAAGTTCTTCTTGTACGTTTTGTCATAGTTTCACCTGTTGTGTACGAGGTGCATTCTAACACCTCTAATCAGGTGGCCAAATTAACTATGCCACTACATCATGAATTACTCATCTTTGGCTGTGCACTGTACAAGCCTATGCTGCGACATCATGCAGAATGAGAAATTTAATAGCTTATCTCATGATGATATCAACTGGCTTTATGATGAGGTATATGAGCTTATAGCGCAACGAACAGAACTATGGCCTAACAAATATCCGAAAGAGCATGAGTTTGTCCGTGCAGTAACACTTGGTGTGCTCAAAGCACTTCATTTTTGTAAAGATAGTTCTAAAGCAAGAAATCCGACTTGGTTATTGAAAGCAATGCAGTCAAGGATATCTTCGACCTGTAAACGACTTTACGAGAAGAGAAAGGTAAGACGACGTTATCTAGTTTGATGATAATCATTCCATATTTAGAACCGCATATTGAATATTTCATATGCGGTTTTAGTTTGTGTTTGGATATGCAAAAGTATGAATTATATTTCAATGGTTAGTTTTGTCTTCACAGGTGATTCTAAGTTGTAGCGAACTGCCAGTGAAGCAAGATACTTAACAAAATGATCTGATAACGCAGTGGCCAGTGATGGTAGAGATCAGCCCAAGGATTACCGAAAATAATCATGACTCCTATTTTTTATGGACACCGGAAACTAGGCGGAATTTTGGTGTTTTGGCACCATATCGGTAAGCAGTAAATTTTCATTTGGTCACCATTTTGGACACCAGTTGGTCACCGCACACTTTTTGCTGATTTTGTTAAGTTTTGGAAATGAATAAGTCGGAATGAAAATTCTCAACTAGAAAAGGGAGAAGTAGGGTGGTTACAAAGAGTGATTCGTAAAAAAATGGATAGTGCAGATACAACAACGCCAAGCTAAGTGCTTGGCGTTGTTATCTAATTTGGTGGATCCGGGCGAACTCGAATCGCCGACCCCCGCCATGTCAAGGCGGTACTCTAACCAACTGAGCTACGGATCCAGATTGTGTTCTTTTGCATTGTTATGCAGTAAGGAGTGGTGGGTCCGGGCGAACTCGAATCGCCGACCCCTACCATGTCAAGGTAGACATGCTATCTAAGATAAACTTATATATTTCAATGGTATAAACTTAATCATGGCTGATTTTTGTGCAAAAAATGCGGTCTAAGTGAAAATGTCGAAAGTTTAGAAAACAATAACTTAATACTACAAAAGTACTGTATTTTCCCACCCAAGGAATGCTCAAAAGAGGGGCATTTTCAGTGACTTTTCGAAAACAGGTGTCGGCTTTGGTATTCCTAGCCGTGGTCTAAACGAGTGGCTTTCGTGAGAGTCCGTCAAGTCTTGTGTTTCTGCATAGCCATTCTCAGGGAGAACTGAATAATTACCTAAGAATAAGCACAACTAGCCACGGTTATACGCTTAAATTATAATCCATTGCTCCAATTACAAACTAGTAAATCAACACACCAATTTAGGATCCCCAAGTCTATGTCGGAAGAGTGGTACTTTGATTTTTCACAAGTGAAAAAAACACCATCAAAGCAATCAGATGAGAGTTATACGCCTGATTATGAGCAACTATTTAGTAAGGCCTTGACTAACTTAGCTTCACAGTCCTCGGAACGCATTACAAGGGCTGCAAACAAAGTAGACATCGAGACGTTGCGTAAAATTTACGAGGTAATGGTATCCGTTCTTCAAGAAGCACAGGAGAGCAAGGTTAGTGATATGGCAGTCTCAATAGCAGAGCAGGGTATTAGCGCTGAGGAGCTAGTCGCATATTTGAATATGCAAGCGGATACTAAAAGAAAATAAGCCTATGAGCGTTGCATTTTTCATTGGTTTAACACCTTTGTTATTGTGATTCGTTTGTATGCTGCATGGTAACCGTTATGTTGTTGGTTTTGAATGTTTAAGTCTTAAAATTCTGACGGTAATCTTGGGTAAGTGATGCCTCTCTTTTGCCCCATACCAATTTAAGAAGCTTTTCTATCACACTCTAAGGCTGACTAATTGACCTACATTTTCTAAACAGTGTAGTGTCTAGAGGAGTGAGTGAGCTATCACCTGAATTTAAACCTCTTATTCAATAGGCGTTTGTATGGCATTTTACTGGGTAAATCTTGGCGATTCTTTTGACGAAGTGAAAAAACATAGCTTCCTTTGGGCCCCCTCACATACTTTTAACAAGGGTGGGACTAAAACAGTTAGCGCTGGGTGGAAACACGTTCCTAACGTAAAAAAAGGGGATGTAATTCTTTGCCATGAAGATAAGCACATCATCTATTTGGCTCGTGCTACAAGTGATGCTTATGAGGCACCTAGACCGAAGGACCGTACTTTTGATAAATGGAAAAAAGAAGGTTATAAGATTGAGGTTGACCTTACCATTCTAGATACACCGTTGAATAATGCTGAGTTTAAATACGATATTCTCGGCCGATTCAACGAACAATGCAGCCCAAAGCTTTTTGGTTCGAACGAACAAGCAACACAAAGCTACCTAATATCAATCCCTAAACATGTAGCAGCTTTAGTTCTTAACTGTGTTGGCAATGAACTTATTAGCTTCCTTGAAACTCCAAGTCAGCCAGGTAAGAAGAAAAAAGCCTCCCAGGAACGCGAGAAAGAAGCGCGAACAAAAGCAAGAATTGGTCAAGGCCAGTTTAGAAAAGACGTTCTTGCAATTTGGAATAATACTTGCCCGGTAACCGGGGTAAACTCACCTAACCTTCTAATTGCATCACATATTCACTCTTGGCTGTTAAGTGATAACGATGAAAAGGTAGACGGCTACAATGGTTTTCCACTTTCCCCAAACGCTGACAAGCTTTTTGATAAAGGATTAATCTCGTTTGCCAACGATGGCTCACTTCTAGTTAGCCCTCACTTATCAACTACTACGTTAACCGCCCTAGGTATAAGCAAAACAACCCAAATAAATGGGCTAACTAAAAAGCATCAATTTTACCTAGAGAAACACCGTAGTACATATGGATATGAACGTGAATGAAAGAGTTGTCCACAGCGCACAAATCGCCACATTGGGGGGGGGGCAGAGTCGTATAACCCGGTTAACAACCCGTTTTATCGACGATTACTAATCTAAACAACAAGCAGGCTGTTATCTGTATCTTTTCTAAAGGTTTTATATGATCCCTCACATGCAAAGATGGTCAAATTGGTATCCATTGTCAGGTGAAGCCGATGTTTACCAGAACATCCCTACCAAGCAGGCTGGCCTATACCGAATACGCTCACCTCAAAGGCGAGAGCTAATTTATATCGGTCAAACAGGCCGCTGCCTACGAGAACGGCTACGTGCACTGCGAAAGGGCGCTTACTCCCAGAGCATGCCTTACAACGACCCTCACACTGCTGCACCAAATCTTTGGGTATGGCGGCAAGAAGCAAACCTTGAGTTTGAGTTTTCATTCTTAACCACCGCTGTCGATACCCCACTAAGGCAGGGGCTAGAAGATTACTTCTTATGGCGACATCGCCAAGAAAAAGGGTGCTCAACGTTATGCAACTATGGCCGATTTCACAAGTCATGGATGAAGCCAAGTAACAAGAAACAAGGTCGTATCGGTAGAAAGCTCGAAGCAAACCAGTTTAATCCTGCTGGCTTATCGAGCAGTTCTCCTCTGGTGCAACTTGGTGCAAGTTTTGATGAAAACTGGATGAGTTTAAACTGGTCAGAGCCAGAGCCGCTTGAAAGCTCTCACATAAAGCCACTACCAAACCATGCTGCGATCTACCGCTTACTAGATGTTACCTCACGAGAGGTTATCTACATTGGGGAAACTCAAAGTCTTGCCCACCGATTGAGGACACACACTAAAGGGAGCTGGGGTGTGAACCCTGTTTTCTTTTCGTTTGCCGATGACATCAATCTATCGGAGTCACACCTAAGACATGAGATTGAAGTCGACCTAATTGGTGCGTTCTATCAGGAGCGAGGATGCGTTCCATTGTTTCAGTATGGTAAGAGATAAAAGAGACCTCTAAAACGTTAATGCCCCAAAGTGTGCCAGCGTCGATAGAAACAAGTGCTTTCACTAATCATAATTGCATAATGAAATCTAATGTGTGGAGCAAGTAGAAAACCTGGACCTGTCTACCTACTCTACTCGGATACCATTGACTGCGTTAGCTACAAAAATAGCTAGCCCCTTATTATGAATAGTCAGGAATGACAAATGACTGATACTAACGCCACCACAAGAACCACATCAATATCCTCAAGTGCCGAGTGTAATAGCGATTTTCATAAAATTGAGGTCGTCGATACCAATAACTATCAAACCGTGCGAGTTAACCTTCAGCAGCCTTGTGCCATTGAATCTGACAAGGATCTTAAAGAATATGTTTCCGAACTGGCGCAGTTTGATACAGCTAGTGAATCAAGTTTGTTTATCTCTGTCATGAATTGGGTTGCTGCTCAATGGCAGCATGACGGTATGAACGAACCTGATAGCAAACTAACTTCTTTGGACTTACTGAAAAACGTTCATACTAAGGGAGAGAGGTATCGGTGTGTTGAGTATGGCAAAGTTATGGCGGATATCCTTGCTGCACACGGTCACCAATCAAGGTCGGTAGGTCTACAAGCGAAAGACGTTGCGTACGGCGGCTTTGGGAAAGGTCATGTCGTGACGGAAGTATGGTCTAATGAACAGAATAAGTGGTTATTTTTCGACCCGCAGTTCAGTGTCTACGCAATAAGAGAGAACGAGATACTTAACGTTTTTGACATGTTCTCTCTGAAAAATCAGCAAAAAGAGTCAGAAATAACATTTGTTCTTGATCCAGATCTGGCGCAGTTAAAAGGTATCAAAGTCAATGAAGTAACTGCTGGTTATTGGGGATTTATCCGTAATTACTTAGGGTTCCACGTAACTAACTCAACAGGTAGAGAATCATATGAACAACTATATTTGTTAATGGAGGCTGATGCACCAGCTCTAACCTTTCAAGGAATGGGAGGCACTATAAAACGTGTCTTTACTCAAGAACCCGAGCTTTCGTACCCAAAACTAAATCAGACAACAATTTCATTGATGCCATTGCCGAGCAAAAAAGGCAACTTCCAAAGCATTTGCGAAAAGTTCGACATAACCACAGACGAGCAATACGTAAGCAATATGTGGAGATTCGCAGCGGAGGGAGAGATCGCTATGGAGCTAGATTGCAATATGGCGAACCTCTGGAAATACCAAGTCAAAGAAAATGATAGCAGTTGGGTTGACCTTCCATCTAATGAGCATTTTTGGAAGCTAACTGTCGGTCAGAATAGAGTTTCTGCCAGAGCGATATCTACACAAGGTATTTTGGGACCTGAGACCTTTATTGAAGTAGCTTACAGGTAGACTCAATAGCCTAACGTACCACACTTATGCCCCTTTCTGCGTTAGCGAACAGGTCTCCTCCTACCACCTAACACTTGGGCAGCGATAGTTTTTATAATGGCTATCTGTGATGCTTCAATTTAGTGTAAACGGAAAAAGCCTAGTTGCTAACGACCAGTTTTTCGGGGAAGGTTACATTCCTTTCCCCCGTCCCCCTTTGTTTAATTAACAGTAAATGTGTGCATCTACTTTAACAGTGACTTCACATTCTTTATCGATGAATTCGAATTCAAACGCATTACCCATGTTCTCATCTAATGGCGTCAACTTTTGGTTAATCTCAGGGTTGTAGAGCGTAACAAGGGCTGGACTTTCTTTCGTGTCATAAACGTAGAACGCATCCAGAGGCTCATCGGAAAAAACTAAATGACGTTTGACATCTCTATAGTCATCTATGTCTTTTGAGCTTGTAAAGTTTTGCCAGTCCTTGTGAGTCATGACTAATAGGTGATTGTTTTCTAAGTCTTCAAATTCCAACTCGGATAATGATGAGCCTTTTTGGGTTATAATTGTTAGGGCTATTGTATTGTAAATTCTTTCGATAAACCTATAGCTACTAAAGCCGTATCCTACCCCCGTGTTATCCAAGAACCTCTCTCTTCCGTGTGAATATGAAGGGAGCTTGAAAGGCACTTGTTTATCTTTGCTCAGCGATACGAAACTAAATAGTGGAAATTTGTTAGCTAAATCCTGCCCCTTCATCAAAATACCATCTATGTATGACTGCTTGATTGCTTTGCTTAGGGGTTGTGATTTTCTAATTTCTATTAACTGATTGTTTAGATATTTTTGGATTTCTCTGAGGATAGGGATTACAACTGAATTGAAGTCAGCTTCTTCATGTTTAATGTCGAAGTGATTACAAAATGCTTTGGCGTAAACAGGTGATTTTGCATAGTAAGTCGCCTGTTTTAGTTCGTTGAGCATTCGGTTGGCAATTTGAATACTATTCTCGCCCATGTTTAGAGAGCTTGTGATTGCGCTAATACAGGCGTGTAAATTCTTATCCAGATTTTGGATTCTCCAAGAGTAAACAGCATACATAACTAGAATTGGAACAGCTCTGACGTACGCGTGGCTAAGCTCTTCGGAATTCAAAGAGCTATAACCCTGAGGCTTCCCTAACTGCTGTATCATTGAATTCAAAGAAGCAGGCAAAAGGTTAACGCCTAAGCGGCACGCTCTGGAGTGGGCTGGGCTGAAACTTTCGTGGCAGTCGAGAATGCAGCTCCACTGGCTTTTATTTGCAAGTGCTCTTAGCGTATGTTGAGCTGTTCTTTTGGCTGCGTTTTCTCCAACTTCCTTAATGATTTCGGATACCATGCGTTGCTCATACTCGACTGTAATTCGCTTAATTTCCTCTAGCCTCGGTTCTGAAACTGAAGGAGTCAACGCATCTTGAACGTACTTATCTAAAAGTAAGATGAAATGATTGATGTAGTCCTGAGGGTTTGTTGTGAGAAGTTCTTTATGAGTTTCTGTAAAACTTGTAGTGGCATAGTTAATTTGGCCACCTGATTAGAGGTGTTAGAATGCACCTCGTACACAACAGGTGAAACTATGACAAAACGTACAAGAAGAACTTTTAGTCCCGAATTTAAGCTAGAGGCCGCTCAGTTAGTCACTGACCAGGGCTATACCGTTGTTGAAGCAGCGAAGGCGATGAACGTAAGCAAGTCAGCCATGGACAAGTGGGTGAGACAACTCAAGCAAGAGAGGCAAGGTGTCACGCCAAAAGCTTCACCGCTCACCCCCGAACAGATCGAGATCCGTGAGCTTAAAAAGCGGATTGCTGAGCTGGAAGAGCACAATGAAATCATAAAAAAGGCTACTGCTCTGTTGATGTCGGACTCACTGAACAATTCTCGATAATCGAGAAACTCAAACAGAGCTACAGCGTAGCCAAGCTGTGTAAAGTGTTCGGTATCCATCGAAGCAGTTTTAAGTATTGGTGTAAGAAGCCCAAGACTCAATCTGAAGAAGATGTTCGTCTACGAGCCCTAGTTCAAGAAGCTCACAGCGTTAGTAATGGCTCAGCCGGTGCTAGAACTATTGCGAGTATCATAACGAACTCGGGCATCAAGTTCTCTCGCTACAGAGCCACTAAACTGATGAAAAAGCTTGGGCTAGTTAGCCGACAACTTCCCAAACACCGCTACAGCAAAGCAGCTCAGGAGCACATTGAAATCCCAAATCATTTAGATAGACAGTTCGCTGTGACTGCGCCTAATCAGGTCTGGGTTGGTGACGTGACCTATGTGTGGGCTGGAAATCGTTGGAGTTATCTTGCCGTTGTAATCGACCTCTTTGCACGTAAGCCAATCGGTTGGGCGATGTCATTTTCACCCGATAGCCAACTGACAGGAAAAGCACTTAAGATGGCCTATGAGTCACGCGGTAAGCCCTCTAATGTGTTATTTCACAGCGATCAAGGCAGTCACTATACGAGTCGTAAGTACCGCCAAACGCTCTGGCGATATCAGATAAAACAGAGTCTATCTCGACGAGGAAATTGCTGGGATAACAGTCCAATGGAGCGCTTCTTTAGAAGCCTAAAAACTGAGTGGGTGCCAGCTTGTGGCTACAGTAGTTTATCCGAAGCTTGGAAGAGCATTGTTGGCTACATCATTAGATATTACAGCCAAATCAGACCGCACCAGTACAATGGTGGCCTAACACCGAATGAATCGGAGAGGCAGTACTGGGAAACTTATAAAGCGGTGGCCAATTTTAGTTGACCACTACAACTACTCATTTCCTTAAAATGAGCAGAGTTATGACTGCCGAAGAGTTGAGAAAGTTCATAAATGTCATTATCGAAGTGACTTTCAAATGAAATAAAATTTCTATAGTTATCTATCAGCTCAGGAAGTAGCTCTGGTTTCTTGTCTACTAAAAAGTAGATTAGACTGCGTACATGGCTATCTATGAATGCGATAGTTTGAGGATTTTGAATGTCCCATGTATGTATGCTTATCAAAAAATCAGCTCTCAGAAGCCAGTATTGACCAGTGTTTAGCTCTTTAATGCTTTCTTCATAGAATCTTCGACTGAACATCTCGAAGACATCGTAATCTTTCATCTTTCTATCGAAGAACAAAACTAAGAGCCTACCGTAATCTCTTTGAAGTGACACGTACTTGTCTCGACTGTTGGTATTTCTAGCTGATGTCAATGTTGCTGCTAAACTATCCACAAGCCTTTTAATAGTAACGGTGTCTATTGAGCAATCTTGATTCACACATGTCTTTTCTATCAGTTCAAATAGACGGTTCTCTGTTGATTTATCCGAGGTGATTGCTGTGTGTTCAATGTTATAACAGGCAATTTGAACTAGCAGCTCTACTTCGTCTGAATGGTTGGTGTTGGTGTTGGTGTTGGTGTTGCTGTTGTTTTTTGTTCGGAGTTTAGAAATTAGGTGCTCAGTTACTAGATTATCTGACCGTGTAGCGAGAAATACGGTTTTTATGAATTTAAACTCTTTTACCAGAAGTGCAGACGTTATCAGAGAGAATAAAAACTCCGTGAATAGAACATAACTATCTTTAAAGAGAGTTTTGTCAACTGAGCAAACAAACAATGTAAAGCTAATAAGAGCAATCAAAGTAACTATCAACTCTCGAAAGAGCAATTGAATTTTAAAGCCCATGATCTGCTCTATGGAGTCCATGTAGTGAGCAGAACCATAACGATTTTTTACACGGTTTAGAACCTCAAGGGCTATTGGCATTGTAAACGCTGAAAATGCTGTGAGAACAGCAATCAGGTGTGTTGTTATGCTTAATCTATCCATTTGCTCAGCCTGACAATTAACTTACTGTGCATCTCTGCACGGTTAAAAGATACAGCACTATAGTCTCATGACCTTTTAGTGGTTAGAAAAATCAAGTTAAATCAGTGCTATAACTTGGATAGATTAGCATAAATGAGGCTAGTTTGAAGGGGGGCGGTAATTTAATCACTGGGACAGACACTTTAAGATACTAAGCATTCTCGCCATGAATAAGTAATATCACACCTTATGGCTACATTAGCAATAGTCTCAACAGCGACACCGTCTACTTCGATTTGCCTAAATTCAGGTTATCCGAAGTAGGTGGATTTAATCCGAATCACTAACTCGAAAATGTCCAAAGGTGTGCTGACGGGGCATGTAAAGAAGTGTGCATGTTCCATCAGCTAGAAATTATTTTCTGTTTCTGCCTGTTCAAGCAATTGAGCAGCGAGAGCGAGAACTCTCTGTTTATCACCATCTGATAGTTTGTTCAGGTTAATCGCCAAGTCAGCAGAAAATTCATCTTCACAAAAAAAGTAATATAAAGGTACACCAAGCTCATCGGCAATGAGTTTTAGGTTTTTTATATCAGGTGTATGAACCCCTTTTTCATACTGGTTCATTCTGGCGCTTGCGGAACTTTCTTCCATACCTATTCGCACTCCCAAAGCCTTTTGGGATAGTTTTGCTTTTTTTCGCGCTTCTTTGAGGCGGATTGGAAAGAGGTCGCGTTTGTTACCGACTTTCTAGCTGCGTTGTATAACCTCGTTGTCAAAATACTCATTACCGTACGCGATAACGTTAAGTTCATGTTTTTTCTAAAGAATACGCAATCCCATATAATATGTGTACCATTACCCGCTCTCGATCACATCCCTGATATGAAATCCGATGCAAGAGAGAAAATTGGTGTTTTTTTACGCTACGTTATGAGTACATTTGCTTACCAAAAACAACAAGATGCCGTTTTGGTGATTAAACAGCATCCACGTGATCGACTGGGGGTTTCGTATTCACTGCTTATTGAGCAGTTAACGGAATCCTTAGGACTGAAAGGGAAGGTTTTTTACGGTCGAGAATTTGCCATATCGCGAGCATTAGGTGCTTCGAATGGGTGTGTTTTAATGGGTAACACTGTGCTTGGATTTTACGCGCTATCAAAATCCGTGCCCGTGAAATTAATGGGTGAGTCAGTTTATGCGCTGTTTCCTGGCGTGTTGTCGACTCAATCGTTAGAAAGTTTTATCAGAGAGCCAAGGATGGTTGATGATGAATCGGTTGTCAGGATGTTGAACTGTATACAGCAAGAGACTCAGCTCGCGGGTACCTTCCGCAAATGTAAAGGGTCATTGCTGCTGGACATCCACCAGCGTATGCAATCTGTGTGGGACACTCAACACAGAAAAGAAACCTAGCTACGTTTGACTGTTTTACGACTTCATCTAAATACACAGCGTCAGTCAATCTGGCGACTCCAAAATTTGCACAAGATGTGCGAATGGGGCTCTTACCCAAAGAGATGTTGCCAAAACGGCATATTTAAGAAAAATTTGGAGTGTATTATGAAAAAGATGCAAACAGTTGCCGTGTTGGCAGCATCACTTATGTCAGCAGGTGTTATGGCTGATGAATATCGTACGCCAGTTGCGGCAGAGGACTACACTGACAATGTAGTGCACCTGTCAATTCCGGTAGGGTCATACAGCAGCAATAAATGCGGCGGTATGTTACTTGGTAGTAAGTACATCATGACAGCTACCCACTGTACGTGGCGTAACAATGGTGAACCTATTACTATCAAGCAAGGTTTGTCTCGCAGCGAACCTGATGCGTCGTATGAGCGTCAAGTTGTTGAGATTAAGGAGGCTATTTATAACCGTGAATACGTAGAGTATTTAAAGTTGTACATAGATTATTATTTGAACGACGTTAAAGGCTCTATCCTTAATGAGATGGGTGAAGATGTTGTAGAGCCAGAATATGTGTTTAAAGACTTTGATACATATGATGCTATTGTCGCTCAGGATCCTGACTACAAACTGTCGTCATCGATACAGCGTGATTTAGCAATATTAGTTCTTGATGAAGGTGTTCCTTATGCAAGTTCGGCTGTTATTAAACCAAACTTTGAGTACGGAAGTGAAGAAACACTTTATGATATTGGTGAATCATTTACGTTCCGAGGATGGGGGACACTAGGAAGTACAGGTGCTACATCGAATGTAATGATGCAGTTTGAACTAGAGCTAGAAAGAATGACTCACCAACCATACATGATGGTTGAAGTTGAAGGTGACCAGAACTCAATGGGAGATCAATTAAGAATCCCATTACCCTGCAAAGAGACTGCAGATAGTTGCTTTTATTCTCCACAGTATAAAAACACTTTCTACAATCCGCTTCAATCTGTAACAGATGGTGATTCCGGAACCCCTCTTATTAAAGATGGAAACGTTATTGGTGTTGTCAGTACTAACTCACTCGAAAACCAAGATGGGTTACGAGCTCGAAGTGACTTTGTTACTTTCGATAGTTACATGAATTGGTTCGTACGAACAATTGATGAAGTTACGTATCCAACCAATCTTACACTTGATGTACATACTGAAAGTGATGTGACATTCGATGTTCAGAACTTCACTGCAAGTGATGTGGATTCAGTTCTCACTTCTGGTGAGTACGTGAACGGTGTGTTTGTTTATACGGACTGTGGTGTTATCGAATCAACTAGCGCTTGTAGTGTCGAAATCACTGCGCCTGATATGACGTTAATGCCTGGTGAAGAGCTAGAAGTCGATATTCAATTATCTTCTGAAATCTTCATTCCTGTGACACTATATTCAACTGAATATAAAATCGTAGAGCCAGGTGATCCTACTCCTCCGACAGATCCGATTGACCCAATCGATCCTACTGACCCAATCAATCCAGATAATGGAACTGATAAAGGTGATGAAGAGGAAGAGACTGACATCGAAATCGGAGGTAAACCTACTGATCCGGACGAAGGTAACGGTGGCGATACTGATGAAGGTAACGGTGGCGATACTGACGAAGGTAACGGTGGCGATACTGACGAAGGTAACGGCGGCGATACTGACGAAGGTAACGGCGGCGATACTGACGAAGGTAACGGCGGCGATACTGACGAAGGTAACGGCGGCGATACTGACGAAGGTAACGGCGGCGATACTGACGAAGGTAACGGCGGCGATACTGACGAAGGTAACGGCGGCGATACTGACGAAGGTAACGGCGGCGATACTGACGAAGGTAACGGTGGCGATACTGACGAAGGTAATTCAACTCAAGGTGGTGGCTCAGGTGGTTCTATGGGGCTCTTTACCATTCTAGCGTTGATTGGACTTGCTATTCGCAAGAAGATTGTCGCTTAAGTTTGTATCTTAACTAACTAAAACCCTGGATTTTTTCCGGGGTTTTTCCTTTTTCCGTCTGCTATTTCTTAGTTGAACGGAAAAAAACTCGCACTTCTAGCTTTTTCTCTGTAGTTGATTCTACGCGATGAATATTCTTAGATGGAGATTCATTGTGCAAAAGACACACCTTACGTTAGCTGCTGGCTTGCTTACTGCAACTCAGGCCTTTGCAGCACCAACAATCACCCCAGTGCTAGGTGGTGAGACCGAGCCTGTCACCGAACAGGAGTACCGAGACTATTACGTCAATATTGAGGTGTTTATTACTGACTACACCTATAAATTGTGTGGCGGTGTTCTCATTGGCGGTGACTATATTCTTACTGCAAAACACTGCATCGATAACGCCACTGGTTTTATGAACGTAAAGCAAGGTATCGACCGAACCGACCCAATTAGCATCACGCGTGATGTTGGCTATGAAGAAATCAATACATTCCAATACAAGTATTACGCGGATGCATTGGAATCAAGACATAAGATCTACACCGATACCCTCAAAGGCAAGTTCCTAGACGATCAAGATAACGATAAGTTGTACTTCACCGATGAGGTGCTTTACAACGAGTTGGCTGTTCAGTTAATTCGCGACGACGGTGACAAGTACCTACAAGGTAGTTACGCAGACTTGGATCTGGCCCTTGCTAAGCTCTCTGAGCCAGTTATGCACTCATCGGGTGTTATCGTTGAACCATCTTACGATGTTGCAACTCATCAGTTTAATCTGCCTAAAGACACTGAGTTTACCTTCATGGGTTGGGGCCTGACAGAAGATGACGCGCTGTATAATCCTGATGTTCTGCGTAAAGGCACATTAAGCTACGCTATTCCTAACTTCATTCCAGTCAAGTTTGTGGATACGGGTGAGTTAGACTCTATGGGCGAGCCTATGCACATCAAACAAGAATGTACGGCGGACGATCCACAGTGTTACTACTTCCCAGCATTCCGCAGTATCTACCGTGGCCCTGAGCGCGAGCAGAAGGTATTGCCGGGTGATTCTGGTTCGCCACTTGTAAAAATTTAGCCGGACACGCGTGTCCAGCTAAATGTATTCGAGCTAATGTGCCATTGTGCCAAAGCCAAAACCGTTGGTAGGGCTTTCTAGGGTAAGGTCTTAGTTAGTCCTTTCAACAGCGTACTCGTCACTACTATATTCAAACTCTTTATCCATTAACTCATCATAATACTGCTCAATTAACAGGTTAAGGCAAATCTTACGCTCTTCTACGGTCATTTTTATGTACTTATTTGCAAAAGGGCCCTCGTAAATTTCGAGATGACTTGCTTTAACCGCCATGTTAGTTGCGATGCGGTCGATAAACATTTCGCGAGATTGATGGACCTGATAACCAAGCTCGCGGCTATCAAACATCTTAACTGCGAAAGCTTTACCTTGTTCGCTTAAGCTATCCCACATGTGAGAGATAGCTTCAGTATTTTCGTCTACCACGCCTGTGCACATACGATGAATAAAGTCGAGTTCTCCGCCTTGCATTAACTCTTCTGACACCGGTTTAAACTTCTTTTTCTTCATTTCTTCACCTTTTTAATCAGTTTTTATGAAACAGGACATATCGCTGTTTCAGATTTCACTTGGTTTAGGCTTTCAGGAAAGAGATTGAGAAAATGAAGAGATACAAAACTGGTGTACCACAGGTTGGAGCTGTCTATTTTTGTTTAAACTATTGATTTATTTGGATTGATGCTTCCTATAGTTTGACGGTGTTTTTTCTGCCACGCTAAAGAATCGCAACTTAGTTTTGCATAGAAGTTAGTGAACATAATCAGAGTGTCTTTCGGAAATGGTGTCGAATCACTCACAAGGAAAACAAGCACTAACCGCGGGAGACCTAAGAAAAGAGCTAGTAGGGAATGAAGCTAGCCTCAAGGCCCTCTATGAACCATAGAGGGCCTTGTTTGCGTTTATATCAGTAAGCCGACCAAGGCGCCGAGTAAACAGGCGTGCAGAATGTAGACTCTTTGAGAGTCGGGTAGCTTTCGTTTCGTTCGTAACATCTATTCTCCCTTGTGTAGTGACTGCCTATTCAACTCATTTTAGCTCAACTCTTAAGCGCACCAAATCCAGCCAGTGTTTCAATGCCTCATCATCAAGTACGCAAAAATAGCGCATCTCGTTTCTATTGGTTTTGTTCCTGTCCTAATGCAGTTCGATGGTGGCGAGTCCACCCAATTGAACTTGAAAGAGAGGTAAGGAATATGACAAACAAGAGTGAAATAAAACTCAACAAATCAATTAAGAAACAAACAATCACGCCTACAGGCAGGCGAAGGAGAGGCGTGTTTTCTCGTCGTCTAATTTAGTCAGAAATTAGACGACGAAGCCAAAGCGGGAATAGCGCCTTTAATCGCTGGGGCGCCGAGAAGTTCCCTTGAAAAGTTTTTGAAAGTTAACAGTGCTATTGGCGGTAGAGCAAAGCAGTAAGCCTCATTTTGAGTGGCGTTACTGCTCTAATTGCCCTCTCTATGCATAGCATTTTAAATCAGCGAACAAATAGCATGAACCAAGGTAGAGGATGCAATAAGCCACAAATGCTGCAGTCTTCAGCGCTACCTTTAGGACCGAGGATGCAATACGCCCTTTTGACCTCAGCAAGTGAGGAAACGGTCACCCAACAAGAGTGAGGATGCAAAAAGCCCATCGGACTTCAGATAGGAAGGAGCACTTTTGTAGAGACGTAATCATTCATCGAGACAGGTAGAAAGCCTGCGCACTCATGCTAGAGGAGCAAAAGCACAAATTAATTGGAGGAGCAATACAAAGAAATACAGTGGTCATCGAATCAATACACTTCGAGATTTTACTAAGGCGAACTATAACCTCGGCTCAAAGGACATGGTGAAAGCGTTAATCAATGCCAGTTTAGAAGAGCAGGGCGGTGTTAAGTCGAATACTCACCGTACGCGCTTGCCAGCGATACGCTTGTTTGGTGCGTTTATCAAGCAAGAGTTGGGTGTCAAAAGGTTGAACTACATCGAGCAGAGTCACCTATTCGCGTTCGGCGAGTATTTGAGAGACAAGTTCGAGGAAAAGGGCGAGTTAACTGCAAGTAGCGCACGTGACTACCTTAGTCACATTAATTGTGTGCTCGCTCAGGCAAGGGGGGATGAGTCACTGACAATAAACGCGACTAAGGATTTACTTTTTCCACCGAAGTCAGGCATTGCACTCAAAGATGGCTCTGTAGCCCAGAGCATCCACAATAAAGTCGTTCAGAGCTCAAGTACCGAAGTTGCCTTAATCGCTCGCTTACAGCGGGCTTGGGGAATGCGCTTTCGTGAAGCGGCCCTTTTTTATGCGAGTCAGGCCGTAAAACAAATCAATGAGCATGGACAAATCGAAATATCACGGGGAACAAAGGGAGGCCAAGCGCGTTGGGTACCATTGGAGAATCCAGCCCAAAAGAAGGTCCTTGAGGATGTTGCGCATTACCAAGCAGTGGTAGGGCATGACAGTTTGGTGCCGAAGGAGATGAGCTTCAAAGCGTTTCAGAGTATGGCCTGGCGCGAAACCAAAGCAATTGATAATGGATACTGTAGTCATGGTGAACGTAAGACGTTTGCGATGAGCTACTACGAGCGGCATGTTGGCGCAGCTTGTCCCGTCAGAAGTGGCGTAGCCCATGGGGCTGAGCACTATCGATATTTAAGTCACACCTTAAGCATTTCGATAGAGCAGGCGAAAGCGAGAGATAAAGTCGTCCGTCTGCAACTCTCAAAGATACTTGGGCATCATCGTCTTTCCATCTGCAATGCTTATTTGGGGTAGCACTGTGAATCGAGAGAGCTATCGACAAATTATGACGATAATGTCGTTTTACAACAAGAAAGGCATTGGCTACCGGAAAGTCCAACTCAGAAGACTTGTCGCGATTTTTGATGACATATTTTGCCATGAGCCCTATTTAGGAGAAAGAATCACCTCAGTGGGTCGAAGGCAGCTTATCGGGTATTGGGAAAGGACAAAGCATGAAAGCACTCAAGTCCGACTGGAAAAATACAGAGTGCTGACGCTTTTTTATGCCACCGCTCATATCAACGTTCGGGTTCCGAGGCCACGCTATAAGGTTTGAGTGACGCTTTCACCGCTATGCTTTCTTACAAACGCTGGGGTGAGTATCCGCGTAACTTCCATGGCAATCAGCAACTCAATTAACAGTACGACGGTAGGGGATGGGATACGTCCGTTAGCAACTACCGCAAAAACGAGCAATCCTGTTAACATCATGTAATTTAGAGGATTTCGACATACTCGCACTTTGTCCTCCTGGTGAACTTCAAGCTGTAATGCTGTGGTAAAGAAGCCAATTAGAAAAGAAATCACTATCGGTACACTGAATATTGCAGTCAGCACTGAAGTGAGCACGATGGCTCCGCTCAGTTCGCTATCGCGGGCGTTTGACGGCTCGATAAGCTCATATAGCATCGTCATATCAAGAATGTTAGGCGCTCCATAGAGCACACCAATAAACAAAATTGCAGCAGAGACACTGAACAGTTGGTTTACAGGGTGATACAAAGACCAAATCCCACAGGCTAGATATTGCTTTGATGCATGGATTAAGAAAGCCATATGGAAGGTAAGATAAGCGCCAAGCACGCTGACAAAGGCAAAGTAAGCAGGAGCAGTGTGCTCGTTGGTGAATAAACCAAAGCCCATACTTAGCATGTTGTACAAGAAGATATACGTGAGCCCAGCAAGCGCTCTGAATGTCATAGCGGCACCGCGCTCTGCGATGGTTTTTAGCTGAATTAGTTTGTTCATAGTGCTCTTCCTTTTTGATTAGAACACTATCCATTATGTAATATATTGGTAGTTGACCAAATTTCCGATAATTTAATAATATTCCTATGATTAGTGTAACTCTTAGATTAAATTAAAGGAGAAGGAAGAAAATGCTACTATAGGGAGAATTAATAACGGACCAGTTAAGGCCGGACAGTTATCTGATACTGAATAGATTACTGTCCGGTGTAAAATTTATGTAGTAATATAATATTCTGGTTACTTTTTACTGCATTTTAAAGGGACCACTATAGAAGGTACGTGATTCCATTTTACTTTGGATTTTCTAATATAGATGTTAGTGGTTTTTTCGCTGGAATGACCCATGACTGTCGATGGTTCATAATTTGAATCCTCCATTATTGTTGCTACTAATGGTCTGATTTGACTAAAAGTAGGGCGTAGCGATTTGTCTAGTTCGGCATACAAGTTGAGTTGGTCGCGAACTTTTGAGAATTCTTCACTAATCAAACGCTTTGAAACTTGGTATTCGTGGTCACAGTCTTTTGATAGCTTGTTGTTCCGTAAGCGCATACGTTGCACGATATACGGACTAGAAATGCCTTGTGTTTGAGAAAGCTCAACAGCATATTTAATTTCCTCATTGACAGGGATGGCAATATATGAAGATTTATTCTTCTTTGTCTTATTGCGATGAATATAAAGTGTGCCAAAGATAATATTGCCACTATCGTCTATTTCAGGATCGTCAAACCACACAATTCCGCATGTATTAGGTTCCGGAAAAGGAATGTCTCTTTTAATTCGGTGAATTTCATTGACTGTATGAGTGCTTTGGGATGCTAATATCATAGCCACTTTCAGAAAAATAGGTGCATGTTCATATATTAGGAAAAAAGCTTCCTCTGATAAGTCATGACGTTTTCTTTCTTTATCCTTCTCATAGATTGGTTTCAACATTTTATCACTCATAAAATTATGTTCAATTGCGTCTTGATCCTTGAGGAATGCAAATAGTTTTTTCACAAGGGCTACTTTTTTATTGTAGACCTCTTTGGACTTGCCACCATAAGAATTTTCAATAAATTCAATGATATCTTCATACTTAAGTTTACATGTCAGTATGTGCCCAAGGGCTGCATTTAGCCGCTCTATGTCGTTAATCTTCGTCTGTTTTACTTGTGTGCTATTATCGTTATCATTGATGCTTTCCTTAAATTTATCAAGCCAGTGAGATAGACTTTTCCCTTTTCTAAGGCTTTTACTTTTGACTATAAAATTAAGTAATTGGCTATGACTTCGGTATTCATTGTTATATGCAATAACAGCTTCAATTATCTCTTTAAATTTATATTCAATAGGATATAAGATTTTCTTTCCGTTAATTAGGGTGAATCGATAGCGAGTAGCCCCATTTATTATTTCTCGATACAAATATCGAGGTAAGCCAGAGTTTTCCTTCTTACGATTTCTACCAATATATAGCTTTGGTTCAAAAGCACTACAACCATGCTTAAAGAAAAATTCAATTAAACTTAGAAACATATGAATGATAGCCATATTCTATTTCTCCATCATTTTTAACAGTTCATTGACTCGACTGGAGTGGATAAATGGACAACCATCTTCTGGTACAATTACGAACCAGATCCCACTTGGTGTTTTTTCACCCGCTAAGTGACCGTTTCTTAACCAGTTCCGTATGGTTGCTAGTGTAAGGTCAGCATCTGGATAGAATAGATCTTTGAATTGTTTGACAGTAATTTTTTTCATGTTCAATTTCTCTATGAATGAGATTTTTCTATGTTGTGTAAGGGTATTAATACCTATTTTTTTATTGATTGCTGAGGTTGTCGATAAATTTGCGTACTGGATCGTAAATAGTGCTCAGCACGAGCACTGACCAAGAAGTAACCGAAATGAAAGAAATTTAATACAATCAAATATATAAATTGTTTGCATATATAGAATATCAACTTTAGCTATTAGTCGGCATTTTTCCTGTAGCTCGAGTAGATATTAACAGCTAGTTAACTTACACCAAGTTGTGGCACATTGTGGACGTGTAATTATGTGCAAGAAATCTTATTAAATGTAGATGGGAGAATCTGAAGTCATGAGTAAATTTGAACGAGAGACTCAAAGATAAAGGAAGTTAACTGCAACACGATTATACATCCAATTCTTAAGCTAAGGACATTTAGGCTTCGTCACATTTTTATTGGCTGAAGTGTATGAAGTTTTTCAATCCGAAAAGTCTCAACATCGCCAAACCAAGGAGTCAGGACAACAGATTTAACGTCGAGTTGTTGAATGTATAGAGCAAGGTAGTAAATCACGCTAACTAAGACTGCCGGTGTGGTATCAGATGCCCCAAGAAAGCGCGTATAGGTAAAGGTCTAGAGTTAGCACAAAAGCACATAAAAACGGACTATAGAACTTGTATACGTCAGATATTAACCACAGTCTCCCAGCTCCTTCAATAACGGTTCACATTATGAGAAAGGAAAACATCGTGTTCAATTGGCTTTAGAAGAGGTACTTTCAACGATATCGGCTGCTTATAAGTAAACGTAACGAGCAATAAGATATTGCGTGAACAACCTTTTGGGAATCCAGGACAGTAATCTTGATGTTCGATTGTATTGAAGTTTAGGGTAATAAATATGTTCGACAAAGCCCTTATGCGAGAGGTGAGGTGCGGGTTACTCTTCGTTAAAAATGAGAATGTGGTGAGAAATACAACACTACTGGATTTTCCCAATTTTTTACCAATATTTTACCAACACTTGTAGAGTCTGCTAGAAAGTATGAATCTGTCCAAACGAATGTTCATTCATGACATGAGTTTCTGTATGCGGAAAATTAGACTAGAAAATGGATTGAAGAAGTTGCAGGTAACCTTCAGAAACAACAAAGCCCGCTATAAAAGCGGGCTTTGTTGTTGTTCTATAAGAACGAATATGGTGGATCCGGGCGAACTCGAATCGCCGACCCCCGCCATGTCAAGGCGGTACTCTAACCAACTGAGCTACGGATCCAGATTGTGTTCTTTTGCATTGTTATGCAGTAAGGAGTGGTGGGTCCGGGCGAACTCGAATCGCCGACCCCTACCATGTCAAGGTAGTACTCTAACCAACTGAGCTACGGACCCATTCCTTAAGAACGAGATGGATATTAACGGCTCAGATGAAAGGGTGCAAGCGTAAAATCAAGGTTTTGTGACTGTTTGATTTTTTTGTGAACAGGTTGGTGGGGGAATGAGCGAAATAGGTGCCACCAGCACTGTTAAATGAATGTTTTGAGAGAACTTAAACTGAAGTATGTGATTTAGGCGGAAGGATGAAGGTAGAAGGAGCGAAACCGCTATCCTTCTACCTTCATCCTATTTTTTATAGAACCTTACAAGCAAACCCTTTCAAGTAGAAACCTTCAGGGTAAGCGGTATCGGTTGGGTGATCGGCAGCTTGCTCAAAACGCTCTACGAATTTTACTGAACGGCCAGCATCTACCGCAGCGTCAGCAATGATCTTTTGGAACAGGTTTTGGTCCATTAGGCCTGAGCATGAATATGTCAGAAGCGTGCCGCCTGGTTTAAGAATTTGCATCGCTAGCATGTTAATGTCTTTGTAGCCGCGACAAGCGCCGTTGAGCTGTGCTTTGGTGTCTGCAAACTTTGGTGGATCCATGATCACGACATCAAACTTAGTACCTTGATCGCGGTATTCACGCAGCAACTTGAACACGTCTGCATTTAAGAATACAGCGCGTTTCTTAGAGATATCGAAGCCGTTTTCAATAGCGTTCTCTTTGGCTCTATCAAGAGCAGGTTGAGACACGTCGGCGTTTATCACGCGTGAAGCGCTGCCTTTAAGTGCATATAGACCAAATCCGCCTGTGTAAGAGAAGCAGTTTAAGACTTCTTTATCTTTCACGTACTTCATTGATTGCTGACGGCTGTCACGTTGGTCTAAATAGAAGCCTGTTTTATGACCATTTTGGATATCAACACCAATCTTGATGCTGTTTTCTTCAATCCATACATTCGCCGGAGGCATTTCACCGTGTAATACACCTGTTACTTCTTCTAAGCCTTCTTTCTTGCGGATAGCTACGTCAGAGCGCTCATAGATATTGCAGTCAGGGAAGACTTCTAAAAGAGCCTTCACTAATGTGTCGCGATGCAAATCTGCACCTGCACTAAGAAGTTGGCAAACAAGGTAGTTGTCGAACTTATCAATTGTAACACCGGGTAGGCCATCATTTTCAGCGGCAATTAGACGAAACCCCGTTAGACCATCACGTTTGATAACTTCTTCACGTAAAACGAGTGCATCACGAATGCGCTGCTCAAAGAACGCTTGGTCAATGTCCTTTTTTTCAAATGACCAAACGCGGGCACGGATTTGAGAATTTGGCGAATAAGCAGCTTTAGCGAGCCATCGCCCTTTAAAGCTGTATACATCAACGGTTTCCCCAAGCTGTGGTTCGCCTTCAACTCGCTCGATACCGCGTGAGAAGATCCAAGGGTGACGACGTTGAAGTGATTTTTCACGACCGCGTGTAAGATAAATCGCTGGTTTCATAAGTGAACTCGTAATTGAACAGTGATGGGGAAAATGGTCGGCTATTTTGTATAAAGCTTAGAACAAAAGCAAGGTATGAGGCTGATCTCACTCTAAATTGAGGCTAGATGGGAAGAATCTTCTATAGCTTCTACAATTAATGCATGAAAACAGACTAAGTCGGGGGCTACATGTCACACATATCGCGTAAGTTTATTGTATCTGGAGTGGTGCAAGGGGTTGGGTTTCGTTATCACACCTGTCATGAAGGTTTAAAGCTTGGTTTAAACGGATATGCGCGAAATCTTGCGAATGGCAACGTAGAGGTGTTGGCAACAGGTGACGATGGTGCTGTAGAGCAACTCGAAATGTGGCTGAGTGCTGGGCCTAGAACCGCCTCGGTTGATTCGGTCGTGAGTGAGCAGGTCGCATTGATAGAAATGAGAGGGTTCGAGATTCAATAACTAACTCGCTAGAACTATAGCCACCAAACATTATAGTCACTAAGGCCGTCAATTTGACGCTCTTAGTGACGCGGTAACTTAAGTATTATAGGCATTTCGCCGGCTTAGGTAATCCTGCAAGCTTCGTTGCTTGCTTTGCAGGCCCTTGCTTAAATAGCTTAAACAGGTATTTACTGTTGCCTTTTTCTGGGCCGTGTTTCTTTTCCATCGCTTTGACGAGCATACGTACTGCAGGTGAGGTGTTAAACTCTTCATAGAAGTCACGTACGAAATGCACCACTTCTAGGTGTGCTTCGGTTAGCTCAATACCTTCCATTTCTGCTAGCACTTCAATCATTTCTGGCTGCCAATCAGTGTGGTTGAGCAGGTAGCCTTGTGCGTCGGTTTCGATCTGTTTCTCTTTAAATACAAACATAATTCATCAGGGTATTAGTGTGACACTTCGCAAGTGTAAACCCTATTGAAGTGATTGAAAACAAAAAGCCCGAGCAAATGCTCGGGCTTGAATTTGAGAGTAATCGTTGAGATTAGTCGTCGTTCATCACACCTAGGATGCTTAGCAGGCTGATGAAGATGTTGTATAGCGATACGTATAGGCTAACCGTTGCTGAGATGTAGTTTGTCTCACCACCACGAATGATAGATTGCGTTGTTAGTAGAATCACGCCTGTTGAGAACAGGATGAACATCGCGCTCATTGCTAGGTATAGCATCGGCATCTGTAGGAAGATGTTCGCTACCATGCCCACTAGAAGCACAACGAAGCCAGCCATTAGCATACCGTTTAGGAATGATAAGTCGCGCTTAGTTGTTAGTGCGTAAGCTGATGCACCCATAAATGCCAGTGCTGTGCCACCTAGAGCAGTCAGAACCACATCACCCATACCAGCACCGATGTACATGCTAAGGATAGGGCCTGTTGTGTAACCTAGGAAGCCAGTAAATAGGAATGTAAAGACAAGACCCATGCTGTTGTTACGGTTCTTCTCTGTTAGGAATAGTAAGCCATAAAAACCAACCAGCATCAGGATTAGACCTGGGCGAGGTAGGTTCATTGCCATTGAAAATGCAGCAACAACTGCTGACCAAAGCAGTGTCATTGAAAGTAGAGCGTAGGTGTTGCGCAGTACTTTGTTCGTTTGTAGAGCACTCTCTTGAGTCGCTGTACGGCTAAACATA
This sequence comes from Vibrio agarivorans, assembly GCF_030409635.1. Taxonomy (NCBI): domain Bacteria; kingdom Pseudomonadati; phylum Pseudomonadota; class Gammaproteobacteria; order Vibrionales; family Vibrionaceae; genus Vibrio; species Vibrio agarivorans. The sequence continues at coordinate 2,477,598 of NZ_JAUFQF010000004.1, read as the reverse complement.
GGGTTGTTCATAATCTTCCTCGTAAAAGAATGATAGTTATTTACTCCCTTTATGGGGGTAAAGCTTGAAAAAATCAAGCCCAAAACCAATAGGGGTATTATTTATTAGCCACAAAATGCAACTAAGGATCAATTGGTTAATGATAATGGAAATGGTCTTTCTAATCGTTACTGAGTTGTAACAGGGTGTGACTTAAGGATAAAGGCGTTGCAAAATACATTTTGCGTAGTGAATTCGATGTTTGTCAGAGTCGAAGCAGATAGGCTGAAGGAAGAAGGATTGATCCTTCTTCCTTCAGCCTTGAGTTTGGTTAATGATGCAAAATCTGCGCTAAGAAGTTTTGCGTTCTATCCGACTGCGGGTTCTCAAAGAAGTCTACGGGGTTGTTTTCTTCGATGATTTCACCTGCATCCATGAAGATGACTCGGTCTGCAACCTCTTTGGCAAAACCCATTTCGTGGGTCACGCAGAGCATGGTCATCCCTTCGTCTGCAAGCTCTACCATAACATCGAGCACTTCCCGTACCATTTCAGGGTCAAGTGCTGATGTCGGTTCATCAAACAGCATCACTTGAGGATTCATACACAAAGAGCGTGCAATCGCTACACGTTGCTGCTGACCACCCGAAAGTTGCCCTGGGTATTTATCGGCTTGATCTGGAATCTTCACGCGCTCTAAGTATTTCATGGCGATCTCTTCTGCTTCCTCTTTCGGCATTTTCTTGACCCAAATCGGCGCCAGAGTGCAGTTTTCAAGAACCGTAAGGTGGGGGAAGAGGTTAAAGTGCTGAAAACACATACCGACTTCACGACGAACGGCCTCGATGTTTTTCAGATCTTCCGTCAGTTCATTACCAGAAACAACGATTTGTCCTTTCTGATGCTCTTCTAAACGGTTGATACAGCGAATCATTGTAGACTTACCTGAGCCTGATGGGCCACAGATAACGATTTTTTCGCCTTTCTTTACTTGGAGGTTAATGTTTTTCAGAACATGAAACTCACCGTACCACTTGTTCATGTCATTGATTTCAATTACTAAATCTTGTTGTGTCATAATACGTCCCTGAGTTTCTTTATCGTTTGTGACCGGTATGCAGTTTGTTTTCGAGCCAAATCGAGTATCTCGACATGCCGAAACAGAATATCCAGAACACTAACCCAACAAATATATAACTTTCTGTAGCAAAACCTAACCACTCTGGGTCGGTATTTGCAGCCTGACCAATGCCCAATACATCAAACATACCGATGATGAGTACGAGGCTGGTGTCTTTAAACAAGCCAATGAAAGTGTTCACAATAGAAGGAATGGTAATTTTTAGGGCTTGTGGAAGAATGATGAGCCCCGTTTTCTTCCAGTAGCTTAACCCCAAGGCATCAGCTGCTTCATATTGTCCTTTTGGAATGGCTTGCAAACCACCACGCACCACCTCTGCCATATAAGCGGCACTGAACATCACCACACCGATTAAGGCTCGAATCAATTTGTCTGTGTCTGCGCCTTCGGCTAAGAAGAGCGGCAGCATAACCGAAGCCATGAACAGAACGGTGATAAGGGGGACGCCTCGCCAAACTTCAATATAGACAGTACAAATACTGCGTATAATCGGCATATCGGAACGGCGACCTAACGCCAGCGCGACACCGATAGGGAGTGAAACAACAATACCCACTAGCGCAATGATGAGCGTCACTAGCAAGCCACCCCAACGGTGCGTTTCAACCACTTCAAGTCCAAATACGCCACCGTAAAGAAGTGCTGCAATAATGAATGGATAGATATTAACGAAAAATAGGAAGATCCACGTGCGTTTTGGCGTTTTTTCATAGGCCAATAAAACAGTGAAAACTGCTAAGGTTGCGTAGAAAATGCGAGGGCGCCACAATTCTGCTTCAGGATAGAACCCATACATGAACTGTTGCCAACGCACGCTAATGAAGACCCAACAAGCCCCTTCTCGTGAACATGCATCACGCGTTTCTCCGACCCAATCGGCTTTGAGTATTGCCCAGTCGATGGTCGTCCATAAAAGGGAAATGACAAAGTAGGCAAGAACTAATGTTACGACGGAATTAACAGGTCCATTAAACAGATTGCGCTTTAACCAGCCAACAACACCCACCGTATTAGCCGGCGGTGGAAGATCTGGCTGAAATTGATGTACTTTCATATTATCTCTCCACCAAGGCAACTTTACGGTTGTATAGGTTCATCAGTGCCGATGTAATTAAACTTAACGACAGATAGACTGCCATGGTCATCGCAATGATCTCAATCGCCTGTCCCGTTTGGTTGAGTGTCGTTCCTGCGAACACTGAAACGAGATCTGGATAGCCAATGGCCATCGCAAGCGATGAGTTCTTTGTTAAGTTCAAATATTGGCTAGTGAGTGGAGGGATGATGATTCGCAATGCCTGAGGTATGACAATGAGTTTTAATGTGCGTGAACGAGGCAAGCCAAGCGACATTGCCGCTTCTGTTTGGCCATGGTTAACCGCATTGATACCAGAACGAACGATTTCAGCAATGAACGAGGCGGTATAGATACTTAGTGCCAGAAGCAGTGCAGCAAGTTCAGGAATGATGCTAATGCCACCACGGAAGTTAAAACCTTTTAGCGCGGGATAATCCCAACTTATTGGCTGCCCTGCAACGAAATAAGCGATCACAGGCACAACAACGCATAAAGCAACGGCAATACGCGCAAGCGGTGTTTGCTGACCTGTTAGTTTTTGCTTGTTCTTTGCCCAAACGCTGATGCCTAAAGTGAGAATAACACCCACGATGAGTGCGCCAATCACCAAGCCACTGCCTTGATTAAAGACTGGAGCTGGGAAATAAAGGCCACGTACATTAAGAAATATGGCTTCACCCAAGCTCAAGCTTTGTCGAGGGGAGGGCAATACCTGCAATACCGCGAAATACCAGAAGAAGATCTGCAGCAACAATGGGATGTTACGGAAAATCTCGATGTAGACCGCTGCCATTCGGCTCACGAGCCAGTTGGAAGAAAGTCGTGCGATACCGATTGTAAAACCGAGTACGGTGGCAAGAATAATACCCAATACAGAAACGAGAGCTGTATTAAGTAGCCCGACGATAAACGTTCGTCCGTAGGAGAAAGTCTCATCATATTCGACCAACGTAAGACCGATACCAAAACCCGCTTCTTGATCCAAAAAGCCAAAACCTGTGGCAATACCACGAGATTCAAGGTTGGTGAGGGCGTTATTTACGATGGTGTAGAAGAAAAAGATTAACCCGACAATGGCGAGTATTTGGAAAGTAACCGAGCGAAAGGTGGGGTTATATAGAATATTAGAGCCCGATTTCGACGCACTATTGGACGTCGAATTTTCGACATTAGTGGTTTTCATACAACTGTAACCTCAAGTCCATTTGAAACCCTCATATAAAGAGGGGACAGAGCGCTTGATAAAAGGGGCAGCAAAGCCGCCCCATATAATTATTATCTTGGCAAAACTTAAACTAACTTAGCGTAGAGGAGGCGCATACATGAAGCCGCCTTTATTCCATAACGCGTTAACACCACGCGAGATTTCTAGTGGAGAACCCGTACCAACCGTACGCTCAAAGCTCTCACCGTAGTTACCCACTTGCTTGATAACTTGATAACCCCAGTCATCACGGATACCAAGGCCTTTACCTTGAGGACCGTCAACACCTAGGATGCGTTTGATGTTTGGATCCGTAGACTTAAGCATTTCATCAGCATTTGCCGAGGTAATACCGTACTCTTCTGCGTTAACCATTGCGAATAGTGTCCACTTAGCGATATTGAACCACTGGTCGTCGCCTTGACGAACAACTGGGCCTAGTGGCTCTTTCGAAATGATTTCTGGTAGTACAACGGCTGAACTTGGGTCAGCAAGGTTTAAGCGTAGACCGTACAGACCAGATTGGTCGGTGGTTAGTACGTCACAACGACCCGCATCGAAACCTTTAGAAGTTTGCGCTGCCGTATCAAATACGACGGGTTTGTATGACATACCTTCGTTACGGAAGTAATCAGCTAGGTTCAGTTCGGTTGTTGTACCAGACTGAACACAGACTGCCGCACCATCAAGCTCTTTGGCACTAGAAACGCCAAGATCTTTTTTAACCATAAAGCCTTGACCGTCGTAGTAGTTAACGCCGACAAAGTTTAGGCCCAGTGCAGTGTCACGGTGCAACGTCCAAGTTGTGTTACGTGACAACACATCAATCTCACCAGACTGAAGTGCAGTGAAGCGTTCTTTTGCTGTTAATGGAACGTATTTCACTTTTGTTTTATCACCAAGTACAGCCGCTGCTAGCGCTTGACAATACTCTACGTCGATACCTTCCCATTCGCCTTTTGAGTTCGGGTTAGAGAAACCGGGTAGACCGGTACTCACACCACAAGAGACGAAACCCTGTTTGGTAACTTTTTCTAGTGTCGCTTCAGCCGCGAAAGCGTTTGAAGAAAGTAGAGCAGTCGAAGCCACAACAGCAGACGCAATCAAGGAGAGTTTCTTAGTCATGTGTATCCTTCCTGTTATTTCCGTACATTTCAGTGCAAGCCTGAAACAAAATCCTGAATAAATGTTGTGTGTAAGCATTAAGTATTTTTGTCAGGTCATTGCAAGTTGCATACAATGCAAAAAGCAATTTAAGCGTAGGTAAGGTTTTTGATTTTCTCAAACAACTAAATTTAAAAAGGTTTTCGAGATGTCTCACCAAAGCTGTGCAATCTAGCATGAACAATTGTTAGTGTAATGTAAATAGTGCAACATTGAACCAACATGGTGCATTGCGATCTTGCACTGTAATCAAACAGCTCTGATGAGTTTTGTTTTAGTGCAGAATATAAGACTAGAGATTAATCACGTTAAATGCTTAAAATTTGGTTGAAGATCTTTTTATAACGTACTTTTATGACAAAAAATGCACCAAATTGAACAATAACTGTTATTAGCACCTAAAGAAGGACGGTAAATTTAAATGCAGTATTTTCCTCTATTTATGAAGTTGGAAGGGAAGCCCGTATTGGTAGTGGGCGGGGGTGAAGTGGCGTGTCGAAAGATAGAGGCGTTAATCAAAGCAAGAGCTTGTATCACTATCGTCTCACCTAAGCTCGACCGTTATCTTCAAACGTGTGTTGAACAAGGGCAATGCGAGTGGGTTCAAGATGAATACAGACCTGAATATTTATCGCCGGACTTACTGCAAGTTTGGGCAACTACTAATCAAAATCAAGTGAATCACGCTGTTCATAAAGATGCGAAAAGTTTGAACTTGATCGTTAATGTGGTCGATGATCAGCCTTACTGCGACTTTATTACTCCGTCGATGATTGTGCGTGGTGATATCCAAATTGCTATCTCTAGTGGCGGAGCGTCACCCGTTTTAGTGCGGAATATTCGACAGTCTGTCGAGGCCAATTTAGCACAAAATACTGGACTACTAGCAGCATTTGGAGCGAGTAAGCGCGACGATATAAAACGTGTTTTGCCATCTGTCGATTTGCGTAGAATGTTCTGGGAACGTTTTTTTTCTGAGCCAGAAGTGCTTGCCGCAACGCAAATTGAACAGCTAGAGCAGGTTTATCAGAAACAACTTGAAGACGGACTTAAGAAGTCAGGAAGTGTTACGCTAATTGAGTTACCTGCGGCAGTTGATTTGATTAGCCTGCGAACGCTGCAAGCCCTGCAAAAAGCTGAAATGGTGCTTTACCCTACTGAATGTGATTATGCTTTTGTAGATATAGCTAGACGCGATGCCGACAGAGAGCCTTATCAAACAGAGACGGATATTGCTATGCGACTTGCAGAGTTAACTGAAAACAATGTCTGTATCTATGTGTATCCGGCAGTATTAGAGCAAGTCTCCAAGCAAATACCGCACTCACGTGTTCTCTATTCTGTAACGTGTGAGTGAATCTACGGACTCAAAAAAAGAGGACGTTCACACGTCCTCGTCTATCACCTAATCTGCTAACATAAACCATGACTAGTTTGATTAGACAGGGCAACATTTTTCCTGAGTTGGCTTACTGCGGCATGAGCACTTTATCAATCACGTGAATGACGCCATTACTGGTTACCACATCGGTTGCGACCACGTTAGCGTCGTTTACCATCACACTATCGCCAGCCACAGCTATCACGACTTCTTGGCCTTGCACTGTAGCTGCAGATGTCAGTTTAACTACGTCTTGAGCCATCGCTTTTGATGGGATCACATGGTACGTTAGTATAGCAATGAGCTTGTCTTTGTTTTCAGGCATCAAAAGCATGTCAATCGTACCTTCCGGCAGTGCGGCAAACGCCTCGTCAGTTGGGGCCAGCACCGTAAATGGCCCTTCACCTTTTAGAATCTCAACCAGCCCCGCAGCTTTAACTGCGGCCACCAGCGTAGTGAACGACCCATTTTGGGCGGCGGTATCTACGATGTCCATTTTTTTCATACCGTGGTCATGAGCGGCAATCGTAGCCGAAAAGAGTAAGCAGGTAAGAAGTAAGACTGTGGCGTTAATTTGGCGTAAAGTTCGAGAAAGCATTTTGCTGTCCTTTGTCAGTGGGATTTTAACTCCTGTGAATTGCTCTGATAATTACGCGCTTGGCCAATTAGGGATCAAAGTCGAAGGCATAGATACAAAAAAGCAGCGCTGTTGAGCGCTGCTATTCTCACCACCTCGATTCGTGAAACACGAACGGTAGACTAACTAGTCACGAAAGTTATTAAACTGGAATGGTTGGTCCAGTTCACCTTCACGAACAAGTTGCATTGTTGCTTGAAGATCGTCGCGTTTCTTACCAGTAACACGAACCTTCTCGCCTTGGATAGAAACTTGAACCTTGATCTTAGAGTCTTTAACTAGCTTGACAATTTTCTTCGCGATAGGTGTTTCGATACCTTGCTTGAAAACACACGTTTGGCTCCACATTTTACCAGAAGCGCTTGGATCTTGCGCTTCCATTGCGTTGACATCAACACCACGCTTTGTCAGGTTGGCACGCAGCATGTCACGCATCTGTTTTAGCTGGAACTCGCCCTCGGCAGAAAGCTTTGCTGTTTCTTCAACCATCTCGAAACTTGCTTCTACATTACGGAAGTCAAATCGAGTGGATAGCTCACGGTTCGCGTTTTCAATAGCGTTACGCAGTTCAACAGTATCGATTTCAGAAACGATATCAAAAGAAGGCATGGTTCTATTCCTTATTTGTGGTTACGACGTGCTTTCACACCATCTGAAAGCATATCTAACATTTGTTGCGTGTGAGCCCAGCTCAAGCAAGGGTCAGTGATCGATTTACCATATTCAAGATTATGGATATCTGCCATTGACTGGTTGCCTTCTTCGATGAAGCTCTCCGCCATAATACCGGCAACTTGGTGACTGCCGTTGGCCATTTGCTCACAGATGTCTTTTGCTACATCCAGCTGTTTGCGGTGCTGCTTTTCACAGTTCGCATGGCTGAAGTCAACGATCAAGCGTTGTGGAAGGTCAAACTCTTTGAGTTTTTCACATGCTGATGCCACAGAGGCAGCGTCGAAGTTAGGGCCCGTATCACCACCACGTAGAATCACGTGACCGTATGGGTTACCAGACGTGCGGTAAACGGTCATGCGGCCGTTTTTATCTGGTGAATAGAAGTAGTGAGACGCTTTCGATGCGCGAATCGCATCGATAGAAATCTTCACATTACCGTTCGTACCGTTTTTGAAGCCAACCGGGCAAGAGAGCGCAGAAGCCATTTCACGGTGAATCTGAGATTCTGTAGTACGCGCACCGATAGCACCCCAAGAGATTAGATCTGCAATATATTGCCCCGTAATCATGTCTAGGAATTCAGTTGCCGTTGCAAGACCAAGCTTATTGATGTCTAGAAGCAGTTTACGCGCCTTATGTAGACCCGCTTCAAGTGCGTATGAACCATCTAGGTTAGGGTCAGTAATCAGACCTTTCCAACCGACAACGGTGCGTGGCTTCTCAAAGTAGGTGCGCATAACGATGAAAAGTTCATCTTTGTATTGCTCTTGAACAGTTGCAAGGCGGTTTGCGTAATCGATAGCCGCTTCAGTGTCATGCACAGAGCAAGGGCCAACGATACAAAGAAGACGATCGTCTTCGCCGGTTAAAATTTTCTCGATTTGGCGGCGTGATAGTTCAATGCGTGCAGCAACATCATCTGTAAGAGGGTGAGCTTGACTCAGTTCCGCAGGAGCTGGCATAGGTCCGAGCGGTTGAGTACGCAATTCATCTGTTTTTAATGGCATAAAATCGCCTAATTATGTTTTTTGGAAACAGCAAAGATAACGAAAAATGGCGCTACATGAAACCGTTTAACTACAACAAAATGCGTTTCACAAACAAAAGTAGCGTCAATTGCATAATTCTTGCATTTTTATGCGTTATAAGTGAATTGGATACTTGTATTCGGTCTCATGTGTCGGTAATGTCAACACTAAACATGAAGTACATAATGCATAATGATAAGGGATAGCATGGAGCAAGGTCATCATTTCTCTCAGCAGTTGGGGCAATTCCTTCCGTCACAACAACTTGATTCAGGTACATTTTGTTATCTGTCTTTAGGCGATTGGCTGCGTCTCGCTGACAACAAAAAATTATTGAGTGACATTCAGTCTGTAGAGGCAAATACCTCGTCACTAATTGACAAGCTCGTTAACCAAATGAAATCGCAAGTAAGTTCAGAAGCGACTCTGCGTGTGAGTCTAGATAAGTTCACGAGCGATATTATCAACCAATCGACAGCCAATCTTGTTGAACCTGAAACTAACCCTTTAATGGGAGTTCGTGGCGTTGCACGCTATGCAGACAGCGATTACCAAGCTTGGTTCAAACTTGAGTGTGATTTGATTAAAGCATTAAGAGAAAATTTCTCGAATGTCTCAATCGTCGTGCCATTTGTTCGTAGCTTAGCTGACGCCGCGCGCATTATTGATAAATTAGCAGAGCAGGGGCTACCGAGAGGGCTCGAAGGGCTTAAAGTTCTGTTCTCGATTAATGTGCCATCATCCGCGCTACTAGCAGAGCGACTACTTCACTATTTTGATGGACTCGTGATCGATAGTGAAGATCTGACGCAATTTACCCTTGGGGTCGATAAGAGTAACCCTGTGCACAAGCACAGCTATGCACCAGATAATGAGTCTGTCGTTCACCTGGTCACTGCAGCGCAAATGGCAGCAGTGGCAGGTAAGAAACCTGCGATTCTGCTGACTGAAGCACTAGAGAGTAACCGAGCTTATCAAGCGTTACTTGCTGATAATAAAGAGCTATCAGTAGTAGTTACGTCGTAACTTATCCCCATCAAGCTCGACACCAATATCACAGAAAGCTGATAACTGTGTTGCACACTTGTAAAATATCGCCTTAACTGGTCATACCACAATGCTGTTGGATACCACGTTAAGGCGAATTATGTTCTCACCTCTTTTTAAAGCTAATCTCTACCTATCTCTTTTTGGTTGGTCGAAAGTCCCTCTGATTTGGTACTGCAGACCTAAAATACTGACGCTCAATGAACAGAAAGTAGAGATACGTATCCCTCTCAAACGTCGAACGAAAAATCACCTCAACAGCATGTATTTTGGGGCACTCGCCGTTGGCGCTGATATAGCCGGTGGTTTTATGGCAATGAGTAAGGCAGAGAGTCGTGGTGAAAAAATCAGCCTGGCGTTTAAAGCGGTGCAAGGGGAGTTTCTCAAACGGCCAGAAGCTAGCGTGGTGTTCGTGTGTGAGGATGGGGCGCTAATCGATAATATGTTAGATAGCGCCATTGAAACCGGTGAGCGCATTAATGAATCTGTCACCATCAATGCACTGTGCCCATCACTCCATGGCGATGAAGTCATGGCACGCTTTGTATTAACCCTTTCTGTTAAACAGCGTCGTTAAGCTTGTCTGTGCCTAAAAACTTCGGCTTAAAATCAGCAACCGGAATCGGCTCAACATCCACCACTTTGCTGCGGTTCATAACGAGCTTCCATCGATAGTACGTTGCCTCGCCCTTTTCATTGACTTCACGTGCAATGAGGTTCAATAGGTGGCGTTTTTCAACAGAGTCTTTAACCACTTGACCATTGTTAAGGCGATAGACTTTGTTTGAGCCTTTGTCCATCAAGCGGGTAAGAAAGCGCATATTGAGATAAAGGTTTTCGCGCGTTTGCTCATAGCCACTTAAAAAGCGTGAGGTTGCCATCTCGACTTCGTAACGGTAGTGGAGAATCTGCTCTTCGCGTTGTGCGACGCGTTTTTTACGTATCGACTGAATGCGATCTGGCAGTTTACTGAGTGATGTAAACTCGAGCCATTCGAGCTTTTGGCCCACCGCTTTGTTTGTAGACGGGTCAAAGTACTTTCGGCGCCATTTAGCTCGACCTTTGCGGATCCAGCGCCACATAATATCTCGCAAATCGTCTTTGAAGATCTCGCGCAGCGCGTAAACAAAAGACATCGCAATAATGAATGATGCGGTAATCTCTCCCCAATAGTCTCGTGCCACTATCGCGGTGACGGTAACAAAAACCATTACAAAGCCAGTAGCAACCCCCTTAACGATACGCTGCAAGTTAGCACCCAAAGACATCGATTTTTCTTTGAGCACGATAGGGTGCTCAATTAATCGGCGCAGTAGACGCATTTTATTGCTCATTCGTGTCGCCGATTTTCGAACGTTTTCCGAGTTGTAGTCATTGAGCTTACGGTGAGCAATCTCTTTTTCGGCAATGGTTAAAAGTCGCTCTTTTACGGTTTTATAGTCACCTTCACGAGGTAGGTGAGCCACAAGCGACAAAAACTTTTGCTCGGTGTACCAAGACAAGTAGTTATCGATATTGGCGTAATAGCGTTTCATTCCTTCATCAAACGGAACTGAGCGGCGTAACCGTTTGAGAATGTCTAACGCTAAATCAATAACATCATCGACGCTATCTTCATCAATCGCTTGTTCTTTTTCGGCTTTGCTATTGAGGTCGGCTATCGACTTATCAAGCGCAATGACGTACTGATAGGCATAAAGACTTAAGCTCACACGATATTGAGCAGAAGAGACGATCCCACGCTTTGCCAATCGACTGTGTACCAAGGGTAGGTGCGTTTTGTCACTGAAGTAAGTTCGCTTTTGGTGCAGAGAGCTGTAGTAAATTTCGTTTTCTTTGATTACATCAGGTCCGAGTCCGAGTTCTCCAGGAACAAACAGATAAAAATCGAGTTCGGTCTTTTTACTCGCCGCCATCACTTGAGATAGCTTGAGAGTAATTGCATCCTGCTTATCAACGGTAATCAAATAACACCTCTAATATGAAAATAAATTGGCTTTTAGGCTAAAACCAAGCTCGAGTTTGGGTATAATCAGCGCCAATACGTTTTTCGAAGACGAGACAGTATACTGAGGGTAGCTGTTTTAGAACGCACTGGCGATATCCAAATAAGAAGTTTGCATGAAACTTTTAAAGTATACATAAACTTATCGTTAGAGCGGTGTAAATTTATCAACTTCGTTGACGAAACCTATTCCACTATTCGCTTACAGGTTAAGCGCAAAGAGAGCACTATGATTCAAATTGGACGCACACATTCACTTGAAGTAACGAAAAAAACTGACTTCGGCGTATTTTTAGATGCAGGTGAATACGGTAGCGCCTTACTGCCAAATCGATTCTGTCCAGACAATGTTGCTGTAGGTGATCACCTTGATGCCTTCATCTATTTCGATTCTGATAACGAAATCGTGGCAACCACAGAAAAACCGATCGCTGAAGTGGGTGAGTGGGGCCTGATGAAGATTGAAGGCGTCAACTCTACCGGTGCTTTTGCAAACTGGGGCATTAAGAGTAAAGATCTATTGATCCCATTTAGCGAACAACGTGCCCGTTTTCGCGAAGGCCAAAGCGTTCTGGTTTACGTTTATACAGACAAAGCTTCAGGACGTATCGTCGGTACAACTAAGTTCAACAAGCTGTTGAACAAGACACCAGCGCACTACCAACGCAATGAACAAGTAGACCTGATTATTGCAGAGCGCAGTGACCTAGGCTTTAAAGCGATCGTCAATGGCGAGCATTGGGGCATGTTATTCCCGTCGGATGTAATTGGTAAGATTTTTGTCGGTAAGAAACTAAAAGGCTTCATCAAGAACATTCGTGAAGATGGCAAGATTGATTTAGCCTTGCAAAAGGTTGGTGTGGCAAAAATGGATGATCTCTCTGAAAAGATCATTGCCCAGCTTGAGAAGCGTGACGGCTACTTGCCACTAAGTGATAAATCTAGCCCTGAAGCGATCTTTGATATTTTCCGTACCAGTAAAGGCACGTTTAAGAAAAGTATCGGTGGTTTGTATAAACAAGGCCTGATCCGTATTGAAAAAGACGGTATCTACCTTGAAAAACAAGACTGATTCACCTGAAAAGAGTCGATAACTTATATTAAGGCGCTCAAATCGAGCGCCTTTTTCGTCACTATAGCTGGTAGTTAATGGTAAATGAGTTTGAAAGTGCTCAGTCTTTGAGACAAAAAAAAGCCCGAATCTGATCCTGATTGGGGCTTAGGGGAATGGGCTCTTTTATGAGCCTGCGCTAAGGTTAGAACGCTTACGAGTTACTATTTAGATTAGCGCAGACCGAAGAAACTTCCAGTCGATAGCAAGAAAGTCCAACTTATCTCCTACTGGGTGAGCGAATAATCAATCACTTATTCGGAAATTATTTTTCGTCTGTCAGACAAATTACAACCCGTTCAGAGCTAGAAAAGGTTTTTATCTCGCACTAATTCACGTGGTAAACCATTCTTTATACGATTGCCGACCCATTTGCCTAACCCGATGATCATGCCGTTGTAGGACACAAGAGTTTCACCACTCTGTCCAGAAAGCGCAGGGCGCACGTCTCGTCCCATGTACCATTCACGAGCCTCTTCAACCGTAAGAGCGACAACAGGGCAGTTTTCACCTGTTAACGCCATAGCCGCCTGGTGTGTCCAGCGATAGCCTTTTTTGTGCGCCTCAGCAATTTTGATTCCCATACGAGAGAACTTGAATTCACCCAACAATGGCTTGAGTGTTTCAGGGAACAGCCAGATATCATTGTCACGCTGCCACAGTCGGGTATTACTAGGTAGCGTAAGCCCGAGTATTTTGTTGAGTAGCATTTCAATTTCATTAGCTTGCTTGTTAGCGATTTCCACAAAAGGGAACTTGCCCAAACGCTTTTTCACTTTAGGTGGCTCAACACTAGCTAGTTTTTTGAACTTCGCGATGAAAAACCCCTCACTGTCATAAACTTGAGGGAAGACATGCAGGTAGCCTTCTTCTGTCAGAGCTTTTTCAGCACCAGAGAATAAGCTTTCTAAGCTCACAGTAGTGACGCTGTCACCAAAGGTATCGATTAGATGCTGACAAACCGCTTGGTTTTCTTCATGGCTCAACGTACAGGTAGAGTACACCATCTCACCACCGGGCTTTAACGTATGGAAAGCACTTTCGATAAGCTGTCTCTGGGTGTCGGCGATGGAATGAATCGAGTCCATACTCCAGTTTTTTAACGCATCTTCGTCTTTACGTACCGTGCCTTCGCCGCCGCAAGGGGCGTCAATCAGGACGGCATCGAAGGTTTCTGGTAGCCAACCACCAAATACCTGCCCATCATAATTGCTCAGCGCAGCATTGCGTACGCCGCAACGTTCGATATTCGCGTGCAGCACCTTTACGCGGCTTGATGAGTATTCATTAGCGACAAGCAAGCCCTGATTATCCATCAGAGCGGCGATTTGTGTTGTTTTAGAACCTGGTGCTGCAGCCATATCAAGAACGCGTTCAAACGCATTATCCGCATCATAATACAGCGCCACTGGTGGCAGCATCGAACTGGCTTCCTGAATGTAGAACCAACCCGCCATGTGCTCTGCACTGTTTCCAAGAGGGACTTGCGATTCATCGGCGTCAATCCAAAAACCTTCTTTACACCATGGTACCGGCTCTAATGCCCACTGATTACGTTGCGCTATTTCCAAAAAGTCCTCGATGGAAACTTTTAAGGTATTGACTCGAATACTCTTTCTAAGCGGTCGTTGGCATGCAGCGACGAAATCTTGAATATTCTCACCATTAGGAAGAATGGTGGCAATGTGGTCGATGAACTGTTGTGGAAGATAGACGTTCGGATGCACGGAAAGGTCTCTGGGCTTTTAAAAAAGGGGAGTATAGCAAATACAGCTAGGAAAAGGGGCACAAAAAAACCCTCGTTTGAGGGCTAATTACGACGGTTCAAGTCACTCTAAGGCTTAGGGATAGGCGTTCGCCATGACGTCCACTCCTCTTTTGCTTGTGCATTGAGGAAGAAGGTATAGCCAGACTTAGCCGGTGGTTTTAATTGCGACTCTTGTGGTGTTGCAAATGCGATACCACCTTTAATAATGCTATCAATGGTTCCGGCTTTGACTTTCGCGCCAGTCAAACCAATCGACACATCTAAGCCTGACGCATTCCAAAAGACACTATTTGCTCGAACCAAATAGCGATACTCTGGCTCAATCGTGATTGTTGTGATCACGCGATCGGCAAACTCACCAAGAGAAACACCAATAACGCTACCTACTTGCATCTCGCGATAGGTGACTGGCGTTCCTATTTGCACAGAACTTCGCGTTTCGCTTTGCAGGGTGAGGGTATAGTCGTAGCGCTCAATCACGTTATTCTGCAGCGTAAATTGGCTCGCTTTCGGACCTTCGCCTGGGATGACAGTGACCTGTGGGTTTAACGCACTTTTGAGATTACGTATGCCCGACAGACTCACTTCAACCGGAGCGATGTAAAACTGACTCGCGCTGCGCGCAACGGAATCCGCATACTGTGGATAGATGCGTGCACCAAACTCAAACGAGTCATTACTGAAATTCGGGGTAATATCAGTGATTTCACCGACAACGACCGAGCCATATCGGATCTTGGTTCCGACATTCAGTTCATGAGTATGACTACCGCGCAGCGTAATGTAGTGCCCATAAGATTTTGCTTTGTCCAAGCTGTCGTAGAGTTTCCAACGTTTATCGACTTTATTGCTTACACCCTGAATGCTGTCAAAGGCGATACCGCCATTAACCAAGGTTTTAAGTGGTGAAGCTTTCACTTTGATACCAGAGAAGCTCGCATCCACCTCTACCCCCGAGCGATTCCAGAACACGGTATCCGAGTCAATGAGGTAACGGTATTGATTTTCAATACTGACTAAAACATTCACACCATCTTTGCTTAGTTTGTAGTCTACGACTTTACCCACTTGCAGGTTACGGTAGAGAAGCGGGGCACCCATAGAGATAGGCGGCAACTCATCTGCAATAAGGGTGAGCTTTTGTGAGCCCGATTGATTGAACTGTGCTAGCTCAGAGTGTGATTGACTTCTAAAGAGTGTGTATTTGTCGCTGGCTTTGGCATTACCATCACTAAGAAAACTGATACTACCTTCTAGGAGTTGCTTGGCTGGAGGAACACGGACATTGAGTCCTTGCTCATCGAACTGCACGGTTGCCGTACCGGCAACAAAGAAACGATTAGTTGAGCGGATGAGTTGAGCATATTCTCCCTCAATCAATACATCAAAAATGACTGACTCATCTACTAAGTTAATGGCAGTAACAGTGCCCACCTTAATGCCACGATAGTTGATGGCTGTACCGACTTCTAATCCATACGCATCATCAGAAATGAGCTTAATTGGCAGTGAATTGGGCAATTGACGGTCGAAATCATCTTGGCGCACAGCCACAAAGTCTCGAGCGCGTTCGCCATCTTTAGGTTCAATAGTTAGGAAGTTTCCTTTCACTAGGTTGCCAAGGTTTTCTACACCAGAAAGAGAGACTTTTGCTTCTTGTAGAATGAACTGGGTTTGGTCTGTCAGCATATTAACAAAAACAGGCTCAATCGCTGCGTGAGCGATGATTTGCTCGCGGTTTTTACTTAAACTAACGCGTGTGACTTGTCCAATTTCGATGCCTCGATAGAAGATAGATGTGCCACTTGAAGCAATATTATGATTGTCGGGAAGAGTGATTTGAATCGCGATACCACGCCCGGCAGTTTTTACGTCTTTATATAACTGAAATTCGGTATCATCCATGACGGGAAGCCCACCGTCGGGTGAATCAACAGCAATCGCACCGTTAATCAGCGCACTGACGCTCTCTAGTCGCATATCGACACCATCGAGACCAATGCTGGCACCAATACCAGACACATTCCAAAAGCGGCTCTCATCTGTGATGATGTGAGCGTAGTCATCATCGATATTGGCCTTGATCATGACGTATTTTGACGTTTCATCAAGGCGGTAACTATAGACCTCACCAATCGGAATTTTGCGGTAAACAATTTGTGAGCCAACTGATACGCCACCGAGGTCACGTGCCTTTAAGACAATATTCAGGCCGTCACGAGTCCCTTGATCGGCAGGGGCAAAATCAAGCGCCGTAAATTTCGTTGCTGGCTTGCCTTCAGTATCGCCTGGTTGAATGGCGATGTAGTTACCTGACACTAAGGCATCAAGGCCAGTTACACCAGATAGACTGGCTTGAGGCTTGACCAACCAAAAGCGAGAATTTTCTGTAAGAAGCTGCTTTGCTTGAGGGTAGATGTCTGCATCTACGTAAATTTGTTCAAGATCTTCGGTCAGATTGATGTCTCTCACCATACCGACTTCTAAACCTTGATAACGAATGGTAGTTCTACCGGCAATCAAACCTTGTGCATCCGAAAAATAGATTTGCACACGCTGACCCGCATCATGAACGGCTTTGAAGACCAACCAACCAGCAAGCAGCATCGTCAATATAGGTAAGAGCCATAATGGTGATATACCACGGTTCTTTTTGATATTAGGCTCAAAGGTGTTAGATGTAGGCTCTGTTTTACTCATTCCTTCACTCATTTACTAACTGACTGTCCTTTTGTTCACCTTTACAAGGTGAATCTTGTTTATTGTGTTGGTAATTATCCCAAATCAATCTTGGGTCCAAACTATCGGCTGCCAACATGGTAAGTACAACAACTACACCAAAGGCAACAGCGCCATATCCCGGTGTGAAATCAAGGATTTGTCCGCGATCTATCAAGGTCATCATAATTGATATCACAAACAAATCCATCATGGACCACTTACCGATCCATTTAACGAAGTAGTAAATCTTCATTCTGTGACGGTGATAGACGGTACGCTGGTAGTGAATAGCCAATAACAGATACCCCAAGCCCAAAATTTTGGCCACAGGCACCACAATACTGGCGACAAAAATAATCAGCGCAATAAGCGGCATGTCGTTTGTCACCAACGAAGCAACGCCTGAAAAAATCGTGTCTTCGAGACGTTGACCATTGCTCACAAGTATAGAAATAGGAATTAGGTTAGCTGGAAAAATAGCGATAGTGGCAGCAATCAAGTAGGCCCATGTACGTTGTATAGAGTGGGGTAGTCGAGAATGTATCACTGACTGACAACGAACACAGTGCTGTTTATGATTGTGAGGTTGTGACAGGTGGCAGTTGTGACAATGTAACTCTAGCTGTTTGAATTGATAGGTTGATTCTGCTTTCCACGCTTCCCAGTAGCGGCGGATGCTCATGCGACTTAGCAGTAGAACTGTGAAAATCTGCAACGCGATCAGTCCGAATAACCCCGGCTTAACATAAATGTCGGAGTAATCTTGTAATTTAAAACATGAGATAGCGACGCTAACCAAAAAGACATCGATCATGACCCAGTGCTTGAGGTAATGCATGGTCGTCAGTGCATAGCGTAGAGCGCGATAACGGCGAAAGTGCAAGCCAAGGTGAGCGACGATGACGGATGAACAGACTAAGAACGGGGCGATAGAGCTGCAGAAGAAAACCAAAATAGACAGCAATACAAAGCCATCTTGAAAAAGTGCATAGACACCGGATGGGAGCGTGGCAGGAATCATAACGCCAAACAGGCGGATGCTAATAAAGTCAAAGAAATGCGACGGGATGAAGAGAAGCACACAAGTGACTGCGACCGCCAAATTTCCATTGAGTGATGGACTACCACCACGATAGAGCTGTGTGTTGCAGCGAGGGCAGTAAGCACTCGTCCCATGTTCAACGGGAACCACATCAACCGGCAGGTCACACCCCTGGCATAACCTTACCTTTGAATGACATTTTGTCAGGTCAACTCGTTCCATCTCTTTAAACTGTCCGTTTGTCACGCGACTGCATGACTATCCGTTACCATACAAAGTTTGATATAAGCCGTCTTGCTCGACCAACTCAGCATGCTTTCCTGCTTGAGTGATTTGTCCATCCTCAAGTACGTATATTTTGTCGGCTTGTTTCACCGCGCTCAAGCGGTGCGCAATAATCAAGGTTGTGCGACCATTGAGAAACTCACTCAGTGCGCGGTGCAGTGCGGCTTCTGTCGACGTATCCAATGCAGACGTGGCTTCATCTAAAATCACAAACTTGGGATCGCTTAATATCATACGAGCAATAGCAAGGCGTTGTCTCTGTCCACCGGAAAGCCGGATGCCATTACGACCGATTTGTGTGTCTAGCCCTTCAGTTAACTGGCGGGTCACATCCGAAAGTTGAGCGACTTCAAGCGCGTGCCATAGTTTATCATCACTATAGTGACTACCGAGTGACAGATTATGTCTTAAAGTGTCGTTAAAAAGAATAGGTTGCTGTAAAACCACTGAAATCTCTTCTCGAATCGCCTCAAAGCCGATCGATTGAGCAGGGCGGTTATTGAATAACAGCTTGCCTTGTTGTGGTTGATAGATACCGAGAAGAAGCTGAACCAATGTTGATTTTCCGCCACCGCTAGCACCGACTAAAGCGACTCGCTGGCCTTTAGGGATGGTCAAAGACAAACCATCAAAGACCTGATGCTCTTCATTGTAAGCAAATGTGACGTTTTGGACTTCGACACCAATGGTTTGTTCATGAGCGAGTGGGTTATCAATTTGCGGTTGGTTATGTTGGTCTTCTTCAAGTTCTAACAAGGTATTAATTCGGCTAAGTGCGGCCTTGGCGCTATACCAAGAAAACTGGAGGCTCAAAAGCTCTTGGACAGGCGACAGCATAAACCACAGATAGCCAAACACGGCAAAAATCTGGCCGATAGTCAGATCACTAAATAGCACCATCAGCATGGCAACGGCACGAAAAAGCTCAAAGCCAATTAAAAACATTAAGAAGGAGAGACGACCTGCGGCCTCCGACTTCCAAGCATAGCGGTCAGCATCTTCTCGAATATCATTCGCCTGACCTTTTAGTTGCTTTAAAAAGACTTTCTCTTTGTTTGATGCACGCAGTTGATAAATGCCTTCAAGCGTTTCCACTAACCGATTTTGAAACCGCTCGAACGATTGATTCTCTTGCTTCTTTAGATGCTTCACTTTGCTGCCCAGTGAGCGAGAGAAGAAGATAACGATCGGATTAACCAGAATAATAAATAGTCCTAAACGCCAGTCTAAATAGAGTAATACCCCGGCAGTCCCCAATACAGTAAGAAAACTAATCAGAAACTTGCTTAGTGTGTTACCGATAAAATTGTCGATAGTTTCAATATCTGTGACTAGGTGTGAGTTAATGCCACCGCTACCACGAGTTTCATACTGGCGAATACTAATGCGTGTTAACTTGTCTAGCATTAAACAGCGCATCTGATAAGTTATTGTTTTTGAAACCAGAGTGAATTGGCGGCTCTGCAAGATGTTAAGCCCTTGTGAGGCACTGCGGAGAAACACGACGATAAAAAAAGTGACAAATATATAGCCGGTAGGGTTATGCCACGCTTGCGGTAAGACAGTATTAAGTGCCGCTAAGCCATTGCCCGGCTGGTTTAACAATACTTCATCCACCATTAATGGCATCAATAAAGGGATAGGGACACTTAACAAAGTGGCTATCAAAGCGATAATGTTCGCCACAATGAGTGGTTTCTTGTGATTTTTCGCTTGTGTTATCAACCAAGACTGGCTAATAGTAGTCGGGTTAGTTTGCATGATGTCGTCAGTGAGTCCTTTTCTAGTAATACGCGATGTCTTGCGAATCGATGACGATTAAGAGAGAAATGCCCATTTATTCACATGGGCGATAAAGGAAGTATAAATGAATTTTGAACAATACCAGCGTCTTACTAAACAAGCTGTCGCTTTACTCGAATCAGAAAAAGACCTTATTGCGAACCTATCTAACCTTTCTGCACTGCTAAATCTAGAACTCGATGACTTAAATTGGGTCGGTTTTTACCTGATGAAAGAAGATGAGCTTGTTCTTGGTCCATTCCAAGGAAAGCCTGCTTGTGTTCGTATTCCAGTAGGCAGAGGCGTATGTGGTACTGCTGTTGCTGAAAACAGTGTGCAGCGTATCTACGATGTTCATGAGTTTGAAGGCCACATAGCATGTGACGCTGCTAGCAACTCTGAAATTGTTATCCCATTTTCTATCAACGGAAAAATTGTCGGTGTGTTAGATATAGATAGTCCATCCATTGGTCGTTTTAGTGAAGTTGATGAGCAAGGACTAGTTTTTTTGATGAAAGAAGTCGAACAGTTGCTTAATTCACATACTATTGACGTATAAATTCGCGAAAGGCAGTGGTTTTTCGCTTTTAGGTCTCTATAATAGCCATCAATATTTATGTAATGCCCGCGGACAGGCCGCACCAACCAGGAATTTTCATGGAAAACACTGAAAAGCTAAAAAACAGCAAAGAAGTCATCGCGTATATTGCTGAATGTTTCCCAAAGTGCTTTACTTTAGAAGGTGAAGCAAAGCCATTAAAAATTGGTATCTTTCAAGATCTTGCTGAGCGTCTAGCAGAAGACGAGAAAGTAAGTAAGACACAACTTCGTGCTGCTCTGCGTCAGTACACGTCATCTTGGCGTTACCTTCATGGTGTTAAACCTGGTGCTGTTCGTGTTGATCTTGATGGCAACGAGTGTGGTGTCCTAGAAGAAGAACACGTTGAACACGCTAAAGCGACACTAGCTGAAAGCAAAGCACGTGTGAATGCACGTCGTAAAGAACAAGCTCAGAAAGCGAAACAGGAAGCAAAGGCGAATAAGCCTAAAGCAAATAAGCCGAAACCACGTCGTAACCCGGCTAAAACTGCTAAGCCTCAACCTGTAGAGACGCGTCAACTGAACTCTGATGAGATGATCATCGGTAAAGAAGTGAACGTAAACATGGGCAAAGGCAACATGGGTGCGACCATTGTTGAAATCAATAAGGAAGATGTGCGAGTTCAACTGGCAAACGGCCTACAAATGGTCGTGAAAGCGGAGCACTTGCGCGCTTAAAGGAGATCCTCCTAAGCATGAAATGCCGTTCTAAAGTGACACTAATTACTGCTAGCCTTTGGCTAGCAGTTTCTCCAGCTTTAGCTCTAGAAGCTAAGATTTCTAAGGACGACCTTCCGTCCCTCACCCCAGAAGTGCAGCACGCAACGGCCAGTAAACGCATTACCAAACGTTTTACTCGTTCTCATTACAAGCACTTCACGCTAGATGATCAGTTCTCTCAGGCGATTTTTGAACGCTACTTGGGAATGCTGGATTACAATCGCAACATTTTCACTCAAAAAGACATTGATGGTTTTTATAAGGCCGCTAATGAGCTCGACCAGCAATTAAAGTCGGGTAGCAGCCAAGTCGCGTTTGACGTGTATAACTTGTCAATGAAAAAGCGTTATGAGCGTTTAAATTACGCGTTAACGCTGCTCGACAACGAAATCAAATTTGATTCAGACGAAACGATTGAAGTTGACCGCTCAGAAGCGGCTTGGCCGAAAGACGACGCTGAATTGGATGAGTTGTGGCGCAAACGAGTGAAATATGATGCGTTGAACCTTAAGCTGACGGGTAAAGAGTGGCCAGAAATTAGCGAGATGTTGGGCAAGCGTTACAACAACGCGATTAAACGCCTTACGCAGACCAACAGCGAAGATGTTTTTCAGCTCTACATGAACGCTTTTGCTCGCGAAGTTGATCCACACACCAGCTATCTCTCTCCGCGCAGTGCCGAGCAGTTCCAATCAGAGATGAACTTATCTCTTGAAGGCATCGGCGCCGTTTTGCAAATGACCGATGACTATACTGTGATCCGTTCGTTGGTTGCTGGTGGTCCAGCCTCTAGCAGTAAGCAGCTTGGCGAGGGTGACCGCATTATTGGTGTTGGCCAAGATGGCAAAGAGATAGTTGATGTCATTGGTTGGCGTTTAGATGATGTTGTTCAGCTTATCAAAGGGCCTAAAGGGACTAAGGTGAACCTGCAGATTTTACCAGAAGGTAAAGATGCAAAAAGTCACGTTGTCACAATTGTCCGCGATAAGATTCGCTTAGAAGATCGCGCTGTAAAATCTGAAGTGATTGAGAAAGACGGTAAGAAGATTGGTGTGCTTAATGTGCCGAGCTTCTATGTCGGTCTTGCAGAAGATACGGACAAACTGATTAAGGCGTTAAACGAGCAGGGCATTGACGGTATTGTTGTCGACTTACGAAACAACGGTGGCGGTGCATTGACTGAAGCAACGGCATTAACAGGATTGTTTATTGAAAGTGGTCCGGTTGTGCAAGTGCGTGACGGCTACAATCGTGTCAACGTGAACGCAGACACTGACGGTAAAATTAGCTACACCGGTCCAATGACGGTTTTGGTCAATAGATACAGCGCATCTGCATCTGAAATTTTTGCCGCTGCACTGCAAGATTATGGTCGTGCCATCGTTGTGGGTGAAAACTCCTTCGGTAAAGGTACGGTTCAGCAGCACCGCTCTCTCAATCATATCTATGATATTTTTGATAAAGAGCTAGGCTACGTTCAGTACACTATTCAGAAGTTTTATCGAATCAACGGTGGTAGTACGCAAAACAAAGGTGTCGTACCTGATATTGCATACCCAACGCCAATCGAAGCGAGTGAAACGGGTGAAAGTGTTGAAGATAACGCTCTTCCGTGGGATCAAATTCAACCGGCAAAATATGCCGTATTGAAAGATAAGCAGAGCCAAATTGCGAGCTTGACCCAAAAGCATGATGAGCGCGTAAAGAGCGATATGGAGTTCGGCTTCATTCAAGAAGATATCGTGCGTTACAAAGCGGAAAAAGACGACAACACCTTGTCGCTAAATGAAGCAACACGTATGGCTGAATCAGAAAAGAATGAACAGCGTCGCTTAGATCGTATCAATCAACGTCAAGCCCAGCTCGGTGAAGAACCTTTCAAATCTTTAGATGATGTTCCAAAAGATTATGAAGCCCCTGATGCTTACCTTGATGAAACGGTCGCTATTATGGTAGACATGATCGGCTAAAGCTTTCACTGCTTAAACCACACATTCAAAGCGAGATCCTCTGTGATCTCGCTTTTTTATTTGCTACTAAAGAATAATTTCACTGTGATATGGATCTAATTTTTAGCATTGTCTCGTATCTACTTCTAGACTCAAAGAGTAGAGGGGAGAACGCTTATGAAGTGGATAACAATAATATTTGCGGTGATTAGCTTTAACATTGCCGCTAGTGAACAAGGCAAAAGCATTGATTTAACACAGTTTGATCAGCCATTTCTTTTGGGAGATTGGTACCTGTTAAACCCTGATCCAACCAACTCTCAAGAAGATTTTGTCGCGATTAAGCTGTCATTAGATTCGAAATACAATTTTAGCATCGATATCCAAAAGAAAGACTTCACGGTTGATCACTGGGAAGGCTTTTATCACGCTAGTGAAGATACGATTATCTTAGGGTCTAATAGTAGTGACCCACAGATATACGAGTACGATCTCAACCATAACGCTTTGCAACTCAACGGTGTTATTTTCCGTAAAGCACTGGCAAACGAACTTGCTGGTAGTTGGAGTAGTGAACATTTGAGTGGCGATGATATGGCTGCTAGCGATATCAACCAGATTGAGCTGACTCTGCGCCCCGATTTCGTCTTTGATTTCAAGGTGATCAACGATGAAGGGATGGAACGTGCGCATCAAGGAGTTTATATCACAGAAGGCGAACAACTCATTCTACTCTATAAAGATGGAGAACAATCTACGCGCTACACGCTAGATTCTGATGAGTTAACCCTCAAGGGTGAAGACGGCAGTACATTTGCCGTGTTATCTCGCAATCAAATCGTTGCACCTCAGTGATATACACCGTGTTTTTACAAGATAGCAACATATACAAGCGTTCTATTTGAAGTCAAATAAAAACGCCTCGCAATTTCATCAAATACCGAGTAACGTTATGCGTTTGAACACGAGTTCAGGGCATAACGTTTTTTTATGTCCCACAACCAGTTAGATATGTTGTCGAGAGGGATGAGACAATGACTCAACAAGCAACTACACAACCTGTTGCCAAATACCGCAAAGATTACCAATCGCCTAGTCACACTACATCAGATATTGACTTGTATTTTGAATTGCATGACAGCGCGACGATCGTGACTGCAATTTCTCAAGTTAAGCAGCTAAGAGATTCAACCACAGTAGAGCTTGATGGCGAGCAACTTGGCTTGCAAACACTGCAAGTAAATGGACAAGATTGGTCTGAATACGAACTCTTGGACGGTGGCTTGAAAATTCACCAACTACCTTCAGAGTTTGAGCTGAAAATAGTCACTCAAATTGATCCTGAAGCCAATACGGCATTAGAAGGACTCTATAAGTCGGGTGGGGCGTTTTGTACTCAATGTGAAGCGGAAGGCTTCCGTCGCATTACATTCTATCAAGACCGTCCCGATGTGCTGGCGCGCTTTACGACGACAGTAGAAGCCGACAAAAATACGTATCCATATCTGTTAAGTAACGGCAACCGAATCGATTCTGGTGACTTAGACAATGGTCGTCACTGGGTTAAGTGGCAAGACCCACATCCAAAACCGGCTTACTTATTTGCATTAGTGGCAGGGGATTTTGATGTATTGACGGATCAATATGTCACGCGTTCAGGCAGAGAAGTTGCGCTTGAGATTTTTGTCGACAAGGGCAACCTAAACCGTGCACCGCATGCAATGACCTCTCTTATCAACTCGATGAAATGGGATGAAGAACGCTTCGGGCTTGAATACGATCTCGATATTTACATGATTGTTGCTGTAGATTTCTTCAACATGGGAGCGATGGAGAATAAAGGACTTAATGTCTTTAACTCCAAGTACGTACTAGCGAACGACCAAACTGCAACAGATACTGATTATCTAGGCATTGAAGCGGTCATCGGTCATGAATACTTCCACAACTGGACAGGAAACCGCGTGACTTGCCAGGATTGGTTCCAGTTGAGCTTGAAAGAAGGTCTAACCGTATTCCGCGATCAAGAGTTCTCTTCTGATCTTGGCTCTCGCGCCGTTAACCGAATCAACAACGTACGCATTATTCGCGGGCCTCAGTTTGCTGAAGATGCCAGCCCAATGTCTCATCCGATTCGTCCTGATAAAGTGATCGAGATGAACAACTTCTATACTTTGACTGTGTATGAGAAAGGCAGTGAAGTCATCCGTATGATGCACACGCTACTCGGTGAAGAGGGTTTCCAAAAAGGAATGAAGCTCTATTTTGAGCGTCACGATGGCACAGCAGCAACTTGTGAAAACTTTGTCGCTGCAATGGAAGATGCGTCAGGTGTCGACTTAAAACAGTTCCGCTTATGGTACAGCCAATCAGGTACACCAACGCTGGATGTCACTAGCCATTATGATGCTGATAAACAAACCTTCTCCCTTACTGTTGTGCAGAGTACTGAACCAACACATGAACAGAAAGAGAAACAAGCACTGCATATCCCATTCGACATAGAACTGTATAAATATACAGGTGAAGCGTATTCTCTCATTATTGATGGGAAAATCAACTCAAACGTGCTTGATGTGACTCAACCTGAGCAAACTTTCGTCTTTGAGGGGATAGAGAGTGCACCCGTGCCATCGCTTCTGCGTGAGTTTTCTGCGCCAGTGAAGCTAAATTATGCTTACAGTGATGAAGAGCTTATTTTCCTGATGCGTCATGCCACCAATGACTTTGCTCGTTGGGATGCAGGTCAGATGCTACTTGCTAAATACATCAAGTCATTTGTTGCTGATACCAATGCGGTTGTGGAATTGCCAACAGAGGTCGTGGATGCGTTTAGAGGTGTATTGCTCGATAACACATTAGAGCCAGCGTTTATTGCTGAAATGCTGACTTTCCCATCTCACAACGAGGTATCGGGCTGGTACAAGCGTGTCGATGTCGACGGTATCGCCAAAGTACTCAAATCGATTAAGCAGGTTATCGCTAACGAGTTGACTGACGAACTATCAGCAACCTATTTTGCGTTAACGCAACAAGCTTACTCGATTGAGCATGCTGAGATTGGTCAACGCTCATTGCGCAATGTGTGTCTGGGCTATCTTGCTTATACCGAACAAGGGAATACTCTAGTTGAAAAGCAATACTATTCCTCAAACAACATGACTGATACCATTGCGGCAATGTCTGCTGCTAACAGTGCACAGCTTGCTTGTCGTGAAACCTTAATGTCAGACTACAGTGACAAGTGGAAACATGATGGCTTGGTGATGGATAAATGGTTCATGTTGCAAGGGACAAACCCTGCAAGCAATGCGTTGTCAGTTATTCGAGAGAGCATGAGTCATGAAGCGTTTAGCCTAAAAAACCCGAACCGTATTCGTAGCCTGATCGGGGCATTCTTAAACAATAACCCAGTTCAATTCCACGCAACGACTGGAGAAGGCTATGGTTTTGCCGGGGAGATTCTTCGTCAGCTCAACGAAAGCAACCCACAAGTGGCGTCACGTCTCATTGACCCACTGTTAAAATTCCGTCTTTATGATGAAGCGCGTCAAGCTCAGATCAAAGCGCAGCTTGAAGCACTGAAATCGATGGATAATCTAGCGAAAGACCTGTTCGAGAAAGTGAATAAAGCTCTCGAATCATAATCGCTAAACAGGGCGGCGTTTTCGTCGTCCTGTTTCTAACGCTCTCTTAGCTAACTCGCTTTCAATTCATTACATGCGCTCTTTTTGTTATGAACCAATACTACTTTAACTTAAACATCAGCTATCAATCTTTTCTTCAGCATTATTCAGGCACAGCGAGCAACGTAGTAGTCAGTACGTCGACCGGAATGCGCATACAGTTACCCGCATCTCGCTTTCGTCCCTTTCTCACACAAATTGGGGTAAAAGGGCAGTTTCGCCTAATTACTGACCAAAATAACAAGTTTATTAAGTTAGAACGTCTATAGATAAGATAGTTACTAGTGAATGAAATTAAATCTCAATCACATTATTGAACATTGCACTAAATTCGCGTTACTAATTTGTTACTTTGTTCAAGCATTACTTTTACAATAACTCCATCATTAAAAGGTATAGACACTATGCTTATACCAAATCCTAATAAAAACAATATGTGTGGAGTGTTCTTATGTCAGAACGAGAAACCATCGTCCCCGTACTCCTAGAGAAAGTTATTCAGCTTATTCACGATAAACTGCCTGCCAGTGACACCCCTCTTGTTACCCAACTCGCCGAACATTTGTTTAGCAATGTCTCACATGATGACCTGATTAACCGTAATGAGTCGGACCTTTACGGTGCCGTACTGAGTCTTTGGCATCACCTCGGAGAGAAGCGTGCTGATGATGTGTCAGTGCGGGTGTTTAATCCAACAGTGAGCCGTCGTGGTTGGCAGTCGACCCATACCATTGTCGAGATTGTGGTGGCAGATAGCCCGTTTCTTGTTGACTCAATAAAAATGGCGCTTTCAAGACTTGGCCTAACGGCGCATTTAATGCTTCATGGCCCAACCCGAGTTGAACGTGATGATGACAATGTTATCAGCATCAATCAGACGCAAGGTGATCTCGCGTCACTGTTCCATATTGAGGTTGACCGGCTCACCTCTGATGAAGAAATGGCTCAGCTTAAACAAGAGTTGTTGTTAGTGCTTAACGATACCAACCTTGTGGTAAGAGATTGGCAGTCAATGTCAGACAAGCTTAAAGAGGTCACTCAAGAGCTTGAATCACAAAAAGAGGCAGGGTTTATTGAGGCTGCCCGTTATGATGAGACGATCCAGTTCTTACGCTGGTTAGATGATCACAATTTTACCTTTATGGGCTACAAAGAGTATGACTTGGTTACCGATGGCGATGAGATAGAGCTTAGACCTAATAGTGATGCAGGACTTGGTCTGTTTTCTCAAGCCGATAAGGTTCGTACTGTCTCCCTTTCTGAATTTCCTGACTCCGCGCGACTCGAAGCGCAAAAGCCTTATCTTCTTATTCTGACCAAAGGCAATATTCAATCAAGAATTCATCGCCCAGCCTATACAGACTATATCGGTATCAAGAAGATTGATGAGAAGGGCAAGGTGATAGGAGAGCATCGCTTCACAGGCCTGTATACATCGGCTGTTTACAACCAAAGTGTGCAAACCATTCCGCTTATTAGCCAAAAAGTTCAGCGTATTCTTGAGCAAAGCGGATACATGCACGGCTCTTATGCTTACAAAGCGCTAAACAATATTCTAGAAAACTTCCCACGTGACGAATTACTGCAAGCGAAAGAGAAAGAGCTACGTGAAATGGGCATGGGCGTCGTACAAATGCAGGATAGGGATCTTCTTAGACTGTTTGTGCGTCGAGACCCATTCGGCCGATTCTTTAGCTGTATGGTTTACGTGACGAAAGAGCGTTACAACACTGAGCTACGCCGTCAAACACAACGCATACTGAAACAGTACTTTGGCTCCGATCAAGAAGTCGACTTTACAACCTTCTTTTCAGAAAGCCCGCTTGCGCGCACACATTACATTGTGCGTGTTGATAACAATAACATCGATGTTGATGTCAAATTAGTAGAGCAGAACTTAATGGAAGCATCCTCAACTTGGGACGATCGTCTATCATCTACCATTATCGCCAACTTTGGTGAGAGTAAAGGGGTGCCACTGTCTAAGCAGTACAATTATGCGTTCCCACGCTCATATAAAGAGGATGTTCTTCCGGCTGCTGCGGTTTCAGATATTGAGCGACTAGAAAAACTCAGCGACGAACATAAACTCGGTATGCTGTTCTATCGCCCTCAAGAGTTGGCGGTCGATTCAGATGCTGTTCGCCTTAAACTGTATCATCGTAATGAGCCCATCCATCTTTCAGATGTGATGCCGATGCTTGAAAATCTTGGTCTTCGCGTGATCGGTGAATCGCCTTATGAGATCAATCGCAAAGATGGCCAGACGTTTTGGATCCTTGATTTCTCAATGCTACATAAAGGTGGCGGTGGTGTTGATCTTCGAGAGGCGCGCGATCGTTTTCAACATGCTTTTGCTTCAATTTGGTCGGGTGATTTAGAAAATGATGGATTCAACCGACTTGTTCTTGGTGCTTCACTAACTGGTCGAGAAACCTCTATTCTTCGAGCCTACGCTCGCTATATGCGTCAAGTCGGATTCCCATTTAGCCAGAGCTACATTGAAGATACGCTTAACAATCATCCCGATCTTGCAAAAGCGCTGGTGGAACTGTTCGAAAATCGATTTGATCCTAAAGTCAGCGTTAACGCTTCTGAACAACATACTACACTTGCAAAAATCACCGAGCTACTGGATCAAGTAGAAAGCCTTGATGACGATCGTATCGTACGCAGATATATGGATATGATTGTTGCTACATTGCGTACCAACTATTATCAAGTTGATGAGTTTGGCCAACCGAAACCTTGGCTGTCACTCAAGATGCAACCGATTTTGATTCCAGAAATCCCACAACCCGTGCCTGCTTTTGAGATATTTGTTTATGCACCTGATGTTGAAGGGGTCCACTTGCGTGGCGGTAAAGTCGCTCGCGGCGGTTTACGCTGGTCTGATCGCCAGGAGGATTTCCGTACTGAAGTGCTTGGTCTCGTTAAAGCGCAACAAGTCAAAAATACCGTTATTGTCCCGGTGGGTGCCAAAGGAGGTTTTGTTTGTAAGCGTCAGCCAAGTTTGAATAGCCGCGATGAGATTTTTGCAGAAGGACAACACTGTTATAAGCGTTTCATTCGTGCCTTGTTAGATGTTTCAGACAACATTATTGACGGAGAGCTGGTCCCACCAGCCAATGTGGTTCGTCATGATGAAGATGATCCGTACTTGGTTGTTGCTGCCGATAAAGGCACTGCCACATTCTCTGATCTAGCAAACTCAGTCTCTGATGAGTATAACTTCTGGTTAGGGGATGCCTTTGCGTCAGGTGGCTCTAATGGTTATGACCATAAGGCGATGGGTATTACTGCAAAAGGGGGGTGGGAGTCGGTAAAACGTCATTTCAGAGAACTTGGTGTTGATTGCCAGACAACGGATTTTACCGCTGCTGGTATTGGAGATATGGCTGGTGATGTGTTTGGTAACGGTATGTTGTTGTCTAAACATACTCGCTTGCTCGCCGCTTTTAACCATATGCACATTTTTATTGATCCAAACCCTGATTCAAGCCGCAGTTGGGAGGAGCGTAAACGTCTGTTTGATCTCCCACGCTCAAGCTGGGAGGATTATGATCACTCATTGATCTCACAAGGTGGTGGCATCTTCTCTCGTCGATCAAAATCGATTACGTTGACGCCAGAAATTCAGGAAATGTTGGATACAAACGTAGCAACAATTGCTCCAAACGATCTTATTAAGCTTATTTTGAAGATGCGCGTCGATCTTTTGTGGAACGGCGGGATCGGGACTTACATCAAATCGGATAAAGAGAGTCATTCAGATGTAGGGGATAGAGCCAATGATGCACTACGTATCAATGGTTCGGAATTGAGAGCAAAAATTGTTGGTGAAGGGGGTAACCTAGGGTTAACCCAATTGGGCCGAATTGAGTTTGCACTGAATGGCGGCCGAGTGAACACTGATTTCGTTGATAACGTAGGAGGGGTGGACTGTTCAGATAACGAGGTCAACATTAAGATTTTCCTTAATAGCGTAGTGACATCTGGAGACATGACCGTTAAACAACGCAACACGATTCTCGAGTCGATGGAAGATGAAGTAGGCGAGATTGTTCTTGATGATGCTTATCACCAATCGGAAGCGATTTCTGTGGCGCAACACCAAGGTGTTGCGGCGATGAAAGAGCTTGTTCGCTTTATTCATACAATCGAAAAAGCAGGGCACCTTGATCGACAACTCGAGTACATTCCTGATGACGAAACATTGAGTGAACGTGAAAAATTAGGTTCATCGCTCACAAGACCAGAGCTTTCTGTACTTGTTGCCTACGCAAAAATGATTCTCAAAGAGCAGCTGGTGGATGAAGCCATATCCAACGACCCATTCCACAAACAGCAGCTAGTTCAATACTTCCCAACAGAGTTACGCCGTAACTACATTTCAGCCATGGATAGTCATCCTTTGAAAGCTGAGATTATCGCGACCGCTCTCGCCAATCAAATGGTGAATGAAATGGGCTGTAACTTTGTCACCCGACTTCAAGAAGAAACAGGCTCAACGGTCATCGACGTCACAAATGCGTACACCGCAGCACGAGAAATATTTGAACTGAGTGGCGTCTACCAACAAATTCGCCAACATGACAATATCGCACCTTCAAACGTGCAATATGAAATGATTGTGGTGGTGAGAAGAAGCATTCGTCGCCTATCACGTTGGTTGCTTCGCACTCACCATGGCTCGATTAACGTTAATCAAGTGGTCGAGCGCTATAAAGCAGATGCCAATACCGTCGTATCTGTGCTTGATGAAACGCTGGTTAACAGTGAAGTAGAGGAGCACAATGAGCTTGCTCAATCATGGATAGATCAAGGCATCGACCATACATTAGCGAATTTTGTATCGAGATTGTCTAGTCTCTACTCAGTGCTGGATATATCAACAGTATCTCGAGAAATGAGCACTTCTGTCGAAGATACCGCCAAGCTTTACTTTAATTTGGGTGATCAGCTATCACTTCACTGGTTCTTGAAGCAAATTAACGGACAAGCCGTCGACAACAACTGGCAAGCTCTAGCTCGCGCCGCGTTTAGGGAAGAC
This sequence comes from Vibrio agarivorans, assembly GCF_030409635.1. Lineage (NCBI taxonomy): Bacteria > Pseudomonadati > Pseudomonadota > Gammaproteobacteria > Vibrionales > Vibrionaceae > Vibrio > Vibrio agarivorans. Next base: position 2,445,542 of record NZ_JAUFQF010000004.1, on the reverse strand, counting down.
TTAGACTGGCAGCAACGCCAATTAACGCGACAAGTGCTGGGCTGTGGCTGCAGTGAAGGGGATGTGCTTTCGAAACTCGATGAATGGATTGCGACCAACCAACAACCACTCCACCGCTGGAACAGTATCTTGAATGAGTTCAAAGTCGGTTCAGTGCATGAATTTGCAAAGTTTTCCGTCGCATTGCGAGAATTAATGCTATTAAATTTGAATTGTTCATCAAATGAGTAAATAATAACGCCCCGTTTACCACGGGGCTTTTTATTCGGAGGCACAATGCTTTACCGTCTTGCCAGAACTGGCATTTTCCAACTTGATCCTGAAAAGGCGCATGATCTCGCGATCGACAACTTTAAGCGTTTTACAGGCACACCACTTGATCTTTTCTATCGTCAAAAACTTCCGCATCGTCCAGTAGAGTGCATGGGAATCACATTTCCAAACCCTGTAGGTCTCGCTGCGGGTCTTGATAAAAATGGCGAGTGTATTGAAGCATTTGATGCCATGGGTTTTGGTTTCGTTGAAGTCGGAACTGTGACACCACGTCCACAACCAGGCAACGATAAACCTCGACTATTTCGTCTTATAGAGGCGGAAGGCATTATCAACCGAATGGGTTTCAACAACAAAGGGGTTGATTATCTAGTTGAGAACGTAAAGAAAGCAAACTACAACTGTGTTCTTGGTATCAACATAGGTAAAAACAAAGATACGCCTATTGAGAAGGGTACAGAAGACTACCTTGTGTGTATGGAAAAGGTTTACGAACACGCGGGCTATATCGCTGCAAATATCTCCTCACCAAACACGCCCGGGCTACGTACTCTGCAATATGGCGAAGCACTTGATGATCTTCTGTCAGCGTTGAAAGAGAAACAAGCTGAGTTGGCTGAGCAGTATGGCAAGTACGTACCATTAGCACTGAAGATTGCACCAGATTTGAGCGATGAAGAGATTGAACAAATTTGTGAGTCTTTGATAAAGTATAAAATTGATGGCGTGATCGCAACCAACACAACATTAGATCGTTCATTGGTCGATGGAATGAAACACGCAAATGAAGCAGGGGGCTTAAGTGGCCGTCCAGTTCAATCTCGCAGTACTGAGGTTGTTCGTAAGCTTCATGCAGAACTTAAAGGCCAGCTGCCTATCATCGGTGTCGGCGGCATAGATTCAGTTGTTGCTGCAAAAGAAAAAATGGCAGCCGGTGCTGAATTGGTACAAGTTTATTCTGGTTTCATTTATCACGGACCGGGCCTAGTGCGCGATATTGTGAAAAATCTATAAATGGATAAAGTGATCAATTAGTGTGACGGCGTCACTAGTTAAATAGTTGATTTTTACCGAGTCGAAGAAGAGGAAATGAGAAATCATTTCCTCTTTTTTTATTGCAATCCATTCATAAACTACGTTACAGCGCACATGGAAAATTTAACGCAGCATCATGTGACTTGATAATTAGGACAGATTAGAGAGTAGGACACATGCTTAAACCTAGAGACAATTGGACATGGTATTTTGATGATACAGAAAATCACCTAATGCTTGATCTAGGTGACAACATGCTGTTCAAGACCAACCTTCCACGCAAACTTCTCGTTGATTGTGCTGTTGGCACCAATGTTTTTTGTGTCGATGATGCAAGCGATTATCAAACTTTTAAAGAATCACTTTCACACCTAGACCTCACTGAACCTCGACAAGCTGAACTGGCGCTATACTGTGTTGCCGCTAAACGTTTCCATAAACCTGTTCAACCAAAGAGCTGGTTTTTCCATGAAGGAAGGGGAACACCGTGTCGTCTGCATGAAGGCAACCTTGTGACATTGAGCAATGACCAAGGTGAAGGCCTATTTATTATCCTAGAAGTAGGCGAAAATGTCTGCTTAATCGCACCTGTAGCCCTGGAAGGCTTTACTTTGAGGGAAGGGAAGACCTTAGCCTTTGGTGAACCTATCAAAGTGATGCATGACCGCATAGGAGAAACCTACCACGCTATAATGGATGCTCCCATTGCTTTAGTAGGTTAAGTATCAAATTCGTTCCTCCTTGATGATTTCCGCCGGCAGACTAGCCGGCATTTTTTTGTCTATTACTTCTCTCCGTTTCCCCTTCAAACACCACAAATGATTAATTATTGCGCGTTAATACCGACTGTTCGAACGGAAAAGCGCCGCTTTAGACACATTGCAAGTCGTATATCACACCCATAGTTTCGTTAAAATCGCTTTGGCTCGTTTGTTTTGTGCTCACTCAAATGTGACCCAAAGAGAAATTTAAGAAAATAAATTAGCCACTCGCGAATGAATTTAGCGCACTAATTTTTCATACAAACCCATTAATTCCGCATTTAAGGGTATTTTGTACAAAAATTACAGCATACATTTTCACCTGGTATAGTCCAATTATGCAATGAATATGTATGCACTCGCTTCTCTATTAACCCTTGTGAGACAAGGAGACTTCTATGCACATGGTATTATTAAGGCCAGCAAAGTTCGTGTTAAGGCGCGAAATCGCTCGAATGAGAAGAAATGAACCTGAATGGACAGCAGGAGTGGGCGTAATTTCGCCGCGTGAATGAAATTTGACTGTTTGATAGGCAACTAAACGGCAAATCCGAGAGTAAATTTATCAATCCAGACCAATGTCAGTTATAATCTGGGAAATTTTCCTTGAAAGAATCTCTTATGCATCAATACCTCGCAGTGACATCAAACGGTCTCGAAAACCTATTGGCTGATGAACTAGCAAAACTGGGCATTGAAAACCCAAAACCGGTTCAAGCTGGTGTGAAATTTAAAGCGACACTAGAACAGGTGTATCGCTGCTGTTTGTGGAGCAGGCTAGCTTCTCGTTTTGTGCGCGTGCTTTCTGAGTTCCGCTGTCAAGACGACATGGATTTATACCTATCGGTGAATGCGATCAACTGGGCGAATCACTTTCACGGCTCGAAAACTATCGTTGTTGATTTCAACGGTACAAACCGTGAGATCCGCAACAGTCAATACGGTGCAATGAAGGTCAAAGATGCGATTGTGGATTCTTTCGAGAAGAAGAACTTAACCAGGCCATCGATCAGCAAAGATCAACCTGATCTCCGCATTCACGTGCGTCTTCACCGTGACAACGCTATTTTAGGTATTGATATGGTGGGTAGCGGCTTGCATCAGCGCGGCTACCGTACCGAATCAGGCCGTGCTCCTCTGCGAGAGACGCTTGCAAGTGCGATTGTACAGCGCAGTGGTTGGGAGTTTGATAATCCCCTTCTCGATCCTATGTGTGGTTCAGGTACGTTGCTGATTGAAGCGGCTATGCTGGCAGCTAACATGGCGCCTGGTGTGATGCGTAAATACTGGAGCTTTGAAGCGCTTGAAGACTTCGATGCTGAAATGTGGGCAGAGATCAAATCTGAAGCGTCAGTTCAAGCTCGTCGCGGCATCAAAAAGGTGACTGCGCGTTTTTACGGCTTTGATAACGACACTCGCGTATTGAAAACGGCGCGCGATAATGCACGACGTGCAGGTGTTGAGTCTCTCATCACTTTTGAAAAGGGCGATGCGGCGCTAGTGAAGCGTCCAGCTAACTTTGAAGAAGGTACTGTGATTTGTAACCCGCCGTATGGTGAACGACTTGGCACACATCCGGGTCTGATTGCGCTTTACACTGCATTTGGTGCGCAACTGAAAGCTGAGTTTGGTGGTTGCCATGCGTCTATCTTCTCAAGCTCTGATGATTTGCTCAGCTGTTTGCGCATGCGTGCTGATAAACAGTTCAAGCTGAACAATGGTGCGTTACCGTGTCACCAAAAAAACTACTCGATTACCGCACGTGCAGCAATCGAAGGTGACACAAAAGGCGGTGAAAGCAACAATAATGCTTCTTCAATCGCGCCCGATTTTGCAAACCGACTGAAAAAGAATATCGGCAAGATTGGTAAATGGGCTAAGAAAGAACAGTTAGATTGTTACCGTATTTATGATGCCGACCTGCCTGAATACAATGTCGCGATTGATATTTACCTAGATCACCTGGTGATTCAAGAATATGCAGCGCCGAAAAACATTCCGCCAGAAAAGGCGAAACGTCGCCTGACGGATATTATTCGTGCGGCAATTGAAGTCACGGGCACAGACGCGAACAAAGTCATCTTGAAAACTCGTGAAAAACAAAAAGGTCGCTCACAGTACGAAAAGCTCTCTCAACAATCAGACACGATGCACGTCAACGAATACGGCGTAAAGCTGATCGTTAACCTACATGACTATCTTGATACCGGACTGTTCCTCGATCATAAGATTACCCGACGTAAACTAGGTGAACTTGCACAAGGCAAAACCTTTTTGAACTTATTTGCTTACACCGGTTCTGCAACCGTTCATGCGGCTATGGGTGGCGCGAAGTCGACCACAACAGTTGATATGTCGAAAACCTACCTTCAGTGGGCGAAAGACAACATGGCACTCAATGGACAAGTCGGTCGTCAGCACCAATACATTCAAGCCGATTGCTTGCAGTGGTTAAACAATGAGAATGGTCAATATGATCTTATCTTTATCGATCCACCAACGTTCTCGAACTCAAAACGCATGGAACAGACATTTGATGTTCAACGTGACCACATACAGTTAATGACTAACTTGAAGCGTTTATTGACTGAGCAGGGCACGATTGTGTTCTCTAACAACAAACGTCACTTCAAGATGGACATGGATGCAATCAGTGAGCTTGGATTAAAAGCCCAAAACATTTCGCACCAAACACTGCCACTTGATTTTGGTCGTAATAAACACATCCACAACTGTTGGATCATTACGCACAAGTAAGTAGGGCGCTTCAGGGATGAAACTTAAACTATTCAGTACAGAAGGCTGCCACTTGTGTGAGCAAGCCTTCTCACTTCTCAAAGATGCAGGGCTCGACGGTTCTGTCGACATAATCGATATTGCGTTTGATGACACGCTCTTTTTGCGTTACGGCGTCACGATTCCTGTACTCAATTTCAATGATAATGAACTAAATTGGCCGTTTGACGCTGCCGGTTTAGCACAATGGTTAACAGCAAATGGCATTACTTACGATTCATAATGGCCTGTTAGGCTTTGGCGATCACCCCTTACTTGATCATGTTGATTTTGCTCTACAAGAAAACGAGCGCGTGTGTCTTGTGGGACGCAACGGTGCAGGTAAATCAACCTTAATGAAGGTACTTTCAGGTGAAGTACTGCTTGATGATGGTAAGCTGAATATTACCCAAGATGTGGTTGTTTCTCGCTTAGAGCAAGACCCACCACGTAACGAACAAGGCACGGTTTACGACTACGTAGCCAAGGGCTTGGCTGAGGTCGGCGAACAACTCAAGATCTATCAAGATCTTCTCGATCTTGTTGCGGTTGAGCCAACTGAAACTAATATTAAGCGATTAGCCAACACACAAGAGCAGCTAGAACACTCGGGTGCGTGGCGTTTTGAAGACCGTATTAAGAACGTGTTGGCTGCGCTGAAGTTAGATGGCCATACAAAACTGTCAGATTTGTCAGGCGGATGGCAACGCAAAGCAGCATTAGCGCGCGCTTTGGTTCGCGATCCAGACGTTTTGCTGCTTGACGAGCCAACCAACCACCTTGATGTAACAACCATTGAGTGGCTAGAAGGCTTCTTAAAAGACTTCCGCGGTTCGATCATTTTTATCTCTCACGACCGTACATTTATCAAATCTATGTCGACTCGTATTGTCGATCTCGACCGCGGCGCACTGAGCTCATTCCCAGGTGACTATGAAAATTACCTGGTAGAAAAAGATGAGATGTTGCGCGTTGAAGAGATGCAAAACGCTGAATTCGACAAGAAACTGGCTCAAGAAGAGGTATGGATTCGCCAAGGCATCAAAGCTCGACGAACTCGTAACGAAGGCCGTGTGCGTGCACTAAAAGCGCTGCGTGAAGAGCGCAAAGACCGTCGAGAAGTGCAGGGTAAGGCGAATATCCGAATTGATGATGCGGCTCGCTCGGGCAAAATTGTCTTTGAAGCCAATAACCTTGGCTTTGACTTTGATGGCAAAACAATTGTTAATAACTTCACGTTTAACATCATGCGCGGCGACCGTATTGCACTGATTGGTCCTAATGGATGCGGTAAAAGTACGCTACTTAAATTGCTACTGGGTAACTTAGAACCGACAGAAGGCAACCTGCATTGCGGAACCAAGTTAGAAGTCGCGTATTTCGACCAATATCGTGAGATTCTCGATCCTGAAAAAACCGTTATCGACAATCTAGCGGATGGTAAGCAAGAAGTCATGGTCGGTGGCCGTCAGCGTCATGCCTTAAGTTACTTACAAGATTTCCTATTCTCACCAAAACGTGCACGTACGCCCGTAAAAGCGTTATCAGGGGGTGAGAAGAACCGCTTGCTTCTTGCGCGTATTTTCCTTCGTTCAAACAACTTATTGATTCTAGATGAACCAACTAACGACTTAGATATCGAAACTTTGGAACTTTTAGAAGATTTGCTTGCCAATTATCAGGGTACTTTGCTTTTGGTTAGTCACGACCGTCAGTTCGTTGATAATACCGTCACTTCAAGTTGGATTTTTGAAGGTAATGGCGTTATCGAAGAGTTTGTTGGTGGGTATCACGATGCGCAGCAGCAACGCGAACAAGTAAAAGCAAGCCGCGCTGCGTATGAAAAGCCAGCGAAAGTTGAAAAGGTGGTTGACTCAACTCCCAAAACGACAGTAAAACAAGGTAAGTCCAAGAAGTTATCTTATAAACTGCAACGAGAGTTAGAAGCCTTACCGCAAAAGCTTGAGCAACTAGAAAGTGACATCGGCGAGATGCAAGAGCAAGTGAACAATCCGGAGTTTTTCAGCAAAGGTGTTGAAGTAACTCAACCGATTTTAGACAAACTAGCTAAACTTGAAGAAGAGCTGGAAATTGCGTTTGAGCGCTGGGATGAGCTCGAAGCAATGCAACAGGAAAGTTAATTAATGAGTAGTACAAAATTTAAGTTGAGTGTAGTGACGACAGCGCTACTTTCAGCATTTGCCGCTAAGGCGGAAACAGTGATACAGCCTATGTATAACGTTGTTCCTGTTGAAGTGCCTAATGATTTACAAAACAGTTATGATAGTGCTGATGTTTTTGGCGTGGCAATTCAAGCATCTTCAAGTACTGATATAAATAACATGGGGAATCTTGGATGCTTTGTATCTGAAGATTTTTCAATCCTTTGTAATGATTATGCTGCTGCGGGTGAGATTAAGAATTCGGTTGAAGGCTGGAGTATTCGAGAGGAAGTTCCTTTCGCGATGGATGCTTCATTTGGTTATATCGAAGACTACGATAGCTTCAAAAGTTATTGTTACCGTGAACGCTTATACTCAACCTGTGAAAGCTGGGCTAGTGAGTACTGGAACGCTTGGCGGGATGACGTTAACGGTGAAAGTAGCCTTATAAACCTCGCGTTTATAGAAGGAGATAGCTCAGAATATGTCAATACAGGTCATAATAACGCAATTAATTCATTAGATCAGATGGGGATTCCGATTGGGATTCAAAGTAACTCTGCTGCGAATAGTGTATCTACACCACGAAGAGATATACAATCTGTTCCAACCCTACCAGCGCCTGAAAATGAAGATGAATTGGCCACAGAAACTAGGGCTTGGTCAAAATATATAAGCGAGGAAGGTACTGTTTACATTAGTGGCAGTAGTGCTTTTGAAGCTAGTAGCAATACCAATGGTAATTTCTTCAATAGTCAAGGGACTCTTTGGCGTAGCATCGATGGTGGAAAAACTTTCGAAGTATTCGAAGTTGCAAGTTGGGGAAGTGGTAAATCTAAAGATGGAGAGCGTTTGGCTCAGGGGAACATTTTTGATTTAGTCGAAATAGACGGAAAGCTTTATGGTGTTGGCTATAACACACAAGATAGTAATAATAACTATTACGAAGCAACGGTGTTTGAATACAACGATGACGGTGACTTCGTAGGGACAAAACTTGTCAGTGGTGCCAGAGCTAAAAATTCAGATGGTGATGTTGTCCATAGTAATACACAACTTGTTTCTGTAAATGATAACGGCATTGCCATCGGTGAAGCTAAACTATACGGCAGTCGGCCCCAAAATGGTGCGGCGGCAAATAAGCCATTTGTGGTGGAAGACATAACTTCTGATGGGTTGTCTGCAACATTCCTTCAAAATTATGGACAGAGCATTTTCTTTGATGGCGTTGGTGCAGAACTTGGCTCTATAAATAATTTTAATGAGTTGGTTGGTTCAATAGATGCAACTCAAGCTCGAGAGAATGACGGACAACCACGTCGCCGTCGAGGTTTTATTTATACAGTACCTGCGGAAACAAGCTCTCGTGCCAGTCTTTATAGAAACTCAGCATGGCTGTTAGATGATTTAACCAATAGCGGCGATCCAAATAGTGAGAACAATAACTATAGAATAATCTCGGCTACAGATATCAACGACGCTGGCGTTATCTCTGCAACAGCTATTTACTGTCCCGACGGCTACGATGATACGACCCACAACTCGTACTGTGGAAATAGACAAGTAGACGAACAAGTAGTGGCGGTAAAGCTAGTCCCAAATCCAGCGTCACTGGAAACGGAAGATGGTACACCAACCATCAACCCTCGTGGCGTGAACGATCCACCAGTTGAACGCCAAGGCGCAGGATTCGGTTGGCTGTTCCTTGCGGCACTTGGATTCCTCGGGTTCCGTAGAAAATAATCTTTTTTTTCAATTAGAGCACGCTCTCACATAAATGACAGCGTGCTTTTTTTATATCTTGTATCTCGGCGGATTTTGTACGATTGTTAAAGGGTAGTCACAAAAACTTCATGAAAGTTGATGCCGATACCAAAGGGAGGTTCTTTCACTTGGTAGGTATAAAAAGGCTGCTGTGACTCAGTCTTTATTTATTGCTGATGCCAAGTACAGTGGGAGACCCGCATTACTTTGGTTGTCATCTCAACGTGAACAAACTGTACGTTAAAGAGGACGACATAATGAAGAGACAAAAGCGAGATCGCAACGAAAGAGCACATTCGCAAGGATACAAAGCTGGATTGAATGGACGCTCTTCCGAGGAATGTCCATATCAGCAAATGGAAGCGAAATCGTATTGGTTAGGTGGTTGGCGAGACGCAAGGGACGATAAAAACGCAGGCCTATACAGATAGAATACGTGTTTAATTTATAGAATTGAGAGAATCAAGGCCCCGAAAGGGGCCTTGGTGCTTTTGGCGATACATATATCTATCGTGTCGTTAGCTAATGCAATGTTTGAGCCTAACTGCAATAAGACAAAGTTACGACTTTAGAACGCTGATGTATCTTGGAAAAGACCGACTTTCAGATCTTTCGCTACGTAAATTTCTTTACCATCTACAAGAACGCGGCCATCTGCTAGACCCATCACAAGCTTACGGTTAACAACACGCTTCATGTGAATTTCATACGTCACTTTTTTCGCCGTAGGAAGGATTTGCCCGGTAAATTTCACTTCACCAACACCTAATGCACGACCTTTACCTTTGCCGCCAACCCAGCCAAGGAAGAAACCAACCAACTGCCACATAGCATCCAGGCCCAAACAACCAGGCATTACTGGGTCACCCGGAAAGTGACAATCGAAGAACCATAGGTCAGGGGTGATATCAAGTTCAGCAAGAATAAGACCTTTACCGTAATCACCTTCAGTTTCAGACATCTTAGTGACGCGATCCATCATCAACATGTTTGGCGCTGGAAGTTGAGGATAACCTGGGCCAAACAGTTCGCCTTGGCTTGATAATAATAGGTCTTCGCGGTTATAAGATTCTTTCTTGTTTTGCATTTTGCTTACTACTCCAAATGTTGATTAAGGCATCTTAGAGAACACGTGTACGCTAAACAACACCGACCAGTAGAAAAGGTGCGAAACTGTCTTATCAAGCAGGTTATTAGTTTAAAACCAACTTCTTAGGCGCTCAAATAGTGACAGTGGGTGAGAGTGTCTATCAAACGCCTCGATACGTTCGGCAATCTTACCCAATACGGTTTCTTGTTCAGAGTTTGACTCGTCAAGTTCTGATCCAGCGGCTTGTTCTTGTGCCTTTTCGTCTTGACGAAAAGGGATGTTCATCAAGATAGGTACGGCTTCGTCAACGCTTGAGACAGACCAAATATGGAACTCACCTTTACGAATACTTTCTACCACGTCGCGGTTTAACGCGAGATGTTTAAGATTAGACTTAGGTAAGATGACACCTTGATGACCAGTAAAGCCTTGATGCTGACAGACGTGATAAAAGCCTTCAATTTTCTCATTGAGTCCACCAACCGCTTGCACACGACCAAACTGATCAACGGCGCCCGTGACAGCAATTTGCTGGTTAATAGGGCAATCTGACAAGGCACTCACAAAGCAACACAGCTCTGCAAGAGAGGCGCTATCACCATCAACTTCGCAGTAAGACTGCTCAAAAACAAGCGAGGCAGAGTAGGGTAACGGCTCTTCGAGCTGCAATGCACTGCTCACGAATGCTTGCATGATCATCATGCCTTTAGCGTGAAGATTGCCACCAAGATCAGCTTTACGCTCAACATCAGAGATATCACCATCACCAAAGTGAATAACACAAGAGATACGCGCCGGTTCGCCATAAGCGCGAGGGTGACCCGGAACATCAATTACGGTGAGGCCGTTTACCTGTCCAACTTGCTCACCCTCAGTTTCGATGATCACTTGTCCGTCACGGATATCAGACAGGGCACGATCAGGCAGGTAAGACTCTCGATACAGTCTATCTTGAATAACACCTTCGATATCTTCAGCTGTAATCACGCTGCCGTTACCACGTAACGACGCTTCTTCAAGCAATGAAACATGCCATAACAAGCCGAGTGGCATATAACGTTGGTCTTCGGTCTCGCGCGCACCAGATATCATTAATGTGTGAATTGCATCACTTTCCAGCTTGGGCAGATGATAGGATTCTTGAAGCCAACGCAGAAAGCCTAAGTAAAGGGCTATCGATGTTTCACTAAGATTAATTTCAAGCTCAAGTTCACTAAAGAGTGCAAGGCCCGAGTGAATTTCATCATCTAAATACTCAAGATCGGCGAACTGATTTCTATCGCCAACAATCACCAGCTTCATGTCGCGAGAGCGTCTAGGCGCTGATTCTTTCCCAAATCGACGGTCAGAGCATAACGGGGAGATCTCTTTTCCTAGAACTAGCGCTTTCGCTGTGAGCCACTGCTGGGGATTTGCAAGCAAGAAGTTAGCACTTAAGACCAACACCCCCGATTCAATCTGCTCGATAACACCTTTCGAGTGAACTATATCACCACTTTCTGTGACGCGGTAACTACCAAAAATATCAAAAGAATCAAGGGATGAAGATGCAACTACGTCATCTTGAGTCGATAAACACACTTGTTGTACAACCTCGTTAAAATATACAGGGTTGTCAGGTGCATTAACCAATAAAATTCGAGAAACACCGCCTTGTTTACGTGCTTGTGATGGCATTGCGAATGTCTTCAATGCTTGTGAGAAGCGGCGCTGAAGGCTCATAAAGGAGCAGGGCGTTAGTGTTTCAAATGCGTCAATAGTCGACTGGTATTGATCGTACTGGGGGCAAACGGACTGCCAAGTTTCTTGATTCATAAATTCTCGAATTGAAATCACATCTTCATGTTATTGGGGCAAGATTATACCTGTATCTGCTTGAAGATGCGCGAAGTTTCCTAAACTCGCCCTGATACCGCTCACCGTAATGTAACTAAAAGAAAACTCAACAATAGTTATTGATCAGTCTCTCTTTTATTGTTTACTCATATTCACATGCTGACTATTTTGGGTTACGCTGTCACCCTTGTTTTTTGGGGAATGACAAATGAAATACCAACAGTTAGAAAACTTAGAATGCGGATGGAAATGGCAGTACCTCATTAAAAAATGGAAAGATGGCGACAATATCACGCGTTACATCGATACGAGTGAGCAAAAAGCGGCTGTTGAACAATTGCGAGAGATGGAGTCTGTTCCAACATTAGTGTTGGAGTGGATCGAAGAGCACATGTCTGAAGAGCTAGACATTAAACTCAAACAAGCTATTCGTGCCAAAAGAAAACGTCACTACAATGCAGAGCAGCTTCACACTCGTAAAAAATCTATCGACTTAGATTATCGCGTTTGGGAAAAGCTGTCGGTTAGAGCAAATGAGTTGGGTTGTACATTGTCTGATGCGATTGAATATTTGCTGTCAGAAGCATCGCGCAGTGAAAAAGCGACACAAACCGTCAGCTCACTGAAAGAAGACTTGAATAAGTTACTCATGGACTAACATCACGGTTCTCCATAACAAGTAAACACAAAATTTCCAGAAGACCTCGTAGTGATTAACACCACGAGGTTTTTTCTTATCTGCCAGTTTAAAAAACGCGATAGATTGAATCTTAAAGACTTTATAAGCGTTGTTTTAAGATAGGAAACCCAACATGCGTGCGTTACTAAACACAATCATGATTACATTACTCGTATTTACTCAAGGTGCTTGGGCCGATGATGCAGAGCATAACGCCACGGCGAGGAAGATCAAAACCAAACTTGAAAAAGCACTGCGCAAGCATACGTTCGAAGACAATACGTATTGTGATGTCATGATTGAAATGGAACACTCACACAAATACGCACGAATCAAACGAGTAAGCGCTCGAGGCGATCATCAACTTTGCAAACAATCAAAGCACTGGTTAGTGCAAGGTAAAAAATTTCGTTACACAGAGACTGAGAAGTTTATCCGGCTGCAGTTGGTCGCTAATGATCTTTAATAGGTCAATCAAGTTGTTAAACACAACCGAACTACGTTATATTTCACCCATTTTTAAGTGCGTATTATGTATATTATGTTAAATTAAGTGTTCGATTGATAAAGCATACACCTATACATTTCCCCTTGCCCTTTGTCATCGGAACTGAATTGAACATAATTGTATTTACCATAAAATACCTAATAATCAGTTAATTATCTAACGATCATTAACTGATTATTAGTGCTCTAAACACTCTTGGCTAGATTTGTTTTCGTCTAGGATGTTATCAATGACAGACAAAATTTCTTTTTGTCTGATTGGTTTGCACACAAACTCATCCATACCACACGTTAAACATTGGTTTCGGTCTGTTGATGCTGCATGGGCTGTCAATGCCACGATCGGTGTGTGTTGATTAAACTCTCTAATCTTCTTCGTTGCGGTAATACCATCCATGACTGGCATTGAAAGATCCATAAGAACAACATCAACCTTCTCAGCAGTTTTTTTCATGTAATCTACGGCCAATGCACCGTTATCGAGTGTCGACACTTTAAAACCGTTGTTCTCCAGGATGAGTTTCGCGACAACTTGGTTGGTTTTGGTGTCTTCTACCACTAGTACGTGCTTGCCATTGGCAATAACATGTTTATGAGGGTTCGTTGTAACGAGATTATCTGCTCGACGTGTTTGCAGAGGTATTCTGATTGTAACTGAAGTACCTTCGTTGACCTTCGAGCTTAACTCAATTTCCCCGCCCATCTGTTCAACGATATGTTTGGTGATACTAAGCCCCAATCCCGAACCGCCAAACTTACGTGTGATACTTGAATCTGCTTGGACAAACGGCGTGAAGAGTTTTTCTATATTACATTGTGCAATGCCGATACCAGTATCTCGGACGTTAATCACCATTACATCGCGTTCTAACCAACTACGCATATCTATCTTACCTGAATCGGTAAATTTCACCGCGTTGCCGACAATATTGAAAATAATTTGCGACAAACGGCTGGAGTCCATAAACACATCATGGCTGTTGTCGGTATCAACATGCGCACTAAAATCTAGCCCTTTGTTCTCCGCCAAAGACTGATGATAAGCCAAACTGTTGTTGATTGCTTTCTCAAGGTTTATCCAACGGCGGTTGAGAGGAAATTTACCACGTTCAATCTGTGTCACTTCGAGAATGTCGCCAATTAAGGCGAGCAACATCTCTGCAGATGTCGTCATTTGGGATAGGATTTGCTGCGATTCGGCGCAATTTAACTGATTAGAAAGTACATCGATGTAACCGAGAACTGAGTTCAGAGGCGTTCTAAATTCATGGCTCATCATAGCCAAGAATTTTGATTTTGCCTCGTTCGCTTCGATGGCTTTTTTCTTAGCAAGCTCCAACTCAATCGTACGCTGCTGCACAAGGCGTGTTAGCTGCTCTTTGTGTTCAATGTCAAAGACCGCCCTTTCCAATAACGGTCTGAAACGGGTCAGGGTTTCTTTGGTATTGAGTGAAAACTGCCCTACTTTGTTACCCAGTAACAGAATGACAGCGTCGGACAACTCGCTGCAAACACCCACCAATAGTGCTGAGCGGATTTTCGGTTCGACACAAAGATTGAGTGTTTTGATTTCAGCAATACGAGTCGCATCAAACAGAACGATAGTTTCGCCATCGAGAACGCGAGAGAATTTAGGGCCGTCGTGCCACTGAATTGAACTTAACTTGGGATTAGTGGTGAGTAAACAAGTGTAACTATTTTGGGTTTTGTTTTTACTCAGCACCAAGAATTCATCAAAGTCGATGTATAAAGACAGAACTTTACGCAGTTCCTGAAAAATCTGCTCTTTATTAGCCGACCCCGTTATCGAAGAAATCGCATCGAGTATCGCGGCATTCTCTTTTAAGAGCATGGCCTCTCTTTCACGACTTCGGTTTAACTCAAACAACGCTTCTCTCAGTTGTTCTTGGTCCCTATTTGACATCCTTTTGCGTCCTTTCTTTTCAAATCTAATGATGAAACACTGCCGATGTCACCATCAAGTTTGCATGCGCGATCTCCCCGCCAACAAACCGCCCCTGCTCGCCAAAAGTGAACGGTGAGAGGAATGGTGTCGGTCCTATCGCTTTAACTAAGTGTTGTTGAAGTTCATTAATGTCATCCTTTAAGTACAACATTGGACCAGCACATATCACTAAGATCGCGCTTAAAGGGCTAAATTCATCAGGCTTTCCTAGCGAGACGTCTTTTACTACGCGCGCTGGCCTGACGATCATTTCCTGACGATTTCCATCCATTAGCGTGACAGTGTCACCCTTGCCAATGTCAGTAAATAACAAGATTGCTCCTTCCTTACTACTCACACGAATCGGGTGTGAGAGTTTGAAGTAGCTCTGATTAAAGACTTCCCCAACTTTGCGCCCGAGTGAATACTGGGTTACAAGGTCAAACTCAAAATGAATAGGTACGTTCACTTGCGCATGTTCAGCAATCCACTTTCTATAAACTTCCTGTGCTGGCTGGCCATCTATTTCAATTAAATTTCGACCGCAAGCTTTGGTTACTGTGCCAGCAAACTCGGTTTCAGTATATCCTGCGCTAAAAGAATGTGTGCACTTGGTCTCTGTATAAAATAACATCATTACGACCCCTTTATCTGCCGTCAACTCTTCGCTAAACAGTGACCACTGTCCTTTGATGTGATTATCAGAAGCGCTGCCTCCAACAATGGGAACGGGGGATTGAAAGTAGTCATCAATCGCCGAAACGACCTGTTCTTCAATCCCCGGGGTCGGATGGCATAAAATAAAGGATGGTAACTCTCCCACTCTATCAAGCTCAATTAACGCATCATCTAACGCCTTCTTGGTTTGTTGGGCCACATTTTGTTCTTTGCCCACCTCTGCTATCGCCGTTCCAAACACCGACGGGCTTTCATCATAGATAGCCATAAGACCAATAACGGTTCCAAAATGGGTGCCTTTATCACTTATCACACCGCGACATGTAGAGCATGCAATTAGAGGGATATTTGGGAAATGTTGCGTGTAGGCCGCTTTAAGATCGTCAGCAGAATAGTCCTGTGTGTAATAACAGATGAGACTAGAGGGAGCTCTGCTCGGCAGCTGTGATTTTAGTTCTTGGACAGCAAGCTCCGGAGAGATTAAGTGACTTATACTGGTAATAAACTTCATTACGATCTGCCACTCATAAAGCAGCTTAATTCTTCTTTAAAATGGTCGTTGTACGTATAGTAAATTAAGTTTACTCGCAAATCATTAGTCTAAGTCAATCATTACTCTGATGTTTTGCGACTGAGACTTGTTCATAAACACGAGCTCTAGCTGATCTTGTTCAGTGCTGGGTAAATCGAAAGTAATGCTTGAATCATTAGAATGCATTGGCAGTGCATTTTTTACGGTGACGCGCCAACCTGAAGTCACCCCATCCAACACCAATACATTATTTTCGACCCTAAGTTGAACATTTGTTAACATTTCATGAATGTGACACGTAGAACCGATATCACAACTAACTATCTTTGAACCAGTATCGTTGTGTTCAAAGGTTCGCCACCAAAACGCACTAATGAGTAAGGTCATCATGACCAAAATCTGACCAATACGGCCTTTAGTAAGCTTTTCTGCTGCCATTGCCTTGTTTACCCCATGTAACAAACTTCAAAGTTTTGAAATAAATGATCTATTCCCGACTAACGGCAAGGTTACTGCCCTGTCATTGAAATGTTAATTGCAGTATAGTTGCCAACGAAAATATCACTTTTATAAAAATCATCAGGGAAGGTGGTCAAAGTTACACTTTAAGGCTCTCTTCCCCCAAATGATTTTGGTGGTATTACGACGCAAGTCGTGTTGGAAGTAAAGTGTAGTTTATACCGATTACAGTAGGTTGAAGTTCACTGTCTCTTATTAATATCGCTAATCGCGTTAAAGCTGGTAAGTATAGATTCCGCTTCATAGTGCTTAGCAATACAACTCAGGGATGAGAACGGATGTCACTTGGTATATTTTGAAATTGGAAGCATGTAAATGAGCCAAGAAAAGCAGCTTGAACAAAACTACAACTATACGGTCGTTCGTCAATTTACCCTAGTCACCGTGCTATGGGGTATTGTTGGTATGGCTGTTGGTGTTTTGATTGCCGCTCAATTAGTTTGGCCACAGCTAAACTTTGATACGCCGTGGTTGACGTACAGTCGTTTACGTCCATTGCATACTAATGCGGTAATATTTGCGTTTGGTACTAGTGCATTGTTCGCGACTTCGTATTATGTCGTGCAGCGTACTTGTCAAACTCGTCTATTTGGTGGCCCTCTGGTCGCATTCACCTTCTGGGGATGGCAAGCCATTATCCTAGCAGCAGCCATATCTTTACCTTTAGGTTACACCTCTGGTAAAGAGTACGCTGAGCTAGAATGGCCTATCGATATTGCAATTACTCTTGTATGGGTAGCATACGCAATAGTCTTCTTTGGAACTCTTGTAAAACGTAAGACGTCACATATTTATGTGGCAAACTGGTTCTTCGGGGCATTTATCCTGACCGTTGCGGTGCTTCACATCGTTAATAGTATGGCAATCCCTGTCTCTTACGGTAAATCTTATTCCATATACTCTGGTGCTGTTGATGCCATGGTTCAGTGGTGGTATGGACACAATGCGGTAGGCTTCCTTCTTACTGCAGGCTTCCTAGGTATGATGTATTACTTTGTCCCTAAGCAAGCTGAACGCCCGGTTTACTCTTATCGTCTATCCATTGTTCACTTTTGGGCCCTTGTATCGCTCTACATTTGGGCAGGTCCTCACCATCTGCACTACACTGCACTACCCGATTGGACCCAATCTCTTGGTATGGTGATGTCTTTGGTTCTGTTTGCTCCTTCATGGGGCGGTATGATCAACGGTATTATGACTCTATCTGGCGCATGGCATAAATTGCGTTACGACCCTATTTTGCGCTTCCTCATCGTGTCATTGTCTTTCTACGGCATGTCAACGTTTGAAGGGCCAATGATGTCGATCAAGACCGTGAATGCGCTGTCGCACTACACAGACTGGACAGTAGGACACGTTCACTCTGGTGCGCTTGGTTGGGTTGCGATGGTTTCCATTGGTTCGATCTACCACCTCGTTCCGCGCCTATTTGGTCAAGAGCGCATGTATTCTGTTGGCCTAATCAACACGCACTTCTGGCTCGCTACGATTGGTACGGTTCTTTACATTGTTGCAATGTGGATCTCCGGTGTTATGCAAGGTCTGATGTGGCGTGCAGTAAACTCAGATGGCACGCTAACCTACAGTTTTGTTGAATCTGTACAAGCCTCTTACCCGTTCTACACGGTGCGCTTCATTGGTGGCTTTATCTTCCTCGCAGGTATGTTCTTGATGGCTTACAACGTTTATAAAACCGTTGTCGCTCCTCAAGGCAGCCTAAAAGCTCAACCTCAGCCGGCATAAGGAGATCGTAGAATGAGTTCAAATTCTAACAATCGCCACGAAATCGTGGAAAAAAACGTCGGCTTGATGGCTATTTTGATTATTTTTGCCATTAGCTTGGGTGCGTTGGTGGAGATCACGCCGCTGATTTTCCAAAAGCAAACCACTGAGCCCGTAGACAACCTGCGTGCCTACACTGCATTAGAGATGGAAGGACGAGATATCTACATTCGTGAGGGCTGTAACGTCTGTCACTCACAAATGATTCGCCCTTTCCGTTCTGAAACAGAGCGCTACGGCCACTACTCTGTTGCGGGTGAGCATGTATGGGAACATCCATTTCTTTGGGGTTCAAAACGTACTGGTCCTGATCTTGCCCGTGTTGGCGGTCGTTACTCTGATGAATGGCATCGCGTTCACCTTCTTGACCCTCGCGAGCTAGTACCAGAGTCCAACATGCCCGCGTTTCCTTGGCTAGAAGAGAACGTGTTAGACGGCAAATTGACGCAAAAGAAACTAGAGATCTTTAAGAATCAATTTGGCGTACCTTACACTGACGAGCAAATTGCCAACGCACAGAGTGATGTTCAAGGTAAAACAGAGATGGATGCCATCATTGCTTACCTTCAATCTCTCGGCCACGCGATGAAATAGGAGTCATTATGGATATTGGTACTATTCACAGTATATGGACCATAGTGCTCTTTGTTAGCTTCATCGGTGTCGTCTGGTGGGCATACGGAAAGAGTCGTAAGTCTCGTTTCGAAGAAGCAGCAAACTTAGTTTTTGCTGACGAGCCTATCAAAGACAAAGAAGCAACATCAGAGCAATCAGAACAAGGAGTGAAGAAATAATGACTACTTTTTGGAGTTTATGGATCATTATCATCACGATTGGCACGTTGGTTGGCTGTGCAGTGATCTTGTTCTGGTGTCAAAAGGACAAGATGGGTGTCGAAGAAGGCCAAGATATGGGGCATGAATATGATGGTATTCGTGAGCTCAACAACCCTTTGCCTAAGTGGTGGTTTTACCTTTTTGTTAGTACGTTCATCTTTGCTGCGGTTTATTTAGCCCTCTACCCTGGTTTAGGCAACTATAAAGGCCTTTTGGGCTGGCAAAGTTCAGATCAAACGGTGAAGTCTATTGAAGAGTCAAGAGCCTCAATTGCCCGCGCTCAAGCTGACAAGCAGCTAGTGCAATATGCAAAAGAGTTGGATGACGCTGATAGCTACTTTGGTGAGAAGTTCAGTCAACTTGCGAACCAAGCGGACGGTTCAGGTCTTAAGCCTCTCGAACAAATCGCGATGGATTCTGAGGCGCTGAAAGCAGGTCAAGGCCTCTTCTTGCAAAACTGCTCACAGTGCCATGGTTCGGATGCTCGCGGCCAAAAAGGCTTCCCTAACCTAACGGACAACGCATGGTTGTATGGCGGTGAGCCGCAAGCGATTGTCACTACGATTATGGAAGGTCGTATTGGTCAGATGCCAGGTTGGAAAGACGCTCTTGGTGAAGACGGTGTTCAAGAAGTGGTTTCTTACACACTGAGTTTGTCAGGACGCTCTGTCAATGCAAAAGAAGCGGAAGCTGGCAAAGCGCGCTTCGTTGTTTGTGCAGCTTGTCATGGTACGGATGGTAAAGGTAACCCTGCAGTAGGTGCGCCTGACCTTACGGACCAAAACTGGTTGTTCGGCGGCTCGAGAGCAGACGTTACAGAAACAGTTATGAATGGACGTTCGGGCGTCATGCCTGCGTGGAAAGACATTCTCGGTGAAGAGAAGGTTCAGCTCGTTTCTGCGTATGTTTGGAGTTTGAGCAACAGCGATAATTAAAACGTAACAAATCTATAACAGCCCCTATCTAAGGGGCTGTATTTCCTTTAGATTTTATCCCACACTTTCATTTCTTTTAGAGAACTTTTTTATGGAAAAGCCTTGGTATAAGCAGTTCTGGCCGTGGTTCCTTATTATTCTTCCAGGTACTGTCGTTGTATGGACTATCATCACTGTAATCATCTTCTCACAGAACTCTGTCGACTTAGTGACCGAGGATTACTATAAAAAAGGGAAAGGTATTAATATCGACCTTTCGAAAGTAAACAAAGCGAAAGAGCTGGGTTTAACGGCGAATATCTCGCAAAGCGATCAACAAATGATATTAAGCCTTAAGCAAGGCCAACTAAGCCACTTCCCTGCTTTAAAGGTCATGTATGCACATCGAACTCTGCCAGACCAAGATTTTGAAATGCTGGTGACAGCTGATGCACAAGGCACCTATCGATTTACCCCTCCAGCAGAAATCTCTGGCCCTTGGTTCGTTGAAGTAACACCTCATGATGAACAGTGGTTAATTCAGGGGCGTGTATCTTTCCCGCTCGAACAAGCTGTTCCACTAACGAATTAAGCTACCGTTGACTCGTATCAAGAACATTCATCAAGACCCAAAACCAACCATTTAGCGAAGACTCTTTATGTGTAAATCGTGTTACCACTGCGGTGAAGTTGTACCAGACAACACGAATTTTAAAGTCGAGATCTTAGGCGACATCCGAACGATGTGTTGCCTAGGATGCGAAACCGTCGCACAAACCATCGTAGACAGTGACCTTGTCTCCTATTACCAATTTAGAACAGCGCCTGCTGAACGTGTCGAACTGGTACCGGAACAGCTGAAAAGCTTGATTCACTATGACAACAAAGAGGTTCAATCAGAATTTGTTCGTCATTCTGAACATGCTTCAGATGTGACATTGTCACTAGAGGGCGTTTCTTGCGCGGCCTGTGCATGGCTGATTGAAAAGCAAGTCGCTGCACATAACGGCGTACTTTCAATAAGTGTTAACACAACGACGTTACGCGCTGCTCTGTCGTGGGATGATACCCAAACTCAGTTGAGTGAAATTTTGGCGATAATTCATCAACTGGGATACAAAGCGGCTCCATTTGAAGCAGATAAGCACGAAGCTGCTTATCATCGTTCCATGAAGCAATACCTATATCGTTTAGGGATTGCCGGACTGGCGACGATGCAGGTGATGATGCTCGCAGTCGCCTTATATCTAGAGGTGTTTGGTGATCTAGAAGAAGAGTTCAAACACTTTTTCCGCTGGGTCAGCCTGATCTTCGCTACGCCCGTACTCCTCTATTCTGCGCTGCCCTTTTATCTCAACGCATGGCGCAGCTTGAAAAGCTTAACCTTGGGGATGGATGTCCCCGTTTCTCTAGCGCTTATATTTGCCTATGTTGCGAGTGTCGTCGCGACGGTTCAAGAAAAGGGCGAGGTCTTCTTTGAGTCCATCTCAATGTTTACCTTTTTCTTGTTGGTTGGTCGTTTCTTAGAGATGCGTGCAAGAAGAAAAGCCGCTGCCGCCAGTGGTAATTTACTTAAGCTGATACCCGCGATTGCACACACGCTTGACGGTGAGGAAGTGCCCGTCAAAACACTGAAGCCAGGCGATAGAATTCGTGTTCTTCCCGGCGAGCATATTCCCGCAGATGGTAAAGTTCTTGCTGACATTAATATTCTGATTGATGAGTCGATGCTTACCGGTGAATCTTTACAAGTGACTAAGCAGCAAAATGATGCCGTATACGCGGGAACACTTAACGGTGATGAGTCGTTTGATCTCGAAGTCACAGCTGATAAACATAACTCGGTGATCAACAATATCGTCCGTCTACAAGACTCTGCAGAGCTTGCAAAACCGCGCATTGCCGAGATTGCGGATATTGTTGCTCGTTACTTTGTCGGTGCGATACTCATTATCTCAGCTTGTACTTGGCTGTATTGGCATCAGTCACGACCGGATGATGCATTTTGGATCATGCTTTCAGTACTTGTCGCGACTTGTCCATGTGCGCTATCTCTGGCGACACCCACAGCACTCACTTGCGCTACCTCTCGCCTGGGTAGCTTGGGGATTTTATTGCGTAAGAACCATGTCTTCGAGACTCTTTGTAAGGTCAATCATCTAGTCGTTGATAAAACCGGTACTCTTACCGAGGGCAATATTGCGATTAAAGATATACAAATCGAAACAGGCTTCGAAACACAATCGTGTATCGATATTGCTAAAACTCTTGAATCACATGCAAACCACCCTATTGCTAATGCCTTTAAAGGTCTAGACGGCCTTATTCTACCAGCGCTACACACAGAGAATAAAATTGGCCAAGGCATTGAAGGGGTAATCTCTGGTTTCAATGTAAAAATTGGTAGTGCCCGTTATATAGGCTTTGAATGCGAGCAGAATGAAACTAAGGCCAATGCTGTCTATCTATCGATTGACAATCAGCATGCCGCAACGTTTTATTACCAAGATCCGGTTAGAGATGAAAGTCGAGACTTTATCCAGCACTTTATCGAGTCGGGTGCAAAAGTCACCTTGCTGACGGGCGATACATTACACAATGCACAGCCCGTTGCAGAAAAAGTTGGCATCACTGAGATCGTTGCCTCGGCCTCTCCAGAAGATAAACTTGAGTTTCTAAAATCAGTCAAAGATAGCGATATCACGATGATGATTGGTGATGGTATCAATGATGCACCTACCCTTGCGGGAGCGCACCTTTCAGTCGCTATGGGTGGCGGCACAGATGTCGCAAAGGCTTCTGCTGATCTTGTGTTATTGGGTGATAAACTTGACCGAGTTCTGAAAGCGAAAGAGCATGCCATCAAAACGCGTAAGATTATTCGAGAGAATCTCGCTTGGTCGCTTGGCTACAATCTGGTCATCTTGCCGCTCGCGGTTGCTGGGCTTGTCGCTCCATACATTGCTGTATTGGGCATGTCAGCCAGCTCTGTTATTGTGGTAACGAACTCGTTACGCTTGCTCAAAAACTCATAGGTGATATCACATGGAAAGTATCTATATCTTGATCCCTATCGCCATAGTACTGGTTGCCATTGCTGTTGTTGTCTTTTTATGGGCAGTAAGAACTGATCAATTTGAAGACCTTGAGCGACAAGGGCATAACATTCTGTTTGATGATGATAAGCCGCAAAGCCAACAAGCTAATAAACAAACAGACCAAGAGCCAAAAGCATGACCATGAGCCTCGATCTTATTGGCGCTTTTATGGTTGGGGTTGTAGGCTCTGCTCACTGCATTGGTATGTGTGGAGGGATTGCTTCACTCATCTCGATTGACCCTAACGTACCGAAACTGAACTCAAAGAAAATCACCAATATTGTCGGTTATAACCTAGGCAGACTATCGAGTTACGCTCTATTAGGTGGGATTCTCGGTGGTGCACTGGCTTCTTTAGTAGAATTATCTCAACTCACTCAACTGCTGACCGGCCTTCGGATTGTTGCTGCGATACTCATGATTGCGTTAGGCCTATATATTGGGCAATGGTGGTTTGGGATACTCAAAGTTGAGTCAATTGGTAAAGGGATTTGGCGTTATATTTCTCCACTTGCACAAAAATTGATACCGATAAAACACCCGCTCCATGCCATACCATTAGGCTTCCTCTGGGGCTGGCTGCCATGCGGCTTAGTTTACTCCATGCTTTCTTGGGCCATTGTTTCTGGCAGCGCGCTTGCGGGAGCTGGCACTATGTTAGCCTTTGGTCTTGGTACCCTCCCTTCTATGTTAGCTTTTGGTGTCGGTGCGGCATTTATTAATCAACTAAAAAGCTCTTCTCTATTTAAGCGAACCGCTGGTGCCTTGTTAATTATTTATGGTTCTTACACATTGATACACGCTGTATCAATGTTTATAGCTCATTGATGTGTTGATTGTTTTTTTACTACCCCTAAGTGGCATATAATGGTAAAATATTGATGTATATCAAATTGTGAAGCGATTGTTATGATTTCGGAAAAGCCTTCTGCAAAACGTATCCAGTCTGGTGGCTGTGCCATTCATTGTCAGGACTGTAGTATTAGTCAGCTATGTATCCCTTTTACTCTAAACGAGTCAGAGCTTGATCAACTCGATGAAATTATCGAGCGTAAAAAGCCTATTCAGAAAGGACAAGAACTGTTTAAAGCTGGCGATGAATTAAAATCACTGTATGCCATCCGTTCAGGAACAATCAAAAGCTATACGATTACTGAGCAGGGTGATGAGCAGATCACCGCATTCCACTTAGCGGGTGACCTTGTTGGTTTTGACGCAATTACCGGTGATCTTCACCCGAGTTTTGCGCAGGCATTAGAAACCTCAATGGTTTGTGAAATACCATACGAAATTTTGGATGACCTTTCAGGAAAAATGCCAAAGCTACGCCAACAAATTATGCGTTTGATGAGTAATGAAATCAAAGGCGATCAAGAGATGATTTTGTTGTTATCGAAAAAGAATGCGGAAGAGCGTTTGGCTGCATTCCTTTATAACTTGTCGACTCGCTTCTCTCAACGTGGCTTTAGCCCACGAGAGTTCCGCTTAACAATGACTCGTGGTGACATCGGTAACTATCTTGGTTTAACCGTAGAAACTATTAGCCGACTGCTTGGTCGTTTCCAGAAATCGGACATTTTAAGTGTTAAGGGCAAATACATCACGATTCTCGACCATGATGCGTTAATGGATCTTGCCGGCGTAAGCAAAAAATAATTACGACAAGTGTTCGCCTATTTGAATACGTAAGAGTGCCCCACATTGCTGGGGTGTTTTTTTGTCTATATATCCTCGTCGAACGACAATGACACACGGTCATACGCTTACTTGTCATTGTTTCGCAACAAGTTTTTAACTCGAAAGCCAGCTTTTCGTCCCAATAATGAGCTGAATCATAATTCTTCACTCATCTCACCTGTTTTTGTAAACCTTATTCGATGGTTGGGCTACATTAGAGATAAGTCCTACGATAACGGGTGCTGAATATGAGTATTTACAGTAAAATCTTAGTTGTTGCTGACATCAATCATGAAGAACAACCCGCTCTCGCGAGAGCGATGCAGCTAGCGTCTAAATGTACGACCAAAAGCAATGTGACCTTCTTCCTGTCAATTTATGACTTTTCCTATGATATGACCTCAATGCTGTCACTTGATGAACGCGACGCCATGCGTCGTGGCGTGATCCAGCAACGAGAAGAGTGGATGCGCAAAGTTGCAGGGCCTTATGTCAATGATGGTGTCGACTTTGACGTCAAAGTGGTGTGGCATAATCGCCCCTATGAGGCGATCATCGCTGAAGTGTTCGGTAGCGAGCATGATATTGTGATTAAAGGGACAAGAAAACACGATGTGCTGGAATCTGTTCTCTTCACACCAACCGACTGGCACTTGCTGCGTAAATGCCCTAGTCCTGTTCTCTTGGTGAAAAACTCTGACTGGCCAGCGGATGCCAATATTATGGCATCTGTACACGTCGGTTCTGAATACGACACGCATTTAGACTTGAACGATCGAATGGTAGAGCAACTGCAGAGTCTTTCACAAAGACTATCCGCCAACCCATACCTCGTTAATGCCTACCCTGTCACGCCGGCGAATATTACGATTGAACTGCCCGAATTTGACCCAAACACCTACACCGATGCGGTTCGTGGCCATCATCTCACGTCAATGAAGGCGCTTAGACAAAAACATGGTATTGACGAAGAGCAGACTATCGTTGAGCAAGGCTTGCCTGAGGATATCATTCCTGATGTTGCTAAACGCCTCAACGCAGCCATGGTCATCTTGGGCACCACTGGCCGAACAGGTCTCTCAGCGGTGTTCATCGGTAACACGGCTGAGCATGTTATCGATAAGATTGATTGTGACGTTTTGGCACTGAAACCTAATGGCTTTATCAGCCCTTTAGAGCCTAATGGCTAATACCAATCACGAAACTCACAGGCGAACCAAGATGGTTCGTCTTTTCTTTGCTTGTTCATCGCAAAATTATCAGTATCATACGCAGTTCATTTTTACCTTGTGAGCGCTGTAGACACATACAGCCAAACTGAGCGAACTGTCTTTATGAATGAGCAAACCTCTGAGCTAACTAAAGCTCAGCAATACAACTTTAACAAGTTACAAAAGCGTATCCGCCGTAATACCGGCCAAGCCATTGCTGACTTCAATATGATTGAAGATGGTGATCGCATAATGGTCTGCCTGTCTGGTGGTAAAGACAGTTTTACTATGCTCGACATTCTGATGAGCCTACAGAAAAGTGCTCCTATCTCTTTCTCTCTGGTTGCGGTCAACCTAGACCAGAAACAACCCGGTTTTCCAAGCCACATTCTGCCTGAATATTTAGAAAGTCTTGGTGTAGAATACAAGATTGTTGAAGAAGATACCTATTCGATTGTTCAAGACAAGATTCCAGAAGGTAAAACGACTTGCTCGCTTTGTTCTCGCTTACGTCGTGGCATTTTGTATCGCACAGCGAAAGAGCTAGGTGCAACGAAAATTGCACTTGGCCACCACCGTGACGATATTCTTGAGACACTGTTTCTGAATATGTTCCACGGCGGAAAAATGAAAGGTATGCCACCTAAACTCGTTTCTGATAACGGTGAACACGTTGTGATTCGTCCTCTTGCTTACTGTCGAGAGAAAGACATCATCAAATATTCAGATATGCGAGAGTACCCAATCATCCCTTGTAACCTATGTGGTTCACAACCGAACCTTCAGCGTCAAAACATCAAGCAAATGCTTAATGAATGGGATAAACGTTTCCCAGGACGTATCGAGTCGATGTTCCGTGCAATGCAAAACGTTGTACCAAGTCACTTGGCTGATTTTGAGCTATTCGACTTCAAATCTGTCGATAAAGACTCTGGGGTTATTAACGGCGGCGATATTGGCTTTGATAAAGAGACATTGCCAGAATCACCTATCGCTCCTGATGTCGATGTGCAAGAGTTCGATCCAAGCTTACAGCTTAATGTAACAAACATTTAGTTTGCTCTTTGAGTAACGTTTGACAAAACACCATATAAAAAAAGAGAGGCGCTTAATCAAATAAGCGCCTCTCTTTTACTAAATATGTGTACTAACGCTTCAGCCTGCCTTTGGAATATAAGGCATTACACGCAAAGTTTCATATGGAAGTTCAATGCTATCACCCCGTGCAAGTTTGCGAATATCAACGCTAACACGATGATTTTCGATGGGTAGAGTTTGACCGCTACTAAGTGTAATCTTCCCTTGAGACTCGGCGAATTCCAATGTCACGCCTTCAACATCAGGTGTAAACCAGCGGGCGAACATACCACCGAGATCACCCAGCAGCTTTTGCATATCCGATTGCAACGTGATCAGTTGTTGATAATCTACACGACCACTCAACGCACTCTTACTCATCACTACCATCGAAAAATCACACTGAACCTCTTGTTCAATTTCAATAAATACCAAAGGGTTTGCTTGTCGAAGGTGGCTATCAATAGGAAGCTGCAACTCACCATTCGCCGCAACCTTTAAAACTTCGTACTTCTCTTCCTTTTCCATCCAGGCTTTATCAAGCTCGCAGGGAAGGCCGTTTTCTGCACTGACAAAAAACACCCCTACTTTTGCACTATCATGACCTTCTTCAGCATTGTGCTTAAGCTGGGTATATAGCTTTGAGTAGGTAAAACGATAATCTTGTTGATACGCATGTGCGGGACTTTGCACCATCCCAGTGATGACTATTGCCGTGGCGCTCATACATGTACGACGAATCCATGTCTTAAAGGCACTCATTATTATCCCTATTCTTCTATCTGTGATTTTTGCCAAAATGCATCGTTATGTCGAATCATTGCGCGAATATCATCTACATAATATTGACCGCGTTCTGAATAACGAATTAGGCCACCAGCCAGTTCCAAAGCGCTATCCACACTCAAAACATCAGTACCCTGCTCTCGTAACTTGAGGCGAAGTTCACGCAGCTCAACATATGCAGGGTTACGGTTAACGTTCATAAAGTAACGATGTGTTGACTCTGATGCATCGGAAAACTTCGCAACTTCGTGAGTCATGCCTGGTGGACGTTTGTTGGGAATCAATCCGCAGCCTTCACTGTAACACCATTGCCCGAAGTAGTTGCTGGCTTCAGTAGCAAAACGAGACGTGCCCCAAGCGCTTTCATTCGCAGCTTGCGTCAGCACCAAAGCTTCTGGCAAGAAATCGACACGCTGCTTCATGAATTCAAACCAACGCTCCGTGCTTTCTCCTTCAGGAGGAAAGGCAAGGTTATAAGACTCTCCAAGTTCAGATAATGCAAGGCGTTCTTTCGCAGATAACGTATCTTCCTTGGCAAGAGCAAATATTAGCGCTTTCTCCTGTTCGATACGAAGATTCTCTAACTCAATGCCAGGTCTTAGATAATCAAAAAAGGCCTTTTTCTTAGTTGGAATATCAGAAATTTCAGCAAAGTTAGGCTTAGAAGTTGGCAGTTCTGGCGTTTTGCGCTTTTTCGGTTGTGACTTCTTTTCTTGCTCTTCTGTCTCAACGACGACTTGAGTCGTCGTTTGGTAGTTAGTACAACTGACAACAGCAACAGCGGTTGCACCTAGCAGCGCAATCAACTCTTTTTTAAGCATTAAATACCTTACCATTCGCATCATTTGAATCGTTTTCATCAGACCCGTTTGAGCCAGAATCATCGTTGTTGTCATCACGGTCAGACTGATCGTTATCATCATGGCGACTATCTTGAGACGCGACCACTTTCAAACGGATTCCAAACATCTCACGATAGATAATCGCTTTGACATGGAAAAACAGTGGAAGCACAAAAATAAGACCGATTCCGTAAAGCATTGCACCAGCAACAAATAAACACATCATCGTGATGTAAATAGCAGCGAGTGGCAGAATCTTCTTGTTGACCGCACGTAACGATAACCAAAGAGAACTCATTGGCGGAACACGCTTCTCACAAATAAGCAGGGTTGAGTTAGTAAACGCCAGAGAAAGATAGAGTGATACAAACGGCAGCAGCATACCGGCTACGCCTTGTAGAACCAGCCCCGCTAACGTTGCCAGTATTACAGGAATCGTAAATTGAAGACCCTTAGCAATATGTCGAGTTTTCGTTTCTAGGCCAGCGGCATGACTCATTGCCATCAAGCTCACGCCGGCAAAAAACGGCGCACTGATCACCTCGTAACTAAAATTTGCCATAAATATCGCTTGCACGACATTTGCATCGACAGAATCTGGGTCTGTAACCATGTCTAAGATGACCGAAAGATCACCCACTTGAAGTTTTAGCGCGATATAGAAAATCGCTAATTGAGCAACGAGAAGCAGCAAAATAGCAGGCGTAAAGCGCATGAAATGTTTGACGGTTAGGCTCGTCGCCTCTCGTAATACTTCCCCGGTACGCAAGCTGTAGTCTCCAGACAGTGCTCTCTCAAGGTTTCCGCCAACGTTAAATTCTCGTTTAATGTCTTTTGTCATCGTGGTTCCAAGCCCAAGCGGGCAAACATTTCCAGCATAAACCTCTGATTATACGCTCTTAGCGCGATTATGCAGCAAACTATTGAATGGATAGACCAATTAGGCACACTTCGATGGACAATTAGGTATCTCATATCGCTAGACTTTGCAACTTGATGAGCATCCATCTCCACTTTCTTAATGCGCTCTTAGGGTCAGGATTCCATTGACACATTACAGAAAAACACAAGCACAAAGCCACCAATTTTCAGTCACCTATAAAGATTTAGTCATGCAGAAACTGTCATTTTTTGTTGGTAATCATCTATGCTTTGTTTAACGTGCTCAGATAAATACGACACATCCAGAAAAATGGCGAATAATTTCATTACAAATTGCTTTGCAAAATCTGAATCACTCTATATGATTCGCGCCGAAATGTTATTGGTTGTTAGTAGCATGTAAACCTCAACAAGGTGTTGAGCTTGTTCACTCTTTTTAATGCATGGAGACCGACAGACTTTGAACAACAAAGCAATCCATCAGGCACCCGTCATCACCATTAGAGGACTCGATAAGAGCTTTGACGGAAAATCGATCATCAACAACTTTGATCTTGATGTTAATCATGGTGAGTTTTTAACCATATTAGGTCCATCAGGTTGTGGTAAAACCACCATTTTGCGTTTAATCGCCGGCTTTGAAGATGCTGATCTCGGCACTCTTACATTGGATGGTGTTGATATTACGAAAGTGCCTGCGGAAAAACGCCCGGTGAATACCGTGTTCCAAAGTTATGCACTCTTCCCACACATGACTGTGTTTGACAACGTGGCGTTTGGCTTAAAGATGCAAGGTACTCCTGCCTCTGACATTGAGCCTCGAGTCATAGAAGCGTTGCGTATGGTACGCCTAGAGAATATGGCTCAACGAAAACCTCACCAACTGTCAGGCGGGCAGCAACAGCGTATCGCGATTGCTCGCGCCGTAGTGAACAAGCCTAAAGTTCTATTGCTTGATGAGTCACTTTCGGCATTAGACTACAAACTTCGTAAGCAGATGCAGATAGAGTTAAAGCAGTTGCAACGCCAGTTAGGCATTACGTTTATCTTTGTTACACACGATCAAGAAGAAGCGCTATCAATGTCTGATCGCATCATCGTGATGCGTAATGGTGTTATCGAACAGGACGGGTCTCCTCGAGAGATCTATGAAGAGCCTAGTAACCTGTTTGTCGCTCGTTTCATCGGGGAGATAAATGTGTTTGAAGCCAAAGTACTGTCACGCCTTGATGACAAGCGCATCAGTGCTGAAATTGAAGGTGTCGCAAGTACTGTTTTCTTCGATAAAGAGATTGAAATCGGCGAAACGCTACAGGTACTACTCAGACCTGAAGACCTGCGCTTAGAAGAGATCAAAGAGTCGGTAGAGAAAGGCATTACGGGTTACGTTGCAGAGCGTACCTATAAAGGTATGACACTCGACTCTGTAGTTGAGCTTGAATCTGGACAACGTGTCATGGTCAGTGAGTTTTTCAATGAAGACGACCCTGACGTTGACCACTCACTAGGGCAAAAAGTCGCTGTCACTTGGGTAGAAAGCTGGGAAGTGGTGTTGAGAGATGACGAGCAAGTTTAATCTACAAAATTCGATTATCTTAGTCATTGTTGGTTGGCTATCACTCTTTGTGCTAGTGCCTAACGTGATGATTATTGGAACGAGTTTCCTAACTCGTCATGAATCTGACCTAATCGAGTTTACTTTTACTTTAGACAATTACATTCGTTTAGCTGATCCGCTATACGCTAAGGTCCTGCTGCATTCGTTCTACATGGCGATTGTCGCGACGGTAATCTGTCTATTTGTCGGTTACCCATTCGCCTATATCGTCGCAACGATGCCAGAGCGCTGGCGTCCTATTATGCTGTTTTTGGTGATCGTGCCATTTTGGACCAACTCATTGATTCGTACTTACGGCTTGAAAATTGTCCTTGGTACACAAGGGATATTAAATAAATCACTGCTGTATTTAGAGATCATCGACAAACCAATGCGCATTATGTACACAGAAACAGCCGTGATGATTGGTCTGGTCTATATCTTGTTGCCCTTTATGATTTTGCCGCTCTACTCGTCTATCGAGAAGCTCGACAATACCTATTTAGAGGCGGCCAAAGATCTCGGTGCAAACAAGTTTCAGACATTTACCAAGGTGATTCTACCGCTCACTATGCCCGGTATCATTGGTGGTTGCCTACTGGTTCTGTTACCGGCCCTAGGTATGTTCTACATCTCTGACCTATTAGGCGGGGCTAAGAACCTACTCATTGGTAACGTAATTAAGAGCCAAGTGCTTAATGCTCGAGATTGGCCATTTGGCGCTGCCACCAGCATCGCCTTAACACTGGCAATGGCCGTCATGCTGTTTGCTTACTATCGCGCCGGAAAGTGGCTCAACCGTAAAGGAGAACTCGAATAATGAAGTCGACCATTCGCTTCTCTTTCATGAGTTTGGTTTACCTGTTTTTGTATCTGCCAATTATCGTGCTAATTGCAAATTCATTTAACGCTAACAAATTTGGAATGAAATGGGGTGGGTTTACCACCAAGTGGTATGAAACCCTTATGAATAACGACAGCTTAATTCAAGCTGCCTGGCACTCATTAAACATCGCCCTATTTTCAGCAACAGCAGCAACAATTATTGGCAGCCTTACGGCTGTAGCACTCTATCGCTACAATTTTAAGGGTAAGGGCGCCGTGAATGGCATGCTGTTTATTGTGATGATGTCACCGGATATTGTCATGGCGATTTCGCTACTAGCACTATTCTTGGTTATGGGTGCACAACTCGGTTTCTTTACCTTGTTGATTGCCCACATCACCTTCTGTTTGCCCTTCGTTGTGGTATCGGTCTACAGCCGACTGAATGGGTTTGATGTCAAAATGCTTGAGGCCGCGAAAGATCTCGGCGCGAGTGAATGGACTATACTCAAACAGATCATTTTGCCATTGGCGAAACCCGCTGTGGCTGCAGGCTGGCTTTTGAGCTTCACGCTTTCATTAGATGACGTGATTATCAGCTCGTTCGTCACGGGGCCGACCTATGAAATTTTGCCGTTGAAGATCTATTCGATGGTAAAAGTGGGGATTTCACCGGAAGTGAACGCGTTAGCGACACTGATGCTGGTGCTATCTCTGATCCTTGTTGTTCTTTCACAGGTTGTAGGCCGTCAAAAGATCAACTAAAAGTACGGGCATTCGCGAGCATAAATGACGACGCGGTGCCCTCTTGCCTAATTGCCAGAGCTGTATGACGGTGATGGCCACGTTTAGTTTGGAGCTAACGTAATGAAAAAGTGGACTACTCTTTTAGCTGGTAGTGCATGTGCAATATCACTACTTTCTCAACCGGTATTTGCACAAGATAAAGAATTGGTATTCATGAATTGGGGGCCGTACATCAATAGCTCTCTACTCGAACAATTCACAAAAGAAACTGGTATTAAGGTTATTTACTCAACCTATGAGTCAAACGAAACCCTTTATGCCAAGCTAAAAACCCACAATCAGGGTTACGACTTAGTAGTACCTTCTACCTACTTTGTTTCAAAGATGCGCGACGAAGGAATGCTGCAGAAGATTGATCACTCAAAACTAGCGAACTTTTCAAATCTAGACACAAACTATCTCGACAAGCCTTACGATCCAAACAACGAGTATTCGATTCCACACGTGGTTGCGATCACGGGTCTTGCGGTTAATACCGATATGTATGACCCAGAAGAGTTTCAAAGCTGGGCGGACCTTTGGAAGCCAGAGCTAGAAGGTCAAGTTATGTTAATGGACGATACTCGAGAAGTATTCCATATTGCTTTACGTAAGTTGGGCTATTCAGGCAACTCTGTTGATGACGCGCAGATTGACGAAGCCTATGCACAACTGCAGCACCTAATGCCTAACGTTCTAGTATTTAATTCAGATAACCCAGGTGCACCTTATATGTCAGGTGAAGTGGGTGTTGGTATGCTTTGGAATGGATCAGCAGCGGCGGCGCAAAATGAAGGGCTTCCTATTGAACTGGTGTACCCAAAAGAAGGTGGCATTGGCTGGGTTGATAACTTTGCGATCAGCTCAGGTGCGAAAAATGTCGACGCAGCCCATAAGATGATTGATTTCTTACTTCGTCCAGACGTTGCTGAACAAATCACTCGCGATACGGGTTATTTGACTGCGGTAAAAGCATCGAACGACAAGTTCCAACACTTAGAAGCGTTGTTCCCAAGCCAAGAAGATTTGGATAACGTGGAGTGGCAGTCTGCGGTTGGCGATAAAACTTCGCGTTATGAAGAGTACTTCTTAAAGCTAAAAGCGGGTCAATAACCTGCTGCCTGTTTAACACGCAAGCCTCGTTATCACGGGGCTTTTTTTATGTGCTAGCGACGACTCGTCACGGGATTCAACTAGACCGCTAGTAATTTTTTTTAGTTTGGCAGTGAATTGTTAGTCAGCTAAGACCGACTGATTTACAACAAAGTTTTCACAATGTGATTTTTTGTCTACAATAATCGCAACCATCCTCTATATGTTTGTTTATTCGATATATTCATCATTTACTACATGGAGTTGTAATGATTAAACGCCCTATTTTTACCCTTGCAGCATTAACCACATGTTTACTTTCTTACCCTGCGGTAGCCGAAGACAAAGAACTGTACTTCTACAACTGGTCTGAATACATCCCGGCTGAAGTTCTTAATGATTTCACCAAAGAAACCGGCATCAAAGTCATTTATTCGACCTACGAAGCCAATGAGACCATGTACGCTAAGTTGAAAACGCAAGGCGGCGGTTATGATTTAGTGGTCCCGTCGACCTATTTCGTTTCAAAAATGCGTAAAGAGAACATGCTACGAAAGATCGATAAATCGAAACTGTCGAACTTTTCCGGCTTGGATGAAAACTACCTCTATAAATCCTTTGACCCAGAGAATGACTACTCTATCCCATACATTTGGGGCGCGACCGGTATCGGTGTGAATACTGATATGATTGATAAGTCACAACTGTCTCAATGGGGAGACCTTTGGGACGAACAGTGGCAAGGGCAATTGATGCTGATGGATGATTCGCGTGAAGTTTTCCATATTGCATTGACGAAACTTGGATACTCGCCAAACACAACCAATCCTGATGAAATCAAAGCAGCCTATGAAGAGCTACGCAAGCTGGTACCAAACGTGCTGGTGTTTAACTCTGACTTCCCAGCCAACCCTTATCTCGCAGGTGAAGTGTCATTGGGTATGCTGTGGAATGGTTCAGCCTATATGGCTCGCGAAGAAGGCGCACCGATTGACATCGTATGGCCAGAGAAAGGCGCTATTTTCTGGATGGATAGCTTATCGATTCCAGCTGACGCTAAGAACGTCGACGCTGCTCACAAGATGATTGACTATCTACTTCTCCCAGAGAATGCGGCTAAAGTTGCACTAGAGATTGGCTATCCAACGCCAGTTAAAAGCGCAATGCCTCTACTTCCTGACTCCTTTACCTCCGATGAAAACATCTTTCCTCCGCAAGCCATTATGGACAGTGGAAGTTGGCAAGACGAAGTAGGTGAAGCTAGTGTGCTTTATGATGAATACTTCCAAAGGCTAAAAGTCGACAATTAAGTCCGAGTAAGAACGCTCCTCTCAAATGGGAGGAGCGTTAGAGCGATAATCTTTATATCAATACCCAAAAGCCTATTCAGCCAACAGGTGCTGCCACTGGGGATGACGGTTAATATAATGCGCAACATAACTGCACGCTGGTATCACTTTATAGCCATGTTGCTCAACATCCGGCAGAATCGCTTCCATCATCACCTTGCCATACCCCTTCCCTTGAACTTCATCGGGTACACGTGTCGAATGAATGGTCATAACGTTACTATCAAGAGAATACTTTGCCAGTGCGACATAAGGCCCTTCCAGCGTGATCTGGTACTCTCTGTTCTCTTTATCATTAACTAACATCTTCACCTCCTACATCCTGTTAATAGGATTATATACCTTAAATCGTGTTTAACGACGTCTTCCATCAATTTTGAGTATACGGGCTTTACAAAGTACACTAATCTAAATGATACTTATTATCGACAAGCCAATACAGCGAGGCTAATGAGATGGAAGGCACTATTCAAATCGAGCTTTCGATAGAGAAAGTAACAGAACTAATTAAGCAGGGGCATTTGTGTGCTGGGCAGATTCGATGTCTAACACCAGAGTCAAAACAGGTGATATGGCGACTGTGTTTAGAAACGTGTGGTAACACTACCTGCTACGAGGCAGTGAATCAAACCAGACATCCTCAAAATCATGAAGCGATCGACAACTCGCCACGTAAAAGCTCAGCGACGATTTTCGGCACTTCGACACTCGCCAAGCCATAGCGCTTTTCTGCAAACTCACTCTCTACAGCGCTGGGCTCAAGGTTTATCTCAACCGTATGAGCACCATGCATGCGCGCATCATGAACAAAGCCCGCAGCAGGATAAACGACACCAGACGTCCCTATTGAAATAAACAGATCAGACTCTTGAAGCAGAGAGTATATCTCCCCCATCTGCAACGGCATTTCACCGAACCAAACAACATGTGGGCGCAACTGATTAGGAAGCTGGCAACAATGGCAGTGATCGCCCATTTTTATGTCGTCATGCATTTCAATCACCTGATTGCTCTCAGGACAGCGAGCTCTGAGTAACTCACCGTGCATGTGAATGACATTTTCTGAGCCGCCGCGTTCATGCAGATTATCAATGTTTTGCGTCACAACCGTTACCTTACCTGAGAATTTGCTCGCTAACTCTCCGAGGGCTAAGTGTGCAGCATTGGGTTTGATACTTGGGCGCTTTAAACCGGCACGACGTTTATTATAAAATTCTTGTACTAACTCGGGATTACGTTCGTAACCTTCTGGCGTCGCAACTTCTTCGATACGGTGATTCTCCCATAGTCCATCTTGAGCGCGAAATGTCTGAATACCTGACTCCGCAGATATCCCAGCCCCCGTAAGAATAACGATATTTTTGATTGGCTTTTCCATGCTACATCCCTGTCAACCGTGTGGCTTTTAGCCTAACACTTAGTGAGTAAAATACCACCATCGCTATGTTAGACATTGGTCTAACTCCTAACTACAGAATCACTCACATGTTATTTATGTCGATTTCAGCACAAATTTATCGTGACTGACTTTGAACATTTTATTGTTTGCTAAACTCATTGATATCACAGTAAAAATGGATGTATGTTTGCATGAGATTAGGATGGATTCTACTGCTTGCTTTGTTAAGCCACACCGCCCATGCTCTAGGGCTGCAACAAATAGAGCAGCCAGTGCTCTCAAAAGCGGCTGTCGATATTGAGCAACAAGTCGTCAGTTTCCCTGAACCGCTTTTTATGGAAGGAAGTCACTACACTCTCGCAAAGCAAGTCTTAATTACTACACTTGAGCAAATTAATACTGAAGCGGCACAATTCCAACAAACTTTGGACTCTTATCGCGCCTATAGAGACGAAGAGAGTTGGAAACAGGCCAGGCAGAGCTTTTACAATTTACAAAGCCTTAATCAGAGTAAACAGAAACTTATCGATATTGTCAGCTCAAATGTCAGAGATGAGGTTACCGGCTTTGGCCCTATTGGTGTCACACAGGTCAAAAGTGAGCTTCACCTGATTCGCCTCAACGCCGAGTTCATGCTCTATTATCAACTAGGCAGCTTCAAGGCGTTTATCAATGATTTGTTAATATCCCCTATTCCCATCATTTGGGTTGCCCTCAAAGTCTTGCTGGTATTTTGGGTACTTATTTGGTGGCTAAGAAATCGTGAAAGGCTCATTACTAAATATCGCGAAGTCTATCTCGATAACCAAACGAACCCGCATGTTATCCATCGTGCAATTTGGTATGTCACTAAGGCTGATAAATCATTGGCTTGGCTGGTGGCTCTCACACTGTCCTTAAGAATCATTTCAGCTCTCCCTAGCCTCCAGCATCTCGTGTTCCTCGAAATATTTACTTGGTGGATATTGGGAGGCTCAATTGCCGTCAGTTTGTTACTTGAAGTGACCTATCGGCACAGCCGGCACACGAGCCCGGAACTTAAAGCGTTGCGCTTAAGTACCATCCGTTATTATGTGTGGACGTTCATCATCACAGGTGTCGTGCTGCAAATCTCAATGCGTACCCTTGGTAAAGGCACTATCTATCATTGGATTGTTTATGCCTTTATCGCTTGGTTTGGTTTCATTACCCTATTAACACTCAATCGTTGGCGGTATGTCGTGTTTGAACGCGTCGCATCACTAAGTGGGAAACCCAATGCTATCTTATGGGCAGAAGCTCAATATAAACACTGGCTAATGCGTTTTCCCGCCACCTTTTTAGCAATCTGTTGGCTCATCTTACATCGATTTAAACACCAGTTAGTGTCATCGCTTTCTAACTATGCGGTGTTTAGCCAAGTTCTCGCTTATTTGTTTCGGGTTGAGGTCGCAAAGCAATCTGGCGATGTGTCCACCGACAGCAACTTTGCCCGTTTGAAAGGCAAAGAGGTGTTTAACTATGTCACCCCTGGTAATGAAGAGAGTGAGTTGATCGATTATGGCAATGAGGAGCTGAAAAAACTGGCTCAATACCTGCTTACAGACAAGCCTGCCTTTTGCATCATTAGTGGCGAGCGCGGTATTGGCTCGACAACGATACAAAAACAACTCTTGCACCGAGTGAAAAACGCCACACCCGTTTACATTAATTGTCCTTATGATGGCTATCGCGAGCTTCTCGCTGAGCTGGCGAAACAACTTGAGCTTTTAGAGACAACGGAAGATTTCGAAGCAGCGATTTATCAAAATCTATTGCATCGAGACACACCCGTTCTGATCGTGGTGGATAATGCCCAACGTTTAGTCAAGCCCAAAGTGGGTGGGCTTGCATCGCTGATCAAACTCACTCAGTTATTACGCAGCACAGGTCGAAAGCACCGCTTCCTCTTGTCGATTGAAAAAGCCAGCTGGCGTTTTGTCGATAGAGCACGGGGTGAACGGTTAATCTTCGACTGGGTCACGTTCTTGCCTCGATGGAGTGAAAAGCAGATCCATACACTGCTTGAAACTCGTGTCAATCAATCAAATGACAACTCCATCTCTTTTGAAGGTATCGTGGTTCCTAAACAGTGGGAGCAGGATGACACCAGTGAAGAGCAGCGAGCAAAACAAGGTTTCTACCGAATCTTATGGCACTACTCTGATGGCAACCCTACCGTGGCGCTGCGATTTATGCGCTATTCGCTGCATCGCGACAAAACTAACAATGAAGTGGTTGTTCGGCTCTTTAAAGCGCCAAGTTCAGATGAGTTAGAGAAGATGCCCAAACCGATGCTTGCTGTCTTACGCTCGATTGTTCAGCTTGAAGTCGCTGCGCCAGATGAGGTTGCCGAGTGCACTCAGTTAAGCTTGGTAGAAGTGACTGGCGTATTGAGGTTTTTCCAAAGCCGTGGGCTGATCGAGTTCAATGAGCAGCAAGCACGCATTTCCGATCACTGGTTTAGATACATTACCAATGTCCTCGACCGTCAACATTTATTGGTGAAGTAATATGGCGCGTATTCTAGTTTTAATTCTCTTTACCGTTAGCTGCTTCGCAACTGCTAACGAAGACAAACCTATCACTGATATTGAACAGTTCGCTTCCATGGTCCGCTGGAGCGGCGTGATGTTCTCGGTGCTTGTTATCGCAGCCACATGGCTATTGCTCAAATTCATGAACTCAATTGTCGAGTCAATTGGTAGTCAATTTGCGCAGTATCGAATGATGCTGCAAAAAATCCAATCCTTCCTGCAATTTTTCATCTACCTCACCGCAGCGCTCGTGGTGTTTATGATTAGCTTCCGAATCAATGATCATATTCTAGCGCTCATTGGTGGTACACTCGCGGTCTCTGTCGGCTTTGCGCTGAAAGATTTAGCCGCCTCATTTATCGCCGGATTGACGGTCATGATCGATCGGCCGTTCCAAGTTGGTGACCGCGTCACGTTTGAAGGTAACTACGGTGATATATTGGCCATTGGTTTACGCTCTATTAGAATGAGAACTTTAAGTGATGACATCATCACCATACCCAACAACAAGTTTCTCAATGAAGTGGTCGTCAGTGGCAACTATGGTGCGCTCGATATGCAAGTGGTGATCCCCTTCTATATTGGGCTCAATGAAGACATCAGCTTAGCGCGTGATCTGATTCAAGAGGCAGCTTCTTCGAGCCGCTACATCCATCTACCTAAACCTGTCGTTGTTTTGGTTAAACAGACAATTACCGATAACTACCTCGCCATCACCCTCACCTGCAAAGCCTATGTTGTGGATACGGCTTACGAAAAATTGTTTGAAACAGATGTCACCTTAAGAGTGATGAATGAGTTTAAAAAGGCTGGGATTAACCCGCCGCAAATCGCGGTGAAAAGCGGATAATTTTGCGTGACAATAGGCTCGCTAACGTTCACAATCAGCGGCCAAGAATTTAAGGAGTTACCATGGCTAGAACCATTATCTATACCTACAAAGACGAAGAGAAGCGCTTGACGTTCTCATATCAGCAACACCGTAACATTCATGAAGCGGTAGCCGAAGCTGAAGGTATCGATATTTCAGATTTTCTGAAGATGGAACAACAAATCGAAGCAATTTCTGACACTAAAGCCGTTCGTAACTACCGTGATAATCACTTCCGAAAGCTTGGGTTTGGAAAAATCACCCTCGAGCAACGTGAAAATCGTGGTGTTGGCAAGAAGTAGCCGCCCCGTCTGATAAGCGTGCCAAAGCTGAAAGGTCGCGGCTAAGCCCGCACACGCTCAGCGTACAAAAACGTAAAAAAGCCCCGAATAGCGCTATTTGGGGCTTTTGTATTGAGGAACACTGAGAATTGAGCGTCGCTACTTTATGTTCAAGAATGCCGCGCCACGCACGCCGCCTGAGTCACCGTGTTTCGCTTTAACGATTTTCGGACACTTCGCGACAGAAAGCAGGTATTTAGGAATACGTTTTGGCATCTCTTCGTAAATTAGTTCGAAGTTAGATAGACCACCACCGAGTGCGACCACATGTGGGTCATTGGCTGTAAACAAGTTGGCAAAACAAATGGCTAACAGCTCCATGAAACGCTCTACGTGTTCAATCGCTTTCTCACAACCGGCTTCTCGCGCTTTGATGATATCAATCGCTTTCTTCTCTTCACCGAAGTAGTGCGTGTAAATCAGTTCAAAACCACGCCCTGATAGGTAGCTATCTTGACAGCCTTGTTTACCACAACCACAACCTAACAGAGGCGCTTTACCGCTGTCACCGAGATGGAACCATGCATCTATTGGAAGGCGCATATGGCCAACTTCACCTGCGACATTGTTGCGACCAGAGAAAACTTGACCGTCGTAGATCAAACCACCACCAAAGCCAGTGCCTAGGATCAATCCCATAACTGAAGGCGCATCTTGTAGCTCTTCATCCCAGGCTTCAGAAAGTGCGAAACAGTTGGCATCATTTTCAATCTTCACAGGGCGACCAATCTTGGCTTCAAGATCTGCACGTAGTGGTTTACCTTTCGCTGCTGGAACATTGACGGTCAAAACTGTTGCATCGTCCGCATCTTCCATACCTGGCAAGCCAAGACCGATTTTGCCTTCACAGCTCAGTTCAGCATCATACTTTTCTACCAAACCAGCAATGGTGTTAACTAACAGCTCATAGTCATCGGTCGGTGTTGGTACACGTTCAGTTGCTACACGCTCTAGTTGGTCGTTGAACGCACCAAACTCGATCTTTGTTCCGCCTACATCAAAGCCGTAATACATTGAATTCTCTCCTTAAAAAACCAGCAAAATGGGTATTATCGCCAGCAAATTTTCTTAACTGAGGCCATTATCCATATACCTACGCCTACAAACCGTGATGAAGGGCGAATTATTTTTCGTCTTAGGTCCGTTTGGATAAAGCTTCATCACCTAGATTGTAAAACTGGGAGTGAATTCTCGTATTTAGTTGGTTGACTCAAACCCGATGAAATCTTTCCATGCCTGCAGAGCAGGTCTGGTTGGGTCGGATTTATAACGCGTTTTGCTCAGCATATAAGTCTCTCTAAAACACTCAAACCACAGTTTTAGTGCTCGCCCTGCAGAGGGTTGCTCTAGTTGCTCTAAGACCAGCGAAGCGACTTCTGCTGTCGACAGATGCTGCTCATTGTCAGAGCTACGCATTAAATACTCGGATATTTGTTGTGGTTCAATCGAAAGTACCGGTAGACCCGTTAGGTAGTCAGAGCGGCGAAACATTTTTCTCGCCTCTCGCCAACTTCCATCAAGAAAGATTGGTAATAGTGTTGGCAGCGATCGCTGTTCATCATTGGCTACTTGAACCCTTGCGGCTTTATGAGATAACCGAAGTAACTCAGCGCTCTCGACCAATCGCGCCTTTTCGTCCACATACTCATCAGGAAATACCACAAAGGGTAGATAGTCGTTATTATTAATAAGCGCTATCAGCTCAGCCTGAGGCTCTGTTCTATTCCATGCAAACACATGGGTTTCTTCCACCACATCAGCAATTAATCGCCCGGTGTTGCTCGGCTTAAATGTTTCATTGTCCGAGACCAAGATTAATGCAGCGATCTCACAAGCGACCTTTGGCTGAAGTTCACACAAACAGTTCTTCTCTGCGACGAGACAATAGCGACAACGAGACACTTTAGCGCCTCGGGCATTAAAAGGTTTCGTTGACGTCTTTAGACGTTCTTCACGTAAAAGGTGGAAAGCGTGTATTCTCATGACTCACACAGTGTTATCTTGGCAGGGGATGCGCATTTTACACACCTCTCTTAACGGTGTGAAGCAACGAAATAACGAAGGAGTTTGTTAGTGCCATGAGTGCGGAAATAGTCAGATTGTCATTTTTTATCGGGATACTGTTGTTTTGCACAGTATGGGAAATTTTGGCACAACGACGCGCGTTAACCCAGTCGAAATCTTATCGTTGGTTAAATAATCTTGGCTTGGTGGCACTCAACGGTCTAGTACTAAAATTCACGCTACCGATTCTTGCTATCGAACTCGCCGTAACTACCAGCCATGCGGGCGTTGGACTGTTCAATTGGCTCTCCGTACCCATGTGGCTTTCAGTAATGGCAACGGTAGTTATCTTAGATCTCGCTATTTACTGGCAGCATCGCTTGTTTCACCGAATTCCTATTCTTTGGAAGCTGCACCGCATGCACCATAGTGATCAGGATATAGACGTCACTACAGGTGCTCGTTTTCATCCGATTGAAATCATACTCTCGATGTTAATTAAGATGGTGGTAGTGGTTGTGATTGGCGCACCTGCCCTAGGCGTACTAATCTTTGAAATAATTTTAAATGGCAGTGCGATGTTTAATCACAGCAATGCTCGACTGTCTAATAAGGTTGACCAAACCCTTCGTCGTTGGGTGGTCACACCAGATATGCACCGCGTTCATCACTCGACCTTGAGGCATGAATGTGACTCAAATTTTGGTTTCTTTTTATCAATATGGGATCGCTGGTTTAAGAGTTACATTTCACAACCGAAACTCGGCCATCACGATATGACCATAGGGATAGATAAATTTAGGCGCGCATCAGAGCAAAGAATCGATAAGATGCTGACTCAACCCTTTAGAAAGGGCTAGGTAGTATGAAATGTGGTGTCTAATATCAGTTTCTATTTAGTAACGATTCGTTTTTAGTGAGCTGTCAATAAACACAAGTAGGATAGGATATTGGGATTGAATTATAAGGTTTTTCTCATTGCAGCCTTGGTTATGCTTTCAGGGTGCTCTAGTACACCACCTAGAGATACACAGCACAACACATCAATGAGCATGAGCTACCAAGCGCTATACCAAGAGTGGCACGGCGTCCCCTATCAACTGGGCGGCAACTCGAAGCGCGGAGTCGATTGCTCCGCCTTTGTGCAAATCGCTTTTGAAGAGCTGTACAGGGCTAAATTACCCCGCACTACCCAAGAGCAGAGCCAGATTGGTAACAAAATTGCCTATGGTCAAGCCAGTGAAGGTGATTTGGTCTTTTTTAAAACAGGTTACAAAACACGCCACGTTGGTATCTATCTTGGAGGCAATCAGTTTTTGCATGCTTCAACCTCTCGTGGCGTTATTATCTCTCGTCTCGATAACCCTTACTGGGCAGACAAGTTTTGGCACTTCAGAAACGTGATGTAACCAAGGTCATAAAGTCGCTCTAAAGAAAAAGATTAAGGCTCCCAAATGGGAGCCTTAATTGTAATTCATCATAAAGGTAAATTAATCAAATTGCGCGACTGCTGAGTCAAACAAATTTTTCACTAAACCCACATATTCATCGAGGAAACCAATTTGTTCATTGGTTGCAGGCTTTGCCCATACGCCCGCTAACACCTCGCCAAGGTCAGCCACTACAGAATCCGCTTCCTTGAGCAACTTAAACCGAACGCTTGCATGTAGCTCTGGGTTTTGTTCAAAGATTGCCA
This sequence comes from Vibrio agarivorans, assembly GCF_030409635.1. NCBI lineage: Bacteria > Pseudomonadati > Pseudomonadota > Gammaproteobacteria > Vibrionales > Vibrionaceae > Vibrio > Vibrio agarivorans. The sequence goes on along the minus strand of NZ_JAUFQF010000004.1, from coordinate 2,401,366 downwards.
TGATGTTGGTTGCAATAAGATCCGTCACGACATCTTCGACGCTTTCTGCGCCTGTGTCATCGGTACTATTTGAGAATAAATCTAGATTAAACGTCAAATGTTCAATTAGTGCGAGATAACCATCCGTCTCTACAACCACACTATACTCCTACGTCATACTCAGTGGTTATGTGCCACCATCGATGATCTCAAAGATCACCTTGTAGTGAGACCGCCTCACCGGCACATATTGATATTCATATAGTAAGTAGGTCGAATCATCACTTCAAGTTAATACCTGTATTTATTAAGGATTTTTTACTGGGTGAAGGTGAATATTGGTGACTATTCTCACAATTCCCCATTACCAGACTGATTTCTTTACAAAAAGTGATACTTCTCTGAGCTTGTATGTGGGATTCATCTACACTTAGGAGAAATCCTCTGTAAACCGTGATGGAGATACCTCTATGTGGCGAGCAATTGAACACGCAATTTCTGAGCACTTCGATACCCCGTTTATCATAGAGGAGCACGAAAAGCTGACGGGTGGCGATATCAACCAGGCCTATGTTATCACCAGTGGTGAGCAACGTTTTTTTGTCAAAGTGAATGATAAAAGTCATTCTGAACGCTTTCAAATTGAAGCCGAACAACTTGCTCTGCTCAAGCAATCCGACACGGTCAATACACCTAAGGTCATCACCTTTGGTCACAGCAAACAACATGCCTTTTTAGTGCTTGAATTCCTCGTACTCAAACCTCTAGACAGCACAGGGGGGTCATATGAATTTGGTCAACAGCTGGCCAAACTCCACCGCTGGGGCGATCAAAAAGAGTACGGTAACGATTTAGATAACTTTATTGGCGAAACACTACAACCAAACACTTGGATGAAAAACTGGTCTCGCTTTTTCTCAGAGCAGCGTATCGGTTGGCAACTCCAGTTGCTCAAAGAGAAAGGTGTTCATATCGTTGATATTGAGGAGTGTATTGAAGAAGTTCATCAGCTACTGCTGAATCACGCTCCGCGCCCTTCTCTATTGCACGGAGATTTATGGCACGGCAATGTCGGTCAAAGCGTTCATGGCCCTGTTATCTATGATCCTGCAAGCTATTGGGGGGACAGAGAGTGTGATATTGCTATGACTGAGCTGTTTGGTGCGTTTGATCATGACTTTTATCGTGGATACAACGACGAATGGCCACTAGATAGCCAATATGAATCCCGCAAGCCTGTGTATCAGCTTTATCACGTACTTAACCATTTGAATTTGTTTGGCGGCCAATACCTGTCTCAAGCAGAGAGACTGATCGATACCATAATGCGGGAACAGTCACCCACGTAACACGCAGTGTAACAAAAGTATCATAATGCCCATCAATCTCACAATTTGTACTTAATTTAGCACCTTAAGCAACTTATGGCGCTAAACTATTTGTATGAGTATTGATGCACACGAACATCAGTACTTACCTTCTGCACTTCCCCCTCTACTCACCGGTGCAGAAGAGTATCTCAGATAAGAAGTAAGGAGATAATGATGCAAACTTATACGGAGAGACGCGTAAACTGTCCGCACTGTAACCACTCGATTGATGTCACCATCGATGCCTCCAATGGTAGCCAGCAGTATTACGATGACTGTCCAGCATGCTGTCATGCTATCCACATGAGTGTCGTTGTGGATGAAGTTCATGACACCATTGAACTATTCTCAGACGCCGATGACGAGCAAATATTCTAGATAGACGGAAGCCGCCCCTATCCTCTCTTTTTAGACAGAATAGATCAGCGGCTTTAGTCGCCTTATTCGGTATCCTTGTTCAACTCCGTAAATCAGGATCGTTGCGCTAGTACTCGTTCAACGGTATCAACGATTGCTTGTGTTTGTGGATCAATTTCTAAATTGACAGTATCGCCAACCTGCTTCCGCCCAAATAAGGTACGTTGTAACGTTTCTGGAATCAGGTGGACACAAAAGCGGTCATTCTCCACACTACCAATGGTTAACGAACATCCATCGAGACCAACGTAACCCTTTTCTAGAATGTATTTTCGATGACTTTCACTGACTTCAAACCACAAGGTAACATTATTTTCAGACTCTTCTCTTGCCACAACATGTGTCATGCCGTTGATATGACCAGACATACTATGGCCGCCAATTTCGTCACCAAACTTAGCAGCTCGTTCAATGTTGACCAAACATCCTACTTCAAGCTCTCCAAGATTAGTGACTCGTAGTGTCTCTTGCATCAAATCAAACTTAACCAAATCACCGGTTATTTCCGTTACTGTTAAACAACATCCGTTATGCGCAACCGAAGCACCGAGTTCAAGGCTCTCGCCCATCTTGCCTGACAGTCGCAGGGTATGAGTTTGAAAATTCTCTTTTTTGTCAATGGCAACGACTTCTGCCATCCCTAACACTATACCGGTAAACATTGAAGGCCCCTTTCTTCTTTCTAGCAGACAGTTTTACTAGCAGATAGTGTGACATTTCTTTATCATCACGCCAATAGTCTTACGATTTCTGTGTCAGACCCTCTCCTTTCACCCCTTTTAAGTAAAAAGGAAAATTTGTGCATCGATATAAAGAAGAAGCCTCACGGCTAATCAAATTAGCCACTCCTGTCTTAGTTGCTTCGGTCGCACAAACCAGTATGAGTTTTGTTGATACAGTGATGGCGGGGGGCGTGAGTGCGACGGACATGGCTGCTGTGTCCATTGCTGCGAGTATTTGGTTACCTTCAATCTTATTTGGGGTAGGACTCCTGCTTGCACTTGTTCCCGTTGTCGCTCAACTAAACGGCTCGAGCCGTAGACATAAGATCGCAAAAGAGGTGCACCAAGGTGGATACTTATCTTTTTTGATCTCGATACCCATTATTTTGATTCTTTTACAGAGCCAAAGCATTTTAGATGTGATGGATGTAGAGCCGTTAATGGCTGAGAAAACCAATGGCTATATGAATGCCATCATTTTTGCCGTACCTGCTTATCTACTGTTTCAAACGCTGCGTAGCTTTACAGACGGCATGTCGTACACCAAACCCGCGATGGTGATAGGTTTTGTCGGCCTGCTGATCAATATCCCGTTAAACTGGATTTTCGTTTACGGTAAATTTGGCGCACCAGCACTCGGTGGTGTTGGATGTGGTGTGGCCACGACCATCGTCTATTGGGCGATGCTGCTAATGCTCTTTGGTTATGTCTTTACAACCCAGCGCTTTACAAGCGTTGGCCTATTTGAACAGTTACACAGACCTGATTTTAAAGAGCTTAAACGCCTATTCAAGCTTGGCTTCCCCGTTGCTGCTGCCATGTTTTTTGAAGTGACCTTATTTGCAGTTGTTGCGATACTTCTTGCTCCACTCGGCCCGATGGTCGTCGCATCACACCAAGTGGCAATGAACTTCTCTTCACTCGTGTTCATGCTGCCGATGAGTATTGGTGCTGCGGTAAGCATTCGTGTTGGGCACAAGCTCGGTGAACGCAGTGTTGAAGGTGCGAAAATTGCTTCTCATGTCGGTATAATTGTTGGTGTGGCTATCGCTGTATTCACCGCTGTGCTGACGGTTGTTTTCAGAGAGTCCATTGCGAGTCTATATACAGATAACCGAGAAGTGATTGATGTTGCCATGTCGCTATTGATCATCGCCGCTATTTACCAAGTCACTGACACCATCCAAGTGATTGCCGCTGGCGCGCTTCGAGGCTATAAAGACATGACCGCGATATTCTACTGCACCTTTATCGCTTATTGGTTACTTGGTTTCCCTATCGGTTACATCTTGGCTTTGACAGACTGGATTGTCGAACCGATGGGCTCTTACGGTTTTTGGATTGGATTCATTGTCGGGCTTTCAAGCGCTGCGTTCATGCTTGGGGTTAGACTGTTTTGGATTCATAAACAACCTGAGAGTGAACAGCTCAAGTTTGTTGAGACTTAACTCGATATAGTGCGCAACGAACCATCACGGTGCTTGACTGACATTGGTGGTCGACTGACAAGCTCTAATTTGGTCTATTTTTACTTAGTGTCGTAAATAGTTGTTGATTCAACGAAACCCCTAACATAAGGGAAGCTACTCACAAAGCAAAGGATTAAAAGAGCTGCTGTGAAAATTTGGCGCGCTATCGTAACACTAACTGTAATCAGCTTTTTGCTCGGGTGTGAGTCTGAGCAAAAAGCGATGTACGAACGTTACTCAACCCGGCTTGGTAATGTCCTTGATATTTCACTCGGTGACATGCCCGATACAGAGGCCGTCACCCTTGAAGATACTCGAGACTTGCTGCGCAGCCCCACCGCGATAACCATAGGCTTGCTCGATAGTTATTCCTTGCGCAAATGCGGTTTATTTCAGCTCATCGCGGACAAAAATTCGATTCTCGGTAAAGTTGCCGATCCCTTCCGTGAGTTCGATTATCAAGTTCAATTTATTCAGCAGGCACAACGCTGTATAGAAGACGACAGTATTGACATTGATGTCGCGCAGGCGCTTCAAAGTGCGCTAGTCACAAAGCAAAACGAACTCATTGATGTGTACTTATCCAATGTGCTTTGGACGTCTCAGGCAATGCGAACTCAGCTGTCTGCGAGTGATTGGCTAACAGAAGCTGATTTTCATCACAGCGCGGCTACCATTACTGCTCTGAAGCATTTCAACACAACACTAGCAGACACTCATCACCAGCGCTGGCAGGCCATTAAGCCGATTCAACCGGAGCAAGAAACACTTGAGAAGCAACCTATCGTTGGACCGCTGATATTCTCATTACACAACAGCACGGTAATGCTCAACCATATAAACCGTCATCTACAGCAACACTTTCCGCACGTCAGCTGTGGCGAAAACCGAGACAATACCCAATTCCGATATCTAACCAACGTACTCAATCAACAGTATATCGATGTTATTCAAATATATAGCGCCGAACTCAATCAAGTGTTTTATCAAGTATCACTTCATATCGATTTCTTAACTGAAGATGTTATGCCACAGGTTATCGATCTAATGCACTACCACCAGAAGTTCCATGAGGCTAACCTACAACACGTGCAGCTATGGCAATCGCTGTCAAAACGCTGCGGGGCGCTCACGCAATAGTCGCGGATATTTGGGTTTACCATACTGCGTTAAGCCATTAAAACGATACGTGACGGTTGTGCCGATAGAGGGGGGTGTTTCACGCTGCACATCACTCAGCCCTGATCCAAGGTAAAACTCTACGCCGTCTAAGTTTCGCACTAACAATGCCCCAACTTGGCCTTGATACTTCCCCTTACCCATCTTGTAACCTAAAACAATCGCCTCTCGGTCTTGGTAAGTTTTCAGTTTAAGCAGGGCTTCACTTCGACCTTCAATGTAAGGCGAATTTATCAATTTAAGCATGAGTCCTTCCGCCCCTAGCTCACTGAGCGCCAACAGCTTTTCTTCAAGTTCAAGGTGTGACTCAATCGAGAATTGCTCCACTAAATGAAGGTGAGAATAGCGCCCTTCATTCTCCAGTGCGATCAACCACTGCTCTATTGTTTGATATCGACTCTGAAAACTCCCAGCCGCATGGGGCATATCGAAAATATGGAAACCGATCTGACGCCACGCTTCATCATCCGCCTGATCATCAAGAACGGTAGTTTGTACTATGTGGAACTGCTCACGTCCAGCCCATAACTCACCTTCAAGAGCAAACACAGGTAACGGTTCAATAAACCAGTCAGGGGCATGAATAACGTGGCCTGTGCGTGTTTTTAGCGTCGAGCCGTCCCAATAAGCGCGGATCCCGTCAAGCTTTTCACTTACCCAGTACTGATTAATATCGACAGAAGAGTGATAGCTTTTTGCCAGCATAACCGGTCGGAAATCGGTAGGCTGAGCGTGAGAGGAGAAACAAGTGCTTATAGCGATGGTGAGAATGGTATGGCGAATGTTCATACTTTACCCTTTTGATAGAGCGTCTATCCAACCGACGTGTCGGTAAAGCATGGATGTTAGCGAGTTTAGCAGATCGATGTTTTCACATGTTCTGCAGAGTGCTGACCATAATATCGATTCACAAATACCCTGATAGCCTAAACCTTAGGTTATGCGAGGGAGTTAGAGTTGAGCGCTTAACAAGCAAACAAACCTTGATAAGCTTCGCGATCCAAGTCACTCGATGACATCTCACGAGAGTGTCTGATATGATGATTCACTCTAGCAATCACTCAACAACAGTAGAACTATGCATCTTTCAAAACTGACGCCTGAAATCTTTGCTCACCTATACCGCGACATTACTGAGTTTCGTACCACTTTCGATCTACCGGTTGCGCAGCCCAACACACTGGATGAAAAAGCAGATACCTTACACACCTCTCTGATCATAGAAGAACTGACGGAGCTTGCAGAGGCCCCTGATAAAACAGAGCGAGCTGATGCGATTGTCGATAGTGTCTATGTTTTGATGGGCCGACTAGTCCACCTTGGGCAAGATAAAATTGAAGATAACCTCTCTATTAACTACATGATCGATCTGCTACTGAACGTGGCAACAAACCTATCTATCGATTTCTTGCCTTGCTGGGATGAAGTTCATTCAAGCAACATGAGCAAAGTGTGTCGTAACGAGCAAGAGTTCGCTGACACCGAAGCACACTACGCCAAACAAGGCATCGCCCTTCAAGCCGTTGTCAATGGTGACTACATCATCGCTAAATGTGCCGAGGATGTGGTAACAGCTGAGAAAACTATTCGTCAGGGTAAAGTTCTGAAGTCTGTCTATTACCGAGCTGCGGACCTAGTCCCACTCACCAAATAACAGGCAAAAAAGAGGCCACCGGAATGGTGGCCGCTGCCAAAAATAGCTTAATAAAGATAAGAACGAGAATGTATCACTTTACCTATTGCTAACAACGTGCCAAGATACCACTTTCGAGTGATATATATTTTAAATCATTAAAAATCATCACCTTAAGAGAACGATAATGGTAATTCTATTATCAACATCTAAACTCTGCTCGCTGAAACCCGCCCCTTAAGCAAGCATCCTGCCCCACTTTAGCGCAAACTATTCAAAGACAAACAATGCTTGTCCGTCAATTTCATGCAGCTTAACGGGCGTTTTATAGACTTCGGCAATTCTCTCTTGCGTCAAGGTTTCTCCAGCCGCCCCCCAATACTTTAATACTCCATGACTCATTAGCATGACGCGATCTGCATGTCGTAAGCTACGATTAAGATCATGGTTAGCTACAATGACAGCTAACCCCATCTGTGCGAGTTGCGTTATCAACTGATGCAGCTTGCCATCAAAACTAATATCAAGGGCCGCTGATGGCTCATCAAACAAAACAAATTTTGCATGTTGGTTATACTCAGGCCAAACCTGTAAGCATGTCGCGACAATACGCACCCGTTGCCACTCACCACCTGAAAGTTGGCCAATAGGTTTGCGTAACTTGTCTTGCAAATCAAAATGCGTAGTTAGGCGCTCAAAGGTCGCTCTAAATACTTCGCTGCCTTGTTCAACCCACTTCGGCACCGATACCTGTAAATACTTAAACACCGGTACATTAAACGCTGGCCGACCAGATTGCGGCAAGTAGCTTCTCAATTCAGACTGCTGTTGCATAGAGTCTGATGATAATATTTGTGTATCAATTTGGATGCTTCCCTGATAAGCGATATCGCTTGCCAGTGCTGAGATCAAGGTACTTTTGCCACTGCCATTAGGCCCAACAAGGTGGAGGACCTCACCTTTATGGACAGAGAAGCTACACGGCAGAAGTCGGCTTTCAACCGCAAGATCTTTAACGGTAATCATGGTTCTTCACCAACATCCAAATAAAAATTGGCGCGCCAATCGTTGTTGTCACCACACCAACGGGCAACTCTCCAGAGCTAAGACTCATGCGCGCTACAAGGTCAGCTAATGCGACTAACCCTGCCCCAGCCATTGCACTGAGGGGCAGCAAATAGCGGTGGTCATAGCCAAATTTGAGTCGTATCAGGTGAGGAACAATCAAGCCAACAAAACCAATCACCCCGCCTAACGCTACAGAACTGCCCACCAGCAAAGCGGCACAAATGATCATCAAGCGGCGCATTTTTGTGATGTCCAACCCCAATTGTTTCGCATGAGATTCACCAAGCATTAGCTTATCTAGGTTGGACGCTTGAGAAGTAAGCCAGACTAAAACTGGCAATACCAGAATCACAACAAACAGTTGATACCATTGGTTGCCTGCCAAGTTACCCATGAGCCAATAAAGCAATTGACGCAAATTCATGTCATCACTGAAATAGAACGCCCATGTCACAACCGCACTCGACAAGATACCTAGAGCCACACCGACAAGGAGCAAGCGTGACGTATTTAGTTTGAGCTTGCTCGCCACAAAGACTAATAACAGGGTAAATAGCAGCGCTCCGAGAAATGCCCCAACCATAAAGCCGAGTGGCGTAGCAAACCAAGGCAAGCCAAACATGACTACCACCATGCCTAAGCTTGAACCGCCCGATATCCCAATAATACCCGGTTCTGCTAGGGGATTAGCAAGAAGCGTTTGCAATATTGCACCAGCAACAGCAAGTGATGCACCGATAGTGAGTGCAGAGACGAGACGTGGCATTCTAAGTTGTAAAAGAAGTTGCTGTTCAATATCACTCAACTGCCAAAAGGGAAAGATGGTTAACTCACCTAGCGCAAGATAGAAGGCTGAGATGACCGTCAATAGTGAGGCAAAAATAAAAAAAGCGCGTCTCCAACGTACGCGCTCTGTTGCAATAATTTGGTTTAAATCCATTCTAAGAATTTCATTCGTCTAGGTGAGGATCAATCGTAGACCAATTGATCGGCATCATAACGGGTTCTCACGGCACAAACCATCAAAGCAGCCCGTTGACCAATAGCGACATTGCGATTTGGGAAGACCACCGCTTCCCCTTCATTTTTAGCCATTAAAGGTTTCTCCCCGTCATGGCCAAACACCTCACCATGTTTGAACTCGGTAAAGTTTTCTACATCATCACCAAACATAAAATCAAAATCATCATGCATACGCACGATTGTGCGGCTAACGCGATAGTGAACAACACGGCGTGGATGGTGCTCTGGCTCGATGCGAGCGAGCAGATCGCGTAACGTCATATCAAAGGCCATGAGCTTATCGAGTTGGTTGTCGCCAATTTTTGCCACCTGCCCTAACTCAATCGTCATCGCTTGAGCGGCAAATTTCTCGGCAGAATACCAACTAAATGTGCTCGATGGCGCGTTAGAAAGCAATACCGCTTCCACATGACACAACTCGATAAACTCGAACAGCGCTCTGCTACGAACCGGGTGACGCGTTTTAGGGCTGACTGCAAACGAGTAATGCTTCGACAGACGGATCGCACAGTGCAGATCTAAATGCCAACGATTGTCTTTTGGCGTGTCCTGGTAGAAACTTGTGAGCACCTTCTTGAGATTGTCAGCAATTTGCGTTTCCGTCGTCGCTGGGCGAGTTTTGCTATCGAATAGTCGATTGAGGTTTTCATCGACAAAACGCTGGTGTAAGTTCGTCGCTTCTGGGTGAGCAATAATGAACAGCGTACGCTCTTTGATGACTTGGAAGCCGCTCGCAATATCTTCAACGATTTTATCGATCAGTTCCAACGGCGCGGTTTCATCACCATGAATACCAGTAGATACAATAATGTGCTTACCGGTTTCGTGATCAAAATTGGCTGGAATGCACTCGATGACACCACGTTGTAATAATTTCAGCGTTGTACCATTGTCTAACTCCAACATTTTGGGGTCGATGGGTACAGCCAGATCCAACGTGTCTTTTAAGAAGGATTGCTGAAATGGTGATGATGTCATGCGTTACTCCTTGACCTTACGCACCAACGGGATTGGATTGTTGCTCTTGATTGGTATTCTCTACTCGTTTCCCTAATGTTTTCAATACGTCATCAGAAAACATTAGGACGCAATGATATACGTAATCGAGCAAGAACTTGCGACATCTTACCATGATTTTGTTGGTTTTGTGACGTTAAACGGTAATCTGAAGCTATGTGATTACGTCTGCATCAACTTTCAATGATAATCGCCTATATTTGGCGCAATATCTGTGAGTGAGAGGCCTATACTCTTGACTGTTACCCACCCATCAAACTTTGGCAAGGTCTCAAGGTGTGTCACGCTAGCATTTGCAATTTGAAGACGCTGGTATAGCTCGGGCGCTTTCCAGTTCATCTTCAGAGTGTGAGCTAAAATCACTCTAATCACACCACCGTGTGTGATTAATAACGTATCTTCATGTGTATTTTGCACTAACCGCTGCCATGCGCGAATCACCCTATCATAGAAAACACTCAGAGTTTCCCCGTTTGGCAATGGACTATCAATCGGTGAACGTGAAAACGCATCCAGCGTATCGCCGAGTTGGTCTAATTCTTCAAAGGGAACACCATCGAGATCGCCAAAGTTCATCTCCATAAACTCAGGCGCTACGTGTAAAGAAAGCTCAGAATTGCGCTCGACTAATTGCTTGGCAAGCTCAGAGCAGCGGATGAGAGGAGAAGTCACAACATGGCTAAATGAGAATTTTGCTTCTACCTTTTCAGCCAACACACATTGAGTATGGCATTCAACAGATACATCTGTATGCCCATAAAGCGCTGGCGCACCAGAAACCTTACCATGGCGGATGAGATAGATATTAGCCATAGTTACGCTTCACCTTTAAGCGCAACTGGTAGGCCAGCAGCGACAAACACCACATGATCTGCAATCTTGGCAATCGCTTGATTCATCCAACCCGCATGGTCGACATAACGACGCGTGATTTCACCGAGAGGCATAACTCCCAGTCCCACTTCATTTGACACTAATACCACGTTGGCTTGTGTTGTTTTGAGGGAAAGCACCAACTCTTCGACTGCGTGACGAATTTGACTATCGGCCTCAACAGGAGTGACACCGTCACCAATGTTGACAATCACGTTAGTGAGCCAAAGTGTCAAGCAGTCAACTAATATCCAATCGCCCGATTTGGCTTTATCTAAACGGTGTGCTACCTCAAGCGGTATTTCCTCTACCACCCAATCTTTGTCGCGATGCGCTTTGTGGTGTTCAATTCGACGACTCATCTCATCGTCTAAGCCTTGTGCAGTAGCGATATAATGCATCGCATCAGCTGGTGACTGCTCTAAGATCTTTTGTTCGGCATAACTGGATTTACCAGAGCGTGCACCGCCTAAAACAAGCGTAATCATGCACTTATTCCTTTGGCAAATGGCCCGTCTTCTTCGCGAGATCTTGCATTGCCTCGGCAAAAGTTGTGGTGCCACCTTTCGCTTGTACCTGCACCACTTTATATCTCATATTTTCAAGCGCTTGACGCTCAGCCAAAACGCCTGCGTCATCGGGTTCACTGCCCGATACTGGCTGATGAATGTAACACCCTTCCAGTTGCCCATCTTCGACTAATTGGTGGTGTTTCAGTGCATTAATATCAAAGTTCATAATGATTGTTTTCTTTTGAGATAGGGAGTATCTGTGCCAATAGTCGCAAATACTTGTCATGTTGTTTGTATCATAAGGCATTTTACGCCACAAAAGCTAACGCTGATATGGTCAAGCAATCGCATTTACACAATGAAGTAAAGATAACGAGCACAGAACAAATAAACCTGTTTTGAATTCAAGACAAAAGAAACGATACCGCTCTGCATCATAAATGCAAACAGCTATGCAATTAATTACCGCCATTCAATATTGCGACAAATTGTCGCACAATGCATTCAAATGTAACCAACTCGCTTTGCTCGGGTACTCTTGGGTTGAAAATAAGCTTGAAATCTATTTACTCCATCTCGATTCTCACGAGAACTTTTACCAAAAGCTCAAAAGTCAGCGAAAAACTGATTTGAAATTCATTGACTCTTAACAACAGCACTATTGAATCATCATGAGCATGATGATGTACAACGTCAGTTCAGACACTTGTTGAACCGCACCTAAACAGTCACCAGTAAAGCCCCCTAAGCGTTTGTCTAACCAGATTTGGAACAATACCCGTAAGATCATCATCGAAACCAGCATGATGGATGCTGGTACTGGAGGAATACCTATCAAAGGCGTGACACCAATGGCTATCGCGCACCAAAACTCAGCCAGAGTTTGCCTTTGGGCCAACGGCTTACTTTTACTGCCCGCACTATCCGTTACATACTTCATGTCATAGATAAGCGTGACAGCGACTGCGCGACTTAACCCATAGCCAATAAGCAACACTAACATTGGGCTAATGAGGCCTGAACCAAAAAGTGTCACCAACAATTGCCACTTTAAGAACAGCGCCAATATGAGGGTAATCGTACCATACGTCCCCAAGCGACTGTCTTTCATGATCTCTAAACGGCGCTCAACCGTCATGCCTCCACCGATGCCATCGGCCATATCTGCAAGACCATCTTCGTGAAACGCCCCAGTCAATAGTACGCTCAATATCATTGTGAGTAGCACTGCCACCTCGATTGGCAGCACATAACTAAACGCCCAATAGCCAGCATAAACGATCGCACCAAGCGCTAAGCCTACCAATGGAAAATAACGCCCTGAGCGGTTCATGCGCTCTTCAGAGTACGGCGTTGATTGAGGTATTGGAATGCGAGAAAAAAAGCCCAACGCGAGCCAAAACAGTTCCCATTGGTACTTTAAAAATTTAACCATTAAACAGTAACTCCAGCTTGTTCAAAGCTTGCCATAGTGTTGTAAAACTCTGCGCTTGCTCTCAATAAAGGTAAAGCAAGAACGGCGCCGGTCCCCTCTCCTAATCTTAGCGCTAAATCAAGTAATGGTTTAGCTTCTAAAAGTGCAAGTAACAGCTGATGCCCTGACTCTTGAGAGCAATGCGCAAAAATCATTTGCTCTAAGCACTCTTCACGCATCAGGGTCGCAACATAGGCAGCAACCGACACAATAAAACCGTCGACAAGCACAATCATGTTGTGCTCTTGGGCGGCGAGAAACGCCCCCACTATTTGCACAATTTCAAAGCCGCCCACTTCAATCAGTGCTTGCTTAGGTGTTGCCTCTGATACCCTGATAACCGCTTGCTCGATTAACGTTCGCTTAAGCGCCAGCTGTTGATTACTGACCCCTGTCCCATAGCCAACACATTGCTCGACAGGTTGCTTGGAGAGCACCGCTAATAGCGCAGCGGCACTACTTGTATTACCAATGCCCATCTCACCAAACATCACTGTATTACACCCTTGATCAGCAAGGCTGTGTACCCGTTCAGCTCCCAGTTTAAGGCCACGTTCAACCTGTTCTAATGTCATGGCGGCCTGTTGCGAGAAATCACGCGTTCCTTCTCCTAAACGCTGTTCAAAATAGTGTTCGGCCTTTGAAGGTACAGGCGCAATCATCCCACAATCGACAATTTCCATCGCAACATCATTGGTTCGACAAAAACAGTTCGCCGCAGCGCCTCCTGCTAAAAAGTTTGCCACCATCTGCTGAGTCACAACACTAGGTGCAATACTCACCCCCTGCTCGGCAATGCCATGATCCCCAGCAAAAATGATTAGCGTTGGCTTTTTCACCAGAATGGACTCTGGTGCTGTCTCTGCTCCTTTACCTTGAATCACAGCCATCTGCAGCGCGACTTGTTCAAGTTGCCCCAGTGCACCAAGTGGCTTAGTTTTGCTGTTGATCTTATTTTGAATATCTTGGCTCAGTGGTGAGTTAAGCATCATAACGTCCTTATTGTATCGGTCTGTTAGCACTGAAGGTTGCTTTGAGAAAAGCCTATTCTTGACAGTTTTTCATGAGTTTAGCGTGCTTGACTGTCTACGGCTACAACGAAGCTAAACGGGAAGGTCGGCAAAACGTTGCTGCCTGTGATCGTCTAGAACCGCCATTGTCTATAATGTAAAGACATCAAACGTTGGCTGACAAAACAATATATAACAAGGAGTCCATATGTTTGCTAATCAACAGTCGAAGAAACGTGCACCCGCTAGGAAACCTAATAGCAGTAGAAAAGTCCCACTTTCAATGACATAAGGTGCGCAATAAGTGATTCGGTGATATTTTACTAACCAAGCATAGGGAGCAATGGATTACTCCCTTTGCGGCACCGTTTAATCACTCATTGGAGTAAACTCATGACCTCGCAACAGGAATACACAGCGGTTATCGCTGGCGCGACTGGCTTAATAGGCGAAGAGTTGGTCAAGCTACTGTTAGAAGATAAAAACTGCAAAGCCGTGTTAGCTTTATCGAGGCGAGAACTCCCCTATCGAGATAAGCGCTTAATTCAGTGCCTAGATCCAAAACTAGAACTGGATACCCAGCACTTGCCGACATTAGCACAAGCGCCAATGTATGGCTTCATCGCACTAGGCACGACACTTAAACAAGCCGGCTCAAAAGAGGCACTTGCTGACGTTGATTTGCACCTTGTCACCAAGGTTGCTCAGCAACTCAAAACCGTTGGTGTCGAACGACTGGCCGTAGTGTCGAGTATTGGGGCGTCATCCACCAGCTTAGGCCACTATCTCAAGTGCAAAGGCCAAATGGAAGATAACCTTTCTGCTCTGAACTTCGAACATTTGAGCATTTTTAGACCGGGGCCCTTAGAAGGATTGAGAGAAGAGCAGCGTACCAACGAACTCATCACTTCCGCGGTGCTTAAAGTTATACAACCGATAATGAAAGGCAAACTTCGAAACTATCGCCTTATCCATGGTAAAACCGTGGCACAATCCATGCAAATCGCCATTCAGTCAGACAAGAAAGCGCAAGTTCTGTTTAGCCGAGATATGGAAAGATTAGTTCGGTAAAAAAGGGTCAGAGTCAATTAACGCTAAGCGTTAATTGACTCTGACCCTTTTTCCTGCCCGTCAAATAGACTAAGATACACGCCCTTTTTGTATCAGTATCGTGACTTTAATGACAACACCAACCTCCTTTGCCAATCTTGGCGTGATTTCTCAACTTCTTGAACGATTGGAAGAGCTTGAGTATCGCGAGCCCACTCCGATCCAAACCGAAGTGATCCCACACATTCTTCAAGGCAAAGATCTGATTGGTGGTGCAAATACTGGCTCTGGTAAAACGGCGGCGTTTGCTCTTCCGTTAATTCAACAGCTACTGAAAGAAAGTGTATCTGACAAGGCATCCAGCAGAAAGGGTGGGAACTTTGTTTCTCACCTAGTCCTTGTTCCTACACGCGAGCTCGCCTCTCAAGTGGCATACAACATCAAGTCTTACTCATATCACCTAAGAAATCAGATCAAGACCGTTGCTGTATTTGGTGGCGTTTCTGCGAACTCTCAAATGCTTGCACTGCGCGGCGGCGCCGACATTATTGTGGCGACACCAGGCCGTTTGCTTGACCTAGTATCAAGCAACGCTATAAAGCTAAACAAAGTAAAAACGTTAGTGCTAGACGAAGCCGATCGCATGTTAAGCCTAGGCTTTACTGAAGAGCTAAATCAGATACTGTCACAGCTACCTAAGCAAAAACAGACTCTGCTATTTTCTGCGACATTTCCAGAAAAGGTCAACACTCTGACTGCTTCGCTATTGCATAACCCAGTTGAGATTCAGTTACAAAGCGCTGATGCTAGCACGCTTGTACAGCGTGTTTTCACCGTCAACAAAGGTCAAAAAACAGCCGTTCTTGCTCAGCTAATCAAACAGAATCAATGGCGACAAGCGCTTATTTTCGTCAACGCCAAGAACGCATGTAACCACTTGGCACAAAAGCTTTCAAAGCGGGGTATTACTGCTGAAGTGTTCCACGGTGACAAAGGCCAAGGCGCTCGAACTCGTGTTCTCGACGGGTTCAAATCAGGTGAGATTGAGGTGTTGATCGCTACAGATATTGCAGCTCGTGGTCTTGATATCGATAAGCTACCTGTCGTGATTAACTTTGATCTGCCACGCAGCCCTGCTGATTATATGCATCGTATCGGTCGAAGTGGTCGTGCTGGCGAAATTGGTCTGGGCATTTCTCTGATTGACTACGATGATTACCATCACTTTAAAGTCATCGAAAAGAAAAACAAAATTCGTCTAGAGCGTGAGCAAGTCGAAGGATTTGAAGTAGATGAAGACTACAGCGAAGCCTACTTCGCGCCAATGAAGCCTCGAGCAAAACCTGCTGGGACAGGTAAGAAAAAGAACAAGAAATAACGAAAAAGGGTCAGAGTCAATTAGGTGAAATTGACTCTGACCCTTTTTCGATTTGCTATAATGTCCGCTCTACCCGCTGCAAGTTTGCATCAATTTCCTGATCCCCTTTCAGGCGCTCCCACAAGGTATTCAGATGCTCAAAACCACGTTCACCAGGGTATCGTTGGGTTGATTCAAGCAGTGCCCACTCCCCAACTTCGTCTCGTTCAGCAAATGCAAATTCAAATGATAGGTTGTTCGCCATACCAAGTCGTAGGTCAGATACGATCAACATACCGCTCTCTTCTCGATAATTGAGATACCCGTGCGAGAATGCACGCAGCCCCATTAACGTCGTTGGTTCCTCTTCTAAAGGCCATGCGCTGAGAGGTCGATTTACGAATTCTATATGACTATCTTGATCGAAGAGAGAAGCCAATCCTTCCCAGTATTTTCCGTCATCCATCACCACTATGCGCCACAACACAGTATTAAACGGGGTTGGCGTAATCAACACACGCTCACTCGGTATCGCTTGCGCAGCAAGATTGGCCTCTACACGCTTAGCGACGACTTGCTGAGCGGTATAGCCCCATCCGAGGTACAAGGTGGATATCAATACGACTGCCTGACACCATCGCCCGCCGTGTTGCTTGGCAAAACAGGCTACACCAATAGCGAGCATAAGAGGCAATGTATATAAGGGATCAATAATAAACACATTGCGTAGCTCGAAATAACCATCCAACGGCCACAATAATTGAGTGCCATAGGTTGTCATTGCATCAAGCAAGGTGTGCGTGATCAAAACGCTAAGGGTGACAAAAGAGACACGCTTAAAAGACCAAAACGTATCCGGTCTAAAACGGCTATATAACCATGAAATCAGTAACGCTAAGGGCGGCAGAACGAATAAAGAATGGCTGAACCCGCGGTGCTTAATAGTGTTGTTCACCGCATCACCATAATCGAGAAATACATCGAGATCGGGTAACGTACCCAGTAAAGCGCCTACCAGCAGAACCTTTGCATTGCAACGCTTACCCGCTATCGCACCCGCGACCGTGGCACCAAGCGCCGCCTGTGTAATTGAATCCATATATTATTTAAGCCGTGTTGAATGAGTGACGAAAATTATTATTTCCCCAAGTCTGTGTCAAATTGTACGTTGCAAATCTTGTCTAGATTTACATAGTTTTACCAACCCCTTTTTCAAGATTAGCGCCGAGGTGGATACAAAAAACGAATCGATGGCGGCACTGATTCCCAAGCCACATCATTGACTTTTTTGCGGTACGAATATTGATAAAGCCTTTGCATATAGTCTTTCCCCATTGGGTCTTCTCCTTCAACCTCGGGAAAGTCTTGTCCAATATAAGCTAAGTTAAAATTGATATTGTTGCCTTGCGCATAGTGAAAGATAAACTCAATATCCCCTACTCCTTGACTCAATAAAAGCGTATCCATCGACCGGGCAGAGATATCAAAGAAGCTGATCTGGGTGGGCTTGTATTTTGGATGAAGTGTACCATTTCTAAGCACATAGAGGTTCTGTTTATCCCCACTGGCCATTGTTTTTATATCAAACCATTGAGGAGCGAAAAACACCTGACGCACAATACCACCATCAACATGCAGCTCATCAAATGTCGTTCCCTCTATATTGAGTTCAATCTTACGCACAGGAAATGCGCCTGGAACTGAACTGCTGGCAATAATAAGGTCTTGGATAAGCCGTGTTGCTTTAGGAGAACCATATTCGGCTATCCGGCCAATATCCCAAATCGCAAGTCTTTGATGATCAAGGTCAGCAGTGCCAATAAATAGTTTTCTGCCAAGGCGACTTTCAAAGGCTATCTCTGTCACCAGTTGATCGTTAATGATGGACTGAACTTTGGCTTCAAACTTAGAGTTATCAAACAGCGCCTTCTCACTAAAAATAGAGAATACATTGTTGGTTTCAAACAGATCGTTAAAATCCGTCTCTGTATAAAGCTCTTTAAGTACATGGTCATAATCACTGCCCAGAAAAGCAAAGATAGACACGATAGCCCCAGTAGAAACACCTGTGACAACATCAAACTCTGGTCGTGTGCCTTTTTCTGTCCACGCAGTTAATATACCGGCCGAAAATGCACCATTAAAACCACCACCAGAAAGTGCGAGATAGTTGACTACCCCATCTTGATTGAGGCGATTTTGGAAATGCTCTCTGCTGTAGCGATTAAATAATGCACTATCAAAACTGTTCGCATCACCATCCCATGTTCGAATAAACTCACTTTCTAAAGGCGCGTAGTCATCCGAAATCTCAATGGCCTTCCTTTCGGTGGAAGAACAAGCCACCAAAGTCAACAAACTCAATACTGTCCATAAGGTTTTACGCATCGTCGATCATCCAATAATCCTTTACACCCAGTACCTGATTCAGTGACTCGTATTGTGAATAGAATATTAATAGACGATGTGCCACCGAGTTGTGAAGCACTTTAATGCTAAGAAATTATGACAACCATTGTTGCTAAGCTCAGGAATCGCCTGTCAAAGCGCGGAGCTGCACACATCGACTAACTTGTATATAAAACCTTCCCTTTTGCTCTCATTGAGAATCAATAACCGCGAGTACCTTTAACCTCACTATGTCAATCATACCTATTCTCAATGGCAAACTTGCAACCCACTTTGCCTATGCAAGACTTATAGAAACAGCGATAACGGAGGTATATGATGTTTTATGTTAATCGCATCGCAGTTGTTTTCTTTTTGGCACTCGTTCTTTCCGGATGCAATATCTCCATTGTGAGTGGAGGCGCTCGCTGCACAACTGTCGACAATCGTGACATTGATGGTTCATTTGGTACTCGAGATGTCTATCGAATCGACACGGGTAGAGAAACCAGAATTGGATACAGCCAATTTGGGCGTCAGGTTTTACACAGTGAATGCGCCCCCGCAAGAACCACATACCGCGCGACTGAAACACTTTATGAATGGTTTGAGTTTGGTCAGCCCATAGAGGAAGACGGTATTCTTTCACTCAGGTTTTACACCGCGAACAATAGAACCAACTTGCATGCAATACGTAAAGTTCGTCTCGGCATCGCGACAGAAGAGTTTTCTGACAAGTCACTGAGCAGCTCCAGCACACCTACGATGAGGAAAGCTATCTTTTTAGGTGAGTTTCCCTTCGATCGTATTGAGGTCGTCAACAATTTTGATTTCGACAACGTTAAACAGGTAAGCGCCACTATCGGAACGAGTAATAAGACAAAGCGTTGGAATGACAATACTCAACAATATGATTGTGTTTACACTTCGCCAACGTCTACCCGTATTGATAATGGTTGTGAGAACGAAGTCTCTTTGGATGATCAGTTTTTGGACCAAAGTGCTCCGTTAGTTGATTACTTTGATGCCCTGTCTGGCTCCTTCCGCTACAACACTAACGAAAGTACTTATCAGCGCCAACTCAACCTGTATTAAGCAGTATAAAGAAAGCGTCGGCCACGAGTTTCCGTCGGCGCATGCTACCCCCCGATAAATTGGCAGAATCCTCTCACTCACTTAACTTTCTAACGTACGTCCAAGCTCCCTTAGCTAAAGCATCTTTTTGTGAATAGTCCTTGCTTGCTTTGGGTTAATTGTCGGATACTTAACATCGATATTGTGAGTTTGACTGTATCTCTCTGATAAACCGAATTTTAGTGTCAGCCATAGAGACTTTTAGACGTCAAATGTGTGCTTTAGTATCAAGCTCAAACTGGGCATAACAAAGCAAGATTAAACAAATGAGACTCATAATATTGACAAACCAGTAGAAATACGCCCCAAAACATCAAGTACCGGACTCGCTTATGCCCACAGAGAATCAACCTACATTCTTCTTCTTTGATTACGAAACCTGGGGCACTAACCCCGCAACAGATAGGCCTAGCCAGTTTGCGGGGGTTCGTACTGACGAGAACTTTAACGTCATTGGTGAGCCGTTAGTTATCTATTGCCAACTGCCTTCTGATTATCTTCCGTCACCGGAAGCGGCATTGATTACTGGCATTACTCCTCAAAAAGCCAATGCAGAGGGCTTGCCTGAGCCAGAGTTCATTCGTCGTATCCATGAAGAGCTTTCTAAACCGAATACCACTAGCTTGGGTTATAACAGTATTCGCTTTGATGATGAGGTGACGCGCTACACTTGCTATCGCAACTTTATCGACCCGTACGCTTGGAGTTGGCAAAACGGTAACTCACGCTGGGATCTCTTGGATGTGATGCGTGCTTGTCATGCGTTAAGACCCGATGGGATTAACTGGCCTGAGAATGATGAAGGCTACACTAGCTTTAAGCTTGAACATCTTTCGGTAGCGAATGACATCGAGCATGAGAATGCACACGATGCGATGGCAGATGTGATTGCGACCATTGAAATGGCAAAGAAACTCAAGGCGGCGCAGCCTAAGCTGTTCGACTTTTTCTTGCAGTATCGACACAAGCGAAAGCTTAACGAGCTGATAGATATTGTCGAAATGAAGCCCTTGATGCATGTGAGTGGCATGTTGGGCCGTGAATGCCAATACACGAGTTGGATTGTGCCTGTGGCTTGGCACCCGACCAATAAAAATGCGGTCATTGTAGTTGACCTAGCCAAAGACGTGTCACCTATTTTAGAGCTTGATGCAGAGAGCTTACGTGAACGTTTATACACTAAGCGTTCAGATCTTGAAGCACAAGACTTACTACCAGCGCCGATCAAACTGGTTCAACTGAACAAATGCCCTATTCTCGCGCCAGCCAAGACACTGACGGCTGAGAACGCGGCCAATATCGGTATCGACCGTGAAAAGTGTTTAGCGAATTTAGCACTACTTCGTCAACACCCAGAGATCCGTGAAAAACTCCTTTCTATTTATCAACAAGAAAGAGAATACGACTCTGCATCGAAAAACGTGGATAGCATGCTTTATGATAGCTTCTTTAACCCAGCCGATCGCGCGGCAATGGATGTTATCCTTAGTCAGTCTCCAGAAGCACTCGGCAGTTTAGATATTACCTTTGATGACCAGCGTATCGCGCCACTTCTGTTCCGCTATCGTGCTCGTCACTTCCCATGGACATTAACTGAAACAGAGCAACAAAAATGGATGGCGCATTGCCGTGACTATTTTGAATCGCGTTTACAAGATTATACCCTCAATCTTGAGAACTTAGTTCATGAGCATGAATCTGATGAAAACAAGATGCGAGTATTAAAAGCGGTGTACGATTACGTTGCCAAGTTGGTCAACTAGGGGCCTATCGCGTGATTGCTAAGACATTGTTCCTCACAATTTTTGAGTATGCTCGTTCGTTTGCATTGATTGGCTTCGCCTTGATGCTGGGGATCACACTCCAAACCGTATTGGGTGTATCAGTACCAGGCAGTATTTTTGGGATGCTCATTCTGTTTTTCGCACTGGCTCTTGGGTTAGTGCCCGTTGAATGGGTTAGGCCTGGTGCGAGCCTGTTTATTCGTCATATGATCTTTTTGTTTGTCCCAATCAGTGCCGGATTGATGGTGCATTTTGACCTTCTGCTGGATAACTTGTTGGCGATCATTGCTAGTGTCGTTGCGGGCTCAGCCATCGTTTTGATAGTAATGAGCTACTGCATCGAAAAACTCGTCAGTAAGGACATATAACGATGTGGTTCGTATTCACTCTGATCATTTTTGTCTTGGTACGCAAAATCTGTATCAAGATTCGTTCCCCACTGTTTAACCCGTTACTCGTGAGCTTAATGGTCATTATTCCTATTCTGACCCTGCTCAACATACCTTATGAAACCTATTACGCCGACAATGAGTGGGTGACTTGGTTACTGCAGCCAGCGGTGGTAGCGCTTGCGTTCCCATTGTATGAACAGTTACCGCAAATCCGACGAAACTGGAAGCTGATTATTCTCAGTTGTACCATTGGTAGTTTGATGAGTATGCTTTCTACGGTCGGGTTTGCACTGCTGCTCAATGTGGACTTTGAGTTGCTTGCCAGTTTAATGGGGAAATCTGTTACAACGCCTATTGCGATGGAAATCGCGAGCTTTCTTGGTGGAGTCCCTGCTATCGCGGCAATTATGGTACTCATCGCCGGGCTATTTGGCGCTATTCTGGCCTACCCTATTTATCGCCTTCTCAACATTAAAAGCCCAATATCACGAGGGTTAACCATGGGATGTGTCTCGCACGCGCTAGGTACTGCTACCAGTGCGGAGAAGAACAACCAAGATGCAGCGTTTAGCTCGCTGTCTCTTGTCATCTGCGGTATTGTCACCTCTATTGCTGCGCCGATGATCATGTCTATGGCAATTTGGCTAACAACCTCGTAACCCTACCCTTGACGCTTCAGTGATATACATCACTATATTTGTGCAATTTTGGTAAATTGCAGCACATTGCAGTGACAAAGATCACTGCAATGACGTCACGATGAATTACAATGAAGGCATAATTAATTTCGAGGATGAAAAATGTCGACTCGTTTTGAACTGGCTCTAGCACAGATTCCTGAGCCTCAACGTCATTCTTTTTCTGCGCTATTCAATAGTGAATCATTTGATGGGGTGATTACCCCACAGCAGTTCAGCGAACTGCAACAAGCCACTGCACTAACAGTCAGTGAACTCAAAGTCGCGCTACTGCCCTTTGCTGCCGCATACTCTTATGCGCCAATCTCTGAGTTTTTTGTTGGTGCAATAGTACAAGGCACGTCTGGTAATCTGTACTTTGGCGCAAACATGGAGATCCTTGGGGCGCAGCTCGCCCAAACTGTCCATGCAGAACAATCAGCAATCAGTCATGCATGGATGAAAGGCGAAACCGGTCTTTCAGACATTACGATCAACTACAGCCCTTGTGGTCACTGTCGTCAGTTCATGAATGAGCTTTCTACCGCTCAGACGTTAACCGTTCAGTTACCGCAACGTGATGCAAAAACACTGCAAGAGTATCTACCAGAATCGTTTGGCCCGAGTGACTTAGGTATTGAGTCGGGCTTAATGACACCTGTCGATCACGGCTACGATTTATCAGACGTTGATACACTGGTGAATGGTGCTGTTGAAGCGCTGAACCAGAGCCATGCACCCTATACGGGCAACTTAAGTGGTGTCGCAATTGAAGTGAACGATGGTCGTATTTTTAAAGGCGCTTATGCCGAAAATGCGGCGTTCAACCCGAGCCTGCCTCCACTGCAAGTAGCTATCGTACAGCTTCTTATTGCTGGCTTGAGTCTTACTGACATCAAATCCGCAGCACTAGTGGAACTTGCGAGTGGTAAGATTAGTCACTTACCGGAAATGCAATCAACTTTAGAAACGATCAATCCCGAAATCACGGTTGAGTACGCTGCAATTTGATGGTTGCTGTAAGGCTTCAGAATTCAATAAAGCGCATCACGATAAACTGATGCGCTTTTTTGTTGCTTGACGTCTTACTATCGACGGTTTATTCGAGGTGATATTTAACACCCTCTAAGCACTTTCCCGTGACCGAATATGTTTGACTAAAAAGGATTCTAACGGTGGCATGGCTTCATCAATCAAAGGCCGACGAGTGGCCGAACGCTCACTACTATAGGGCGTGCCATGACCGCGGGGGTTCGGTTTCTCCAAGCCTTTTCTTTGACGTTTTTTAGGCTTGATAAACTGGCTCAATGCGTTTTGCATATGTCACTTTACCTGTTTCACAACACCCTATTCCTTCAGGTTAATGACGTCCTTGCTAGATTAATAAATGATGAGAATGACCGTCAAAGCAATCATAAGCGCCAAGACAAAATCCCTTAAACCCAAAGGCTGGGTAGCCGATGGATCGGATTGTTCGATGAGTCGCTGCAAACGTTCCTGTTTAGTCTCACGATTTCGATGGAATAGTTGCATTTATACGATCTCGAATTGCGTGTCTTGCCACTCTTTATTCAGTGCAGACGATTTAAGTAAGAAAATAGGTTAGGCAACTTGCGGGATTCTGAGTAGGTCATTTCATGACAACTGAGTCTATGCCGTCTTTTGGGTAGGTAAAAACAAGAAGCGGCTCACAAATCGCTTTGTGAGCCGCTTTAAATCTAACTGTTGTGATTGAAAGGGTTAGCCTTTCATTTTTGTAAACATGGTTTGTGGATCGAGGTGTTCTACCAGCGGCAAGTGGTCAAGCTTACTATCGAAAACAAACTTGGTCGCTAATACCCGTACCGTATTCACTAGTTTTTCTGCATCCCAAGGCTTTTCAAAGTAGTGCTCTACCCCAGCATCATTGATTGCTTCAATGGTGTCGCTGTGTGTGGCCTGTCCGGTTAACAACACTTTTTTGGTTTGGGTAAAGCGGCCATCTAAGTGGATCTCTTTGAGCAACTCAACCCCGGTTTTGTCCGGCATAACATGGTCAGAGATCACAACTGCAATGTGCTGACCTTCAGCATCAAGCTCTTCCATTAAGTCAAAGGCCTCATCGGCAGATTCACAGTCTTCGATTGTAAGCCAATCACTTAATGCTGCCATATCTGCGACAACAGCACTTAATACCTCACGCTGATCATCAACACAAATTACATACAATGATTCCATATCTTCCTCCGTGAACTACTGAATAAAGCCAATAATATTAAGAATCCAAACCATAACGAAACTTAGGGCAACACCAATCAGCCCCAAAATAACGCCAACGCGCGCCATCTGCTTTGTGTTAACAAATCCAGTGGCGTGAGCTAATGCATTCGGTGGTGTACTGATTGGCAGTGACATACCCAGTGAAGCCGCAAACGTCACCACTAAGATAAGAGTCATGATGCCACCCAATGGCAGAAGCCCTTCCATCGATAAACCAAGCGCTGCCATAATTGGCATCAACAAGTTAGCCGTTGCCGTATGTGACATGAAGTTCGCCATTAACAAACAGAGGGCAGCTGCACCAACTAGCACCGCGTATGGTGACAAAATGCCGAATGGAATACTGCCTACCACCAACTTGGCCAACCCTGTTTTATCTAGCGCAAGGCCCAATGCGATACCGCCTGAGACTAGCCATAACACATCCCAAGAGATCCCTTTCAGATCTTCTTTATTAATTATGCCTGTCATTGAGAACACAGCCACCGGGATTAAAGCAACGGTATAAGAGTTCATTCCATGAGATGATCCCATCAGCCATAAAAGGATGGTTAAGCCGAAGGTGATATATACCGTGATGGCTTTTGGCGTTTTCAGGAACTTACCTTTGATATCTAGGTTAACTGTCTCTTGATCTGATGGATACAACCTACACATCAACACCCATGCAATGGCCATCATCACAACAACGAAAGGAATACCAAACGCCATCCACTCCCCAAATGTAATGGTGTGTTCATCGACTAGGTATTTAAGTGCAATCGCGTTGGGCGGCGTGCCGATCGGCGTACCAATCCCACCAATGTTTGCAGCGACAGGAATACATAATGCGAGTGCTATGC
Source organism: Vibrio agarivorans (assembly GCF_030409635.1). Classification (NCBI taxonomy): domain Bacteria; kingdom Pseudomonadati; phylum Pseudomonadota; class Gammaproteobacteria; order Vibrionales; family Vibrionaceae; genus Vibrio; species Vibrio agarivorans. Next base: position 2,375,737 of record NZ_JAUFQF010000004.1, on the reverse strand, counting down.
GCCCTTTATCTTCAGCGCCAAACACGGCAATCACTGGTGCAAGGATAGAGAGCATCATCGCCGTGGTTGCTGTATTCGACATAAACATCGAGAACACACCAGTAATCAACATTAAACCGAGCATCACATATTTAGGTTGGTTGCCGAACGGCTTTAACATCACTCGCGCTAAGTTAACGTCGAGTCGGTATTTGGTTGCTGCCATAGCCAAAAAGAAGCCGCCGAGAAACAGCATAATGATCGGGCTAGAAAACGTAGCCATCAAATCTTGATAAGCAAGCAGCTCACCAAACTCTGGTTCGCCTTCCCCACTTCTAAACCACAGTATGCCCTTATCGGAGAGTAACAATAGCTCTAGTACAATCACCACTACTGAAGTAGCGTAAATTGGAATGGGTTCAAATACCCAACACAAAGCAGCAAGAAAGAAAATTGCGATTACACGTTGTTGAATAATCGTCAGTCCCTCAAAAGGAAAAGCACTTGTTGGTAGCAACAAGATCATCAGCGGTATAACGAGGGGAATAACGAATTTTAACGACAGTTTCATAGCGTCTCTAATTCCATTTAAGCGTTCCATAAACAAATAGCGTTTACTTTCAGTAAGTAAACGCCTAACTGCATCATTTTCGCTCAATGTAACATTTAATTACTTAGCGTTAGATCAATGAATAGTCAGAGTTTTCGCTTGATCCCACCAATAACGAACAATCCGTAAGCGAACGCGCGCAAACGTTTGCTTTTCATCTAAGATACAGTATTATCCGCAGCTATTAATCATGATCGCGAAAGCACTAAGAGGATTATTCTATGTTTGGTACTGCGACGGCGAAGAGTGCAACAAAAGTATTGCTACTCGGTTCTGGTGAGTTAGGTAAAGAAGTGGCGATTGAATGTCAGCGCCTAGGTTTTGAAGTGATTGCTTGTGACCGTTACGAAAACGCACCTGCGATGCAAGTGGCTCATCGCAGCTACGCGCTAGATATGCTTGATGGTGATGCACTCGCAGCGCTTATCGAAAAAGAGCAGCCAGATTACGTTGTGCCAGAGATTGAAGCGATCGCGACTGATACATTGGTTGAGCTAGAGCAGCAAGGTTTGAATGTCGTTCCAACAGCGAAGGCGACGAAACTGACGATGAACCGTGAAGGCATCCGCCGCCTTGCGGCTGAAGAGTTAAGCCTAACAACGTCCCCTTACCAGTTTGCTGACGACTATGACGCGTTTGTTGCTGCGGTTAATGAAGTGGGCGTACCTTGTGTTTGTAAACCGGTAATGAGCTCTTCTGGTAAAGGCCAGAGTGTGATTAAAACACTGGAAGATGTCGACCAAGCTTGGGAATACGCTCAAGAAGGCGGCCGCACAGGTGCTGGCCGTGTGATTGTTGAAGGCTTTATCGACTTTGATTATGAGATCACTCTACTGACCGTTCGTGCAGTTGATGGCGTTCACTTCTGTGCACCTATTGGCCATCGCCAAGAAGATGGTGACTATCGCGAGTCTTGGCAGCCACAAGCGATGTCTGATACTGCCTTGAAAGCCGCAGAATACACGGCAGAACAAATCGTTAATGCACTTGGTGGTTACGGTATCTTTGGTGTGGAGCTTTTCGTAAAAGGCGATAAAGTGATCTTCAATGAAGTCTCTCCTCGCCCACACGATACTGGACTTGTAACTCTGATGTCTCAAGACATGTCAGAGTTTGCATTGCACGTTCGTGCATTTACTGGCCAGCCTATTTCTGCCATTACTCAGTTTGGCCCAGCAGCATCAGCGGTCATTTTGGGCCAAGGCACGTCTCAAGACATTCAGTTTGATGGTATTGCCCAAGCAGTTGCGCAACCACAAACGCAAATTCGTCTTTTCGGTAAGCCAGATATTGATGGTCGCCGTCGCCTTGGAGTGATTGTTACACGCCGCAACTCTATCGAAAAAGCAGTAGAAGACGCTGTGGAAGCGACTAAACAGGTTAAGATCAGCTACTAGGCTCGTTCAGTGAGTTTAAATTAACGGATAGCGTGATTTTACAGGCCCGTTAATACGTTCAAAGCCCTTACTTCCTTATTAATACGCATGGATAATAAGGGCTTTGTTGTATTCAAGCGTTAGTAACTATCAACGCTAGTAGCTATCCACGTTAGTTACAATCCGCATTAGTGACTATCCGCGTCAGTCAAAACCCAATAGCTACTCGATAGGCCACGTCAATGATCATACGCTCGGCTTTTGTAACAGGAAGACGCTCTCAGCAAAATGACTCAAGCCTTTTTCTGCACGTTTAGGATGCTGCTCATCGGCTACATCGGTTGCAAGTCGCTCGATGGTGTATTTCTTAAACAGAGTTTGAATTTCATTCTCTAATACTGCGAATGGAGGGCCTGCTATTTCCGATTGGTCATATTCAAGAGTCACCAGAAGAATTCTCCCGCCAGGCTTTAACAGTGCATCAATACGCTGAGCATATTCCGCTCGCATCTCAATGGGCAATGCGATAAGAGCGGCTCGATCGTAGACTAACTCTACAGGCTCTATAGGTGCTGTAAAAAAGTCGCCCGTGTAAATAGACAGCTCATCAAACTGGTACAGCTCATGTTGCCCAGAAATAGAAGTCACCATCGGCGTGTAAAAATGCTCAGAAAAAAACGCTCGCACCGCGATTTGACTCAACTCGACACCCTGAACCTCATCATGCTGCGTAGCCAGCCAAACCAAATCTTCACTTTTTCCACACAGCGGCACAAAGACTTTGTCTTCTCGATGAGGGTTGAGTTTATCCCAATGAGAGATGAGCAGAGGATTCACATCCTCCAAGTGAAATCCAATTCGATTTGACGCCCATTTGTTGTGCCAAAATTCAGGGTCCTTCATTTGCTTTCCATACTATTGAGTGATGACGCAGTATGATAAATGAAAATAGGCGGATTGGAACCTGCGATAGCCGTTCACAAATAAATGGCAACAAAAAAGCGACCTTGCGGTCGCTTTTTCTGATTTGAGAGGGTTTATCCTTCAACCTTTATACTCTCAACGCGAGACTTGAGCTTCTGCCCTGGGCGAAACGTCACCACACGTCTTGCGGAAATTGGGATGTCTTCGCCAGTTTTAGGGTTTCGACCCGGACGTTCGTTCTTGTCACGTAGATCGAAGTTTCCAAAACCCGACAGTTTGACTTGCTCGCCGTTCTCGAGAGCCTTGCGAATTTCTTCAAAAAATACTTCAACCGTTTCCTTGGCGTCCCGTTTACTGTAATCCAGTTTCTCGAACAGGTTCTCTGCCAAATCGGCTTTAGTGAGCGCCATAAAACTTCCCTCAAAGCTGTGTTTATTCATCACTGCATGTGCAGCACCTAACTTTTGTTCAGTCTTTCAATGACCTACAGACCAAACTACGCAAAGTGTAAGCCAACCTTATGATTTTCGCCAACTTTTTACATGACATTGTTCAAAAATCATCAAAACCATTTGTATAAACATGACAACAAACAAAGCAATAATCCATAAGTTAGAAAACTTATAGAGTTTAATCCTAATATTCAATCAAAAATTTCGCAATACAGGATAAAACGCCTATTTTACAATCTTTGCTGGTCAAACCAAAATAACAGTATCAAATTAGTTAAATCTCTAAAATTCATAAACTTACATAAGTACCTGACAGATTTGTCAAGACTGTTTTGATGCGACTCTCGAAAATGAAACTCTCTCAAAATTAGTACTTTTTAACAATTGATCAATTAATCTCACATTTACCTTTAAATCAAAGATCTTTGAACTATGCTTTTTAGGTAGTTGGTCTAAATAATAAAAAATCATGATTTTCTGATACTTAGCTTAAACAATTTTTGTTTAAGGTGTCGTCCTCAAGACGTCAAAGGAGAGACAAGGTGAAGTGGAACAATAAATTGGCGCTAAGCATGATCGCCTTTGCCACCAGCTCAGTTCATGCTCAAACATTAGAGCAAGCTGTCGCACATACGATAAAAACTAATCCGACCATTAAAGCTCAATACAACGAATTTATTAGTAAACGTTATTTGAGAGAAGCATCAGGAGGGCAATACCTCCCTAGTATTGATTTAGAAGCGGGGATTGGCTACCAAGACATAGAAAATCCTAGTAACACGCAAAACTGGGATTTTGGTGATTATACGGGCAATGAAGTAAGAGTTTCTCTTACACAATTACTGTGGGATGGCAACGCCACATTAAACGATATGGATCGAACTGCTGCGGATGCCGAATCCGTTCGCTTGCAACTTTTAGCCGATGCTGAAGATATTGCATTAGAAGTGGCCAGAATCTATCTCGATGCAACAAAAGCCTTCGAGTTACTTACTTTATCTGAAGGTAACTTGCGCACCCATAAAGAAATATACAGCGACATAAAGAAACGAGTAGATTCCGGCATTGGTTCTACAGCTGACTTATCGCAAGTTGAAGCTCGTGTGGCCAAAGCGCACGGTAACCTGCTTGCCGCACAGAACAACTTATATGATGTTCATACAGAGTTTACTCGCATCGTCGGGCAAGCTCCTCAGGGCTTGATTTATCCTAGAGCCGACAACAACTTCATTCCTCGCTCACTTCAAGACGCTATTGATATTGCATTCAAAGATCACCCTGTGATTCAGGTCAGCCACGCCGATGTTGATTCAGCTAAGTTTCAATACAAACAATCGAAAGGCGTAAACCTACCCACTTTTACCATTGAAGCATCTCAATCTTGGCGAGACGATATGGATGGAACCGCTGGAAGTGATGACGAAACCTCCGTGATGCTACGCATGCGTTACAACCTTTATAACGGCGGCTCTGATGTAGCCAATCAAGACAACTTCGCCTACCAGCTCAACAAAGCCAAAGACTTACGAGATAGTTCATATCGCCAAGTCGAAGAAGGCCTTCGTTTGGCTTGGAGTGGGTTAGAATTAACACAGCAACAAAAACTCTTCTTAGCTGACCACGTCGATTCTGCATCAAATACCGTTGTCGCGTATGAGAAGCAATACAAAATCGGTAAACGTACCCTCCTTGATGTACTGAATACCGAAAACGAGCTGTTTGAAGCACGCAAGTCATTCCTAGACGCAAAGTATGGTGAGCAATACGCTAAATATCGCATCTTAAATGCGACGGGCGTGTTACTTGACTCGTTAAGAGTCGAATCGCCAAATGAGTGGCAAGAGAAGATGGAGTACTAATATGAAGACACGTTTATTATCAGTCGCCATTTTAGGTGCTTTACTTTCTTCACAAGCATTGGCTGATGCGGTTTATTACGAGAAAGATACTAACGATGAGTACGATTATCGAGATACTCCAGTACCAAACCAGACTTTTGATCTTCTAGACGATGACAAAGATGGTGTTATCAATGCTCGTGATATGTGCCCTGGCACGCCGATTGGCGCAGAAATTGATAACGAAGGTTGCGGCACCATGTCGGCTTCACGATCTCAGATGCAAATTTACATTCTGTTTGAAAATGATTCCGACGAGATTGGCGTTGCTTTTATGAATCAAATTCGTGATATGGCGATGTTCCTGAAAGATTTCCCTCAAACGTCTATTGAACTGAAAGGCTATACCAGTAAAGTCGGCAGTGATGAATACAATCTGGACTTATCTAAACGCAGAGCAGCAGCAGCTGAAAACGCACTCAAGAAATACGGCATCACTGACGATCGTATTCGTATCATTGGTTTTGGTGAATCAGAGCTTGTTGCCCAGGGTGATGAAGAGGTCAGCCATGCTCAAAACCGCCGAGTTGTCGCGACAGTTGTTGGATTAGAAAACGTGGTCGATATGGAGTGGAATATATTCACTACCCTCCCCAATAAACGTCCTTAGACGACTTTCTTCAACAAGCGCTCCTTCGGGAGCGTTTTTGTTTTCTAGATTCGATAGTTTACATATTCGCATAAAGCCAAAAGTGCTATAGTGTTCAACGTATTGAAGAATCATCTTCTAACTATTATTGAGATTTTCATAATGACTAAACTGACAGATAACATTGACGCTAACCTAGAGCTATTTATTAGCGAAACTAAAGACACCGCAAAAGTATGGGGTCTGCGTAACGAAGATGGTTGGTTGGCTGTAGATTCAACCGAATTTGAAAACTCTGAAGTGATGCCATTTTGGTCAAATGAAGCCGATGCAAAACTTCACAACGTTGAAGAATGGGCTGATTTCGAAGTGTTGGAAATTCCACTTGATATTTTTGTTGAAGATTGGCTAATCACACTCGACGAGGATGGTGTGCTTGTGGGTCCTAACTGGAACGACAAGCTAGAAGGTAAAGAAGTAGAGCCAGCAGATATGGCGAAGAAATACCTTTAAGGTCTATTTCCTTCTTTCTATAAAGCCCAGAGTCGGTTTATCGACTCTGGGCTTTTTGTTTGCCTACAGTTTATATCAACGCTCATCCTTGATATAAATAAACCAAAGGATGAATGGAAGCACTTATGGAACTAATTTTTAAGGACGTTACGTTAACATCCCCTACTACACGATTGTCTATCAAGGATTGGAAAATCCATCACAAAGAAAGCTGGGTTCTGTTTTGTACTGATGGTACTTCCATAAGTGCTTTGTTTGATAACTTGGGCAAATCTGACGATGAAACTATCGTAGACGGAGAGATAGACAACCCCTATTCATGGGTGCAGGTCTCTCTTAAAGAGCAGCAGCGCTTACTTGAAGATGAACTGGCTAAAGATGATACAGACTTTCTAGATAAGATTGACCAAGGCAGTACGGTTGCTGAATTGATTTCAATCAAGGGTATGACTTCAACCAAACGCCAGCAACTACTTGAGCAGCTAGACCTTCAGCACCTAGCAAATACTGGTTTCCGCGCCCTGTCTACGGGTGAAAGCCGCAGAGTCATGCTGGCCAGAGCAATTGCCCTCAATCCCGACGGGTTGTTACTCGATGACCCTTTCGCTGGCCTAGATATTCAACATCGCCAATCGCTGCAGCACTACTTAGCGACATTGAGCACTACCATGCCGATTCTCTGCGGTATTTCTCGTTTTGAAGACATGCCAGCCTGGGTCGATAAAATCGCCCTATTTGGTCATCACTCCCTAGTCGATACCTTCTCCTTTGGTGAATGGCAAGAGCACCGCGTAATCAAACAACTCACCTCACAAAGCAAACGGCAATCAGAAAAAGTTCAACCGTTGCTGGATAAACACAAGCACCTCTCAACGGATGGCGACACCATATTCAAAATCCAAGACGGGCATGTTGCCTATACCGATAAAGTCATCTTTACCGGCCTAAATTGGCAGATAGACCCATTGCAACACTGGCAGATAAAAGGACCGAATGGCTGCGGAAAAAGTACGCTACTTGGACTCATTTTTGGTGACCATTCCCAGTGTTATAGTAACGATATCGTCATCTTTGGTCGACAGCGTGGCAGTGGTGAAACAATCTGGCAAATTAAGCAGCAGATTGGAATGGTCTCTTCTGCGTTGCACCTTCAATATCGTGCAGGCTGCAGCACTCTTGAGGCTGTCATCTCAGGATTTTATGATTCTATCGGTCTTTATAGAAAGCCAACAAAAGCACAAATTGATGAAGCGCTTGAGTGGTTGGAGATTCTTCATTTATCGGAATATCGAAATACACCATTTCGTCAACTCGATTATGCACAGCAACGCCTGGCCTTACTTGCTCGTGCACTGATCAAACACCCCAGATTGCTGATCTTAGATGAGCCCTATCAAGGTTTAGATTATTTGGGCAGAATGCTTTTCAAAAACACAGTAAGTTATCTCGTCAGTAAACAACTATGCCAAGTTCTATATGTGTCTCACTATGATGAAGACAAAATCTTAGGAATAGATAATGTACTTAGCTTTCATTTTGATGAAGGATTACAATGTTATCGAGCAAAAATTAACACCGTGGCATAAACCATCGACTTTTGAGTATATCAATGCAAACACCTGACATTAAGTTTATCGCCTCCGACATGGACGGCACATTACTCGATCAATACGGTCGTCTAGACCCAGAATTATTCGAAATCATCTTACAGCTTGAAAGCAAAGGTATACTTTTCTCTGCCGCTTCTGGCCGTCAATATTATAGCCTGCGGTCCTGAGCCTTTTTAGAACCACACAAACACGAAAAGGGCTTCAATGACGAAGCCCTTTTTAGGGTTTATTTCGTACCATAAATGATATGGATTAATATTTTACTGTACCTCTGATAGGGTAGTTTCCTTGCGCTCTAACGAAAGTTAATCCTTTAACAATAGCACTAAGTTCTGGACGGAAGAAAGGTGCATTTGAAATGTTAATCATTTGCAATGTGCCATGTTGGTTAATCACAAATAATGCTGGCTCAGAGAAATTGTGGTCTGTTTCTTGTTCTGAGCGTGGCGTAGAGATATAAACACCAAGCTGCTTCATTTGCTCTTCCGTTAGTCCATAAGCTATCGGGTAAGTAATTTCTAATTGATTTAGGTGCTGTTCCAATTGAGCTTTGGAATCAGCAGAAACCGCAGATACACTGATCCCAATCGCTTTTAGATCTTTCAAATACTGCTGCAGTTGATTCAAGTAACGAGTACAATGTGGACAATGACGACCACGATATACAACGAGTAACTGCCAATCTGCGCCACCATAAGCCTCATTTAAGTTGATGGAAGAGCCATCTAAGAGAGTTGCTTGCATTGCAGGAAAATTATCGCCAGTTGACAGCTTTATTGATTGTCTCATGATTACCTCATTAAATTATTAAAATTACCCATACCATAAGTAGTCTGATTATTAGTTACTTGTCGATGCCAAATAAAGCAAGTGCTTTGTCTTTCTCTAAATATTTGAAGCTAACAAAAAATTGGAATGCTGCGACAAATAGGAAAATCACTGACAATTGAACCAGAAATGCGACTGGCTCTGGTCTTACAAAGTATTCGTGGAACAAGGCTCCAATACAAACCCCTGTCAACAAAAAATAAGACACATAGATGGCATAAGCATTTTTTGCTCTATCAGCAATAAAAATATTTACAATCAGCAATAAGCCAACTCCTAGCTCTAACAAGCCCACGAATAATCGATAACTGTCTCCATCTACTGGCAGTACAGTGGCAAAGTAGTCAAATGTTTTGATGCTTATTGGGTTACCAACTAGCTTTGGCATTGCAAACTTCATCATAAAGATGAAACTAAAAAGATGTAAGAGATTAGAAAGTATCTTAATTGAAATTGACTGAGGCTGTAACAGATTCTGTGTAACTGCCGTTTAGTTAATGTGTTTCTCCAGGCGTTCCTCGAACTCGATAATAAACCGACTCATAGCTTGGCGCCAGTTTTGAATAGGCATTGTCCATTTCTTACTGGCGTCTTTGATTGCTAGATATACCATTTTGGTTGCGGCCTCATCATTCGGGAAGATCTTACGCTTTTTAAGTGCCTTGCGGATCACGCTATTGAGGGACTCAATTGCATTGGTCGTGTAAATTGCTCTACGAATATCTTCTGGGTAGCTAAAAAGGGTGTTGAGATTTTGCCAGTGATTGCGCCAAGACTTGGAGATTTGCGGATACTGGCTATCCCAGACTTCACCAAAGCGCTCCAGTTCAAGTAGAGCCTCATCTTCGGTAGCAGAGCGATACACTCGCTTCAGGTCGGCTGTGACCGCCTTGTAGTCCTTCCAAGACACATACTTCAATGAGTTCCGCACCATATGGACGATGCAAAGCTGAATATGTGTTTGCGGGAAGACGGTGTTGATCGCATCGGGAAAACCCTTCAAGCCATCGACACAAGCGATAAGAATATCTTCAACGCCACGTTGATTGAGTTCGGTTAGAACGCTCAGCCAAAACTTAGCCCCCTCATTTTCGGCTATCCACATGCCCATGAGTTCTTTCTGACCATCGGTGTTAATGCCTAAAGCAAGGAAGATCGATTTATTGATAATGCGTTTGTCTTGGCGGATTTTGACCACAATGCAGTCGAGGTAAACGATAGGATAGATGGCATCAAGCGGTCTAGATTGCCACTCCACGATTTCCTCCATCACTGCATGTGTGACGCGCGAAACTAGGCTGGGTGATATCTCTGCTCCGTACCACTCGTCAAAAGCATTCACTATATCGCGTGTGCTCATGCCCTGCGCATAGAGCCACAAGATCTTGTCATCCATAGAGGTAAATCGTGTTTGATGCTTTTTGACTAACTTGGGGTCAAAAGAACCAAGACGGTCGCGAGGGGTATCGAGTTCAAATTCGCCGTCTTCTGTTTTTACACGCTTGGTGCTCTTTCCATTACGGCTATTTTGGGATTTTGAGGGTTTGTGCTTTTCGTAGCCAAGATGCTCTTCCATTTCAGCGTTGAGCGCCGCCTCAACAGTGATCTTTTTGAGCATCTGGCTGAACTCAGTTAAGTCATCGGGAGTTTTAATTCCCTTTGCAGCTTCTTTAGCAAAAGCTTCAAGTGCTTTCTTATCCATGTGCCTATCCTTAGCCATTAAGGCTTTAAGTTTAGACAGTTACACAGAATTTAGGACAGTCTCAATTGACTTAACCATTTGTATACCTATTGAATAATGACTAACATTGTTTACCTTTAATAGGTTAAATCACAAAGCTGAACTTATTAATGCCTCACAGTTCCCGAGTTATGCTTCATCGTTCACACACTCACTACAGTACCAATAGAACGACTGTGACGAGTATTATCTTTTAGACGCTCTTACCTCTCCAGGGCCTATACTAAATGCTTTTTTAAAAGCTCGAGAAAATGCTGCTTCAGAGCGATAACCAACCAATGATGAGACAGCATAAATCGTTTCCCTATCAACGAGCCTTGACCATGCAACCTGCATTCGCCACCAAGTAACATATTCCATTGGACTCCAAGCCGATGTGTTCTTAAAATGAGTCGCGAAGGCTGTTCTAGACATCGCACATTCTTTGGCTAATCGCTCCACCGTCCACGGGGCTTCAGGAGCATTTTGTACGGCTAGTATTGCATTGGACAACTTTACATCGGCCATTAGTCTCAAAATACCTACTTCAAAGTGGCCCATTTTGATAAAAGAACGTATGGCTTGTATAAGCAAGGCTTCAGTGAGTTTTTTTATAATTAAATCACTCCCTAAATTATGCTCTTGGCTCTCAAGTTGAATAAGGTTAATCAAAGGCTCAACCCATCGTCTTACATTGCTATCATTACGAATAACCAGTACATCTGGGAGTGCTCTCATCAAGCTTTCTGCTTTGGTATTTTCATATGCAAAAGAGCCACATAAAATCCCTGTAGCACTAGCAATAATGCCTTGATTTGGAGAAATTCGTTCTTCTTCTTTTGATGAATTAAAACTTGGTTTCAAAGTGTGATGTACTTTACGCATGAAAATAATTAGATCCCCACGTGAAAGGTATTGGAGAGGCTTATCATTTAGCTCCAGAATACACTCACCGTGAGAAATTAAATGGAAGGATTTTTCATTCGTTTTATGCCCAAGCAACCATCCACCACAAAACTGTGCGTTCACTGAGATAGCAACCTTTAAGTTGAGTATGGACAGCATGGCAGATAGTGGGTCTTGGTAGTTTTTAGAATTAAGCATATAAAATCTCTGTAACGGAGGGTGAGTTTACACTATCGATAACCAGCTATTGCGATATCGTTCACTACCGACATAGGAACGTTTGGGGTTTCAGTCAAACATGAATAACGCTGACTAAGTCTATTTTTCGCTTGCTCGGTTTACAATAAAGCTCAGCGTTACAGCGACAATACTGAAGCCCACTACACCTCCCCAACCTGCTAGTTCAAACGATTGAATACCAGCATATGAACCAAACGCACCACCAAGATAATAGCCGAGCATATAGATACCATTGATACGGCTCTGAGCTTGTGGGTCAATAGAAAACACTCGGACTTGATTCGACACTTGAGCACTGAATACACCGAGGTCGATTAAAATAATACCGACAATTAAGCCAATTAAGCTATCAGCAAACAATCCTGAAATAATAAAACCAACCACGATAATGCTTAACGCCATACTAATCATATTGCGAGAGCCAAATCTACTGACGAGTGAACCTGACACCTTTGCTCCAACGACACCAGCTAATGCAATAACACCAAACATACCCGCTTGCTGAGCATTGTAGTTAAATGGTGATTCACTAACATGTAGAGCTAGCGTTGCCCAAAGCGCGTTGAATGAGGCAAACCACAGTGCCCCTGTTAATGCAGAGCTACGTAGAGCCGTGTGTTGCTTAATCAGGGTTGCCATACTTGCAACAAGTTTAGGGTAAGGGATCTTTGATGTTGGCGTATTTGTCGGTAAAAAGACATAGAGGAAAACACCAAAGAGAGCAGCAATAGTTGCAGACATCACAAAGACTGCACGCCACCCAAATTGTTCACCTACGAAGCCACTCACGGTACGTGATAGCAGAATACCAACGGTTAACCCCGTCATTAGAGTGCCGATCACTTTACCCTTTGTTTCAGGAGTGCTGAGTGATGCTGCAAAAGGGATTAACTGTTGAGTAATATTGGCACTTAGACCAATCGCAAAACAAGCCATAACCAGAGCAATCAAGCTTGATGCCGAAAATGCGACTAAAGATGAAAGCACCAAAAGCACAGAAAGGATTGCGATAAGACGCTTGCGTGGCAGAGTGTCTCCCAATGGAGATAGGAAAAGCAGTGCGGCAGCATAACCAATTTGTCCCGCAGCAGGCACAGAGCCAAGCTGTTCACTTGTTAAGCCAAGTTCTGCGCCAATCTTAGGTAGAATCGGTTGGTTGTAATAAAGATTCGCAGCAGTTGCCGAGACTGCGCTCGACATAAGAAACAAACGTCCTGTGCTCAGGGTTTCAATTTTCGTTTTAGACATAGTCAGACCTTAAATTGGCTCATCATTGAGATGTTTTATCGGAATGACTAAATTCTAGGGTAGGCAATTAAATAACAAAAATATTCATTTCATCTAGAATTAATACAAAAAATGTATAGATGGTTATTTCATTGCGAGTGCGATGCCATGTATCTGACTTTTTATCAATTCAGAGAAAGCTAGAGTTGATGGCGATTGAGAATGCAAATGGTGTGTCATGACCAATGTAATTTTCACATCAATAGAGTCAAGATCGAGAAAGCAGCAACCCTCACTTCTTAAATCTCTTATAGCATAAGGTACGATTGATACACCGAGCCCAGATGCAACTTGGGTCAGCACTGATTGCATGCTCTGTGGCTGTTTCTTTATCTTAGGTGAGAAGCCTGCCATACCGCATTGAGTAATGATGGTATCAAACAACCCTACAGCTTGTTCGCGTTCAAACAAGACAAAAGCGTCATCTTCCAACTGCTTCAAATTAATCGAGGACAGATTAGCAAGAGTATGGGTAATAGGGACTACTGCCATCAATTTATCAACATAGATATTGGTTGAAATATAGTCTTGTGACACAGCATCTGGTAAGGGACGAGAGAAACTGATATCAATGTCGCGCTTTGATAAGGCATCAGCCTGCTCAGAGGCCGTCATTTCGATAAGGTCAACATCTATATTAGGATTCTCTACAATATACTCCCGCACGAGTCTAGGTAAGAAGCTAAGCGTAGCACCACCAAGGTAACCAATCTTTAAACTTCCTATTGTCCCTTTAGATGCTTTAATCACCGCTTGTTTGGTTTTCTCTGTTTGAGCTATGATTTTAACGGCATCTTTTAGTAACTGCTCACCTGCTGCTGTAATGATAACTTCACGTGAGGTTCGAAAGAACAAGCTCGTACCGAGTTCATCTTCCAAGCTTGTAATATGGCGACTTATCGCTGGTTGCACTGTATGCAGTTCTTTTGCTGCTTTTGAAAAGCTGCGATGTGTCGCTACCGCGATAAAGCTTTTTAATAGTTTCAGTTCCATGTGCTCTCTACCACAACAGGGGGCTAACTGAGAACATTAGCGTGGGAGATTTCAAATATCAATTTTTCAGAATGCAGAGTACTAATGACTGTCTCAACTAACGAAGTTATTGCTAGCACGGCAATGGACAGATCTGCGTTACGATGACCTACCCGTCAGCACTAATCTGGATACAAATGAGTTTCGACAATCCAAGCATTAGCAAATCAAAAACTAGCGCAGATTAGGGGTCCATATGGGCTTTGTTGCGTAATTCGAACAGGAAACCAAACCGCCTGAAATTGAGTGATTCCTATACAACATACTGAGTTTCAGGCATACCAAGCCCTGTAAGCTTGTTCAGCGCTTTAATCATCGCGTAAGTCTCGCCAACCTGAGCATTGTAACTTCTTAAGCTTAATTTCCCCACCTAGTAGCTGTTTTACTCGGTACATTACTGTCTCTGATAGCGAGCGCTTATGATAGCCATACCGCTTTTTCCACTTCTTGTTGGAGCCGTAGAGCTTTTGGCAACCTACCGCTAAGTTACGAGGATGCCCTTGTTCCCAGAAGGCTGCTCCCTCTCTTGGCGGGATGAGCGCAACAGCTCGCTTGATCCGTATGGCATCATGGCAATTCCTTGTGTAATAAGCACCATCGCCTGATATCTCAATGATTTTACGACGTGTCTGCTTAAGCAAGTTGGGAAGTACTTCGGCATCGGTTACGTTAGATAAGCTCAGCTCTGCTGCGACTATTTCGTGGGTGCTAGTATCTACTGCGATATGCAGCTTACGCCAAACCCTACGCTTCCTGTCAGTACCATGCTTCTTGACCTTCCATTCACCTTCGCCATAAACCTTGAGACCTGTGGCATCAATGGCTAGGTGTTGTATCGCACCTCTGGTTTTAGTTTTAAATGAAACCTCAACTTCCTTAGCTCGACGGCTTATACAGGTGTAGTGCGGACAAACTAGCGGGGTGTTAGCCAGCTTAAATACCGAGTCTAGAAATCCTTGCAGTGCTCTCAACGGCATAGAGAATATGCGTTTCACCATCAGTGCCGTGGTAATGGCTAAGTCGCTGAATTGGCGAGGTCTGCCGCGCTTGCCTTGTTTGTTTTGCTTCCACTCAGCTATCGCTTCCTCATCAATCCAAAAGGTCAGAGAACCACGGTTTATTAAGGCTTTGTTGTACTGCGTCCAGTTAGTTGTTTTGTAACGAGGTTTAGGCATGAGGCTACGACGATTAATGGGTGTAGCCGATCAGATCGTAGCTTCTTGATTTAGTTCCATCGATTTAAGCAACAAAGCCGCACCAAGCAACAAAGATGCGGGTGTCGTGAAGACGATTAAATCACTACTACTGTAGATAAACGCTTTAGCTGAAAAGAAAAAGAGTCGCTGGTGCGACTCTTTTCGTTTTTGTTATTGGCTTTTAGACTCTAAGTCTGCCATCACAGCTTCTTTATTATCTAAATAACTATTAAGACCTTCAGAGCGTAGATGACATGCAGGGCAGTCTCCACAGCCATCGCCAATAATTCCGTTGTAACAAGTTAGAGTTTGCTCTCGAACTAATTGTAAGGCGTCAAACTTATCGGCTAGAGCCCACGTTTCGGCTTTGTTGAGCCACATCAGTGGTGTCACGATGTCTAGTTGACGATCCATTCCTTTAACTAGCGCGTCATTCATCGACTTAACAAACTCATCTCGGCAATCAGGGTAGCCAGAGAAGTCCGTCTCACAAACACCGGTAATGACTGACTGCGCGCCAATCTGGTAAGCGTAGATCCCCGCAAGCGTTAGGAAAAGAATATTGCGGCCAGGTACAAACGAGTTCGGCAAGCCATTTTCTTGCAGCTCATGGGAGACAGGAATGTCATCACGAGTTAGAGAACTGATCGCCAGTTCGTTCAATAGGCCCACATCCATTACTTTATGTGCTTTAACGCCTAAGGAGGCTGCCAGCTTTTGTGCTACTTCAATCTCTTGCTTGTGGCGTTGGCCATAATCAAACGTGATTGCATGTACTTCATCACACTGCTTTAATGCTTGAACAAGGCAAGTGGTCGAGTCTTGTCCACCGCTGAATACTACAACTGCTTTTTTCATTTCCCCTCTCCTTATGCAATGCTCAAGTATTTGTGAGTTTGAATCGAAAGACGCCAGTTTCTCTTAATACAGGTATCAATGCACAACTCTGTCGCGCGTGGCTTTTGACTGATTGGTTGTAAGGCGATAATCACATCTGAACGCAGCTCTACACCTGAGAGCAATTCATCAAGCTGCTCTATGTCTTTACTGGTGCCAACAGGATGCTTAATTTCATTGGCACGGCGCAGTGCTGATTCTAATACTGGCAGTTTACCTTTCATGGCAATCTTTGGTGACACGGTCACGTAAGTAGAATCTGTCGTACGTACTTCGCTGGTACCACTTGTTTCAATTTGGCAACGACACCCAATAACTTCAAACGCGAGTGCGAGTTCAGTCAAGTCGTAGATGCATGGCTCACCACCCGTAATGACAATGTGCTTAGCATTAAAGCCTTGCTGTTGATAAATCTCAACTAACTGCTGTGCTGTGGCTTGACACCAAGTTTCTGAATCCTGCTGCTTTGCAATCACTTCACCAAAATCGGTTTCATTTTGCGGTTCCGCTTCCCAGGTTTGCTTAGTGTCACACCAAGAACAACCTACAGGACACTCTTGTAATCGAATAAAAACAGAAGGCACGCCAGTAAAGCTGCCTTCCCCTTGGATTGTCTCGAAGATCTCATTGAGCTTGTACAAGGCTCACTCCGTTCATACATAGTTTAATTGCCTGCACCTTAATAGAGCTGGTAAAGAAGATCAACTCACTGCAACCTGTCACTTAGGTTTATCGTTCAACTTTCGCGCGATAAGGGTAGGAACATAGATTAACGTCAAAATTATCGGCATATACAACACCTCTACGAGCAGCGAAAAGACCGCACTCGAAGCTACAAACGTATGCAGGTACTCTGAAAGAAAGTAGCCCAGAGCGATACTCATAGAGGTCGCGACTGGATTAAGTGTAGCCTGCGCTAACGGTCTTTCGCCAAAGCACAGCATGATAAGCAATACCGTGCCTGAAAGTGCTGTTACCTGTAATAAAGAAGTGGCATACCACGTCCATGCAAATACGGCCGCCAACAACGTAAGCATTAACCATGCGGCCTTTGTCTGAGTTATCTTAGCCAGTTGTGTTTCTTGGGATACCGCCAATTTAAAGAAATGACGAGCGACAAAATAACCTAATACAACACCAAAGAGGATATCTGTTACAAACACCTGATACTGTAAGAACATGCCTAAACACGCTAAGAGTAACAGCACAAAACCACTGAGTAGTATCACTAATGGAATGTAGACTAGGCGAATGACAAACGTACAAGTGGCTGCTAACAGTGCTGCCCTGACGGATGGAAAGCTCAGCGCTATATTCTGCTCGGAAAGCAAACCTAGAAACTGCCCTGGGGCTGGCAGTGCAAAGCCAAACTTGGCAACAACCGCCATCAATACGGTAAGAAGTTGAATAAATAGAAGCTTTTGTGCGACTACAACACCACCTTTCCAAGCGGCGACAACAAGACTTAAACCTAAAAACACTGGCGAAAGTATCAGGTTACTAACCAATACACATAGCTCAATAAGCGACTTAAAGAGAGTTTGCCCCTCCGCCAGTTGATAGAGATTGCTCAATAGCCTCAGCTCAAACCTTTGCCACGCATTGCCGTTACTGACTAAATCTTCCACATACTGGATTGGATAGGAGGTCACTTCACTTACCCATTGGGTGATTGCTGGCCACTGCTCTGGATAACGATAGTCGCTTGCATCGACAAGGAGTGGCTCAATCGCCAGAACATCTTTCACTTCAATACCAAAATGGGGTGCAAACCACGCGGGTAACGCTTTACCTTTTAATCCCTGTCGATGTGAGAAGGCGACCACTTTTGACTGCGGAACACACTCGTAAACCACAGCGGTGTCGGTATATCCCAACTTTCGCACTGGGTTGACTACCAGCCCAGCCTCTTCCCATGTCTCTCGCTGCGCGGTGAGCTTAGGATCTTCCCCTTTTGAGATTGTACCGCCCGGTAGTGACAATTTACGGCTAAAGGTCTCTTTTACCATCACGACTTTATGATCGGCATGGACAATACACAAAGAGCCTCTCACACCATTGGGGACAGAAAAATCCTCGGCTTGCAGTAGTGAGCTAAACAAAAAAAGCAGTAATGCTATCCATAGCGGCTGTTTCAAAATGGACCTCGAAATTTAGATTAAAGGTTTTAGGTTAATGGTTTAGCTAAACAGTGTATGTGATTCACAAAACCAAGACGGCGATAAAACTCAACACCGGCAGTGTTGCTATCCCACACCTCTACGAACAAGTATTTCGCACCATAATGGGTAAAATCGCGCTGCATACGTTCCAATAATTGCGCTCCAACACCAAACCTTCTATAAGCGCTCAACACATACAGCTCATCGATGCTCCCCATCAACACAGGTTGACTGACGGGGGATTGATACTGACCAAAATACCCTGATACAAAAGCAATCACTTGTTGTTGATGCTCGGCAACCAATACAAGGCACTCTGGGTGATCAATATAGTGGGCGATAGATTTTTCTATCTGGTCCGCTGGTTTAAATAGCTCTGCATACATCTGATGGTGCTCGTCGTGCAGACAATACATCATCTCATTCAGCGCCTCTAAGTCCGTCGTGGTTGCAGCTCGAATCACCAGATCTACCTGGGATAAACTATTTTTATTCATTGGCATAACTCGTTACTTGTATGGATTTTTGCCACTGCTTTGGAATCGCTCGCCACTTACGCCTCATCACCGCGATCGTCTTAGCGGGTACATCGTGAACAGACTCATACTCGCCGTTCACCTCGATTATTTCTACACGTTTATCCAATGACCTTGCCATCTTTAAATAAGGTTCTATTTCCCAAAGCTGCACAAACGTATTTGAAACCACTACGTTGAGTCCACAGTTGAGCGCTTGTAAGCTCGCAGTTTGGCACCAATCATGTGCTTGGGAAAGCTGCATAGGGTCAAACACATAATCGCCTTGTTCATTGACGAAATACATATCGGCTTCAAAATGTTCAGCCGCATAATCCGCGGCCAGCTGTTTAGCCAGTGTTGATTTCCCTGAACCCGGTAGACCACGAATAAGTGTGAGAGCTGCGCTTGTTGCTGGAGCCATGTTCTGCCTGTAAATGCACAATAAGATATTGATTCAATAATATGTGATTTAGCTATCGACATAAATCACCGTTTACGTTAAGTTTGGATGTATAGACGTCCAGAAAGCTTAGGGAGTAAAGCTGTGCCAATCAAGATACCTGATCAATTACCTGCCTCCGATGTCCTTCGTAACGAAAATATCTTCGTTATGCCAGAGACTCGCGCTTCTACGCAGGAAATTCGTCCTCTCAAAGTTCTGATCTTAAACTTGATGCCAAAAAAGATTGAAACGGAAACGCAATTTTTACGACTGTTATCAAATAGCCCGCTTCAAGTCGATGTAGAGCTACTGCGCATTGATAATCGACCGAGTAAGAACACTCCTGTCGAACACCTCGACACTTTTTATCGCCAGTTTGAGATGGTGAAAGACAGAAACTTTGACGGATTGATTATTACAGGCGCGCCACTTGGTCTTGTTCAGTTTGAAGATGTGATCTATTGGGATCACCTTAAAACCATTATGAACTGGGCCAAAGAACATGTCACATCAACCTTGTATGTCTGCTGGGCTGCACAAGCTGGCTTGAAGCTACTGTATGACTTGCCCAAGCGCACACGCAAAGAAAAACTGTCGGGCGTATACCACCATGAAATCCATCATCCCTACCACCCTATCCTACGTGGCTTTGATGATACCTTCTTAGCACCTCATTCGCGGTTTGCTGATTTCTCATCGCAGTTTCTCGAAGAGCATACTGACCTCGACATTCTCGCAACTTCCGATATGGCTGGTGTGTATTTGGCGGCAACCAAAGATAAGCGTAACGTGTTTGTCACAGGCCATCCTGAGTACGATGCCCTAACACTGCACAATGAATACACACGTGATCTTGGCGAAGGGATGGAGCCGGCGATCCCTGTGAATTACTATCCTAACAACTGCCCAGACAACAAGCCCAATGCCAGTTGGCGCAGTCACGGTCACTTGTTGTTCGCAAACTGGCTAAATTACTGTGTTTACCAACAAACGCCTTACGATCTTGATCACTTCAGTGAAGCTAACTTTACTAAGGATGATTAGTCGAAGTTCATAGGTGTTCAACACCGACATACAGAGACAAAAAAGGCATGCTTGAGAGCATGCCTTTCATTTTTACATTATCGAGAGAAGATTCTATCGGTACTCTTTCTCTGTGTTCATACCCATCAACAGGCTGACACACATCGCCAATAGCACGAAAGTGAATGGCAGTGCAGTAGAGATAGCGCCCGCTTGCAGTGCTTCTACCGCTTGCGTGCCACCAACCCATAGTAGAGCGGCTGCGATAGCACCTTCCATAAATGCCCAGAAACAACGTTGCAGAACAGGTGCGTCTACTTTACCGCCAGCGGTGATGCTATCAATAACCAGTGAGCCTGAATCTGAAGAGGTGATGAAGAACACCATAACCAGAATTACAGCAATAATCGAAAGCAGAGTGCTCATTGGCATCACGTCGAACATTTCAAACATCGCTAGTGATACATCGGTAAGGCCTTTCGCACCAAGCTGACCAACATTGTTGACTACCTGATCAATCGCTAGACCGCCGAACACTGACATCCAAATAAGCGTCACAGTGGTTGGAACGATAAGAACCGCTGTCATGAACTCACGTACAGTACGACCGCGAGAGACTCGTGCGATAAACATACCAACGAATGGCGACCATGAAATCCACCAAGCCCAGTAGAATACTGTCCAGCCATGCATCCAAAGCTCATCTTCACGGCCATGTGGATTACTAAGAGGAATAAAGCTTTCAACATATCCCATCAAAGTCGTTGGTAGTGAGCCCATTGCTACCGCAAAGCCAAGCGCTGCCACCAAGAACAATAGAAGGAAAGCCACAATCATGTTGATGTTACTGATGACTTTTACACCGCCATCAATACCACGTAATACAGAAGCGACAGCTAGAAGCGTTACCACTGCAATCACGATGATTTGAAGTGTTAAACCTGCTTCAAAACCAAACACATGTTGAATACCGCTTGCCGCTTGCTTAGCACCAAGGCCAAGCGATGTCGCCAGACCAAATAGCGTCGCTAGCACGGCGAGAATATCCACGACGTGACCAGGCCAACCCCACGCTCTATCACCTAAAATCGGGTAAAAAATAGAGCGAATAGAGAGTGGTAAGCCTTTATTGTAGGTAAAGAACGCTAAAGACAATGCCACTACACCGTAGATAGCCCAAGGATGAAGGCCCCAGTGGTACATAGTAGCGCCAAGCGCCGCTTTCGCCGCTTCTGGTGTGTTTGGCTCTACCGCAAGTGGTGTCTCATACCAGCCTGTGAAGTAAGCAACGGGTTCTGCCACACTCCAGAACATTAAGCCGATACCCATACCGGCTGCGAAAAGCATCGCTAACCACGAGAAAAATGAGTAATCTGCCGTGGCATCTTGACCACCTAAACGGATTTTGCCGTAAGGCGTTACAATTAGAGCTAAACAGAAGACAACGAAGATGTTACCTGACCAAATAAACAGCCAGTCAAACGAGCCAATAATCTGCCATTTGATACCATCTAACGCCGCTTTTGCATCACCTGCGTCCATCACCATTGCGGCAATGAGAAACAGTATGATGAAACCTGCACTTACGCCAAACACAGGGTTATGGACATCAAACCCCCACTTCTGAACGTTATCTTGACCGACAGTATAATCTGTACTGTCGATACTGTATTTATCTATACCTTTAGTCATTTGACCCTCTACTAATTCCGTGTGAGACGTGAGTCCTTGAGTTGCATTGTTGCTCCCCACTTTCTCAAATCACTTTGAGTACAAATCATCAGAAAATAAATTTGTACGCAAAGTCACTTATCTCGTTTTGGATGTCCTCTTTCATCAACTGATTGATAAAAATAGAAATCCGCGCCTATTGTACAAAAGTAGCAGTTCCTTGCCAGTAAATGGTGAAAATGGCACCACTTTTTCAATAAATCGACTTTCAAGCGCTGTTTTATCCGTCAAGCAAACACAAAAAAGCCGGGCTATTTAGCCCGGCTATATCAACTAAAAATAGTGATTACTCTTCGCTATCTGCTGCAGGAGCATCATCATTTGTTGCTTCTGGTTGTGTTGCTTCAACACCACCTTCCGCTTCAGTACCTTCTTCTAGCAGTTCAACATCTTCAATCTCTTCGATGCGTTGAAGGCCTACAACAGATTCATCTTCTGCTGTTCTGATCAGTGTAACACCTTGTGTGTTACGACCTACTTGGCTGACTTCTGCTACACGTGTACGTACCAATGTGCCTGCATCGGTGATCATCATCATCTCGTCGCCTTCCTCAACTTGGATAGCACCGACAACAGGACCATTACGATCAGAGACTTTGATAGAAACGACACCTTGAGTTGCACGACCTTTGGTTGGGTACTCTGCAAGCTCAGTACGCTTACCGTAACCATTTTGTGTCACTGTCAGAATGTCGCCCTCGTTTGAAGGAACAATCAGTGATACAACTTGGTCATCATCAGCCAATTTCATACCACGAACACCTGCCGCTGTACGACCCATCGCACGAACTTTATCTTCGTTGAAACGAACCACTTTACCCGCTTTCGAGAACAGCATGATATCGCTAGAACCTGTGGTGATATCAACACCAATCAGCGAGTCATCATCACGTAAGTTAACCGCAATTAGGCCGTTAGCACGAACATTAGCGAATTGGTCAAGAGAGGTCTTCTTAACGGTACCGTCACCCGTTGCCATAAAGATATACTTATCAGCATCGAACTCGGAAACAGGCAGAATTGCTGTGATACGCTCGTTCTCTTCAAGAGGCAGAATGTTCACAATTGGCTTACCACGTGCTGTGCGGCTTGCTTGTGGCAATTGATACACTTTCAGACGGTAAGTCTTACCACGCGTAGAGAAACATAGAATGTTGTCATGCGTGTTCGCAACAAGTAGACGTTCGATGTAATCTTCATCTTTCATCTTGGTTGCACTCTTACCTTTACCGCCACGACGCTGTGCTTCGTAGTCGCTAAGGATTTGGTACTTCACATAGCCTTCATGTGACAGTGTCACAACAACATCTTCACGAGCAATCAGCTCTTCCATGTCGATATCGTGGCTTGCTGCTGTGATTTCAGTACGACGAACATCACCGTAACCTTCACGAACGGCTTCAAGCTCCTCACGGATAACTTCCATCAGACGCTCAGTGCTTGCAAGGATGTGCATCAGCTCTGCAATTTCTTCTAGCAGTGCTTTGTACTCGTCCAGAATCTTCTCGTGCTCTAGACCGGTTAGGCGGTGTAGACGAAGCTCTAGAATCGCTTGTGCTTGCGTTTCAGTTAGGTAGTACTGACCGTCACGGATACCGAACTCTGGCTCTAGCCACTCTGGGCGTGCAGCGTCAGTACCAGCACGCTCTAGCATTGAAGCTACGTTGCCTAAATCCCAACCACGTGAGACTAAGCCAACTTTCGCTTCTGCCGGTGTTGGCGCACTCTTGATAAGCTCAATCACTTCATCAATGTTTGCCAACGCAAGAGACAGTGCTTCTAGGATGTGAGCACGTTCACGCGCTTTGCGCAGTTCAAAGATGGTACGACGTGTCACTACTTCACGACGGTGATCAACGAAACACTTCAGCATCTCTTTAAGGTTAAACAACTTAGGCTGACCATTGTCTAGCGCAACCATGTTGATACCAAAGGTCGTTTGAAGCTGAGTTTGTGCGTAAAGGTTGTTAAGAACCACTTCACCGACAGCATCACGCTTACACTCAATAACAATACGCATGCCGTCTTTATCAGACTCGTCGCGTAGTGCACTGATACCTTCTACCTTCTTATCTTTAACCAACTCAGCAATCTTCTCGATCAGGCGAGCTTTGTTAACTTGATAAGGGATTTCAGTAACGATGATGGTTTCTTTGCCGTTCTTATCCGCTTCTATATCCGCTTTAGAGCGCATGTAGATTTTACCGCGACCCGTTTTGTACGCGTCGACGATGCCTTTACGGCCACTGATCAATGCCGCAGTCGGAAAATCTGGGCCTGGAATGTAATCCATCAGCTCATCAATCGTGATTGCTTCATTGTTAATGTATGCAAGACAGCCATCAATCACTTCACTTAGGTTGTGAGGTGGAATGTTGGTTGCCATACCTACTGCGATACCGGACGAACCGTTAACCAGTAGGTTAGGAATCTTAGTTGGAAGAACAGCTGGAATTTGTTCAGTACCGTCATAGTTAGGTACGTAGTCCACTGTCTCTTTATCTAGGTCTGCTAATAGTTCGTGGGCAATTTTCGCCATACGAACTTCGGTATAACGCATTGCCGCAGC
Organism: Vibrio agarivorans; assembly: GCF_030409635.1. Classification (NCBI taxonomy): domain Bacteria; kingdom Pseudomonadati; phylum Pseudomonadota; class Gammaproteobacteria; order Vibrionales; family Vibrionaceae; genus Vibrio; species Vibrio agarivorans. Next base: position 2,351,235 of record NZ_JAUFQF010000004.1, on the reverse strand, counting down.
GGAGTCACCATCGATTGAGCCAAAGTTACCTTGACCATCGACAAGCATGTAACGCAGTGAGAACGGCTGCGCCATACGTACGATAGTATCGTACACCGCGCTATCACCATGTGGGTGATATTTACCGATTACGTCGCCGACAACACGGGCAGATTTTTTATATGGTTTATTCCAATCGTTGCCTAGTACATTCATCGCGAATAAAACACGACGGTGTACTGGTTTTAGGCCATCACGCACATCTGGAAGAGCACGACCCACGATAACTGACATCGCGTAGTCTAGGTATGAACCTCTAAGCTCATCTTCAATGTTTACGGGCGTGATCTCTTTTGCTAGATCGCTCATAGAGCCATTGTCCCTCTATAGTTTGATCGTATTTACAATACGTATAAGGAGAAAAAATATAACACATAATAGTTGGTAACGGCATTACTTTCCCTGTCGTTTTCTTTGGTTGTGACCTGTATTACGCTCTAAGTGGTGAGTTTCCATACAATCGCGCTATAGATGACTGATAAGTGTCTATTTTTTATTCACTTACACTTAAATTGTTTGTCTCAATCATTTTGTGGTTTTCTCCAATAATCCTTAAAAAGTCACTAGACGCATCAAATTCATTCGCTAAGATGAGCCCATTCTCTTTTTTAATGAGCATGTAGCATGACAAACGGACAAAACGTCGACCCAAAGGAAATTCAAAAGTTTGCAGAGATGGCTTCTCGCTGGTGGGATTTGGAGGGAGAGTTCAAACCTCTTCATCAGATTAACCCCCTTCGTTTGAACTACGTGTTGGATAAAGCGCAAGGCCTGTTTGACAAGAAAACCCTCGATGTCGGCTGCGGTGGCGGAATCCTTGCAGAAAGCATGGCGAAACAAGGGGCGATCGTCACAGGTTTAGACATGGGCAAAGAGCCTCTAGAGGTGGCAAGACTACATAGCCTTGAGAGCGGAGTGAAAGTGGCTTACACGCAAAGTACGGTTGAGCAGCATGCAAGCGAACACCCAGAACAGTACGATGTTGTTACCTGCATGGAGATGCTAGAACACGTCCCTGATCCGCAATCAGTAATTCGTGCAGTCAGTCACCTGGTTAAACCGGGTGGCCATGTATTCTTCTCTACGTTGAACCGCAACATAAAGTCTTACCTGTTTGCTATTGTCGGCGCCGAGAAGTTACTGAAAATTGTGCCTGATGGTACTCACGATCACGACAAGTTCATTAAACCCTCAGAGATGATCAAAATGATTGATCATACCGTGCTGCAAGAACGTGGAATTACTGGTCTTCACTATAATCCACTAACAGATAGCTACCGCCTAGGGTCAAATGTCGATGTGAATTATATTGTTCACTGCGTCAAGCCCCTCTAAAGACAGAAATAATCACACGAGGAGCGTGATACCGATTCCGCTTCTCATCGTAAACCCAAACACTTCTCCAACAAACCTCTCCCCAACCCCTAACAATTTGTATCTGTACTAGATACAAAACAGACCAAAAGTTTGAGCTAGCTTGAAATAAAAAGATCAAGCAAAATATTTTTTTCTGCGACTAGGAAATAATCGTTTATCTAAGCTCTACTTTTTGCCGCTAAACCTGCCCTTTCTTCATCGGTAAGTAGCTACTAACAATTATTTTTGATTTTGACTCTTTCTTTGACGATCTTGTGGTCTGAGTTCTTGATAAATACAAGATATAGCTCTATCTTGTACACCACTAAGGGTGAAGACCCTATATGTAGTGTTTTCAACCACCGCCAAAGCGGATAATGATCACAAAGTTGAACCACATACATGCAAAAGTTACACAGAATCTCAGCTTTGATCAGTTTTCTTAGGGAAATAAAGAAGAATGAACCAACAACTTACCGTTACTAAGCGTAACGGTCGCAAAGAAAATATCGATTTAGAAAAAATCCACCGAGTGATTACTTGGGCAGCAGAAGGGCTCAACAACGTTTCTGTTTCTCAGGTTGAACTGAAAGCTCACATCCAGTTCTACGATGGCATTACTACATCTGATATTCACGAGACAATAATCAAGTCAGCGGCTGATCTCATTTCAGAAGAGACGCCAGACTACCAATATCTTGCTGCTCGCCTTGCCATCTTCCATTTGCGTAAAAAAGCTTACGGCCAATATGAGCCACCAAAGCTATACGAGCACGTTGCACGCCTTGTTGAAATGGGTAAGTACGATCAACACTTGCTACAAGACTACACCAAAGAAGAACTTGAGCTGTTAGACTGCTATATTGATCACAAGCGTGATTTAGATTTCTCGTACGCGGCGGTTAAACAGCTAGAAGGTAAATACTTCGTACAAAACCGCGTTTCAGGTGAAATCTACGAAAGTGCCCAGTTCCTTTACATGCTGGTTTCTGCGTGTCTGTTTGCAAACTACCCTAAGGACACTCGTCTAAGCTATATCAAGCGCTTTTACGATGCGACATCGACGTTTAAGATTTCACTACCGACACCGATTATGTCGGGTGTTCGTACTCCAACGCGTCAGTTTAGTTCATGTGTACTAATTGAGTGTGGCGATAGTCTCGACTCAATTAACGCAACAGCAAGCTCTATCGTACGTTACGTTTCTCAGCGTGCTGGCATTGGTATCAATGCGGGTCGCATTCGCGCACTAGGCTCAGAAATCCGCGGTGGGGAAGCTTTCCATACGGGCTGTATCCCGTTCTACAAATATTTCCAAACAGCGGTCAAATGCTGTTCTCAAGGTGGTGTTCGTGGCGGCGCGGCAACCGTGTTCTACCCATTATGGCACCGCGAATCACCGTCATTGATGGTATTGAAAAACAACCGTGGTGTTGAAGAGAACCGTGTTCGTCATATGGATTACGGCGTACAGCTCAATAAGCTAATGTATCAACGCCTGGTTGAAGGTGGCAACATTACGCTGTTCTCACCATCGGACGTACCGGGCCTTTACGACGCATTCTTCCAAGACCAAGCGGAGTTTGAGCGTCTCTACGTTCAGTATGAGAACGACCCTTCAATTAAGAAGGAAACGGTGAAGGCACTGGAGATGTTCTCGATCTTAATGCAAGAGCGTGCTTCAACAGGTCGTATCTACGTACAAAACGTAGACCACTGTAATACTCACAGCCCATTTGACGCTAAAGTCGCTCCGGTTCGTCAATCGAACCTATGTCTAGAGATTGCTCTGCCGACTAAGCCGCTATCAAACGTAGAAGACGAAGAAGGCGAAATTGCACTTTGTACGCTATCGGCGTTTAACCTTGGTGCGATTGAGTCTCTTGATGACTTTGAAGAGCTATCTGAGCTGGTGGTTCGTGCACTTGACGCGCTGCTAGATTACCAAGACTACCCTCTTCCTGCAGCTTACCGTTCAACAATGAACCGTCGTACACTTGGCGTGGGTGTGATTAACTTTGCATACTATCTAGCGAAGAACGGAACGAAATACTCTGATGGCAGCGCAAATGGCCTGACTCACCGTACCTTTGAAGCGATGCAATACTACTTGCTTAAAGCATCGGTAGAGCTAGCGAAAGAGCAAGGTGCTTGTCCTCTGTTTAATGAGACAAACTACGCAAAAGGCCTACTGCCAATCGATACCTACAAGAAAGACATCGACCTCGTTTGTGATGAGCCACTGCACTACGATTGGGATGCACTTCGTCAAGAGATCATGGAGCACGGCCTGCGTAACTCAACACTTACCGCACTGATGCCTTCAGAAACCTCTTCACAGATTTCAAATGCGACTAACGGTATTGAACCTCCTCGTGGCTATGTTTCTGTTAAGGCGTCTAAAGACGGTATCTTAAAGCAGGTTGTGCCTGAGTTTACGAAATACAAAGATAACTATGAGCTGCTGTGGGACATCGGTAGCAACGATGGTTACTTGCATATTGTTGGTATCATCCAGAAGTTTGTGGACCAAGCAATTTCTGCAAACACAAACTATGATCCAAGCCGCTACGAGACGGGTAAAGTACCGATGAAGAAGCTGCTACAAGATTTGTTGACAGCGTATAAGTTTGGTGTAAAAACCCTGTATTACCATAACACCCGTGATGGCGCGAAAGACGACCAAAAAGACGCGGTGCAAGCACAAGATGATGATTGTGCTGGCGGTGGCTGTAAGATTTAATCGTCTACATACAGCATTCAATAAGAAAGTAATCTCGTTGCCAGCACTTCGGTGCTGGTTACTAAAGGAAGAAAACTACCATGGCTTACAGTACTTTTAACCGCACTAAGAATGACCAACTAAAAGAGCCGATGTTCCTTGGTCAGTCGGTAAACGTTGCACGTTACGATCAACAAAAATTTGAAATCTTCGAGAAGCTAATCGAGAAGCAACTCTCGTTCTTCTGGCGCCCAGAAGAAGTCGACGTATCAAGCGACCGTATTGACTTCAACAAATTGCCAGAGCATGAGAAACACATTTTCATCTCAAACTTGAAGTATCAAACACTGCTCGATTCAATCCAAGGCCGTTCTCCAAACGTTGCCCTACTTCCATTGGTGTCACTACCAGAAGTGGAAACATGGATTGAAACATGGTCGTTCTCAGAGACTATCCACTCACGTTCTTACACGCACATTATCCGTAACATCGTTAACGACCCAGCAGTGGTGTTCGATGATATCGTTGAGAATGAGCACATCCTAAAGCGTGCTGAAGATATCTCTCACTACTACGACAAACTAATCGAGATGAGCAATGATTACCATCGCTATGGCGAAGGTGAACACCAGATCAACGGCGAAACTGTCAAGGTCTCGCTTTATGAACTGAAAAAGCAATTGTACATCTGTCTGATGTCGGTAAATGCTCTTGAAGCGATCCGTTTTTACGTCAGTTTTGCTTGCTCTTTTGCATTCGCCGAGCGTGAATTGATGGAAGGTAACGCAAAAATCATCAAGCTGATCGCCCGCGATGAAGCCCTTCACCTAACGGGTACGCAACACATGATCAATCTGCTTCGTAATGGTCAAGACGACTTTACCTTCATGCAGATCGCAGAAGAAGCGAAACAAGAGTGTTTCGACCTGTTCAAAGCGGCTGCAGAACAAGAGAAAGAGTGGGCTGAATACCTATTCAAAGATGGCTCAATGATCGGCTTGAACAAGGATATCTTGTGTCAATATGTTGAGTATATTACCAACACCCGTATGCAAGCGGTTGGTTTAGGCTCTGCTTACCCAGAAGCAACGAGCAACCCGATCCCTTGGATCAATGCGTGGTTGTCTTCGGATAATGTTCAGGTGGCACCGCAAGAAGCTGAAATCAGCTCATACCTTGTTGGCCAGATTGACAATGAAGTCGCAACCGATGACTTTGAGGGCTTTGAGCTTTAATGGCTACGATCAAAATTAACCGACTCACATCCATTGAAGCTTCAGCTCAAGACACCTTGTTAGAAGCGATGGAAAAAGCAGGCCTTGAACCCGAGTATCACTGTCGTGATGGTCATTGTGGTGCCTGTCGCTGTACGCTGTCTGAAGGGCAAGTAGAGTCGGTTGGTTTTGCTATGGCGTACACGAATCCCGGGGAAGTCCTCGCTTGTATCAGTAAAGCGAAGGGAGACATTGTGCTCGATAACGTACGTTATCAACACAAAAAAGTACCCGCCTAAAGCGTGTCGCCATTGAACACAGCCGAGCATCTATGCATATCACGTAATGCAGAGATGCTCGGCTTTTTTATTGATTGATTTCCCCGACAACTTGCCAACGATGCATGTTCATCAATGTTTTGAGTTGTGCGACTTCATTATCTGTTTCCGCTTTTAGCCAGTCACTTAGCTCCTTGAGTATCGGGCTAAAATGCTTTACGTGACAATAATATCGCCAGTCACTATGCGTCATTTTCATTCCTACTGGCGCTGTCAGATACCCTTGCTCCAACTCCGGTAAAATTAACATTAAATCAGTGACCGTCACTCCCTGCCCCGCCAAACATGCACTCAGAGCTAGCTCAAGCGTAAAAAACGTTGTATGGCGCACTCGCTGAATATCAGGATATTGAGTCACTTTTATCCAATGATGCCAATCAAAGTGATCTTGAGTTGCATGGATGCGAGGCTGACTGAAAACATAATCTAATTCAACGTCCTGTGAAGTGCTAGGTATTGCACAGACCGGTGCCATGTATTCATCACGAAGATAAAACACGTTATCACCCTCTGGACGCAATCGAGTGCAGGAGATCAATAAGTCACAATCATTGGTTGAGAAGTCATTGCTGTCTTCAAGTATTGGCACGACAACCACTTCATGATCGGGGAATTTTTCATTAAGGTATTGGATCTTAGGGATGAGGAATCGTGTTGCAAAGCTTAACGAGGCTTTGATAATGATACGATTATTCATCTCAGATTTCCAAGACGCAATCAGTTGATCGAGGTTAGTGTATTGAGTGGCTAAGAGCTTAGAAAGCGATTTGCCTCTCTCTGTTAACTCAATGCTTCGATGCTTGCGCCCTACCAACTCTGTGCCCAAAAACTCTTCTAGCTGCTTAACCTGACGACTCACAGCGCTTTGTGTCACATAAAGTTCTTGTGCAGCGTGTGTGAAACTCATGTGTCTTGCCACGCATTCGAACACTCTAAATGCTTTATGCGAATGAGGAAGGAAACGATACATATCACTTTCTCGCATGATTTGAACTCATACCAGAGTGCCATAAAAGTCGATTGAACGCGAACGCTCATCAGCGTATCTTGTCGCACGTCTACACAGAGGTATTTATGCGACTCATTCTCTCTTTAGCTTTTCCATTGATTATTTCCCAATTAATTGCTCTGACATTGGTGCTGACAGATATTTGGTTTATGTCGCGTATGTCAGTAAGTGCACTTGCGGCTGGCGGCTTGGGCGCGTCAGTCTATAATTTCGTCTTTATTATGGTCTCCAGTGTCGTTGGCTGTGTTGCTAATCTCATTGCTATTTCTTTTGGTCGCCTTGTCGTACAACGCGAGGCTGCCGAATCGCAAATCAATCACACCGTAAAAGGAGGAATCATTGTCTCGGTGCTTGTCAGTTTTGGTTGTCTATTTCTCTTTAATTTGGCGCCGAACTTTCTTGTCAAGGCAGGACAACCTTACGAAGTGATCGATGATGCGATGCTTTATCTCGATGCTGTTAAATGGGCGATGTTACCTTCACTTTTTATTCTTGTGCTTCGTGGGCTAGCCAGTGCAACTGGTAACGTTCGTTCCGTCATGTACATGTCGATTGCTACCGTATTGATCAATATCCCTTTAAGCTATCTATTAGCTTTTCCAATGAACTTAGGGCTGGCGGGTTTAGGCTACGGTACTGCATTGTCAGCATTTATCGTTATGGCAGGATATGGTTATTGGCTGTTTCGCCATCCAAGCTATACAAACTATGTGCCTTGGAAAAACCTCAGCCAATATCGAATCAATGCCACCTTGCCAATTATTGGTTTAGGCTTGCCTATTATGCTCGCTGCCTTGATGGAAAATGGTTTGATATATGGTGGAACATTACTCGCTGGCACTATCAGTGTGACAGCACTTGCCATCCATCAAGTACTTTTGCAGTGTTTAAGCTTCACATGGAATGTTAATTTTGGCTTTTCCCAAGCCGCTGCCATTTTAGTGGGAAGACAATTTGGATCTAACGATTTCGATGCGATTAAAGCCACTTCGCTAAAAAGCTTTATCTTGATGACCGTATTGAGCGTTGTATTCTGTGCACTATTTATCGCGTTTCCAGAGGTGATCATTAACATGTTCAATCTTAATGACTCTGGGGAAGGCGCTGCTCTACTCTTCAAAACTGTATTGTGGGTTGTGGCGATCTCGTTTGTGGTCGATGCATGGCAGTTACTCGCTATCAACCTGTTACGTGGTATGAAAATCGTTAAAGGTCCAACAGTCGTGACAGCAATTGGCTATTGGGGCTTTGGCATTCCAAGTGCTTGGTATCTGACACAGCATTATGGGCTGACAGGTATTTGGGGAGGCATCGGGATTGGCCTTGCGGTCACAGGAGTCATTTTGGTAATCATGCTGCAACAAAGACTGTCTAAAGCCACGTTATAACGGCAAAAAGCCCTTTCCATCAGCGGTAATTACTCCTGATGGAAAGGGCTAAGTCAACAAATCAAGGTTGTATTTGAATTATTCGGTCAGCATTGAAGCCGGAATAAATAGCTCTTTAGAGCGTGTCACGGCAGCATAATTGGCGAACACATTGGTTGCAGATAACACGCGTCGTAGCATGTCCATCGCGATCGTTGCAATCACGACTCGTGCATCTTCATCACTGTATTGGCGGTTAAAGCTCAACACTTGCCCCCACTCACCTTGTTCCGTGGCAATCGCAATACTGAACGTTTTACCATCCAGTTCACCTGTCACTACTGAAATATCACTTTGACATCGCTCTTTACTCGCGGCGGCGAGCGCTAAAGCAGCTGCCATTGGGTCATTGTCTTTGATTAAGCAAGGGCTGTCGCTGCCCAATACCCATGCTGAGCCAATTTTGCTTTGAGCCTGCTTGTCAGAGTTTGCCCAGTAGCTTAAATAGCCGTAGGTTGACTCCTCTGCTAGTGATACCGTCAGGCCCTTTTCTACCAGCAAATGACCAATATGTGCCATCATTTTTTCATCGATACTGACGACAAAATCAGCGATTAATTGATAGAGCATTTGAACCAGTTTTACACGTACTTCGACATTGTCCGTTGGCCCCATCAACTTCACTTCGATAAATGGCAACGCAGAACGGTAGCCAATGCTGTAGCCCGGGGGTAAATCAAACTTGGCTAAAATATCGGATAATTGAGATTCTGTGCTACCGAAGGTATAGAAACGACTGAATCGTAATGGTTCAAGCTTTTGCACGCTGGCTTTCATGCGCGGGCAAACTTCATTTTGAATCATCTGCTTGAATTCGCGCGGTACACCCGGTGTAAAGTAGAGATCGCAGTCGTTAAGCTTGACCTTAAAACCACAAGCGGTACCAATCGGGTTATCGATAAGCTCAGAGCCTACAGGGAGCATGGCTTGTTTAATATTACTCTCTGGCATCACTTTGCCACGAGACGCAAAAAACGTCTCCATATGAGTGACCCAAGGTTCGTGTAGTTCTAACTCGACTTCTGCCGCCGCGGCAATCGCTTCAGCACTCATATCATCGCTCGTTGGACCAAGGCCACCATTGATGATGACAATATCGTTGTTAAAGCTCAACATCACGAGCTCTTCAATCAATGTAGAAAGTTGATCCCCTACAGTAGAGCGTTTGGTAAGGGCTAAACCCTGTTCGAAAAGATATTCAGAAAGCCAAGCAGCATTGGTATCAACAATATCACCATGAAGTACTTCTTCCCCAGTACTGAGCATTGCTATTTTTGTCATGAAGACCGTAAATCCTTGTATATTTTTATAAGTATAGTGTTGTGTAGACCGTTAGATTGCAGCTCATAAAAGATTGAGCCCCACCGCAAACGTATCTCACAGGTTGTTCTTGCCAACAATAACAGTTTACCTAAATGAAACACTCAACCAATAATTTTCACTAATGTTTACCGCACTTTATATGCAATTGGTGACGTGAGTCTTACATTGGACAGTAAATAACAAGTAAAACAGATTGAACCACTCATTCGCCTACTATGATAGTCATGCGCTAAGGGTTTACCCAATCTTGACATTGATATGAAAGTAACTGACAGGTTTCTCGTTATGTGATTGAAATCAAAAATTGATTCCAATCTTTACTACTTTCATAGATAATCTCGTTTCTAAAGAATAACGAATCAATAACCTGGAGTTTTCGTGTTAAGGACTAGCCTATCTGCTGTGCTGCTTGCTGCTTCTTCTACTGCTGTTGCAAGCTCATTCAATGAGCATCAACATATCGAATTCTCTTACACGGTAGATTGTCAGGGTTCTTGCTGGAACCAAACCGAACCATACCGTTACCAACCAACGCTCGACCCATATTCAATGAGCCTTTCTGAGCCAGAGTTGAAAAAAGAGGAAGCGCCCCTTCCTAAGTACCTCATGGTTCAAGACGAAAAAGACTGGGACTACTTAATGGGCCAAACCTACACCATTCTTGGTTTAAGTGTGGCCACAGCTGGTTTAATGACCTTATTACCAGAGTCCATTACTAAGTGGGACGATGATCAACGAAGCATGAGTGATCTCGGTAAAAAGTGGAAAGACAATGTTAAAGAAGGCCCTGTTTGGGATCGCGATGAGCACTTCCTCAACTATGTAATGCATCCCTACTTTGGTGGTGTGTACTACACGACTGCACGTCATGCTGGCTTTAATGAGTTTGAGTCCTTCTTGTATTCAGCCTCTATGTCGACGTTCTTCTGGGAATTCGGTGTGGAAGCATTTGCAGAAGTTCCCTCTTGGCAAGACCTTTTCATCACACCGTTCTTTGGTGCAGTTGTTGGTGAAATGATGTTTGAAGCGGAACAAGATATTGTCGCTTCAGGTGGTGAAGTCATGGGCTCAAAAGGTATGGGCGATTTCACTCTGTTCTTCTTAAACCCTGTGGGCCACATTCACGGTTGGGTTTCAAATGCATGGGGTGGAAGTGCTGATTTTCAATTCAATCACTCACCATGGTTTGGTAATGAGCAAGCCGCAAAATTCGCTATGGATTCAGGAGCGTCTTACGACTCTCAGTTTTACGGCGTAGAGCTAAAGGTTTACTTCAAGTAAGTTAATCTTCTTAGATTCAATTAATTATCTTATCAAAGCGGCTTGTTAAGCCGCTTTTTTGTGTCTCAAATTGTGCACATGTTAATATTTTTTTACATCTATTTTTGTCTGACTTTAAATTCTTGACCTTTATCATACATTTATCTGTTCAGCTCTCTACACTAGAAACATACCCGTACGAGTCCTTGTAACGCGATTTTCAAACGTTTGGTTTTCGCTTAAGGCACGAAGTATCTATGTCCAGGAGGCCAATATGAACAGTACATTTATTGTTAACTTTGTCGGCACTGCAAAACCTTCTACTATCAAACAACTTGCAGCAGTCACTCATGAAAACGATGGCAAATGGTTGATCAGTAAAGTGAACTTTATTGAAGATAACGTCGCTGCAGTTATCAAAGTTGAAGTACCCAAAGCCAATGAATCAACAGTGAAAGAGGCATTCCAAGGTCACCCTGGCCTGTTAGTGCAAATACAAGATACTGATGCACATATTGGTAAAGCAGACACTATCCATCAAGTGCGACTCGACTCGAACGACCGCGCTGGTATCGTCAATGAAATTACTCACGTGCTTGATGCAAAGGGTATTTCGATACTCGACATGGATTGTCATCGCGTATTTGTTGCCGGGGGCGGAGGTGTCAGTTCAAGTCTGTTTAGTGCCAATATGGCATTGAAACTCTCCCCTGAACTTGATATTGAAGATGTAACTAAAGACTTAGAGATGTTGAGTGACGATACTCGTGTGATTTTAGAGTCATAGTCACAATTTAATTGAGTTGAAAATAAAACGGCATGCTTGAAGGCATGCCGTTTTCGATTATTTTATTTCACAGACCACTGTGATAACGAACGCTTGAAGTCGTTATAATCAAACTCGTTCAGTTTTTGAATATCACCATTACTACGTTCGCAGTATACCGACGGCATACGCAAGCCATTGAACCAGTTCAGTTTCACCATGGTATAGCCCGCACTATCCATGATGTGTAGACGCTGACCGATCTCTAGTGGTTTATCAAAGCCCGCTTCACAGAACTGATCGCCTGCTAGACATGAGCATGAACCGATAACGTATTCATGTTCACCACCCTCTACCGACTCAAGAATCGAAGCTGGCTCATCGTAAATCAGTGTATCAAGACGGTGAGCTTCCGTTGCAGAATCTACAATCGCTGTTTTCTTCACGTTTTCTACAATATCAACCACGGTCACGACTAAGTCAGTTGTCTTAGTAATGATGGCTTCACCCGGTTCTAGGTAAAGTTGAACACCATGCTTGTCAGAAAACGCTTTTAGAGCAGCGCCTAACTTCTCTATATCGTACCCCGGCCATGTAAAGAATACGCCGCCACCAAGACTAACCCAATCTAGTTTATCGAGGTGATCACCAAACTGCTCTGAGATTGAATCCAAAAGGCCAATAAACGCATCAACATCTTTGTTCTCACAGTTCATGTGGAACATCACACCATTGATAGAGTCGAAAACCTCGGGTTGGATGTGGTTCGCTTGAACGCCAAGGCGTGAAAACTGGCGTGCAGGATTGGCTAGATCTTGACCTGCATAGCTCACACCCGGGTTTAAACGCAAACCAAGTGACGCTTTACCCTCAACAATATGGCGATATGCAGCAAGTTGAGACTGCGAGTTAAAGATCATTTTGTCGCAAATATCTGCCACTTCACGCACGTCATCTTCACTGTAGCCAACACTGTAGGCGTGAGTTTCACCACCAAAGGTTTCATGGCCCAGCTTTACTTCAAATGGACCAGAGCTTGTGGTGCCATCAAGATAGGGTTTGATGATGTCAAAGACACCCCAAGTAGAGAAACATTTCAATGCAAGAACAAGCTTTACGCCTGAAATCTCTTTCAGGTGTTTAGCTTTCTCGAGGTTCGCAATCAACTTATCTTCGTTGATCATGAAATACGGCGTTTTAAGGTTTTGTTTGTTCATAATTAACCATCAACTGTAGCTCTTATAGCTGCTAACCCCCTCTAGCTCCCCCTTGAAAAGGTGGAGGACAATTCTTTCGCTCTTTGCCCCTCCCCTTTTCAAGGGGAGGCTGGGAGGGGTTAAATGGTCTTCCTCGAATGAAAACCATTCATCTGTATATCAGCCCAAAATACAACAAAAGCAGCCACGGGAAACCATGACTGCTCAATCTATTGATCCAAGTTTAGACTAAAAAATTACTTGTTTAACTCGTGAATCAATGGAAGACCTTGGCCTGCTTCAAGCTCTTGTACATGCCAATCTAGACCAATTTCCGGCATAGTTTCTAAGAACGGATCTGGGTCAAGCTGTTCCATGTTGAACACGCCTTTATCAGCCCACTTGCCACGGAAGAATTGTAGAGCTGCAGTTATCGCTGGTACACCTGTAGTGTAAGAGATTGCTTGGTGCTCAACATCTTCATATGCCACTTCATGGTCAGCGTTGTTGTAAATGAATACGCTACGCTCTTTACCATCCTTCTTACCTTGTACCCAAGTACCGATACACGTTAGGCCTGTGTAGCCCGGCGCCAGTGACGTTGGATCTGGTAGCAACGCTTTAAGCACGTGTAGAGGCTGAACGACTGTGCCATCGTGCAGTGTTAGCGGATCTGGGCTCAATAGACCAATATCACGCATACAGTTGAAGTAGTTTAGGTACTTATCACCAAAACCCATCCAGAATTCGATACGTTTTGCTGGAATGAACTCCTGCATTGAACGAACTTCATCGTGCGCCATTGAGTAAACTTTATGAGTACCACAGTTAGGGAAATCAAACTCAAGCATACGCGAGTGACAAGGCACTTGCTTCCACTCTTGGTTTTCCCAGTAGAAAGAGTCACCTTGGATCTCTAACATGTTTGTTTCTGGGTCAAAGTTAGTCGCAAACTTCTTGCCGTGGTCGCCAGCGTTCACATCCATAACATCGATAGTATCGATCTCATCGAACAAGTGTTTCACGGCATAAGCCGCAAATACTGAAACCACACCTGGATCGAAGCCAGCACCAAGAATACCAGTGATGCCCGCTTCTGCGAACTTCTCACGGTAACCCCACTGCCAATCGTAAGCTTGTGGCACCTGTTGACCTTCAGAACATAGGTCAACCGCAACTGAAGTATCTAGGTAGTTTACCTTCGCTTGGTAACACGCTTCCATGATGGTCATGTTTACCCAAGGAGGACCCGCATTGATCACAAGATCAGGCTGGACTTCTTTAATTAGCGCGACGAGTGCATCCACGTCATCAGCATTTACAGCGCGTGCTTCTAGTTTCTTAGTGGTGTCTTTCAGGTTGTTTTTCTTCTGAATAGACTCGATGATCTTCTCACACTTACCGATAGTGCGTGAAGCAATTGTGATATCACCAAGTACGTCGTTGTTTTGAGCTGCCTTATGCGCGACTACCCAGCCAACGCCACCTGCACCAATCTGTAGAATTGCCATAGTTTCGTCTACCTTATTTTTCAGTCTGGTTGCTAAGAAGTTCAACCGCGAGTTGGTTGATTTCTTGGAGTAATTTTTCAAAGTCTGATAGAGACAATGTTGGGTTTAGAATCGTAAATTTCAGTGCTGATTTACCACCAATCACTGTTTCACCTAATACTGCAATGCCGCGTACCAGTGCCTCGATTCTCACTTTTTGGTTGAGCTTGTCCATGCCAGCGTCTGTGCCCAGTGTTGTACGGAACAACACGGTTGACAGTGACGGACGAGCCAATAATTCAAAGCTGCTGTGTGCGTCTACCATATCGGCGACTTGCTGTGTTTGCTCTAGCAAGTGATCGTACATCTCACCTAGAGCTTGAGGCCCCACACTTTGCATCGTCATAAACACTTTCAGCGCGTCAAATCGCTTAGTCGTTGCAATCGACTTATCCACCAAATTTGGCAGTTCATCGTGCTCGCGATTTAAGTAGTCAGCATGGTGAAGCAGAAACTTAAAGTTCGCTTTGTCATTCACCAATAGCGCACCACAGCTGATGGTTTGGAAGAACAGTTTGTGGAAATCAACACTCACTGAACTTGCACGCTCAATACCCGCTAAACGAGCTTTAGAGCCACTTAGAATAAGTGCGCCACCGTATGCGCTATCAACATGCATCCACAGCTCATGTTGCGCTGCCACATCAGCAATAACATTTAGGTTATCAATCGCACCGTGGTCAGTTGTACCTGCAGTGCCTACAATCGCAAAAGGAATCAATCCTTGTGCTTTTGCGTCTGCAACGGTTTGCTCAATTAACTCTGCCTTCATCGTGCCGTCAATGTTTGCTGGTACGGACAGAACCGCTTTTTCACCCAGTCCCATCCACGATGCTGACTTCTGTACAGTGAAGTGAGCATTTTCAGAACACACAATACGTAGCTTGTCAGCGTAATCTGGTAGGCCCAGCTTTTGAATCGAATGACCACTTAATTTGTCAGCAATCCAGTCGCGCGCCAACATCAAGCCCATTTGGTTGCTTTGCGTGCCACCACTGGTCATGATGCCATCTGAGTGTGTACCTAGCTCGTACTTGTCACATAGCCAGTTCACCACTTTTTGTTCAACATAAGTAGCTGAAGACGCTTGATCCCAAGAGTCCATCGACTGGTTCAACGCACCGATCATCGCTTCTGCCGCGACAGATGGCATGAGTGGTGGTGTATGTAAGTGCGCAATGCAGTTCGGGTGCTGAGTAAAGATGGCATTTTTAGCGACCAGATCACTGGTACTATCAATCACGTCTTTAAGGCTTTTGTCCGAAACATCAAGGTTTACCGCATTGATTTGTGCTTCAAGCGCTTTAGGGTCCATACCTGAGTATGGCTTCTCAACTTGCTCGAAAATCTCTTTCATCGCGCTTGTGGTGTGATTCATTACAGAAGCAAACTCATCCGCGCCAGCAGCGCCAGTATGAATAAAGTGCTTCTTCCACTTAGCATTATCTGCCGGTTCTTCAACCAATTCAGCTCCAGAAGCAAGCATTGCTGTTTCTAGCGTGCGCAATGCAAAATCAATCTGCTCAAAAGAGATGATGAGTGGCGGTAAGAAGCGAATAACAGAGCCATCACGGCCACCCTTCTCTACCATCAAACCACGCTCAAGTGCCGCGCGTTGGATCTTCAGCGTCAAATCACCATCAGATGCAGGCTCACCAAATTTGTTCAGCTCACCATTTGGCTTTTTGATCTCTACACCTAGCATCAGGCCTTTACCACGAACTTCTGCAATGCAGTTTACGCGTTTCTGAATGTTCTCTAGACCTAAGCGCAGGTATTGACCTGCAATATTGGCATGCTCTACAAGGTTGTCACGCTCGATGATTTCAAGCGCTTTTGCACCCGAAACCATAGCAAGTTGGTTACCACGGAACGTACCCGTGTGCTCGCCTGGGCGCCAAGTATCGACTTTCTTATTGAAAACAAGAATCGACATTGGCATACCACCACCAATGGCCTTTGAAAGACACAAAATATCTGGGCTAATTCCCGCTTCTTCAAAAGCAAAACGGTAGCCAGTTTTACCCACACCACACTGGATTTCATCCAGAATAAGCAGGATTTCGTGCTCGTCACAGATACGACGTAGCTCACGTAACCATTGTGCCGGCGCTGGGATAACGCCACCTTCACCTTGTACAGGTTCAACAATGATGGCAGCAGGCTTCATGATGCCAGCTTCATCGTCGTTCAGTAGACGTTCAATATAGCGAATATTGGCTTTTGCACCTTCTTCACCACCGAGACCGAACGGACAACGTAGGCTGTATGGGAACGGCATAAAGTGTACATCTGACATCAGGCCAGTACGACGTGCTTTCGTGCCTAGGTTACCCATCATACCCATAGTACCGTTCGTCATGCCGTGGTAAGCACCACGGAAGGCAAACATAGTATTACGGCCTGTGGTTTGCTTAGCCAGTTTAATCGCAGCTTCAACAGCGTCGGCACCCGATGGGCCACAGAACTGGATAGCAGAATCTTTCGCAAAGTCTTCTGGAAGGAAAGCTTTAACACGGCGGATAAAATTAGCTTTGGCTTCGGTCGTAATATCGAGTGTTTGATATGGTAAACCTGAATCTAACTGATCTTTTAATGCTTGATTGATTTCTGGGTGGTTATAACCCATTGCTAGCGTACCTGCGCCAGCAAGACAATCTAGGAAGATCTGACCACGCGTATCTTCGACCAATGCACCGTACGCTTTTTTAATCGCGATTGGTAGTCGACGTGGGTAAGAACGAACTTCAGACTCGTGCTCTTGCTGCTCAAGCAACACTGAATCTAGAGTTAAATCATAAGTGCCTTCAACGACAGGCACTTGAGAAGAAAAATTGCTTGCGATACTGGTATCGACTTCAAAGGCTGTGCTCATTAATTTTACCTTGAATCGAGAAAATCCAACATAAGCCGGTCTTAATCCCTAGACGGCTAAAACTAGACAACGCCCTTGCTGTAAAAACAACAAAGCGCATGACCCACTAAAACGTGGCTGACTTAAATTGAGCTCAAGGTTCCGTGATATTGCCGGTTTGCAATACTGGACATTGAAAAGGAATGGAGCTGATTAATGTGTCGTTAGTTTGTGAATTCAATGTTGGGTTTCCCATTAACATGTTGCCTTCTAGCAACACTAGTATCCCGTCTATCGGTAACCGCTTTACCGATACCTACCCTACGCAGCGTCACAATCAGCTTGAATGGTCACTACGCGTATCCCCCAGAATTGACATTTGTCTCAACAGTCCGAGATTGGGCGCGAAAATACCATAAAAATGCGCCACTTGGCAACTAAAATTGCATGACAAAACTGCCTTTTTAAGTGGTACATGTCATGGTTTTCATATAAAAAACGGCAGACTCTATAGCCTGCCATTTTATCGTTGATACTTAACACCGATTATATGAACAACGATGTTTACTGTGGAGTTGATTGATCTTTAGTGCAATTCTTACTCGACAGCTGGTGTGTATCCATATCGTATTGCTCTTTAATCGCGTCTTTCACTGTGCCTTCCCAGACCTCTACACCAACAAAATAGCTGGTACGAGCCAGAACGTGCGCAGCGATAGGTGCCGTGACCATGATAAACACAACCACTGCGCCAGCACGCACGATGATCGAGGTATCCTCCCAGAACACAATCGCGAAGGCGATCACGAGCAAGCCAACACCCAAAGCACCTGCTTTAGTAGTTGCGTGCATGCGTGTCAATAAGTCAGGCATACGGTTCAGACCGATACTCGCAAGCAACATGAGAAAAGAGCCCGTCAACGCAAATACCGCTACAAAGAAATCAATCATCATCACGCATACCTCGTTTTTCTAGGAAAGCAGAGAAACCCACCGCCGCTAAGAATGATGTCAGTGCGAGCACAATCGCCACATCGATAAACTTAGGCTCGTCATAAGCCACACTGTACAGCACAACCAAACCAACCGTTAGTGATGCCATCAGCTCTAGCGCAACAACGCGGTCAGGCAAAGATGGCCCTTTCAATAGACGAATTGACGATAGCAAGAGCGCTAAAATCAACATCATAAAACAGACTGTATATACCGTTTCAATCATTACTCTTACTCCAAGATTTCCATAACCATTGCTTCAAGACGCTTCAATTCCGCGACATGAATCTGCTCGTCTTCGAAATACATCAAATGGACAAACAGTACTTTCTTGTCGGTTGATACATCTAGTGCAAGCGAGCCTGGCGTTACTGTGATCAAGTTAGAGAATACCGTAATGCCTGCGTCACTCTTTATATCAAGCGGGACGGCAATCACTGCTGGTTTCATCAAGTGCGTCGGGGTTAGCACGTCATAAGCGACACGAGCGTTTGATTTGATAAGGTCCCAGATGAAGAACAATACGAACTTCACCATTTTAGGGAACTTACCGAAATACAGTTCAAACGCTGGGCGGTCACGTAGCACATACGCCAATACACAGTAGCTAAGTAACATACCGCCAAACAGGTTCGAAAACGTATAGGAGCCTGATAGCACTACCCATGCGAGTGCTAGCATCATATTCCAGCCAAATGCTTTCATCTTATTGACCTCCTAACACAGCTTGGATGTACTGTTGCGGATCAAGGATTTGATCAGCCGTCATACTTGCTAGATTAACAAACCACTCTGCATTAATACCAATAGTCACGGTGATCGCCGCCATCAAAATGATTGGTAAATACAGGCAGAAACGCTCTGAATCAGATAGAGGTGCAAGCGTTTCTGCTTGTTCTGGCAATTTCTTCCAAAATGCTTCAGCCCAGATTTTGATCATTGAGTACATCGTTAGTAGACCAACCGCCAAAGAGGCGACAACGCCAATCCAAGCTTCAGCTTCGATACCTGCTTTAATCTTAGCGAAGAAGCCTGACAGTGGTGGAATACCGGCGAGAGACATCGCTGGCACCGCAAACAAGATCGCTAAGAATGGCTTTGACTTATACAAGCCACCAAGACGAGACAAATCATAGGTGCCATGCAGGCGGTGCATCACACCACCAATTAAGAACAGGTTAGTTTTCACTACAATATGGTGGAATAGATAGAACACACCGCCAAGAATCGCTAATGGAGTGAACAAAGCTAGACCTAAGATCATGTAACCGATCTGACTCACAATGTGGAACGATAAGATACGACGTACTTCAAACTGAGCTGCGGCACCTAAAACGCCTGTCACCATAGTGAAAATACCCATCCACATCAGCAAGTTGCTGTGCGTAAAGGCAATGTCACCAATGAAGATAACACTAAATACACGGTAAAGCGCGTAGACACCGACTTTCGTCAATAGACCCGCGAATACGGCAGAAATCGCCACTGGTGGTGTGTGGTAAGATGCTGGTAGCCAGAAGAACAACGGGAACGCTGCCGCTTTGATACCAAACGCAATCAAGAACAACAGTGAAATAACCGTAACCACTTCTGGGTTGTCTGACATCGCAAGCTTCTGGCCTAAATCAGCCATGTTCAGAGTGCCTGCGTAAGCATAGAGCAAACCGATCGCACTCAAGAACAGTGCTGATGACAGTAGGTTTAGAGTTACGTACTTCAATGCCCCTTCCATCTGGCTACGCTCACCACCAAGGATAAGCAAACCAAAAGAAGCGACCAACATGATTTCAAACCAAACATACAGGTTGAAAATATCACCTGTCAGAAACGAGCCGATAACACCAGCAAGCATAAGATGAAGCAGCGGATAGAAGCCGAACTTCTCATGCTCTTTAGTCATCGTCGCTAGCGCGTATATTGAGATACAAAACGCTACCACTGCTGACACAGTCACCATAATGACCGCCAACAAATCGGCAACGAGAGAAATACCGTATGGCGCTTCCCAATCACCCAATGTCACGACTTGAATACCATCGTTATAAACTGTCGTGAACAGAGTCACAGCAGCAATAAGCAACGCAAAGTTAGAGAACACACTGATCCAGCGTTGCAACGTTTGATGTTTCCACAGCGTCATAGATAACGCAGCGGCCAACATCGGGATCAGTACTGGCATTAATAACATCATAGTTGTGAATCTGTACTCTTCATTTCGTTCATATCGTCAGCGCCAATGACTTTGTAAGCGCGTTTAATCAGTACAACTGCAAACGCCAAAACACCAAAACTGATTACAATGGCAGTAAGAATCAATGCCTGCGGTAGTGGGTCAGCTATCTGACCAACCGGAGCATAGAGTCCCTCTGGAATCAGTGGTGGCGCTCCGCGTACAAGGCCACCGCCCGTGAAGATCAACAAGTTGGTCGCGTTGGACAGAATCATCAAACCGATCACGAGTTTTACCACACTGCGACGAAGCATCATGTATAACGCTGCTGCGTAAAGCGCACCAATAACAAAGGCAAATAGAGTGGTCATATTACTCTTCCTCCAACTGCGCAAGAGAGAATAGAAGTGTCGTTACCATGCCGACTACTACAAGGTAAACACCGATATCAAAAATCAGTGGTGTACTGAGTTTGAGCTCACCTAAACCGGGAACGTGCACATACCACCACACTGCACTTAAGAAGGTGCTGCCTGATTTGATAACGCCGACAAAACCACTCAAGGTCGCGATAATCAGACCGCCGCCCATTAGGTAAGAGCTATCGATACCAATCAGCTTACGTGTCTGAGTGGCATCAAAAGCAAACAAGTGCAGAGCAAATGCTGCTGAAGCCACAAGTCCGGCAATGAAACCACCACCCGGCTCGTCGTGTCCACGTAGAAGTAAGAACACAGAAAACAGCAGTAACATCGGTAGCAAGAAGCGCGCGATCACCTGCAGAATAAGAGAAGTACCTGTATTGTTCATGACTAATCCTTCTTCGTTCTTAGCATTGCGGTAACACCAATCGCAGCAAGCGATAGCACGAAGATTTCACCCAAGGTATCCAGTGCACGGTAATCCACAAGAATTACGTTCACAATGTTACGACCTTTGGCTATTGGGTAACTGTTTTCGATTAGGTATTCGCTAATACCACCTGGCATTGCGAAATGAACTACCGTCATCAATAGCGTTGCCATCATTGCACCAAATAGAATCGCGACTGCGCAATCTCGCCAGCGAACATCGGAACTGGATAGCTTTTGGAATTTAGGCAGCTTGAACAGTACTAATACCAGCATGATGACCGTTAGGGTTTCGATCAGAACCTGAGTAATCGCCAAATCTGGTGCACTAAAGAACACGTAGATCAGTGCCATAGCAAAGCCTAACGCGCCAATGGCCGCAACAGAGCTCAATCGTACTGATGTAGTACACGCAAATGTAATCACAGAGATAATAAGGATTGACACTCCGACTTCTTTCAATGTCACGTCAGAGAAGTCTAGATCCCAATGGAAACCGACTTTGGTGTACATGGTGTACCCCACAAGAGCGATTGTGGTTAAGAAAATAGTCAGAATGTAGTTCGACATATAGCCGTTTTGCAGCTTAGCCGTACTCCATTTAGCGAACTTAACCATGTTATCCATGAAGATGAAATAGCCACTTTCTGGACCGTACTTAAGCATTGGCTTCGCTTTTGATGCTTTAGGACCAAGTCTATCCCAGTTCTTGAACAGCAAGTAACCAAGACCAAGAGCCAATAGGCTCATCATCAATGGGATATTAAAACCATGCCACAACGCCAAGTCGATATCCGATACTTCGTAGCCAGATACCGCGTTAGCTGCAGAGGTTAGCAGTGGCGATACTAGACTTGGCAACAGACCAAAGATCAAACCAACAACGGATAGAATTGTGAAGCCTAAACGCATGCCCATTGGCGCTTCGTGAGCCGCTTTCGGCGTCGATTTTTTCTCACCCCAGAACGGCTTAATCACTAACAAACACGCACATGCGACAATGAAGATTGACGTGAGTAATGCCATGAATGCAAGAACAGCAGCCCAAGGACTTGATAATACGCCCTCTAGCATCATCTCTTTACCAATGAAGCCAAATAGAGGTGGGACACCAGCAAGAGCTAGCGCAGCTAATGACATGAATGCCGCAGTATAAGGCATAGCTTTACGTAAACCGCCAAGTTCGCGTACATCTTTTGTACCTGTCTCGTGGTCTATCGTACCGGCCGCCATGAACAGCGCACCTTTATACAAGGCGTGACCTAGTAAGAACACCATTGCCGCAACAAGAGCCGCTTCAGTGCCGATACCGATCAACATAGTCAACGTACCCAGTGCCATAATGGTGGAGTATGCAAGAATCTTTTTGAGATCGGTACTCGTCACCGCCATTGCAGCGCCTAGCAACATCGTAATGGCACCGATACCAGAGAGTAGCATGGTCCATGTGTCGTGGCCTGCCATCGTTGGCTGAAGACGCGCCATCAAATACACACCGGCTTTCACCATGGTTGCAGAGTGAAGGTATGAACTCACTGGCGTTGGTGCTGCCATTGCGTTCGGTAGCCAAAAATGGAATGGGAATTGTGCCGACTTGGTGAACGTGCCACCAAGGACTGCCAACATCATCACTGTAAACAGTGCATGCGACTGAAGGCTCGTACCTTGTGAGAGGATTTCACTGATCTCATACGTGCCAGCCATCATGCCTAGCATGATGATGCCCGCAAGTAACGCTAGACCTCCACCAACCGTAACGAAAAGGCCTTGAAGTGCAGACTTTCGCGACGACTCTTTTTCGTGATAGTAACCGATTAGCATGTAAGAAGTGATACTGGTGAGCTCCCAGAACACGAACATCGCAATCAGGTTGTTGGATAGCACAATCCCTAGCATAGCGCCCATGAAAGCCATCAGGTAAGTGAGTAGTTTACGCTGATCAGGTTTATTTGCGAGGTAACTACCCGCATAAATGATGACAAAAAAGCCAATACCTGAAATCAACAACGCGAACATCAGACTCAGACCATCTAGCCAAAAATCCAAACTGATACCGAGAGAAGGTACCCATTCGTAGCTGATGAGAAGTGGTCCCTGCCCTGTTACAACAGGAAGGTAATTTGCAAAATAGACAAAAAGTGTCGCTGGCAGTATTGCGAGCAACTTACTGGTTCGTTCTCCAAAATGCTTAAAAAGCCAAGGTACGAACCCCGCCAGAATAAATCCTGACAGAACTGCAAACAGCATTAATGAAAGCCTCCGTTTACCCTCTCGCCTTGCGAAAAGGGTGATTCCCAAAAATAGATAAGAAAACCAATCCTCGGTTTCCTGTTACCTTATTGATAATTGTTGCTGTAGTTAACACAACTTTATTGTTATTTGTCATACCTATAGCGATAGGTTGACGTAGGTCAAATTCTAGTGCTGAAGTGTCTAGAAAGATATTCGCTTGTTGTGAGCCCAAACATCGGAAAAACCTACATATAATCACTAAAACAACGCAATTAGTTTAAGCCAAGACATTTCCGTTACATTTCTCAGCCCAACTTAATAAGTAGTATAAATAAAAAAACAAAAGCCATAACAATAACGTTATGGCTTTGAGTGATATTGCCGCATTTTTTGCTAACTTGTTACTGGGAAATGACCTAATCTTGCAAAACAGTTTGCTGATTGGGACGCAACGCCCACCATAAAATGGTGAACCCTGTAATCGCTGAAAGGCTAGACCCCATCAAGATGCCAAGTCGTGCGTACGTTTCAAAAATCAAGGTTTCTCCGGTAAACGCTAACGAAGAGATGAAAATTGACATCGTAAATCCAATACCACACAGCATGGATACCGCCACTACCTGACCAAAATTAGTCCCAGCAGGCAGTTTCGCCAACCCTAACCGAATCGAAAGCCAGCAAAATAGCGTGATGCCTATCGGTTTACCAACCATCAAACCCATCGCGATGCCCATAGGCACCATCGACGTTAACCCTTCAACTGAGACATCGGTTAACGTGATACCTGCATTGGTCAGCGCGAATAGAGGTAAAATAATGAACACCACATAAGGGTTGAGCTTATGCTCCAGCACCTCAAGTGGCGCTAACGGCTTAGTGTAATCCTCTTTTTTCAGACGCAGAGGGATGGCAAAGCCAACTAATACACCTGCAATTGTGGCATGGATACCTGATGCCATGACTGCGCCCCATAAGATCAACCCAACCACTAGATACGCGACTATCGAGTGTACCTTCTTTATGTTCATATAAAACAATAAACACGTAGACGCCACACTCGCTAATAATGCAACCGTTGAAAGATCGCTGGTATAGAAAAGTGCGATGATCACAATGGCGCCAAGATCGTCAATGATAGCGAGCGCCAGCAAGAAAACCTTAAGGTTCACTGGCACCTTATCACCCAGCAATGCCATCACGCCAAGCGCGAATGCGATGTCTGTTGCTGCCGGAATTGCCCAACCAGCAAGTGCTTCGGGGTTTTGGTAGTTAAAAAGGACGTAAACAAGAGCGGGAACTACCATGCCACCTAATGCAGCAATAGCGGGAAACAGAGCCATTTCTCGGGTTTTAAGTGCCCCTTTTAATAGCTCACGCTTTACTTCCAAACCAATCAACAAGAAGAAAATGGCCATTAAGCCATCGTTAATCCAGTGACTGATCGGCATACCGAGAAAATAACTGTGGAGAAAGGCGTGATAAACATCACTAAAAGAACTGTTTGCCAACGTCATAGCAGCAATGGTCGCAATAATTAGCAACACACCACCGGATGACTCGGACTTCACAAAATTACGTAAGACTTTTACCATAATCTTTGCTTTCCTTATCAATAAAACGCCCTTTCACCGAAGTGAAATAAGCTAACGAAATACCCCTAAACTGGTGTAAAACACCAGCCTAAAGTGTAGCTCGCAATGAAAAGCAAAGTTACAAATGTTGCCGCACAGTTACAATTGATTACAATTTTATAGTGGTATCTGAAACTTAGAGTGACTCTCGCAGTGACTGCATCGGTGTTAGGCGTAGCAATCTCGCCACCGGTAGTATCCCTGCGATCACGAGAGCAACCAGCGCCAGTACAACGGTATTGAGGTAAATTGCAGGTTCAAAGTAGAGCTGCAGCGTCCAACCAAAAGACTGCCTAATGATGATATCAACAACAAGCTGTGCCAACGTTAAGCCTAGTGGTACCGCAATCAGTATCGAAATGAAACCAAACACCAACAGTTGTAAACCACCAACGAATACCAGTTCTTTGCCCGAGATACCGAAACAGCGAAGCAAAGAGAACTGTTTCTGGCGCGAGGACTCTCCCGCTAAGGTAGCAAAAAAGATCCCGACAATCGCGATGATTAGGGTGATGTTACCCAGCGTGTCTGCAATCACAAACGTTCTGTCAAATGCGGTCAAAGCTTGGGTATGAATCGTCTTGTTATTGACAATACGGTCTGCGCCTAAATCGAAGTTCTGCATCAATCGACGTTTTAACTCACGTTTATCGATATTATCCGCTAAATTCACGCCTAAAGTAATATTGCCCTGCCCTTCATAGGCTGCTAACCAGTTACGGTGCGACATCACCACTTGATTAAACGGGTTACCGTAATCGTAATAAACCCCGGTAACCAACCAACCATCACCAAAATCCGCGCCGAGATTGATATAATCGCCTGGTCGGATATCAAGTTTCAGTGACATAGATTCACTCACCATCACACCACGCGAATAATGCAGGTTTTGCCAATATTTTGGGATACCAAGCTTCACGGCTAGCGCATCATGTTCACCTTGCGATGTACCGCTACTGACCACCTGAGCCTGCCCTAAATCAGTCGCAACATCGCGTTCCCAGCGCCACCACACTTCTTCAACTTCTGGTTGAGCTTTTAGCCAACGGCTCAACGTCGGAGCGGTTTTAGCATAGGGGTAAACATATACATCAGATGCAAGCTTTTGCGTTAACCACTCATCGGTTGTATGACGGAAGCTTCCTACCAGAGTTTCAACCCCAATATTGGCAGCCATCGAAAGCATAAAGGCCATCGTTGCAACGCCGCGATAACTCATACTAGCCGCCGCATCAGCAAAGAACCAACGTACTTTGACCCAGCGTAAACTGAATGAAAAACTCTGGAAAAGATGCCACAGCAAAAAAGGCGTGAACATCGCCACACTAAGCAGCATTAAGGCAATAATCGCAAAACCCGATTCGTTAGACTCAGGAGCTTGAAATATAGCGATGGCCGCGACCGTAAACACGCAAGACAATGCCGCCTGTAAGGTAAATTCTCTACCTGCAAAACGCACCAATGACAGTTTTGATGTCAGGCGAATAGGCTGAGACCTTAACAGTCGAACCAGCGGCCATGCGCACGCAAGCCCAGCACCAATCGCAGTCAACATTAAGCTATACAAGCCAGTGTCCCATGACCAGCTGACATTAAGACTCATACTCGCGCCGTAAAGATAGCCAAGGCCGGAAGAGACAGAAGGCATTAGCTGATTGGCCAAAATAAGACCAAACGCATTACCCACCACCCAACATACTGTAACGAGCACAAGTAGCTCAATGAGCATTGACTGAATCAGCTGTAGATTAGACACGCCCAATTGACGTAATGAGCCCACAAGCGTCTGTCTTTGAATCATCGACAATGAAATTGCTTGATAGAAAATAAATAAGCCTACGAGGAATGAGAGCATTCCTAGCGCTTTTAAATTCATATGGAAGGCTTGAGTAATCGACTCTAGCTCTGCTCTAGAATTTCGTGTCAGCATTACGCCATCAGGCAGGCGAGTTTTTAAAATCGTCAACTTATCGACTGACATCTCACCACAGCCGATAAATGTAAGGTCGCTTTTGCGCTGCAGGCCACGCAGTAAGTTGCTATCGGCAACGATTTGTGAACTATTGAGGAAATCCTCATTGTCGATAATCACCGGCCCAATAAAAGAGCCATCATCAAGGCGAATGAGATTTCCGGCACCCCAGTTCATCAATTGGGCAAAATCATCGGTAACCAAAATTGGGAATGGATGGGTGGCTTTAGGAAGATGTGGTGCTTCGGCAATTTCAAATCGCTGATTAAAACGCGTCATAAACAGCGGATCAACGCCAACGATATTGATATCTTCACCTTCAGCGCTGCGAAGGCTGACAAAATCAAATGGGGTGCATTGTTCGAATGCTTCATCGCGAAGCTCAGAATAGAGAGACTTTGGTAGAACGCCGTTCGGTTCAGTAGTACGAATAAGGTAAGGAATTGGACTCGAAAACAGTTGGTCCCCATTTTCGTAGCTATCTCGTGCGTGGTTATTGATCGCCGTAACACCAACCAATAGAGAAACACCAAGAATCAGCCCTAACGCGACGAGAATAACTTGGAATGGGTGGCGATGATAGTGACCGAGTAGCGCTTTAACTACGGGCCATGACATGTAGCTGCCCTCCTTGCAAACGCACGCGCCCTGACAAGTGATTGGCGACTTTCTCACTGTGTGTGACCAGCAGCAATGTGCACTCTAAATCTCGCGTCAAATTCGTCAGCAGTCGCATCACCGCTTCAGCATTTCGCTCATCCAAACTCCCTGTCGGCTCATCGGCCAATAGCAGTTTGGGTTCTAGGTAGAGCGCTCGTGCTATCGCTGCTCTTTGCTGCTGACCACCTGAAATTTCTTCTGGGTAACGACCTAGCAAAGGCATGAGGTCCAAGACGGAAAGGATTTGTCGCCAAAGTGCTTGGTCTTCAGGCAGTCCCTTTAATTGACGACAAAAACGGATGTTATCGGCAATATTGAGTGTAGGAAGAAGATTAAACTGCTGGAAGATTAGACCGATATTATTTCGACGATAAGCGGTTCTTTGGTGCTCTTGCACATCGTGCATCGCAAATTTTGGAAACTGGATTTGACCGTCATCGACCGTATCAAGGCCTGCGATTAGGTTAAGCAGCGTACTCTTACCGGAGCCACTCTCACCCATCAATGCCATCTGCTCACCTTGAGCCAACGTCAATTCTGCACCTTGCAGTACAGGGTAAAACTCTCCCCCGTCGACATATCCTTTGCTTAAGTTGGTCAGTTGTAACATTAAACCGCTCGTGTGATGACTTTTCTCCGGGGTGAGAATCTACACTAAAATCCACCGACTAGGAAGCATTTTGCACACTAGATCACAAAATGCTCAACCTTAAATGTCAAAGCACGTAGTTAGCCGCAAATGATTGATTTGCTGTGTAGATTGTTCACCTCTCAATGATGTCAAAAAATCACTTTATGCTAGTTGATGTGACTCAAAGTATGTTCCTAATCCATTTTTTGCTTTTAATTCGGGGAATCGACCCTATCCACTTAACGACCTCTTCAAGTAAGAACAAGGCATAAACCCACTCAGGTGGCCAAACCAGCAATGCAGCCGCCAATGCTGCACAAGGAATACCGATTAGCCACTGCGCGACCAAATCTTGATACAAACAAAACTTCACGTCTCCGCCAGCCCGCAAGATGCCATTGATTGCCATCATCGGCACTGAGCGGACAAAAATACCAATACACAAGATCACCATGAACTTATCTGAGAGTGCTCTTGTCTCTGGAGTGAGCGCACTGAAGGCGTCAAGAATTGGGGCTCTTAGCAGATACACCACGAGTGCGACAAGAATCGAGGTCGCAATGTTAATCGCGGTAATACCGAGCGCTTGATAATAAACCTCATCATGCTTATTGGCGCCTAATTGATTTCCTACTAGCACTGCACCTGACGAAGAAAGCCCAATCATTAGCGCTAATGACATAGACTCGATTGGGGTCATCACTGCCAATGCAGCCAACCCTTGAACTCCGGTCTGACCCATAATGGCTTGATAAGCGAACAAGCCGCCTGACCAAGCTAAGAAATTGAACGTGGTTGGCATTGAGAGTGACAGGAATTTTCGCACCTTCTCTTTTTTGAGTACTGCAACAATGTCAACCTTGCCAAACGCCAGCAGATGCTTCTTGCCGTAGAGATAGCCATATAAGCAGGCAATCTCAATGAAGCCACTGATAACTGTAGCGATAGCGGCCCCGACTATGCCTAACTTTGGAAAGCCCAAATGACCAAAAATCAGCACCCAATTAAGGAAAATATTGGCGACGATCCCCACACCACTAAATAAGGTGCTTAAGCCCGGTTTGTGCACCGCGCGTAAGCCAACGGCCATACTTGCGCCGCAAGCCACCACAAACATAGTCACCGATGTAATAATCAGGTACTGAGCTCCCAACTCTATCACTTGTTGCGAATCAGTGGTTACACCCATGATTTGATGTGGGAACAGTAAAAATATTAATACCGTGATTGCAGCAAACGCCATTGAGACTAACCAAGTGAGTGCGGTACTTTGCCTCACTCCTTCTCTATTACCACTTCCCCAATACTGAGCAGTGAGCAGTGCGCCACCGGTTGTCACTCCCACCAGCATGATTGTCGAAACAAAAGTGGCTCGCGCTGCTATGCCGACCGCTGCAATTTCATATTCTCCGAGTTGCCCTAACATCATCACATCGACTAAGCTTCGACTAGAAAACATGATATTTTGCAATGTGATAGGTAACGCTATGGCGATTAACTTGCGCAGAAAATCTTTGTCTAAATGGCGTAACACTAATGCGTATGTCGACACACACTACCTCGTTTAAATTACATGTTGATGGGTAAATGGCTTTTAAGCCAGCTGAATCTTGGTACTAATATGAATTCGAGAGCTAACGAAGTAAGCAATTCAGGTTCTTTTGATTCATTAACGAAGTATACGCCTCAAATCGTGGTGCTGTGAGTAAATTTATTGCGATAACTGATTGATCGAATAACGTAATTTTACAATTGATAGGCTTCTCTAAATTTTGGTCTAAGGAGTGACCGTAAATGAAAAAAGTTTTAGTGCTTGGGGCATCTGGTTACATAGGTTCACAACTTTTGCCATTGCTGGTTCATCGCGGATATCAAGTGACGGGCGCAGCGAGGCAACTAGAATACTTAAAGGCACGCGTTGAACCCGCGCCTAATTTGTCACTCGTCTACCTCGATCTAGCTGATGCAGAAGCAACACAAAATCTTGTCGCGCAACATGATTTGGTGTTTTTCCTCGTTCACGGCATGGCCCATGGTTATGATTTTGTCGAATATGAGCTCTCTCTGGCAGTCAACGTGAAAAATGCGCTCAATCACAGCCACGTCGAACACGTTATCTACCTTAGTGCGATTCAACCACAAACCGCAAATTCCGAACACCTAAAAGCGCGACGTGAAACGGGGGCTATCCTGCGTCAATCGAAGGTTCCTATCACAGAGCTTCGTGCTGGAGTGATTATCGGACCAGGCTCTGCAGCTTATGAGATAATGCGCGACTTTGTGATGAACCTACCTATTCTAGTAACACCCACTTCTGTCGACTCTAAAGCCAACCCGATCGCACTCGACAATCTTAATCACTACCTAATCTCAATTGCTAATGAACAGCCTAGAGATAACATTATCTATGAAGTCGGAGGCCCCGATGCCATGACGTATAGAGAACAGTTTGAAATCATCTGTAGAGCTAATGGTCGACCCTTTCGAATCTTCACAACGCCCCTACTCAGCCCTAAGATGGCTTCTCACTGGCTGAGCATCATCACCTCTGTGCCTGCTGCGGTTGGTAGAGCATTGCTTGCAGGTTTAGATCACGACTTTATTGCAAACGACCAAGAAATTCGCGCCAAATACCCACAAACATTAATCCCATTTAAACAGGCGGTTGAGCACTCCATTAATCAAGATGGCGAGTTTCTTCGTTCTAATGTTTGGGGTTACGATCCTACGGCTTTAAAGCGCTGGCAACCCGGTTACGGTTACTACCCAAAACAGGCAGGGGCAAGTTTTACCACACCGGCCTCTATCAGTGCCTTATGGCAGGTTGCCAAGAAGCTTGGCAGTCAAAAAGAGGGCTATTTCTTTGCCAACCCTCTATGGCGTCTAAGAGAATGGCTGGATATTTTCTTTGGTAGTGGACGCCCTGTGCGTCATCAACCCAAAGGAGATGAACTTCGGGTCGGCGATCATATTGATTCGTGGAAAGTGATCCGCATTGATGAGCCTAAGTTTCTGTCACTGCTGTTTGGTATGAGAGGGCCAGGTTTAGGTCGCTTAGAAGTTCAGTTGGAAGATTTAGGTAATCAGCGACGTTTGTCTGTGACAGCTTGGTGGCACCCTAAAGGGTTTCTCGGGCTTTTATACTGGTTCGCGATGATGCCCGCTCACCTGTTCATCTTTCGAGGAATGGTAAGAGCGATCGCAAAAAAGGCCATCGCTCTTGATAAGAAACGCTAAAGTTATGCAATTATTCCGCGCTGAAGTTTAGCGGTATTTCTGCCAGTTGGTTGCCTTGGTTATTAGGGAAGACAAGATACTCACCGTGGTATTTCACATTCGACTTATAGTCCGTCACTTTGTGAACCATAAACCCTGCCTTCATTGCCATCTCTACAAATTGTGCGTGATTACCACGCACAAACCAACTCATTGGTTTCACCAGCAGCTCACCATCAAAGCAGTCATCACATTGGTTAGCACACAACGCCAGTGAATTTAAGCCTTCACTGAAGAATTGTACTTTACCGGCATTCACTAAAGGCTCGGATGTCGACACATCCCAATTCTCGGCAATCATTTGATCAAGAAAAGTCTCGATCATCGCATCTGTCACTGGAGCGCCTTGTGGATCTTGCGCAAAAAATTGTGCGTAATAAGCAGAGATACGCTTGAACAATCTCTCTAACGCAGCATCATTCCCTTTCGAGCGACCTGCCTTTTGCCAACGCGTCAAATCTTGGCTAACGACTCGGCCAAAGCGCTGCTGTTTCAGTGCTTTAGTTACCCATCGAACTAAAAATAGGTTGTTCGCCACAGGGGCATTAACCGCTTTTCCTTGACGATGCAGTTCAGCTAACTCATCTAACGCACTGTTCACCACGTTTTGAATGTCTTGAGTATATAGAGTCATAAATTAAGCCTTTCTAGAAAGTACAAGGTAGAAGGTTGCAGACAACACAGCACACACCGTCATCATAAGAAGCATTGGCCACACTTCGTCTCCAGGCAGGCTAGCCACAATCACACCGATAATAGAGCCTAAACCAAAACGCAGTGTACCTGCTAATGAAGCCGCGGTTCCTGCCATATTAGGGTAACCACTTAGCAGCAAGCCCATTGTGTTACTACCAATCGTAGATAAGGTGCCGATAAACATCACAACAAACGGCACAATACCCCAAAGGCCAAGGTCAAATAACCATGCCATGAACAAACCACAGCCAGCGAACAGCTGTACACTCAGAGCGAAGCGCAGCATATTGTGCGAGCCGACACGCTTAACGAAGCGGCCGTTGAGACTGGTCATAATGATCATCGCTACAATATTCAGGCCAAAGAGATAACCAAACTCTTGTGTTTCTACACCAAAAATATCGATATAGACAAATGAGCCCGCGGTCAAAAACGCAAACATGCCAGAGAATGAAAACGCGCCACAGAACATTAGGCCAATCGCGACCGGGTTACTGAGGAGTCGGAAGTAGTTACGTAGCGTAGTACCAAATCTCAGCGGACTGCGGTTTTCTACTGCCAGTGTTTCAGGGATACGCCACATAACCAGAGCGATCACCAACATAGAAAAGGCGGCTAACACCCAAAAGATACCACGCCATCCAACCCACACGGCAATATAGCCACCAATCATCGGAGCGATCAATGGCGCAATAGTAATCACCAACGTGACAAACGACATGGCACGTGCAAAGTCTTCACGCTCAAACATATCGCGCACAACCGCCTGGATGATCACCGCTGCCGCTGCACCCGCGAACCCTTGCGCTGCACGCACATAAGTCAATGAGTCAATATCAGATACCGATGCACTGATGATCGCCGCGAGCATGAAAAATAGCGTGCCACCAATCAATACAGGTCGTCGGCCATAGCTATCAGAAATGGGGCCGTGAATCAGCTGGCCAAGTGCAAAGCCTGCTGTGTACATGGTCAACGTGATCTGCACCTCGCCCGGAGTCACATTCAGATCTCGAGCAATATCCGGCATCGCAGGTAAGTACATGTCGATAGCCAGAGGTGTGAGTGCGCCGATGGCACCGAGTACCATAAACAAAACAAAGTTGAGAGACGCGTTAGCGGTAGAAGTCGTGTTTTGAGTTGACGTTGTCATTAGCAGTTATTTATTCCAAATAGAGTCAATTTCTTGCTGTGTTAAGAAGCGGTAATCGCCAGGCTCTAGGCTCTCGTCTAAGGTGATTTGACCAATCTTTTCTCGATGCAGTTGTTCAACCTTGTTGCCCAATGCCGCAAACATGCGTTTTACCTGATGGTACTTCCCTTCCGAGATAGTCAACAAAAGCTCGTTTTCTGCATAGTTAACCACTTCCATCTTGGCTGGAGCTGTTGGGTCTTTTTCATTGCGTAGCTCGATACCTTGCGCCACCTTTTCGGCATAATCATCACCGATC
Organism: Vibrio agarivorans; assembly: GCF_030409635.1. NCBI lineage: Bacteria > Pseudomonadati > Pseudomonadota > Gammaproteobacteria > Vibrionales > Vibrionaceae > Vibrio > Vibrio agarivorans. Next base: position 2,317,618 of record NZ_JAUFQF010000004.1, on the reverse strand, counting down.
GCATCCGCAAGCCATACACGATACACTTTTTCACATTTGTGCTTCGGTGAGGTAATACGATGAGACCACTGGCCATCATCCGTAATCAGCACCAAGCCGGTGGTATCGACATCTAAGCGCCCAGCGAAATGAAGGCTTTCCATTTTAGGCTCATCGAGTAGCACAAATGCCGTATGATTGAAGCCATCTTCATGCGAACACACAAAGCCATCTGGCTTATACAGCATGATGTAGCGTGGGCCAGGTTTTGCGATAACTCTCTCTTGCCAAGCAACTTCTGCACCATCGGAAACTTTGAACGCTCCACTTTTCTGCACAGCACCGTCTACGGTGACTTCACCACTTTTAATGATTTTTGTTGCTTCTTTACGTGTTGCACCTAAAGCATCACAGAGAAATTTGTCTAAACGCATTGTGACCTCACTAACATTTCTATGCAGCGCAGTATACAGACAATTCACTATACTGCGAGGTAAAACCCATGAAATGACTTGAATTGACCTAATTTGACAAGGATTGAATAACGATTGAACGAAGCCACTGGTTCGCTTGGTTATTTTCTAGCTTTTTCGGCCAGTTAACCCAAACGTCAATCTTGCTGATCTCAAACGGCACCTGCATCAAACGAATAGGCAGAGTCGACTGAAATTCTTTGGCTAATCGAGTCGGGCTGATCCCAAGAGCCTCACTATGCGCAACCGTATAAATCATCGAATAGAGTGAATTGTGCTCACTGTGCGTTTTACGCTCTGGCAGTGGCACTTTTGCCAATGTTTCAGCCGCTCTGGTATCAAAACGGCGCAGGTTCAGCTTGGCGTGAGACTCCGCAAAATAACCAGAGTAATCCACTTGCTTACCTACCCTCGGGTGGTCTTTTCTTACTACACAACAAATATCTTCTTGTGCTGTCAGAACTGACGTCACACTAGACACCCTGGGATCCACATAGTCCACCACCAAATCAACGTCACCACTCATTAGGGCATCGTAAATCTGTTCATCATCCGGAGGAAGCGCCACACAAATTATGTCGGCACTGGTTTGGTTAATCTTTTGCAGTCTCGGTATCATGTCAGAGATAAACACATCCGGCACAAACACTTTGAATGAGCGAGTACTATTTTCCGGCGAAAATTTTTCATAGCCCAAAATGCTCTGCTCAATGGTATTAAACGCTGGTGAGACTTGTTTAAATAGATCATGGGCAACAAAGGTCGCCTCCACTCCGACGTTTTTGCGCTGAAATAGTGTTTCACCAAGCTGAGTATTGAGCCTTTTAATCGCATGTGACACTGCTGAAGGCGTAAGATCCAATGCTTCTGCGGTCATAGAGTAAGAGCCTGTTTTGTAAACGCTTAAAAAGACCCGTAACAGGTTTAAATCGAAGTGATTGCTTTTCGGCATGTGGTGTCACCTATCAAAACATATAACTCAATAAAACAAAAAAAGCCCTTGCAAAGCAAGGGCAAAGACAAGTTTTACAACTTAACTAGCGAAAAGGGATATCGACTAACGGTTGATTGGAGACTGACCTGTCGCCGATTTACCGTAGCTGTAACCACTGTGGTCTTGCGGCAGCGCCATCTTGAACCAGAAATCAAAGTCATCAAGGTACGATGTCAGTGCGCTCATTTTTGAGATATCGCCATCAACAGTCGCTTTACCTGACTTCAATAGCTCTTGAAGCGTGGTTTGTTGCAGCAGCATCAACGTGATATCTGAACGGTTTACCGTCAGTGTGAAGTCAGCGTTTGGCACATCGAAGCCCTCGATGTTACTCATACGGCCATTGTTTGCTTCGATAGCGTATTTTGCATCTTCATCAGGGATGACAAGATTCGCATTCATGTTGAATCCGTCCATCGCCGCTTTCGGGCCATTGAAACGAACACCCATGAAGTTCAAGAAGTCACGCGTTGGCATCGCTTGAATCAAATCTGGAGTAACGGCTTTGGTTGATTGAACCTCAACGACACCATTACGTAATTCTGATGCACCTGCTAGGAATACATTACGCTCACCTGACGACTCAGACTGATAACCTAACTGCTCAAAACAGTCAGCTTGCAAGTAGCGCGCTTGCATGTTCCCAGGATTTGCAAATACCACGTTGTTTACGACTGTCGCACACCAGCGATATTCACCGTTTTCAAACGCTTTCTTACCCTCAGCAAGAATCGCATCTTCACCCATCATTTCTGTGTATTTCGTTGCTTGGTCAACCGAGTTAAGGTGGAGTAGCGTCGCTGGGTTCATATCGAAGTAACCGATGTACTTATTCGCCACCGCTTTTGCATTACGGTGATATGAGCCGTGGTAGCCACGTGTGTACCATTGATCAGCAAGCGGCTTTGGTACAAAGAACTCATCTTGAATGTCAGTGATGCTTACACCGTGGTTGATTAGGCGCAGTGTCTCATCGTGTAAGTAACCGTACATGTCACGTTGACCACGTAAGTAGTCTTGAATATTGTCATTGCCCCAGCGTGGCCAGCCGTGAGAAGCAAATAGCAGTTCTGCTTCTCCACCGAATAGGTAAAGCGCTTCGTTGATAGAGTCAGCCCACTGAAGTGTGTCACGAACAAATGCGCCACGTAGCGTATAAACGTTATGTAAACCCGCAACCGTTGTCTCTGCACCCCAGTATGCTTTATAAGCTGGGATGTAAGTATTCATTTCAGATGGCGCTTCTGTATCAGGTGCGTTCTGGAACACCATCTCAAGTCCATCAACCTTCAATGTTTCGATATCGTCTTCAACTTGGTGAGTTGGCAATATCAGGGATAAACCACCGTTTGCTACCCCCTTACCAATAGCCGCATCTACTTGGCCTTTCGGACTTTTTGCCAATGTGTTGCCGTACTGGAACACTACTCGGCGTGCCATCACGTTACCGGCAAGCACGTTTTCTGAAATTGCAAAATCTGAGAATGCGCGAGGGGCAAGAATTTCTACGTCACCGTTGTCAACTTGCTCTTGCGAGACGATACCCTTCACACCACCAAAGTGGTCACCATGAGAGTGTGAATACACCACACCTTTAATCGGTAGGTCGCCATCTTTAGCATGTTGCTTAAACAAGTCATAAGCAGCGGCTGCCGTTTCAGGGATCGTCAACGGATCAAATACCACCCAACCATTGTCTGAACGGACAAAGCTCACCTGAGCCAAGTCATAACCGCGAACTTGATATACCTTCCCTGGTAAGATCTCATAGAGACCGTGTTCCATATTGAGTTCAGCCTGACGTTGCATGGAAGGATGAATCGAATCGTAATCTTTACCCTGAAGCAAATAGTCGTAACTACCCAGTTCCCAAACCACGTTGCCGTTTGCGTCTTTGATTTCCAGGTCATCTACGCGTGCAATGAAGCCTTTACGCGCCAAATCCCAATCCTCTTTATCTGCAAAAGGTAGGCTTTCACGTAGTTCATTCTGGAACGCAACGGTGTGAGAGCTTGCCGCTTTTTCGTCAGGCGTAAAGGTCGGTAGCGATGCCGCTGCTGCCACCGTACCTGAAAGTGTTGCTGTTACAACGACGCCTAGGGTAGAAAGTTTCATAAGAACCTCAAAGTTTATGCTTATTAGAAATTAAATGAACGAAGCGGCCATAAGGGCTTCAAAATCTCGTGACACGGCACTATTAGTAATGACACCTAACGACTTTGCTTGACTAAACGACAGTTGTCCTCGCACCATTGCGACAAGTACATCAATATCCGTTACGACCACGCCTTGATACTTATCTTTTGGAATTTGATGCGCCTGAATCTTGATGGATTGACCATCTGCGATCAGTCGATAAAAATGCTGGCCTTCACCATCAAATAGGGTGATATCAAAATGTTCCCCGGCGAAACGAGCTTCGAGCTTTTGCAACAAGAGGTATTGCACGGTTGCCCAGTTAGCACGAACTGAACGGCTGATAAGGCCCTGCTGCTCTGCCTGATGAAAAGCAACTGCGACTTCAAACGTCCCCTGTGGGGTTGCAAAGATGGCTCCATCCACCCCTCCATCCGCTAAACATGCGTTGGCGTTGCTGCTGAGCATCACACTTGCAAGGGTCACGGCGAGCAGTTGTCGTTTCATTAATGCCTCATGACTTCGTTTTGGTGATGTTATGTTAGCGAGCCACACGCTGAATAAAAACCAAGCTAGATGACATTGTGGTATGAATACTATTCATCTCACTTTTCATCAAATTGGCGTGTATAATCCCTTTCTGTTTTAGATTCCTTGCGAGCCCAATGTACACTCTTCGTCCCTATCAAGCAGACTCCGTAAAAGCGGTTATTCACTATTTTCGGAAACATCAAACACCTGCTGTCATCGTGCTTCCGACCGGGGCTGGGAAAAGTTTGGTGATTGCCGAACTTGCTCGTTTAGCGCGCGGTAAGGTTTTAGTGCTTGCTCACGTTAAGGAGTTGGTAGAGCAGAACCATGCGAAATATGAGGGGTATGATCTAAAAGGGGCCATCTACTCGGCGGGACTTGGACGCAAAGAGACAGAAGAGCAAGTTGTGTTTGCCTCTGTTCAGTCTATGGTTCGTAACCTCGATGATTTCAAAGACGCTTTTTCGCTAATGGTCATTGATGAATGTCACCGAGTGCCCGATAACAAAGACAGTAGTTATCAGAAAGTGATCGCCCATCTAAGATCAATCAATCCAAGCATTAAAGTGCTTGGGCTTACTGCCACACCTTATCGTCTTGGTATGGGCTGGATTTACCAATACCACACGCGTGGTTTAGTACGAACTGAAGAAAGCCGCTTTTTCCGCGACTGTATTTTTGAGCTCCCTATCCGTTACCTATTAGATGAAGGCTTCTTGACGCCAGCGCAAATGATCGACGCGCCAGTACTCAGTTACGACTTCTCTCAACTGAAACCGGCAACCACAGGTCGCTATAAGGAATCGGAACTCGATCTTGTCATCGAACGCTCAAAAAGAGCCACTCCGCAAATCGTGCAGCAGGTGATTGAACAAGCTAAAGAACGTCACGGCGTGATGATTTTTGCCGCGACGGTGCGTCACGCTCAAGAGATCTATTCTCTACTACCTGATCACCAAGCCGCGATTGTGATTGGCGATACACCGACTCTAGAGCGCGATGATATTATTCAGCGATTCAAAAATCGTGAAATCAAATTTCTAGTCAATGTGTCGGTACTCACGACGGGATTTGACGCACCACATGTTGATCTCATCGCCATTCTTCGTCCAACAGAATCCGTTAGCCTCTATCAGCAGATCGTGGGACGGGGCCTGAGATTGTCCGACGGTAAAACCGAATGTTTAGTGTTGGATTACGCAGGCAACAGCTATGACTTATATCAACCTGAAGTGGGCGATCCAAAGCCTGACGCTGACAGTGAAATTATCACTATTCCCTGCCCTGCCTGCGGCTTTAACAACAACTTTTGGGGTAAGTTAGACAGCAACGGATTTTTACTCGAACATTTTGGCCGACGCTGCCAAGGTTATTTTACCGATGAAGAAACAGGTGAACGTGAACATTGTGGGTATCGCTTCCGCGCCAAATATTGTAACGAATGCGGTGCAGACAACGATATTGCCGCGCGTATCTGCCACGAATGTGATGCTACCTTGGTTGATCCAGACAAAAAACTTAAAGAAGCGCTAGACCTAAAAGACGCATTGGTATTCGAGTGTCTATCTATGAGCCTGTCTGTTCACAAGGACAATGGCGGAAAATCGAGCTTAAAGGTCACGTACCAGGGTGAAAATCAAGCACAAGTGCACGAGTTTTGGTCTTTAAATACCCAGAAGCAAAAACAGGCGTTTGCTAAGCAGTTTGTTCGTCCCCATTTAGCAGATAAACATAACCCCTACAATGCGTTAACAGCCAAACAAGCATCTGATAATCAACACCGATTTCGACCACCTCAGTTTGTGATTGCAAGAAAATCGGGGCGTTTTTGGTCATTACGAGATAAAGTCTTTGCTGATGAGCTAAATTAGCGGATTTATTGCTATTTCTTATTGCTCGTTACGATATTCAATGATAGTATCCGCGCTCGCTTTCACAGTAATGTCTTATTGAGAGAGCTATACTACGCCAACAAGGTCGCATTGTTGACGTGAAACTTATTTTACTAATTTGAGAGTAAATACTATGAAATTTGAAGCAGTAGTACGTACTGAACTAGGTAAAGGTGCGAGCCGCCGCCTACGTCACGCTGGCCAATTCCCAGCAATCGTTTACGGTGGTGAAGCAGCACCTGTTTCTATCGTTCTAAACCACGATGACGTGATCAACCAAATGGACAAGCCAGAATTCTACGAAGCAATCACTCTAGTGATCGGCGGCGAAGAAGTTAAGGTTAAGCCACAAGACGTTCAACGTCACGCGTTCAAGCCAAAAGTTGAGCACATGGACTTCATCCGCATCTAATTCCCTACCAAGGAATTATTCGGATTTAATCCAACTTTTTGCATAGAAAGATTATCGGACTTACCAACCGAGATATCTAAAAAATTCGAAACCCCAGAGACTTACCACCTCTGGGGTTTCACCGTTTTAAGGCCTCCCAATACTCACACCCTAACAGGATGTTTCCCAAATTCGCTCGGCTTATATTCCACTAACAACCTCTCCCTGCTTACATAAGCGTGACTTATCCCTTTTACTTCACACTTTACTAACCTTATTTTTCTCATCCCGATAAGCATGAAATTAGTCACAATATTAGTGCGGTTATTAATGCAGACTAACTTTTAGCCACCACTCAATACTGAGGGCCTATGCCATTCTCTTTGTGCTCCACCTTAAGGCGACCATTGAGAAGTACCTTGCCGAACAGGTTTCGAAAAATGACTTGGAAGACGACCAAGCGGCTCTTCGCCGCCTGACTTCTTCTGTGTCTCATTCAAACCTGCAAGGAGGCAAATATGCCTACAAATTTGATAAGAAACATCGCTGTTGTTGGTCAATCTGGTACAGGCAAAACGACTTTAGTCGAAAAACTACTGCACTATAGCGGTACAACTAATCACTTGGGTAAGGTTGAAAAGGGTGACACTGTCACTGACTTTGATAACCAGTCCATTCATTATCATCACAGTATTGAAGCTACCCCCATAGCACTTGCGTGGAAAAAACACCGGTTAAACTTAATCGACACTCCCGGACAAAATGAGCTCATTGGCCGTTCACTAAGTATTTTCCCTGCAGTTGAAACCACTGCCCTAGTTCTCGACCCGCAAACCCCAATTACACAGATTTCACAACAACTGTTTGAGTTCGCCAAAACGCAACGTAAGTGTCAAATGGTGATTATCAATAAGATCGATATAGCCCCAAACCAATGCCAACAACTGCTGGACGAAATTAACCAGCTATTCGGTGGGCGCTGTCTACCGATTAACTTGCCGAATGCGCAAGGGACGAGTGTGGTGGATTGCTACTTTGAGCCGCAGTTCGATGAGTCGACGTTAGTTCAGTCGGTTACTGACACCCACGAGCAACTCATCGATCAAGTTGTTGAAGAAGATGAAGCCTTAATGGAAATCTATTTAGAGCAAGGCTCTGAACTGACTCCAAACCAACTTCATGACCCATTCGAGCAAGCGCTACGACTTGGACACCTGATTCCTGTTTGCTTTACCTCTTGTGAAAATAATGCCGGGCTGTCGCTATTACTCGATGCTTTTACACAACTGATGCCCATGCCTTCCGAAGGAAACCCACCGTTACTCGAGAAACAGGGTAAAGCCGTATCTATTGATTGCAACTCTCTTGAGCATACCGTGGCACATGTGTTTAAGGTAAGTAACGATCCCTATTTAGGCAAACTTGCTTATCTTAGAGTCTATCAAGGTGAGATTCACTCTGGGTCTCAGCTCTATGTTGGGGATACCAACAAGGCCTTTAAGGTGAATCATCTTTATCAACTGCAAGGTAGCCTTCGCTCTGAAATCCACAAGGCTTTACCTGGCGACTACTGCGTATTGGCCAAGGTTGATGAGTTAGACTTTGACAGTATTGTCCATGACTCGCATGACGAAGATGATGTTTCATTACATGCCCTTTCACTACCAACGCCCATGCACGGAGTACGTGTTCAACCTACCAAGCGAGGAGACGAACAAAAACTCTCTGATGTGTTAAACAAAATAGTCAGTGAAGATCCTTCACTGCGTGTCGAGCTTCGTTCTCGAACCAATGAAACTATTCTATCTGGCCTCGGTGAATTCCACTTACAAATTGCATTAGAGAAAATGCGCGATATCTACAAGCTCGATGTACAAACCTCACAGCCGAGTATCGAGTATTTTGAAACGATTACGCGACCGGCAGAAGGACACTACCGTCATAAAAAGCAAAGTGGTGGTGCAGGTCAATTCGGTGAAGTGCAGCTTAAAGTGCGCCCTCTTGAACGTGGTGCTGGTGTGCAGTTCATCAATAAAGTGGTCGGTGGTGCAATTCCCACTTCGTTAATACCCGCGGTCGAGAAAGGGATTCATCAAGCCGTTGCTGAAGGTGCCATTTCAGGTAATCCTATTCATGATATCGAAGTCACCGTTTATGATGGCAAATATCACTCTGTTGATTCTAAAGAAATCGCCTTTGTCATTGCAGGTAAGAAGGCACTTTTGAACGCGATCGAAAACGCAGGCCCTATCGTTCTAGAGCCGATTGCTCAGCTTCAAGTGAACATTCCAATCGAGTATGTGGGTGATGTCACTGGCGATCTCTCAAGCCATAGAGGGCTAATTGAGGGTAGCCACACATCAAATATGGGGTACTCGTTTATTTCTGCAAAAGCACCGATGACCGAGCTTCAGGATTATGCGGCAAGGCTTCGCGCAATGACTGGTGGACAAGGTACATTTAGCTTAACACCGAGTCACTATGAGCCTGCGCCTCCTAAGCTACAAAAAGAGGTGTGTGCTGAAGATGCGTAATACGGCTTAATAACTCATCGCACTTAGTATGGGCCAAGCATTTATGTTTGGCTCTTTCTAATAATCGATGAGTGTCATTCCACCCCAAACGTATTCCATTTGGTGCGCTGTTTTATTCGCTAACTCCTCGCCTGCCATTTCGGCAACCAAGGCCAACGACATATCGATGCCAGCCGAAATCCCCCCAGAAGTGACGTATTTTCCGTCTACGATAAATCGCTTACGTTCAGTCACGGTCAAATCTGGATATGTACATTGTAAATCTGCTTGGTCTTCCCAGTGTGTTGTGACTTTACGCCCAACCAGTAATCCCGCATTAGCGAGAAAAAATACGCCAGTACAAACAGAACAGGTTCTATCCGTAAACTGATCTTGTTGTTTAAGCCAGTGTGCAACACGTGGATTTCGATACTGTTTACTATGAACACCACCCACAACAATTAATAAATCGAGCTTTGGATGGTCATCAAGCGAGTAATGGCTTTGAACAGGAAAATTACCTCTTGCTTGTACAAGACCGCCTTGTTCAGAAATTAAGTGAATTTTCCAATTCAGAGAGCCTATGCGATTAGCCGTACTGAAAACTTCGAATGGCCCTGCAAAATCGAGCACTTCCGCTTCAGGGTAGATAAATATTCCAATGTGATAAAGCATCGTCGCTCCAAGACTGTTTGGTGCAGACTAGATTGGCACGGATAACTCGATGAAGAAAGAATGAAAACTGAGAATAGGATAAATGACTGAAGGGGAGAGGAATGCCTTGTGAAAGGCGATCCCCCAATAACGAATCACTAGATGAACATAAAGGTACTAAAGATAGCCACTAGTGAAAATAGACATGTGCGGCTGATAACTCCTAGGTTTGAATGTTGGATCATTTCTTGGTGTTGCATAGGCATCTCCTCAGATATTGTTATTGTTACGCTTCAATTACACTATGATGAATTTTGCGTAAGTTCTCAATACATAAGAAGATTAAATTTTTATGACACCAAGTGTCATAATTAAAATTAAAACGAGACAGCTCACACTATTTGGCATATTCGTTAACTAGATCACCCTTTTACGCGCGAGATGCGGTTGATAGCAATGCACCTGCACCGATAAATATGCCCCCTGTAAGGCGATTGAACAGTTTCGCCCTACCCTGAGCAAAAATCCAATGAGACGATTTCGCTCCCATATAGGCATAGATCATCAACCAAGACAGCTCCATCACCATAAAAGTTAACGTGAAAATTACGTACTGACTCAATAATGAATGCTGTGTTTCAATAAATTGAGGAAAGAGTGCTGTAAAAAACAGAATCGCTTTGGGGTTGCTCGCACCCACAATAAATCCGCTCATATAGTGTTTCAAATAAGGCTGTTTTGGCTCTTGCAGCGTCGGCTCTTGCTGCACAAAAGTCTCTTGCTTGCTAAGTAGCGACTTAAATCCCAGATACACCAGATAAGCAGCGCCCATCCATTTAATTACGTTGAATATCCATTCAGAAGAAGCAATCACCAATCCAAGCCCGGTGAACGAAAGCGTTAAGATGCAAGTGATCGCCGTTAAGCTACCTAGCGCGGTGGCTAGGCCAATCCGCATTCCCCCTGTTACACCGCGGGTCATACATAATAGAGAGCTTGGCCCTGGTGAAGCCGTCAGAATCAAAACTGCCAATAGATACAGTAACCATGTTTCAATATTCATACTCACTCCTTGAGTTGATTGGATATGCAAACTATCGCACTAGACATTAGCCAAGTTCAATACCGCGTAAGTACTAATCTTTCTCCCAACCATGATTAAATCTATAAAAAAAGCGAGCATCTCTGCTCGCCTGTATATAGTTAATTGATTATATGAGGGTTAATCACGTTCAAGGAGATTCAACGTTACTGTTGGAATCACCTGTGGTTCTAATATATCTTTCTCAGTATCAAAGTACTCAATAACCGCTAGTGCGTCGGTATTACAGGTCAAAGTAGACTCATCACTACAATCTGGTGCCATGCCATTCGCGTAAATTGCTGTAATACTGTCACCCGACTTTTCTACTCGCTCTACTTCAAAAGCTTTAACGCTATCACCATCAACAACAACGTCAAAGCGTGTCACACCACCTTCTTGAGCATCAAATAGTGCATCCCAACTATCGTTACCATTTGCGTTATAATTTGTGGTTGTAACAACATAGGTAGAATTATCTTTAATATCAATCCATTCAATATCGCCATCTAGGCCTTCCATCTGAACTTGGAAAACACTTAGCTCACCCGATGTTTGAGCTACAGTTTCATCAAATGTATAACGCATACCTGCAACATATGGGAATTTACCCATGTGCTCAGTATCCTTCAAGCTCGTAGTCACCGTTTCTTCGATTAATTGGCGTATCTGAGCTCCGGTGAGCTCTAAGACAGACAAATAGTTAGAAAATGGGAGCAGCTCTAGAGAGATATGCCCTTCACGTAAATCACCTTGTTCTAATGAGTTACGAACACCACCAGCACCAACCAGCGCAATATCAACCGTTTCAAAGCCGGTTGCGGCAAGTACTTCTTGCTGATTTGCCCAGTATAACCAACCCTCGCCAACCATTGGTGCGACTTGTGAACCATGTTCATCTGTAACACCATCATTAGGGCGACGCTCGTGCACAAGTTCCTCTGGTACATAAGTGATGACATCACCATACGCTTCCTCAAGTTCTGGTTTGTATACCTTATCAATGTGGCTGCGCAATTCGGCTTCTTCAACAGTAATTTCAATGAAGTCATGCTCAGCAACAAAACCTTTAACCGCGTATTCGTCGCCTTGCTCTAGCCCTTCTTCACGAAGGTTGTCACTATAGAATTTGTCAGAGCTAAGTAGCGTATTTCCACCATCACAAGAAGCGATGTTTCCACTCTCGTCAAACTGAACATTTGCATGTCCAATCGCTTGTGCTTTTTCTCCAGCCTGAACAATACAGGTTATTCCACCGTCTGGGTTGTTAACCAACTGGGCATAGTCCGCTTCTTTTTCCCAGCCTAGCTCAGTAAAGTCACCCATTAAGGTATGAGAATGTCCACCTACAATAACATCGACGCCATTAACATTTTCAGCAATATTAATATCACGAGCCAATCCTAGGTGCGTGAGTAGTACAATTTTGTTAATGCCCTTAGCTTTTAGATCATCAACTATTTTCTGAGTCGTAGCGACTTCTTCTAAGAAAGTAACATCACCGACTTCTGGAGAAATAGAAGGCATATCTTCAAGAACAACACCAATTACAGCAACAACATGTTTATTTGATGGAAGGTTATTAATTGATACACGTTCTTTATTATTGCCATCAAATGAAAATAGTACGTATGGGTGTAAGTTGTTCGCACTATTTAAATGCTCGTCAGAACTTACATCCATATTAGCACCAAGCACTGGGAAATTGATTGTATTTAGAAAACTCGCTAACGTCTCATTGTCTAAATCAAATTCATGGTTACCCATTGCCATCGCATCCAAGCCCATACGGCTTAAAATATCGGCATTCATTTGGCCTTTATTTAGTTTGAAGTACGCGCTACCCTGCCACGCATCCCCGCCATGAAGAAACAACATGCTTACATCTTCACGCTCTGCTTGCTCACGATATTGATTCGCAGCAGACAGCAATCTTGGGTGGCCACCAAATGACGTATATACAGGCTTACCTTGAAGCAGGTAATCGTTTGTAAAACTTGATTTTACTTCATCAAATGATGAATGAGTGTCATTTATGTGAGCTATCGAGATATCAAAAGTCTCATTCGGAGCAATATATACTGGATCCGAACTACTATTACATCCAGCTAAACCAAGTGCTACTGCCGTAACTAAAAGCGATTTTTTCATATTATACCTGTTATAAGTGGTCTGTATTGATTTGACTAGAAAGCTTAAGCCTAATTCCGTTACACTTTTGTTAACTGAAAAATAAATTATTATTAAACATTCAATGCCATAACTCTCTGATGCTGATTTTAAATTGGTATCAGTCGTAACTTCAATAGTGTAACAAACACCTTCATAAACTTTTCCCGATGTAATCCATTACAATTACTATCTATTTCTTATTTTAAGATCCTGCTTCATAAATAGCTAAGTGTTCACCATATTTTCGTCACATAAAACATGATACTTATTGTTTAATTAACACACAAATTAACTACAAAACAATCAATAGGGATATCATGATTAAGCAAACCATAATGACCGCAGCTGGCATATTTATTATGTCTAGCTATGCCCATTCCGATATCATCATTTCCGAGGTCGTAGAAGGCACCGGCTATCACAAAGCCATCGAAATCGGTAATGTTGGTGACTCTGCCGTTACGCTGAATGGCTATCAACTGCAACTAAACGTTAATTTCAGTGGAAACTGGACCGGTGATTACTCGCTGGACGGCATCACTCTCGCACCGTATGAAACATACGTCGTTGGCAACGGTAACACCAATAACGACAGTGACTTTTTAAGCCGCTTAGATGACATCAACAACACCATCGCTAACTTCAACGGTGATGACCCAATCCGTCTCACATACAACGGCAACACCATCGATATGGTTGGGCCAGACCCAGAGTTTAATGATCGAGAGAACTTCAACAAAGACATCACTCTCGTTCGTCGCAACTACACCCCGAATACAAGTTGGGATATCAATCAATGGGAAGTGAGAAGCACCAATGATTGGAGCGACTTAGGTTATCTAGACCAAGAAGGCACAACGCCTCCACCTGTTGAAGGTATTCCTGCCACCATAATGGAGCTACAAGGCGAAGGGGCTTGGTCGCCATACACAGATCCAAGCAACGGCATCTACGAATCAGAAGACTATTTTGCAGTGACCGGCATAGTTACTCATGTCCAAGAGCAAAAGCTCGGAAACGACCTGCTAGTCGGCTTCTTCATGCAAGATCAGTTCGGTGATGGTAATCCGAAAACCTCTGACGGCATCTTTGTTAATGCTCAGCCTGCTGGTTTAGAAACCGGTGATGAAGTCACGGTTGTCGGTAAAGTCTATGAGCACTATTACTGGACACAACTGAACGCTGTAAGTGTTAAAGCGACGGATGTCAAAGGCGTTACCATTACCCCAACAACAATAGAAACCATTCCTAGCGACTTAAACTTTGAGCAAACTCTTGAGCGTTACGAAGGTATGCTTGTGCGTGTTAATGATCAAACCGACATGCGAGTGACACGCACATTTGGTTTCGACTACAGCGCTTATCGCAACAACATGGTGCTAAGCTACCAAACCGTTAACTACCACCCGAATCAATTTAATGCACCACTGTCTGAAGGCGCAATCGAGCAAGATGAACTCAATCAAGGTCGTCGTCTATTCGTAGAATCCCCAGTCAAAGCATCTGATGGCGTTGTTCCTTGGTATGAGAACTTTGCTCAAGACAATGGTACTGGCACAACTGATGACTATATTCGCGTTGGCGCAAGTCTGTCTTCTCAAGGTCTTACTGGGGTTATTGGCTATTCATACAACGAGTATCGTCTCTATGTTCTTGAGCCTGATGGAGCGCAAGCATTTGACCATTCTCAATCACTTCGCCCTACTCAACCTGATGTCGTATCGGGAGACTTGAGCGTTGCCAGTTTCAATGTAGAGAATTTCTTCACTTCACCATTTGGTGGTCGTGACAACCCTCTCAATCAAAATCGCGGCGCTGAAACGTATGAAGAGTACCAAAGACAGTTAGATAAAATCGTTTCTGCTTTAGTCGCTCTAGATGCCGACATTGTTGGCCTGATTGAGATTGAAAATAACGGTTTTGATGAGCAATCAGCGATCGATACGCTGGTCAACGCACTCAATTCTCAACTGCCGAAGAAAAAACAGTACCGCATTGCAAAGCCGAAGAAGATCGATGGCGAAGGCTATGTCGGCACGGACGCCATCACGAATAAGATCATCTATCGTAAAAAGGCCGCGAAAGTTAAAGCTATTGATGTGATTGAGATGCCGCAACAGCATGTATTGTTGGAAGATGGCAGCTACAAACGCTCTTATCAACGCGATGCTTTCACTGCCACATTTAAAATTAAAGGTGCCAAGAAACCATTGATTGTCTCCACCAACCACTTTAAGTCGAAAGGCTCAACATGTTGGGAAGATGAACAAGGAAACCAACCAAGCGACCCGGATCTACAAGGAAGCTGTGAACGATTCAGAGTCTCCGCCGCTTATCACCTCGCTGAGACACTAGGCGATATGAAAGGCTACAAAATCGTCATGGGGGATTTGAATAGCTATGGGCTTGAAGACCCGATGCTAGTGCTCACCGACCGTAAGTCTGCACCAAAAGGCTACGAAACCTTTGCCGCTCGCAATACCTATATCGGTGGCGATGAAACAACAGGTCAGC
The DNA here is from genome assembly GCF_030409635.1 of Vibrio agarivorans. Lineage (NCBI taxonomy): Bacteria > Pseudomonadati > Pseudomonadota > Gammaproteobacteria > Vibrionales > Vibrionaceae > Vibrio > Vibrio agarivorans. Next base: position 2,302,288 of record NZ_JAUFQF010000004.1, on the reverse strand, counting down.
CGCTTCACGGAGACGACGGCGCTCTAATCAAAAAGTCGTACGGTTACATCGATATTGTAGAATCGCTCAAGCCACACTCCTATAGCTACTCTTATAACGATACAGTTGGCACTCTTGATTACGTGCTAGTAGACAAACAGTTGGAGAAGTTCGTTATTGACGCTCAAGTGTGGCCAATCAACGCAGTAGAGTCGACGCTGTTTGAATATTCCAGCAAATACAGTGGCGACTTGCCGAAGTATGGGGATGCTTACCGTTCTTCGGATCACGATCCTGCTATCGTGACATTTAAGTTCAGTAAGAAATAGATATTTCATCCATCATCAAATAAGCGAGCATTGAGCTCGCTTATTTATTCGCTTTCCTCAAATATGACCGTTAGCTTGGGCCATTTCTCCAACCACCCTTTCGAATCAACCCGTGTTTGAAAAATTTCAATACTACGCTTGGGGTTGTGAGAAAGGTACCCAGCCAGCAACGAACCAATATCAAATGCTGCAATACACTCATATTGCCCTTCACATACTTTCCTAATCCCAACGGCAGTCTCTTTTTCAGGCCAATGACTCATTGCCTCCAGAGAACTCTTATAGGGTAAGTCACCATTTCGTAGGTGCATGCGTGCTTGATTTCTTACTTGCCAATGTACATGCGGCATTGCAGTCTTTAACTGCTTTTCATACGTCATATAGGCTTGTGAATCGACTTCATTACTATCGAAATAGATCACATCAATATCGTTCATAGGGGTCGGTTTAGTGTAGTCGTGAAGTGCATCCCAAATTCGATTTCTCACAAAGCCCGCAGCAAGATAACAATCAGGTAGATGGAGCAAATACACATGATGGAGCGCTTCAGCTCTCAATTTATCGGTTTTTATCAGATTGATAATGGTTTCAGACTGTTCACTTGTCATAGCGGGCTTTAAGACACGAAGAAGTAAAAAAATGAGCAGCCGATGGCTGCTCATGTGAAGGTTGACTAATTTACACCAATCTCTTTCGCTATTGCCTCGATCTCTTCCAAGTCCATACGATGCACTTGAATCATCTGATTGATTTGGCTTAAACGACTGTTGGCCTCGTCTTGGCGATCACAAGCATCAGACTTGGCGTCCCAGCTCGTACCTTCAAGGAAAAGGTCACAGTCTTTCTTTAGGCGTTCAATGGAAGGGATGAGTTCATCGCGTTGATCTTCCAGTTTTGCAAGTTCAGCTTTCACTGTCAGCTCTCGCTGAAATAGCTCTCTAGAGCGTTCGAGCATAACAACTTGCATATCCGCTTGGCGATTCAGTTGCTCATTAACTTGGTTTGAAGAGGCCAAACTCTCTTGGTTCTCTGAAAGCTCTGTTCTTAGGGTTTCATTTTGCTTATTCAGCGCCGCTATTTTACGGTCACGATCCGCAATTTCACTCTCATACGTCGCGATTTGTTCTTCCATCTCCTCATTGAGCTTTTCTTCAACTTCGGTATCCAGTTCCGCAGTTCTTCGCTCAACTGAGGTGGCCAGCTCGGTTTTCTCATCAAGCAAATCTTGGTAACGAACTTCCAATGCATCGTACGTTTCCTGCCAGCGGTTTGCGGTGCTAGAAGAGCCAATCACGCCACCCAATGCCGCGCCGAGCACGACTGCAAGAACGATATACAGCCGTGTTTTGTTGTCTTTCTGTTCAATGACAACCACATTTTCTTCTTCAGTGTTTTCCAGTCGTTTATCCACGACAATCTCCAAGCGCTTATCGAGCTAATTCAGTAATCATAACGCCAGCGGCGTAGACAAGAAAAGCACCTACCACTGATATAACGACAATCTTCTGTAATTTTTCGTTGGTTCGATAACGTATCAACAAAAAGGCAATCACAATCAAGGCAACAATCGAAATCAGTCTAATCATAAGAGTTTGCTCCACTCAATCCTTATCGCGGGAATCAAAATGATTATTCATATTGATTCGTTCATCGTACATGAAAGTTAGTTATCTTTCAGTCAGTTCTTCGCAAACCTGGTAGTTGAAAAAGTAAATAAAGGTAACGCGATTCACTCTACTAAATTCTACGTGCCTCCCTCATTCATGCATCAAACTTGAAGCATGCCGTCCACCGAGAGATTGTCTATAAATCATACTAAACAACGCTTCATTATTGGCCAAACAATCACCACTCAGGGCTTTTAACTGATTATTTGATGTAAATCAGGTTGATTGTTTAAATAAATTTGTTAAATTACCGCCAACTTGTTGACCAACAGCAAGATTAGTTTACTCGACTAAATCGAGTAAACGTTCCGATGAAGACTTACAGGAGAGAGGCATACCTTAGAGTATGTCCGCCGAAGAATTAACTATTTCAGGCAAAAGGACTGTTTGTTGGAGGAACCTCTGGAGAGAACCGCACTACTTTGTAGAGAGCGGTCGCCGAAGGAGCAAGCTATCGCACGATAGTGAAACTCTCAGGCAAAAGGACAGAGGAGTGAAAATTTGTTCTCACTTTTTTCGGGCAATATCGTCTTAAGGTATTGGTCGTAGAAGGTTTGTATTCGCGACGATCTCTAATTAGCTCTAGCACCTTTCACTCTTCTCCTTAGTTACGATGTATCTATTAAGGGGAATCAAATGACCACTATTCAATCTGTATTACAAACTATCGACAACCTCGTTTGGGGTCCACCGCTACTGATCCTTTTGGTTGGTACGGGTATCTATTTCACTTTTCGTCTTGGTTTGTTGCAGTTTCGCCACCTTCCAACCGCACTAAAATACGTTTTCAGCAAATCATCTGGCAAAGAAGGCGATGTTTCACCATTTGCTGCGCTTTGTACTGCCCTATCGGCGACTATCGGTACTGGTAATATCGTTGGTGTGGCAACCGCAATTAAACTTGGTGGCCCGGGCGCACTATTTTGGATGTGGCTAGCTGCTCTATTCGGCATGGCAACCAAATACGCAGAATGTTTGCTTGCGGTTAAATACCGTAAGGTAGACTCAAAAGGCCAAATGGTTGGCGGCCCAATGTACTACTTGAAGTATGGTGTGGGCTCAAACGTTTTGGCAGTAATTTTCGCTGTATTTGCATTGGGTGTTGCCCTTCTGGGTATCGGTACTTTCCCGCAAGTGAATGCAATTCTTGATGCGACTCAAATCTCATTTGGGATTGACCGAGAAATTACAGCCGTTGTACTGACCATTCTCGTTGCATGTGTAACGCTTGGTGGTATTCAGTCTATCGCTAAAGTAGCGGGTAAAATTGTTCCATCAATGGCGGCACTTTACATTGTATCTTGCTTAGCGGTTATCTTAATGAATGTCGAGCACCTAGTAGACGCGTTAACGCTCGTTGTGACGTCAGCGTTTACTCCGACTGCAGCAAGTGGTGGCTTCTTAGGCGCGAGCATTATGCTGGCGATTCAATCTGGTATCGCGCGCGGCGTGTTCTCGAACGAAGCTGGTCTAGGTAGTGCGCCTATTGCAGCAGCATCAGCGAAAACCGACTCGTGTGTACGTCAGGGGCTTATCTCTATGACGGGTACTTTCTTTGATACCATCATCATTTGTACAATGACGGGATTAGCGTTGATCTTAACAGGCGCGTGGCAAGGTGATCTTGCTGGCGCAGCAATGACAACCCATGCTTTCGCTACGGGTTTGAATGCTCACACGCTCGGGCCAATGCTTGTCTCTGTCGGCCTTATCTTCTTCGCGTTCACTACGATTCTTGGCTGGAACTACTACGGGGAACGTTGTGTCGTTTTCCTTTTTGGAACAAAAGGTATCCTACCGTACAAAGTCGTATTCTTATGTTTAGTTGCATCGGGTGCATTCTTACATTTAGACATGATTTGGCTTATCGCTGACATCGTTAATGGACTAATGGCGATTCCAAACTTGATTGGATTAATCCTGTTACGTCATGTTGTCATTGAAGAAACCAAACTATTCTTCAATACGGCTAAACAGCCTAAAATGCAGAAAACAGCTATCTAGTTGATAAAAATATGTAATTATCCACATAAAACTTAAGTTTTATGACTTACCTCATGAACACCCTCCGACGCCTTGTGCGAAGGAGGGTGTTTTTGTTTTAACTTGTTAAAACTCCCCTAAACAACACATTTTGTTACTCGCTGTCTTTTTTCCGTCATAGATCTGCGAATTTACTGTCACATTGGACCACTACCTTAACGTCAACTTTTTCAGTAAAACTAATGAGTATTCAAGATGAAACTTATCAAATCAGCTGTCGCTGCAGCACTAGTGATGTCTTTCAATACCGTAGCGATGGATGCACGTTACGAAGACCGTACTGGTAACCTTGTTGCTGACCTTCCTACTGCTGAGTCAGAATGGTCTGACCCATCAACTCTAATCTTCGCTTACACACCTGTTGAAGACCCTGCAGTATACGCTGACGTTTGGAGTGAGTTCCTAACACACTTGGAAAAAACAACTGGCAAAAGCGTTCGTTTCTTCCCTGTACAAAACAACGCAGCTCAAATTGAAGCAATGCGTTCAGGCCGCCTTCATATTGCTGGTTTCAACACGGGTTCTACACCACTAGCAGTAAACTGTGCTGGCTTTAATCCTTTTACTATCATGGCTGGTGAAGATGGTTCTTTCGGTTACGAAATGGAAATCATCACTCACCCAGAGTCAGGTATCGAAAAGGTTGAAGACCTGAAAGGTAAGCAACTCGCGTTTACTTCTCAAACTTCAAACTCTGGTTTTAAAGCGCCTTCGGCTATCCTTGATGCAGAGTACGGCCTAAAGCCTGATGCTGATTTTAACCCAGCATTCTCTGGTGCTCACGATAACTCTATCCTAGGTGTTGCACACAAAGATTACGACGCTGCGGCAGTGGCTAACTCGGTTCTAACACGCATGCTAGACCGTGAAGTAGTTAAAGAAGACGCAATCAAGTCTATCTATAAGTCTCAAACGTTCCCAACAACGGCTTACGGTTTTGCTCACAACCTACACCCAGATCTTCAAGAGAAAATTCAACAAGCGTTCTTCACGTTTGACTGGGAAGGTACAAAGCTAAAAGAAGAGTTCGAGCGTAACGGTGAATCTCAATTCATCCCAATCACTTACCAAGAGCACTGGGAAGTGATTCGTACCATCGATACAGCAAACGAAGTTTCTTACACTTGTAGCTAACCTCTAGTCACTAAAAGTATTACTCAACAAAGTACTACGAATTAAGATGCAGCCTATTGGCTGCATCTTGTTACATTCGGCAACCTATTCAACTCCTAAGGTAAACCATGTCCACACTGACACTTAAAGGCTTAACAAAGCATTACTCTAATTCTGACAAGGCCCTCACAGATGTGAACCTGTCGATTCAAGCTGGTGAAGTGGTAGGACTTATCGGCCCATCTGGTGCTGGTAAATCAACCCTGATTCGCTGTATCAACCGTCTCACTGAACCGACATCAGGTGAAGTTCTATTTGAAGGTAACGATCTGACCAACCTTTCAAAAGGTCAACTAAAACAAGCGCGCCGCCAAATCGGTATGATTTTCCAAGAGTACGCGCTTATTGAACGTCTTACTGTGATGGAAAACGTCCTTTCCGGGCGTCTTGGCTATGTCCCATTTTGGCGTAGCTTCCTACGTAGATACCCTGAGACTGATATTCAAAATGCCTACGCCCTATTAGACCGAGTGGGTCTATTAACACACGCTGACAAGCGTGCTGATGCCCTTTCTGGTGGTCAGAGACAACGTGTCGGTATTGCCCGAGCGTTAGCCCAACAACCTTCTCTACTGTTGATTGATGAGCCAACCGCTGCTCTTGACCCTAAAACTGCGCGTCAAATCATGCGTTTGATTACCGATATCTGTCGAGAAAGCCAACTGCCTGCGATCATCAACATTCATGATGTAAACCTCGCGACACAATTCGTTGACCGTATTGTGGGATTAAACGCAGGCGAAGTGGTATTTGATGGCTCACCTGATTTGCTAGACGAAGCGGCATTGACCACTATCTACGGTGAAGAAGACTGGAATGCGACCAGCAATGAAGAAGTGCAAGACGCTGAACTAGAATTGGGGCTAGCAGTATGAGCCACTACCCAACAACATGGAAAAAACCGCCACTGATTCAAAATGCCTGGGTTAGAAATGGTATTTGGATTGCGATTGCTCTGTATCTTTATGCTGCGACTCAATCAATTGAAATCAACTGGATTCGAATTTATGAAGGCTCTGAGCGTGGTCTTAACTTCATCAAAGCGTTTATGAGTCCAGACTTTAGCGGACGATGGAATAACATCTCACAAGGGCTTGTAGAAAGCTTAACGATGACAATGACATCAACCGTGGCCGGTATTATTCTCTCAATCCCATTTGGCTTAGGTGCGGCAAAGAATCTCGCACCTAAACCAGTTTACTACTTCTGCCGAAGCTTCGTTGCCGTTGCACGTAGCTTACAGGAAATCATTATTGCGATTTTGTGTGTAGCACTGTTCGGTTTTGGTACTTTTGCTGGTTTTGTCACTCTTACTATTGCAACTATCGGCTTCTTAGCCAAGCTGTTTGCGGATGAAATTGAAGCACTCAACCCTGCCCCACTGACCGCAATGAGATCGGCAGGTGCAAGCTGGTTACAACAAGTTAACTACGCGGTGCAGCCTCAAGTTATGCCTCGCATTATTGGCCTTTGCTTATACCGTTTCGATATCAACTTCCGTGAATCTGCGGTTATCGGCATTGTAGGCGCAGGCGGTATTGGTGCCACACTGAACACAGCTATGGATCGCTACGAGTACAGCGCGGCTGCAGCTATCCTAATGATCATCATCGCTATTGTTATGGCCGCTGAGTTTCTCTCCACACAGATCAGAAAGAGCATTCGTTAATGAACACGTCTACACCGGTTCAATGGAGCCGTTACACTCCAAAAGAATCACTACAACAATTTGTCCTTTGGTTGGCGTTTGTTGCGTTAACTGTTTTTTGTTGGCAAGTAATGAACGAAGACACCATGTGGTTCTTTGTTGTTGATGCACCTAAGCAGTTTTCTGATATTTCATCGCGTATGTGGCCCCCTCGTTGGAGCTACTTAGAGCAGCTATGGGTTCCACTTTGGGATACTATCAATATCGCGACACTGGGTACTGCACTTGGCGTTGTCATTGCTTTCCCGATTGCATTTTTAGCCGCGCGCAATACGACACCGAGCCAAACCATTGCTCGTCCGATAGCGCTGCTCATTATTGCATCAAGCCGTTCAATTAACTCACTTATTTGGGCACTATTACTTGTAGCAATCATGGGGCCAGGATTACTTGCGGGTATCATTGCCATCGCACTACGTTCTATAGGCTTTGTCTCTAAGCTTGTGTATGAAGCAATTGAAGAGGTAAACGAAACTCAAGTCGCAGCAATACGAGCGACCGGAGCCTCTGAGTTGCAAGTATTGAGCTACGGCGTGTTACCGCAAATCTTGCCAAGTTTTATCGGTACGAGCCTATTTCGTTGGGATATCAACATTCGTGAATCAACCGTATTGGGTCTTGTCGGTGCAGGTGGTATTGGCTTGAAACTTCAAGAATCGATGTCAATCCTTGCTTGGCCACAAGTAACCGTGATTTTCTGTTCGATACTGGTGACGGTTATCGTCTCCGAGTGGATATCAGCAAAAGCGCGAGCGGCACTCATCTAACCCCCATTAAGGTGCAGTGAAAGCCCTGCTTTCTTGCACCTTTCTTATCTTCATCGAATTCTTGGTCTTATCGAATATCTTTTGGCGAGTCCATCACAACCATAGTAGTTATTGAGTCAACAACGGGGCACTCTCCAAGTACATCAGCATGGAATGTTTTATAGCTGGCCAAGTCTTTAGTCTCAACCCGCAACAGATACTCACTCGCTCCGGTAATGTTATGGCACTCTACAACCTGATCCTCAAACTCAACGTGTTGTTCAAAACTTAGCTGAGCCTGTTTTCTGTGACTTGATAGACCGACGGAGACATAAGCGATAAATCCAATCCCTACTTTCTCGCGATTAATATTCGCTTGGTAGCCAGATATCACACCTGTTCGTTCTAGCTCTTGTACACGGCGCAGTGTCGCTGAAGGGGACAATCCCACCTTATCCGCTAATTCAACATTAGAAATTCGACCATTTTGCTTAAGCTCACGCAATATCTTTTGTTCAAACGCATCCATAAGTGACCATTTGTTGTGTAAAAAAATCATTTTAGTCAATTTTAAACACAAAATTGCGCATATATGAATATAAACTCTCCTCAACGACAACAAATGGAGAACTCATTATGGAAATGGGTGTGATATACGCACTAGCGATTTTTGCTTTCGTCTCAACCTTTACGCCTGGTCCGAACAACATCATGTTGCTCACCTCAGGGGCGAATGTTGGCTTTGTTCGCACACTGCCGCATATGGCGGGCATTATGTGCGGATTTTCATTTATGGTGCTGGTGGTGGGTATCGGGCTTGGTTCAGTCTTCGAACTATACCCTCAACTGCAACAGGGGCTTAAATGGGCCTGTCTAGCGTACCTACTCTTTTTGACTTATAAAATCGTCACCAGCAAGCGCGAACTGAAAGCAACAGACTATGAACCGATGAGCTTTATTGGCGCGTGTCTGTTCCAGTGGGTAAATCCAAAAGGGTGGACGATGGCGCTTACGTCTATCACCGTCTACAACACCACTAGTGATGTGACGGGTGTCATCATCATCAGTGTGGTATTCGCCATGGCAAACATTCCATCAGGCACATTATGGACTTTGATGGGACGAGAAATTGGTCGCTTACTCAACACCCCTAAACGTTTGAGAGCCTTTAACTGGTCAATGGGGGCATTATTACTAGGCAGCACTTTACCTATGCTTTAAAGACGTAACACCTCTATTTCAGTGGTAGTGAGTAAAAATGAACTACCACTGAAATAAATGTTTAACAACGACGTGCCCATCGACTCATACACTTAACGCTATACATTCAAACTGATACGCTCAAACAAGAGCACACTGGTTTAACGATGAGCCATCTGCCAAGAGAAATTGAACATATACTCAATCTAAGCAATAAAAATGCGCAGGTCGACCTCATTGAACTCGCACACATACAACATGAAAATCACTCTCTCCCGCTTTATGCACTGAATATAGGTGCAAAAGACCCTACTCTTCCCTGCCTCGTTTTAACCGGTTCGATTCACGGTGTTGAACGTATAGGTAGCCAGATAATTCTGGCGTTTATTAAGAGCCTAATGCGCCGCATACAATGGGACAAAGAGTTACAACGCTTGCTGACACGGATACAGCTAATAGCGATACCCGTAGTTAATCCGTGGGGCGTAGCGTTAAAAAAAAGAGCCAATCATAACGGCGTCGACTTAATGCGTAACGCCCCTGTCAACGCGACAAACCCAGCAATGCAGCTTTATGCAGGACAAACGATTTCGAGCAAGTTACCTTGGTTTCGAGGTAATCCCGATAATATGGAAAAAGAGCTGACTCACACTTCAAACTATCTATTAAATGTGAGTCGGTCGGCCTCCTCGACGATTGTGCTCGATCTACATAGTGGCTTTGGTACTAAAGACCGTCTTTGGTTTCCTTTCGCCCACCATAAAAAACCGCCAGACAATATTGAGCAGTATTATTTGCTATATCGACTGTTTCGCAAGAGCTACCCACACTACGAGCTCTATCAGTTTGAGCCGCAGTGGCACCAATACACAACGCATGGGGATTTTTGGGATTGGCAGTATCTCCAACACTTTGAGCAATCTAGTCATCACTTTCTGCCACTCACTCTAGAGCTTGGCTCTTGGCTTTGGGTTAAGAAAAACCCGATGCAACTATTGAGTTTCAGCCAACTGTTTCACCCAACTAAGCCCCATAGAATTAAAAGAGTTCAACGTCGTCACAGCACACTTCTAAACTATTTAATGCAGGTGTTAGATAACCGAATCCTAGAGACGATCGACAACAAAGAGCAACTGACTGACAAGGCACTCAAATTATGGTACCCATAGTATTGTTGAGAGGTTTACTCCGTGAAAGTGGTCACTGGCAAAGGTTACTTTGCGAGCTCAAAACCATCGAACCAAGCCTAACGATCATAACTCCAAATGTGGCAGGAAATGGCGAGCTTTACGAACAAACAAGTCCGCTATCCATTGATTCGATGTTACCGCAAGTTATGTCACAGTTGCCTGATGGCTGCACCCGTTACCATTTAGTGGCGATTTCGATGGGATCAATGCTAGCAAGCCAATGGGCCAAGGCGTACCCCGAGCAAATTGCTTCATTAACCCTAATTAACCCCAGCTTTGCGCGATTCAGCCCTTTCTGGCAACGTATCAATTTGCGGGCATTAGGGTCGATACTGGCCGAGCGAGCAAAAGGCGAAAACGCCTTTCAAGATCGTATTCTAAGTATCACTTACCCAAATTATCAACAAGATGGGGAGATTCTGTCTTACCACGTTGAGCTTGCATCCAAACACCCTGTATCTGTTAATAATGCGCTTAGACAACTTGTCGCTGCTGCACGGTTTCGCGGTTTTGAAACGTCTCCAAAATGCATCACTCAAGTTATTGTCAGTGATAAAGATCAGTTAGTCAGTCCTCAATGTGGTGAAGCGATTGCTGATCACTGGGGAGTAGAACTCAACCTATTTGATAGCGATGCCCATGATCTACCTTTGGCTGAATCTGAGGCACTAGCCAAACACCTTTACACGTGGTGCTTAGATAAGCATTAAGCTCTAAATTTGCGGCTTTTCAATTAGCAGTTTCACACCTAATACAATCAGAACAGCGCCCGTTGTGCCTTCCATCCAACGCACAAAAGTGGCGTTATTGAGCAGTGACTTCGCAGAATTAAGCATGCCCGACAAACCACACTGCCAGAGCATCGCAATGACAAAGTGAATCGCTGCCATCAGCAACGACTGCAAAAATGGAGAGTATTCTGGATTGATAAATTGCGGTAAGAACGCCAAATAGAAGACAGCAGTTTTAGGGTTCAATACGTTTGAAAAAAAGCCTTCGCGCAGCGACCGACGCACATTCACATCTTGACTTCCCACAGAGCCAACCGTAACGCCACCACTGTGTTTAATCGACCTTAAACTCGAGATGCCTAACCAAATTAAGTACGCTGCACCCACCGTTTTTACTGCATAAAACAGCTCTGCTGATTGAGTCAAAATTACCGAAATACCTAACGCTGAAAACGAGGCGTGGACAAACAAACCCAGACAGATCCCTAAACTGGTTAATGCTCCATCGTGAAAGCCGCCGCGAGAAGTATTACGGATCACCAAAGCGGTATCTAATCCCGGTGTCAGGGTTAAAATCGTTATCGCTACTAAAAAGGCACTAAAGTTCTCAATCACAATCAATGTCCGTCTATGCTTTATAATCAATGCTTGTTAATCAATGGAATATATCAGATGTCACTGACTTGGGTAGTAAAAAAGACCCTGTTAGAATGACAAACTTATTACAACTCTCTAGAACGACATCGGTCATGGAGGATCCACAGTGAGTGCATTCGAAAACCTCAAAGCACATTTTCAAACCATTTCTAATTTCAATCACCTTTCCGCGATCTGTGGCTGGGATGCAGCCTCTATGATGCCTGCAGGCGGCAATGAAGCCCGCTCAAACGCCATGGCGGAGCTTTCCGTACATATTCACAAATTGATGACGCAGCCACAATTAAGTGATTGGTTCGCCCAAGCAGATCAAGAGTCATTGCAAGGTGACAACCCTGCCGTACTTCGAGAGCTAAAACGTCAGTGGCAGCAAAGCAACCTATTACCTGAAAAACTTGTCCAAGCGAAATCATTAGCCGGCTCGAAGTGTGAGCACGCATGGCGCACTCAACGTAAAGAGAACGATTGGCAAGGTTTTGAAAAGAACTGGGCAGAAGTGGTCAAACTTTCTCAAGAAGAAGCGCAAATCCGCGCAGATGCCACAGGCTTATCCCCCTACGATGCCATGTTAGACATCTATGAGCCCGGCACAAAAACCGAATCCCTCAATCAACTGTTTGATAACGTAAAAACTTGGTTACCTGAATTGATTGATCAAGTTATCGATAAGCAAAGCAGTGAATCCTTTATCGAGCCAAGTGGTCAGTTTGATACGGCTCATCAAAAGGCACTAGGCCTTGAGGTGATGAAGCTACTCAAGTTTGATTTCAACCACGGCCGACTCGATGAAAGTGTTCACCCATTCTGCGGCGGCGTGCCAAGTGATGTCAGGATTACCACGCGCTATGATGAAAATGAATTCGTTCAGTCGCTTATGGGCATTGTTCATGAAACGGGTCACGCACGCTATGAACAAGGCCTGCCAAAAACCTTAGCCGGACTTCCTGCAGGTGAAGCGCGCTCAATGGGTATCCATGAATCACAGTCTCTATTTTTTGAAATGCAGGTAGGCCGAAGTGATGCCTTCATCAAACACCTATCCGCTATGGCCGGCAGCACCTTCAAGGGGCATAACCCAGAGTTGTTCGCATTTGATAACTTCCAAAAACTCTACACTCGTGTGAAGAAAGACTTCATTCGTGTCGATGCCGATGAATTGACCTACCCTGCGCACGTCATTTTGCGCTACGAGATTGAGCGTGACTTAATCAACGGTGACATTAAACACACTGATGTACCTGAGCTCTGGGATAGCAAGATGCAGGAGTATCTTGGCTTATCTACGCAAGGTAACTTCACTAATGGGTGTATGCAGGATATTCACTGGACAGATGGTGCATTTGGTTACTTCCCTAGCTACACGCTCGGAGCTATGTATGCGGCTCAATTTATGGCAGCGATGAAGAAAACGGTTGATGTAGATGCTGCGATTATAAGCGGTGATCTATCGCCTATCTTTGCTTGGCTATCTGAAAATATCTGGAGTAAGGGTAGCTTATTGACGACGGATGAGTTGGTTAAATCTGCTACGGGTGAGACATTGAATGCTGAATTCTTTAAAGCGCACTTGAGAAGTCGTTACCTTTAATCATTTCATTCGATAGAAATGAAAACGGGCTAGCACTTTGCCAGCCCGTATTAATTGAAACTCTTATTACACTTAGAAGCGTCTGCCTAGAGCAACGAACAGGGTTTCACGTGAGCCGAAGCCTGCTTCAAACAAGATATCCCAATCGCGATTGAAGGCGTATTGGAAGCCTGCGGTGCCGTTCCATTTGTCGTCTGCGCTTTGTTGGACTTCGAAGCGCCCATCTTCAAGTATATCAGCCAACTGTGGAATGATATCTCCTATGTTTCCAGACAAATATTGTTGAACATCTTGGTACATAGCTCCCACCCAAACTCTAAGCTCTTTGCCACCATCATATTGCCAACGATGACCGACTCTAGGTGCAGCAACAAATGTCTTAATCTCACCATCAATAGCATCAATATTTGTTAGGGTATAGTTCATGTCAACAAGTGCAAACCAATTGCCCACACCGCCTGCGATTGTTGTACCGGCACCATAGGTCGTTCCATCCATATCTAAAGTGAATGGTATATTTAGGTCATCTATCGTGCACCCATTGTGACATGGCCATCCACCATTGTATGTAACCGACTCAATTAGTGCGGTACTTTCACCTCTAGTTTGTCCTAAAATTCCATAAACATTCAAGAATGGAAATAGCCATAAATCTCCACGAAGTGTTATGTTGGACCCTTTGAACTGTGCTTTAGTCGCATCAATATCGACAGACTCCAAAAGAGGTGTTCCACTCAGACCAATATTATTTACGGTAATTGGATTATTCATATCCATGTAGGATAAAGAAAGGCCCCAAGGTTTTGGCAATGTATAACCACGAGCCTCTGCTTCTTCTCCCCATATGGGGAACATTGAATCTTGTGCATTCGCAAAAGGTGCGCTTACCGCCACTAGGGTAAGCCAAAAAAGTTGTTTCATTTCATTTTTCCAGAGATTGGAAAACAACGACAAAGCGATAGTTATATGTCCAGTAGTGCTACTAAATGCTGTAACACCAAAATTGTCTTGTTTTCATAATGCTTAATGACCCTAAATGAAGAGTCTAGTTAATCATTAATGTTCGGTTAGTTATATAGTTGTACTAATTTAGGGAGCGCATCCTACCACCAGCTATAGGTTGTGATCAAGTTATCAATTTTTGCTAAAAATGAACGTACTTTACAGAGTGAGCAAACGACAAAAGCCGCGTTAGACCAACGTTATATTACGTCAATCAAACGCGGCTCATTATTGAATTTGCAACCGCTTTCCTATGCCTTACCTAAGGCTAATCGCCCTAAGACTTCTTACTAATAGTCAACTGAAGGCTAACCGGCAATAACACCAAGCTATAAACCAAAATGCTGCTCAACGCGATGGTCAGCACCAAACCAATTGAATGCATGCCTTGGTGCTGCGCTAAAATCAGTGCGCCGAATGTCATTAGGGTTGATAGACAGCTCACGACTGTCGCTTTCGGGGTGGATGTCGCGAAGAATGAGTGGATATCCCCAACGGCTCTAAATCGGTTCACGATATGGATACCATTGTCTACGCCAAGACCAAAGATAAGCGGAATCACGATAATATTCGCCATATTCATGGATAGATTGAACCAATGCATCATGCCAAGAGTGGTCAATGAAGCGAGCGTTAATGGCACAAAGATCAGTGCAATGTCTTTGGCACTACGAATTGTCGTTGTGAGTAGAAGCGTAATCGCCACTACTGCAATAATGATCGCCGTCTGGAAAGCATTCACGATGATTTTACCGACTTGTTGCTCGGCAACCGCACGGCCAGTAGCATTAGGCGTAATCGCCTGAACCTCGCGAATAAAACGTTGAACACTATCAACGTTGGTCATATCACCTTGCGGTACAATCGTAACAAGATAACGCTTATCGTCACTGACATATCGATTCAATAACTCACTTGGTATGTCGCTGATCTCTGGTGCGGGCTGTGGGCTTAAAGACTCAGCAAACATCTGTGTACCAGAGAATAGATAAGCGCTATTTTGGGGCTCAAATGTCTCAGGAAGTTGCTCTGCTTGTGGCCAGTTTTGTTCTTGTGCCAGTGCCTTAAACTGCTGATAAGCCATTGGTGCTGCCGGAGTAACGGACGAGATGGTATCCACCACCGCATTTTGGCGAGTCACCCATTGGTGCGGCAAGAAATCATTGGCTATCGTCACACTACTCACCATGTCCAACTCACGCAGTTCATGTTGCCATGCTTGTGCCTGCTCTTCATCATCAGCAACAGCGTAGAGCTGATAGCTTGAGCCCAGACCTAACTCTTGCAGTCGGTTGAGTGACAGCACTGATTCCGATTGGGGATTTTTCAGTACAAGTGTTGAAAAATCAAATTTGAACTGACTCGCGCCTATCCCCATCACCACAAAAAGCCCCAGAGCTGTCGCAACAATGTGCTTTTGCCAACGGTAAATGAAAGTGGCATAACGTTTGCCAAAGCCATGTTGTGCCGAATGACGCACCGTTGGATAACCAAACAATTCAAAAAACAGAGGGATGACGGTAAAGGTGGCTACTAAGCCAAGCACCATCCCCATCGCCGAGATGACACCTAACTCACCGAGGCCTGTATAAGCGGTCGGATAAAAGCTCATAAATCCAATGGCCGAAGACAATGCACACAAGCCTAATGGACGAAACGAGTGCGTTAACGCATGCTTAAGGCTTTGTTGATTATCCTCACCTCCAGCGCGTAACTCTTGGATATGAAGGCAGAGGTGGATAGCGAAATCGACCGCTAGGCCGATGAACATCACCATAAATACGATCGAGATGGTACTGTAATGCCCTACAACGGCGAGCCCTGCTGCAAATGTCCAGGTCAAACCAATGAGAACTGTCACATAACAAGCAACAATCACGCGCAGTGAACGTATGCCAATAGTGAGGATGAGGAGAAGGCCGATCAAAGACGCTGTACCTGCTAGTGCAATACTGTCATTGGCATCTTTAATTTCGTCATAATCAAGCGGTGTCTGCCCTGTGAACTCTACCGTCACACCATCAGGTCGTTCTATGCGGGATAAAATTCGCTCAAGTTTACTAATGACTTGCTGATTTGGGTTTTTCTGTGAGTTGTCTGGCTCAGCAGTTAACGTGACAACGTAATGTTGAGGCGGTGACACCACTTGCTTTAACAGCTGTTGCCAATCCACCTCTTGCTGTTGACTTGCTTGCAAAATCGGCTCTAGTGGCTGCTCAGTGTGCTCAGCTCGGTCAGCCAGCAAGGCAAAATACTGCTCAACGCTCTGCATCCGCGCAGCCAAAATAGCGGGGGCCAGTTGATGCTCAAATTGACTCAACAGACGTGCAAAATCATCCTGTGAGACAAAGCCCAGCGCATATTCATCGAACCAAGGCAGACTGCTTGGCGCAAACACATCGGTAAATATCGGCTCTTGTCTAAATGCCTGTTCAAGTTCCATCGCATATTGACTTGCAGCAACGGATTCGTCACTTGTTTCACTGCTGATAAGTACAAGCACATTTCCTGTATTAGGAAACGTCTCGTTTATCTGTGTGAGATTATCTACCCACTCACCCTCTTGCTTAACGAGCGACGATAAGTCGGCATTGACCTCAAAATTTCGCTGACCATACCAAGCGCTGTAAGCGGTAATAATGGCAAGGAAAATAGCAATGACATAAGGGTGGCGCTGTAAAAGAGAAAATAGTCTGTTCATGCAAGAAGCGGATGAAGAAAAACGGTGGTTTATCATAGCCGTTAACTCATACAAATTGCATAGAATTGATCAACAAAAGGCGTGGGTTTTATGTAACGAAGTACTGATAGAACAGTAAGTAGACAGGAATAGTAAGAAAACTAGAAGAATAACTTTGCGCTTCCATGCGCAAACCGTTGATGCGGTATCAGTAGTTTTGAATATGTTCCACAGCTTGAGTTTGATACTCACTCTTTGCAGCCATGTCACGCAAACCTAGAAAGGTTTTGTAGGGTTGAGAGACCGCGACAGTGTTAACTAACCATGCTGGTAGCTTGCCACCAGGTTCAGTAAACACTTGATAGGTTACATAGGTTTCTGTCTCGCTAACAGGTGTAAACGTCCAAGTACTATTAAGTTGCTCGATACGCACGTTTCCCTTCACTCTTGGAACGAAATCAGGCACGGCGGCTTGGTCAATGGTAACAACCAGTGTTTCAGGATCTTGTGTAGTGATGTTATGCACCACCGCGTCACGATCTGATACAGGCCAAGGTGCTTTTGATAGCGTGTAAGTCACCGTATCAGCAACCGTCGTTGTCTTAACCAAACGCATTTCATCAACGTTTTCTACCCAGCTCGTGCCCGCTTCTACATCATTAAATGCAGCAATGAGAGTGGTAAGGTTGGCATCTACTGTCATCTCAGCACGAAATGCTTTAAAGCTACTGCCTTCAATGCTTTGGTTATAGACTTTAACGCCTTTCTTATCTTTGACCTCATGCCAGTTATTCTGCATCGCACTAGCACCTAGTGAGCAGAACATGAACAAGGCGACAATTAATTTAGATCTCATTGAGAGATACTCCTATTTTTCCAAGTCACACGATTAAGCTTGTGTAATCGCAGTGCGTTTAATGTCAGGAAGCCATTTAAGCTAATACCAACAGGAACAAAAATTGCGTAGTGGATAGGCACAAAAAGCTCACGAACTAAACCAATAAAGGTCGCAATAAGCGCAACGATAGTTACTGTATTAACACCTAGTGTCCATAACGCTAAATCTGAAGGTGTTTGTAGATAATTAAGTGTCGATACCACCAACAACACTGGCGCTAACCATGCGATCCACTGACACTTAAACCAATACCATGACGCTTGAATAAACGTTGGGGCTTTGACAATTCTATGCATGTTTTTAGAAAAGCCATCCCACACTTCTTGTGCATTGGTGTACATGCGCGTTCGCATTAATGAATCGGCAAATGCCCAATAAATTCGGTGTCCACGGCGCTTAAATTTTTCAGCAAACGCGAGATCTTCCGAGATGTCAGCTTTCACTAAATCGTGACCATTTTCAGCGTGGTATGCAGAAGCTAAAAACAACATGGCTTGACCATTTGCGATCGCTTCATCTTTACCTTCGGTATTCGAGGCAACGAAATCCATCGAGTTAGCCGTTGAAAGGAACACGCCCGGTAGCAGCGATTTCTCACTGAACGATAGCATTTCTTGTTGCGGGTTAAATGAGAGCAATTCGATATCGCGTTGCTGACTGAAATCTATGATGCTCTTTATCAGAGCAGGTTCAGATTCGGTGTCAGCATCAACAAAGAATAGATACTCACCCTTAGCATTCATCGAACCCCACATACAGGCATTGCTTTTACCTAACCAGCCTTTAGGCAGTGGGCGACCCGAGATAACGCGAGCATCAAATGCTGTGCCTTCAATCAGTTGCTCGGCGATAGCACGAGTTTCATCTTCAGAGTCATCATCAACAACAATGATTTCCAGTTTGTCAGCAGGATAATCTTGAGCCAGCATGCTACCGAGTGATTTGGTAATATTGGCCGCTTCATTACGCGCGGGAATGATCACAGATACCAGAGGCCAATCGGTGCGTTCATTTTCATGCGCAATAATATGGGAACGCTGCCCTGCAAGTCTTGCTAACTTGACTAAAAATACCAGTACTGTCGTTAAGCAGATGACTGAGATGGCGAGTAAAAACATCTGTTGGCCTCGAAACAAAATAAGGCCGATACAGTAACATTTTGTGTGACCAAGATCGAAATATTAAGGGATTTTGTTGCAGACATTTACATAAATGCACTGTCAGTGCTCATTCGACTTAAACTCGCTAACCCGTAAGGGGTAATAACAGTCAGCTTATTTACTGAGATCTGACTTGTTCAGCCATTTTAGAGCTTCTCTACGCGCGAGCCCTTGTATGCCCTGCTCTTCTATAAAGTTAATAACGCTTGTTGGCGCTGTTTTGGAATACTCCCGCAAGACCCACCCGATGGCTTTTTGAATAAAAAACTCATTATCGTGTTGGTTCTCTTTAATCAGGCTAAAGAGTAGCGCTTCATCGGTGTCAGCTTTGAACTTTAACTGATACAAAAGTGCTGTGCGCCTTAGCCAAATATTCTCCGATTCTCGCCATCGCTGAATATACTCAAACGTCTGTGCAGGATATTGGATAAACAACGCTGAAGCGATGTGCGTAGCCAGCATATCGACCGTATCCCACCAAGAGTGGGTAGTAATTAGCTGTTCGAGGTTAGTTAAATAGTATTCCGGCAACCTCTTTTTCTGCTTAATCAGCAGATCAATTGCTACCAACTGATATTCCCTTTGAGGCAAAGCCCAAAGCTCTTGAACCACTTGTGGCACTTGCTCTATACAAGGAATACGACTTTTACCAAACAACGGCTTTAGCGCTTCGCGTCTAGGCCCTGACTTTATCCCAAAGAACTCAAATTGACCACGCATATAAGCCTTCATATGGCGCGCATTTTCTTCATTTGCCAAAGGCTCAAGCTGAGAAATAACTTGCTGGTTCCAGGTGTGCATGGTGAGGTTCCTTCAGGCTGATGGAGGTATTTTTGATCAGGAATTTAGATTGGTAAAGCGTTACTGACTATTGGGTCGGTAGTTAGACTAGCTGGTAATTAAGATACGACAGAATCGCTCGGTGATCACACGAGCCAGCCGAGGTAGCTAGCTCGGAGCTGGACAAAAACGTCTTAGATTAATCAATCTGATTTAGGGAAATGAGGATAACTTTTGGTCTTGGAAAGCCGTTTAGTTAAGTGCCCAGTCAAGGCCCCTTACATACTCACTGTGGTCTGAATGAATCAGAAAAAAGTGACTAGCTCATTTCACTAAACTAATACTTTATGATCTAATCGTAATGGTGTCAGCAGTTTAGCATACTGACACCGTCATAAATTATAAAAGCTTGTGGTGCATTAACTAACAATCATATGAAGTAGATTGATAAGCTAGTACTTCAGAATGCATGTTATGTTCTAGTTATTGTTTGTCGCCCTGTTGTTTTAGTTATTTTCTTGAAGGGCACCAACCACAGCTAAACCCAGGGCGCGAGCATACTTTGCTCATTTTATAAGCCAAAGAATACTTGCGCTCTATAATCGTCACACCAACCAGCTTTTTTAAGCTTTTGTCTTTGACTCGCAGCGCCACATTCACATTGCTTCAATATATTCATGACGAAGCGCCTAAACAACGCTATATTCTCAACGGCACCATCTAGACAGATTCTTGAACTATCTTCTTTGAAAACTACATCTAAAACATAATGTTGGCTATTCTCAATTCGCCAGTGCTGGCGAATATAATGACCAAGCAATTTGTGATTCGGTGAAAGTGAGCTGACATAATACGATGTATCTACAGTGCCTTTTCCATTGACCGTACGATGTCGCTCTACTGCAATAATGCTGCGTATCGTAGGCCATTTCTCTGTAAGCTCCTCTGGCAGTGTTGCTTTCAGTTGGAACACTATACGCTCTTCTTTTCTACCATGACGAGTCTGCGTTACTTGCGTCACCACTTTTTCTTTTTGGCGTCAAAAACGGCTTGGAACTGAGAGATAACTGCTTCCCGTAGTTTAGGTTGGTTCTTCTTAACCTGAACAACCACATGGGCTTTTTTCTCGGCTATCTTTTCCAATGTCTTTCGTTGGCAGTGCAAGGCATCAACCGTTATGACGCCGCCCTTAACGTTAATAATATCAAGCATCTGCCGTACAACATTGATTTCGCCATTTTTCGTTTCTGTCGGTTTTTGACTAAGTACTAGACCGCGCTCTGCATCATAGGCAGTCACTAATTGGAGTGCGGTTTTTGGGTCGGAGCGATAAGAGCCGCTAGGTACCTTACCATCAAAAGCGATTACTGACTTGCCCTGGCTTTCTCTTTGCTCATTTATCCACAATGAGAGCGCTTCAAGTAAAGATTCCGCTACAACTGAGCGCAATATTCTAGCGATAGTGTGCCTACGAGGGATGCCATGAGTGAATGGTCGATACTTTCTCAGCCATTCAAGCTTGTGTTCACCATATGTTTCGATGTCTTGCCAGCCCTTACTGCCAGCAGAGATGGGGCTAATTACAAGGAAAATAATATCAATTAAATCATGTCGTTGATTGATATCTGAGCGAGTATCTTCGACAACAGAAAGGTGTTCTATAAGACTCAAGGTTGGTATCAGTTTATGAATTTGAGCCTATTAGATCATATATCTTAACAAAGTGCGATCCCGCCCTGGGGCGAGCATCAAGAAGCCTAAATTGACTATCAATTAGTTTATTCAAACGCAATCCATACTTGCTCAATTATTACTCTTTCCTTGCACCAACGGACTCATTCTGCACAAAGGCCAAAATTAATGCGCCAATCATGATAGCAATTGCTATGGAAATAAAACGCATAGCTTGTGCAGAGAATGAGTCATAACCTGGATGGCTAATAATCTTATAAGTCAACGAGGTAAAATTGACGAATAACAGCTGATAAATTGATAAACTGGGTTGGCGACGAATAGCGAAACTCGCAAGCTGTAACCCACAAAACAGTGAGATACCAAAGACAACGAAATCAGGTGCACCCGCCGTCACTAAAAACATAGCAGGCAATGTAAAAAGTACACCTACTGCAGTAGTGATTAACTTTTTATAGCTAAATGTTTTATGGTCACGGTGAGTTGGACTCTTGATCATATTGCTGATTGTGATCGCAATGAGCATCGTTTGTGTCGCGTCAAGGCCGATCAATACCATCACAACCACCGTTAATGCCGTTGCTTTTAGCGCCACGGCAACAATGTCGTATTGTGTTTCATCGGCTTGGGACATTCCTTGTTCTGGCAGTATATCTTTATCGTCACCAGGAAATAGCCAGAAACCAATATAGGTGACGATCATCGCAACAACCAACTTCTCAAATAAGAGGATCGGCAACCCACTCATCGGCAGCATCATCTGCTTGCTAAACACGACCATAACGACCACAACAACCAGCGTTAAGGTCGCAATAATGTCTTTAGGGTCACGATGACTACGTGAATAACCCCAGAACAACAAAAGCCAGCAGTAGAGCAAAAAACCTGTGGGTGAATCGACTAATACACTACCGAACAAAACAATACCAAAGCTGATAAACAGCATCGCTGCAATCACCTTTAGAATCACGCTCATCGGTGGTTTCGATGGCATGATAGTCATGAACATTACAATGAAAATAGGCGATAATACTGGCAGCATTGCTCCGCTGCTTTGTAAATAAAACAGCAGAGCAATAGGTAGGAAAACCAATCGAATGATTGGGTTAGCGGCACTATGAAACATAAGTCCACACACTTAAGATTCGCATCCAAAGCATGGCTAGCCACTCGCCTAATTCACTCTGCTCTGTCATTATCGCGACGGTTGCTTGTGAACCAAAACGAATGTTATGAGGCACATCATCATGGTCAAAGACGATATTGACTGGGTAGCGCTGTGCACTTAATGAGTTGCCATCGGCATTTAAAAATCCAGTTTCTTGGTCGATGCTATTGCTGCCTCCTGTTCCCCAGCCGATACTCTCTACCTTTCCGGTCAATACACGCCCTGGCAGTGCATCGAGCACCATCTTAACGGTTTGCCCTACTTTGATATGTTCTAAAGAATTTTCTCTTAGCTGCGCTGTCACCCAAACTCCGCGAGGGTCAATAAACGTCAGTACTGGCGAGCCGGAGGTAGCGCGCTGCCCAACGGTAAGCTGCACGTTAGTCACCACGCCATAAGAAGGTGCTAATACCTTTGTCTTTTGTAGGTTGAGCTGTGCTTGCTCTAATGTTGCTAACGCAGCGAGAATCTGCGGGTTTTCATCACCTTGTGGGCCTAGAGCTTGCTTAGCTTGAACCAGTGAGGCTTCAGCGGCATTTAATGAGGCTTGGGCGCGGTCTTTCGCTTCAATAGCATTATCGAGATCGGATTGGCTTAAGACACCTCTGCCAGCTAACTCTGAAACACGCGCGGCTTGGTCTCGAGCATTGTCTCTCGCTGCGACCGCATCCGTCACTTTGGCCTGTGCAACTTCGACTGCTGCCGTGCTGGCTCCAATGTTTTGTCCTGCAATCGCTAGGTTGGCTTCTGCCGAACGTACACTGACTTGATAGTTACGATCATCGATTTCAAAAAGTGTGTCACCGGCCTCTACTGTCTGGTTGTTCACTGCGTTAACCGCGGTGATATTGCCAGACACTTCCGGTGCAACGCGCACAATGTAAGAGTGGACACGGGCGATTCCAGTCATTGGGGTTACGCGATCTGCCCATAAGCTATAGAGCCAGATTACGATAATGACACTGATGATGATGGTGCTTAATTTACGTGATGATTTTTCGGCTTTCGACATTTTCTTTCTCTTTTACTCAGTATTATTGTGCTCTGAGTTTTACTGCGTTAATGAACAATATAAAGACTGTGTTATCAGTGTAGTAAACCTACAGGCCGACAAAAAAACTGATCACAAGTGCATTAATAAGATCGACAAAGAAGCCACATACTAGAGGCACGACAATAAATGCTTGCGGACTCGCGCCATATCGGTTGGTCACTGCCGTCATGTTGACAATAGCCGTTGCGGTCGAGCCTAGTGTGATACCACCGAACCCTGAACAAACCACCACCGAATCATAGTTTCTGCCCATTAGGTAATAAACCACGAAGATGGTAAACAAGAGAGAGACTAAGATCTGCATCGCCATAATGACTGAGATATACCCAAACAAACCATCAAGATCCCAAATACGCAGCCCCATCAAAGCCATAGTCAAAAACATGCCAAGACAGATGTCCGAAATCATCGCTAGGCCTTTCTGACCTTGCTCAATTTTCTCTTGTGTTCGGCGTTTGGTAAAAAGTGCGCGTCCGATGTTACCGATCAAAATGCCAGAAATAAGGCAGCTGACAAACATTGGTAGTTTCAGGCCCAGTGAATCGATCACTTCACTGACACTGTAGCCAAGCATTAATGTCACATTGAGCACTAGCCATGCCCATAGCACACCGTAATGACTAAGCTCTACTCTAGCTTCACTCTCTTGGTATGCACCGACTGCTACATCTTGTTGATTAGATGGCTCGATATTGTGTTTTTTCAATAGATAGTTGGCTATCGGGCCACCAATGACACAAGCGGCAATCAAACCGACAGTGTTAGAAGCGACTCCGAGTTCTAAGGCATTGCTGATCCCGAACTCTTCAACAAACGTTGGAGCCCACGCTAGCGTAGTCCCTACGCCACCTATTAGGCTAACTGAGCCTGATAGCAAACCCGCTTTGGCATCTAATCCATAACCGCTCGCTACCGCCATGCCGACTAAGTTTTGGATCACAATGAAGCTTGCCGCTAACACAAGCAATACAAACAGAGGTTTGCCGCCATTGATCAATGTCTTAAAATCCGCTTGTAGCCCGATACCAGCAAAAAAATACAACAACAAAAAGTCGCGGACATCTAAACTAAAAGTAATTTGAATATTGAAAATGTAATACAGCGCAGCGACAGTCGCCGCACAAACAAACCCGCCTATTACTGGCTCTGGTAGTGAGTACTTCTTTAGCACGTCAGAGCGTTCAATGAGGGCCTTGCCAATAAACAGTAACGAGATGGCTATCGTGAAGGAGAGCAAGGGAGGAACAAGTGTTTCTGTCATAATACGTACAATTCCTATAAAACGTGACCATAAGTATTGCCTAGAATTTTGTTGATTGTTTTTTAATCGTGGCAATATTTAAAAAGCGCAACAAATTATTAGAAATAGGCCGACTTGTCTTGGTCATTTCGCGCCAAAAACAAAAAAACCACCAAACTCGTTGAAAATTGAATTGGTGGCTTTCTCGAACAAGCTCTGGCTGTGACATTCTGGCGGCTTTAGGCCGTCTTGGCAGTCGCTATCGAGGCAACTTGAGTCTCTTTTTTGTCTTTTGTGCTTGGCTCTGTATGCGATTGCTTCTCATACAAGAACCTCAAGACCGCTTGACGACACTTCTGATATTCTGGGTTGTCCGCTAGCGCTACGCGGTTTCGCGGTCGAGGCAGGTTGATATCCAACACCTCTCCGACCGTAGCTGCAGGCCCGTTTGTCATCATCACAATTTTATCCGATAGCAACACGGCCTCATCGACATCGTGTGTGATCATAATGACGGTATTGTTCAACTCTGCCTGAATTTCCATCAGTGAATCTTGTAAACGCGCACGAGTCAAAGCATCAAGAGCGCCAAATGGCTCATCCATCAATAACACCTTTGGCTGCAGCGCGAGAGCGCGAGCAATACCTACACGCTGCTTCATACCTCCGGAGATCTCATCGGGCTTCTTATCCGCAGCATGGGACATTTGGATAAGCTCTAAGTAGTGGTTCACTTGCTCTCTGATCCATGCTTTGTTCTGCCCTTTGGCAATCTGCTTCACGGCCAGTTCGACATTTTGATAGACCGTGAGCCATGGTAACAATGAGTGGTTTTGAAACACTACCGCTCGGTCAGGGCCAGGGCCTGCGACTTCTCTACCATCAACGATTACACCGCCACTGGTGGGTAAGTGAAGGCCTGCCACCAAGTTAAGTACGGTTGATTTGCCGCAGCCAGAGTGGCCAATCAATGAGATAAACTCCCCTTCTTGAATACGCAGATTAACATTCTTGAGCGCGACGAAATCACCGTTTGGGGTGGGAAAGCTCATTCCTAATTGAGTTAAATCTAATAGTGGTTTAGACATTGTCTTTCTCCTTAACGTAGCGCCTGCTGTTTATTCCAAGACAGCCATTTTTGCAGTTGAAGCATCCCTCTATCGAGCAACAAGCCAACAAAACCGATGGTGATGACTGCAACCATTATTCGACCTAATGACGCAGAGCTTCCGTTTTGGAATTCATCCCAAACAAACTTACCGAGCCCAGGGTTTTGAGCCAGCATTTCTGCGGCAATTAAAACCATCCATGCGATACCTAACGACAGTCTAAGCCCTGTAAAGATCATCGGAATTGCGGAAGGCAAAACAATCGTCCGTATATGCTGCCACCAAGACAGTTGTAACACTTTACTGACGTTCACCAAATCTTTATCCACACTGGTTACGCCAACCGCCGTGTTAATCAGGGTTGGCCACAAACTACAAAGTGCGACCGTCAATAATGAGTTAATAAATGACTTGGCAAACAGCGGATCATCGCTGACATAAGTCGCACTGACGACCATAGTCACAATCGGCAACCATGCCAGTGGTGATACAGGTTTGAGTAGTTGAATGATCGGGTTAAACGCTTGGTAAACGCTGTTATTCAACCCCAAGACGATGCCGAGCGGAACAGCAATAACGGTCGCGAGTAAAAACCCACACGCAACGGTAAACAGACTCGTGATAATTTGGTCAAAGAAGGTGGGCTTACCGGTATAAGGTCGGATTTTTACTTTGGCATCTGGGTTTTTCGCCAACTTCTCAGCATTGCGTTTTTCTTGTCGCTCAATAAACTTCTGCTCTTTATCTCGCTCCTGCCAATGTTCATCAACAAGATTGGTAAACTGCTGGAAAGTTTGTACTGGTCCCGGCAGCGTACCTAACGATGTGACCACTTGTCTGGCACTCAAATGCCAAAACATCAAAAACACTAAAATACCGATAAGTGGGAAAAGAATAACTTTGCTTTTGTTGGCAACAAGCTTTCTGCTTGGCATCAACGCGATAACATTACTCGACATAAGTGACTCCTGTTACTTCCTTGTAGCGCGCCCAGCAAGCACTCTTGCTGGGCGCTTTATCGTTATACTTTGTCTTGGCCTTTCAGGCCGATGTTAAACTTCTCTAGATAAGCGTTAGGCTTGCGACCGTCATAAACAATGTCATCAATAAAGTGTGTTTGTGGTGCTCTAAAGCCATCTTCTTTGTCAAAGTCTGGGAAGTCTTTATTCGTCAAAATACCTTCTTCCACCAGCGCTTCAGCAGCTTGTTTATAGATATCTGGACGATAAACCTCCTTCGCTACATCCATATACCAGTCGTCTGATTTCTGCTCTGGTAATTGTCCCCAGCGGCGCATTTGCGTGAGATACCAAATTGCATCACTGTAGTATGGGTAAGTCGCGTTGTGACGGAAGAACACATTAAAGTCAGGGACATCTCGTTTATCCCCTTTTTCATATTCAAACGTGCCTGTCATAGAGTTCGCGATCACTTCGTAATCTGCGCCAACGTATTCGCTTTTTGCCAATAGCTTCACCGCTTCTGGGCGATTAGCGTTGTCATTCTCATCAAGCCAATGTGCCGCGCGAATCAATGCTTTTACTACACGAACGTGGGTATTGGGGTATTTTTCTGCCCACTCTTTTGAAACACCGAATACTTTCTCTGGGTTGTTCTTCCAAATTTCGTAGTCGGTGACGACAGGAACACCGATACCTTTAAATACCGCTTGTTGGTTCCACGGTTCGCCGACACAATAGCCTTCAATCGTGCCCGCCTCCATTGTGGCTGGCATTTGAGGTGGCGGTGTGACGCTCAACAATACATCCGCATTCAGCTGACCACTATTATCTCCGGATGTCGGTGCGTAATAACCCGGGTGAATACCGCCAGCGGCTAGCCAATAACGTAGCTCATAATTATGCGTCGAGACCGGAAACACCATTCCCATATTAAATGGCTTACCATCATCTAAATAACTTTCAACAACCGGTTTTAACGCGTCTGCTTTTATTGGGTGAACAGGCTTACCGTCTGCTTGTTTTGGAATGTGGGGAACCATTTTCTCCCAGGTGTTATTTGAAACAGTAATAGCATTGCCGTTTAAATCCATACTGAATGCGGTAATTACCTCCGCTTTTGTACCGATACCGACGGTCGCTCCAAGCGGTTGACCGGCCAGCATATGTGCACCATCAAGCTCACCATCAATCACGCGATCTAACAGCACTTTCCAGTTAGCTTGCGCCTCTAATGTGACATATAGCCCTTCGTCTTCAAAGAAGCCCTTTTCATAAGCGACAGCCAGTGGAGCCATATCAGTCAGTTTAATAAACCCAAATTTTAAATCTTCAAGTTCCGGCTCGCCTAATTCAGCAAAGGCGGAAGGTAAATATAACGAACCACACAGTGCAGCACATGTTGCTGATAACTTAATTGTTGAGATCCATTTCATACAATTTCTCCTGTTGAGCATGACTTTATTAATCCATCGATTGAATAGTGAATGTGCATTTTATTTATCATTCATATCCATTCTTTTATTTCTTTTATGGATTCGTTGTTCCAAGTTACATGCCAACTTGAAAAAACTATATATAATAAACACTTAACCAAGCGTCGCACTATTGACAACATGAGGATGCATAATATTAGTGCGTAGCGCACCAATATCACTTCAATAGTTATAACCCCAAAGTAGTATTGGCATTCAAACACCCACATTAAATATATGGGGTAGCCCATAAACTAGAAAAGGCAGAATGGATAGTACCCATTCTGCCTTTAAAGTTCGAAATATCTATTTCAGATTTTGACTATTTACCGTTAAGTTTAAGCGCCGAAAATGTCACGCTATTGTAGTCGCCATTCGCTTTGTCCACTTTGAAGTCGCCTGTGCCAGCACAGCCTGGGCCCCAAACTGGATGAGAGTCTTGCGCGCTACACTGCCCATACGCCCCAGCTTTAAAGTAAAACGCATCTTTTGCATAGCCTGATGGATAGTCTTTGTCATCCACACCTTTACTCAAGTCAATTTCGTAAGTCACCGTATCATGACGCTCAGTGTCAAACTTCAAAAGCATCATCGTACCCTTGACTTCAATTCGGTAACTGAACTCTTCACCTAGCGCGATACCAGCATCACCCGGCTCTGCTGGGTTTTCCCATGTATTACCCCATACTGGGTAAGCAATATCGATACGGTCAGGGTCATTTTTCGCTAGGTTACGCTCATAGTTCCAGAAAACAGAGCCCATTTTGTGGCCAGGGAATTTTTTATAGAAGATCTTGATAGGCTCGTTGCCGTGGCCATAGCCCGTTTCTGCTTTAATTTGTGCGTTGTCTTTCTCAGCGTGAATTTGTCCTACGACAACCGAATGCGCTGGATATTTTTCAGGGTACTTCGCGTTCACTGAGACGTGATCGACTTTCAAAGTCGCCTCTAACACACCTCCAATTGCACTAAACTCCTCTGCTTGAGAGTGGCTTGATAGTGCCCAGTTATTCAAATGATCATGCGTACCAATCGAGAAATCAGCACCACGTGCCATTTGACGCAGTTCCGAACGAGCATTCTTTGAGTTTTTGGTTGTGATCGCTTTATTGTGAACCTCAAAAACAAGATGACCATCTTCGTTAAGGAAGAAGAAATCTTCATGTGAGTAACTCATCATCGCTACCCCTTCAATCTCATCCACTCGTCCGTCTTGATTTATGTCTGATGGAATCGTGATTTTCCAATTACGCATATCAAAGTTATCCGCTGGAACGGGATAAGACACACCATTGTTCGCGACGGCGGCAAACGCCCCAGAAGCTAGGGAGAGTAGGATTGCACTGGTAAGTACCTGCTTCTTGTTCATCGTTCAATTTCCTTCTGTGTTATTGTAATACAGTATGATATTGATGCAGTTAGAAACAAAAAGTAACAAGATGAAGTTCTATTAACCTGATCACATTCGATATTCAGAATGTTTGATCGAGTTAACATCAATTGTGAGGAGAAATACTTGCACAGAGACTTATTCAGCATCCTATTGCATTCTTCATCCCCCTCTTACAATCACAAAAGGTCTAGCAAAAGCTAGACCTTAAGAATAAAGCGACCAATATTTAACTACGTCGGCTTTTAATTACATCCAAGTGATCGTATCCATTGGGGTAAGTTGATTAGTCACATCACCAAACTGATTTTCTGGACCATCAACAACAATACCTTTAATCGAAGCACCTTCACTAAGATCCAGTTTGTTTAGATCTACCCAGAAAAGCGCAGGCTGGCGTGAAGACTCTAGGTAGTACGTTTTGTTACTATGATCACCAAGCGAACGCCATAGAGTCGCTGAGATATTTGGATGATCTGGATCTTCCATACCTAGAGGTACACCGATTGAGCGCATGATAGACATCGCCGCTGCAGTCGCCATCTTGCCATCTTCAAACTTCGGCGTACTCTCAAGTAAATAGTCGACACGAACAAAGCGATCCGCTGCATTGATAGTACCTGGTAGCATGCGATTGCCTCCTACAAGCTTCCAGTACTTATTGATAGCCAATTGCTCATCAAACGTTGGAGAGTTGGTCATCACTGTATATTCATTGCTATGGTGGATCGTCAGTTCACCATCAATGTACTCTAGAATTGCTGAATCTCCGCTTTCATCAGACAAAGAAATATGTGCAGTAGCCGGTCTGCCATTGGCAAGTAATGGAGCACAAATGATAAACGCAGGCTCACGCATTGCTTCAACGGCTTCAGCAACGGTGGCAAAGTTATCTAAGAAATATTGTGCCCACGCACCAACTGAGATAACAGGCTTGTCTGATTTTGTGTAGTCGCCGTAATCCGCTTCTGCAAAATAAAGAGCGTTTGCAACCAAGCCTGCCTCATTCATGCCATCAGATGACGCTGCATCATACATTGACGTAAAGACTGAACCATATTTTGAGGTCCAAGTAAGGGCATTCGGGTAGTTCCCTCCACTTTGCTTATAACCACGAGGCATAGCAATGACAGCGAACTTAGACGTCGGATCGTTCCAGTCCATACCGCGACCAGTAATAAATTTTTCAGATTGAGTTTGATAGATAATACGAGTACACATAGTTGGCTCCAAGTGAGAAAGTTAATTGTGTATTGACTGAGCAACGGCTCAACTTGGACTCACTTTAACTTTTCATAACCCTTCAAACCAATCACATATGACGGATGGAACTCTCACTACGCTTTGTCAATTGTGGGGCTAGACCGCGTATAGCTAACATCACCAATGAGACTATATTGCCGAATAACCTAAATAGACACCTACTCCAATGGCTCTCCTGCCTCATCTTCAATAACAACCTCTGTTTCTAAACTCGCTTCTTGTATCCAACGTTGCATCGAAGCACTTGCCAGCACCTTTTGCTGATAGGCTGTTGCTGCCGCAGACAACTCAATACCATAAGTTTGAAAGCGTAAAGCTACGGGCGCAAACATCGCATCGGCAATTGACCACTCTCCAAACAACCATTCTCCCCAATGCTGTTCACTTTGCTCAGCCCAGATTTGTTCAATCCGAGCAATGTCATTTCTAGCCCCTTCGCTAAGTGCTACCCGTCTGATAGCACGAATATTCATTGGTAGTTCATTTCTGAGATCATTGAAGCCTGAGTGCATTTCTGCTGCAATCGATCTGGCTTTAGCTCGTTCAATCGCATCTTTAGGCCATGCTAGTCCATCTAGGTACTGTTCATTGATGTACTCTAAAATCGCTAGTGAATCCCATACTGCCGTGCCTTGGTCGACTAACGTTGGTACTTTTGCTGCAGGATTAATGGGCTCAAGTTTTGTGTAAAACTCTTCACTGAATAGTCTTAACTTGATGATTTCTACATCCAAGTTGAATTCAGAGAAAATTAGCCATGCTCGAAGTGACCAGGTTGAGTAGTTTTGGTTACCAATATATAGCTGCATCAATGCCTCCATGATGTGTGTTGAGTGAGTGTCTTTTGTCAGAAACCACAATATCCAATTGTTTTATCAAGCACTAACGGATAGTTTAAATAGAACACTTCAAAATAATCGATGGATGACAGTTTAGGATGGATATCGACGCGCTACGCAGTTTTCTTGCTTTTGTCGAAACAGGGAGCTTTACTCGCGCAGCAAAACAGATTCACCGCACTCAATCTGCTTTTAGCGCCCAGATGCGCAAATTGGAAGAGGAGCTTAATGTCAGCTTGTTTGAAAAAGAAGGACGTAATCTTGTCTTGAGTGAAGCAGGACTCGCATTGCGAACCCACGCTGAGCAGCTTGTGAGTTTGCATAACCAAGCTATAAAACAAGTCAAACGCTATGAAAACAAGCGCCCTCTGCGCTTGGGCTGCCCAGAAGACTACAATGACAGCATCTTGCCTCAAATAATTAAGGTATTACAACAAGCTGAACCGACTTGGTCAATTCATGTATTTAGCGACCCTAGTGTTTCACTGAGAGACAAACTGGATCGTGGAGAGTTAGACGCCGCTATCGTCACTCGCTCACCAGAAAGTGAAGAAGGACATTGGCTAACAAGTGATAGCGGTGTATGGATTAGTCACCCCAGCTTTGATTTAACCAATTGTCAGGCACTCCCCTTGGCGCTGTTCCAAACTGATTGCAAATACCATGCAGCCGCCATTGATGGCTTAACTAAACAAGGCATCAATTATCAACTGATGACCTGCTGCAACACCGCGTCAGCGCAGCGCGCTATCGTACGATCAGGCATTGCCATCGGAGCAATGGGTAGACTCAGTGTTTCACCTGATTTGAAAATACTTGATGGTATGCCACCACTTCCCAACGTCGATATTGCTTTGATTACCAGCGTGGATTCTCATCCAATATTGGATAAAGAGTGTTTGATTCAGTTGCAAAAGGCACTTAGATAGTGAAGATACAAAGTTAGTCTGCTAAATAAATATCGAAATCTTCTAGGCGGGTGACGACATTAGCATTTTGTAACTAACTAAAACGTCAAATGACTATGTTTAGGTTTAGCCAATTTTAAGTGAACCAATAACTCGACCTCTGGCTCATAAAACGACAAAGGCCCGACAACTTAAAAAGTTGTCAGGCCTTATAGAATATGGCACGCCCTGTAGGATTCGAACCTACGACCACATCCTTAGAAGTGATGTAGTTACATGATTACATACAATCACGCACACATAAAAAAACCTTTAAAATCAGTGTAATAATATCCAACCGAAGCTGGGGAATATCACTTACCATTACATATAACTACACAAAACCACTTCCTTACTTGACTAGTTACTTGACTAAATTTAATGTTAGTCAAGTAACGGATATAGGTAACGACATGCTCACAGCAAAAGAGATTAAATCCTTCAAACCCAAAAGCACTCCTTATTATCGATGGGACAAGTCGGGCGAGCGAGGGAAAGGTAGACTAGCAGTTCAAGTCAGTCCATCTGGTTCAAAGAGCTTTAAGTTTAGGTATTTTAAAAACACAAAACCTGTCTTTATCGCTCTAGGTAAACTGCCTGGTATGACGCTTTCTCAGGCTCGTGATCTTACGAAAGAGTACAGCGGAATGTTGTCTCAGGGACTTGATCCTAAAGAGGAGCTTAAACAACGCACCGATACCAAGAAACAAGAAGCGCTTGACGCTAAAAAAGCTGGAACATTTGAACAATTAATGCTCATGTTTACCGAAGACAAAAAAAGTAATGGTAATCGAGGTTATGAAAACGAGCTAAAGAAAATAGTTGATAACGTCTACCCTTATATAGACATACATAAAAAAGCAAAAGATTTCAAAGCTGAGGACTTTATCCAACCTTTAGCCATACCCATCGAAGAAGGCTTCGAACCTAAAAGCAATAAGCTGCGCTCAATCCTTCATGCCGCGTTTAACTTTGCGTTACGTAACGATAATGACCCTAAATATCAAAACCGAGACATCAAGTTTGGTGTTATTGGTAACCCAATATCTGATATTCCGAAACAAACTCAAGCAGAACGAGCAGGAACACACTACATGACATGGGAGGAGGTATCTCAGCTTCTTTTTGACATGGAGTACAGGTATAGCGATTTAAATTTCGCATATCAAACTCGCCAAGTACTAAGACTATGTTTTTACCTTGGTGGTCAACGACCTCATGAAGTAGTCACGATAAAATGGTCGGAAGTTGACTTCGAGCAAAAAACAGTCCTTATTCGAGAGGAGTTTGAGAAAACCAAAAAGCCTCACATTGTCCCCCTAACTGATTCAGCCATCAAAATATTAAAAGATGTTAAAGAGCAATCAAGCTGTGAAAGCCCATTCGTTTTTTTTAAGAAGACCAATGTTCAAGAGCACATGCCTACAAACACCATTGCCCAAGCAATTTTAACCTACAAAAAAGCTACAAAGGTTCGCCCTTTTGTAGCTAGAGACTTTCGTAGAACTGTAAAAACACTTGGTGGACAAGCGAAAATCTCCAAAGAGTATCGGGACAGAATTCAAGGCCATGCAATCAGCGATGTATCTGGCAAACACTATGACATGTACGAGTACTTGGATGAAAAGCGCGAAGGGTTAGAAATTTGGGAACGAGCACTCAACAAACACATAAACAAGTTGATGCACCAGATGAAGTAAAACAGTAAGTCTGTCTGTGCAACTGTACTTCCATACCTTGAATCTGTGACCCTGCAAAGGGTCACCATGATACTGACCGAGGCTTCAAATCTGTGCTCAAGAAGAGTTGATGAGATGGTTTTCTCTTCTCCATCCAGAATGGTGTAAAGTAGCGTTAGGGGTAAGCAGGCGTTGCTGACCATCGACTATGTTGAGTGCGCCCTTTCCTTCGTTGGTTTTTGAATCTTTGTCTTTATGCAGTACCACCGTACCAAGCCGATAGCAAGGCTTAGTGCGGTGGTTAAAGATGTCATCAATCAGTTGATTAACGTGCTTGGGTTGCCATTTGTACGGGCGCTGATACTCAGGAATGGTGAGTTTTTGCTCTAGCAACTGCGCAATAGTTTGAGGCTGATTGAAGACAACTGC
The DNA here is from genome assembly GCF_030409635.1 of Vibrio agarivorans. Lineage (NCBI taxonomy): Bacteria > Pseudomonadati > Pseudomonadota > Gammaproteobacteria > Vibrionales > Vibrionaceae > Vibrio > Vibrio agarivorans. The sequence goes on along the minus strand of NZ_JAUFQF010000004.1, from coordinate 2,267,513 downwards.
CATAGTTATACCGCCTGTTCAACAATAGTGTCGGTAAGGTTTAGTTGGGTAGCCTTAGAATCTTTTATGTACAACTTAAGCTGTTCACAGATAGCCAACAGCTCAGAAACTTTAAAAACGATTCTTTCCTGCTCACACAATGGAGGAATAACGCCAACTAAGTTACTAATTGCACCCAAGAACAAATTTGCTTGTGCTGATTGCTTCGAACGGTTTTTCATCTGAGATTGCAAATAAGTACTTCGCAACATTAGAGCCAAATATTCTTTTGATAAGTTAGTATTGCAAGGGCGGATCATTGCAGCACTTCTAACCATAGAATAAGCATTGTCTCTATCAACCAGAGCAACACGCCCAACACTACCTGAACAAGAAATTAGAATATCTCCAATGTTGGGGTCACATCTATTTCTTATCCTTGCAAATTCAAAATCAGGAACATAATCAACATCACCTAAAATAATACCCTCATTAGTCACATTTCTTGCGGATAACAAGTAATGTCCAGTTTCAGTCCTTTTTGGAGTTGAATGCTCTCCATCGGTGATTTTAAAACAAAGGTCTTGAAGTTTACTCCACTCCCAACCATTTGGCAGTTTAAACGGCTTTTCATCATCAGCGATCGGCGGTAGTGCTTTTTGCTTTTTGATTTTCTTCTCTTTGATTAACTGCGCTTTTTCTTCCCCAATACGCTCAAGCAGCTTTGCAGCAGGTTCATCATTTGAGTCTTGTGGGACAAGCTTACCCATTACCGCCAGTTGCAGGATGGTTTGTTTTAACTGGTCAATGCTTTCTTCTGTGGTGAACAGGGTATCGAAGTGCTCCGCAACCATTTGCCAGTTTTGCATTAGCTCTTCAGCGTTTGCCGAGTTGGTTAGGGTGTCTAATAGCGTTGCCACTAATACTTGATGTGCCGCAATACTGGCTTCGGTTTGTTGCTCTAGTTGGTCGCAGAGTGTCATTAGTTCATCGACTTTTGCGACGATACGGTGTTGTTCTTGTTCAGAACATAAAGGAATGACAAGCTCTGTAACATCACTCATTTTTAAATTTGGTTGCAAGCCACTACCACTAAAGCGGTTCTTATATGTATTCAATACATATGGACTACTCAACATGAAAAAAGCATATTCAGGATTCACATATGCTCTAATTGCTGCAACACGTTGGTTCAATAAAGAGTTATGGTAGCTATCTGGACACATGCTCACTTTCAGTCCATCTGAGATATATGGTCGTGTAAGAGCTAGAATAAGGTCATTCTTTACCACTCTATATTGACTATATGTAGTCAAAAATTCTTCTGGTAAATACTCATCAGTTTCAATCAAATGACCTACACCTGCATTGGTAATTTTGATAGCTTTTGTGCCAGCTTCTGAAGAGAAGTCGCCACTTTTAAAAGCATTACCTGAAAATATTTGTGCATAATCGGCTAAGCGAATCCATTTCCAATTTTTAGGTATATCAAATGGCTTCTCATCATCACTAATTTCAACAGACTTTTTAGGTGGCTTAATCTTCTTTTCTTTGACCAATTGCGCTTTTATTTCCACAATTCGCTCAAACAAAACAGAAGCAGGCTCATCACTTGGATCTTGAGGTACTAACTTACCTCGCACAGCTAACTCTAAAATCAGCTCACGCAGTTTTTTAACGCCATACAGCTCTAGTTTTTTACTACTGCCACGACCTGTTGTTGCTTTAGTTTTTACCGTTGAAGTCCAAGTATCAATATTGTCTGTAATCAACTGATTGATAGGTGTTTGGTCAAGGCTCATCATTCACCCTCACCTACTGATGATTTCAGCGCATCACCAAGAATGCCTTTCAGCTTGTTACGCAGCTCTGTGATCTCTTGTTGCTGCTGCTGATAGCTTTCTAGTAACTCTTGTGGGTCATGACTGACCACTTCTTCTTGATATGGGTTCTTAATATCAAGGTTGAAGTTGCGTTCGATGATCTCTTCAATCGACACTTTCCATGCATGTTTGCTCTCAACACGAGAAGCAAAACCGTCTTCTTCGCTACCCCACCACTCTTGCTCTTGCTTGAACTCTTCAAACTTCATTGGCTTGGTTTTGCTGTAGTTCTTAACGCCTTCTGGGTATGGATGCTCGTAAAACCATACGTCTTTTGTTGGCTGGCCTTTGGTGAAGAACAGAATATTGGTTTTGATGCCTGTGTATGGGTTAAACACGCCATTAGGTAAGCGAACGATGGTGTGTAAGTTACATTCTTCGGTCAGCATCTTTTTGATTTTGGTTTTAACACCTTCACCAAACAAGGTGCCATCTGGCAGTACCACACCTGCTCGACCACCGCTCTTGGTATCAGAGCCTTCATCAAGCACTTCGATAATTAGTTGTAAGAACAGATCGGCAGTTTCACGCGTCTGCATTTCGGCAGGGAAGTTTTTCTCAATACCATCTTCTTCTGTGCCACCAAACGGAGGGTTGGTCGCAATCACATTGATGTTGCTGTCCCAACTTGAAAGCGGCTTGTTTAGCGTATTGCCGTGTTTGATTTGTACAGGTACTTCAATGCCATGCAGCATCATATTGGTGATACACAGTAAGTGCGGAAGCTGTTTCTTCTCAACGCCGTGGATCTGCTTTTGTAGGGTTTGGTGGTCGGCAGCCGTCTTCACGTAATTGTTTTTAACATGGTCGAATGAACAAGCAAGGAAACCGCCTGTACCCGTTGCAGGGTCCATGATAGATTCACCAAGCTTTGGATCGAGACGGTCAACGATAAAACGAGTCACGGCACGAGGGGTATAGAACTCACCTGCATTACCTGCACTTTGAAGATCTTTAAGGATTTGCTCGTAAATATCACCGAATAAGTGACGTTCGTTAGAGTCTGTAAAGTCGATTTCATTCAGCTTATTGATGACTTGGCGTAGAAGCGTACCGTTCTTCATGTAGTTGAACGCATCGCTGAATGCTTCTTTGACTACAAAACCGCGAGGGTTCTTATCAATCGGTGCGGTGTAGTTTTTCAGCGTTGGGAATAGATCGTCATTAACAAACTCAAGCAGATCATCACCTGTCATGCCTTCAGCATCCGCCGCCCAGTTACGCCATAGGTACTCTTCTGGGATTGGTTCTCGATAATCATCCATCTCAAGCTCTAGCTCTTCTTCTTGAGCATCAAACACTTTAAGGAACAATAGCCAAGACATTTGACCTAGACGCTGCGCATCACCATCAACACCCGCATCTTTACGCATGATATCTTGGATGGATTTAATTACTGAACTGACCGACATAATTTTCTTACTTTTCGTATTCCATGATTGGGCGATATTATAACTTAATTGCACTTTTTAACTCAGCGCTGCATTGCATTGTTTACGGCTTTTGAAGGTATTCGAATGAAAGTTCACCAGTCTCTTCCAACGTCACAATTAGATGACCTAAAAAGTGAGGCCAGTCGGCTAATGTAAGGTTGTTAGGTAACGTTCTGGAGGCAAGTGTGGCGAGCATAACATCGTGTGTGACCCAAACATGTAACCCTTCGCTAGCCTCATCAGCCAATGAGGTAGCGATGTTATTAAGGAAAGCGTTCACGGCCGTTTCAAAATCCGCAAAGCCTGGCAAGGCATCAGTTGCTGATAAGAGGTGTTGATTTACTACATCATGGCCTTTGGTTTGCCATTGCTGCCATGCAATTTTGCCATCTTCAATCACAAATCCTGGGTTCCCTAGTAAACGACTGCGTTCTATCTGCTCAAAGGGAAACCCGTTTTCCTTAGCGATAATTTCAGCGGTTTCTATACACCTCTCGATAGGACTCGTCATCATAGAAACAACCTGACCGCTTATGCTTTTGGCATACTGAGTCGTATCTTGCTTTCCCTGTTCGGTCAACACGACATCATTACCCACCTCGTTTGGTGCTATCTCAGGTCGTTCCGCATGACGAATTAAAATCAACTTACGCATATTTACCTCTCCGATATTGGGCAATAACTAACTCTTGTTCCGATTGCTGTTTTCTTAACATCACATACAGGCCCCACGTTAAAAGTGCGTCAAAGGTTATTCCTAGGCCAAACATAATGGCTACCCACTCAAGCGTTGGCTCAAACCAACCGAATTGATATAGCACAAAGGCAGCGCCGTAAAACAAGGTATTCACAGCTAAGGACTGATACAACATTAGGTCTGTACGGCCGATGCCATAGAAGTAGCTATCAATGACATTGTTCAACGCAAAAACAACGTAGAAACCCACCATCAAATACACGAGGTTGACCACCTGTTCTGCGTTACCTACCCCCATTACATTGTGAATAAAGCTCTCCCACAGAGGAGAAGAAATGAACCAAATCAAGAAGATGCCACATGTAACAAGTAGATAACGATTTACCTTTTGTGTGGTTAGTCCGTCATTGGTCGCTGCATCTTGTTTAACTAACTGCCCTAATGTTAATACTGGGAGTAACAACCAACCCCATATAAAACCATTGGTCACCCAGAATGTACCTGCTTGCTGAAGTTGGTTCATAAGCTGCAAAATCATGACTACAAAGGCGGTATTTCTAACTAGGGACTCCGCCCCAGAAAGAGTTCCAATCTTAAACCACTCTTTCAGCCACTCAGCCTTATCAAAAGTCACTGTGCATAGGTTTAAAGTCAATCCATTGAAAGACAACAGTTTATAGGACACGACAACTAAGACCGAATTAACTGCAATTTTTGTGATTGCAATACCCGTCACGCCAAGCTGAAGTGACATTGGTAACTGACTGACTAGCACCGTGTCACAAAGAACCGTCAATACCGTCTGAATTACTAAAAGGCTATACAACGCTTTTTGCTTGTTATGGAGTACTAATACGAGGTTAAAGAACAGGTAAGCACTTGAGACGAAGATCGCAATGGATTCCAAGCGAATATACTTGATAGTTTGCGCCAAGAGACTCTCTTGCTGCTGCATTGCAGAAACTAACTGTGGCGTAAATACAAGAACAAACGCTGTGACTATCGCATAAGTTAGGACCACCACTCCTAGTGAGACGACCGCCCTATTTTGAAAAGCCTCTTTGGTCATGATCACTTGCCCCAGTATGAAAGCAAGTGGTAGAAGTAAGGCTTCGTTGATCACCTCATAGCCGATATTTAGCCACGCGACTTGAGCCGCAATACTAAACGCCCATGCATCAGGCATACTGCCAATAAAGTGTATTCTTGTAGTTGTATAAATTAGCGGGGCTAAGCTGCTTAGAATCAGCACAAGCCATAACTTAACGTTTATTTTGTCTATCCTAGCCACAAGGCAGCCCTTCTATTTTAAATGATGGAGTTGTTCTGCTTGCTTTGAAAAGTACTTATCAATCTCAAGTAAGTCTGCTTTCTCCAATCGCTTAAAGAGTCTCACAAGATATTGAAACAGAGAGAAGTACTGATGTGTTTCTATTGACGTTGGTGACGTGTCGAAACTCTCCCAAGGAAATGCAGGAAGGTTGACTGTCGCTTGTTTTGGCAGGTAGTTATGTGCCGAAATCCCGAGGAGAAGGTGCTCTAATTGAACTGCATAATGACGAATGATCATTGTATGAAAAGAGTACTTATAAGCGTCACCTGATTTGACTAGCTTGGGCAGTGAACAGAACAAAAAGTAAAGTTCACCCGCTATCGATGCTACCAAATTGCTAGTCGAGACCTGTGTACCTATGAAGCTAGTCAGTTGGTCTAGGTCTTCTGAGCTACCTTTAACAAGAGTGAAGGCGCTATTGTGGATTAATGACTCTCGATAATATAGCGCTATCTCTGAAAGCTCTTTTCCAATTACTACTTCCACAAGAAGTGAGGTTTTAAAGCGTAAAGTGATCTTGCTACCAATGAGATCTGCGTGGATGATCTCATGACCAAAATACTCTTGAAACGCCTCAAGCCAATATGAAGCGGGGGTACTCGATTGGATGAAATAATCAATGTCTGAATCGAGTGTAACCTGATTTGCTCCCAATGAGCCGTATATTACGGCAACTTCAATACCTGTTTGCCTTGATGCAAATCGGTTGATACGCGCTGTTAGCTCATGGTGCTGTTTAGGAAACTGCTTCCAAAAAGAGTGAAAACTCTGTTCAAAATTATGCGTATATGAGTGCCAAATTTGATTTTTCCAGGCCAATTCCAATGCCGACAAAGTAGTGTGGCATTCTAACTGTTCAATCGTCTGAACCAGAGTTTGTTGCTGCTTATATTCAATAGGATATGGGACGTTTTCAAACTTTTCAGAGTATACAGATGCGATGTTTTCAGCCTTGTTTCGTGTTATCACAACAAGAATACCGCACTTATACGTAAGAGCAGCTTGAAGCTTCTCAGCGACTGGTCCACGACCAGTAAACTCAACAATAGCGCTAGGCGTATTTGCAACCGCATCAACAAACTTATCGCAGGCAAGCGCCTCACCTTCAAGGCTTCCATCACTGTACAACTGTCTATGATGATCTAGGGATAGCTGAACATAGGTGGGTAGTTTTTCACTTAACTTCTTACAAAACGAAGACTTTCCTACATTCAAATTACCGAACACAAAAATATGCACTGACTATCCTTAGGGTGCTACTAAAAAATCGTTTGAACTTCACTGTTCAATTATCCTACTTGGTAAATTGCTGCTTCTAGATCTTGCACCGCTTCTAGATACTGATTCTTACCACCAAATCCCTTTTTAATGATTTCCAGCGGTCGGCCCATTTCATCAAATGGTTTAACCTTCAGTACATGAATGTTCTCTATCTCTTGAACACCCTCATCAGCGTATTTGTCTAACAGGTTATTGAGCACTTGCTGCGCAGTGTCACCATATTTAGTGAAGTAGTTACGCTTCTTCACGTTATCGGCACGCTCTTTACGAGTCAAAGCAGGTTGGTCGTAAACGACATGGCAAATCATATCGAATGGGTCCATTTCTTTACCCACTTCGTCTTCTAACGCTTCCCATAGAATACCTGCTTCGGCTAACTCATCGATAATGGCTTGCTTACGGTCGGATTCATTCCAACGCTTGGTGAATTCGTCTAAAGAGGAGAACTGTTTCACCATGGTTTTGCACGTGTAATCTTTAAATGATTCGGTTACGAGCTTGCCATCTGAATCATAATATTGAACACGTTCAGCGAGCGCTTTAACCGATACGCCATTGACATGGAACTTACGAACTTTGTTTTCGTCATCCCAGTCATCATTGCCTTCAGCATTACCGCTAGATGAACTGCCCGAATCGCTACCGTAAGTCTGTTCTGGCTCTTGAATTGAATCTGAGTCTATTTCTTCATCACCAAACGGATTGTCTATATCTACATCATCAATACCGTCAATGATGTCATTTAAGTCATCAACATTTTCAAATTGTTCAGGGGTGGTGACTTTCACTCGCTCTGGTGTTCCATCAAAGCGCTCATCGGCAAACAGTTCGGTTGCTTTCTTAAAGTCTAATATGGTGAACCACAGTTTGCCGTAGCGGTCATCAATGCGAGTACCTCGACCAATGATCTGTTTAAACTTGGTCATCGACTGGATGCCTTGGTCCAACACAACCAACTTACAGGTTTTTGCATCTACACCTGTTGTCATAAGCTCTGAGGTTGTGGCAATCACAGGGTATTTCTTTTTAGGGTTGATGAAATTATCAAGCTGGGCTTTGCCGATTTCATCATCCCCAGTAATCTTCATTACATACTTGTCGTTCTTTTTGACCTGCTCTGGGTTGAGGTTAACTAAAGCACGACGCATACGCTCTGCATGGTCAATGTCATTACAGAACACGATGGTTTTTGCCATTGGGTCAGTGCGTTTAAGGTAATTGGTAATAGTTTGAGCCACTAAATCTGTACGCTCATCAATGACCATGGTGCGATCAAAATCTTTCTGGTTGTAGATTCGATCTTCAATCACCTCGCCATGCTTATCAGTTTGACCTTTGGTTGGTCGCCAACCTTGCACGTCTACGTCAATATCGACACGAACCACTTTGTAGGGCGCTAGGAAGCCATCCTCAATACCCTCTTTTAGCGAGTAGGTATAAACTGGGTCGCCAAAGTATTCTATATTAGAGACTTCATCGGTTTCTTTAGGGGTTGCCGTTAAACCAACTTGTGTTGCAGAGCTGAAGTATTCCAAAATTTCACGCCATGCGCTATCTTCAGAAGCACTGCCACGGTGACACTCGTCAATGATAATCAGGTCAAAGAAATTTGGGTCAACTTGCTTATAGGCTTTTTGTTCTTCTTCTGGTCCTGTTAGTGCTTGGTAGAGTGCTAGGTGAACCTCGAATGCAGGGTCTACCTTTCGACCTGTGATTTTCGTCATCGCAGTACCGAATGGTTGGAAATCATTGGTTTTGGTTTGATCGACTAGAATATTGCGATCAGCAAGAAATAAAATTCGCTTCTTGGCTTTCGCTTTCCATAAGCGCCAAATGATTTGAAAGGCCGTGTACGTTTTGCCTGTACCCGTCGCCATGACCAGTAAGATACGATCTTGCCCAGCGGCCACGGCTTCAACTGTTTTATTGATAGCTTGAAGCTGATAGTAACGTGGCGACTTGCCACTACCGTCATCAAAATAATCCTGTGTAATTACTGGCAGGTGTTCTTCTTTGTAACCTCTCCATACACAATATTTTTTCCACAACTCTTCTGGTGTTGGGAAGTCTTCTAAACGAATCTCGGTTTCAAGCTGAATGGGATTAGTGAGATCTCTGAAGATAAACCCATCACCATTTGAAGCAAAAACAAATGGCACTTCGAGTAACTTGGCATAATCCATACCTTGTTGCATGCCTTTGCCTACTTCGTGCTTATTGGCTTTCGCTTCCACAACAGCAAGCGGCATACTTGGCTTGTGATATAAGACGATATCAGCAGACTTTACCTTTTTGCGAGCAGCAGCTTGCCCTCGAACGATCACTTTACCATCGCGCAGTTTCACTTCCTGGCGAATCTGAGTCATATCATCCCACCCCGCCTCTTTGATCGCAGGAAGTATGAATTTGGTAATGATGTCTGTTTCGGATAACTTGGCTTTGTTAATGCTGTTGGTCATTGATGCACTCGCTCAGTTCGACAGAGACATGATTATATCTTAATGCTGATATGAATCCGATGGTCTATATTGATGCATAAATCACTGTTATGCAAAAGAAACCGAATATGATTGTTAACTCTGAAAAACATAGTCAAAGCGTTATAGACATACCTGGTAAGTATCACATTTGAGTTTCAATCTATCAGATTGAGCATCCTCTTATATTACCATTTTTGTTCATACCTTCAGGGCTTTACTGATGCTAGATAAATCTTGAAGAGACGCACTTGGGAATAAGGGTCGTCCACCCGACAGAACTAATTTAGCTAGTTTTTGGGGTGACAGCAGAACAAACTAGTAAAAGCCACCTATTAACACCAGAGGTCAAAGAAAACAGCTATGGACGATCGCCACTATTCCCCTACTGAAATAACCATACATTCATCAATAAAATCAATTACATATAAGCATGACTGGAAATGTTTTTTGTATGATCGGTCAATTGGGGTTGTGTCGAGCTGATACCCTCACGAACCCTCAAAATTTGACTCTAGGCCACCTATTAACACCAGAGGTCAAAGAAAACAGCTATGGACGATCGCCACTATCCCCTACTGGAACAACCATGCATTTATCAATAAAATCAATTATATATGTCATGATATGGAAGTGATTTTTGTACGATCGGTCAATTGGGGTTGTGTCGATCTGATACCCTCACGAACCCTCAAAATTTGACTCTAGGCCACCTATTAACACCAGAGGTCAAAGAAAACAGCTATGGACGATCGCCACTATTCACCTACTGAAACAACCATGCATTTATCAATAAAATCAATTATATATCGGCATGAATGGAAGTGATTTTTGTATGATCGGTCAATTGGGGCAGGGCAACCGCATGAGTTATAAAGTTGTTATCAGAAACAAATTCCCAGCAAGTACAGTACGAAAACCGAAATGTGGCTGTTCGATTTTTAAGCCTTATTTCTAGGTTTCATTTTCTGTTATAGCGTGATTTTGACTAATCATTACAAAGTATAAGATTTTGCTTAACACAAAATCAACTCATGCGGTCGCCCTGTCAATTGGGGCTGTGTCGAGCTGATACCCTCACGAACCCTCAAAATTTGACACTAGGCCACCTATGAACACCAGAGGTCAAAGAAAACAGCTATGGACGAACGCCACTATTCCCCTACTGAAACAACCATACATTTATCAATAAAATCAATTACATATCAGCATGAATGGAAATGATTTTTGTATGATCGGTCAATTGGGGTTGTGTCGAGCTGATACCCTCACGAACCCTCAAAATTTGACTCTAGGCCACCTATTAACACCAGAGGTCAAAGAAAACAGCCATGGGCGATCTCCATTATTTGCCTATTCGAACAACCATATGTACCTAAATAAAATTAATTAGATAGCGTATGAAGTGAGGTTATTTCTGTTAGAACGGTCAATTGGGGCTGTGTTGAGGTTGATTACAAAGATTCCCATTGGCTTAGATAAAGAACAAATACGAAGTGGATTAATTATTAGGAACGAATTCATTCAAAATGCCAACAAAGAATAGGCACGCGTAAACTCGTGAAGTTCATATTTCGGAAATATAACCTGAAGCAATAAAGTCATCAGTAGCCTGATGATGAGTTAGACCAAGTTCGGACTACTAGTAACATCAAGAAGATATGTGCTACTTAAAGAAAACTAGGAACAAGGAGTTTTAACTATAATTTTTCATTACGTATATCAACGCTAGAACCATCCCTGTGAATATCCCAAGGCCTACCCCCGTCAAAAGTGCGAAGTTATTGTTAATAAGTTCAATCATGTGTCATTCCTCAAGAATCGAATCGCTTTTTAAAGCATACATCACTTGAATCCGAATTCAATATCACGAAACTATCATAGCTGTACTGCTTTGTTCCAATGGCGCTTTACGATTGGCAGCGCGAACCTAGTCGCTGCTGCTACTTTCGATTGACTCAACCCCTTTGCTTTATACTCCTGAATTTTGGCGGTTGTAGCTACTGCCTCAGGCCGCCCTACTTTTTTACCTTCCGCACTTGCTCGGGCTTGTCATTCCTGCGTTCTTTCACGAATTCTATTTAGCTCAAATTCCGCAAATGCTAAGAACATTTGCAACCTGAGTCTTCCATTAAAGAACCTAGATCCTTTAATGGAAGATCTAAAGAAACGGGAGTTACGCCTTTTTTCGATCAACATACTAATCGTATGTTGAACATCAATATTGTCTCTACCAAGCCGATCCAGTTTCAATACAACTAAGCTATCACCTGGTTCCAACTTATGTTCAACCAATGTTCTAAATGCTTGCCTTTCCATCGCTAGTGTAGAACCTGAGGTTGTCTCACTAATTACTCGATTGTGCTGGATTTCATATCCAGCGCTTTTAATCGCTAAAACCTGGTTATCAGTAGTTTGTTCACTTATTAAAACACGGCAATAAGAAAATATACGTCCAGCACTCATAATCGAACTCTTTATTGGTATCATAACTAGTATCAACAACAGCAAGGGTATCATAAATACACAACAACCACTTAATAATACCATTTACCATATATCTTTAAACGGTATCAAAAAAATGAGTATTTATTGACACTATTAAAAGATATGGACTTAAATGCCTATATCCCCAAATTAGCACACAACTCAAGTGGGTCACTTGCTGGGAGCTATAATTGTGCGTGCAACTAATTAAAGGCAGTTTAAAAAAGCAGGCTTGATGAATAAGTACTTCAGCAACGTAGATTAATTAGTGAACTGCTAGTGTATTAATTTTAGTGAGCTAGCTATCTGTTATTAATATTTTAACCCCGATTTCAGATAATAAGTGCGACATTCATGGGAAGGTGTAGAAGAGGAAGCCAACTGCTGAAAGTGGTACGCTCTTCTCGCCAAAGAAACAAGCAGTACTACCATGAATTATCAGCAGTTGACCGAGGGCAGAAGATACCAGATTTCTGCTCTTTTGGAACGGGGAATTTCAGTTTCTGAAATCGCTAAAACAGTTCAGTGCCATCGCTCCACGGTTTATCGAGAGCTTAAAAGAGGTTGTAAGGACAATTATTATTGTCCGAGCATGGCTCAAATGGCCTCGAACACAAGGCGCAGAGCAGCACTCAAGTACCGAATACCAAGGGAGCGCGTTGATTTTATTCGCCTTCTTCTAGAAGCGGATTGGAGTCCAGAGCAGATTTCAAGCGTGTTGACGAAAGCTGGCGCAGCAGTCAGCCATGAGTGGATTTATCGCTTCGTTGCTCGGGACAAATGCTCGGGTGGTAAATTATATCGCCACTTGAGGCAAGGCCATAAACGGTATCGTCGTGGTAAAAAAGAGAAAGCTCCAGCGATAAAGAATGCCGTTTCGATTGATGACAGGCCAAGTATCGTTGATAGCAGAGAGCGGTTTGGAGACTGGGAGATTGACACTGTTCTTGGGAAGCATGGTACAGGCGCAATGGTAACTATTTTAGAACGTAAGACACGGTTTTACTTGGTAAAGAAAGTGCCATCTAAGTCAGCCGATGACGTTACCCAGGCCACAATAGAGCTATTGAAGCCTTACAAGAAGCATGTGCATACCATCACCGCAGATAACGGACGAGAGTTCGCAGGTCATGAAGCCATCGCGAGAGAGCTACAGGCAGATGTATACTTTGCTCACCCCTACAGCTCTTGGGAGCGAGGTGCTAATGAAAATGCGAACGGCCTTTTAAGGCAATATGTGAAGAAAGGAACCGACCTATCGACGGTGACCGACAGTGATATAGAGTTCGCTTTATCGCGGATAAACTATCGACCCAGAAAGTGTTTAGGCTTCAAACAGCCAGCCATTGTATTTAACAATATGGCTTTGGCTGCTTGATATTGGAGAGTGTCGCACTTCGCAGTTGAATTCGGGACTACCAACAGGTCTGCTTGGGCGTATGCGTACGCATAAAGCTGGTGAACAACCGCAAATGGGAGTTGAAAACTACCATCGCTTGGGCGTATGCCCACGCATAAAGGTGGCAATCATCCACAAATGTGAGTTGAAAACTACCATCGCTTGGGCGTATGCGCACGCATAAAGGTGGCAATCATCCACAAATGTGAGTTGAAAACTACCATCGCTTGGGCGTATGCACACGCATAAAGGAAGTGTTCAGTATGCGGCAACAAAAAGTTACGCCAGTCAAAATACACTTTATTTGAGAACTCCGTATAATAATTAAATGCGAATGCCACAGGGTTGGGTGTGTCGTTACTTGGATCATAAAATCCATTTCTAAAAAATAAAAACAGCATAATTTCGTAAAGACTAATAACTATTAAATAGCATTTATCGATAAGATAAATATAGGATATACATTACTAAAGGAAGTGTAATATCAACACCAAAAGAGAGACTGTCCTAAATTCTGTGTAACTGTCTAAACTTAAAGCCTTAATGGCTAAGGATAGGCACATGGATAAGAAAGCACTTGAAGCTTTTGCTAAAGAAGCTGCAAAGGGAATTAAAACTCCCGATGACTTAACTGAGTTCAGCCAGATGCTCAAAAAGATCACTGTTGAGGCGGCGCTCAACGCTGAAATGGAAGAGCATCTTGGCTACGAAAAGCACAAACCCTCAAAATCCCAAAATAGCCGTAATGGAAAGAGCACCAAGCGTGTAAAAACAGAAGACGGCGAATTTGAACTCGATACCCCTCGCGACCGTCTTGGTTCTTTTGACCCCAAGTTAGTCAAAAAGCATCAAACACGATTTACCTCTATGGATGACAAGATCTTGTGGCTCTATGCGCAGGGCATGAGCACACGCGATATAGTGAATGCTTTTGACGAGTGGTACGGAGCAGAGATATCACCCAGCCTAGTTTCGCGCGTCACACATGCAGTGATGGAGGAAATCGTGGAGTGGCAATCTAGACCGCTTGATGCCATCTATCCTATCGTTTACCTCGACTGCATTGTGGTCAAAATCCGCCAAGACAAACGCATTATCAATAAATCGATCTTCCTTGCTTTAGGCATTAACACCGATGGTCAGAAAGAACTCATGGGCATGTGGATAGCCGAAAATGAGGGGGCTAAGTTTTGGCTGAGCGTTCTAACCGAACTCAATCAACGTGGCGTTGAAGATATTCTTATCGCTTGTGTCGATGGCTTGAAGGGTTTTCCCGATGCGATCAACACCGTCTTCCCGCAAACACATATTCAGCTTTGCATCGTCCATATGGTGCGGAACTCATTGAAGTATGTGTCTTGGAAGGACTACAAGGCGGTCACAGCCGACCTGAAGCGAGTGTATCGCTCTGCTACCGAAGATGAGGCTCTACTTGAACTGGAGCGCTTTGGTGAAGTCTGGGATAGCCAGTATCCGCAAATCTCCAAGTCTTGGCGCAATCACTGGCAAAATCTCAACACCCTTTTTAGCTACCCAGAAGATATTCGTAGAGCAATTTACACGACCAATGCAATTGAGTCCCTCAATAGCGTGATCCGCAAGGCACTTAAAAAGCGTAAGATCTTCCCGAATGATGAGGCCGCAACCAAAATGGTATATCTAGCAATCAAAGACGCCAGTAAGAAATGGACAATGCCTATTCAAAACTGGCGCCAAGCTATGAGTCGGTTTATTATCGAGTTCGAGGAACGCCTGGAGAAACACATTAACTAAACGGCAGTTACACAGAATCTGTTACAGCCTCCCAAAAGAGGTTAATTGACTCCCGTTAAAAATCAGATCTAACTCCACACCATTAAATATTACTTTTACTTTCTGTTTAATTCATGCTATAACTATTATAACCGTTATAGCTATTATAATGTTATAAATTTAATATAAGGACGGGTTTAAATTTCATCTTTTTTAAACACGAAAATTCATAGTACCACATCAAAAAGTGCTGCGCTGTGGTGCACTTGTTGTGCGTCAAACGGCACTTCCTGTGCTCGAAAAAGCATTTAAAGTAAAAATACCGCAAAAATGGTTGCACTACCTCTTTGCAAAGTATTTTTATAGAAATATTAGTCGCTCTCCCATAGAGCAAACTTAATGTAGCTCTAATATCAAGAAAATTCTCCATCGCGAATTTTCTCCAATATACCTAAAACGGCTTGTCCCCCGTCTGGTTTCTGCAACATTTCGTCCGCAGTCAAACCATTAAAAAACCACTTAGGAGTATTTAGCCACACTTCTGCCACATTTTCTTGTTCAAATATTTCCAATGCTAATTTTCTTACTTCATTAATATCCACCATTTCAACCCCCTCATCCATACATTGGTAAACAGTATAAAGTTCTCCTTTAACAAGTATGACTTAAAATCTGAGACAATTATAACCATTAAAAGCCAGACATATATTATCAAAGTTAATTATTCATAAAAAATCACACTAAAACAAGCTTAACATACCTTTTTAGTGTGATATTAAAACCACGGGATTTATATTGTTATTTGTATGAAACCAACTGTCTTCCATTTATATGAAATGATGACAATATTCCATCAGTAGTGTGATGTAAATGACCTCTATTCCTTCTGTATGCCGTCATTTTCCCAATTCTTCGAATACGTTTATCATGCGATTTGAGTTTTAGCCTATCCAAAGTAAGCTTTTCAATATTTAAATAACACTTATTGAGGTGTGCATATTCTAAAATGGAATTTACAACTTCAACACCAGAATTCAATATAATATCTAGGTTTTTAACATGTCTTAAAATCACAGTTTCACTATCTAATGAACCAACGATAAACGCTTCATTAAGTTCGAAACTTTCAAACTGGATTCCATCATGCTCATCTAGTATTTCATTAAACGCATGCTCTCTGATACCTTCACTAGATAATTTATCTTGTGTATTTAACACGTTCATTAGTTGATATATAAAGCTTTCGTAATCATCTCTTAGATTTGAGCTAGAAAAAGGCTCATAGTCATCATGTAGAACGAAATCTGCCAACGCATGCTGAGCTGACGTACTAAATAACAATGAAACCCAAAAAGTATGATTATTCCCATCTAGATTTATGCTAATACGTCCAAGCTTATAGCTAAATATTAACTTTGTTTTATTAATTAAAGATTCAACCTTTACAAAGTTATAACCTTGTTCAGCTTCGAGTAATTTCTTTAGATATTCGCCATTTTTAAGCTTATAAGTATCTGAAGAGTGATGTTTTGCCGTTTTGTAATCTATTATGTTTAAAATGCTACTTACGAACTTTTCAGAATTGCTTTTTTTTAGAGGATTGCCAAATTTTTCCTCTATAGTAAGGTTGACATGTTCACGCCAGAGATCTAGTTCAGTTGAAGTTAGTTTGTCTAATATTGCTTTCTGAGCTTTGAGGGCTGCTGCGGCAGGAGTTTTGGCTGCTTCGGAATGTCTTTGTTTTTTCATTGCTTGTTTGTCCGTTTTTAGGCACAGAACTGTATTAAGCAAGATAAATTTGTCGCAGTATGAATTACCTTACTGTGTTGTGCCATCATGGATTCAACAAAGCATTAATATAGCTTTACAATTTAGAGCAATTTAAACTCTTCGTTTGACGTTTGCCTGCGACGAGCAGAGGGTCGACCTCTTGTGAACGCTACACAGTTAAACTGAGCAGAACTCTTAATTATCTGAACATGAACACCAACAAAAGTAAATCACAAAAACACATAAACACCCCCCATATCACATTATGAAGTTCTTAATGACTCGTGAGTGGACAAAGATGCGTCAGATAAACGCGTTGGGGCAATTGCGTTACAACTGATCAGATGCACCAATCACTCTTAGAGTACATAGATGTTGATTATAATCTGACGAGAAGGCACAGCGGTCTTGGGTATCGAAGCCCAATTAACTTTGAACAGCAAAACGCCGCTTTATGTGGAGTCCAGTATTGCTGGAGAAGATCACTAGTGAGATGAGGGGCAACCAATGCAAGCACCAACATTTGATAGCATTGAGTTCAACTTCAATGACTATGGAATGAGTATATATCACTACGTTCGAGGTTGCTGGATGGTTACGGTCATTGTTGACCGTTCCCACGGTTAGAATGTGGGAGTTGTCTTTACCAATATGCTAATTTCCACGCATACCAAAGCTAGTTTTCTCGCTGCCTTCGATGCGCAACTAGTCTCTTCCCAACATATGAGTACGCTAGAATAATCCCTGCAAACAAGCCTAAACCGACGCCCAGCAGAAGAGCGAGGTTGTTGTTGATGAAATCTATCATGTCCAATTCTTCCTACTTAGTCCAATCACCTTTTAAGCATACATCAACAGAGACCGAACTCAACAGAATCGCTTGGTGATCACACCAACGAAACCCCTTTTCTAGCTCGGAATTGGACAAAAGTGCGCTACAGCTTTCGCTAAATTAGCAGCTAACGAATTAGCTGAGGTATTGCAAAAACTTCGAATGGGGTAGCTAAATTCGTTCAGCTACTACACTTCTTCAACCCATAAATTAGAACCATTTATCTATTATGTAGGGAGCTGCTAGGAACACAACGATCGCGACCAGAAGTTGCTTTATGACTAATACATTTTTAGCAATCTGCTCTAGTGCAATTACGCGTCGCTTATCTAATTCAATATCATCCATGTATATCTCACATATGTCCTGATTTATCATACAATCGCTTTGGGAAGCGCACTGTATTATTCTTCGCCTACCATTTTCCAATACTCTGGCTTGCTTTCTAACGAAACCCTCTCAAGCCCTAGCGTCTCGGCATTTCTAATTATTTGATAGGTTTTTGGGTGAATACCTAAGTTTCGGATTAGATTAACAAGCGCATGCTTGGAATCAATCGTAGTTCTCAAACCAAAAGTTATACTGGTAATAGCGTTTTTATTTATAGAGTAAACTTGCCCTCCACACTCAGGTAAGATGAATCGCCACTCCTTTTCGTACGTCCAATCTGACACTTTAACAGAGAGCATTCTCTTGAAAAATTCTTTTGTAGCTGCTGAAGAGCTCCCGAATCCGCTTTCAGCATATAAGAGGTAACTATTCCTTGATATTTGAGATTCGTCTAGATACTTTACTTCTCTCAACCAAGGTAAGCCATTTCCATATGATTTGTTAAATAGTTTAGATGGATCATATCCTATGCAAATACCAGTATGTTCATCTCCGTAATGTGACCACATCGTGGTATTTTCAGCCGTCGATGAAAGTGATAAAACACCCGTATCCTTGCATTTGCTCTCAAAAAAATCTTTGAAGCTATGGGCATATTCTCTTAACTCATCGTTTGGGGTTCCGTCAGGCAAGAACATTTCTTTTCGGATATTCTCTATATTAATTGTTAGCCCTTCATTTTGCCCAAACCATTCGGAGAATTTAGCACAGTGATCGATGAAAGTATCAATGTCAGGAGCAGCATCAGTTAACTTGAACTGGCCATCAAAAGGGTCATTTAGTTGTTCAACCTTAGGAAGCCAAACAGTTTGATTCAAAAGATTTAGGATTGTGTACTTGTCAAAAGCACGATATTTAAACAGTTCAACTGGCAACTTATCTCCCTCCAATGGAGTATCACAGCATACTTTTGCTAACCATCAGCAAAAGTATGCCATTAAGTACATAAATCTAACAAGAGGTGCAGATAACCAAACTCATATCGGGGCAGTTCCGTGTTACGCTGTTCTACCCCCGCCAGCACAGGTCCGGACAGAAACGGCTTAGTGCTACTACGTAATACATTGTCTAAAGAAATATCTGAGATATTGCTTGGAACATTTGTCTATGCCGCCTGCTTCGTGCCACATTCTGGGCAAAATTTAACGGTCGGGTCGAGTAGTGTTGAGCCACAGCCTTCGCACTGAAGAGAATTCATTTTTTTTCTAAGCATCGCGATATGGATTACACAAGGAATCGTTACTCTGTAAGCAGGACCCGCAATATCATACGCCGTCCAGATTCCAGATAGCGTCCACCCGATAGGTCCAGAAAGAATTGATGCTAGTTTTGTAATAGTTCTATTTGTTGCGAAACTTAATCCTCTTCCTAAGATAAATTTCGCAATCTCATTCGCAATGATAAGGGTTAATTGATAAGATTTGAAACCTCCAGCCCTAAACGCTGCAATTAACACAGCAGAAGTCGCACCTCCTTTACTCATTTTGCTATCAGCGCCAACTTCCTCCAAAAGTTTTTGCCTTTCCTCTTCAGACATAGAGTCAAGGGTTCTTTTGAGAATGGCTTCTAGGATTGAATCTTCAATTAAGCTTGTATCCTTGCTCTTGTTATAAGGAACTTTAAGCTTGTCTGCCACGTTGCAAACTATTTCATGGTATGACGGACCCTCCCAACCACGCATCATATTAGCGAATGTATTGCCGCCCATATCTCGTATTTCTTTTGCAATTAAATCCGCATATTTGGAATGATTAGGTGCATGTAGTTTATAAGCGTCTTGTTTGGTCAACTCTTCTGACGTTTTTTTCTTCAAGAAATCGACCAGCTGGGCTAAGTCACTATCACAACTTGCTTCTAGAACAGGGTTCAAATCATAGTCGTATACGTTTGTATTTTTCATCGTCTTATACCTTTTAGCATTGCCAGGCTAGCTATTGCATTTTAGCTACGGTGACAGCTTGGGTTTATTGAGTATTTAAGCAGGATAGAGCTATGACTATACGAGGTCTTGGACTCTCAAATCTGTACATTCTGCGTAGAGCCTATAGTCATCAGTATCTTCGTCGCCCTTTTCAACTTCTAAGCGGTTTATTTCCATTTCATGACTATTGAGACTTTTAAGTGCCGTCCATTTGTATTGTTTTTCTGTAGGAATGCAAGGAAAGTAAACAACTCTCAAAGAACCATCGCTCGCTTCACTTGCAAAAAAATTGTCATCCCTATTGTTAATTTCTGAAATAAGACGAGGGAAAAACCCTCCTTTACCATTGGAGTATTCCTTGCGCATCCGTTTGAGGTTTGCTAGCTCCTTTAGTTCCTCAATAGATAGATACACCTCTAACACGCCCACAGAACTATCGGCTGGATAACTCGCTGTTCCTTGAGCCTCATACATAGATATATTAACCCTTGTCAGAATTTCAAATCTAATGTTGCTACTGATTGCAGAAAAATCTGTTGCCATAAATGCCCCCCCCTTGATTGATGTAATTCACCATATCAAAACGTTATGATATTCCAACCACTTTCTTAAGTTGTTGATACATATCCAGTATTTTTGAAAAATAATCTTATGTTTGTAGCAGGTGGGGGGCTATACAAAAAGAGACCAATCAAGGCATAACTAGAGCGTGAAAATGATTCTGACCCTGCCGAGAAAGACCTAACGATATTTGGGAAAAACGATACATCCAGTTGTTTCAGTAGAAGTACTCAAATTGAAAGCCTGGGAAACTTTGGGGGGTTGAAGGCTAAACAGAGTTGGTCACCACTTTAAAAGAACACATTTCGTCAGCATTAAAAAATTTTGGCTTAATGGTAGCTACCAGTGATGAATTCTTATGGGGTGCTATCATGATGTATGGAATCCACTCCCCTTTAGGCACTCTAAACTTAGTTTAGTGCTGAGATACATGAGGATTCCACCATGCTTTCTACCAATGTTATCGCTATCGATTTAGCCAAAAACGTTCTTCAGATCTGCTACATCAGTGTTCACGGTGAACTACTTTTTAACAAAGCTTTTAGCCGACAAAAAGCTAAAGAGTTCATTATCAACGCAAAGCCCTCCATCCTTGCGATGGAAGGATGTTGTGGGTGCCATTATTGGGGACAGCTCGCTCAGGAGCATGGGCATGATGTCCGAATTATTAACCCTAAAAAAGTGAAAGGTTATTTGGAAGGACACAAGACCGATCACAATGATGCCCTTGCTATTGCTAACTCGGCTATCCAGATCGGCATCAAATACAGCCGTCCAAAGTCTTTAGAGCAGCAATCAATGCAATCACTTGAGAGTAGTCGTCGCTTTTTGTCTCGTAGCGTTGTTTCATTAGGGCAACATATTCGTGGCACACTACTTGGTTACGGAATTGCTAACCCTAGAGGTGAGAAAGGCCTGAAAGCTTCCGTCCGCGAGATCTTAGATAATCCATCATCGGTTCCCACGAATGTTGTATCTGTTCTTTCAATGCTTTGGGAGCAATACAAGCAACTCAAGGCACAGTTGATAGCCTTTGAAAAAGAGAAAAATGCTCTGACTCGGCAGATTGAACCTTGTAAAAGGCTAATGGAGATAGAAGGGGTTGGTGAAACAACAGCATCAATGCTCTACACAACCCTTGGTGATGGTAAGCAGTTCAAGAATGGTAGGCAGGCGTCAGCGTTCGTTGGACTTACTCCAAAACAGCATAGTTCTGGTGGCAAGGTTTTTATGATTGGTATCGATAAGTGTGGCGGCGTTAAGGAGTTGAGATCGTTACTCTATTTAGGTGCTATGTCCTATGTTGGGAGACTACCAGATGAGCCAAGAACACAAAAAGATGCTTGGCTCATCAAGATAATTCAGCGAATTGGATTCAAAAAAGCTTGTATAGCTTTGGCCAACAAAATCGTGAGAACAGCATGGGCAATGCTCCGCCATGAGACCGTTTATAAACCGATTCTACTGAACGCTGATTAAAATAATTTTTGCAAAATGATGAAGCAAAAAAGGTAAGACCAACCTACTGAAAACCTGACCATTCTGTAACGCTAATATAAGCTGATAACACGTTGAGGACAGTAGGTGCGCAAACATCTAAGGCTAGAGGGTAGCTCCCTTAAATAGAAGCCGAATATACGTACGCATCTTAACTTTTATCGCTCGGTCACTTTGCAAATACGTGGATTCCATATACACTTTGGGGCAAACTCGTGTTACACACCCCAGTCAGCACACCTATGGACAAAAATGAGTTTCGACTTATCAGTGTTGGGATTAGTGCAGATAAGGCAAAGTTCTCTCTCGCCTAGAGCAACTCATTCAGGCGAAAACACAACTGGACATCATTGCACAATTTCAGTTTAAGCAACTTGTTACTTAGCCCTTACTCAAAGCCATATTTTTCTTTTCTTCGAATAAATGCATCTTCACCACCTTCAAGAATTTTAGCAGCAAGATTTTGAATATTTTCCTGATCAATAGAGCCTTGATTCTGGATTGGTAAAGTTGCATTTTCATTGTTTGATTCTAAAACACCAATCCATTCTGCATCACCAAAAACTGGTATGTTTGCATTATGAGTTGCAAAGATAAACTGCCTTGTCAATTTGGCGTCTCTAACTTGAGTAACAATTCTTTCTGCAATAAATGCATTGTCTAGATTATCTTCAGGTTGATCTAAAAGTAATGGGTCTTGGTTATCAAGTAAGAGCATATGTAACAAAGCGGTACACTGTTGACCTGTTGATAATGAATCTAGCTTTTTATATTGTGGCTCTTCAGTAGTTGAGACATTCAACTCAATACTAACTAAATCATCGATCTTGAATTCTTCAATTTCCATTATCTGTTCGTTACTGATTTTTGATAATCTTTCGGCAGTCGTAGCGGTCATTCCCCAGTTTTTATTTATTAAAGCATCCCGTCCTTTCTTTATTGTCTCAGCGAGTAAGGGAGCAGAAAACTCATCTACTGCTTTCATCCAAGATAGTCTGCCCTCTGCAACATCAGGTAAACGGTAATCAATGATAAGCTTTATTAATCCAAGTCTATTTTTTTCTGCTGCATAATTAACCCTAATATTGCCTTTTAACTTCCTATTTAACTTCTTAACTCCCTTTTCAAAGGCTGTAGCTCTATCAGTTTTTTTCTTAGACAATTCTGCAAGTAGTTTCTGTCTTTTGGCTATTTCTTTGTCTAATTTAGCCCGTTCTTTCTCAAGCTCCGCTCGCTTAGGTTTTAGCCTTTCAATACTCTTAATTAGATCACGATATTCTTCACCTATTTGTTTCCCAGTTAAACCTTCAACTGGAGCTAATTTTCTAAATTCTTTAGTTATGGCTTCTTCTTGTTTTTCTATGCTTTCTTGAAGTTGCTTATTAAGTAACTCTATCTTTTTTTGGGAGCTTTCAGAATCAAGTTCCATTTTTGTAATAGACTCTTCAATATTTTCTCTAAATTCGACTAAGGCCGCCTTAGTCTTTTCAAATATGTCTTTGTCGGGATAGTCCTGAATCAACTCATCAGTGATAAAATCACTGCATGGAATTGATTCAGAGAACTCTTTCAATGCACTCTTTAAAGTTTCAATTTTTTCTGAAACCGTACTGAAAGTACTTCTTTCCGATTCAACTATTGGCAATAGCTTTAATTGCTGGTCTATTCCAAGTTCCTTGTACCTATTTTCATCTTCTTCATGTGCCTTCAAATCTTCTACATCTGATTCCAAGCTAGAAACACTAGATGTTAAATCAGATATATTTTTTCTTGTTATCACTAAGGATTCTTTAACAGTTGAAATACCAGATTCTTGCTCAATTTTATCTGTGTTTAGGAATCGCTCCACCACCTTCAATTGCTCACTAGAGTCTTTAGCGATTTCGTGGATTTCATTTTGACCGAAGATTTCAATGTCAGGTAATAGATCTTGAGGAGAAAAAGTAGATACAGAGCCACTGTCATCTTTTACTATTGGTGATTCACCATAGCGTCTTGATATTGTATATAGCTTTCCATGTTTTACTGCTGATTTGATAGATAATTCAGCGAAACCAGAGCCAATATTTTGCTTTATAACTTTAAGGTGTTGTGCTTTCGTCTCTTTACTAATGGGCTCTATATCTAAAACATAACGAATTGACTCAATTAAAGTCGACTTACCTGTGCCTCTTCCACCTATTAAAGCATTTAAATGCTCTGAATATTTGATATCAATCCCATCAAGAAAACCTCCAACAAATCTAACGGACTCTATTCTGGAGTAATATTTCTCTTTAACATCAGAGTTAAGGCGTACACGGGATTCTGAATCTGAAAATGCTAATTTAAACGAGGAAAAGCTAGGTGTTGACATTTTTACCAAACAAGTCGCATTTTCTTTTCTTAATGTTTCAGGATCTTCTATATCTTTAGCGTTGATAATCGCAATCTTTTTATCGCGTTTATAATCAGGATTTTTATTTAAAAGAATCTGGTGATTTGCTTGGTCGCCTTGTTCTTTTAAAGCATCTAATGAAGTAGGGATTTGCGCCGCAACTAAGTTTTTATTCTTCCAAATATTGTTTAATTTTTGCTTTAAGACTCCGCTATCATCTGTGCAATGTGCGGCATAAACGAAGCCGCCTTTATCTATAACAGTTGATAGAATAAAGTCAGCACTTTTCGTTGAAGGGGCTGTTCCATTAGATGTATCTATATCAAACTCATACAAATAATTGTTTAACATTTGAATGCTTGTGCTTTCTGGATATAGACAAACCAAGTGTATTTTTTCACTTGATGCGATCTCAAAGCCAGGAAAGACAACGATTCCTTGTGCATTGAAGGTTTCTTTAATTTTTGCTACTGAATCAACATTCCCGTGATCAGCTATTCCTACAACCTTTATTGATTCTTCAAGACAAACCTCTAATAATTTTTGATTATAGTCATCTTCTGAAAAATCCTGATTTTGTCCTCGATACGTTATATAGCTAGCTGGATTTACTTGTAGTGCGCATTTCCAAAATTTTGCCTTAGTGTGTTCGGCAGTCATATTCATATATTTAGTCCTTAAATTTTGCACCGAGGCTTGCAGGGCTTTATAACATTTTAATAGGGATCTGGCCCCTTTTGTCAAAAATGTCGCGCACTACTAAGTCTCTCTAACTATCTAAATAATCGCAGAAAAACTCGCCAAACACCACTAACAAATGCCGAAAAAACGAGCTGACTTGAATACGTCTAATTCGCTCATTTTCATCGTCTTTCTGCACTCATTGCTCGATAATCTGTACATAACGCCAGTACCTTGTATTGCGATGACTACAAAAGAATCATCACTCTTGGGCATAAGAAAAAGTAGGGCAAACAGGATCAGGGTACTGCAGAGGGGACAGCATTCGTAACAAGGAACGGGGCATCTTCTTGTTACATCCCTACCTCAAGGTAACTTTTGACTTTGAAACGACTCCTGGACAGTCATGAATCATCAAAAAGTCATCAATGGTTTTTAAGTTCTGCGATGGCATTTGAGGACCAATGGTAACTGTCTTGATATGTGACAAATCAATTGGAACTTCTGTATAAGTTGTTAAGCCAAGTCTGTGGGGACGATACTTTATAGAGCTATCATTAGCACCATCGATACTGAGCACCCACCGAACTTCTTCTTCGGGTTTAAATGACTGGTTTTTAAAACCTATTAGTGCGGAGATAATCGACTTTACGTACTTTTCCCTGCCATTCGGCGTTGATAGAAGATTGTTTAAAGATTCATCGTCGGCCTTGAGGTTCCTATCTTTAATAACCGCTCTACGCTTGCTGTCAAAGTCATATACACAATTGATTTTTCTTGCATTGGCATCGATAAATCCATCTTCAAACTCAATGCAAACCCCTAAGCCTAGAGTTGTATAAGCTCGCCATTGGCTAATATCATCTTTCAAAGTTGAAGCGCTAAAAGACATCTGATACCTCAGGTGAGTATCAATAGTGGCATCGATTAGCTTGAGGGCGCTTTTACACTGTTCTTCCTCATATTTGAGACCAAGGACCTCAGCGAGAACCTGATGTAACTCAAATCCTTCCATCTCATCATTCATAAAAGCGAGACTACTAAACCAAACTTTTCTAGTTTGAACAATGTGAAACAGTGACTCAATATTTGTGTAATGGAAATAACTCATCTATACGCAATCTCTTGATGCTGAAAGGTCTCTAATTATTGACGTTACACAGATAAGAAATAGTTGGTCAAACAACCTCAACTTGATTTGTGAGGTCGAGCGTTACTGGCACAAAAAGGGGCAAATATGTGTTGATTATTCGAATGGCACTCTTGTTTGGAAACAGTCTGAATAGGCTTTAAACGATTCATAGACATCTTTAGTTAGCTGAGGTTGCCCAGTTAAAATAGATGCGAGAACTGCAACCAATCCATTGACACCATTTGAATTTTTGAGGACTTGCTCTAACATGGGTAACGGATAGCCTTTACTATGTCTTTCGATTACATGTAATCCACCATGTACGTAAGAACTGAGTGGCTTCCACGAGTATTCTTTGAATTCGAGAAGTGGGTCTACAGCATTTTTAGGAGCGTGTTTCTCAAGTTGGCTAATACAGGTCAGTAGGTATATTTCACACATTATGATATCTGCGAGCTAAGCTTCATCATATTTGCCCAAATCTAATTCAGTGAAAAACTTATCGCCTTCCATTAAGTCATCTTCTTTGATGTCGAAAAACCGAGAGTAAACCAGCCTAATTTTATCTTCTTCCGTAAGAGCATCATTTTGCCCTAGCCCTAGCTCTATTGGTGTTACATGTGCAAATTCATCAGCGTGTACAGTAGAAGAAGTCATTCCCTCAAGAAGTTCTTTTTGTGATGGTCGTATTTTACTCATTCTTCACCTCTCAGCACTTGATGACATTAGGGAATGTATAGCATAGTGGATTACAAGACAACACAGCAACCCAATTGACTTTCGCATTGGCTAAGGTATGGCGGGCAAGACTGCTGGCCACTATCCATGAGCATCCTCAGTTATGGCTACCAACGCAGATACCAAGCCAATGGATAGTCGATTGCCGCTGTGTTGGTCGGGGGAAGCATGCACTGGAATACCTTTCTCGTTACCTCTATCGAGGCGTGTTACCCGATAACGATATCATCAAGGTGGATGAGAGTGCGGTGACGTTCCGCTACAAAGAAAGTAAAACCCAGCATGTGGCAATTAACTTCTTGATAATTGCCACATAAAATAAAAAGGCCCCACTTTGGAGCCTACGAACTTTCCATATCAAATTCTGTCATTTTTTGCACTAACTCAAGCTAGAGCTTGAAACTCTTGTGTAGATCGTCCCGTTTTTTAGAGGAGGATTACATCCTACAAGGTAAGCTTTATACATTCTTGCATAGTGAGTCATAGATATTCTTGCTTTCTGAAGCCGTGGACTGTTCCTACCGATTTCAAATCCAAGTTTTGATATTAGCGAATTAAGATATCGCGTAGCTTGAGAGGGGGTTTCAACCCTTCTGAGCTTAAAGTAATCAGGAAAGTATGAATTTAGTATTTTCTCATTCTGATGCAACGCATTAACAAGTCTAACCCTCTCGTCATAGTTCAAAAAGAGCTTGGATTTTTTATCATTAAATTCATAGTATTGAAACAGCACTGAACAGATTAACGACGCTACACGTTGGGTTTCTGGTGAATAGTTTTCTTGTCTCTTCAACCGTTCATCACTTAAGACAAATGGTAAGTGTGCAAACAATACTCGATCAAACTGCCGATGAAAAACAACATCTTTTTCAACCACTTTTGGTAGACTGTAGAATCGTTTAATGTCAAAACGCTCTAAAGATGCTAGATCTTGTGATGTTCTTTGACTGTACATCAATAGTGAGGTCGCCGTTTCGGAAGTAAGATCTCTTGCGTTAGTAACAGCTATTATTTCCCTTCTATTTTTTTCTCTTTTTCTCTTTAAAACATCATGATTTGCTGATTTCCGCTGTTGCTCATCTCTAGTAATGCATGCCACTTCGAAACCCAATTTTTTCAACGTAAACAACAAAGAAATTGGTAGTAACTCATTCAATTTTTGTTTTTGCTGTTCAAATTTTTGCCTTTGTCTTTGCTTGTCATTTGAAGCTGCTAAAAAGTCGGAGTCGATGTACTCACCGTCATTTGAGTAGGAGATGACATCTTTCACAGCAAACAATAATTTTGATGCCAATCTGAAGCGACGAGCAAAGTTAACTAACTCGCGAGGTATATAGGTTCCGTCGCACACGATACAAACCTGGTCTGTATAAGACTTTATGATAGAGAACCCAGCGCCGAGGCAAGGAGATGCGATAATTGCGTTGTAACTGCCTATCTCATCATTTGGGTTTGCTAGGAATGCCGCTTGAGCATCCATCTCTTTGTTATCTGCATGAATAACTAACACTCCATGCTCTCGTGCAACGCTCTCGCAATCAAGCCCGTCACTATTTACATATCCCAAGGCTACAACAGATTCCTTCAGGGTTTTTAGGCTATCGAAGAGAATTACTTTATTAGTAAGTAAAGCCTTCTTTAATGTCTCAGGGTTTTGTAGAAATGTGTTCTTATCTTGAATCGTAGCCTGCATACCGAGATACGGGTTTTTACTACAATCAACAAGAGTTAGGTCACCTCTCAGTGTTCGTAAGAATCCCAACGAAATGTCAGTAAGATCTGCGTCAGCAACTAAAACACGAGGGGCATGTTTTATGATTAAACACAGCGCTTCAAAAACTTTGTCAGCTTGCATCGTTTTAGAGTTTTCACTGCATACTACCGTTTTAAACACTTTTTCAAATTCATCGATAATGATAACTTCTGCATCATAGATCTGGCACAAAAGATGTGGTTTCCAGATGCTGTTTATGACGACAGCAGTAGCATTGGCTTCTCTAAGATATTTTCGGTTCTCATTTTGGTACGAGACTGCCCCAGTCTTGTCACAAAACTGATCAACCAAAGCAATCAAATTCGAGATGTATACAACTCTATTGGTTGATGATGCCTGCTTCGCCATTGGCGAAATTATTTTTTCTGTTTTTCCAGTGCCAGTTGCAGCATAGACAGCGACAGTGCTTAGTTGACTCAGTTGCTCCGAGAGCAAGTCTAAGCTACTCACTTTCATTTCATTGTTAATTTCTGTCTCATGTACGAAGTCTTGCTGAACCATTTTTTCTATTTGTGAAATCCTTCTTTCTATTGCTCTTATCATAGGATTGCGTAACGTTTCATCTGATACGTATTCATCCACAAGGTTTTCTGATGAGCTATAAACTATCGGGATTTTCTTTACTGCCTCCCTAGCCGCATAAATCAAAAATGTGCCATTTCTGGTTAGCTCAAATGACCGAAATAGATAAGCTAGCCGATCTTTTCCTACGGGTGGAAAAACCTCATCGTTGGCTATATCAATCACTTTTACACGATTATGAAATAAATTACCCCTTAATGCTGCGATAGCATTTTTACGGTCATTTCTTGTATCTACAACAAGGGTTACTGCCTGCTGTGCGTTGCGATAATAACTACAAATCTCGTTAACATCTGATACATCGTCTTCGAGTGGCATAACAACGGTATCAAATTCAGTTTTGTACTCTAGATTTGGAGACGCTAAAACTAATACTCGTCTTGATTGACTCTCATTCACTACGCGATGCGCAAAAGGGAAATCTGGTGCTAAAATTGTCATTTTTTATTCTCTTTATTATTGTTTTTATTGAGGGAGAAAAGTGCAATTCGACTGTGATATATATAAGTAACAGGGACAAAATGCACTTTTCTGGTCAGTCAGGCATAAATGCCTGAAGTTCAACTTATGAGCTACTATGTGGGGATGGTTTAGTTGTGATTTTCTCAATTCTACCCTCGAGATAGCCATTCCTAACAAGTAGAGTTTCAATGGTCTGATTCAGGCCATTGAGTTGCTTTTCAAGAGCGTTATTGCACTCTTTCAAGCTATCTCTCTTCACCTCTAATGTAGTGACCTGTCTCTCTAGACCAGCGTTAAGATCCAACTTTTTTTGTTGCTCAGCTAATTGCTCTAGACGTTTGTCATGTTGGATTTTAAGCTCATCATACTCACAATTTAGTTGCTTGTAGGAAAGGCTTAAATCGTTTAACTCTTCTAACTCGACCTGTAAACGATCAATCACCAAGTCTGATTCTAATAACTGTTCAGAACATTTCGCTAGCTCAGAGTGTGCTGATTGGGTTTGACTATTTACAATTGCATAAATATCTTTGTCTACTTCAACCCACAGCCTCTCTATGTCAAGTTGAATTGCTTCTTTCAAAGGTTTGACAAACCAATCGGGCGCATTTCTAACCAATACTTTTTCAGGTTGCGCTGACGTTATAGACGTATAAGCAACTCGTGCTTTAGCGTACTTCCCTCCCGCTGCATTTTGCAGTTGTGATGGGTTTTTAATTGGTTTTCCGTTCGACTCTGCTAACTGGATTGCATCTAGATAATCTTCATATTTGCAACCTAGTTCGGTGTCATAACCAGCGGATTCCATCGCCTTGTTATAAGCTGCTTTCATGTAATCAGTCATAGATAGCTCCTCCGAAATGAGTTAAATGCTCGTTAGTAAGTTCGTATGTACGTAAGTAAGTCCGTGAGTTAGTAAGCTTCATGACTCACCCTCCCTCGTTTTTGCTTCTAACCACTGCTCAATAGTGCTAGCTCTCCAACCAACCACCTGATCAGACAATTGGATCGGTTGTGTGATAATGCCCGACTTTCTCCAGCGCCAGAGTGTCGTAGTCGTCACACCTAGAATTTGCGCCACTTCTTTTTGTCTTAAAAATTTATCTTCCATTTTCTTCTTCTTATTTTGTTTTTGAACTTGACGCTATAGTAAGTAATCCGTTGTAATGACATAAGAATCATAATTACCTTAAACCCTATTGACAGACGAGATGAAACTGTGGGTAATGAATTACGTAAAGAAATGAAAATAGCGATAGACCAGCTTGAAGTTCGTGCGAAGTTAGAAGGAAGGCGTATAGTCAAAGCGAAAGGGGTAAAAAACATTTTTATTGGCGAGGCATATAAGGATATAAAGCTAAACCTAAAGATATCGTCAGTGCTGGCCTGTGAAATGACTTTTTCGAAAAAGTATGAAAAATCATCACCGTCTTCTGTTCTAGAGTTGATCTATGCTTGCCGCGGATTGAACAATACCATTGAACAACTTCAGCGTTTCCAGCTTTCAAATTTAATGTCATATCCAATTGATGTGATTGATTATGTTGACACACTAGAACAAGAACTATCGTTTGCAAAAGGACGTACATATGAAAGACGTTCTTCATCAACAAAAAATTCAATCCCCTTCTGTGCTCTGTGCTGGAAACGTACGTTTTCATCAGATTACTACTGTAAAGATCACCATAGCACCCGAAATCATGCGATTCACAAACAGGCGAAGAATCAGCTTTTTACAGCAATAAAAACGCTATGCGATGATGAAAGTACCCTGGAAAAGTATGACTATTACCAAAAGGGATATTTGAAAGGCGGCAGATTAGCGCACAACCTTTACAGTTGGACAGCGAGCTTCGCTCCTAACATTCAAATACCGATAGTCAGTCACACTCTTTCTGACAACCCTTTCGATAAGACAATTGCTTCAACTATCCAAACAGTCAAAAAAATCTACCCTATAACAGCAAGCAAACTAGCTCCAACACTTGAAAATAAAACTGTTTCCGATTTGAAGGTGTGGATCATCAAAATCATAGATACTTTAGATTCAACAGAGGCCACAGTCTGGGCATATAAAGACGTTGAACTGTGGCTAAAGAAGTCATCAGAACAAGAGTTACTCTCAACACTACTGAATGTTCTACGCAGGTATGAAGCTTTTAAGACGATTCAGAGCGCTACGTCTACTAGCGGTCCGACAAAAGGTAAAAACGCTAATGTGGAGCTTAGGGAAAGCATACAGCGGCTAGCTAAGCAGCAGAGAGAACAAACAGGAAAGGTGAATCAATCAGAAATAGCTAGGAAACTGGATCTATCCCGACAAAGAATTAGCATGTTGATGAAAGAACTAGAAGGCAAAGCCTAGGGTCATAAACACTGAAAGCGGTACGCTGTATTCAGAATGCAGATTGAAAAGGGCTTTCAACTAATTACATTAAGCAACACGCTTACTTGACTAGTTACTTGACTAGAAATGGCAGAAAACAAAAAGGGGTTAGCAAGTACTAACCTGCTAACCCCCGAAATAAATGGCACGCCCTGTAGGATTCGAACCTACGACCACATCCTTAGAAGGGACGTGCTCTATCCAGCTGAGCTAAGGGCGCGCTACAGGGATGTAGTATAAGGCGAGAATCGTGTAAATCAACGGGTTTATTCAACTTTACTAATCAAGTGCTTAATTTTAAATCACGAATTGTCTAACTGTTGGTTTTTAACACAACGCAAACGTTTGCCTATAGATGTTATCAATTAGATCTGCGACAATACTTGCCGATATATGACCATAAAATCGAAAGGAATGTCATGTCTGCTCAAAATATTGATGGAAAGCTGATTTCTCAAACTGTTCGTTCAGAAGTTGGGGCTCGTGTGAAGGCTCGACTGGATGCTGGTTTACGTGCTCCTGGGTTAGCTGTTGTGTTGGTAGGTGAAGATCCTGCTTCGCAAGTTTATGTGGGCAGTAAGCGCCGTGCGTGTGAAGAAGTCGGTTTTGTTTCTAAATCTTTTGACTTACCCGCAACGACTTCAGAAGAAGAGTTGCTGTCACTGGTGGAAGAATTAAACAATGACCCTGAGATTGACGGCATCTTGGTTCAATTGCCATTACCAGCGGGTATTGATGACACTAAAGTGCTTGAGAGTATCACTCCAGAAAAAGATGTTGATGGCTTCCACCCATATAATGTTGGTCGTCTTGCGCAACGTATTCCTAAATTACGCTCTTGTACACCGAAAGGCATCATTACCTTGCTAGAGCGCTACAACATCGAAACTCGCGGCAAACATGCCGTTGTGGTTGGTGCTTCAAACATTGTTGGTCGCCCAATGACATTGGAATTGCTGCTCGCGGGTTGTACAACAACCACATGTCATCGCTTCACCAAAGATCTTGAAGGGCATGTACGCCAAGCCGATATTGTTGTCGTCGCTGTCGGTAAACCTAACTTCATTCCAGGTGCATGGATTAAGAAAGGCGCTGTTGTAATCGATGTTGGTATTAATCGTCTTGATAGCGGTAAGTTAGTCGGCGATGTCGAATATAACGTAGCAAAAGAGAACGCGAGCTTCATAACGCCAGTACCTGGAGGCGTTGGCCCAATGACCGTAGCAAGCCTAATTGAAAATACGATGATTGCTTGTGAGCAGTTTCATACCAAATAATCACCGTTGCTGAAGATAATTAAGCCCTCCCATTGCGGAGGGCTTTTTATTCGGTTCCATTCGTGAAATACAATGGATAGTGACGTCTGACAAATCCTTGCTGATGCATCATGTCTTTGAAGCTTGGCCCAGTAAACAGTTCAACAATCAATTCATTCCCTTCGACTCGCAGCACTTGGCCCTCTAGATCTAAAGAATGCCCGCCTTTTAGCGCGATACGTCCTGTCACCATAATACCCGGTAAATACACTTCGGGGTGACGCATTTCAACACGCACTCCCCCTTCCGAAAGCTCGTTGACATGAAAGTGCTGATCATCCAAACGAATCACAGGTCTCGCGCGTTTTGGGTAGCGCAGGCGAAAATGACGGCGTTTTTGCTCAAATTCTGGAAGCGCTGTTACAGATGGCAAAACTAATTCTCCTTAATTAGATAAAAATTGAGTCAAAGATCGTTTAGAATGCATAATACTCAAGAATATCAGACCATAAATCAATGATTTCGGACATATTTACTAAAAACACATTAGTGTTGGGGATAGTCATCGCCCTAAGTGCTTGCTCTCACAACCAAGCAACGCAACTTGGTATGCGTGGCAGCACAGTTAACGTTTATGCCCAAGGCATGACTAACATTCAGTTGTGTGAAACTTTGTACTACGGCCGCAGCACAACGCAAACTCAAGTTGCAATCGGTGCTGAATTTAATCGACGTAACTTGAGTAAGTCTTGGTGTGATGAGCAGTATAAAATGTGGTATCTCGAACGTGCCGCCAAATCACTGCTTGCTGCATCAGAGGCAAAGTCTGATGCAGAAGCGGCTGTTCAACCAGTAACAATGGACTGAGCTAACAAAACTATTAGCCCTTAACCATTAGTACTGTTTGATGACTTGAGAAGATGGGATGCGGTGTCTTGAGCTGTAGATACCATCATCGGCTTTTACACCGCAAGAAATTACCATGGTGATCTCTTCATCTTGGCTTAGCTTTAATTCTGCTTTAATGCGCTTAGAGTCAAACCCTTCCATTGGACAAGTGTCGTAGCCCATATCCTGCATCGCTAACATGAAAGTCATTGATGCCAGTGATGTGC
Organism: Vibrio agarivorans; assembly: GCF_030409635.1. Classification (NCBI taxonomy): domain Bacteria; kingdom Pseudomonadati; phylum Pseudomonadota; class Gammaproteobacteria; order Vibrionales; family Vibrionaceae; genus Vibrio; species Vibrio agarivorans. Next base: position 2,233,318 of record NZ_JAUFQF010000004.1, on the reverse strand, counting down.
TTTTGTGTAAACAAACACGTAAATCAGCTTTGCTCACTTCACGAACCATCGGTTTATTACGCCCTACCCACCAGCTATAACACTGACGAAGTAATCCTCGAACACCCAATTTATCGTTGTTGTATAACGTTGGAATCAACTTGTCGTAATATTGCAGCGCTCGTTTTGCGATAGCATCATCACGACCTTCAAAAGCGTCTCGCACTTGTTGCGCATTGAGCTCCGCTCTTTCTCGCCAATATTGAGGTGTTGTGGTGATAACCACCAATTCATTCGCGGTTTTTGCGGCATTTTGACCCATGCAGTAGTGAGCGATCTTTGCCCTCACCTCTTCGCTAATTACGCGATGAAACTTCCACAACTGCATGTTGCTGCTGTTAGGGCTTAATAGTGCTAATTCGAGTGCCTTTTGCACATCGTCATGGTTGAATTGAGCACTTGGGTCATATTTACGAACAGAACGACGGGCATGAAGAAGTTCACTGAGAGTTTTGATGTCTTGCATTTGAAACTTACTGCTGATTTTTAACTGGCGCGATTATACGCAACTTACTGCAAAAATACTCTGACTTATGCACTCTACCCCTTACTGCATATGACTTGGTCACAAATAATTCATAATAAAAAATTCACAGAACATTCATTAATTTACCCCTTTAAGTACATCTAGGAATGAATTTAGACAAAAATAGTATAAAAACGAGTTTGACGGTTAAATATTCGCCATCTAGATTTTTATCTCTAGTCCACAAAAACATAGGGGAATGTTATGAGACGCGCGAGTACATCTTATCGTTTGCAGTTGATCAAAGAAGCGGCTTTAAAGACTCAAGGAGTGCAAACGCACGACCCTATGGCAGACTATATCCATCACCTGATGGAGGAACGACCGGATAAAGATAGTGTTATTGAAGCCAACACCAGATTCAGCGGAGCACACTTCGATGAAAGCGCTGGTGGTTGGGTCAGTGACATGTGGAATATGAAATAGCAAGTTTTGACCACTTTACCGCATTTATTCATGAAGCCCTCGAAAATGAGGGCTTCAATATATTTAGCACCTGAGCTTTAAAAACCAGAACCTAAATTAAAATAGAAGGCATTTTCATCGTCACTAAATGCAAAGTCCATTCCCATATGGATGCCATACCGTCTTGCGATTTGGTAGCGAAAACCGACCCCGTATGCCCACTCGTTCTCTGAGTATAGATTTGACGCCTGATCAGCAACACTGCCAACTCCACCAAAACCTAATAGTGACCAACGGGGACCGATGTGCCACATTAGCTGGGCTTGCAGAGTTGATACCGTATCACCAGAGTAGGCATAAGCAGCAATGCCACGCATATCAATATAGGGCTTAGCCAATGGGGGCAGGGAAAGACCAGGAAAGTTTGGCGCGTTGGATTCTTCCTTTTGCTCTAAAGAATCTAACGTAGCATACCCTACCAATGTAAAGCGTGAGGATAAGGGTTGGTATTTTGTCACACTGAATGCAAAGGTATCGTATTCAAAATCACTACCGAAAGCGTCACGATACCATTTGTATTCCGTTTCAATACTCATTCCTTCGGTCGGGAAAAAGAAGCTATTCGTCGTATCGTACTCTAGCGTTATTCCTAGCCCGGATGTCGTTGAGCTCTCTCCAAAGCGTCGTTTAAAAATTGCATCGACAAAATTATTGCTTGAGCGGATTTCTGAACGAATGTAACTCTGAGAAAATCCCAAAAACAAATCACTGTCATCCATACGAAACTGAAGGTGCTGTATACCACCAAGCCCTTTGGTATCTGTCTCTATTGTGCGTTCAAACAATCCACCCACATCGACAAAAGCATTCCCATACCCCGCTCCCCCCATATAACGAATAGAATCCTGCTTCCAAGTCCGTCGATGACCAAACGCAGCAAACCAAGTACCGTTTTCAGTTGCAGCGCCACCGAACACCGTTACAGCAGGAGGAATTAGCCGTGCACCACCATCGAGAGAGTGTAATGCCTGCTTCTTACGCTTCTCTTTCTCTTGCTCATTTTCATGAAGAAATACACCGAACATGCCTGCACCAAATCCCACTGCGGGTTCAGTAATAACAATCGGTACGGGTAAGAATCCGTAAGCGTTTTCTGCTAGATACTCCCCCATATCGAACATACCGTCGATTGGATCAGTAAATGTAGAAGCATGGCTAGAAAATGAAATGAGGCTGATAGACGTAAAAGCAAGGCAGAGCGTCTTTTTCATGGTCGAGGGTCCTTCTCCCGATCAATCAAAAAGCGACTCTTGGGGTCCGTTTGAATCGTCTTCTTGAGGGTGATTTATCTTATCTTTCATCATTTTGCGACGATATCGCTGGCGACACAAATGAATAATATGTTTCTGCTCTCGCGGTGTGAAGTTAAGCCAGTTAAAGCGCTCTTCCCTTTTTCGCATACACCCTTTGCAATAACCACGCTCATCAGTGCTACACACTCCGATACAAGGGCTAGGTATATTAAAAAACTCAAGTTGTTCCTTCACTAAAGTTCCTCTCTGCTCTCTACCTAAGGGAGTTATTGCAACATTTCATCTATACTATATGCAATCATGACAGTGCGCTAACAAAAACACTGTTTTATTATATACAATTCAACACATTGCTAGTTGGCACTTACGCCATTTATTTTTTGGAGTTTATCCTATGAAGCTTAGTTCAAAATCACTGCTCGCAGCAATCACATTACCTGTGCTACTGACTGCTTGCCAGAGTAATGGAGAGAGTATGGAATTGACAGCGACTGATTTCCAACACCACAACTGGGAGTTGGTACAAATTGATGGTCAAGATATCACACTTGAAAATGAGCAAGCGGCACCACGCCTTGAAATCGGCGAAAACATGACAGCCAATGGTAACGCGGGTTGTAACAACTTTTTCGGCCAAGCTGAACTTAAAGACAATCAAATTCGCATCGACAAAATGGGCATGACAATGAAAATGTGCCCTGACGCTGCAATGGAAATTGAGCAAGCGATGTCGAAAACGTTAATGGAATGGAGTGACGTGACTCTAACGAAAGAACAGATGGTTCTTTCAAACGGCATTCATACGCTAACGTTTAACTTGCGTGACTGGGTAAATTAATTCCATTACTCCGTTCGTTAAAAGAAAGGCTCGCAATTGGTTTGCGAGCCTTTATGATTTTGTCATACTGAGCTTGACTCAGTATCTACTCAAGGCGCACTCTCCGCCCTTTTCTTGTGCTGTAACTAGACCCTGAAACAAATTCAGGGTGACTGGCTAATGAATAACAACCAGAATAAAAATTTGATAAGTTACAACTAACAAAAGTTAAGAGAACGAGCCCACATAAAAATTAAGAAAGGACTAATGTTTTATAATGGCTTACGCTCAAACAACATCACCTTCAAACTCGCCTCCGCGTCTATATCTGCAAACTCTGGAGGGTTGTCTAGACGTTCAACAAACTGAATCTCTGGCGCTTCTTCTTGCATTGAATCAACAATGAACTCACTGCCCACTGCGGGTGAATTGACACATGCCATCACTTTACCGTTCTCAGTAAGCAAATCAGGCAAGCGGCGTAAGATCTTTTTATAGTCTTTGGTTAGCGCAAAACTGCCTTTCTGAAATGATGGCGGATCAATAATGACCAGATCATAAGGGCCATTTTTCTTGATTTTTCCCCACGACTTAAAGATGTCATGCGCCATAAATTTTACTTGCTGAACCTTGTGTCCATTCAGTTTATGGTTTTCGCGCCCCTTGCTTAGTGACGCCCCTGCCATATCCAGATTCACCACTTGATCAGCACCACCCGCAATCGCCGCAACTGAAAAGCCACAAGTATAGGCAAACAGATTAAGTACGTTTGCATGTTTCGCGTTCTGTTGTACCCACTCTCGGCCCAAGCGCATATCAAAGAACAAGCCCGCATTTTGGTTCGAGCCAAGGTGAAGCTGATATTTCAAGCCATTTTCAACCACAACAGGTCGTGATTCTAGCTCACCGCTAATGACTTCTGCTGGTGCTCCTGATTCGTATCGGTGCTGCAATAAGATACAACGCCCTTCGCGCTGTTGCCAAAGGTCACCCTCTGCCAAAGCAACCAGTGCTTGTCGTAGTGCATTGAGAAACTCTTCATCCACCGCCTTAAACAGGCTCACGACGAGTTGACCTTGCAGCCAGTCACAAGTTATCTGCTCAAGCCCTTCCCAACGACGACCACGACCATGAAACAGCCTGCGAACTTCATCCGGTGCGACTTGTAGTGCTTGCTCTACCTGTGTGATGAATGTAGAGAGTTGTTGTAACTGCATGTATTTAACCTGTAATTGATTTTGGTAATGTTGGCCATGAGAGTTGCCAAGGTGACGCCCATTTCTGAACCGCTTCGACCACTTTAGGGGCTTGCCATAATTCTCCCGTGCTGTCAGTACATGGGTCGACTTTCAATCGATATGTCTTTCCCTGATACTCAAAGCCGATACAGAATGCGTGTAAATAGCCTCGATCAGCCTCGCTCTGTGGATTGTAAATCGGATCACCTACAATCGCTGAACCGACTGACTTAACTGCAACACGGATCTGGTGTGTTTTGCCAGTATAGGGCTTGCAGAGAAATAATCGTTGCCCTGCGCTTGTTGCCTGGGTAAAAAACTGCGTCACGGCCGGATTTTCAGTGGTCGGGTTTAGCTTCCACGCAGAACGACGTGAACGGCTCATATCACCACATATTAGGCCTTGTTTCTTCTTGGGCTTTTTATCCGCGATAGCAAGGTAGTATTTTTCAACTTCTCGCTGAGCAAACTTGGATGATAGTTCAGACGCTGCAGCGCCGGTTTTAGCCAACAACAGAAGACCGGATGTCATTTTGTCGAGTCGATGAACTAAATACAATGAGTCACACCCAAGTTGCTGACTCACTTCTTCCACCAACATGGTATCGCCATCATCTTTGTGTACAGACACATTGGGATGTTTGTTTATCACCACAAAATCAGGTGCATCAAAAACTATATCGAACATAAGCCCTCACTATTTGTCGCGCAGTATACCCACTCAACGCAAATACTTGAACTAAGAACTTAACGCTAGATTTTAAGTGGGATTCATTTGTGGGACTGCTTGGCAAAATGTGTGCTATATCAACGTTACGTAATGAGGTTTCTTGGGGTTGCTATTGTTTAAGTATATGATGTTGCTTCCTCTTCGAGTTGGCAGGGCCAAATGGACGCTTTTTATCACTATTTCACGCTTACGTTAATTGGGCTTTACTGGTTTCTCGTTGCGGGTGTTACCCTTCGAGTGGTTCTAAAAAGACGATCTGTCAGTGTCTCGCTTGCATGGCTAATGATCATCTACATTATTCCTGTGGTTGGGGTCATTTGCTATTTCATGTTTGGCGAGCTGAATCTTGGACGCAAACGTGCTGACCGCGCTTTAGAGATGTTTACCCCTTTTGGTGATTGGTTTAGCTTGCTCAATGAGTGCCAAGCTCATACTCCAGAACGTATGGATGTTCATATCTCTCCTATCGATGAGCTATGTAATCGTCGTATCGGTATTCCAACACTGTGCGGTAATAGTTTAGACCTTCGCACCAACCCAGATGAAATTCTAGAGTCGATCATCGAAGACATTAATCATGCTCAACACTCCATTAAGATGGTGTTCTATATCTGGCACCCCGGTGGACTGGCTGATGCGGTAGCCAGTGCTCTGATTCAAGCTCGGAAGCGTGGTGTTGAAGTTAAAGTGCTACTCGATTCAGCGGGTAGCCCGCGTTTTTTCCGCAGTTCTTGGTACACAATGATGAGAGATGCCGGCATACAAGTCCGCCAAGCTCTCTCGGTTAAGCCTTGGCGAATGTTCCTTCGCCGTCTCGACCTGCGTCAGCATCGCAAAATTATCGTCATTGATGACGAAGTTGCTTATACAGGTTCAATGAACCTTGTTGACCCTAAGCACTTCAAACAAGATTCAGGTGTTGGTCAATGGATTGATATTATGATTCGCGTAACAGGCCCTACGGTGAATGTTCTTTCAGCGATCCATAGCTGGGACTGGGAAGTAGAGACCGGTAAACGTGAGTTGCCAAAAGTACCAGAGTGCCCGATTATCGAGCCTGAACGTCCTCTGCCGATTCAAGTCGTGCCGTCTGGCCCGGGTATGCCTGATCATCTCATTTCACAAGTACTGACTCTCGCGATTCATCAGTCTAAGCACACAGTACGCATCACCACACCCTATTTTGTGCCTAGCGCTGATTTGACAGAAACCTTAAAAACCACCGCTCAGCGTGGCGTTAACGTTGAGTTGATTATTCCTCATAAGAACGACTCCTTAATGGTGCAATGGGCTTCTAGGGCGTTTTATACCGAACTGCTCGAAGCTGGTGTCAAAATCTATGAGTTTGATGGTGGGCTACTGCACACCAAGTCGGTGGTGATTGATGATCTGTTTTGTCTAGTGGGTACGGTTAATATGGACATGCGCAGCTTGTGGCTCAACTTCGAGGTCTCACTCGCTGTTGAAGATCAAGAGTTTACCGACCAGATGACGCATCTACAAAAGCAGTACATCAAGCAGTCATATCCGGTTGATCTCGACAAATGGCAAGAGCGCCCTGTTAAAAACCGTCTGTTAGAGCGCTTTTACTACCTGTTTAATCCCTTACTCTAGTGGTACAGCCAGCTAGGGGTTGCAAAGATGTCTTTTTGTTGAGAAGGTCATAGCTATAACTGAACTCAACCGAATAAAGGAATATCAATGTCTGAAGGCAAAAAGACTACGCTGATCACAGCGGGACGAGACAAAAAATGGACGCATGGTGTGGTTAACCCACCGGTTCAGCGCGCCTCAACGATTGTGTTTGATACGGTTGCAGAGAAACAACAGGCCACCATTAACCGCGCCAACAAAACCCTGTTTTATGGACGCCGAGGCACTGAAACACACTTTGCTTTCCAAGATGCCATGACAAAAGTTGAAGGCGGCGCAGGTTGTGCTTTATACCCGTGCGGTACTGCTGCCATTTCCAACGCTATTCTATCCTTTGTCGAAACGGGTGATCACGTGCTTATGATCGATACCTGTTATGAGCCGACTCGTGATTTCTGTAATACCATTCTCAAAAAGATGGGCATTGAAACCACCTATTACCCACCTGAGGTGGGTGAAGGCATTCGTGAATATATCAAGCCTAACACCAAGATACTCTTCACTGAATCTCCAGGCTCGATCACCATGGAAGTTCAAGACGTTCCAACGCTTGCACGCATTGCCCACGAGCAAGATATTATTGTCATGCTTGATAATACTTGGGCTGCGGGCGTTAACTTCTCACCATTCGAACATGGTGTGGACATTTCCATCCAAGCAGCTACCAAGTATATCGTTGGCCACTCGGATGTGATGCTTGGCACAGCGGTCGCGTCAGAAAAATATTGGGATCAACTGCGTGAACAGAGTTACCTGATGGGACAGTGCGTATCACCTGATGACGCGTATCTAGGTCTGCGTGGCCTACGCACAATGGATGTACGCCTCAAACAGCATGCAGAAAACAGCCTCAAAGTCGCACAGTGGTTAGCAGCACGCCCAGAAGTCGACCATGTGCGTCACCCCGCACTTGAGACTTGCCCAGGGCACGAGTTTTTCAAACGAGACTTTACTGGTGGTAACGGCTTGTTCTCATTTGTTCTTAAAACTAGCAATAGCAAAGCGACGACCGCTCTACTCGATGGTATGGAACACTTTAGCATGGGCTATTCTTGGGGCGGTTTTGAAAGCTTAATCTTGGCGAATGAGCCGAGAAGCTTTAATAGCTTGCGTACTGTTGCAAATCCAAATTTCACAGGCACACTAGTACGCCTGCATATCGGATTAGAAGATATCGAAGACTTGATTGCAGATTTAGAGCGAGGGCTTTCTCGTTATAACTCTGTAATTTTAGACAGTGTCGCGACTGCGTAGAGCGCATCACCATCTACAAACCATTGATATAATAAGAAAGAGCGGCCTTGTATAGCCGCTCTTTTTATTTCAACCATTGCTTCTATTGTGTCACAACAGGGTACTCTTTGAACATTTCATGAACCTGCTCAACGATAAACTCTTGTCTATCCGCCGGCTTCATAGTTTCGCGCAACTGTCGTTGAGAAATCGAGCGCCAAACGACTTCGTTTGTTTCACTGTCGACCAAATCAACGGCTATCTTGCCGTATTTTATCTCTGTAACTCGTGTTGGTGTACTTGCACCAATGCCGTAGCCCATTCTGCTATGACGGCTGCCGGAGCCAATACCAAAGCTGAATGTTGGCCCGTCTGCACGAAGTTCACTGGCTTCGAGAATATCAAAACGTACCACAAGGTCGTTGTTCTGCTCTGACGCTGATAACCCTTTCATCTCCAACTCTGTATTGACTGCTTGCTGGATTCGGCTGCCATCAAGGCTCAAAGGCGCATCGCCTCTGTCTTCAAACTGGAAGGTTTTGTAAGCGGAAAAATTTGCGCTGGCATCATAGTCGGTTGCCACGCTCGATGCGCACCCCGATATAACTACCAATGCCGAAAGAAGTGTGATGGATCTCTTGAGCGAATTTAGCATTACTGAACCTCTTTTTGCTAAGTGCTTGGAATAATTCTAGTCGATTTCTCTGTATCGATTTTGCAACTAGCGCAACGCGAATACGACCTATTTAATTTGCTTATAATTATGTACGAACTGCCGCAAGGTTTGTTTTGTCACCGTTAAAACTTTATCTATTACGACAAACACAATCGACATCATGATCATTGACGATGCCTGTCGCTTGTAAAAACGCATACATAGTAGTGCTACCAACAAACTTAAAGCCGCGCTTTTTCAGATCTTTAGAGAGTGCGTCAGAGAGCGGTGTCGTCGCGGGTGGGTAGTCATCTTTCGCTCGAACATCCACCACTTGATTATCAACAAAGCCCCAAACATATCGACTAAAACTGCCAAACTCTTTTTGTACCTCTAAAAATCGCTGTGCATTATTGATTGCTGACTCGATCTTCGCCCGATGACGAATGATGCCCTCATCTTGCACAAGTGCATCCACTTTGTCGCTGTCGTAAGTAGACACTATTTGAGGGTCAAAGTTCGCAAATGCGTTTCGATACCCTTCACGGCGACGTAGAATTGTGTACCAACTTAAACCTGCTTGAGCTGATTCAAGTATCAGGAACTCGAAGAACACTCTGTCATCATAGACTGGAACGCCCCACTCTTTATCATGATATTCAACATAGTCAGGCTTACTCTCATCAAGCCAATGGCACCGTTTCATTGCATTTACCTCACAAAGTACACCTTGAAAGAAAGAGTACCTCAAAACAAAGCACGCCTCATCAGAGGCGTGTGAACTATATACCTTCAATAGACGGCATATTTTCAATAGCTTACGCTGGAATCTTCACCTTGTGCAAGATGCGATACAGAACCGGAACTACAATCAAGGTTAAGACAGTAGCAAAGCCCAAACCAAACATGATGGTCACTGCCATTGGTTTAAAGAAGATATCCGGTAGCAACGGAATCATACCAAGAATCGTGGTGATTGCCGCCATACAAACCGGTCGAACACGACTCAATGCGGCATCAACTACGGCGACATAAGGCTCTTTTCCTGACTCGATCTCAATGTTGATTTGATCAAGCAATACAATACCGTTTTTCAATATCATGCCAGACAAACTCAAGAACCCGAGCAACGCCATAAAGCCAAACGGAGTATCAAGCACCAGTAGGCCGGTGGTGACCCCTATCAATGCCAGAGGCACCGTACACCATACAATTATCGGCTCTTTAACCGTGTTAAATAGGAACACAGTAATCAAGAACATGAACAGATAGCCAAGCGGCATCGTGGTAAACAGCGATTCTTGTGCGTCACCTGAAGACTCATATTCTCCGCCCCACTCTAATGAGTAACCCGGAGGCATCTCTATCGCCTCAATCAGTGGCTGTAAGCGTTTTTGTAACGTTGCGGCGGTTTCTTCACCAAGCAGATCTGGGTCAGCAAACACGGTTAACATACGTTTGCGGTTCTTACGCACAATAATTGGGTCTTCCCAATAAATGTCATAGCCCAATGCGACTTGCTGTAGCGGAATATAATCCGATTGCGCTGGACTCCAAATCCGCATCCCTTCAATACTGCGAACATCAACACGTTCATCTTCAGGCAGTCGTGCCACGATTGGCATTAGGGTCGTACCATCACGGTAGACACCCACTGATTTACCTGAGAACGACATGCTAAGCACATCATCAACATCCGACTTGGTAATACCATAACGACGAGCTTGGCTTTCATTAAACTGTGGTTCAATGACTTTGGTACGTTCACGCCAGTCGTGACGGATGTTTGTTGCACCTGGGTCTGCGTGCATGAGATCCGCGACTTGCGCTCCTATACGGCGCAACTCATTTGGGTCAGAACCAATAATTCTCGCTTCAATTTTTGCACCACCGCCTGGGCCTAACTCAATCTTTTTCAGTTTGTAGTTAATTTCTGGGTAGTTTTGTTCCACATGCTCCCTAAAGCGAATCATTAACGGATCTAGGTTAAGGAAATCGTCTACACGCGTGGTAATTTCACCATAAGCGGCGTAACTCTTTTCAGGTGCGTAGGTCAGCATAAAGCGCTGTAAGCCCTTACCTGCTGTAGTGGTGATATGCTCAACATGATCTTGAGTCGAAATCCATTGTTCTAACTCACGCAGCTTGTCGTTGGTTGCGCGAATATCCGTTCCCTCTGGTAGCCATATGTCTACCTGAAACATCGGCGTAGTCGACGATGGGAAGAAGGATTGCTTCACAAAAGTGAAACCATAAATACTCACCACTAAGCCGACAATCAGCACTGTCATGGTTATCCAAGCTCGATGCATACAATATTCTAAGAACTTCTTATACATGACAAAGATAAAGCCATTGTAAGGATCACTGTCTTCACTGGCCTCAGGGGTTTTCTGGCCTTTAAAAAACAGGTCTGCGAAAAACGGCGTTAGTGAAATGGCGGTAAACCAACTGAGCATCAGCGAGATCAGTAACACCGTAAACAAGGTGCCACAATACTCACCCGTAGCATCCTCAGACAGGCCAATCGGTGCAAATGCGGTGACCGCAATGACAGTCGCACCAAGCAGAGGCCACTTGGTTTGCGTCACGATATCTGTGGCGGCTTGTAACCTTGTCCGGCCCTTTTGCGTGCCTATCAATATCCCCTCAACCACCACAATGGCGTTATCCACCAGCATCCCCAATGCGATAACCAACGCACCAAGTGATATACGTTGTAACTCGATACCGTAGTATTGCATGAAGATGAACGTACCGAGCACAGTCAAAAGGAGAATCAAACCGATGAGTAAGCCCGAACGTAACCCCATGAAAAACAGAAGCACAACAATAACGATCGCAACTGCTTGCCCTAGACTGACGACAAAACCACTCACCGATTTGTCAACTTCTGTTGGCTGGCTGTAAACACGCGCGATTTCAATGCCTACAGGTTGCTGGTATTTTAACTCGGCAAGCTTTCTATCAAAGGCTTTGCCGATCTCAACAACGTTCACACCCTCAGCAAAAGACACTCCGACGTTGAGCGCCGTCTTACCATTAAAGTTGATGATGTTGGACGGAACTTCCACAAAGCCACGTTTGATATCTGCCACATCACGCAAGTAAATTAAGCCATCCGATGAACCCCCACCGGTAAGAATCAGGTCACCGAGCTGGTCAACGTCTTTAAACTCACCCGTAGGATGAATGCGAATATATTCGTCACCGATTCGTACCGCACCAGCATCAGATACCACATTCTGCGTGGAGAGTAGGTTAAACACTGTATCAGGAGAGAGCCCGAGGCTACTCATTTTCTTCATTGAGATTTCGATGAAGACCTGCTCTTGTTGATCACCAGAGACCGAGACTTTGCTAACCCCATCCACCAGCTCGAGTTCACGTCTTAGGTAATCGATGTAGTCCAATAATTCCTTATATGAATACCCTTCACCAGTGACCGCCAGCAAAATACCAAACACGTCGCCGAAGTCATCAATCACCTGTGGGTCATTGACCCCCGGCGGAAGTGACGGTTTTAAATCATTGACCTTTCGACGCAATTCATCCCAAATTTGCGGAAGATCATCTGGACCGTAGTTATTTTTCATTGTTACCGTAATCTGAGACAAACCACGGCTTGAAATAGAATTTATTTCATCGACGTAAGAAAGTTGTTGTATGGCTTTCTCTATTGGGTAGGTGACTTCCTCCTCTACCTCCTGTGGCGTAGCGCCCGGATATGAAGTGACCACCATCGCATCTTTGATAGTAAAGGCGGGATCTTCTAAACGCCCTAGTTCAAAAAATGCTGCTGCACCGCCAATAAGAAATATCAATGATATCATCCAACTGATAACGCGATTGCGAATAAAATAGGCAGCGATGCCCGTGATATCGTCATCACTCTGAACAGCCTTTTGTGGCATGCTTTCACTACTCATTACCCGCCTCCTGCGCTGCTGAGCTTTCAATCAAATTCACTGTCATTCCATCTCGTAGACGAGAAAGCCCTGAACTGACTATCTTTTCACCTTCTTCTAGTCCACCCAATATTTGAAGGTGATTGATAGAAGCACTTCCTACCACAACCTGACGCTTGCTCACGGTATTATCTGCGTTGTAAACCCAAACGAATTTATTGCCTCTATCCAACGTATCTCCATCTTCATTAAAGATAGTTTCGATAGGCACTTTAACTCCAGCATTGAGGCTTAAGCCTGCGCCCTTCGCATCGGACGTTACCTCTACCGCCATACCATCTAAAATCAGGTCATCTTCGGGAACGGGAAGTGACAGTGTCACTGAAAAAGTCCCCGTATCTGGGTCTGGTTGAGTGGTAAACTCTTTGATTCGAGCGGGATATTCGTTGCCACTTGGCACTTTGACTTGAGCCCCGATCTGATCAAGCACCTGATTAGTGGGCTGTTTCTGGTAGAGCTGATCAGGTAGCTGAATAACCACCTCGATATCATCAATGCTGTGTACATTGACGATATTTTGCCCTACTTGAATATTCTCAAATTGGTCTACAACGACACGCGAAACAATGCCATCCATGGGAGAGCGTAGCTGAGTAAATGACAGTCTCAGTTCGGCTAGATCTAGCTCCGCTTTGGCAATTTGGCGCTCTGCGGCAATCTCATCAAATTGTGACTGAGCAAGGAGGCCTTTTGTTACAAGAGGCTTTGAACGGCGTACTTGACTATTGATAACAGAGTATCTTGCTTTCGCATTGTCTACATCAATCTGATAATCAGTCGGGTCTAATACGGCAATTAAGTCACCTTTCGATACCTTATCCCCCTCTTTAACGATTAAGCGGCTGATCTCGCCAGACACCCGAAAACTCAGGTGAGAACGCTCGGCTGCATTGGCTATGGCGGGGAAATAGAGCTTATCGACTTCATCGTTTTCCCCAACTAAAACCACTTTTACACTCGGTACAAAAACCTCAGGCTCTACTGTGGGACGCTCACAACCGACCATCATGGTACTCAACAGAATCGGAACTAGGATATTACTTTTCATATTACAGACCTCGCTCCTTCACCCACGGACGTACTTTTATGCCATCTTGTAAACTTGCCACTCCAGAGACCACAATCTGATCCCCATCGTTCAATCCTGAAACCACCTGCCTTTGTTGGTTTAACTCGACTGGAATCCGCTTCACGATCCCCTCGTCATTTACCCGCCATACATAGTTACCTCCATCAACATCCTGAATAGAGGTAAGAGGAATGCGACTCGCGTTTGATTTCGGCGCGACTAAATTAACGCTACCCACCATCCCTGGTAAAACCCCAATATCACTAGGACGATCCATTATCATGGTCACTTTATATGACGCAGTGGTTGGGTCGGCTTCAGTATCAATTTCCTGGAATGTTAGCGGAAAGCTTCTCTCAGGAAAGGCATCAAACTGCATGCTCGCCTGGACTTGTATCGCTTGGCTATAACGACTAAGAAGATGATCCGGTAACTGGAAAACGATTTTCAATAGTTGGTTGGTTTGAATGTTCATCACCCCCTGCTGGGCAGCAACGTATTCGTGATTGTCAGCCGGGATGATAGAGATTGTTCCGTCATAAGGCGCAACTAACTGGGTATATCTCACATTGGCTTTGGCTTGATTTAAGCTAGCGCGTGCGACATTAAGATTGGCCTTTGCCTCATCGTAATCTTGCTCAGAGACCACTCGGTCTTTTCGTAGCCGCTCTGCTCGCTTGAACTGAACATTAGCTAGGTTGAAGTTTGCTTGTGCCTGCTGCGCTAATAAGGTGTATTCATCAGGGTTAAGGCGCGCAAGCACATCCCCTTTATTAACCAACTGCCCTGACAAAGCATCAATGCTCATCAGCAAACCAGGAACACGAAACGCTAGCACTGCACGATCACCCGCTTCGGATACCGCTGGAAAGCTTCGCTCAAACCGGCTATTGCCTACTGATACTGTGGTCATCTTGACCGGTCGTGACTCCGGTTCAGGTACCGGAGGGAGTTCTTTACCACATCCTGCTATCGCAGCAGAAAAGGCTATAAAAACAAGTGACTTCTTAAACATGGTCCATCCATCATTATTTGTATCCTTATAACAAGAAAGATAGATGACCACACCGTTAATCGCTAGTTAACGCACTGTTATTTTTCATAAAATATCGAGAGACGACAAATAAAGAAAAACCCAGCACATCACTGTTTTAAACAGCAATAATACTGGGTCTTGTCTTATGTGGGTTAACTAACGCTTATAGTTTCGAAAATTCTCTATCAAACTTAAAGCGCTCTGAGGTCACATAACTTTCTATATTTTGTGTTCTCGATTCTATTTCATCGAGATCTCGCGATACGGTCGCAAGTAAATCTGCCGGTGCTCTTCCTTGCTGCCACACTTTACTTTTTAAGGTGTGATCTTTTTTCTCTTCCCATTGAGACTGATAGCCCTTTGGTTGTTTCTCTATCATCAAAGTCATGGCTACATAGGCTACCACCACTAAAAATGCGCCGCCTAGCAACGCTAAAGTAATGGCGATGATTCTGACTAACCACACCTCGATATTGAAGTAGTTGGCTAGACCGGCACAAACACCGGTCAATTTGCCATTAATTGGATCGCGGTATAACTCTTTACGCATCATATCTTCGCCTCCAATCAGGTGTTTCACTATCTAAAACGCTCTCTAGGTGAGACACTCTTTGCTTGAGCTTATCGGCACGCTGCGAGAGCTGTTCAAGCTTGTCTAGATCTTGACTCGATAGCCCCGTTGCCGTGTGCTTTTTGCTTCGATAGTGAAGAAATAGCCATAGCGGGGCCACAAAAATCAGGAAAATGATCAGTGGTGCTGAAATCAAAAATGAACTCATATTATTTCGACTCCTTCTCACTCAGTTGCTGTTTTAGCTTTTGCAGTTCGTTCTCAATCTCGTCTTCTACTTGAAGCTCCATGAACTCTTGCTCTAAGTTGCGAGAAGATTGGCTGTCTAGATGAATGTCCGCCTCTGCTTCAAGCTCATCAATACGACGCGAAAACTGCTCGAACTTCGCCATGGTTTCGCGTGTTTTGCGAGAGTTAAGCTGCTGATTAACATCCTTGCGATTTACCGCTGTTTTGGCACGAATCATCAGCGCTTGCTGCTTGGCTCTTGTCTCGGTAATTTTACTTTCTAGCTTATCGATTTCTATTTTGAGTTTGTCGATATTTTCGTTAACTAACAACTGTTCATCGAGCAAAGTTTTATGAATATCACTGACTTTCTGCTTCTCCATCAGCGCAGCTCGTGCAAGATCTTCACGCTGCTTGGTCAGTGCTAACGTCGCCTTGTTCTGCCAATCTTCCACTTGCTCTTCGATATATTCAATTCTTCGGCTGAGCTCTTTTTTGTCTGCAATCGCCTTAACTAGATTGCTGCGAACTTCAACCAACGTATCTTCCATCTCTTGAATGATAAGGCGAATCATCTTTTCTGGATCTTCGGCTTTATCGAGCAGTGCACCGACGTTAGAGTTAATGATGTCTGCGAAACGTGAAAAAATACCCATAATTGTTCCCCTTTGTTTACACATGTTCAAAGCAACTAAACAAAGACTAAACTTTGTTTGTTTGCATTGCTTGCTGTTACTTGCGACTACCCGATGTATTGCGATAATCGTGCCAACCAAGTCAGCCCCGTAAAATCAGCACCTTAGGGACTTGTCGCAAATAAACCGATACCACGAACATGCGAAAATAGCCTATCATTGGTTATTATTACCTCCATGCGGTTAATTTATGCTCCCTAATATTCGTGGTAGTTCCAGCGAGATTTTGTCTGTTCTCGATAAAGTGTCTAACATCGCCAAAATTGACCGGCCTGTGCTCATTTTGGGAGAGAGAGGAACGGGTAAAGAGCTGGTAGCTCAGCGCCTCCATTATCTTTCTCAGCGTTGGGATCAACCTCTTGTCTCGATGAACTGTTCGGCGTTATCTGAAGGGCTTGTGGACTCTGAACTCTTTGGTCACGAATCTGGGGCGTTTACTGGTGCCAACAAACGCCATCAAGGTCGGTTTGAACGTGCAGAGGGGGGAAGTCTGTTTCTTGATGAGCTTGGAACCATGCCGCTGAATGTGCAAGAAAAGCTGCTACGTGTTATTGAATACGGTCAATACGAGCGTGTTGGCGGCTCATCAATGATCAACACCGATGTTAGGCTAATTTGTGCCACGAATGTTGATTTGCTTGAGGCGAGTAAGACTGGTCAATTTCGTGCTGATCTGCTCGACCGACTGGCTTTTGATGTGATTCACCTGCCCCCACTCCGTTATCGAAAAGACGATATTCTTGAGCTTGCGGAACACTTTGCGTTCAGTATGTGTCGTGAGTTAGGCCTATCACACTTTGAAGGGTTCAGTCACATCGCCGTTAATCAACTACTCGATCACCACTGGCCAGGTAATGTGCGCGAACTGAAAAACGTGGTAGAGCGTGCGGTGTATCAGCACGGCAGTCACAATGCTCCCATTCAACACATCACTCTTAACCCTTTTGTTAGCCCGTGGTCAACGCTCTCTAGTAAAGCCGTTGATACGAAAAGCCCTGATGTAGATGACATAAAAACGCAAGAGCGTACACTAACCTCCCCCTCCTGCGATGATGTGGATATTCCAGATGACTTAAAGCAATGGCTTAAAGACCAAGAGTGTCACTGGTTGCAAATGGCTTTAGCGAAATCTCAATTTAATCAACGACAAGCAGCAAAACTGTTGGGGTTAAGCTATGATCAAATACGTGGTTTGGTGAGGAAACATCAAATTACGAACGTTTCTTAAACAAGACCCATGTATGCCATAAATAAAAAATGAGTTTAGCCTGCGTTTTTTATTGGCCATTATTGTTTTGAATAAGGCATAATCCACCACTTAACCTATTTTTATGTTTGCGCTATGAAAGCACTGATTCGCTTGACATTAGGCCTATTAGGGGCCGCGACTCTCTCTGGTTGTGGAGAGCCGATAAAACACACCAAAATCCGCCAAAGCGGGTTTGTTTTTTGTGGTCAGGGTGTGCCGCAAACGTTCAACCCACAACTGGTGGAAAGTGGTGTAACCGCTGAAGCGATCAGTCCGCAAATTTTTGATACGTTATTAGTGCTCGATCCTAAGAGCCACCAGCCTACGGCAAATATTGCCCAGAGTTGGGATACGAATGAAGATCGCACAGAATACACTTTCCATTTACGATCTGATGTTGAGTTCCAAACCACACAATGGTTTTCTCCAACACGCCCTCTTAATGCGCAAGATGTCGTCTTTTCGTTTGAGCGTATAATTCACTCTCAACACCCGTTTCATTATAGCGGGGGTGGCAGCTATCCTTGGTTTAGCAGCATCAACTTTGCCAGCCTTTTAAAAACCGTCGAAGCGTTAGATGCACATACAGTGAAATTCACACTCAATCGCCCTGACAATGCTTTTTTGTCGAATATTGCAACGGCATTTGCGGTTATCCACTCCGCTGAGTACGGCAACGAGCTCTTGTTGCATGATGAAAAAAACAAGCTAGATTCGCACCCAGTCGGAACAGGTCCTTTCTATTTTGACGAATATCAGGTCAATGACTTAATTCGGTTGAAACGTCATGAAGGCTACTGGAATGGCGTAGCCAAAATGAAACAAGTGATTTTTGACGTATCGGTACGTGGAACAGGCACGCTCGCCAAGCTTCTTCGTCAAGAGTGCGATGTGTTGAGTTCGCCTATATCAAGCCAGCTTCCGGTTATTAAAGAGCAAGATGATTTGGTGCTTAACACCAAACCTGCGATGAATGTGTCGTTTATATCCATTCACACCTTGCACCCTGCATTGAGTGACGCTCGCGTTCGTAAAGCACTCAGCCTTGCCATCAATCGCCAAAACATTTTGGAGTCTGTTTATTACGGCACGGGAACCCAGGCATACACCTTGTTGCCCCCCTCCTCTTGGGCTTATCAGCCAGATGCTACGCAGGTTCGCTACGACCGTAATTATGCCCTTGGTCTCTTGCGTGAGGCAGGTCATGACCGAGGCCTTGTGCTCTCAATGGCGGTGCCACTCGAACCTAAAGCCTACAACCCAAGCCCCCGCAAAACTGCAGAGCTGATCCAATCAAACTTTGCCGATATTGGTGTGACACTCCAGTTGGTTCCAGAAGAGCGCCTTAACCGAACGGATACTGAGCGAAACAGTCGCTTTGACCTTGTTCTCGCAGGCTGGGTGGGAGATACCGGCGATCCTGATAACTTCTTGCGTCCGTTACTCTCTTGTGATGCAAAACCGTCTGGTTTAAACCTGTCGTCTTGGTGTAATACTGACTTTGACTTCCTGATTGATCTCGCTTTAGAAGTGGATAAACCCCGCTATCGCACCAATCTATACAATCAAATTCAGAACTTACTCAATGAAGAAGTACCTGTTATCCCAATCGCCCATGGTATGCATTTTCAAGCGCACCATGAGTCATTAAAAGGATTTAAAATGAGTCCATTCAATGTTCAACCATTGAACGATGTGGAGCGTGCTCAATAATGTTTGTCTACGCTGTTCGTCGCTTTAACTTGTTTGTCATTACTATGATGATTATCACCATGGTGGGCTTTAGTATTCTAAGGCTAGATCCTCTCTCGCCATGGACTCAATTAGATTTCTGGCAAGGATGGCAAACCTATCTTGGTGAACTAATTCACTTGAATTTTGGCATCAGCAAAAGCGGCGTACCCGTGATTGAAGATCTGAAAATGGTCTTTCCTGCCACCCTAGAGCTTTGCATTATTGCGTTTATTTTAGCCCTTGCTATTGGAATCCCTCTCGGGACTCTAGCGGGTATGCGTCAAGGTAAATGGCAAGATCTGTCAATCTCATTCACGGCGATGGCAGGACAATCTGCACCGGTATTTTGGGTGGCCCTGATCTTGATTATGGCTTTCTCTCTAAACTACGAGATGTTTCCCGTCTCTGGCCGCTATGACTTGCTGTATGAAATTCCAAACGTGACTGGTTTTGCCATTATTGATGCCTTTATGATGAAGAGTGAGTATCGTACCCATGCACTGCAGAGTGTGCTTGACCACCTTGTTCTTCCTGGTTTCGTCCTAGCCCTATCCCCTACCATGCAAGTTATTGGTTTGATGCGTGCGTCAGTAGCGGAAGTGATGACCAAAAACTACATCCGGGCTGCGCGTATCAAAGGTTTGTCTGCGTATGAGATCATCACCGAGCACGTGCTGCGTAACGCGATTCCACCTATTGTGCCCAAAGTAGGAGTTCAGCTTTCTAGCATGCTCACGCTCGCCATCATCACCGAAACCATCTTTAACTGGCCAGGGATTGGGCGCTGGTTGCTAGATGCGTTAGGAAATCAAGATTACGTGGCGATACAAGCTGGCGTTATCGTCATTGCAACATTGGTGTTAAGCGCCAATATTCTCTCAGATTTGGTTGGCGCAATGATCAACCCGCTGGTAAGAAAGGAATGGTATGCTAAGCAATAACGTCTACCAAGAAGAGCAGATCCCAACCCAGTTTGAGCGATTCTGGCGCAGTTTTCGCAGCAACAACCTCGCGATGTTTAGCTTATGGTGTCTTGGGCTTTTGACGCTCATTACTTTGTCAGCAAACTGGTTAACACCGCATGACCCACAAGTACAATCTGGTTACCTATTACTGCCGCCTTCATGGAATGCAGAGGGCACTATCGATTACTTTTTGGGAACCGACGACTTAGGCCGAGATATTCTCTCTCGTCTCATTAAGGGCTCTCAATTGACTTTTGGTGCAGCGATTATCGTTACGGTTGTCGCGGCTGCTATTGGCTCACTCATTGGCGTTCTCGCCGGAATGACCAAAGGTCTACTCTCAAGTACGTTGAACCACTTGCTAGATACCGTAATGTCGATTCCATCGCTACTATTGGCCATCATTTTCTGTGCCTTTTTGGGCTTCGGCGAGTTCAATATTTTGCTAGCGATTGGCTTGGCGCTGATCCCCCGATTTATCCGCTCTGTCTATATTGCTGTTCACAGTGAGATGGAAAAAGACTACATCATGGCGGCGAGACTCGATGGCGCAAACAATATTTACCTCCTGTGGAACTCGATCCTGCCGAATATCCTTGCAGTGTTTGCGACTGAGTTTACATTTGCACTCGCGGCTGCCATTTTGGACATCACTGCCCTTGGTTTCTTAGGTCTTGGCGCTCAAGCCCCTAGCTC
Organism: Vibrio agarivorans; assembly: GCF_030409635.1. Classification (NCBI taxonomy): domain Bacteria; kingdom Pseudomonadati; phylum Pseudomonadota; class Gammaproteobacteria; order Vibrionales; family Vibrionaceae; genus Vibrio; species Vibrio agarivorans. Next base: position 2,212,498 of record NZ_JAUFQF010000004.1, on the reverse strand, counting down.
TGAGTGGGGTGCAATGCTCGGTGATTCGGTAGAGCTTATCTATATTGCTCCTTGGACCGTCACCCTACCCGGTTTAACCATTATGTTTACTGTTATTGTCGTTAACTTGGTTGGCGATGGTGTTCGCCAAGCGCTTAACGCAGGGGTTGAGTAATGCCCATTCTAGATATTCGACACTTAACAATTGAAATTGAAACACCACACGGTATCGTTCGCGCGGTAGACCGTATGAGTATGACCCTTACTGAGGGAGAAATTCGTGGTCTTGTAGGGGAATCTGGCTCTGGAAAAAGCCTAGTAGCCAAAGCCATTGTGGGAGTCTGTAAAGACAACTGGCGTATCACCGCAGACCGAATGCGTCTGGGTGATATAGATTTACTACAGTTGACCCCGAAGGAGCGACGTCGCGTGATTGCACGCGACATTGCCATGATTTTCCAAGAGCCCTCAACCTGTTTAGACCCTTCAGAAGACATCGGAAGGCAGCTGATTGAGTCTATCCCTTCACGCATGTTTGAAGGTCGATGGTGGCAAAGGTTCCAATGGCGTAAAAAACAAGCCATTGCGCTACTCCATAAGGTTGGCATCAAAGATCACAAACGGGTGATGGACAGCTACCCGTATGAGTTGACCGATGGAGAGTGCCAAAAAATCATGATCGCGATGGCGATTGCTACCAAGCCTAAACTGTTGATTGCTGATGAGCCTACTAACGACTTAGACCCGATCACACAGTCACAAATTTTGCGCCTCTTGAGTCGGATGAATCAGCTGCAAAACACGACGATTCTGTTGATTGGTCACGATCTCACCACCATTACTCAATGGGCGACCCGAATTACCGTTATGTATTGTGGGCAGTCGGTCGAATCTGCCAGCACCAAGAAGCTAACTAAAGTACCTAAGCACCCGTATACTGTCGCTCTTCTCAAAGCAGTACCCGATTTTAGTGAATGGGTTCCTCATAAACAGAAACTGCAGTCATTGCCGGGGTCGATTCCACCGCTGCAGCATTTGCCGATTGGCTGCCGTCTCGGCCCTCGTTGCCCGTATGCACAACGTGACTGCGTTGAAATGCCACGAACAAAACACCTTCGTGACCACAAATTTGCCTGTCACTTCCCGCTTAACTTGGAGAAGAAAGCATGAGTTCTTTACTTGAAGTCCAAGAGTTAAGTAAGACATTCACCAACCGCTCTGGTATTTTTCGCAAAACGGTTCAACAAGCAGTGAAGCCTGTAAGCTTTACGCTAGAAGCCGGCCAAACGATTGGTTTTATCGGTCAAAATGGCTCGGGAAAGTCGACTCTTGCTCGCATGTTAGCCGGTGTTGTTGAACCCACTTCAGGCACTATCGCCGTCAATGGGGAAACCTTAGCGCATAAAGATTATTCGACCCGCTGTAAATTGATTCGAATGATTTTTCAAGATCCTAATACGTCATTAAACCCTCGCATTCAGATTGGCCGTATTCTAGAAGGTCCGCTAAAAAGAAACACCAGCATGCCTCCCGAAGCGCGAATGGAGCGTGTAAAGGCGACGCTGCTCAGAGTCGGCCTGCTTCCAGAGCACGCGTACTTTTATCCACAGATGCTAGCGGCAGGACAAAAACAACGTGTTTGTTTGGCGCGAGCATTAGTGCTGCAACCGTCGGTGATCATCGCTGATGAAGCGTTAAATGGTCTCGATATGGCGATGCGTTCGCAGATCATTAATCTTTTCTTAGAACTGCAAGAAGAGATGGGCGTATCGTTTGTCTATGTATCACAGCATATTGGTATCGTAAAACACATTACCGACAAGCTGATGGTGATGCACGAAGGCGAAGTTGTGGAGGCTGGCGATACACATGAAATCCTAAGCCACCCTCAGCATTCGGTTACACAGCGTTTGATAGAGAGTCACTTTAATAAAGCGCCTTGTTTTAAATAATATCATTGAACCTACCAATCAATTGAATTCTAAGGGGCAGATCGTTAAGATGTGCCCCCTTTTTATGCTGGTAAAACCCTAAGCCGAACCATGAAACTGAACCAAAGCCCAGTGACACAGCATCAATTTGATGGTCTCTCCTTCCACTTAAAAAGAGACGACCAGCTCCATCCTCTGTTCAGTGGCAACAAAGCTCGTAAGTTCAGTGCACTGCTCAATCCAAAGCTTGATGAGTCAGTACATGCAATTCCAGAAAATATTGACACCCTAATATCTTACGGTTCAGTTCAAGCTAATTCATTGTATTCACTTGCCGGTCTGGCGAAAATCAAAGGCTGGAAGCTCGAGTATTACGTCCACAACATCCCTAGCTGGCTCAAAGCGCAGCCGATAGGAAACTATCGTGGTGCATTGGAGCTTGATGCTCAAGTGATTTCAGTAAAAGAGTTGGACAACGCGATTCACCCTAGAGAGTTTATCGATCGCATTCGAAAACCCACAGACAACTGTTTGGTGATCCCTGAAGGGGGGCGTTCAACACATTCTGAGTCTGGAATTAAGCAACTTGCTATAGAGCTACTCGAATATATCCAAATGCAGTCAAACTCACACTTTACGGTTGCCCTCCCCTCCGGCACTGGCACCACCGCTTTATATCTCCACAAGTATCTTAAACCTTACAATATAGAGGTCGTAACCTGTGCATGTGTGGGTGGAAAGCAGTACCTAATTGAGCAGTTTCAAGAGTTAGGTGAAACTGATTTCCCAACCATCATCAAGCTTGAAGATAAACATCATTTTGGTCGTTTGTATAAAGAGGACTATGAGATCTGGGCTGCTCTTGAAGCGCAAACACACGTTGAGTTTGATCTGTTATACGATCCTCTAATGTGGCGCTGTATCAAGTCATGGGCATCACAGAACCTGAAAGGGGAACTTCTCTATGTCCATCAAGGTGGTATTCTAGGCAATGAAAGTATGCTGCTGCGTTACCAAAGAGAGTTTGGAGTGGAATCTACATGGTAAAATTATTCAATGGCAAAGTATGGTCTTCTATGCTGTCTCTTTTGCTATCAGCCTGTTTTCTATCAAGCTATGTATATGCAAACGACAATGTTGTGACCAAGGCATCAGTGGGCAAAAATAAAAGCAAGCCTATCGTAGTACTAGATGGTGCTCAAACCAATCAGCGTATTTGCCTTTATCAGGGTGAAGCGTATTCACTTGGGGCTATTTTAGAGATCCGTGACCTTGTTCTAGTATGCCAAGAAAGCAATGATTTTGAGCTTAATGGAACCTTGAAATGGGTACTGTTAGAGAGCAGTCATACGCGAAATACTCATTCTGAATAAAATGTCTATCGATCAAGCAGCGCTCACACTGAGCGCTGCTTAATGAACTCTATTCCCACCAATAATCCAACGGCATTGTCTCTCCAATCACCAAACGTTCTCCCATTTTAGGCATCACGACTTGTACCCCTCTTTCTTGCGCGTTTTTAACTGCGCGATTAATTGGCTCTTGCCAATCATGAATGGACAGGTCGAACGTGCTATTATGAATGGGAAACATCACTTTCCCTTTGAGGTCGATATGCGCTTGAACACTTTGCTCGGGAAACATGTGAATTTGCGACCATGCCTCGTTATAAGCACCTGTTTCTATGAGTGTTAGATCGAAAGGACCGTATTTGTCACCTATTTCTTTAAAGCCAGAGAAATAGCCTGAATCACCACTGAAAAACACACGTTGACTTGGTGCTGCGATCACCCAACTCCCCCATAAGGTGTGGTCTCGATCCAACCCCGTTCTGCCTGAGAAATGCTGAGTTGGCGTAAGGGTATATTCAACACCATTGAACACATACGACTCCCACCAGTTTAGCTCAATGACCTTATTGGTCGGCACTCCCCATTTTGCAAGGTGCTCACCCACCCTCAAAGGCACAAGAAACAAAGATGTTTTCGCTGCAAGTTTCTTTACTGCATTTTTATCTAAGTGATCATAATGGTCATGACTAATCACAATTACATCAATAGCAGGCAGTTCTTCAATCGTGAGCGGTGTTTGATGAAAACGCTTTGGGCCCGCCCACTGTACCGGTGAAGCTCGGTCGCTAAAAACTGGATCTGTCAAAACAAACTGCTGTTCGATCTTTAATAAGACACTCGAATGCCCTAATCGGTAGGCGACACTCTCTTCTTCTGCAATTAATTCATCCTTGGTCATTGCCATTACAGGCAATGCCGATTTTGGCGTTGGTTCAACACGGTCGGCATTGAGGTACATCTTCGTGATATCTATCAAGTCTCTAAACCCTGACTTATATTCCATCTCATTATTGGTGAATTTTTTTGGTAAAGCTTGAGATTCACTGCCGCTAAGGGTGGTACAAGTCAATTGAGTTGATGCCATGAGTATCGCTCCTAATAGGAAAATTCGACTAACTTTCACATTACGTCTCTAGATGTAAACTACACCGGCTAGTTTACTTAATGTCATTTAAAAGTAAACTAGTTGGTGTAAAATAAATGGTGGCGGCAAAATGAGACGGTAGAATGACATGACAGTGACAAAAAAAAGTCGCAGTGAAATCAAACGTGAAGCGATTTTGAGTGCAGCTCGCGAGGCGTTTTTAGAATATGGTGTGGCAAACACCAGTATGGATAAGTTATCTGCATTGGCGGGCGTTTCTAAGCGGACAGTCTATAACCATTTTGAGTCTAAAGAGGCGTTGGTTCTTGCCCTACTTTCCTGCTTGTGGAGTAACCAAGAAGCGCTGGATGATGAATTTTTCCTTGGTGAGTTAACGCTCAAAGAACAGCTAAAAAGCCTAATTAAAGAACAGATTACCGTTGCCAGCGATCCTGCTTATATCGAACTTTCTCGCGTAGCGATGGGTCATTATTTATTTAAACCAGAAGAGTTAAGACAGCAAGTTCGCAGTATTGATAAAAAGAAGACAAATCTCTATCAATGGCTGTTTCTTCAAGCGGAGAATGGTCGTTTGAAATTACCACTTACTCAAGTTGAAACCGCAATGACACAGATCCATCACCTCGTAAAAGGGGCTTGCTATTGGCCGCAGGTAACGGGTTTAGCTGATATATTGTCGAGTGAAGAAGCTAATCAAGTCGTCAATGATACTGTCGAGCTTTTTTGGGCAAGGTACGGGAAGTAACTAGTTAGAAGAAATAAGAAGGTATTGGAAATCAGCCACTTCATCCTTCACTGTTAGGTTAACAATGAAGGATGATTATCAACAAATTAGCCTTTATAGATACAGCCAGCTGTACAAGTTTCCTTGATCTCAACTTTGCTCAGTAGTGGAAGTGAAGGCTTCAACTGTTCCCAAATCCATTTTGCTAACACTTCGCTCGTTGGGTTCTCAAGACCTTCAATATCATTCAAATAGTAGTGGTCAAGGCGGTCATAGATCGGCTTAAATGCCGCTTTGATTTCCGCGAAATCAACAACCCAACCCGTGTGCGGATCAACTTCCCCTTCAACATAAAGTCGAACTAGAAACGAATGTCCATGTAAACGACCACACTTGTGTCCTTCTGGCACATGCGGCAGGTGGTGTGCGGCCTCGAACATAAATTCTTTGTAAAGTTCGGTTCTCATCTTGGTATCCGGTAATTTTAAAAGCGCAATTCTAAGCATTCACTCCATCAATCACAAGCGTTTGCCTAAGCAAACTGTTGCCAATCTTTAACACATTATCCAATTTGGTCGTGGAGATTTCATAAGACAAACGTGACATTGAAAAAATCGCCTCAATCAACAAATAAGGGCTTGAAGCTATAGAATTGCTAGGTAATATGGTCGTTTGATTTAAAAAATTAGTATCACTGCGTAATTTGCTTAAATTTCACACGTTTTGTGAGCAGTTAAGCCTATTGCTCAGTTTAGTATCCCTCAATGGAGAATGAAATCAACATGACTTACGCGCCTGTAAAAGACGTACTTGGCGGCAAGCTAGCGGTAGACAGTGAAGTAACTGTACGCGGCTGGATCCGTTCACGTCGTGATTCCAAAGCTGGAATCTCTTTCCTTGCCATTTATGACGGCTCTTGTTTCGACCCGATTCAGGCCGTGGTCCCTAATAATCTTAATAATTACGAAGACGAAGTACTAAAGCTAACTACTGGCTGCTCTGTTGAAGTAACAGGTAAGATTGTTGAGTCTCCTGCGAAAGGTCAAGACTTTGAACTTGCTGCGACTGACGTTAAAGTCGTAGGTTGGGTTGAAGACGCAGAAACTTACCCAATGGCGAAAACTCGCCACTCTATCGAGTACCTACGTGAAGTTGCACACCTGCGCCCACGTACTAACGTAATCGGTGCTGTTGCGCGTGTTCGTAACTGTCTATCTCAGGCAATTCACCGCTTCTACCACGAGCAAGGTTTCTTCTGGGTATCTGCTCCACTGATCACAGCTTCTGATGCTGAAGGTGCTGGTGAAATGTTCCGTGTTTCTACGCTAGACATGGAAAACCTACCTCGCACAGATAAAGGCGATGTTGACTACAACGAAGATTTCTTCGGTAAAGAGACATTCCTAACGGTATCTGGTCAGCTAAACGCAGAAGCTTACGCCTGTGCACTAAGCAAAGTTTACACGTTCGGCCCTACGTTCCGTGCTGAAAACTCAAACACAAGCCGCCACCTAGCGGAATTCTGGATGGTTGAGCCTGAAGTGGCATTCGCTGACCTAGACGATGTTGCTAAGCTGTCTGAAGACATGCTTAAGTTCGTGTTTAAAGCCGTACTTGAAGAGTGTCGTGATGACCTTGAGTTCTTCGCTCAACGCATCGACAAACAAGCAATCACTCGTCTAGAGCAGTTTGTTTCTTCTGACTTCGCACAAGTTGACTACACTGACGCAATCCAGATTCTTCTAGATTCAGGTCGTGAATTCGAATTCCCAGTTGAATGGGGTATCGATATGTCTTCCGAGCACGAGCGTTACCTTGCTGAAGAGCACTTCAAAGCACCGGTAATCGTGAAGAACTACCCGAAAGACATCAAAGCATTCTACATGCGTGCGAACGATGACGGTAAGACAGTAGCGGCAATGGACGTACTGGCACCTGGTATCGGTGAAATCATCGGTGGCTCTCAACGTGAAGAGCGTCTAGACATTCTTGACGAGCGTATGCGTGAAGTAGGCATCGACCCAGAACACATGAGCTGGTACCGCGACCTACGTAAATACGGTACAGTGCCTCACGCTGGTTTCGGCCTAGGTTTTGAGCGTCTGGTTTCTTACGTAACAGGTATGGGTAACGTTCGTGACGTAATTCCATTCCCACGTACACCGCGCTCGGCTAACTTCTAATTACCGAGTTAGAATCTGATTTTGAAGCCTCCTTAACAGGAGGCTTTTTTTGTTTGTTAGCCCCAGAATGGACCATTGAGCAACTGCGCTGGGTCGATTTCTACACGAACGAATAACCCAGCTAGTAAACAACCTTAACTTGATTTTTACCCGCTTTTTTCGCCTCGTACATAGCTCGGTCTGCTAATTTTAGACTCTCTTCCAAATCAAGCTGCGCCACAGATACAAATACTACCCCTACGCTTGCACTCACTTTGCTATGCACTCGCTCTAGGCTATGCATTCGGTTGTCGGTGAAAAGATTAAGTATCTCATGTCCCATCTGAACCACTTCGGCTTCATCGAAAGCGTCCTCAACGAAGATGGCAAACTCATCACCGCCTAACCTTGCAATATCATAGTCTCCAAGTTCTCGCCCTAAGCATTGAGGGACGAGTTGTCTTATCTTTTGACCAAACTCCCCAAGTACTTTGTCGCCATAATCATGCCCATACTGATCGTTTACTTGTTTAAAGTTATCAAGGTCGATATACACCAATGCCGACTTTTCAAACAACATACGCTGAGTTGAGTGGTAAAGAATAGAACGAAAAGTGGCTCTATTTGCCAATTGAGTCAGAGAATCAAAATACGCGAGCTTATGGATACCCTCTTCATGCATTTTCATGATGTAGTCATCCATTTTCTGTTGGAAGAAGATCGCGATATGACACATTCCGCCCAAAGCCATAAGAGTCAAAACAAAACGAAGCTTAATTAACGCGTTGTAATCCGTGACAAGCCAATTTTGGTTGAGGAGAACAGAGAGCACCGCCACAAACGTGAGGTTTAACAACAGGCCGACCTTAAAACGATTGATAAAGATTACGATCGCTGCAAGCGGATAAACCCACATGATGCCGGTGTTGTCATGCCCACCGGTCACGACGAGATATAGGGATAAGCTATAGATGATTAACGTCAAACCAATCAAGCCCCACTCTCGGCGGTAGCTCAACAAGTACAAATTAGCCGCTCCCCAAACTGAGAAGAAAGCGAGTGTACCGCCAATCGCAACGCTACCAATCCAAAAGGCTTGAATAGAGAATACCGTTAAAAAGATTAAGCCAAAGATCGCTAAGGACTTGACCATAAGGTGCTGTCGACGCTGCTTGTCTTTGACAACTTCCGACAGTTTTTCAGCAACAAAGCTGTGGGCATGTGTAGTCAATGTTTACTCGCTCACTAAATGACGACTGTTAAAAGAGCACGTCCTCTAAACTCGACATTCTTCTTTCCGACAGGTGAAGTGCCAGATTAAATTTATTATTTATTAGTATGAAACACACTGTACACATACGACTTAATAACAAAAGTTAGATTTCGGCACAGTTGAACCTAATGTAGCAACATATCGCTTATTTTTCCTTAAAAAGTAAACGCTAGATGACTAAATCATGAGCCAAGTTTTATTTTTGATAATAGTATCAGCTCTCTACCCTTTGTCCATTCAAATGACTAATGCTTGAGTTTTAACCAATTCACCTCAATGACAGCTAAAAATAGTCTTACCGATGTTCCTCCAATGGCCATCAGCACGAAAACGTTTGCTTATAATCCCCTGCATAGCGATAGAAAATACTCGAGACAAACTTTTTACTCAGTTTAATTCTCAATAAATCGTACTTTTCTTACTGATTTTGTTGTTTATTGACGAGGTAAAAGGTATAAAAAAGCAAGCTATCTTCTACTACAAGGACGAGACTGATGTTTGAAAAAGTAATCGCAGCTCCAGCGGACCCTATTCTTGGTTTGACTGAAGAGTTTAAAAAAGACCCACGTGCTGAAAAAATCAACCTAGGTGTTGGTATTTATAAGAACGAAGATGGTCAAACCCCTGTATTGGCTACCGTTAAAAAAGCCGAAGCCGCACTACTTGAAACGGAAAAAACAAAGTCTTACCTAACGATAGAAGGTACCGCAGAGTACGGGTTAGCTGTACAAAAGCTGTTATTTGGTGACAATTCTGACATTGTTAGCCAAAAACGTGCAAAAACAGCACAAGCGCCAGGTGGTACAGGCGCACTTCGTGTTGCGGGTGAATTTATCAAACGCCAGCTAGGTGACGTGAAAATCTGGATAAGCAACCCGACTTGGGCGAACCACAATGGTGTTTTCACTGCTGCCGGCATCGAAACCGCACAATACGATTACTACAATGCAGAAACCAAAGATAAAGACTTTGACGGTATGCTAACTAGCCTTCAAGCCGCAAAAGAAGGTGATATTGTTCTTCTACACGGCTGCTGTCATAACCCAACAGGTATTGATCCTACTGCTGATGAGTGGGAAGCACTTGCTAAACTGACCGCAGAAAAGAAACTGCTACCATTGTTTGATTTTGCCTACCAAGGTTTTGCTTCAGGTGTTGAAGAAGATGCCGCAGGTTTACGCACATTCGCAAAATACTGTGATGAGATCTTAGTCGCGAGTTCATTCTCTAAAAACTTTGGTTTATACAACGAACGTGTTGGTGCCTTCACGCTTGTTGCAAAAGCTGAAGATGTAGCAGCTACCGCATTCTCTCAAGTGAAAGCTATTATTCGTTCTATCTACTCTAACCCACCAGCGCATGGTAGCGCGGTTGTGACGCATATTCTGAACAACCCAGAGCTGCGTGCAGAGTGGGAAGCTGAAGTTGCAGAGATGCGTGACCGTATCCAAGAGATGCGTGAGCTGTTTGTTAGCACGCTAAAAGCGGAAGGTGTTGCAGCGGATTTCAGTTTCATTGAGCGTCAGAACGGCATGTTCTCTTTCTCTGGTTTAACCAAAGATCAAGTAACTCGCCTAAAAGAAGAATTTGGTATCTACATCGTAGGCTCAGGCCGCATCAGCGTTGCGGGTATGACGAAATCAAACATGGGTCCACTGTGCAAAGGTATCGCAGCTGTGCTTTAAGCCCTAGCCCAACCCTTTAGTAGTATTTCAAAGCCAACCACTCGGTTGGCTTTATTTTTATCGGTAATCAGACACATTGTGGCTTGAAGTTAGCTACCTATATAACTAAAATTTCACCGATTTTTGATTACACCGGATGTTATCGCACAAGAAGCCGCTCCGTGGCTCTACTTTTCCACCAACTCTGTAGGTAAACGATGAACAACGATAAGCGCCCGCTTTATATCCCTTACGCCGGTCCAGCTCTTCTAAGTACCCCTCTTTTGAACAAAGGCAGTGCATTTTCTGCCGAAGAACGAATCTCTTTTAACTTAGAAGGCCTTCTCCCTGAAAACACCGAGACGATCCAAGAACAAGTAGAACGCGCCTATCAGCAGTACCTCAGCTTTGAGAATGATATGGATAAGCACATCTACCTGCGTAACATTCAAGACACTAACGAAACACTCTTCTACCGTTTGGTGCAAAACCATATCTCCGAAATGATGCCAATCATTTACACACCAACCGTTGGCGCAGCGTGTGAGAACTTCTCTAACATTTACCGCCGTGGTCGTGGTTTATTTATCTCTTACCCAAATCGCGATCGCATTGATGATCTGCTGAATAACGCAGCTAACCACAATGTTAAAGTGATTGTTGTGACAGATGGCGAGCGCATCTTAGGTCTAGGAGACCAAGGTATCGGTGGTATGGGTATTCCTATCGGTAAACTTGCACTTTATACCGCCTGTGGTGGGATCAGCCCAGCTTATACGCTACCGATCGTGCTCGATGTTGGCACCAACAACCCACAACGTTTAGCTGACCCTATGTACATGGGTTGGCGTCACCCTCGTATCACAGGTCAAGAATACGATGCGTTTGTCGAAGAGTTTATCCAAGCGGTTCAACGCCGCTGGCCAGATGCCTTGATTCAGTTTGAAGACTTCGCACAGAAAAACGCAATGCCGTTGCTTGAGCGTTACAAAAACCGCATCTGTTGCTTCAACGATGATATCCAAGGTACGGCAGCAGTAACCGTAGGCTCTCTGCTTGCCGCTTGTCACGCTGCGGGCAGTAAATTGTCTGATCAACGTGTGACCTTCCTCGGCGCTGGCTCTGCGGGTTGTGGTATTGCAGAAGCAATCGTTGCGCAGATGGTATCTGAAGGTATTTCAGAGCAGCAAGCGCGTTCACAAGTCTTCATGGTCGACCGCTGGGGCTTGCTACAAGAAGGTATGCCAAACCTACTCGACTTCCAGCAGCGACTGGTACAAAAGAAAACCGACACCGCTGATTGGGAAGGTTCAGAAAACGGCTTCTCGTTGTTTGATGTCATCAAGAACGCTAAACCTACGGTATTAGTAGGTGTGTCAGGTGCGCCTGGCCTATTTAGCCAAGATGTTATCCAAGAGATGTACAAGCACTGTCAGCGCCCTATTGTGTTCCCACTATCGAATCCAACCAGTCGAGTAGAAGCAACACCGGTTGATATCTTAACTTGGACTGAAGGCAACGCACTCGTTGCTACCGGAAGCCCATTTGCACCTGTTGTCATCGATGGCAAGACTTACCCAATTGCACAGTGTAATAACAGCTACATCTTCCCAGGAATTGGCTTAGGCGTGCTTGCTGTGGGAGCAACTCGCGTCACCGATGAGATGTTAATGGAATCAAGTCGCGCACTGGCAAGCTGTTCACCACTGGCTATCAATGGTCAAGGTGCGCTGCTTCCGCCACTCGAAGAGATTCACTTGGTGTCGAAGAAACTGGCTTTCGCTGTCGCCAAGAAAGCGATTGAACAGGGTGTTGCGCTAGAGATCACAGATGAAGCACTAGAACATGCAATTGACCAACACTTCTGGCAGCCTGTTTACCGCAAGTATAAGCGTACAGCTTTCTAAGTTAATTTAATCACTTACAACGCCCTTGCCCTAATGCTAGGGCGTTGTTTTATCATGGATGTTATGTTGAACTTCTTTGCCTCAATTGGCCAAAATTTTTATCCCTATTTGTCTGAAATTTCCACGGCTTTAATCGCCTGCCTTCTTGTTATGTGCGGTGGTGAAATCAATCGCTTTTTACGTAAGCTACTCCGAGAACAAAATTTTATTGTCAGAACGCTCATTTTCATTATTATCAATGCTTTCGGTTATGGTTTATTGATTGTTAAAGCAGCTCCTTATCTCAGTGACGGGCTGCGCCAAATGTCATCTTCCTATATGGCAATCACGATCATCGTCTCATTTATCGTGGTTGGGGTTTGGGCACAAAAAAACCGACAAATCTAATTCACTAAGGATATTGTGATGTTTCGATATTGCATACTAACGCTAAAGGGGCTGCTTCTGGTGGTCGCGCTTGCGTTTGTGTCGGTCATCGCAATTGACACCTGGATTACCAAACAAAACCGCTCAGTTATTTATACTGAACTGTCTGAAGTACCCAACTTTGACGTAGGCCTAGTGCTCGGAACCAGTAAATATCTTGGTCGGACTCTCAACCTCTATTATCAATATCGTATCGATGCAGCCCAAGCCCTATTCGAACAAGGCAAAATTAGCCATGTACTTTTGAGTGGTGATAACGCTCACCGCTCATACAATGAGCCTTGGACTATGAAGCGTGATTTTCTCAAATTGGGCTTTACTGAAGATCAAATACACTTGGATTATGCTGGCTTTCGAACGCTCGATTCTGTGATTCGCGCCAAAGAGATTTTCGACACTAATCGATTTATCGTCATTACACAGCAGTTCCACTGTGAGCGCGCCATGTTCATCGCACGGAACATTGATATTGATGCGTCGTGTTTTGTCGCACAGACGCCAGGAGAGACCTTGTCATTAAAACTGCGTATTCGAGAGCTTCTAGCGCGAGTAAAGGCGGTACTCGATCTGTTTATTTTCAACACTCAGCCTAAGTTCCTTGGCCCTAAAGAACCAATCCATTCTGAGGAAGCACTCTCTGAAGAAGTGCTCTCACAGTTATTGCCAACCTCGGCTGCGCTTCCTATTCCAGTGAGCTCTGCAGTCACGAACTAAGAAGACAGCCCCCTTCACACGCTAACATTGCCTGATCTCGACCTTGCTTTTTCGCTTGATAGAGAGCCTCATCAGCGCGAGCAATCGCAACTTCAGGCTCTTCATGCCCTAAGCGAGCAATACCGATACTGCAGGTCAACACTTTATTATGAGTCCATTTATGCAGTTTGACTGATTGTAGAATTTTATCTGCGAGCTGCTCTGCGCGCGCTTGGGTAACATCGGGACAAAACACAATAAACTCTTCCCCTCCCCATCGTACGACTCGGTCTACCGGTCTTACCTCACGAAGAATGACCATGACAAACTCTCGCAGAATGTCGTCCCCCATCGAATGGCCATAGGTGTCATTGATTGACTTAAAAAAGTCGATATCTAGATACAAAATGCCTAACTTGGTTACTGCGTGATCATCCTTGGCAGCTTGCGCTTTAAGCCAGTCTCGCACTGCATGGCGCGTCATTGCACCGGTAAGAGCATCACGATTCGCCAATTCGGCGTATTCAAACGTTTGTGCGCGAAGTGATTGGTTTATCGCATGCAAGTGCTGTTGACGTAGTTTGGCACGCTTCAACTCTTCGCGACTAAGTCGAACCTCTCGATAAGAAAGGTAGATCCCCATAAAGATCCACACCATCAGCAGAAACAAGAACACATTCTCTGCAGAGGTGTAATTCCCGACAAACTCAATTCGATGAATAACTAAACGATAGCGACCTTCACCCAATCCCGAGCCAGTAGCAAACTCAATTTTATTGACATTGGTTCGCTCAGGGGCAGAGTGTTTAATTGGAATTTCATTGTCTACCAGCCACCAAGACATCACTTGAAGTGCATCGAGAGGGACGTCAAACGCATCTTTATCTTCACGTGGATAGTAGTCTAAGCCATTGTATTTATGAGTGTACTCATCAGATAAATTGGAATATTCAGGGTTGAAATTACGCAAATAAAAACGCATTCGAGGATGCTCACCCGTCTCTATGTTGACTAAATCTACATTGAGCTTAACGGTGTGATAGCTTGATAAATCGACACCCTTAGCCGGATTATCAGTCAGGTGGACGGAGACACCACAATACGGCCACGGATAGTTTTCCGAGCGCTTGATTTGGCATTCAAGCAGTGCGGAATCTCCAACAAAATTCATCTCAGTCGTTGAAGCGCCACCTTGAAGTTGATCGTTGGTCGCTAGAAAATTGAAATTGTTAGGCTTGATCACCGTGCTCTTCTTATCACCCCACAGAGCAAAACAGATCAAAACTACGCCGCTAAACAGGATGGTTAACCATACAGACCGACTAATGTACGTCATCTACTTCCCTCAAGCCCAGTCGCTCAACTGGCACACGCACTCTCAAAAACGAGACATTGATTCACGGTAGTGTCACCACTAAGTGAGTATCAACACAATAATCTCGGTTATAACATTATTCGCTTACCGAACAAAGTACGCTTGCGCTGCAAATGTGATGAAAACGATCAAATCTTCACGTATCCATTACAATATCAATGCAAAATATCTATCCAGCTCGAAACTTCTAAGTTGATGACCTCTATAGACAACTCAGTATACTCAATATGCAATTCCAAAAGCTGGTCATCAAAAAGTACGAGTGAGCTAGATTAACTAGCCTGCGTCCTTTCTTCCCTCCTATCCTTTGGGAAAAAAATCGACACAGAGTGAACTATATTCTCAATCAAGACTAGACAAAGAGACAAGGCTCAAAGGAAAAGAGTTGATTATGAATGTACTCATTGTTGGAGGCGTTGGTGGTATAGGGCAGGCATTAGTGTCATTATTTCACGATATTGGCCATAACGTCTTTGCTACCTATCATCACACCCCTCCGCCCACTTCTTACGGACGTTGGTTTCAGTGTGACGTCACCGACGAAGCTTGCATAATTGAGCTCGCAAAAGTGTTACCCAAATTAGACATAGTGATTAATTGTGTCGGTATTCTTCACACTGACAACGCAACACCCGAAAAAACCATTCAAAGCCTAGATGTTGAGTTTTTTACGCGTAATATAGAAACCAACACGCTTCCAACATTACTCTTGGCTAAGCACCTTCAAGCTCATCTCACGTCTAAGCATGCTACCTATTTTGTTGCCTTGTCGGCCAAAGTTGGAAGCATTGAAGACAATCAACTTGGTGGTTGGATAAGCTATCGCGCCTCAAAAGCTGCCCTTAATATGAGCATTAAAACCATCGCTATTGAGTGGAGAGCAAAGCTCCCTCGCTGTTGCGTCATTGCGTTTCACCCTGGAACTATCGACACCCCACTCTCTGCCCCTTTTCAACCGCGAATCCCATCTCATCAGCTACATCAACCAGAATGGCTTGCGAGCAAACTACACCAGTTGCTTAACAAGCTGGAACATTCTGATACCGGCCAGCTGATTGATTACAACGGAACAAAATTGCCTTGGTAAGGGCTTATACAGTCTAACAATTGATATGTCACACAAGTGCATTATTATACAAACACCAACTATTGATTTGATATAAATAGCACCTGCTATACCGACAAAGTTCGGTGAAATCACTCAATTTTTCACAAAATTCCAACCTCTTTGCACTGTTTGATTTTTAGACTAATTTTGCGTAATTAGGCATTCCTTTCTAAATTATGATAGGCTTGCCGCCGGTTGTGACTAGCACGCTTAACTCCCAACTAGATTACTTCGTAACTATCGACTATTTTTTAACGAAGATGTTGGAGACATTTTGAGCTTTGTCTCCGTGGGTTAGCACAGTGACAACAGTCAATATTTTATTGGTTAGGTTCTCCTCGCGTTGTTTTGTAACGGAGCCATTTTGGTACAACACAGGGGGAACAACAGACAATCTCGATTTAAGAGCCTAAATCGCTCTTACAACATTTTTGGGAATGATCACGACACATATGATCACAGGCGAACATACACACACCGCCTATATAGACCCTCAAATTAGCCTAAGGCGCACACACTTTGGTTTTCGTTCTACACAAACCTGCGAGATATTCTGCTTTCCAATAAAGTAATGTTAACACTCAAGCATCAGGAAGAATGTGAGAGTAAGATTACAAGAGGCTTTATGAATCAAGTAATTTCTGTCGGTGCTTTAGAATCGTTTCTGATTGCTATCATCGTTCTTTTTTTAGGTCATTTCATTAATGCAAAACTGCCACTATTGAAGAAGTTCAACATACCTGAACCGATTGTTGGCGGTTTGATTGTAGCTTGTATGATCACCATCTTACACTTTAACGGTGTTGATCTAGAGTTTGACTTACCACTACAAAATACATTTATGCTGATGTTCTTCTCAACAGTAGGTTTAGCCGCAAACTACACCCAGTTGATGAAAGGTGGTGCTAAGGTTTTCCTATTTTTGGCTGTCGCATCGGTTTATATCATTATTCAGAACGGTGTCGGTGTTTCTCTCGCCACGATGCTCGGCTTAGACCCGTTAATGGGACTTATCGCTGGCTCTATTACACTTTCAGGCGGACATGGTACGGGTGCGGCTTGGTCAACAACCTTCCAAGAAGTGTATGGTTTCGATAACGTTCTCGAAATTGCTATGGCTTCAGCCACATTTGGCTTGATCATCGGCGGTATTATCGGCAGTCCGGTAGCGCAAAGACTGATCCAGAAAAACAACATGGAGTCGGAGTACGGTGTTGGCACCCACACCCATGAAAAATTCCCTGAACTCGTGACCTACAATGAGTACGAAGAAGATAAAGTCACCGCGAAAAAAGTCGTCGAAAAGCTGTTCTTCTTACTTATCTGTGTCACTGGCGCAAAATATGCGGAGCAATGGGTTGCGACATTTGAGATTAGCTGGCTAATGATCCCTGACTTTGTTTATGCCCTGTTTATTGGTGTAATCATCACTAACTTCCTTGAGGTGACAAAGCTTAGAAAGCTCGACGCTGAAACGATTGATATGCTCGGTACGGTATCCCTGTCGCTATTCTTGGCCATGGCATTAATGAGCTTACGCTTATGGAATATCTTTGACTTGGCGATCCCGTTCTTGATTATCCTCGCAGTTCAGTCTGTGGTGCTTGCTGTGTTCTCTTACTACGTCACCTTCAAGGCGATGGGTAAAAACTACGACTCGGCAGTTATCGCAGGTGGACACTGTGGTTTTGGCCTCGGGGCAACGCCAACGGCGGTCATGAACATGGGCACCATCGTTAACCGATTCGGTCCTTCACCACAAGCATTTATGGTAGTGCCAATTGTTGGCGCGTTCTTCATTGATATCGTCAACTTAATCATCCTTCAGGGTTATATCTCCTTCTTAGGTTAACCCGATTAAAATACTCCTAAGCGGCCTCATTGGCCGCTTTTTCATTCCTATCTCATCCCTACTTAATAACAATTTCAAACTCTAAAGACAACGCACTGCGCTAACCTCTGATTAGATATGGGGAATTACCTATCGCCTCAAAGGAAGATGCATGCCAGAGTTAAGTCATAAACGTTTTGAAGTTCTCGATTCATTTCGGGGGATCAGTGCAATATGTGTTGTGGTTTTCCACCTACATTTTGTCGGCAGCTTTACAGAGTGGTCTTTTTTTCGCGGCAGTTATTTATTTGTTGAGTTTTTTTTCGTTCTCAGCGGATTTGTTCTCGCGCACGGTTACGGCATGAAAGAGGGTTTGAAGTTCACTCCTTACATAAAAGCGCGTTTCTATCGTATCTATCCGCTTCATCTAACCATGTTGATGGTGATGTTTGGGTTTGAAATAGCCAAACTAATAGCCTTTGAATTTGCCGGAATTACGTTCAATGACATTCCTTTTACCGGTAGTAACCACCCTATTCAGCTTATTCCCGATCTGCTACTTATTCAGTCATGGTTTCCGGCAACCGCCAATGGTAGCTTCAATTACCCCGCTTGGAGTATCAGTATTGAGTTTTACCTCTATATCATTCTTTTCATCACAATAAGCGTATGCAAGCAGCAGCGTGCACTGCTTTGGGCATCGATTTCTCTAGCCACACTTGCTTTATTAACACTGTTCCCTCAAAGCCCCCATCGGGTGCCTTTAACAGGTCTCGCCTGTTTCTTTGGCGGTGCTAGTATCTATATGTTGTATCGACAGCTTCACGCTATAAAGGCGTCGTATGTCGTAGCAACGCTGCTTGAGTGTCTCGCACTATTAGCCATCATCGCTTTAGTCCAGTCTGACCCCTTTACCTACAGAATGCAGTTAGCCATCGTTCTATTTTTGGCTGCCGTATTACTATTTGCCTTCGAACAAGGCGCGCTGTCTCAGCTTCTGAAACACCGCCCATTCTTACGACTAGGCGAGCTTTCTTATTCAATTTATATGATTCATGTAGCTCTAATATTTGTCTTTACGTCGGTGTTTATCGTATTTAACCGTAAGTTCATATTGGATATCGCTCCAACAATTAACGGCCAACGCTATATCACTCTCGGAGATGATCACATCAACAATCTTGTTGCCCTGTTGTTAGTCTTTACCATTACTATTTGTGCTCGATGGAGCCATAAGCATATTGAACTTAGAGGACAGCGACTTGGTAAAGTCCAACCGATTCAATCGACAACACAACCTAAAACGCCTCGTCAAAAGCAGATATAAGAAAGAGCACGCTATTTTTCAGCGTGCTCTTTTTACTCTTGTCATTAATCATGTTGTGATGTATGAGCTATCCACGAATGAAACGGTTATAGACAAACAGCAGTACAAACGCACCTAAGGTAGCAGTGACAATACTGCCGATGTTCACACCGTCTGCACCGCCAAACCCTAAGAAACTTCCGATAAAGCCGCCAACGAAGGCCCCCGCTATACCGAGTAAAATCGTCATGATCCAGCCACCACCATCTTTACCCGGCATCAACCATTTTGCCAACGCACCGGCAATCAACCCTAAAATAATCCACGAAAAAATTCCCATCACTCTCTCCTTACTTTAGCAAAAGAGAAAAGCCAAACAGCTTTCCAATAATACGTTTAAAGCATAGATGAGCTTGGCTAAATCGCTATTTTTACAGTTATAAACTCCTCAGGATTAAAACGATTGAGACAGTGTTAACGCAAGGGATTACTCCGAGTGGGCATTAAAAAACCCGATTCAGCTAACTGAATCGGGTCTAAAATTAGTAATGGCTTATCAGGCTGGCTACTTATAAGAAGTTTAGTGATGCCGTTATTGCAAAAGTACCGATATCGCCTTTATTCATGTCGTATACCATGTACTCTGCACCCACTGATAGTGGACCGAACACTTGATAATCAGCACCTACACCATACATGATGTCATAGCTGTCTTTATCATAGTCGCCGCTTGCCGACCAAGAGTGCGCACCCGCTTTACCATAAATTTGAAGTGGACCAAAGTTAATGCTTGGCTTTGCTGCGAAATAGATAGACTCAACGTCAAACTTCTCAGAAGCAACCTCAAAAGAACCGTGGTTAGTGTAACCTAGCTCAAGGCCAATGAATGGTAGAATACCTGTACCAGCGTGAATGCTAAATGCAGTGTCATTGCTGCTCTCTAGATCAGATTGACCTACAGAAGCACCAGCGTAAATCCAAGAGTCCGCTGCCGCAGTGGCAGATGCACCCATAAGTGCAACAGCTAAAAGCGCTTTTTTCATAATTACCTTCTTAATCTCCATGTTTTGCCAAGGCGGCAAAAAATGCCAGTCCTATTAATTGTCGGGGATTCTAAAGCATACAACGTGCCAATGACTACCATTAATTCAGCACGCTGATGCTTTTTGTTATTCTGATGCAAAATAAGCGCTTACGGTTAAATCGCTTCTATCGCATTTTTTACTCGTTTATCTGAAACCGGATACGGTGTACCCAACTGCTGTGCAAAATAGCTCACTCGCAGCTCTTCCAACATCCATCGGATCTCTTTCACCTCAGGCGGAATCATCATGCCTTTTGGTATCTTGTTGAGAAGCTCTTTATAGTCACTCGCTACTGATTCAATCTTCAGCATATGTAAGCGGTCTTTATTCGGATCGATCGGCAGCTTTTCCATGCGACGTTCAATCGCCCTCATATAGCGTAGGATGTCTGGAAGACGTTTCCAACCGCACTCAGTGGCAAAACCTTTAAAGATCAGACCTTCTACCTGCGCCTTAATGTCCGACAACGCAAATGCCATGGTAAAGTCAATCTTACCTTTTAGCTTTTTGTTGATATTAAATGCGGTAGTCAGAATGGTTTCTACCTGTTTGGCAATCTCTACCACGGTATCACCCAGCTCCGCTCTAATGTGTTCCTTTAAGGCCTCGAACTGCTCAGGCTCCCAAACGATGCCGCCTTTTTCCTCGATTAATTTATCAATACCACAGGCAATACAGTCATCAATAAGATCCAGCACCTTGCCGTAAGGGTTAAAATATAGACCTAGCTTTGACTTGTTTGGTAAATTACTGTGCAAATATTTGATCGGTGAAGGCACATTCAGAAGCACCAATCGACGCTGACCGGCCTGCATCGCTAGCTGCTGCTCTTGCTCAGTCTCGTACAGTTTGATCTCAACGCTATCTTTGTTATCAACCAACGCAGGGTAAGCTTTTACATCATAGCCGCCGCGCTTTTGTTGATAGACTCTTGGTAGCTCACCGAAGCTCCAAGTATGTAAGCCCTGCTGCTCAATATCATCGTCTGCCACTTTAGATAGTGTTTGCTGAACTTTCTCTTTTAGACTCTCTTTCAATTCATGCAGATCAGCGTGCTCTTTAAGTTTACGATTACGGTGATCAACAGCGCGGTAGGTCACCTTCAAGTGATCAGGAACTTGATCCAGCTTCCAGTCATCACGCAAAATTTCTGTGCCTGTCATGCGACGTAGCTCTTTCTCTAGTGCATCCAGCAATGGCATTTCCATTGGAGTAACGCGAGCGAGGAATGCATCGGCATAGTTTGGTGCAGGTACAAAGTTTTTGCGCAGTGTTTTCGGCAACGATTTAATTAGACTCACCACAAGCTCATGGCGTAGCCCCGGGATTTGCCAATCAAAGCCTGCAGGTTCTATTTGATTCAGAATTGGCAACGGAATATGCACAGTGACACCGTCATTATCATCGCCAGGTTCAAACTGATAGCTTAACTTGAGTTTCAAGCCATTTTGGTGCCAAAAGTTTGGATAGTCTAAATCAGTGACATGGCTTGCATCACCCTTGAACAGCATCTCTTTTTCAAAGTTAAGTAGCTCACTGTTCTGCTTTGATGCCTTCTTCCACCAGCTATCGAAGTGACGTCCAGAGACGACCTCGGTGTCGACACGTTGGTCGTAAAAATCAAACAGTTCATCGTCATCCACCAAAATGTCACGGCGACGAGACTTGTGCTCTAGTTCTTCTACCTCTTGCAGCAATTTTCGGTTTTGCTTAAAGAAAGCATGCTTGGTTTCCCACTCACCTTCAACTAATGCACTGCGAATGAAGATTTCGCGGCTCACTGGCGTGTCAATGCTTCCGTAGTTAACGAGACGTTTTGGCACGATTGGGATGCCATACATCATCACTTTTTCATGTGCCATCACTGCTGCACGTTTCTTTGACCAATGAGGTTCGCTATAACTGCGCTTGATGATGTGTTTTGCTAATGGTTCGATCCATTCTGGCTGGATCTTGGCAATGATACGTCCCCAGAGCTTAGAGGTTTCCACAAGCTCTGCCGACATGATCCATTTAGGTTGCTTCTTAAATAGGCCTGATGCAGGGAAAATATGAAAACGGGCATTACGTGCACCCTGATACTCATTTTTCTCCTGATCTTTCATGCCCACATGAGAGAGTAAACCCACCAACAATGCAGTGTGTACACTTTGATAAGACGCTGGCTCATCATTGAGTTTGAAATCCATTTCACGCATCGCTTGATGGATTTGGAAGTACACATCTTGCCACTCACGAATACGCAAGTAATTGAGATAGTCCTGTTTACATTGTTTACGGAACTGGTTGCCTGATAACGCTTTTTGTTGCTTTTGGATGTAATCCCAAAGGTTCACGAATGTTAGAAAATCTGACTCTTCATGGAAGAATCGACGGTGCTTATCATCTGACGATTGCTGCTTATCGCTTGGGCGTTCACGTGGGTCTTGAATTGACAGAGCTGAGGCAATCACCATCACCTCTTTTAACGCGCGCTCTTTTGGCGCTTCGAGCACCATTCGAGCAAGACGTGGGTCGATAGGTAGGCGAGCTAATTGTCGGCCAATATTTGTTAAACGCTTCTTCGGGTCTTTCGCTTTGTCATTAATCGCACCCAGCTCTTCCAACAGACGCACACCATCTTGGATATTGCGTTTATCCGGCGCTTCAACAAATGGGAAGGCTTGAATATCACCAAGGCCAAGTGCGGTCATTTGCAGAATAACAGAGGCTAAGTTAGTTCGTAGGATCTCTGGGTCTGTAAACTCAGGGCGAGACTCAAAGTCTTCTTCAGAATACAGACGAATACAAATACCTTCCGCGACACGACCACAACGGCCTTTACGCTGGTTGGCACTCGCTTGTGACACGGGCTCGATAGGAAGTCGCTGAACCTTTGTACGATAACTGTAACGACTGATTCGCGCAGTACCTGGGTCAATCACATACTTGATTCCAGGAACAGTTAGGGAGGTTTCAGCCACGTTAGTTGCCAATACGATGCGGCGTCCTAAGTGTGGCTGGAAGATTTTATTTTGCTCCCCCGCCGAAAGGCGCGCATAAAGCGGAACGATTTCTGTGTCACGCAGCTTACGTTTGGTTAGAGCATCCGCTGTATCGCGAATTTCCCGCTCACCATTCATGAATATGAGGATGTCCCCTAACCCTTCATCACACAGTTCGTCCACCGCATCGAAGATACCTTCCATTTGGTCTCGGTCAGCATCATCTTCGTTGCTGAGGGGGCGATAACGAACATCAACTGGATAAGTGCGGCCTGAAACCTCAATAATAGGGGCATCACTAAAGTGTTTAGAGAATCGCTCTGGGTCGATAGTCGCAGAGGTGATGATCACCTTTAGATCAGGGCGGCGTGGTAGGAGTTCTTTCAGATAACCCAAGATAAAATCGATGTTTAAGCTGCGTTCATGCGCTTCATCGATAATAATGGTGTCATATTGATTTAAGAATCGATCGTGTTGAATCTCAGCCAGCAAGATACCGTCTGTCATCAATTTAATCTGGGTATTTTCCGAGATCTGATCATTGAATCGAACTTTATAACCAACAAACTCACCGAGCTTGGTTTCCATCTCTTCAGCAATACGCGTCGCTACTGAGCGTGCTGCAAGACGACGTGGCTGTGTGTGGCCAATGAGGCCGAACTTGCCTCGACCCAGCTCAGCACAAATCTTTGGTAGCTGCGTCGTTTTACCAGAACCTGTCTCACCGGCAACGATCACGACTTGATGGTTCTTGATCGCCTCTGCAATATCATCGCGCTTTTGGCTAACCGGGAGTATTTCCGGGTAGTCGATAGTCACAGGAGCGTTACCTCGCTGCTCAGCTTCCATCATCGACTTTGCAATATCGAGTGCAATTTCATCAAATACCGCATTACGCGAGGCTTCTTTTTTAATTTTGCTTGCCCCTGAAATGCGCTTACTCAAACGAAAGCGATCGCGCATCATACACTGGTTCAGTGCTTTACGAAGAGATTGGGGACTATTGGCTTGTGCTTGCTCAGGATTAGCTTGCTGAGCGTTTTTATCTGGCTGAGACGAAGTCAAAGCATTTCCTATTATTCTTACTCTTAAAACTGCGCGAATTGTATCACAGATTATGACAGTTTTTGCGCGCGCCATTTATGCAAAACCCAGCCGAAGCTGGGTCTGAGTTATTGAGTGCAGTGATTAGCTTTACGTGATTAGCTTTCTCTCATTAGAAATCAAACTGCAGATACACCATATTATAGTTACTGCCACCTTTCATGCGACCATATTGCGCTGATTGCTCAAAAATTGCAGAACGATGGTGCAAGGTATAACCAAGCCATACGTCGTTCCAGTCACTATTGTTAAAGGCATCACCTAAATTGAAATCGAATGAGATATCAAGGTAGTTCAACAAACGACTTGGTGTTGTGTAGTCCTCTTTTTCGTCAATCATATCGACATACTCTAAGTAGGTCGTGCGATCGACCCAAGAGAGACCTTCGGCAACGCCGAATCGCCATTTAAATGGCCACTGAAAAGTATAGTAGGCTTTAACCGCAGCAATATACTCTGTGCTGTGTCCTTGAACTTCCGACGACCAGTGATGGCCGATGCCCGGTGTGAAGTAGATTTCGAGAGGCAAACCAAATAAAGTATCGCTCACTGGGTGACCATAAAACACCGATGTCATCTGGTTATTGTATTCGTCTTTTTCAACATCCCAGCGCAGCAAAATATCACCCATGTTCGAGATCGTACCCCAACCATGAGCGACACGAACATACGGTTTGGCTTTGACATCCGAACGACGTGTTTGCTTAGGTTCATTAAAGAAGCCAAAACCAACGTACACTTCACCTTGAGTATGGCTATCAACCGCTTGGCTTTGATAAGCATTGTCATCCAACACCGTTAAACTGGTTGAACCCATTAAGTACAAATTAGAAGCCAGGTGATAACGCCCTTCTATACCAATATTCGCATCAATACCGGCCCCGATACGCTCGTTAGTCAAATCTTCGACGGCGTAATAATGCGAGTTGAAGTCTGCCGATTTATAACGCAATGTCACACTTGGCTTGAACCACCAGCTTTCGCCACTGTATTCGGTAGAGATTCGCCAGTTACCATGAATACTACCGTTGCTATCAGACAGAAGCTCTAGCTCTGTTTTTGTCGCATCAGTCAATTGATAGCCAAGTGCGCCACCAAGATCCACACGCGCACCGCCGTATTCATGTTGTAGATCTTCAGGTAGATCGATAAAGCGTAAACGACTTATTGCGTTGAACGACCATTTTCCTTGCTCAAACGCTTTATAACCAGCACTCACTCCATCAACAAAAAAGTAATCATTCTCAAAATGAAGCAGTGGAATAAAACTGCCTGTTGAACTGTCACTCTGGTCTAGATCATACGGAGTAGTCGCAATACGGTATTGCGCTGAAACACCCCAGGTTTGATGCTCATTCTCGCGTTCAAGAGAAAAAGGCGATCTTGATTCGGTTTCAGCATACGCGCCACATGACAAAATGCTGCTTACCAATGTCCAATTTATTAAAGTTGAGCTTCTCATTGAGCCTCTAATCATAATTTTGAGGGACTTATTAGCCGTTCACTGACAGGGAAGTATACCTACCCTTCATGAAAAAATCGTAAAATCCTTGTAAAACAGACAGCTATCTTTCCACATAATTTAGTTTAACCCGTACGTAAACACCCCACACAGTGCTATCCATTCGTGATCGGGCGCACATTATGTCATTATCATTAAAGATTTGCGATAATTGGTCGCTACTCCATGTATAAAAACATTAATATCATTAATAGTTGAGCGACAAGATTGAAAGTCTCTGATTTAAAAATCATTTTGGAAT
Organism: Vibrio agarivorans; assembly: GCF_030409635.1. Taxonomy (NCBI): domain Bacteria; kingdom Pseudomonadati; phylum Pseudomonadota; class Gammaproteobacteria; order Vibrionales; family Vibrionaceae; genus Vibrio; species Vibrio agarivorans. The sequence continues at coordinate 2,186,726 of NZ_JAUFQF010000004.1, read as the reverse complement.
CCCTACCGCAACACAGCGACCCCGAAGTCGTCACGGGTGAAGTATGGCTTCCTGAACGTCTGATTGATACCCAGTTTGACAACGAACTATTACATTTAACATTCGATAACGCCCCCAACGATCTCATCAAAGATGAGGAAGGCCGAGGGTTTGTTGAGCATGAAATAGCTTTGCTACAAAGCAAAGTCATGCAAATTTTGCACGAACCTGCCTCCGTAGCCGACAAAGCTGAAGCCCTTGTGGGGTTAATTCTCATGGCGCATGAAAACTCCAGCGCTCAAGTTATCGAAACACTTGAAGAGCTCGAAGACGAACCAACATTTTCCTAGCACCAACCTTTCTTCGCATGCCCCGGCGGACAGAAATCTCCGTCGGATCGATCCCCATCTTTTGTACTCACTTTCACTTCAACATCTTTTACTTCACCTTCGACACGTGTCAGTTGGCACGCCGTCAATGAACTCACAACAAACATCATTGCAACTAAAACCTTCATAAACCACCTCAATGCCGCATTCTTGCACTTTGCTCATACATAAGTTTAGTTGCCTTAACCAAAACACAGACGTCTTTCTGTCCTAGCGAGTTTTGAGGAAACACTCTTACTATGGTGATTTCCGCTTCAACATTCGTACATTATTTCAACATTTTCACTCTAAACGCTTGATCTCCAGAAAAAACAGTAATACTGTATAGGCATACAGTATGTATATGGAGACAGTAAATATGTATCACTTCGAATCACACATGCACCATTCTACTTCTGGTTTTCAATCCAATAGTTCAGCAGGCATCCCTCAATGTGTCTTCACTCAACTGTCTCATGCATCACACTCTCGTCAGTGGATTTTCTTTACCGCCCAATGCCCTCGTCCAACTTACGGTGAATGCCTACACTACTCGGTCGATGTGGATAAAGTCATGCAACTCAAACCTTCTCATCAGTACAGTGAGTTAGAGGTCGTGACACGCGTTCTTCAAGCGCGTAATGCCAGTGCTATCGTTACTTCCGGTCAATTTTCTGCTGTAGAGAGGCATTGCCTAGAGTCACTGGCCAAAGAACAAGGTTGCCAAGTTGTCTTTCTAAATGATTCAGTCGCGGCTTCCAACCACTTTGACCGTATTCACTAATTAAGCTTATTCATACCAAAACACAGCGTTTGCTCGTTGCTTATTTTCGTTAACAGAGACTCAAGGCATGCTGTTGAACAACAATGAAGCAAACGTTTGCTTTTTCACTGGAACATCGCTTTCGTTCTGGTATTATTCCTTCCGTTGTACCTATCCTTGGAGCCTTCAGGGATATTTTATTAACCGACTATCCCGCTATCGCTGGATAAATACACGATAGGAATGCCTAGATGAGCCTCGCTGATCAAGTTCTAGCCGTAAATGATGATCTTCCAATCCGCACAGATAAGCCTGTTCACAGTGGTAAAGTCCGCTCTGTTTATTGGCTAACAGAAGAAGACAGCCGTCGCCTGATTAAAGAGAAAGGCTACGATGTCGCTGAAGATGCCCCACTGGCTATCATGGTGATCAGTGACCGAATTTCTGCCTTTGATTGTATCTGGCGTGGTGAAGGTGGCTTGAAAGGTGTTCCGGGTAAAGGCGCTGCACTCAATGCAATCTCTAACCACTGGTTCAAACTGTTCAAAGATAATGGTCTTGCAGATAGCCACATCTTAGATATTCCTCACCCATTCGTTTGGATTGTGCAAAAAGCCAAACCTGTGATGATTGAAGCGATTTGCCGCCAATACATTACCGGCTCAATGTGGCGTGCCTACGACAAAGGTGAACGTGAATTTTGCGGTATTGAACTTCCTGAAGGTCTAGAGAAAGATAAAAAACTTCCAGAGCTGTTAATGACACCATCAACTAAGGGCATTCTAAAAGGTATCCCTGGCGTACCAGAAGCTGATGATGTGAACATTACTCGCAACAACATTGTCGACAACTACTCTGCATTCAACTTTTCAAATGCCGAAGATATTGCACTGTATGAAAAACTGTTAAAAGAAGGCTTTGGTGTCATTAGCGATGCACTAGAAAAAGTCGGTCAGACTTTCGTAGATACAAAATTTGAGTTTGGTTACGTAACGGATTCAAAAGGTGTAGAAAAATTGATCTATATGGATGAAGTCGGTACTCCAGATTCTTCACGTATTTGGGACACAAAAGAGTATCTAGCAGGTAACATCGTAGAAAACTCAAAAGAGGGCTTCCGTCAGTTCCTTCTTAACCACTTCCCTGACCCTGATGTTCTTCTTAATAAAGAGCGCATGCCTGAGCGTGATGTACTCGCGCGTGATAACGAGCTTCCAGTCGACGCGTTGATGGATATTTCTCGCACTTATACTGGTATTGCAGAGAAAATTACAGGTAAAGCAATCACTCTGAGCGAAAACCCAAAACAAGAGATCATTGATGTTCTTGATAAAGAATACGGGTTGATTGCCAAGTAACCGTTATTAGCACTTATCATCTTCTATCAAGCCAGCACTGCTGGCTTTTTTCTATTTAGTTATGCGCGATTAATAGTTTGCATAATCCAGGAACTCTCTTCACAATACGCACCCTTTGATTTCATAGAGTATGCTTAAGTCTGCATCTCTCTTCTATTACGAGCACCGTATATGAGTTTCACTTCCCTAGGTCTATCCGTTCCACTTTTAAAAGCGATTGACGAACAAGGTTATACCGAGCCATCGCCAATCCAAGCGCAAGCGATCCCTGCGGTTATCACAGGTAAAGATGTGATGGCAGCTGCGCAAACCGGAACTGGTAAGACTGCGGGTTTTGTGCTGCCAATTTTGCAGCGACTGTCTAACGGTCAACGTGTGCGTAGTAACCATGTTCGTGCGTTGATATTAACTCCGACTCGTGAACTGGCCGCTCAGGTTCAAGAAAACGCCTTTAAGTACAGCCGCTATACTGACCTTAAATCTACGGTAGTTTTTGGTGGGGTTAAGATTAACCCGCAGATGATGGCACTTAGAAACGGTGTCGATGTCTTAGTCGCAACGCCAGGTCGTCTACTCGACCTTTATCAACAAAATGCGATTAAGTTTGAACAGCTTGAAGTGTTAGTTCTTGATGAAGCGGATCGTATGCTCGATATGGGGTTTATTCGTGATATCAAAAAGATTCTCGCTTTGTTACCTAAACAACGTCAGAACCTACTGTTTTCTGCGACTTTTTCTGACGAAATCCGCGCGCTTGCCAAAGAGCTTGTCAATGACCCTGTTGAAATTTCTGTTAGCCCAAGAAACACCACGGCAGAAACCGTTGAACAGTGTATCTACACCACAGACAAGCGTAAAAAAGCACCACTGCTTGTTAGCCTCATCAAAGAGAATAACTGGAAGCAGGTGTTGATTTTTGCTCGCACTAAGCACGGCGCAAACCGATTAAGTTTTCACTTGGATAAACAAGGTATCTCATCAGCTGCCATTCACGGCAATAAGAGCCAAGGCGCTCGCACACGTGCACTTGAAGGTTTCAAAAATGGTGAAATTAGTACCTTAGTCGCGACGGATATCGCCGCGCGTGGCATCGACATTTCTCACCTGCCTTATGTCGTTAACTTCGATTTACCCCATGTCGCAGCCGATTACGTTCACCGAATCGGTCGTACGGGCCGTGCGGGTGCTGTGGGCGAAGCGGTATCGCTAGTATGTAATGATGAAGTGAGTGAGCTGTTTGCAATAGAACGCCTTATTCAAAAACTCTTGCCACGCAAAGAACACCCTGAATACAAAGCGGTTAACGAAGTGCCTGAATCGGTATTAGATACTCGTCCTACCAAACCAAAGAAACCGAAAAAGCCGAAGAAGCCAAAGACAGCGCAGATGAATGCAGACAAGCCTGAGCATGCAGATGGACAACGCTCATCGAGTAAGCGTCGTGGTAATAAGCCTGTGAGCAAGAACCCTCGCCATAAACAGGTAAGAAAATTCAAACCAAAGACGACACAAAGCGACAAATAGCAACACGCACTGCTGCTGTTCATTGCAAACGATAAGACCAGTTCATTTCTGGTCTTTTTTTTCGCCCTAAAATGGGTAACTTAACACGTTTGCTCATTGCCAATTATTTCAACAATCAAAGCCAGCATGGCATAAAAATCAATAGACTAGCCTGCGACACGCTATACATCAGTGAATACCTTAGCTAACATGCTACGCTTTATATGAATAAAATCATTATCGCGTCACAGAAGGAAGGTTCATGGAAGTTGAGCTGCTCGAAATTCAAAGTTTTTTATCCATTCATCCCCCTTTTGACGAACTGCCAGAAGAGGTCATGCAACATGTCACTAAACATGTCGAGATCTCCTACTTTCGAGCTGACACCCCCATCATCCACTTTGGCGATCCTATCCATGACCTTTATGTCGTAAGAACTGGCGTTGTCGAGGTATATCGCCGCAAAGGTGAGCTCTACAATCGTCTTGATGAAGGCGATATGTTTGGTCAAATGGGGTTATTAACCAACAACAAAGTGCGCTTCCCGGTCAAAGCGATTGAAGATACCTTGGTTTACTGTATTCCAGAGCCCATCTTCCAAGAGCTTTATGATGAGTTTGATGGCTTTGCGGATTTTGTCGAGATTGATGATAAGCGACGCCTTCGCAACGCCATCTCTGTCTCGAACGAAGAGAACGACCTAACGACAGCAAAGGTTCGTTCACTTTTAACCGGTGATGTGCCTCAGATTATGCGTGATGAAACAATTCAAGCAGCGGCCGTCATGATGGCCGACCAGGCCGTCTCCTCACTGTTAATCATGGATCCAAACATTCCTGATGATGACGAAGAAGATCGCTCTCAACTAATTGGTATTATTACCGACCGAGACCTTTGTACTCGTGTGTTAGCCGCTGGTTTAGACCCTCAGGCGCCACTTGATACTGTAATGACAACCGAACTGGTGTCACTTGATCACAACGCTTACGTTTATGAAGCGATGCTAACGATGCTACGTTACAACGTTCATCACCTGCCAGTGCTAAAAGATAGAAAACCGATTGGCGTGATCGAGACTACCGATATCATCCGCTATGAATCACAAAACTCACTGCTACTAGTAAGTAGTATCTTCCAGCAACAAACTATTGAAGATCTCGCCGCACTGTCTGAACAAGTAAAAGATAGTTTCGTGCGCATGGTCAATGAAGATGCTAACTCGCACATGGTGGGCAGTGCCATGTCAGTTATAGGCCGTTCGTTTAAACAGCGAATTATTGAGCTTGCTGAAGAAGAGTTGGGTAACGCCCCTATCCCATATTGTTTCTTAGCGCTTGGTTCTATGGGCCGCGACGAGCAGCTTATTGTCACAGACCAAGATAATGCCATTATCTTAGATGACAGCTTTGAGAAAGAGAAACACGGAGAGTACTTCGAGAAGTTCGCCAAATTTATCTGTGATGCCCTCGACAAGTGCGGCTACAGTTACTGCACTGGTGACATTATGGCCACAAACCCTGAATGGCGTATGACGCGTCGCGAGTGGGAGGCGTGTTTTGCTAACTGGATCGATGATCCAAATCCAAAAGCGCTACTCAACGCTTCTATCTTCTTCGACCTCGATGGTGTCTATGGTCGCTTAAAGTGGGCAGAACAACTCAACGGATTCATTGTTCGTCGCGCCCGAAAGAACAATCGCTTCTTGGCCTGCCTTGCACGTAATGCGCTGAATCGCACGCCGCCACTCGGCTTTTTCCAGGGTTTTGTTATGGAGAAAGACGGCCAACACAAGAACTCTATCAACTTAAAACGTCGTGGCACCGCCCCGCTTGCCGATCTCATTCGTGTTCATGCTATGGCTGTGGGCTCTAGGGCTAAAAACTCCTTCGAGCGTCTCGACGACATTATCGATGCAAACATCTTACCCAAAGGGCGAGCCAAAGATTTACGTGATGCGATGGAGTTTATCTGCATGGTTCGCATTCGCCACCAAGCACTTGATGTTGAACATGGTATTGAAGCTGACAACAACATCGAACCAGACAACCTGTCTGACTTTGAACGTCGAAACCTCAAAGATGCGTTCCAGATCTTAAGCAATGCGCAAAATTTCCTTAAATTCCGCTATCAAGCCAGTAACAATTTTAGGTAGGTGCCTATCATGATTAAACGCCTATTAGAAGCACCCAGTATTGACTGGGCCGGTAAATTTGAAAAACGTGCAGCCCTGTCTGCACATCCCGCATTGAAGGCATTCTATCAATCTGGCCTACCAGACGGTGATACGCCCCTTAAAAATATTCGCTTCCTCGCGATGGACTTTGAAACTACAGGCCTTGACTACAAAGACGACAGTATCATCTCTATCGGTGTCGTCCCGTTCGATTTAAATCGAATCTATCTGCGGGAAGCGCAAGAGTGGAAGGTACGACCACGCAAACAATTAAGCGAAGATTCAGTTGTAATACACGGTATCACCCACTCAGACCTCATTGATGCGCCGGATTTTGAGGATGTGATTCCTGAAGTGTTGAAATCGATGCAAGATGTCGTGACTGTGGTGCACTATCACCACATTGAGCGCCGCTTTCTTGATCACGAATTTCGCAGTCGATATGGCGATCGCGTCGAGTTTCCATTAGTTGATACCATGGCGATAGAGTCAAATATCCAACAAAGACTCAACGGTGGGCTTATCAACAGACTAAAAGGTAAGACAACCGAGTCGCTTCGATTGGCCAAATCCCGCGAGCGCTATGGTCTGCCAACCTACTCTCCGCACCATGCTCTCACCGACGCAATAGCAACGGCAGAGCTTCTTCAGGCACAAATTCACTATAACCAATGGCAAGAAAGTCGAATCAAAGAGATCTGGATCTAATTCCCAGTTAAAGTTTCTCCGCTATCTATTTGAGATTTCATCAATTACTAACTATATCTACTGTATGCGTTAGTCTTTGTAACAGCTCAACTTTTCACCACAGGCGGAGATCCAATGAAGGGAATCATTTTTACCGAATTTTTAGAGTTGGTCGAACAAGAGTTCGGCCTTGAAGTCCTTGACAAGGTGTTAGAGCTCTCTGACGATGAAGGGATTTACACCTCTGTGGGCAGTTATGACCATAAAGACTTGGTCAAACTGATCGTCAACCTCAGTAAAACGACCGAAGTGCCACCCGACCAACTACAAGAGGTGTTTGGTGAAACTGTCTTCAAAAATTTGCTTGCTACCCTCCCCTCTAATGCCACTTTGGTAGATTGTACCCACTGCTTTGAATTTGTCCGTCACGTAGAAGAGTACATTCACGTTGAAGTTAAAAAGCTCTATCCGGATGCCAACCCTCCAAAGTTTGAGTTCATTTCAGAAACAGAAACTGAGCTCGTATTCGATTACAAAAGTGCACGCTGTATGGCGCACGTCTGTGTCGGATTATTAAAAGGTTGTGCCAAACACTTCGACCAATCGATTGAGATGGCAATGGCACCCTTAAATGAGCAGGGAAGCGAAGTGCGTTTCACTGTAACCGCCGTTTAGCAATACAACCATTCTAAACGACACGAGGCAACGTCTTGACTACAGAGAACAATGATCAAATTGCCAGCAGAGCAATGATGCGAAAGCTTGCGAGAGAAATCGCCTCTCGCAAGCAAGCCGAACAGTTGCTTGAACAAAAAAGTCTTGAGCTATTCCAAGCGAATCAAAAGCTGGAAGTTGCGGTCGCGCAACTAGAAAAGTCTTCAGCAGAAAACATCGTTAAGTTAGAGTTTCAACAACAAATCGACTCGCTACTGATCTATTTTGGGCAAGCTTTTCTTAATCATCATCTCGACGACATTCTTATCGGAAATTTAGTTAAACGAATCATTGAAACTCCACTCGTCGATACATGCCACGTTAAATTGGATGAAGACCTGCTGCTCAATTTACAAAAAAGCGATTACGGTAGTATTGAGCTTGCTAAAGTCTTCTCTAAAACACACTGGGATGATCAAGTCTTACATATCGCTCTCATCGCCAATAGAAAAAATATCGGCACCTTGAGTATCAAAGTGGTTAATGAGAACTATGAATTAGATTTTTTCCAACGCTCTTTCCAACTAATTGCTGATTTGCTCTCTGGCGCAGTGAATCGACAGTTAATTATCGATACCAATATCGAGTCACGGAAGAAAGCCGAGAAATCAGAGCAAGCCACACGTGATTTCGTGGCTATGATAAACCACGAACTCAGAACACCTCTTAATGGCCTACTTGGCAGCTCGGAACTACTGCAACAAACCCCATTAGACAACCAGCAAACAGAGTTAGTGAATAACCTCTCCCAGTCCGGTGAGTTTCTTCGGGTTATCATTAACGACTTACTGGATTTCAGTAAGATCAACGCTGGTATGTTTGAGTTGATTCCTAGCAATTTTGAATTCAAAACACTCTCAAACACATTGACGAGTATTTTTGAGCCCAAAGCGACAGAGAAATCTCTTAACTTTACCATCTTAGTTTCAGAATCCATGCCCAGTGCTTTTAAGGGTGATTTAGAGCGAATCACTCAAATTTTGGTCAATTTGATCGGCAATGCTATCAAGTTCACTGACTCCGGCGCGATTACTGTGCGTTTTGACTGGTCGAAACACATCTTAAATTTCGAGGTAGAAGACACCGGGATTGGTATCAGTGAACAGGCACAGAAAAAGCTCTTTCAACCTTTCACGCAAGCAGACCGTTCGAGTAAAAGAAACTTTGAAGGGACAGGGCTAGGACTTGCAATATGTCACCAGCTTATCGAGCTGATGGGTGGTAGTCTCTCTCTGCGAAGCGAGCTTGATAAAGGCACACGATTTTTTGGCCACATCCCGCTTGAGATGCTTTCCGCCGAAGAAGCCCGGCCGAAAACCGAACAAGACAAGACAACAAACGTACTACCGGAAAACCTCTCGATTCTCGTCGTTGAAGATATCAAGATGAACCAGATCATCATAAACCAGATGTTGAACAAGCTGGGTATTACGCCTGATATTAAAGAAAACGGTGTAGAGGCTCTAGAAGCGATAGAAAGCAAAGAGTATCACTTGGTATTTATGGATTGTCGTATGCCTGTAATGGATGGTTTTGAGGCAACAGCCAAAATGCGTGCAGCTGGTTTTCAGGGACCGATTCTCGCATTAACTGCCAGTACTACATTAGCAGAAAGAGAGTTGTGTATTGAATCAGGAATGAATGACATTTTGACAAAGCCTTATCGAGCAGAAGAGATCTCAAATGCGTTGTCAAAATGGCTAATAAACGGCTTCTCAAATTGAGAAACCCCATTATCCGGCTATTTCTCATTTTGAGAATATTGCCTAGAACAAACTTAACGCATTGAATATATAGATTATTTATTTTTGGCACAGATACTGCTTTGTAGGAGTAACAGACAAATGTCGTTACGGAGACATCACCATGGAACTACAAACAACAGCAATCAATGAACAAGTACTATCTCTGGCAATTTTCGGCGATTTTGATGCATCAGGAAGCAAGCAAGCGCAGATCTGTATCGACTCTCTGCTGCAAGGCGATGATCATCAAGAAATCGAAATCGACCTGGCTAATGTTGAGTTTCTTGATTCATCGGGTATCGGTGCCATTGTCTACTTTTATAAACGCTTGGTTGAGTCAGAGCGCAACATGCGAATTGAAAATGTGCATGGTCAACCATTAAAAATGATGGAACTGCTTCGCATCGGCCAAGCGATTCCGCTGAACAAAAACGCGCTAAGCACGGAGAAGGGAGAGCTCGCTGTCGCTCACTAACCCTTAGCTACCCGCAGTCGCGTACCGAATGCATAAAAAGATATAACGGTAACGCAAGGAGCATAACGTTATGAAGCTAGAGTTGATTAGAAATACATGTGTCGTAGCCTGCGCATTAAGCTTGGTTGCTGGTTGCTCTAGCTATCCCGAAGAGGGTAAAGGCGGAATGGGAGAATATACTGCAACATCAGAGTTTTCTCCTGTTTTACCCGACGAACCCCTAGGTCCCGAACATGGCCTGCGCTTTGATTTTCATCTCACTCAACTGCACCTTGACTCATTGATCCAACAAGGTGCTGAGTGGTGCTTCCCCGCATCAGTCGTTCAAGCGAAAACCAAAGAGAATCGTATTGCCCGGGAATTGGAAGGAGGATTGCTGGTTGATGCAGCCAACGACATTGTTATTCAACGCAAAAACCTTGGCCTTCTCGAGCGCCGACTCGATTACGTCACTAACGAAGCTGAATGCGTTCCACCCGAGCACAACCTCGCTTTTCAGAGTGAAGTCAGTGTGATAAATCAACTTGTTGAGATCTTGAACGTCGATAATCAGTTTGCGGTCAACTCGGTTGAGATTAACCCCAAATACATGGGTAACCTGGCGGAAGCGGCTAATATTCTCAAACAGTATCAGCACCTCAATCTTCGCGTAACCGGGCATGCTGATGCCAGTGGCACCCAATCATATAACGATACGCTAGCGATGGGACGTGCAAAACAAGTTGAGCGCTACCTAACTATTTTTGGCTTGTCGCCAACACGTATTCAAACGCTCTCTGTAGGGGAAACTCTCCCCCTTTTTGAAGGTGATAGCCCGGGGGTCAAACTGACCAACCGTCGTGTCAGCATCGATATCGTCTCCACTAAATCTCAAGGAGGCGGAAATGCCCAATATTAGTCGAAATTTTTTGCTCTTTGCCGGCTTACTACTCTCTATTTTTGCATGGGCCAAACCGGTACAGATCGGTGATCTGGTTCAAGTTAACCTGCCGGGAGAAAGTACATTAAACCGCGGTTTTCAGGTAGACAAGAATGGTCGAATAAACCTTCCGGAAGTCGGCCCTACCTATGTGGCTGGTTATGATGAAGAGCAGCTTCAACGTGTTGTTTCTGATGCGTTGAGTACTGCATTTCGTGACGTAACGAATGCCAGAATCTACGTCTCCGAACGTCAAATATTGGTTTCAATCCAAGGTTATGTTCGTTCTCCCGGCGAATATACATTGCCGGAGAGCTCTACCGTGCAAATGGCCTTGTACGCCGCAGGTGGGTTAAGACCTGGCGCACAGTTAGACAAATTGCAGCTTAAACGCGGCTCGACTCGCCAAGACTTCAACTACAAACGCTTCCTTGACACTGGGGACAGCCAGTCATTACCTGTCCTTCAGTCACTCGACGCTATTTTTGTACCTGCATCACCGCTAGTTGGTAATATCGAGCAAGAATTTGATGCTGCGAAACTGGCCAACTCTGGCGACAGTGCAGATTCTCGCATGGCGATTAAAGTCTTTGGCGAAGTTAACGCACCCGGTTCTTTCAGCTTTAAAGAAAATACCGACTTGGTGGATATTATCATGCGCTCAGGCGGCGTCACTCGCTATGCCAGTGTCGAACAGATTCGTGTTATCTCAGACAACACCCCTACCCTTTTCAACTTAAAACAGTATCTCGATTCAGGTGATGCGAGTTTGCTTCCTACTCTTACACCGGGCTCAACGGTGTTTGTTCCTAAAATGGAGGAGGAAATCAAAGCTGGGGCGAATACTGTCTATGTCATGGGCGAAGTCGCAGCGCCGGGGGCATTTGAAGGAAATAAAGGGGCGACCTTTATGGACATCCTTGCCAATGCGGGTGGCCCGACACGTTTTGCTGAATCTCGACAGATCCGTGTTCTAAAAGCATCGGGAGAAGTGATTAAATTTGACCTCACGGCTTACACTGAAGGGCTTAATGGCTTAAAGCCACCGCCAATCCAGCCAGGTGATGCGATTTTCGTCCCCGAGAAAACCGATATGAACGAAAAATCTTGGCTCAAGATTTCACCCGACAGAGCGGTTAACGTGATGGGCGAAGTCGTTCGTCCCGGCCGCATTGAATGGTCTGATGAAATGGATTTGATGGACTTGCTTGCTCATGTTGGTGGGCCGACTCTGCGTGCAGACACAACCAAGTTAGAAATTGCCACTGGTCGTGGGCCAGTGCAGGTATTTGATTTAGACCAATACATCAAAAATGGGGCTCGACGCTCTGAATTACCAGAGATCTACGCGGGTACTATCATTCGCATTCACGATCTTCCGCAAGATCCCTCTGACAACAAATCGCAATGGGTACGCCAAAGCTCTGATGCCTCTATCTATGTCTTTGGTCAGGTCAATGCGCCCGGGCGCTACCGCTTTACCAAAGAGATGCACTTCTTAGACATTCTGTCTGCTGCTGATGGACCGACAAAAGATGCAGATATTCACAATATACGTGTCACTCATCGCGACAAACCCTATTCGAAAGTCAGTAAACTGAATCTGTCTCTTTACTTTGAGACTGGGGATGAGTCTATTTTGCCAATCGTGCTACCGGGTGACACCATTTACATCCCAGAAAAAGACAAAAACTGGCTTGACCGTCCGAAAGAGACCACCGTGCGTGTACTTGGCGCAGTGCGTAACCCGGGCCGTTATGTCTTCGACGACAACATGACTATACTCGACCTGCTTGCCGAAGCTGGCGGACCGACAGAGTTTGCTTATTTGGAGAAGATAAGTGTGGTAAATCTCTCATGTTGCCAAAACCAAGCCCGCACTTTTGACCTGATAGAGTTCAGTAAAACGGCCCAATATCGCGACCTTCCAGTGATTCGCTCTGGTGATACCGTTTATATTCCTCATCGTAGAGACAGCTTCATGGAAAAAGCACGGAACAGTCTGGATGATGTACTGCGCATTGCCACAGCAATCGCATTGATAGGAGCGTTATGATGACGATTTCAAGTACCCATGCGGAGATGGAGCAGATCTTTATCAAGCTAGAACTTGCTGAGGCAAAAACCATCTGTATTACCTCTGACAAGCCGCGCTCAGGGTCCACCAGTCTTGCCTCTGCGCTGACTGAACGCTATATGCTCGCAGGCTACAAGACCCTGTTGGTGGATTTTAATCTATTCAACCCCTCTTTTAGCGATATGACGCTCAATCACACCACCAATAACGAGCCTTTAGTGCTGAGAGAGGATACTCAGCAAGTTTTCAGTGGTATCGCAGCACCAACCATTTTGTCTGATCAACTCGCCTATCGCGACCCGACGAACCTCAGACACAACATCAAACAGTGGACTCACCACTTTGACCGTATTGTATTTGACACTTGTGCCCTTTCTCAAACCAATCAATCGAACATCCCTACCGCGGTAGTTGCCCACGTTACGGATGCTTCTGTACTGGTTGTGGCAGGTGGGCAAACCACTGGCGAGGAGCTAAATAGTGCCGTAGCACAGCTCAAGGCAACGAATGCGAATATCGTCGGCATCGTTCTTAATCAATTTGGTCAAAGTACCTTGTCAGAAGAGCTTGTACGTGTCGCAGACAAAGGCCGCTTCTTGCCACAATCTTGGAAGGTAGGCATAAAGTCGTGGCTCAATAAAAGCACACTCTTTCGACAAGCGGTATAACGCGAATTTCAACTAAATGATACACCCTCATGACGTAGCACTCGTGAGATAACAAAAGGATAATACGTTATGTCTTCAACTCCATTCCCAATCATTGACCAAAGCGTGGTAGACCAAGTGGTTAGCGACACAGGCATTGAAATCTTACCTTTGTTGATTGATAGCTACTTAGAAGAGTCATCAACGCGTTTAGGCAATATGGCTCAAGCAGTTGAAAAAGGCGATGCCCAAACGCTCGAATTTGAAGTACACACTCTCGGCAGCACCTCTTTGGCGATCGGGGTCGAAGCATTAGGTCGATTATCACGCCAAATTGAGCATTTATGCCTTGAAGGGAAACACGATGAGGCTTTTGCGCTCTACCCTCAAGTCACTGAACTCGCAGAACAGTCGCGCAGCGCTTTGCAAACCTTGAAGCAGGGTCTATAACTATAAATACAACACAATTTACTAACTAATTGAACTAATAATAAAAATCAGCGCCGTATGCTGAACAAGGATGTTTTATGAGACCCAAAGTTCTCTTGGTGGAAGATTCAACTTCACTGGCTATTCTCTACCAACAGTACGTCAAAGATGAGCCTTACGATATGTTTCACGTTGAAACGGGTCGTGAGGCCAAAGCGTTTATTGAAAAGCAGTTACCACAACTGGTCATCTTAGATTTAAAACTCCCAGATACATCGGGGGAGGAAATTCTCGATTGGATCGTCGCAAATGAGTTCCCAATCTCAGTCGTCGTGGCAACCGCTCATGGTTCAGTAGACATCGCTGTTACCCTGATTCAAAAAGGCGCCGACGACTTCCTTGAAAAACCGATTCAGGCTGACCGCTTGAAAACATCGGTGAGACTGCACCTCAAACGCGCCAAGCTCGAAACCCTCGTCAATAAGATGGAGTCGGAGTTCGACAGGACCAACTTCCACGGTTTCATCGGCTCAAGCTTACAAATGCAAGCCGTCTACAAAACCATTGAATCAGCTGCCCCGACGTCTGCGAGTGTCTTTGTCCACGGTGAAAGTGGTACAGGTAAAGAGGTGTGTGCAGAAGCTATCCACCAGCAAAGCACTCGTGCAAATAAGCCATTTGTCGCCATCAACTGCGGAGCTATTCCAAAAGACTTGATGGAGAGTGAGATTTTTGGCCACGTAAAAGGCGCATTTACCGGGGCGACTACTGACCGTAAAGGTGCCGCAATGCAAGCCAATGGCGGCACGCTGTTTCTAGACGAGCTGTGTGAGATGGAACTCGAAATGCAGAAGAAGCTACTGCGCTTCCTGCAACTGGGGACTTTCACCCCTCTGGGTGGTAGCCGAGAAATTAAAGTGGATTGCCGTATTATCTGTGCAACTAACCGCGATCCACTTCAAGAGGTGGCCGAAGGGCGATTTCGTGAAGACCTTTACTATCGTGTACACGTTATTCCGATTGATATGCCGCCACTGCGCGAACGTGGCCCTGATATTGTTACACTGGCGAATCATTTCGTTAAGCTCTATTCAAAACAAGACAAAAAGAAATTCAAAGGTCTTAGTAAAGATGTTGAAAAATACTTCTTAAGCTATGAATGGCCAGGGAATGTCCGCCAACTGCAAAATATTATGCGTAATATCGTAGTGCTTAATGATGGTGATTATGTCGAAATGGCCCAACTGCCTCCACCACTTAATTCGGCGGTTGTCACAGAGACAAAAGCGAGCCCGCAACCTCAACCCGTTTCTGCTCCGCAACCCGTTGTAGACGATGAAGCGCACGTTGCTATTGTTCCAACTTCGCAAGCCGAATCTGTGCCCAAACAAGAGCCTGTGAGTGAAGCCATCGTTCATGAAACGACAACAAAACCGCAGACCATACGCCCAATGTGGCAAGTAGAAAGGGAAACCATCCAAAATGCGATTGAATACTGCGATGGCAATGTTCTCAATGCCGCGGTGTTACTCGACCTCAGCCCATCGACGGTTTATCGCAAAAAACAACAATGGGAGCAAGAAGAAGAGCAGAGCTAACCTGCTCTTTTCTCGATTATGGTTCTGCAGGTGAGTGATACATCAAACAATCACATATCAAGCAACAGCTCTCAGCCCTCACAAGGAGAAATCTGGCTACTTCTAGACAGTTTCACCTTTGGGGGAATAGAGACCCACGTTGTTGAACTTGCTCATGGACTAATTCAATTTGAACAACCTGTTCGAGTCGTGTTACTCACTCAGTTCGATACCCCATCAGCGATTATCGACAAGCTTACTCAAGCAAAAATTCCCTACAGCTACTTATATCAACTTGCCCAAGCAAATCCATCGAGACAGGTTTGGGCGCTAATGAAGCTGTGCTTTAACGCCTGTCAACAATGGCAACCCAAAGTGCTACACGCTCACGGGTATAAGGCAAACCTCATCAGCAAACTGTGCTCTGGCTCAACGCGCCAAGTCGCTACCTTTCATTCAGGTGAAACACCCACAGGCGCAGTGCGCCTCTATGACTGGCTTGATCGCTACAGTGCATGTCTTTCTAGTCATAACTTTACCGTCAGCCCTCAAATTGCAGACAAGATTCCCTATCGCACCCAAACTTTGAATAACTTTGTTAATACGCAAAACCTAAAGCCCTCTGCGGGTAAACGTATCGCGTTTGTCGGCCGTTTAAGTCACGAAAAAGGGCCTGATACTTTTATTGAAATCGCTCAAGCCCTACCCGAACATCATTTTTACCTTTATGGGGATGGCGACATGATGGATGAATTAAAAAGTGTTACCCCAAACAACGTAACCTTTGAGGGGTTCCAGGCGGATATGACAAAGGTGTGGCCGCAGATCGGATTACTACTTATCACCTCACGCTATGAAGGCTTACCAATGACTGCGCTTGAGGCAATGGCTCGAGAAATTCCGGTCATCAGTTTTGCTGTCGGTGCGGTGGAATCCTTGATTCAGCATGAACATAATGGCTGGATCGCACGCAATCAAGACGACATCATTCATTATATCGAGCAGTGGCACTCTATCGAGCAACATTGTCGCCAAACGTTGACAAGCAACGCTGCAAAAACCATCACTGAGTACTACTCAACACAATCTGTCATTCCTCAACTCATTGAATCTTATCAATAGGGAAAATTAGCTATAGTTTTGCCTATCCTAACGACAAAATTTGTTCGTTAGACTCCTTCCCCTTTTTATCCGTTAATGCGCACTCCGAAATGAGCCCTATCTGTTTCGGAAACGGGTTGCTCCCAACCCCATTTTACTTCTGTCCCTACAATTTAAAATATAAGTTAGGGGTTATTTTTCTCTGATTGTTTTGTGAGATTCGCGATGAAAAGCAATGCATCTCAACTCGACCAAATCCGAGCTGATTACAATGTTCATTACTGGAGCCAAGGCTTCTACGGCATCAACGACTATGGCGAAATGTATGCGTCACCGACGACAAATCGTGACCATCAAATACCGTTTAGCACAATTGAAAAAGAACTAGAATCTAAGCAGATTAACTTGCCTGTATTGGTTCGTTTTCCGCAGATTATTCACCAGCGTGTAAATAGTATTTGTCAGGCGTTTAATCAGGCAATCGAAGAGTATCAATACCCGAATAACTACCTGTTGGTTTATCCAATTAAAGTAAACCAACAAAAAGAAGTCGTGGATGAGATTCTTGCAAGCCAAGCGTCTCTTGAGCATAAGCAACTCGGCTTAGAAGCAGGCAGCAAACCTGAACTTCTTGCGGTATTAGCGCTCGCACAACAAGCGAGCTCAGTAATTGTCTGCAATGGTTACAAAGACCGTGAATACATCAGACTGGCTTTAACCGGTGAAAAGCTGGGCCATAGAGTGTTCATTGTTCTGGAAAAACTTTCAGAGCTTGACATTGTACTCGAAGAAGCGAAAAACCTTGGTGTACCACCTCGTCTGGGTATTCGTATTCGTCTGGCGTCTCAAGGTGCGGGTAAATGGCAGGCAAGCGGTGGTGAAAAATCAAAATTTGGTCTTTCTGCATCCCAAGTATTAACTGTAATCGAGCGATTAAGAACACTGAACCTACTCGATAGAATGCAGCTTGTGCATTTCCATTTAGGTTCACAAATGGCCAACATTCGTGACGTTAGAAACGGAGTGAACGAGTCTGCTCGTTTTTACTGTGAGCTGCGTAAACTCGGTGCGGCGATTGATTACTTTGACGTTGGAGGCGGGCTGGCTGTCGACTACGATGGTACTCGCAGTCAATCTTCGAACTCAATGAACTACGGCTTAGCAGAATACGCTCGTAACGTTGTTAGCAGTGTCGGTGACGTGTGCGTTGAATATAGCGAGCCCATGCCAGTAATTATCTCTGAGTCTGGTCGCTCACTCACAGCGCACCATGCAGTATTGATTTCGAACGTGATTGGCACAGAATCATACCAGCCAGAAGTGATTGAAGAGCTAGAAACAGACGCGCCAGTGCTGCTGCAAAACATGTGGCGCAACTGGCAAAACTTACAAGATGGGACTGACGCTCGCGCGCTAATTGAGATTTACAACGACACTCAAAGTGATCTGTCGGAAGTGCACTCTCAATTTTCAATGGGCTTGTTGAGCCTACAGCAAAGAGCTTGGGCAGAAACGCTTTCATTGAGAATTTACTATGAGTTGAATCGACAGATGAGTGCGAAAAACCGCTTTCATCGACCGATTATTGATGAGTTGAACGAACGTTTGGCCGATAAGTTCTTTGTTAACTTTTCGCTATTCCAATCACTGCCTGATGCATGGGGTATTGATCAAGTTTTCCCTGTCATGCCGCTATCTGGACTAGGACAAGCCGACGAACGTCGCGCTGTCATGCTGGATATAACATGTGATTCTGACGGGGTGATTAACCACTATGTTGATGGTCAAGGTATTGAAAAAACTCTACCAGTACCAGCATGGAGCCAAGATAAGCCTTATCTAATGGGGTTCTTCTTGGTCGGTGCTTACCAAGAGATCTTAGGCGACATGCACAATCTATTTGGTGATACACACAGTGCGGTGGTGAATGTTGATGAGCATGGCCAATTTGAGGTAAGCAACATCAACCCAGGTGACAGTGTTGAAGATATGATGCGCTACGTGCATATCGATGTAGATAAAATCCGTGAAAACTATCGTGCGCTAGTAAGCCAACGAGTTGATGCACATGAGCAAGCACTGGTGCTTGCTGAGCTTGAGCAAGGCCTCACAGGCTACACCTATTTAGAGGATTATTAACATGAATGATTTGTTCTCAAAAACTGATTATTCACTGTACTCAAATTCGATGTCTTTTGTTCGTCGACCTACGGTACAAAACCCGGTAGATGCAAGTGCAGATGTGGTGGTTCTTGGACTGCCACTCGATCTCGCGACTTCAGGCCGCTCTGGCGCACGCTTGGGCCCTGATGCGATTCGCCGCGCGTCAGTGAATCTCGCGTGGGAAGGTAAGAAATACCCTTGGGACTTTAATCTGTTTGAAAAAGTCAAAGTGGTTGACGCTGGTGACTTAGTATTTGATGCCGGTGATGCCGAAGATTTTACGTACCGTTTAGAAAACGCGGCTAGCGAAATTATCCGTAGCGGTAAGACACTTCTTGGTTTGGGGGGCGATCACTTTGTCACTCTTCCGATATTGCGTGCTCATGCAAAACAGTACGGTGAAATGGCACTGATTCACTTTGATGCGCACACCGATACGTATGCGAACGGCAGCACATACGACCATGGAACCATGTTCTACCATGCGCCGAAAGAAGGGTTAATTTCTGCCAAGCACTCGATTCAGATTGGCATTCGCACAGAATACAATAAAGAAGATCATGCTTTTAATGTGATTGACGCGATGAGAGCCAACGACTTGGGTGTTGACGATATTGTCGCGCGAATCAAGGAGACCGTGGGTGATAAACCCGTTTACGTTACCTTCGATATCGACTGTCTTGACCCAGCATTTGCACCAGGAACCGGTACACCTGTGATTGGCGGCCTAAACTCCGATAAGGTGATGAAGATCCTGCGTCAATTGGTTGGGCTGAATATTGTTGGAATGGATGTGGTTGAGGTTGCCCCTGCTTATGACCAAAGTGACATTACTGCATTGGCTGGCGCGACAATCGCGTTGGAAATGCTCTACCTATGGGCTGCTGGTAAGTCACTAAACAAGTAATCCATGATCCTGTTGTTAAAGCCACCCTATCTCAATTTGAGAAAGGGTGGCTTTTTTGCATTCTGATTTAGAGACAAAAAGCATCTCAAAATAAGAATCCCTCTGCCCTTTTGCTATTTTTATCATTCTCATTTTGACAAAAACAACCACCAAAGACACGTAAGGCACTGATTAATAAATAATTATTCTAATTGGCATTGTCTTTGCTCTCTCCTTAGTAACTCACAAATAACAAGCACGGTTAGTAGCGGCTTACAGAGATGCTTATCAGCATCACGAGGAGAACACTATGAATAAGAAAATCCAACTCCTTATTGTTCATTATGGCGATAATTGGATCCGAGGCAGCGAAGTATGCCTAATGAACATGATTGAATCTCTTGATGACCGTTATGAACCCGTTGTGTGGACAAATAATCCTGCACTAGCAAACTACGCAAACGCTAACCAGATCCGTGTAGAGGAAACCGAGTTTCCAACCTTAGTCTCGCTTTATTCTGGTCAAAGAAAATTAGACTGGAGCGAATGGTGCGTACTTTATAACAAAGCGCGTTATCTCATCCGCAAATATCACATCAACTTAATTCATGTAAATAGCGGAGCGCCTTGCCAATGGATGTCAATGGCAGCACGCACAACGCATACCCCAATGGTCGCTCAATTACATTGTGAATATAACCTTCATGACCGTTTTACTTTAGGTCTGCATGCCGTGCCTAATATCATTACTGTTAGTCACGCGGTGAGTCAGTCTTTACTTGATGAAGGTTATGGTAAACATCGCTTGCACGTCATTCATAATGGCGTACCTGCTCAAAATGCTGACGATATCGAGACTCTAGACATCCGACAACAACTAGGCATCAACCCCGAGGCCAAAATCATTCTCAGCATTGGTTCACTGATCGAGCGCAAAGGCTTTGACCGCCTTATCTCTAGCCTTTTTCACCTACGAGCACAACACATTGACTGCCACTTAGTCATCATTGGTGGCGGAGAGAACCTAGTGCTACTTGAGCAATTTGCTGATGCCATTCACATGCAAGACTACGTTCACCTCGTCGGTGAGCAAGACAATGTCGCTTCATGGTTACATGGCGGGGCTGACATGTTTATCAGTGGTGCGCGCAGTGAAGCGTTTGGTTTAGTTATCGTCGAAGCTGCTCTCGCAGGTTTACCGGTTATCGCACCTGCTACTGGCGGCATTGTCGAAGTGGTTAAAGATCGTGAGACGGGCTTGTTGTATCCCAATACCAAAGACGCCGTTGATCACATCACTCATCTTGCTAGCTCTATTATTTATGACCCTGACTATGGTCAAGAGCTTGCGACTGCTGCAAAAGCTTTTGCAGAACGTCACTTCTCAGTGGAAAACAATGTCTCTCACATTGAAGCAGTCTATGAACGAGTGCTTATGCAGCCGAATCAACATCGAACTATATTTGGCGTTATTGCACGCTGCCTACGCCCTATCAAGACGCTCTTTCGCAAACATGTCGTTGCACGTTTTTTAAATCGAGGAGCGAGCTATGAAAACTGTTAATCAACAACATGTCATTGTCTACGATCCTATCCCATTCCATGGAG
Source organism: Vibrio agarivorans (assembly GCF_030409635.1). Lineage (NCBI taxonomy): Bacteria > Pseudomonadati > Pseudomonadota > Gammaproteobacteria > Vibrionales > Vibrionaceae > Vibrio > Vibrio agarivorans. The sequence continues at coordinate 2,165,554 of NZ_JAUFQF010000004.1, read as the reverse complement.
GCTCAAAAGTCGCAACGCTCAACGCAATGGAGCAGGCCGATGAGAATATCCACTTTCATGTGATCTCTTCTCATCCTAAGAGCTGGGCGCTCAAAGAGACGGTAGTCAATGTCAACCTATCGATCAGTGTGTCTCAGCTGCCTTTACCACAGTCCCTAGCGAGGCATACTCAAGGGGCACTTTACTGGTTAAAACAGTGTTATCTGCTTATGATGCTGGTGATCTATACGCTGGCGTTGTGTACACGCTACTGGCAGCTACCGAGCAAAATTATTTTAGCATCTGGCCCGGGTGTTGATCTCGCGGGCTACCTACTCGCTTTTGTAATTCGCCTGCCTGCCGTGCAGCTTGTTCATGGCCCCGTTGGTAAAAGCCGAGCATCAAAATGGTGCTTGTCTCAAGGCCATCCAACCTTCTATCTTGAGTCTGCAAAACCATCACTAATCACAACGTTAGCAACACCATTCGCAGAGCTACCTAAGCATTTTCATCCGTTTGTCAATGGTATACCGCGCTCCCAATGGCCAACAGACAGACATGAGAACAAAGATTGGCACCACCCAACTGTATTTTGGGCAGCATCACTTTTGAAATGGAAAGGACTCGACTTACTCGTAAATTCGTTACAGCGTCACGAACTTAGTCAGCACCTACACAGCACCATTTGCTATATCAAGCCCGAAAAAACATCAGCAGAGGTATGCCAAGCCCCTGTCGCGCTTGAAAACAGTCACTGGCATCGCTCCCCCTCGCAACTCGATGAGCTCAGAGCAGCTAGCGATATATACGTATCCACTAGTCAATACGAACCTTTTGGCTTGTCAACTTTGGAGGCGTTAGCAGCAGGGCTGATTGTGGTGATCCCCGCTGATGGTGCCTACTGGGATCACAAACTTCAACACGGGTTCACATGTTTCAAATATCGCCAGAATGATGCAGATAGCTTGAACCAAATTCTTGAACACATATGCCGAAATCTCAGTACCTGCCAAAAAGTCGGTAAAAATGGTCAGAAAATTGCAAACCAGTATAAAGCCAGCGACACCTATCGTGATATCGCCCAAGCAATGCAAGGTAACGTCACCAACCACAGGTCGCACAAACTGGGAGAATTGTAATGTCAGCAAGCAAATCAGCAACGGGCCGTTTAGCTACACTCTTTCACTCGCAAACGGGTGCTATGGCGAGCTATGCCGTAGCACTGTTCTTCATGAAAGGCCTGTCGCTCATCATGCTGCCTATCATCACGCGCTACCTTGCCCCAAATGAAATGGGCCAACTCGAGATATTGGCCGTCACTGGTGCGTTAATGGGCATTCTCTTCTCCGTCGCCTTGCACGAAGCGCTATACCGTTTTGCGGGCGAGGCCAAAGGCAGTGAACAAAAACATATTGCTAACCAACTGTTTACTCTTACATTTCTATTCTCGTTTATCGCGGGTCTCTTTTTCTTGGTACTTATCGCAACAAGTGAGTGGCCAACAGAGTGGGAACTAGAGAAAAAACCTGTTCTTATTTTGTTCGGCTCTTTGACCATCGAGGGCGCATTGGCCATGTCACTGGCATGGCTCAGAATGCAAGACCGAGCACGTATTTTCAGTTTGATTTGCATAATGACAAGCACACTGCAAGTCACTTTAGTTCTTATCAGCATCGATCTCGGATATGGTATTGAGGGTGTACTGGCTTCCGGATTTATCGCCCACCTTTTGCAATTGGTTTGGGTGGTAAAAACCAGTCAGTTACGTTTTCAGTTACCGCCAGCACTTTTCATTAAAACGTCGTTGCGATACACGGCTCCAATTATGCTCTCTGGTTTGTGTGCATTTGGGCTCAACGGCGCAGAGCGTTGGTTTATTCTTGAAGGTGAGTCATTCACCACTCTCGGCCACTATGCGATTGCGGCTAAGTTTGCTTTAGCAATGTGTATCCTAGTGCAACCTTTTGGGATGTGGTGGATGCCCAAGCGTTTTGCGATGCTCGATTCAAACCCAGAAAATGCGACTAGAATTACTGAAAAAGGTATCGCATACATTTGTTTACTGGCTCTTAGCATCAGTTTGTTTGGACAGTGGGCACTGGAATTTATACTGACCGATACCTATACGCCAGCGTCACAGTTGCTAATAGGAGCCCTGTTCATGGTATTAGGGAAAGAGGTCTGCGAGCTCGTCAATTTAGGGCTTTTGAAGCAGAAGAAAACCAGCACGTTATTCTATATTAACCTAGTTACAGCCTGCGCTGCACTGCTTTGCCTCGCGCTCACTTATCAATTTGGGATTTGGAGTATCATCATTACTATCGGTGCGGCTCAACTCCTAAGAGCCGGCTCAATTTTCTATTTCAGCCAGCGTAATTTTCCTATGCCATATAGGATTCATAGGGTGGGATTTATGATACTAGCAACCTTGGTTGGCATGTATCTCCTACATCAACTTGAGTCTGTGCTTAGCCTAATTGTGGTTTGGTTTATCTCCTGTGCTAGTGTCCTTTGGGTTGTTGCACCCAGAGTTAATGCTCATCTAAACCTCTTTTCAAGACCGAGCAGCAAATCGCTATGAATCACTCATTGTTCACGCCTGCCCCCCTTTTAACGCTGCTCTTTATTTTCATAGTGGGCGCAGCATGGATATTAGTGCCGCACCCTGCGCTTGTTATTGTTCTGTGCGCGCTACCCATCGCTATTTTGGTCGTGATTCGTCACCTTTTTTGGTTCGTGATACTTTTCGTTGTGTTCTCTTTTTTCCGAATACACGAAGTGATTCCACAGCTTATGCCGTTCAAGCTCCCATTGTTGCTATCACTCGGAGCACTGGCATCACTGTGCTGGCACGCCTTTATCAGTCGCACCCTACCTCTCTATTGGCATCATTCAATGAAGTGGTTAGTAATATTTTGGGTACTGGTCGCTGTCGGGCTTGTGTTTGCCTCAAATCGTGGCATTGCCATTACGTCGTTCAAATCGGTGTACTGGAAAATCATTATTATGACGTTGGCAATTATCTGGATCGTTAACAACAAAGAGCAGCTTTCTCAAACATGCTGGCTTATCGTCTGGGCGGGCTTGCTGGTGGCAGGAGTCGCGATTTATAACGCACAAGCTGGCATCGGTTTAGTAGAGGGTTCACGCGTCACTATCGGGCGCAACATTGGTTCAATGCTCGGAGACCCGAACGATCTTGCGCTCGTACTGCTGTTTCCACTCGCATTCTCGGTCAGTTTCTTATTCAATACCCGTTTAGGGCTTGCTCCAAGAGCGTTTGGTTTGTTAGTCGCCGCCTCTCTGTCACTTGCTATTATCGAAACCCAAAGCCGTGGTGGTCTGCTAGGCATGCTTACAGTGTATGGCGTTTTTATGCAGCAATCGATCAAATCGAAAACCTTGCTGGCTTTTATTGCCGTCGCCGGTATCGCGTTTCTGTATGTTGCAGCTGGTATTTCTGACCGTGCTTCCGGAGGCGCAGCAGAAGAAGGGATTGATGCCTCTGCAATGGGGCGTATCTACGCATGGGAAGCGGCCGCTCGCATGGCACTGGGTAATCCCCTAACGGGAGTTGGCCTAAATAACTTCTACTTCAATTATTATTTTTACAGCTCTCATTGGGACGGGCTCAACCATGCTGTCCACAGTACGTGGTTTGGTGTTTTGGCTGAAACCGGTATCTTAGGGCTGATTATTTTTGTCACACTGATTGTATCACTCGCCAGAACCGCCAAGCAGTCCCTCAACTTGCTCAATCAACAACAATCCCCCTCTCCTTATTTAGTCTCTGCAGCCAAGGCCGTGTTCGCAGGCTTAATGGGGACGATTGTCTCAGGTACCTTCCTCACTCAAGGCTTTGTTTGGCCCATTTATATCCTCGCTGCGCTCATCATTTCCATCTCAACCATCGTTCAAAAAGATTCTCAGAATGAGAAAACAAATTAACGTTAATATAAATAACTGAAAATTAAACGTATTTTTATTGGCACACAATATGAAACGTCCTTAGTAATCCGGGAGTTTTTGGATTCCAAATTGAGAACAGCTTTTCAATTTGCGTCCGACACCCGTTCCATAACACATAGAGGACGTGACGATGAATTATGCCCCAGTAATGCAACTCAAACGTTGGCTGAAAGAGAGCGACAGCCCTACAGCACAAAAAATGTTTCACCTCGCGAAAACGCTGCGTGTTTGTGATATTCGCTATCCAAAAGTCGTCAATCAAGCGCTGTACACACTGTACACTGCCGGACGAGACAGCTGGAGCAACCTCATTAGGGTTCTTATCCAAACCCCAGCATTTCGTGGACGCTGCACCCATTGTGGTGACAAGCTGTATCTGTATGCCGGTATGCCCTTTATCTCGGGCCCACTCAACATTGATGTGGGCAACGATTGTCGAATCTCCGGTCAAACTACGTTTTCTGCAAGTGGTCATTGCCACTCACCGACACTGCAGATCGGCAACAATGTCGGGATAGGTTGGCAAACGACTATTGCGGTGGGTACCAAGGTCATCATCGAAGACAACGTAAGAATCGCGGGACGCGCTAACCTCTTTGGCTATTCTGGCCACCCTCTTGATGCCCAGCGCCGTGCTGCTGGAGAACCCGACGATATTGATCAAATCGGCGATATCGTTCTGAAAAAAGACTGTTGGTTAGCCACCAATGTGATTGTCAAAGCGGGTGTCACCATTGGTGAAGGAGCGATTATCGCCGCAGGCAGTGTCGTGACCCAAGACATCCCCCCTTACGTTATTGCAGGTGGAACGCCAGCCAAGGTGATAAAAACTCTAGAGCCAAGCTCTATGCAAGAGGAGGCTCATTATGCGTGATCTCATCGTATTCGGCGAAGATTTTGGTGGTCTTCCGTCTAGCACACAGCACTTGATCTCTAACCTGAACAAAGAGCGCAAGGTGCTTTGGGTCAACTCTATTGGTCTGCGTAAACCTCGCTTGTGCGTGAACGACGCGAAACGTGTCGTTGATAAAGCACTTGGAAAAGGTAAGCAAGATTTTGTCCACTCATCCGCTAAAGTGGCAACGCCTGACAACATTAAAGTGGTCAACCTACGTACCATTCCGGCTCCCAAGCACACTTGGGAACGCCAACTGGCTAAAACCATGATGCTGACACAATTAAAGCCACTGCTTGAGAAATATCGGATTGAAAATCCCATTTTATGGTCTTCTCTGCCTACAGCGGCTGACTTATGTGGAAGTTTGAATGAAGCTGCAGTTGTCTACTACTGTGGTGATGACTTCAACTCACTCGCCGGGGTTGACCACGACACAGTAAGTGAACATGAAACCCATATGGCGCAGCAAGCGAATATTATTCTTGCAGCTAGTCAAAATATCAGTGGTAAGTTCCCACAAAGCAAAACTCACGTTCTGCGTCACGGTGTGGATTATAACCGTTTCACAACGCCAGTAGAGCGTGCTACTGATTTACCTCAGGGCAAACCTATTGCTGGGTTTTACGGCAGTTTATCCGAGTGGCTTGATTACGACATGATCAATGCTGCAGCAAAGGCACTGCCTGGATGGAACTTCGTATTTATCGGAAAAAATGAGCTACGCTACAATCCGCTGGCTGATTTACCCAATATTCACGTGCTTGGACCTAAGCCTCACTATGAGTTGCCAAAATATAGTCAACATTGGGACGTAAGCCTACTACCCTTTAAAGATAACGAACAAATTCGTGCCTGTAGCCCGTTGAAGCTACTCGAATATATCGCTACTGGAAAACCTGTTATCAACACACCCTTTCCTGCAGCTAAAACTTATGAAAACCAGTTGAATCAAGTGAATAGTACCGACGAGTTCATCACTGCGCTGCGTCAGTATCCTCGCCTGGTTCAAACTCGACCCGGGACGGTAGAGTCAGAAAGCTGGGCATCTCGCGCCTTGTTTGTTGATTGGTTATTGGAGCTACTATGACGCAGTTAAAGTTAAGAATTAGCAACATAATATTGGCAGGATGGCGCCGCCGTTGGGTAATCGTATTACCCATGCTCATCTTGCCTATCATTGCGCTAGGTGTTTCTAAACTTGCCCCGCTAAAATACACCTCACACACCAGTATGCTGATACAAGAAACAGCGAAAATGAATCCATTCTTGGAAGATATCGCGGTTTCTACCATGCTGAACGATCGGCTCAATGCGGTTAAAACCCTGTTAAAGAGCCGACACATACTCACTATGGTCGCAGAGGAGCGCGGCCTGATTAATGAAAACAGTTCCCCTTCGGATAAAGACCGAGTGATTGGTAAAATTGCTGCAAATTTGACTGTCAGTCAAATGGGAAAAGATTTACTGAAGATCCAATACACAGCCGATTCACCAGAGGGAATGAAAGAGCTGTTAGAGTCAATCAGTGAACACTTTGTCGAGCAGATTCTCGCACCTGAGCGCTCCTCTATTCGCGATTCTAGTACTTTTTTATCGCAGCACATCGATGAACGTTTTTCTGAGCTACAGCAAGCAGAGCAGCGATTAGCGGACTATACCAACCAAAACTCTGCATTGACGCCAGAGCTGCAAAGCCAAAGCTACGCGCGTATTGCCTCACTCAAACAAACCCTAGCAGAAAAAGAAGCGCAATTATTTGGGCTCGAGAAAGGCTTGGGCTCGTTAGACCAACAACTGTCTCAAACCAACCCTGTCGTTGGGCGAATTGAAGAACAAATTATCGAAATTCGCAGCGAGCTAACATTACTGCAAGCTAAATACACCGACAATCACAGTGCGGTGCAAGCAAAAAAACGCGAACTTGAACGTCTGGAGCTAGAAAGAGAGACACTTCTTCAAACTCAACAACCTAGTCTCAACACTGAACAGCTTTGGGATATGGCAAGCAGCCAAAACCTTCAGTCTTCCAGCTCTGTTCAGCCTCTATTGATGACACAGTTACAAAGCCTACAAGAAGCACGCGGAAAATACGAAGCATTGAAAGAAGAGACGTCTCGCATGCGTTCGATGATCATTGAACTTGAAGAACGCACCCGCAGTTTCGGGGATGACGTCAAAGAGATCTATCGCTTACAGCGAGATGTCGAACTTAAGCGTGACCTATATGAAGAGTTACTACAGCGCTATGAAATGGCTGAGCTAACGGGATCACTCGGCGAGTTTGAGGAGGATAAACGTGTAAAAGTGATCGATTTGCCCTACACCCCGAGCACGCCATCTAACTTACCTACTATTATTTTTGTTATCGCTGGACTGTTCGGCGGGATTGCTATGGGTATTGGCATCTCAATCATCATTGAGTTGTTCGATTCGACTATTCGCAACGCCTCTGACATTGAGAATCTAACCGATATTCCTGTCATTACCTCACTTCCTAAATTTCCAAACCCTCACGCGCAAATTCATTCTCAAATTGAAAAAAACTAATCAAACCGATCTCAAATCACTACAAATCAATAATTTAAAAACTGGCACGTACCATGCTTAGTCTCTTGTAGCAACGTCTTAAAAGAAACTAGAGTCGACACAGGAGGCTAGCATGGGAAGCGGCTATAACAGAAAAACCATCTTTCACATCGTTCAACACTTGGCACCGGGCGGACTTGAAAGCCTAGCGCTCGACTTCATTACTTTTGCCGATGACAATACCGATGTTTATGTTGTAAGCCTTGAGGGAACGAAAGTCCGCTCCACAGTCATGTGGCCAAAGCTTGCACAGTTTGAACAAAAACTTGTGTACTTAAATAAAGAGCCGGGCTTTCAGTACGAGGTTATCGAAACACTGATTGCGCTGTTCAGAAGCTGCAAAGCAGATGTCGTTCATACCCATCACATTGGTCCGCTACTCTACGGTGGTATCGCTGCTAAACGAGCTGGTGTTCCCGTTCGAGTTCACACCGAGCATGATGTCTGGCATCTAGCAAACACAAAAAACCGCATCATGGAGTCGCTGCTTCTAAAGTATGTCCAACCAAAACTGGTTGCGGATGCACATCATGTTGGGCAACAGCTCAGCGATCTCTTCGGCTACTCTGAGCTTTCCACAATTCAAAACGGCATTGATGTTTCCCGCTTTACTCAGGGTTCTAAAGACAAAGCGCGTGAGAAGTTTGATATTCCCAGTAATGCGTTAGTGATTGGCAGCGCAGGTCGCCTTGAAACCGTAAAGGGGCATGATGTTCTCATTAAAGCAATGCGATATGTACCGAACAACATCCGCCTAGTCATTGCTGGTGATGGGTCGCAAAAACAAGCGCTGCAAAACATCATAGATACCCTACAGCTCAATGACCGCATCACGTTATTAGGTCGCATCGACGATATGACGAGCTTTTATCAATCTCTTGACTTGTTCTGTCTGCCATCACGGTCTGAAGGTTTCCCGCTCTCCTCGCTTGAAGCTCAATCCTGTGGTATTCCCACCGCAGTCACAGACGTTGGTTCATCCAAAGAAACCCTTTGCCCTCACAGTGGTGTTTTAATTAAACCCAATCGCATCATGGCAATGGCTTGTGCTCTAAGCCGCAGTGCGAAAAGTCTCACTAATGTATCCCCCCGACAGCATATTGTTGATAACAACGACATAAGAAAAATGGTCAGCAAATATGAAATGCTTGCATTTAAAGGAGAAATAGCATGAGTAATTTTGAATGGATTTGGCTAGCCATCTTTATCACCAGCAGCTTTCTGATTGTTTACCACCACGTTGGCTATCCGTGGTTGCTTAAGATGTATTTGAAGTACCGTACGCGAAAAATCAAGAAAGGGAATGAACGTCGCTTTGAGTTTAACCACTCAGACTACTTCCGTCCGAGCATTACGGTCATTGTCCCCGCCTACAACGAAGAAGCGTGGATTGCTCAGAAGATTCGTAATCTTGCTATGGTTGATTACCCACGTGACAAACTTCGTGTTGAGATCTACTGCGATGGCTGTACTGACAACACGGTCGATATTGCTCAACAAACCATTCAAGAAGCCACCTGTGCTGACACCTTATTTATCATTCATGATTGCAAGCAAAACCGTGGTAAGGTCGCTGTGATCAATGAGGCGATGAACTCTGTCGAAACTGACTTGACCACATTTAGTGACGTCTCAGCCATCACCTCTATCGATGCCCTTCTCATTGCGGAGCGTCATTTTGAGAACCCAGATGTAGGTGTGGTCAATGGCCAATATGTGTTGTATGAATCTGGCTCTGCTGGTGAAGAAAAGTATTGGAAATATCAGTGTGATATGAAGTTTGCTGAAGCGAAAATGGCGACAGCCATTGGAGCACACGGCGCATTCTACATATTCCGCACCGCACTCTTCACTCCACTGGGCACAAGTATCATCAATGACGACTTCATCATACCCATGGAGATCGTCAGTCGCGGTTACGAAGCAGTGTACGACAACAATGTGATTGCAACCGAGATGGAGCCCACTGACCTTTCAGATGACTTCTCTCGCAGATTGAGAATCTCTGCGGGAAATATGCAACAAGCGATGTTCTTGGGGAAACTTTTCCACCCGCGCTTTCGTCGTGTCGCCTTTGCCTTCTTTTCTGGTAAAGGCCTACGCCTACTTACGCCTTACCTTATGTTAGCAACGTTTATTAGTAGCATCATGCTGATGGACAACCCTCTCTTTTTTGGCATGGTGCTTGCTCAATCATTGATATATGCAGTTGGGATAGCCTGCTGGCTGTTCCCAGCGGTGACAAACATCAAAACATTCCAGTTAATTCACTATGTATTGATGGGTCATACTGCCAATTTAATTGGTGGAATCAGGTATTTAGTTAATCGATGCCGAGCTTAAACGTCAGATTCGCAATTTGAGGAAAAGGATTATGTACACACTAACAAACAACAAGACATCAGTAAGTTTCACCAAACGTAGCTTTGACGTTTTAGGATCCGTTGTTGGCTTAATACTGTTCCTCCCCCTTTTCCCTATAATTGCCCTAGCAATTATCGCTACATCAAAGGGGCCCGTTTTCTACAAGCAAACGCGTGTTGGAAAAAGTACACCAGAGCATATGGCGCTGTTTGAAATCATCAAATTCAGAACCATGTACCAAGATGCCGAAGCGAAAAGTGGTGCGGCATGGGCGACAGATAATGACCCTAGAATCACTCCGGTCGGTCATTTTCTTCGCAAAACACGTTTAGATGAAATACCACAACTGATTAATGTACTGAAAGGCGAGATGTCGTTGATCGGCCCGCGTCCTGAGCGACCAGTGTTCTACACAACACTCGAAAGAGAAATCCCATTCTTTGCAGACAGAACCTATGGTGTTCTGCCCGGTATCACAGGCCTAGCCCAAGTTAACCAAGGCTATGACACCAGCATCGAGGATGTGCGCTCTAAAGTCGGTTACGACCATAGCTACGCATTATCTCAAAGCAGTTTCAAAAGCTGGCTGAAAACCGACATGTCGATTCTCCTGCGCACTATCGTTGTGATGGTCGACGGCAGAGGCAAATAAAATTTGGAAATGAGAAAATTACTTCTAGTTTATTGTTGTCGGTTTCATGATTGTTCCTGAGCATTATACGTTTTCGCCCAAGCCCTGCTTGGGCATTTTTTTGTCTTGCATTTAGTGATTCATTTTCATTCTCAATTTGACAAACTCACCACTGTTCAACCCCCTAAATCTGTCATTTATCCAAATCAATGCCTCACTTTACTGGCACGTAATTCGCTTGTACCTAGTTTAGTTTGCAATACATCGAAATGGAGCAAGGTGCTATGAGTGAAGAAGAAACCGTTATATCGAGTAAACTCTACCAAACGCTAGTACTAACAAGTTTATTACTCTTCAACCACCAAACTTATGCCGCAGACATAAAAGCCTGCCCTAATGAAGCGTTTGCAATAAGCGCACAAGGTGAGCTCATTGCGATAGAGTTGGTGAGTGGCAAAACGACTGTTCTAAAGGAGCCGTCAGAGCACACCCGTTCAATAGATGCACTCGCGATCCATCAAGGAAAACTCATTGGCTTTGACTCTTCACGCCATGCTTTGACTCTTTTTGATGTGAATTTAAAGCCCACGTACATCACGATCGAAGACTTTGAGATGCAAACGGGTATTATCGCTGGTGAACAAGTGAGTGGTCGTTACTTCCTCTATGCTTCGTCATTGGGTTTGGTCGAGCTTACGATTCCTCAACAAATAACCCAGGCAGTTAGCTACACAACGATCAATCACTCAAGTGAGTTTACATTTCGAGATATGGCCTTTAATCCTCATGACCAACACCTTTATGCCATTGATGACCGTTCTAACTATTTATATCAGATTGACGTGAACACGGGGCATATTCAATTTCTGGCTACACTTAGTTCTGAACATTCACTACAAGCAAATTATTTCGATGAGTACGGGTACCTATATGCCAGTGAAAGTGATAACTCCACTATCTATAAAATCAACATCAATTCAGAGACGGCGAACCTAGACATTGAGCGCTTTGCTGATTCTAATCATGACGCTCCGATTCGTGATGGCGCAAGATGTGCAGAGGCCCCACTTCACCCCGCCATAGCCAACACCGACTTTGGTGATGCGCCCAACAGCTATCAGACAAGGTTAGACAGTAATGGCCCAAGACACGAGTTTGATGGTCATACATACCTTGGAAGTACTCAACCTGATAGTGAACATGATGCGATAACGGGTGCCCTTAGAGATGAGCACCATCAACTAAATGATGAAGACGGCCTAAGGTTCGTTACATCAATTGAGCCGGGCAAAGATGCCATTGTTCAAGTCGAGGCGTCGACTGCGGGTATTCTCACCGCATGGTTTGACTGGAACCAAGATGGCGATTTTAAAGATGATAATGAGCATGTAATTCAAGACTTATCATTGCAAGCTGGTACACAAGCCGTTACCTTCTCTGTTCATGACAGTGCACTAACAGGGCAAACATGGTCTCGTTTTCGCTTTAGTCAACAAGAAGAACTCAACTATTCCGGCGGTGCCTATTCAGGCGAAGTAGAAGATCACCAAGTCTCCGTCACCACTTCAGAGCAAACGGTACGCTACTTCCCTAGCCCCAATGGGTTCCTAACATTGGCCTATGAAGACTATTGGCCGTATACGGCTGATTTTGATATGAATGACGTAGTGATGTATTACCGTATCACAGAGTTTTATCAGCAAGACAGGCTAACCAAAACCTATATTGAAGGCCGTCTCGCTGCTTTAGGGGCAGACTATCGCAATGGATTCGCTGTTCGCCTTCAAGGTCTCGACAAGCACGATATTGATGACAGCAACTCATTCTTAATCTACAACGATGAAGTTCAACCAAGCAATGGGTTGGAACTTGATAGTCAAGAAGCTATTTTTATCATCGCAGATGATCTTAAAACGATCGCAAATACCCAATGCCCTTATTTCCGCACAGACAATGCCTGCCAAGAAAACGAAGTATTTAGTTTCAAATTGATAATAAACTTAAATGCGGATGCAGATATCTCATCACTGTCTGGCATCCCTTACGATCCCTTCATTTTTGCTACACCGGGATATTATCACGGTGAGGCTCTTCCCCTGCACCCTGGTCGCACTTGGGAAGTTCACCTCCCCGACCAGTCGCCAACCGAGAAATTTAATGCCGCGGCCATGTTTGGGTTGGGCGATGATGACAGTCAATCCGCGCAAGGGAAATTCTTTAAAAGTGACAACAACCTTCCTTGGGCAATGCTCATTACCGATGAATGGAAATGGCCGGCTGAGCGTAAAGACCCAGTGATGGCTTACCCTGCATTTGTTGAATATGCTCAAAGCGGAGGTTTGCTTAAAAAGGATTGGTACAAATCACCTCAGTCAGAGGCTATTTATCAGCGTTAAATAAGAACTCATATTAACAAAGCCTTCTTTGAAACAAAGAAGGCTTTTTTGTATCCCGCTCGTGATTCTCAGAATGAGAAAACTCATTGGCTGTTTTTCAAATAAACACGACTTTCCCTTTCTCATTTTGAGAAAAAACCAAAAACCAGAACAAAAACCATTAAATTCAAAGGTATAAAAACTGGCACAGTATTCGCTATCTCTTAGTTATGTAACTTCTACGTCAGAGAACAAGGAACAGTGTTATGAAAAACCAACCAACATTTTCAATCAAAAAAACGAGCATCCTTATTGGACTCGCTATCATGGGTCAAAGCGCCTACTCTCAAGCAGCTCCTTTTGATAGCTGCCCAAGTCAAGCCTACTTATTCCAGTCAAAGCCAGTACAAGTTTACGGTGTGAATCTAGTGACAGGGCAATCGACATTGCTGCAGGGCGATACGGGTACAACAGCTAACGTCAACGGTGTCGGCTTCGATTTTGATAGCCGTTATATTTTTGGCTATGACACTACCAACAAAAAAATTGTTCGCTTGGGTAAAGATTTCCAAGTGGAAGACATCAACACAAATGGCCTACCTACTGATTACACATTTTATGTTGGCGATGTGTTTAACAAGCACTATTTCCTGTACAGAAAAGGCAAAGGTTTATTTAAAATTGACCTAACTCCATTAGATTCTAATCCAAACGCGGTGCTAGACGTTGTACAAATTAGCTCAACAGCAACCGTATCACTTACCGATATGGCATTCCACCCAGGTGATGAAAAACTGTACGGTGTTGATAATGGCTCTGGCATGCTTTATCAATTTGATACCGACACTGGGAATGCAACGCTTATTGGCGATATCGGTGAGACAGGAACATTTGGTGCGGGGTATTTTGATGTTAACGGTTACTACTATTTGTCTCGTAACCAAGATGGCCACATTTTCCGCATTGACCTTTCTAGCCAATCTAACATCGACAACGGTAACGTCACAGCGGTTAAATTCGCAGACGGCCCTGCTTCAGGTCAGAATGACGGCGCTCGCTGTGCTAATGCGCCTCTGATTGATGAAGATTCAACTATCGACTTCGGTGACGCGCCTGACACTTATCTTACTACTTTAGAAAGTAACGGCCCTCGCCACCAGCTTGATGGCGTAACTTACCTTGGCTCGCAGCAGCCAGATGGCGAACAAAATGGCCTTATCGCCCCCCTAAGCGACGATACGGTTGGAATCGATGATGAAGATGGGATTAATTTCGTTACTGCTATTGAACCCGGTCTCGATTCAGTACTTCGTGTCAATGCATCGACTCAAGGCTACCTAACAGCTTGGTTCGACTGGAACCAAGATGGCGATTTTGATGATGAAGGTGAGCATGTCATCCAAGACCAACTGGTGAATGCTGGTGAGCAAAATGTTGTGTTCAACGTTGATTTCAATGCGCTATCCGGTGTGACATGGGCACGCTTTCGCTTTAGCCAACAAGAAGGGTTGAACTACTTCGGCGGTGCTATGTCTGGTGAGGTTGAAGACCACCAAGTCACTGTGACTGGTGCTGGTATTACAGTACGCCACTTCCCGAGCGAAACTGGCTACGCCACACTCGCTTATGAAGATAACTGGCCATACACCGCGGATTACGACATGAACGATGTTGTTATGCACTACCGTGTCACTGAAATCCTTCGTGATGGCAATGTAGAGAAGTCTTATATTCGCGGTCGCCTAGCGGCAGTGGGGGCTGATTACCACAATGGTTTTGCTATCCGTCTTAAAGGTATCCAAAGAACCGATATTGACCAAACCAAGACTCGCCAATACCACAACGACGCATTGCAAGATGAAAGTGGACTTGAGCAAGACAGCAACGAAGCCATCTTTATCGTTTCATCTGATGTAACAGCGATGAAGGTCGACTGTGCTTACCACCGCACACAGGTTGGTTGCCAAGAAGACGAACAATTTATGTTCGAGCTACACGTTTCGATGAATCAAGGCACTGATACAACGTCTATGCTGGGTATGCCTTACGACCCGTTCATCTACGCAACACCAGGTTACTACCACGGTGAAGGACTTCCATTCCATCCTGGTCGCCAGTGGGAAGTGCATTTGCCTGACTATGATCCGACTGAGAAGTTCAACGGCGACGCAATGTGGAACCTAGGTGTTGATGCAAGCTCTCCTGAGGATGGCGTCTACTTCAAAACAGCAGGTAACCTACCATGGGCAATGCTAATGACGGAAGAGTGGCGCTGGCCGACTGAGCGTACAGACCTTGTTCAAGCTTACCCTCAGTTTGCACAATACGCAGAAAGCGCCGGTTCACAAGCTCACTCATGGCATCTACGTGAAAATGCTGTTGACTCAAAAATCTACGAATAATCCAGACGAAACGAATTGAAAGGAATACGACTATGACTATGCCAAACAACAAAATCTACCTAGCCTTAGTAATGAGTTTCGCTCTAATAGGTTGTGGCGGCGGTGGTGGCGGTAGTGCCGCTCCCGCTCAAGCAGCCGAAGATACAGCAGAAGCTGTCGCTGAAGAGACAACAGAAGTCGTCGAAGAAGTAGAGTCCGTGGTTGAGAGTACAGCCCAATCGATGCAAGATCTTGTTATCCCAGATGGCTTTAGTTTTGACCCGATCACCGAAATGAACATCGATATTGATATCAGCAACCTGTCTACTCAGCGTGCATATGTGTCCATCTACAGCGAATATGAGGAAACAGACTCAGGCACACTCGCTCCGAGTGGCGACCATAAGCTAGCAGGCCAAGCGCTTGAGGCGGGAATGGGAAACATCGACATCGTATACGCCGATGGTGTTGAAAAAGTGCTCGCTGAAATCTGGTTCTACGATGGCAGCGACCCAATTCAGAAAGAACTGACCATCGATGACAACACATTCTACTACTAACCTACATCACACTTTCTAATATAAAGCAGCGAGTCATTCGCTGCTTTTTCATTAACTTAGCTTAACCATTAAGTCAATCTCTCTCTACATTGATCTAAATCAATAGCCACTCTTAAGCGAAAGCATTATGTTTAAATTGTTAATCAAGTGTAAAAAGGAGATTATATTATGGACTTGAAACAAGACTCTCGTTGCTACACCGACATTTGCGTTAACGGCCTTTGGTACCACTATGACCACTGTACTACTCATGCTTACGTGCTTAAGGGCGGCGCTGCGCCCTCAATCCAACTCAGATCTGAACCTAAAACAGAAGAGGAGCTTATTCACTTACTGCAAGGGCTCACCCATTAAATATTGATCGACTCAATATCACATATTGCAAGGCGACAATGACAAACAAATCGAACTCAAACTTTGGAACAATAAACCGCTGTAGAGATCACAAAATGTGATCTCTATTCCATGAATGGTTTATTCCATCCATTATCCGTATTATTATGGCCGACTATTTTTTCAGGGATAAGAAACTAGGTACATGGAATCGCGTTTCCTCAATTACTCTCAACAGTCTCGCATCAAAATTCTCTCCCTATCGAGTCTTTGCTTTGCCGTTCTGTTACCTGTTTTGGCCCTGATTAACACAGTCTTAGACCAAGAATACTCACTCGCCCTGATTCAGCTCACTTGCAGTGTATTTTGTGGATTTGTTTATTACTGCAGCCGGCAGCGTCGCGACAATCATCGTATCGTCTTTGCTTATGCTTATGTCACTATCGCACTGTCATGTGCGACGACAATGCTCTCCCCTTTATCCACTGGCGCTGTCGCATGGTCGTTGCTGTCTCCGGTACTGTTATACGCACTACTTGGCGAACAAAGAGGATTTATAGCGACATTGGTTTCTCTATCGCTGCATCTTGCTCTGCTCATTGAAATGGTATTCCCCAATAAAATTTGGGCCTCATCAGTCATCATGAATGTCGGGCTGTGCTTTATCGCTATTTGGGTACTCACTCATGCTTATGAACGTAACCGTGAACAAGCGGAGCTCACACTGCACAACCTAGCCACCAAAGATGCGTTAACCGGATGTTTAAACCGCCTTGCGCTTATCCACAATTACGAGAGCCTGCGTCAGGAGCATTCATCCCACCCGATGTCGATGCTTATTTTAGACATCGATTTTTTTAAGGCCATCAATGACGAGCATGGTCACTCATGTGGTGACAGGGTATTACAGGAAATGGGACAGGTGCTTACAACTCTGACCAATACCGATATTTACCGAATTGGCGGCGAAGAGTTTTGTTTACTTTTGCCAAGAGAAGACCTTGGGCAAGCAGCAAGATTAGCCGAAGCACTGCGCAACGAAATAGACCAACATCAATTTCTGTCTGGGACTAAGAACCTGCATCTGACATTAAGTATTGGTGTGTGTGCTTGTGAAGAACATGAACTCAGTAAAGTACTGATGATGGCGGATGTAGAGTTGTACCGCGCGAAGCAGAGCGGCCGAAATCAAATCAAAGTGTGCAGTGATGAAGGACACACCATCACCGCCGCACACGTCTAAAATTATTCATCAAACACAATGTTGTAGTTCTCAGTGTAGTTACAATGTGGCGCTCGACTGCAGATAAAAAATCGACGTCCTTGGAATTCTCCTTGCGTGGCGACACGAATCACCATTGGGCTTTGACACTTCTTACAAAAGCGGACTTCTTGATCTGGTTCGATCAGGTCAATGTGTGCAGCCAACAAACGTCTTAAACGCCCAACTTGATAGCTGTGTTTGGTGGACGTGCCGATAAGTGGGATATTCGCGCTCTTACACACATGCATCAATAGCCTTTGACGTTCTGTCTTGCCTTTATCCAGCGCTCGACCATCATCAAGCTCGATAATAACTCTCGGCTCGAGTGTACGAGGGTCGCAAATCACGTAATCGAAGTAACTTTTGGCAATGCGACTATTCGAGATAAACCACTGCTTTTTGTTGGTTGCAATAGGTGACACGACTTTCGTCATAGTGACTTTGGGCATAATGACACCGTGCTTACCCACCGCCTCTTGTAGCGCCTGTAAAAATGATACCTCTTGTCCATTAAGGACGGCAGCGCGTTTTTTGTAACGACTGTCTTTTAGTTCATCCGATTTAATCACTCGTTTTTGAACAACAACAAAGAAGATCACCAACACGATCAATATGATAAAAATGCTTTGCATACTCTCTATAAGCCCGACTCAACAACTTCATGAGATTGTAACCAAAAGCGCACTGATTGCCTCTATATTTTTGCTTACTGACGGTGAAAAGCACCTCAATATTGACCATAAACATCCCATGAAATCGCTGTGTAAATATTGCACACATTAGGAAAATTACTTGATCTAAATCAACCCGCGCTCGCTGTAAAGTGGCTAATGTTTAGTCAGGAATGCTTGAAGTTTTGACGAAAAGTAACCGTAAAAGGGAGGAACTATGAACAAAGATTGTTTAGGAATCTGTCTATCACAAGGAGTGCTACAAAAACACCTACAAACCACTTTTACTCATGTGAGAGCTTATTCACCCAACCGGGAAATCGAATCTTCAGACGTTATACTTGCCTATCCTCAATTATCTGGCCAGCAAGTTCTTGATTCGATGCAGGGCTCAAGCCGCTTAATATGGAGAGCTGAATTCTCCTGCGAGGCATAAAGCGAATGTATCAAAGCCAACGACAATTCATCCAAATAATACCGAACGATTGACTATACTCATAACTACATCAATCTGTTCGGTATTTTTTTATGCAAAAAGCTTTGATGAACAAGTCCTTGCTATCGATATTGGCTATCATTCTCGGTCTATTCGCCTTACCCAGTCGAGCCGCAATGAGCTACTCCCTTAACTGCACCCTAAAAGAGAGCGATGATCGCTTCATCTATTTTCCCACTCAGTTGATATACCACAGTGAACAATTTGCTGTGTTCCATAACTTCAAAGGACGCGTAGTGACTCAGGTTGATTTGAAAACGAATCAAATGATCCGCACTACCTTTATTGGCGAGCCTTTCGAACCTGAATACCAAATCCTGTTTGGTGTGTGTGAGAATGCCAACCACACACTTTCGCTGTGGTCACGGGAACAACAAATCGATAACCCAACGCTTTAGATCGCAAAGTCCAGATAAACCTGTTCAACCCTCTCCCCTAAATCACCATATTGAGGTAAAACTGGCGCATATTTCTGTCTCTAAGTAACTAAAATGACTACACAAAGAATCGCCAGTTTAGAGCTCGGTAGAGTCATCGCAATTATTGCTGTGATTGCTATTCATAGCCAACTAATGACCACATATCCGTTATTCAATAGTGAGCCTTGGCTGGGAAATTTCATCAATCAACTCTCTCGTTTCGCCGTACCATTCTTCTTCATAACGTCAGGTAACTTTCTACAACCGAAACTGAGCACGTCACCCAAGTCAACAGCTTGGCGTTATTGTAGACCTCTACTTTATCTGTGGCTGGTATGGAGTGTAGTTTATCTTCTCGCTCCTTTTAATCTCTATCAATTATCGCAACAAGGATGGTTAGCGGAGCGCACTGGTTACTGGAACTATTTAGCACAAAACCCAATCAACGCCTTACTGGAGGGAGGGATGGTTCACCTCTGGTTTCTCCCCGCTCTGATTTTCGCTGTTGCGATTATCGCGGTGTTTGAACAGGCGAAGAAAAGGCAATGGTTGCTCGGTGTCGCTGGTGCAATCTATATTTATGGTGTTCTCGCGGGCAGCTACCAACCATTGACGGAATACAGTGCCCCCTTCTTTACTCGCAATGGGCCTTTTTTTAGCTTACTCATGGTGACTATTGGCTATCTTGTTCGCCAGCACCGCTATACGCTAACTTCAATGCAGGCATTAATCGTAATGCTGATTGGTTTAATTGGTCATCTGACAGAAGCATTCGTATTAAGTCATTTTGATATCGACTTTCGAATTCACGACTTTCTTTTTAGTACGCCATTATGGGGACTAGGCTTGTTTCTACTGCTATTAGCCAATCCAAACTGGGGAAATCATCCACTGATATTCGCCATCGCAAATATGACATTAGGTATTTATGTTATTCATTTACTGATCATTATTTACATGAACAACATAAGTGGCTTTAATGGTCTTGAGGGCATCGCAAAGGATAGCTTGGTGTTTGTGGGAGCTATCGTAGTGTCGGTCGGTCTCACCTACCTTCTCAACAAATCACCTCTAAAGAGGCTGCTTTTTACTCGTTAAGTTAGCAAGGAAGTATCGCTTATGACAAAGTTCAAATCCCTAGTCGCACTGTTTGGGGCTGTTTTTCTCTTTGGATGTACTGGAAAACCCCAATCGGTTGAGCCTGTCACGCGTTTCAATCTCGACCGCTACCTTGGTACTTGGTATGAAATTGCTCGATTGGATCATAGCTTTGAGCGTGGACTTAACCAGATAACGGCCACCTACTCTCTCAATGAGGACGGCAGCGTCAAAGTGTTAAATCGAGGCTGGAATGAAGAAAAAGGTGAATGGAGTGAGGCAATTGGCAAGGCCAAATTCGTTGACGGTAACAATCTCGGTCACCTAAAAGTATCATTTTTCGGCCCGTTTTATGGCAGCTACATCGTCTTTCATTTAGAGCCTGACTACTCTACCGCACTCATTAGCGGACCTAATTTAGACTACTTTTGGATCTTGTCGCGTTCATCGTCCATACCACAAGAAAAAATGGAGCAGTATCGCCAAATCGCACAACAAGCCGGGTTTGACACCAATCAACTGATTTATCCGACTCACTGATTGGCTATACAAACGACTAAGAAGTGCTTTCACTGATACTGATTGCACTTCTTTTTCGTTATTTTGTCTTATGAAATGTTAATTTCTGTTACCAGAGCCACCAATCACACCACTTTTTTGATTCAGCGCAGTCTTTTTTCCTACTATTCGGTCTAGGCTGACTCTTCCGTTCCAGAAGAGAAGAATTATGACTCAAATTAACCAACAGCGCCTTGTCGATCATTTCATTGAACTCGTAAAAATCGACAGCGAATCAGGCAACGAGAAACAGATCGCTGAAACACTAACAGAACAACTTGGCAATCTTGGTTTCACGGTGCACAAACTTGAAATGCCAGAAGGTTACACCAACGGCTTCAATGTTTATGCACGTCTAGAGGGTAAACTTGATGACAGCATTCTTCTAAGCTGCCACATGGACACAGTCGCTCCAGGTAACGGCATTGAGCCTGTTATCGAAGATGGCATCATCCGCTCTGCTGGCGATACTATCCTCGGTGGTGATGACAAATCAGGCATCGCAGCTATCATGGAAGCGGTACGTGTGATCAAAGAACAGAACGCTGACCACAAGACCATTGAACTTGCCTTCACCGTTTATGAAGAAGGCGGTCTATACGGCTCTAAGTTCTTCGACATGACTAACGTAACGTCAAATAAAGCGATTGTTTTGGACTCAGGCGGTCCAATTGGCACAATCATCAACGTTGCTCCCGGCCAACAGAGCCTTAAAGTGACGATCAAAGGTCGTCCTGCGCACGCTGGCCTCGCGCCAGAGCAAGGTATTAGTGCTATCGGTGTCGCTGCTGATGCTATTGCTAACATGAAGCTACTGCGCATCGATGAAGAAACAACAGCGAACATTGGTACCGTTAACGGTGGTCAAGCCACAAACATCGTAATGCCTGAGCTGAAAATTGCTGCTGAAGCGCGTTCACTTTGCGACAAAAAATTGGAAGCACAAGTTGCTCACATGGTTGAGACATTCCAAGCGGCTGCAGACAAACACGGTGCAGAACTTGAAATCGAATCTAACCGTGCTTATAACGCATTTAAGATTGACGAGTCTGATGCTCATATCGTTGATGTTAAGAGCGCTTTTGAAGCGATCGGTATCGAACCACAATGCCAACCAACAGGTGGTGGTAGCGATGCAAATAACTTCTTCGCGAAAGGTATCAATACGCTAAACCTATCTACCGGTATGGCAAAAGTTCATACTACTGAAGAGTACATCGCGATTGACGACATGGTGAAGATTTCTGACTTCATCCGTCAATACATCACACGCTAAACCCGTTGTTATTCTTTTAAGGGCGCTATCAAGCGCCCTTTTTCTGCTCTATACAAAGAGAACCTTTCAGGTTGCTTTAACGGGCTACCATCTGTTGGTGACCTACCATCACTCTAACGCCATACATGAGTTTTATTTGAGTAATGAGCGTAAAACCTCTAGATTAAACATACATCCACTTTATATGTTAAGATCCATGAATAAGCCACCAGCAAGCCAGTTACTTATAGGAAGCTTAGAAACCGAATTTCTCACCGTTTCTCATATGGTTTATCTCTATTGTCAAAAGCACCATCAAGGCACCGCTATCTGCGAGCAGTGCCAAGCACTACTCAACTATGCCGAGGTGCGCCTTGATCGCTGTCCCTATGGTGAATCAAAGCCCGCGTGCAATCAATGTCCGATTCATTGTTACAAGCCAGAACAAAAAGCCGAGATGAAAGCGGTTATGCGCTACGCTGGCCCAAGAATGCTCTTGCATCACCCTATTCTTGCTATTCGACATTTGGTAACAGAACGAAAAGCTTTTCCGAAAAAGCCACCTGTCGGCGTTTCAAATCGCGCCAAGCGCAAGAGTAAAATCAAAAACTAAACTATGGATTAACCACTAACCATTGCTGCGATAACCAGTAAAACGGTGAACCATTGCGATGTGGGGCTGTGCAGTTAACGCGATGACGACCATTCACCAGCTCCTTAGGCGGAAGTACAGTAAAGCGGGTGTCGTCATGCCAATCTAACTCAACACTCTGGCCGTTAAAATAACACTGAAGATGAGGGTAGTGAGCTTCATCGGATGGAGTTAATTCAACCGTAAGCGGCGGTAGTGCATCTGTTACTACTGGGTCAGGCAGCGCTGAAAAGTCTGTCGGCAAAGCACGAGCACTAGTTTTAAAACGCAGCGATGAGACACTCGCATAGTTACCCGCTGCATTAAAT
Organism: Vibrio agarivorans; assembly: GCF_030409635.1. NCBI lineage: Bacteria > Pseudomonadati > Pseudomonadota > Gammaproteobacteria > Vibrionales > Vibrionaceae > Vibrio > Vibrio agarivorans. Next base: position 2,142,757 of record NZ_JAUFQF010000004.1, on the reverse strand, counting down.
CTAGGCAGGGCTTGCCAATCACTATGTTGCTCTATCGACCCTGACTGCTGACCAAAGGCAATATACCCATGTGCTTTTAGCCAATCGCGTAGCTCATGGTTATATTCGCCATAAGGGTAGGCAAACAGCATCGGCGCGTGACCAATCTCCTGCTCAATTCTTAACTGGGCTTGTTCAATGTTACGCGTCGCAGATTGAAACCAATCTGTATCTTGCAAAGACTCTCGCACCAGAAAAGCATGATCAAGCGTATGGTTGGCAATCGTTGCGCCGTTTTTCGACATCTCGCGCAACTGTTCCCAATCACAATAGCCCTGATAGTTGGCATCAACTGGATCGGTCGTAACAAAGACGGTGAAAGGCAGATTGCGTTCTTTTAGGATGGGGTACGCGGTGTCGCATACAGAGCGAAATCCATCATCAAACGTGAGAGCCAGTCGCTTTTGTTGTGTCTCTTGACCTGACTGTACCTCCCGAACCGAAGTCTGCAAATCAACGATTTCATATCCCTGCTGTTCAAAGGCATCTAACTGTTTTATAAAATCATCCACGCGTGTTGAGGTAGAGTGTGGTGTTGAATCGTCGACATGATGGAAAATAAGAACATTGAGGGCATCAGCATTCGCTGCCGATGTAAACATAAGTAAAGGAAGAGTAAAAAACTTGTGGTTCATTGATATTGGGTGTCAGTTAGATCATTGATATTCGCCAAATGATAGCAGGTTTCTTTGTTTCCTTAGCGTCAGTTGATTGTCAATTCTCTCCTTTCGTGTGTTGCTCTAGTCGGTAATATCCCGAGATTAGGCATTTTCTGACTTCGAGCGGTTTAATCTCCATGCCCTTTGTCGCTAGCTTTGATAGAATCTTGTTTTTACATCTAAAAGTCGCTCAAATGGCCCTAAAACCCACCATCTATAAATTTCGCGTCTCACTAAGTGATATGAACCGCGATCTATACACATCCAGCAACCTAACCATTGCGCAGCACCCTTCTGAAAATGAGCGTCGCCTTTGTGCTCGCATTCTGGCCTATTGCCACGGCTACACAGAAGATCTTGAATTCACTAAAGGGTTAAGCACCACCGATGAACCTGATTTATGGGAAAAAGAACTTCACGGGGATATTCGCCGTTGGGTCGAGCTTGGTGAGCCTGATCTGGATCGTGTAAAAAAGGCCTCTCGCATTGCAAGCAGTGTCTCTGTTTATGGCTACAACACATCCGTTGATCAATGGTGGCAACAGAATCAAACCAAGATTACCGGATATTGTGACGGAATTTATCAGCTAGATAGCGATGGGTTGGATCAATTTGGTCAAGCGTTAACACGCACGATGGATCTGTCTGTTATGCTCAGCGGCAATGATATCTATGTAGATACGGGCTCTGAATCGATTACTGTTACTATCAACACGCTCTACGCAAAAGAGTAGTCATATGATGAGTGAAAACAGCCTACATTCGCAGATTTTTCAACTGGGCTTTGTGTTACCTGCCCAGTCACCTTCTATTTCGATATCAGAAGCTGACTTGCAAGCGATAGTTGAGCATCTGACGCCGCTGTATGAAAAAAGCATCGTTAAAAAACCTAATTTAACGACACCTGAAAGGCTGCTTGGGCTGTTTTCTTATCACCATCAAGTCGTGTTGGGAGAGTTTATTGAACAGCGTGAAGCGCTACAAAAGATGCAAAACGTCTTCAAGCAGCACCTTGACGTTGACCATCAAGACAAATTTTCTGCCCCAATTCTCAAGCAGCTATGGCTAGCGACTCACCTCTGGCTGTTTCTACAAGGACGGATGAACCTTGACTACAGCCTAGCCAACGATCACGCTACGCAGGTTGCCAACCATATCACCAGTATTGTTGAAGTCGACAGCAATAAACTTCGCTGTGAACTCACTCAAACTTATTATCAGGGAGTGAGTATTTATCAAGCCACAGAAACGAAAAAACCACTTTGGAAAAAGTGGTTTGAAAAGGTGCTAAACTAACATAGTTAACGGTTAAATTTTCGCGTTTGTCGAAAGCAACCGAGCTGTAGCTTGTATACCCGACAGATTATTTTCAATACCATCAACGGCTTTCAATAACATCGGATTCTGTTGACTCCTCTCTGATTTCGATGAGAAAAGTGAACCTAACGATGAACTCAAGCCAGAAGAACCGCTTTCAGTCATATAATAAAAATCTAAGTGATAACCTTGTTGATACTTCCACAAACAAGTATAGAGTGATTCATCACTATTTGAGTTGATGCTCTCGGTTTTTGCATAAACCAATGCACCAACACACGATGGGCGCTTCACCGCTTGATTAGACTTAAGTGACTTACTACCTACAGGGTTTACCAAAGTAAATCTTGGTGCCTCCTTGGGCAAAGGTGCTGGTGGCATATACTCCACCACCCTCTTGGTGTCACCTGCCTGATTTAGAGCCACCTTAATTGCTTCAGTTACAGACTGATAACTGACATATTCTGGAACATCAACTTGATAGACCGCGTATGTGTTGACATTCGTCGTCGGCCTTTCCGTAACCGAAGAACATCCTACCATGGCTACCATTGTCGCCACTGACAATAAACTCTTTTTCATTATTATTCCGTTTTATACACTTTTGTTACCTTTAGAGCCCCTCGGCAACAAAATGACCTAACCTGTTATAGAAAAGTCATTCTATATAAAACAGCATGCTTAATACAATAAATTTATATTACAATTTCTTCAATTATAATTCCCGAGAATAAAACAAACCTTACTCAATTAGAGCATGTTCCTTTGCATCATCAATCTTCTAATACCATTTACATTTCGAATGCTCAGCTGCTGAACTTCAGGTGATACGTCCACTTTGTACACGCTAAGATTGAGCATGCTTAAGTCATAGTTAAGTAGCGCCAGAGAAGTTCTCAGTTTAAGTTCTCCATTGTCCATACCAAAGTCTATTTCTACAAGGCGTTGCTGATGTTCATTTAGGCGCTGGTCCGGAATTAACTCAATATCGACCGGCGTAAACCAATCATCATCATCGTCTTGTAAGTTCTCAGATACCCCAATGAGATCAGGTTGACCAGAAAAGCGACTGATCACAAAGTCTCGGTAGTCACGATTCTTTTCGCAATAAGCGCGGACGTGCCACCTCAGCGGGGTTTGAACTAGTGTGTGTGGCGAGATAACACGTACTTCGGGGTGTGGATTACCTAACGACAGGTACTCAATTTCCAGTCTTTGTTGTTGACTGATTGCTTTGACTAGTGACTGCAATATCACCGGCTTAATATTGCGTGGAGGAGAGGACACGCTGGCGATGCGATCAAAGCCCCAATCGAAATGACTCCCCTTTGAAACCAAGCGTTGATTAAAAGCCAATAGATTCAAATAATCTTCTGCATTGCCACTAGTTAATACAGGTCGAAACATCGACGTTGGGCGATAGCCTTTTAGTTTTAGATCGTATTCCAAATTCCCCGGTGCAATGTCCGATAGATAGGTATTGATATCTTTTGAAGCTTGCTGTCGCCCAATATCAAAACACTGACACAAATGATTTGTTGTCAGGCGTCCCTCCCATAAAGCAATAATTTCCACCAAACGATAGCGGTTTAGACGATCGTGACTATAAGCACTGAGATCAGGTTTGTTCTTAGGTTCGAGAGACATAAGTAAATATCAAAAATAGATGAATGCCTCATAGTACCACCCTCCTTAGCCGCAGGTGAATACTGCTCAAATATACATACCAAACCCACTCATTGAGCTCGTAAATACCGGAGTTAGAACTCATTTGTTCAGACCTGTCTATTCAGGCGACATGCTAATTTAAGTGTCACTTCGCAAGCCCGCAAATGCTCTTTATTCTGTTGTTCGAAACATTAAAGAAGGATTCAGCATTGAATAAAAACATATCTGAAATAGCATTCATCGACAAAGCAAAAGGGGCTCTGCTAGGGTTAGCTCTGGGAGACGCGCTTGGTACAACCCTTGAGTTCAAGCCCAAAGACAGCTTTGAACCTATCCATGACATGATTGGCGGCGGGCCGTTTGGTTTGCGCGCGGGTCAATGGACAGATGACACGTCGATGGCGCTCTGTCTTGCTGAAAGCTTGCTTTGCCAAGGAAAGATGGATACGACCGATCAAATGCAGCGTTATGTTCGCTGGTGGAAGCAAGGAGAAAACTCCGTCACAGGCCACTGCTTCGATATCGGAATCACCGTTTCAGGTGCCTTGAGTCAATTCATCAATACTGACAACCCTCTTTGTGGTTCTAGTGACGAGTTTAGTGCTGGCAATGGCAGTTTGATGCGCCTCGCGCCTGTTTGTATCTTTAGTCATCCTTATAAAGGTATTCGACTGACGAAGGCACTGAGTAATGCTAGCTTGAGCTCAATGACCACCCACGCCGAACAGCGCTGCGTGGAAGCCTGTCAAGTCATGGCCTGGTTGATGTATCAGTTGTTTCTTGATAGCAATCTCTCTAAAGCCGCGCTTTTCAAGCAACTCAAGCATGCATTCGACAACCTTCATCCAGAGATACAGGTCATTGTAAACGGCTCCTATCTTGAGAAAGATCGTAGTGACATTCGCGGAACTGGGTTTGTGATTCACTCTTTAGAAGCCGCTTTGTGGTGTTTTGCACATAGTGATAACTTCGAGCAGGGTGCCTTGATGGCAGCAAACCTCGGTGATGACGCCGATACCACCGCCGCCATCTATGGGCAACTTGCTGGCGCTTTCTATGGCATCGAGCAGTTACCACAAAAATGGCTATCAAAACTCTATTGGCGTGAAGAGATAGAAATGATGGCGCAATTGTTGGCAACTACGCCGTCATTACGTCAAGTGTCAGCATTCATTGCTGACATCAGAGCTGCGCCGGTTAGCAACAAGCTGTCAGTGCTCTACCAAGCGGCATATCAGCATAAAATACTCCTGAGCGACTATGCTTGGACTGACAACACTCATAATTCAACCATTGGGATACCACTCAACGACTCGTCAATCCCCTCTGAATTGCAAAAAAAGAAACGTGTGTTAATCGCCACTATGGGCCTTTCTGATTGCTGCCGCGCAGTAACGTCAATGACCCGGGGGGACCGCTTCTGTGGTGGCTTATGGGATAATCTATGCGTCGATGGTACGATTCAATTATGGCTTAATCGTTTGTGTGACCTTACGGGAGAAGTGCACATTTCTCTAACTGAAGATGACATTTGCTAGCCCTTAAAAACGAAGCCCACCTATTGGTGGGCTTCAGATTCTTGTTGTCTTTCCTTGTACTTTTTATAGAGATACATCCCTGAGAGCCTAATGATTTTGCTTGATAACCAGAACATTGAGACCTCATAAAATACGCATATAAGATACCTATTGCTGTCCGCTTTTTCACCTACCCGAAAGGATAAAACCACAACTCAACTGTTTAGTCATTTTCTGCGACAGCAACCCACAAAGCATTTTGTACATCACAACTTATTTAAACATTGCGAAACATAATCGTTATAAATTGATCAAATCAAGCAAACGTTTACTCAAAACATGCTAGTCTCCTACCGTTTTGATTTTTTCACTCATGTATAGGGAAATATAGCCATGTTGAATGCTATTCAGGGTGCACAAATGCTGTTTGTTGCTTTTGGTGCGCTCGTTTTAGTGCCGCTACTGACGGGACTGGACCCGAGCGTTGCGTTATTCGGTGCTGGTGTCGGTACGCTTCTATTTCAATTCATCACTCGCCGTACTGTTCCGATCTTTCTCGCCTCTTCTTTTGCCTTCATCGCACCTATCATGTTTGGTGTCCAAACCTGGGGCGTGCCAGCGACTATGGGTGGCTTGATGGCGGCAGGTGTGGTTTATGTCGCCATGGGTGGCCTCATTAAGGCAAAAGGCATTGAAATTGTACATCGTCTACTACCACCCGTCGTCGTTGGGCCTGTGATCATGGTTATTGGCCTCGGGCTTGCGCCGGTTGCGGTAAACATGGCCCTTGGCAAAACGGGTGATGGTGCGGTTCAGCTTATCGATGCCAATGCGGCATTATGGGTCTCAGCCACCTCCCTCATTACAACGATCGCGATTAGTGTCTTTGCAAAAGGGTTCTTAAAGCTGTTACCTATTTTCGGTGGCATCACTGTCGGCTACTCGTTGAGCCTAATTTTTGGCATTGTTGACTTTACTCCTGTTGCCCAAGCAGCATGGCTAGCATTACCCAACTTTACAACGCCTGAGTTCAACATCAATGCCATCCTATTTATGATTCCTGTGGCAATTGCACCCGCAGTAGAACACGTCGGTGATATGTTGGCGATTTCTAACGTCACGGGTAAAGATTATCTAAAAAAGCCGGGACTGCACCGCACAATCACAGGGGACGGTGTGGCGACGATTGCCGCTTCAATGGTTGGCGCGCCACCGAACACAACCTACAGTGAGGTCACGGGGGCAGTGATGTTAACTAAAGCGTTTAACCCAATCATTATGACATGGGCAGCCATCACCGCCATTGCACTTGCATTGATTGGTAAACTTGGCGCGTTGTTACAGACTATCCCAATTCCAGTTATGGGAGGCATCATGATTCTATTATTTGGATCAATTGCAACGGTTGGCCTAAACACCCTAATTAAAAACAAAGTCGATCTTCATGATTCACGCAACCTCGTTATCGTGGCGGTGACACTCGTATTTGGTATCGGTGGCATGGCATTTGGCGTTGGCGACTTCAGCCTTCAAGGGGTAAGCCTATGCGGTATCGTGGCAATTTTACTCAACCAAATTCTGCCTCGTCAGCTTGGTGAAAACCATGTTGTAGATAACGCACAAATGGAAGAAGACAAAGCATAAAGTCAGCTCATCATTTGGCACATTCGCGCCCTAACCTGCAGTTATACTGTAAGGTTGGGGCGTTTTATGTTGGCCTAACCTTAGTTTAGGCTGCTATAACTTTATTAGTTTTCGACGCTTTAGGGATTACTATGAAGTTCATCAGCTTGTCACTACTTACTCTACTCCTCTCTCCGATTTCACTCGCAGCAAATTATGGTGTTGAGGAAATTGCTAACGACCTAAACATCCCATGGGGGATTGAGTTCGTCTCTGATCATCAAATGATCGTGACAGAAAAAAGCGGACAGATTTCACTGTTAGACATTGTTTCAGGTGAGAAAACACAGCTTCATCAAGTAAACGATGTCGATACATCGGGGCAAGGTGGACTCCTCGATATCGCGCACATTCGAGACACCCAAGGTAACCTCACACTCTACTTTAGTTATAGTAAGACGAGTAAGAATGGGACGACACTTGCTATTGCAAAGGGGCATCTATCAAATAATGAGCTGTCCTCTTTTGAAGATATTTTTATTGCTGATGCCCATAGTGACACTTCGCGCCACTTTGGCAGCCGAATCGCGATTGTTAATGGATACCTCATGATTACCCTTGGTGATCGAGGAGAGCGTGACAATGGCCAAGATACGACAAACCATGCTGCTTCGATATTGCGTCTCGATTTAGAGGGTAACCCACCTATCGATAACCCCTTTTACCACCAGCAAGATGCCAGAGCTGAAATATGGTCTTATGGTCATAGAAACCCACAAGGACTCTTTTTCGATGTTGATACGCAAACGTTGTGGTCAGTAGAACATGGTCCGCGCGGGGGCGATGAAATCAATCGTATAGAAAAAGGTGCAAACTACGGTTGGGCTCGTGTGTCTCATGGGCGCGAATACTGGGGGCCTCTAGCCGTGGGAGAAGCAACAACCCTTCCTGGCATGGTCGACCCTGAGCTGGTTTACATCCCGTCTATCGCTCCGAGTAATCTTGTCCTTTATCGAGGTAATATCTACCCAGAGCTTGATGGCAAACTGCTGATTGGCGCGCTTAAGCTCGCTCACATCAATGTGGTCGACATATCGGGTAACACCCTGAAAGAATACAGTCGACTATTAGAAAGCTTAAACCAACGCATCCGAGATATTACGATTGCCCCTGACGATCATCTCTATTTTTCCACCGACAGCGGCAATATATATCGACTCGTCATTAAGTGACCATTGTTGATGTTTCATTTTATCAATATCATGTTACTTGAATTTGATTCCAGCAATCATTAGGTTGTTGTTATCCACTCAAATAAGAAAGAACCGATAGGCGAAGTGATGAGCACAGAAAACACACAACAAGCCGCATGGCAGACTGCTATGCCAGAAACACAATTCGACTTTATGAAAAAAGTCCTCGCCTCCCCGTCTCCAATTGGTTTTGAAGCCGCCATGAGTTATGGCGTTATCAAGCCTGAATTCGAGAGTTTTATGCCGACTGGTTGGGGTATCCATCAGTTTAAAGGTAATGCAGGCCTTGTGTTTGACTCTCACCCTGGCAGAGATGATTTGGTCAGCGTCATGATCGTCGGTCATGCCGATAAAATTCGTATGCAAGTCCGTAAAATCGACAACGATGGCAAGGTATGGATCAATACCGACTCCTTCTTACCGACAACGCTGATCGGCCATGAAGTCAAAGTGTTCTGTCAAAACCCTGAGCAACCAAGCAGCTACAAGGTCATTGAAGGTTGTACTGTAGAAGCACTTGGCGCGATTCACTTCTCAACCCCTGCGCAGCGCACGGGTGAGCAAGGCATTAAGCCTGAGTCTATTTACCTTGAGTTACACACTCATGGTGAAGACCGTAAAAAACAAGTAGAAGAGTTAGGCCTGCGCCCTGGCGACCCAATCATTCTTGACCGCCCTATCAAGCGTGGTGTCTCACCGGATACCTTTTACGGTGCCTATCTTGATAATGGCCTCGGCTGTTTCTCTGTGACTGAAATTGCTCGTTTGGTGGCTAGCGAAGGGCTGAATAATGTTCGCGTCATGTACACGATTGCGACACATGAAGAGATTGGCCGCTTTGGTTCGACCCAATTGGTTGGTGAGCTCAAGCCGGATGTATTGATCGCAACCGATGTAAATCATGACTATGAAGCAGCGCCGGGTATTGGTGGTCGTAATATGAACCCGTTAAAAATGGGCGATGGTTTCACCATTTCGCGTGGTTCAGTGGCGTCTGAGTTTTTGGTCCAAGCGATTCAAAACGTCTGCCGTGATAATGATATTCCGCATCAATTGGACTTCTCCGGTCGTGACATGGGAACAGATGGTATGGCTGCAGCACTGGCTGGCGTTGACAGTGCGGCTATTTCTATCGGCTATCCTATCCGCAACATGCACACATCATCAGAGTCAGCACATACTGGAGATTTGTTAGCGTCAATTCATGCGATCGCCGGCCTACTACGTGAATTTAACGCGATGAACAGCGGCCAAGGCATCACTCGTGATGATCTGAAAAATAGCCATATCCGCTTAGACCACATTTAAAACTCGTTTCTATACATTTGGCACTCATCGCTAGTTATTAAATGAGTGCCTTTTGGGAATAGCGTGTGCTCTCAGCAACACTTCGGCACGCTGCGAACTTGATTACGTCCGGAGCGCTTGGCGACATAGAGAAACTGATCGGCGACACTGAGAGAGTCTTTAATATTGCGAATCACTGGTGCGATACCCGCTGAAATGGTGACTTTAGGATTGTTTGACTGCTGCTCTACGCTGGTTCGGACGCGTTCAACTACATTGCAAGCAACCGCGATATCTTGAGTTTTAATGACCACGGCGAACTCTTCACCACCGAGTCTAAACGCATAATCATGCGCACGAATCGATGACTTGATTGTGTTCGCGACCTCGCGAATTACCTTGTCTCCGATTGCGTGGCCAAAGGAATCATTAACGCGTTTAAAGTGGTCAATATCAATAATAGCGATGAAATAGTGGTCACGCTTCAATAGGCTGCTTTCAATATGATTAAGGTAATGACGGTTATTAAGCGTAGAAAGCTCATCAATGTAGCTAATCTGCTCCAACGCTTTCTTCTTCCTCTTAGTACCAATAAAAACGTTAGTCAGCACCATTAACAGAACCGCAAGAACGAACGTGACATAGATATGGGTTGGAACAATTTCTGCGTTTGTCACTAGATGCACTAGATAAGTTTTTTCACCCAGTAGATCTGAGGTGACTTGAAAAACGACCGTTTGTCGACCAAGGTCAATAACCCCGTTACGACGATTTATCCTATGGATCTGTGAGAGCACTTCACTGTAGTCATCTGAAAGGTAAGCGTTACTGATAATGTCGTGATATTGGCTCCAATGTACAAAGCCAGTATCCGACATGATGAACATGCCATCATAAAGATAAGAAACAAACATGTGAGACTCGATCTCGAGTTGCAACTCCCCTACAACTATTTGGTCATCATAAATGGGCTGGGTCAGCCGATGTAAGCTAGCATGATCGTCATGCCCCTCGATAAGCTCTACAGACATTCCGAGATTACCCATTTGCTCGACAGGCTGTATCACTGCACTTTTTAGGTATGTTTGGCCACTCATAAGCGCTGAGGCCAGAGTGTTGAATGCTTCAGGATCTTGCGCATAATTTAAGGCAAGAGGCGTCTGTGCCAGATTCAGATAGGATTGCAGTATATTCAGATTTGATGAGAACAGCTGTTCAGACTTTTCGACCTTAATTTGGATATCACTAAGCGCATTACTTTTGATGTAACTGATTGGTGTATTGACCAAAAATATAAATAACAACAAAAAAAGTAGCGTCTTGAGCTCTACATTCTTTATGTTGGGAAACTGCCTATTTGTACCCCACAACATCGCCTTACCTGTCACGTCCTTGTTACAGTCGAATTCTACTTTTTGAGTAGAAAACGAACGATACTGAATACTCAACTAACTTGATAGTGAATCTTTTTTGACAGTTAATTTAACAACTTACAGTTATATGTCGTTTACGGTACCAAACTCATTTGTCGTCCTGACTTTATCTAGGTGATGGTGTACATTGTTTGTCACTTATCACAATCACTCGGGTTAGCTATGAAGTCCACTGCCTTTGTTGATGCAGGTGTGCAATACCAGCCTCACTATTTTAATGTTCCACTCAATTATGATCATCCTGAAGGTAAAAGCCTGGAAGTATTCGCTAGAGAGGTGTGTCAAAACGATTCAGCCAGCAAGATCAAACCATGGCTCATCTATTTTCAAGGTGGGCCTGGCTTCCCTTCACCAAGACCCAACGGCACTTCGGGCTGGCTGAAACGCGCGTTAAAAGACTACCGAGTCTTACTGCTAGATCAACGCGGAACTGGCAACAGCAGCGTCATCTCTCATCAAACCCTACAAGGAATGACGGCCAAACAGCAGGCTGAGTATTTAAGTCACTTCCGCGCAGACAACATTGTTCGAGATGCCGAATTTATCCGAGATGCTCTCGGTATAAATACGTGGTCAACGCTGGGGCAAAGCTTTGGTGGGTTTTGCACCTTAGCTTACCTCTCCATGTTTCCACAAAGCCTAGAGGCAAGTTTCATCACAGGAGGCGTGCCGTCTATTGAGCGTCACCCTGACGATGTGTATCAAGCAACATTTAAGCGAACGCAAGAGAAAAACGCCGAGTTCTTTACTCAGTTTCCTGCTGCGCAAGGCCTATGTAAGAAGATAGCCGATCACCTTCTTATTCACGATGAGTACCTGCCGAATGGACAAAAACTTACCGTAGAACAATTCCAGCAATTAGGCATTAACTTTGGTGTGAGTGACACTTTCCTGCCGATGTATTACCTGCTTGAGAACGCTTTTGTTACCGAGCAAGAGAAGCCCCAACTGCGCTACGAGTTTCTCAATGAAATTCTCATGCAGCAGAATTTTCAAACTAACCCTATCTATGCCATTTTGCACGAGTCTATCTACTGTCAGGGCTTCTCCTCTCAATGGAGCGCGCATCGTGTACGTCAGCAATTAGACAAGTTTGACTATGCTCCTAACAAGCCGTTTCTGTTTACCGGTGAAATGGTTTTTCCATGGATGTTTGAGCAATATGTCAACCTTAAACCCTTGCGACAAGCTGCCGAGATATTGGCTGAAAAGAGCGATTGGTCAAACCTATATTGTGCGAAAACACTTAAGCAAAACACAGTACCTGTCGCTTGTGCCGTATATGCAGACGATATGTTTGTTGAGATGGATATCAGCCGAGAGACCTTGGCGAACATACCCAACTCAAAGGCTTGGATCACCAATGAATACGAACATAACGGTCTACGAGCGGATGGTGAACACATCTTGGATAGACTCATTTGTATAGCCCAACAGATCAAGGCCAACCAAATCCAAGACAGTTAACGATTAAGTTCCGAAAATGGCTAGCGCATCTTAATCGCCTGAATACAATTAAGATGTGCTATCGCATTTAGGAGCCTCATCTTGTCACAGTTTTCAAGCCCTACTCTTTCAAACGAGCAATGCCGTCTTGCCCGAATGGCAAGAGACCGTCGTTTTGATGGTATGTTTTTTATTGCAGTAAAAACCACGGGGATCTTTTGTCGCCCGATTTGCCCTGCGAATTCACCAAAAGAAGAGAACGTCGACTATTATCAGAGCGCAGCCACAGCTCTGCATGCAGGGTATCGCCCCTGCAAGCGCTGTCACCCTGATAGTGCTCCAAGTTCCTGGCGCTGGCTCGGCGTAGAAACCACCTTTCAAAGGGCCATCAATGAAATTGAACAAGGCTATTTGCAACAGAACGCCATTCCTTCACTTGCGGATAAGCTTGGTATCAGTGACCGCTATTTGCGTGCACTGTTTGAGCGTTATTTGGGTTTGTCACCTAAACAGTATGCGCTTTACCAGCAGCTGATGTTTGCTAAAAGCCTGATACACAATAGCCAGCTATCTATGACTGAAATCGGTTTTGCTGCTGGCTTCAATAGTACACGTCGTTTCAACGATGCTTTTATAAAAGCACTCAAAATATCACCAACGGATTTGAGGAAAAACAAACAGCCTGCTCACAAAAATACCTTATCTTTAGCGGTGAGGACACCTTATGATTGGCGTCATATGCTGGAGTTTTATCGTTTGAGAGGAATCGCTGGAATTGAGAAAGTCGAAGACAATCGATATTCCCGCAACTGCACAATCAACGGCTCACGTGCGTGGTTCGCCGTGGATTTTACCCCACTTGAAAAAGGCGAATTCACCATTGAAGTGGAATTTGATCTTGAAGATATTCGCCAATTAAAAAATCTCGTACACAACCTGCGCCGGATGCTGGATGTGGATTCAGACATCCATGCTATAGAGACGACATTATCTCGCCTAGAGCCACGCCTTATAATTCGTTCTGGAATTCGTATTCCCGGCGTGTGGAGTGCATGGGAGGCAGGGGTTCGCGCAATACTAGGACAACAAGTCTCTGTAAAAGCCGCAATAGGACAACTCAACTTACTGGCCGCTACCCTCGGCAATCATAGAGAGATGATCTTTCCTACACCACAAGCAATACATGAAAGTGATATAGACTTTTTGAGGATGCCTATTTCGCGCAAAGAGACACTCAAACGTTTTGCAGCTCATATTATCGCGCACCCTGATAGCTCGCCAGACTCATGGTTATCGATAAAAGGCATTGGGCCTTGGACCGTCAACTACGCCAAACTGCGCGGATTGTCTGAGCCTAACTGCTTTCTTGATGGCGATCTGATCGTTAAAAAGACCGTTAGCCAATTTCCTAAAGTAAACAAACAATCGGTTTCTCCTTGGGGAAGCTATGCTACCTTTCACTGCTGGAGTCATGCTTAATGCACTACTACACCACATTCACTAGTCCTCTAGGAAAAATAACCGCTCAAGCCAATGAGCTTGGCCTTACTGGGGTATGGTTTGAAACTCACACCACTCAGCCACAGGATTTAGGCAAGCGTGATGATCATCATGTCACGTTGCAACAAGCCCAACAGCAGATCACCGAGTTTTTTGCACAAGAGCGAACATGCTTCGAGCTCCCTTTAGCGGCAGAAGGCACCCCTTTTCAGCAGCAAGTGTGGCAAGCACTGCTCGCCATACCATATGGACAGACTTGGAGCTATCAACAAATAGCCAATCACATTGGTAACCCTAAAGCTGTTCGTGCGGTAGGGGCTGCGAATGGTAAAAATCCTATCTCTGTTATCGTCCCCTGCCACCGCGTCATTGGAGCAAGCGGCAAGCTTACTGGGTATGCAGGAGGTATAGAGCGAAAACAGGCTCTACTCGCGCTTGAACGCTCGACAAGTAATGATTAAAAAGAACAACCTATTAACATCCCTCTACGCTGAACGTTAATTTTTTGGTGCACCATAAAATAGCACGTTGCACCAAAAGTGATCGTGCGCGCAAACGTTTGCGCAAGTTTACATACGGTATCCAAGTTTATTGTCGTTTTTAGCATTTTTTACCTATCAGTCACTTGAATCACGCTGTAGTTAGGTGTAAAACACACCACATAATCATCTGTAACTAGAGTCGTTCCTAGGTGCAATGACTATAAACATACAATATGACAGGCAGGAGTTGCTAAAATGTTAAATAAAGATGGACTACTTGGTAATCTCGGCGTTCAAGTCGTGATTGCCATGGTTGTTGGTACATTGGTCGGTGCGATGATGGGTGAAGGCGCGGTTGTCTTTGCACCACTAGGCGCAATTTTCATTAACTTAATCAAAATGCTGGTTATTCCATTGGTTGCGGTTGCACTGATCTCGGGCGCAGCAGGTCTTGGTAACAGTTCAAATGCAGGCAAAGTGGGCTTTGTTACTCTAGGTTACTTTGGCCTAACATCAGCGCTTGCCGTTGCACTTGCGCTTGTTATGGGTGCAGTATTCCAACCGGGCGTTGGCATTGACGTATCTGGTGTTGAAGGTATGTTCTCTGCAGAATACGCATCAAAAGGTGAACTACCAACATTCTGGGCAACCATCACAGGTATGATCCCAGAGAACGTATTCCAATCTCTTAACGAAGCTAACATTCTTCAGATTCTTGTATTCTGCCTCTTCTTTGGTATCGCACTTTCTAAGCAGTCTAAAGAGCGTCGTGAGCCTATCGTAAACGGTGTTAACACCATCGTTGATTCAATGGTATGGATGATCAACAAAGTCATGATCATTGCTCCTATCGGTGTATTTGGCCTAATGGCGGAAGCTGTTGGTACATTCGGTTTCGGCGCACTGATGGTTGTGTTCAAACTGTTCTTGGTTTACGTGGCCGCAATACTTGTGTTTGGCTTCATCGTCTACCCACTCATGATTCAAGTCTTCACTAAAACATCAGCGAAGAAATTTTTGTCAGTGATGAAGAAGCCTCAAGCCGTTGCACTTTCTACGTCATCGTCAATGGCTACTCTGCCTGTGACTATGAACACAGTAGAAAATGAACTGGGCGTGAAAAACTCTACGGCGTCATTCGTTCTGCCGCTAGGTGCAACAATCAACATGTCTGGTAACGCAATTTACTACGGTTTGGTTGCTATTTTCTTCGCACAGCTATTCAACATTGACCTATCAATGGGCGCTTACATCGCGATCATCCTAACTTCTACGCTAGGTGCAGTAGGACAAGCAGGTGTGCCGGGACCATCTTTCCTTGTTGTAGCAGTATTGCTAGCAGCAGGTATCCCAATCGAAGGTCTACCACTATTGTTTGCTCTAGACCGTATCTTCGACATGATTCGTACAGCACTGAACATCACTGGTGATGCAGCGTGTGCGGTAATCGTTGACTCTCTTGTTGAAGAAGAAGACTTTGAAGCGCAAGCTGAGCTTGAAAAACAGCAAGCTTAATTAAACTGTCTGAGCTTCCGAGCCCAGCACTTGCTGGGCTTTTTTTCGTTCATTCGCTGCCTAATCACGACTAATTGTACCTAATTGTCATTTCCACTAGGTTTATCAGTGCGGTTTTGGGTACACTACTTATCACGTAAGCCCTAAGTAGCCAGAGTTATGAAACAGCTCATCGATTTTATCCCGCTGATTGTCTTCTTCGCTTTGTATAAGATGTACGACATCTATGTAGCGACAGGTGCTCTGATTATCGCAACCGCGATTCAAATTGCCCTCACTTACGCTATCTATAAAAAAGTCGAAAAGATGCAAATCATCACCTTTGTCATGGTGGCGATATTCGGCGGCATGACGATTTTTCTGCATGATGACAACTTCATTAAATGGAAAGTGACCATCGTCTATGCCACATTTGCCATTGGCTTAGCGGCGAGTCACGCGATGGGTAAATCAGCCATCAAAGCTATGTTAGGAAAAGAGCTTACGCTCCCAGAGAAAGTGTGGGCCACCATTAACTGGGCATGGGTGGGTTTCTTCACTCTATGTGCAGGCCTCAACCTCTATGTTGCATATCAACTTCCCCTCGATGTTTGGGTCAATTTCAAAGTCTTTGGCTTACTCGCCGCGACGCTTGCCTTTACTGTAGTAACGGGCATTTACTTGTACAAACATCTACCAAAAGACAATCAAGATAAACAGGATTAAGACACCATGACCCCCTCTCTTCCAGAGCCGACTGGCAGTTTATTGCTGCGTACACTCGCAATGCCAGCGGACACTAATGCGAATGGCGATATTTTCGGTGGTTGGATCATGTCTCAGCTCGACTTAGCGGGCGGCATTTTAGCCAAAGAAATATCAAGTGGTCGTATCGCAACGGTATCTGTTTCAAGTATTGAGTTTAAAAAACCTGTTAAAGTGGGCGATGTTGTCTGTTGCTATGGTGAATGCACGCGTATTGGTCGTACATCCATGTCGATTCATCTTGAAGTGTGGGTTAAGCCAGTGAAAGAAGATGGTGTTAAAGACCGCTTCCAAGTATGTAAAGCGACCTTCAATTATGTTGCTATCGACAGTCAGGGTCGCCCTCGCCCGATTAAACCTGAATAATACCAAAATGCACTGAAAGGAACTCAAACTATGTGGTATGTCATTTTTTCTCAAGATGTTGAAAATTCATTAGAAAAGCGCCTAAGCGTTCGCGCAGATCATCTTGCTCGTTTATCAGAATTGCAAGAACAAGGCCGCTTACTCACTGCTGGTCCAATGCCTGCTATTGACAGTGAAAACCCAGAAGGTGCGGGTTTCACTGGTTCAGCTGTGATCGCCGAGTTTGACTCCCTTGATGCAGCGAAGGCATGGGCTGACGCTGATCCTTACATTGCCGCCGGTGTTTATGCCAATGTTATTGTTAAACCATTCAAAAAAGTCTTCTAATTATGCGTAAAGCTCTCTCTATTGCTTTAATGATTCTACTGTCTGGCTGTGCATCTAATGATGACAAACAGAAGCAGCTTGAAATGCTGGCCTCCAACCGAGCGAGCCTATTAAGTTCAGAGCTACCTATTGAGCATGGGCCACTTTCTATCATGCGAGCCTCTTCGTCAGGCACAACCATCGAGATTATGATCATCTATAACGATGATGCTCCAGGCGCTATCTCTACTCAACGATTGCTCAACGCGACTATGAGTCATTATTGCAGTGACGAAGCTGTAAGAAAGAACATGGATGTTGGCCTTACTTATCGATTAAAGATCCGCAACAGTCGGGGTCAATTGATGGTTGACCAAATGATCGATGAGACTCAGTGCCAATAACGGTTAAACTTTCGTCAAATCAATACTCTGAAAACTATCGTCAGCTTGCATAAACACAAAGCGCACTTTATAGTGCGCTTTGTTGTTATAGACTTATTACAAGTCGTATAAAAAGATACACGGAGTAACAAAAAATGAAAAAACTAGTATCAACATTAGCAGTGTCAGCGGCCCTTGCTTCATCGGCAGCTCTAGCATCAACCCCTGTGATGTTCTCTTCTCTAGATAACTTTAACGCACCAGACGAAAACGCTGTTGGCGGTGTTCGCCTAGCCGTACTTCACGGTCAAGTAGACCAACTGAAAGGTGTCGATTTCGCTGTTTTAGGTATGTCAGAAACAAACACCACGACTGGTGTTAACTTCGGCCTATTCTTTGGTGCCAATAAAGTAAACGAAAGCATGAAAGGTGTTTCTCTTGGTCTATTTAACTGGAACACGGGTGAAGCAACAGGTGTTAACTTCGGTACAGTAAACATGACGCACGACGTGAAAGGCCTGAACGCAAGTTTTGTGAACTACTCTACGGGCAACACTCTTGTTGACTTCGGTACAGTGAACTTGTCTGAAACATCAACTGTCCAGTTTGGTCTGTTCAACAACACGACAAACATTGAAGGTGTTCAAATCGGTCTTATCAACTGTGCTGCGAACGGCTTCTTTCCTTGCTTCCCTATTGTTAACTTCGCGAAGTAAGTACGTATTTATGACGTAAGAAAATGCCGACAACAATGTCGGCATTTTCTGTTTTGTCGTCACTCATTTTTGGGGCGTTTCTAGCGACCCTTCTGGCCACTATCCCTGCAATAGACGTGGCATTTTCAACTTGGCTAGCCCATAGGCTCCGCACGTTACATTATCTTGTATCGTGCCATCGATAAGCATTTGTTCAAATGTATGGATTGGAAACGCACAGCTAACAAGGTCTTCTTCTTCACTGTCTAATTTGCATCCGATAAAGTTCAACTTGGTCGCGAGATAGATATGACAGGTCTGATTCAAAAAGCCATACGCGATAGATTGTGCGCCAAGGTAATGCATTTCATCGGCTTCAAGCCCCGTCTCTTCTCTTAACTCTCCCTTTGCTAAATCAATATGATTAGCGTCGGGTTTGCTCTCCCATGCCCCTTGAGGTAACTCCCAGCAGCGCTTGCCAACGGTATAACGAAACTGCTCCACTAAATGAATTTGCCCTTCATCTACAGCAATGATCACCGCACAATCGGGTTTATCGACAACGCCATAAATCCCCTCTGCACCACTGGAACGTAGTATTTTATCTTCCCTGACACTCATCCACTTGTTTTGATAAACCACTTCTGAACTGAGTGTTTTTATATCTGTCATTTTCCTAGCCCTTAAAATATCAGTTACCTCATCATAAGCGATGAAACTTGCATGAAATAGTCTAGGCATCACATCTTTCGCCACTATTGACCTGAATTAATATTAAATACGTACTACAGAGAGAATAATAATCATCACCATAAAACAAGGAAGAACAGATGTTACGTAAAACCCTGATTGGACTCGCACTTATCTCATGCGGTGCATTAGCTGGCGAGACTACAACATACTCAATACAAGGCGTCGACTATGAAGGATATTGGTCTCCTGTGAGTGACGATGCGCCATTGGTTCTACTCGTCCACGACTGGGACGGGCTCACTGACTATGAAATTGAGCGTGTGAAAATGCTCAACGAGTTGGGCTACAACGTGTTCGCCGCAGACCTATTTGGTAAAGGCGTTAGACCGACTGAAGTCAAAGACAAAAAACAACATACAGGCGAGCTGTATAAAGATCGCGACAAATTAAGAAGCCTAATGCAGGGCAGTCTTGACCAAGCAATTGCACTTGGGGGAGATGCTGACAACACCGTTGTCATGGGTTACTGTTTCGGCGGAGCGGCAGTATTGGAAGCCGCTCGTGCAGGTATGAAGGCGCAAGGTTTCGCCACCTTCCACGGAGGCCTCGGCACCCCAGAAGGTCAAACCTATGCTGACGTCTCAGCACCGATCCTTGTGATGCATGGTACAGCTGACACCGCTATTCCGATGTCGCAATTTGCAGAGTTAGCAGACAATCTTGAGGGAGCGAAAGTGGATCATGAAATGGTCACTTACAGCGGTGCTCCCCATGCGTTTACTGTTTTTGGCAGCCCTCGATATCACGAGCAAGCCGATAAAAAATCATGGATGGCGTTTACCCAGTTCCTAACCGATCAAACTCAAGGGTAAATGAACAATCTGGAATTCTTCAAAAACAGGCCTGAGTACGGCCTGTTTTTTTTGGAACAAATGGTTACTTCATAAAGTTCACAGCACAAATCTTATTGCCATCTGGGTCACGAAGATACCCAATATACAATTTAGTACCTGCCCCTTCCCTAACTCCTGGTGGATCTTCAATCGGCTTGCCCCCGGCGTCTATACCTGCTTGATGAAACTCATCCACCTGTTCAGGCTTCGATGCCCTAAAGCCGATAGTGCTGCCATTCCCGTGAGTTGCATCACTACCATCTATGGGCTTAGTCAAAGAAAACACACCAGACTCTGTCACATAAAAACAACGTCCTTTGGGGTCGATAACCCCGGGTTTGTGGCCGAGCTTTCCTAGCACAGCATCATAAAATGCCTTTGAGTGCGCAATATCATTAACCCCAATCATCACATGAGAAAACACTTTTCACTCTCCTTAGTTATTGAAATGTGCTCTCATAAAACTAGCTACTTTTGCGATATTTGACAGAGCAAACGTCCTTCAGGTGATAAAACTCTGCGCTGGGTCAACAGCAGACAGCTAGTAATCGAAAGGTTCATCATGACAAAAATCGCCATCATGATAAGCAGCTGATATTTAATCGCGATGAGGGGAGATGTCCCAGACAAGATTTGCCCTGTCATCATTCCAGGCAGTGATACCAACCCCATCGTTGCCATTGTCGCAAGAATGGGGGCGAGTGACTTTTGCAGTGCTATTTCGACAAAGGGTCGTGAGGCATAAGTTGGGCTTGCCCCCAGAGAGATCTTACCCGCATACTCCTCTTTTCTCGCATCAAATGAACCAAAGAAGTTCTGCAGCGCGACGATATTACCGCTAAGACTGTTCCCCAATAACATTCCGGCTAGAGGAATCACATATTGCGCACTGTAGTAAGGGTCGGGTTGCACAACGCCCACACAGAGAAGAAGCAACACCGGACACAAGCCAATAAACAATCCAGAGAATACCGGGAGAAGCAGCAGAGCTTTCGGCAGACGCGCTTTACTCACTACAGAGCTCGCTCCAATTAGCATCATTACGACTAGCCAAACAATATTCACCAATAGACTCTCCAGCGCAAATAAGTACTCGAGATAGAGACCTATCAACATTAGTTGAATCGCCATACGGCCGACACCGAGCAGCATATCTTTCGCCAGTGACAGTCGAAAAAAGGCATTGATGCCTAACGGGATGACAAGCAATAAAGAAAAGAGTATCAGGTGAACAAAAGAGATATCGAGCGCGTCTTGCATATTTTATCTGTCGTCGATGAAGGCGTGTTCCAAATAATACCAGAAGCTTGCTATAGTTTGAAAAACGGCGAGGAAGTATCATCATGAAAACAATCGGTTTGTTAGGTGGCATGAGTTGGGAATCAACCGCGCATTACTACCAAGAAATCAATGAAGGGATAAAGCAACAATTAGGTGGTCTTCATTCAGCTAAGATCTGCTTATTTAGTGTCGACTTTCAGCCCATTGAGCAACTGCAGCACGCTGGAGATTGGGCACAGTGTGCCGAGATTCTTTCTACTCACGCCAAAGCGGTAGAGTCTGGTGGTGCCGATTGCCTTCTCATTTGTACTAATACCATGCACAAAGTTGCGCCCGAGATTGAACAGCAGCTTTCCATTCCACTTATCCATATTGCTGATGCGACAGCAGCAACACTGGTTAATGATGGCATTCGTAAAGTCGCTCTACTAGGAACTCGGTTCACAATGGATGAAGGGTTCTACAAGAATCGAATCCAAGATAAGTACAACATTGAAGTCATCGTTCCTCACAGTGACGATCAAACCTTAGTCCATAACATCATTTATCAAGAGCTCTGCCAAGGGGTGATCAAATCGCAATCGAAAGAGGCTTATCTTGAAATTATTCATAGTTTGTATAAACGCGGAGCTGAAGCCGTTATTTTAGGCTGTACAGAAATTGGGTTGTTGGTTCAGCAAGATGACACACTCGTTAAGCTCTATGACACCACCTTGATACATGCCCAAGCCGCTGTCGATTTTGCCCTATCTGAATAGAATTAAACTGACTCTCTAGAATTGAACTAAGCTGATTGTGAAAGCGCTGTTTATCTATGAATAGATTAAAAAGGACAAGAAGCTATGCATACCATTGTCAAAGACTTAGAGAGTCGTTATACGGTAAAACAATATGATCCCACCAAGAAAATTCCTCAAGAGAGAATCGATATTCTAAAACAGGCAATGAGACTGTCTGCCTCATCAATCAATTCTCAGCCTTGGAAATTTATCTTGCTTGAAAGTGATGAGGCCAAACAGCGTTTCCATCAAACCTTTGCGATCAAGTATCAATTTAACCAGCATCACGCTATCGAAGCATCGCATGTTCTACTGCTTGCCTATAACCCTAAGTTCACCAAAGAGCAGTATGCTCGCTGTGTAGATGTAGAGGTCGAATCCGGTCACTTACCAGCAGAAATGTACGACAACATGCTTAACGGCGGATTCACTTTTGCCGAACTCAATACCGACGAGGATGGCTTCAATGGTCACTGGACAAAGGCCCAACTCTATTTAGCGCTGGGTAATACACTGCATGTTTTAGCCCGCTTGGAGATAGAATCTACGCCAATGGAAGGTGTCGACTCAAAACTCATTGCAGAAGAGTTCAAAGATGAGTTAGATGGCTATGTGTGTGAAGTGGCGCTTGCCATGGGCTATCACAAAATAGATGAAGACTATAACCATGGTCTGCCGAAAGCCCGTCTACCTCTAGACGAGATTTTTGTGACTCTTTAGTTAACCCATCGCTTTATCAAAATAGAGTCAATGCTAGACAAATAAAAGAAAACCCAGCGCAAGGGCTGGGTTTTATCAATTTAAACTCGAAAGAAACTTAAACAAGCTCAGCTTGAAGCCAAGGCCAGCCCTGTTTCTTACGGCTTAGTGTATTTTCCATCATAAGCACGCCGTCTTTCTCATGCTTAACTAGCTTCTCAGCCCACTCACCTTTGTAAAGAAGGCGAGTCTGTGCTGTTGTGATATCTGTTAGCATTACAGCAGCAAACGCCAGACCTTCGTCGTTACAACGACGCTCAAGGTCAGCTTCAAGTGCTTCAATCATACCGTCAACTTGCTCAAGTGTTGCTAGCTCAACCTGACCTACAACAACATCACGCTCGTTAAATGGGTACGCTTTAAGATCTTTCTCTACAAGTTCTGCAGCAGAAAGGCCTTCGATGTTAGTTTTTGCGATAAGAAGCTCTTTGATAAAGGTATCTAGGTCTTCAACACCCGCAATTGTTGCTAGCTCTTGCACCGCATCTTTATCTTTCTGCGTACACGTTGGAGAAGCAAAACCTACTGTATCAGATAGAATTGCTGACATCATAAGTACTGCTAGAGGACGTGTAATTTCAGCTTGTTCCATCTTGAATAGGTTGAACAGGATTGTACAAGTACAACCTACTGGCCAGATCCACGCTTCAAGCGGGTTTACTGTCATCACATCACCTAGGCGGTGGTGGTCAACAATACCTAGAATCTCTGCTTCAGCGATATCATCTGGAGCCTGTGCTACGTCAGTGTAATCTACCAGCCAAATTTTCTGGCCTGCTACTGAAGTGCACATTTCTGGTTGATCCATACCAGCAGTTTCAAGAATGTGTTGCGTTTCACGGTTGATGTCGCCTTGACGTACTGCTTTCGCTTCAAGACCACGCGCTTTTAGAAGTTCAGCAGCAACCAATGCGCCACAAATGCTATCACTATCAGGGTTCTTATGACCAACAACTAGAATCATCTTGCTTCCTATATCATCAGGTTGACTCAAACAGTGCGACGCTTTACCTATCGCCTGCCAGTCTAGATTATAAAATTCTATTTCAACCACCAAACGGATTCAGTGGTTGTTTCAAAGGCCGATACTTTACCTGATTTTTCTATGCGTATCCAATGAAGCTTTATCGTGTTTGCGAGTTAAGCCGTCACGATCGCACGACTTGATAGGCCAGCATCAAGTGCAATTTCTAATACCTGAAGCCTCTCTTCTGTCAGGCGCTCTCCCGTCCAGTAATCATACCAATGCACAGGACTGCTTGAGGTCAGTGTCATAGTGAAAGGAGTATCATCGTAGTTAAACAAACAGTGCAGATCATTTTTCTCAGACAAAGAAAGAAAAGCATGATTCATCGACAGAGAACGGAAACTGGCCGCTGCTTGACTGTGCTTTTGTCGCACCATCAGCTTTTGCCAGGTATGAGTCGCAAACGGGGTGAGCTCGGGAAGTGGGTCTCCCGAGAGCATCAAGCCGCCACTCGCTAGTATAACGGTACGATGGAAATCATAGTATTGACGTTCCGTGCCTTGATTCGGCAACGACACCAATGTGATGCAGTCTGGGTCAATTTGCCAAAGCTGGCGATGTTGCCAACTTCGATAGAAGGTTTCTAGGGCAATCTGTCTAAAGCGCTCTGGGTGACGCTCGACATCATCCGACACGCGCATCGCGTCAACGGTTCCCAATGAAGGCCACATTGGTGCATTACAACCAAGGATCCAGCCATCTCCAACACCATCGGCAATCGCCTGCATTCCCATACGATAAGCCTGAACGCCGGTGACACCCGATTGATAACGCACGCCCTTGAGCGTCCCCCAGTAGTTTGCATCTAACTTAAACAGTTCAACACCCCACTCTTCGCGCATTGTTCGCAAAACGCGAATAAGGTGGTCTTGCACTTCTGGATTAGACGTATCCAAAATATACCAAGGCGTACAGCGCCAGCCGCCATAAGTAATGTCCTCAGCCTTAAGTAAGTCACCGTGGTCTGTTTTTACAAACCAATCAGGGTGCTGACGAAATACATTGGACTCTGGTTGCGCAATAAAGGGGGCAAGCCAAATCGCTGGTCGCTTCCCTTTACGTTTGATTTCTTGAATCAGCCCTTTAACACCCGATGAGAACTTGTCCGATGGGTCTAACCAGTCTCCCATAAAGGCCTGATAACCATCATCGAGTAATACCCACTCTAACGGATCTAAATCACCGCGCATGGCATCAAGGTTTTGTATCACATTGTCTTGTGTCACCTCGGCATAATAGGCATACCATGAGCACCAACCTACAGGGGCTTCTGATCGCACATGAGGGCGTGGCGGGTGATTGGCTTGAATAAGCTGGGCATACTGTTGATACAAATTTGCGAGGGAGTCTGCCTCAAGAACAGCAACAGATTCAAGTTCGCTATTGGTCCAGTCTTGAGGGTACGTGTGCTCACCATCGATATAAGCGGCGATCACTCTCCCTTGCTCAGTCTCTTCGATTTCAAAGTAACCTGCAAATCGATGGCAAGAAGTAAAACCAAACAGTACAAATGAATCGGCCTCTTCAATCACTAACGTGTTATAGAAACGCTTAGGGTCGTTTTGTCCATAGATTCGATAACTACTGTTATTGTCCGGGCAACGACCAATCTCTTCGACTTGTGTCAGCGTACCTCGGCATTGCGACAACATCTGAAAGCCATCGCCCAGCAAAACCGAGGAGCTTTCAGCGTCACACGGCACTTGGCACAGCTGATATCGTTCATGAATAGGCGCATTATGTAGGCCGATATAATTAAACTGTAGCTGTTGATGAACAAGTTTGACATCGATATCGGTATTTTGAATTGTCGCGACCTTATGACAAGGCAACGTGATTTGATAAGTCATAACACACCATTAATATAAACCACCAGACGTGCTCTGGATAACTCCAAGCATGTACCGAACGCGATCCTGTGTCATGACTTTTTCATTGAGAACGTGAATAAGCTGTTAGTGCGATCACGTTATGAGAGAATTTGAACGCACCAAGGAAAAACGGCCGCAAATGAGCGGCCGTCAAAAATGGGGGGAACCATTAAAATATAATTCTGTCTGCCAAATGACTCACAGCCAATGCAAAGTAATAAGAGCGATTCCACTTCATCAACACGTTGTAATTGTTATAAACCAGATAAACGCGCCCATTGTGATCATCAGGCATGATCAGCCATGCTTTAATATCTTCGTCTAACTTAGGCAACGGTGTGCCGTCATAACGAGTGACACCTAGCTTTGACCACTCTTGAAGGTATTTGCCTTTTTCAGCCTCACGCCCTTGTAACGATTCGTCGAGAGAGCCTGGAACTTGCACCTGTCGTCCCCAGGTAAAGCTATCATCCCAGCCTGATTGACTGAGATAATTTGCCGTTGATGCAAACACATCAGGCTTACTATTCCAAATATCCTTTTTGCCATCACCACTACCATCTGCAGCAAACGCCAAAAATGAACTTGGCATAAACTGACATTGACCCATTGCCCCGGCCCATGAGCCCTTCATATCATCAAGCTCGATATGTCCCTGCTCAAGAATTTGCAATGCCGCCATCAGCTCTTTTTTGAAAAACGCTTCACGACGACCGTCATAAGCCATCGTCGCGAGCGCATCTACGACTTTGTAGTTTCCGGTAAACTTACCGAAGTTACTTTCAACGCCCCATAGAGCTACAATAAAGCGCGGCTGAACGCCATATTCGTCACCAACACGTTTAAGCTCAGAATAGTGTTCTTTATATAGCGCTTTTGCTTGGTCGACCTTCCACTGTGGCACAGCACGAGGAATATATTCATCCAACGTCAAACGCCGCTCTGGCTGATTTCGATCCGCAACGACCGCTCTCGGGCGATGCTCTACATCTGCAAGTGCTCGATTCACTAACGCTGTATCAATACCTTGAGCAATGGCTTCTTGCTTGAGCTCTGCCACATACTCTTCAAAACTCTTTTCATTTGCCATAACGCCCATAGAGACAGCGGCAGACAAGATTCCAACTAACCAACGTTTCACAGTACACTCCTTTGTTAATCGCTGACAGCCAGTGAACTGGCTCTTTTATTTTACTGCTGTTGTTGCTTACTTGCTTTGTATTCTTCCAGCAAGTTTTTTGGCGGCGGTGGCAGTTGTAGGAAAAAGCCCTTTTCAGTAATCGACTCTTTCACCTTGTTCACATCCACCAAAGCTAACTCACGTGTAGCTATATTCAGTGTCATAACCAGTACAGGCTTGCCAAACATGTGCATCAACTCATCCGGAACAGCCGAAAAATCGTCTCTTTTCGCCACATAAAGATAAGCACCGTCTTTCTTGGTGCTTTTATAGATTGTACAAAGCATAGCCATCCTACTGCATGGTTTTGGCTCACAGCGCTACAAAGCGCTAATAAACACACATAATTTAAGAATTTCATACCAACAACACTTGCTGATATATAGCGGGAAATATAACATGAGTTCCCTAGGTAAAAGCAACGTCCTTTGTTCTCAGGCTTAAATAAAATGGCTCAAACTCCCGATTTAAAAGGCAGCAGTTTTACGCTGTCAGTGCTTCATCTTGCTGATATTGATGTAGACGGAAACTTAACATTCCTGCGGGAGAAAACTGAGCAAGCCCCTGCTTTTTTTGCCCATGCCCCCGTGGTCATTAACGTATCCCAATCAAGCAAAGATATTGATTTCAACACCCTGAGGTCGGGCATCCTTGATGTGGGTATGTTTCCGGTGGGCGTCACCGGTTGTAGAGATAAACGTCAGCAAACCCTCGCGGTTGAGGCGGGTTTAGCGGTAATGACTGCGAGTCGCTCAGGCAATCAAGCGCCAGCGCCGCTTGCGCCACTAAAAATTGTCCGTACTCCTATACGCTCGGGGCAACAAATTTATGCAAAGGACGGCGACTTGCTCGTATTGAGCCATGTCAGTGCTGGAGCGGAAGTGATCGCCGATGGCTCTATTCATATTCATGGCACACTGCGTGGCCGTGCGATAGCGGGAGCAAGTGGTCAAAAAGGTGCAAAGATACTCTGTAAAGATTTACAAGCTGAGCTGGTTTCTATCGCAGGCACATACTGGCTCAGTGACCAAATAAATAGCGAACACTGGAAGCAGAAAGTCATGGTCAGTTTAGATAACGACATTCTGCATATCGAGTCGCTAAAAGCATAAAACTAAAAGGAATAATACTAATATGGCACGCGTAATTGTTGTGACCTCTGGTAAAGGCGGCGTTGGCAAAACGACTTCTAGCGCTGCAATCGCCTCTGGGTTGGCACTTAAAGGTAAAAAAACGGCAGTCATCGATTTCGATATCGGCTTACGTAACTTGGATTTGATCATGGGCTGTGAACGCCGTGTTGTTTACGATTTTGTAAACGTCATCAATGGTGAAGCGACCCTGAATCAAGCGTTAATTAAAGACAAACGCAACGAAAACTTGTTCATTCTTCCTGCATCGCAAACGCGCGATAAAGATGCGTTAACACGTGATGGTGTAAAACGTGTTCTTGAAGAGTTAGATGAAGCGGGCTTCGATTTCGTTATCTGTGACTCACCTGCAGGCATCGAGCAAGGTGCGCTAATGGCGCTTTACTTTGCCGATGAAGCCATTGTTACCACAAACCCTGAAGTGTCATCAGTACGCGACTCTGACCGTATTCTTGGTATTCTCGATTCTAAGTCTCGACGTGCAGAAGAAAACCTTCCACCAGTAAAGCAGCACCTACTCCTCACTCGCTACAACCCAGCGCGTGTTAACCAAGGTGAAATGCTCAGCGTTGAAGATGTTGAAGAGATCCTGCATATCTCTCTACTGGGTGTGATTCCAGAGAGCCAAGCAGTACTCAATGCTTCAAACAAAGGCGTCCCGGTTATTTTTGATGAGGAATCTGACGCGGGTATGGCCTATGCTGATACTGTAGAACGTCTACTTGGCGACGAAGTGACATTCCGCTTCTTAACCGAGGAGAAGAAAGGCATCTTCAAGCGACTTTTCGGGGGTTAATACAGCATGTCACTACTTGAGTTTTTTCGACCGCAAAAGAAGCAATCAGCAAGCCTCGCTAAAGAGCGCTTGCAAATCATTGTCGCCGAGCGCCGCAGCCAAGATGACCCAGCACCAGATTACTTGCCTCAATTAAAAGAGGACATTCTGAAAGTCATCAGTAAATATGTTGCCATCGACCCAAACATGGTTGACCTGTCTTTTGAGCACAAAGATGATGATATCTCTGTGTTAGAGCTGAATGTGAAGCTGCCTGAAGATAATTAATGTTATTCGTGATTAAACACGACTGAATAAAAAAGAGAGCCAGCATTCGCTGGCTCTTTTTTTTGATTACGATTAAGCTCTACGCGTTCTCGAGTTCGAACTCTCGCATAAAGTCCACCAGCGCTTGAACGCCTTCGATTGGCATCGCGTTGTAGATTGAGGCGCGCATGCCACCAACAGCTCGATGTCCTTTTAATGACACTAGACCACGCTCTGTTGCGAGTTCTAAGAACTTACCATCCAATTCCGGTTTCGCCAGCTGGAAAGGTACGTTCATCAGAGAACGGTTGTTAGGGTGTACTTGGTTGCGGTAGAACGGAGATTGGTCAATGTAGTTATACAAAATTGCCGCTTTCTCACGGTTTACCTTTTCAATTGCGCCTACACCGCCTTGCTCTTTTAACCACTTAAATACAAGTCCAGATAAGTACCATGCAAACGTCGGTGGCGTATTGAACATTGACTCTTTTTCAGCCAGAACCTTGTAGCTCAAGACACTTGGTAGCATCTTGTGCGCGAACTCAAGCAGATCATCACGCACAATAGCAATCGCGATACCCGCCGGGCCAATGTTCTTTTGCGCTCCCGCGTAAATGACACCGTATTTTGACACATCGATTTTGCGCGACAAAATAGTCGACGACATATCAGCCACAATGGGCTTGTCCGTCACTGGAAGATCATTGATTTCGATGCCATCGATGGTCTCATTTGGACAGAAATGCACATAAGCGGCTTCGTCTGCCACTTGCCACTCTGTCGCAGGTTTAATGGCGACTTGACCATCAATTTCAGTTTTTGCATCAAAAACATCAACGTCACAGTATTTTTGTGCTTCGTCGACAGCACTTGTCGCCCAGTAACCACCGTCGATGTAGGTTGCTGTTGTATGCGAACCTAGTAGATTCAGTGGTACAGCAGCAAACTGAGCGCGAGCGCCACCCTGGCAGAATAAAACTTTGTAGTTGTCTGGAATTTCAAGCAAATCACGTAAGTCTTGCTCTGCTTCGTCAGCAACCTGAATGAACTCTTTGCTTCGGTGACTGATCTCCATCACTGAAGTCCCTAGTGCGTTCCAATTCACAAACTCTTGCTGCGCTTTTTGCATTACCGCTTTCGGTAAAGCTGCTGGCCCTGCACTAAAATTAAAAATGTTGTCGTTCAAAGACTCCATGATGTCGGTTGCTCCTGCATAAATATCGATTACTTGTTGGTTTAATACCATTTTTACACGCAATAAAAAAGCCCTTCTCAACGCTCGTGACGAATATTTCTTCGCGCAACTAGAACGTCAGGAAGGGCATTAGGCTCTACCACCCGTTAAGGGGCGACCATTATTGCATCATCATAGGCAGCATGAGCGCCATCAACGGGATAGTTTGTCCACTTTCAAAGACAAGATTACCTTGCTCTAACTTTGCATTGATCGTGTAGCCCGTGTCTGTCTCTTTAACAATTTCCATAATAATGGCTTCATCAATTCCCTCTTCGATGAATGGATATTCATCCACCAACTCATGAGTAAAGACTGTTTCTAACTGTCCTGTTACAGCATTACTTACACTGATAGGATCGGTTGTTAGGCCGCTAGTCCCTTCTGGCACTTCGAGCTTCCACTTTGATGAAAAATCACCGTCACCCAATGTTAACGCCATATTGTCCATCGACAAGAAGAAGCCACGCTCAATCAAAGACTCCATATGTGGCAAACTGGCGATCACATCTTGCTCGGTTAAAACCGAAGCGTTTTGATAAATGTCCATAATGGCAGCAAATGACGGTTGGTCTAGATCACCAATGGTAAAATCGATATTCAAGTTACTGATAATGCCATCTGTGGTATCCACTTCACCCACAATCACTTTATGAGTGCTACTCAAACGATCTGTCTCTACGTTTTCTTCCGCTGTAAAAGTGTATTTCGCATTTTGTAGTGCCATTGGTGATGACACGCCATCAAACAGTTGTACTTGCTCTACTTCAATACTCTGCTCGCCTAACCAAATGTACTTCGCCTTCTTGCCCTCGCCTTGTGCTTTAAGGCCTTCAATCGTAAAGCTTTCACCTGTTTCAAACTCTAGTGAAATAGATGGCACCATCATGGTAAAGTCAAGCTCACCCAACACCGTCACAGAGCCCTCTGCAACTGAAGGTGAGATAGTCAGTGACACCTCTGGGTTCTCTTCTGGCGTGTAGTGCCAGCTTGCTACATTCAGC
The DNA here is from genome assembly GCF_030409635.1 of Vibrio agarivorans. Classification (NCBI taxonomy): domain Bacteria; kingdom Pseudomonadati; phylum Pseudomonadota; class Gammaproteobacteria; order Vibrionales; family Vibrionaceae; genus Vibrio; species Vibrio agarivorans. Next base: position 2,111,610 of record NZ_JAUFQF010000004.1, on the reverse strand, counting down.
TGATAATCTGTATTACCGTTAAGCTGAGTCGTCGTCTTTAACTCCGCAGGAATTGGAAAGTTCTCAACGGTCGAAAGTGCAGAGATACTCGCGATACCATGTGAGATTTGGCTATCAACTGTAAACTCTGTCGGCAAGCCATCGGCTTCTAACTGTGCTTTAAACACTTCATCGCGAACCGCATAGCGAGTTTTTGCCACAGAAGATAAGTAGCCACGATCATATTGAACAATTTCAGCTATCAGTACATCGTCATTGATATCTGCAATCGCATCTTCAATAACGCGTTCACCAATTTGTCCGACCGCAAGAGGCCAACAAAGTCCAAGGGCGACTACACCACCAATCGCACCTAATTTCTTTAGCTGTGTCATAAATTACTCGTAATAAAATTAAATCAAAACATTGAGATAAGTCAGAGTATTGCTTTTATTTGCCTCAAGAGCAAATTTCTCACACCTAGCTCTCAAACTCTTCCTTCATTCACTGGTAAAGTAACCTTACGGGCCGTGTATGTATTGTTCACTGCCGTGTTGATTAGTCTTCAAAACAGCAACTTAAAGGACGATTTTTTGTGAAGCGGTTTGCGATTTTATGTGTGTTTGATGATGATTTTGCCAAACAAGCGATTGAAGCATCGCTAACGTCTTTTATTCACGCCTTTGATATCCGTTACGTTAGTAAACTTGAACAAGCGCGAGAGATCATTAGCTCTGCTGCCAACGAGCAACCCCTTGCCATGGTCGTGGCTCAACATTTTAACGGCTTTGAAGGCTCTAAGTTATTAATAGAACTTGAGCATAATCCGATACATAAACCCGCAAGGCGCATCCTTGTCTCTTCTGAACAAGATTTCGGTGCCATTATTAGCGCAGTTAACCTCGGCCGTCTTGACCATTGCGAAACCTTGCCACTTAGAACTGATTCCATCCGCCCAGTCATCGTTAAAGAGCTGACTTCATTTATCATCAATCAAGATGAAGACAATATTCTCAACTATGCGACTGTGTTGGATCAAAAACGCATATTACGCAGCCACATTGATGCGAAAGTGCAACATTATCAGCGCGGATTTATCGACTACCACTTAGTGTCAGACCAAGAGCTAACAGAAAAGGTCATTCAATCACTACGCGAGTTTTTTGCCATCAGTGACGAATCCAACGCCTGCAGAACCTACTCTGCTGATCACCTATTAACCAAGGAAGGGGAAGATAACCGCTTCTTATGGTTCATCACTGAAGGTGAAGTTGCTCTGTATAAAAAAGATGATTACGGAGTGCAGCGGGAAGTGGTACGCCACGGAAAGGGGAATATTGTAGGCGGCATGTCATTTGTGACAGGCGAGGCTTCATTCTCTACTGGTTTAACCTTATGCCAGACGGAAGTGATCAAGCTTGACCGTGACATTTTTACTCAAGTGATGAACTCCAATACTGAGTTATTGCCGCTGTTCACTAACTTGTTACTGCGACACTTCAACCGGCGCTTGCAGCGCAGTATCTTTACCAAACTTGAACTGCAAAAAACCATCGAGTCCTTAGAGCTAGCCCACCAACAATTGATTGAACGTGAAAAAATGGCCGTGCTTGGCCAACTTGTGGCGGGCGTTGCTCATGAGATCAACAACCCTATTGCTGCCATCATGCGCGGTACGGAAGTGGTGATTCAAAATGTTCAAAAACTGGTGGAAATGGACTATCAACCCATCGATAAAACAATGAGCGAGCAGCTCTTTCAGCATGCGCTGGCCTCACACCCGTTATCAACGGCTGAACTTCGTAAACGCTCTCGAGAACTTGAAAAATCCCTTCCAGATCGCGTTGTTGCGAAAAAGTTGGTGAACTTGGGACTAGAAAAAGACACCACCTTGCTTAAGTTGGCAAAAAACCAGCCAGAAAAAGCAAAAGCTCTTCTTAAACACTACGAAACGCACCATCAAACAGGCAGCACGCTGCGCAGCATGGATAACTGCTCTAAACGAATAGCTGAAATGGTAAAAAGTCTCAAAGGTTACGCAAAGCCAGGTGAAGAACATTTCCAATACGCCAACATTCATGAAGGCATTGATGACACGCTGGTCATGTTTGAAAACAAACTTAAATTCCACCGTGTAGAAAAAGAATACAACGAAGTCCCGCTACTTTATTGTCAACCTAATGCACTTCAGCAGGTGTGGACCAATTTAATTTCCAACGCGATCGATGCCTTCCCTGAGCATGGCGAACTGACGGTAAGAACCGCACAAACACTGCTGGAAGGTAAAAGTTGGATTAAGGTGAGCGTTCAAGATAATGGCTCTGGTATCCCTATAGAGCTGCAAGAAAAAATATTTACACTCAACTTCACCACGAAGAAAGAAGGACACTTTGGCCTTGGCATTGGCCTATCTGTTTGCCAACAGGTGGTTGCACTCCATCAAGGTCGTATTGAAGTCGAATCGCAGCCAGGTCAATCTACTACGATGACCGTTTGGTTGCCGGTGTTGCAACAAAATATCAAGGAGAGCTTATGAGTCAGTACCTTATTTTATGCGTCGATGACGAGAGATACGTATTAGATAGTGTGTTGCAAGATTTAGAAGATTTTGAAGAACACTTCATTATTGAAGCCACTGAATCGGTCGCTGAAGCCAAAGAAGTGCTGGCCTCTGCGCAACAAGATGGTCAACAGTTAGCTTTGATTCTTTGTGACCACATCATGCCGGAACAAACCGGCGTGTCATTCTTGGTAGAACTGGACCATGCAAAAGCAACTTCCCAAGCCAAAAAAGTTCTGCTTACTGGGCAAGCGGATCTTGAAGACACCGTTAAAGCCGTGAATGAAGCACACCTTGACTACTTTATCGGCAAACCATGGAAAGGCGATGAGCTACGACATATTGTGACTCAACAACTCACAGAATATGTCATTCAACATGATGATAATTTGATGCGATGGACAGCAGTGCTCGATACTGAGCGTATTTTAAACGCCCTTTCTGACAAAAGAGCACAATTTGGTGAGTGATTGATTGTGATCTAATGACTTGATTCCATCGATAGATTATCATTGTGGCCAAATTAAGGGATAAGCAAAGAAGAACAATGACCGTTCTTCTTCGGACAGGTTTGTCGTGCATGTAGGGAAACAATTCATCTTCCCACCCTCACGACATCTTGCTTGTAAAAAGACTAGTTAAATAAGGTGTTATTTTAGTTATGCGTAAAACTGTAGTAGCAGTCGCTCTCGCATTGATTTCAACTCAAGCATTAGCGAATTCAGATAGAGAGCGTGAACGCGCGGTAATGAGTAACTTTAGTTACGACTACCTAGAAGCTCGTGTAGGTATCAGTCCTGTCACAGTGGGTGCACAGTTCAGTAAGAGTATCCACCCAAATGCGCACTTTGTTGCTCGTATCGATACAGAAATGGAAAGTGACTACGATGCTGCGGCAGGTCTTGGCTTCCATGCTCCAGTGAGTAACTGGGCAGATGTTACCGGTGAAATGCTTTTCCGTGTTCAAGACTTTAATAGCACTGAGACAGGCGTTGAAGTGAATCTAGGTGTTCGTCAATGGCTTGGTCCTCAACTCGAAGTAGGTGGTAAAGTCGGCTACGTTTCAATCAAGAGTGAAGAAGAAGTGATTGGTTCACTTCATGCTCGTTTCCACTCTACAGAGCTATTCTCACTAGGTGCGGAATTCCGTATTAACGACTCTTATGGCGAACAGCTAATGCTGTCGACTCGTTTCAAATTCTAATTTGAAACCTAATATTCAAAAAGAGGAGGCTTGTGAGCCTCCTCTTTTTTCGCTATCGATAAATTAACTGTTTTGACACGACTCCAATTTCAATATGAGTTCGTTCAAATGAACAATTGAGTCGACCGTTGCATCTGTGGACTGTTGTGTTGAGTTAAGCAGAACCGCTTGTAATCCCGCCTCTCGCGCGGGGTAAATGTCTTTATCAAGGGTATCACCAATCATCACTAGCTCGGATGGAGCAAGCTGTAATTGTTGAGCGATTTTGCGATAAAAATCAGGGCTACCTTTTGCGAGAGACAGATTTGCGTAACAAAAGTAGCCAGAGAGGTATTTCGCCAAGCCCACTCTGGCAAATGCTTGTTCAATATCTTGTGCAGTGGATTCTTGTGCGTTCGTCGCTATATAAATAAGATAATGCGAGGATAAAAACTCAAGCACTTCTTGTGCCCCTTCAGTCGCTGTAACCACCGGCCAATCGCACATCTTCCCAATATTGCCGGGGGTATCAACCATCAACGTATCCCCCCAGTCAAACAATATTGCTGATGGCATAATTTTTGTGCTCATCAGGCACCTCTAACTAATCCGTAAACAGCATGGTCAACCACTCTATCACTCAATCGCTCTGCACGTCGGATTACACCTTCGAGCTCAAAACCCAAACGCTCACAAACACCTCGACTAGCGGCATTTTCTGTTGCCGCACTGATTTGGACTTTTCTCATGTTTAACGTGCCAAAGGCATAATTGACGAGATGTTGAACCGATCGCGTCATGATACCTTGCCCTTGATGAGACGCCGCGAGCCAATAACCTATCTCAACTCGCTCAAGTTGCCTATCAATGGTGTTGTAACTGATATTACCGACAATTTGGCCGCGAAATACGATTGCACATGTCATGGATTTACCATTGGTATAGTCATTCAGTGATTGCTTAACAAACACCTCAAAATCACCGATACCTTCAATACTTGGCGGCCAAGCAAGCCACTCACTCAAATAATCTAGATTCTCATTAAGCAACATCAAATACGCCGTGCAAAACGAGGGCTGAACTAAAGCTAGTTCAATATCTTCATCAACCTTCATAGTAAACATCAACCACCGTCCTTGTTGGGCATAGTGAGTTTGCGAGGAATGAAAGATGGACACGCTTGGCGGTCTGCCATCGTAGGTTGATCCCATGCTCCACAGAGATCTTTTTGATTGTCACGTGTGCGTGTAAAGTGCCTGCACTGACCACAACGAAAATTCATCGCAACTCCTTTGCTTTTGTTTCTTATCGATTTTTCATTCATCAAGCCTATCATTAGTGGCCAATCTTGTTCAATTAACCGACACTTACCTTCTTGGTCATTCTCATCCTAGCCTTAGCCAAGTAAGATAGCGTCAATATAAATAAAAATTAAAGGAAGCCTATGTCGATCATCGCAAAAGGAACGCTGAGTAAAATGAACGCCAGCCTTGACGGGGAGGTCTCATACCGATTGCCTGTTGGAGAGGAGCTCGTCGAACTTAATCCGTTTATTGGTAAAACACTCACACTCACTCACACTGGTAACATCTTTTGCTGCAGCTGTGGCAAGAAAACCAAGAAAAGCTACTCACAAGGCCACTGTTTTGTATGCATGAAGAAACTCGCTAGCTGTGATATGTGCATAATGAAACCAGAGACCTGCCACTATGACTCAGGAACCTGCCGTGAGCCAGAATGGGGCGAAGCGAACTGTATGGTTGACCACTTTGTGTATCTTTCAAATACCTCTAGCTTGAAAGTCGGTATCACACGTCATACACAAATACCTACACGCTGGATTGACCAAGGGGCAACACAAGGCTTACCGATTTTACGCGTCAAAACACGCCATATCTCAGGCCTCGTAGAAATTGAAATCGCAAAACATGTCGCTGATAAAACTAACTGGCGAACACTACTGAAAGGTGACGGTGATCCGCTTCCGTTAGAAGAACGCGCGAAAGAACTACTTGAACTGGCTGCACCTAAAATGGCTGAAATCAAAGCACAGTTCGGTGAAGACGCCGTTACTGTTTTAGACGAAGCGATCACGCCATTACAATATCCGGTCAAGCAACACCCAGTGAAAATCACCTCACACAACTTTGATAAAAACCCTGAGGTCACTGGCACTTTACAAGGAATCAAAGGCCAGTATCTCATTTTCGATAGCGGTGTCATCAATGTGCGTAAATTTACGTCTTACGAAGTCGAGGTAAGCGCTTAATAGCCCTGACTTCTATTCAAAAATAACAAAACCCAAGCATTCGCTTGGGTTTTGTTATTTATAATGCTGACAAACTGAGACCGCGCTTATTAGGCTCCTTAAGCAACTTCCAGTGAATACCTTGAATTGCGCCCGCAAACTTCCATCGAAGTTTGTCATCAACATCATTGCCGTAGGTACTTTTTACCTTTTCAAAAACTTGGTCTGCACCGAGCTCCATGAAGGTTTGTACATCTTCAATACCGGATTTTTTCACCATACGCTCTAAAGTGAGTTGCATATTCGGTAAGTCACGTAATCGTCGGTTTAAATTTGATTTCTTCTTGGTCCGCTGCTCTACCGCTAAAGCAATTGAGAGTCGCATCAATGTATCAAGTTTAGGACTACCGTAACTGTATAACTCTGTAACGTCATAGTAATTCACCGTTGCCGTTGTTTGTTTTTTCACATGCCGATATTTCTCACAGTGAAGTGCCGTCAGTCTGTCGTCCAACTCTCCTCCACCTCGCAAATAAAATTTACCCGAGATGAATTGGCAAAACATCGCTTCTTGTTTGAACATTCCCACACCACCAAACATCGAGCGCTTTTGAAATTTTCCGAACTTGCTTACATAATTTAAAAATAATTGCTCTGTCATATCCTTTGATCCATTTTAATCATTGCCCCGATTAACGTCGATCACCAGATAACAGCTGCGAAAACAAATTGAATTATTGGTTATATTATTTGTAATTTATGACCTAACCATAAAGTTTGAGCTTTTATGAACTGCGTTCCAACTCTTTTGTTGCAGTAATGATAGTTCACGACAAAAATTAAGTCCGGACTAAAATCACATTCGTGTCGTTAAATATAAGAAGTTTATCGATCGATATCACATAAACGATGCATTTTATGCCTCGAGTCGAATTTTGGGTTGACATATGCACTTGCTCATAAACCTAATTGATATTTACAACGGTTAAATTTACGTGCTAGATGATCACGATAAAAGTATGAAATCAATGAATTTCAGCGATTTGTTATCTCATGATGCGGGGTTGTGAGTATCTGCTTACTATCTGGCTAATAATACAGCATGCAAAAGCCAAACTATTGCGTTATCGGAATATTAGTCGGTAAACTGCAACTGTCGGATTATTGGTATTCATTCATGCATCACTTGTCATTTTTTTGGCTCTCACCAGAGCGAGATAACATTCTAAAGGGACTGGAAAGCGAGTTCTTTGAGCGTGTTAAACAGTCTGTCTCTACAGGCAAAATTTCACTGCCACCGATTCCCGAGGCGGTGATCACTATCCAGCGACTCAGTGCCCAAGAAACCACCACCATATCCGATATTGCAGACTGCTTACTCGAGGACCCGAGCCTCGCTGCAACCGTTATCAAAGTAGCAAACTCGGTTATTTTTAATCGTCGTAACATTACCTGCACCGATCTTATTACAGCCGTTTCTCGATTGGGTATCTTACGCGTCCGCGATATTGTCACTGCTCAAGCGATTGAGCAGCTTAAACTCTCGGTGAAGTTTAACCCGTCGTGTAAGAAAATACTGGCACAAAGTGCCGCCTCATCGCGTGAGCTTGGAGCGACAATGGTTCTCGTGCTGAAAGAGCTAAAAGGCCTTGATAGTGCTCATTACCGCGCTGTAGATATCGATAAAGCGCTTTTGGTGGGTTTACTGGCTGATATTGGCTTATTCAGTCTTGTGAACGAATATCACTTCTATCTTGAAGAAGGAAACTATTTAGACCAAGAGCTCGCTTTGCCAGTTTTTGATGCTTTGTGCAGTAACGCCAGTAAACTCGTTTTAGGCCACTGGGGCTTTGACAATGATTTTATCAACGTTGCCACCAACCGCTCAACAGACAAAACAGAATCTTCCTTCAGTTATTTGGATTTAGCACGCGTTGCCAACCATGTTCTACTCCATCGTAGAGACGATGAAAGCATTGATGAGCATTTCGTTGAATTTGATGCAAATGGCGCAGAAGTCCTGTATAACCTCAGTAACTTAGATGAGTTAGAGTTCCGAAATCAACTATCAGATGTATTGAAATCAAGCGGACTCTAACCGCAGGAATTCGTCATATAGGTTAGTGATTTATGTTTTCAGGGATGATTTTTATCTTTACTCCACTATTTCTGGGGTATCTATTCGTCGTACGCAATGAAGCACGGCTAAATGCGGTCAATCGTACGACCTCTTATCTGATATACATAATTCTAAGCCTGATGGGCCTAAGCCTTGCAGCGCTGGATAATCTTGGCTCAAACTTACAACTTATCATCACATACAGCGCGACTTTCTTCATTTGTATTGGTGTTGCTAACCTTTCTGCCCTGCCATTTGTCGATAAGTGGCTACCGATCAAAACCGACAACCTTCACCAACGCGTCCCACTATCACAAATGGCTTTAGAATCGGTCAAACTGATCTTTGTGGTTGGAGGGGGCCTCGTTGCCGGCTTATTGCTGCCGATAAGTTTGGGCTGGGTAGATACCGCAAGTGAGTGGATCTTAATCATATTGCTGTTCTTCATTGGAATTCAGCTGCGTAATAGTGGGCTAACCTTAAAACAAATCATCCTAAATAAACATGGCATGGTGCTTGCGCTGGTGATCATTCTCACCTCTTGGGTTGGTGGCATTACTGCTGCTTGGTTGTTAGACATCTCAATTTTCCAAGGTCTTGCAATGGCCTCTGGGTTTGGGTGGTACTCCCTTTCCGGCATCTTGATGGGCGATGCCTTTGGTCCAGTGTTTGGTGGCGCGTCCTTTATGCTAGAACTGGCGCGTGAACTGGTGGCTTTAGTGCTCATTCCAGTCATGATTCGTCGTCTACCTTGCACTGCTATTGGCTATGCGGGTGCAACAGCGATGGACTTCACACTTCCCGTTATTCAAACTACGGGTGGTGTACGTTGCGTTCCAGTCGCGATAGTAAGTGGCTTTATTCTTAGCTTACTGGTGCCTGTTCTTATGTTATTCTTTGTCTCTCTTGTTGCGTAAACGTAAAATAGTTAACGATAAGGAAATACAATGAAACGTTATGCTGTAGCGACTCTTACTGCCCTTCTCTCTTTTGGTTCTTTTGCTGCTGACGATACTCAATGCTACGCGGAGAAATATGATGCTTACATCGATGCCTCGCTTCAATGGTATGCCGATCTTACTGAGTTAACCGCTGAAAAGTACCCTGACCTTGAAGACGTAAGCGAATGGTTTCTCCAAGGAAGAAAAAACCACTTCGAGCTAAACCGCACCGCAGTTCATTATTACCTCACCAATGAACCCCAGAAAATCGCGACAGAACAGCCAGTTGAATCTTGGTTGAGCCTTGAGCAAAGTGAAGTAAAAACACTGACAGAACGCAATGACAATTTAGGTGAAGTCGCTCGCACTACCTACCAAGACCGCCAGGCCAAACCTCACGCCAAAAACTATGAACTACGCTCAGCTTTTGCCGACTTACTGAGCCACCCAACAGAGATTCAACCTTTGTTGAACAAATACAACCAATCTATTGAACAAATTCAAAGCAAAACCTGTAACAAGTAAGGTAACTGATGAATTTGGCAGCACACTCAACCAAATTGTTGCAGACATGCACCCACTTTTGGTTTAGATTGTGCTGCTCGCTTTAGTAAGAATACGCGAATAGAGTTATGGATCAAAAAACCGCAGACGTAAACTTTGATAGTCTCTTACGAATCTTTACTGTGCCTGAAGGCCCAGATTCGACCCTGACACAAATCGAAGCCAAACTATCTCACAACCTCAATCACTTTCTGCGCGAGCACATCGTCGCGGAAGAGAAACCCTTGCGAGAAATTGAGAAAGACTTCTCAAGCCCTGCGATCCCTGAACAGCCTCAATTTGTTTCTGATCATACTCAGCATCTACTCGACACATTAGTCTCTCATTCGGTTCATACCTCGTCACCGAGCTTTATTGGTCATATGACGTCTGCGCTCCCTTACTTTTTGATGCCTTTATCAAAGATCATGATCGCGCTGAACCAAAACTTGGTCAAAATTGAAACCTCAAAAGCTTTCACGCCGTTAGAACGTCAGGTTCTCGGTATGCTTCATAGACTCATCTACGGTGAAAACGACGCTTTCTACTCTCAGTGGATGCACAGCGCAAATCACTCTTTGGGTGCCTTTTGCTCAGGTGGGACTATCGCGAACATCACCGCGCTTTGGGTAGCGCGTAATAACGCACTCAAGCCACAAGGTAACTTTGGTGGTGTCGAGAAAGAAGGACTTTTCGCAGCCATGATGCATCATGGTTACAAAGGACTTGCCATTCTCGTTTCTGAACGCGGACATTACTCGCTGAAAAAAGCAGCCGATGTATTAGGCATCGGTCAAAAAGGGCTAGTTGCCGTCAAAACAGACAGCAACAACCGCATCGTTCCATCAGCATTAAAAGCGAAAATTGCTGAGTTAAAAGAGCAAGGTATCAAGCCATTTGCCGTGGTTGGTGTAGCGGGCACAACTGAAACCGGTAATATCGACCCACTTCGCGATATTGCTGAGATCTGTGCTGAAACCGATTGTCACTTCCACGTTGATGCCGCTTGGGGTGGCGCAACCTTGATGTCCAACCACCACAGACACTTGCTAGACGGTATTGAACTCGCAGATTCTGTGACCATCGATGCGCATAAGCAGCTTTATATCCCGATGGGTGCAGGCATGGTGTTGTTCCGCTCACCAGAAGCGATGAAATCGATTGAGCATCACGCCCAATATATTCTGCGCAAAGGCTCAAAAGACTTAGGCAGTCATACTCTTGAGGGCTCGCGCTCTGGTATGGCGATGCTAGTTTATGCGGCTATGCACATTATCAGCCGCCCAGGATACGAAATGCTGATTGATCAAGGTATTGAAAAGGCAAGCTACTTCGCAAAGCTGATTGAGCAACAACCTGACTTTGAACTCATCTCTCATCCAGAGCTGTGCTTGCTGACCTATCGCTATGTGCCTTCGCATGTGAAACAAGCCCTTGAGTCAGCGACACCAGCACAACAAAGTAAGATCCACAATCTGCTGAATGAGCTCACCAAGTTCATTCAAAAACGTCAACGCGAAACTGGCAAATCGTTTGTTTCACGCACACAGTTAAATCCGATTCGTTGGGATGAACGCGATACGATCGTATTCCGTGTCGTGCTTGCCAACCCTCTCACAACAACACTGGTGTTAGAGAGTGTTCTGGAAGAGCAGCGCTTGATTGCGACTCAAGTACCAAGCCTGATGCATAAATTGGAAGAGCAGTGCGCGAAAGTAATGAAAACTAGTCATGCTTAAAACGACAAAGAGCGATAAACTTCCGTTAGGACTTTGTTGCTCTTTGTTCGTTGAACTGAAAATTTCTTTCTATAATCTTGTAATTAAACCAACAAAATGTGCAAAAACTCACAGTTTTTCTGCGTAAACTCCCCCATTCACGGGCGAAGTTCGTAGTTTTCTTAAATTTTGTTTGAGGCTTGTCATATTATCATTAAATAGATAATGGATTTAGTTTCGAACGGTTTATACTGAAGTTTGTGGCGCTGGCGGTCGTTTTTGGTTGAGTATTTCCCTAGAAAGCCAACATCTTAGTAGCCAGCTAGTTGTTCTCTATTCCCTCGTGAACATTATGAATACATTAGAAAAAATTCAAAATAACATTGAAAACTTTAGTAAGTCTGAGCGAAAAGTTGCTGAAGTCATAATGGCTTCACCTCAGACAGCTATCCACTCAAGTATTGCGACGCTAGCAAAGATGGCGGATGTTAGTGAGCCAACGGTTAACCGTTTCTGTCGTCGCTTGGACACTAAAGGTTTCCCAGATTTTAAGCTGCACTTAGCCCAAAGCCTTGCTAACGGTACACCTTATGTGAACCGCAATGTCGAAGAAAGTGATGGCGCAGATGCCTATACACACAAGATCTTTGAATCTACCATGGCGTGTCTTGATGTCGCAAAAAACAGCTTAGACTCTACACAAGTGAATCGTGCTGTCGACTTGTTAACTCAAGCTAAACGTATTTCATTCTTTGGTTTAGGCGCATCGTCTTCTGTTGCGCGTGACGCACAGAATAAGTTTATTCGCTTCAATATTCCGATCAGTTGCTTTGAAGATATCGTTATGCAGCGCATGCAGTGTATTAACTGCACTGATAATGACGTTATCGTTCTGGTTTCACACACGGGTCGAACTAAGAGCTTGGTCGAAATTGCTCATCTTGCGCGTGAAAATGGCGCAACAGTGATTGCAATTACTGCCAAAGACTCACCGCTTGATAAAGCCGCATCACTGTCGATTACGCTAGACGTCCCAGAAGATACAGACGTGTATATGCCAATGGCAAGCCGTGTCGTTCAGATGACAGTCATTGATGTCCTTGCGACTGGATTTACACTTCGTCGTGGCTCAGGCTTTAGAGAAAACCTACGTCGAGTAAAAGACGCATTAAAAGACTCGCGCTACGAAAAAATTACTCCAATGTAAGTGTGACGGCTCGACTATGCCTTGCTAAGCCTAAACATAGAACGCAAAAAAGACCTTCATAAATGAAGGTCTTTTTTTATCTATTCCAAAATTACGAAGCTCTTTGTTCCATTATATATCACTCGTTTCAGCACTAGAATCATGCACTAGCTCTACGAGTAGATAGTCGTCTTTAATCTCTGTTTGTTTTGTGCAGCTGCCATCACATTCACACACTGACTCAAGAATGTTGATTAGGCGCTCTCTGTCCAACGTGCTGGCGTTGCCACGAATGTCCACTGATTTAAGCGCACTCTCAGCCACCAATTCAAAGGTTGTGCTGCAGACACCAAACTCACCCAGCTCAGGAATATCCAATCGCGATAAAATGCTTTCAACCCACAGGACGGCATCATGTAGGTTTGCATTTTGTCTGCCAGTTAAAATCTGAGCCATGCGCTGATAGCGCTCGAGAATCAGCTCTTCACCATTTGCTTCTGCATTCAATATATTTTCTCGCATCACAAATGGCGCTAGGCGACCTGTAATCACACCGTGAGGCGCTTTGAGCTCACCACCCAGCGCAGACGCTAAACCATGAATACCACCCAACTTAGCGTTGGTGAGCGCCATTCCACCGAGCATAGCTGCAAATGATAGATCTTCACGTGCCTTGTGGTCATCATGTAAACACGCATCAATCACCGAGCGACTTAAACGGCGGAACCCTTCTTCACATAGCATGTCACTGAAGGCGTTTGGCTCGTTACACACATAAGCTTCCATTAGATGTGTAAATGTATCCATCGCTCCACGAGCAGAAATAGACTGGCTAGTGCCATAGGTGAGTGTTGGGTCGATAATTGCCACCTTAGGGAGTATATCTTGATCGCGTAGGCTGACTTTAATACGGTCTTGTCCTGAACGGAGCACCGCATTTTTTGTTACTTCGCTGCCTGTACTTGCAGTGGTCGGAATGGCGATAACGGGTAAAGGCCGGGTTTTGAGGGGGACATTTCTACCCACAGTTTCAACGTAATCGTAAACATTGCCCTGATTTGGGATCACTGCAGCAAGCGCTTTACCCATATCAATCACACTGCCTCCACCAAAGGCAACAATCACTTCTGGATTGAACTTGCGCCCCAATACAGCCGCTTCTTCTACCATCGTAATATTTGGCTCGTTGCCAACGGCTATATGCTGATAGCGGAGCTGCTGTTTCACCAAATAATCAAGCACAACTGAACTGCGTTGAATCCCTTTCCCTGTGACTAGCAGTACACTGTAACCATATTGTCGAATCAGTGATAGTGAATGTGCGAGTGAGCCTTCACCGAAGATCACTCGCCCACTGGTCATAAAGTTGAACATAGACTCTCCCTTTCTAATTCTTTCTCTATGATGATAATTAACCATGTTATCGATAGTCGATTTGACCTAGTGCAAAGCTTTCTAATTACCCTTATTAATTTTAGGGTAATTTTGAGAGAAATCACATCGCTTAAACATCAGTCAATAGCTTTTATCTATCGCAGTAACAGGTATTCACCACTTTATTTTATGACCACGATCAGGCATAGTTGTTCACATAAAACAAAGGAGAAAAGTTTATGTTTGTTGTTATCTTTGGTCGCCCTGCATGTCCATACTGTGTTCGCGCAAAAGAGTACGCGGAAACGCTAAAAGAGAAGCGTGATGATTTTAACTACCGTTATGTAGACATCCACGCTGAAGGTATCTCAAAAGCAGACCTCGAGAAAACAGTTGGTAAACCTGTAGAAACAGTTCCTCAGATTTTCGTAGATCAAGAGCACATCGGTGGCTGTGACGACTTCGAAGCGTACGCGAAAGAGCACTTAGGTCTATTCGCTTAATCAGCGACTCGCTCAATAGATTACAAGATTATATCAAACCGCTGTTTTTACGGCGGTTTTTTGTTATTTCTTAAACACAAAACTGACCCAAAATTGACTTCAGTGAGGTCGGTTAAATTTTTTATGCGTTTTCACTAAATTATGCTTATCATTTACTAATAATTCAGTACAATTCGCACACTTCCTGTCCACCCCCTAAAATCTGGTTCAAAGCCGTGAACATTGACGTTGTTAGCCTCTTAGAGCACAACCCTATTCTTCTTATCTTTGTCGTTCTCGCCATCGGTCTCGCGATCGGTAAAATTCGTTTCGGTAACTTTCAGCTCGGTAACTCTATTGGTGTTCTGATCACCTCATTGGTTATGGGTCATTTAGGTTTCACCTTTAACCCAGAAGCACTGACCATTGGCTTCATGCTGTTTATTTACTGTGTCGGTATCGAAGCTGGGCCTAACTTTTTTGGTATCTTCTTCCGTGATGGCAAACACTACTTTATTCTGAGTATGGTGGTATTAGTTAGCGCGATCTCTATCACCTACTTCGCGACACAGTTTCTCCATCTCGATTTAGGTTTGGCTACTGGTATGATGGCGGGTGCATTAACGTCAACTCCCGTACTCGTTGGTGCGCAAGATGCATTAAGCTCAGGATTAGCTGAAATTCCTCGAGATATGGAGTTTGCTGCGGTATTAGAAAACCTGTCAGTCGGTTATGCGATGGCCTATTTAGTTGGCCTTATAAGCATGATTGTATTTGCTAAGCTGCTACCGCGCCTTCAAAAGCAAAACCTATCCGACTCTGCTCAGCAAATCGCACAAGAGCGCGGCTTGGGCAGTTCTGGTCAACGCAAGGTCTACCTTCCTATCATACGTGCCTATCGTGTTGGCCCTGAATTGATTGATTGGACAGACGGAAAAAACCTGCGTGAACTCGGTATCTATCGCCAAACTGGCTGTTATATCGAACGTATTCGTCGTAACGGAATTCTGGCGCACCCAGATGGTGACGCAATTCTGCAAGAGGGTGATGAAATTGCTTTGGTGGGCTTCCCTGATAGCCACGCACGTCTTGACCCAAGCTTCCGTAACGGTAAAGAGGTCTTTGACCGCAACCTACTCGACTTACGCATCGTTGAAGAAGAGATCGTAGTAAAAAACGATTCTATCGCCGGTAAGCGCCTTTCAGATCTTAACCTATCCGAATATGGCTGTTTCCTTAACCGTGTAGTACGTGCGCAAATCGAAATGCCGATGGACCATGATATTGTTCTCGCTAAAGGTGATGTGATTCAAGTCAGTGGTGAAAAGAGTCGTGTGCATGGTCTTGCTGAGCGCATTGGTTTCATCTCAATCCACTCACAAATGGCAGACCTATTAGCGTTTTGTAGCTTCTTTATACTGGGTATTATGTTTGGTTTGATCACCATGACCTTTGGCCAAGTCTCATTTGGTTTAGGTAATGCAGTGGGTCTCTTGCTTTCAGGTATTACCCTAGGCTTCTTGCGTGCAAATCACCCGACTTTTGGTTATGTCCCGCAGGGGGCGTTGAACCTTGTCAAAGACTTAGGCTTGGCATTCTTTATGGTGGGAATCGGATTAAGTGCAGGTGGCAAAATGTTTGAGCACCTTGCAGACGTTGGTTTTCAAGTGATTACTCTTGCCTTGGTTATCAGTGTGCTGCCGGTTGTTTTTGCTTACCTTGTCGGTGCGTATATCTTAAAGATGAACCGTGCGTTATTGTTCGGCGCGATCATCGGTGCTCGTACCTGTGCACCAGCCATGGATATCGTTAATGACTACGCAAAATCGACCATTCCTGCTCTAGGCTATGCCGGCACGTATGCGATTGCCAACATACTCATGACGCTGGCAGGTACGATTTTAATTATTCTCTACTAACGTTGCTCACCCTAGTGGTTTGAACGGATACCAGCATAAAAAACGGCGAGCCAATTGGCTCGCCGTTATAATTTCACTACGAAAAAACTGTCTATTTGTGACGTTCTTTGAGCTTATTGATGACATCATCCATCGATAAGCCTTGATCTTGTAGTAACACAAATAAGTGATAGATAAGATCAGCTGATTCACATACTAGCTCCGCCTTATCACCCGACGTCGCCGCAAGCGCGACTTCAACACCCTCTTCGCCCACTTTTTGCGAAATACGCTTGGTGCCACGGGCATAAAGACTGGCGGTGTAAGAGGATTCTGGGTCGGCACTCTTGCGGGCAGCCAATAGCTGCTCAAGTTGATGAAGCCACACCATTTGTGACTCTTCTTGCTTATCGCCATCCCAACAGGTCGTTGTTCCCGTATGACACGTTGGACCAATTGGATCGACCTTAACAAGTAACGTGTCGTTATCGCAATCTAGGGCGATATTTTTTAGCTGAAGGACGTTTCCTGAGGTTTCACCTTTGGTCCATAAGCGCTCTTTCGTACGTGAAAAGAAAGTCACTTGGCCTGTGTCGCCTGTTTTTGCGAGCGCATCGCGGTTCATGTAGCCCATCATCAGCACTTGGCTCGATTGAAAGTCTTGCACAATCGCTGGTACGAGCCCTTCAACTTTATCCCAATCAATGCGCTCTGCTAGTGCGCTCACTTCTGCGGTTGCAAAACTCATAGTCGCACCTCAATGTCCTGCTGTTTTAGATACTGTTTTAGCGCGCCAATATTAATGACTTGCTTATGAAATACCGATGCTGCCAATGCTCCATCAACATTCGCCTTTTGATAGGCTTCAGCAAAGTGTTCCATTGCGCCAGCGCCACCAGAAGCGATCAGCGGCACATTGCACACTTCACGCACCATATTTAGCTGTTCAATATCATAACCATTGCGCACGCCATCTTGGTTCATCATGTTTAAAACGATTTCACCCGCTCCGCGTTTTTGTACTTCTTGAACCCAATCTCTGGTTTCCCATTGGGTCGCTTTTGTGCGCGCTTCATCGCCAGTAAACTGATAAACCTGATATTTACCTGTCTCTTTGTCGTAGTATGAATCGATACCAACAACAATACACTGCACACCAAATTTATCGGCAAGGTCAGTAATGAGCTCTGGGTTTGCCAGTGCTGGAGAGTTGATGGATACCTTGTCTGCACCGAACTCTAGAATGCGTACTGCATCATCAGCAGATTTAATACCACCAGCAACACAGAATGGAATATCGATAACCTCTGCGACGCGAGCAACCCAGCTCTTATCGACCACACGGCCATCACTCGATGCAGTAATATCATAAAACACCAGCTCATCCGCCCCTTCTTCAGCATAGCGCTGAGCGAGTGGAACGATGTCACCGATAATTTCATGATTGCGGAATTGGACGCCTTTAACAACTTGTCCATCTCGGACATCAAGACAAGGGATGATTCTTTTGGCAAGCATTGTTACAACACCTCCCAATTACACTTCTGATTCAAACTAAACTCCATTTAAAAGGTGTTGCCATCTACGATTAGTTGCAAACATCTTGTCCGCGTGTAGATATGTCTTACCTTCAATGTACACATTTTCAGAAGTCAGTAAAGGGCTATTCACAATTCCGCTATGAATTAACAAGATAATCGCTTTTGTTTAGCTTGCTTGGAGCTCTCCATACAAGGTTTTATACACCCCATCCTGAGTCACAAGGTCATTATGGGAGCCCGATTGCTTCACTCTCCCATCTTCTAACACATAGATAATATCCGCTTGCTTTACAGCCGATAGTCGGTGAGCAACGATCAACGTGGTGCGATTCGCTAAGAACTGCTGCATTGCTAGATGAAGAGCAGCTTCCGTTGCGGTATCTAACGCTGATGTTGCCTCATCGAGTATGACAAATTTAGGGTCAGCTAAAACCATTCTGGCAATGGCTAAACGTTGGCGCTGTCCTCCAGACAGTCGAACACCATTGCGACCTAATGGAGAGTCTAGCCCTTCGCTCAATGCTTCCACCACCTTCTTCAGTTGAGCGACGGCTAAAGCCTGCCAGAGCTGCTCATCGGAATAGATACCATTCCCTAAGGTGAGGTTGTGGCGTAAGGTGTCATTGAAAATCGCAGGCTGCTGAAGCACGACAGCCATGTTATCACGCAGTGATTCGTAACTGACGTCCTCGACATGGTAGCCATTGATCAGGATGTTGCCTGAGTCTTTTCGATATATTCCCATTAATAACTGAATGAGTGTTGACTTGCCGCCCCCAGAGGCGCCAACCAGTGCAACACGCTTACCTGCCGGAATGATTAAATTCAGGTTATTTAGCACCGTTCGCTCATCGTCATACTGAAAATTGACGTTTGCAATCTCTACAGATAGCGGCTGATGTGCCTCAAATGGGTTTACCTTTGCTTTTGGCCTACTCTCCTCTTCAAGCGCGAGCAGTCCATTCAATCTTTTCATTGCTGCCGATGCACTAAACCACGCATATTGCACACCGAGTAACTCTTGCACTGGGCTAAGCATATACCATAAGTAGCCAAAAATAGCGAAAATCTGACCAATGGAAAGGTCACTGAAAAGCACCATGATCATCGCAGCAGCGCGAAAAATCTCAAAGCCAACTAAAAACATGAGAAATGACATTCGATTGGCCGCATCAGATTGCCAAGCGAACTGGTCGGCATCTTGCCTGATGGCTTCAGCATCTTGCTTGAGTTTATTTAGGTAGGCATTCTCTCGATTAGCTGCACGTAATTGATAAAGCCCTTCAAGCGTCTCAACTAGACGTTGTTGAAAGCGCTCGAAAGATTGATTTTCACGTTTCTTGAGGTGCTTAACGCGCTGCCCGAGTTTGCGAGAAAGCAATACAATGACCGGGTTCATGGCCAAAATAAATAACCCTAACCGCCACTCCATCCAGAGCAAGATCACGGCAATACCGACTATCGTCAATGTACTCACAATCAAGCGGCTTAATGTGTCTCCGACAAACTTATCGATTGTTTCAATATCGGTAACAAGATGAGAAGTAATAGCACCACTGCCCTTTTGTTCATATTGACGCATGCTCACCCGCCCTAGTTTATCCAACAAAGCTTGACGAACTTGACATGTCAGTGTTTTCGACACCAAAGTGAACTGGCGATTCTGAATAATGTTGAGTAGTTGGCTAATACATCGCATCACGATAATCATAACTAAACAAAGCGCTATGTATTGTGTCGGCCCCTGCCATGCTTCAGGTAGTAGGCTATTCATTATAGCCACACCACCCGCAGGTTGATTCAGTAGTACCTCGTCAACCATCAAAGGCAATAACAAGGGAATAGGAACGCTGATTAAGGTGGCGCTGATAGCCAGAAGATTGGCAAAGATGAGTTTTTTCTTATGCTTTGTCGCTTGCTGATAAAGCCATTTAGGGGAAAGGGTTGTTAAGCGCTCGCTGCCCACGCTCGTCTCCAATTGTCTCTGTCACAATAAAAAGCCCCGCGCAACGTTGCCCGGGGCTGAAAATGTTAGCCGGCTGGAATTAGCCTTCGGCTTGCTCTTTTTGGCACTGTACATGTCCTTCGGTTAAATGAACAACATCCACCATATCGAAACCGTTCACATCAAACGCTTGACCAAACCCTTTGACGTAACGACCTTTCTCAGGTTGAATTTGATATAGACGGAAATCACCCAAGTTACTCAGGTTTTCGATGATCTCGCCAAATTTGATTTGTAAAGCATCGACACCCTGAGCCCACATCTCAGTATCACGCTCGACCTGTTTCGCCTGAGCTTCAAAAGAGAGCCTGCGGCGCGCAAAAATGTGCTTTGCCTTTGCTTCATCCTCAATCAACATGATTGAGAGATTGTTGTTCGCTTTCAGGTTTTGCCCATGAGCCGCAATATCACTAATCAAAATAAAGAAGCCCGCCTCGGTAAAAGCAAACGGCACATAGCTTGCCGTTGGACGCTGCTCTTTGTCTATCGTCGCCAATTGCAATGTTTGGCAGGTATCGCGAAACTCCTGCATTTCAGGCACCAGTCGCGACTGTAATCGCTCTTGTTTTACACTCGGATTCACTGGGTCAATTCCTTCTTCATTGCAGCGAATGCAGTTAACTGCTCTGGGATAAGATTACGCGCTTTGTCACGACCTAAATAAACTCGGAAAACACAGCTACCTTCTTGATTAAAAAAGGCGATATGGTGTGTTTCAGTACCATGAAACAGCTTGCTCACAAAAGCTATATTAGTAATTAGATCAAGTTTTAAGTGGCCGTGTAAGCCTGCTCTACCCATAATATTGTAGTAACCATGTGCGCTTTTTCCTTTCGGGAAAGGCCCTTTAAACTCAAAGATAGAACCCCATGAATTGACAATTGTCGTAACATTTCCCCATTCTGTTAGCTGGGTTAGTACACCTTCAGCGTGTTCGCCACTCACAGTAGTCACCATTTCAGCAGGTAGTGCTAAGCTCGCCTCCGCTTCGGTTAACGATAAACGAAGCGCGATATCAGTTACTGATAGGCTTGGCTCGGCGGCACAAAGTTCAGCGACGTTTTGTTGAGCTTGTTCGAATGTACAAGTTGCGTACATGATATTCTCCTTGAGATTGCACTCTGTGTGCTTATTTATTTTAGTTTCGATTCTAATTGCGGTCGTTTTCTATCGACTTACAAAATTCATTACGCGGCTTGGCGCTGCTTATCCAGTTCTGAAACTGTATTGATTAGATTCTGTGCTAATTTTACGTTCCAAAACTCACCTGCAAGTGTCAGCGATAAGTAATCTTGACTGACCTTCACTAAGCCGTTGGTTTGCCACTTTTCAAATAAAGGCAATGCGGCGGAATAACAATCCCAGCCTGCATTTCGATTTAAGGCCTCTCTTGCCAAAACACCTCGGTCAAACGCAGCTCGTATTCCATTGGCCAACGCTTTATTGCCAGTGCCTTGCATCAACATCGCGACAGGGTATTGCTCCGCTTTTACTGACTCAATATATTGCGTCATATCTCGCATCTGCATCATCTGTAGGCCACCGACGTTGCCACCTGCACCGGCACCTAGCGGTAACACTTCCGCAGTGGTTTTTGCCAAGCTGTTGTAAATGCTGCGCTCGCGATTGTCTTTTGCCCAGTGATTGCAACTAAGTCGGCGTTGATGATGCTGTGCCATATAGTTCACACCCATCTCATACATGGTCGCTTTCGTTGGCGTGTCGGCCGGTGCTGGCAATTTGCCAACTTCAACCATTTGCTGCATTGGTAGGCCTTGCATGTCGATCAGTTGGTATAGATCAACACCATGTGCGCCTGACTCACGATACCCGTCCAAATCTCGCTGCCACACATCGAGCGTTTGATGAGGTAGTCCAAACAATAAGTCAATAACGATAGGGGCACTGTTGTAAGCAACGAGATCTTGAATGCGGCGCATAGCAACATCACCATCATCCAAGCGCTTGGCTGCACGTCTCACCTTGGTGTCAAAGCTCTGTATACCAAACGAGAAACGGTTAAAGCCTCCTTCTAGTGCTGATTCAAACTTATCAGCGCCAAACCGGTTAATTCGACCTTCAAGCGTTAACTCGCAATCTGGAGTCAATGGAAAATGCTGGTGAATCAACTTTCCGAGTTGCTCTAACTGTTCAGCACTTAAGTCTGTTGGCGTTCCTCCGCCGATATACACGGCGTGAAATGGTGCTGCTTGCGTCCAAGGTTGTGCGGCTTTGCGCTCAAGCTCAATCACTAGCGCTTCGAAGTACTCATCAATCATCTTTTTGCTTGATGCGTACTGGAAGAAATTGCAATAAGTGCAGCGTACTCGGCAGAACGGGACGTGTACGTAAAGACAGCGTGCTTCTGCTGAAGGCGTTGAGAGCGATAATGCTTGATTAAGTCGCATCTGTGTGTCACTTGCAGGGATAGGAACAGCTCCTCCCCCAGAGTGAGCACCACCTTTACGTTTGAATGCATAGCGGAGTGGATCCGGGGTGTGTATCCCGGTGATATCAGTATTATCTAAGTCAATCATGCTGCTTACTTGCTTTGAAAATAGAGAGTTAGCCACCCATGACTAACCTTGTTTTGCCGCACAATAATACTAACTGTAAATACAAATGCAATTGATAATTGATCTTATTTGCATTTAATGGATAATGGATGCCGCTGATATCGTGATGAGAGCTCATAGTATTCTTTAACCAAGGTCTCTCATTGTTTCAGCGATTTAAACTGAATTTACGGATAGATAAGATGACTAAAAAGACTCTGATTGCAGCAATCGCCACACTGCTCGTTTCCCTTCCATCAATGGCAAAAGACGTCAGAATTATTAGTGCTGGCTCCACTGTGACAGAATTGATATACGCTTTAGGAGCTCAAGATAAATTGGTTGCTGTTGATTCAACTAGTCAATCTTTCGTTGCAGAAACGGATATCCCACAGGTTGGCTACCACCGACAACTCTCTACAGAAGGCCTGCTTGCGCTTGCACCAAGTATAATTATCGGCTCTCCTGAAATGGGTCCTGAAACCACCATTACCTCACTCAAAAATGCCGGCGTTGATGTCGAAACCGTTTCTACAGGTATTGATAGAGCAAGTATCAACAACCGTATCGATCAAGTAGCGATGCTTACCGACACCCAAAACAAGGCACAGGCACTCAAAGCCGATATCAACCAAAGATTAGACTCCTTGGAAGGACAGACACTTCAAGCTCCACCCAAAGTCATTTTTGTGATGCTGAGTGAAGGACGCCCTATTACGGTTGCGGGTCAAAACACGCCAGTCGATGCAGTGATCAAAGTCGCCGGTGCAAACAACCCTGCTTCACCTCAATTTGAATCTTATAAACCGATGTCAGTCGAAGCAGTATTGGAACTGCAACCCGACTATATCCTAATCGCTGAACGCACCTTAGGCACAATGGGCAGCATCGACGAGATAATCGCTAAAATGCCCCTTCTCGCTGCAACTCCTGCAGGCGCTAACAACAACATTATTCCTATTCCAGGTCGAGCAATTATTGGGGGCTTTGGACTAGAAAGCTTGACGCTTGCTGAGACGCTTCACGAGCGTTTCGAAAGTGAGGCGAAGTAAAAATGTCTCAATTGTTGCAAAGGCTAAGCTCTCAACGCCTACCTCTAGCGAGCCTTTTGATTTTTGGTGCGATATTGCTTTATGCCGCGGTCATTAGTTCGATTGCGATGGGGCCAATGGACATTGGTTTCGCTGATAGTATGAAGGCACTGCTCCCTTATGAGTCTGATTTACCTCAACATGTTTTGATGGTGGTTCAACAGGTTCGACTGCCGCGTACTCTCCTGTGTATTGCAGTTGGTGGCTTACTCGCAATGTGTGGTACCGTCATGCAAGGACTCTTTCGTAACCCTCTTGCAGACCCAGGAATCATTGGTGTATCAGCAGGGGCATCACTAGGCGCAGCCATCGCGATTGTCCTCTTTGGCTCACTCGCTGCTAGCTACCCTATCGTACTGCTTTTTGGCACAGTTCCAGTGTTTGCCTTTCTTGGCGGCGCTATCTCAACCGTCTTGGTCTATAAGCTCGGCACCAGCTCAAGTGGTACCTCTGTCGCTATGATGCTGCTTGCGGGTGTTGCGATTAGCGCACTTGCTGGCGCTGGTCTTGGGTTAATGAACTACTACGCAGACGACCAAGCTTTACGCGATCTCTCACTATGGAGTATGGGCTCACTTGCTGGCGCTGACTGGAAAGGTATCTTGCTCGGGTTTACAGCACTGATCGGCTTGTTCCTTCTATTCTATCGTGATGCAGATAAGTTGAATGCTTTACTCCTTGGTGAAGCTGAAGCCAATCACATGGGTATTGATGTACAGCGATTAAAAAAGCGCATGATACTACTCACGGCGGCCGGCGTCGGTATCACTGTCTCTCTCGCAGGTATGATCGGCTTTATCGGTCTGATTGTGCCGCACATAGGCCGTATGATCGGTGGGCCAAACCATAAGCGTCTTATTCCTTTGGCAATGATTCTTGGTGCGTTGCTCCTGCTTGTCGCCGATATGCTTGCTCGTACTGTGGTCGCACCACTTGATATGCCGGTTGGTATCGTCACAGCACTACTTGGTGCACCGTTCTTCATTTGGTTACTGATTCAACAAAAAGGTCGACTGGCATGAGTGCAATAGCATTTTCAGATCTTAACCTAACGTTAGGAAAAAAAACGATCCTCAAGCAGACCTCTGCATCCATTAAGGGGGGTGAATTTACCATTCTATTAGGCCCAAATGGCACTGGAAAAAGCAGCCTGTTGAAGTTAATCAGCCGTGAATGGCAAACCAAAGGACAGGTCTCTTATTTTGGGCGTAATCTCGATGAATGGAATCCTGCTCACCTGGCTAAGCATGTCGGTGTATTGCCACAACACAGCAACCTCACTTTTGCCTTTACTGCAAGAGAAGTAGTTGAACTAGGGGGCCTAAACCTACACTCATGCCAAAAAGGCATTACTAAGATTGCTTCGCAAAATATGCAGCGTACTGAGGTTACTCATCTAGCCGATCGCCTTTTTCCCTCTCTTTCTGGGGGTGAGAAACAGCGTGTTCACTTAGCTCGTGTTCTAACGCAAATCTCTCAAAGTGAGGACAAGTGTGCCCTGCTGTTGGATGAACCAACATCAGCACTAGACTTAGGTCATCAGCATAGAACACTCCAGTTGGCTAAAGAGATGGCCAATCAAGGCTCAGCCGTTGTCGCGGTCATCCATGACTTAAATCTTGCCGCTCAATATGGCGATCGACTGATTGTGCTCAATGAAGGTCAAATTGCAGCAGATGGTACACCAGAAGAGGTGCTTACTCCTGCGCTTATAGAGTCGGTTTACAACTGGAAAGTCAATGTGATGACTCACCCGAGTGGTCACTACCCTATCGTTATTAGTTAATTCCCTTGGAGTATAAGGATGAATAAAATCGTTATTTGGGGCGCTGGCAGTGGCCTAGGGCTCGCTATGGCGGAATATTACCAGTCGCAAGGTTTCACTGTTTACGGTGTCTCACGCAATCCCGATAAATCAGATCGTATGCTTAAAGCCTGCAATGAAACCTTCGCTTGCGATGCGACCCAACAAGATTTAGTTAATGAGACCGTGAACAAACTGCCACAAGATGCTTGGGTAATATCGACTATGGGTAGCTTTAGAGCTGAAATTCCTGTCGATTATATCGGGCATAGGTATCTCATTGATGCATTAGAACTACACAATCAGTCTCGATTCTTGTTAGTGACATCATTAGGTTGTGGTGACTCGTGGCAATATCTCTCCGATGCTGCAAAGAGAGGCTTTGGCGGTGCGGTCAGAGAGAAAACTCTTGCAGAGGCTTGGCTACAAAGCAGCACACTGCCCTACACTATTCTTCGGCCAGGCGGCTTAGTCGATGGGCCTGAAACGCAATTGGGAGAGTTATCTCAAGGCATTGAAGTACACGGTATTATTCACCGTAGTGAAGTGGCTCGTTTGTCCCACCAGTTACTCTCAAATCGCGACAGCCTCCATAAAATTTATCAGTGTATCGATCCTAACGCCAACAAAAGCTCTCGTTAGAATACTTAAACAAGTAGAAACCTACTTCTAAATCAAATTGTTAAATTTATAAAAATAACATTTGCAAATGATAATCAATCTCAATATCATGCGCATTATTAATAATTAGCAACAAAAATAGTCAAAGGGATAAAATGACTCATTACAAACAATCTGCTCTTTCTGCAGCCATTTTGCTCGCTCTTTCCAGTGGTAGCGTGCTCGCTCAAGACAATCACACCTCAACAGAATCACCATCAGCTCAAGCAGATGAAGTGATGGTTATCACCGCAACACGAAGCTCTAGCCCGATTGAAGATACAGCTGCCTCTGTTGCTATCATCACGGCTGATGACATTGAAGCGAATATGGTCACGGATCTTGGCGATTTATTTAAATATACGCCTGGGGTGACGGTTGATTCCACTTCTCGTCAAGGTGTGCAAGGTATCAACATCCGCGGAATGTCAGGTAATCGAGTCAAGGTCACCGTTGACGGTGTGGCACAATCGAACCAGTTTAAGAATAGCTACGACTTCATTAACTCTTCTCGTGCTGATGTTGACCCTGATATGTTGAAAGCGGTAGGTGTGGTGAAAGGTGCCGCCTCTTCTTTACATGGTTCAGATGCCGTTGGTGGTATCGTAGCGTTTGAGACTAAAGACCCGAGTGATTTCCTCCGTGGGAAAGACTTTGGCGGTCACGCGAAATTCAACTACTCATCGGCTGACAACACATTCAGTGAATCTGTAGCATTGGCAAATCGCTTTGGCGATTTAGAATCACTTGTCGCGTATACACGCCGTGACGGTAACGAAATCGATAACTTCGGTTCACCTGACGAGCAAGATACCTCTGTTGATAACCTACTGATCAAACTTCAGTACCAATTGAACCCGTCACATCGCCTCGAATTTTCAGGTAACTACCTAAAAAATCGTGCCGATATGACCATCAAGGATGAGAACTACACGAATTACAACGGTGAAGACGAAACTGAACAATATCAAGTTGGCATCAAACATATTTGGGACGCTTACTCTGCGATCGCTGATACTGTTGTTTGGCAATTAGACTGGCTTTCAAAGGAAGAAAACGGTGTGACAAACCGAACCTACCTTTCTGACGGTAACGTTCAACGTAAAGACTATGTCTATTCAGACGAAGGGGTTCAATTTGACCTACAAATTGACAAACACTTTATGGTCGGCAACACACAGCACTACGTGATCTATGGTGCGGCATTCTTTGATAAAGATATTGAGAATACCAACCTTGAATACAACACCACTCGTCCAGATAGCGAAATATTCTACATGCCAAACGCAAGCGAGCGTCGTTATGGTCTATTTGCCCAAGATGAAATCTCATTTGGTAACTGGATTGTGACCCCTGGCATCCGTTATGACTCATTTGAAACCGACCCTGGTGATGCAAGTGATAACCCAAGTGAAAACCCACAAGATGTGTACACTAAATACTCAGACTCTGCCTTCACGGCCAGACTAGGTACAGTGTACAAGATCAACAATGAGCATCGCTTATTTGCCCAAGTGAGCCAAGGTTTCCGTGCACCAGATTTTCAGGAGTTATTCTACTCTTATGGCAACCCAATGTTCGGTTATGTCAGTGCACCAAATCCAGATCTTAAAGCAGAAGAGAGTATCTCTTATGAGTTAGGTTGGCGTCACAACCATGCTATTTCATCTACTGAAATTGCTATCTTCTATAGTGATTACGATAACTTCATCGACTCTGAATGTGTGACAGGCTCTTGGACTCCATCAGACCCTTGTGTAAATATGCACGTCAACAAAGACAAGGCTGAAATCCGTGGGGTTGAATTAGGCAACAACCTATCGTGGGATGAGTTTGTTTCAGTTAGAGGTTTCAGCTCTCGAATCGCAGCAGCCTACACAGAGGGCGAAGACGGTGATGGTAACCCACTGAACAGCATCAACCCTTGGAATCTTGTTGCTGGCCTAAACTATGATTCTGAGTCCAACTGGGGAACCTCATTGAATGTGAATTACACCGCAAGCAAAGATGCGAGTGACATCAATGGCGACTACCTACCAATCTCTAGCGCAACCATTGTTGATGTGACAGCTTACTACAAGCCAATCCAAGATCTAACGCTGCGTGCTGGCATCTTCAATCTAACAGATGAAGAGTACTACAGCTGGAACGATGTACGTGACCTCGTTGCTGAAGACAAAGACAAGACTCAAGCGGGACGTAATTGGTCAATTACGGCAAAATACGAGTTCTGATGTAACCTTCTCAAATAGCCAAATTATACAACACCGTTAACTGGATAAAGGGTCTGAAATCATCAGACCCTTTTTTTATAAAAAATACAAGTAAAGCGATTTATAGTCAGGTAATCTTCCGTTAGTTGTACTTTTTCGATGAAACTCTTATGAACTACGAATCTTTTGAAGACATCTATAACCGCGCCTGCCAGCGAAAAGGCGGTCGAGCATCACTCGAACTCCTCCTCACACAACCCCTTACCAACGAACAGCTGTCGACTATTTCTGATGACCGATTTCTCGCTCAGTTTACCAAGTCTATCTTCCAGTCTGGGTTTGTGTGGCGTGTGATTCATAACAAATGGCCAGCTTTCGAAGAAGTGTTCTGGGAGTTCAATATTGAAAAACTATTGATGATGCCTGCTGACATGCTAGAGCGAAAAAGCCAAGATGAACGCATCG
Organism: Vibrio agarivorans; assembly: GCF_030409635.1. Lineage (NCBI taxonomy): Bacteria > Pseudomonadati > Pseudomonadota > Gammaproteobacteria > Vibrionales > Vibrionaceae > Vibrio > Vibrio agarivorans. The sequence continues at coordinate 2,083,045 of NZ_JAUFQF010000004.1, read as the reverse complement.
TGCGAAATTTCACTAAGGTCAAAACCGTGCCAGCGAATGCTCAGATGGTGCGCAACGTTCAGCTCGAGCATGGCAGTTTTGCTCAGTTTATCGCAGACTGGCCAGAAGAGAACATTATTGGGCTTTGGCTCTACTTGAAAAAGAACGGTCAACGCTTGGGCGGAAACACTGGGCCATACGCCTTGCGCCAAGTGGGAAAAGATACCTTCATATTGAGCCAAGATGTTGAAAGCTACCTAAGAGCACATAACATTATCGAAGGTGGTTTGTACACCAAGCGAAGCCTAGAAGCCACGCAACGCGCTTTCAACCACTGGCGTGAAGAGTCAGGTCGTAGTTTAACTGAGCTATCACGTTTAATTGCGTTTGGTGTCGGTGAGAATGTCGTTTTAGCGTAGAGATTAACAAAATAGCGTCTTGATTTGAAAATAAGCAGATAGTGCGTAAAAACGCCCAGTGAAAATCACCGGGCGTTAAAGATAATAACGTCGACTGTAGTCAGTTTAGCCTAAGCGGACCTCACGAATTATTCAGCCCAGCAAGCGAAGGCCTCTTCAGCCGTAAACTTACCATCCAGCAGAGCACGGCCAACAATCACACCCGCTACACCACTGCCTTTCAATGCAGCAATATCGTCTAACGAGCCAATACCGCCAGATGACTGAAATTGAACTTGAGGGTACTGTTTGCAAAGATCGACATATAGCTCTACGTTCGAGCCCGCCAGTGTGCCATCACGTGAAATGTCGGTGCACAGTACATGCTTAAGACCTACTGTAAGGTAATCATCAATTAACGCTTCAATGGTTACGCCAGAATCTTCTTGCCATCCAGAAATCGCCACTTTACGAGTGCCTGATTCATCGATGTTGATATCCAATGCCAACACAATCTTTTCGGCACCGTATTTCTCCATCCAGCCTTTAACGAGCTCTGGCTGCTTTACTGCCGTTGAGCCGACGACAACGCGCTGTGCACCTGCTTCAAGCAGGTCTACGACATCTTGCTCAGTACGAACGCCACCACCAATTTGAATACTCGCTGGGGTGCTATCAAGTAACTTTGCAATCAAGTCGAGTTGACGTGCTGTCGTATCTTTTGCTCCAGTAAGATCCACTAGGTGTAACCAGTTTGCACCGGCTTGGTGATAAAGGTTGAACTGCTCTGAAGGGTCTACTTTATATTCTGTTACTTGGCCGTAATCGCCTTGGTATAGCCTGACAACCTGACCTTCAATCAGGTCTAATGCTGGAATAATCACTGGTTAATATCCTTATTCTTAAAGCTCTAAGAAGTTCTTGATCAATGTCGAGCCCGCTTTTGAAGAGCGCTCCGGGTGAAACTGTACCCCGTAGTAATTACCACTTTGTACCGCTGCCGTGAATGGCTTGCCATAATCACAACTCGCAATCGTGTAGTCGCCGACAGGCATCGCAAAACTGTGTACAAAATAGAAATACTCGCCCTCTTCGATACCTTTAAACAACGGGTGCTCTGGTGTTGAGGTGACAGTATTCCAGCCCATATGTGGAAGCGGTAGATCGCCAGTTTCTAACAGGCGAACTTCACCATCACAAAGACCTAAACACTCCACCAGCTCGTCGGCTTTTTGTCCTTTCTCTTGTGAAAGCTTACCGAGTAGTTGCATGCCAAGGCAGATGCCAAGCAGTGGTTTTTCAACACGCTTAACCAAACCAATTAGGTCACGCTCTTCAAGGTTTTTCATCGCCTCGCTTGCCGTACCAACACCTGGTAAAAACAGCTTGTCAGCGGCTAGCACCACTTCAGGGTCTTTGGAGATTGATACATCGTAGCCGAGACGTTCGATGGCAAATTTTACGGATGAAACGTTGGCACATCCTGTGTCAATAATGACGACTTTTTGTTCTGTCATTGTATCTTCCTTACAATACGCCTTTACTGCTTGGTAGCTCATTGCCTTCAACTTTTACCGCTTGACGAAGTGTACGACCAAAGGCTTTGAAGAGGCTCTCAATGATGTGGTGATCATTATCACCGTTTGAAGAGAGGTGCAGCGTACACGCCAGTGTGTCGGTCAGTGAACGGAAAAAGTGAACCACCATCTCTGTCGACAAGTCACCCACCTGTTCACGACTGAACTCTGCTTCAAATTTAAGATATGGACGACCAGAAAGATCTAGGCCACATTGAGCAAGACACTCATCCATCGGTAAGCTAAAGCCAAAGCGGCCAATACCACGCTTATCACCCAATGCATCCTTCAGAGCTTGGCCTAACGCTAATGCAGTGTCTTCAATTGTGTGGTGATCATCAATGTGCAAATCACCCTCGACTTGGCACTTCATTTGGAAGCCACCGTGAGTCGCGATTTGATCAAGCATGTGATCAAAGAAACCTAGACCAGTCGAAATTTCGTTACCGCCCTGCTCATCAAGGTTCACAAACACTTTAATGTCCGTCTCTTTGGTTGTACGCACCACTTCTGCTGTGCGCGCTTTCACCGTCAGGTCTTTAAGGATTTGTGGCCAACCCATTGTTTCCGGGTTGTACTGAATACCGCGAATGGCCATATTCTCAGCCAGCTGTAGATCCGTTTGACGATCGCCAATCACCACTGAGTGTTGAAAATCCACTTTGCCACCCTGAAGATACTCTTTCACCATACCCAATTTTGGCTTGCGGCAAGAGCAGTTATCTTCTTCAAAGTGAGGACAAATTAGAACATCATCAAACTTTACACCTTGAGATTCAAAAATCTCCATCATCATATTATGTGGTGCGTCGAAATCAGCTTGTGGATAGCTGTCTGTGCCTAAACCATCTTGGTTAGTCACCATCACTAAACGATAGCCTGCATCTTGCAACGCTAACAAGCTCGGGATAACCAACGGCTCAAGTTTTAGCTTGTCTAGACGATCAACTTGGAAATCAACTGGCGGCTCAACAATTAAGGTGCCGTCTCGGTCAATAAATAGAATTTTTTGTTGCTTGCTCACGCGAACTTCCTTATTTCAATTTTTTTAACAGGCTAGCATGCTCATGGCCACCAGCCTATTGGTGTTCTTTATTTGCCGGTTTTCTATTTAGCTATAGTAATTACGAATGAAGCTCAACGTCTTCTCACATTCATCGCGGCTACCGACACTGATTCGTACACAATCTTCAATCGGTGAGTTACGCAAAATAATGCCATTATCCCATGCGGCTTTGAACAGGTTGTCACCATGTGGGAACTTGACGAGTAAGTAGTTACCCCACCCTTCAAATACCGTTAACCCTTCGAGGGTCGACAAGCCTGCTTGAAGATAGGCACGATTCGCATTGAGATCGAGAACCTGGAACTTCGCTCGAGCTAACCCTGCTTCAGACAGTGCTTGCGTCGCAATATCCGCAACAGGCACAGGGACAGGATACGGGGCAATCACTTTCAATAGCACATCGATAAGTGCTTCATTGGCTAACGTAAATCCGCAGCGAAGACCTGCCAGTGCAAACGCTTTCGACAATGTGCGTAAGATCGCAAGGTTTGAGTATTTCGCGAGCAAATCAACCGTCGATGCTTCTGGGCAGAAATCTATGTAGGCCTCATCCATCACCACGATGGCACGATCTTTTGTCATCTCAAGTAAGCTGACAATGTCTTCACGATTGACCAAGTTACCAGTTGGATTGTTTGGGCTACACACGAACACCAGCTTAACGCCATCGAGATTTTGCTCTATCCCATCAAGATCGAGCTGCCAATCTTGTGAGAGTGGCACTGTTTTGCGCTCAACACCAATTGTCTCTGCGCTGATGGCATACATACCGTAAGTAGGTGGGCAATACAAAATCGCATCTTCACCCGGTTCACAGAAGGCTCGGATCAGTAGTTCAATACCCTCATCTGCACCGCGTGATGTGAGTGTTTGCTCTGGTTGAACGCCTGCATACGCAGCATAAGCCTCAATCAAAGACTTTGGCTGACATTCACTGTATCGATTCAGACGCGCAAAGTCGGTTTTGTACTCATTATCAAATGGCGATTCATTCGCGTTTAACCACACATCACCACTGCCACCAATGCGACGAGCGGATAGATACGGCGTTAGTGCTTGAACCTGCTTCCTTGCGAGCTTTTCCATTACCCCTCTCCTTGTGTCAGCTTTTCTACACGAATCGTCACTGCACGTTTGTGGGCATCAAGACCTTCTGCTTCAGCCATAGTCACAACCGTTGGCGCTAGGTTAAGTAAGCCCTCTTTTGACAGCTCTTGAACCGTCATTCGTTTACTAAAGTCCGCAAGTCCTAAGCTTGAATAAGTGCGCGTATAGCCATAGGTTGGCAGAACGTGGTTGGTTCCAGATGCATAATCACCTGCCGACTCTGGAGACCAGTCTCCTAAGAAAATCGAACCTGCGTTATCCAACAGAGGCAACAAATCGCGTGGATTCTTAGTCTGAACAATTAAGTGCTCTGGACCATAGTAATTGGAAATAGAAACTGCTTGAGTCAAAGACTCCGAGATAATAATCAAACTCGAAGCCAACGCTTGCTGAGCGATACCTGCACGTGACAATTTAGCCAGCTGACGCTGAACAGCATCCGTCACTTGATCGGCAACGATAGGTGACGGCGTAACTAAAACAACTTGAGAATCTGGGCCGTGCTCTGCTTGAGAGAGCAAGTCAGCTGCAATGAAGTCGGGATCAGCCGTCTCATCAGCCAATACAAGCACTTCCGATGGACCTGCTGGCATATCAATTGCTGCACCACGGAAGTCATTGCTCACTTGACGTTTCGCTTCCGTCACATAAGCATTACCCGGACCGAAAATTTTGTCGACTTTCGCGACAGTCTCAGTGCCGTAAGCCATCGCCGCTACCGCTTGACCACCACCCACATTGTAAACTTCATCAATGTTACACAGCTTCGCGACGTAAAGAATTTCATCTGCTATTGGCGGAGGTGAACACAACACTACCTTGCGGCAGCCAGCAATTTGAGCTGGTACGCCAAGCATGAGTACAGTTGATGGTAGTGGCGCACTACCACCAGGGATATACAAACCCACTTTATTGATTGGACGAGTTACTTGCTCACACACAACACCTTGCTGCGTTTCTACACGCAGCGGTTGCGGCTTTTGTGCTTCGTGAAACTTTGCAATATTGGCATAAGCCTGCTCTAGTGCCTGCTTCATTTCAGCAGAGAGTCGCGCTGATGCCTCGTCAATCTCTTGTTCTGATACGCGAATTGATGATGGCTTTACACCATCAAACTTCTCAGTTAGTTCAAGCAGTGCTTCATCACCTTTAGCGCGAACTTGGCCGATAACCTCAGACACTGCTGCGGTAATATTTGCGCCTTCCGTGATCGCTGGGCGCTCCATAATCGAATCTTGCTGAGATTCACTCAGCGATTGCCATACAACCGTTCTCATCGCCTTACCCCATCATTTTTTCAATCGGAAGAACAAGGATCGAGCTTGCACCTAACTCTTTAAGCTGCTCCATTGTTTCCCAGAATAGGTTTTCTGTACTGACAAGGTGAATAGCCACTTTTTCTTTGTCAGAAGAGAGAGGAAGCACGGTTGGATCTTCTGCACCCGGTAGTAGCGCTTTCACTTGCTCTAGCTTATCCACTGGTGCATGCAGCATGATGTATTTCGACTCTTTAGCTTGCTGAACGCCTTGCATACGCGTCAATAGCTTCTCAATCAATGCTTCACGTTCAAGCTCAAATTCGCCAGTACGTTTAATGAGCGTTGCTTTAGACTGGAAGATGATTTCGGCTTCTTTAAGACCATTAGCTTCTAGCGTTGCCCCCGTAGACACCAAGTCTGCAATTGCATCGGCAAGACCTGCACGTGGAGCAACTTCAACAGAGCCAGTTAGCATACAAGTTGAGAACGGAACCCCCTGCTCATCCATGTAGGCTTTAAGAAGCTGAGGGTAAGTCGTGGCGATACGCTTGCCTGCAAGATCTTGAGGGCCGTTGTATTCTTGATCTTTGTTAATAGCAATAGAGAGACGGCAGCCGCCAAAATCAAGGCGACGTAGAGGAACAAATTCACACGGCTCACCGAGTGCTTTACGGTCAAGACGAACTTCTTCCAGCTCATTCTCACCAATAAAACCAAGGTCAACGACACCATCCATGATAAGACCAGGAATGTCATCATCACGAACCAACAGAAGGTCAATCGGCATGTTCAGAGAGTGAACGACAAGACGCTCACCCATGATGTTGAATTTTACACCGCACTTCTTAAGTAGATCTTGGCACTCTTTACTTAGGCGGCCTTTCTTTTGAATCGCAATTCTTAAACGCTGTGTTGTCATGACGAAATCCCTGTTCCTATTTTGTATAATTTTTCAAACCTGATAAAAGCAAAAAACCCTCGAGAGATTGAGTCTCCCGAGGGTTGGTATCTTGTTAGTATGAGATTCAAACCACCGGGAGTAACCTGTCTCCCGGGTACGCGTACATCGCCCGAAAGACTAAATTGGGTGATGGTGATGATGAATGTTCATTCCAAATGTACGCATAACTAAAGTTTCTTTCCTTAACACTATGTTCAACACACTAACTAAGGTGAAATGAATTTTCAACACTTTTGATTCGTTTTTTTGCAACTTTTTAAGTTACACTTTTTGTACTCGCATATAGCTCTCTATCTCGATGCGCTCTAGCACTTTTATAATCACCATAGCCGAAGAGCGCCGAGCGTTTCTATCTAGTGGCTGGCAAGTAATCTCACATTGATAGATCCATTCTCTACCAGTAATTGGAACTAAGTCACCTTGAGCTTTCACGGTTTCGTTGCGTTCACTGACACGATGTATCCATGTCGCCACATCTGATGAATCCCTATCCATATTTGAGAAAAGTAAGCTCGCCTGCCGGCCTTCAATAGACACCATATCTAAACCAAGCCAATCAAGCGCAGCATCATTTGCAAAGTTAACCTGCCCCTTATCATCAACGGTAAAGATCATATCAGTGATGCTACCGATTAATAATTCATTGAAGTGATTTTTTGACTCTAGCTCTTTCGCCAAGCTTTTGTAGTTACGACTGAATACGAGTAACTCATCTGGACCGCTGTCTATATCAATCGATGAGCTTCGTCGCAGGCTCTGAACCATGTTTGTCACAGGCTCAAGATTGCGTCGGCTGAAGAGAAGCCAAATGCCAGTGATCAATATTGCACCCAATGGTAAGGAGATAATCGCTACCCAGGTTGCCGTATTTACATTAGCGATCGAATAATCTTCATACATAATCAAATCAAAATAATGTTGATCAGCTTGATAAAGCCCGGACCTTGACACGTATTGATTTGATTCGAATTTAAGGGTCTCTAGCCTCACGTCAACCTGCTTTGATAGGTCAATAATATTAACGACTTGAGAGTTTGCGGTAATGTTTTCGATATAGAAACGCTGGCTCATGAAGGAGGTATAGCGATTTAGTACATTACTCGTCACCTCAGAGAAGGCTAATATATAACGCTCTGTACTCCCCTTTAAAGGCAGGTTAGCAGCACTGATCACGCGACCGTTGAACACGATGAGTACTTCCGTTTTCGTTAAAATCTTACTTAATACTTCAGGATCAGATAACTTACTGAGCAGTTGGCGATACATATTGTAGTTGTAACGATTAACTATAAAATCGGGTTGTCCATCATCGAGTAAAACGACAAAGTCCGAGCTTCTTGCTAGCCGACGTTCACGAATCATACTCTCAAGTTGCTCGTAGTCCTCTCTCTCTAAAATATCCTTGACAAAAGAGGTTGATAACCCGACTTTAAAGTCCTGATGATAAATTGATCCTGAGTTCGTGTAATACCCTAAAATAAACGACGTTAGATCTTCCACCTGGTGCTCGACTCCCGCCTTTCTCTCGTAATAACTGATTGTTATTACCGAAAGCACATAGAACATTGACACAACAGAGAAGGCAAGAACGTAAACTAACTTTATATTTCTAACCAGCGAATAGGATTTTTCTTCTTTTTCCACGGAGGTTAACCTTTACTTTTACTTGTTATAAACTCACTCACTTCCACTATTGCTTTTTCAACTTCCTGTTCAAGAGTGTGATAATTTTCTTCCATTATTTGACCGTTTGAACGGTCTGATTGTTTTTCAATTTGTTTAGCTAATTGATATGCAGGCCCACAACCTAGATACATAAATACACCCTTCAACTTATGTGCTGCCTCTTTAATTAATATAGGGTTATTCACTTTAATTGCGTTCTTTAATGTATCCATATCTTCTTGGTAAGAGTTAAGAAAATCATTTAGTACATCTAGGGTGATTTCCATATCATCGCCATTAAGTTCTAATATTTTAGAGGCGTTAAAACGCTCAGATAGCACTATAGGATTAGGTGGCACATCATCAATATCAACTAGTTGGGAAGTAATCCCGAGGTCATCTAACCAGTTTTCATTTACCCCTACAAAACTTGGAACGTCGTCGCTTGACTCAGGTATCGGGTAGCACTTTTGACCATGCAAATGCTCATTAGCTTTCAGCACAACCTCAGATAAATCATTAATTGTACAAGGTTTTGATATAAAACCATCAAAACCAACCTCATCAAGATCAAACTCTAGGTCACTGAATACGTCCGCAGTAATTACGACTAAATATGACTGTACTCTCTTTGGTAGAAGGTTCAATTTCTTTGCTAGTTCAATACCATCCATCACTGGCATGTGGCAATCTGAGAGGACAATATCAAAATGCTGTTGTTGATAATATTCAAAACCTTCTGCGCCATTATTTGCTATTGTGCACTCAAGACCTAATTTAGCAAGCTGACCAATTAATACCTTTTGGTTCACTAAATTATCTTCAACCAGCAAAATCGAAAGGCCTAACTCTGCTAAATTACTGTAGATTAATTGGCTTCTATCTCGTGTGGGTAAATCATCCGTCAATCGTTGAGCAACAATGATAATACTAAATACAGTGCCAACAGTTTCGATCGAAGATACCTCTATTTTCCCATCCATAGCATCCACGATTTCTTGGCAGATACTTAAGCCTAATCCACTTCCTCCAAAGCGTCGGCTGATATGATCATCAGCTTGGACAAACGGCCTAAAAAGTTTCTCTAATTGTGTTTTAGACAAACCAATCCCACTATCCCTAACCTGTAATCTCAACTTATCGGCAAAGGTGCCATCTTCATTTAACGAGGACTCTATAGTCTCAACACTAACTTCAACAAATCCTTCCTGAGTAAATTTGGTCGCATTGGAAAGCAAATTGTTAATGACCTGCAGCCAACGAACGGGGTCAATATTATAAGTACGTGATTCCATGTTGCTGGGAACTTTAATATTGAGGTTTACCCCCTTCTCTCTGGCACTGAACTCAAAATTCGCGGCCGCCTGATTTAGAAGGCGATATAACTCAGTAGGAACAGGAGACAACGTCATCTTTCCCGCTTCCATTTTAGAAAAGTCCAAAACATCATTGAGCAAAGACATGAGGTTGTAGGCTGAGCCCGACAGCACTTCGAGCTGGTCTTTCTGCTCTCCTGATAACTGACTAAATGTAAGTGCTTCAGCCATACCTAATACACCATTCATAGGGGTGCGTATCTCATGACTCATTTTGGCTAAAAATTCTGTCTTGGCTTTTGCTAACTGCTTGGCTTGTTGATGGGCTTTCTCTGTTTCGTTCAGTGCTTGCTTTAGTTGACTTTGTACCAAAGTCATTTTCCTGACTTGCACTCGGTGATAAAACATAAAGCTCGTCATACCTGCAAAAATCAGGATCAATATCCAGAGGTAGTACTCAAACTCTTCATGGTCGAAAATATCAACTTGCTTAACGCTTAATCTCCACTTTGCTGTCACTGTATCGATCACTGTTCGATCCAACTCTTGTATGGCGGTGTTTAATAGTTCAACCAACTCCATTTCATTGGCATCAACTTCTAAACTAATTTTTCCTGTAGGAAACTCTCTTGCGACAGAAATATTATTGAGATTGTGAAAACGATTCCTAGCGAGGATATAAGTTGTACTCAATTGATTCCCTATAAAACCCTTAGCACGTCCATCCGCTACTGCACTTAGGGCATCTGTCGTTGTATCAAAGTACAATATCGGACTCGATGGCAATCGCTCTGATACTAAGTCGTTAATATTTGAGCTAGACACCGCAGCAATCACTTTTCCATTAAGTTCATCCAACCCTCGATAAACCCCTCTAGAGACTAACGATAACTCCACTTCATCAATCGATTGTGTTGCGACCAGCCCAGCTAAAAGCTCTGGCTTTTCAAAGTAAATGCCAGGAATAAATTTCACCTCGCCACGATTAAGCGCTGCAATTGCATCTGCTCTTGATGCAAAAGTAATCGGTTTAGGCGTAAAGCCAATATGACTACCAATCACATCAATGATGTCTTGATAGTAGCCATCCAGAAACAAATCCTCTCCTTCAAAAAAAGGCGATTCACCCGACACGATATAGGCATAAGGTATTTCGGCGTTTTTTGCTAAATATCGCTCTTGTTCTTGGGTCACACGAGGCGAATAGCTGCCAATCAATAACTTAATTGAGGGAAGGTTCGCCGCATATTGATCAAGCCATATTTGTCTCAAGCCCACCGCCTCTTCGCTGCGCACAAAGCGGTTTAAATTAACAATGAGGCTTATATCTTTTGGTTTGGCAAACGCACGAGCATATAGGGGAGCTGTACTGTCTAATTTAGATTTAAAATGATGAAACTTGCCTACTCTCTTTAATGCCTCGTCTAACTTCTGTGAGCGAATTGAATAAATATAACTAAGATTGTCAACATACGACGCTATGTGGTCAGCATCAACTGTACGAAGGAGTATCGAGTATGAGTCATTAGTATTCGGTGGCGTACTTTGAATACCTAGGTGGAATGCTGCTGCTTCATTACTCTTCGATTTCAGTGTAACCCGCTCATAGAGCTTTGCTCTATATTCTATATAAGGCACTGAACGATACAGTCTCTCGACACCTTCTACTTGGTCGCCTACACCAAGTATATGGATCTCATCCTTGTAAAGCATCTCAAGTAACTTACTGTGGGGCTGCCAAATAATCTCTAGTTCAAAGTCATTCAGCCTCGCCCACTCTTGCCAAAATAGTTCAATATATTTGGCCTGAACAGTGACCGCTTGCTTATTGAGAGCTAAATCATTAGGCAGCGGCAACCCTTGCATATCAAGATTCAAAATGTCGGTTGGTAAGCCGAGAGTCACCTGTTGAACTGACGCTTCAGGTTGAACTGAACTAGCGTGCGTAAACACTCCCCATAGCAATAACAACAGGAACGTTTGTACTTGTAACCACCTTTGTAGAACAACTTGAACCATCAAAATACCTCAGCACTTCTGATTGTTACAAAATTATAGGAAAAGTGTTTCGGCATCTCTGTTATCTAAGTAACAGTTGTTAAAGACCCAACCAGTCTAAAATCATGCCCTAACACGCAAGATATGCAGTAATCCGTCCTATGGTCAAAGAATTTCTTCAGCCTTATCTGTTTAATCATGAACGTCCTATTCTCATTATTGATGATAGCTCTGTTTACCGTTCGGCAGCGAAAGGGATTCTACAAAAGTTAGGTTTTGAGGCGCGCAATGTCCACCAAGCCCAAAACGGAAGAGAAGCGAAAGCGCTATGTATCGAACACAACTATGCAATCATCTTTTACGATTACAACTTGGGGGCAGGCCTAAGCGGTTATCACCTAATGGAAGAGCTTGTTAGTGAAAAAATCATTGCTAGTGACTGTACTAATATCGTGGTCAGCGCCGAGGGCACGCTCAATGTGGTTCGTAGCTTTATGGAACTCTCTCCAGATGGCTACCTTCTTAAGCCTATCAGTCATGATATTCTTAAACACAAACTGCCAGCAATAGTGAAAACCAAAGCCAATCTCAGTGAGGCTTATACCGCACTTGATCAAGGGCGTTTTGAACGAGTGCTTGAGGTAACAGAAGAGACCATTCAAGAGGACGAGAACACCTTGATCGCAGCTCAAGCTCTCAAGGCCCGTGCTCAAATTGAACTCAACCTTTTGCATGATGCGCGTAACACCCTCGTTAGCCTTCAGCAGGTAACTCATCTGCCTATTAGCTACTTTATGCAGTTTGATATCGCGCTAAAGCAACGCCAATACAAGCAAGCGCAGTTTATTCTCGATCACATGCCAAAAAACTCGGTCTCCGCCCCTTTAGTACTAGATAGACAAACAACCGTGCAAATCATGCAGAGTCGTCTAGAAATGGCGTTGGTCAGTCAAAAACGTTCAATTAAGCTCTCTGCTATGCGCTTAGAGCGTTATTGGATTCTAGGCTTGATTGAAATGGCGCTATGTGAATTTTCAGATGCACAAGAAACTTTTGAGTATATGACAAACCATTGTAAGTTAACTCGTTTTGACCATGTCGACACGTATAACCTTGGTGCTCAAATGCTACTGGATCAGTGTCAATTTTCTCAAATTGAGATTAGAAATAAAGAACAGACCCAACTACGCTTCTATGTGGATGCAATGAAAAAACGGGGCAAACACAGTGACTACAATGTCACTGAGTCATTGCTAATCGCTCGCTATCAACTGCTTTATGGAAACCGAAAACTGTTTGTTAACGCATTTAACCTCGCGCAAAACAAGATGAAAGACTCCTCTTTAGACACCTTGGGTCTTTTCAATTGTATTGAGCTATTGAAGATAGCTGCACTTACGCAAAACGATCGTCAGGTTAACCGTATGCAAGAACAGATTAGAACGCTGCTAAAAGATCACGATCCTGTGGAATCAAAGCTGATTCAATCTTATCTCGCTCAATGGCGTAACAAAACCCAGCACAGCTATACGCAAGCAGAGTCACTACGTAAAGATGCTGACACACTCCTTAAAGCCGGAAAAAATGAGCGTGCTATTGAATTGCTTATGCAATCGTTAGATCTCAATAAAGTCGATACTATGACACCTCGCCTACTACTATTTGCTCTCACTCGTACGATGCCGCCTAAAATGTCTCGCACCGATTGCATTAGTTTGGTTTACCGGAGTATCCGACGTGTCAATGCGACGCCATATATACAGACGGCAGAGTTTAAGTCCGTCTGTAAACAGCTAGAAAAAAACCTTCTTGTTCCCGATTTCGCAAGGGCTTTATAACCATGAACAGTGTTTATCAGAATATCCTCATTATCGAAGATGAAAGACTACAGCGTCGTTTGTTACAACGTGCGCTAGAGTCACTCACTGACGCTAAGATTCACATTGCTGAAAATGGTCTTGAAGGATTAGAGCTTGCCACTCAATTCAACCCTGATTTAATTTTCTGCGATCTTAAAATGCCCAATATGGATGGCGTTCAATTTGCGCAGCAGCTTGTCAATCTATCCATTGATACCAAACTTGTTTTCATTAGTAGTACTGATAGTGACATTCTCAATGCCGTTGTCCATATGGCGTCTAATCAAGGCTTAAAACACTGCACTAAGCTTAATAAACCCATTTCGAAACAAGATATTGTTCGAGTTTTACAGCAGCTTGAGCAAGTCAATGTCGTTTCTCACAATAAAGATATTCCGACGGCTCTGATACTAGAAGAAGATGAACTCCAACTTGCACTCATTAACAAAGAGATCAGCCCTTTTTATCAACCTCAGTTCGATGCAAAATCTGGTGGCATTGTCGGTATTGAAGCGCTTGCTCGCTGGCATCACCCGACCGAAGGGATCCTAACCCCTGATCGCTTTCTACCCGCGATTTCTGAGTTCGGTCTCAATTATTTACTCTGTAGCACAATGCTCAGGCAATCATTCAGCCAGTTAAAACAGTGGCACAACAAGGGCTTTTCTGTTGCCATGTCTGTCAATGCTGCTCCGAGTGATTTGATGCAAGCTAACTTTGCAGACCGTGTCGTTGGCTTACTCGAAGAGTTCAGCCTGCCCGGACACTTTATCACCTTGGAAGTAACAGAAACCGAAGTTGCCTCAAATCTAAACCTTTTAATTGAGCACACCTCACGCCTTCGATTGAGTGGTGTTAACATCTCTATTGATGACTTTGGTATTGGTTACTCATCACTTGCTCAGTTGCTATCAAGTCCTTTTAATGAACTAAAAATTGATCGCTTCTTTATTAATGAAATGCTGACTAGCAACAGCCACATGGCCACGATTGAGTTTATCGTGTCATTAGCTAAAAAACTGGGATTGACCGTTGTTGCAGAGGGGGTTGAAAGTAAACAGCAAGCTTTAGCTTTACAGCAAATGGGATGCGATGTCCTACAAGGGTTTCTTTTTTCTAAGCCTATTCCTGGTGAGCAGCTAGAAGCTCTGCTTACAAAAAACTTTGCTCCCCACCTTTGAGGTAGAGTCATGAGTTATGCAATCTCTTGGCCATGTGAATTATCACACACCTTGCAGCAAAAGCTGTTAGCAATATCAACGCCACTAAAAAACGCCGCCACGCTGACGCAGTTTGCCACGAATGTCATAGCAAAAACGTATGATAATAATCAACGAGGCATCGCATATATTAGTGAAGGCGTTATCTCAATTTGTTTCGATAGTGATCGAGTTCAAACACAAAACTCCGTCATATTAAGCAAAGGGGTATGGATTGATAGTGAAATGCTCATCGCAGCACTGCAGATGGGCGGCTTTATCGAAGAAGTAGAGCCTTTGAAATACCTTTGGTTTCGTGAAGAGCAGTTGCTGACAATCTGCGAACAACACCACGAGTGTTATAAGCTTTTACACCATTATAAAAGACCAATGAACCAACAATGGTTGCAAGCCCAACATATTTCACAACATGTGAGAGATGTTCGTGTCGCGTATTTATTGCATGAACTAGCACTACAAACCTCGACAGTCCTCGGCGCTAAGCCTCTTTTGTTACTCTCTCAGGATCAACTAGCAATTATGACTGGCCTATCCAGACCTAGAGTGAATGAGGTCCTTAAAAAATTCAAACATGATGGTTTGATAAGCCAGGCTCGGGGGCGAATTTATATTGAAGACACGACTCAGCTTGCGGCTTATTTACCACCTCGTATTTCTCTAGGCAGAGAGAATAGTATATAAACACGGCCGACGTTTACGACACTCAAGACACTCCAACCATCTCACAAATCAAAGCCCTTCTATTGTTTATAGTTGGGTGCGTTGGAGAGCCTGACCAGATTGACAAAAGTGTTCCTAAAAGAACAGAGCTAGAGAAACGCGATCGTTAATATTGTTCGAATTTTCACAGCTCGGTAAAGGCAATGGACCAAGAATCTGTACAAGCTCTGCTACAAGAGCTCGCTTATGAGCAAAAGCATGGGACGCCATTTGCTGTTAAAGCACTCATTTTTTATATGAAGCAAATACTGAACTCATTTGAACGTGGAGAAACGTCCCTTCACAGTGGTGATGTACTCGCTATGCGCAAGGCTGTGGACTATTGGTTGCTTGATGAATGTAAAGCCAAACTTAATTCACGGATAAACAAAGAAAATCTAATTCAGCCAACATTCCAATAATGTTTGAGGGGAGCGTTCTACCCCTCTCGCTTTTCAGAACACAGCAGACTATAGACACCGTTAATGATTGAAACTACCATCGGGTTACTCGCCCTAACACTGATCTCCATGTTTGTTTGGGTTTATTCTTTATCCCTTCGCAAAGCTCGTCTTGAGAGAGAAAAAAGAGACAAAGATAGGCTTTATAAACAAGTGCTTGCTAAATCGTTAGAGCAAGAGAAGCAAGAGCGCTTAGCAAAAGCCGAGTTTGGGCATATTCCGAGTATCTTTTATGCAGCCAAAGAGGCTGAAAAAAGAAACAACTATGTCGATGCTCTTAAATGGTATGAAAAAGCAGGCTTTCTCAATAGCACATCCGCTATCAAGGCCATTATCAGCATCTGTCAATTACACCCCGATAACCTTGTCCTTAAAGATAAGCTTCGCTTTTGGAGCCAAGTTAGCAAAGGGATCAGTGGCGATTTAGATGCGTTCTATAACGCATCTGTCATGTTACTCGGAGAAGACAGTATGATGAGCCACCCTGATAAAGCGATAGAGTGGCTTGAGCACGCTGCAACCCAAGAACATATTGACTCTATACTCTTTCTGGGTCATTGGTATCAATCGGGCGATAGCTCTCAATATGATATTGATAAAGCCATCCACTGGAATAGGATTGCAGCGAGATTAAATTCCCCTACAGGAATGATTCGTGTCGGTTTTCATTATTTAGAAGGCTTAGGTACTGAAACCGATACTCTCCGCGCGGCATACTGGTTCGAGCGCGCCTCAGAAAAAGGCAGCACGAAAGCGATGCTTTACGCTGGTAAATTATGGATGGGAAGAAAAAACTCTGTCGCCTACATTTGGCTCTATATCGCCAGTGAGATGGGTGAGCAGGATACGCTACCACTGCGAGATGAGATTGCACAAACTCTTGGGGTTGACAACATCATTAACCTACAGGGTCTTGCAAAGCCTTTACTCATCAACATAAAAGACGGCTCGACCGTCAAACACAGTATTACTAGAGCATTGAATAACTGGTTTCGTCGCTCTGTACCGATTCCACAAACCCAAGCTAACCTAAACTTAAAACTAACGGAAAAAGAGCATCATATCATCAACCATCTTTCAAATAGCCAGGAGGCGGCGCCCTCTGACAAAGAGGCAAATGCCGCTGAGACTCACTAGCACGTCCTGTATCACGGTTGCCTCATAAATACCCTCAGGTCTGGCTAATATTCACAGCGATAATTTTCTTTTCTAATAGAACGTTTTAGAAGCGGTTACTCTAAAACGCTATAGAGTTCGCTTGCAGTCTGTGCATTACTGAATATACTGTACAAATATACAGGTATTTTATTATGCATGAACTCATCTCTCATCTAAAAAATAAGCAATGGCTATGGCAAGGCAGCCAGCAGCCGAGCAAAATTGATCGCCTCAGCACGGGCTTTGATCACCTTGATCAACAGCTCGGTGGCGGCTACCCGAAAAATGGGGTTATTGAGCTTTCAAGCCCTCTTGGTATTGGTGAGTTGCGCTTATTACAGCCTCATCTTGCCCTTTCCGAAGACAGTCGGTTAATTGCTCTGATTGGTTTGCCGGATCAATTCTGTTTAGAGTCTTTCACTGCTATGGGGATCGCACACTCTCAACTGTTACTGGTAAATGCTCCTGAAGATAAATCTCAACTTTGGGCAGCAGAGCAGTGCTTAAAAAGCGGTGCCTGTAGCCATGTTCTTCTGTGGCAAGAGTCACTCGAAGTTCATCATGCTCGTCGCCTACAGGTTGCTGCTGAGCAAGGTGATGCGATTCAATTTTTATTTACTCAGCGAGAGCAACGCAGCTTCTCACTACCCGTTAACTTAAGCATGAATTTGGCTGCACAAGCTCATGGATTAACCATCACGATCACCAAACAAAAAGGCGGTTGGCCTAGCCAGTCTTTCGACCTCGACTTGCGCCAATACTGGCCTCAACTCGCACCGAAACAACATGCTGCTACGGTCATCCCTTTCCCACTCCAAAAGCAAGGGTGAATGATGGTACTTTGGATTTATTTGCATTTTCCTCGTCTGCAACTTGATGCCTTATTTACCCATCAAGCGAATGAAGCGCAGGTTCAAGGTGAAGAAAAAGAACATCCTACAGTTGTGGTTGAAACTCGTCATCACAATATTGTGCAAGCCAACGATGCCGCTTTAGCCGATGGTGTGAAGGTAGGAATGGGGCTAGGCAGTGCCTCTGCGCTGTGCCCGAAATTGAACGTGCACCCTTTTGATCTTCTATCTGAAGAGGTTAAATTACAGGAAGTCGCGCAATGGTTATACCTCATCACTTCCGATATTGTGCTCTATCCACCCAATGGTTTGTTGCTCAAAGCCACCAATATGCTCACCCTATATGAGGGGCTGGAAAGCTATTGGCAAGCAGTAAAAAAGCATCTCGATAGCCTTGCGATCTCTTATCAATTTGCTTGCGGGTTTTCTCCCTATTCTGCCATGTTGCTCGCCAAGCAAGGGGCGAATCTATTGAGTGAATGTCGCGATACTATTGTTTCGACGCTCTCTCCTTTACCTCTGCACTATAGTGAGCTCGAAACTAAACACGTTGAGCAGTTAAACCGTGTAGGAATTAAAGACTTCGCAGGCCTACTTGCGTTGCCATTGAAAGAGGTGGCACGTCGTTTCAATATTGATTTGGTCAATTATGTTGGGCGTCTGCTAGGGCAGCTCTCTCACCCCGTGCGTTTTTTTCACCCTAAAGAGCAATTTGAGCGCAGCCTAGAGCTACTCTATGACGTTGAAAATATTCAGTGGCTGCAACGACCGCTAACGCGGCTGCTCAAACAATTAGATTCATTTTTAACTCTGCGTAATCTTGTCGCGTATGAGTTAATCTTAACGCTACACCAAAGGGATAACCCGCCGCAGAACGTCACCTTTACATCTGGCGGTGGCGACTACCGCTATGAAAAGTGGCTAAAACTCTGCGCACTTACATTAGAGTCGATCAAACTTGATGCGGCGGTCTATCACCTCACTTTAAAAGCGGTTCGCGTTAGTCAAATCAATCAAAACTACATTGATATTTTTGAAGGGGATAAAGGTGGGCAAAATCAAGCCGATTTAATTGCGCTACTACAAGCAAAACTGGGAAATCATAACGTCACTCGCCCACTCCCTAGCGCAGACCATCGACCCGAGAAATCGACCCGCTATATTAATGCTGACCGCGATATTGCAGCATTGCCCACCTCCGAGATACAGCGCTTACGTCCTACTCGCCTTGTTCAACCACCACAGCGCTTGACCGAACACGTTGAGTTAATCCACGGCCCGGAGCGCATTGTGACTGGATGGTGGGATGGCGATAGTGTGACGCGTGATTATTTCATCGCTCAAACGCCACAAGGTCTTTGGCTATGGGTATTTCGCACTGAACAAAAGTTGTGGTTTTTACATGGCTACTTTAGTTAGCCACAGAGTCGATCTATGTCTTATTCTGAGCTTTTTTGTCAAAGCAATTTCTCCTTTCTAACCGGCGCTTCACACCCAGAAGAGCTCGTTATTCAGGCTGATTTTCTGCGCTATCATGCGATTGCCATTACTGATGAGTGCTCAGTGGCCGGCGTGGTACGCGCTCACACTGCGATTAAGCAGCACAATCTGAACGTAAAACAGATCGTGGGGAGTCTCTTTTGGCTCAATAATGAGTGCCAAGTCGTCTTACTCTGCCCTAACCGTCAAGCCTATGCCGAGCTATGTCGTATCATTACCAATGCGCGCCGCCGCGCCGATAAAGGGCATTATGAGCTTTCAGAGTGGGACTTAATGTCGGCCCGTCACTGCTTGATTTTATGGCTACCACAGAATAAAAGTTGCGATAACCACTGGGTTAAGTGGCTTTATCAGCATCACTCAACGCGCTTATGGCTCGGGATACAACGTCACTTAAAAAGCGACGAAGGGTGCTATATCGACTATTGCGAACAGTTAGGCCGAGAGTGGCAAATTCCAATTACCGCTTGTGGTGGAGTACTCTATCACTCAGCTAATCGCTTACCGCTACAACATACCCTAACGGCCATTAAACACAGTACTAGCATTGAATCTTTAGGCCATCACCTATTGCCAAACTGTGAACAAGCACTGCGCAGCCAGGAAAAATTACAGCGCCTTTTCAAAGCCGAATGGCTCGCTGAGACAAAATACATAGCCGACTTATGTGAGTTTCAACTCGGTGACTTGCAATATGAATACCCGAGTGAACTTGTACCCGATGGCTATACCGCGATGGAGCATCTACGCGTTTTAGTCAATAAAGGCGAGCATATTCGCTTTCCTGAAGGCGTTCCAGAGAGCATTCGAGCGACGATAGACAAAGAGCTCGACCTGATTGAAGAGCTGCATTACCCCTTCTTTTTTCTCACTATTCATGATGTGGTGATGTTTGCCAAGCAACAAGGCATTCTCTATCAAGGGCGCGGCTCGGCGGCGAACTCTGTTGTTTGTTATTGCCTAGAAATTACCTCTGTTGACCCTCGGCAAATCTCGGTGCTGTTTGAACGTTTTATCAGTAAAGAGCGTAATGAGCCGCCTGATATTGATGTTGATTTCGAGCATGAACGCCGCGAAGAGGTGATCCAATATCTCTATCAAAAATATGGCAGAGAACGTGCTGCCCTTGCCGCTACCGTGATCTCTTATCGCTTTAAAAGCGCAGTAAGAGATGTCGGCAAAGCCTTAGGTATCAATGAAACTCAACTCGACTATTTCATCAAAAATGTTGATCGACGAGATCGTCAAACCGGGTGGGAAAGCCAGATTGTCCAGCTAGGGTTAGACCCAAGCACACTCAAAGGCGAGCAGTTTATTGCGTTGGTCAATGAGATCCTTGGGTTTCCTCGCCACCTCTCGCAGCATGTTGGCGGCTTTGTCATTTCATCAGGCCCTCTTTATGAGTTGGTTCCCGTCGAAAACGCAGCAATGCAAGAGCGAACCGTGATTCAGTGGGATAAAGACGATTTAGAAAGCCTGGGATTGCTGAAAGTCGATGTTTTAGCCTTAGGCATGCTCACAGCGATACGTAAATGCTTCTCACTGATTGAAAAGCATTACGGGCATCGCCTCTCTATTGCAGATATTACCCGTAGAAAAGATGACTCTGATGTTTATCAGATGATTCAACGGGCTGATACTGTCGGTGTATTTCAAATAGAGTCTCGCGCGCAAATGAGTATGTTGCCGCGCTTAAAACCACGAACCTATTATGACCTAGTTATTCAGATTGCGATCGTCAGGCCTGGACCGATTCAAGGCGACATGGTGCATCCATTTCTAAAAAGGCGTAATGGTCTTGAGCCTGTGACTTACCCTTCAGAAGAAGTCAAAGAAGTGTTATCACGCACAATGGGTGTTCCAATTTTCCAAGAGCAGGTAATAAAATTGGCCATGGTCGCAGCGGGCTTTAGCGGTGGTGAAGCCGATAAATTACGCCGTGCGATGGCTGCATGGAAAAAGAATGGGGATTTAGCCAAGTTTGAGAAAAAGCTGATCGATGGCATGAAAGGCCGTGGCTATGAAGAGAGCTTTGCTCAGCAACTTTTCCAGCAAATTTGCGGTTTTGGTGAATATGGCTTTCCTGAAAGTCATTCCGCGTCCTTTGCTGTTTTGGCTTATTGCTCTGCTTGGTTGAAATATCACTACCCAAGTGCCTTTTATACCGCGCTGCTCAACAGTCTGCCGATGGGTTTTTATAGCCCTTCACAGCTTATCCAAGATGCACAGCGCCACAATATCAACGTGCTTCCCGCTTGTGTTAATCAATCCACTTACGATCATCATCTCGACGACTCCTCTCCTAGAGGTTCGATTCGACTTGGCTTGAGGATCATTAAAGGCTTAAGCCATGAAGGCGCTCTTGAAGTTATAAAGCAGCGTCCCTCTGTCGGTTATCAACATACGGGCCAGCTCAAACATATCGGAATCAATCAGAAAGATCTTAATGCGCTGGCATCCGCCAACGCAATGCAGTCTTTCGCCCACAATCGTTTTGCAACACGCTGGCAAATGATGGACAACCTCTCTGATCTTCCCTTATTTGCAGAACTAAACGAAAACGACACCATGCAACCTTGCGCCCCTTCTGAGGTCGAAAACTTATTAGAAGATTACACCGTGACTGGCCTCTCTCTCGGTGAGCACCCCATAACACTGCTCGACAAAGCTCGTGCTTTACCGCGCTTTGTCAGAATGAACCAATTGATCACACGCCCACATAAATCACTCGTCACCGTAGTTGGTGTTGTCACGGGCAAGCAATCACCAGGCACCGCTGGTGGCGTCACTTTTTTCACTCTTGAAGATGATACGGGCAACATCAATGTGGTGGTATGGAAAGCCACTGCAAGAGCACAAAAACAGGCGTATCTCACCGCAAAGGTATTAATGGTAAAGGGAATATTAGAACGAGAAGGAGAAGTCACTCACATCATCGCTGGACGCTTAATCGATGTCAGTGACAAATTAGGAAAATTAGACAGCCACTCTAGAGAGTTTCACTAGTGGCTATTTGAGTGGGTCATTATCAGGTAAAGCACTATGTAGCCAAATAGCCAAGCGCTTTTTAATGTTGGCTCCATCTTGTTTATCTGCTGGCAGTGGGGTGATCTGATTCACCTCCACCAAAAAAAGATACACTGCCTTGATCTTTATTGGCTGCGATGAGCTTGGCAGTTCAATCCCTTGCATCTTAGCCATCTTAAAGCCGACTTCTATCGCCTTTTTTACCAGTTTATCTTCATTAGGTATCTTCGATACTTTCGACATAACCATCACACCTTGTATTGGGTCTTGCTAGCAGTATAACAAAGCCCGAGAGTGCGACAGTTAGATGGCTCTCAAAGTCATTCATCTACAGCCACTTTCCTTCTATCGCTCTCGATGATACTCATAGCTTACAGCGACAACCAATAACGCAATGTCATCAGGGCTCGCTCAGAGAAATCCATCTGCTTAATCTTGGCTTTGGTGGTGAGCGCTAGCTGAGGCTCATCGGTGATGATGCCATCAACACCGAGTAAGAACATACGCTGCATCGCCTCGGCTTCGTTGATCGTCCACACCAACACTTCTTGTTCACGCTGTTGGATCTCTATAATACGCCAAGCTGTTAGCCACTGCCCGCTTACCATCAACATATCAACTTCACGCTCGAGTTGCGATTCACCAACACCAGCAGCATAGATAAGAGCGTATCTCAGGTTATCAGGGCGACTGTCAGCAAGCTCGAACATCAGCTGAGACAGTAACTCGCCATCTAAACTTGAAACAATCATTGGTTGGGAGTAATTCGGCAGTAGCTTCGCCATCGCCATGGCTAAATCGACACTTCGGTTATACCGTTTGAGCTCAATATTGAACTCTATATCATCAGCATAATGATCCAACAAATGATCAAGTAACGGTGGCGGTGTTAGATTTTTATCTTCATAGGCCGCGCTGATTTCCGCATAAGTTGCCTCTTCAACCACCAGCGACACACCTAACATACGTCCTAAATCACGGTCATGAAAAACCACTATTTGACCATCTTTGGTCAACTGAACATCAATCTCTGTGCTTTGAATACCCAGTTCAACCGAATATTGGATACCCGCCTCGCTGTTTTCAGAGCGCCCAAAACCACCCGCTCGGTGCGCGGTCACATACCCTGTGGTATCAGTTTGCACATGCTGCGCAAATTGCTTGATATCGTAATACCCATTGAGGCCAGCCAAGGCAATAAATGACACCATAACAGTAATCATTAGCGTGCGCCGTTTTGTATCCTGCATTAGGCCAACAAAGCGCGCTTGTTCGTTAACCAGCTTTAGACGCTTTGTCTGCAGTCGCAATACATAGTACTGACAGCTAGCATAAATAAACCGGTCGATAAAACTCAAAACTAAGGCGACACCCAACAATAGAGCGGTCGCAAGAATAAGCCAAGGGTAACGCTCTGGGTCTGTCGTTGCCCAATTCAAAATGGGATCCAATATAAACAGGAAGGCCGCAGCAAACATCGCTGCAATCGATGCTCTAGCCAATAACCACAGTATATGGCCACCTAAAATATGCGGATAAATCTCGCGACTGAGCCTTTGTGCTTGCTTGAACAGCTGCCATTGCGAACAGTTTTGAAACAGGCTCAATGGTAATGCAAGCCACCAGCTCGCCCAATAACGCAGCACTAACAATACCAATGGGAGCATCGCTAAAACGACGATCCCAACCGCAAACCATAATGAGCTCGCCTGATTGCTAAGATAATAATTAATGTCCCAATCACTGAGCATCAAGCCATAAATCCAGCGTCCAAACCAAAGCACGGTCGCAAACAACAAGCTAATACCCAACGACTGAGCAATAAGCACTTTCACTACACGAAAGCTTCGTTGGATGAGCAACCCAAACGTATCGACAATCGAACGTTTACCAACATCCTGCTGCGCAAGCAAAATGCTAATGGTTGAGTGCTCGACAAAAAACGCAAAGCTCATGTTGGTCACTACCCACAAGCTCAACAAAAATCCGGTCGGTGACAATAAAAAAGAAAGCATTTCTTGATTGGCAATCGCATTGACACCATGCAGTTGCATCAGCTTAGAACTGAGCCATAGGTCAAGGGGAACAAACAGTGTCAACAGCGTCGCTCGCACCAAGAGGAAACTCGCAAACATCTGCAAGCCAGTGGTGCGAATTCGGTGCCACATGAAATATAGGATATGTCGGCTGCGATTGAGGGTTGCGCGGATCAAAGAGAAACTGCCTGTAGTGAGACTAAATCATGCCGATATGATAGCACTTCATAATGCCAGAGAAGTCTAATTCTTTATCTGAATGGAGCGGAAAGCGGATGATTTTGCGTATCCAAGAATTAATTTTTATATTTATGAATCATGAGAGAGGCCAGCAATACCAATGGGTTCATGGATTTCTCAACAAAAGCCCCTTTCTATAAGCAAAACCTAAAAAAGTCACCCGAAATTATCAACTATACCATCAAGTCGCACAAAGCAATTCTCAACATTTTTTTGCTGTCCAGCGTTCTGCGATACAAGCAAACAGTCCTCCTTTGCATCATACAGTCTCTCAGACAACCATAACTCACAGACAACCATAACTCCGCGTAAGAAGCTTTTGGACAAAAGTGATTTAGTGACTTTACTAAATTAGTATTATATAGATTACTTTTTGTAATACTAAACTCCTGATCAGGAGACCCCTTTCACTCTGTTACTACATCTTGAAAGTAACAACTGCTGCCCACTCATTGAATCCAATATATATGTAAACAAGCTGGTCGGTTAAACGCTGATCAGAGTATTCAAATACATAGTTGCTTGCATCCATTGATACCTAAAACGTAGAACCGTCTCAATTTCTGGTTTTTTTCTTTAAAAATTATCCAATTAGTTAGCGAAACATCTATCTGTGTATTTTACTTAAAATAGTGCAACCACGATTCACGGATGAGAAAAATGGCTAACAAAAAAAACGTCGAAGCAAACAAGAAAAATACAGAAATCAAAAATAAGAAAAGTAACGAGCTAGAACAAAAGAAGCCAACCAAAAAAAAGAAGCTCAGACTGCATTCACACCTAAAAGTTAATATCCCGCTTTTTCAATCACTCATGATGATACTGCCATCATTGGCTAAACACACAGCTGCCGAGGATGTAGACAATTCCGGTGATAACGCAGATCAAGTAGCCGCAAATAACGTGACAGCAAAAGATTCCAGCGACCACCATGGAAAAATGGACTCATCAGCGGTTACTCATCAAGAGGCTCAAACGAGCGACAGCGACGTAAACTCTACCTTAAGTGCAAGCCACGCTCCCCATGGCTCGAGCTCTCACTTGGTTCCTTCTCATCATTTATCGACGCTTTCTCACCCGCAAGTCCATTACATTCCTTCGGTATCGATGCCGACTATCTCATCAGGAAGTAACGGTCAGCCGACTCATTCGAATGCGCCTACAACGACCGCTTTACCCGTCACCTTCATGCCAGAAGTCATAAAAGGTACCTACGGAGAGCTTCATGTTGATGCAAATGGTCAATACACGTTTGTATTAAACCCAAAATC
Source organism: Vibrio agarivorans (assembly GCF_030409635.1). NCBI lineage: Bacteria > Pseudomonadati > Pseudomonadota > Gammaproteobacteria > Vibrionales > Vibrionaceae > Vibrio > Vibrio agarivorans. Next base: position 2,057,397 of record NZ_JAUFQF010000004.1, on the reverse strand, counting down.
GCCTCAATACATACTGTTGAATCAGCACCAACAAGGTACTGATCATTTCTTGTTGCATCTATCTAACGGCTCGAGCGTCATTGTTCAAGTTCCGGTCACGGGTAAGCAAGACACGCCAAGTATTTCTGGAGACTTAACAGGTGTCGTCACAGAAGATCACAATATTGATTCACAAGGCTTGTTACATGCGAACGGTAAAATTGATGTCATAGACCCTGATCAAAATGAAAGTTCGGTTGCGCCGGAAGTTATCTCTGGGAAGTATGGTTCATTAACTATCGATTCTGATGGACACTGGCAGTATCAAGTTGATAACTCTCTTTCTAACGTTCAAGCGCTAACCGGGGCGACTTCACTGCATGAAAGTTTCACAATTCACACCAAAGATGGCACACCGCAAACGATCGATATGACGATCGGCGGGAACGACGACAATGCCGTGATTACAGGCGTGGATGCTGGCACGGTAACTGAAGATTTAACAACGCAAGTCCAAGGACAGCTTTCGGTAACGGACTCTGATCTTGGAGAAGACCACTTTCAAGCCTCACAAGTAACTAGCAATTTCGGCACGCTCAGCATCACCAAAGACGGTGCGTGGATATACAATTTAGACAGCAATAACCTTGTAGTTCAAGGACTTGGCCAAGGTTCGACTGCGACAGACATAGTCACTGTTTACTCAGCCGACGGCACAGCGCATCAAGTTATGGTTACGATCAATGGGACTAACGACAAAGCAGTTATTGGTGGAACAGACTCAGGAACTGTCACCGAAGAGTCTCAATTGCAAACATCCGGTACGTTGACTGTCACTGATATCGATACTGGCGAGGCACATTTCTCCAACACAGATATCGTAGACAACTTGGGGACTCTACATCTGACCGACTCAGGTGCTTGGACTTACGACCTCGATAACACAAATCCTATCGTTCAAGCGTTAGGCGTGAATAAAACAGCCACTGATACTATTACTGTACATTCTGCTGACGGCACGCCGCATCAAGTTACGATTACGGTAAATGGCACCAATGATACTGCTGTGATTGGTGGCACCAACTCAGGTGCGGTAACCGAAGAATCTCAATTGCAAACCTCTGGTACGTTTACTGTCACTGACGTTGATACTGGCGAAGCACATTTCTCCAACACAGATATCGTAGGCAACTTAGGTACTCTACATCTGACCGAATCTGGGGCTTGGACGTACGACTTAGATAACACTAACCCAACCGTTCAAGCGTTAGGTGCGCATAAAACAGCTACCGATACTATTACTGTCCACTCCGCTGACGGCACGCCACACCAAGTGACGATCACCGTGAATGGCACCAATGATGCTGCTTTAATCGGTGGGACAAACTCAGGTGCAGTAACCGAAGAGTCTCAACTTCAAACCTCTGGCACCCTTACTGTAACCGATGTTGATACTGGCGAAGCACATTTCTCCAACACAGATATCGTAGGCAACTTGGGGACTCTACATCTGACCGACTCAGGTGCTTGGACTTACGACCTCGATAACACAAATCCTATCGTTCAAGCGTTAGGCGTGAATAAAACAGCCACTGATACTATTACTGTACATTCTGCTGACGGCACGCCGCATCAAGTTACGATTACGGTAAATGGCACCAATGATACTGCTGTGATTGGTGGCACCAACTCAGGTGCGGTAACCGAAGAATCTCAATTGCAAACCTCTGGTACGTTTACTGTCACTGACGTTGATACTGGCGAAGCACATTTCTCCAACACAGATATCGTAGGCAACTTAGGTACTATACATCTGACCGAATCTGGGGCTTGGACGTACGACTTAGATAACACTAACCCAACCGTTCAAGCGTTAGGTGCGCATAAAACAGCTACCGATACTATTACTGTCCACTCCGCTGACGGCACGCCACACCAAGTGACGATCACCGTGAATGGCACCAATGATGCTGCTTTAATCGGTGGGACAAACTCAGGTGCAGTAACCGAAGAGTCTCAACTTCAAACCTCTGGCACCCTTACTGTAACCGATGTTGATACTGGCGAAGCACATTTCTCCAACACAGATATCGTAGGCAACTTGGGGACTCTACATCTGACCGAATCTGGGGCTTGGACGTACGACTTAGATAACACTAACCCAACCGTTCAAGCGTTAGGTGCGCATAAAACAGCTACCGATACTATTACTGTCCACTCCGCTGACGGCACGCCACACCAAGTGACGATCACCGTGAATGGCACCAATGATGCTGCTTTAATCGGTGAGACAAACTCAGGTGCAGTAACCGAAGAGTCTCAACTTCAAACCTCTGGCACCCTTACTGTAACCGATGTTGATACTGGCGAAGCACATTTCTCCAACACAGATATCGTAGGCAACTTGGGGACTCTACATCTGACCGAATCTGGGGCTTGGACGTACGACTTAGATAACACTAACCCAACCGTTCAAGCGTTAGGTGCGCATAAAACAGCTACCGATACTATTACTGTCCACTCCGCTGACGGCACGCCACACCAAGTGACGATCACCGTGAATGGCACCAATGATGCTGCTTTAATCGGTGGGACAAACTCAGGTGCGGTGACTGAAGAATCTCAATTACAAACCTCTGGTACGTTGACTGTCACTGATATCGATACTGGCGAGGCACATTTCTCCAACACAGATATCGTAGGCAACTTAGGTACTCTACATCTGACCGAATCTGGGGCTTGGACGTACGACTTAGATAACACTAACCCAACCGTTCAAGCGTTAGGTGCGCATAAAACAGCTACCGATACTATTACTGTCCACTCCGCTGACGGCACGCCACACCAAGTGACGATCACCGTGAATGGCACCAATGATGCTGCTTTAATCGGTGGGACAAACTCAGGTGCGGTGACTGAAGAATCTCAATTACAAACATCCGGTACGTTGACTGTCACTGATATCGATACTGGCGAGGCACATTTCTCCAACACAGATATCGTAGGCAACTTGGGGACTCTACATCTGACCCAATCTGGGGCTTGGACTTACGACCTCGATAACACAAATCCTATCGTTCAAGCGTTAGGCGTGAATAAAACAGCCACTGATACTATTACTGTACATTCTGCTGACGGCACGCCGCATCAAGTTACGATTACGGTAAATGGCACCAATGATACTGCTGTGATTGGTGGCACCAACTCAGGTGCGGTAACCGAAGAATCTCAATTGCAAACCTCTGGTACGTTTACTGTCACTGACGTAGATACTGGCGAAGCACATTTCTCCAACACAGATATCGTAGGCAACTTGGGGACTCTACATCTGACCGAATCTGGGGCTTGGACGTACGACTTAGATAACACTAACCCAACCGTTCAAGCGTTAGGTGCGCATAAAACAGCTACCGATACTATTACTGTCCACTCCGCTGACGGCACGCCACACCAAGTGACGATCACCGTGAATGGCACCAATGATGCTGCTTTAATCGGTGGGACAAACTCAGGTGCGGTGACTGAAGAATCTCAATTACAAACATCCGGTACGTTGACTGTCACTGATATCGATACTGGCGAGGCACATTTCTCCAACACAGATATCGTAGGCAACTTGGGGACTCTACATCTGACCGACTCAGGTGCTTGGACTTACGACCTCGATAACACAAATCCTATCGTTCAAGCGTTAGGCGTGAATAAAACAGCTACCGATACTATTACTGTCCACTCCGCTGACGGCACGCCGCATCAAGTGACGATCACCGTGAATGGCACCAATGATGCTGCTTTAATCGGTGGGACAAACTCAGGTGCGGTGACTGAAGAATCTCAATTACAAACATCCGGTACGTTGACTGTCACTGATATCGATACTGGCGAGGCACATTTCTCCAACACAGATATCGTAGGCAACTTGGGGACTCTACATCTGACCGACTCAGGTGCTTGGACTTACGACCTCGATAACACAAATCCTATCGTTCAAGCGTTAGGCGTGAATAAAACAGCCACTGATACTATTACTGTCCACTCCGCTGACGGTATACCACACCAAGTGACGATTACCGTAAACGGTACTAATGACTCCGCTGTAATCGGTGGGACAAACTCAGGTGCAGTAACCGAAGAGTCTCAACTTCAAACCTCTGGCACCCTTACTGTAACCGATGTTGATACCGGCGAAGCACATTTCTCCAACACCGACATAAAAGGCTCATTAGGTACTTTACACCTGACTGACAGTGGTGCTTGGACGTATGATCTCGACAACTCAAATCCTGCAGTTCAAGCACTAGCTAAAGGCCAGCACGCCAAAGACATCATTACCGTTCACTCTACCGATGGCACCCCCCATCAAGTGGCTATTACAGTAAATGGTGCAAACGATGCAGCTCAAATAACCGGAACAACAACCGGAGCGGTCACCGAAGATCGTATTTATGGCATGCAATGGTTAGTTGTAAATAGCCACATGCATGTCACTGATACCGACGCAGGGGAGGCTCACTTCGACCCTGTGCTACATGCCCAAAATAATGCAGGCATTGGCTACACCTCCACACTAGGAGCTTCGGTTGTTGTAGCACCCGATGGCGATTGGCATTACCAACTGGATAATAATATTCAGCAGGTTCAGTCTTTAGGCCAAGGTCAGTCCTATATCGATAAGGTCACAGTGCATACAGCAGATGGCACAACGCAAGAATTACAAATCACCATTACGGGTACCAATGATGCACCAACGGTTACAGGCAGTCGTGTATTACCTGCTGGTACCGAGGATCAAACTCTTCGCATCACTCAGACTCAATTGCTAGCAGGTGCGACGGATATTGATAAAAACGATTCCGGCACTTTGCACGTTGACGCAGTAACCGCCGATCACGGCACAGTTACGCATAATGCCGATGGTTCATTTACGTTCCATCCAGACCAAGATTATAACGGTCAGGTTAAATTCACCTATGATATCAAAGACGCTCATGGCGGCTCAGTACAAGCCACTGCATCGTCTACTCTTGCTGCTGCTGGAGATGCAGCTACCATCTCAGGTGTCGATACAGGTGATGTTCATGAAGGACACACTTTTACCGCACCAGACGGCAGTATGACTGGCGGCTATGTTGATGACCGTTCACCTGATCATCAGCACGGAAACATAGGGAAATTGTGGAACGATGAAATCCATACCGATGGCCACCTATCGATAGTGGATGCTGATGCAGGTGAAAGCTATGCCCAAACAGGCACTTATTATGGCACTCATGGTCGTGTCATACTTCAAACTAACGGGGACTGGACCTACTATGCTTCCATCGGCCAAGGTGCAACCGGCAGAGCTATTGATCATCTGGGTACAGGGGAATCACTAGTCGATACTGTCACCGTTAAATCTGCAGATGGCACCACACACGATATTGTTGTTACCATTCATGGCGATAACGACCGTCCGTATTGTTCTGGTGAGGTGCAACTTAACAGCGGTAAAGAAGATCTTGCTCAAACCATCACTGCATCTGAGCTATTGGCAAACACCGTAGATGTAGATACGAACGACATAGGCAAACTGACGATTACGAATCTTCATGCCGATCATGGATCTATTCTAGATAATCAAGACGGTACCTTCACTTTCACGCCAACCAAAGACTATAACGGTCAGGTTCATTTCACTTATGATGTGCAAGATGCCCATGGCGGGGTTACGCATACAGGGGCGAATACGATACTTGCTGCAGTCAATGATACAGCAGTATTTAAAGGAGCAATTACAGGCTCGGTAACTGAAGACTTAAACGCCCATGCCGCAGTTGAAGGTGGCAACTTCGCCTACAAACTGGAGAGTAGAGGTACTCTTGATGCAATAGATCCAGATAGCGGAGAAAGTGGCTTTGACTTTAAAACAATAGCCACCGTATCTTTACATCCAGAGTATGCACCCTATACCTCTTCTCTTGGCGGGTTGCTAGGAATAGATAGGGTCGGTAACTGGAACTACTATATTGATAACCGTAAACCTGAAATCCAACATTTAGGGGCAGGTGAAACCCTAACTGACACTGTGACTGTCCACTCTAAAGATGGAACTCCTCAAGTCATTACCATCACCATTAATGGCACAAACGACCAACCCGTGGTAAGCCGTGAAGTCACCTTAAATTCAGGAACAGAAGATACAGCTTTAACCTTCACGGCTCATGAATTATTAGCCAATGCGACTGATATTGATGGTAACGATGCAGGACAACTGACTGTCGATAACCTGCAAGTGGATCATGGCTCTGTCGTTGACAACAAAGACGGCACCTACACCTTCACACCAGAAAAAGACTACAACGGCGATGTACACTTCACCTATGACGTCAAAGACGCACACGGCGGAGTAACCCACACCGGAGCAAGTACAACACTTGCCGCAGTCGATGACAAAACCATTATTTCTGGCGTTGACCATGGTGTAGCGACTGAAGATGTAGCCACTGTTGTTTATACGAATCCCCATATTATGGACGCTGTTGATTGGCAAGCGCTACAAATTACGGATATAGACAGCCCTAACACTCAAGTCACGGTCGAATTTGAAGGCAAACAATACACATGGAATATAGGCAGTGACCTAAATGTTACGACTCCTTATGGCAGATTCCAGTTCCACACTATCGCAAGTGGACCTCATCAAGGTGAGCATTCGTGGAGTTATATTGGCGACAATAATAATGTTCACGTTCAAGAATTAAAGCATGGTGAATCATTCACTGAATCTATAAGACTAATAGCAACCGATGGTACTGAGTTTCCTATTACGGTTAAGGTTAACGGCACAGAGGATGGGGTCGTCATCGATTCCAAATCAGAACTGGGTCATGTCGTCGAAAATGCCCAAACAGGTGCTTCAGTTTCCGGCAATGTAGTCGCACACGATGTTGATCTCCACGATACGGTGAGCTGGACACAAACACCAACAGGTGGCATTAGCGGTCAGTATGGCACGTTCCACCTAAGTGCAGACGGACAATGGCATTATGACGTTGATCAGAGCAAAGCGACAAAACTAGGAGACGGCGACGAATATTGGGAGCACTTTACGGTTGAGGCAGTGTCTACTGATGGTAGCCATGTCTCGAAAAGTGTCTCCGTTGTTGTGCATGGCGATAATGATGTACCAACAGTTAGTGGCGAGGTCACTTTACCTTCAGGTAAGGAAGATACTTCAATACATATTACACAAGCTGAATTAATCGCTAATGCGACAGATGTTGATACTAATGATAGAGGTTGGTTACACATTGAAAACTTGACTGCAGACCACGGCAGCTTGGTATCAAATTCAGATGGCAGTTTTACCTTTAACCCCGACCCGAATTACAACGGAACGGTCCACTTTACTTACGATGTTGCCGACAGACACGGTGGCATTGCTCATACAGGGGCAAACACAACCCTTGCCGCTGTTAATGATGCGGCTGTCATCACAGGGACGGGCGGGCATCTGCTTGAGGAAGATAATCTCTATTACGGCTATACGATTAAAACAAACGGCCAATTTCATGTCGTTGATCCTGATGGGCCAAGCCAGTCAAAATTTCCGGACGGTTTGCATCACCACACAGGAAGTCTTGGTGGAACATTGCAACTCTATGGTAATGGCAACTACTTTTACCATATTGAGAATAGCGCGGTTAATCATCTAGCGAAGGGACAGGAAGCTAGGGAAACTTTTACTATTCACAGTGTCGATGGAACGCCACATCAGGTTGAATTCGTCATCGAAGGTACTAATGATGCACCTTTTGTGCACGGAGACGTTACTCTCTCGCCTGGTACTGAAGATACCACTGTTACACTGCATGCCTCCGACTTGCTCGCACAAGCCGGTGACTATGATGATGGTGAAACCGCGCAGCTGAGCGTGCATAACCTAAGCGCAGATCACGGTACAGTCACAGACAATAAAGACGGCACCTACACCTTCAAGCCAGATGCTAATTATAACGGGACGGTCCACTTTACCTACGATGTGCAAGATCCTCAGGGTGCGACGGTTGCTACCTCAGCATCCATGGCCTTAGCCGCCGTGGCCGATACGCCTGTCTTGAGTGTCGACATTACGGATACTTCTGATAATACCTTAAATGCCAGCGAATCTGGTGCGGCCGCTATCTCAGGGTCGCTTGACCCTAGCGTAGCCTCAACACTTGACCGCATTGAGATCACCGATGGCACAACGACGGTCACCGTCGACAAGGCCAATATCACTGTTGCTACAGACGGCACCTATCAAACAACCGCGGATCTTTCCTCCTTAAAAGACGGAACGCTGACTGTGACGGCGCATGCGACAAGTCACGACGGTACAACCGCAACGACGACTGACTCGATTACCAAAGATACTCAGGTTAGCCTTCCTACGATTACTTTTGAAAACGCAGGGGCTGACAACTTATACAGCAAAGCTGAAATTGCCCGAGGCCATGCAAATACGATCACAGCAACCGTTACGCCTCCTGGTGATGCCAAAATCGGTGAGCATCTTGTCGTTAACGGTCAGGATCATGTATTAGATGCTCATACTCTTCAGCATGGAATACAAATTGAAGTTCATCCCGGTTCCAATATACAAGCAACAATGACTGACGAACACGGTAATAGCGCAGGTAGCCAAGGTTTTGCTGCCAGTGCGATACCTGAACCGATCGTTGTTAAACCGCCATCGGGAAGTCACCAAGTGTCTGGCACGCTTGGGGTTCCGCCACTATTACCATCGTTAACTCCCGTACCATCCACACAAAGCGGTTGGCGAATCCATTTACCTAACGGACAGTACGTCACTAGTCATCATGGGCAATACGGAACATTAACTATTGATCCTCAGACTGGTCATTTACATTATCAAGAGCAAGCCCAGGTTCATACGGGCCCTCATGGTAGCGCTTCGGGTGTCGGCCAGCATGAAGATAAATTTGAAGTAGCATTGCAAGGGACAAATCAGGATGAAGTGGTCGCCCATGTGAATATCCAGATACTCAGTCATGGGCCTGGACATAGTGGTAAGCTGACAGTTGGAACCGAGGTGGTTGATATGACGATCACTCCTGTCGTTCACACATCCCACCCCGCTCCACCACCACCGCCTCCTGAGCCGAATGATGATCCAGACATAGCTTTACAAGCAGGTTTTACTGTCATGCAAAGCGATGACACTTATCTAGATTTAACCCAGCACGCTCATCAAGAACCCGATCAGAAAACCAGCCACCATGGTGCAGCCGCCTATCTGGATGCATTGGGCATTAAACCCGATGCGACATCGACAACGGTTCACGATCAACCTGCGGATATGGATATCGTACTTTCACAAGTCGACCAACCAGATGCAGCAACACATGACCAAGTGCACTTGGATATGTCAGACGCGCTCGAACACCATGATGCGGCCAATAACCATAACCAAGACGAGGAGCACCATCATCACAACGACGTAGACGGACTGCCGGACATTGATCCAAATAGTTAACCGATAACGAGACAAAACAGAAGGGAGCACATAATGTGCTCCCTTTTTATTATTTGCAGTTGTTATTCGTTTACTCTCATCGACTACTTAAAGTGACTACCTTTCACCAAATGCGACACTGACATTGGTGTAAATTGGCTTCCATAGGTACTGGAATACAGATTTCTCACCAGTAGTGATGTCTACCTCTCCCGTCATACCTGGCAAAATAGAAAAGCTTTCAGGGTTATCTCGGAAGTATGGGGTATCAACCGAGACGACGACTTCATAATAGATCTCGCCACGCTCGCTTTGACTAGTGGTCGGTGAAATACTCTCAACCGTTCCTTGTAGCGCACCAAAGCGGCTGTAATCAAACGCATCAATCTTGATACGAGTCGGCTGACCTACACTCACAAAACCAATATCTCTTGGCGATAAACGAGCTTTAAAGTCCGCTTTCCCACCAACAGGCACAATTTCAACCACAGTGCCACCTGGCTGAATAACACCACCGTTTTGCGTACTAGGCAGGCTTTGCACCAAGCCTTGTAGTGGCGACACCAACATGGTGTTGGTCAATTTAGCTTGGCTTGAACGAACTCTAGCATTCAATGCTGATAAGTCAGATACGGCTTTAGAACGATCGTCGCTCACCTTCGCTTTCGCCTCTGCTAAAAGCTGTTCAATTTTTTGCTCTGTGCTGTCTGCTTGCTTGATTAACAGAGCTTTCTTACCACGAGCTTCTTCGATTTTCTGTTCGATACTGGCCAGTTTTTGTCGCATTTCAAGCACACGTAAACGTGAAATATTACCCGCTTCATACCCCTTCTCCAGTATGTCCAGCTCTTGCTTGGTCGCATCCAACTCTTTCTCGTAGCTAGGCAAAGACTTTTCAACACTTCGAAGCTGCTCAGAAATCTGTTCGCTCTCTTTTTCAAGTACTACCCGCTTTTGAAAATAGAGTGCTTTCTGTGCATTCAACTGCGCTTTTTGTTGGCTAACAATCTCTGGATAATCCACTTCGAACTCAGCAAGATTCGGTTCACGCTCTTCTAACAGAGCATTCATACGCTCAATACTGGCTAGAAGCGTCACTTGTTGAGATTTCAATTCTTCAAGAGCGGTACGTTGGAAGGTCGCATCAAACTCAACAAGTGGCTGACCTTTCTCGACCAACTGACCTTCTTTAACGAGAATTTGCTTTAATTTACCGCCAATCGCGCTTTGAAGTACTTGCTTCTCGCCTTCTGGAATAACTGCGCCTTTGGCTTTGGCAATTTCATCAACTTGGGTGACGACAGACCAAGTGGCAAAAGCGATAACACACAAAGCAACTGACCACGTCGCCAATGCCAATGTACGAGCCGTATTTTGTGATTCAACAAGTTCACCGTAACGCTTGCCCTTCTCGATAGATTGTTTAGCCATTAGCGACTCCTTGCTTAGACTCTGATTGTTCTTGTTGAGCTGCATCTTGCTGAGCAGACGGCTCTTGTTCTTGGGAAGCTTGAGGCTCTGAATGCTGTTCCTGCTCCAAAGGCTGATCCGCCTCTAAAGGACCGGCATAAACCACAGCACCTTCACTTAACACCACGACTTTATCGGCAAGCTTGATTAAATCCGGATCGTGGGACGTGTAGATCACCGTTGCTTTTCCTTTTTTCGATTGCACAAATTCACCAAATATACGCTTAGCATTTGGATGAGCATCAGGCACAGGGTTATCCATTAAAAACATTGGGTAGTCATAAACCAGCGCTTTCGCGTCAATGAGGATCTGCGCGACGCTACCAGACAACATATCAAAAAGGCTGTCCGGCTGAATACTGCTGATGGAAGTATCGAGCCCACCAGACAATGTCTCGAACCAACGCTTTCCGCCGACCATTTCAATCGCAGAGATCATCTTCTGGTCTTCGACTTTATGACCGTCGTTTAGCCACTCTCGAATACTCAGCGTGAGCAAATCAGGATACGCGGCTCGTATAAAACACCAGTGACGATAGAGCTGCGGGTCGTATTGAACGAGGTTAACGCCTTCAAGCTCGACCATGCCGTTTTGGATAGGCTGTAAACCAGACAGTACTTCGATCAATGTTGATTTACCGCTCCCAGAAGGGCCAGTAATCGCAACAATTTCACCCGCTTCAATATCAAAGCTCACACCATTCAAGGCGGGGCGACTCTGTTTAGGATAACGCAGGGTCACTTGTTCTAATTTCAAGTTAGGCGCTACCACAGATAGCGGGTGATGCTGGTAACTGAATTCACGCTCAGACGGCTGAGACAAGATACGGTTCACTTGCAACTTGGATTGATTAAAGCTATTAAAACGCATCGCGCTGTTTGCCAACACCTGAGCTGGCCCCGTCACCTTGGATATCAACATCATTGAAGCAATCAAACCACCAGGGGTCATCACTTGTTCAAAAATAAGCCCTATCCCCAGTCCCATCACAGCTAATGTCGAACCAACACCAATGAAATAGTAAAGCGAGGTATAGCGACTCTGGAGAACAGATTGCTTAAATGTAACTTTAGAAGCAAGAAAGTTGGCCTTTTTGAAGCGTTGAATCCAGTGCTCCGAGAATCCGGCACTGCGAATAAAAGCGAGTTTGGATGATAGCTCATTGGTCATGTTTTGACGGTTCGTACCCGCTACCGTCGATTGCATTGAGCGCTTGCTGCTTGAGCGCATCGAACGCTTAGCTAATAGGTAATACAGAACCAAAGAAACGATAGGAACCAGTACCAACCACCCACCTAACACTCCTATTGCAAGTACAAAAATGAGAATGAATGGCAGATCAAACAGCGCATTTCCTAATGGCCCCGATAACACCCCAGAAATTCGCTCCGACAACATCACTTGATTTTGTTGACTAGAAGAGGATGTTTGCTGATTTTGAGCATAGCTATTTCGAAGTAGACGCTGCACGAGAGCTTGAGATATCTCACGACTCACTCGGTTTGAAACTGAAGCAAACACCTGGCTACGTAGTGTTCTTAACCAACCCATCATCACAAACAACAACGCCGCGCCAATGGCGATACCTTGCAGCTCATGTCCTGCGTCACCACCAATCACATGGTCATAAATCGACATAGTGATGAAGGGGACAGCAAGTGCAAACAAGTTGGTAATAAAACTGACCAACAACAATTTAGGAATGATGGGACGAAACGCATGTAACCTTTCGCCAACCCAATCAGGAGAGGCTTTCTCTAATGGCGGACCTTCGATAACGATGCAAAACTGCGGGACATCGGTGATGTCGTCATTGGCACTAAACGAAACAAATTGTTTGGATTCTATATAGCCAGAAACCAGCCCACTTTCACCAAGCACCAGTAAAACCAATTTATGCTCACCAACTTCACCTAGGTTGGCAACCAAGCGATAAGGTAATGCAAGCCTATCGAACAGGGCAAACATATCGTCCATTGACTCAATACCATTCTCATCAACCCATTGGTGTGCAAACAACTGGATATTCGCGTTAACTTCCAAATGCTTAAGAACGGAAAGGCTTTCCGTTTCTAAATGATTCATCACCTCTTGTCGACCATTCGTATCTGCACGGTTACCAGTATCTAAACGATTCATACGATAGCCTCCTGATTGTTCCCACTTTCTTCGGCCATAGTTCGGCTTTCCACTGTAATGATTCGATTAGCTAATTCGCGAAGTTTAGAATGGTAGCTCACCATCAGTATCGTTCGTCCTGCCGTCACCTCTTCTTCCAGAACCTTAGCCAGATTTCCAAGGGTATCTAAATCAAGTGAAGAATCTGGCCTTTCTAATATGATAATTGGTTTATCACTTGCCAGTTGAGTTGCGATGTTGAGCATTTTCACATTTCCCATACTCAATGAAAACGCAGTCGTATGGCCAATTTGTGTCTCTAGTCCATCGGGTAAACGAGTGATTTCCTTGGTTAACCCCAAGCGCTTCGCGTAGTCGCCGGCACGTTGAGTTCTTTCGGGGTCGAAGCCACATAAGTTGTCAAGAATGGTCCCCGACACCAGTTGCCCTTTAACGCCACAGTAGGCAGTAATGTTGGTTACGGATGCAATGGAAACAGCAGCTCCGTTAATGAAGCACTCACCCGCTTTCAGATCATCAATACCTGCAATCGACGACAATAAATGACTGTTGGTATGGCGCTCCTCACTCACTAACAATACCAACTCACCTTTATTCAATCTGACATCCACATGAGCGAATTCACCGTATCTTTCAACGGTCGCTTGCTTGATTTCCAACGTCTCAAAGTCAGATGAGTCGCAATCAGAACGCTCAGAATCTGAAGACTCACCTATCGACAACTCACTCAATGTTTCTATTGCCTGATTAGCGCTGTGTATTGAATTAAGCTTGATTCGAATCCCAACCAAAGCGCTTAACGGCGCAACCGCTCTACCCGATAAGATAGAGCATGCTGCCAACCCACCTGTAGTTAACTGGCCATCTAACACCCACAAGCTGCCAGTAATCACGAGTAAAACTGACGTCGCTAAGGCGGCAAGCTGAATACATTCTTGGGCAAAGACATTCTGTTCTTCTTCTCTCGCTTTAGATTGTGACCGAACGTGATTGAGGGATTTAAACTGATTGAAGATTCGAGACTCAACAGCCTGACGTTTGATTCCTTGAATGGTTTGGCTTAGCAAAATTAAAAACGCTTTTCGCTCCTGCTCATCTTGGGAAGCTTCTTCACTTAGGCTTTTAACGCGAATAGAAGATAACCAAACAATTCCAAGAGTAATCAGCCAAACTGCCAAAGGTATCGCCACTAGCTCACCGCCGATGTAAGCCACTAAGCCCAAGAAGATCAAGGCGAAAGGCAAATCAATAAAGCCTGCCATTACCCCACCAGAGTACCAATCTTTAACTTTGGATACAGAGCTAAGCCCTTCTTCTATACCACCAACACCAATATGGCGAAGATGGTGAGACGAAGCCGTTGTAACTCTCTCGATCAAGGTTTGATAGGTCGCTTTCTCGGTATTACTGGCCGCAGCAGACAAAAGCCAAGTTCGCACAAATCGGATTAGCGCTTCCATAGCGACAGCCAACGTCGCCCCCGCTAATAACAGAGTGGCAGTCCCATAACTCTGGTTAGGTAAGATACGATCGTAAATTTGTAAAACCGTTAGCGGAACGGCGAGAGAAAGAAGATTTATGAGCAAAGAAGGCAGTAGGACTTTCCCCACCACCCCTTTGTTTTTCATTGAACTTACGGGCATACACAATCCTTATCCATGCTTATGAAATAAGATTGGTACAGGCTACTATGTTATGCAAGGTAAGGGGCTGATTTAATTTAATTTTAAGATATTGCTAGAATTTTGTTATTTCGAGAAAATCTTACAGCCAAAATCACACGTTATCACTAATTAAGTTATAACGAGAAACATCTAACTTTAGCTAGTTCTGTTCAAATCAAGATTTTCAATATTAGAGCTTCTTTTAGATTAGTAAATGTATGTGTGATTCATATTAACGGATTATGAATGAGCTTTTATACTAAATGATATTGGGGCACTTTTGAGTTACGAAGTGCTGAGGCTCTCTATTTTGGGTTAGCAATCCCAACTCTTGTATTGGCAAATGTGACGAAAGTCATCTCTTTCATGAATTCCATTGATTTGGTCACTACCGGTTCATCATTAATTCCGTCAAAATGGTCAAACGTACTTCCAAGCTGAACTAAATCACTAAGCATGCCATCATCTAAAATTGACGCATATCGAACATTATTTTCACCAAGGAAATATAGTTTATTACCGTCTGTCCACAGGGACTTTAGCTCAATACCCTCAATATCTATGACGTGCCAAGTTGTGGCAAGATCTTGGCTGTAATAGATAACAGATTCGTCCTTGTCAAACAGTGCAATAAGGTCGCCTAGAGGATGCATCGTTGGTATGCCTGATACCTCAGTGTGCTCTTCCCAGTTATTGCCTTTATCACTAGTGATCCAAAAAGAGGTAGAGTCCTGGTTTGTTACAGTTCCAGCATAAACATCTTCTCCATTAAAAAATCGGTATTCAGCATCCAAAGCCATAGGCATTGTTAGCCAGGTTCGACCGAAGTCACGACTCTCATAGGCTGTTCCTGCAACAACATATTGCTCATCACCGAATGCGTTCGTGTGAAGTGGATCTCTAAACCAGCTTTGACCCCCATCTACACTAGCGCTATGGTAAGCAATAATTATATCGCCACTTGTGTTTGCTAATTCAAATCGTTGTCTACCATCACAACTACCTTCAGACGAGTCGCAATCTTGGTTCACTGTATCTGAAGTAAAACTAATTGCTCCTTCCGGTGTGTGGTAAGTTTCTTCTCTGTAGAGATGGCTACCAATGGTGCTAGGTGTTCGTGAGATTACATACATGTAATCATTAACTACATCGTAAGTGAACTTGAATTCCGATGCATTATCTAAGCTAACTCCTCGAACTGTATTCCAGTCCTTATATCTATGGTATGCGTTAGCATCATCTTCAGTGCACCCGACTAACATCATTACTGCCGCTGTCGTTATTGCTAAATAACTTTTTGTCACAAACTGCCTCAAAAGTATCACTAGGGAGCTATTGCTCCATTGAAAGGCAAAATAATAACGTGTAATCAGATGGTTAGTAGTTTAAATATGTAAAAAATCATTTATTAAACATATACATAACAGCAACGAAAAAACAACGCCAGGACTCACTTTAAGCTTGTTTACCTAATGAACCCTTCGTTGACGATAATCAGGTAATTTACCATCATTTATCACAATTCAGTTGTCACAATGTGGTAAATATCTGTTAAAGCAGACGCACGAGACATAAGTAAAAGTAAGGAAAAGTAATTGTAGCCTTCGTTACAGAGGCAGGGCGCGAGCATACTTTGCTCATTTTATAAGCCAAAGAATACTTGCGCTCTATAATCGTCACACCAACCAGCTTTTTTAAGCTTTTGTCTTTGACTCGCAGCGCCACATTCACATTGCTTCAATATATTCATGACGAAGCGCCTAAACAACGCTATATTCTCAACTGCACCATCTAGACAGATTCTTGAACTATCTTCTTTGAAAACTACATCTAAAACATAATGTTGGCTATTCTCAATTCGCCAGTGCTGGCGAATATAATGACCAAGCAATTTGTGATTCGGTGAAAGTGAGCTGACATAATACGATGTATCTACAGTGCCTTTTCCATTGACCGTACGATGTCGCTCTACTGCAATAATGCTGCGTATCGTAGGCCATTTCTCTGTAAGTTCCTCTGGCAGTGTTGCTTTCAGTTGGAACACTATACGCTCTTCTTTTCTGCTATGACGAGTCTGCGTTACTTGCGTCACCACTTTTTCTTTTTTGGCGTCAAAAACGGCTTGGAACGGAGAGATAACTGCTTCCCGTAGTTTAGGTTGGTTCTTCTTAACCTGAACAACCACATGGGCTTTTTTCTCGGCTATCTTTTCCAATGTCTTTCGTTGACAGTGCAAGGCATCAACCGTTATGACGCTGCCCTTAACGTTAATAATATCAAGCATCTGCCGTACAACATTGATTTCGCCATTTTTCGTTTCTGTCAGTTTTTGACTAAGTACTAGACCGCGCTCTGCATCATAGGCAGTCACTAATTGGAGTGCGGTTTTTGGGTCGGAGCGATAAGAGCCGCGAAGTGCCTTACCATCAAAAGCGATTACTGACTTGCCCTGGCTTTCTCTTTGCTCATTTATCCACAATGAGAGCGCTTCAAGTAAAGATTCCGCTACAACTGAGCGCAATATTCTAGCGATAGTGTGCCTACGAGGGATGCCATGAGTGAATGGTCGATACTTTCTCAGCCATTCAAGCTTGTGTTCACCATATGTTTCGATGTCTTGCCAGCCCTCACTGCCAGCAGAGATGGCGCTAATTACAAGGAAAATAATATCAATTAAATCATGTCGTTGATTGATATCTGAGCGAGTATCTTCGACAACAGAAAGGTGTTCTATAAGACTCAAGGTTGGTATCAGTTTATGAATTTGAGCCTATTAGATCATATATCTTAACAAAGTGCGATCCCGCCCTGGGCGAACAACAGCTCCGTTATCCTTGGGGAAAAAGTGATTTACGAAAAACCTGTTTAGCAATTATTCAAGACCACCTTTCACTATTGAGTCAGAGAAATTATCTGACCAGCTACCCCTAAAACACTGACTGAAAGTATTAAATATGCAGATAAAAAAAGATCAAGCATAATTTTTTCTCGCGATTAGGAAATAATCAGTTATCTTAACTCTGCCCTTCACCATAAAAATAGCTCTTTCTGTATAGGCAACTAGCTACTAACTAATATATTTTTATTTTGAGTTTTCTTTGGGCGGACTTGTAGTTGAGTACTTGCCAAACACGTGCGATGAAACTAACTTAGACCCGGAGTAAGAAATACACTCTACATATTGTGCTTCTATGCTCCAGAAACAACAAAACCCCGAAAAGTTGCGCCAACAACTTCCGGGGCTTTGCAACGAAGCTAACCAAAGCATTAACCGTGTTCAGTAACTTCTATTTCGTATCACAAACACGATAGTAGACAGGAACACCTTGGTTAGCAACTCAAAATTGAACCAGAATGAAGGTGTTTTTATGAAGAATAAGACCTCCCATGTGCGTCAAGCCTTACTGCAAGCGCTTATTCACGCCATCCTAAAAAATCCATTCCGCTGCTATAACGGGTTACTGCTCTGTATCGCAGAAATTCGCGACATCATAGACAAGTTCAACTGGGATTAGCCCATTGGCGGGGCTTCCCGCCTAGTCTTATTTCTGCCCTAAGCATATATGCCTTAACTAGTAGGGAGTAGTTGTAAGATTCCACCTTTGTGCAAGACCCTTTTGTATAATTGGATACTAGGGTTTGTCCAGTAGGCTGGACAGTTAGGGCATTGAAGGAGTAGTTGCAGAATTCTGCAACTACTGAGGGTTGGTCATTAGTCAATCCGATGGGGTTTACCATGGCTCCTGAAACGTCTTGGGCCAAAGGCGTGTTTACCAACGCCGGCGTCAACACTATATCTCATGCTGTAAATACCTTCAGGGCATCGAGCATTCTCAACCTTAAAGTTAATTAACTCTTTTTAGCCCATTCGGGCAAGTTTTGAATGTGGTCCTCCCAATCCACCACATCAATCTCATACACCACTTTATTACGCACACTTTCACCAGCAGCATGCATTGCAGATTTAGAGCCCGTGATCAGCGGGTGCCACTCTGGTAGCGGATTATCTTCCGCAAGCAGGCGGTACGCACATGTATCAGGTAACCAATGAAACTCGTGGATCTTTTCGCGTGTCAGCTTTAAACACTCTTCACCCGAGTTAAAGCGGTTTGGGTAATCCTTACATGAACATGTTTTGCTATTGAGCCAACTACACGCCACGTTGGTGTAATAAACCTCATCTGAATCTTCATCCATTAACTTATGTAGGCAGCACTTACCACAGCCATCACACAGCGACTCCCACTCTTCAGTCGTCATTTCTGCTAGGGACTTTTGCTCCCAAAAATTTGCCATGTTGTGTACCTATCTCGTTGCAATGTGGAATCAGGGGCAGCATGTATAAACCTTTACGCTCAAAAGTGCAAGAATCGTTCAAATTTCGTCACATAAAAAAGTGCTTTCATCTTGAGCAAAAATAACGATAATTGCCGTCCCCTTTTTCACTATGGTCTTTATTATGGAATGTCGTCTCGGTTGTGGAGCTTGCTGTATCGCCCCTTCAATTAGCTCTCTTGGCAAACCTGCTAATGTTCGCTGTGAGCATCTCGATGACAACAATCTGTGCAAGATCTTTGGCCAGCCACAAAGACCGCGTGTCTGTCATGATTTTAAAGCCGATAAAGACATCTGTGCCGATAGCAACGAGAAGGCGTTAGCGAACTTGATTTACTTAGAAAAAATCACCTAATTCATCACACCCTCTCTTATCACGTCTCATTGCTGAGAGTAATGCGGTAAATATTCGGCTTTTTCTTCCTCAATTTTCTTTTCGTCGCCATATCTCTGATTTTCTTTACTAGTTTCTGAACTAAGGCATGTTCATTAACAGGGAAAGAGAGAATGAATAAATACTTAGCAGAATTGATTGGTACCTTTTGGTTAGTGCTTGGCGGGTGTGGCAGTGCTGTATTGGCCGCTGCCTTTCCTGATGTCGGAATTGGTCTACTCGGTGTGTCATTAGCCTTCGGTTTGACCGTGGTGACGATGGCATACGCGATTGGTCATATATCAGGGTGCCATTTAAACCCAGCAGTCACAATTGGCCTTTGGAGCGGAGGTCGCTTCTCGACTAAAGACGTTGTTCCTTATGTCATCGCACAAGTGATTGGTGGTTTGTTAGCGGGTGGCGTTCTCTATGTCATTGCGTCTGGCCAGGCAGGCTTTGCACCTTTAGCCATTGGATTTGGGCTGACTCTGATCCACCTTATCAGTATCCCTGTCACCAACACCTCAGTAAACCCAGCACGAAGTACAGGTGTTGCGATGTATGTCGGTGATTGGGCTGTCTCGCAGCTATGGCTTTTCTGGGTAGCACCGATTATTGGTGCGGTGCTTGGTGCGATTATCTACCGAGTAATTGCAACAAAAGAAGAGTAACTCCTTCTACTGAAAAGAAATGTTATCTTATCTTAAAGAAAAAGGCACACCATCAACCGGTGTGCCTTTGCAATTTATCGTTTATCGCCTGGGATAAAAATGTGATTAACGTTCCCAGTATGCCTCTTCAAGGCTATCTTCACGCTCAGGTAGGCCTTTAGATAGACGTGGAGAGTGCTGCGCCAAGACTTCATAACTTGCGCGGTTTGAGTATTTACAAACTTGCGAGAAAGACGAGTAAGTCAAGAAAGCGTGAGCGTGCTTGCTTGAGTTTGGTACATTCTCACGATGGTATTTGTTCGCAGCCATATCATGCAATAAAGCAGACAATGCCGCATCACCTGCACCATTGGTGTTTTTGATCTTCTCAGGACCGCCCATATAAGGCGCAATATGAGAGTAAACTTTAATCGCATTGTCACACAGTGACTTAGATACCGGGCGGCTAAACTCGTAACGGTTAAATTCTGCAATCGAGCCAGGTAATAGTGGTAGAGAAGTTTCTCGCTTCGATTCTTCTTCGGTGTAACCTGCCATGAACAAGCCAACAGGCCCTGCAGTACACAACACCAAATCAACCCAATCCAATGTCTTATCCGATGCTGCAAGCGGGTCAGCTTCACCAGTGAGGGCTTCGGCTTCATCTTCATTCATTGCAACAACAGTGATGTTGTCTTTCAAGAATTGCTGCCAGTATTCAGGATCGTCTTGAATCACGAACTTAGTGCCGAGCGTCAGTACAACCGGTACGTCATACTTCTTCGCATATTCAATGGCCTTCATTGTAGCAGCTGGCATTGGGTCGCCATCTTTACAACGCACTAGATAAGCCGTTAGCACTAATGCAGACGCACTTTCAAAAATCGCCTCAGGAATGCTCTCTGGACGAAGCTGGTTCATTTGGCCTTCACTAATCGCGAAAGTACGCTCGCCATCTTCAGTGATCAACGCAAAACAGCGACCAATCGCCCCTTCAACACCTTGTAGGTAGTTCAGATCCATACGGCTTGATGTGTTACACAGGTAACGATAGCCATAACTACCAATTTTGATCTCTTGGCTCATGACACCAAGTAACGTTGAGCGGTCATCGGCAAGCACCGAATAGTTGTGCAGCGTGTTACCAATCGTACCACCCGCATACTCATTGGTGATCAACTCAGACTGCTTAAGCTCGTTATAAAGCGCCTCAGCGGTCTCATCGTCAATCACAAGTGAGTGACCTTTACTCAAACCGTACTTTTCGATCAGTTCCGTGGTGACATTCGCTTCGATATCTACCAATGTTTGGTCAATACCGATGATGTGAGTACGCGACATGGTTTTGTCATCTTGAGCTTGGCTCACAAGTGGGTCACGTGCGTGGACAGGAAAATAGTGTTTCGATTTACGCTGGCCTGGAAATTTCATTTCGGATCTGCTTTGGAAAAGGAAAAAAGGCAGTTTACCCCTCTGTGTGACGTACATCAATTAATCAAACAAACGCAAACGTTTGCTTTATTATTTTACTCAGTTACAATCCGCATGCCTGAGCAAAAAGGCGCGCATTAGTGGTCATTTTCCAAAAATGATTTCGTATGGATCGAGACACCGATGCCAGCCAAGGAACGCTAGAATTGTGATTTCGATCTCGGAACTGTCACCGTGAAATAGTTTCTGTTAGAATCACCGTCCAGTTAAATTGAGTGGTGTTAAGTAATGTCAGATAACCGTTCTGCTAACAGCGATAAAAAAGTTATTGTCGGTATGTCCGGCGGTGTGGACTCGTCCGTTTCTGCCTATCTTCTAAAGCAACAAGGCTACCAAGTGGAAGGCCTGTTCATGAAGAACTGGGAAGAGGACGATAATGAAGAATACTGTACAGCTGCAGAAGATCTTGCTGATGCTCAGGCGGTCTGTGACAAGCTTGGTATTCACCTTCATACCATTAACTTTGCGGCTGAATATTGGGACAACGTTTTTGAGTATTTCCTTGCGGAATACAAAGCAGGTCGTACCCCTAATCCAGATATTCTTTGCAACAAAGAGATCAAATTCAAAGCCTTCTTGGATTTTGCAGACGACGTACTTGAAGCTGACTACATTGCGATGGGTCACTATGTACGCCGTTCATTCCCAGAAAATGGCGAAAAGCCACAAATGCTTCGTGGCATAGACGGCAACAAAGACCAAAGTTACTTCCTATATACACTAAGCAGTGATCAAGTGGCGCGCAGCCTATTCCCTGTTGGTGAGCTTGAAAAGCCTGAAGTACGCCGAATTGCTGAAGAGCAAGGTCTTATCACAGCTAAAAAGAAAGACTCAACAGGTATCTGTTTTATCGGTGAGCGCAAATTTACAGACTTCTTGTCTCGCTATTTGCCAGCGCAACCAGGTAAAATTGAAACACCTGAAGGTAAAGTCATCGGTGAACACCAAGGCTTGATGTACCACACGCTAGGTCAACGTAAAGGCCTGCATATCGGTGGTCAGAAAGGCGGTGGTGGTAACGAAGACCCATGGTACGTAGCAGAAAAAGATCTTAAGCGTAATGTTCTGATTGCAGTTCAAGGCGCGGAACACCCTCTGCTAAAATCACAAGGTCTAGTGGCTTCTCAACTGCATTGGGTAGATCGTGAAACAATCACTGAACCGTTTAAGTGCTCAGTGAAAACACGCTACCGCCAAACAGACATCCCATGTACGGTTGTCCCTGTAGATGAGAAGACGATTAAAGTTCTGTTTGATGAGCCTCAAGTTGCCGTGACTCCTGGTCAATCGGCAGTATTCTACCAAGGCGAAGTCTGTCTTGGTGGCGGTATCATCGAAGATCGCATCTGATGACTAATGACTATCGCTCGTTGAGTGATAGTCAATTTGAGACAATAAACTGTTAGCTATTTAGTTTTTAAGGAGAAGTAAAACGTGGCACACGACCTCTACGACCGCACAATTGCCTTTGCGGGTATTTGCCAAGCGGTGTCCCTAGTCCAAGATGTGGCTAAGAATGGGACCTGTGATTCTGACGCGTTTGAAACTTCTCTAAAAGCGATCCTCAATACCAATCCAAACAGCACTCTTAATGTTTATGGCCGCGAGGCTGATTTACGTATCGGTTTGGAATGTATTGTTAAAGGTATCGATAACTCGCCTGCGGGTAGCGAAATCACCCGTTATATCATTAGTTTGATGGCACTTGAGCGTAAGCTAAACAGCCGCCGTGATGCGATGTCGCAACTCGGTGACCGCTTGAGTATGCTAGAGCGCCAGCTCGACCACTACGAACTGCTAGACGAGCAGATGCTCAGCAATCTCGCCAGTGTCTACCTTGATGTGATCAGCCCTATAGGCCCCCGCATCCAAGTGACAGGCACACCAGCAGTGTTGCAGCAGACAGGCACACAGCAACGCGTGCGTGCTCTGCTTCTTTCTGGTATTCGCAGTGCCGTGCTTTGGCGTCAGGTAGGCGGTAAACGTCGACACCTTATCTTTAGTCGTAAGAAAATGGTCGAACAAGCGCAAATCTTGCTTGCTCGCATGTAACTCAACGACAACTCAGATTTATTAACTCTTAACCTCAACACTCAGGAGAACAACATGGAACTGTCAGCACTGACTGCTGTTTCACCGGTAGATGGCCGTTACGGTAGTAAAACGATTGCGCTACGCAGCATTTTTAGTGAGTATGGCCTTCTCAAGTACCGTACAATCGTTGAAATCCGTTGGCTACAGAAGCTTGCGGCAACTGCGGAAATCGCAGAAGTGCCTGCATTTAGCGCTGAAGCAAATCAATTCCTAGACGACGTTGCAGCAAACTTCAACGAAGAAGACGCTGCTCGCATCAAAGAGATTGAGCGTACAACAAACCATGACGTTAAAGCGGTTGAGTACTTCCTTAAAGAGAAAGTTGCAGGTGTTCCTGAGCTACACGCAGTAAACGAGTTCATTCACTTCGCTTGTACTTCTGAAGATATCAACAACACGTCACACGCTCTAATGCTGAAAGAAGCACGTGATACTGTGATTCTTCCAGAAATCAAAAACATCATCGATGCAATCAAAGCACTTGCTGTTGAATACCGCGATATCCCTCTTCTATCACGTACACACGGCCAGCCAGCTTCACCTTCTACTATGGGTAAAGAGATGGCAAACGTGGCGTACCGTATGGAGCGTCAATACAAGCAGATCGAATCTGTTGAAATTCTAGGTAAAATCAACGGTGCAGTAGGTAACTACAACGCTCACCTTTCTGCTTACCCAGAACTTGATTGGCACAAATTCTCTGAAGAGTTCATCACTGAATCTCTTGGTGTCACTTGGAACCCGTTCACGACGCAAATCGAACCACACGATTACATCGCGGAACTATTCGATGCTGTTGCACGTTTCAACACTATTCTAATCGACTTTGATCGTGACGTATGGGGTTACATTGCACTAGGTCACTTCAAGCAGAAGACAATTGCTGGTGAGATCGGCTCTTCAACAATGCCTCATAAAGTAAACCCAATCGACTTCGAAAACTCTGAAGGTAACTTGGGCCTAGCGAATGCGGTATTTGGCCACCTAGCACAGAAACTGCCTATCTCTCGCTGGCAGCGTGACCTGACTGACTCTACGGTTCTACGTAACCTAGGTGTGGGTGTTGGCTACGCAATCATTGCATACACTTCGACTCTGAAAGGTATCAGCAAGCTTGAAGTTAACCGCGAAGCACTACTAGCAGAGCTTGACCAAAACTGGGAAGTGCTAGCAGAGCCAGTACAAACAGTAATGCGTCGCTACGGCATCGAGAAGCCATACGAGAAGCTAAAAGAGCTAACACGTGGTAAGCGCATTAACGGTGAAGCTATGCGTAACTTCATTGACGGTCTTGAGCTTCCAGAGCACGAAAAAGCACGTCTAAAAGAAATGACACCAGCGAACTACATCGGTCAAGCGATTGAGCTAACTGATTCGCTGTAAGCACTAACAAGCTATAGTTCTAGCCCAGCACATCGCTGGGCTTTTTTGTAACTGAAGTTTTTCTAGCTGAAGAGTTTGAAGCTGAAAATAGGTAAAAAAATAGGAGACCTTGTCGGTCTCCTGTTTTCATTATGGTCGAGTGGGGCTGATTTACAGCTCAACTTCGGCTTCCTTGCGTCTTTTCTTCCATTCCGTCAATAACAGCATACACAGTGAAGTGACAAGCATGATCATATTGTGGAACTACCTTAAAATGTAAAATTAAAAAGAGCGCAGTAGTTAGCTACATAGCTTTGTTAATTATAGCAAGTATTTAACGTTCCACAGAGTGACAAAGACGAAAAATGCGAGCTACCCGCGATTCATCAACTTCTGGCGCAGGCGTTGCTGCGCAACATCTACAAGCAAATCTGGTTGGAACTTGGAAATCAGGCGATCACAGCCAACTTTTTGCACCATGGCTTCGTTGAAGCTACCACTTAATGAAGTGTTCAATGCAACGTAGAGGTTTTTCATTCGCGGATCAGTGCGCACTTCATGAGTCAGCTTATAACCATCCATCTCTGGCATTTCGGCATCAGTTATCATCATAAGCAGCTCTTGGCAAACGTCTTTACCTTCATCAGCCCAGCGCTTCAAAAGACTCAGCGCTTCAGCGCCGTCGCGACACTCAATAATCTCGATACCGAGTTGCGACAGTGTACCTCGCACTTGAGAGCGTGCCGTTGACGAGTCATCGACAACCAAAATCTTCTGCCCATTCATATGGTGAAGAAGGTCAGAATCTAGCACTCCCTCTGAAATACTGACATCGTAATCGATGATTTCGGCCAACACCTTTTCCACATCAATAATTTCGACGATATGATTGCTCTCACCTTCTTTAATTTGAGTAATGGCAGTGAGGTAGTTGTTACGACCGGTCGTAATAGGTGGTGGCTGAATTTCTGTCCAAGCAGTGTTAACAATATTACGTACTTGCCCGACCAAGAATCCCTGCACAGAGCGGTTATACTCGGTAATGATCAAGTTCTGCTCTTCGTCGTTCCCTTGAAGCGTGCTTGGAAAACCAATTGCAGCACGTAAATCAATAACAGGTACTGACTCGCCTCGTAGTGAAGCGACACCTTTAATATTGTGATGCGAACCCGGCAGCTTGGTTAAAGGCGGTACTTTAAGTACCTCTTTGACTTTAAATACGTTAATGGCAAAGATTTGTCGGCTGTTTAGACTAAACAGCAACAGTTCGAGACGGTTTTCACCTACGAGATTGGTTCGTTGGTCAACAGCGTTGAGAACTCCGGACATAAGTCACTCTCATCAAATTGTTAGATTACTTCCATTTATAGACGCTAATTTTACATGTGCGGCAATGATGTGTTAAGCACTCATTTGCAAACGAGTGCGCTACCGCAAATTGTGTAGGATAAATAACCGCTAAGATTATGAAATAAGTAAGAAAAGTTATCCTTCAACCACAGTCATCAAAAGCAAGCCATCATAAAGGGCTTGTTTGATCAGTGCAGCGCCTGGCATTGTCGCTTGTTTATAAAAGCGTGATTCTACTAACTCAAGATCTTGGTGATACACAGGTAAAGTTTGCGTCTCGATACACTCTTGAACGGCAGGATAGAGAATTTCTTTAGCCTGATTGATCGCACCACCAATTAAAATCTTTTCTGGGTTAAACAAATTAATCACTATTGCAATCGCTGAACCTAGGTGGCGGCCAAGCTTTTCGACCACATCAACGGCAAGCTTATCCCCCTGAGCCGCTGCAGCACAGATGCTCTCAACTGAGACCTCAAACTCACCCTCTAGAATAGAAGATTCACCCGCGGCGATCCGCTCAGTTACTTGGTCTCGAATCGCTTGTGAACTCGCAACAGTCTCAAGACAACCTCGATTGCCACAATGACAAGCTTTACCGTTAGGGTCTATCTGAATGTGCCCGAGCTCACCAATGTTACCGTGACGGCCTTGAAGAACGCGTCCATCAAGGATAATACCCGCCCCTAAGCCATG
This sequence comes from Vibrio agarivorans, assembly GCF_030409635.1. NCBI lineage: Bacteria > Pseudomonadati > Pseudomonadota > Gammaproteobacteria > Vibrionales > Vibrionaceae > Vibrio > Vibrio agarivorans. The sequence continues at coordinate 2,030,294 of NZ_JAUFQF010000004.1, read as the reverse complement.
GTGGATAGAGATAAGCACAGAGTTATCGTTATCTTGCGAGTGGCCATAAAGCTTCTCTGCCAGCGCCCAAGCGCGCGTATCGTTGGCAATAAACACGGGAAGACCCGTCGCTTTGTAGATTTCAGGACCTAGGGCAAGGTTCTTTACATTGTAATGGGGCATCTGCAAAACGATACCTTCATCAGAATTCACCAGACCAGGCAAGGTGATGGCAATACTGGTTACTCTGTCCAGCTGCTCGGAATAAGATTGGAAGAATTCATCGATCTCATGCAAAAGACGCTCAAGCAGGTCATCTTGATCCAACTCGTGAATCTCTATCTTGGTATCGATAAGAACTTCACCACCGAGCTCATGCAAAGCGATGGTCAAATAACCTCGCCCTAAACGGATGGATAGGAATTGCCAACCTTCATTGTTCACCTGCAATCCAACCGCGGGACGACCGCGACTCGTTGCTTCTTGAACCGTAGTCTCATGAATTAAGTGAGCAGCAATAAGTTCACGAGTAATCTTTGTGATACTCGCTGGTGCAAGCTCACTCTCTTTCGATAAATCAATGCGTGAGATAGGACCTTTTTGATCGATCAGTTTATACACACGGCCAGCGTTAATCTGTTTAATATGATCGATGTGCCCAGGATGAGCCGTGTACATAGTGAACTCCTAAATCAATAACCTAGCAATTTTTTTACTTTGCGAAGTAATTGTGAAGTAGTTTAATAGCCATGCGTGACCCATATCACAAAGTCCTTGTAATGTTTGGGCGTGTTATCAAAGTTCACCTGACTATTTGTGCAAATAACACACAAACCAAGAGGAGCAAACCGTGGCTCTGGCCAAAGAGAAGGCTCAAGGGCTCACTCGTTCTTGCGCTAATTTCTCGGCGCATATAAAGTCTTTGATAAACCGATAACCTGCGTCCAAGCCAAGTTGATAATCGTGAGTAAGATCTTCTTTGGTACTCATTAGAGCGCTCGAACGAAGCGTTTCTTGTGGCTTAATTTGAACGATAAAACAATCATCCGGCGGGTTGTTGAGAAAGTCTTGCGTCAGAGAATAGGTCTGATAGTGAATAAGCAGCATATCCGCTAATCCAGAGTCGAAATTATCGCCAAATACATGACTGAGACGATAAATATCTTGAGCGCCAAACAACCATCTACCGCCATTTAACAAAGGTAGATGAGCGTGTTTTTCTTCCCTTTCCCGATTGGCTTGGCCTATCTTTTGTTCAACAAAACCACTCCAGCTTGCCTTCCACTTTTCAACCTGATTCTCCCAACCACCATCACTTTGATGCTCTCTCTCAAACTCAATCTGAGTCGATAGAGACTCTTCTAGTGGCGACATTTCATCTTCAGTACGAATAGTTATGATAGTGCGGGCATTATTTCTCCAGGCTTGCTGAATGGGAATAGCGGCAGAAATACCACCGTCATAGTAGCGATGACTACCCACCGCCACGCTATCACGATAGAGATAGGGAATAGCGCAGGTGGCAACCAATACCGAAAACCAGTCATCTTGAAGCATTGGAAGATATCGATCTTTTAAAGTATCAGCGCAAGTGACAGCAGCATACGCTTTGCGATCACCTAAAACCTGGCGTCCGAGGTCAAGATCGAGCTTCAAAGGATACTGCTTAAGTTGTTCAAACCCCCACTCTAGATTCAGATAACGATGGCGTTTGAGAAAACCAAACAGACTAAAAAAATCATCACTGGTGGTGACATCAAGTAGGAAATGTCGACCTAAGGTATGCTGCCTGCATAGGTAGGCGCACAAGTTGAGTGCGCCAGCCGATGTACCGTAAAACTCATCGAAAGGGTCAAAGTCACTCATTATAAAGGCATCTAATACACCTGCAGTAAAGATACCTCTTTGACCGCCCCCTTGGGTCACGAGAGTCGTTTTTCCTTGGCAATATCGACTTAAACGATCAAGATTGAGATCGCTGCTTATGTTGGAGACACTGCCAAAATTTTTCGACATTTAAGGCTCTAGTTGGCGATAGCGACCAAACCATACCCAATCAATACCGTGAAGATAACGGCAACGATAACCAGTGCAAAGCGTAAATTTTGATCCATAATTTTATTCCTTGTTATTGGCGTAGGTATAAAGAAATCATAGTTTCTTTTTTATTGATTACATTAACTATATACAGTGGTGTGAAGTGACTTCAATAAAAGCAAATAAGTTCTTCACAATTATGACGTTATGTTCACAATTAGAAGATATAGCGAAATTCACAGCAAAGGGAAAAGTCTATGCAAAAGCAACTCTACCGTTCTATGTCGGTTAAGCCTGTTATATTCGGCGTTATCGCTTCGGTATGCTCAATTCCTGTCTTAGCCAGTGATATATACGTAACTCCCTGGGTAGGCATCACTGGTGGTGGCAAAGTGGTTAACGAAGATGGAAAAGAGTTCGACTTCAAGCCTTCTGAAAATTTTGCGCTGCAAATAGAAATGCCTATACAACAGGGACGCATTGGCCTTTTCTATCATTATCAAGGTACTGAGGTCGACGATATTAACGCGAAAGTAGATAGTCACTATCTGTTATTTCAAAGTGCTGTACACTATGACGTCCATGACAAACTGACCACTCATCTGGGTATTGGCCTTGGTGGCGCTTATACCGAGGCAGATTGGGTAAAAGACAACTTGGGCTTCGCTGCAAGCATCTATGGTGGCGTCGAGCACGAGCTACAAGATAACCTTTACCTGACTGGCCAAATACGCTGGCTTGGCACTGTGGTTGATAACGACACTACCGCGATATGCAATCTACCTAGTGGCCAAGACGGAAACTGTGTTATTCGCTTCAAGACTGACTGGATGAACCAATTTTCGGCCAACCTTGGTGTCACTTTTAAGTTTTAAGCTGCCGAACAATCTGTGGGTGTGATATACACCCACTTTCCACTTGCTGCACAATCCGTTACCCTATCGTTTTCAAACCTACCTGCCCTTACTTATGCTAAACAAACCCAATGCAGCAATCTTCGTAGACGTACAAAACATCTATTACACGACTCGCGAAGCGTTTAATCGCAACTTTGACTACAACGTGTTTTGGCGTGAAGTTGAGCAGGAATATTCAATCGAGCACGCTTATGCGTATGCGATTGCCAGCAAGCAAGAGAAGCAGCGCCAGTTTCACCACATATTGCGTGGTATCGGCTTTCAAGTGAAGCTCAAGCCTTTTACTCAGCGTTCAGATGGCAGTACCAAAGGTGATTGGGATGTGGGTATCGCTTTGGACGTATTCGAAACCGCAAACCAAGTAGATACAGTGATTTTGCTATCCGGCGATGGAGATTTCGATGTGTTGGCAGAGCGCATTCAACAACGCTTTGGCGTTAAGGTTATCGTGTATAGCGTTAAGCAACTAACGGCTCAATCCCTGATTGATCAAGCCAGTCAGTATGTCGCTATTGAGGATCATTTACTTCTGTAGTCTCAACCTGCTCTGTACTTTCTTGAGCAGCAGCTTCTGCTTCCATTTTGGCGCGTTCCGCTTTTGAGATGTATCTTGGCTTGTTGCTCTTGTGAAGCTTCGCGTTCATTTTCTTTTGCTTAGCTTTTAAAATCGAATTGATTTTCTTTTTGCGGTTCATGCTTGCCCCCTAAAAATAAGGGGCGCAGTATACCCCTTCGCCGTTGTGAGTTAAAGTGAGATACGCTCACGCCCATGCGGAGATGCTAAGTCCAGAACAGGCCCCATTGGAACAACCTGTGTAGGATTGATACCAACATGACTGAAGTAGTAATGACGCTTGATATGATAAAAATCGACCGTCTGCGCAATGCCATCCATTTGATACAGCTCTTTCATATACGCATTCAGCGCCGGATAATCGGCAATACGTTTTTGATTGCACTTAAAATGCCCGACATAGACAGCATCAAATCGGATAAGAGTAGTAAACAGACGCCAATCCGCTTCAGTCAGTGCCTCTCCAACTAAATAACGAGAGGTGGTTAGGTGCTCTTCCAGCTGTTCTAACGCGCTGAATAGTGCACTAAAAGCCTCTTCATAAGCTGATTGCGATGTTGCAAAGCCACAGCGATATACGCCATTATTGATGTTTGGGTAGATAAACTCATTCCACTTATCAATATCGCTTTGTAGGTGAGTTGGGTAGTAATCGTCTGTATTACCAGTTAAATCATTAAATACTGAATTAAACATGCGGATGATTTCTGAAGATTCATTACTCACGATAGACTGTGTCTTTTTATCCCACAACACTGGAACCGTCACTCGACCAGTATAATCCAACTTGGCGCGGGTATAGACCTGATGTAGCCTTGTGGCACCGAACAGAGGCTCAGGCTCAATAAACTCCCACCCTTCAGAGAGCATGTCCGGACTGACAACCGTCACATCGATATGCTCAGATAACCCTTTAAGCTGACGCAATATCAATGTGCGATGAGCCCAAGGACAGGCAAGTGAGACATAGAGATGGTAACGTCCTGACTCCGGCTGGAACTTCGCTTGTTGATCATTCGTCACCCAGTCACGAAAACCAGCATCCTCTCGTACAAATTTACCACCGCTTTTGTTGGTGTCATACCAGACATCATGCCAAACACCCTCAACCAACTTACCCATATCCCTCTCCAAATCGAGTCATCGTTCAATCAGTATATAAGCTCTACAAAAAGACAAAGCCCATTTTTCCTGTTCAACATCATCAAATTATTTGAACCTCTTGTAAGGACAGACAAGATAAGACCCGTACTTTCCTTCAAACCTTGAAAGGACAGGCAGGATAAGCTAATCATGCCTGTCCTTATAAGAATAAAATCGACATTCGCTTGGAAGGACAGTCTAAATCTCAGTCTCCTTCACAATCTCAAACGCTTGTTGAAAGAACAGTCCACAATCTAATGCGAGCAAGTTATCGCGCCTGTCCTTACAAGGAAAAGCAAACGTTTGGCTTTTGGATAAAAAAAGCGCGGTTTCCGAAGAAGACCGCGCTTAAGCCCGTCACAGGCTGAATGGGTAAGGCTTACACTACGACGTGTAAGCAAGACACAGCGTGGGTGTCGTTACCTTGAATGGTCGGTTTGCGTTGTGCGCACTCGTCGGTTGCTTGTGGGCAACGCGTACGGAAAACACAACCTGAAGGCGGGTTGATAGGTGAAGGAAGGTCGCCTTCCAGCATCTCTATCTTCTTCGCGCGCTCAAGCTTTGGATCTGGGATTGGCACGGCAGACATCAATGCCCTTGTGTAAGGGTGTTTAGGGTCAGCAAATAGGGCTTCAGCTTCACCAAGCTCCACTGCATTACCTAGGTACATAACCAGTACACGATCCGAGATGTGTTTTACAACAGAAAGGTCATGAGCAATGAAGACTAGCGACAGGCCAAGCTCTTTTTGTAGCTCTTTTAGCAGGTTCACCACCTGTGCCTGAATCGATACATCCAGTGCAGAAACCGGCTCATCACAAATAATCATCTTTGGGTTAAGAATCAAAGCACGCGCAATACCGATACGCTGGCACTGACCACCGGAGAACTCATGTGGGTAGCGGTTGATAACGTTAGGTAGCAGACCTACTTTCATCATCATCTCTTTAACGCGATCTTTTACTTCTTCTTTCGACAATTGCGGGAAGAAAGTACGCAGTGGCTCAGCGATAATATCACCAACTGTCATACGCGGGTTAAGTGATGCCAACGGGTCTTGGAAGATCATCTGCATCTCTTTACGAGTATTACGACGTTCCACCTCTTTCATTTTTATCACGTCTTGGCCAAGCCAAACAACCTCGCCCTCAGTCGCTTCGACCAAGCCGATAATTGCGCGGGCGAAAGTCGATTTACCACATCCAGACTCTCCAACAACGCCTAATGTCTCACCTTCATAAAGGCGAACATCAACACCATCTACCGCTTTAAGGTTCGCTGGCTTAGACCAAGGCCAAGCCGATTTAGAGGCAATGCTAAAGTGAACTTTAAGGTCTTTTACATCTAACAGTAATTTCTTTTCTACGCTCATTTTGCCCAAGCCTCCCAATCAGAAAAACATGCACGGTGACGGTTGTCGCCAAACGGCGTCAGAATCGGTGCTTCACGCTTACAACGGTCTGTCACACGGTGACAACGCTCTTGATAAGGGCAGCCTGGTGGCAAACGAAGTAAGTTTGGTGGATTGCCTGGGATAGTAGGCAGAATTTCACCTTCCGTATCCAAGCGAGGGATAGCTTTTAATAGGCCTTCAGCATATGGGTGGCTTGGGTTGTAGAAGATATCGTCAACCGTGCCATACTCCATCGTACGACCTGCGTACATCACCAATACCTTGTCGCACGATCCCGCAACAACACCTAAATCGTGGGTGATCATAATGATCGCCGTATTGAATTCAGATTTCAGCTCGTTCAATAGGTCCATGATCTGTGCTTGCACCGTCACGTCTAGTGCCGTGGTCGGTTCATCTGCAATCAGGAGCTTAGGACGACAAAGCAGCGCCATTGCGATCATGACGCGCTGACGCATACCGCCAGAAAACTCATGCGGATACATAGTGATACGTTTACGCGCCTCAGGAATTTTTACCGCTTCGAGCATGCGTACAGACTCTTCAAACGCTTCTGCTTTACCCATGCCTTTATGTAGCATCAACACTTCCATCAGCTGATCGCTAACTTTCATGTATGGGTTTAGAGACGTCATTGGGTCTTGGAAGATCATTGCGATCTGTTCCGCACGAACCTTATTTAACGCTTTTTCTGGAAGGTTTAGAATCTCGTTACCTTCAAATTTTGCACTACCTGAAATGATGCCGTTTTTCGCCAGCAACCCCATGATAGCAAATACCGTTTGTGATTTACCTGAACCAGATTCACCTACGATACCGAGTGTCTCACCCTGATTAAGTGAGAAATTTAGATCATTCACTGCGGTAACAATACCGTCTTGAGTCGTAAACTCAACGCGCAGATCTTTTACGTCTAGTAAGCTCATTGTTACTTCCTCAATCTTGATTAACGGTCTTTTGGATCTAGCGCGTCACGCAGACCATCACCGACATAGTTAAAGCAGAAAAGTGTCACTACCATAAATGCCGCTGGGAACGCCAGCTGCCAGATAGCCACTTCCATCGTGTTCGCGCCCTCTTGGAGCAATGCGCCCCAACTTGTCATCGGCTCTTGAACACCCAGACCAAGGAAAGAAAGGAATGATTCAGTCAAAATCATGCTTGGAATCAATAGCGTAGAGTAAACCGCAACGATACCTAATACGTTTGGAACAATATGACGAGTAATAATATTCCACTTACTCACACCACACACGTGTGCTGCTTCAATGAACTCTTTACTACGTAAGCTCAGCGTCTGACCACGCACGATACGCGCCATATCCAGCCAAGCAATCGCACCGATAGCAACAAAGATCAGCACGATATTACGACCAAAGATCGTCACCAAAACGATAACCAAGAACATAAATGGTACGGCGTATAAGATCTCTAGAATACGCATCATCACGCGGTCAACTTTACCACCGATAAAGCCTGAAGCCGCACCGTAGAGCGTACCAATCAAAACCGCAACAAGTGCGCCCATGACACCCACCATCAGCGAGATACGGCCGCCAACAAGAGTACGAACATATAGGTCTCGACCAAGAGCGTCTGTGCCAAAGAAGTGCGACCAAGATGGTGCAGAGTGGATCGCGTACCAATCGGTATCATCAAAGCTGTACTGCGCAAACATTGGCAGAAAAATCACCGACAATGTCATAATCGTAAGGACAACAAGGCTCGCCATCGCCGCTTTATTGCGCATAAAGCGAATGCGTGCGTCTTGCCATAAACTGCGACCTTCAATCTCTAGGTTCTCAGAGAACTTCTCGATCGCATCTAAATTTTCTTTTTTCGTTAACATGTTAGCTCTCCAACCTAGTAGCGAATCTTCGGATCGATGTACGCCAGAAGAATATCAACCACGGCGTTGAACAGAATAAACAAGAAGCCAATTAGGATAGTGACCCCCATAACCAATGAGTAATCACGGTTAAAGGCAGCATTAACGAACAGCTTACCGATACCCGGTAAACCAAAGATGGTTTCAATAACCACTGAGCCTGTGATGATGCCGACAAACGCAGGGCCCATGTAAGAAACCACTGGCAGCATCGCTGGGCGCAATGCATGTTTGAAAATGATGTAACGGTAGCTCAAACCTTTCGCGCGAGCGGTGCGGATAAAGTTACTGTTTAACGTCTCAATCATCGAACCACGTGTAATACGGGCAAAGGTCGCCACATACAACAGTGACATACCAAGTACTGGCAACGCCATATACTTAAAGCCACCGTCATGCCAACCACCAGCAGGCAGCCAACCAAGATTAATTGAGAAGAGATAAATCAGAACAGGTGCCAACACGAAGGATGGCATCACCACCCCGAGCATGGCGGTCGCCATAATACTGTAATCGAGCCAGGTATTTTGCCGCAGCGCCGCAATGGTGCCGACCCCTACCCCCATAATGACGGTAAAGATAAAGGCAGCAAAACCAACCTTTGCAGACACAGGCAATGCGCCTGAAATCAGCTCGTTTACTGAGAAATCTTTGTATTTGAATGAGGGACCAAAATCACCGCGTAGGATGTTTCCTAAGTAGGTAAAGTATTGCTCCGAGACAGGCTTATCTAAGCCATATTTTGCGTTGATGTTTGCCATAACTTCTGGCGGCAAAGGGCGCTCAGTCGAAAATGGGTTACCTGGTGCGAAACGCATAAGAAAGAAAGAGACCGTGATCAATACCAACATGGTTGGAATTGCTTCAAAGATCCTTTTCGCTATGAATTTAAGCATAAACTCACTCTTTCAGTCTGTGACATGTGTAATTAAAAAGCTCCATTGCCAAATCCGGGCAATAGAAAACTCAAGAGCCTGCCGTAACAGGCTCTTATTCTTATAGTTTTACGATTTAACGTATTGCTAGCGCTTAAACGCTATTACTTGATGTAAAGATCTTTCGAGAAGATCTTGTTCTCAGCGTTGTTTGATGGGAAACCACCAACCGATGGAGAAACGAGACGTGAGCTAACGTACTGGTAGATAGGCGCAATTGGCATATCACGAGCAAGTAGCTTTTCAGCTTCTAGGTAAGCAGCTTGACGATCCGCTTCGTTAGTCGCTAGCATCGCTTTCTCCATAACCTGATCGTACTCAGCATTGTGGTACTTAGGATCGTTAGAGCTGTTGCTTGATTGCATTAGCGATAGGAACGAAGATGCTTCGTTGTAGTCACCACACCAACCCGCGCGAGTCACATCAAAGTTACCTTGACGACGAGTATCTAGGTAAGTTTTCCACTCTTGGTTTTCTAGTGTGATATCAACACCTAGGTCTTTCTTCCACATAGACTGGATTGCAGTAGCAATCTTACGGTGGTTTTCAGACGTGTTGTAAAGAAGGTTGAACTTCAGTGGGTTAGATGCATCGAAGCCCGCATCAGCAAGAAGCTTCTTCGCTTCTTCTACACGTTGCTCTTGAGTCATTTCACCGTAAGCAGGTAGCTCAGGGTTGAAGCCAGCAGTGATTTCCGGAGTTAGGAAGTAAGCTGGTTTCTGGCCTTGACCTAGAATGATGTTAGTAATGACATCACGGTCAATCGCGTACGATAGAGCTTGACGAACGCGCGCATCATCAAATGGTGCTTTTGCGTTGTTAAAGCCGTAGTAGTAAGTACATAGGTTACCCACTACAGAAACTGATTCTGGGTGCTCTGTCTGTAGACGTTTGAAGTGCTCGATTGGCAGTTCGTTAGTGATATGAATTTCGCCAGATAGGAAGCGGTTCATCTCAGCAACTTGGTTTTCAATCGGTAGGTAAGTCACTTTGTCTAGTTTGGTATCAGCGTTGTCCCAGTAGTTATCGTTACGAACAAGCTCGATGCGCTCATTCACTACCCAGTTGCTGATCTTAAATGCGCCGTTACCAACAAAGTTTTCAGGCTTAGTCCAAGTGTCACCGTGAGCTTCAACTGTCGCGCGGTGAACCGGCTTCATTGTTGTGTGGCCCATCATTGCAACAAAGTATGGAACTGGCTTTTCAAGAGTCACTTCTAGTGTGTTTGCGTCGATAGCACGCACGCCTAGAGTCTCTTTATCTGCTTCACCTGCGATAATCGCTTTTGCGTTGTCCATACGAGTGTATTCAACATACCAAGAATAAGGAGAGGCAGTTGCAGGGTCGACAGCACGCTTGAAGCTGTATACGAAGTCTTCAGCAGTAACTGGGTCACCGTTAGACCACTTAGCGTCTTTACGTAGATTGAAAGTGAAAGTTTTGTTGTCTGTCGTTTGCCAGCTTTCTGCAACACCAGGAATAGTGTTACCGTCAGCATCTTGGTTTACTAGACCTTCCAGAAGATCACGAATTACGTGAGACTCTGGAACACCTTCCGTTTTGTGAGGGTCTAGAGAAGCAACTTCAGTACCGTTACCACGGACTAGTTCTTGAACGGCTGGCGCCTCAGATTCTGTTGCTTTAGGTTGAGCAGCTTGTGTTTCTTCTGGCTTTTCACCACAACCAGCAAGCGCAAGTGACAGGCCCGCACCCAAGAATAGAGCGCGAGTGATTTTATTCTTATACATGCATTTAACTCCAAGTTATATTTTTGCATCCATGACTACTTTGTGCGCAAGCTTGAACGGAAAGCTATGGGCTTAGGCTGTATAAAAAGACCTAAAAATCCCTTAATCACACAAAGATTACGGCACACATTACCAACCATCGAAGCAATTTGCCACAAAAATGTAACCAACCACCCCATAACTTTCCGTTTTAGTATAAAATTCAGCATAAAATGCTACTGAGAAATCAAACTCAAAAATATTTACGCAAATTTTATTGGTCAGACTAGTTTGCTGTGCCAATTTCGCTGAACGAAACGATAAAAGCAGCATCTTGTGCTGCTTTTATCGGCAAAAATTTAACAAAACCACCACTTAATTGCTAACACAGCGGCAGTAAAAGCTGATCTATCCCACAGCTTTTTTGATACAGATCAATTTGTATGATAATTACGTGACTCATGGTGAATGAGCAAAGTGACCGCCGCAGTTCATTAATCAAACCAAATAAAAAAGGGAGACATGCGCTCTCGCCAATGCCCCCCTCGATTGTTTTACTGTTGTCTAGCGCTTAACAAAAAACAGGGTCACTTTCCCGACTTCGATACCGAATTTTTTTATCACTGCGACGTTGAACATATGGCGCTCATCTTGACGATACATCCAATCCTCAAACGTAACATGATAAACGTCTCCATCAACTGACAACGCCATTTCGTACTCCCAGTAGAGTGCATTGCCTTCCTCGTGACCATGAGCTTCACCAATCACATCATCGGCTGTGCCTATGTAAGCCCCACCACCTTGATTTTTGATGGTCCAAATACGCTGAGAGATCTCTCCGTCAGCGAACGTAAAGTCTTCCACCAGTGTCAGTGTGTCTCCATCAATCGACCCCACTATCTTCACATCAAAACGTCGAGTTTGCTTACCGGTGTAATCCTGAACCATACCCCAAGCTTGAGTCTCACCCTCGAAAAATTCGAACAGTGCAAAAGGTGGCGTTGTTTGAGCGTAATCTTCCAAATCTGCGCTGCAGGCAGCAACCAGTACAAGTAGAGAGGCAATAAACCAGCGTTTCAGCATTTAGTTATTCCTATTCGTGTTCATATTCATGCCAATCAGTTGGCGTCTTAGTTTTGGGTATTGAGTTTTTGATGACAGCCAGATAGAAAGAAACGCATCACTGAAATTTTCATCGTCAATTTTTCCCACTGAAATCCAGCGTTCACTGCCGCTGCGCTTGAACTTAAAGACACCCGCTTCCCCATCACTGATATACATCAGCGAGTCTCCGTCATTAACATTTGGGAAAATAGTCTCGAGTTGAGCCAACCAATCTTCAAAGAGAGACGATTTAAACCCCATTTTCTGCCATTGGTCCCAAGTGGCCTCCACCAACTGACTGGATGAAATACTTCGCTCATAAATGATGGTCAGCGCGAGCGGGTGAGGTGATACATCGTGAGAAAGGCGGTATTGTCCGTCTGGGGTGAACAGATTGGATTGATAAACATCGAAGAACAGCCAATCCAGATCCGCTGACCCGACCCTTTTCCATTGTTCAACGTCAGAAAGATCGGGTTGTAAAGAGGCAGGTTGAGCCACACTTAGGCAACTCCAAACAAGTGTCAGTAAGACAGCTAAATTTCTCATGTCATTCCCTTATTTCCTTTTGCACTAGAGGAAAGCGTGCAACGAGAAGTGACGCTATTGCTAACATTAATACCCATTCAACAAAGAGGACACTGACAAAAGACTTAGTGCTGAATGTCGTAGTAACAGCTCCAAACTTGAGTCCGGCAAGATAACTTAAGCTACCACCCAACCCACCTACACATAGTACGGTCCATTTCGGAAAACGGTTTAGTTGAGGGAGTAAAATAAATGCGTAGAGTGCGAAAGCGAGCCATAAACAGAGCAGCCATACTGGCAGCCAAGGCGTTTGAAACTGAAGCAGTTCGAGAAAGGTATTCAATGTATCAACGGCAAAGCCAAGAGCCACTAATAAACTCAAGCCTATCCAGCCAATTTGGTACAAACGTGAAGCCAAACAACCGCCCAATATGAGTGTAACGATGAGAACTATTAAGGTTGACTCTCGCCCAACGACCGCTAAGAACCAAATCGCTTGAAACCAAACAGAAATGATCACAACAGCGTAGCGTTGGACGAGGCTCATAGTCATAACGGGCGCTCAAATGTCATTTGTACCGTACTGATACTTTTTGCTTTGAAACCGCCCTCGCAATAGCAGAGGTAATAGCGCCACATACGTATAAAACGTTCATCATAACCAAGACTGCGAATCGCTTGCTCTTGATGGTTAAAGCGCTCGTGCCATTCATTGAGTGTCTTGGCGTAATCTAAACCTATATCAAACACATCACGAATCACAAAATCGCTGCGTCTCGTTGCTGTCTCTGCCAGTTTAGAAACAGACGGAAGAAAGCCGCCAGGGAAAATATACTTTTGAATGAAGTCGACGTTCTGGCTGTAGCTCTCAAACCTTTGGTCGGCAATCGTAATCGCTTGAATGGCAAAGCGACCACCTTTGACCAGCAATGACTGACACTTTGCTATGTAAGACGCTAAGAATTGCTTACCTACCGCCTCGATCATTTCAATCGACACCACTTTATCGAATTCCCCTTCCAGCAAACGATAGTCTTGTTTTATTAACGTTACCTGTGATTCAAGACCCAAGCGTTTAACCTCAGACTCTGCATAGGCAAACTGTTCTTCCGATATGGTGGTTGTCGTCACATGACAACCATAAGTCTGTGCCATGTAAATCGCCATCGCCCCCCAACCTGTGCCAATTTCAAGCACACGATCGCTCGGCTGCAGTTGCAGTTGCTGACAAAGGCGTTCCATTTTGTTAATTTGTGCCTGTTCCAGTGAATCAAAAGTGTTGAGATAGAGCGCAGACGAATAAAGCATGTTTTTGTCTAAAAACAGCTCGTACATGTCATTGCCTAAATCGTAGTGGGCACCAATATTCTTTTTCGACTGACTCAAGGTGTTGCGGTTGAGCCAGTGACCCACTTTATAAGCCATTTGAGTCAACCATCCAGATTGAGTCTCCATAGCATCTAGCGTGCTCATATTGCGTGCCATGAGCTCCATCACGGCTGTGAGGTCAGGGCTCTCCCACCAACCATCCATAAATGCCTCGCCTGCGGCAATACTCCCGCCTTTCAACATGCGAGCAAAAAATCGTCCTTCGTTAATAATGATGGTAGCCGTGACCTCCGCGTCTTGGCGCTGACCAATCGTGGTCACTTGTTGCTGCTCGAAATAACGCTCAACAATGGTTAAGTGCCCTACTGGGAGTGCTTCTAATTTTCCCATCAACCATTGACGAGCACTGCGATCAATGCGTGTCATCTGCTGAGGGAAAGTTAACGTCGTCGCATTCATCATTACCAACTCTCCTTATTTGTCTTTTGTTGGTCATATTTCGGGTGAGAATATAAAGGGACGCCTTTGACCCACAATTTGAGTGCATGCCAATAGATACCCCACATCACTTTCACGGTCTGAATCGGTGTTTTCACCAACAGCCATGCAAGGTTTCTCGAACTGAAAGGGCTTTGTTTCATCGCCATCGTGGCGTCAAACGCCTTGTATTGCTTGTGACATTCCAAGTGAACGTGGAGCTTATCTCCAAGTGGTTTGAGCTTCCATTTGTACACTTGGTCAACAGGGTTGAACGGAGAAACGTGAAACGCTTTATCATGCTGCCAGTTCTCTCCGCTCTGGCCAGGATCGGCAGGCAAGGCGTAGTAGTGGCGCTCATTCCAAGGTGTGTTACTCACCTCTGCAAGCAGGTAACGCCAAGAACCCTGTTCATCATAAAGGTAATAAAAATTGACCGGGCTAAAATAGACACCGAAATAGCGCAGATGTATCACGGCTTCCACACGGCCTGTTATCCGTTCACCCGATAGCTCAAACACTTTCTCTTGCACCGCCTCTTTAAGACTGCCCTGTCCAAGATAATCACTGCGCTTAAATCGAGCCCAGTGCCACCAGCGTTGACCAAATGCCACCACAGATGAAGTCAGTGCATCTAACTCATCTAAATCAATACAAGGCATAAACAGGGTGTAGTTGATGTGATGTTCGATTGGCAAAAAACGTCTGTGCCTTACATCCCCCACATAGATACGGCTTCTCATCGTGTACTCCTACTCATCATCACACCTAAGCCGCCCCAAGACGGGTTTGTTCATGATCACGTTCATGAGCATAGTCATTGAGACCTTTAACCACATCGAGTGCACTGCGAACACCATCTTCGTGGAAACCGTTGTGCCAATACGCACCGCAGAACCAGGTGTTGTTTACCCCACTCACTTCGCTCTTACGTGCTTGAGCCGCAATCGACTGGGTGGTAAACACTGGGTGATCATAGATAAAGGTTTTCAGAATCTTCTTAGGGTCAATCTTTTGGGATGAGTTTAAGGAGACACAAAAAGTGGAAGGCGCTTCGATATGCTGCAAGATATTCATGTTGTAGGTCAGTGCAGGAAGACGCTGCTCTTCTCCAGACTGTCCCGATAAGTAGTAGTTCCATGATGCCCAAGCTGAGCGGCGCTTTGGCAAAAGGGCATCATCGGTGTGCAGGATCACCTCGTTCGCTTGATAAGTCATATCCGTAAGTACCTGCTGCTCTACCTCACTTGCATCCCCGAGTAGACGCAGTGCTTGGTCGCTATGACAAGCAAAAATAACGTGGTCAAAACGCTCTGATTCGCCCTTCGATTCAACAACAACGCCGGCATTATCTCGCGTCACACGACTGACTGGTGTATTAAGGCGAATATTATCTTTAAAGGCCGCCGTTAGAGGCTCAATATACGCATGTGAGCCACCTTCAATTACATACCATTGTGGTCTGTTGGTAACATCAAGTAGGCCGTGATTTAAGAAGAAGCGAAGGAAGAATGATAATGGGAAAGCACGCATGTCCGCCAATGTTGACGACCAAATAGCAGCCCCCATCGGCAGGATATAATTTTCACAAAAATAGTTAGTGAAATTATGCTGCGATAAAAAGTCGCCAAGCGTTATATCGTCATCTTGCGTCACATCCGCACACGCTTTCGCTAACTTATTAAATCGCAATATTTCGTAGATAAAACGATAGAATTTCGGTGAAAGCCAGTTACGCTTTTGTGCAAATAAAGTAGAGACGGTATGTCCATTATACTCTAAGCCGTTACCATCGTTACGCACCGAAAAACTCATCTGAGTGGGGATCCCTTTGACCCCGATTTCGTTCATCATTTTAATGAAGTTCGGGTAGGTGCGATCGTTATACACAATAAAACCCGTGTCTACATCGAAGCGTTTTCCCTCCACTTCGACACTTTTTGTCGCCGTGTGGCCACCAATATAGTCATTGGCTTCAAAAACTGTGATCTCATGCTCTGATGCCAAATGATACCCACACGTAAGCCCTGATATTCCACTACCTATGATGGCAATTTTCATTGTCCGTTCTCCTTAACCCCAACCAACTTAGCAGTGATCTTTGCCTGCCACTGATACGGCAGCGTCCCAATCACTCTCAAAATCCACGTAAATCGTCGCGGGAAATAGATGTATTCTTTACCACGGCTTAATCCTTCTATAATCTTTTTCGATGCTTCCTCAACACTGATCAACATTGGCATATCAAAGTCGTTTTTATCTGTGAGGGGCGTTTTCACAAAGCCCGGAAAAATCACAGATACCGCTACGCCTTTATGCGCTATGTCGTTGCGGTAACTACGAGAAAAGTAACTTAAGGCGGCTTTTGACGCGCCATAGGCTTCAGAGCGAGTCAAAGCGACTTCGCTTGCAATAGACCCCACGAAAGCAACGCGCATACCTTTAGCAAATTGGTGTTGTACCGCCTCTATGCAGCGCACAACGCCATGGAAATTGATATCCATTACACGCGACATCACGTCACTGTCTATAACACCTTCATCAATATACTCACAGCTCCCTGCGTTAAAGATCCACAAGTCTGGGAGTGCGGGTAACGTCGAAAGCGCTTGCTGAGTCTGCGCCCTATCAGAAACATCAAACTGAAGGGAGTGGATTAACCCGCTGAGGCTTTCTAGCTGGGCGAGTTTTTCTTGGTTACGACCACAAGCAATCACCTGCCAACCCTTTGCGGAATAGTCCTTAACGAGTTGCTCACCAATGCCCGACGTCGCACCGGTGATTAGTACCGTACTCATGACTGGCCCAACTTACGTTTGATGGACGTTATCACACGCCCTAACAGAGGAAGACGCTCGTAGAGCATGGCGCCAAGATCGAAATAGTCCTTATGATGAATAACCTTGCCTTCTGAGAACTGCACAAAAGTCATCCCTTCCACTTGAATTTCTTTACCAGAAGAAAGCTTTGGATGAGTCAAAAACATCAACCAGCGAATGTAGCCTCTGTCCTCAACCTGATCTGCAGAGGATATTAGAAAGCGACAATCAGTCACATTGCTGTACATCGACACGAAATACCTCTCAAGCGTCGTGAGGCCATGCATCTTATGAGCAGGGTCTTCAAATACCACATCCTGATGGTAGATATCCCCCAGCGTATCCAAATTGTTCTTGCCAAGTTGCTGGTAGAACTCCGCAACACTTTCGACATCCATGACGACTACCTCTTGATGGTTGCTTTGTACAAAATATATTCTTGTACAAGTAAACATAGTTCAGCTTTAAAAAGTTGTACAAAAATAATTTTGTACAACTTTTCTTAACTGGCTTATACCTAAAAGAAAATAGAACGATCAGTGATAAAAAAACAAAAAAACCTCGCTCCGAGGAGCGAGGTTTCATTCTTGAGTTGGAACTTGACGTGTTAGTTCGCTATTACCGTCATGATAGGATTTACTTTATCAATGGCATTGAAGTGGAAGGTATAACTACCATTTGCTGGGATTTCGATAGCAAGGTTGTCATTCGATCCTTCTTCCATATCAATTGGCTCGCCAAACACCACTGAACCTGTACCACCGAAGTTTGTACCTTCGCTCCAAGCATCATCAGCAACTTTCATTTGAAAACTACCTGCGACCAAATCAATTGTTAAAGAGTAAACATCATTCGCATCATAAGTGAATTTCGCCGTTTCTATTGCTCCCCAATTGCTGTCGGTTACATCTCCACGAAGATACAGAGCTGTATCACCAAATGTTGGTGCATCAGCAGCCTGAGTCACAGACAATACTGGCTTGTCTACAGAGCTTGAATGCTCATGGCTTGCATTCAGAGTGAAGGTATATTTACCTGATTCATTGATTGTTACCTCACAATCGCCCCCCGTACCCAAGTCAAGACTTCCCGACGCTTGAGTTGCATTGTCACAACCGATATTCGGGTTACTCCATGCAGCATCTGCAAACTTAAACTGATACGTTCCAGCTTCAAGCGATCCAGTTACGGAGTACAAACCGTTTCCTTCAAAGCTCATCGCCCAGTCATCACTTTCTCCCCAACCATTCATTGAACCTTTCACATACACAACGGTATCACCGTATGGTGGAATTGATTCAAAATCTTTGTTGCTTTCGTCTACTGGAAGACCAGTACCGTCAGTCTGAACAAACACGGCCGTTGTTAAAGCAGGAACAGCAAAGGTTTTGTCTGAGAAAGAAGCGCTTCGAACAACACTATCCTCTGACTCTTGTTGCACTGGGTGCAAGTCAAAGTTCACCGCATCAGAGATTGAGAACTCTTTCTCTACAGCAGTCGAGTTGATAACCGCAACAATTGCACTGTAGTCATCGTCAATACTAAAGCCTTTGTTATCAATCGACATGACAATCAAGCCTTGTTCTTGCTTTTCGCCTACGTTTCGGAAGTCAACTCGGTTCATGACGTCAGAAGCAGACTCTAAACGGAACAACTCACTAGAGCTACGGATGGTTAGTAACTCTAGGAACTGCTGTTTGGTCAGTTCGATATCATCAACTGATGGCTCTGCTGTTGAATCACCGATGATCTCTTTAATCAAGTTCCAGTTGTCAGCATCTTTGTCTTCGCGCGGTAAGCCCACATTCCAGTTGTTGTCGTCACCGTTAAATTTAACGCGGTTGAACCAGTCACCAGAGTCGTAAGAGTCACGCTGCATTGACTTAGAGCGCAGTAGCTCGGAACCCATGTGAATAAATGGAATACCTTGACCTAACATCACTGTCGATAAGCCGACCGTTTGCATACGTGCACGATCTGCCGAGCTTGTACCCTCATCAATCTTATAAGCGTTAATATCCCATAGCGTTTGGTTATCGTGCTTAGACACATAAGAGATGTTTTCTGATGGATGAACCGTGTAACCTGCTGGTGCGCCGTTGTAATCTACTGTTTTACCAAGCTGAGTGTTGCCTTCATAATCAAGTAGCACGAAATCAGCTAAGTTACCCGCCA
The DNA here is from genome assembly GCF_030409635.1 of Vibrio agarivorans. Taxonomy (NCBI): domain Bacteria; kingdom Pseudomonadati; phylum Pseudomonadota; class Gammaproteobacteria; order Vibrionales; family Vibrionaceae; genus Vibrio; species Vibrio agarivorans. The sequence continues at coordinate 2,011,245 of NZ_JAUFQF010000004.1, read as the reverse complement.
TACCTACACGGATAATGTCTTGGTTGTGCAAGTGATTAGCTCTCATTTCATCACTTGTATATTTACTCTCCGCTTCCGAGTTTACGTAGGCAGCGTTACCAAAGCCTTGATTATAACGAAGAGAACGTAAACCATCGGTATCTTCACCGCCATCGAATGGGCTACCACCACGAACAGCATCACGTAAACGGTCTGAGAAAGTACCGATTTCTGTACCTGCCATGTTGATCTGTGTTGCTTGCTCAAAGCGGGCGTTGTTAGCTACTTCACCAAAGTCCCAGCCCTCACCGTAGAACAAGGTGTTACCATCAAATTCACGAACCGCCTTTAATGCCTCAACCATCAGGTCTTTCGGTTGGTGACCCATTAAGTCGAAGCGGAAGCCGTCAACCTTGTAATCACGTGCCCAAACCACTAATGAGTCAACCATCAGCTTACCCATCATCAAGTTTTCGGTTGCCGTGTTATCGCAACAAGTCGACATCTCAACGTCACCGGTGTTGACGTTCAAGCGGTGGTAATATCCAGGGACAATTTTATCCAGTACAGACTTATCACTATCACCCGATGCATTGGTATGGTTATACACCACGTCCATGATCAGCTTCAGTTCCATATCGTGAGTCGCCTTGACCATTTGACGGAACTGTTTAATACGTGCAGCGCCATGAGCATTAGTCGCGTAACTGCCCTCTGGCACAGTGTAATGGAAAGGATCATAACCCCAGTTAAAGCTATCGAGACCACGCAGATCATTCATCAATGCTTGAGCATCTGGTGTAGAAGGATCATAACTTGCTAACACGTCTTCGATTACAGCAGCATCATCTTCAACACCACACACAGCAGCTTCTAGGTTCAACTTACACAAGTCACCAATCGTGTCTGTAATGTCAACACGATTCACTTCATCAACGGTCGCGATATCGAATGCAGGAAGGATATGAAGAGACGTTAAGCCAGCTTCTTGCAATGCCTTTAGGTGTGTCACAGACTCACGGTCTTCTTCCGTTAGAGCTAGATATTTACCGTTAAGTGCTTCAGTTCCATTTTCATCACTAAAGCTAAAGTCTCGCAGGTGTGATTCGTATAATACATGGTCGACATCTTTGTCTACACTTGGACGAACGTGACCTTCTTCACCCCAACCATCTGGCATAAGTGATGTATCAGACTCTAGGTCAACAACTTGAGAGTGCGTAGAGTTAGCCGATAAACTCATGGAGTAAGGGTCAGTTACAGGTAAGGATAAAATTCTCTCCAGTGTTGGGTGATATACCTCGACACCATAGCGATAAAATTTTCCAACCACTCCCGAAACTGGATCCGACGACCAAATACCTGTAATAGGGTCCTCAGTCATTGTCAGCGTTTCTTCCATTTTTAAGGTGTCGTCATAAATTGTCACATTGACGCTTAGAGCTGTTGGTGCCCACAACTTAAATGTCGCGTCGTTTCCTTCTACGATCGCTCCTAGATCAGCATCGATAGCATTACCCGCGTCTTCATCAGCGAATACTGCATCCAATACTCCGGCTTTCTGAATTTGGGTTGCAGCAAGGGTCGAACCATCAGACTTATATGCCACTAAGACAATTTGTGATTTAAGAACTGATCGTAAAACTTCATCACTCAAGTCGATATCAGCCGTTGCCAAATCAGATAAATGTGGGAAACGCGCTTTAAGCTCATCACTTAAACCACTCCCCTGCGATAATTCGATAACCGTTCCGCCTTCGACCGACTTAGTTTCATCATTCATCACGATCTTGTTGTCTTGGTCGTAGCGCAGTTCAATCTTGTCGGCACTCGCCACAGATTCCCAGCCGATCGTTGTTGCATCTAACCAGTGTGCTTTCTGTCCATCAATCATTACCGGACGCTCAGCAATCGGCTCGTAGTAAAGTTGGCTACTGCCATGGAAGCCAAATACACCTTGAGAATCATCAAGGTTGCGAAGTTCTACTTTGCTGTTCGCACTACCAAACGCTTTTTCATCACCTTTATGTAAAATGAAGTTCATACACTCATGTGGATCAGAAGCGTTAGGATCGACTTTTAGAACATAATAAGCGCCATAAGTATTACTCATACCCGTTGCTAGCATTGGGTCATTCCAATCAGTGCCACCAGATGCGATACCCATCGCCTCAAGATCGGTACTGGTGCAACCTTCGCCATTCCATAGGTGTAAGCCCCAACCATCGTAACCGGTAGCATTACGAGCTTCGTCTGAGTCGCGTTTGTAGTAAATAACAACTTCATTTTCTTGAGCGTTGTATAGCCCATCCACATTATTGTCACCACCCCCTCCTGGGGTCGTGTCACTATCACTACCACAGCCTGACATCGCCACAGCAACAAACATTGGCATTGTATATTTGGCCAGCTTACTAATTCTAATTTCCATTAATTAAATCCTATCCTTTCGGTTATTTTTATATTTACGCCAACGATATGGTTTGCATGTAGGCACAGAGAATCGTCGTGTTTAAAGCGCACAAAAATATTAATAACAATAAGAACAAGCAGATTGTGACCAAGATTTAATTAAGTGATTTAGAAGCACGAAATATTAATTTATGAACAAAGGATCACGCTTTGCAGACCTACATATTTTGATCTCTTTCAAAAAACAACCTACGCCCCAGCTACTCCCCTTAGCTCAATTAAGTACGCCCCAAACACTCAACCCCAGCAGTGCAGGTCACATTCTGTACAAACAAGGCTGAACCGAGGCTTTATGGGGGGAAATGGGTAACAAAACAGTATAAACGAGCAACTTTTGCACACTTAGCGCCAACCATCACGTTTTCTAACTGTTAATTACCTAGAGCTACAATCTTGGTATAAAAATAAATAGAACAAAATAATAAACAAGGATAACCCAATGAAACCCTCTGCCTTACCAATAACACTAATCGCTATGAGCTCTTTATTAATCGGTTGTCAAAGCACATCTAAAAAAGAAGTCGTTGCTGTTGAGTACAATAACTACGAAATAATGAGTAACTGTTCATTACCTGATAGCACTGAAGCAGGTCCAATCAAAGATACTTTATTTGTTGTCGGCACATTTTCAGATTGGAAACATATTCCCGATAGAGAATACAAATATAAGGGCGACAACCTTTACCAAGCTGTGACTCAAGAATCGGCTGGCAAATACAAGATGCAGTTTGCCAGCTCAAGCTGGAGCCCTCAGTTTACTGCGGACGAGCGCAGCATGACCATCGGCCAAGAAAAAGCGTTGAAGTTTGGTGGGTATGCAAAAGATACCGAAGTGGAAATCTTAGAGCCTGGACAGTACGTTTGGAGTATGAAGTTTGATGACACGGGAGCACCATTCTCTGTCATGGTCGAGAAGTGCCAATAAGTTGTTCATTTTATCTCAATAGGAAACAACAAGGCCGAGCTTAAGCTCGGCCTTGTTGTTATTACGGTTTGCAGCGTAAATAAAAAAAGACTTAGTACTGCTGCTGACGAAGCGCTTCAATACGCTTGTCAAGCGGTGGGTGGCTCATCAGAAGCTCAGTCATTGAACGCTTTCCGTTGATACCGAACGCCATCATTGAGCCCTCAAGTTGAGGCTCGTGACTAACTTTAAGACGCTCAAGCGCAGCAATCATCTTGTGCTTACCAACCAATTGCGCAGCGCCCGCATCTGCATGAAATTCACGATGACGGCTGTACCACATGGTAATAAAGCTCGCTAGGAAGCCAAAGACTAATTCCAGCGCCATAGACACACCGAAATACACCATCATGCTCGTGCCGCCTTCGCCGTTTTCATCACGGTTTGACGCAACAATGTTGGCGATAAAACGAGACAGGAAGATCACGAACGTGTTCACAACACCTTGCATCAGCGTCATGGTGACCATATCACCATTCGCAATGTGACTAACTTCGTGCGCCAGAACCGCTTCTGCTTCATCTCGAGTCATGTTGTGCAAAAGACCGGTAGAAACAGCCACTAGCGAGTCGTCGCGTTTGGCACCCGTCGCAAAAGCGTTAATATCAGGGCTATCGTAAATCGCCACAGTCGGCATACCAATGCCTACCTGTTGAGCCTGACGAGATACCGTTTCCATCAACCAATGTTCTGTTTCGTTGCGTGGGCTTTCGATAACCATACCACCAACAGAACGTAGCGCCATGCTCTTAGACATCATCAAAGAGATCAACGCGCCACCAAAACCAAACAAGGCAGCCATAACCAGCAAACCACTTAGGCTACCTGGCTGAATACCTGTTGTGGCATAAACAATATTAAGAACAACACTTAAAACCAGTACGACGGCTAAGTTCGTTGCTAGAAAGAGTAATACGCGTTTCATTCCTTTCTCCGTTGGATAACGTCTATTGAGGCTCATGATGACCACATCCGACATTGGGTGGTCTGTTAAGCACGAAAACCCCATGCTACACAGTTATATATAGTCTAATTTTTTGTTTTCAAGGTTAAGTGAAGAATTGCAACATTTTGTGGAGAATGTTACGAGTTGTTAACGGGAAGGTTTCGAGGAATGGGGAGTGGAGGTTGAAGGTTGAAGGTTGAACGTTGGAGGTTGGAGGTTGGAGGTTGGAGGTTGGAGGTTGGAGGTTGGAGGTTGGAGAAGAATACAGAATACAGAATACAGAATACAGAATACAGAAGGTTACTATGATGACTCTATATTCTGAAATCTGTATTCCAGATTCCGTAGAGTTACATCTTTACATAAAAATCAACCAGTCACCTCCCTCAATCCTTCTTCCTCTCTCCTTCCCCACTCATTAGACTTAAGTCGTATTGAGTCTACCCTCTCGACCTACTACATTGCTGTAAGAGATGAGTTGGAAGTGTTTATAAGGATTGTAAGATGTCACAAGTTAACAACGAATATCAGATGGCGATTGACCTACTATGCTGCCACTTAGGCGTGTCAGAAAACGAGGCAAAGAAACAGCTAGGGATCAAAGCATTAGATGAGGATAAAGAGCAACAAATTGCCGAAACTCAGTATGCGTTAATGGGCTTATCATCAGAACAATAGTTAGAAAAGACCTGTATTAAAAAAGCCAGAGGGTATAAACCTCTGGCTTTTCTTATTCATGTTACTTTGCTTTGAAATGAGCAAGTTACAGCTCTAAAGGAGACAGATCGATATACTTACCTAAGTTTTTGCGCTTAGGATTTGGCGTATAAGGAATCTCACCCATCTTAGGTGCAGGAATACGCGCTTCAAGGCACTTAATCACTTCAGAGTAGTTTTCAATACCCGGGTTAACACGGTTCGCAACCCAACCCACGATCTCTAGACCATCAGCAATAATGCTTTCAGCCGTTAGAATTGCGTGACTTAGACAACCCAGCTTAATACCAACAACCAAAACCACAGGTAACTTCTCTTCTTTAACCCAGCTAGAGAAAGAGTCAGTGTCATTGACTGGTACACGCCAGCCACCCGCACCTTCAACTAAAACAACATCCGCATTTTGCTTGTGCTGCTCTAGCTTTTCAGAAATCAAAGGAAACTCAATCTCAATATTTTCCGCTTTAGAAGCAATATGAGGTGATGCTGGAAGAAGCAGCGGATATGGATTCACATCCTCATAAGAGACTTCAACGGTAGAAACAGAGTGTAGATGGCGAGCATCTGAATTGCGTACGCCTTCATCGGTCTTTTCGCTACCCGCAGCAACCGGTTTGTATCCAATAGTGCGTTTTCCTTTCGCATTCATCGCTTGTAGGATGGCTTTCGAAGCCACTGTTTTTCCTACATCAGTATCCGTACCAGCAATAAAGAAAGCATTAATCATGCTGTATAACCCCTAAACAAACTTGATAAGTTGCAGGTAAAAGACCTTGCTGATTTTTAAACTTTTGGTAAGCCATTTCGACTTGGTTCAAGGTTTTTCTACTCGTTAAACCCTGACCGCGACCACTCACATGCGTCGCACCAATCCCCTTAAGGTCCCGCATCACTGCAAATGCAGTCGGGTACCAAACTGTAATGGTCGGCAAGTCTAGGTCATGGTTAGCACAATGTGATTGAGCTAACGCAATTTTTAACCGATTGGGTGAAATAAAATCATTTACGTGTTGATATGAATCAATTTCTGACCAAGCCATAGCTAGCTCATATAATGATCCTTCTAACAAAGTACTAAAAAGGACCTGTCCACCCTGCCTAGTTACACGCTTTGCTTCACTTAATGGGAGCGATAAATCCTCACACCACTGCAGGGCAAGGCTTGAGAAAACATAGTCAAACTCTCCTCTATCAAAGGGCAAACATTCGGCGTCTACCTGATAAAAAGCAGCCCGCTTGCTGTCATTACAACGGCGCTTGGCAACGTCAAGCATAGCTAACGACAAGTCACCGCAAACTACCGTTGCACCGCGCTCAAGTAACTTTTGACTAAAATACCCCGTGCCGCACCCTAAATCTAAAATGCGTTTTCCGTTTAAGTCTTGTGGTAGTTTATCCAACAGGCGATGCCCAACATCACGTTGAAATTCGGCATGTCGATCGTACGTTTCCGCCGCACGTCCAAACGCATCGGCGATCGCCTGCTTCTCATCTAAGGCAATATCTAAAGCCGTAACAGCATTCATGATTAATCCTCTTGCCTTTCTATCGCTTGGCGCAATCCTGCTGCCAAGGTTTTCACTTGTTTCTTACTATGATTTGCCGTCAACGTCACTCGCAATCGTGCGCTATTTTTGGCAACGGTTGGTGGCCTAATGGCGGTGAGCCATAATCCTTGCTGACGAAGATAGTCCGCTGCATTAACGGTACGGCTACTGTCACCCATCACAAACGGCTTAATTGGAGTTTGCGTTTGACGATATTGAGGAAGATCAACCAGTAACTCCGCGTAGGTCGCACTCAATTCATTGAGTTTTTCTCGTCGCCAATTTTGTGTGCGAATCATCTCTATTGCATGCGTTAAGGCGTAGGCCTGTGAAGGCGGCATTGCGGTTGAGTAAACATGATGGCGCGCAAATTGAGTTAAATAGTCACCGGTGTTTTGATTGCACAGGATCGCCGCTCCCGAAAGACCAAACGCCTTTCCAAAAGTCACCACTAGAATGTCTGGTGTCATCTGGGCGGCATCACAACTGCCTCGCCCTTCTTCGCCCAGCACACCAATGCCGTGAGCGTCGTCTACCGCGAGCCAAGCTTTATCAATGCAGGTGTTTTGTAGCTCGGCCAATGGAGCACAGTCTCCATCCATACTAAACACCCCTTCCGTTACGACTAACGTGGCGTGTTCACTGTTGAGCATATAGCTAAGATGCTTGGAATCATTGTGTTTAAAGCGGCGCATTGTTGCACGCGACAACATACCCGCCTCAATTAAAGAAGCATGATTGAGTTTATCTTGAAGTAGACAGTCGCCTTTCTCCAGCAGGCTAAATAGCAATGCTTGATTCGCACTAAAACCCGAATTGAACAGAATCGCTCGCTCGAACCCAAGCCAGTCACACAGCGCAGATTCGAGATTATTATGTGCGTGGCTAAAGCCTGTCACTAATGGCGAAGCACCACTCCCTGAGCCATAAACACTCAAACCTTGCTGCCAAGCTTTTAACAACTCAGCATCGTGGGCAAGGCCTAAATAGTCATTGCTCGAAAAATTGAAAAAGCGTCGACCATTCCACTCTAACTCCGATTGATTGCCACCAATCACGGGGAGGATTTTACGATCCAACCCCTGTTTTCGTCGTTGGGTTAACGCTTGGTTGATGCGTGAAGCAAAGTTAGGCGCTGGCATCGTAAAACAGGTCGTCTTTGGTTGGACGAGCAGCAACACGTTCAACAACGCGATCAAGGAGATCGCTTTCTTCAACTTCGTCTGGCTTTTGCGAAACTTGCTGGCTGTTGATACCCAATTTTGCAAATAGCTGCATGTCTTTATCTTCACTTGGATTTGGTGTCGTTAACAACTTGCAACCATAGAAGACAGAGTTCGCACCCGCCATAAAGCACAGCGCTTGCATCTGCTCGTTCATGTTTTCACGACCAGCAGATAAACGAACTGCAGAGCCCGGCATCATAATGCGCGCTACGGCAATTAAACGCACGAAATCAAATGGGTCAACGTCTTCGGCTTCAGCCAGTGGCGTGCCTTTCACTTTGACTAGCATATTAATCGGCACGCTTTCAGGATGCGTTGGCAGGTTGGCAAGCTCCACCAAGAGACCCGCTCGGTCATTAGCGCTCTCACCCATACCAATAATGCCACCTGAGCATATTTTCATTCCGGCATCACGGACGTGCGATAAGGTATCTAAGCGATCTTGGTAAGTACGTGTCGTAATAATATTGCCGTAGAATTCTGGCGAGGTATCGAGGTTGTGGTTGTAATAGTCAAGACCCGCATCTGCAAGGGTTTCGGCTTGATCTGGCGTCAACATACCTAGCGTCATACAGGTTTCTAAGCCCATATTTTTTACGCCTTTGATCATATTCGTCAGCAATGGCATATCGCGTTCTTTCGGGTTTTTCCATGCAGCCCCCATACAGAAGCGTGTTGAGCCCGCCGCCTTCGCTTTCCCTGCTGCGTCTAATACGCGCTCCACTTCCATCAAGCGTTCGTTCTCGACATCGGTGGTATAGCGAGCACTTTGCGGGCAGTATTTACAATCTTCCGGGCAAGCACCGGTCTTGATTGAAAGTAATGTACTCACCTGAACGTGATTGGTTTGTTGATATTGACGGTGAACCAACTGCGCCTCAAACAACAGATCCATAAATGGCTTTGCCAGAAGGGAACGGACTTCTTCCACTGTCCAATTATGACGAACTTCCACACTGATTCCTTTTTATGAGTTTTCTAAACTAGTTGTTGGCTAGTCTACCTACACGCATTACACTGTCAACACATTGCACCTTTATAAAGTTGACATCTGTTTAATTTTTAGACTTTGGTATATTTTACTATGGCTATGGATCTTGCCTTCGACCGCCAGCACCTCTGGCATCCCTACACTTCAACGCTTACTCCTCTTACCTGTTACCCGGTGGCATCAGCCCAAGGTGTGACGCTGACACTGGAAGATGGAACTGAACTCACCGATGGAATGTCTTCTTGGTGGTCGGCTATCCATGGTTATAACCACCCGATTCTTAATGCGGCTGCTCACAAACAAATTGATACTGTGTCACACGTGATGTTTGGTGGAATCACTCACGAGCCCGCCATTGAACTAGGGAAAAAGTTACTCAATCTAGCCCCTGATAATCTTGAGCACATTTTTCTGGCCGATTCTGGCTCTGTCGCAGTAGAAGTCAGTTTGAAGATGGCATTGCAGTATTGGCATGCAAAAGGACAGTCTAGACCCAAATTTCTGACGTTACGCCATGGCTATCATGGTGACACCTTCGCTGCGATGTCGGTGACGGACCCTAACAATTCAATGCACAGCTTATATAAAGGCTTTTTACCAGAGCATATTTTTGCCGATTCGCCGAACTGCCGTTTTGAGGACGATTGGAATGACCAAGACTTAAATGACTTTAGGCTTCAATTGGAAACCAATCATCAGTCAATTGCTGCTGTGATATTGGAGCCAATCGTACAAGGTGCAGGCGGGATGCGTATTTATCACCCGCAATTTCTCAAGGGCGTGCGCGATCTTTGCGATCACTATGGCGTGCTATTGATCTTGGACGAAATCGCCACCGGTTTCGGTCGAACTGGTAAAATGTTTGCCTGTGAACATGCTGACATACAGCCTGATATATTGTGTATCGGCAAAGCCCTGACTGGGGGCTACATGACGCTATCAGCGACCTTAACCACGCCAGAGGTTGCCAACACCGTGTGCGGTGGTCAAGCAGGTTGCTTTATGCACGGTCCAACCTTTATGGGTAACCCTCTCGCCTGCGCCGTTGCCAACGCCAGTATGGCCATCTTACAGTGTGGCGACTGGCGACATCAGGTACAGAATATTGAACTCGCATTTGCTGAGTTATTACCTACATTAACCACGCATTCTCGAGTAAAAGACGTTCGTTGGTTAGGGGCCATCGGTGTGGTCGAAACGAATGAGCCTGTGAACATGGAACAGATTCAACGCCATTTTGTGGAAAATGGGGTTTGGATTCGTCCTTTCGGGCGCTTGATTTATATGATGCCGCCTTATATTAGTCAGTATGAGGATATTGCTAAGTTGGTGGGGGCGATTGAGGGGGCGTTGGGGAATGATGGTTGTTTTGGGTAGGTGGGGCTAGGTTGAAAGTTGGAGAAGAATACAGAGTTCAGAATACAGAGGGTAAAGTCGGTCTCGTATTCTGTATTCTGTATTCTAAAAAAATCTAAATATCGACTTACTCGAAGTCGATCAGCCACTTACGGAAGGCTTTGCGATCTTCTTGTGAGGCTTCTGTGTACCAAGTTTTTAGCTGTTGGAGTTCTTTTGAGTCTAGCTCTGGCAGCTGAACAGGTATAGCAGGCTCTGGGGCAATTTCTGGCTCTGGTAAAACGGTAGGGACAGCGGCTTTTGCTGTGTTGTCGACAGCAACGTAGGAAATGGCGACTGCAGCTGGGCCGCCGTTGATGTTGTACTCTCTAACCTCTTCTATATGGTTCCGCCCTAGCTGAATGCCATCTGATTTTAATACGTCTAGCGTCTTTTCAACTTCTTTGCCGTTTTGGTCAATAATCTTGAAGTCTAACTCTTTTAAGCCTTTTTCTGCTGAGCGCACTGAGCGGTAGCTTGGCATTTCGAATTGCACATCTTGATCTTCAGAGACAGTAAAGGTGACGACCTGGGTTTGGCCATAGACTTTCTTGCGCTCACTATTAGTTTCAATAACCGGTTCATATTGGAAAACGACTTGGTTTTTCCCTTCAGCCAGCTTGACACTTTTGGAGGATTTAAAAAGTTGGCCAGAAAGGGCGGGCTTTTCCATATTGACGACTAGTAGGTCAACAGTATCTTTCACTGATAGAGAAGCGGCCAGTGAGGAAGCACTCACTAAAAGTGTGGTAGCAAATGTAACTGCTTGTATTTTCATTATAATCCCTCAAGAACAGAAAAGCCCAGCTTACGCTGGGCTTTGGGAAGTAGTCAAACAGATTGATTACCAGTAAAAACGTGCACCGATACCGAAGTTACTCTCACTATCAGCAACTTGTGCTTCAACTTCTTGGTCAGATCCTTTGTTCGAGTAACCTAACGTTGTACCGTCACCGTAGCCGTATTCAGCATATACACGAGACCAACTATTAAACTTGTGCTCTACACCCACATAGATCACAGTACCATCTTCATCGTAATTCATTGCAAAGCCTGAAGACTCTTGATCTGTGAATTCATAACCAGCATACAACGCTGTTTTTGCTGTTGCTTGATAGATGCCAGCGAGTGAGTAACCATTTTCTTTGATTTTCTCTGAACCATTACCGTTTGAAAGTTCAGCATTGTAATATGTGAAACCAATTAGGTGATCGCCAATGTTGTACTCTGCAGTCAGTTCGAAGAATAGGTTCTCAACTTCTGCTCCGTCGACTCCAGCATCATCGTCTTCACCAAATGCGTAATCTTTATTCAAACCAACACCTGCGTGCAAGTCTAGAGCATCGAAAGACGTACCTACGAATAATTCATAAAGATCTTGGTTCGACTCACCTTCGTTGAGACCCCAGCCGGCTTTTAGCCAAAACTGCTCTGCATCGTAAGCATATTTTATCTGAGAATCATGTAAAGCACCGTTAAGTGTTGAATAACGTAATGCTGAACCGCCGTAGAAATATGAGTAATCAGCACCATAAACATCATCAGATGTTGTCCATTGTTTACCCAACTTGATAGTACCGAAATCACCAGAAAAGCCAAATATGTGCTGACGAACGTTTACATCAGTGTTGTCTCGAACACCGACTTCAACCAAACCTAATACATCAAGAGAATCAGTAAGTGCGTAACTTCCGTCAATACCCATACGCGAAGAACCTGAGCTTAGGTCTTCATTCCAGTCGCCATCCGAATCCTCAGAAAATTTCAATTCTGTACGAAGTTGACCATAAAAGTTAACAGATCCATCTTCTGACTTATAAATCTCTGCTGCATTCACAGAAGTAGCTGCCGCTGCAACCACTAGAGCTAATAGCGTCTTTTTCATAATTTCCACTGCCTTTTCTTAGATTAGGGATACCGAATCCAGGTTCCCTTTTTAGTTTTTTTGATGACAACTCAAACTCTATTGGTCCGATGTCGTCACCGAGTAAATGACGGGATTTAGATTGCAAAAGAATATCTCGCATGTCAAATCATATAAAAGGCAACATAATAAAAACTAAAATTCAAATAAAAACAGTAACTTAAAGGCGTGACGCTTGATTTTACGAGAAAACTAGCAGATTTAATTTAGTAAATGCTAATCCTGTAATTTATATAATTTTTAGCTTAAAACCCTAACAAGCAACTAACATTGCGCATTTTTATAATACATAAAACTGAAAGTTAATATTCCTGCAACATTTAATAACTCAACACGCATCCCAAATGTTTCTCAGTGAAAGGTTCACTCTATTTTTGTGACACTGGTCACTTATTTAGTAAAAAGTCATCCATTTTGTTCATTATCGAATCTGCAGAGAGATGTGCTAGACTCGGCGGGTTGATCAAATAGGGCAAAATATGCTGACTCCAAACATTCAAAAATCCATTCGTACCAGTTATCAAAATCTACAGGCTCAGCTCGATAATTTTGTTCCTAGACGCTCGCAAAACTACTTGGTTGCTGAGATTGCTAAATCACTTTGTGGCGAATACCACAAATCTACTCGTATGATTGTGGCTGAAGCTGGCACTGGAATCGGTAAGTCTCTTTCGTATTTGATGGCGTCAATTCCAGTGGCCGTGTTAAACAACCGCAAGGTGGTCATTTCTACCGCAACCGTTGCCCTGCAAGAGCAGTTGATTGATAAAGACTTGCCGCTATATCGACGAATCACCGATCTTGATTTCGAGTTTCGACTGGCAAAAGGTCGTCAAAGGTATTGCTGTGCGGAGAAACTCGCTGCCGCGAGTGGTGAAGACGGTGGCCAAGTGGCAATGTTCGACAGCAAACCCAAAGCGAAAGATATTGAGTTGCTAGAACGTCTTTATAAAGCCCTATCAGATGGCAAATGGGACGGAGATAGAGATAGCTGGCCAAAGCCAATTAAAGACGATATTTGGCAGCTCATTGTTAGTGATAAACACTCTTGTAATAACAGTTTGCCAGCACATCGTGGCTGCCCGTTTTCAAAAGCAAGATCGGATCTTGATCGCGCCGATGTAATAATTGCCAACCACAGCTTAGTTATGGCAGATGCAGATCTAGGCGGCGGTGTCATTCTTCCTGAGCCTGAAAACACTATTTATGTTTTTGATGAAGCACATCATTTACCGCATGTCGCACGTGAACACTCTTCTGCAGCGGCGAGCTTAAAAGGAGCTGCAACTTGGCTTGAGCGTCTTAATCAAGTTATCTCAAAACACGCTAGCCTGGCCGATGTGAAGCGTGCAAGTCGTTTCCAAAATGATCTACAAGAAGCGATTCAGGTGATTGTTCCGACGCTCACCCAAATGACTAACCAGTTTAACCCTGAACACTTTGATGAGGGAATCTACCGCTTTGAAGATGGCGACTTGCCGGAGTGGTTGTTTGAAGAAGCAAAAGGATTAAAAACCAGCACACAAAAGCTTGCACAATGTACAGCTAAAATTGCTGACCTTATTTCTGAGCGTGTTAAAGAGGGGGAGCTTTCTTCTCGCCTTGCCGAGCCTGCCCTTGCAGAGCTAGGCTTCTATATCCAACGTTGTGACAACTTGGCCCAAGTTTGGAACCTGATGGCTGAGCCTAAAAGAGAAAAAGGCGCTCCACTGGCTCGTTGGCTAGAAGTGAGTAAAGAGCGTGAGGGGGATTTTGTCGTTTCCGTGTCTCCGCTCGAGGTTGGCTGGCAACTGGATCAACAAATATGGAGTCGCTGCATTGGTGCCGTTGTAACGTCAGCTACACTACGAGCATTAAATCAGTTCAGCTATTTTTGCCGCCAAGCGGGGATCAGCGAGCGTGCGGAAGATGGGGTTAAGTTTCTTGCCCTGGCTTCACCATTTGATTACCCAAATCAAGCAGAACTGATCGTGCCTGTGATGAAGCACGAGCCACAAGCTCCTCAGTTTACTGAATATCTTATAGAGATTCTGCCTAAGTTAATTGAGGACAAGCAGGCCAACTTAGTTTTATTCTCATCTTACTGGCAAATGAACCAAGTAGCGGAAAAACTCGCCACATTGTTTACAAAAAAAGGCTGGGCGCTACAAGTCCAAGGGGATTCTTCGCGTGCAGAAATTCTAAAAAAACATAAAACACTAGTGCAGTGTGGTAAAACAAGTGTTCTTTTTGGAACAGGCAGCTTTTCAGAAGGTCTTGACCTACCGGGTGATGAGTTAACCAATCTCATCATTACCAAGATACCGTTTGGTGTGCCGACGTCTCCAGTAGAGCAAGCGCATTCTGAATATATTGAGCGATGTGGCGGCAATCCATTTATGCAAATCGCGGTGCCTGAGGCGAGCAAAAAGCTCATCCAATCAGTTGGACGATTACTGCGTAAAGAGAAAGACTCTGGTAAAGTCTACCTGCTTGATCGACGCGTCGTTTCAAAGCGTTACGGAAAAGCTCTCCTTGACTCGTTGCCTCCGTTTAAACGCACTATACATAAATAAGAATTAATCTATGGAATTTCTCGAACCAAGCATGCTGGTCGTGCTTGCTTTAGTCGCATTTGTTGCTGGTTTTATTGATGCCGTTGCTGGCGGTGGCGGTATGCTAACTGTCCCTGCCCTTCTCTCTCTTGGGTTGCCTCCGCATATTGCTTTAGGTACAAACAAGCTTGCAGCCAGTTTTGCGTCTTCTACTGCTGCTTTTACTTATTATAAGAAGCGTTTGTTCGAACCTAGCTTCTGGATACCCGCTTTTATTGCTACGCTCATTGGCGCGATTACGGGAACACTGGTTGTTGATGCCATCAGTACCGAGTGGCTAGAAAAAGCACTGCCGCTCATCATATTAATGACGGCTGTTTATACCCTGTGGCCGAAATCAAAGCACGCGAATAAGAACACACTGCCAGCCAAGTGCTCAAAGGTGAATAAGAAACAATATCTGCAAGGTTTTACTCTAGGTTTCTATGATGGCGTTGCAGGCCCTGGTACGGGGGCGTTTTGGACAGTCAGTTCAATGGCTTTGTATCGACTCAATATATTGCTGGCGTCTGGCCTTGCTAAAGCGATGAACTTTACTAGTAACTTTACGTCACTAGTGACGTTTGCCATCCTTGGTCACATCAACTGGCTGCTCGGTTTAACCATGGGAGTCTGCTTAATGCTTGGCGCTTATGTTGGCGCGCATTCCGCCATTCGCTTTGGTGCAGGTTTTATTCGTCCTGTTTTTGTTACTGTGGTTATCGTTTTGTCGGTTAAACTAGCCTTTGACGCTTGGTTTTAGTAAAGAGACGCTGCAATGGTAGAGCTATCAAAAATAGATAAAATGCTTACAGCACTATCTGTTCAAGCTTCTGAACTTGATAAACAACGAGGAGAGCACCACCTTGCCCTCTTCGACGAGCAGCTCTTTCAAACTCGCTCGCGTCTGTTACAGCCATGTGTGGTGGAATCTCAGCATATTGTAGATTCAATTAAACGTGAGCAAGAGCAAGGGACACTCACTCACGAACGGGCTGAATATTTGAGTGAGAAGCTCATCAGCCAAATCAGTGCGATTCAACGCGAGTTGTCGACGTCGACTATCCGTTCACAAGAACCAAAGCATTCAAGTCACTTCCGTAAGCCAATACATGTCCTTCACCAAGACTTGATACAACACCAAGAGTGGGAAACTCGCCTACAGAAAATGCTCCAAACCGCCACCTTACAAGGACAGTCCCAACAAGTCATCGAAGCCACCCAGCAACGTCTAGAACGCTGCCGCGCAGCAAGAATCAAAATTGAAAACCAAATAACCGACAGAGAGAGTCATATAAATGAGCAATGAAAACACACAATCAAGTGGTTTAGAGCAAGCACCCGCCGAGGTTAAACTGGCGGTGGATCTGATTTATCTATTAGAAACCAATGAGATATCACCTGAAATTGCTTTAAAGGCGATTGATATTGTGCGTGGTGATTTACTGTCTAAGGTTGAGGGGGCTTGATCGGGCTCTTGAAAGGACAGTCCCGATAAGTCACCCAGGTTCAAAGAACATAACCTAGCCTTTGAGAGGACAGTCTATCCAAAGTAAAATACTTTACTTCACCAAGTTCCTGCCATTACCTTTGTGCATATGTAGAGCGGTTGCACTCTAATTAATATCAAACCTTTGAGTGATAGCTTGTAAGGACAGTCCCAAATTAACTACTTAGTTTACTAAATATCCATGAACGTTAAACCTCTACAACACGTCAAGCTTCACACCATTCACTCGGCTAATGCTCATCTTGCCACGCTGCTTATCCAGGCTACTTCTTAATCCAACAAACTTCGCCCGCTTCCTTTCAATTAATGTCACCGCAGCTAACCAATTTGATTGTTCCAAATTCAAACCGCCTAAAAGCCTGGGTATATCCTTTTGAATTGATGCCTTTCCTTGCCGGTTTTGCGTCGAACTCCAACAAAGAAGGTCAACATATTCTGCAAGTGTAAAAGGAATTCCTTTTCTGACTTTCTGCTGATTTCTACCGACAAATACAGCCAAATTGGGTGCGGTATCTTGATTATTTTCAAGCGCAATCACCCGTCGTTTTATGGATGTAAAATCCGAAGCTAAGGCATTTTTACTTACACCAGCTCGTACAGGGTTGAGATCAACATACGCCATTGCTGCAATCAAAGCTGACTCATCTAACAATGCTTGACTTTTATACCGACTTTCCCAAAAGTGACCTTTACAGTCATCCTCTTCATTCGCCTTTCTAGCAATATCGTAGTTGAGCTCCTTCATGAACCAACCTAAATCGCATAATCTTATGCGCCAGCTTTCAATTAACCTGTTACAAGTTTTGAGCTCTGCTGGTTTTTCAACTGTGCCCATTTGCCAGCGCTTCACCATATCCGGTATTTTGTGGCCTATGGCCCATCTATTGACTACTTCATATGGCGTCAACTCCTCAGCCCCGGCTTTATCGATAAACACAACTAAGTGGTAATGGTTACTCATAACCGCATAAGCACAGACATCAATGCAGTAGACTTTTGTTAGCAGATTAATTCTGTTTTCAACCCACTGTTTGCGATGCTCATAACTTCTCCCGGAGGTTTTATCGTGACCGCACAAAAATGACTGCCTGACACACCTAGATACGCAATGGTAATAAGGTGTAATGTTAGTATCGACGAGTTTTTTGCGTGCAGTGGTCATTGCTAAACATCCATATGATAGTTAAGTAACTGACCAAGATAAGTATCCTAGCTGATGCCTCTACCAATAGATTTAAAATATCGAGCAATATCACTAAAAATCCACCACAGGCAACACGGTTAATAATGAAATGATGACACCCTCCGCCATTTTAGACTGTCCTTTTAAGCAACAATTCCCCTTTTAACTAGCCTGTCCTTATAAGAACAAGAACAAGAGCACCTCAACGTATTGATTCGCTCATAATGAAAAAGTGCTTGATGGTGGTAAACCAGCAAGCACTATTCGCGTTCTACTTATCTATAATGTTTAAGCAAAAGGCTTAAGTAGACTGTCCTTCCAAGAACACCTTAGTCAATCAAAGTTTGCGCATGACTTTGGTTTCTCGAGTTTGACCATGAACGGAACATCGTTATCGAGGTATAAAGCACTACAAAAGTCACAAGCCACGCGAGGGTGTCTAGGTCTAGAGACTTAACTATAAATGCCGCGATAAGGACGGCAATCGGGCCAGTAATAGCAACGGATAGCGCCGCTCTGGTATTAAGTGCTTTACGCTGGATAAAGTTACCCGCAGAGAAGAAGCACAAGAATGCACATGAACACATCATAATCGGGAATGCTGCGATAGGGTTCATTCCAAGCAGATAGATCATCGTCATACAAGGAGCATAAAGCCCGATGCCAACGGTCATCAGTGCACCAAAAATAAAGTTACCCACAATTGCGATAGCAAGCTTAGTTCCTGATAGACCTAGCTCCGTTCCGCCCAATGGAAACAGCTCTAAACGCCCCGCTAGCATTAACAGCGCGACGATCATTAGGGCACAGCCCATGATCAAACGAATCATCTGACGATCTAAACCCGATACAATTCTTGCACCAATCGTTGCGCCAAGACACGCTGCGACAATTAAGCTTACCATTGTGGTCATGTCAACTTCGACTGCGGTAAGAAAGATTAGTGCTTGTGCCACTGTAGCCAACGCCGCTTGAGCATTAAGCGTTCCGGGTAGATCCTTGTCATCCACCAGATTAAATTGCTTATAACCCGCTGTTTTAATAGCAAAGCTACCTACACCCAACGTGTCACAAAAATTGGCAAATCCACCAATGGCACCTATCGCCATTACATTAGTGCTTTTCTCGCTGGTACGCTTTTCGCGCCACGCTTTCACCAGCATAAAAATAAATATAGCCCCACCAATAGAAAGGCCGATTTGAAGAAGCATTAGAATTGTCATAACGATCGCCATAAATAAAAAACGCGCGATTTTAACGACATTATTCAGAAGATACTATCGAATTAGTCGACTTTTACTCTGTAGTTGCACCACATTAACAAGCACATAAAATGCCGCCTTCAGACTGTTAATGGTCGTCACGAGTTAATATCGGGGTACGAGGTTTCACCCACTTGCGAACCGATACCGATAGCATAAAAAACAACATACTCATTGCACTCAAAATGTACAAACCACCTAGAGCGGATTGACTTGATACCCAGTACTCTATCAATAACCCACCAACAGCCCCTGCGAGCACCATCTGAATCGAACCAGACAACGCTGACACTGCACCAACTTGATCTTTGTGTGGAGCCAAGAGTTTCGCGATAGAAATAGGAAAAGAGATCCCCTGCGCGAACGCAAATGCCGTAAATGCAAGTACTAGGTTTGTTGAATTGAAATCTGAAACCAATAAGCTCACGCCAGACATGAATATTATCGCTATCGCCGCGGCCAGCATGTGCTCTTGCGAGAGTCGTTTACTAAAGATATTGAGTGCGACTGTCCCGATAAGGAGGCCTAATGACGGGATCAACATAATTGTGCCGTATTCAGCGGCCGACATCCCTAACTGCTTTTGCATTAGAAAAGGAAACAGACTTAGCGTCACGACGGCACCGAGGTAAGTTATCCAGTTGTAGCTTGCGCTTTGTATTACCTGCCAGTTGCCAAGTAGTTTGCCGTAGTTACCCAGTAACTCACTCGGTTTAAATCGTCTTTTTGCATAAGGGAGAGTTTCAGGCAATATCCACCAACCTACGGTAAAAATCGCGAGCAGATAAACAAGCACGAAACTAAATACGGCTTCCCAGCCTAAATGGTGAGCAATCCAGCCACCAAACACCGGTGCGATGATGGGTAATATTGAAGCCGTGACAGACATATAGGACAAAGCTTTGGTTAGCTGAGAGCCGTCATAGCTATCACGCAACACGCTGCGACTTAATACCGATGCACTGCCGGCTCCTAAACCTTGTAATAAGCGTCCTGCGATTAGTGCGATATAGCTTTCGGTAAAGGTAAGACACAGGACTGTCCCGATAAGATAAATAGACTGTCCCAATAAGAACACGGGCCGGCGGCCAATGGCGTCAGATAAGGGGCCATAAAACAGCTGTGAAGCGCCAAAGCCTACCAAGAAAAGGGTGACCACCAGCTGAATTTGTGACGCGTCCACGCCCAACGACGCACTCATTAGCGGAAGTGAAGGTAAGTAAATACTTACACCGACCTGCCCTGTAGCGATGATCATCATCGCTAGCAACAGTGGCGTTTTATTAAAATAATTGGAATCTCGTTTCATAAAAGAGAGTCTATATTATTGTTCTATCAGTGATAATCAGTCACTATGGAAAGAGATTATTTCCCACTAGGAATCAATAAGACGCGTATGGACTGGTTAGAGTGTATGAACACCTATGTAAAAGTGGTTGAAGAAGGCAGTTTTAATGGGGCTGCGCGACGTCTTCACACCACGAACTCTGCTGTGAGTAAGCGCATACATTGGCTCGAAAACCGTGTTGGAACCCAACTATTGAAACGAACCACACGCTCGCTGTCCCAAACTGAAGCTGGCGCTCTCTTCTATCAAGGTTGCAAAGAGTCTATGGCGCAGTGGCAAACGATGTTGGACGATACACGTTCAGTGTCGGGCTCTCCGAAAGGCTTGCTTAGGGTGGGGGCAACGGTAGCCGTTGGCTCTAAGTTTCTGGTTAAATACCTCAAAGACTTTCTCGATTTATACCCTGAAATTCGCATTCAACTCACCACCACCGATCCTGGTCAATTGCCAGAAATGAACTTAGACGTGTTTATCTCTCGTGAGCTAGAACAATTAAATTCACTTAGCGTGAAACAGATGCCGTTATTAGAACGAAAAATTGCCTTTTATGCCGCGCCTAGCTATATCGAACAACATGGTTGCCCTAATACCATTGATGAACTTAAACATCACAATGTCTTAATTTGGGGTGAAAGTCCGGAGCGCGAGTACCGCGTATCAAACAATCAACGAGTTATGGTGAGCGGTAATTTTTCGACAACCAATCCGGAAGCTCTGTTTTATGCAGGAAAATCAGGAATGGGGATTATGATCGTCAGCGAGTTTATGATTGAACAGGAAGTCGAATCTGGCCAGTTAGTACGCGTATTGCCCGATATCATGGCAGAAGAGCTAACAATTTATGCCTACTACCCTAACCTTGACCGCGAACATACACGTACCAAGCTGTTCATCGACTATCTAAAAAGTCGTTTAGAGCAACATCAGGTACAAAAAAACGCCAGCCCGCAATAATCGGGCTGGCGTTATCTAAATAGAGCGAGCTAGCTTACGCTTTTGCGCAGCTCGCCATTTTTGACTTTGATAGTGTTGATAGAACAAAACAAACCACTACAAATGCTACTGCTGAGGCAATAAATGCCATAGTAACAGAAGAAGTAAAGCCAAGAGCGATGTAACCCACACAAGAAATCAAAGCAACAGATAGAGCGTAAGGAAGCTGAGTCGCTACGTGATCGATATGGTTACAGCGAGCACCTGTCGACGACAAAATTGTCGTGTCTGAAATTGGAGAACAGTGGTCACCAAATACAGAGCCCGCTAGAACCGCACTCAACATTGGTAGCATCAGAGCGATATCAGTTGCTGCTGCCATATCGCCTGCGATAGGAAGCATAATACCAAAAGTACCCCATGAAGTACCGGTAGAGAATGCCATTAGACCAGCAAGAAGGAATAGAATCACTGGTAACCAATGTGTACCGATATTGCCTTCAGCAAGTGTAGATAGGTATTTACCTGTGTTCATATCACCGATAACACTACCAATACTCCATGCAAATACCAGGATTAAGATTGCACCAAACATCGATTTAGCACCAATCCACAGCGTACGTGAAATATCAGCAACAGGTAGACCCTGCTTAAACACAGTAAATAGAGAGACTGCTAGGCCAACAATACCACCGTAAATCAATGAGCGACCCACATCCGTATTCTCGAAAGCACCTAGAAGATTAAACGCTTCACCTTCGTCTGCTAGAGCAACACCACCGGTGTACAACATCGCAACCACTGTCGCTGCAATAAGAGATACAATCGGTAGTACCAGATCAGACACTTTACCGCCTTCACTCTCTTTAATATCGAGCTCTTCAGTAATCTCGTGCGCTGATGCTTCGTCATCAGACTTTTCATTTTCAAAGCCGTGACCTTGAGATGCCTCGATTTCGTGCTTACGCATTTGGCCAACATCTAGTTGGAACCAAACCACAGCAAATACCATCAACAGTGCAAATACAGCGTAGAAATTCATTGGAATCATTCGCACGTATGCGCCGATCGCTGAATACTCAGTTACACCGTGAGAAACCAAGATGCCCGCAACGATAGTCATAATGTATGCGCCCCAGCTCGATGCTGGCATAAGCACACACATTGGTGCTGCGGTAGAATCAAGAATATAAGCAAGTTTTGAGCGAGAAACGTAGTAACGGTCAGTTACTGGACGCGAAATTGCACCAACAGCAAGACTGTTAAAGTAGTCATCGATAAAGATGAATACACCTAAGAACGCTGCCAATAGTTTAGAGCCGCGCTTACTTTTTACTCGTGATTGTGCCCACTCAGCAAATGCGCGCGTACCGCCTGACAGCGTTAGCAGTGCTGTCATCATGCCTAGTAGAACAAGGAAACCAACAATACTCATGTTCCATTCATTGATACCGCCATCTTCAATAAAGACGCCAGAGACAACTGAGCCTACATAGCCTGCAGCCGATGAAAGAGAGTAGTCGTTAAGAAGGATTGCACCCAGGACCACACCCACACCTAGTGAAACCAAAACGCGACGTGTCACGATCGCAAGTGTTAAAGCCACCAAAGGGGGTAATAAAGAGATGGGTGACGATGCAAAGTCGATTAAATTCATGATCTTCAAAAACCAAATTAATTGTATTTATGTGGTTAGAGATCTACTGCAGTGACATAAGTACCTTGTTGAACAATAAGTACTCATCAGATAAAGAAAGGTGTGCGAAAGCCTCACCCAACCCTACAGTAGCGCTCCATAGTAATTCCTATCCCACATGCTAGTGTGAGTATAGACTATGGCAGTGTTGCTTCTATTTGATAGCAACCCCAGCAAATCTGCTTTGATAGACAAGATTTACTTCGGCGACAGAGCCTTTCACGTTTGTTCATTGGCATCACCCCAACAAACGCTACTCATCAGATATCGCGCCTCTACCGCTCTTCCTAAGAATAAAAACTGTCGCAACCTCAAGTTCACAACATTTTAACTCTTACAGAGCATTAGGTCTGGGCTATTCTACTCATCAAAATTTGATTTGCAACACATTACTCCGTTCAAATGATGCAAAACTTGTCACTATGTTGACAATTCAATCATTAATTATTGAATGCGTGTCTAATGATAGGCCTCAAAAACAATATTGAACGGCATATGGCATACATACAAGCAAACTACACCTCTCCCAAGCAAACTAAAAAACAGTTCCATAACAATTTTGCTTATTTTATCTTTCTTTTGTTGACGTATAAGCTATACCGCTCGAACATGAATGAATCACAACAGATAACTTAACACCACCATGCGCTATCTTGATTGCTATCTTTCCTGTAAAGATGGACATATCAGTAAACGTTTTTTTAAACCGCTATATCAATCTACGTTTACGTTCGCGACTGTGACAAGGGTTACAATCTGTTACATGTGTTTAATCAATACAGCTTTTAGTCTTGGTTTGATTTTTCATTTATCTTGATAAATAAAGTATTTATTCTAATCTTAAAAAGTCCACACCGACTTCTATATTTGTATTAACCTCTAATTAATTTACGTTAATTACGTTTATATCAAGATAGAATATTGTCATACTAAGATATTGGGTATATCATCAACTATGTTGACTTAATTAAAAATGGGAAGAGTCATGTCGGAACTAACAAAAACACTATTAAACATCCGTAGCCTTCGTGCATTTGCTCGTGAGCTAACTCTAGAGCAACTTGAAGAAGCCTTGGAAAAACTAACCATCGTAACTGATGAGCGTCGTGAAGCTGCTGAAGCTGAACAGGCTGCTCAAGCTGAACAAGAAGCGAAACTTGCTGCCATCGCTGCTCAAATTTCTAAAGACGGTATTGACGTTGACGCGCTTATTTCTGCTCTATCTGGCGAAGCCGGTAAAGCAAAACCAAAAGCAAAACGTGCACCACGCCCTGCTAAATACAAATATGTAGATACCAGTGGCGAAGAAAAAACGTGGACAGGCCAAGGCCGCACACCTTCTGTAATTCAAGCTGCGCTTGATGAAGGTAAATCACTAGAAGACTTCGCAATCTAAATTGCTCAAGCTTCAAAAAAGGCTCCTAGATAGGAGCCTTTTTTATTATTTGTAATATTCGATATTAGAGAAGTTGCATGCTTTGTCCCGCAGTGACAAAAATATGGCGGCCATGCCGCGTCAGCAAATTAGCACTATATAACCAACCACCTCTATATAACTGGCTTTTGGCCTCGTTGAATTAACTTCAAGAAAACGTTTTCAGCAGCATCTCCCGCTACCCCAGCCAACTTGTCTGTAATTTTCTTTTTCTGTACATAACGAACGCAGAGAACTGTTTTTTCTTTACATGCTGCGACAATCAAATCGTCTGAAGTATTAATTTCATCTACTAAGCCCTTTTCTTTTGCTGTCGTACCAAACCAGTGCTCTCCGGTTGCAACTTGTTCAAGGTCAAGTTCAGGGCGTCGCTCTCGAATGAAATCTTTAAACAGGCCATGAGTTTCCTCTAACTCCTGTTTAAACTTATCACGTGCCTTATCAGTGTTCTCACCAAACATAGTTAAGGTGCGCTTATATTCCCCTGCGGTTAGTTGCTCGTATTCAATATCATACTTTTTTAGCAGCTTATTAAAGTTCGGTAGCTGGGCAATCACGCCAATAGAACCAACAATGGCAAAAGGTGCCGAAACAATTTTATCGCCGATACAAGCCATCATATAACCGCCACTAGCTGCGACTTTATCAACCGAAATAGTTAAGGGTAAGCCAGCGGCTTTAATGCGATCCAATTGTGAGGAAGCTAAACCGTAGGCATGAACCATACCCCCACCGGACTCTAAACGAACCAATACCTCGTCACCTTCTCGAGCAACTGATAATACCGAGGTAATTTCCTCTCGCAGTGAGGCAACTTCTCTCGCATCAATACTACCGTTAAAATCGAGCACGAAAAGGTGTGGCTCGCGCTTGCTATCAAGCTCATTCGCTTTATCGGCTTGCTTAATCTCTTTTTCGCGCGCTTTCACTTTCTCTTTATTCGCTTTCTTTTCCGCTTTGTCTCGTGCCTTAATAAATGCAGAGTCATGCAGATGATGCTCGAGTTGCTCGACATTCTGTTTATACGCTTCGGTAAGATCAGTAATTTCTAGCTCACCCTTTGCGACGCCTTGTTTGCTCGTGGCTGTCTTAGCTATCACTAATACAACGACGAGAGCAACGACAAAAGTGGCAATCTTGGCGAGAAACAGCCCATAATCCAACAAAAATTCCAAAATGATTCCCTCTTTGAGTTTGGATATCTAGCGTAATGAAGTCTGAACGCGCGCACTATTTGTACATTAAATAAACGAAAGTACACTCTTTAGTGTCAAATAACGCTATATCGTTCAATAAAACTCAGTACTGATATTGTTTTCTTCTTTATAGTAAGGCTATTGTACTGTTCACATCAAAATAAAGACAACTGACAATCAGGTTGCGTTGCAAAAAATCGACTTGTAACAAGCTTGATAACAGAACATAAAGGAATATCACGGTGGATTATTCAGTCTCATCTAATGCCCTTGAGGGAAAAGTCATCTTAGTTACTGGTGCAGGTGCCGGTATCGGTAAACAAGCGGCTATCAGTTACGCACAACACGGAGCAACCGTCATACTATTGGGTCGCACGGTGAAAAAACTGGAACAGACGTATGATGAGATCGAATCTGCGGGGTATCCTAAACCTGCTATCGTCCCGCTTGATATGATGGGAGCGAGTAAGCAAAACTACCTCGATATGGCGGATACTATCGAAGGTCAGTTTGGTAAGCTAGATGGCGTTTTACATAACGCTGGCGCACTCGGCGTGATTAGCCCATTCGACCAAATTGAAGAAAAAATGTTTGATGAGGTCATGCAGGTCAACGTCAAAGCGACCTTTGTTATGACCCAAGCCCTGATTCCTGTGCTCAAAAAGAGCAATGATGCTCGTATAATCTTCACCTCTTCAACTGTTGGTCATCAAGGGCGCGCCTTTTGGGGAGCTTACTCAATTTCAAAGTTTGCGACCGAGGGTATGATGCAGATTCTTGCTGATGAGTTTAGTGATTCACCTATTCGAGTGAACGCCATTAACCCAGGCGGTACACGCACCGCCATGCGCGCATCGGCCTTCCCTGCAGAAGATGCAGATTTATTAAAAACGCCACTCGATATTATGCCACTGTACCTTTATTTAATGGCACCTGAAGGACAGTCTGTGCATGGCCAGTGTATTGACGCACAACCCAAATAGATACAACGTTCAGCATTGTCGGTTTATAGCCCAAAATTAGGTTTGTAGCCTCAAACGAAAAATGCAGCTATCGAGCTGCATTTTTTATGTTTCTATTTCGTACTTTTAGCTTCAAAAGCGGCGAGCTGTTCAGGGGTAGCCGGTAGTTGATGATTTTCTTTCCACTCATCATATGTCATGCCATACACTCGCTCACGAGCGTCGTCGATATCAATATCTAACCCCTGTTGTTCTGCTTCTGCTTTATACCATTTACTAAAGCAATTGCGGCAGAACCCAGCCAATATCATCAAATCAATATTTTGAACATCTTTGTTCGCATCTAGGTGCGTAAGTAGTTTGCGAAATACCTGTGCATCCAATTGATCTTGCTGCTGCTGGGTAAGTTGCTGATACTTAAACTCACTCATTGTTCTCACTCCTTTACTTTCATTATTGTTTGCTTATACGTTAATGCACTCTAGCTGGAATAGAAAGAAAAACGCCCAAGCTTTGAGCTCGGGCGCGAAATTATCGACTTCATGGCGATTTAGCTTTGAATACCAACAATCAACCAAGGGGCATTCGGGACCGTTAAGTCGCGTTCCAAGTGCCAAATATCATTGATGTCTTCTTCAATGCCTTCAATCGCATCACGGTAACGACCAGTAAACTGAAGGCTAAGCTGGGCAGTGCTTGCGTCATGATCGGCACGCACAATCTCTGCGTCCACATACATCACATCCGTATGTTGTTCACCTTCCAGTTTCGCACGTTCACTCATCAAATCGTCAAATAAGCTTGGTGACACATACTCTCGAATCGTTTCTAGCTCATTATGGTTCCATGCACCTTGTAAAACACGGTAGTGCTCACGCGAACCATTGAGGAATGCAGATTGATCAAAGCCCGGTGGGTAGTTATGTGGCACGTCTGTTTGCGCACCAAAACCAAACCCTTGCGTACCTTGAGGCTTTTCCGCGGTAAACGCAGGTTGTTGCTCAAAGCTTTGACGGTTCGCTTGTTCTGCTTGTGGTGAGTGACCACCGAATGCAGGCTGAGAACGGTGTTGGTTCATGCTACCTTGTTTATTACCCAGCAACCCTCTCATCAGTTTAAACACAAAGAATGCAATGAGGCCAAGGATAAGAATATCCATGAACTGAATACCCTCAAACGCTCCACCAAAAAACGCGGCTAGAAGACCACCAGCAAGAAGACCACCCATTAAGCCGCCCATCAATCCTTTACGCCCAGAATTTGCGGTCGCGTTTTGGGTCTGGTTTTGGTCACGGCGCAGTGTGTTCGTATTCTGCTGTTGTTGCTTTGGCGCAGGGGCTGTTTTAAAGCTCTTACCAAAAGACTTACCGCCACCAAAGCGTTTGGCTTCAGCGTACGGTGCGACTGATACAGACACAATGATCAGTGCGATAAGTGATAGAAGACGTTTCATGCAGTTCCTTGATAATGAATTGTTGCAAAGTCGCGATCATATTAACTTTATAAGTACGGTTTGGGAACTGAGCAAGATCGAATTGATGTATCAGGATATTGCAAAAACGTTTGCGTCTGAAGAGTGAGATTCCACCCGCTCAATGTATGACAAGATTGACGTACATCAACCAGCTTCATAAAATATCGAACATTGTTCACCAAGAGACCGCAAAATGGCGCGCAGAAACGACCATACCAGAGAAGAGCTGACGGCCTTAACACTTAAAAGTGTTAAGGCATTTCTCCAAGATCACTCACACAACGAACTGAGCCTGAGAAAAGTAGCAACGATGATCGGCTATGTCCCGAGCACCCTTGTTAACGTATTTGGCAACTACAATCTATTGCTGTTACGTGTCGTTGCCGAAACCCTTGATGAGTTGGCCAAGCAATCAGCTCAAATTGTTGCTAGCGAATCTGATGATCGACAAGCATTGTATGAACTCGCTTATTGCTATCATGATTTTGCTTTCAATAATCCTAATCGCTGGCAGTTGATTTTTCAGCACAATATGAATGGAGAAGATTTACCCGAGTGGCAAACCAAGCGCATCGATGGCATGACCAGTATGCTTGAGGGCTTACTCAAAGCGATTAGCCCTGAGAAAACCAACGCCGAAGTCGTTCAAGCGAGCCGAGTACTTTGGGCCGGCGTTCACGGTATCACTCTATTATCAGTCGATGATAAATTCTTTGCCGCTGAGCCTATCGACGGTAAGCAATTGATTCAAGATCTTTTAACCAATTACCTTGCCACTTGGCAATCTTAAGGATTAAGTACAAATGGCAAACTACCAAGCTCAACTTCTTCAATCTAAGCGCTTTCTTCCTTATTTTGTTACTCAATTTTTTGGCGCTTTTAATGACAACATCTTCAAGAATGTGCTTCTTATCTTTGTTGCCTTCGCTGGTAGTGCCGCGCTTCCGATGTCGAGCAACTTGTTCATTAATCTAGCAGCTGGTCTTTTTATACTGCCGTTCTTCCTTTTTTCGGCGACCGCTGGTGTGTTGGCTGACAAATATGAGAAGTCCTGGTTTATTCGCAAGGTTAAATTATTTGAAATCAGCATCATGCTGCTTGGAGCCATCGGCTTTATCACTGAGAGCTACGCCATATTGCTGCTGTTGCTGTTTTTAATGGGAACCCAATCTGCTTTTTTTGGCCCAGTAAAATACGCTTTGCTTCCTCAGCAATTGAAACAACAAGAGCTGCTATCGGGTAACGCGTTAGTTGAGACAGGCACCTTTCTTGCCATATTACTCGGCACGATCGGGGCGGGCATGATTGCATCAGCAGAAAACGCACGATACGTTGCCGCCATTGCTGTGGTAGTTTTTGCCGTTGCGGGGTATTTATCTAGCCGTTATATTCCGCTTGCACCCGCCAGTGACCCTAACCTCAAGTTCAAATGGCAACCCTACACTCAAACAAAAATCACATTAGGTATCGTGGCAAAGGATCGCACCATCTTTTGGTCAGTGATTGCCATCAGTTGGTTCTGGTTTCTAGGGGCAGTCTATCTTACTCAGTTCCCAAATTTCACTAAGGTCCATTTGAATGGAACTGAAGCATCGGTCTCTTTCCTACTTGCGCTCTTCTCTGTAGGTATTGCGCTAGGTTCACTTGCTTGCGATAAGCTGTCTAAAAACCGAATCGATATCGGCATTGTCCCTATCGGCAGTATTGGGATTACAGTTTTCGGATGGTTAATGGCGCAGTCAGTACCTGCTGATTTACCTCGCTTCCATTCTCTGACAGAGTTTGTCAGTTACGAAGCCATGTGGCCGATGTTCCTTTACTTATTGCTGCTTGGGGCCTCTGGTGGCGTGTTTATCGTTCCTCTATATGCACTATTGCAGCAGCGAGCCGATGAAAAGCAGCGTGCGCAAGTGATCGCAGGGCTCAATATTTACAACTCGCTATTCATGGTTGGTAGCGCAGTCATGGGCATTGTCATGTTGAGCGTGCTAGAGCTTAATATCGTGCAACTGTTTAAGGTGATCGCACTACTTAACGTTCTTATAGCACTGAAGATTTTTATGCGCGTGCCGATCTTCGCAGTCCGCTTTCTCGTCTGGGTGCTTACCCACACCATGTATCGCGTGAAGCATAAGAATCTTCAGCATATTCCTGAACATGGAGGCGCATTGATCGTCTGCAATCATGTCAGCTATATGGACGCATTACTACTAAGCGCTGTTTGCCCTCGCCTGATCCGCTTTGTGATGGAAGAAGACTACGCGAACTTTAAACCCATTCGTCGCTTTCTAAAACGTGCAGGGGTTATTCCCATTTCCGCCACTAACCGTGGCTCTATTCGACGTGCGTTTAGTGAAGTCGAAGAAGCTCTGCAACAAGGGCATATTGTGTGTATTTTCCCTGAAGGGAAACTGACTCATGATGGAGAAGTACAAGAGTTTATGCGTGGCATGGATATCATACTGCGCCGCAGCCCTGTACCGGTGATTCCATTAGCTATTAAGGGGTTATGGGGAAGCTACTTTAGTCGCTACAAAGGACGTGCATGTAAGGGGCTACCAAGCCGCTTTTGGTCAAAACTGGAAGTTGAGGCAGGAGAACCTGTGCCACCAGCCCAAGCGACAACGGCTCTGTTACGCGAGAAGGTGACAAAATTAAGAGGTGATTACCGCTAGAGGTCTTCTGCTTCAAACTTAACCTTAGCTCTTGTCTTGTTCTTAGTGAGCAAGATAAGAGCTACCAAGCTGATAAACCCCGTCAACTCGGCGATTGCACGCACCAGTTGTTCTGACACAAGTGCAATGACCACCGAACCGACTAACAGTACTAGTAATATCCCTTTCACTCACCT
Source organism: Vibrio agarivorans (assembly GCF_030409635.1). Taxonomy (NCBI): domain Bacteria; kingdom Pseudomonadati; phylum Pseudomonadota; class Gammaproteobacteria; order Vibrionales; family Vibrionaceae; genus Vibrio; species Vibrio agarivorans. The sequence goes on along the minus strand of NZ_JAUFQF010000004.1, from coordinate 1,980,661 downwards.
TCCCTCATCAACTACGCAACTTGCTATCGCTTTGCAACACCATATAGCCGCTTTGCAGGTTATCGCTGTGATGGTAATAAATGAAATTCGATTTAGTGCTATTACATAACCTTCAGTTTGACAAAGTGCTTAGAAACCCAACTTTTCACTTGGTATCGAGACAGTTTAATGCCTCCCTCTAACAGGCTTGCTGGCAGCGCTTCAATATGTTTAGGTTGTTTGAAGTTAACCAAGTGAGTGGCCAAGTGAGCATTAAACTCATCTAGGTTAAAGGTATCACTCGGCTGGATAAGCAGCATCGGACGAGCGCCAAACTGATCGTCTTCGATAGGGACTGTCATCGACTGAATAACGCCTGCAAAACGATTGGCTACTGCCTCGATCTCTTCGCAATGAATATTCTCTCCACCAGAGATAAAGCAGTTATCAGCACGACCATCAATAACCAGATTCCCATTATGATTATGGGCAAGATCTTTGGTATCAAACCAACCATCACTGTCGCCTATTGCGACTAGAGCACCTTGACGATAATAACCCGCAGCAAGCGTCTCCCCTGCTACTTGAACACGATTATCGACTAATCTTAGCTGGCGTAGAGGTAATACTTCCCCAACGCCAACCTCACTATCCACGCGTTTCGCCGTTACGGTTGACGCCATCTCGGTCATGCCATAGCCAAGCCAAGTATCAATACCTTGCCGTTGAGCTTGTATCGCGAGTTCAACAGGGATATGAGCACCACCAAGCAAGACACGTCGTAGTGACGTTGCTATACCTTTTTCTAGTAATCGTTTAAGCTGTGTCGGCACCAATGAGGCATGAGTCACCCCCTCGATATCATGAGTGAGGTTGCCATGTCCCAGCTTTAAACACGCCCCTGCCAACAACCAGCGATGAACAATCGCCAGTCCGGAAACGTGGTACATGGGTAAGCTCAGTAGCCAAGTATCCTCAGGATGAAACTCAAACTTATTGAGTAACCCCTTCGCAGAAGCGGCATGTTGCGCGTAACGATGGACAACCGCTTTTGGGTTTCCCATAGAGCCCGACGTAAAGATAAGACTACTTATATTATCTGCATCGAACGATACGTTGTGCAGGGATGCTTGGCTTCCTGCCTTGGAATTAATTTCGAGAAGGACATAATGTTTAGTCAAGTTCTCACGAACTTCCGCATCCAAAACGCGGAAATCCTCTAGATGAGAAAATACATAACGTCGTTTGAGCTGTGTGTTATCAGGCGAGTACAACTGTTCTAGCTTATTTTGCGTTCGCGACCACGGTTCAGGCATTATCCAAGCGGTTATCGCGCCAAGTTGAATATTGGCCAAATACACCAACAAAGCATCAACGTTGTTTTTGCCCACAATTGTGACAACATCGCCAGCAGTGACGCCTTGTCTTTTTATCTGCGCGGCGATATCAGAGATTTTTTTTGATAACGTCAACCATGTTAAATCGCCATCAGGCGCAGTTAATGCGACCACATCAGGCTTTTGACTCACAAACGTTAACCAAGGTAAACCCTTCATTAGCTCTGCCAAATTAGACTGTGTGCCTGTAACGTATCTAACGGCAGGTCACAACCCGGCCAAGCCACTTCTAACTGACGCTGGAAAAGACCTATTGTATCGAGACCCGGCGTCACCGTCGGCGTTTGCCAAGCAGCAAGACGCGCAATTTGCGTTAACCCTAAGCTAGATTCTAAACTCGAGCTCAATACTGGGCGAATACCCAGTGCGTGCGCCTTTTCAATTAACGCAATACACGACTCTACCGAACCAATAAGTGTTGGCTTGATCACCACGCTTTTTGCGCCAGTGAGATCCTCAAGACGAAAGTCATGCTTTTTAACCGCATCTTGTAGAGTCTCATCCCAAGCAATGGCAATACCAGTTTCAATCGCAAACGTTAGGCTATCACTTGGTTGCTGGCAAGGCTCTTCAAGAAATGAGATACGGCGACGCAATGAGGGCGCAATGTAGTCAGCAAACTTACGTGCCTTATCAAGAGTCCACGCTCGGTTCGCGTCCAAGCGTAGTTTAAGCTCTGGGATAGACTCAAGAAATAGGTTAACGATCATTCCATCACGGATAGGCTCATAGAGACCTACCTTGATTTTAGCTACCTTATCGCCTGTCATTTTCTCTAACACTGGCAGTAACTCATCAGGATCACCCGCACATAGCGGTGCTGCTTGATAATTGCCTTCATCAGGTAACAAGCCCGACAGTTCCATCTGAGCGATAGATAGACCAAACGCGGCGCTCGCTGGCAATTCGGCTAAGTTAAACTCTCCAGTTGCCACCCAGCTCTTACAGGCATCAATCACCACCTGATAAAGTGAATCTAGACTCTCATGACTAAATCCTGGGAGTGGAGCTATCTCCCCCCGCCCTTGGTGAGAACCATCGTTTAGTTCAACCACATAACCGACTCTCTCTGTGAGTTTTTTATCACGTAAAATCACCCCGCTGTCCATAGGAAGTTGATAGAGATAAAGTTTTACAGAACGCATGGGAGCTCCAGCTAGTCGATAGTATAGAAAAGGGTTGAGAGGTTAATCACGAGTGTTGCTCAATCTCGATGCAGCCTCCTAGGAGCAAGGCTCTTTTAGGGGGCTGCTCGTAAGACAAGCCTTTTAGTAGGACAAGGCGTGCCCTTCGGAGTTCAGTTCCGTTTATGGGTTACGCGGGAATTTGTTGAAGTCTGGACGACGCTTTTCGTTAAATGCGTTGCGTCCTTCTTGACCCTCATCCGTCATATAGAACATCATTGTCGCGTTACCCGCTAACTCTTGTAGACCGGCTTGGCCATCACAGTCAGCATTTAGGGCCGCTTTCAAGCAACGAAGCGCCATTGGGCTGTGCTGTAGAGTTTCACGACACCAACGAACCGTCTCTTTTTCTAGATCAGCGACCGGGACAACTGTGTTCACTAAACCCATATCCAGTGCCTCTTGTGCATCATAGAAACGGCACAAGAACCAGATTTCACGTGCTTTCTTTTGGCCAACAATGCGTGCCATGTAAGAAGCGCCCCAACCACCGTCAAATGAACCTACTTTCGGCCCGGTCTGACCGAACTGTGCATTTTCAGCGGCAATTGTAAGATCACACATCATGTGAAGTACATGGCCACCACCGACAGCCCAACCCGCAACAGAAGCAATCACAGGTTTAGGACAGGTGCGGATTTGACGCTGGAAATCCAGCACGTTCAGATGGTGAGTACCAGAATCATCACGATAGCCGCCGTAATCACCGCGAATTTTTTGATCGCCACCAGAACAAAAGGCATCTTCACCTAGGCCTGTCAAAATGATTACACCGACAGACTCATCATAACGTGCATCCGCTAATGCGTTGATCATCTCTTTTACAGTTTGCGGACGAAACGCGTTGCGAACTTGAGGACGTGCAATGGTGATTTTCGCGATCCCATCTTCAGATTTGTGGTAATGAATGTCTTCAAATTCTGCCGTGCAATCTTGCCAGTTAACTGGTGCGTATAGCTCTTCTTCGCTAATTCCGACTGTTTTTGCCATGAGTATTTCCTAGCTAAATTATTGGTTCAGATATTGTTCAATGATTGTTTGAGTATTTGTTCGAGGCTTTATCAGTCTGTGAAAAACGCTCGACTATCGCTCTAAGTGCCTCAGAAAACAGTATTGGGCACTCGTGATGGACGTTGTGTCCTGCCCCCTGCACTATGGTGACTGGAAGTCCACTTTGGGCAGCAAGCTGTTTAAATTTATCGTCTTTCTCGCCGCATAAATACCATATTGGTACTGACTGTTTGCGCAAGTTGGGGAGCAAATAATTTTGATGAGCGAGCGATGTAACGCGTAGCATTGCCCCTATAGACTTCCCAAGGTTATCACTGCGAAGCTTGACCAAAGTTTGTCTTTGGTCATCATTCAGTGAAGAAAACACCCCCTGTCGATACCAATCGTTCAACACTTGCTCAATCGGTTCGCCTTCAAAGCGCTGCGCCCAGCGTTCATCATTGGTATAGCGAGCGGCTCGCTCATCTTGATCACGTAAGCCGAAGTGTGCTCCCTCCACCACACAACCAATAACACTCAGATGAGAAAAAACCTGCTTCGCGAGTCCTTGGAGTAGAATGCGCCCCCCCATAGAGTAGCCCACCAGCACCACTTTGGTTTGCGTGGTCGTATACTTTTTTAGCGTGGTTTCGATAGCACTCAAACAAGAAGGCATATCTTGAGACTTTAGGTGTCGACTCGCTCCAAAACCGGGCAGGTCGATCAACAGGCGCGGGAACTCATCAAAGCTCTTAACGCTCTCCAGCCAGTCCTCACTACTCCCCAAAAAGCCATGTAGAAACACCAATAGAGGTAATGGGCCTCTATTGGTGTTTTTTGTGGCAGATAGATAACGGCTATAGAGCATTCAGCTTCGCTATTAGCGCTTTTAGCTGCTCGGAGGCTTGATTGGGCGGAGTGGTGACTTCAACTAACAGCGTGCCTTCGCCATGTTGAATGTGCTTTGCCACATTGTGCTCAAGTTGAGCCATCGTTGATACGTTTTCGTATCCCAGATTGAATTGCGCAGCGGCATGTTGAAAATCAAAGCCATGAGGCATTTGATACAAACGTAATTTTTGCTGCTCTGGTACAGGTAACAGGTCAAAAATAGCGCCACCATCATTGTTGGTCACGAGTACAACATTCGCGATCCTCGTCTTTGACAATAGAGCTAATGAGTTAAGGTCGTGCAATAGGGAAGTATCACCCAATAGACAGATCATCGGTTTTTGGATGTGTGCATGTACGCCTGCCATCGTAGCAACGAGTCCGTCAATACCTGACGCTCCGCGATTGGTGTAAACCTGTTGCCCTTGCGCAAAGCCGACCATATCAATCAAGCGAACAATCATGCTGTTGCCAATGAACACATCCGAAGCGTGCTTTTGTTGCGTTATCCAGCGCGCAACTGAGAGCTCAGTGGCTTGTTCACTATCACAGTAATGCTCAACCTGCTGCTGAACGCTTATATGCCATGTAAAATCAAAATCATACCAAGGCGAACGATGCCCTTCGATACGATCATTGAGCAGCGCAAGCCAACCATCAATCGAGGTAATAAGGCGATTTTGCGGTACATGATCTGGGTTGAGGCGTTGATGTGAGGCACTCACAACTTTATATGTAACACCGTATTCTCGCACTTGTTGGGCTATCCACTGGTTCAAACGTTTTGAAACAACACGGTCACCAAGCTGAACAATGCACTCACACCCTTGCAGTACTTGCTGCCCTTTTTCAGTTTGTAGCCATAAATCATAATGGCGCCAGTTGCTGCTCACGCCCGATTGGGGATCGCTTAACACTGGCCAGCCTATCTGCTCGGCCAAGCGCTTGGCATTCGTCGCCTGTTCGGGCTTCAATCGTCCTAACACTAACACGCCACGCTTGTGAGCCAATGACCAATCAAGTGTCGCACTCACATCACGGTGCTCTATCTTGCAGTAAGAGCTGGTGCTGTTAAGCCAATTTTGTAATTCTGGATACCCTGCTAGCTGAAGCTCTGTATCCACCTCACCATAAAGCGGCTCGGGAAACGGACAATTAATGTGAATTGCTCCGCCAAATTCTCGCTGTTCAAACATCGCGTGATCAATGGTTGATAGCAGCCAGGTGTACGATGTATTTGGACTCGGTAGAAACAGGTTTTGCGTAACGTGTTGGGAGAAAATGCCACTTTGATTGATTGCCTGATTAGCACCACAATCAATCAGCTCTTGTGGCCTGTCAGCGGTTAAGACCACCAGTTTTTCGCTGGTTAAACCAGACTCAACAATCGCTGGGAGCAAGTTCGCTACTGCTGTGCCTGATGTGACAATCACTGCCACAGGCTGTTCGCTGGTTTTTGCTAGCCCTAGTGCAAAAAAGCCTAAACCGCGCTCATCGAAATGGGTATGCACCGACAATGACGGATGAAGATCAGCCTCTAGCGTTAATGGCGTTGATCGTGAGCCGGGAGCAATACAAACATCCTTGACACCTAATCGAGACAACTCCTCAAGAAGGACACGACACCAAGTCCGGTTGAGTGTCGATTGATGTGTACTCACTGATAAACTCCTACATCTTCGGTTTTTTCATCAACGAGCAAAGTCAGCAACGTTGACAACTTCTTGTCTAATTCTAGCCACTCATGATCAGCTTGTGAGCCAGGTACAATGCCTGCCCCGGCGAATAAATGAATGGCTTGTTCTACTACGAGCGCACTACGAATGGCCACGCAAAATTCCGCTTTTTCATGACTTAAATAGCCGACTGAACCGGCATACCAACCGCGAACAAAGGGTTCGTTTTCTTCGATAAATTGCATAGACGAATGCCGAGGGAGTCCTGCTACCGCAGCGGTCGGCTGCAATGCGTTGAGTAACTCAACCCCTTTCACGTCGTCTTTCAAGTTGGCATATATCGCGCGTTTTAGATGCTGAACTCGACGCAAGCGAATCAATTTGGCCTGCTCCTCAACATGGACACTGTCTGTAAGCCCATCTAAACGTTCTAGAATGTCATCAACCACAAACTGGTTTTCGTTGAGGTTTTTCACATCCCCACTGAGCCAATTTGCTAACGCGTGATCCTCATCGGCTGACTGACCTCGACCAATCGTTCCAGCTAACGCTTCAGTATTCAGCACTCGACCTAAGCGGCGATATAAACGCTCTGGCGTTGAACCGATAAAACTGTGCTCCGCGTCCATCGCGAACAGAAAATGAAAACTATTGTGGTTAGATTTTCGGCTCAATTTGATTATCTGAGCTGCTGAAACTTTGTCTTTCAGTTCTAGTGTTGTCTTGCGCGCTAAAACCACCTTTTTGAACTTATCATCATCAATGTCACGCAACGCCTTATCAACTAACTGAACCCACTGTGCCTTTTCAGGACAATGCGTTGAGACAGCAACATCCACTTTTGGGGTCCCAAGAGGCGAGAAATTCAACACCAAAGAACGCAGGGCTTTAATCGCGTCACTTTTGGAGCGATTACAGTTAACGACTAGGGTCAGTTGCCCATCTTTTGCGATCAGTTCGATAATGGGCAAAAAGAACAACGAAGATAAACATCGCTTGCTACTCTTTGCAGAAGGAGAGAACGCGCGTCCCCCCCACACTCTCTGTTGCTCACCAAGAATAGTGTAAGCCGGAGCAGGGTGCTGAAAGGTGTACATTTGGCCTAACGCCACGACCTGTTCGGTATCGTCACGATCTTGCCAATAAAATTTTGGATAAAGAGATTGAGCGTCGAGCCAGTCCACTAATTCATCTTGCTTTAAAGCCCACCTTTGCCCAATAGACTGTGCAAATCGCACTTGCCCATCGGCGTTGGCTTCAATCTGACTAATTAAGGTTGCTATGGCAGTCGCGAAATCCAATTCGGTGTCCTCATCGCTCTAACATTGACGTTTGATGTTCAAAAGTCGCTGAGTGATCAACGGCTAACGTCTTGACGGCGATATCTCTTTTCTATTAATAGAACGCTAATGTATTGATTGCATCGATTCAAATCAAGAGAAGTACTCGGTTTCAAGATCAAACGCCGCATATTTGTTCCAATTTGCTCATGATTCAAGCGACTCGCAACCTATCTGTGTTGCTGCAATTTTATCAAATAGCACAATCTTGTAGATTTTTATTCTATCAAGCTCCGGTTTTATATGGTTTAATAATGAAAACGGTTAGTTATTCAGGGTTAAACAATGCAAAATATCGGCATGTCGAGCAAACTCGATAATGTATGCTATGACATACGTGGGCCAGTACTTAAACATGCTAAAAAAATGGAGGAAGAGGGGCATAAAATTCTTAAGCTGAATATCGGCAACCCAGCTCCATTTGGTTTTGATGCCCCAGATGAAATCCTCGTTGACGTTATACGCAACCTACCGACTTCTCAGGGTTATTGTGACTCTAAAGGTATCTACTCAGCACGTAAGGCTGTGGTTCAGCACTATCAGAAAAAAGGGATTCACAGTCTCGATGTCGAAGATGTTTACATCGGTAACGGTGTTTCTGAGCTGATCGTGATGGCAATGCAAGCCTTACTCAACAACGGCGACGAAATGCTTGTACCTTCGCCTGACTATCCACTCTGGACTGCATCAGTTGCTCTGTCAGGTGGCAAAGCCGTCCATTATATGTGCGATGAAGAGGCCGACTGGTACCCTGACTTGGATGATATTCGCAGCAAAATTACACCCAAAACGCGCGGTATTGTCATAATTAACCCGAACAACCCAACCGGCGCTGTCTATAGTCGCGATTACCTACTCGATATCATTGAGATTGCGCGTCAGCATAAGCTGATCATTTTTGCTGATGAAATTTACGATAAAGTCCTTTACGACGGTACGGTTCATACCTCTATCGCGACACTAGCAGATGATGTACTGGTGGCGACCTTCAATGGCTTGTCGAAAGCCTATCGTGTCTGTGGCTTTCGTGGTGGTTGGATGTTCTTTACCGGTCCAAAACATCTCGCACAGGGCTATATCAATGGTGTAGACATGCTCGCCTCTATGCGACTGTGTGCCAACGTCCCCATGCAGCATGCCATTCAAACCGCACTCGGTGGGTATCAAAGCATCAACGAGCTGATTCTTCCTGGCGGGCGCTTGCTTGAACAGCGTGACAAAGCCTACGAGTTGATCAACCAAATTCCGGGGGTCTCTTGTGTTAAGCCAAAAGGTGCGATGTACCTATTCCCGAAAATTGATACTAAGCGCTACAGCATTAAAGATGACCAAAAAATGGTACTTGATTTCTTGATTCAAGAAAAAGTGCTACTCGTACAAGGAACGGGCTTTAACTGGCCAAAACCGGATCACTTCCGAATCGTGACACTGCCACATATCGATGATTTGGAAACCGCAATTGGCCGCTTTGAGAGATTCTTGTCTACTTATTCACAATAAGGCGCTAACATTAAGATAATCAATCGGTTTGTACATGCGCTATGTACATTGACTTTATAAAACAAAGGCACTCGTTTGAGTGCCTTTGTTGTTTTACACCACAGCATGATTACGACTGTTGGAGGGAGACATGGAAACCAGTCATTTTTTCGCCCACTTAGCACGCATGAAGCTTATTCAGCGTTGGCCGTTGATGCGTTCGGTATCTGTAGAAAACATCTCAGAGCATAGCCTACAGGTCGCCTTTGTGGCGCACGCGCTCGCGGTGATTAAGAACAAAAAATTTTCCGGCAAGTTAAACCCTGAACGTATTGCATTACTGGGCATGTATCATGACACCAGTGAAGTGCTCACCGGAGATTTGCCGACCCCAGTTAAATACTACAACCCCGAGATCGCGAAAGAGTATAAAAAGATTGAAGCTGCTGCCGAGCAAAAGCTGCTCTCAATGCTGCCCGAAGAGTTTCAACAAGACTTCGCTCCCTTTCTGATTTCTCACGACGCTCATCCAGAAGACGCACTTATCGTTAAACAAGCCGATACACTCTGTGCTTATCTTAAATGCCTAGAGGAGATAGCCGCTGGAAATCACGAGTTTGAGTTAGCGAAAAAACGCTTGGATATTACCCTCAATGAGCGAAAAACGGATGAAATGACCTATTTTCTCGAAGTTTTTGTGCCTAGTTTCAATTTGTCACTCGATGAGATAACGTAACCCCATACGCTGCATAATAAAAAGGATACCGCTGTTATGCCAATGAGCCTTCTATGGAATGACCGCCACGACGACGAGCATAAGATTCGCCGCGATGATCATCGCAGTCCTTTTCAACGAGATCGCGCTCGAATTCTTCACTCTGCGGCTTTTCGCCGCCTGCAAGCCAAAACTCAAGTGCATGGTAGCAGCATCGACGACTTCCATCGCACTCGGCTGACTCATTCCCTCGAAGCGGCTCAATTGGGCTCCGGTATCGTGGCTCAAATTAAGAAAAAGCAACCCGATGCTCGCGAGTTGTTGCCATCTGATTCTTTAATCGACGCGATCTGCCTTGCGCATGACATCGGTCATCCTCCATATGGCCATGGCGGTGAGATTGCCCTCAACTACATGATGCGCGAATACGGGGGTTTTGAGGGTAATGCTCAAACGTTTCGCATTGTCACCAAGCTTGAACCTTATACCGAACAGTTTGGTATGAACCTCTCAAGGCGTACCCTACTTGGCTTAATTAAATATCCAACCCTCCTTACTCATGCAAGGCGCGAAATTACGCCCAGTGCACCACCCTCACCTCGTCAAATCAAAGCCAAAGACTGGATGCCAGCTAAAGGCATATACGATTGTGACCAAGCCATATTCGACTGGGTTTGCCAGCCATTAAGCGACCAAGATAAAGCTCTGTTTTCATGCTTTCGCGATAACCCAAGCCCAGAGTCGACCCATCATAAGACACTCTACAAGTCATTAGATTGCTCGATTATGGAGTTGGCTGACGATATCGCCTATGGCGTGCACGATCTCGAGGATGCTATCGTGCTTGGCATGGTCTCACGACAACAGTGGCAAGAAGCGGCTGCGACTCTATTAGCTGAGTGCGAAGATGAGTGGTTTGAAAAGCACATCAATTCCGTCAGCGACATGCTCTTTTCTGGTCATCACTACCAGCGCAAGGATGCTATCGGCGGTATGGTCAATGCTCTATTGACGAGCATCTCTTTAGAGTGTGTTGATAAACGCTTTGACAGTGACTTATTGGCTTACAATGCCGTATTAACACGACCAATGGCGATTGCACTCGATATTCTCAAGCGCTTTGTCAGCCAATATGTGATTCAAGTACCCGATGTTCAGGTTGCCGAATATAAAGGACAGCAGATCATTATGGACTTGTTTGAAGCCTTAAGTGCCGATCCCGAGCGCCTGCTGCCCATCAATCAGCAACAGTTATGGCGGCAAGCAGATGACAACAAACAGCAAATGCGGGTTATCTGTGATTATATCGCTGCGATGACTGATGGTCGGGCGAAAAGACTCCACCAGCAGATGTTCTCAGCGCACCTCTAATAATTGAGAGATCACACCAAGTACCCAGGGGTTTTCAAAGACAAGCAGGTTATTTTGATAAGTAATTTCGTTCAAACACACCAGGTGGCATTTGATCGATCTGAAACTGAATCATCTGCTTGAAAGCATCAACCAACGGCACGAAATTCGTGTTCGGCTCGAGAATGGACAGAGCATGATAGCCCGCTTCAACGGTTGAGAGCGCATTGTCGGATGGCGCTTTACGAATTTGATATTCACCTTTTAAGCTCTTCGGTAGAGCCACACACGGTACTGAGTGTAAATTTTTAGATAACTGCCACATCTTGTAGGCTTTTTTCCAAGTGCCATCAAGAAGAATTACTCGGTATTTCATCTCAGGCGCAATCTGTGACGCAAATTGAGTGAGATCTACCGCCAGCTCGCTCGGGTAAAGAATAGCGTGCTGATAGCGCTTATCAGCAAGCAAGAGATTAAGCTGCTCATGCTGCGAAAAATCTTCGCCAATAAACAGATGAGTCCGAGCCAGTGACAAATCAAGAATGCGAGCACTACCAAGTGGATGATTTTGTTCTGATTCATGCTGTAATATGATCAGTTCTACGCTGGCATCAATGGAGACTATGTACTCACAGATGCACGCTTGGTTGGCTTTTCCACACTGGTGGCAATAACGTGAATCATGGGATAACTGGTGAGACATAAACTAAAACCCTACCTCTTTGTGATGTCTGTAAGCATCGTTGTGTGTTTGCTGCAGCTGGAATACCCGCAATCTTACGCAATTTGGCAACGACAATACATAGTAGATGGCCAATGGTGGCGTGTTGTCTCTGGTCACTTTACCCATACTAATCACTATCACTTGCTGATGAATCTTGCAGCATTATGGGTTATGACGTTTATTTTTAAACCTCAGCCTCGAAGTTTAGCTGTGGTTTTTACTGCCTCATCCATCATCATTGGTTTGCTTAACTTTCTTACGCCAGTTCAAGAATATGCCGGCCTTTCCGGTGTTCTTCATAGCGTCTTTGCCTATTTCGCGCTGAATGAAGCTCTAAACGGCTTAAAAAGCAGTTGGTTACTGGTTGCAGGTATTGTCGCAAAAGTTGCATGGGAGCAGTTATACGGCGCTTCAGAGAGCACTGCTCAACTCATTCAAGCATCAGTTGCTGTGGATGCGCATATGTTTGGGGTGGTTGTGGGGTTGCTGTTGGCGATATGGAGGTTGAAGGATTAAGGATTAAGGATTAAGGATTAAGGATTAAGGATTAAGGATTAAGAAGAATACAGAGTTCAGAATACAGAGGGTAAAGTCGTATTCTATATTCTGTCACTTACCCTAAACCTACCTGGTTCGATCCTCTAACTTCAATCCTCCAAGCGCAGCGCCCCTCTCTAAAAACAAAAAGAGAAGCCGAAGCTTCTCTTTTTAATCATTGACTAACATAGTCTTGGATTAGTTGTTTTTAATCCACTCATCCATGTCAGTTTTAAGGTTGTCAGATTTCGTACCAAAGATAGCTTGGACACCACCTGCTACAACTACTACGCCTGCTGCGCCTAGTTGTTTTAGTTTGTCTTGGTCAACCGCTTCAGTGTCAGCAACTGCGACACGTAGACGAGTGATACATGCGTCAAGACCAGTGATGTTTGCTTTGCCGCCGAATGCAGAAACTAGTTCAGCTGCCATTTCAGAACCTTGAACTGCGCTAGCAGATTCTTCTTCATCTTCACGACCTGGTGTTTTTAGATCCATTGCTTTGATTGCAGCGCGGAATACTACGTAGTAGATAGCTGCGTAAACAAGACCAACAGCAACCATCAGACCCATCTTCTGAGCGTTACCAGAAAGAACTAGGAAGTCGATTAGACCGTGTGAGAATGAAGTACCGTGAACAAAGCCTAGAGTGTTAGCTACAACGTATGCAGAGCCCGCTAGTAGAGCGTGGATTCCGTATAGTACTGGAGCAACGAATAGGAATGAGAATTCGATTGGTTCAGTGATACCTGTTAGGAAAGACGTTAGAGCAGCAGATACCATGATACCCATTACTTTCGCGCGGTTCTCTGGCTTAGCAGAGTGAGCGATAGCAATTGCAGCAGCAGGAAGGCCGAACATCTTAAACATGTAACCACCAGCTAGCTGACCGAAGCCATTACCAGCAGCACGTGAAGCTTCATCAGCCACTAGATAACAAGTAAGAACACCGTTGTTCGCTTCGCCTGCAGCGTTCACACAAGAACCCGCTTTGAAGAAGAACGGTACGTTCCAAACGTGGTGAAGACCGAACGGAATTAGAGAACGCTCGATGATACCGTAGATACCAAATGCAACTTGTGGGTTCTGTTCAGCAGCCCAGTGTGAGAATGCACCGATACCAGCGCCGATTGGTGGCCAGATAATAGAAAGCACGATACCAAGACCAATCGCAGCGAAACCAGTGATGATTGGCACTGCACGCTTACCAGCGAAGAAGCCTAGGTACTCTGGAAGTTGAATTTTGAAGAAACGTGCAAATGCCCAAGCAGCCACACCACCGACAAGGATACCACCTAGAACGCCTGTATCGATTTTATCAACACCCATTACGCCAGCCATCACTGATAGAGTAGCAGCCATGATGCCGTAACCAACAATTGCAGCTAGACCTGCAACACCATCGTTGTTAGTGAAGCCTAGTGCAACACCCACAGCGAATAGAAGTGGCATTTGGCCAAATACTGAACCACCAGCTTGTTCCATTAGGTTCGAAACGATTTCTGGGATAAAACCAAGGTTGGCTGCACCAACACCCAGCAAGATACCTGCGACCGGAAGAACTGATACTGGCAGCATCAAAGACTTACCGACTTTTTGCAGGTTTGCAAAAAGGTTCTTAAACATAGTTATGCTCCTGATAAAGTTATTGTAATTACTGAGTCCTAACGGCACACCCCCGTAGCCTTCTGATGTTAGCACCCAATGAAAATGTAACCACTTATTGCATTATATTTTCCGGCTCTAAATATATATTGACCCCTCTCTCATTTTCTAGCGAACAACGAAATTTAATTCCAAAGTACTATTTAGATCACAATAAATAATCGCAAAAATCCATGACCATTTTATTGCATAAACTCATATATTCAGTAACTTACAACCAGATGACATTAATTTTACTGCGTAAATAAATCCACCCGAAAACATATTTTTCGCTACAAATTTACATTTCTGGAAAACGCTTACTTTCTCAGCAACAGTGTGAGCGATAATTAAACCAAATTATGGAAACTTGATATGACGCAAAAAAAAGAGCGCTTGAAAGCGCTCTTGATTTGTTAAATTATTTTCTATCGCAAAAAAAGATTTCTGAAGTTATTGCTGGTGATTTCACCAATCTCGCTCAAAGAGACCCCTTTTAGCTGCGCGATATAAGCCGTAACCTCAACAACATACGCTGGCTGGTTCTCTTTTCCGCGGTGAGGAACCGGTGCCAAGTAAGGAGAGTCCGTCTCAATAAGCAGTCGTTCTAGCGGAACCGCTTTCACTACTTCTTTTAGTTCCGTAGCTTGTCTAAACGTCACGATCCCAGAGATAGAGATATAAAAGCCGAGCGCCATCGCTTGCTGCGCAAAGTCGAGATCTTCTGTAAAACAGTGGATCACACCACCACATTTATCCGCGCCGTATTCACGTAAGATAGCTAACGTGTCTTCTCGAGCTTGTCTTGTGTGGATGATTAGCGGCTTATTCAGTTCAACCGCTACCTTCACTTGTTCTATAAATCGAGCTTTTTGTAGCTCCGCTGTTTCGGGCTGATAGTGATAATCTAACCCTGTTTCTCCAATGGCAACCACTCGGTCATTCTGAGCATATTGTTTGAACTGCTCTAGATTGAAATCACTTTCGACATCGAGGGGATGAACACCGCAGGACACATGCACCTGAGAAAACGGCTCAATTAAGGCCAACATCTTAGGAAAAGAGGCCATTGTGACACCAACAGAAAGAAACTCAGTAACGTTCGCTTGTTCTGCTTTTGCAATCACATCACCAACATCAAGGTGCAAATCATCGTAATTTAGTTTGTCTAAATGACAGTGTGAATCTATAAACATGAAACTCTCTTAAAACGCCATCAACCAGTCTAAGGTTAACAACTCTCTATTTAGGCCAGAATGGTCATGAAATTGCTTAAGCAGCTGAACAAGTGCATTCGTTTGTGAGTATAGCTTATCACTTCTAGTTAACTCTCCAACACGACGTGCCCCGGGCAACGTCCCTTCACTCTCTATGCCAAATAACTGTTTTTGCGCATCGGTCAACAGATACCACAGCCAGGTTAATCCCTGTGTATAATCGTCAGAAAGCAACTTAGCGGCATCATGCCACGCAAACAGGGTATTGATTTCGAGTGCTTGTAACAATGCTTGCTCAAGCTTGTGATACGAAGCAACCTTCTTATCATCGATCAGCTGTCGTGCGTTTAATGGAGATCCTCCAGCTAGGCGCAGCGCAAGATCGAGATCTTTGTCTCCTGCCTCATTCAACAACCATTGCTTAGCTTGCTGGTGTGGTGGTATCGCTACAGACCACTGCTGACAGCGACTAATAATGGTTGGAAGTAGCTGATTAACCTTTTCGACACTCAATACATAAGAGCAACTTTCCGACGGCTCTTCGAGTGACTTCAGCAAAGCATTTGCTGCTGACTCTGTCATTGCGTCAGCCTGATCAATCCAGATAACGCGAACACCTGAAAGCTGTGAGCTTTGTTGAGCCCACTGCTGACATTGGCGAATTTGATCAACTGAAATCGATTTACCGACCTCAATAGGAGCAAGCTTATGAAAATCTGGATGAGTGCCGGCATCAAACAGATCGCAGCTATGACAGAATCCACAAGGCTCATCGTTGGATGATTTGCACAGCCGTGTTTTCGCCAATAGTTTAACCAGCTGATCGATTCCCATACCAGCTTGCGCGCTGAGGAGTATCGCTTGCGAAAAGTTATCTTGTTCAAGGGTAGGTTGCCACTGCTTCCACAGTGGCTCTATCCACGGATACAGTGTGGTCACACCGACTCCTTGTTTAACCACTCGAGAAGAGCGGCTTCAATATCGGCACCCACGGCTTCAATGCTTTGGCTAGCGTCAATCACGATAACCGTTTTATCGTTTCGCGCTAAGCTCAAGTATCGTTCGCGCGTTCGTTCGAAAAAGCTGATGTCCATTTTTTCAATCCGATCCAACTCTCCTCGCCCACGAGCTCGCTCTAAGCCAACACGAGGATCAATATCCATGTAGATCGTTAAATCTGGACGAAAACCCCCAAGAGAAATATCACGCAATGCCGACATGGTTTCAGCAGCAATGCCACGGCCACCACCTTGATACGCCTGAGAAGACATATCGTGACGGTCGCCAACCACCCATGCGCCACTTGCCAACGCTGGTTTGATTTTGTTTTCAACTAATTGAACACGAGCGGCATACATCATGAGCAACTCTGTGGTATCGATCAGAGCTTCACCTTCATGTTCTTGTTTGACAAGGGTACGCAACGCTTCCGCTAGCTTGGTGCCACCTGGCTCTCGAGTCTGCTCAATTTGGCTCACCCCATGCATTGACAGTGTATCCAACACACGCTGGATCGCAGTGCTCTTTCCCGCGCCTTCAAGACCCTCAATGACAATAAATTTTGCTTGGCTCATTATTTACTTCTTATGTGTTTTAAGTAGGCACGGACAGCGCGATTATGCTCCGCCAGCGTCTTTGAGAATACGTGTCCACCTTTGCCGCTGGCGACAAAGTAAATATAGTCGCTCTCTTCAGGGTTTAGTGCTGCATGAAGAGAAGCAGTACCCACCATCGCAATGGGTGTGGGTGGCAGGCCATTAATAATATAGGTGTTGTAAGGTGTCGGTGTATCTAACCCCTTACGGCCAATACGCCCTTGGTATTTATCACCCATACCGTAAATCACCGTTGGGTCAGTTTGCAGTCTCATGCCGCGATTAAGGCGATTAACAAAGACCGCCGACACTAAACCACGTTCCTCTGCAACCGAGGTCTCTTTTTCAATAATTGAAGCGAGAATCAGGGCCTCATAAGGCGTTTTCAACGGAAGTTTTGGTTGCTTAGACTGCCAAAAGTTATCGAGATTTTGCTGTAGAGAACGATGGGCACGGCGCAGAATATCTAGATCACTGGTACCATGGGTATAATTGTACGTTTCCGCCAAAAATAGCCCTTCTAATTTATCGCGTTCAACACCCAGACTTTTGGCGATCTCAGCTTCGCTCATCTCAGTCGTTACCAACTCTAAACCCTGAGCATCCTTGAGTAACACTCGCCACTCATCGAAACGACTGCCCTCAACGAAAGTAATCGAGTATTGGTGCTCTTTACCCGACACAACGAGCTCTAACATGTTCTGCAGAGACATAGTTTCATCAATAGCAAACGTACCGACTTTAATGTCGACTAACTCTGGATGTAAACGACGTACTAAACGGCTAAACGGTGACGGCTCAATCCAGTTTGCATCGAGCGCTTGATTAATGACGCTGTTGATATTAGCGCCACGACGGACCTGCAGGATCTCTTGCTGCTCAATTTGTAGTGGTTGAGCAAGAAACTGATTTAACTGTTGCTGTGCGTAATAGAAAGCGCCACCCGCAAGGGCAGCCAACAGCAATATAAAGAAAACAAATTTTTTTAACACGACATATAACTCTTGCGTAGTTGTTCAGCGAGGTTAGAAAATGAGAAAGCATGTTGCTCGATTTTCCGCACGGGCGCAATGCCCAATACCGCATTGGTGATATAGACCTCATCCGCTTCGAGCAAAGATTGCATTTTGTAGCGACTTAACTCAACGCTCAGCCCAAGGTCTGCTGCACGCGCTAGCATATAATTACGCGCAGTGCCTTCAACGCCTGCACGGTCAATTTTCGGTGAAAAAAGACACTCGCCCTTACGCCAAATCAGATTAGCCATGGTGGTTTCCGTCACGTATCCGTCAAGGTCGCACACAATACCATCAGCAAATCCTGCTTGGTCCATTTCTGATTTGAGTAAAACTTGTTCCAGGCGATTATTGTGCTTAATTCCCGCAAGCAACGGGTTGATGCCTAACGTCTGGTGACAAATCCCCAGTTCAACACCTTGCTCAAACCACTCTAAATAATGCTTCGGGTAAGCAAAGCCACTAACAGTGACGAGCGTATTTTGACATCCAAGCGGGCTATATCCTCTGCCACCTGAGCCGCGGCTGACGTGTACCTTAATACCTGAAAGGCTATCAGAAGGCGCGCGCTTTAAGGCTGAACCAATCCAAGCGCTCACCAAATGCCAATCTGGCGGAGTAATGTGAAGTCGAGATAGGCCTGCGATCAATCGCTGTTGATGAGCATCCCAATGAATGAGTTTCTGATCTTTAACTAATACAGTGGTAAACACGCCGTCACCATACTGAAAAGAACGGTCAGTCACATTCGTAGTATCGCGCGGCTCACCATTAATCCAAATCATTCACCTATTCCCTTATGACAGATAAAACAAAACGGCTCAATGCTAAAGCATCAAGCCGTTGGTAGACAAGTGTCAGAGACCTTGATTAGATTTTCTTGAAGATCAATGAACCGTTTGTGCCACCGAAGCCGAACGAGTTACACAGAGCATATTCCATGTTTACATCGCGAGCGACGTGAGGAACTAGATCAATGTCTAGGCCCTCTTCTGGGTTGTCTAGGTTGATCGTTGGCGGTACTTTTTGGTCTACAAGTGACATCACTGTGATGATCGCTTCTGCAGAACCTGCTGCGCCAAGTAGGTGGCCCGTCATAGACTTAGTTGAAGAGACAAGTACTTGCTTAGCCCCCTCTTCACCTAGAGCACGCTTGATGCCTTTGATCTCAGCAACATCGCCAGCCGGTGTCGACGTACCGTGTGCGTTTACATAGCCAACTTGAGTACCTTCGATACCCGCATCACGCATTGCCGCTTCCATCGCAAGTGCACCACCAGAACCGTCTTCGCTTGGTGACGTCATGTGGTAAGCATCACCTGACATACCGAAACCAACCAGTTCAGCGTAAATTTTTGCACCGCGCGCTTTAGCGTGTTCGTACTCTTCTAGTACCATCACACCTGCACCGTCACCCAGTACAAAGCCATCGCGCTCTTTATCCCAAGGACGTGACGCTTTTTGCGGCTCATCATTACGAGTCGAAAGCGCTTTTGCAGCGCCAAAACCCGCCATGCCTAGTGGCGTGGATGCTTTTTCAGAACCACCACAAACCATTGCCTCTGCATCGCCGTATGCAATCATACGAGCAGCGTGGCCAATGTTGTGAAGACCTGTTGTACACGCCGTTGCGATCGCGATATTCGGACCACGCAAACCACGCATAATAGAGAGATTACCTGCAACCATGTTAACGATAGTTGAAGGAACAAAGAATGGGCTAACTTTACGTGGACCTTTTTCTACTAGTGCTGTGTGTGCAGTTTCGATTAGGTCTAAGCCGCCAATACCAGAGCCAATTGCAACACCGACGCGGTGTGCGTTTTCTTCGTTAACTTCTAGCCCAGAGTCATCCAGTGCTTGGATGCCAGCTGCGATACCGTATTGGATAAATAAATCCATTTTACGTGCATCTTTTTTAGACATGTACTCAGTGCAATCGAAGTCTTTTACAAGACCTGCAAAACGAGTGGCAAAATTTTCGGTATCAAAGTGCTCGATATTTACGATACCACTTTGACCTTCTAGCAGGGCTTTCCATGAAGATTCTACAGAGTTGCCAACTGGTGACAACATACCCATGCCAGTGACAACGACGCGACGCTTGGACACGATCTTATTCTCCGGGATGTAAATTGGTTCTAAGAGGGGTTAGAAGAGAGTATAAAAAACACAGGCGGCCAGATGGCCGCCTGGGAGAGTATCTTACTGAGCGCTGTTTACGTAGTCGATTGCAGCTTGAACAGTAGTGATTTTCTCTGCTTCTTCATCAGGAATCTCAGTGTCGAATTCCTCTTCTAGAGCCATAACTAGCTCTACAGTGTCTAGAGAATCTGCACCTAGATCGTCAACAAAAGAAGCTTCGTTTTTAACTTCTGCTTCGTCTACACCTAGCTGTTCAACAATGATTTTCTTTACGCGTTCTTCGATGTTGCTCATTTTTCTTTTCCTTTACAGATGTCGCCTAAATGCGATGTTTCCGTAGTTTATTAGAACTATTGAAAGTTGCAAGGGGGACCTTGCTGGTCAAACCACAATTTTAGCGATTTTAACCGAAATTCAGCTCATTTTTGACATATATCATGCACATTTTATGTGCAGACCTTGACTAAAACTTGGCAAGTTTAGCGTAACAATGTGAAGTTTAGCCAAACTCAACCAACTTTAGCACTAAACCATGTACATGCCACCATTTACATGCAATGTTTCACCCGTTATGTAGGCTGCTTCAGGAGAAGCTAAGAATACTACGGCTGAGGCAATCTCTTTCGGGTCACCCAAACGACCTGCTGGTACGTTCGACAGAGTTGCCGCACGTTGCTCATCATTTAGCGCCTTAGTCATGTCGGTTTCAATGAAACCTGGTGCTACCGTGTTCACTGTTACACCGCGTGAAGCCACTTCACGTGCCATCGACTTAGTAAAGCCAATCACACCCGCTTTCGCCGCCGCATAGTTTGCTTGGCCAGCGTTACCCATCGTACCCACAACAGAGCCAACGTTGATAATACGACCCGCACGTTTCTTCATCATGCCACGAAGCACCGCTTTCGACATACGGAAGATTGGCGTTAGGTTTGTATCGATGATGTCATCCCACTCGCTGTCTTTCATGCGCATAAGTAGGTTGTCACGTGTGATACCCGCGTTATTCACTAGGATATCAATGGCACCAAACTCTTCGTTGATGGTTATTAATGTCGCTTCAATCGATTCAACGTTTGTTACGTTCAGTGCTAGGCCTTTACCATTATCACCTAAGTATTCACTGATCGCTGCAGCGCCACCTTCCGATGTTGCCGTACCAATAACCTTTGCGCCACGTTCAACAAGTAGCTCAGCGATTGCACGACCAATACCACGGCTTGCACCCGTTACTAGAGCAACTTTGCCCTCTAGATTCATCATACTCTTAATCCTTTATTACGATTTCACTGCATCTAGAGATGCAACATCGTTAACTGCAGCCGCAGTTAACGACTTAACGATACGTTTTGTTAGACCCGTTAGAACTTTGCCAGGACCAAGCTCGAGTAGCTTCTCTACGCCTTGCTCATTCATTAGCTGTACGCCTTCGGTCCAACGAACTGGGTTGTATAGCTGGCGTACAAGCGCATCTTTAATTTTCGCAGGGTCTGTCTCTGCGATAACATCAACGTTGTTGATCACAGGGAGCGCTGGTGTATTAAATTCGATATCTTCAAGCGCAATTGCAAGCTTGTCAGCTGCAGGCTTCATTAGCGCACAGTGTGAAGGCACAGATACTGGCAGTGGAAGTGCACGTTTCGCACCAGCTTCTTTACAAAGTGCTCCAGCACGCTCTACCGCAGATTTATTGCCCGCGATAACCACTTGACCAGGCGAGTTAAAGTTCACTGGAGAAACCACTTCACCTTGCGCTGCTTCTTCACACGCTTGAGCAATCGCATCATCAGCAAGACCAATGATCGCATACATTGCACCAACGCCCGCAGGGACTGCCTCTTGCATAAGTTGACCACGAAGCTCAACCAGTTTAATCGCTTGTTTAAAGTCAATGACGCCTGCACACACTAGTGCTGAGTATTCACCGAGGCTGTGACCAGCCAAGTTCGCAGGTTGCTCTAGACCCAGTTCTTGCCAAACACGCCAGATAGCAACTGATGAAGCAAGAAGTGCTGGTTGAGTGCGGAATGTCTGATTGAGATCTTCCACTGGACCATTTTGAACCAAGGCCCACAGGTCGTAACCAAGCGCGTCAGAAGCTTCAGCAAAAGTTTGCTTAACCACATCATATTGTTCGCCAAGTTCAGCAAGCATACCAACCGCTTGAGAACCTTGACCTGGGAATACAATCGCAAAGTTGCTCATGTCTTATTTCCTTAAAAACTGTCAATAGAGGCTCTTTAAGAGCCCAGATCCTAAAACTTAACTAGGGCACTGCCCCAAGTAAATCCGCCACCAAACGCTTCAAGAAGAAGGGTTTGACCGCGCTTAATTCGTCCATCACGAACCGCTTCGTCGAGTGCCGTTGGAACGGTCGCTGCCGAAGTATTCCCATGACGGTCTAAGGTGATCACCACTTGATCGAGTGGCATCGCTAATTTCTTCGCTGTCGCGGAAATAATGCGCAGGTTTGCCTGATGGGGAACAAGCCAATCAAGCTCTGATTTATCCATGTTGTTCTCTTTCAGTGTTTCTTTCACCAATCGAGAAAGCTGAGTCACCGCAACTTTGAATACTTCATTGCCCGCCATGTGTAGCCAGCTGTTGATGTCGTCACTGTGCTCAAAGCTACCCGGCATGTCATCACTACGATTCGGGTATTTCAGGCTTAGAAGATCACCAAAACGACCATCTGCATTGATGGTTGTTGATAAAATGCCTGGCTCTTCACTTGCACCAACAACAACTGCACCTGCCGCATCACCAAATAAAATGATGGTTGAGCGGTCAGTAGGGTCGCACGTTTTTGATAATGCATCTGCACCAATCACAAGAATATTTTTACAATGCCCTGTTTTGATATATTGGTCAGCAACCGATAGAGCATAAACAAAACCTGAACACGCTGCTGCCATATCGAATGCTGGACAGTGCTTGATGCCCAACAGTGCTTGAACCTGACACGCCGCTGATGGGAACGCATGAGAGCCACTGGTTGTCGCGACAAGAATCATATCGATATCATTCTTATCGATACCCGCCATCTCAATGGCATTCTCCGCCGCGTGATGAGCCATGTCAGCCACGGTTTCATTTTCTGCAGCAATACGACGCTCTTTGATACCCGTACGAGTAACAATCCATTCATCGCTTGTCTCTACCATTTTCTCTAGGTCTGCGTTTGAACGCACCTGAGATGGCAGGTAGCTGCCTGTACCTAAAATTTTGCTATACATGAAGACTAATAATGCCTCTCGAGTAATACCGCTTCCAGACGATCGCTGATGCGGCTCGGAATCTGTCGTTTCACCTCGTGTACTGCCTCGCCTATGGCATTTTCAAAAGCAGTAACATCGGCACTTCCATGACTTTTAATGACAATGCCGCGCAATCCTAGCAAACTTGCACCGTTATACTGGTCGGGGTTCAGTGTTTTTAATTCTTTAAACAAGTCAGGGAGTAACCTACGAAGCAACCAACCACGAATTGACGAACTTGCCATCCAGTTTTTTAGCTTATCGACAAACAGTTGCGCTGTACCTTCACAGGTTTTCAGACAAACGTTACCGACAAAGCCATCACACACTATCACATCTGCTTTGTCATTAAAGATCTGATTCCCTTCAATGTAACCGATGTAATTGATTCCATCCGCTTGAGACAGCATTTCAGCGCAGCGTTTAACTAAATCATTACCTTTAATTTCTTCCGCGCCGATATTCAAGATTGCGACACGCGGGTGTGCAGTATGGGCGGTTTCTGCGAGTGCACTACCCATCACGGCAAATTGAAACAGGGAATCTGCGTCGCTAGAGATGTTCGCTCCTAAGTCCAACATCCAAGTTCGCTTGTTGCCAGCGGTCGGAAGCGCGGAGACTAATGCAGGTCGGTCGATACCAGGAAGAAGTTTGAGTTTAAAGCGAGACAGTGCCATCAATGCACCGGTATTGCCGGCACTGACCACGGCTCCCGCCTCACCTTGGGCCACTAGTTCTAGGCATACAGCCATTGAGCTTTGCTGGAAATGCCTTAGGGCAACAGAAGGTTTTTCGTTGTTAGAGATGACTTGATCTGTATGACGAATGCTCAGCCTAGCGTGCTCGCTAATGCCAAGTTTTAGGAGTTGTGCGGAAATCAGGGATTGATCACCGACTAAGATCACTTTTAGCGTTGGGAAATGCGACAGTGCCTGCACGGAGGCAGGCACTGTAACGCGAGGACCGAAGTCCCCGCCCATTGCATCAAGTGCAACGGTTAAATTTTGCAAAGGTCAACCTTACTTGTTGATAACCTTTTTGCCACGGTAGTAACCTTCAGCAGTTACGTTGTGACGTAGGTGAGTTTCACCTGAAGTTGCGTCTACAGATAGTGCTGCTGTAGTTAGTGCATCGTGTGAACGACGCATGCCACGCATTGAACGTGATTTCTTGCTCTTTTGTACGGCCATTGACCCTACTCCTATGTTAGAACTTAAAGAATTACTTCTTTAGGCTTTTTAAAACATCGAATGGATTCGGTTTCTCTTCCACAATCTCTTCTGGAATTTCACCAAACACCAAATTGTTTGAATTAACGCTACAGTCCGCTTCGTCATGCATCGCAATTTGCGGCAATTCGAGGATAAACTCATCTTCAACTAGCTGTATAAGATCTAATTCACCGTACTCGTTAAGATCTACCAAATCGTACTCTTCCGGTGCTTCCTCTTCACTCTTCTCGCTATAGTAGGGAGTATAAGTGAATTGGATTTCACACAAATGTGTGAATATCTCATTACAGCGTTGACATTCAAGATCGACTTCGATGTTAGCTTTACCAGAGATAACAACAAGTCGCTGTTCATCAAGCCCAAATGATACTTTGACGTTTGCGTCGCGTTTTACGCCTTCAGTAGTTTCCAATAAACGCTTAAAAAGACTTGCTTGGATGATGCCATCGTAATCAAGACGTTTTTGAGCAGTTTTTGCTGGATCTACCGTTCGCGGTAATTTTACCTTTTGCATAGGGCGCGAATATTATCTCCCAATTCAAAATTAGTCAAAGGAAAAGGGAAAAAACTTAGAGTTTTTTTGCCTTCCCCTAGCGTATTAGCGGCATGAGCGATATTGTCTCTAATTCGTTGTGACAACAAACAGCAAGTGATTAAAAAATGACACAATACCAACTCGTACTCGCATCCACTTCTCCATTTCGTCAATCACTATTGGAGAAGCTTGGCTTGCCCTTTTCTTGTGTAAAGCCCGACTGCGACGAAACACCATTAGCAGGAGAAACCCCTGAAGCCCTTGTTGCTCGCTTAGCACAAGATAAAGCGCGTTCTTGCCAAAGCCACATGCAATGCCCTGCCCTAATTATCGGGTCAGACCAAGTCTGTATCATTGACGGCAAGATAATAGGTAAACCTCACACAAGAGACAATGCCATTGCACAGTTAACCGCGCAAAGCGGTAAAACCATCACTTTTTATACCGGCCTAAGTGTGATTAACACCGAGACAAACCTTGCTGAAACGGTTGTTGAACCTTTTCACGTCCATTTCCGCACTCTAAGTCAGAAGCAGATCGAGTATTACGTCGACAAAGAACAACCGTTTTACTGTGCAGGTAGTTTTAAGAGTGAAGGTTTGGGCATTGCCCTGTTTGAAAAGCTAGAGGGAAAAGACCCCAACACTCTCGTAGGCCTACCGCTCATTACCCTGATTGACTTACTTGCCAAGCAGGGACTCAACACACTCTAGCGCTTTCTCAATCCAGAAAGTGCTTTTTCTAGACGTTTCTCCATCGGTGCATTGATTTCCATCCACTCTTCTGTTTTAGGGTGGATGAAACGAATATTAGCCGCGTGTAAGAACAATCTATCCAAGCCCACTTGTGCTGTATAAGCATCGAAGCGGCGATCGCCATATCGATCATCCCACGCTATTGGGTGGCCAGTATATTGCGTATGCACACGGATCTGGTGTGTACGCCCTGTGATCGGACTTGCTTGAACCAGTGTCGCTTGCTCAAACTGCTCTATAATTTTAAAGCGCGTCTCTGATGGTTTCCCTTTCGGGTTCACACGCACAATACTGTTCACTTCGTTTTTTAGCAGCGGAGCATTCACTACCTTGCAACTTGGCTTCCACTGCCCCATCACCAAAGCAAAATAGAACTTTTTAACGGTTTTTTCTCTAAACTGCGCTTGCAGGTGACGCAACGCAGAACGCTTCTTAGCGACCAACAGTATCCCTGAGGTATCTCGGTCAATTCGATGCACTAATTCCAAAAAGCGAGCGTCTGGTCTGAGCGCGCGCAAGGCTTCTATTGCACCGAACTTCAATCCGCTCCCCCCGTGGACTGCAGTACCGGAAGGCTTGTTAAGAATCAGCATATGATCATCTTCATAAATGATCTTACTTTCTAACTCAGCAACTTTGTTCAGCTTGGTGCTTGGCGCTTGAGCTTCTTCAGTCGATGCTGGAATCGTGACAGGTGGGATACGAACCACGTCCCCTGCTTGTAGCTTATATTCCGCTTTAATACGTTTTTTGTTTACTCGCACTTCACCCTTGCGCACGATGCGATAGACCATACTCTTAGGTATGCTCTTTAATTGGTTGCGAAGAAAGTTGTCTATTCGTTGTCCTGCCATATCTTCATCGATATCGATAAGCTGGACTTGGGTTCTAATTTCATTCATTGAGATTTGCTCAAGGGGGTTATCTGAAACGTATTTTGTGACAGTTTACCACTCAAAAGCGCACTAATTCACATTTTTATCGACTCCATAGCCCCCTAAGCGCAGAAAAAAGCGCATTTTTTACGCAGCGAGATAACTGTGGATAAACCTTGTGCATTGTCTGCTACAAAAATAGCCAAAAGCCCAATAAACGGGGCTTTACGTCACAGTGAACAAATTATTTTTGCTTTTTTTACCTTGTTTATAACAAAGCAGATTGCTGACTTTTCACGTCACTGCTATAGTTCACTGCTGCAAATAGTGGCTAGGTCATTTATTTAACATACCTTTCCACTATCTCATCAATACTTTAGTCAGGAAAATCTGACCTTCATGTCTTGAGACCAGACCCGATTACTCAATAATTCGATGGAAACGTCTTAGTTTGATGACAGATAAGTGATATGAGAAAAAGCAAAACAGAGTAGACACTTTGTTGTGGATTGCTGCACAGGGCGTAAGACAATTCCAAGCAAAGACAAGCTTGCTGTTCTACTCGAACTCATTCGTGTTGAGTATCTCCACGATATAGTGGGTCACGAGCCTATCTAAAAGAAGCGCGTGACAACTGAAGCGTCCAAGAGCATCCCTCCAGCCGGGAGGCTGCAACTATGTAACCACGGGATCTGGCGCCGCGAATGGAATCAAGCAGCAAGCGAAAAATGAAAAAGATAACGAGATTATTTAAATGAAAAGAATGTTAATCAACGCAACTCAAAAAGAAGAGTTGCGCGTTGCGCTGGTCGACGGCCAAAAGCTGTTCGACCTTGATATTGAAAGTCCTGGTCATGAATCCAAGAAAGCCAATATCTATAAAGGCCGCATCACCCGAATCGAACCAAGTCTAGAAGCCGCATTCGTCGACTACGGCGCAGAAAGACACGGTTTCCTCCCTCTTAAAGAGATTGCCCGCGAATACTTTCCTCAAGGCTATAGCTACCAAGGTCGTCCAAGCATTAAAGAAGTGCTAACTGAAGGCCAAGAAGTTATTGTTCAAGTAGAAAAAGAAGAGCGCGGCAACAAAGGTGCGGCACTAACGACCTTTATTTCTCTTGCTGGTAGCTACCTAGTATTGATGCCAAACAACCCTCGCGCTGGCGGTATTTCTCGCCGTATCGAAGGTGATGAGCGCACTCAATTAAAAGCAGCACTCAGCACGCTAGAACTACCTCAAGGTATGGGCCTAATCGTTCGTACTGCGGGCGTTGGCAAAAGCGCTGAAGAGCTTGAGTGGGACTTGAACGTACTGCTAAATCATTGGGGTGCCATCAAGCAAGCCTCTGACTCTAACGAAGCACCTTTCCTAATTCACCAGGAAAGTAACGTGATTGTTCGAGCGATTCGTGACTACTTGCGTCGCGACATCGGCGAAATCCTTATCGATAGCAACACTATCTATGAGCGTGCGGTCGAGCATATCCGACTAGTTCGTCCTGACTTCATAAACCGTGTGAAGAAGTACGATGGCGAAGTACCGCTGTTTAGTCATTACCAAATCGAAAGCCAAATTGAATCTGCGTTCCAGCGCGAAGTTCGTCTTCCTTCTGGCGGCTCAATTGTTATTGACCCGACAGAAGCACTGACTTCAATCGATATCAACTCTGCTCGTGCAACGAAGGGCGGCGATATTGAAGAGACTGCACTGAACACAAACTTAGAAGCGGCTGATGAGATTGCTCGTCAATTGCGTCTACGTGACCTTGGTGGTCTTGTTGTTATCGACTTTATCGATATGACACCAGTTCGCCACCAGCGTGAAGTTGAAAACCGCCTGCGTGATGCTGTTCGTTTAGACCGCGCTCGCGTACAGATTGGTCGTATTTCTCGTTTTGGCCTACTCGAAATGTCACGTCAACGCTTAAGCCCTTCATTGGCTGAAGCAAGCCACCACATCTGTCCTCGTTGTACAGGTACTGGTGTTGTTCGTGATAACGAATCTCTAGCGCTTTCTGTTCTGCGTCTCATTGAAGAAGAAGCTCTGAAAGACAACACATCGCAAGTTCTTGCGGTTGTACCTGTGTCTATTGCTTCTTACTTGCTGAACGAAAAACGCCGCTCGGTAAATCACATTGAGCGCAATCAGGAAGTGAAAATCACTATCGTGCCAAACTCAGACATGGAGACGCCACATTTTGAGGTGATCCGTGTTCGTGACGGCGAAGAGCAAAACATTCTGTCTTACCTTGTTCCAAAGAAACTTGAAGCAATGAAAGAAGCAGAAGCTCGCGATGTTGCAGAGACAGATACGAAAGTTAAGAAAGTTGAAGAGCCGGTACTTAAAGGCTTTGCTGCTCCAGAAAAAGTGGCTCCTGCGCCTGTAGCGAAAGCTAAGCCAGAAACGCCTGCTAAGCCAGAGAGCAAAGAATCGACACAAGGCTCTGGTCTATCTCGATTCTTTAAAGCTATTGCTAGCTTCTTGTTCGGCTCTTCAGAAAAAGAAGAAGAGAAGAAAGAAGAAACGCAAGAGAAGCCGCGCAACAACAATCGTCAACGCCGTAATAATAACCGCAATGATCAACGTCGCCGTAATAACAACCGCGATAAGAACAAGCGTAAGCCGGCGCGCGAAGAAGTTAAATCTGAGTCTGAGCAGCAAGAAAATACATCAAAACCAACAGAGAAGAAGCAAACTCGCAAACCTCGTCAAGATCGCCGCAACAAGCGTGATCGTGATGAAGCAAGCAAACCTTCAAAAGTTGAAGAGCAAGGTCTGAAGATTGCTGCTGAAGCTCAGAATGATAAACCTGAGCAAGCGCGCAAAGAAGAGAAAACCACTCGCGTTAAAGAACGTCGTCAGCGTCGTAAACTGAACAAGAGTGTGCGTGTTAAGGACCAAGCAGAGCAAAAAGCAACACAAGAAACAGCCGTTCAACCAGTTGAAGCACAAAAAGCACCAACTGAGCGTAAAGCTGACAAGCAAAAGGCAAAAACTGCAAACAACGGCGTTCAGAACAGTAATGCACAAAACATTAACGCTCAGAACAACGGTGAAGACGCTCAAAGCGATGAGAAAGCGCCTAAGGGTCGTCGTAACCGTCGCTCACCTCGTCATTTGCGTGCTAGTGGTCAACGTCGCCGTCGTGGCCGCGATCGCCGCCCTAACCCATTCCGCCTACGTGCTGGTGGTGTAGCGTCTCCTGAGATGTCTATGGGTAAAGTGATACCGAAATATGACCTGCCGAAGCCTGGTTCAAGAAAACCTCGTAAGTCACAAGCTAAACATACGCAGATCATCAGTGGTGTAGCTCGCCCAGAAGCGTCAATGGGCAAAGTAATCATCATGCGCCCAGTTGAAGCGAAAGCGACTGCACAAGCGCCTAAGCAAGTTGTAGATAAAGCACCTGTGACTCAAGCGCCTCGTTTGATTGTTCCTGCTGTAGTGAATCCTGTGATTCCTAAACTGGCACAAGCAAAAGTTGAAGCACCTAAGGCTGTAGTGGAAGCACCGAAAGTTGTAGCAAAAGTGGCACAAGCACCTGTTAAAACTGCACCAATTGCTGTGAAAGCAACGGCACCTGCAGCGCAACTGAAAGGTCACGCATCAGCAGGCATGGCGAAAGCTGCTGGCCCACAAGAGCTGAAAACGATTGAAGTAAACGCTGCACCTTTCCGTGCTGAACGCTTCGTCGGTAAAGGCGCAGGTAGCCAAGTTGCAAGTAATCAAGCAACTGCAGGCATGACTAAGCCAGCCTACTAATCGGCTTCAGCTTCAAGTAATGCCAATTCAATGCCCGCTTTATAGCGGGCATTTTGTTATCTGTAGATTAAACACTAATGTCAATTATTGGTTAGCAATTGAACTTCATCACACTTTCCGTTAGCATTCGCATCACTTTCTATTTGTCACATTATCTTACACTTTCTCAGCGCACACTGATTTGTGACTAAGTTGCGCTGCTCATCACCTCTTTATCGAGGCGATATTTATAATTAGGGATTAATTATCACTATGTTTGAGTTCCCAAAGTTTTCTCAGCATTCCGTTAAAAACGATGTGCTCTCTGGTTTGACTGTGGCGCTCGCCCTCGTCCCAGAAGCGGTTGCGTTTGCTTTTGTCGCTGGTGTAGACCCTATGGTTGGCCTATATGCTGCCTTTGTTGTTGGTCTCGTCACTTCAGTGTTCGGTGGACGCCCTGGTATGATTTCAGGTGCTACTGGTGCTATGGCCGTCGTTATGGTTAGCCTCGTTGCGACACATGGCGTTCAATACCTTTTCGCTGCGGTGCTATTTGCTGGTTTAATTCAGATCCTTGCCGGAATATTCAAGCTTGGAAAGTTCATCCGAATGGTGCCACACCCAGTGATGATTGGCTTTGTAAACGGTCTTGCTATCGTTATCTTCTTAGCCCAGTTAGGTCAGTTTAAAACACCCGATGTTAATGGCGTTCTTACTTGGCTACCACAAGGTGAAATGATGTTGATGCTTGGTCTCGTCGCTCTGACCATGGCAATCATTCACTTTCTGCCTAAGCTAACGACCGCTGTACCGTCTTCACTGGTGGCAATCTTAACCGTGACACTGATTGTGGTGGGTTTAGACCTAGAGACAAACACTGTGGTTGATTTCCTGCGTACCATGTCTGGTAATCCAGACGCGACGCTCGAAGGCACACTACCAACATTCTCTATCCCTGCGGTTCCATTTAACCTTGAGACACTACAGATCATCCTGCCTTATGCAATCATTCTTGCAGCGATTGGTCTCATTGAATCTCTACTGACGCTGACTGTATTGGATGAAATGACCAATACTCGCGGTCAATCTAACCGCGAGTGTGTCGGTCAAGGTCTTGCTAACGTAACCTGCTCAGTCTTCGGTGCCATGGGTGGTTGTGCCATGATTGGTCAGTCAATGATCAACGTAAACTCAGGAGGCCGCGGCCGTCTGTCGGGTATCGTTGCCGCTGTCATGCTATTGGTCTTCATTCTGTTCGCCTCTTCACTTATTGAGATGATTCCACTAGCCGCACTGGTTGGTGTGATGTTTATGGTTGTTATCGGCACCTTCGAGTGGGCCACGTTTAAACTGGCTCGCCGCGTACCCAAGCAGGACTTCTTTGTGATTGTTCTCGTGACTGTCGTGACTGTACTAACAGACCTTGCAGTTGCAGTTGCTGTCGGTGTTGTGGTTTCTGCTCTAATGTTCGCTTGGGAGCACGCAAAGCACATTTACGCGAGCAGCGAGATCAATGAAGAAGGCTCAAAGGTTTACAAAGTAAACGGCCCAATCTTCTTCGGTTCTGCCGCTAACTTCTTAGAGTTGTTTGATTCACAAAATGATCCGCAAGATGTGATTGTCGATTTTGCTAATTCACGCGTAGCGGACCACTCTGCTATCGAAGCTATTGAGACGATTGCAGAGCGTTACTCTAATGTCGGTAAGACACTTCACCTTCGTCATCTAAGTCCTGATTGTCGCAAGCTATTGGATAAAGCAGGTAGCCTGGTTGAGATTAACGTAAAAGAAGATCCAAGCTACAAAGTTGCTACCGATGTATTAGCTGGATAATTAGATAAAAACATCAAACAATTAATGGCTTACTTGATAAAGTAAGCCATTTTTTTATCTATCCTACTCGATATTTGGAAATATTCAGCGTACACATGTAATGGAATCAATACCATTCACCCTACACCTGTTCACCTAAATCAGCAAAAACCCAGCCACATATCAGCATTAATCACTACCAATCACAACCCTGGCGGTCATAAGCACTAAAAGATGACATTTGGTTACATTTCCTTATTAAAGCAAAAGCTCTAGCTATATGATCCCCGTCACAAACAAACGGAATTTCAGCGAACAATTCAATGAATCTAAAACGCACTCTATTAGCAACTTCTCTGCTTTCAACTCTTGGTCTTTTCTCTACAGCAACCACTGCCGCTGGTTTTCAGCTAGCTGAATATTCAGCGACAGGCCTTGGCCGTGCGTACGCTGGTGAAGCAGCGATGGCCGACAATGCCAGCGCACAATGGCGTAACCCTGCAATGTTGACCTACTTGAAGGGCACACAAGTCTC
This sequence comes from Vibrio agarivorans, assembly GCF_030409635.1. NCBI lineage: Bacteria > Pseudomonadati > Pseudomonadota > Gammaproteobacteria > Vibrionales > Vibrionaceae > Vibrio > Vibrio agarivorans. Next base: position 1,948,039 of record NZ_JAUFQF010000004.1, on the reverse strand, counting down.
TGTAGGTGCGATTTATGTTGATCCCAATATAGATATCAATGGTGAAGTAAAACAATACTGGAATGGTGAGTCTGAGCAGGCAAACGCACATGATTTTGCAGATAGTGCTGTAATACCTAATTTTTACATTAGCCATCAAATCAATGAGCAGTTATTTGCTGGCTTTGCTGCTGGTACCAACTACGGTATGGAAACAAACCTTGGGAAGGATTTTACAGCTTCTCATTTTGGCAATGAAGCAGCAGTAACAACAATGGAGCTAAATGCTAACTTGGGCTATCAGATTAACGAACGTCTAAGTATTGGTGGTGGCTTACGTTATATTATCGCCGAAGGGCACTTTGGTGCTACAGCGCCCACAGAGAATGTAATAGGTATCCCAGCAGGCACGCCTTTAAAATACATGGAAGGTGATACTACAGACTGGGGTTGGCAGCTTGGTGCTGCATGGCAAATTAACGATAGCAACCGTCTTGGCATCGCCTATAAGTCAGAAGTAAATCTAAAACTCGAGGGTGATGCAAAGATATTCGACCCCGAATCCAAGAGTGTGCTAACCGACACTGGTTCAATGGAATTGCCGCTTCCTGCAACTTTAGAAATTGCGAGTTTTCACCAGCTCAGTAATGACTGGGCAATCCACGCAAGCTTCAACTGGACTAATTGGAGCTCGTTTGAAAAGCTTGAAGCAAACTTAGATACTTACGGTACTACAACCGTTAAAGATGAAAACTGGAAGGATAACTACCGCTTTGCAGTCGGCGCGACTTACCAACTTAATGAAAAGCTAGTGTTACGCACTGGCGCTGCCTATGATACTTCTGCTGTTAGTGATGACTACCGTACAATCACTATTCCGGAAACTGATCGTACATGGTTAAGTTTTGGTGCGAGCTATGACTTTACTTCTCAATTTACTCTTGATGGTGGTTTCACTTATATTTTTGCCAAGGATGCTGATGTTAATGAACCTCGCGAAGGTACGTCTGATTGGGAATCTGCGTTAATTGGTGGGTCATTTTCAGGCACAACAACAGGTAACGTATGGCTACTTGGCGTTCAAGCCAACTACACCTTCTAAGCCATAAAATCGACAGGGGAGCCAAAGGCTCCTCTTCTTCCCCCTTCAACCTCTACCCTTCTTCCTTCTTTTCACCCTTCCCCACTCTCAAAACTCATCCAAATACCCATCCAATTCGTCTTCATCCAACTCACCCACCTGTGTGCGCTCAATTTCCGCAGTATAATCTCTGCGCTGCAGGTAAACATCGCGAGTGAGTGAATAAGGGTCAGGAGAGCGCTCTAGCGTCGCTTCCTGCGATACTAACGCTGCACGAGTTTCCATGCCTTCAAGTGCCCACTTTCCGAGCCCCGCCCAGAAGTTTAGATATGACAAAGGTACATAAAATCCATCGGCAAAATCGAAGGTTTCACGCAATGTCCATGGGCCATAAGCGGGTACCATCACATAGGGACCATTACCAACGCCATAGTGACCGACTGCATCACCCAAAGTCTTCTCTTCATATTTTGTGATATCGGCCTCTGAGGCGATATCAAATAGCCCACCAATACCTAGCGTTGTGTTAATAAAAAAGCGTGTAAAGTGCGTCACCGCCTTTTCGCCGTTTCCCATTAACAAGTTGTTGATCATGCTGTGTGGCTCATCCAGATTGGCGAGAAAGTTGGCGATACCGCTACGCACAGGTGTGGGTACATAATTTACATAGCCTAGTGAGACTGGACGAACAAAATAGGGATCGAGGTAGTCATAATTAATCTCCCACATCACTCGGTTGAACCCCTCTAGCGGGTCGTTCACATCCGCAGAGTCAGATTGTGGTGTTGAGCTACATGCGGTGAGTAGAAAGGATAAAAGCAGAGTCGATATTACTGCAGATGTCTTTAATTCCATATCGGCTTCCTAGCGTGGTTATGGAATAAGTATAGGTGGTATAAGATAAAGGAAATAAAAAAACGCGCTCAATTGAGCGCGTTCCTAACTTTAATATTGTTGGCTGATTTCGACTTCAACCGGCTCGCCAAAGTCGACGACTTGGCTTTCACCAAACCAATCTCCATCTCGAGTTCCGACATTGCCATCAGCGTCAATACGTACACGTACCATCAGTTGTTCAAGGTCAGTGAGCTTGCGCGCTTCCATCATGCTGTTGCCATCGTCTAACACGACGGTGCGAGGAAACGCCCCGAGCGGATAGCGAGCAGCCGCAACGGGCATTGCAGAGCCGTCGGCTGGATGCACCGAAACAATGATTTGTGCATTCGGGTCAATTTGTACATTTTCGGCCACGGAAATCGTAACGGCGACGGTTCTACCCGGTGCAACATTGTCACCCATCTGAATCGCTGCGCTTTCGATACTACGCTCAAGCATTTCGTAGCGATGATCATCAGGGCCAATCATCTGCTGCATAATGCGCCAATACTTAATCGCTGATGGGAAATCTTGACGCTCAAAAGCATCAAAAGCCATCAGAGACACAACACGCAAATCAACATACTCTTGCTGCATCAATTCAGCGAGTAGAACACGCGCTGTCTCTTGGTCCATGTCGTCTTGAGATAACATCAGTGCTTGAGCATAACCGAGTTTAACGTCATCGTTATCTGGCTCTAAACGAAACGCTTTCTTCATTGCCCCGATTGAGGTTTCTACATCACGATTTGCTAGGCCGATTCGACCAAGCAGTAACCATCCCGTCGAGTCATCTGGCTGATAGTGTAAGCGAGTGCGCAAAGCTAACGTAAGATCGCGCATTTCGTCATCAGTGAGCTGCACACCTTCTGGCGCCATCAACTTTCTCGATAGTTCTGGCAGGTTCGCTGTCACCTCTTGCCACTCTTTCACCTGTTGTGCAGCGCCAAACTTGTAGTAGACACCAAAGCTGATGACAAGCAGGACAATCACTGAAGGAACAAACACGGCCCAAGGGTTAATGTCTTGACTCTTTTGCTCTTGAGCATCACCAGGAATATCATCAAGTAGAGACTGTTTCAGGTCGGCGATTAACTCATTTTGGTTGTCAACAAGACCCTCATCGGTTTCCTCTTCAAGCTCGGCTAAGCGGTCTTTATAAAACGCCTTATTAAGCTCATCTCGTAATGCTTCGTCTTGGTTTTTCTTGCGGTTAATCGCAGGCAAAATGACCAGCAATGTGGAAAAGACGAGTAGAACAACCGAAGCTACCCAAAATAACGTCATGATTTATCTCCGTTGTTCTCTTCTTCAAGTAACGCTTTTAAACGTGCTTCTTTGTCTTCGTCCCAGTCTGACTTGTTTGTTGCTTTTGCTGGCTTCTTACGACTTCTCATCACCATCAAAAACAGCCCTAAAGCAATAACAGCAAACGGGCCAACCCACAAAATAGCCGTCGCTGGAGTGAGAGGCGGATTGTAAGTCACAAAATTCCCGTAACGGGCAATCATATAATCAACAATCTCTTGCTTCGATTTGCCCTCTTTTGTCATTTCATACACTTTATGGCGAAGATCTTGCGCCAACTCAGCGTTTGAATCGCTGATCGTATTGTTCTGACACTTTGGGCAGCGTAAGGTGTGGCCAAGTTCTTTAAACTGAGCCTCTTGCTTTGGGTCTTCAAATTCATACACCTGAATCGCCGCAAGGGCAGAGAATGACACCATCAGCGTGGCTACAACACCAAATAACCATTTGCGGATCATTATTGAGCCTCCTCGAGCATCTGTTGGTACATTGGCTCCAACTTCTCTTGCCAGTTGCGTGCGTTAACATCACCAACATGGCGATAGCGAATCACACCATCAGCATCAATAAGGAAGGTTTCTGGCGCACCATACACGCCAAGGTCAAGGCCTAGCATGCCACGGCCATCAAACAGGCTGATCATGTAAGGGTTGCCCAAATCACGTAACCAACCAATCGCTTTGTTTCGGTCATCTTTGTAGTTAAGACCAATGATCTTAACCCCTTTTTCCGACAGCTCATTCAAAAATGTATGCTCGGCGTAACAGGTAGGACACCAGGTTGCCCACACGTTGAGTAGCAGTGGTTCACCAACAAAAATAGATTGGTCGTACTGCTTACCCTCTTGGACAAGGTCTTCGAGGTGAAATTCAGGTACGACTTTACCCACTAGCACTGATTCGAGCTTTGTCGGATCGTCACCACCAGCGTTCTTTACTAGCTGAACGAAGAACACCGCGACAAGCGCCATAAAGGCCGCAAGAGGGATAAATAGAATTTTCTTGTTCATAATTACGCCTCCTGCGTGCTGCCCTTTTTACGGAAGCGATAGCGTTTATCGCTGATCGATACCGCACCACCAATCGCCATCAAAAGAGAGCCAGCCCAAATCCAGCGAACGAATGGCTTGTAATACAGACGAACGGCCCAAGACACGTTATCATCCAGACGTTCACCCATCGCAACATACAAGTCACGGGTAATGCCGCGATCAATCGCTGCCTCGGTCATCATTGAACGAGCAGTTTTGTAGAAACGTTTTTCAGCATGCAGCGTATTTAACACTTTGCCATCGCGAATGATCTCAAAATCAGCAATATAGCCATCGTAGTTCGGGCCATCGTTATCACGTAACTGCTTAAAGTAGAAATCGTATCCCTTAATTTCATAGTGCTCACCCGGAGCAAGACGCACATCGCGTTCGATACTGTAATTCTGCACCATTGCAATACCAATCACACTCACTGCTAGGCCGATATGACCTAACATCATCGCCCAATGACTGCGTTGCAGTTTCATCACGCCTTCTAAGAATGGGTGACGATGCGTTGCACGCTGATAGAGTTCATAGCTATGCATGAAGATGATCCACAACGCCATGATCCAACCGATGTAGGCCATGGTGTCAAAGAAATCAGCAAACAGCACAACAAATACCGCACCGAGTACGATAGAGGCGACACCAGAACCAACCATAGGTTTAAGCAATTTACCTAGATTGTCACGCTTCCAACGCAGCAATGGACCGATACCTAAAACAAAGGCAAACGGCATCATTAACCAGGCAAACAGCATATCAAAGAAAGGCGCACCAATTGACACAGAACCCAAGCCGATCTGTTTATGCACAAGCGGCAGCAGTGTACCAACCAACACAACGACCAGTGCCGCCATCAAGATAATATTGTTGGCCAAGAGCGCATTTTCACGAGAAACAAGGTCGAAGCTGCCACGTACCCTTACCGACGCGCCTTTCAAAGCGAACAGCAGCAGCGAGCCACCGATAACCACAACCAAGAAGCCCAGAATAAACATGCCGCGAGATGGGTCGGATGCGAAAGCATGAACCGATACCAAGATACCTGAGCGCACAAGGAACGTACCCAACAGACTTAATGAAAATGCCAAAATAGCTAGGAGTACGGTCCACGCTTTAAACGTCCCACGTTTTTCTGTAACAGCTAACGAGTGCATTAACGCAGTACCTGCTAGCCATGGCATGAATGACGCGTTTTCTACTGGATCCCAGAACCACCAGCCACCCCAGCCAAGCTCATAGTAAGCCCACCACGAACCTAGTGCGATACCAAGTGTTAGGAATAACCAAGCTGCCGTTGTCCATGGACGTGACCAACGCGCCCAGGCTGTATCCAAGCGGCCAGTCATTAAAGATGCAATAGCAAAAGAGAACGCCACCGAGAAGCCCACATAGCCCATGTAAAGCATCGGAGGGTGTACGATCAATCCTGGGTCTTGCAACAGTGGGTTCAAGTCTCGCCCGTCAACAGGGAAGAAGGGTAGAGTTCGATCAAATGGGTTCGAGGTTAAGATGATGAACAGTAGGAAACCTACCGTGATCAATCCCATGATCGCTAATACCCGTGCTACTGACTCTTGCGGCATACCTCGGCTAAATGAGGCAACGGCGACAGTCCAAGCAGCTTGAATTAACACCCATAACAGCAGTGAACCTTCGTGCGCTCCCCAAACCGCTGTAATACGGTAATACCACGGTAATTTGGTATTTGAGTTGTTCGCCACATATTGAACAGTGAAGTCATTGGTATAGAACGCCCAACATAGGATTACGAAAGAGATCAGGAGCATGATAAACATGCCCCACGACAATGGACGTGCACTATTCATTAGCATTGTGCTGTTGCGTGATGCGCCAATCAAAGGCAAAACGCTCAACAACACAGCAAAAGCTAATGAAATGACGAGGGCAAAATGCCCAACTTCAACAATCATTACAAGCTTCCTTGTTTTTGATCTTTGGTGTACTGCAATGGCTCATGAGTTTTCTGCATTGCCTCTGCTACTTCAGGTGGCATGTATTCTTCATCATGCTTCGCAAGTACTTCGAATGCTTCAATCGTGGTGGCATCAAGTAATACGCCCTGAGCAACAATACCCTGACCTTCACGGAATAAGTCAGGCAAAATACCGTCGTAAACGATGGTCACTTTCGGGCCAATATCATGCAGATCGAAGCTTACTCGCAATGAGTTAGGATCGCGTGATACTGAACCTTCTACAACCATACCCCCGATGCGCAGGCGCTGACCTACCTCAGGTTTTACACCACCCTTGCCGTTCACCAGTTCCGTTGGTGTATAAAACAGGTCCATGTTCTGATTCAGGGCGTAAATAACCAGACCAACAGTCAATGCCATACCAACAAATATTGCTGAGATAACACCAAGCCTTTTTTTACGTCTTGGGTTCACTTTTCCGTCTCCTAACTTAAAGCGTATTTTCTAAATCTTTTGCAGCATCAATACGGGCTTGACGCTCAACCTTGGCACTGACATTACCGAGCAATGCATTGCCTTGACGAATACTCATGATTAACAAAATAATCATGGACGCAAACGTAATACCGAACGCGCTCCATACATAACTGGCGTAGCCGCCCATTGCGAAAAAATCACTCATAGATTCAAAGTGCATGATGGGCTCCTATTTCTTGGTTGCTAAAGCCACAACCCAAGGGCGGTGGCTCTCTTTATCAATAATTTCGTTGCGCAAGCGAATCATGGTCACCGTTGCAAAGAAGAACGCAAAACCCAAAATATTGAGCAATAGAGGCCACAACATATCATTGGAGATTGATGGCTTTGCAAATTTGGTAATCGTTGCGCCTTGGTGCAAGGTGTTCCACCACTCTACTGAAAAGTGAATAATTGGCAGGTTGATCACACCAACAATAGCCAAAATACCTGCCGCTTTCGATGCCGTTTTTTGATCATCAAATGCATGGTATAGGGCTATTACACCCAAATATAAAAACAGCAGGATCAGTTCTGACGTCAAACGAGCATCCCATACCCACCAGGCACCCCACATCGGTTTACCCCAAACAGCACCAGTAAGCAGCGCGATAAAGGTATAGACAGCGCCGATAGGTGCCATAGCCGCAGCGGCCATGTTAGACAGTTTCAGTTGCCAAACCAGCCCAATAAAGGCTGCGATTGCCATCGACATATAAACACCCATCGACCAAATTGCCGACGGAACGTGAATGTAAATAATTCTGAAGCTATCCCCTTGCTGATAATCTGCTGGCGCGAACGCAAGTCCCCACACTGTCCCTATAGACAGGGTTAACACAGATAAAATTGCAAACCAAGGCAGCAATTTTCCGCATAATTGATAGGTGGTTTCAGCTTTGGCATAGGGATGGAGCCATTTCCACATTTGTTATTCTCACTCTTTACAGGCTTAATACACTGATTTTAGGATAAAAAGCACAAACAACGTGCTCAAAATAACCTATCAGTGAAATAGTTAAATAAACTGTTAGTTAACACTGACTCTTAATGAGGCACTGATCGCAAAAGGCGTCAAAGTGACCGTGCCCACCAGCATCGCAAGCAAAATCGCTAACTGACCGTTATACGCAACTCCGAGGGATGCCGCATCAATTGCCGATGTCGCAAAAATCAAAACAGGGATATACAAAGGTAAAACCAACAGGCTGAGCAACACGCCGCCCTTTTGCAATCCAACCGTTAATGCTACACCAATTGCCCCTATGAAACTCAAGGTCGGGGTACCAACAATTAGGGTTAACGCCACTGCTAGCCATGTATCAAAATCCAGCGACAACAGGATGCCAAGTAACGGACTGATTAAAAGCAACGGCAACCCGGTAAGCAGCCAGTGTGCAACCACTTTGGCTATAACCAAAACAGGCAACGGTGTAGGCATCAACATCATCTGCTCAAGTGCACCATCTTGGAAATCATCACGGAATAAGCGCTCTAGTGACAACAGTGCCGCTAGCAGTGCTGCCACCCAAATAATACCGGCAGATATTCTTGCAAGAAGGTTGGGCTCTGGGCCGATACTGAGTGGGAACAGTGTAATCACGATAATAAAAAACCAAAGCGGATTGAAAATATCCGCTTGGCGTCGAAATGCGATCAATAGCTCTCGTTTAATGATAGCGAGAAAGGCAGCGGTCATGAGCGCTCTCCAAGTTTAATTTTTCTCAGCTTATCGCTATCTTTGAACATATCCTGATGGGTCGTGAGTATGACAATACCCCCGGCTTCCACATGCTGCAAAAACAGCTGTTCGAGTACTTTCACACCTTGTTTATCAATCGCAGTGAGTGGCTCGTCAAGGATCCAAAGTGGTTTATCCGTCAGCCACAAGCGCGCGAGTGCAACACGACGTTGTTGGCCTGCCGAAAGCTGCGCAACTGGCACGTCTTCACGCCCGGCCAAGCCCACTTGGGTTAATGCTTGGTAGAGAGATTGTTTGTTGACGTTACGTTCACCATGAACGGCCTGATAAAACGATAAGTTTTCGTACGGGGTCAACTCACGCTTAACTCCTGTCTGATGACCAAGAAACAGGAGATCTCGATGAAAAGCTTCGCGATCGGATTCAACGGCAAATTGATTCCAACTCACCATCCCTTCCTCTCTATCGCCTAGCCCGGCAATAATTCGCAAAAGCGTCGTCTTCCCGGTTCCGTTACGACCTTCTATTTGCACCAGCTCTCCTGGTGAAACCTTAAACGTAAGGCCGGCAAACAGCACGCGTTCATCGCGAATTGCAGTCAGTTGGTTTACTTCTAGCATGAGTTTTCTATACAACGATTAAGAGCGGTTATAGTAGCACAGGCGAACCTGATCTCGATGGACGGACTTCTTAGAAATGTTAAAAAACAAAAAGGAAGCCGAAGCTTCCTTAAGTATCTGATATTTTGGTAATTGCTCAAAGAGTTATACAGACAAAAACCAAAACTCGTTACAAATATACTACTTTCGGGTAGGTCTAATCCGCCCTTGACGCAATCGCTCTTCAGGACTACTTTCAAGCGGTGGTACCGACTCTCTTCCCGCCAGTTTCTTTTGTAAAGACATCATCAATTCGGCTTCCGCTTTTGGTAGCTCACATTCATGAATCAGTTCATCAAGCTCTGCGCCCAACTGAACCATTTTCGTAGCTCTAGTATAGAGACGGCTGTCAGTGTCTGCTTGCTCAAGCTCTAACACACGTTCATGAAGATGTTGAATAATGTCTTGCTGCTCTGTCACTTTCTGTCCAAGACCGATAACAACCGAACGCACTTCAAGAAGTTGCTTAGAAGTAGCTTCTAGCTCCTTCTCCAGTTTACGACTCTTTTGCCGTTGATAGTCTGACTGTAAGCGAATAGCCTTGCTCACTCGCGCCGTCATTGCGATAGCACAGAGAAAAACAACAATAATCGCGCCTGCAATAACAGGGAAAGAAAATAACGAATCAGTCATGATTACAGATGAGCCATCTCATCCCACTCTTCTTCAGAAAGCAGTTTGTTTAGATCAACTAAGATCAATAGGTTGCCTTCACGGTTGCTTACACCCTGAATGAACTTGGCACTTTCATCGGTACCCACACTTGGTGTTGTATCAATTTCAGACGAACGTAAGTAAACCACTTCAGCCACGCTATCAACCAAAATACCGATCACTTGGCGCTCAGATTCAATGACGATAATACGTGTATTATCCGTCACTTCACCTTCCATTAGACCAAAGCGAGAGCGCGTGTCGATTACCGTTACCACGTTGCCACGTAGGTTAATAATACCTAGCACATAGTTTGGCGCGCCCGGCACTGGGGCAATTTCAGTGTAGCGCAATACTTCACGAACTTGCATTACATTGATGCCGTAAGTCTCTTCCTCTAGCTGAAAAGTGACCCACTGAAGCACTTCGTCATTGGCTTGATCTTTTCTCACTTCAATTTCATTCGCTTGAGACATACCTTATCCTCTATTTACAGCGTTGAGTGCAATTCTATAGATTAACAGCTTGAACATCGAGACCAGCTTCAAGCATTTTTATCAGCTCAGCCACATGAACAAGTGCACACATTTTTTCTTTAACCATACCCGCTAGCCAAGGGCGCTTGCCCGCTGTCTCGCGCCAATTTACCATGCTAGGAGCTAAGGCTTCCGTTCCTTTTAACGAAGAGCTTGCAAGCCCCCAAGCGCTTTGTCCTAACATGACTATATATTCATAAGCAGATTTGTAGCTGTCATCAACAAGCTTATCTGCCATTACCCATCGAGCAGTATCGACCACATCGTACTGACTATCTCGATTGGTATTTAGCCCAAGATACCAATCTGGGCGCCCTATCAAATGAGAGAGCTCACCCATCTTGTGTATACCACCTAACTCATCCAGTGGCACTGCAAACGTCATACTGTTGACTTCAAAATAGAGAACTTGGAACTCTTCATGCCTTTGCGTAGACTGCCACAAATCAATTGGAGACGCTTCTACTTCAGGCTCTGGATTCCATTCAGTGCTAGCTTCAACATCGTCAACCGTTGCTTCAGCCACTTCTTCTATTTCGATAGGCTCGGTTTGTAGCTCGGGTGCTGATGTAGGCAGCTCCCAATCTTGAACTTCTAACTCTTTATCGACTGATTCCAGGGTATCTTTAACCGTAAGCTGTTCAGTATCTTCAATTTGTGGTGTTTCTTCGATTACCGCATCAATATCAAGTTGCGTATTGTGCTGATTAAGTTGCTGTAAGAGACGCTCAACATCTGATAGGTCTGCCTCATCAAACTCAACCTCTTGCAACTCTGGCTCTGCATATCGAGACGACGCTAAACTGAAAGAAGCACGCTCTGGCTCTGGCTCTGGCTCTGGCTCTGGCTCTGGCTCTGGCTCTGGCTCTGGCTCTGGCTCTGGCAAAATAGTATCCACTTCCGCTTCGTTAGCAAGGTTTTCTTCAGGCTCATCGACTGAATCCAACATCACCTCATCGAGCTCCGTTTCATCCAGCAGAGCGGTAAAGTAATCATCTAGGGCTTGTTCACCGGAAAGAATGTGTTCCTCAGTCATCGATACTTAACCTTTCAAGGTGAAGCAATAGCTGCTTATAGGCGAACACGCCACGACTTCCCGGCGCGAAATGGGAAACAGGTAAATGTTTCAAACTGGCGTCTCGGAATTTAGTGTCGATAGGGATAGCGGAACTCCATACTTGCGATGGATAGTCACGTTTGAGCTGAGTTAGTGTTTGCAGCGAAGCGTTGGTGCGCTTGTCATACATGGTTGGAACAATCGTCACCTTGAACGGTTTAGTCCGTGACTTCTGCATGATTTTCAGTGTACGGACCATTCGCTCAAGGCCTTTCATTGCCAAGAATTCGGTCTGAACCGGAATCAAGATACGATCACTGGCTGCGAGCGCGTTGACCATCATCACCCCTAAAATAGGCGGGCAATCAATGATGACATGATCATAATGACCACGCAGTGCCATAAGACCTTTTTTTAAGATAAGCCCCATTCCGCTGCGATTGCCCATTACTCGATCAAGCGTTGCCAAGGACATGTGCGCAGGAACGATATCGATACCTTCAATCGGTGTAGAATGCACGAGAGGCTTAACGCTTTCCTCACTCAAAGATTTGAGTTGGAATAGGTCAAATAAGCTGCTCGTAACCGCATCTGAATCAATACCTAAATAAGAACTCAATGATGCATGAGGGTCCGTATCTACCAGCAATACCCGCTTACCTTGCTTGGCCAATAAGCCAGCAAGCGTAATTGTCGTTGTGGTTTTACCTACCCCACCTTTTTGGTTTGCAACACTCCAAACTTTCATGTCTGCTCTACGCTATTCCTATTTCGACCAGCATGCGTTCTGCGATACGGTCTAGGGGTAAATCTTCACTCGAGATGCCCGCTTTAGCCACGGCTTGTGGCATGCCATACACCACGCAGCTCTCTTCGTCTTGCGCCCAAATGGTTGAACCCGCCGCTTTGAGCATGCGGCCGCCTTCTCGGCCATCCGCTCCCATTCCGGTCAATACCATTGACAGCACTTTATCAGCGTAAATCTTTGAAGCACTGCCGAATGTCACGTCAACACACGGCTTGTAGTTCATGCGCTCACCGCCATCCAGAATACGAATTCGTGCTGCGCCCGGACGACCATCGATCATCATCTGTTTACCACCTGGGGCAAGGTATGCAACACCCGGCTTAAGAACATCGCCATCTTGCGCTTCTTTGACCGTAATTTTGCACAAAGTATTCAAACGCGCTGCAAAGGCGTTAGTAAACGTTGCAGGCATATGTTGGATCAGCAAAATCGGATGCGGATAATTCATCGGCAACTTGGTCAGAATATTCTGCAGTGCAACAGGCCCTCCCGTTGAACAACCAATTGCTGTTAACTGATACTTCTTACCTGAGGCTTTGAATCTCTGTGCAACAGGTGTGCGCTGCGCCGGCGCAGTTGACGTGGAAGAACGTGTCAGCGTCGTCGGCCTTGCTGACTGAGGTGCAGTAGCAGGCTTCGGTACAACAGGTTGACGCATGAATGCGCGACGCGACGCAATTTGCATCACACGTTGCTGCAATAAAGAGACAGCCTCATCACGATTACGTGCAATATCCTCAAACTTCTTTGGAAGGAAGTCGACTGCACCCGCATCCAACGCATCCAGTGTTGCTTTCGCGCCATCGTGCGTTAATGATGAGAACATCAAAATTGGCGTTGGTGCGGCTGCCATAATCTGTTTCACGGCAGTAATGCCATCCATCACCGGCATTTCGATGTCCATCGTGATGACATCTGGCTTAAGTTGTTTGGCTTTGTCAACGGCCTCACGACCGTTGACTGCCACATCAATGACTTCTAATCGTGGATCAGAGTTGATGATCTCGCTCACACGTCGACGAAAGAAGCTCGAATCATCAACGACAAGTACTTTAATTGCCATGCTTTTCCTTAGGCTTTTCGATTAGATGCGTGATGCTGCTGCATATTGCTTGAGCAAATCTGGCACATCTAGAATCAGTGCAATATGACCATCACTGGTGATTGTCGCACCTGCCATACCTGGCGTTCCTTGTAACAAGTTATCAAGCGGCTTGATAACGACTTCTTCTTGACCAATAAGAGTATCAACTACAAAACCAACGCGCTGGCTACCAATCTGTACGATAACCACATGACCATGACCCGTGCGTAATTCTACTTCCCCGGCATGCGGAGCAAGCCAGTTTTGTAAGTAGAACAGTGGAATAGACTTCTCACGTACGATGATCGTCAGCTGTCCGTCAACCACGTTTGTGCGGCTCAAGTCTAAATGGAAGATCTCGTTCACGCTTGCTAGTGGTAGTGCAAATGGATGCCCTGCGACCCCTACCATCAGTGTTGGCAAGATAGCCAGCGTCAATGGCACTTTAATCGTAATCTTGGTGCCTTTACCCATTTCTGAATCAATATCGATTGAGCCGTTGAGCGTATTGATCGCGGTTTTAACCACGTCCATACCTACGCCGCGGCCTGAAATATCAGAAATTTTCTCTTTACTTGAGAAGCCAGGCATAAAGATAAGGTTGAAACACTCTTTGTCAGTTAGACGCGACGCCGCATCTTCGTCCATCATTCCACGTTTTACCGCGATACCACGCAGCTTGTCAGGGTCCATACCACCGCCATCATCAACGATAGCCAATTGGATATGATCGCCCTCTTGCGCAGCTGAAAGAATAACCTTGCCGTTACGTGACTTGCCATTCGCTTCGCGTACATCCGGCATTTCAATACCGTGATCGACCGAATTGCGCACCAAGTGGATGAGTGGATCAGCAAGTGCTTCCACCAGATTCTTGTCTAGATCGGTATCTTCACCACGCATCTCTAACGTGATGTCTTTTTGTAGGCTGCGAGCCAAATCTCGAACAACGCGAGGGAAGCGACCAAAGACTTTTTTGATTGGCTGCATGCGGGTTTTCATCACCGCGCCCTGCAAGTCAGCGGTAACCACATCTAAGTTTGACACCGCTTTTGACATCTCTTCGTCGTTGCTATTAAGACCCAGACTCAATAGGCGGTTGCGCACTAATACCAGCTCACCCACCATGTTCATAATAGTGTCTAGCGTTGAGGTATCAACGCGCACAGTGGCTTCAGCTTGAGGCTTCTTGACCGCAGCGACTTCTGTTTTCGCCGGCGATTTTTCCACGGGTGCTGGCGGTTTCGCTGCTGCCTGAGGCGAAGCTTGTGGTGCTGCTTGAGGTGCAGCAGACACTGGCGTTGGTTCAGGCGCTACTACAGCGGCATTTGCCGATGCAGGTTTGGTGGCCATATCCAGTTCTTCTAAAGAAGGTCCTTTGCCATTGCCGTGCAACTCATCCAACAACTTCTCGAATTCTTCATCAGTCATCAAATCATCATCACTTGGTGATGCTGATTTCGGTGCAGATGCTACAGGAGCCGCTGGCGTTGGCGCCGGGACAGAATCTACAGACGGACCCTTGCCCGCACCATGCAGTTCGTCCAGCAAACGCTCAAACTCATCATCAGTGATATCACCACTCATATCAGAGACCGGCGCTGCAGGTGCTGGCGGCGGTGTTGGCGCACTAGTGCCTGGTGCAGACCCTTTACCATGCAGCTCATCAAGCAATTTTTCAAACTCGTCTTGAGTGATATCGTCAACAGAACCCACGCTGTCAACCGGACTTGCAACAGCCTCTGGTGCCACCATAACAGGCTCAACAATTGGCGTAGGGGCAGCGGGCGCAACCTCATCTTCAGACTCTGGTTTGCACAAGCGATGAAGTTCATCAAGTAGTGCTTGATCAGCGGGTTGCAGAGGATCACGAGTTTGCACAGCAGCAAACTGTTCGTTTACTGTATCCAATGCACGCAGCATAGTATCCATAAGGCTAGCAGTTACGCTACGTTGACCATTTCGCAGAATATCAAAAACGTTTTCCGCACCGTGACAGGTGTCAACAAGCTCAGTCAGTGACAGAAATCCTGCACCACCTTTTACCGTATGGAAGCCACGGAAGATTGCGTTAAGCAAGTCTTTATCATCTGGGTTGTTTTCCAACTCAACCAGTTGCTCTGAGAGCAGCTCTAGAATTTCTCCGGCTTCAACCAAGAAATCCTGCAAAATGTCTTCGTCTAATTCGTAACTCATAAAATACCCCTAAAACCCAAGACTTGAGAGGAGGTCATCGACTTCGTCTTGAGATGAAACGGCATCTTCTCGTTCTTCAGGGTTAATAATTGGCCCCTCAGCAACAAGAGATGATTTTTGTTCATTGTTGGATGTGTTTAAGTTGGAAGCACTAAATACCGTTAAAATCTCAATTAAACGTCCTTCGACTTCGTTGACTAACGTGATCACTCTGCGAATGATCTGTCCTGTTAAATCTTGGAAGTCTTGTGCCATCAAAATTTCAGTCAACTGACTACGCACTTCTGTGCTGTCACCCTCAACGCGAGTCAACAAGTCATCGATACTGTGACAAAGGCTCTTAAATTCGTTGAGTTGAATACGACCGTGCATCAATTGATTCCACTGCGGGCGAACTTCGGTCAAGTGCCCGTTCAGTGAATCGGCGAGAGGCATACAACGCTCAACAGCATCCATTGTGGTGTTTGCTGCAAGCTCTGTTTTTTGGATGACATATTGTAAGCGGTCCTTTGCATCGGGTATTTCGTCCTTTGCAATTTGAGTCATTCGCTGGTCTAAGCTGAATTGCTTCAGAGAATCGTGCAGCTCACGAGTCAACAAACCAATCTCATTTAGAATGGCATTCTCACTGTTTTGATAGATATCAAGAAGCAGCGAATTCGCATCTTGCTGTTGCTCGTTTTCTAGTAAATTGACGAGCTCTTTCGCTTGTTGTAACGAAATCATCCTAAATCGACCTAGCCTAGGTTATTAAATACAAATACGTTGTGATTTTATTGTTTGAGTGCTTATAAACGCTCAAAGATTTTGTCTAGCTTCTCTTTTAGCGTTGCAGCTGTGAATGGCTTCACGATGTAGCCGTTAACACCAGCTTGTGCCGCTTCGATGATTTGCTCACGCTTTGCTTCTGCCGTGATCATCAACACTGGAAGGTGTTTTAGCTCAGCGTCCGCACGGATGTGCTTCAACAGGTCAATACCTTGCATGCCAGGCATGTTCCAATCGGTAACGACAAAATCAAAATCGCCTTTCTTGAGCATAGGCAATGCCGTTAGACCATCATCCGCTTCTTGAGTATTGCTGAAACCCAAGTCACGAAGTAGGTTTTTAACGATACGGCGCATTGTTGAAAAGTCATCAACAATAAGGATCTTCATGTTTTTATTCAAAATTGCCTCCACTGATTCAAGCGTCAGTGATTATTTTTCATTGTCAGTCCACACTCGAAGCTTCGAGCGCAAACGCTGCATAGATTGACTAAGGATTTGGCTCACACGTGATTCACTCACGCCGATCACCTCGCCAATTTCTTTTAGGTTCAGTTCTTCGTCGTAATACAAAGAAAGAACCAGAGCCTCTCGCTCAGGCAGGGATTTTATCGAATCTATTAGCGCTTGGCGAAAAGATTCGTCTGCAACACCTTGAAAAGGTGCATTATCACCATCCTCTGCTGAGTGAATGACATCATCAGACACACCGAGATCATCAATACCCACTATTTTTGAACAATTGATATCGGTCAGAGCCGAATGGTACTGCTCCAATGACATCTCTAAAAACTGGGCGACTTCACTGTCAGACGGATCTCTGTTGAGCTGCCCTTCTAACGTCGCGATTGCTTGGGTTATTTCTCGATTGTTTCTATGAACCGAGCGTGGCACCCAATCGCCACGTCTAATGTCGTCCAGCATTGCTCCACGAATACGAATACCGGCGTAAGTTTCAAAACTTGCCCCTTTGCTTCCGTCGTAGTTTTTCTGCGCTTCGAGTAAGCCAATCATGCCTGCCTGAATCAGGTCGTCTACCTGCACACTCGGCGGTAGACGGCCTATCAAGTGATGGGCGATTCGTTTGACCAGCGCAGAATACTTCTCCAAAAACGCCTTTTGGCTATTTTGGTGAGCAATATGACCGTATGTAAGCGCTTTATTCAAGGAACGGTTCCCCTACTATGTCTGAGCGATTGAGTAAGCGTTCCACAAAAAACTCTAAATGCCCGGTAGGCGACTTTGGCAATGGCCAAGTCAGCGCTTTATTTGCCAATGAGCTCATCGCTAGAGCGGCTGGCGAACGTGGGAAGGCATCAACCACGATTTTTTGCTTCTTCACTGCTTGACGCACTTTATCATCTAACGGTATACATGCCACTAGCTCTAAACTCACATTGAGGAATCTCTCTGTGACGAGCGTCAACTTTGCAAATAATTCTCGGCCTTCGCGGTAGCTGCGAACCATATTTGCAACCACTTTAAAACGTTGTACTTGGTGGTCTTTACTCAGTAGCTTAATCAGTGCATAGGCATCGGTGATCGAAGTCGGCTCATCACACACGACCACTACAACATCTTGTGCGGCTCTTGAAAAGCTCACCACCATGTCAGAAATACCCGCAGCGGTATCGATGATCAGCACATCCATTTCATCTTCTAGGCTGCCAAACGCACGGATCAGACCCACATGTTGTGAGTGTGAAAGCTCGGCCATTTTTTGCGTGCCGGATGTTGCTGGGATAATCCTAATGCCGTGAGGACCTTCAACAATCGCATCTTTGAGCTCACACTCACCTGCTAACACATGGCCCAAATTTCTCTTTGGACGAATACCCAGCATCACATCAACATTGGCAAGTCCTAGATCCGCATCTAGAACCATGACTTTTTTACCCTGACGAGCCATACAGATCGCCATACCTAGACTGACGTTAGATTTACCCACACCACCTTTACCGCCAGTAACAGAGATAACTTTAGTCAGTGAAGGCTGGGTTAAGCGGCGCAGACCGCTTGCTTGGTCTTGTATCATATTTTCTACCATAACATTTGCCCCTTAAGGTGCCTCCACATCACTGTTCCAGTAGTGTGGTTCATTCTCTCGCGATTTCTCTAGTAACTCATTCGCCTTGGCAACCATGTATTTTGGTTGCGCAAGAACTATATCTTCTGGGACACGTTGGCCGTTGGCGATATACGCCACAGGTAACGCATTTTGTACAATCACACCTAAAAACTCACCCAAGCTAAGTGATTCGTCTAGCTTAGTTAAAATACAACCCGACAACGGGATGCGCTTAAAGTGGTCAATAGTTTCTTGTAACACTTTGCGCTGAGCTGTCGCCGGTAACACAAGGTAGCTATGAATCACTTCGCCACTTTCTTGCATCAATGTATCAAGTTGTTCAGAGAGACGGACGTCACGCTGCCCCATACCCGCAGTGTCTACTAATATAAGACGACGGTTTCTTAGCTGATATATAACATCGGCCAGTTCATCTGAATCTTTAGCAACTCTTACAGGACACCCCATAATTCTGCCGTAAATGGCCAATTGCTCATGTGCGCCAATACGATAAGTATCAGTGGTCACGAGCGCGACGTTATCCGAACCGTACTCCATCGCAGCGCGTGCTGCCAGTTTTGCAATAGTGGTTGTCTTACCGACGCCCGTTGGCCCAAGCAGAGCGACCACGCCACCTTTGCGTAAAATATCACTATTAGAGACTGGGATTTGATCAGCGACTAACCCAAGCAGAGCCTTCCACGCTTTTGGTGGCGGTGTGTCTTCAGGAATGTAACAAGCTAATTGGTCAGATAGCTCTTCCGACAAACCCATTCGTGTCAGTCGTTTGATCAACATGGCACGCAGTGGCTCTCGACGTTCGACTTCTTGCCACATCAAACCAGACACTTGATGCTCCAACAGACGGCGAATCGATGCCATCTCTTCGCGCATATTTTCCAGCTCTTCGGCAGAAACATCCTTTTCAGGCTGGCGGCGCTCAAAACGTGACGGGTCAAGCTTAGCCGCGATACGACTGGCCTGACTGTTTGGTCTAGAGTCGGCTAGCAGCTTTGATAACGGAGAGTCTGACTCTCGTGACTCATCAGAACCAAACCTTGAAATTGGTGCATTGTCATCGTGTCCGTCACGCGAGTTCGATTGACGCTTCAACAAAGCAGTCAATGAGTCTTCGTTCTCTGAAGGCGGTAACTCGCCCTCGTTCTCAGACGACTTATAGTGCTTGAGCATATTGGCAAAGCGCTGAGTCATCGATGAGTTACCTTTTTCGCTGCTGCGTTGGAGGCTCACTCGGTCTTCATCTAACTGACGTTCAGGTTTACGTGCAGGGACTGGTGCGCTGTATTGTTGCTGTCGAAGCGCAGGAACAGGCTTGGATGAAGCTCGGCTCGCTGGCTCGGCGTCAATCGCCGCAACAATTTCTACACCACCAGCAACTCGCTTGTTGGACATGATGACAGCATCATCACCCAGTTCTTCTTTTACTTGAAGAAGTGCGGTTCTCATGTCTTTAGCGAAAAATCGTTTGATTTTCACGATGGATATCCGTCTAACGTTGAGTACTTTAAGTGCTGAGTAACTCAACGACCAAAATACGCTTATAGTGTTTACTTTATGCGCCTAAAACAGGCGCCAAAATTCTTAGTTTCCTACCGCTTGAACAATTCTTATCTGTTTTTCGTCAGGAATTTCTTGATACGACAATACCCTTAAGGTTGGTATCGTATTTTTAACAAACTTGGCCAACGTACCTCGCAGTACGCCCGAGGTAAGCAACACAGCCGGCTCACCTTTGAGCTCTTGATCTTGAGTTGCTTGACTCAGCGACGCTTGTAATCGCTCCGCTAGGCCCGGCTCGATTCCGGCAGATTCTCCGCCAGAAGCCTGCATGGTTTGATGCAATATTTGTTCCAATTCAGGTATCAAGGTAATCACCGGCAACTCCGGCTCTATACCATTGATTTCTTGTACAATTAAGCGTTTTAGAGCGATTCGAACTGCGGCTGTTAAGATGTCAGGTTCTTGACTCTTCGCGGAGTACTCTGACAAGGTTTGCACAATCGTTCGAATATCGCGGATCGGAATTGCCTCATTGAGCAAGTTCTGTAGCACTTTCACTACCACACCAAGCGGCAATTGATCAGGCACGAAGCTCTCTACCAGTTTCGGTGCACTGCGACCCAACATCTCCAATAAGTTTTGAACCTCTTCATGACCGATAAGCTGAGAAGCGTTATTGACCAACAACTGACTCAAATGCGTAGCGAGTACCGTCGATGAATCTACGACAGTGTAGCCCAGTGCTTGAGCATGCTCTTGTTGGTCTGGACGAATCCAAGTGGCTTCTAAGCCGAAAGCGGGATCAATCGTTGGCTCGCCCTCGATCATTCCATAGACTTGTCCAGGGTTTATCGCTAACTCTTGATCAGGACGAATCTCAGCTTCACCAACCGCAACCCCCATTAAGGTGATACGGTAACTGTTAGGCGTCAGCTCTAGATTGTCACGAATATGCACCGCCGGGATGAGAAAACCAAAATCTTGAGAGAGCTTTTTACGTACCCCTTTGACTCGCTCCAACAACTCACCGCCTTGGTCACGGTCCACCAATGGGATCAAACGATAACCCACCTCAAGACCAATAATATCGACCGGTTGGACATCATCCCAAGATAACTCTTTGAGTGATGCCGGCTCTGAGTCTTTGGTTGCGGGTAAGTTCGGCTCTTCTTTTCGCTGTTTATGTTTCTTGTTAATCCAATAGGCCCAACCACCAGAAAGCGCCGCTAGCAGCAAAAACGCAAAGTGAGGCATACCCGGAACGATACCCATGACAAACAGGATTCCAGAGGTAATCGCGAGCGCCTTTGGGTTATCAAACATTTGGAACACCAACTGCTCACCCATGTCTTCATCGGTATTTTGGCGCGTTACCATGATCGCAGCACCGATAGACAGCAAGAGAGAAGGTATTTGCGCCACCAAGCCGTCACCAATTGTTAGCAAGGTATAGATCTCTATCGCTTCACCAAATCCAAGGTCATATTGCATCATGCCGATGATCAAACCACCAACGATGTTCAGCATCAGAATCAAAATACCAGCAATCGCATCCCCTTTGACGAACTTAGAAGCACCATCCATTGAACCGTAAAAGTCCGCTTCTTTGGTCACCTCTGAACGGCGAGTACGCGCTTGTTCTTGGTCGATGAGCCCCGCATTCAAGTCAGCATCTATCGCCATCTGCTTACCAGGCAAGGCATCCAAGGTAAAGCGAGCACTCACCTCTGATATACGCCCTGCACCCTTGGTCACAACCATAAAGTTAATGATCATCAAGATAAGGAACACCACTAAACCGACGGCGTAGTTACCCCCGATCACCACGTTACCAAAAGCTTCAATCACATTACCTGCTGCCCCCGGCCCTTCATGGCCGCGCAACAAAACCACACGTGTTGATGCAACGTTCAATGCCAAACGCAATAGCGTGGCAATCAGAAGTACAGTAGGAAATGCGGCAAAATCGAGCGGTCGACGAGTGTAGACCGTCACCAACAGCACCACCATCGCCAACGCAATGTTGAAGGTAAAAAATAGGTCGAGCAAGAATGCAGGTATTGGCAATACGATCATTGCCAATGTGGTTAACACCATAATCGGTGCGCCAACAGCAGGTAATGCTTGGGTTGGTATGCGCGGTAACTTCTCCGCAAATGGCAGGCTAAATTTCATACAAGCGTGACGGACTCTAAACTAGCTATTGACGTAAATTAAAATCATTATGAACGTCGAGTGGATGCAATATTCGTTCCGCTTAAAAACGTCAAAAAGCTGTCTTACCCCCATGGCAAAGACAGCTTTTTGTTATTTAAACAAAAACTGAAATGATCGAAACCATCAAAGCTGATATTCGATTTCACCCGTTCGTTTCACTGGATCAAAATCGACCACCGCAACCCCAGAAGTCACGAACATCGGTGGCGTTGCATTTGAGGCAAACACCGAGGTCATGTAACTCACCAATGGTAGATGTGAAACCAACATAATGCTGTCAAGGTTTTCCATCTCAGCAATGGCGCATACATATTGCAGAACGTCATCTGCGTCACCATAGGGGGTGATATCTTCAAACACTTCGACATTTTGTGTGTCAAATTTGTGACCAATATTATCCCACGTTTGCTGGGCTCTCACATAAGGACTCACGAGAACCTTATCCAGTTGAGTGACGCCTTGTGCGTTCAACTTATCCGCGGCAGCCAAGTTGCCATCAACACCTTTCGCTGTTAATTGACGCTCAGAGTCCGATGAAGCAAACATTTCCGCTTCACCGTGACGCATAATAATCACTTTCATTGCTCTAACCTTAATCTGTCACGGGACAACAGAGACCTACATCAACTTAAGATATAAGCTTCCCGAGTCGTAGCCGAGTATTTTCTTGCTATTTTGTACGACATACAAGTATCACTAGTGCAAACCTGTGAGCTGTCTATACTAATCGAGCTATCTTCATGCAACTGTTGCGCAACTATTTTCATTAAACATAGCATCATTTGCGTCGGTATAAGGCGAAGTTTTGCTTTGCAAAGCCCTTTTTTCATTAACAATTTTACCTACAAACCATTTCACCTCATACTATATTCAATGTATCTAGATACGTTTGCCTAGCTTTTTGACGCACCGATGGATCGCATTGTACTCAACGATAACGATGAGCAAAGTCGACTTCATGCCTTTTGGCGTCCTTGGGCAATCTCCTTATTCATGACGTTGCTCCGCTCTCCAGTGGCCTCGCTATAGTGGGCCTCAATTTATCCATGGAGTTCGAGTAACCTACTTTTCGGAGCTTTTTCGTGCATATTAGTCCCAATGATAAATGCCAATACCGAGCCCTTACTCTCGACAATGCGTTGCGGGTGTTACTGGTTCAAGATGCCCAAGCGCAAAAATCTGCCGCTGCACTCGCGGTCAATGTCGGCCATTTTGATGATCCTCAAGATCGCGAAGGACTCGCTCACTACCTTGAACATATGCTATTTCTCGGTACCGAGAAATTTCCCAACGTCGGGGAGTTTCAACGTTTCATTAGCCAGCACGGTGGAAGCAATAATGCCTGGACTGGCACGGAACATACCTGCTTTTTCTTTGATATCAGCAACGACACCTTCGAGCAAGGGCTAGACCGATTCAGTCAATTTTTCATAGCGCCGCTGTTTAACCCAGACGCAGCAGATAAAGAGCGCCATGCCGTCGATTCTGAATACAAAATGAAACTCAATGATGACAGTCGACGACTCTATCAAGTGCACAAAGAGCTTGTGAGTGCCCAGCACCCCTTCAGTCAATTTTCAGTGGGAAATATAGAAACCCTAGAAGACAGGGAGAATGAATCTATTCGTGATGTGGTCATGCAATTTCATCAGCAGCAGTACTCCGCTGATATTATGACACTCGTGCTGATTTCACCCGACTCTCTCGACACTCTAGAGCAGCATGCAACCAAATACTTTGCCTCAATCGAAAACAACAGTAAGCAAGGCAAGACAGTCTCTGTCGCTCTCGTTGATGAAAAAAGTGTCGGTCTGCGGGTTCACGTTGAACCACTAAAAGAGATGCGCAAGCTCTCCATTGCTTTTATTTTGCCAGCGATGGACGATTACTACCAAACTAAGCCACTCTCTTATATCGCTCACCTGATTGGATATGAAGGGCCTGATAGTCTGATGCTCAAGCTCAAGGAAGCGGGCTGGATATTAGGTTTATCCGCAGGCGGAGGCGTTAGCGGCAGCAATTATCGCGAATTTACTGTGAGCTGCTCTTTGACTGAAGTGGGACTTCAACACATTGACGATATTGTACAAGCTATCATGCAAGCTATTCGTCAAATCGAGTCACATGGGTTGCAAGAGTGGCGTTATTGGGAGAAACAAGCCGTTCTTGAAGCAGCATTCCGTTTTCAAGAGCCGACTCGTACGATGGACAAGGCCAGCCACCTTGTGGTGAATATGCAGCATTATGAGCCTGATGATTACATCTATGGTGACTATATGATGGCCGCCTATGACGAAGTTGCAATCAAACAATGTCTTGGCTTTTTTACCACACAAAACGCGCGTATTACTGTGGTTGCCCAAGGGCTTGAATACGACCGTGAGGCGAAATGGTATTTCACTCCCTATTCATGCCGATCTATCACACCACAAGAACACGCATACTATTCCGAGCAAAAGCCGACCTTTGATTCGGCACTGCCAGAGAAAAACCCATTCATCTGCTACGACCTTGAACCCAAAGCCATCGAAGGACAACAAGATAACCCGACGATCATAGAGGAAGCAGAAGGGTTCACTCTTTGGCACTTGCAAGACACCGAGTACCGGGTACCAAAAGGGATGACTTACATCGCCATTGATAGTCCTCATGCGGTGGCAAGTCCAAGCAATATCGTCAAAACGCGCCTGTGTGTTGAGATGTTACTTGATGCGTTAGCACAAGATACTTATCAAGCTGAAATTGCTGGCATGGGTTACAACCTCTACACCCACCAAGGGGGAGTTACACTCACGGTATCAGGCTTTTCACAAAAGCAACCAGAGTTACTCAAGATGATCTTGAAGAAGTTTACTGAACGTAGCTTCAACCCAGAGCGTTTTACTACCATAAAAACCCTGTTGGCGAGGGCGTGGAATAATTCTGCAAAAGATAGACCTATCTCGCAGCTATTTAATGCGATGACGGGCCTATTGCAACCCAACAACCCGCCCGCATCGGTTTTGGCGCAGGCGCTAGAGAGCATAGAGCTTGATGAACTGCCACCCTTTGTCGAGCAACTGCTGGCGACCTTACATGTCGAAATGTTCGTTTATGGTGACTGGACACAAAGTGAAGCGTTTGAGTTAGGTGAGACCATCAAAAACGCGCTGCGCGTAAAAAACCAGACCTATGAAGAGTCACTGCGCCCCCTCATCATGTTAGGTAACCAAGGAACTTATCAACGAGAGCATCAATGTGGTCAAGATGACTCTGCCGTCGTGGTTTATTACCAATGCGATAATTCTGACACTCGCTCCATCGCACTCTATTCGCTGGCCAATCACCTAATGTCTGCGGCCTTCTTCAATGAAATTAGAACCAAGCAACAACTGGGGTATATGGTGGGAACAGGCAATATGCCACTGAACCGCCACCCAGGTATCGTAGCTTATGTTCAATCGCCTAAAGTGGGCCCCAATGAGTTGATCCAATCTATCGATGAGTTTCTCAATGCGTTCTATATGGTGCTGTTAGAGCTCGACGACTATCAATGGCATAGCAGCAAGCGTGGCCTTTGGAACCAAATTGCGACACCCGATCAAACCATGCGAAACCGTGCTCAACGGCTATGGGTTGCCATCGGTAACAAAGACCATGAGTTCAATCAAAAAGAGGTGGTTTTGGATGAGCTTAAATCCCTCACTCGAGCGGATATGATTCGCTTTGTCGTGAATGAGCTTAAACCTAGAACCTCAAACCGTTTGGTGATGCATACGAAAGGGAATGCCCACAACGATTGTGAGCCACTTTCGCTAGGTCAAGAAATTGGCTCAATTAAAGAGTTTCAGCTTAAACCGAAAGACTGTGAACTGGGTTAGATAAACCCGTGAGTAAACTCACTCTTGCTCGGATGCCACAATCGCTCTCAGGCTATGAGGGTGGAGTTTGATACAAATACCCTGGTGCTTAAATGCCACCGTTGGATTGTTTAAACGCTCCCCCTCTCCCTTCGGGCTTGATAGTTTCATTTTCACTTTAAGGGCATCAAGGTCGCTTAAGGTTTGTGACAAACGCGGAAAAATTATCTGCAAATCCTCTAAGTAAGCTTGGGCAGTTTGAGCTTCAGACGGCACAACAAATTCCACGTGCTCCCACCCTTCCTGCGGGTAGATTTTACCCTCTACCGGAAATGGAAGTTCTAGACACTCAATTGTCCATTTTTCTGTATTTAAAGGCTGGTTAAATAAGCTAACGATAATCGGTCGACCGTTGATCTGTGCCTGAGAGATTTCAACACCCGATAGCCCCCAAGCATCTCGTGCTTGTTGCGCCAGTTTTGTGTCATTAATTCGCAGTGCAATATGATCAGCTTGATAACTTGAAAGATCTAAGCCTAGCAACCGAGCAAGCTGGTCAATTTTGTCCATGAACAGCGGCAGATCTTCTTGCATTTGTGACGGAGTTAAGCGCTTCAATGATAATGAAGTCATGATTTTTCTCTTGTTGAGCGAATTTGACAGGCAATATACCCCGTTTGTGACAAAATTTCCCCAAATCCTCTCTGTATGACAGCAAATAAAATTGTTATCATTAGCGCCATTTTTGTGAACTCAAACAAAACTCGGCGATGTTAAGCCGAGCTTTTCGTCCTTGAAATGAAGGAAACGCGTGTGAATATCCAAGCACTAATTAATGACAAAGTATCTCAGGCTCTAGAAGCCGCTGGCGCACCGGCAGGCAGCCCTGCAGCCGTTCGTCAATCAGCAAAGCCACAATTTGGTGATTACCAAGCAAACGGTGTAATGGGCGTTGCGAAAAAACTCGGCACAAACCCACGAGAATTTGCTCAAAAAGTGCTAGACGTTCTTGATCTACAAGGTATCGCGAGCAAGGTTGAGATTGCGGGCCCTGGTTTTATCAACATCTTCCTAGATGAAGCTTTTCTGGCTCAGCAAGCAGATGCAGCGCTGGCGGATGCTCGCCTTGGTGTTAACGCTGAACAAGCACAAACAATCGTAGCAGACTACTCTGCACCAAACGTGGCAAAAGAGATGCACGTTGGTCACTTGCGCTCAACCATCATCGGTGACGCCGTTGTTCGTACACTTGAGTTCCTAGGACATAATGTTATCCGCGCTAACCACATTGGCGACTGGGGTACACAGTTCGGTATGCTTATCGCTAACCTTGAGCGCGTACAACAAGAGTCAGGCGAAGTGTCAATGGAACTGTCTGACCTAGAAGCATTCTACCGTGAATCGAAAAAGCTCTACGATGAAGATGAAGAGTTCGCAGTAAAAGCACGCAACTACGTTGTTAAGCTACAAAGCGGTGATGAGTTCTGCGGTGAAATGTGGAAGAAGCTGGTTGATATCACCATGATCCAGAACCAGCGTAACTACGACCGTCTTAATGTGTCGCTTACCCGTGATGACGTAATGGGTGAGAGCCAATACAACAGCATGCTACCAGGTATCGTTGCTGACCTTAAAGCACAAGGTCTTGCAGTTGAAGATGACGGTGCACAGGTTGTATTCCTTGATGAGTACAAAAATAAAGATGGCGACCCAATGGGCGTTATCATTCAAAAACGCGATGGCGGATTCCTATACACGACAACAGATATCGCGTGTGCAAAATACCGTTATGAAGAGCTGGGCGCAGACCGCGTTCTGTACTTTATCGACTCACGCCAGCACCAACACCTAATGCAGGCTTGGACTATCGTTCGCAAAGCGGGCTACATTCCTGAGTCTGTATCACTTGAGCACCATGCCTTTGGTATGATGCTGGGTAAAGACGGTAAACCATTCAAAACTCGCGCGGGCGGTACAGTTCGTCTAGCGGATCTTCTTGACGAAGCTGAAGAACGTGCAGCCAAGCTGATCGAGTCTAAGAACCCTGATCTTGATGCTGACGAAAAAGCAAACATTGCGACTACTGTTGCGATGGCGGCAGTGAAATACGCCGATCTCTCTAAGCACCGTACTACAGACTACGTGTTTGACTGGGACAATATGCTGGCATTTGAAGGCAACACAGCGCCTTACATGCAATATGCTTACACGCGTGTCTCTTCTGTATTCGCAAAAGCTGGCGTTTCAATGGACTCGCTAGAAGGTGAAATCAAAGTCACTGACGAAAAAGAGAAGACCCTGATCGCGAAGCTGATGCAGTTTGAAGAAGCGGTTCAATCTGTCGCTCGTGAAGGTCAGCCACACATCATGTGTAGCTACCTATTTGAGCTAGCGGGTCTATTCTCAAGCTTCTACGAAGCGTGTCCAATCTTGTCTACTGAAGATGAGAGCATCAAGCAAAGTCGCTTGAAGTTAGCAGCGCTAACGGCGAAAACCATCAAGCAGGGCCTATCGCTACTAGGTATCGATACTCTAGATCGCATGTAATCTCTTAACGAGAACAGTGAAACTTCAAAAGGTTGACGTGAGAGCGTCAACCTTTTGTTTTATATGGCGTATAATTTCATTACTCAGCCGACAGGGAACAACATTATGAGCTTTGAACTTCATCCACAATTAAGCAAAGACACCACGGTTATTGGGCACTTCCCTTTATGTGTCGCCCTACTGCACAAAGACAATGCGGTGCCTTGGGTTATTCTCGTTCCTAAAAGAGCAGACTTGAAAGAGCTTCACCATCTGCCAATGAAAGAGCAGCAACAGTTCTTGCTAGAATCACAAGCGGTTAGCCAAGCACTGGAAGCAACCTTTCGTCCAGACAAACTCAACCTGGGCGCGCTTGGGAATATGGTGCCTCAGCTTCACATTCATCACATTGCTCGCTTTAAAGATGATATCGCTTGGCCCGGACCTATCTGGGGCAACACCGAAGGCCAACTTCGCGCCGATGAAGAACAACTTCAATTAATGACACGTATCCAGAATGTATTATCGCTAAGCTCACTCTTTCAGAAGGCTTAATGTGCAAAGACCTGCCATTTTGTGCTGAGCCATAGGTTATCTTATTACC
Organism: Vibrio agarivorans; assembly: GCF_030409635.1. Classification (NCBI taxonomy): domain Bacteria; kingdom Pseudomonadati; phylum Pseudomonadota; class Gammaproteobacteria; order Vibrionales; family Vibrionaceae; genus Vibrio; species Vibrio agarivorans. Next base: position 1,919,066 of record NZ_JAUFQF010000004.1, on the reverse strand, counting down.
AAGTTGAAAATCTAGATTATAAAAAAGGCTGAGTCGCTAAACTCAGCCTATTCATCACATTTCGACGGTCAGTGATAGCCCACCCCGTTGAGTTATCGCATAGCGTACTCGTTGCTCTTGCGTAACAGGAGAGGTATCCACCAGCCGGGTTAATTTACCCTTACTTATCCAAATTGCCAGCATTGCATCGACACCATCGGCACTGATTCCAAAGTGTTGAGCAAGTTGCGCTTGCCCAACTGTGCCATTTTGCTTGATGTACTCAAACAACCGAGAGACGATCATACTGGCGAAGCCTCAAGTGCTGAGCGCTTAGCTCCTGCTTTTTTCATTAATCCGTAAGTCGTGACGTAAGCCCCTACAATGACGATCATCCAAACCGCGCTTGACAGCGGGTGGTCAGCAAAGTGTGCTGCTTGATAGTAGAACGTCGCACCAAAGTAGGCGAGAGCCATTGTCCACACCGCTATAAAGCGAGCAAATAGAGCACCAAACTCTTTAACATAAGCCCCCATCGCCGCCACACATGGGGTATATAGCAAGATGAAGATTAGGTACGCAAATGCCGCATGACCAGTCGCAAACTGTTGCTTTATATTGGCGAAGATTGAGGTATCCACCTCCTGCTCTTCTGCCACTGCGCTTGTGTCTGTCAAGTCCCCTACCTCAATGCCGAGAGGATCAGAGTAGCTCAACCCGGCCAAGTTTTCTGGAATTGACATTACCGCTTCTTCAAGGCTTGCGATAAGATCAAACGCTTCGTCTTCACCTTCGGCAGAGGTATAAAGGTTGTTCAAAGTACCAACAACAGCCTCTTTAGCAAAAATACCAGTAATAATACCCACGGTCGCTGGCCAGTTATCTTGCTGAATACCGATTGGTGAAAACACCGGTGTCACCACTTGCGCAGCTTGAGACAATACCGATTTGTCACTGTCTTCGTTGCCAAATGAACCATCTGTACCCATTGAGTTGAAAAAGCTCAGAAGCGCGACCACTACCACAATCGTTTTACCCGCTCCAAGAACAAAACGTTTGAGCTTCTGCCACGTTTTAATCATAACATTTTGTATCGTAGGCAGTTCGTAGTCAGGCATTTCCATCACCAAACTATCGCTGCTACCTGGGTAGAGGGTTTTCTTTAGAAATAGTCCCGTAAAGACAGCAGCAACAATACCAAGTAGATATAAGGCGAAGACGACATTCTGACCAGAGCCTGGGAAGAAAGCAGCTGCAAATAACGCGTAAACTGGCAGACGTGCTCCGCAAGACATAAACGGCGCCATGGAAGCTGCGAGTTTACGCTCGCGCTCTTGGTCAAGAGTACGCGTTGCCATAATAGAGGGTACATTACAGCCAAAACCCAATACTAATGGAACAAACGCTTTGCCCGGCAAACCTATTTTCTGCATCACTTTATCAAGGACAAACGCCGCTCGCGCCATATAACCTGAGCTTTCGAGTACCGCTAAGAACAGGTACAAGCAGGCGATCACCGGAATGAAGGTGGCAACCGTTTGAATGCCACCACCAATACCATCAGCCAATACCGTCACTAACCACACCGGCAAATGATCATCCAGCAGATAATGTCCGCCATCGACGAGTAGCGCACCGACACCAATATCAAAGAAGTCAATAAATGCACTACCGATGTTAATTGAGAACATAAACATCAGATACATGACAACAAAAAAGAAGGGAATCCCCGTCCATTTATTAAGGGTAAATTGGTCGATTTTCTCTGATACGCTGCGACTCAACCCGCCTTCTTTACGGCGTACGCGCTTACAAAGCTCATGCAAATAGCCATAACGTACGTTGGCCACTTGCAGATCGACATCTATCTCTATATTCACCAGAGCATGATTGACTCTCTGCCGTGTATCATCGGAAACACTATTTAAGATCAGCGTATCTTGTTCTAGTGCTCGCACTGCTAACGCCGATGAAACCACTTCGCGGCCTTCAAATAGAGGCGACAACGCCATTATTTGTTGGGTAAGTTCAATTCCGTAGTCAAGAGAAAAAGCATGAGTAGCAATGCTTTGAACCAGCATTTTATGCAGTTTTTCTTTGAAGCTTGCGACTTGCTCTTTATCCGTTGCCGACATAAGCAACACCGGACAGCCCAGTGCTTTCTCTAACCCTTTGACATCAATACGCTGGCGCTCACGTTTAAGCGCATCAAGCTTGTTAAGTACCACGATCATCGGGCGACCCAACTCTCGTAGCTGTGTTGTCATATAAAGGCTGCGCTCTAGGCTAGTTGCGTCTACCACATTGATGATCACATCGGCAGGGTGCGTAAGAATAGCGCGTGAAGCAATAGATTCATCAATACTATTACTGTCGTTGCCGCTATCTAAAGAGTAAATGCCGGGGAGGTCAGTGAGCTCAAACTGTTCGCCTGCGTGCTCAAATTGGCCTGTTTTCTTTTCAACGGTCACACCAGCCCAGTTGCCCACCTGCTGTTTGGCACCGGTTAGTGCATTGAAGAGTGTGGTCTTACCGCTATTTGGGTTACCCACTGTTAGAATCGTGTAGCTCATAACGTCACCTCAATACTCTCTGCAATCGCGTTACGCAGCGCAATCGATACGCCACGCACCTCAACCTGCAACGGGTCGCCCATCGGTGCTCGACGAATTAAACGTATTTCAGTATTGGGTAGAATCCCCATTACCATAAGTTTTTTGCGGACAATGCTGTCGAGTTGCTTAAACCCACTGACAGTCGCCCTTTGACCTGGGGTGAGCTGAGATAATTTCATTGAGATAAAATCGCTATTGATAACTATTATTATTTGCAATAGTACCCTTCATTAGTATTTTCGTCCTCGATTGAAATCATATTTTCCACTTTTAATGTGAGGTTTTTACATTTGCAGCAAATACTCAACGCTAAACTCTCGTTAAAAACGTCAAATATTGATTTTAACGAGAGTACTTTTTCAGTCGAATAAGGGATTCACCAGCGCAAATTAAATAAAAAAGCAAATAAATTCAATCGACTAACCTTGACTAGGCTAAATGTCGCTTTTATTACACTAACTTGTCGTTAATTTAATACGTGAAATAAGTTCAATTTCGTATAGTTAACCCATCCACGGGAGAGAGCAACCGCTCTTAACCAATATTGAATTCCAGAGGTGTTACATCATCTGATGTGACACTCCGGCAGCAAGCGAAGGTGTCATTGACACCCGTGGTATAGTCCCCCCGGCTATACCACGTTATTTTTTTTCTAATTACCTCCCCAGCACTTTTTCCCCTTTGTTTAGGCAGATAACTCCTTTTATTCAGATCAAAAAAACGGCACTCATACAAAGCACCGCTCTTAATTACTTACTCATTTTTCTCTTTCACGCTAGCTCGAAGTCAACTAAACCAATTCAGTTACACCACTTTGCGTATCGACAAATCGTGACGGTGACAAACCATAGTGAAGTTTAAATCGCTGGCTAAAGTACGAGTGGTCGTTAAATCCACAATCAAATGCGACATCAGAAATACGCTGGCCACTGAGTAGCTTTTCACACGCTTTTTCTAACCTCAATTCAATCAATGCCTCAGTAAAGGTCTTATTGGTCATCGACTTAAACTTTCGCTGTAAGCTGCGCTCCGAAGTAAACAGTAATTTGGCCGCTTGAGCCGTACCAAATTGTGCATCACTGTAATGCTCTTCAAGCAGCGCCTCAACTCGGTGTAGCCAACGAGTTTGCGCGTCTAACGCTGTACTGCGATTGTGCGGTGTATTACTGTGCTTTTGATTCGCGGTGTTATCTGCCTTTCGGGACTCATTGTCCTGCGATACATCTGTTGATCGCTCTATCCGCTCACTTGCCGCTTGATTGGTACAAGAGGCAATATCCCACGCCAAAATAAGACAGTTTTTCTGTGAGCTAACCTCTCGCGTGAGTACTCCACCTGAGAGTGAGGCGTGATAAGGAAGCGATTCATAGGCGACAGAACCCTGATGTTTGTCTCGCTCGTCTAAAAACATTGGTAGCTGCCTGCCCTGATCGGTAATCAGCAACGATACTTGGCTATCATCAACCTTCCACTCAAGTAACAGTGAACCCCCAGACATTATTCGCCTTAGGCTATTTGCAAGGATCACATTCAGCATGTTGTCTAAGTTCATTTGCTGAATCATGGCACAAGCTCGAGGTTCTTGATGCTTGAACTCAACGGCAACACCCTTCAAATCAAATTCATTTTGCCAGCAATTAATCGCCAGTTTAGAAATAGGCAACAGATCGTAAGCTATCGGCTCTAAAATATGACCCTCTCCCGACATACGTAGCATAAGCTCAGCCTGATTGAGCTCCCCCTCTGCCACACTGTTGCCATCGTGACATTGACTGAGGGACACATTCCCGAGCAACGCTTGTCGAATCTCAATCTGCTTTCTTAACAGCTTGTTACTATTGAGTACCGCTTTACTTTGATGCTTTAGCTGATTCGTTTTCAGAGCAACTTGAGCGCGCAATCGTCGGTTTGCTAGCATCACCCTGTGTGATCGCCAGATAATCAAGCCTAATATGAGACACACCGACGCTACGGTAAACAGTGCTAAAGCCATTGGCTTCATGAACCAAGGTTTTTGTACCTCAAAGGTGAGAGCGTCTGTCGCCACGATTTTGCCAAACGGCGAAATTAACTGTACTTCAATTTTATGCTGACCGGGATGCAGGCGATCAATTGTGACCTGTCGACCTTCAAGTGGCGTCCATTCCTTCTCACTCCCGAGACGATAGTATTTTCTATTGCCCGTGTTACTCGGCAACGTTCCGATAAGAAAACTGATTGAATCACCAAACTCAATGCTGATTGGGTTACGGTTTACCATACCAGTTTGAATTGGGTGAAAGTTAACATCCACCTGACTAAATACAATCTGCGTTTCTGGTTGAGATGCCTCCAACAGCTCGGTGGCATTGAAACTTAACAAACCTGAACGTGTTCCGAAACTAACCTGATTGACATCGAACTGCTCGTTAACACAAATGTTAGCGAGAAATTCATTGTTGATTGTCCCCTGTGGGGGCGAATAGTGGCGTGTCAATGTGCCGTTATGCTGATAAAGCGATAAGCCCATAGAAGAGGCAAGCCAGACGCCGTGATCAGTAGCGGCTAAACATCTTGGACCAATACCTGCACTCACGGTTTCAAGTCTAGTAAGAGCCAACGAGTCCAAATCCAACTCATAGAGACCATAAGTCGCAGCAACCCAAACCTTATCCTGGGTGACTTTAATATCGATTACTTCACCCAATTCATAGGATTGACGAACAAAACGCACTCTATTTTGCTTGAGTATATAAAGCCCATGGTCAGTACCAATAAACACACTTTCATCCGTATGGGCGACTAGCTCTGTCACTTTTGCTGGCAAGTACTGGCTAATCCACCAATCTTGCCCGAGAGAACGAAACTCTTTGCTCTTAAGGTCTAGCTGCCATAGGCTTTGATCTGAAACGCCCCAAAGCGTTCCATCTTTTGTTAATTCAATCGATTGAGGCGCTTTAACACCAGGGGGCAAATACTCCAACTCACTACTATTGGTTATTAGATCAAAACTCACTATACCTTCAGGTGTCGCCAGCCATAAAGCTTGCTGATACTGGGCCACATCAAGCACTTTCCCGCGATAAACCAGTTTTGGAGATTCTCTTTTCTCAGGGTTAAGCTTGTACAGTCCTTCATTGGTCGCTAACCAATAACCTTCACTCTGCTCACTTGCCGTTAGATAAAGGGCTTTCTCGCCCCGAGACATTTTTGTCACTTCATTCGCTGACAGACGGGAATAATGACGACTAAACAAAGAGTGATAACGCACCCCGCGATCACTTCCGACCCAAAGCCCGCCATATTGGTCATTGACTAGCGCGTAGACTTTATCGCCAACAAGATTGTAGTCACTTAATTGACTCGACTGTAACTGTGTTATCGCCCCTGTTTCTGAGGTGTAGACGAACAGGCCATTTTCCGTCCCAACCCAATAACCTTCGTCTGTTTCAGCAATCGATAAGACATGTGAATTGCCAATGTAACGTGGCATCTTGGTCTGCTTATGAATGCCGAACACCAGTGCGCCATTAAGTGTCCCCACCACCATTTCCTGTCGATTTGATGAGTAGTGAAGCTTTTCAATATAGCGCTTTCCAGACGCTGGAACGTGTTGAAACTCACGCTCATTCGAGACATAAACACCAGAATTCGTTGCCAATACCCATTTACTACCTACCCTCTCTGCATCCGTCACATAAATTTGGCTTGATTGATTTTGCCGATACACCGACAGCAACGGAAAAAGATCAAGAGTCTGGCTTTCTATATGGTAGGTATAAAAGTGATTGTCATCGGTAAACCACACCCAATCATCACGCGAGCCTATAGCCTGAATCTGTTGGCCTGGCGTAATATTGATTACAACTGAAGCGGGTTGATTTGGCACGAGTTTAAGCAGCTTGTGATCTTCAAACGTCCAAAATATCCCATGATTGTAGGTGAGATGATCATAGGATTGACTAAAGATACTGCCACGACTAGGCAACACCGTGTCGCCATCAAAGAAGTAAACGTCACCGTGAACATCGTGTATCCAAATGCCGCCAGTATCAGAGGCAAAGAGCTGCTTCGAGGAGAATACCTTCCCTTGAGAGAGGGTTGGAAGGGGATAAAATACAGAAGTACGCGTCCCTGCCGCGTAAATCGGTTGAATAGCGAATAGCCACCCGATCAGGATGACTGCAATAAATATGAGTCTGCGCAATGGTTTCTGTCCGACAACAAGTCAAATCTAATCGCAACGCTTATGGTTAGTACCTCTATAAAAAAAGGGTTTCTTATTTTGCGATGCTAAATAATGATATTAACTTATTGTCGAACAAATTTGGACTCACTACGAGTAGCAATCAGTAAAGCGCAAAAACGGTCACATGTAAGGGAAAACATACACTCCCTTTACACACACTTTTGCGAGTTACCCTTCTTTTGCCAAGCAGCTTACAAAGCTGTCTGCTAATTGATTCATAAATTCGATATAGCTACCTTGTTGAACCTTAATCGTAGAGGCGACAGGGTCCAAAGTCCCTACTTCGACATTTGAGCCACGAGTCACAGAGTTAATCACAGCAGGCGTAAACTGAGGTTCTGAAAAAACACATTTAGCCTCACCTTTGGCAAGAGTTTTACGAATTGAAATCAAGGTTTTTGCACCTGGTTTGCGCTCTGGGCTCACTGTGAAGTGTCCAAGATTATTTAGTTCAAATTCATCTTCAAAGTACCCATAAGCGTCATGAAAAACGAAATACCCATGACTTTTTACTGATGAGAGTTTTTGTGTAATCGCTCTCTTCTCATCGTCTATTAACTGCTCAAAAGCCAAGTAATTTTCCTGATACCGCTGTTTGTTCGCCGGGTCTCGCTGAGACAACTCTTGTGAAATAACTTTAGCGATATCTCGCGTCGTGTTCATACCAAGCCAGAAATGTGGGTCCGTCGAACCATGGTCGTGACCATCATGACTGTGCCCATCTTCAAACTCACGCAGTTCAACACCATCAAAATCGCTAATCGTGATAACTCGCTTGTCGCCGTCTACTAAGCGCGACATAAAGGTTTCAAGATCGTGGCCAAACCAAATAATGATATCTGCATTTTGTATCTTCATCGCATCTGACGGACGAAGTGCATAATCATGGGGTGATGCACTAGACTCCATTAGAACATCTGGCTCGGTCACACCTTTGGTGAGTTCAAGCGTAATCATTTGGATTGGCTTGAAAGACGTCAAAACTTCTAACGCCTTAACTGGAGTAGAAAAAATTGCTAGGCTCACAATAAGTGGCATTATCCTTTGCATGGCTGTGTTCATCTTCTTGGTTAGATTTAAAGAAAGGTAAATGTTACATTATAACATTACATTTTTGCAAATGAGTCTTATTTATGGAGTTCTATTAATGGCTGCCCTACTCTCTCTGACCAATGTCAGCGTCAACTTTGACGGGCGTTCTGTATTAAACAGGGTTTCACTCAACATTGAGCGTGGAAAAATAACCACCATTATCGGCCCAAACGGCGCCGGAAAATCAACGTTAGTGAAAGTTGTCCTTGGGCTCGTCAAACCAACGGATGGCCATGTCTCGTTGAGTAATAACATTAAGATTGGTTATGTACCGCAGAAGCTATCTCTCAACGAAACACTACCACTCGATGTTTCACGCTTTCTAAGGCTGTCGGGTAAATATAGTCAGCAAGAGCTCAATAGTGCAATGAAACTCGTTGGGGCAGAACATCTAGCAAAAAGTACCATGAACACTCTGTCGGGTGGTGAAACCCAGCGCGTTCTTCTTGCAAGAGCCTTATTACGTAGGCCGGATATACTGGTGTTAGATGAGCCTGCACAAGGTGTCGATGTGCAGGGTCAAATTGACCTCTATGAACTGATTGAGAGTCTACGACATCGCTTCGATTGTGGCATCTTTATGGTGTCGCACGATCTGCACTTAGTCATGGCTAAAACAGACGAGGTCATCTGCTTACAACATCACATATGCTGCTCTGGCGCTCCTGAAGACATCTCCACACACCCTGAGTATCTTGCTCTATTTGGTCATCGAGGCAGAGAGGCGTTCGCGGTTTACACCCACCAACATCAACATCATCACGACTTGTCAGGCAATCCAGTATCCGGTGATGCCGAAGCATGCTGTAATCCACTTCACGGGCATCACCATGATTGAGTTTCTATTACCATCACTACTAGCCGGTCTTGGCATCGCATTAATTTCTGGTCCGTTAGGCTCATTTGTCGTGTGGCGTCGCATGGCCTATTTTGGCGATACACTGGCGCATGCCTCTCTAATGGGCTTAGCGCTAGGCTTACTGCTCGACATCAATCTCTATCTGGCACTAACGGTTTGCTGTTTAGCCCTAGCAATGATTCTTGTGACGCTGCAAAAACAGAAGATGATAGCCACCGACACGCTATTAGGTATATTGGCACACAGTGCACTCTCTTTCGGCCTTGTTGCCGTTAGTTTTCTTGATAACGTGCGTATTGATTTGATGAGTTACCTTTTTGGTGACTTGCTTGCCATCAGCCCTCAAGACTTATGGTTCATTTACGGTGGTGTTGCCGTTGTGCTAACCATAGTCGCCAGCGTTTGGCGACCTTTGCTCAACTCAACAGTGAGCGAAGATATTGCACAAGTCGAAGGGGTCAATGTCGACTTGATGCGACTGATCCTAATGTTGCTTGTTGGTTTAGTGATCGCGGTAGGAATGAAATTTGTCGGGGCTTTAATCATCACATCGCTACTAATTATTCCAGCCGCGACAGCAAGGCGATTGTCTTCTTCACCCGAAATGATGGCATTAACCGCTTCATTGATAGGGTGTGTGTCTGTGATCGCTGGGTTGTCTATGTCATGGCATTGGGATACACCTGCTGGCCCATCCGTCGTGCTCGCATCAACCTTTATGTTTATGCTTTCTCACACAATCCCTAAACGCAGTTGATTCACCGACGCCATCGCTAATTCAGCACCTACAAAAATGCCAGAGTCGAATGACTCTGGCATTTTTGTTGATCAACAAAAGGGAATCTTAGCGATTACGCGCCTTCGTTGTGTAGTTCTAGATTGGCAAGATCTTGTTGAATTTCACGCTGAACCTTAGAATCATCATTACGCAGTTCATCAAGGAAATCTAGGTAAGCTTGGTCAATATCACCTGTCACATATTCACCGTTAAATACTGACGTTTCGAACAGTGCAATATCAGGGTTACCAAGGCCCACTGCATCAACCAAATCTTCCAAAGTTTGGAAAATCAGTTCATCAGCACCAATACGCTCACAAATCGCTTGGTTATCGCGGCCGTGTGCAATCAGCTCGTTTGCACTTGGCATATCGATACCGTACACGTTCGGGAAGCGAATCTCTGGCGCAGCAGACACCATGTAAACTTTGTTTGCACCTGAATCACGCGCCATCTCAATGATCTGCTCAGACGTAGTACCGCGCACGATAGAGTCATCAACCAGAAGAACGTTTTTACCCTTGAACTCAGAGCGAATAGCATTCAGTTTACGACGTACCGATTTCTTACGTTGCTGCTGACCCGGCATGATGAATGTACGTCCAACATAGCGGTTTTTAACAAAACCTTGACGGTATGGTTTGTCAATCGCTTGAGCGATTTGTAGTGCGATATCACACGATGTTTCAGGGATTGGGATCACGACATCGATGTCGAGATCAGCGTACTCTTTCTGAATGCGCTCACCCAGTTTTTTACCCATTTCAACGCGAGCGCTGTAAACAGAAATTTTATCGATGAATGAATCAGGACGAGCAAAGTAAACGAACTCAAAGATACACGGGTTAAGCGTTGGGTTGTCTGCACACTGTTGCGTGTGAAGTTGACCGTCAAACGTGATGTACACCGCTTCGCCAGGAGCAACGTCACGCATAAAGTCGAAACCCACTGCATCAAGTGCAACTGACTCAGACGCTACCATGTATTCAGTGCGACCTTCAACTTCGCGCTTACCAAGGCATAAAGGACGAATACCATTTGGATCACGGAAGGCAATCAAACCGTGGCCAATGATCATCGCAACAACAGCGTAAGCACCGCGAATAGTACGGTGAACATTGGTTACTGCACGGAATACATCTTCCGTTGTCACGTTACCCTTCACCATGTCAATTTCATGTGCAAGCACGTTCAACAACACTTCAGAGTCAGATGTCGTATTAACGTGACGACGGTCTTTCTCAAACAACTTTTCACGCACTTTGTGCGCGTTCGTTAGGTTACCGTTGTGTGCCAGCGAGATGCCGAACGGAGAGTTAACGTAAAATGGTTGTGCTTCAGAAGCGCTAGAGCTACCCGCTGTTGGATAACGAACGTGACCAATCCCCACTGTTCCTTGTAAGCGCTGCATGTGTTTTGCTTCAAACACATCCTTCACCAATCCATTGGCTTTGCGTAGACGAAAACGATTGCTATCGATGGTACAAATACCCGCTGCATCTTGGCCACGGTGTTGTAAAACAGTCAATGCATCATAAATTGACTGGTTTACAAGGGAATTACCAACGATTCCTACGATACCACACATGTGTTTACCCTCGGTTTTAACAGTGACGGCGCTATAAAGCGCCGGATAAAAAGCTAGAAGTTTCTGTTAAGTGCTCGAAGAAAGGTGCAATGATTCGACTGAACTCAGGAACCAATTGCGAACTCTTCCACCACTCTGATTCTGGGAATGCAGTAAATGCATCCATAAAAAACAGAGCTGCCGATACAATTAGTACGCCTCGCAGGCCACCAAAAACGATGCCCAGCACTCGATCGGTTCCAGACAAACCGGTTTTCTGCACCAACTGGCCAATGACGTAGTTTACGACTGCGCCAACCACCAAGGTTGCAACAAACAAAGCCGCTATCGCAGCTCCATTTCTAACCAGATCGTCCTGTATATTTGAAAAATAGACGGCTAACTTAGCATAGTAGGTACTGGCGATAAAAAATGCGCCAAACCAAATAACGAGGGACAACGCCTCTTTGGTAAAACCTCTAACTAAACTGATCAAAGCCGACAGACCGATCACACTTAAAATGACAATATCTAATGTATTCATGGCAACTACAAATCAAGTTGGCGCGCATTTTAACAGAAAAAACGCTGACGCAAACGTTTTCTTATGGGTTTAGTGGTTTAAATTTAAGCAATTGACCTTTTGAGCCGGTAATTTTCTCCAACTCTGTCACTTGCTTCTCTAGCTTACTTTTTGAAACATCTGGACCGATGATCACACGAGTAAATCCATTTTCTTCTTTGGTGTGAGCTTGATAGCCACGATTTTGTAGGTCTTTGACCAAGTTAATCGCATTATCTTTGTTCTTCAGTGCCACCAATTGAATGATCCATGCAGAGTCTTGGTATTGATTGCGCTCAGGCACTTCATTCACGATAACATCCACCACTTCAGGTTCTGGAGTCACTTCGATTGGCTCAGCGTCAGTGACTATTGCTTGCTGTGGTTCATTCTCATCGATCGTCGCTTCAACAGGGGCATCTGGCAATGATACTTCATCGACAACAGGCTCAAGAATCTCGAAGACCTCTGGGTTTTCATCAACCAGCGGCTTGAGAGGAATGCTCGCTACCTCTTCCTTGTAATGCAACTTCTTACCATCAAACAAGTCAGGTAAGACAATAATACCCACCGCGACAAGTATGATGGTTCCCACTAAGCGGCTTTGAAACTTACTAACCATTTAGGCTCCTTGTGATTCGATATGCTGTAACACTTCTCCCACCGTATGGAAGGAGCCAACAACCAAGACTAAATCATCCTGTTGCGCTTGCTCGAGGGCGGCTTGATAAGCTTCTACAGGCGTCGAGTAGTCTTTAAACACATCTGGTAAATGCTGGCTAAGTTCACTCGCCTGTGCCGCTCTCGGGCCGGTTAAGGAAGCCGGATACCAATGTGTTGGCAATTGCCCTAACACTTCAAGAGTGGCCGCAATATCTTTGTCGTGTAGCATCGCGACCACAGTATGAATGGTTTGATTCGGATAGTGTTGCTTGAGTTGTTCAACTAAATACTCTGCTGAATGCGGATTGTGCGCCACATCTAACAGCACTTTGGGCTTATTACCCTTGAGCTGCATACGCCCCGGCAATGTTGCCTGCTCTAATCCTTTCACAATATTGACATCGCTAATGTCCAGCTCGGCACATCCTAATGCCATAATCGCTGTTGCTGCGTTCGCCAATGGCAGTGTTGGAATAGGTAGAGTATCTAGGCTAAATGATCCGCTATTCCAGCGCCATGTTTGACCACTGCCCTCTAGCGAGTAGTCGTATTGGATACCCACTTGGTGCAGTTTGGCGCCAATGTCATCGGCATGACCTGCCACCGTCGCGGGTGCTTTCGGTTGGCCGCACACCGCCGGCTTATCAGAACGGAAAATACCCGCCTTTTCAAAGCCAATGACATTAATGTCATCCCCCAACCAATCAACGTGGTCAACGGCTAAACTCGTAATCACCGAGACATCATGCTCGACAACGTTGGTGGCATCTAAGCGTCCACCGAGGCCAACCTCTAGAAGCACAACATCAACTTGGTGTTGCTTAAATAGGTAAAGAGAGGCCAGTGTACCGAACTCAAAAAAGCTTAAACTCGTGTCGCCACGCTGCTGGTCGATATGTGCAAAGGCACGACTGTGCTCGGCATCTGGCAGGTCTTGTCCATTAATGCGCACACGTTCGTTGTATCGAATCAGGTGGGGAGAGCTATAAACACCGACAGAGTAACCAGCATCAAGCAGAATCGCTTCCATCAGCGCACAAGTAGAACCTTTGCCGTTGGTACCAGCGACAGTAATGACTTTTGGGGCAGGTTTAGTAAGATTTGCTGTTTGGCAAACAGCTGACACTCGGTCGAGGCCAAGGTCTATCGCAGAGGTATGAATATTGGTTAAATAATCAAGCCACACCGAAAGAGGCGATGTGGCTTGAGGAATCGTTTGTTGGGTCATCTAATGTCAACCAAGATAGTGGTTTGAATTAGCTCTACTTTACCCTTTTTCTTCGGCTTCTGGTACTTCATAAGGTGCTTCTGCTGGAGATTCATCCACAGAAACAACAAGAGGCGATGTTGTGTTGGTTAATTTGGCAATCAAACCACCAACTCGTTGACGCATCTCGCGACGATCAACAATCATATCGATAGCGCCGTGCTCCAACAGGAACTCACTACGCTGGAAGCCTTCTGGTAGGTCTTCACGTACGGTCTGTTCAATAACACGACGACCAGCAAAGCCAATCAGTGCGTTTGGCTCACCGATGTTTACATCACCTAGCATTGCTAGACTTGCAGAAACGCCACCCATGGTTGGGTCCGTCATTACAGAAATATACGGTAAGCCTTTTGCAGACAGACGCTCAAGTGCGGCACTGGTTTTTGCCATTTGCATCAGCGACATTAACGCCTCTTGCATACGTGCACCACCACTTGCTGAGAAGCAGACTAGGCCACACTCGTTTTCAATCGCAGCTTCTACCGCTTTAACGAAGCGCGCGCCAACAACTGAACCCATAGAGCCACCCATGAAAGAGAACTCAAAAGCACACGCCACAAGCGGCATGCCTAATAGTTCACCTTTCATCACCACCAGCGCATCTTTCTCACCACTGGCTTTTTGCGCTGCTGAGATACGATCTTTATAGCGTTTTGAATCTTTGAACTTCAGCTTATCGGTCGGCTCTAGATCTGTCGCCAGCTCCTCACGATTACCTTCGTCTAGGAATGTCTCTAAACGCTTGCGAGCGTTCATACGCATGTGGTGGTCACACTTAGGACACACCTCAAGGTTACGCTCTAACTCTGCGTGATACAGGACTTGTTCGCACGACGTACACTTGGTCCATACCCCTTCTGGGATAGACGCTTTACGTGAGCTAACAATATTGGTTTTGTCTAAAATCTTTTCGAGCCAACTCATGGAGGACCTTTTCTCTTTTATTTCCGCAACCTTGCAGAAATAGTCAATTCTTAAAATATGCCGAGGGATTAAAGCACATTAAGTGCCAGCTGTGGACAAAAAACTGGTTGTACCTATTTTCCCACTTACCTGCTTGCTTACAATCTAATCGCTTTCTCGACGAAGTTACGACCCATCACCGAACAGTTGGTTCCATAACATCACAACTTACGGGACATTCGCCACATAAACGCCCTAACGACAATTGCGACACGTGACTTAACTGTCCACATTAATCATCGTCTAAAATCGGTGATTTTTCCGATAAATGTCGTGATTTTGTTGGTTTAGTTCAAATTCTCTGGCAAAAATAGTGGCCCTAATGGCAGTCTTGGCAACTCAAACTCTTGCGGGTAATCAACGTCGACCAAATATAAGCCTTCGGCTTTAGCAGTGGCAGAGGCTAATTTGCGATCTTTCGCCTCTAAAAGCCACTTGATCCACTCTGGTTTCTGTTCACCACGCCCAACCGTGATCAATGACCCTGTAATATTACGTACCATATGATGGACAAAGGCGTTCGCTTTAATATCAATCACCACATATTGACCATGACGTGTGACATTAAGATGCATCATGTTGCGCCACGGGCTATTCGACTGGCAGTGAACCGCACGAAACGAAGTGAAATCATTTTCGCCTAGTAGGTATTGTCCAGCTTCCTGCATTTTGGCAACATCGAGCTCACCGTGGTAATGACTCACACCGTGAGACAAAATTCCGCCACGATAAGGCGAGTTAAAAATTACATAGCGGTAACGTCGCGCCGTTGCGGTGAAACGCGCATGGAAGGTATCCGGCACTTCTTTAGCCCAGCGCACAGCGATGTCTTTCGGCATGTTCGTATTCACACCCATAGTCCAAGCGGCCATCTTACGCACTGAAGTCGTATCAAAGTGAACAACTTGGCCAGTGCCGTGAACACCAGCATCAGTTCGACCAGCGCATTGGACTTCAACAGGATGATTGGCAATTTTGCTCAGTGCTTTTTCCAAACACTCTTGGACACTTTTTACATCACGTTGGCGCTGCCATCCGTAATACTTGGCACCATCGTATTCAATACCTAACGCTATTCTCATGATCTTCTCGTTTTGTGCTTTGGGTCGGGAATTATACCCAAGTCAATTTAAGTTGCCAGAATAACAAAAGCCACCCAACAGCTTACGTCATTGGATGGCTTTTCACGCGATTCTGGTCAGTGCTAGCCGCGAATTCTATCGATTAGGTTTTTTGCTTCACGGCGAACTTCGTCATTGCCATCCACTATCGCCTCTTCCAATAGTTTAATCGCACCTTGTGAATCGTTCATCTCTAAATAGATTTTAGCGAGGTCAATTTTCCCAGAGGCTTCTGAGTTCACATCCACATCTTCGAAATCAACGTTGCCAATCACATCAGGAAACTCATCAAGACCCACGTTGAGGTTCAGCTCCTCCTCTTCAGGATCGAGTTGCGCCTCTCCATCCACTTCCGCCATCAACTCCTCAATGGTTTTATACTGGGCATCTTTGGGGTTAAAATCTTGTTGCTGTGACCAATCATCATCAGCCAATTGTGCCTGTGCAGGTTTGTTGTCTTCACTCCAAACCTGCTGCTCATCCTCTGGGATCTCTTGTAGGCTGTCATCACTGCGTTGGAAACCATCCCAGTCTTCCCCGCCCATTTCGAGCATTGAATCAATATCCATCCCAGCACTGTCAGCTTTATCGGGAGAGAACATGGATTGATCAAAACTAACAGAATCATTCGATTCATCTAACCAGTCATTAAGTACGTCTTCATCAAGACTTTGCGCTTTCTCACTAGAGACCTCTCCAGTTTGGAAAAGGTCAAACAGTGCATCTTGTTCATCCGCTTGCTCTGGGTCTATCGCCATCGAAGGGTCGATAAAATCAGACGGCTTCGATACCGGCTCCTGATTATTCTCTGGCTCAGGCGATGCACTCGATTTATCTTCGGTAAACTCAAGAGGCTGTTCATCTTGTGCAGCAACCGATTCATCTCGCGGTTGTAGATCTGACGCTTTTTCTGGCTCCGATGACTCATCAAATGAGGCTGCGGCATCTTCTTCCGTAAACTCTGGGAACAGGTCTGCATCAAGCTCGACAGGCTCATCTTGACCTTGCGGCTCTGAAGTTGGCTCTGGCTCAGACGGCCCATCAAACGGGGCTACCGCATCTTCTTCCGTAAACTCTGGGAACAGATCTGCATCAAGCTCGACAGACTCGTCTTGACCTTGCTGCTCTATAACTGGCTCTGGCTCAGATGGCGCATCAAACGAGGCTGCCGCATCTTCTTCGGTAAACTCTGGGAACAGGTCTGCATCAAGCTCGACAGGCTCATCTTGACCTTGCGGCTCTGAAACAGGCTCTGGCTCAACTGGCGCATCAAACGAGGCAGCTGCGTCTTCTTCCGTAAACTCTGGAAACAGGTCTGCGTCAAGCTCGACAGGCTCATCTTGACCTTGCGGCTCTATAACTGGCTCTGGCTCAGCTGGCGCATCAAACGAGGCAGCTGCGTCTTCTTCCGTAAACTCTGGGAACAGATCTGCATCAAGCTCAACAGGCTCATCTTGACCTTGCGGCTCTGAAACTGGCTCTGGCTCAGACGGCTCATCAAACGAGGCTGCGGCATCTTCTTCGGTAAACTCTGGGAACAGATCTGCATCAAGCTCGACAGGCTCTTCTTGGGCTTGCGGCTCTGAAGCTGGCTCTGGCTCAGACGACTCATCAAACGAGGCTGCGGCATCTTCTTCCGTAAACTCTGGGAATAGGTCTGCATCAAGCTCGACAGGCTCTTCTTGGGCTTGCGGCTCTGAAGCTGGCTCTGGCTCAGACGACTCATCAAACGAGGCTGCCGCGTCTTCTTCAGTAAACTCTGGGAACAGGTCTGCATCAAGCTCAACAGGATCATCTTGCGCTTGTGGCTCTGAAACTAAGGTTTCCGTATTGTCTTCAGGCTCAACTAACCAATCCTCATCTTGAGGAATACCAAACTCATTACCTTCAACCGATGCTGATTCAGTAGGCTCATCTGTCGCAACCTCTTCTTGTTCCGACAAGCTATGCCAGTCGCCACCGTTTAACAGTGGATCGTCATCCAATGAAATTGAATCGATGTCATCGACAAAAGTTTCTCGATTGAAAGGTTGCTCTGGCTCTGGCTCTGGCTCTGGCTCTGGCTCTGGCTCTGGCTCTGGCTCTGGCTCTGGCTCTGGCTCTGGCTCTGGCTCTGGCATGAGCGTATCAAGGTCGAATAATTCGTCTAGTGCCGAGTTGAGTTCATCTTGTGCTGGCTTCTGCTCTGGAATATCGTTGTCCAAACCAAGTTCTGCTAACAGGTCATCTGGGTCGACAGACAAATCAGCGTCATCTTGTTCTGAACTCAACGAAGACTGCTCAATCTCTAATAGCTCATCAAAAAGCTCAGTACCATCAGACAAGTCATCACTTGATTCAGCTGACGGTTGTTCATCGTCATCCGTTAGCAGCTCATCTAGCATCTGCTCAGAGTCGGAAAGATCGAAATCATCATGGGAAGAATCCATTAACTCATCTAGCAGGTCGACACTATCCTCAGTTAAAGCGGCACTGGTTGGGCTCTTTTCATCAAGGTCTAGATAGTCTTCCAGAAGGTCTGTACTGTCATTGAGGTCGAAGTCTTCTTGATCATCATCTAAGGCGAAATCCGACACACTGCTTTCTTGCTCTGCTTGCGGCGGGTTAACGTCTAATCCAAGCTCGTCTTCTAATGATGGCGTAGCCTCTTGTTCATCGGCACTGTCCATGTCAAATAGCAGTTCATCAAGCATGCTTTGATCAAGGCTTTCACCTTCAAGCGCATCATCACCAGATAGCAACTCATTAAGATCATCGTCATCCGAAAGATCAAAACTGTCTTCACTATCCTCGTCGAGACTTGCCTGATCCAGAGCACGCTCCATCTCTTCAAGACCCAGCGCTTTGTCATCCGCACTGACACTGATGCCGTTACTGCTCATTGCAATGTCATCGAGCTCAGCATCAATATCACTGTCATCTAAGGCATCAAATAGACCTTCATCATCGTCTAAGTTGAGGTCTAGATTATCGTCATCCGAAAGGTCGGCGAAGACATCCTCTTGCTGTGACTCTTGTTCGTTATCATCCTCATCAGACAACAAACTATCATCATCAAACAGGTCATCACCCAACAGCAGATCATCGTCTAATTCATCACTTTCAAGACTCGGTAGCTCATCTGTTGCTGCGAGTAACTGTGGCTCTGCCTCGGTTTCTTCTTGTTTCGCCTCTTCTTTGTCTGCTCCACGACGGTTAAACAGTGCAACAACAATCAATACGATCAGCAACCCTGGAATACTCGCGAGTAGAGCCAGAAACCAAGGTGATGCTGCCAATTGGTCAACTAGGGATGGTTTAAGGCGCTGTTCGTCTGCCAGTCGCTCACGCTCCGCCTGAAGCATCTTTTCAACTTCATTGCGAATACGTTGCTCATCCGTCACTTCTTCACGCAGTGAGCCAAGTTCATTTTGAACATCAGAGAGCATCAAACGTAGCTGATGATTTCGCTCCTCTAAAGCCAGCAGCTCCGACTCCGAGACTTCAAGCTCTTGTTTGAGACGAGAGACCTCTTGTGGCTCTTGTTTGATTTCAGACTCAGATGGCGTAGGTGTTGAAGGAGAAGTTGCCTCTGTTGTCACTCCTGAGCTTAGCTTAGGTAACTCTGGTTGAGTGGTCACTTCAACTGGCGCTGATACAACCGGTTGAGGCTTTGGTTCTGGCTCTGGCTGAGGGCTTGGTGTAACAGGCACAGGCGTTGGCTGTAGGCGAGCTTGGTGCGTTGCCATGACTCTTACCGCTTGCTCAGTCGTGACACTCTGAACTTGCGCTGAAGAAGGAATTCTCAGGTTACTACCAGGAATAAGACTATGAATATTCTGATCTTCAAATGCGCTTGGGTTAACTTGATAGATAGCCAACAGCATCTGCTGAGTCGTCACCCGATTATTAGGGCGAAAACGTGATGCGATCTGCCAAAGTGTCTCTTCTTCGCCAACTGGACCGTAAAAACGAGACGGCTCTGAAATTGGGGTATTGCGAGAGATCGGTTGAGAATACTGAGGCGCATTCAACACCTCACCATTAGGACCTTTGACACGAATTGTGTCTGCACTGACGTATGAAGCCCCTGTGGCAATCACCAGCAATAGTGGTAAACAGAGACGTTGAAAATAAAGGCGCATAAAAAGCTCAGTAAAAGGCATTATCAGAATTTTAACTTCTAAATATATCGGATAATGGGGGCAAAACTATAGTGGAAATGACAAAAAATGCCGCTTAAGAGGGATTATCGCATGAAACTCACAAAAAAGGGCCCACATCCGTGAGCCCTCTTGCTTAAAACCGCATCAATATTGATTAAAGTTATATTTCATTCAAGTTTATAACACTAGTAGTAATCGCGAATTAGAACTTCAGCAATTTGCACCGCATTCGTCGCTGCGCCCTTGCGTACGTTGTCAGCAACAACCCACAAGTTGATGCCACTGTGATGACTGATGTCGTTACGAATACGACCAACCATGACGTGATCTTTACCACCCGAGTCACGAACTTGAGTTGGGAAGTCTTCGCCATAGAATACTTCGATACCCTCGGTTTGCTCTAATAACTGCGCCACTTCTTGTGCATCAATCGGTGCGCGTGTCTCTAAATGAACCGCTTCAGCATGACCATAAAATACCGGTACACGAACACAGGTTGGGTTCACCGTAATTGATGGATCATTAAAGATTTTTTGCGTCTCCCACACCATTTTCATCTCTTCTTTGGTGTAGCCGTTTTCCATAAACTTGTCGATTTGTGGAATGCAGTTAAACGCAATTTGCTGAGCAAATTGCTCTGGCTCTGCTGGACGGCCATTAAGAAGGTGCGCCGTTTGACCCGCTAGCTCATCAATACCCGCTTTACCTGCACCAGACACAGACTGGTAGGTCGAAACGTTAATGCGCTCGATGCCAACCGCATCATGAATCGGTTTTAGAGCCACAAGCATCTGAATCGTCGAGCAATTTGGGTTTGCAATGATATTGCGGTTACGAAACTCTGCGATCGCTTCAGGGTTAACTTCTGGTACAACAAGCGGCACATCATATTCATAACGGAAGTGTGAGGTGTTATCAATGACAACAACGCCTGCATCAGCGGCGATAGGTGCCCATTTCTCTGATAGATCACCACCCGCAGAGAACAGGCCAATATGTGCCTGAGACCAATCGAACTCTTCCACATTTTGCACAATCACAGACTTACCGTTAAAGCGATAAGATTTGCCTGCACTGCGCTCACTCGCTAAAAGAAAAATGTCACCAACAGGAAACTTGCGCTCTTGCAGCACTTCTAGAATGGTTTCACCCACTGCGCCCGTTGCGCCTAGAACAGCTACGTTGAATTGTTGACTCATTTTCTTACCTCGATTTGAAAGCCTAATTTACTTAACGGTGCTAAATTGCACGTTTCATCCCCGCTAAGGGTAATAGCACTGTACTCTCGTCGATCCCAATACTGCTTACGCATCTGGTCAAAAGCGCCCGGTTTGGCAATCTCTCGACGGAACAAGCTATCGTCTTTGCGCACATCATAGATGATTTGAGTCAAATTGTGCAGCGTTGCTTCATCCCATGCACGATCAAGCTGTACCTTCGGCGTCGGTGCAATCGGCAATAAGTCTGCTGCATAGGCACGATTTTCGCGTTGAAGAAACTCGCAATAGGCGTTAAATATCATCGTGGTGCCACGTGCTTTACCCTCTAAACCGTAGCCTGCAACATGAGGTGTGGCAAAAGCCAGGTAAGGTAGCAGTTCCATATCGACCTGCGGTTCAAACTCAAATACATCCAATGCAGCAGTAAAGCCATCCTGTTTCGCCAATCTTGCTTTGAGCGCCTGATTATCAACAATTGGGCCGCGAGCCGCGTTAATCAATATCTGATCACTGCGCAGTTGTTTCAACACGCTGTCATCAATCAGGTGATGCGTCGAATGCTCACCTTCGCGCGTAATTGGCGTGTGCAACGTAATAATGTCTGCCTGCTCTAATAGTTCTGGTAGCGGTGTAAACTTACGCGTGTCACCAGCTTGTTGCTTCGGTGGATCGTTAATTAATACGTTAATGCCGATACCTTGCAAGCATTGCGCTAAATAGCTGCCGACTTGTCCTGCGCCAACAATACCTACCGTCTTATCAAACACGGAAAAGCCTTGCTGCTGCGCTAAAACCATCATCACACTGAACACATATTCAGCCACGCCTACCTTGTTACAGCCTGGCGCTGCCGTGAAGAATATACCTCGCTCTTGCAATAGAGCTTGATCAACATGATCCATGCCTGCGGTCGCAGTACCGACAAACTTCAACTTGTCTGCTTTAGCGACTAACTCTGCGTTGACTTTAGTGACAGAGCGGATCATCAAAGCATCCGCATCGACTAAATCGTCCGCACAAAGGTCACGGCCGGGCATTAACACCACGTCACCGATTTGACTAAACAACGCCTCTGCATAAGGCATGTTCTCATCGACAATAATTTTCATAATATTTTTTATTTCTATATTGGCAGTAGAGAGATTGTGCAAAATTCATTGCAAGCTGTCTATAAAAAAGCCCGGCATATAGCCGGGCAATCATCCAGAACAAAAGGATTCTGTCCCGCTCTCCTTGGGACAGAGTCTGCGTCTGTTCGACCAGCGAGGCTGGTCCGCTCTGGAAACAGGTTTAGCCTTGGTATTTCTTAATAACCAATGTGGCGTTTGTACCACCAAAACCAAAGCTATTTGACATCACTGTCGTCAGTTCTGCTTCACGCGCTTGCGTTACAATATCAAGACCTTCAGCCGCTTCATCCAGTTGCTCTACATTGATGCTTGGAGCAATAAAACCATGCTCAAGCATTAACGTTGAATAAATCGCTTCATGTACACCCGCAGCACCGAGCGCATGACCAGTCATCGCTTTGGTTGCTGAAATTGCAGGGCTATTGCCACCGAAGACTTCTTGAATAGCGCCTAGCTCTTTCACATCACCAACAGGAGTCGATGTGCCGTGTGTATTGACGTAATCCACACCATCCACTTCTTGCATTGCCATCTTCATACAACGGATCGCACCCTCACCCGATGGAGCCACCATGTCATAGCCATCAGAGGTTGCACCATAACCGACGATCTCACCGTAGATCTTCGCGCCACGCGCCAATGCATGTTCAAGTTCTTCAACCACCAGCATGCCGCCACCGCCAGAGATAACGAAACCGTCTCGGTTCGCATCATAAGTACGTGATGCTTGCTCTGGGTTATCGTTGTATTTTGTAGACAGTGCACCCATTGCGTCAAACATCATGGTTAGTGACCAATCTAGCTCTTCACCACCTCCGGCAAACACAACATCTTGCTTGCCAAGTTGAATCAGTTCCATCGCATGGCCAATACAGTGCGCTGAAGTCGCACATGCAGAGCTCATTGAGTAGTTCACACCACGAATCTTAAATGGTGTCGCCAAACACGCAGAGACCGTTGAAGCCATTGTACGAGGTACCATGTAAGGACCAACACGCTTCACGCCTTTCTCACGCAAAATATCTACCGCTGCCACTTGGTTCAGCGAAGAAGCACCACCAGAGCCAGCGACAATACCAGTGCGTTCGTTAGAAACTTGCTCATCTGTTAGGCCAGAGTCAGCAATCGCCTGCTCCATTGAAAGGTACGCATACGCTGCCGCATCACCCATAAAGCGCATTTTCTTACGATCGATATGCTCAGCTGGGTTCATCTTTAGATTACCCCACACCTGAGAACGTAGACCTTGCTCTTTAAACTGCTCAGAAGCTGTGATACCTGACTTCCCTGCTTTCAACGACGCAAGCACTTCTTCAACGTTGTTACCGATACTCGATACAATACCCATACCGGTGATGACGACTCGTTTCATGAACATTTCCTAAAAATTCTAAAATCCGCTAGATAATAACGAAGTTAACAAAGCAAAGTGGTCAGCTTTCCGTCCCCTTTGCCGCCTGTCATAAGGTTTTTACTCTAACAACTTGGTTTTGTGGATCTAGCTCACACGTTAAGTTGCGAGTACAATTAGGCCATTGCTTGCCTAAACACCTACATTATGACATCTATCACCAACGCACAACTGGGCTGGAATGAAGCCGGCACACCTGTTTCTGACCATTTTGACGATGTGTACTTTTCTAACGTTAATGGCTTAGAAGAGACGCGCTATGTTTTTATTGAACAGAATCATCTCCCAACAAGATGGCAATCGTGTGAACAACGCCGCTTTGTCGTCGCTGAAACAGGGTTCGGTACTGGGCTTAACTTTCTTGCCACTTGGCAAGCGTTTGAACAGTTTAGAGCCAAGCACCCAGAGTCTGCGGTGAAAGAGCTGCACTTCATTAGCTTTGAAAAATTCCCAGTCAAGCTTGATGACCTCATCAAAGCGCACCAAGCATGGCCTGAACTTGCACAATATGCTGCGCAGCTACAAGCTCACTATCCGATAGCCGTACCTGAATGCCACCGAATCGTGTTGGCGGATGGTGCCATCACGCTCGACTTATGGTTTGGTGATATTAAAGACTGTATGCCACTTGTACCAACCACTCAGCACGGTATTGTTGACGCTTGGTTTTTAGACGGTTTTGCCCCAAGCAAAAACCCTGAAATGTGGAACCAAACCCTATTTAATGGCATGGCAAACCTCGCTAAAGCGCATGCAACTTGTGCGACCTTCACAGCCGCAGGTTTTGTTCGTCGCGGCTTAATCGAAGCCGGATTCAGCATGAAAAAAGTCAAAGGCTTTGGCACCAAGCGTGAAATGCTGGCGGGCTCGTTTGAAGCACGAAATCAACCGGGAAATACCCAACCTTGGTTCCACTATCAAGGTGCCTCCACAACTGATGCTGGTTTAGATATTGCGCTGATTGGCGGCGGTATTGCTTCTGCGACATTGGCTAAGTCTCTGACTCGTCGCGGCGCAAAAGTGACCCTGTACTGCAAAGATGAGTGCCCTGCTCAAGCCGCTTCTGGCAATCGTCAAGGGGCGGTTTACCCTCTTCTTAATGGAACACACGAAGGTGTTTCTCGTGTTTTTGCTCCGGCGTTTCTCTACGCTAGACAATTTGCACAGCAAATGGCGAACGAGTTTCACTTTGATCACGATTGGTGTGGTGTCACGCAGTTGATTTGGGATGAAACAGCAAAGCAAAAGCTTGAAAAAACAGTGCAAGGTCAATTTGATTCGCAATTGATAAGGGCGCTAGACCCACAACAAACTAATCAGCAAGTGGGCGCAAATGTCGATATGGAGAGTGTCTTCTACCCTCTCGGGGGTTGGCTGTCTCCGGCGCAATTAACACAAGGAATCATTCACCAACTTGAAGCTCAAGGGAAGCTGTCGGTGAAGTTCAACACTCACATTACCGACATTGAAAAAAGTGACGCAGGGTGGGAACTCCACTCTCAGCAACAGCGTTTTTCTCATAAAGTGGTCATCATTGCCAATGGAAATGAGTTTGACCAACTCAATGTCACACAAGAATTACCCCTCGGTCAGGTAAAAGGGCAAGTAAGTCATGTTCCTACCACCACTGAGCTAAGTAAGATCAAAACGGTTCTCTGCTACGACGGCTACATGACGCCAGTTAACCCGAATAATCAACACCATTGTATCGGTGCCAGCTACGATCGTACGCACCTCGATACCGAGTATGATGAAAACGCGCAACAAGATAACCGACAAAAGCTCATAAACTGTATCCCTGATCAAGACTGGCCAAACCTTGTCGATGTGAGCCAAGGTGATTCTCGTCAAGGTATACGATGCGTGAGCCGCGATCATTTACCGTTTGTTGGCAACATCGCCCAGCTAGAGAGTGTAAAAGCCCAGTATCAAAACTTGCATTTGGTTTCAGAGCAAGATGCTCAAGAGCTTGAAGTACCTCAAGACCTCTTCTGCATGCTCGGCCTTGGGTCGCGTGGGCTCTGCTCAGCGCCACTGATGGCTGAAGTACTGGCCTCGCAAATCTATCATGACCCAATCCCACTGCCTGTTGACCTTCTTCAAGCTATTCATCCTGCAAGGATGTGGGTGAGAAAACTGCGTAAAGGCAAAGCACTCAATCAATAGTATCAATTGAATTAAAAAAGGAGTGGCCAAGCCACTCCTTTGTGTTTCATTCAAACAACTATCTTCAAAACTGGTCGTCAAGGCTACTAGTTGCCGAGTAACTGAACCGCTTGACGGATCTGCTGTGCAATCTCTGCGTTGGTCACGACATCTGCTTCAACATCGAAATTGTCGTAAAAGCTTGGTACCGATACCGATGCTTTCACATTGCCACCGAAGTATCCAGCAGAGCCAGTAGCGGCAGCGAGTACATTTTGTGCGCCGCCCGGGCCAGGGGAGGTTGCCAAATAGACAGCAGGCTTGCCCTGAAAGACTTCACGCTCAATACGTGTTGCCCAATCAAATAAATTTTTGTAGGCGGCAGGGTGATGTCCGTTATGTTCAGCAAATGAGATAACCAGTGCGTCAGCCTCTGCAAGATCTTGCAAAAAAGCTTGCGCTCCTGGCGCTTGACCAATCTCTTTCTCCTTGTCTTCGCTAAACATTGGAACCGAATAGTCGTTGATGTCCAATACCTTCACCTGAGCGTCATCCACCAAGCCTGCTGCATATGTTGCAAGCGCTTTGTTGATAGATGTTGAGCTAGTAGAGGCTCCAAACGCGATAATTTTCATGGTAATTTCCTTGCCCTGTAAAGTATGAACTTAGAATAGAAGCTAGGCGTTAACCAAACAAGATGAATTCATGCAACAAGATGGTCAAGAAAATCAATCAAGATTGAGCGACTAACTCTTTCCAAAGATCATGCACAATAACGCGATCTGCGGGGCTTAACTCCGACTTCGCTTGCTCGAGACTTGCTTCGATTTGCTGCTTAAGCACTTCAATGTCATTGATACCCTGCTCTTCGCACTCCGCCGCTGACAAGGAGATATGTCCGCGTAAATAGCCGCCCGCAAATAGCTCATCATCAGAGGCCGTTTCGATGCGTTGGTCAATTAATGCCAGTAAGTTTTCTTCAAATTCGATGATCATGGGCTTCCTTTAGGGTCTTTATTCTAGGTCTAGACTAATTGTTGATTTAGGTTTATTGAACCATAAATTGCTCGGGAGTGAGCTCTGGTATGTTGTAAAAGTCGCGCAACGCATTAGAAAGTGCAGCAACGCGTGGTGGGAGACCCGATGCAAGTATCGACATCACTTCACCATGCACTTTACGCATAAACGCAATACGGTCTGGTTCAAAATTGCCGTGTAGATTGTCACAGCTAACATTAAATGGAAAGCCTGCGCTGAGTGATAAAATCCACTCATAGGCTTGAGGACGAATTTCAACTTGTTCAAATTCTGCCTGTACTTGTGCAGTACGACCGTCTGGCTCATACCAATAGCCAAAGTCTTCCAGCAAGCGACGCTCTGGCCCTGCAACGCACCAATGTGCAATTTCATGTAATGCCGAGGCATAGAATCCGCGAGCAAAAACAATACGATGGTGCGTGACACTCTTATCTGCCGGCAAATAGATGGGTTCATCGCCACCAAGCTCTAAACGAGTGTTAAATGTTTCATAAAAGGTCTGATCGAATAAGCGAATTAAGTCTTGATATTGGTGTGTCATGAGGACTTTATCTTTGTATAACTGTCTCTCGTATTTTGCGTGTTTTTCTCGGTAGGGTAAAGAAAACAAGCTCGCTTACATCAACGCTTTCGCAACATTAACTATATTTAATCTTCACGCCATTTTGAGTTTATGTCACTAAGGTAGAGTTATCCCATCGAAACAAGACAGGAAGAAGCACTATGAATATGAGACAAAAGAGAGCACTCGCCGTGTGTGGCACAGGGTTCTTTTCACTGTTTGCCGCAATCAATGTATTAGCCGCTTCTTTCTGCTCACTTTAAATTGGGAAAATATTATGAAACTCATCAAGCTTGGCCTACTCGCAACCGCGATCTCGTTCTCTGGTATCACAATGGCAGACGATGATATGAGCATCAACCTAATGGCCCTTAATTCATCTAACACGACAGTAGCAACATTGGCTCCTGCTGTGCGCAAAGATTACAGCGGTGTGGTTACAGAAGTTGAATTGGATGATTACAAAGATCAGCAAGTTGTCTATGAATTCAAAATGGTTGACCTTGACGCTGACAGCAAATATAAGTTGAGTTATTCCGTCAGTGACCAGTCACTTGTCAAAGAGAAGTCTGACAGTTTAAGCACCTTTGGTTTTAGTGACTTAGACACAGACGACCGTGTGGCAATAGAGCGTGTAATAGAATCTGGATTCGACATTCTCAGCGTCATACCTGAGCTTGAAAGTAAATATTCAGCAAAGCTAATTGAAGCGGAATTAGAAGAGAAAAACGGCATTGTCTACTATGAAGTAAAACTCGCTTCAACTGAGCTTGGTAAACAAAAGCTATTGATTAATGTCGATAACGGTGAAGAGATCCCCGTTCTCAAGCGTCATAAAAAATAAGGATTACTAATGAAAGTACTGGTCATTGAAGATGACAAAGAGACCAATCAATACCTTGTTCAGTCTTTGAAACAACAAGGCTGGGCGGTCGACAGCGCTAGCAATGGACAAGATGGACTATTCTTGGGTCTCGAAGGACAGCATGACGTGATTATTCTTGACCGCATGTTGCCGGGGATTGATGGCCTGACCGTACTTTCTACTTTAAGAGCAGCGAATGTCGCTGCTCGTGTTCTTATCCTTAGTGCGCTTGATAGCGTCGATGAACGCGTCAAGGGGCTCAAACAAGGGGGCGATGACTACCTCACCAAACCTTTTGCCTTGTCGGAACTCATTGCCCGTGTGGAGATCCTTAGCAGTCGCGTGGCTTCAATGACGGCCTCGTTGCAGAGCAACAAGCTGCATAATGGACCGTTAGAGCTCGACTTACTTGCCCACCACGCTGTTTTATCCGGGCGTAAGATAGAACTGCAGGCGAAAGAGTTTCAGCTACTCAAGTATCTTCTAGAGCATGTTGATCAAGTCGTCACTCGCTCACTGCTGTTTGAAGCGGTATGGGATTACAACTTTGACCCTCAAACCAATGTGATCGACGTACACATTGCCCGCCTTAGAAAAAAAATTGACCTAGAGGGCCAACCCAATCTCATCGAAACAGTAAGAGGCGCTGGTTATAGAATGAGAAAAGCACTGTGATTAAGTCTTCACTTTCAACTCTGGGCCACACTATTCAACAACTATGGCAGCGCCACTCATTATGGCGCTTGTCTATATTGGTCGCCGTCATGCTTTGGCTTACGGTTGCTCTTGCCCTGTTTGCAGTTTACCAATTGAGTATCCAACCTTTAGTACGCTCAAAGCATCAGCTAATCTCACAGCATGTCGAGCAACTGAATTCTGCTGCCGAGTTAAACAACGGCTCTAATATCGAGCGGTGGCTGGACGACACCCTATACGAAAACCAAAATATCTTAACGGTCATCAAGTCGCCGAATGGCCATGTTTCTGGTGCACTAAGCCATATTCCCAACGCCCTACCTACCTGCCCTAGTATCGCCCCTTTCCCCATCATTCGTGAAGGAAACGATGCCATATCTATACTAGAAGGTTGCTCGTTCAAGATTCACGATCATCAAGTGCTGATTGCCACGAACAATGAGTACATTCGTGAAATTCAAGAGAATTTTGTCAATGCGGCACTCACAATCATGGCATTGAGTTTCTTTATTGCGCTGATACCTGGGTGGATTATACGCCGCAAAATATCTCACCAACTCAATGCCATTAATCACGTTGTGGGTAAAATCGAACAGGGACATTTTGATAGCCGTATTCCCCTAGCCGCTTCTAAACCCGAGTTTGCGCAAGATGAGTGGGAGCGTATTGGCCTGTTTATTAACCGAATGCTCAACGAGGTGGAATTATCCGTCAATCAAATTCAAGGTGTTACGGATGCAATCGCACACGATCTTCGCACGCCTTTGACCAGAATAAAGAATCGCCTTACTGCCGCTGAACAAGAGACAGATCCCACTAAGAAAGCCTTAGCGTTAAATGAGCTTCACCACCATTTTGACGAGATTTTAGTCACCTTTAATGCGATGCTCGAACTAAGCAAACTAGAAGCATTGAGAGAAACCGATCAGTTTGGTCAAGTCGACTTTGAGGCCATCGCTAAGGATGCCATTGAGTTGATTGAACCTATGCTCGATGACAAGCAGCAGACCATTAGCTTAACGAGTACTCCCTGCCATCTAAATGGCGACCGTTCTCTGCTATTTCGTATGCTCTACAATCTAATCGACAATGCCCACAAATACTCTCCCAAAGGCGCTTCCATAACATTAGAGATCACTCCTAAACAGATGACGCTTACTGATACTGGGCCGGGGATAGCACCGAACCTTCGTCACAAAGTGTTTCAGCGCTTATACCGCGTGGATACAAGTCGGAACACACCAGGTCATGGTCTTGGGCTTGCACTTGTGGCTGCGGTGGTAAAATTGCATGGGGCAAGCATTAGCCTTGATTATGCTAACCAAGATGAAAAAACAGGCTTATGTACAACCATAGTGTTCTCTGAAAGAGATTATTAGCATTACATTAACTAATGCAACAAACGTTTACTTAACTAATTTTTCTCATTCGTCTAAATCAAGAAAGTCGATTAGACTCGCGCTCAAATTATGTTGCTTTCAACGAAAAGTGACACGGCATAACAACAATATAGAGTAGAAACATGCTGTTGAGTATTTTATATGTTGTCGGTATTACGGCAGAAGCGATGACTGGCGCACTCAGTGCGGGTCGTCAAAAAATGGATTGGTTTGGCGTCATGCTGGTGGCAAGTGCGACTGCAATTGGTGGCGGCACAGTGCGCGATATCTTACTCGGCCATTACCCGCTAACTTGGGTTGCTAATCCACAATATCTCGCCATCACTTGTCTGGCTGGCTTACTGACAACGGGAATTGCCCACTGGGTGATTAAGTTCAAAGGGGTCTTTATTCGCCTTGATGCCATAGGCCTAGTTGCCTTTAGCATCATCGGCACAAAAGTGGCGATGAATATGGGGCTGCATCCCAGTATCTGTATGGTGTCTGCTCTGGTAACAGGTGTCTTTGGCGGCTTACTTAGAGATTTAATCTGTCGACAAACACCCTTGGTTTTACATAAAGAGCTTTATGCCTCTGTCGCATTTAGCGCATCCGGACTCTATTTGGCCTTGCTTGAAATGAACATCAGTGAGCTGACGGCGACCATCATCACATTAATTGCCGGTTATCTGCTTCGCATGTCCGCCGTTCGTTTTGGTTGGCGATTGCCAGCGTTTCAGCTTGAAACAGAAGGACCGCTACATTAATCACATCCAATAAAAAAGAGGTTGCACGATGCAACCTCTTTCACTCTAACACTGTCGTTAATTTCGAGCTTTGGCCTCGAACTAGATCTTTGGCGTTTCAGTCATCACACCGTGATTTTGCCCACGATGGCGCAGCAGATGATCCATCACTACGATAGCAAGCATCGCTTCTGCAATAGGCACAGCACGAATACCGACACATGGGTCATGGCGACCTTTTGTAATCAGTTGCGTTGGCTCACCTTGGCGTGTAATGGTGTCACCTGGCACTGTAATGCTTGATGTTGGTTTTAGTGCAATGTTCGCTACGATATCTTGCCCTGTAGAGATACCACCTAAGATACCACCGGCGTGGTTGCTACCAAACCCTTGAGGAGAAAGCGTATCGCGGTGCTCACTGCCTTTTTGCGCAACAACATCAAAGCCGTCACCTATTTCAACACCCTTCACCGCGTTGATGCTCATCAGTGCATGGGCAATATCGGCATCTAGACGGTCAAACACTGGCTCACCTAAACCAACAGGTACGTTGGTCGCAACCACCTGCAATTTAGCACCAATCGAGTCACCCTCTTTCTTCAAATCACGTATCAACTGGTCAAATGCGTCAACTTTGTCGACATCAGGACAGAAAAACGCGTTATTTTCAATTTCGTCCCAATCTACTTTATCAATCGCCACATCACCCATTTGTGAAAGATAGGCACGGATCTCTACGCCAAACTCTTGTTTGAGGTATTTTTTTGCAACCGCACCTGCCGCAACGCGCATTGCTGTTTCGCGAGCCGATGAACGGCCACCACCACGATAGTCACGGTTGCCGTATTTTTGATGGTAAGTGTAGTCAGCATGACCTGGGCGGAACTTATCTTTAATTTCAGAATAGTCTTTTGAACGCTGGTCAGTATTTTCAATCAGCAGACCAATAGATGTACCCGTTGTGCACCCTTCAAAAACACCGGAAAGGATCTTCACTTCATCAGGTTCACGGCGCTGAGTGGTATAACGAGATGTTCCCGGGCGACGGCGGTCCAAGTCTGTTTGAAGGTCCGCTTCCGTTAACTCAAGTCCCGGAGGACAGCCATCAATTACACATCCAAGTGCAATACCATGACTCTCACCGAAAGTGGTGACGCGAAAGTGCTGTCCAATGCTGTTACCTGCCATTATTTCCTCTAAATTCATTGCCAGTGGGGATAAAACACCAGCAAGCTTCCTATTCTTCGTGGATTCATAGTGGCTTTATTGGTTTGGGATGTAAAGGGTAAATTGATGGCAAACTCAGCAGATAGCGCCTCGCCAATAGAGATCAGACCTGAAAAACAAAGCGCCGCCCGAAGGCAGCGCTAATGAGTCATATTTTACTGAAGGAGTTATTCCGTCATTAAGAGGGAGTTAATCCTTATACAGCGCAAAGTGCTGTGAGTGTTCAACAATCTGTTCACGGGTCAGTAGGAATACGCCGTGGCCGCCGTTTTCAAACTCTAGCCAAGTGAATGGGATGTCTGGGTACTGTTCCATCATGTGTACCATTGAGTTGCCCACTTCACAGACCAAAATACCTTTTTCAGTCAAGTAATCCGGTGCGTTAGCCAAAATGCGGCGAACCAGTTTCAGGCCATCTGTACCCGCAGCTAGACCAAGCTCTGGCTCATGTGTGAACTCGTCAGGTAGGCTGTTCATGTCTTCTTCATCCACATAAGGTGGATTCGTCACAATCAGGTTGTACTGCTCTTTTGGTAAGTCACGGAACAAGTCAGAGCGGATTGGGAACACTTGCTGCTCCATGCCGTGATCTTGAACGTTTTGCTCTGCAACTTGCAATGCATCCGAAGAGATGTCGATCGCATCAACTTCTGCCTCTGGGAACGCGTGCGCACATGCAATTGCAATACAGCCACTACCCGTACACATATCCATAATGCGTGTTGGCTCTTCCACCAACCACGGTTCAAAGTTGGCTTGAATCAGCTCACCGATTGGAGAGCGTGGCACAAGCACTCGCTCATCAACAAAGAACTCCAAGCCACAGAACCACGCTCGGTTGGTTAAGTATGCAGTTGGTGTACGCTCATTAATGCGCTTCACCACGCGCTCAACAATGCGTAAACGCTCGCTGCTTGTAAGGCGCGAGTTCAATACGTGCGGAGGCACATCGATTGGCAAATACAGTGTTGGAAGGATCAATTGAACCGCTTCATCCCACGCATTATCGGTGCCGTGACCATAAAATAAATTCGCTGCGTTGAAACGACTGACTGTCCAACGAATCATATCTTGAAGCGTATGAAGCTCTGATACTGCTTCTTCTACAAAAATCTTATCCAAAGTTGCCTCCAAAAAGCGCTACAATACTCTTCATATAGTTGTATTAGAGTAATGATTTACCCATGAGCCGCAAAGACACCGATTTTGATGATGACTTCTCGCTCTTCTATGAAGAAGTAAAGGGCGTAAAAAAGTTTGCACAGGATACCATAGTCCAGCCCCCAAAAAGAAACGTTAAGCAGAAAGAAGTCACTCGCTCTGCTCGCGAGGCTTCAGATACTGAATTTTACTTCTCCGATGAGTTCGTACCACTCTTAAGCGATGATGGTCCTACACGCTATGCACGTGATGATGTTTCTAAATACGAAGTGAAGCGTCTGCGTCGCGGGGTATATGTACCTGACGTGTTTTTGGATATGCATGGCATGACACAACAGGAAGCAAAAAGAGAGCTTGGATCTATGATTGCTTACTGTGTGAAACAGAAGGTCAGTTGTGCGTGTGTTCAACACGGGATCGGAAAGCACATTTTGAAACAGAAAGTGCCTCTATGGCTTGCACAACACCCTGATGTAATGGCCTTTCACCAAGCACCGCTCGAATTTGGCGGTGATGGTGCACTGCTGATTTTACTCTCTATCCCAGATAAGTAATCAGCGACCTAAAGCTTAGTGACGCAAATCAGGGGGTATTGGCATGTTCTCATTTTTCAGAACTGGACGCTGACCACCTTTTTTGCGGTACTGTTTCAACTGGAACACGTACGCAAGCACTTGAGCAACCGCAGTAAATAGCCCGTCAGGGATCTCTTGCTCAAGCTCAGTAGTATGGTACAAGGCGCGCGCGAGTGGTGGCGCTGGAATCACGTAGATATCATGTTCACGAGCTACCTCTCGAATCTTAAGTGCCATATGGTCGACACCTTTTGCCACCACGACTGGCGCTTTATCAGTATTCTGTTTATAACGCAGTGCTACAGAGAAATGCTCTGGGTTGGTAACAATCACATCAGCCTGAGGAACATCTGCCATCATACGCCGCTGAGCCGCTTCGCGTTGGAGCATACGAATACGCCCCTTGACCTCAGGTTTACCCTCGGTGTCTTTAAACTCGTCTTTGATTTCCTGCTTGGTCATCTTGAGCTGTTCATTGTGCTGCCAAACCTGAAATGGAATATCAATTGCTACTACAACGAGTAACGAGCAGCTGATAAGCAAAACAAAGTTTAAAAGGATATCGAGTGAGTGAAAGATATTTTGCGGATAAACATCGGTGCTTAGCTGCAACAAATCGGCGCGAGAGCTATCTATCAATAAGAACGCGACACCCGCAACCAGGCCTACCTTAAGAATCGACTTGATCAGTTCAACCGCACTCTGCTTGCCCACCATACGTTTCAAGCCGCTAAGAGGGTTGAGTTTAGAGAGTTTTGGTCGTGCCGCTTCAGCGGAGAAGCGAATCCCACCAAGACCAGCCGCCCCTGCCAGCGCTGCGAAAAACAGTACAATCAATATCAGCAGTAGAGGGAATATCAGACTGCCAAGTGCACCAAAGGCGATATCCCCCAGCTTACCGACGTCGAAAATCTCCTCACGACTTAAGGTGAAGATACGTGACATCATCTGATAAAGCGCAGTCGCAAGCATGCCACCAAACCACATCAAAGATACCGAACCAATAATGAGTACAGAAACAGATGCAAGCTCCTTCGAGCGGGCGACTTGGCCTTTCTCTTGGGCTTGCTGTCTCCTTCGGGGCGTGGCCTCTTCGGTGCGTTCTTGGCCGTCAGATTCTGCCAATCCAACCTCCTACGCCAATCAGCAGTTGATGTTGATCAAGCGGCATATCTGCTCCTCCCTTTGTGACCAATACAACTCATAGTGGCTCAGTAGCCCACTTAGAAGGTACCAACAAATAAACAGACCGACCATTAAGGCAAAAGCAAAGCCCAACGAGAAGATATTCAGCTGCGGAGCTGCACGCGTCATCACGCCAAACGAAAGGTTGATGGTTAACAGCGCTATAATGCCCGACAGCGCCATACTTAATGCGACTTTAAACATGATTCCCAGCCAAGAGGCGATCTCTTGAAAGCCTAACTGGCTTATTCCGCCACTGCCAATCGGGAGACTTTGAAAACTCATCACAACTAATTGGATCATTTTCAAATGGCCGTCAGTACCTAAAAAAAACAGGGTCGCTATCATCATAAACAGCTGGCCAAGTACTGGCGTATTTTGACCATTGGCAGGGTCAACCATTGAGGCAAAGCCCAAACTCGATTGCATACCTAAAATTTGACCAAGCAAGACAAAGGTCTGCAAGATAAAAACAGTAATAGTACCCATCGCGACACCAATGATGATCTGTTCTGCGAGCACCATGAACCCGGCAAAAGACATCAACTCTATCTCTTGAGGGACGGCAGGGATCACGGGCATGACAGCAAAGGTAATCGCAAGGCTAAGGTAGAGACGGACACGCGCTGGAACAAAGCGTGCGCCCGTTACCGTCATCACCATCAGCATGGAGGAGATGCGGGTCAAAGGCCAAAAATAGTTGGCCATCCACTCTAATACAACAACCGTTGGATACTCCATAAAGTGCCCTAGTAGAGTATCGTTGGTACGCGCTCGACGAGACTAAAGAAATACTCCATCATCACTTGAGTCCCCCAATGCGCAAACGCCATAAGGGCGAGAAGAGTCACGATCAAACGCGGTAAAAATGACAGGGTTTGTTCGTTGATCGATGTCGCGGCCTGAAATATCGCCACAATTAGGCCCACCAGCAAACTTGGAATGATGATGGCACACACCAACATCAACACCAACCAAAGTGCATCTCGGAACAACTCAACAAATAACTCAGGTGTCATCGTTTTATTACTCCGCTACAAGGCAAAACTGCCAGCCAAAGTGGACAAGATTAAGTTCCAACCATCAACTAAAACAAACAGCATCAACTTAAAAGGTAGAGAAACGATCATCGGCGATAGCATCATCATACCCATTGCCATCAATACTGAAGCGACAACTAGGTCAATAATCAAGAACGGCAAAAACAGCATAAAACCGATCTGGAACGCGGTCTTCAGCTCCGATGTAATAAACGCTGGGATCAGAATTGCCATCGACACCTCTTCTGGGCTTTGCACCTCCGCACCCGCAATATTGACAAAAGTTTCGAGATCTTTAACCCGCGTTTGCTTGAGCATAAACGCACGAAGCGGCTGCTGCGCCTCATCAAATGCTTCTCGGGCACTGACCTGCTCGTTAATGTACGGCTGAATAGCCCTATCGTTAATTTGATTGAGTACCGGAGACATCACAAAGAAGGTTAAGAACAGGGAGATACCGATGATGACCTGATTCGAAGGTGTCTGCTGCAAACCCATCGCTTGACGCAATATCGACATCACAACCACGATACGAGTAAATGAGGTCATCAAGATAACCATTGCTGGCAAAAAGCCGAGCATGGTCATCAGCGCTAAAATCTGTAAATTGATCGAGTAATCTTCGCTACCATCTGGGTTTGCTGTCATGGTAAAGGCTGGAATACCACCACCGCCACCACTACGAGTGCTTGAAGCCGTCATCGTGGATGCGCCTTGTTCACTTTCCATGGCCGAGACCGTAACCTGACCCGCTGGCGAGGTGTTAGCGCCAATAGGTGTATCGAGTTCTTGTTGCGCCATCGACAATGGCGCACAAATTAGCAGCAAAACGAGCCAACACAGAGAGGAGAGTTTTCTATGCATGATTACTCTTTTTCAACATTTTACTCAGTTGAGAGCCAAAAGCGCTATCTTCAACAACCTCATCCGCAATCGGAGTCTCAAGCTTAGACACTAGGCTGATATTGTTTGGCGTTATGCCCACCAAAAAATGCTCTTCACCGGCTTTGACAACCGCGATACGCTCCTTTGTCCCAACCGGAATTTGACGAACAATCGCCAAGTCTTTGTGATTGAGCAGTGAAGGTACACGCATTTTTTTCAACAGCAGCATCAACACGACAATGACCAAAATAACGAGAAAAAGCGACCCTATGGTGGTCGCTACATCAAAATGCTCTTTTGGCTCTACGGCGGCAAGTGCCGTCCCGGAGAATACGCTGGCCGACACACTCAATAACATGCGCATAGAGGATCTAAGTAAGTTCATTAGCGCAGCTTCTTGATACGCTCGGTCTGGCTGATCACGTCCGTTAAACGGATACCAAACTTATCGTTTACGACAACCACTTCGCCGTGAGCAATCAAGGTGCCGTTAACCAATACATCTAATGACTCACCGGCAACACGCTCCAGCTCAACAACCGAGCCTTGGTTCAGTTGCAGTAGGTTACGGATACTGATTTGTGAGCGGCCTACTTCCATAGAGATCGTCACTGGAATATCGAGAATGGTATCCAGTTTACGACGTTCGTCTTCAGAGATTGGCGAAGAGGTGTCTTTCAGCTCATCCAACGGTGCTGCGAGAATATCATCTACGTCCACATCCGGTGCCATCGGGTCTTCACCCAGCGCAGCTGCCCATTCGTCAGCCAGTTTCTGATCGTCAGATGGTTCCATCTTCAATACCCTTATTCATCATCGTCTTCGAGCGCACTATCGAGCTCAGACATAATATCTTTACCAAGAAACGCCAAATCGGTCTTAACCACATCTGGTCGTCTAATTTTTTCTGAAATTTGTACCGCCATTTTTTCACCAGAGCGCCCCATCTTGACACGATAGGTCGGCAGTTCTTCCACAAACATTGTGGCATGCTCAGGCATAGAAATTGGGATGATGTCGCCCGCTTGAAGCTCCATCAAGTCACGTAATGAGATATCTTGTTCAAGTAGGTTAACTCGGAAATTCACCGGTACATCCATGATTTCGTCACGCAGTGCCGAGCTCCAACGAATATCCGTCTCCATTTTGTCCGACTGAACACCTGCATCGAGCAACTCTCTGATCGGTTCAACCATCGAGTATGGCATAACGACATGAAAGTCGCCGCCTCCGCCATCCACCTCTATATGGAATGAACTGACTACAATCACCTCTGTCGGGCTAACGATGTTCGCCATGCTCGGGTTCACTTCCGAGTCCAGGTACTCAAACTCGACCCCCATCACCGGAGACCAAGCTTCTTTATAGTCTTCAAACACAATTTTAAGAAGCAACTGA
Organism: Vibrio agarivorans; assembly: GCF_030409635.1. NCBI lineage: Bacteria > Pseudomonadati > Pseudomonadota > Gammaproteobacteria > Vibrionales > Vibrionaceae > Vibrio > Vibrio agarivorans. The sequence continues at coordinate 1,880,561 of NZ_JAUFQF010000004.1, read as the reverse complement.
ACAATTCGACGCTCTGTTGGCGTAAACTCGCGACCTTCAATGCGCGCGTGATAACGACCATCTCCGCCAAAGAAGTTTTCTACCAAAATGAAGACCAGACGCGCTTCCATGGTGATAAGTGCTGTACCTTTTAGCGGACGAAAACGCACCATGTTCAAACTGGTGGGTACATAGAGTGTGTTTTGGTATTCTCCAAACTTCATCATCTGTACGCCGTTGATCGACACCTCTGCCGTTTTTCGCAGCATATTAAACAAGCTAATGCGTAAATGACGAGCAAAACGCTCATTGATAAGTTCGAGGGTCGGCATTCGCCCACGAACAATGCGATCTTGTGAAGAGAAATCAAAGCTGACGGCATCACCGTCAACATCATTCAACTCTTCTTCAACGTCATCGACATCATCAACACCATGCAGTAGCGCATCAATTTCGTCTTGGCTTAATAAATCGGTCACGTCTTACCTACTGAATTACAAAGTCAGTGAACAGCACGCGCTCAATAACGGGCTGCCCTACTGCTTGAGATAAACTGGCTTTCACATCATCTGAAGCCTTATCACGCAGCTCAACACGCCCATTCGGCGTGCGAAGTTGCTCAACGGTACTGGAGGCAAACGTATTGATCAACGAACTCTCGATCAATGGAGAGTGGTAGCGTGCTAACTCTTCATTAGCGCGACCACGCACCATGAGTTGTGCTTTTATTTGCACCATACGATTGCGACTGTCGCCCGTCACATTAAAGACAAAAGGCTGAGGAATATTCACATAGGAGATCGGTTCCACAACTGGCTGAGCACTTTGGCTCACAGAGCTGTTTGAAGCACCCGCTGTGTCATCATCCGATCCCGTCATAAAGAAAGCTGCTGCTGCGACGCCAATCAATAATACGGCGACGACAGCGATAATAATCAGTAATTTACCTTTGCCTTTTGGGGCTTCGATTTGTTGTTCTTCTGCCATCTGTGTCTCTGCAATTATAGTTTAGGCATAAAAACTAATGCCATCTTGTTCTGTTTTTACATTGAGGTTAACGCTCGAATCTGCTGAGTGTTCATCGCCATCCCAGCCTTCTCCATTACCAGAGCCTTGAGCGCCTGACTGCCCTTGACCGGCAAATTGTCCCTGCTGCTGACCCGCACTTTGCTGCTGAACCGAGGTATCACCGAGTTGCAAACCCTGCTGGGCAAGCATTTCACGCAGTCTAGGCATTGCCTGTTCAATCACATCGCGAGCCTGGCTATTCGCCACCGTAAAATGCACGGTTGCATTGTCACCGTTCATGTTCATACGGATCTGCATGCGACCCAATTCAGGTGGATCTAGCCGTATATCAATATTTTTTAAATTCTTTGACAACATGACCTGAACTCGCTCGTTCGCCTTTTCTGCCATCTGTTCCGCTGACATAGCCTGCGATATTACCACACTCCCTTGTGGCGTGTTTACCTCCGAGCGTGTGACTTGAGCGGTTGCTGCTGCGGAAGTCACACTGTTCGGTGACACCCCATCGTGAGTTTGAACTGTGGATGATTCTTGCTTATCCGCTTTTGCGGCCACAAGACCGGTTGCAGCCAAACTATTTCTCAACGCAGCATCACTCGCGGCTTTGCTTGTCATCGGGGTGGCTGATGCGCTCATTGCACCCATTAAGGCTGGGTCAAGCGCGGCTTTATTGTCTATGCTGCTAGCTGTCACTGAAGAGGTCGGTACACTGACTGCCGCTTGGGGTGATGATGCGTTCGCTGCCGCGCCCACAACGGCCGCTCGAGCAGCAAGCACTGCTGGATCTACTTTCTCTCGGCTATCGACACCTGCTTTACCGTCTGCAACCGGTGTTAACGCTTGTGCATCTTCTTTCGGCGACTGTCCCCATGGAATCGCAACGATAGGCGCCTCCGCGCCCTCTTCCACCTGCTCATGATTCACTTCACCCTTTACAGACTGCTTTGCCTGTGTAGGTTCAAAACCATCTTGTTGAGCTGGTGACACGCCCGGGTTTTCGCTATCGGTCATTGCGGCAACCTGCACTGAAACGCTTTCCTCGCTTGTTTCTTGGGCTTGAGCTGCTGCTTGTTTTAATGCTAATTCATCCGAAGTTTGGGAAAGCTCGCCCTCCGCCACCGTTTGTGCATCAGAGTTGGTTAGTTTGTTACTTAACTCAGAGTCTTGAGCGGCAGATTCATTTGTTGATCCTGTGCTGACCGCTTTAGCACCTTCCTGTGAGGGGGTTCCCGAAGAGTTCACTTGTTTTGTTTCAAGCTCAATACCACTAGATACTGCACTTTGCGCGCGTGAAGGTGTCTCAGCCAGTTCACTAGTCTTTACTTGATTCGATATTGAAGCGACAGCAGCGGCTTCTTTTACCGCTGGCTGCTTTTGATCTTCTTCCGGTGGCAACGCTTTGCCGCCCGAGGCTTGACTTACGTTGTGAGGTCCTGCGTGTTCTGCAACGACGGTATCAGGCTTCGCTTGTTTACCTTGCAGTGCATTATTCGAGTCATTAAGGCGCTCTAAAAGCTCATCACTTTCCGATACGGTTTTCTTCGCTTGTTGTGACTTAGCGTCAGCCAGCACCACACCCTCGTTGCCGCGTTCTTTAGGGGATGTTGACTGATACCCTTCAGAAGTAACCTCTGAATCAGCGGATGCCGTCCGTTGAGTTGATGTCGTTTTTACTGGTGTAACTTCATCATCTTGAAGTTCATCCGTTGACGCTGAGCCAGTGCTGCTAGCCGCCTTACTAGTCTTGACCGCATCAGAACTCGCATCCTGTTCTCCGTCAGCTTTTGATGTGACAGGTTTTGACTCGCTGGCTTTTGCGCTGTTTTTTTTTGCCACACCATCCGTTGAATCACTTGAGTTGCCAAGCATGGCACTCAACTTACTCATAAATCCATTTTCTTGCGACGGGTTATCAGGGGTCGAAACTTTTCCAGCCTCTGGCGCGGTCAATTTTACGCTGTCGGTGGATGTCGATAAATCTAGCTTCATCTGTTATGAGTACTCAAGTAATAAAGAAAAGCAGCCACTATGCGTGGGGATCCATACTCTACTGGCTGCACCAGCAAAGCATATCAATTAATAGTATTCTTGAGATGCAAAAATCACACCAGCATTAACGAGTTTTTCGTGCATACATAAGCGTCGAAAATTCATCCATCATACGTTGCTCTTTTTTCGCTTCGAGCCGTTGCTTTTCTTCGACTTTTTTATCTCGCATCCATTCATACGAACGCCTTTGCTTGCGTACTTCAAGCCAATGCTCTTCACAAGCATTGACTTGCTCTTTGAAGTGAGATTCCGCCTGTTTTTGCTTGGCCAGTGTCTCATCCAACTGGGTAAGAAAACGGTTCAGATGGCCATATTGACTAGCAGTCAGCCCACCTTTGCCGCGGTCAATTAACTGTTGGCAATAATCTCTACGATATTTTTCTATCTGTTCGACCTGACGGTAATACCCCTCAAGCTCAGAGCGCGCTTTATTAAGAGACAACACCGCTTGCTGCTCTTTGTCTGACGCTTGCTCCAAAAGAAAATCAAGTGCGTTCTCCATAACCTAGCTCCTCACCATTCGCTCGCTACTCGCCAGCATTAAGCATCGAGCCAAGCATGTTGACACACATCTGATAAGGCACACTGTCTTTCATACCCTGCTGTAGGTACTGATCAATCTTTGGTTTGATAGTGAAGGCACTGTCGATAGCCTGGTCGGTTCCCGGCTTATATGCGCCAATCGACACCAAGTCTTGGTTTTTACGGCATATTGCTAATACTTGGCGTACCGCTTTTGACATCAGCATATGTTGATCCGTCGTGATCTGTGGCATGACACGACTAACGGATTTCTCAACATCAATCGCCGGGTAATGCCCTGCATCCGCCATCTCTCGTGACAACACAATGTGACCATCAAGAATGGCGCGTGAAGCATCAGCTATCGGGTCTTGCAGATCGTCGCCTTCCGTCAAGACCGTAAAGAATGCGGTAATCGAGCCTTGGTTTTCATCACCATTACCCGCACGCTCAACCAGTGCGGGCAGTTTGGCAAACACTGATGGTGGATAACCCTTAGTCGCTGGTGGTTCACCGACGGACAGAGCAATTTCACGCTGCGCTTGTGCAAAACGAGTCAATGAATCCATCAACAGGAGAACATCAAGGCCTTGATCACGGAAATACTCGGCAATGGTCAGTGCGGTTTGACAACCTTTTAGACGCATTAGCGGTGACGCGTCAGCTGGCGCTGCCACGACCACAGCACGCTGTCGTCCCTCTGTGCCAAGGATCTCTTCAATAAACTCTTTTACTTCTCGGCCGCGCTCACCAATCAGGCCGACAACAACAACTTGAGCCGTCGTACCGCGTGTCATCATGCCAAGCGTGACAGACTTACCGACACCAGAACCAGCGAAAAGGCCAATACGTTGACCTTTACCTACCGTCAACAAGCCGTTAATCGCTTTGATGCCGACATCAAGCGGTTCAGAAATCGGTTTACGCGCCAGCGGGTTAATCGGCTCGGCATTGAACGAGGCACGTTTTTCCGTATAGATAGCACCTAAGCCATCAAGCGGATTTCCGACCCCGTCGATCACTCGCCCGAGTAGCTCCATGCCGACAGGAAGCCCTCCCTCAACCGTTAAGGGGGTGACTTTCGCACCAGGTAAGATACCTGTAATTTGCTCACTGGGCATCAGAAAGAGGCGATCGCCAGAAAAACCGACGACTTCCGCTTCCATCTCACCTTGCATCGTTTCAACGCTACACAAACTGCCAATAGGAGCGCGACATCCTGTGGCTTCAAGGGTTAAACCCACCACTCGAACCAACTTACCTGAGGCGACTGGGCGACTAGAAACGCCAGTGGTTTGATATTGTTGTAAACGGTCGTGAAGGGGTAACACTACTCACCACCCTGATGACGATTTACTGCACAAAATTTCTGCATGACACTTCGAACGCGCTCTTCCATACGGTAGTTAACACTCGACTCGCCAGCCGCAATTTGTACATCACCACGGTTTAAGGCCGGTTCCGCTACCAAGGTCCAATTGCGAAACTCTAACTCTTGTTGGCCATAAGCTGCTTGAATAATCGCCACATCTTCAGGGTTTAGCTGAAGTGTGATGGCATGACCAGAAATAGGTAAAACTTCGACAGACTCTTTGATCGTATCTAGGACCACTTGAGGGTTGGTTTGGACTTCAACATGGACTACTTCACGCGCAATCGCCAACACCATATCAACCAACTGCTTCTCGACCTGGCTGTTCATCAACTCAAGTGGCTGAGCAAATTGATTGGCGAGCGTCACAAAGTGCTGCACATTTTGCTGGATATACTCTTGTCCAGCAGCAACACCTTCAGCTTGACCGGTTTGCAGCCCCTCAGCATGGCCATCTGTCAAACCTTGCTCTTTGCCTTTGTCGTAGCCTTGCTTAAAGCCGGCTTCTTGGCCTTGTAGCAACCCTTCTTGATAGGCTGCCTGACGGATCGCTTCGATCTCTTCTTCTGTTAGTGCGACAGGCTCTTCTTCCTGTGGCTCTTCAAAATCAGGCATCCACCCAGGATCATAATTAAGGGCTGTCTCTTTGGCTTGCTTGTTCAGATGTGAACCATAATCAGGCAAACCCCACTTGGTCGGCTGGGCTTGCTGCTGCTCGTCTTCATCTAAGCGTAAAAAGCCACGCTTGCGTTCACCTGCCATGAAAAACCTCTAATTATAAGAACTCGTCAGCACCACCAGAAAGCATCAGCTCTCCGTTGTCTGCCATACGACGAGCAATTGCCAAGATCTCTTTTTGCGATGCTTCAACATCAGACACTTTCACCGGAGCCATTGCTTCTAGGTCATCACGCATCATATCCGCTGCACGCTTAGACATATTCTTGAAGATCTTCTCTTTCAGGCCATCATCAGCACCTTTAAGCGCACGCTGCAAGATGTCTTGTGGTACATCGCGAAGGAGTTTTTGGATACCCTGATCGTCGACTTCGATCAAGTTCTCGAACACAAACATCAAGTCTTGGATCTGAGTCGCCATGTCTTCGTCTTGATCGCGGATCTGATCCATCAAGATGCCTTCGACGTTGTTGTCCATGTAGTTCATGATTTCTGCCGCTGCCTTCAGGCCGCCAATCTTGGCAGCTTGTGCACCTGCTTGGCCAGCAAACTGTTTCTCCATGATTTCGTTAAGCTCGGCCAGTGCAGAAGGCTGCACCTCTTCGAGGTTGGCAATACGCATCATAAGATCTAATCGGTCGCGCTCTGCAAACTGAGATAATATCTCTGCCGATTGATCCGGCTCTAAATAAGACAAGACGATCGTTTGAATCTGCGGGTGCTCGTTGACGATGATACTCGCCACTTGGCGTGGATCCATCCATTTCAATGAGTCCAAACCTTTAGAGCCTGCACCAAGAAGAATCTGATCCACCAGGTTGTTGGCTTTGTCTTCACCTAACGCAGCCACCAAGGCATTACGCATGAACTCTTCACTGCCCATACCAATGTTGGTGTATTTCTGAATGTCTTCTAGAAACTGACGATGCACGGCGCTCACTTTTGCTTGGCTTAGCTCTGTGGCGCGCGCCATCGCGCTACTGACATGTTGAACTTGCTTAGGCTCTAGGTGACGAATGATACCCGCTGCGTCTTCTTCATTCAGGCTTAGCAGCAAAATCGCCGCCTTTTCTTCACCTGTCATTGTCGAAATATCAAACGTTGCGTTTGGGTCGGTGACTTCACCACCCTCTTGCTGTACTACCAGTTCGTTAGCCATTTTGCATCCAGTTCTTCACTACTTGCGCTGCAAGTTCAGGTTCATTCGCCACGAGTGCGCGAACCGCTTTCAACACATCTTCGTCTTTATGTAAGTTTGGCAGTTCAATCGACGAACCAAACTCAAACAATTCATTACTATCTATATCGCTGCTGATAAGGCTCGTTTCGCCATCGGCACCAATAGGTAGGCCATCTGGGCCATACAATTTGTCATCGTCTTCAGCGGTTGGATTAAGCAGTTTCTTCATCGCTGGGCGAACCAGCACCAAAACCACCACAATAATCACTAGCGCACTCGCAAACCAACGCACCCACTCATTGAAGTTAGGGTGATCCCAAATCGCGACATCGCCCATTGGTTCAAGCTCTTGAGCAGCAAACTGCATACTTAACACGTTGAGTAAGTCACCACGCATCTCGCTATAACCGATCGCTCCGACAAGAACCTGACGAATCGATTGCAGCTCGCTCTCCGTCAGCGGCATTTGAGTCATTTCACCTGTGTTCGGGTCTAGCGCAGCGCGATGATTGATGGCTACCGCGACCGTCTGACGATTGACAACACCAGTTTGGCGACGCTCATGGCTGATCGTTGTATCAAGCTCAAAATTACGTGTTGCTTCACGGTGAACTGATCCTTGGCCCAATACCGAGCCATCTTTCATCTGTGCTACGTCTTGAGGAATCGAGGCATCTGCCGGTGGTTGGTTGCTCAATGCACCCGGTACGCCTGCAACGACATTACCATTATTGTAATCTTCAAGTGTGTACTCGCTTCGCGTTGACGGCGTGTTCGGATCAAAGCGCTTACGCGTCTGCTCAATCGCGCTAAAGTCCAACTCAACATCAACCTGAGCGGTATAGTTACCTAAGCCCAAAATCGGAATAAGGACGGAGTCAATCTTCTCGCGAAGGGCTTGTTCTTGTTTACGCTCAAGCTCATGTTCTTTACGGCGTGCTGCTGATGCTGGATCTTGCGAACCCGAACTGAGCAGACGACCATGTTGATCCGTCACTGTAATGCGCGTTGGACGCATTCCTGGTACCGCACTCGAGACCATATCAACAATCGAGTCAACTTCTTCTTGCTTGAGGTTAGCGCCCGTTCTCAAGGTCAAAAATACCGAGGCAGACGCTTCTTGGTTATGACGAACAAACACGCTCTGTTTAGGCAACGCCAACAGTACTCGTGCCTTACGCACTTGTGTCATCGCCTCAATCGCAAGCGCAAGTTGGCGCTCACGGCTGAGCTTTAAGCGCTCTTGCTCAAGACGTTGAGAAACACCAAAACCCATGTCTTGCATCAGAATATCGTCGCCAGCGTGGCTTTGATTGTTCAGCCCTGCACGAACCATGTTCAGCTTAAGGCTGTTGTAATCTGAGGTCGGCACCAAGATGGTGTTGCCTTCGAGCTTATAATTCTGTTTTTGCTGGTCGAGGTAATCCAGAACAGGAATCAGTTCGTCGGTTTCATATGACGCCAATGGACGCATTTCTGGCTCTTTAACCCAGAAAAAAAGCATCACGATCAGTGCGACACAGATAGAGATAGAAAGCACAAGGACGACTTGCCTTAACAGGTCTAAGTCACCAATAGCCATATCAAATTTGGAGGACGCCTTCTCTTCTACATCTGGGTTTTGTGCATCAACGTCAAGGTCAGATGCACTGATTACCCCAGTAGAACCAGGCTCGGACACGGTAAGGTCCGTAGATTGATTTGGGTCTGCCACGCTTATTTCCTACTACATTAAACAGGCATGTTCATCAATTCTTTGTACGACTCAACGAGCTTGTTACGTACTTGAATCGTCGCATCAAAAGCTACGCTCGATTTATTACGAGCGATCATAACGTCAGACAATGACACATTTTCGTCACCGCGATCGAAACGCGTCTGCAAATCGCTGGATGCGCCTTGCAACTGATTTACGTTGTTGATTGCTTTGGTCAGCATATCACCAAAATCGGCACCGACTTGCTGCCCTGTTTTTGTTGGAGAAACACCTGTCGCCTCAGCGCGCATGATGCTCATTTCGCTATGAAAGCTATCAACTTGCATTTAAACCTCGAATGCCAATTGTTTGACGTTATTAATTCTATTATCGGTTAATTAAGCAACAAGCGTGCCATTAACTTAGTTTGGTATATCGATACCTGCATCGCGCATTTTAGCCAGTTTATAGCGCAGTGTGCGTGGGCTAATACCTAACTTCTCTGCCATCTCTTTGCGGCGACCATCACACTCCTGCATGGTTTGCAAAATGATAGCAAATTCCTGATCACGTAGCTCTCCACCTAAACTAGTGCCAGCTGCAGCCTCAGCCAGGGGACTTTGTGGCTCTGCAACCGGAGATACCGTTGGCGCGACCTGCCCTGATTCAACCACACTCTGCAAACTATTCGCGTCTTGCCAGTCAATGCCTTCGAGTAATATATGGTCGTCACTAATTGCGCCATTATCACTCAAAATCAGCGCGCGTTGGACAACGTTATCCAGCTCACGCACATTACCAGGCCATGTGTAGGCCACCAATTTGTCCAGCGCAGAGGATGAAATCGTCGGAACCGCCATGCCCAGTTTTTGACAGTGGCGCTCAACCAAGTGTTTCGTCAGGGGAGCAATATCACCCGCACGCTCAGCCAATGGAGGCCAAGCAATTGGAAAGACGTTCAAGCGGTAATATAAGTCTTCACGGAAGTTGCCTTCTTGAACATACTGCTTTAAATCGCGATTACTGGTCGCTAAAACACGTACATCTAACTTGATGCTCTTGCGGCTACCCAAGCGCTCCACTTCACGCTCTTGTAATACACGCAATAGCTTGGCTTGTAGGTTTAAATCCATCTCACTGATTTCATCCAGCAAAATAGTCCCACCTTGTGCCTGCTCAAACTTACCCGGACATGCCTGAACAGCACCCGTAAACGCACCTTTTTCATAACCGAATAAGGTCGCCTCTAGCATATTGTCTGGTATCGCCGCACAGTTAATCGCGACGAACGGGCCCGACTTGCGATTTGAAGCATTGTGAATGTACCGCGACATTACCTCTTTACCAGAACCACTCGGGCCAAGCACCATCACGTTTGCATCGGTTTTCGCGACCTTATCAGCCAAGGCAAGGAGCTTGAGACTTTTGGCATCAGCAACAACGGCATCACCGTTGTCATCAGATTTGACCGGGGCATAACGACTCACCATGTTCAATAGCACTTCAGGGGCAAACGGCTTAGCCATATAATCAATTGCGCCGTCTTTCATGGCTGAAACCGCATCCTCGATATTGGCGTATGCCGTCATCAACAATACCGGTAAGTTTGGCCAATGGGTCTTAATATTTCTTAGCAGCGCTAAACCGCCCATACCCGCCATTTGCACATCAGAAACAACAATATCAACTTGGTTTGCTTTAAGCTTCACCAACGCCTCTTCTGCGCTGTCAGCCTCTAACCACTCATAGCCAGCAAGCGCAAGAGTGTCGACCAGTGCTTCTCTTAAACCCTCGTCATCCTCTACGATCAGGACTTTACTCTGTGCCATTAGTTCTCTCCATTGTTGATATTTTGCTGCTCAACCTGAGCGGCTTGGCTTGGTAAACACACCGTAAAGCATGCCCCATCACCTAATTCTGAAATAAGTTCCAAACGCCCTTTGTGGGCACGGCATACCATCTGTACGACAGCTAAGCCAAGCCCTGTTCCTTGTGAGCGGGTGGTAAAGAAAGGTTCCATGATTTTACCTTGTAACTCTTTCTCAATACCCGGTCCATTATCTTGTACGGAAATGCGTACTTCATCATTAACCGCACGCAAGTAAACATCGATTTGGCTCTGTTTGCCCGCATTTTGTATCGCATTCATCACCAGGTTACTTAGTGCTGAAGCTACTGCGTTAACATTACCAAGTAAGACAACGTTTTCGTCCTCTATCTCTACATGGTAGTCAATCTGATTGCCTTTTATTGCAGCTTCCACCATTGGGTTAAGCTCATTTGCTAAGTTTTCAACCGTGAAAGGCTTAATCACTTTATTGTCGCCACCTTTGGCAAACAACAGCATATCGTTAACCTGCTTCTCGAGGTCATGCAGACGATCCATCAGTTTCGTTTGAAAACGTTCTTTGGTGGCCGGAGCTAGGTTAGGCGCCGATAAATTGGACGCATAAAGCATTGCACTCGACAGAGGCGTGCGCACTTGATGCGCTAGAGACGCAACCATGCGGCCAAGGGACGACAAACGCTGCAAATCACTCACGCGAGACTGCAGTAGTCGTGTTTCTGTCAAATCGGTAATCAGGATAAGTTGGCCTGTGTTTGAAGCGGAGATGGCTAGGCGCACCTTGCGGCCATTGCGCAAAGAGATCTCATGCCCGTCATCTTCCTGGGGGGCGAAAGCGGTCTGAATAACATTAAACCAACGCTCACCGACCAAAGGGACAGCAAGCAGTCGGATCGCTTCTGGGTTGGCTTCACGTACCACGCCATGTGTATCCAGCAGGATCACTCCTGCAGGCATAACATCGAGCACCTGTTTGTATCGCTCAACTTGTGACTCTAAAGTATCAAGGTGAGATTGATGTTGTGATGAGTCGGACGATTGCATGTCAATTTGTTGCCATAAAATAGAACAAAAGCCTGAAGTGCTTGGCGCATTTCAGGCATTTGTATGTGATTACAATGTGTTACCTTGATGACGTTTTTCTGACATGTGCCTAGCGCTGCATGTTGTACTTACGCATCTTCTCTACCAAGGTCGTTCGACGCATACCGAGCATATCCGCTGCTCTCGCCACTACCCCACCTTGTGCATCCAGTGCTTGGCTGATCATATTGACTTCTAAATCTGCCAGCATCTCTTTTAGGTTTATCCCCTCTTCAGGCAGCGACTGCGGCCCTTGAGAGTTCGTCGATAATGGCTCAGGCTCTTCAAAACTGAACTCTTCAGAGAAAATATTCGCCAACGCATCACGCTCTTGCTCTTCTAGTGTCGCGTCTTCTTGCATCTCTGGTTGGAACTCAGGAATGTCAGAGTAACGATACTTCGTCGGCAAGTGATTCACATCAACCAAGCTGTTTGGATACAAAATCACCATACGTTCGATCAAATTGGCGAGCTCGCGCACGTTACCCGGCCAATGGTGCTCCATCAAGGAGTTAATTGCACGTGGGGTGAAACAGATAGGCTGTCCACCTTCGGCTTCCATACGAGTCATCAGCTCTTGCAGTAACAAAGGAATGTCAGGGCGGCGCTCACGCAGTGCAGGCATCTCGATTGGGAAGACGTTTAAGCGATAGTATAAGACTTCGCGGAAGTCACCTTTCTCAATCATCTGCTCAAGGTTACGGTGTGTAGCGGCAATAACACGGACATTGGCTTGAATCGTCGTATTACCACCCACTCGCTCAAAGCAACGCTCTTGCAAAACACGTAGCAGTTTTACTTGCATAGACATTGGCATATCGCCAATCTCATCAAGGAAAATAGTTCCGCCTTCCGCCAGCTCAAATCGACCTTTGCGCGCGGTGAGTGCGCCAGTAAATGCACCTTTCTCATGACCAAACAACTCACTCTCAAGCAGTTCAGCCGGAATCGCACCACAGTTAATCGGTACAAATGGGCCTGAACGACGAGGCGAATGATAATGAACATTACGTGCCACGACTTCTTTACCGGTACCGGATTCACCGAGGATCATCACACTGGCTTCAGTACCAGAGACTTGCTCAATCATATGGCGAACTTGTTGGATGCCAGAACTCTGCCCCACCAAGCTACGAAATAAAGTGTTTTTTCTCGACGATGAAGGAATTTGTACACCTTTACGACCCAAAAACTCTTTACAGTGGCGCAATGCTTCACTGAGTTGAGGGTAATTTAGTGGATACTCAAGCTCACCGACAAATTGGGTAAAGTTTTCTACCGCGTACGGGTGCTTGCCGGCCACCAATAGTGGGACATGATTTGCATTAACTAAGCGCTCTCGAAGCACCGCTTGCAGTTGATTACCTGCAAGCGTGCCTAAGACGCACGCAGTCCAAGATTCAGACCAGTCAATAGATTCGATCTGTGCAGAACCAATGGTATGACAGGATTCGCCAACAAACTCAAAAATGTTACTCAGATTGCTACGCAATTGCGCATCGTCCTCAATCACGAGTATTTTTAATAAACCTTGCATAGGTAAATTGATTGCCTTCAAAACAGTTGGACTGACTTTATATAATAGTATTGAGCTTTAAAACGTCGTTAGACAATGAGGTTCATATCCAACGAAACTGAAATTACGCTCTGATTTTTGTTTAAGTCAGCTTGGGACTCATCAATAAATTCAATTCTTAGAATTGCTTACATCAATGTGTCGATGTTGTGTCTTTACATTTTTTTAGACACTGAAACCACCATTTTATTTGAATTAAAAAATAAGGCAACTAAGGGAGCGCGGGATGTGACCTTTATAGGAGAATTTGTAAAGAAGGGATGGTTATTAAAGCAGCAGATAAAGGCATTGCATAAGCAGGCATTGGTATAAAAACCAACGCCAACTCATAGAGATAGGTAAAGTTAAATACCAATGTCTGCTGCGGTAAGGTTGTGGTACTCAGCAGGGATCTGATCCCATGCCGATTTAATTTCACGTAGGATTTCGACTACATCATCAATCGGTTGAGGGTCGTTACTAATATTTGCCGATGAAATTTGGTTAATCATAAAATCATACAATTGGTCCAAATTCTGGGCAATATCGCCACCGTCGTTCATCGATAAGCAAGAACGTAAGCTAATAATAATATCCAGCGCTTTACCAAAACGTTCGCCTTTTACCGAAACGTTGCCCTGTAGCATTGCCGCCTTTCCTTGAATAAGACGCTCGACAGCACCAGCCATCAACATTTGCACAATTTTGTGTGGTGATGCTGCACTTAACTGACTGTCTACTGATACTTTTTTGTATGCCTGTAACGAACCGCGCATGGTTAACCTCTTTTATAAAAACCTTTTATACTGCTGAACTGATTTGACACCTTTACGGTATTTGCTCAACGCTTGGCCTGCGGCAAGGGTTTCGCTTTGCATCTTTTCAACCAGTCTTTTTGTCTGGGCAACTAAAGCTAACCACTGTGGGTCTTGGGCTAGGCTAGGCTGCTGTTTTATGTCAGACAATGCGTTATCAATCTTTCTTTTTCTTGTATCGACCAAAGAGTGAAATTCTTCAGTATTTAATTGGTCACTTTGCAGTAGAACCGAAATTTTATGATCAAGCTCATGAATATCTTGGTATCGACTCATTTATTGCTACCCCAACACATTCATCATGCCAGAGAGTTGCGCTTGCATATTGCTCGTCGCATCTTGCATCGCTGCAAAGCGATCGTGAGTACGCTTCTCTAAACTCTCCATGCGGCGATCAAGTGCCGCTTGGTCATCTCGCAGACGATAGTTACGCTCGACAATCCCCTGCTCTCGGGTTCGAATTGAACCTGTAGGGCCGGTAAAGTTGCCAATGGCGTCTTCTACACGTCGCGCAAAACCATCATTACCGCCAAAGAAGTCTTCCAGATTATGGAAGTTTTCATCTAGCTGACGGTTCAAGGTTTGATAGTTTATCTCTAAATTACCCTGCCTTGTTGTGGTCACACCAAACGAGCTCAATGTGTTCATATTGGAAGGCGCACCTTCGACCGGTGTCGTGAATACACTCTTTAAACGACTTTCCGCGCTACGAACTAAACTGTCGCCCGCCAATGGACCGGCACGCCCAGTCAAAGGGTCTACCCCTGAAAGGTCTTTACTCACCACATAAAAGTGATTGTAAGCCTGAACAAATTGCTCTATCTGATCACGAACTCGCGCTCGGTCATACTCGACGCTTACTTCTGCTGGGCGCTCATTCGGGTCTGAGGTGTTAAGCAACGTGAGATCAACACCTTGAATCGCGTTTTCAATCACATTGTTATCACTACTCACCTGAGCAATACCATCAAGTAGCACTTTTGAGTCTTGAGCGACTTCTACTTGTGTCATACCGTTATACGCATCAAACGACGACTGTGCGGCAGCAAGATCGGCATTGACCTGATCGATTTTCTCAAGTTGTGCGCGCTCTTCATCTGTCAGCTTTGCCCGCTCAGCTTGTTTCGCCTCCTCCTGTGTCATCTCTCCGCTAGAGACTGCTTTAGCAATGGCTGCATGTTCCGCTGCAAGCTTTTTATCTAGCTTCTCCTGCGCTTCCGCAGGTGTGACGTAAGAGTCTGTCAATGTGCCCGATGCCGTGTTACTCCAGCCTGGGACTTCTCCCGATTTCGCGCGCGCTTTTTCGTCTAATTCAGGCTCGGGTTCATAGTACGAATCCAATAAGGTCCCTGACGCGGTTTCAGACCATCCCGGTATTCTATCCTGTGGACGCTGATAAGACGCGGCTTGCTCGGTTGCATTGACTGCGGCGACGGCTGCACTATCGTCAGCACCATTGTTTTTAACAACATTTTGTTCAGACTGGGCCGCTGCTTGAGCTTCTTCAACAATTTTCTCATCGACGGTTTTAGCTGCATCAATTAAGGTGTCTGCCACCTTTTGTGCGGCTAGCTTTTGTGCGGGATCCAAAGGGCTGATAAGCTCTTGAGCCGCGGCACGTGCCTGTTCAAGATCTTTAACCCGTTGCTCTAAGGATTTGTATTCCAGCTGTTTGAGACTGCTTGCAGGCTCATCCGACTGAACTATGATCGATATGGCGTTCTTCTCTCCCGTTTGTTCGGAAGCGAGAATTAAACGAGGCCCTTCGACATCGTTAATGACAGAGGCACGAACCCCAGGGTTCGCTTTTTCCTCATTAATGCCACGAACGATGTCGTTGAGCTTACTGTTTTGTTTAACGTCTAACGTAAAACTGCGGCTACCCAGCTTGATTTGCAGCTTGCCCGCGTCAAATTTCTCATCTTCAGCGAGAACGCCTGAAGCGAGCTTATGACTCTGAGCAAGCTGCAACACATCAACAGAGTATCGTCCTGCGATGGCTTCCGTCGTAGCGGTTGCCGACACTGTGCTGTCGTCTGTTGTATCAACAGCGCGAGCAGCAAACGCTTTTTCGTGACGAAAGTCAGCCATGAGATACTTCATCGTATCCAGCGACTCTTTGAGTCGACCATAAGAACTGATACTGGTTTCGTTGTCAGCGCGTTCGTTGTCGATACGTTGCTGTTTAGGCACACGCTCGGCATCAACCATCTTGCTGACCATGGAGTTAATATCCATGCCAGTATTCATCCCCATTGGGCCTAAACTCATTTCACCACCTCAAAAAACCTAGACTTTATCAATCAACAACCCGGTGCTTTGTCCACTGGACTGCTGACGTAGACGTCTTAGAACCTCTAACAGCTCTTCATCGGGTATCTGACGGATCAGCTCACCTGTATCCACATCGAAAATCGAAACCACTTCACGTCCAGCATCTTCGTCTTTTTTAAACACGATGCTTTTGTTCATGGATGAGATAAACTCATTCAACTGTTCGACGACTTTCTCGCGTTCTTGCTCATCGAGCTGCTTACGTTCAAAAGCGATTTGATACGCTTTATTGGTAGCTTGAACGCTTCGTTCATTTACCGCGACGCTATTATCGCTCACTTTGTGAGCGGCAACCTGTGTCGGACCTTGGTCTTTTAAAGCAATTTTAATGCCACATTGAGAGCCGTAAGGATGGGTTGCTGATGTGTTGGAAGAATATTCCATATCACCTACCCCCGTCCTGTACATTAGCCTCCAACGCGTCCTACGTCAGAGCTCTCAATAAGCTTCAAACGAAACCTATCGATAACCTTACAGCAGGCTTAGTGCCGCAGATGGTGTCTGCTTAGCTTGTGCCAAAATAGAGGTACTCGCTTGTTGCAGGATCTGAGCCTTAGTCATTGCTGTTGTTTCCTTCGCGTAATCCGTGTCTTGGATACGGCTACGTGAAGCATTAACGTTCTCGTTAATGTTGTCTAGGTTATTGATTGTGTGGTTAAAACGGTTTTGAACTGCACCTAGCTCTGCACGTTGGCTATCCACTGCTTTCAAAGCGCCATCAATAACGTTCACTGCTTGCTGAGAGCCTGCAACTGAAGTGATATCAATGTCGTTTACCGTTTTGTCAACGCCTGCACCAATCGTCAGGTCAGTTGCCAAACCACCAGCGATAGTCACTGTACCTTGGTCTACAGCCGTATTCGCAGCAAATAGTTGAAGCGTATTATCTTCACCTACCGATGCTTTTACGTCATTACTTTGGCCGTTGATGTACGTCGCTACCTGCTCGATATCATCACCTTCTTTAACATCAATCGATAGTGATTGAACTACGCCAGAGCTATCGGTGTAGTCTAAAGTCAGGTCTGTGTTACCCGCAGTTGCCACCCAATCATCCGCTTGCGCTGCTGCTGTATAAGCTTTACCGCCCATTTCAGCCGTATCAGAACGCATGTTACCCATGCTCATGATTACCGCTTCACCAGAAGCCGCACCGATTTGGAATGATTGCTGACCGTAAGTGCCATTCAATAGTTTATTACCACCGAACGAAGTCGTTTCTGCGATACGGTTAAGCTCATTGTTAAGAGCCGTTACTTCCTCTTGCATCGCTACACGCTCTGCTTTTGAGTTAGAACCGTTCGCTGATTGAAGTGAAAGGTCACGCATACGTTGAAGGATGTTTGTAGACTCTTGCATTGCACCTTCTGCTGTCTGTGCAATAGAAATACCATCATTCGCGTTACGCACTGCCACGTCCAAACCACGACTTTGCGAAGTTAAGCGATTCGAAATCTGTAGACCCGCTGCGTCATCTTTTGCGCTATTGATTTTGTAGCCAGATGACAAACGTTCCATTGATTTATTAACATCGCTTGCCGCATTGTTCAGGTTACGCTGTGCCGTCATAGCAGCAACGTTAGTATTTACGTTAATTGCCATAGTCGATCTCCTTAAGGCATTTAGGTTTATGCGCCGTCGTGTCTCTCACCTCACTAAGACGCATATCATTTCTCTCAATCTTTTAACGGCGGCTATAAGGAGAGCTTTAGGGTAATTTTCGACTTTTTATCAAATATTTGGGGTTACGGGGGTGGATGGCGGAATGTTGAGCGGATTTGGAAGGGAGGTAAGGAAAAATGGAGGAGGAAGGAGAATACAGAGGGTTTACTTTAACTTGGGTAAAGAGTTTAAAATAGTTGTGCGCATGTTCAGAGGGTCTGGATAGCTCAACATGGTGATCCTTCAACCTTCTACCTCCTTCCTGCTCTCCAAAAACAAAAAATCCAGCCGAGGCTGGATTTTTCAGTCAAACCGAGTGCGATTAACCTAGTAGGCTTAGCGCTGAGTTTGGTGCTTGCTTCGCTTGAGCAAGGATAGAACTTGAAGCTTGAGACAGAATCTGAGACTTAGTCATCGCTGTTGTTTCTTTAGCGAAGTCAGTGTCTTTGATTCGGCTCTTCGACGCGTTCACGTTCTCGTTAATGTTGTCTAGGTTGTTGATTGTGTGGTTAAAACGGTTTTGAATCGCACCTAGCTCAGCACGGTGGCTGTCTACGTATTTTAGTGCTGAATCGATGATAGCAACCGCTTCTTGTGAACCACCAACAGACGTTACGTCGATATCGTTAACTGTCACTGCAGCGCCCGCACCCATTGCTAGGTCAGTTTGTAGTGAACCACCAAAAGTCAGTGCTGTACCTGTATCGACTTTGTTCTCACCTGCGTAAATCTGTAGAGCACCATCTTCGTCAACGTTCGCTTGAACCACGTCAGTCTGACCATTGATGTAAGTCGCTAGCTGCTCGATATCATCGCCTTCTTTCGCGTTGATAGTAATTGTTTGAGCATTACCATCTAGGTCATTATAACCAATCGTCAAGTCAGCACCGGCGCCTACCGCCCAGTCACCATTTTGAGCGTTAGCCGCTACGTGCGCTAAACCACCCATGTTACCGTTGTCAGAGCGAAGGTCTTTCAGCTCCATGATTACTGCTTCACCAGAGTCCGCACCGATTTGGAAAGACTGCTCACCGTATGTACCGTTAATCAGTTTTTGGCCACCGAAAGAAGTTGTTTCTGCGATACGGTTTAGTTCGTTGTTTAGTGCCGTCACTTCTTCTTGGATTGCAACACGGTCAGCTTTAGAGTTTGAACCGTTTGAAGATTGTAGAGACAAGTCACGCATACGTTGTAGGATGTTTGTTGTCTCGTTCATTGCACCTTCAGCAGTCTGTGCAATAGAGATACCGTCGTTTGCGTTACGTACTGCAACATCTAGACCGCGGCTTTGTACGTTCAAGCGGTTAGAGATTTGTAGACCCGCTGCGTCATCTTTAGCGCTATTGATTTTGTTGCCAGAAGATAGGCGTTCCATCGATGTTTGTTGCGCTGAGTTTGCATTGTTAAGGTGACGCTGAGCTGTCATTGCTGCTACGTTAGTATTTACATTCACTGCCATGGTGATTTCTCCAATTGATTTTCCGATAGTTCCGGTTTCCGACGTCTCGGAAAACCAAGTAGTTCTCTCAAAGTTAATTTCTTAACGGCGCACTCTGAGAATCCTTTAGAAAAAAAATCACTTTTTTTTGAAAAACTTTCCTTTCGAGTAGAAAAGCATCACTTAGCGTTAATATCGCGTTTTTTCTCGAATTTTCGCTAAAGTATCAATTTGACTGGTCGATATATTGCGCCGCTTGTATATAGGCGCAATTATCCATTAAGAAGTGTTAGGGCAATATCTGGTTGACGCTTGGCCTGAGCTAAAATACTCGCGCTGACTTGTTGAAGAATTTGCTGCTTCACCATTTGCGCACTCTCTTTAGCAAAGTCGGTATCTTTTATTCGACTCTTGGAGGCGGCTAAGTTCTCATGAACATTATCAAGATTATTGATCGCGTGGCCAAAGCGGTTCTGCAGCGCGCCAAGTTCAGCGCGGTGACTATCGACATATTGTAAGGCGGTATCCAGCACCGAAATTGCCTGCTGCGCCCCTCCAACGGTTCCGACATCAAGATCATTAACCGACTGATAGCCCGTTGTTGCCATATTCAGTTCATTCGCAAGGCCGCCAGAGAAGGTTATTGTCCCGGACGTCTCCTTACCGGCCATAAAGAGCTGCAGCTGGCCGTTTTCGTCCACCGATGCCGATATCTTGTCAGTTTGGCCATTGATATAAGTGGCGACCTGCTCTATGTCATCACCGACTTTAGCGTCTATATTGACGGACTGAGCATTTCCCTCTGCATCAAGATACAGCATGACCAATTGTTCATTACCTGCACTCACCGACCAATTGCTGTCTTTCGGAGTTTGGGCAGAATAGGCAAAGCCTCCCATACTCAGCGAGTCAGTACGCATCGACAGAATCGAAACTCCCACCGCTTCGCCGCTCGCCGCACCAATTTGAAATGCGGAGTGACCAAACGAGCCGTTCAGTAGCTTTCGCCCACCAAAAGACGTGGTTTCTGCGATGCGATTTAACTCATCATTGAGCTGTGTGACTTCTTCTTGGATGGCTTGGCGATCTGCTGCCGAGTTAGCGCCGTTCGCCGCCTGCAGAGACAAGTCACGCATTCTTTGCATAATGCTCGTACTCTCCTGCATTGCGCCTTCGGCGGTTTGCATGATGGAAATACCGTCATTCGCGTTGCGTACGGCGACATCTAAACCACGCATTTGTGACTCGATGCGATTGGATATCTGCAGACCGGCTGCGTCATCTTTAGCACTATTAATACGACTCCCTGAAGCCAATCGCTCCATAGATTGATTGAGCTGGTGCGTCGCATTGGCCATATGCCTTTGCGCCGTCATTGCTGCAATGTTCGTATTCACTGTGATGGCCATACTACCCAACTGATGCTGTCGTAATAAATAAAGATTCCCAATTTGTTATCGGCGTGATTATTGAAGACTTTAATAAAAAAACCGAGCACTTGGCTCGGTTCGTCGATCTGGACTGCGTTACAACAAACGGGTTATTTTATGTTGATGGCTTGCAGCATCTCTTGGCTTGGTGCAAAGAAGTAAGCACCGGTTACTGCGTGAGTAAAGCGCAGCAGTTGATCGGTCTTGCCATCAGTCACGCCATACATACTCTCAAGCATTGCTTTGAAGTTATGCAGCGTGTGACAGTATGCGATAAACAGTAACCCATGGTCGCCACTTACTGTACCGTAAGGTAGGCTATGACGAACAATTTTCAGGCCTTTGCCTTCTTCTTTGATATCTACACGACCAACGTGAGAAGCCGCAGGCACATCATCAAGCTCAATAGAGTCAGGTTTAGTGCGGCCAACGACCTTCTCTTGCGCAGACACATTCAGACGGTTCCAAGCTGGAAGGTTATGTATAAACCGTTGCAGCATGACATAGCTACCACCAGCAAACTCACCATCCGCAATCACAGCAACCTCACGACGCTGTTCACCCTCTGGGTTTTCAGTACCATCAACGAAGTCTGTCATATCGCGAGAATCTAGGTAACGAAAACCGACGGTCTCATCCACAATCGTCACCGACGCTTCTACAGCAGACATGAACTTACGCAGCACATAGAAGTGCAAATCAGGGCGCTGAGAATGACAGTGAATCAATACATCAACATCTGATGCGGGCGCCGTTACTTCGCCTTCGCCAAGCGGCGCAAATGGCTCAAGCTCTGATGGCATCGCCACATCGAGTTTTGACCAAAACTGGTGCGTGAATGATATCGAGAGTGTCAAGTTAGCACCTGGCTGATTTGAGTTAATCTCTTCAACCAACGCAGGTAGCGCTTTTAGTTCTGCAAGCACATGTGCCTCATCGGCATTTACTTTTAGTAGTGTGTATTGAGCAAATGGTTCCGCTTCTGGAAGAATTGCAGTTTGAACAACAGACATGTTTATTCCTTAATTTTCAAGCTAGGCTGATTCTCTCAACCCATAATCTATCTATACCCCAAGACTCTGCTTGAGAGTGTTCGGCTATAGAGTCATTCCATTTTTTTAGTGCTTACTTGACTGTGCATTAACTCGATCACTTTCGTAACCGTTACGCTTTAAGCAGTCGACGACCGTTTTACTTTTCATGACATAGAGCCCGAACCAGAGCATGATAACGAGCGTCACCCCATGAGACCAGCTGAAGACACCACGCTCTAAAACGATATGGTAGCCCGTCTGTGCTGACTGTATCAAAATCATCAAAAAGGTAACAGGCTTTGCCACACTAACAATACGGTTTATTGTCTTGCGTTCTTGATTACGCAGCGCAATAAGCCACATAAACACTAACGAGGGCAACCCAAGTAACATACCCACTTTCAGCATATGGCTGTCAGGATAAACCCACTCCAAAATCTTAGCCCCGTCTTCACGACTCGCTCCAGCGACAATAAAAACCAACCAAGCTCTTGCTAGAAAAAGCCAACCAAGCATCAAAAGGATTGGTGCTTTTAGAAAACCGTGGTCAGTATATTGGTCCATGGGATATCGCAAATTCGTGTCCTTTCTCATTGGTTTCATACAGAGGCGGCGGTATTATGTCATCAAATACCCTAGCCCGTTACTGCAAAAGACTGAAATGAATAAAAATACTTCACCATCCGAACAAGCACAGACAGAAGCCATGTCGATTGCACGCGCGACACAAAAAGCGGGGCAAACCAAAGAGCAAACCAAACTGATAGCTCAAGGCATCGCTAAAGGTATCGCACAGTATAAAAAGCAGCAAAAAGAGAGAAATCGCAAAGCAGACAAGGCAAAAAAACAGGCCAAGAGAGAAAAAGCGAAAACTTCCAGTGACTTGGTAATGCAACAACCAAGCCCTACACTCAATGAAGACTCGAATAAACTCGCTCTGCTGCCATGGGCATTACTGGCCATTAGCTGGGTTGGATTTATTGCTTTTTGGATGAGTAGATAATGAACACAACAAAAATCACGCAAGCCATATTATCTTGCTTTACTGTCGTGATGCTACTGGCTGGCTGCAGCACACCCATGGCTACATTAAACGGCGATGCTGATCAGATTGAAGTGCGTATCGACGGTAACTTTGACCCACAAAAATGCCAATGGCTAGGCGATGTCACTGGCAGTGAGGGGCATTGGTATAGCTATCTGTTCTTTACCAACGATGTTATGGTCCGTGGCGCGGTGAATGACCTACGCAACAATGCACAGCAGTTAGGGGCTGACACGGTATATATGATTAACCCGCAAGACTTCGTCACGTCATTTACAGTGTTCGGCACTGCTTATCAGTGTCAGCGTTAACCCGTCGCTTTTTACCAGAAATAAACTCATCAACACATAATATGAAAAAGACCTGCACATGGCAGGTCTTGAATATGACACATTGATGATGGAGTCATTAAGCATTAATGCTTGTGACAATATCCGTCTTCTTCGAGACAACCCAGTGACTATCAAAAGGTCCCCAATCAGAAAGACGATAGTAACCATCATTATGACGGCGGCCATCCTGAACAAAATTTAATGAAATGCCAATGCCAGGAAGCGCCTTAAGTACGTCTTGAATAGTACGTCGTGGCCAACCAGTTAATTCAATTAGCTTAGGAACGTTTGGGCGCTCCTCGCTATCCACTAATAAAGCAATATACAAACGTCTTGCGAAAACAGGACTCAGTTCCATTGATACCTCCTAAATATCTCTAGAACATTATTCGCGTTCTTGATTGTAATTGTTTGTTTTTGATCAAATATCTTCTCAACTTACATAAAATAAATGCAATCAATTGAAGTGAATCAAGTTAAATGATTGAAAATTAACAAAATCGACCAATATTGAATTAATATTTGATAACTTTATTTACATTTCTGTTGCTCAATTACGGCTTTAAGCTCATTCATTTGGTGGCTCAATTTAGTAATCTGTTGTTTTAGCTCATCTAATTGTTGGTCATCTTTACTTGATTCTTCTTCAACAAACCAAGAAGCGACAAAGCCAGTAAACGTACCAAATAGCCCAACGCCAGATATCATCAACATCGTCGCTATCACTCGACCACCACTGGTGACTGGATAATAGTCGCCGTAACCAACTGTTGTCATCGTGACGAACGACCACCACAGCGCATCTATCGCATTATTAATATTTGAGCCTTCAGCACCACGCTCAAACTCCAATATCCCCACCGCACCAAAGATCATCAAAATAATCGACATCGCAGCAACCAAGGAAAACGTCCCTTGCATGCGCGAGCGCAGCACAAACGTCAATAACACTTTCACCGAGCGGATGGCGCGCAATATTCTTAGAACTCGAATTACGCGAACTAAACGACCATAACGGAAGGCATCTAGCATTGGAATACTCGATAATAAGTCTATCCACCCCCATTTCATAAATGCCCATTTGCTCTTGGCACGATAAAAACGAATAGAGAAATCGAGTAAAAAGAAGAAGCAAACAAAGTGATCGGCCATCCTCAAAATTTGTTTCACATCCTCTTGTGGCAAAAACAGATGTTCAAATAGTAGAGCTAGCAACACATACACTGAAAGAATCAGCGTAAATATCTGAAAGGGGCCAATCTCTTCAATATCATCTCGGGTGGCTTTTATTACCATCATGATCCTTATTGAGCGCAATGTGTCTTTATTGTCGCTCTCTGTATTCAAAATATAGTGTCAGCTTTTTACCAAAAATCGGAGTGTGACTTGGTATATATAGATGATGCACAACACATCACGCAACCGTTATTATCAATATTGTCATTCACTTAACTCGCAAATCAAACCTGCAGTAACGAGGTTGTCCACAAGTTACTGGCTGCCATATAGGAACGTAGAAATTTGCACAACGATAACAGGCGAAGTGCCTATAAACGCTAGACACAGCAAGGGCTCCGTTGTTACATTCACTGCTTCAGTTTTCAATAAGTAGGATGCACTATGACGATTACCATGTACGGTATCCCTAACTGTGACACGATAAAAAAAGCAAAGCGCTGGCTCAGCGACAATGATGTCACATTCGATTTCCACGATTACCGCAAGCAGGGTATCGACCAAGCGTTAGTCACACGTTTTTGCCAAGAGTTAGGCTGGGAAACCGTGGTAAACAAACGCGGTACTACCTATCGCCAATTGAGTGACGAGCAGAAGCAAACGCTCAATGAAAGCAGTGCCATTGAACTGCTTGTCGCCTCTCCGGCTATGATCAAGCGCCCCATTCTTGAGGTGGAAGGTAAACTGCATATCGGTTTTAAAGCCGACCAATATCAAGCTCTATTTTAACTCTCAGACACATAGATTTGGAGGCTGAATAACTCACCTCCAGCGTTAAGGAAAACAGAATGACAGATAGCCCTGTATTATCCCTGGCTAAAGACCTAATCAGCCGCCGCTCAGTCACCCCTGAAGACGCAGGCTGCCAAGAGGTCATGATCAACCGCTTAAAAGCGCTTGGTTTTGAAATTGAAGTAATGGTGTTTGAAGACACCACGAACTTTTGGGCGAGACGCGGCAAAGCGGCACCACTATTTGCTTTTGCAGGCCACACCGATGTGGTTCCATCGGGCCCTGAAGAACAATGGCACACCCCTCCTTTTACTCCCACTGTTATCGAAGACCATCTGCATGGTCGCGGTGCTGCCGATATGAAAGGGTCTTTGGCCTGTATGATTGTCGCGGTTGAACGCTTCATTGAACAAAACCCGAATCACACTGGTTCAATTGGCTTTTTGATCACTTCTGATGAAGAGGGTCCATTCATCAATGGCACAACACGTGTTGTCGATACCCTAATGGAACGCAATGAACTGATTGATATGTGTATTGTGGGTGAACCCTCAAGCACTCATCATGTTGGTGATGTGATAAAGAACGGTCGTCGAGGTTCAATCACCGGAGACCTGACAGTAAAAGGCACACAAGGTCACGTAGCCTACCCTCACCTAGCAAATAACCCAGTACATCAAGCGCTGCCGGCGCTAGCAGAGTTAGCTGCGACAACATGGGACAATGGCAATGACTACTTCCCACCAACGAGCTTTCAAATCCCAAATCTCGCGGCGGGTACGGGTGCATCAAATGTGATTCCTGGTGAGTTTGAAGTCCAGTTCAACTTCCGCTTCAGCACCGAGTTGACAGACGAAGACATTAAGCGTCGTGTCCACTCAACACTGGATGCACACGGTCTCGATTACGATCTGAAATGGACATTGAGCGGTCATCCTTTCCTTACAGACAAAGGCGAACTACTCACTGCCGTGGTTGATGCGGTAGAAGAAGTAAACCACAAACAGCCTGAGTTGCTCACCACAGGTGGTACCTCAGACGGTCGCTTTATTGCACGTATGGGCACTCAAGTTGTCGAACTTGGTCCAGTCAACGCGACGATTCACAAGGTCAACGAGTGCGTGAGTGTGCCTGATCTTGAAAAGCTCACCGATATGTACGAGAAAACACTCTTTAACCTGTTGGTGAAATAAGTATGACACCCAGCGAACTGATTGGCGCATCTCAGCAACATCTCGTTGAATGCCTTGTGGGTAAGAAGCTTTTTCTTGTCCACCCGAGCGCGATGCAAGACTTACTGAGATTAAAACGTGCGGCTAATGACGCTGGGTTTGATTTTTGTATCGCCTCGGGCTTTCGCGACTTTGAGCGACAGAAAGCGATTTGGAACGCTAAGATGCAAGGCGCACGTCCAGTGTTCGACCAAGATGACCAACGCGTTGATATCAGCACTTTGTCTGAAGACGAAAGGGTCAGTTTAGTTTTATTGTGGTCAGCCCTGCCCGGAACCAGTCGACACCACTGGGGATGTGATTTTGATGTCTATGATGCTAACTTCACCTCTGCCGCGCAGCCTCTTCAATTGAATCAGCAAGAGTATCTTGTTGGCCCCCAAGCCTCTTTCTATCAGTGGCTCAAAGAAAATGCCCCCGCTTATGGTTTCTTTTTTCCCTATGATGGTCAACAAAGCGGTTATCAATTTGAACCTTGGCACCTTAGCCATCGCGCAACTTGGCAAAGTATCAAGCAAACGCTCAACAAATCGCAGATGCTCGATGCACTAACTGGACAGGGTATACTGGGTGAACAGAGCATCGTGAAGCGCTTTGATAGCATCTATACTCACTATGTGATGTCTGTAAATGAAGGAGACCACGATGAGCTTTTTGACTAACCCTTGGGTCATCAGTATTTTGGCAATGGGTTTTATTCTCGGCAATATTCTAGCTCTGAGAAAGGTCTCTCAAGTGCAGATGCGTAAAACCAAAACCATGACAGACTTAGACAAACTGAGTGAGCTTGAGAAAAAAAACCAGCAGCGTATTGATGCGATACAACAGAATCAATCTAAATCTGCTGAGAAAGAGGCGACTAAAGAGAGCACTAACAACCAATAATGTTCCTTAGCCTGTTTGATCTAATAGCTATAAAAAAAAGTCCCTGCAGGGACTTTTTTTTTACTGTAAGCACATGCTGAAGTTATTACTCACTCACTAGTGCTGCGATGACCGGCGCCATATCTTGCAGCAACTCTTCTGCCACAGGCTTGCCTTTTGAGTCGGTAATATTGATTGAGGTACGGTTGCCTAGATCACCAAACAAGAAGGTGTAGACACCCGCTTCAAGGTTAACTGGCTTGACGCCAATCTCTTGCCAGAACTCATCATCCTGAGCCGCAAAACGCGCTTTCATTTGACCTTGAGACTGGTTACGTTCTTCAATCGTAAAGCCCATGTTAGGCATCAAGCTAGGTAGACGCTGCCACAAAACATTATATTGAGTTCGTGCAATAATAACCGGAAGACCGCTTCGGTCAGTACCCATGGTGATAGGGATCTGCTTCACCAACTCTTGCGCTTTGCGCTCGGCTTCTTCACGAAGTTGCTGGTCATAACGAGCCGTCACTTGATTGGTCATCAAGGCGTTGTAGCGCTCTTTATTAGTCGCTGACACTGGCTTGACTGTGCCGGCTTCTTTCCAATCAATCAATGAAATCTTAAAGCCATAACGGTTGTTCGCTTCAAAACGAGTGATCTCATAACGACTGCCAAGCTCTACGTCTTCGTCTTCAGAGTTCCATGTTACCCAACCAGTTTCTACTCGATCGTTGGTTTGGTTCACAATGTCCGTATTAGTATTCGCCAGCATACCTAACATGGTCTGCCAAACGCGCTCTTGCTCTTCACCACGCAGCAACCACAACGTCGCTTCGCCATTATCGCGCTCAACTCGCGCACCTGGGATCAGCTCTAAAATTTGCTGTGGCGGTCGAATATCGACACTACGGCCAATCTCGCCTTGATACTCACCTTGTGGAATGCGGTAATTCGGGTAAACCTCAACCTGTGAGCCTTCAGCAGCCTTCCACTCCGTCAGTTCAGGTGTGTTTAGGTATTCAAAATCATCCTTGGCTTGGCGGCGCTGAGACGCACTACCAGAACAAGCTGACAAAACAAAAACAGCTAGAGATCCAACAACTAGCTGATGAGAAAATTTCATTTTCGCTCCTAATTGTGTCGGCTCGCAGCCGACACTTTTGAAGATAGATAACTTAATGGCTCAGCATTCGCCACTAAGAAACTAGTAAATACAAGCTTCTGTCATCGCCTGTGCCACTGTTGGCTGCGAAGCTTCAGAAAGTTGGGTCAATGGTAGGCGTAGATCACCATTCGCTATCAAGCCAAGTTTATGTGCAGCCCATTTTACTGGGATTGGGCTTGATTCAATAAATAGGTTTTTGTGTAGCGTCATCAAGCGTTGATTGATCACTTCCGCTTCGTCGAACAACCCATCTTTCGCTAGATCAAACATTTTTGCCATATCTGCAGCAGCAATGTTGTTTGTTACCGAAATTACACCTTGGCCACCTTGACGCACAAAATCGAGCCCTGTCGCATCATCACCACTTAGTAAGATAAAATCTTCGCCACAAAGTTCACGATGAATAGCAATTCTTGATAAATCACCTGTCGCATCTTTCAATGCCACGATGCTATCGATTTCAGCAAGGCGTGCGACCGTTTCTGGTTTTAGGTCTACTGCGGTGCGACCCGGTACATTGTACAGGATTTGCGGTACATCGCTCTCTTCAGCAATCGCTTTGTAGTGTAGGTACAGACCTTCTTGGGTCGGTTTGTTGTAGTACGGTGTCACACTGAGGCAAGCGGCAATACCTGAATTGTTCAGCAATCGGCTAAATGTCACTGACTCATGAGTCGCATTGGCACCCGTGCCCGCGATCACGGGAATACGCCCTTCAGCGAACTCCACCGTTTTTAGAACGACTTTGACATGCTCTTCGACAGTCAGGGTAGCAGATTCGCCCGTGGTCCCTACTGCAACAATGCCTTTTGTGCCCGCTGCCACATGGTACTCAACCAGCTTCTTCAAGCTAACGTAGTCCACTTCACCATCGTGATTGAAAGGGGTAATTAACGCGACGATACTTCCTGAAAACATGACTATCTCCCTAATTAGTTTCTTCTGGCATGTTACTGTAGCTTCCAGAGGAAAAACAAGCGCAGATAAGTCAATATATTCACAAAAGCTGTGATGTTTTGCGCCAAACAGCAAATTGCTTGTCGTTTTACCCATTTTCCGCACTCAAAATAACCAACCTGAGCCGAATGGGATGGCTGTGTAAAGTGAATGTGCTACCATTCGATCCATAAAGGAATTATCTAACATGGCATTGAACTATGAACCAACATCTTGTTATTACAGCGGTCGGTAGCGACCGACCAGGTGTATGTAATCAACTTGTTCATCACGTCACCTCTGCTGGATGCAATATTATCGATAGCCGCATCGCGCTTTTTGGTAGCGAATTTACTCTGATTATGTTGATTTCTGGTAGTGCGCCTTCGGTCACTCGCGTGGAAACAACGCTGCCCATACTCGGGCAAGAGCTCGACTTGATTACAATCATGAAGCGCACATCTGAACACACAAAAACCAGCAATGATTATAAACTCGATGTAGTAATCGAATCTGATGACCGTATTGGCCTAACCGAACATGTGACACAATTTTTCGCTCAACGAGACATCGGCCTTGATGCCCTCAGCGCACAAACCCTTTCAAAACACAAACTCGGCGCAGACCAAGACCAGTTCCATATCTCAATCACGGCCTCTGTAGGCGGCAGCTATAACCTTATGGAACTGCAAGAACAGTTTGATCAATTTTGCTCAGAGCTTGGTATAAAAGGCTCACTGAATTTTATAAAAAGCAGTCAATAAAAAGGAATACACATGAACACGCTTCAAGCTGGTGATAAAGCACCAGATTTCACTCTTCAAGATCAAAACGGTGAATCTGTTTCTCTCAGCGACTTTGCTGGAAAAAAGGTTTTAGTTTACTTCTACCCTAAAGCCATGACTCCTGGCTGTACCGTTCAAGCTCAAGGCCTTCGTGACACTAAAGCGGAGCTTGATGCGCTAAACGTCGTTGTGCTTGGTATCAGTATCGATGCCGTTAAACGTCTAACAAAATTTGTCGAGCGTGATGAGTTAAACTTCACACTACTTTCTGATGAAGATCATGCAGTTGCAGACCTTTTTGGTGTGTGGGGTGAAAAAAAATTCATGGGAAAAATCTATGACGGTTTACACCGTTTGAGCTTCCTCGTGGATGAAAGTGGCACAATTGAACACGTATTTAATAAGTTCAAGACCAAAGATCACCATGAGGTGGTATTGAACTATTTGAAAGGCGAATAACGCGTTTCAAACACAAAAAAGACGAGGCTGTTCGTGATTTCTCACAAGCTCTCGTCTTTTTAATTTCTGCTTTCTACTGGTTGTCGGCATCACAGCTATGGCATATTTGTAGCGCGATTTCGTGCTCAAACACCGCTTTATCATTGCCTTGTGCTAACTGCTCTGCGATCTCGTCCGCGACTTCTTTTTCATCTTCCGCTTCAACTTGTTCTGCAAGCTCATCTTCACCGTAGCCAAAAAAGTTAAGCAATAAGTAATCGCGAGCTTCTTCTTTGCTGCACGTAACGTTCACTGCAATATCTGGTTCAATATTACCCTGTGCAACAATGGCAGCTACTTGCGCTAATACATCTTCTTTCATGGCCGCTGTCAGCCAGCCTAGATCAGTATCAACTTTCGTTTTCTGGCAGTTAAAACAAGGCAGTGAGTGAAAGTAATATTGAAAATCGTTCATGGGTAAGCTCATCTATAAATGTGACATAGCGCGATTATGCGCTTTTTGTCGCAAAATACTATCGAAATAGACCGAAGACCCGTTAGTAGCACATTTTTCATTGTATAAAAAACGAAAAAAAGTCAGCGCAAGATACGCTGACTTCTCAATTTAACGATGTATGGCACTATGTTTCGAACAAGCAACTCATACGAACATTAAACAACAAACTTGTTCAGCAGTTGCTCCTGTTGATGAACGCTATCGATTTGTGACTGCATCGCATCATTAGCATTCGCCGCTGAATCAACGACTTGTGTTGATAGGTCTTTAATCTTCACCGTGTTGTTATTGATCTCTTCTGCAACCAAACTCTGCTCCTCTGCCGCCGACGCAATTTGCAGGTTCATGTCAGAGATGTGCTGAATCGACTGGCGGATACGCTCAAGTGCACTGTTTGCCCCTTGTGCTTTTTCTACCGCTTGATTCGCTGTAGTGCGGCTTTCCGCCATTGCCGCAGACACTGAGCTTGCGCCAGCTTGCAGCTGTTCGATCATCGTACGGATCTCAGTCGTCGACTGTTGTGTGCGCTGTGCCAGTGTTCGAACCTCATCGGCGACAACAGCGAAACCTCGACCCGACTCTCCCGCACGCGCCGCCTCTATTGCCGCGTTCAATGCAAGTAAGTTAGTTTGGTCAGCAATATCATTGATAACTTTCAAAATTGTCTCAATATTGGCCGTTGCCGTTTCTAAACCCTGAACTTCCTCTACCGCTTGCTCGATTCGTGCAGATAAAGCGTCAATCGATGTGGTGGTTTGCTCAACAATACCAGAGCCGTCTGACGTGGCAGTATCCGCTTCTTGGGCTGCTGCTGCTGCACCTTGTGCGTTGTTTGCTACCTCTGTCGCCGTCACAGACATCTCGTTCATTGCCGTTGCGAGTTGCTCTAACTCTTGAAGCTGTGACTGCATAGCCGAAGAAGACTGCTGTGAGTTGTGTACCGTTTTTTCAGTACCCATCAGAATATCAGACGAGATCGCTTTAGAAGCGATAATCTGCTGCTGAAGGCTCTCAGTAAAGGTATTGAAATTATGTGCAAGCTCAGCAAACTCTTGATCGGTATTAGTGTCTAGTCGCTTGGTGAGATCGCCCTGTCCCGATGCGACATCTTTCAGTGCTTCGTTGACTTCCTTAAGAGGCTTGAGCAGGGTTTTAATCAATAGACTTAGCGCAACGATGCTCAGCAACACACCAACAAACGAATAGAAAATGGCACTGTTACGTAAACTATCAACCGCAGCAAAAGCAATGCCTTCGTCAACAATTGCCCCGACATACCAGTTTTCATTTGGCATATGTGCAAAGTTAACCAGGTAGCTCTCACCATTAATTTCATATTCAGACAGGCCTTCGCGAATCGATACGTTGGGAAGGAAGGTGTTCATCGGTTCGCCATTAAACTCACTGTTTGGGTGAGCAATCGTCGTACCTGTATTGGTGACAATAAACAGGTAGCCCGCATCCATTAGGTTAATGTTGTTGGTAATATCAGCTAGTCCTGAAAGATCGACGTCAAAAAACATCGCTCCAATAAACTGGTTGCGCTTCTTTATTGAACTCGCAATTGAGATGATAACTGCATCAATAGAGTCATCATAATAAGGTTCAGTAATAACCTGTTCAGTACCTGCACGCTTTGCATCGGTGTACCAAGGACGCTGCCTAGGGTCATAACTTGCGTCTACTTCCCAGTCATCATCGTTTTCCACCATTGAGCCATCATTTTCATAGCCAAGCCCTGCGGCAATGAAATTGGTTTTGATTTCTCTACGTTCAATTAGTGCGCTCACATATTCTTTATCTATTGGATCATAGTCTGATGCTTCAACCGCTATTTGAGCTAATGAGCGTTTATTATCAATCTCTCCCTGAACCGTATTCTTAGCACTTGAAAGCATTTCATTTAGGCTACTGCTTACTAGGGCTTCAACCTCTCCACGCACCGTTCTTACTTGCTGAAAAGATAAAAGTGATACGGTTATCAGCATCAACACCGATGATGCAGCCACAATCTTTTGGCTAAATTTCATTACTCTTCCTCAATAATAATATAAGCACACTTTGTTATTAGTTTTATATGCCAATCTCGCATAGTTTAAGCACACGTAAACAATGTAAAGTAAACGACTTATAAATGTTATCGGCATGCCGTTCGATTAATTGAGGAAAATTTTAAATTATCAATAATAAATTTAAAATATATATGAAACAGAAAGTTACGGAATAGGCAAATAAAAAAGGTGACCACTTGGGCCACCTTTCAATCATTTGCAGACTTAGAGATTTCGTTTATGAACCCACTACTCTTCTAACAGCTCTTCGTTACTTGGTAACGCATTCCATACTGCTTTCACTAGTGTCGCAAGAGGGATCGCAAAGAATACACCCCAGAATCCCCACATGCCGCCAAACACGAGAACAGCAACGATGATAGACACAGGGTGCAGGTTAACCGCCTCAGAGAACAAGATAGGCACTAACACATTGCCATCGAGTGCTTGAATGATCCCGTAAGCAATCAGTAACCAATAGAACTCACTACTCAAACCGAATTGAAACAAACCGACAACGGCAACCGGCACGGTTACCGCAGCAGCACCGATATAAGGAATCAGTACAGAGAGGCCAACAGCGACTGCGAGCAATATTGAGTAACGTAAATCGAGAAGGGCAAACGTAATATAACTCACACCACCGACGATAAGGATTTCTAATACCTTACCGCGAATGTAGTTTGAGATTTGCTCATTCATTTCGACCCAAACTTTGGTCGCAAGACGACGATTATTTGGTAACACACCACTCAACATTTCGATCATTTCGCCTTTGTCTTTCAATAAGAAAAACACCAAGAGTGGAACCAACACTAAATAAACCGCTAACGTCGCCAAACTCACTAGCGAAGCCAACGAGCCTTTCACTACCGTCTCACCAAAACCAAGCACTTGGTTTTTAGTATTGTCTGCAATCGTCTCAACAATTTGTAAGTTGGCAAGCTCTGGGTAACGTTTTGGCAGTGTGCTAATGAACTCCTGCAAATCGGTGTACATTTTCGGTACATCATTGACTAGGTTAGAGATCTGCTGCCATACAGTTGGTATCAGACCAAACACCGCCAGCAGCATCAAACCACAAAAGGTCACCACAACCAATATGACTGAGGGCGTTCGCGGAAGGCCGATACGACAGAGTTGATTTACCGGCCATTCAAGTAAGTAGGCAAGAACAATCGCCACCAGCAATGGGGCAATTAGACCACCAAAAAAATAGATCGTGATAAAGCCAAATATCAGAATAGCCGCCAGACTAACAGCATCTGGATCAGAAAATCGCCTTTTATACCAACGACGCACCATATCAAGCATTGATTAATTATCCTTGTTGAGCGAGATAACGCTCTCGCTATCGTTATGTTCTATCGAATAACAGAAGTTGTGTTTCACCAAATAACGCTCAATGTCTTGGCACGAGCTTCTATCTTGAACTTCAATACGAAGGGAAACCTTGGCAGGTGCTTGAGCAACAAACCGCTTAGCAAGCAGCAGCGCTAGAGGACAACGCTGCTGGCGCAAGTCAAGAACCGTATCTGGCATCAAAACAAAACCTTGGTGAACATCAAGTCATTGTATCTTGTTTTTATATAAGCAAAAAGATTTATGCCAAAGTAAACACTTGATACACGTTCCATGCTACTAATCCCACAATGAAGTGATACACTGCATTTTGTTGAAACTCATTGTCATTAAAACTGTCAATGATATGTACCCTACTCGTAAAGTAGGGACAGAAATGTAGATGGATAGATATCCAAGCTGTTATGGAGTAACCGTTATCAACACGTTTTTTCGTCCACGTTCATTGCTCGCACTCACATTAAGTGCCGCATTAACCCTTCCCACGAACGTGAACGCAGATTCTATCGAACTGCCAAGTATAGGGACAACTGCCGGTGGCACACTGACCATAGACCAGGAGTCTATCTACGGTGAGGCGTATATGCGCATGCTGCGTAATAGCTACCCTATTGTGAATGACCCGGTGCTCAACGAGTACATCGATTCTCTCGGGCATCGCTTGGTCGCCAATGCCAATGACGTGAAAACGCCATTCACCTTCTTTATGATCCGTGACCGCAATATAAACGCTTTTGCGTTTTTTGGTGGCTATGTGGCGTTGCACACAGGTCTGTTCCTGCATGCACAGTCAGAAAGTGAACTCGCATCGGTAGTTGCGCACGAAATTGCTCACGTCACGCAACGACACCTTGCTCGATCGATGGAAGACCAAGCTCGCCGAACTCCGGCGACTATCGCTGCACTTGCTGGCTCATTACTGCTGGCGATTGCTGCTCCTGAAGCGGGCATTGCGGCGATTACCGCAACCACGGCAGGCAGCATGCAAAGCCAAATTAACTATACGCGAAGTAATGAAAAAGAAGCAGATCGCTTCGGTATTGCAACTCTGGCAAAAGCGGGGTTTGAACCCGACGCGATGCCACGATTCTTCAGTCGACTGGCGGATGAATACCGCTATGCTAGCAAGCCGCCGCCCATGCTTTTGACACACCCACTGCCTGAAGACCGTATTACCGATACACGTGAGCGAGCACAGCAATATCCTCCGATGCGAATTATCCCATCGATAGACTATCATTTAGCTCGCGCACGCATTGTGGCTCGTTACGCGGGAATCAACAGTGAAGCCGCGCTCGACTGGCTAGACCGAACTCAACGCCGCGCATCGTCAGACATCAAGCCTGCCTTTGATTATGGCCGCGCACTCGTGTATCTCGACACACGCAAGCTCGATCAAGCAGAAGAGTTGCTGACCAAACTGCTGCGCAGTGACCCCACTAATAACTTTTATCTCGATGCCATTTCTGATCTGTATATAGAGAAAGGTGAGCCTGAGGTTGCACGTCAAAAACTTGAAGCGGCACTCAAAAATAAACCGCGAAACAGTGTATTGAGTATTAACCACGCCAATGTGCTGATGAAACAAGAGCAGTATCAAGAAGCGGCACGAGCTCTGCAGCGCTACACCCATGACAATCCTGAAGATGTCAACGGCTGGCACCTGCTCTCTGAGGCCAGTGATGCTTTAGGACGCAACGATGAGGACTTAGCTGCTCGCGCTGAGATCCTTGCGCTCAAGGCGAACTGGAATAAAGCAATACAGTTTTATTCTCAGGCCAGTCAAATTGCCGAGCTGGGTAGCCTAAAACAAGCACGCTATGACGCAAGAATTGATCAACTCATGGAGCAACGTGACCGTTTCCTTAACTTAAGATAACGCCACTGCTTCAAAATAATAAATAGAAAGGAATTCGTATGTCAGTCACCATTTATCATAACCCTCGCTGTTCTAAAAGCCGCCAAACACTGGCGCTAATTGAAGAGCAAGGCATTGAACCTGAAGTGATTAAATACCTAGAAACACCACCAACGGAAGCCGAGCTTCGCACTCTATTCGAACAGCTCAAACTCGACACTGTGCGCGATATGATGCGCGTTAAAGAAGATGTCTATAAAGAGCAAGATCTTAAACAAGCTAACGACGACGCTCTGTTTGCTGCGATGGCCCGCCATCCGAAACTGATTGAGCGACCAATTGTGGTTAACAAGGGTCAAGCGAAATTAGGCCGACCACCAGAGCAAGTGCTAGAGATCCTATAATGGCTCAACTGCTGGTACTGTATTACAGCCGCCACGGCAAGACGCGCCTATTGGCGCGTCAAATTGCACGCGGCATAGAAACGGTAGCTGGATGCGAAGCAAAACTCGCTACCGTTGCTGAATTTGACGTTTCAAATCAAGCAACTGATCCTATCGTGACTAAGCAAGATCTCCGTGAATGTGCAGGGCTCGCGATGGGCAGTCCGGTCTGGTTTGGCAACATGGCTGCGCCTCTAAAACATTTTTGGGATCAAACCAGTGATATCTGGGTCAAAGGTGAGTTGATAGATAAACCGGCCTGTGTTTTTACCTCTTCATCCAGCCTGCATGGTGGTCAAGAGACAAATTTGCAAAGCATGATGCTGCCGCTGTTTCATCACGGCATGCTAGTGATGGGGATTCCCTACAGTGAACCCGCCTTGCATGAAACCCAATCAGGGGGCACACCCTACGGCGCATCGGCAGTCGGTGATAGCGCTCAACTGACGGCACATGAGTCAGAGCTGGCACAGCGTCTTGGTGCACGGTTAGCCCATGCAGCCGTACGTCTTAAATAGCTTTTAGTCGCATTAGACCCCTTCAAGGAAGATAAATCATGGAACCGATGAGTGAGAAAACCGCCCGTTTTCGTCTCGGCGCTCTCGCGTCAAATTTGGGATTACTCGCCTTAATCGTCTTATGGCAACTGACTCTATCACCCCACCCTCACCTCAATGCGTACACGTTAGCAATCGCTTGGTCTATTCCGTTACTGTTCCCTCTTCCGGGCATCTTAGCTGGCAAGCCGTATACGCACGCCTGGGCAAATTTTGTCTTAATGCTCTACTTCCTACATAGCTTAACCATTATCTATATCGATGAAGGTGAACGTTGGCTGGGTGTTACAGAGTTGGTGCTAACAACACTGGCGTTTGTATGCAATATTCTATTTGCACGCATGCGTGGTAAAGAGTTGGGGTTGAAACTCAAAAAGCTCTCTGAGGTCGAGAAGTCAGAGCGTAGCCGTTATGGTTCTGAATGAGTGGGGAAACAAGCTTTAAAGGCAGTACAACGGGACAGTTAGTCTTGCAACGCGTCATGCTGAGGTCACTCAGGATCTAACTCATTGGCCCCTTAATTTGCCTACGCGTGAGAAGTAGATTCCGCATCGAGTGCGGAATGACATTTTAGGCTGTGATTCTTAATCTATTCGGGTTATTTAGTCTATTCGAGTAATAAAGGTCTGCTCGTCGTTCACAAAAGCTACAAAGCCACCATGGTAGATAAACACCCGACCTCGGCCTTCAACGAGGCAAGCAAGCTGCGGGTTCAAATCTTCTTGGTTGTCCGGGCTTTGAAAAGTGCCAGTATCCGTGATGACACCTCTAAGCGGGGGCAAATAGCCATAAGTGCGCTTGGCTTGATCAATCAGGCTCAATTCGCTGGCGCTAGAAAAGCAGCGAGGAATCACACCCGCATCTTCGATAAATAGAGTTTTTAGTTCTTCAAAAGCGGTAATCACCAGCCAGTCGATGTCGTTTACACGATGGATAAACATTAGATATCTCAATAATTGCGATGCGGGGATTTTAACACTATCAGGAAAGAACAGTGTAGAGGTTTAGGCATTTTGCTAGTGGTGTTCTTTCTAGGCAAGGCCTGAAGTTACAGCGTGAGTCCCCACAGTACAATACCTAGCCTTCCTGATTTAACTAGTGAGTTAAACAAATCATAGATTGATTTGATTAAGAGAAATAATCGAATCATAGTTTGAGTAGATAAACGCCCAAAACCAAAAAGGGACTCCACCGGAGTCCCTCTTACATCAAATCAACACAAAGCTCGCATTACAAACTAAACACTATCTCACCGGAGCTTTGCTCGTTTGTCACTTCTGGCAACTGTGTTGGCACTGGAGCTTGTTCGTCTTGTACTACTTCAGCTCCGTTTTCAAGCTCTGGAAGCTGCTCTGGTTGTGGTGCGAACTCATCTTGTGTCGCATCAACTGTAGCGGTCTCTTCGCTTACGCTTGCTTCTTTATGGGCTTGGATAGCACGTAGCACTGACTGTTCAAAGTCAGCACGAGAGGCGAGCAGTTCGACCTCAAATGTCACAGTATCTGAATGTACCTCAAGTAAATTTGCTGTCGCGACCGTGCTGAGATCTTCTAAGCCTTTTTCGAGTTTGAAAAACTGCTCTGCTGACGAGACATTTTCAAACGTGACCACGGTTTTACCTGAGGTTTCTTGACTCACAACCACGGCATCTTTGTTCGAGTAAAACGCAGCAATATCATCAACGATGCGTTGCGCTGATGTATTCGCGGGGTAAGAGTTGTTCATTGTTGCTCGAAGGCCTTGTGCCGGAGCTTGATCGTAGAGTGTCCAGCGCACATTGTTACCATCATTGCGAAGCACTAATACGGCATCGGCTGGGTAGCGTTGACTGGTTTGCTCAATGACATCTTCGAAACCGCCCCAAATATCAGACACTTCGATATTGGTCATGTCTTCAAAATCACCGAGTGGGAACGTCAGCGGTAAACCGCGTTGTTGAGCACTGTCACGTAGTGTCGACATATAATTGGTGTTGGCATAATCCCAGCTGATGGCACGCTGGCCTGCTTCCTCTTCCGCTAGCCAAACCAAGACGGTTTTTCTTTGTGCCGGCCAATAAGGAAGCTGTGCTTGTGTTAGCAACGCTTTGATGCGTGGCTCACTGAACACCAAACGCACTTCTTGATCGTCACCACGCGATGCATAGCTAATTTGAGTAATGTATTGAGAAGTCTTACCCATTGCCTTTCTAATGACAGGGTTGCTTGCTGCATTAGCGTCACCAGACGCTCTGATAATGACTTGCTCTAAGCCCTTGGCACGAGCTTGCTGATCACCATTTTCTGCCTCTTGGTCAATCACAATAGATGATTGATAAAGATTCACCTGAGTCATTGCCAACACAGGAAGGCTGACCAAGCTCATTAATAACAAAGCAATATTTCGCATACTTGTCCTAATTTTGCTAAAGCAAAGGTCTTATGACCTTATAAACATCTGATTTTAGTATCGCTAAGTCGATGATAAGCAAGTCTTAGCCTATCAGCAAGTTTACTCGGCAGTTATTGACGCAAACTTAGCACCGATAACATTGGCTAACTGCTCTGGGGCGAGTTGGATCTCTAAGCCTCGTTTGCCAGCGCTGACCCCAATCTCAGATTGAGGCTTTGCAGTCGCATCAATAACCGTTGGCAATCTCTTCTTTTGTCCGAGTGGGCTGATGCCACCCACTACATATCCTGTGACCGACTGAGCGATGGCAGGATCTGCCATTATCGCTTTTTTCGCCGATAATGCTTTTGCTACCAGTTTAAGGCTCAGCTTGCACGCAACTGGCACAATCGCAACGCCAAGTTTTTTTGGATTGCCATCGAGGGAGACCAGCAGTGTTTTAAACACACTGTCAGCCGATAGACCAAGCGCCTGAACTGCCTCTAGTCCGTAGCTTTCGGCTCTTGGATCGTGATGGTATTGCAGTACCTTATGAGGGATTTTCTTTTTTTCTAGTAGTTTGATGGCCGGAGTCATGAGGGTATTCAATAAAAAAGTGGTGTCATGAAGACACCACTTTGCAAGTAAATCACTCTAAGGTCAATACGGTAGGTTATTTGTAAACCATCTGACCTGTTGGCGCATATTGGTTCACATCTATTGGGCTATTAGATTCTAGATACTCTTTCAACACTTCAGCATCAACAAACCCGGTATTTACGTGACCAGGGTGCCCTGTCAGCACAGGATAACCATCACCACCAGCAGCGTTAAAGCTTGGGATAGTAAATCGGTACGTCTCATCCATACGAAGCTGCTCGTCACCGATAAACACGTTAGAAACTTTACCTTCTGAGACCGTCATGCTGATACCTGCAAACTGCGCATACGCACCAGAATCGACGGGTTTGGTTGCGACCACATTAAGGTAATCCAGCACTTCCTGACCTGTCATATCGGTATAGGTGACAATATTGCCAAATGGCTGCACTGTGAGCACATCTTTGTACGTCACATCACCTGCTTCGATAGAATCACGTACGCCTCCTGAGTTCATCACACCAAAGTCTGCTTTCGCTCTTTGCATGTGCGATGTGGCAATCAAGCGGCCCAAGTTTGTTTGCTGAAAACGCACCACGTTTCGATCCCCTTCCAACTTACCGTTGGTTTGGGCGATTTTCTCATTAAGCTGAGCTTGGCCCTGCTCTTGGAATGGACGTAAAAAGTCAAGCAGTTCTTGGTCTTGAGCGATTTGGTCACCAATTAACACACGTTGAGACTCTCCATCCACCTTAATTTTCTTCTTCAAGTTCACCGGCACTAGATCATAGCTCACCATGTTGAGCTCACCATTCTCAAACTCAAAATCGGCACGGCCTACATATTTCCCCCACTCATGAGCCTGCACGATATAGGTACCATTCTGTACATCTGGCTTGCACTCATCACCCGGCTTAAAGTTACGGTTGTACATGTTCGGCCCTTCCATACAGACCGGCTCTTGAGAGTGACCACCGACGATCATGTCAAGGTCACCCTCTTGCATATAGCGCGCTAGTGCGACATCACCGGGAGCATTGACGCCTCGGTTACCATTTTCATAGTGACCCATGTGTGTCACCGCAAAGATCAAGTCTGGCTTTTCTGTCTTTTTCAACTCGGCAATAAGTTGCTTCGCTTCTTGTTTCGGGTCACGAAAGTCAATACCACCGATAAACTCTGGATTACCAATCTTTGCAGTGTCTTCGGTCGTTAAGCCAATGACCGCAATCTTGATGCCTTGTTTGGTAAACATCTGATAAGGTTGGAACATGCGCTCGCCAGTCGCCTTATCGTAAATGTTGGCAGAGAGCATTGGGAAGTTAGCCCACTCAATTTGCTTTGCCAGCACATCTAACGGGTTGTCGAATTCGTGATTACCGAGTGCCATCGCATCATAGCCAATGATACTCATACCTTTAAAATCAGGCTCTGCATCTTGTAGGTCCGACTCAGGAACACCAGTATTAATGTCTCCGCCGGAGAGCAGTAATACGCTCCCTCCTTCTGCTTCTATCTCAGCACGCATTTCATCAATTAGCGTTTTTCGTGCCGCCATGCCATATTCACCATACCGGTTCTGCCAGAAGCGGCCGTGGTGATCATTGGTGTGCAAAATAGTCAGACGATAAGTGGTATCGACTTCCCACTCTGGAGCAGATTGAGAAGCGCAGCCTACGAGCGCGGCCATGATAGCGGCACTTAACGTAGCCTTTAACATTCGGCGATGAGTCATATTGATTACCTTATTTTATTTTTTAGTCTATCCACTGCTGCTGGTATTAGGCGATAAAGCGCTCAACATCAACAAAAAACATGATTGAGTCTAAATGCTTATCCAGGCTATCTCACTCCCCTCTCACAAAAACGTGCCGCAGATCACTAACATAACCATCACAAAGTCATTACTTTGTAGGCCTAATTGTTTCAGACATAAAAAAAGCGAGCCGAGGCTCGCTTATGTTTGTTCATTTTAATTCTAGCGAATATCAATGTGCTCAAAGCCTTTAATAAGATCATCAAGGGCTTTCATTTGGGCTAGGAATGGCTCTAGCTTGTCTAGTGGCAACGCCGAAGGGCCATCGCAAAGTGCTTTCTCTGGATTCGGGTGCGCTTCGATAAATAGGCCAGCAATACCAGTCGCAAGACCAGCTTTAGCAAGTTCTACTGTCTGTTCACGACGACCACCAGAAGCCGCGCCTGATGGGTCACGCATCTGCAATGAGTGAGTCACATCAAAAATGATTGGGCTGCCTTTTGATGCTTGCTTCATTACGCCGAAACCAAGCATATCAACCACAAGGTTATCGTAACCGTGGCAAGCACCGCGTTCACATAGAATCACATTGTCGTTGCCACACTCAGCGAATTTCTCAACAATGTTACCCACTTGACCTGGGCTCATAAACTGAGGTTTCTTGACGTTAATTACAGCACCAGTCTTCGCCATCGCCTCAACCAGATCGGTTTGACGTGCAAGGAACGCAGGTAGCTGAATAACATCAACAACATCAGCAACCGGTTGT
Source organism: Vibrio agarivorans (assembly GCF_030409635.1). NCBI lineage: Bacteria > Pseudomonadati > Pseudomonadota > Gammaproteobacteria > Vibrionales > Vibrionaceae > Vibrio > Vibrio agarivorans. Next base: position 1,837,811 of record NZ_JAUFQF010000004.1, on the reverse strand, counting down.
GCTTGTGCTTCTGTGTGTACGTCAGTAATGATTTTCACGCCAAAGGTATCTTTCAGCTCTTGGAAAATCTTCATGCCTTCTTCAAGGCCAGGGCCACGGTATGAGTGAACAGAACTGCGGTTCGCTTTATCAAAAGACGCTTTGAATACGTAAGGGATACCTAGCTTTTCTGTCACTTTTACGTAGTGCTCACAGATCTGCATCGCTAGATCACGAGATTCCAGTACGTTCATACCAGCAAATAGAGTAAATGGCTTGTCGTTTGCGACAGGGATATCGCCAACGTGGACTACTTTTTGTTCCATAGTGATTCTCTAATTATTTTCGGCAGGGATTTGTCTGCCTGTTAGTGTAGTACAACTTCCTTACGACTCATCAGATTCACTTGAGTCTTAAGCAGCTCTGCCGCTGGGTCTTCAGGGCATTGATCAATAAAAAACTGATAGTCATTCAGGGCAACATTATGACACTCAAGTTGCTGATAGATAAAGCCACGGTCGCGGATCTCATACGGATCATCTGGTACAAACGTCAGTGCTAGGTCAGTACAACGCAGCGCTAGCGCAAAGCTCTCTTCACGCAAAAGTGCACTTTTTAATAGGGCCAGCCAACGACCAATCACGGTTGCGTTATCGGTCACTTCCAAATCCGCGGCGCTGATTTTTGCTAATGGGCCATCATGCCCCACGAGCCAAGCACGCATCGTGTGTGTCGTTACATACTCACCATTGAATGGGTTAAGGTAGCTATGCTGGCCATCTTGCCAATCAATACGCAACACAAATTGAGTCGGAAAAGCGATACCGTGAACACGAAAACCGAGATGGCGGGCAACGTACATTAAAATAGCGCCTAAGCTGACCGGGATGCCCTTACGGCGTTCGAGCACTTGATCCACAAAGCCATTATTTGAGTGAAAGTAACTCTCTTTGTCACCTTGAAAACCCCAGTCGGAGTAAAACAGGCGTAACAAACCCTCAAAGCGAGTTTGCTCATGGCGCTCTGCCACTAGTGCCAGCTCAGCCTCTTTCAATAGTCGACTGAGCTCTTGATGAGCCCAATGCACCTGAGTCTCAGGATTGATCGCTTCATTGAGAATCAATGCCCCTTCGACTAACTCAATCGAATCAAAATCTTCGTCAAACAGTTCTTGCATGGTGTTCCTACAGACTCTTAATGAAGGTCAATTAACCGAAAAACAGCGGTGTTTTCGTTACTGCGATTTTACCAGCCATCGCTAACCATCCCATCGCACCGAAAAATGCAAAGGTACGCAATAAGTTATTTTTTGCTAATTTCAACGAAAAGAAGCCAAGCGCAATGTAGGCAAATACACAGGTAAACTTCTCAGTTAACCATAAGCCTTGTGGTGTAAACGGCACAAAACCGGTAATCATGATAAGCACAAGCCCTGATATCAGTAATACGGTATCATTGATGTGCGGAAATACCTTAAAAAACTTCGCGTTAGTCAAACCTGAGCTTGCCATCATCATCGCATAGCGAACCGTTAACAAAGCGGCGCTCAATGCAATCGTTAACAGGTGAAGATGCTTAATTCCTTCGTACATAACTGTTCCTATTCCTTTATGTTCCACTGACCGAGCGTTACACGGTCATTGTCACCAAAATCTTTCTCGGTTGACACGCTGTCAAAGCCAAACTCAACCAATATTTCGCGTACTGCTTCACCTTGTTGGTAGCCATGTTCCAATAGCAACCATCCGCCTGTGGCAAGATATTGCCGAGCGTGTTCAGTGATGTAACGAATATCGGCAAGACCATTGTCATCGGCAACCAAAGCCGTTTTTGGCTCAAAGCGCACGTCACCTTGGTCTAAGTGCGGATCAGCCGCGTCAATGTAGGGTGGATTTGACGTGATAACAGCAAACTTTGCGCCAGGTTGAATCGGTTCATACCAACTGCCCTGCATAAACTGTGCATTGTGCAGTTGCAAACGATCACGGTTCTCACTGGCTAACTCAAATGCGCTTTGCTGAAAGTCGACGCCAAATACCTGCCTTTTCGGCAACTCTGACGCCAAAGCCAATGCAATCGCACCGGTACCTGTGCCTAAATCCAGAATATCGCCTTCTTGATCCATCGCTTTATCGAGTGCAAGCTCGACCAAACGTTCTGTATCTGGACGGGGAATGAGCGTCGACGTGGCCACTTTTAAGTTCAGTGACCAAAACTCACGAAAGCCGAGAATATAAGCCATAGGCTCACCCTTCTCACGACGTATCACGAACAACTCCAGTTGCGACAGCTCTTGCTCCGAAAGCGCTTTTTCTGGCCAAGTTAAAAGGTAACTTCTTGGCTTATCCAAGATATGACAAAGCAGCAGGGAGGCATCCAAAGAGGGAGACTCACTGCCGCTCTCAACCAAGCGAGCCGTTATCGCTCGCAAGGTAGTATCGATACGTTGTGTAGACATCGAATTAGTTATTTTCAGCCAATGCAGCTAGCTGATCCGCTTGGTGCTCTTGAATCACTGGATCAACCAATGATTGCATATCGCCCTCAAGCACTTCATTTAGACGGTAGATAGTCAGGTTGATACGGTGGTCTGATACTCGGCCTTGTGGGTAGTTGTATGTACGTATACGGTCACTACGATCGCCAGATCCTAATAGGTTACGACGCGTATCAGACACCTCTGCAGCGCGGCGTGCTTCTTCAGCCTGTACAATACGTGCCGCAAGAACCGACATCGCTTTCGCTTTGTTCTTATGCTGAGAACGCTCGTCCTGACACTCAACTACTGTCCCGGTTGGTAAGTGAGTAATACGGATTGCAGAGTCGGTGGTGTTAACGTGCTGACCACCCGCGCCTGATGCACGGAAAGTATCAATTTTCAGGTCTGCCGCTTTAATTTCTGGCAAGTCCGCTTCTGGAATTTCAGGCATTACCGCTACAGTACAAGCAGACGTGTGCACACGACCTTGAGATTCGGTTTCAGGCACACGCTGTACGCGGTGACCGCCTGACTCGAACTTCATCGTACCGTAAACGCCATCGCCACTGACTTTTGCGATCATCTCTTTATAGCCGCCCTGCTCTGACTCGTTGCAGCTCATCACTTCAACACGCCAGCCTCTCTTTTCTGCGAACTTAGAGTACATACGGAATAAATTACCCGCGAAGATACCTGCTTCATCACCACCCGCACCAGCACGGATCTCTAGGAAACAGTTGCGCTCATCGTTCGGATCTTTTGGAAGAAGAAGGATTTGAAGCTCATCGTTTAGGCGCTCAATCGTCTCTTTGGCTTCTTTAATTTCTTCTTGCGCCATTTCGCGCATCTCTTCGTCGTCTTCTTTTGCCATCTCTTCTGCCGCTTCAAGATCTTCTTGAGCTTGCTGATAGGCTTGGAAACACTTGGTGACCTCTTCAAGCTGTGAGTACTCGCGTGACAGCGCACGGAACTTGTCCTGATCGCCAATCACATCGGGATCACCCAGCAGGTGTTGAACTTCTTCATAACGTTCAACGAGCGTTTCTAGTTTCACTAAAATTGAGGCTTTCATAAGTGTCGTCTTATCTGGTTGTTATCCATGAGAGGCGTCAGTATCTAAACCAAGCGACTCTCGGATAATTTGTAGTTTATCGTGTTGTCCTTCTTGCGCCGCTTGCTGCATCGCTTGCGTCGGGGTATGGATCAACTTATTGGTGAGCTTATTACTCAGCTCTGTAAGCACTTTTTCAGGGTCAGTACCAGAAGCCAAAGCTTGCAGGCCCTTTTCTAATAGTGACTTACGAATTTCATGCGCATTATCACGGTAGTCACGAATCCCATTCACCGACTTGAGTGAACGATGCCAGTCCATGAAAACTGTGCTCTCTTCTTTGACTATCGCTTCTGCTTGCACCGCCTCGGCTCGGCGTTGTTCTATATTTGAATCTACTATCGATTGTAGATCATCCACCGTGTAGAGATAAGCGTCATCAAGATCGCCCACTTGAGACTCAATATCACGCGGCACCGCAATATCAATCAATAGCATCGGTTGATGTTTACGTGTCTTAAGTGAGGTCTCCACCATGCCTTTACCGATGATAGGTAGAGGACTTGCAGTAGAACTGATCACGATGTCTGCTTTCGCTAAGTGGTCAGGGATCTCACTTAAAGAGATCACTTCAGCACCAAACTCAGTTGCGAGGCCTAGCGCACGCTCACGAGTTCGGTTAGCAACAATCATCTTACTGCAGCCATTACTCGACAAGTGTTTTGCCACCAACTCAATGGTTTCACCCGCACCGACCAACAACACGGTAGATTTGGCCAGTGACTCGAAGATATGCTTTGCCAGCGTACAAGCCGCATAAGCCACCGAGACTGCTGAACCACCGATATCGGTTTCTGTTCTAACCCGCTTCGCAACAGAGAAGCCTTTCTGGAACAGTTTTTCAATCGACATATTGACAGATTGATGCGTTTTCGCGTCCGCAAAGGCTTGTTTTACCTGCCCGAGAATCTGAGGCTCACCCAACACCAACGAATCCAACCCACACGAAACACGCATTAAGTGCGAAATTGCATCAGCGTCTTGGTGAACATAAATACTCGAACGAAGCTCACTGGATTCCACTTGGTGAAACTGGGTTAGCCAATCGACAAGCGCACGTTCATCATGAGCACTAACGTCACAATAAAGCTCGGTGCGATTGCAGGTAGAGAGGATCACACCACCATCGATACCATCAACTTGCTTGAGTTCAGATAAAGCCTGAGACAGCTTATCGGGACCAAAGGCGACTTTTTCACGCAACTCTACAGAAGCAGTATTGTGGTTGATGCCAAGAGCAAGCAAGGTCATGAAATAGAGGTTCTCTGTTGATGAGGGGAACAAATAAGAGCCGAATTTTACTTGATGCCCCTGTAGATGAAAAGAGCTGTAACCCGCTTTTATGCGCTTTGACTGTCCTATGTGTTTATCAGACAACCAATTTTAGTGATATAGTTGTAGTTTCTTGGTCGCTATTTTACTGAATTATCGCCGCGACGATCGCTAAGACAGAGACTTATCAAACCAATGAATCTTAAAAACTTCTTACGCGTAGCCATACTTTTATCTAGTTCACTGCTCATACTTGCAGGCTGTAGCTCTTTGCCTGAAAGCGAAACCAGTGTTGAGTGGCAAAGCCACCAGCAAAAACTGCAAACCATCGCGAGTTATCAAGCCAATGGTAAGTTAGGTTACATCGGCCCCGAACAACGCCAATCACTCAACTTTTATTGGCGTGACTCAAAGCAGAACAATCAACTGACTCTGCGTACGATCATTGGCCAAACCGTACTCTCTATTTCATCTAGCCCATCTGGGGCTGAAGTAACAACAATGGAGGGTGATACCTATAAAGGCCAAAATGCACAACAGCTGATTGCTGAGCTTACTGGCTTAGATATCCCAGCAGACTCTCTGCCTCGCTGGCTACTTGGCCTGCCTGCTGATGCTGACCAATTTGAGCTCAACAACGAGAACACACTTGGGGCATTAGATAAACAAATCAACGGCCAGCATTGGCGCTTAACTTATTCTCGTTATAGTGATGTGCTGTTGGATGGTGAGAATATCCCACTGCCATCACGCATGACACTCACCAACGGCGAAACCAAACTCAATATTGTTATCTCTAAATGGGCAATCAATCGATGACTCAAGCTTTCATCTGGCCATCACCAGCTAAACTCAACCTTTTTTTGTACATCAACAATCAGCGCGCAGACGGCTACCACGAACTGCAAACCCTATTTCAGTTTGTCAATTTCGGTGATGAATTAGTGATCACTCCCAACCAGTCGGGCAAAATCACGATTTCACCGCAAATCGAGGGACTGGCACTTGAAGATAACCTTATCTGGAAAGCGGCCATGTCACTTAAAGCGCATACTACTCCAGAGCAAGGCGCACACATCGAGCTCACCAAAAAACTGCCAATGGGGGGAGGCATTGGTGGCGGCTCATCCAATGCGGCGACAGCATTGGTAGCGCTAAACACACTTTGGTCAGTGAACTTGTCTGACGATCTCCTTGCAGATATCGGTTTGAAATTGGGGGCAGATGTACCGGTTTTTGTGCGTGGTCACGCCGCGTTTGCAGAGGGGGTTGGCGAGAAGATTGTCGCTGTTGAGCCGCAAGAAAAATGGTATTTGGTGGTGAGACCGGATGTCAGCATCGCGACTGTCGATATTTTTCGTCATCCTGATTTGACGCGAAATACGCCAAAACGCCCACTGGACAAGCTTTTGAACTCGCAATACGAAAACGATTGCGAAAAAATTGTCAGATTGCTGTATCCAGAGGTTGATAACCAACTTTCATGGCTGCTACAATACGCGCCGTCAAGATTGACGGGGACAGGTTCGTGTATTTTTGCTGAGTTTGACGATGAGCAATCCGCTCAAAATGTCCTCACAAAACTGCCGTCAAATGTCACTGCTTTTGTCGCTCAAGGGCGTAATATTTCGCCACTGAAAGAAGCATTAGCCACCTTCAATTCTCCGACAAATTAAACAATTTAAATTCTGCATGCAACCCTGAGGTTTCCACCGTGCCTGATATGAAGCTATTTGCTGGTAACGCAACACCTGATCTAGCCCAACGTATTGCTGACCGTCTATACATCTCTCTTGGAGACGCTACTGTTTCTCGTTTTTCTGACGGCGAAGTTGCAGTGCAAATCAACGAAAATGTTCGTGGTAGTGATGTATTCATCATTCAATCTACTTGTGCTCCAACCAATGACAACTTAATGGAATTGGTTGTAATGATTGATGCAATGCGCCGCGCTTCAGCGGGCCGTATTACAGCAGTAATCCCTTACTTCGGTTATGCTCGTCAAGACCGTCGTGTACGTTCTGCTCGCGTGCCAATCACTGCTAAAGTCGTTGCTGATTTCCTATCAAACGTGGGTGTTGACCGCGTTTTGACAATCGACCTACACGCAGAACAAATCCAAGGCTTCTTCGACGTTCCTGTTGATAACATCTTTGGTACTCCAGTACTTCTTGAAGACATGCAATCTCGTGGTCTAGAAAACCCAGTCGTGGTTTCTCCTGACCTAGGTGGTGTTGTACGTGCTCGCGCAACAGCGAAAGCACTTGGCGACATCGACATTGCTATCGTTGATAAGCGCCGTCCACGCGCTAACGTATCTGAAGTGATGAACCTGATCGGTGACGTTGAAGGTCGTGACTGTGTTATCGTCGATGACATGATCGATACTGGTGGCACACTATGTAAAGCTGCAGAAGCGCTAAAAGAACGTGGTGCTAAACGTGTATTTGCTTACGCTACACACGCCGTGTTCTCTGGTAACGCGCCTTCAAACATTAAGAACTCTGTTCTTGACCAAGTGATCATCACAGATTCTATCTCTATCTCTAAAGAGATGGCAGCGACAGGCAAAGTCACCACACTTAGCCTTTCTCGCATGCTTGCTGAGGCAATCCGCCGCATCAGCAATGAAGAGTCAATCTCTGCGATGTTCAATCAGTAATCACTGATTTAAAACCTTTTCAAAAGCACCTCTCAATGAGGTGCTTTTTTGTTTGTGCCATCTCTGCTATTGCGATTAACACCGTTTTGATAGAGAAATGCACGACATAATATTTCTGTGCTATCATACGGCGCTTTAAAAAATACCCTAAGAGATCCTACCTTGAGTCAACAAATTAAATTGCTTGTTGGTCTAGCGAATCCTGGACCTGAATACGCTAAGACACGCCACAACGCAGGGGCGTGGGTAGTTGAAGAATTAGCTCGTTCAAACAATGTTATCTTGAAAAACGAAACCAAGTTTTTTGGATACACTGGGCGCATCATGGTAAACGGCGAAGATCTCCGCCTACTGATACCGACGACTTTTATGAACTTATCAGGGAAAGCTATTGCTGCATTGGCAAAGTTTTACCAAATTAAGCCGGAAGAGATCATGGTGGCACATGATGAACTTGATCTTCCTCCAGGTGTAGCTAAGTTCAAAAAGGGTGGCGGACACGGAGGCCACAATGGCTTGCGTGACACCATCAGTAAACTTGGGAACAACAAAGAATTTTACCGTCTAAGAATTGGCATTGGCCATCCTGGGCACAAAGATAAAGTAGCCGGTTATGTGCTAGGCAAAGCTCCAGCAAAAGAGCAAGAATGTCTCGATGCTGTGGTCGACGAATCCGTTCGTTGTTTAGATATCCTTATTAAGGATGGCCTAACTAAAGCACAAAACCGTTTACACACGTTCAAAGCTGAATAAGGTTACTATCATGGGTTTTAAATGTGGCATCGTTGGTCTACCAAACGTAGGTAAGTCAACTCTGTTTAACGCACTGACTAAAGCGGGTATCGAAGCCGCTAACTTCCCTTTCTGTACGATCGAGCCAAACACTGGCATCGTACCTGTGCCAGATCTACGTCTAGATGCACTCGCGAAGATCGTTAATCCACAGAAGATCCTGCCGACAACGATGGAATTTGTTGATATCGCTGGTCTAGTAGCAGGTGCATCTCGAGGTGAAGGTCTAGGTAACAAATTCCTAGCGAATATCCGTGAAACTGATGCGATTGGTCACGTTGTTCGCTGTTTTGAGAATGAAAACATTGTTCACGTTGCCGGTAAAGTATCACCAATCGAAGACATCGAGGTGATCAACCTTGAACTTGCACTGGCTGACTTAGACTCTTGTGAGCGCGCTATTCAGCGTAATGCTAAGAAAGCAAAGGGTGGCGACAAAGACGCGAAATTTGAAATCACAGTACTTGAAAAGCTACTTCCTGTGCTAACTGAAGGCGGTATGGCACGTACTGTTGAGCTTAGTAAAGAAGAGTTGGCGGCGATCGGCTACCTAAACTTCTTAACATTAAAGCCAACAATGTACATCGCTAACGTTAACGAAGATGGCTTTGAAGATAATCCATACCTAGACGCGGTACGCGAGTTCGCAGCAAAAGAAAACAATGTTGTTGTGCCAGTTTGTGCAGCGATTGAATCTGAGCTTTCAGAACTAGAGGACGAAGACCGTGAAGAGTTCCTAGCTGATATGGGTATTGAAGAGCCGGGTCTAAACCGCGTTATCCGTTCTGGCTACGATCTACTAACTCTGCAAACTTACTTCACTGCGGGTGTAAAAGAAGTTCGCGCATGGACTATCCCTGTTGGTGCGACTGCACCTCAATCAGCAGGTAAGATCCACACTGACTTTGAAAAAGGCTTCATCCGAGCTGAAGTTGTTGGTTATGACGATTTTATCGAGTTCAATGGTGAGAGCGGTGCTAAAGATGCAGGTAAATGGCGTCTAGAAGGTAAAGATTACATCGTAAAAGACGGTGACGTAATCCACTTCCGCTTTAACGTGTAAACCAAATGCTCAAATAAGTATCAAACAGTCAGCGCTATGCTGGCTGTTTTTTTATATGTGTTTCAAAAGCTCAAACAAAAGCAGCCTATATCCAAACAATTAACTAAGAATGAAACGGAAAAAAACCACCACTTTTAGATCACAAATACGCCTCTTTGCTCAAAAAGAGAGCGAACGGCCGATTTAGCCATTTTTTCTCAAAAAAACTGTTGACGGCTGGCAGGGATCTCCGCATAATCCGCACCGTTCTCAGCGATACCGCAGAGAAACAAAAACATGGCTACGTAGCTCAGCTGGTTAGAGCACATCACTCATAATGATGGGGTCACAGGTTCGAATCCCGTCGTAGCCACCATTTTCTAAATGCTTTTTTAAAGAGTTTTTAGAAAAGACAACGTTATTAAGATTAACCAATCATCTTAGATAACTACACTCTTAGCTAGAGATTAAACAGCAATGCGGAAGTGGCGGAATTGGTAGACGCACCAGATTTAGGTTCTGGCGCCGCAAGGTGTGAGAGTTCAAGTCTCTCCTTCCGCACCATTATTTAGAACGAATTGTTTTTGACTATATGTCTAAATGAATTGTTCGCTGTTGGGCTATCGCCAAGCGGTAAGGCAGCGGCTTTTGATGCCGCCATTCCCTGGTTCGAATCCAGGTAGCCCAGCCAATATTAAAAGTGACAATTATTTGAAAAAAGAGTTGGCACTAGAGCGGAGTTTGTATTATATTCTTCGGCTCTCAAGAGTGGCTACGTAGCTCAGCTGGTTAGAGCACATCACTCATAATGATGGGGTCACAGGTTCGAATCCCGTCGTAGCCACCATTTATACAATGTTACATCGACTTTACCAATTGTCGGTTTAACTAAAGATTTGTTGCGGAAGTGGCGGAATTGGTAGACGCACCAGATTTAGGTTCTGGCGCCGCAAGGTGTGAGAGTTCAAGTCTCTCCTTCCGCACCATTATTTAGTGTGATTGACACTTTAAACAATCCTGTTGGGCTATCGCCAAGCGGTAAGGCAGCGGCTTTTGATGCCGCCATTCCCTGGTTCGAATCCAGGTAGCCCAGCCAACACAACGTCTAGTTGATTCACCAATCATCAGCTAAGACTATAAAATTGATGCGGAAGTGGCGGAATTGGTAGACGCACCAGATTTAGGTTCTGGCGCCGCAAGGTGTGAGAGTTCAAGTCTCTCCTTCCGCACCATTATTTAGAACGAATTGTTTCTGACTATATGTCTAAATGAATTGTTCGCTGTTGGGCTATCGCCAAGCGGTAAGGCAGCGGCTTTTGATGCCGCCATTCCCTGGTTCGAATCCAGGTAGCCCAGCCATTATTTAAATGGTTCAATATTGGAGCACAGTTTTTGATGCCCCATCTATTGTCCCAGGTTCGGCTCTAGGTAGCCCAGCCACTATTTATAGTGACTTGTCTTTAATGACGAAACACAACGTTGAGATCGAGCTTTACCAATTGCTCTCTTAACTACAGAATTGATGCGGAAGTGGCGGAATTGGTAGACGCACCAGATTTAGGTTCTGGCGCCGCAAGGTGTGAGAGTTCAAGTCTCTCCTTCCGCACCATTATTCTTTACTATTAATTTAGTAAATTGGCTACGTAGCTCAGCTGGTTAGAGCACATCACTCATAATGATGGGGTCACAGGTTCGAATCCCGTCGTAGCCACCATTTATACAATGTTATTTCGACTTTACCAATTGTCGGCTTAACTAAAGATTTGTTGCGGAAGTGGCGGAATTGGTAGACGCACCAGATTTAGGTTCTGGCGCCGCAAGGTGTGAGAGTTCAAGTCTCTCCTTCCGCACCATTATTTAGTGTGATTGACACTTTAAACAATCCTGTTGGGCTATCGCCAAGCGGTAAGGCAGCGGCTTTTGATGCCGCCATTCCCTGGTTCGAATCCAGGTAGCCCAGCCAACACAACGTCTAGTTGATTCACCAATCATCAGCTAAGACTACAAAATTGATGCGGAAGTGGCGGAATTGGTAGACGCACCAGATTTAGGTTCTGGCGCCGCAAGGTGTGAGAGTTCAAGTCTCTCCTTCCGCACCATTATTCTTTACTATTAATTTAGTAAATTGGCTACGTAGCTCAGCTGGTTAGAGCACATCACTCATAATGATGGGGTCACAGGTTCGAATCCCGTCGTAGCCACCATTTATACAACGTTACATCGACTTTACCAATTGTCGGTTTAACTACACTCTTAGCTAGAGAATAAACAGCGTTGCGGAAGTGGCGGAATTGGTAGACGCACCAGATTTAGGTTCTGGCGCCGCAAGGTGTGAGAGTTCAAGTCTCTCCTTCCGCACCATTATTTGATGTGATTGACATCTTAAACAATCCTGTTGGGCTATCGCCAAGCGGTAAGGCAGCGGCTTTTGATGCCGCCATTCCCTGGTTCGAATCCAGGTAGCCCAGCCATTATTTAAATGGTTCAGTATTGGAGCATAGAGTTTTGATGCCCCATCTATTGTCCCAGGTTCGGCTCTTGGTAGCCCAGCCAACACAACGTCTAGTTGATTCACCAATCATCAGCTAAGACTACAAAATTGATGCGGAAGTGGCGGAATTGGTAGACGCACCAGATTTAGGTTCTGGCGCCGCAAGGTGTGAGAGTTCAAGTCTCTCCTTCCGCACCATTATTTAGTGTGATTGACACTTTAAACAATCCTGTTGGGCTATCGCCAAGCGGTAAGGCAGCGGCTTTTGATGCCGCCATTCCCTGGTTCGAATCCAGGTAGCCCAGCCATTATTTAAATGGTTCAGTATTGGAGCATAGAGTTTTGATGCCCCATCTATTGTCCCAGGTTCGGCTCTTGGTAGCCCAGCCAACACAACGTCTAGTTGATTCACCAATCATCAGCTAAGACTACAAAATTGATGCGGAAGTGGCGGAATTGGTAGACGCACCAGATTTAGGTTCTGGCGCCGCAAGGTGTGAGAGTTCAAGTCTCTCCTTCCGCACCATCATAAAGAAGGCTCAACGAGAAATCGTTGAGCCTTTTTCCTTTCTATTGCCTCGTTCTTAAATGTGTTTATACATTGAGGACGAAACATATTGTCTAACCCCACTAACATTCCACAAGCTCCTCATTTTGTAGCAGTAACTATCACCATTGGTTCCACTCAAATACGATAGCTATCCCTTGCGTGCTATCTTCCAATTTGACCACCACTCTTTAAAATCTATCCTCCGATAGCACACTGAAGAGTATCGCCTTATTTTCGTTGTCTTACTCACATCAGAAAACACGCTGTGGCAATAACAGTTGATAGTTCGGCCTCTAGTACGCGATACGGGTAGTAATCACGCTCTAATCAGTAGGATAGCCCTTAAAACAAAATCATTGAGAACAGCGATGAGAAGCGTTCAGTACGTAGAGGGCTTCATGATCAATGTTATTGAAGGAAATGGAATGTAACTGCCTTATTTAGCGAAAAGATGTTATCGGGGATTAATAGACAAGCAGATAAGAAAAAGCCCCTTTTCCTTTGAGAGAACCGGGGCTAGTTTGGCTAGTCAGAGCCTGTGTGGAGATCTTGAGAAATGAACACACTTCTGACTGGCCTTTAGTAACTCAACTCAGCACAACAAAGCAGGAGTGAGAGAGAGAGCTTTGATAGCTTTAGTTAAGCTACTTTGCCGTAACAATGTCCACCCACGTCTGGGCATATCGGACAATGCTACTACTACTGCAGCAACGTTACTGCAGAGTTTGGCAACTGTTTTGCTTGAGCAAGGATAGAAGTACCTGCTTGTTGCAAAATTTGGTTTTTGGTCATTTGCGTCGTTTCCTTCGCAAAGTCCGTATCTTTAATTCGGCTATTTGACGCTTCAACATTCTCTTGAATGTTCGCCAAGTTGTTAATCGTGTGGTCAAAACGGTTCTGTTTAGCACCGAGATCAGCACGCTGCGCATCAATATATTTTAACGCAGAATCAATAATGCCTACGGCGTTTTGTGAGCCGGCAACGGTGCGAACATCAATATCTTGTACTGTTGTGTCCACCTTAGCAGCACCATTGAGTCCAAGGTCAGTTGCTAGGCCACCGGAGATTGCCACAGAGCCAAGATCTTCAACCTCAGCTTCAGCAAAGAACACTTGCAGTTCGCCATTCTCACTGACTGATGCCTGAAGTTGATCAGTTTGACCGTTAATGTAGGTCGCAAGCTGCTCAATATCGTCTCCCGCTTTCGCAAAAATCTCGATAGAAACAGGGTTGCCCTCTTTATCATTGAAGTCAAACTTGATGTCAGAAGCTGCAGGATCAACACCCCACAGTGCATCTTTACCATTTGTCGCGAAGTATGATTGACCACCCATACGGTAGTCATCAGCACGCACACTGGTTAAGCCCATAATGACCGCTTCACCCGAAGCCGCACCGATTTGGAAAGATGCCTCTCCGAACTGACCATTCAATAGCTTACGGCCACCGAATGACGTTGTTTCAGCAATACGATTCAATTCAGCTTGTAGCGCTTCTACTTCGTCGTTGATAGCGATACGGTCCGCATCTGTATTAGTACCGTTTGCCGACTGAATAGATAGGTCACGCATACGTTGAAGAATCGAAGTCGACTCATTCATTGCGCCTTCAGCAGTTTGGGCAATCGAAATACCATCATTTGCGTTGCGCATAGCAACATCTAAACCACGCGACTGTGCCGTCAAGCGGTTAGAAATCTGTAAACCCGCAGCATCATCTCGAGCGCTGTTGATTTTGTGTCCAGAAGACAAGCGTTCCATTGACGTGTTAAGGTCATTCGATGCCTTGTTAAGGTAACGCTGAGCCGTCATGGCTGAAACGTTGGTGTTCACCGTAATGGTCATATTTTTGCTCTCCGAGTGAGTTCGCAACTCTGTGTCGCGAAGCGGTCAGCTTTATCTCAATTGGAAGCACTGACCGTAAAATTACTTGCTAAACCTACTGTGTCCACATTCGTTTCCAGAGTCGTGTCCATAGACCTGTTCACAACAGTGCCACAATGGGTCAAGTTATTTATCGTTCGACAGGCAATGCACATAGCATGCCAATTAATATTTTTATTATTAAACATAGTGTTACAACTCACAGTAACTCAATACATCACAGTATTAGTCGTAACATAGGAACAAGCTTGCCGCTTTTCACTCGCGCTTTTGGCATCGCACAAAAGGCATTGCTTGATCAGCTAAGCGTCTGTTCCAATTTGCTGCCAAGGTCATTACAAACCTAAGCTGCACTTAGTTATAGGTAGTTAAATAGAGACAAATCTTTTGTCTTACCGAACGCCAGCTGCGAAGCTTGCAACGCTCGGGAATTTTCACTGAATTCAATCACCGCTTTTGAATAATCCAAATCTTCGAAGTTACTCTTAGATTTAGCCAGCGACATTTGAAAATCTTTATGTTGGTCTTCTTGTATATCTAATGTACTCAGACGTGTGCCGACTTCAGTGCGAACTTGTCCCAAATGAACAAACGCCGCAGATAACTCTTCTGTCACCTGATGCAGATGTGCGGTATTCGAGGCATCAGATACAGAGCCTTCAGAGTAGTCAATCGCATCTCTTAATGAATCAAACACACTGAATGTTTCTCTGCGGTCCAACTCGACTTTGTCGCCTGCCGCAATCTGCCCACGAAACTGAACACTTAAATCACCAAATTCGATGCCCTTTGTCGGGTCATAAGTATCGACTTTTACCGCAACGCCATTTTGCTCAAGCTGATAACCAAACTGTCCATTACCCATATCAACAAAGGTAATGTTGTAAACCGAGAGATCGCTACTGTTGGCATTTTCTGCACGCTCCAACAATAGCTCTGAACTTGACGTTAAGCTGTAGTTGGCTGAATAATCACCGTAAGGGTTTGGTATTTCCATAAACACCTTGCTGCCCGGATCATTCATCGCAATCTCCATGTTGTTGGAGATCTTCATCTTTCTTTGGTAGTCGTCGCCGACATAAGTCACGCTTCCTTGTGCATCACGATAAAACGGTTGATGCCTAGGTTTTGTCCCAGCAAAAATATAATTGCCTGACTCATCCTGAACGTTAACCAAGTTAAGGAAGTTGTTCGCCAGCTCCTGCATTTCTTGCGCTTTCGCAGCTCGGTCTTGAGGAGAAAATGCACCGTTGATCATCTCCATCACACTGCGCTTTGCGCTATCGGTAAACTGTTCTGCATTGTCTAACAGCACTTCTTCATGATTGAGACGATTGCGCGATAACGTGACCCCTTCGATATAGTGATCAAGCTGTGTGTTCTGCTGCGAGATGCTTTGAATATAGTGTGATGCTAATGGGTCATCACTTGCCTTTACCAGCTGTTTACCGGAAGCCAGTTGAGCATGATTCTGATGAATCCTACCCTCTTGACGACGCATATCGTTTTGCACAGATTGATAGTTATGAAAACTTGAAATTCTATTCAGCATGTTTTTCTCCTATCAACGCAGTGCCAAGATGGTATTAAAGGTGTCATTCGCCGTCTGCATGATGCGTGAAGACGCCATATAGGCCTGCTGGAACTTCATCATATTGGCGGCTTCTTCATCGAGGTTAACCCCCGATATTGCTGCAATACGCTCTTCCGCAGCCTGCTTCTCCATACGAGCCATATCGGTTTCACTCGATGCCATGGAGCTCTTTAATGCAAGGTCTGTGTTCAGGTTGTGGTACAAACCGATCAATGTGGTTTCGCCATCATCCATCACTTTCTGAGTTTGTAGGCTCTGAATTTTACGTAAGTTCCCGTTATCACCTTCAGCTGCATTTAGGTTCGCAGTAAACTTATCGTTCGGTAGCGCGCCATCCGTTAGCTCAAAAACGGTACCACCCACATTCACTTGACCAACCGGTGGATAGGTCTGTGGTGGCAATAAGATATTGCCTTTAGTATCCGTCACGGCAAATTCATTCCCTTGAGGGGAGACGATAACCTCAAACTCTTTAACGCTACCCGCGCTAATAATCTTAAAGTCCGCTTGCCCTTGAGCATTGGTTGTGGAAGCTTGAAAGCTTTGTGCCGCTATATCACTCGGGTCACTGGTTGCCGTTTTTATCTCACCAGCAGCATGACGAGTCGGTCTAATAAACAAGCGCTCACCCTGTGCCATGCCTTGTCTAATTTCAACGCGCAAGCCTTCAAAATGCAGCTCTTGACCAATAGGAGCGATTACCGACTCTTCTCCAAGTGGGTTCGTGACATGATATTGACCACTGTGATAATGCACCGAATACTCACCACCACGCAGTTGCGCGATGTCATCGATGAATACTGCTAATTCCGCTTGGCTATCTCTTGCCGCAACGACACGTGAGGTCGCTGCCAGTTCACTGTTTACATCGGTAAACAAAGGCTTGCCCACCTCACCTTTAAGGTCTAAACCTTGCGATTGCAAATCATTCACTTGGTAAGAAAATGCAGCAGCAACACGACCAATTTCGTCTAGCAGCATCGGAATATGCTCGTCTCTTGATTTTAAGATCGCGCTAATCTTGCCGTCGATATCTTTATCAGAGATCGCCTTGACTCCCTTCCCTTCTACCATGGCTAAACGGCGTTGGTGAACATCAGGATGCCCATCAATCACTTTAAGTTCACTAGCTTCAGTACCAGAGACCAAGGTGTGACCATTACCAATCAAAACGTTGAAACCATCACCGTTGGCGCGGCTAGTCACGGTCACTTTGGTGAACTCTGATAGCTCCTCAATAAGCTGATCATGTCGGTCCATCAAGTCATTATGAGGTCCTGGCGTTCGCATCATCAGACGGTGCAGATCGCGAATCTCAACACCAATTTGGTTCATTCTTTCAACGCCCACTTCTAGCTTGCGATTAATCTCGCTTGCTTGCAGGCGGACACTTTCGTGAAACTCATTGAGGTTATTTGTCACCATCGCGGCTTGGTCAATAACGACTTTACGGGCACCCACATCGTTTGGAGTATCCGCTAACGTCTTAACCGAGTTAAACCAGTCGTTGAGGTTTTCAGGAATTTTCTTTGCTGAAATAGAAGATGCCAGTTGTGACATCATCTCTAGATTCTGCTCGACATCCACTTTTGCGGCATAATTGGTGGTGGCAATCTGTTTTTCTTTGACGGCAAATTGGTCCCATGAGCGGCGAACATTTTCCACATGCACGCCCATCCCGTACGACTGCCCACCAAATTGCCGTGGGTGTGACGTCCCTTGAATGACTGACTGACGGCTGTAGCCTTCAGTATTTGCATTCGAGATGTTATGACCTGTGGTGTTCAGCTGTCTCTGAGCAGTAAGAACACTTTGTGAACCTACATTCAGAAGATCTGACGCCATTTTGCCCCCAAGGAAAAGTAACAATAGTTGCCGTAATACTGCTATTTAGCAATTTAAGTGCCAACTTTATAGGTTACTGATGTAATTATATTTTTGTAGAAATGTATGTCTGTTTTATAGACAAAGGCCTGCAAACTGCAGGCCTGAAGGGTTACATTTGGTCGATGCGTTTTTTCACGCTCATCACTTTGTCGACATAACGAGGATCTGTCGCATATCCCGCTTGATGAATGCCGCGCATGAAGGTTTCAGAATCACCCTGGTGATTTTCTAACGCCGTGGTGTAGCGAGGGTTGCGCTCCAAAAACTGAACGTAGTCATCGAAGCTCTGTTGATAGCTGTCATAAGAGCGGAATGCGGCACGCTCTTGCACAGGTACTCCTGAGTGGTATTCCAGTGTTTGAGTAGCCATTTTGTCCCCCTGCCAACTGCGGTCAGCTTTGATATTAAAGAGGTTATTACTGCTTCCACGGCCGTTCTGAATTACTTTTTGTCCCCAACCTGTCTCTAGCGCTGCTTGTGCTATCAGTACTGAGGAATCAACGCCCAAAGCTTTAGCAGCGCGGTCTGCATAAGGTTTCATCGCACTGACAAAACTCTCTGGTGTATCAAACGTCGATGGCGCGACTGATTTCACTGTGTCAGATTGTTCTGCTTGCTCAACGCGATTTTGTGCATAAATTTTCTTATCAGTATGAACGCGTTGCATCATCTCTTCGAAATTCTCTTGAGGCGCTGCTGCATTCTGGTTTTCAATACTGCCTGTGCTTAGCTGCGCCACGATCATGTCAGCCAGTCCCAAAGAGCCGTTTGCACTCATTTCAGAAGCCATCTGCTCATCAAGCATTTGACGATAGAAACTTTGGTTCTGACTGTTCATCAAATCAGATTCAAAGTCTGCATTCGCATCACGCATCGACTTAAACAGCATTGAAGTAAAAATCGCTTCAAACTGTTTCGCAGCTGCTGTCAGTGCGGCTTTCTCATCCCCTTCCGAGCCTTCAACTGCACTTTGGCGTAGTCGGTCAAGACCTGAAATATCATGAATAAAGCCAATATCATTGCCGTTATTAATCATCTCAATACCTTTCGCGTTAGATAATGATTAACTGGCCTTCAATCGCACCCGCTTGTTTGAGCGCTTGAAGAATAGCCATTAAATCTGAAGGAGCTGCGCCAACTTCGTTCACTGCACTCACTAAGTCATCTAAGGTTAAACCAGGTTGAAAGTTGAACATTGAACCTTGTTTCTCTGTCACCTCAATATCGGAATCTGGAACAACGACCGTTTGGCCACCAGAGAAGGCATTCGGTTGACTGACGTTCAGGTTTTCCTTGATAGCCACCGTCATACCACCATGTGTCACGGCCGCTGGCTTGAGGCGAACATGCTGCCCAACCACAATCGTGCCGGTGCGAGAGTTTACGATGATCTTTGCCGAGCCATCAGCTGGATTGAACTCGATATTTTCTACTGCAGAAAGAAAGGCGACACGTTGACTAACATCACGTGGCGCTCTCACTTGCACTGATGTCGCATCCATCGCGTTAGCCATGTTGGGGCCAAGGAAGTTGTTGATGGCATCTGCCATGCGCTGTGCTGTGGTGAAGTCAGATTGAAGTAGGTTAAAAGTAATATGGTCACCACGGCTAAACGGAGATGGAATTTCACGCTCGACCATAGCCCCACTTGAGATCATGCCTGCTGCTGGGTTATTACCCACTACTTTTGAGCCATCTGCACCTGACGCACTAAAGCCGCTTACGACTAAATTACCCTGTGCCACAGCGTAGACTTGACCATCTAAGCCTTTCATCATCGTTTGCATTAGTGTACCGCCACGAAGACTCTTCGCCGAGCCAATAGAAGAGACCGTGACATCAATGGTTTGGCCTTGCTTTGTAAACGCTGGAATTTCAGCCGTCACCATTACAGCGGCAACGTTTTTGGTTTTAGGTTTTGTACCTGGCGGCAACTGAATGCCGAAGTTTTGCAGCATCGCATTAAAGCTCTGGTCAGTAAACGGTGTTGATTCACCAGTACCCGGCAAACCTGTTACAAGACCATAGCCCACTAATTGGTTACTACGCACTCCCGCAACCTGCGCCACATCTTTGATGCGCGCCGCATGCGCTTGAGTCAATGTCATGACAAGACCCAAGATGACCAATACAAACTTCTTCATTACGTTACCGCTTAAATTAGAACTTGAACCACTGCCGCCGGCAGACCTTACATAGTCACATTAAAAAATCGTGCCAAGAATCCAGGTTCTTGCATATCTTGATTCGTTCCGGTGCCAGAGTATTGAATTCGCGCATTAGAAATACGGGTAGAAGCGATGGTATTGTCAAAAGTGATGTCGTCAGGGCGAATGGTGCCGCTTAAACGAATGTATTCATCGCCAGTATTAAGCGTTAGCCACTTCTCACCACGAATAATCAGGTTGCCATTGGCCAGCACTTCAATTACCTCGACGGTAATTGAACCAGAGAGGCTATTGCTTTGATTTGCCGCTGCACTTCCACTGAAGTTGTTGTCATTACTCATCTCATAAGAGAAGTTGTAGTTGCCCACATTCAACTCTTGTCCACCAACGACTAACGGGTCCATTGAAGCGTCATTATTTTTAGAAAGATCAGCATCTGCACTTTTTGCCGCTTTCGTGCTCTCATCGAGCATAACCGTAATAATGTCACCTAAACCTCGTGGCTTAGTATCATCATATAAACTGTTTAAGCTATTGGTATTGAACAACGAGCCTGTTTCTGCCGCATAGTGGTCAGGCTTGTGTTTTGGATGGATTGGTGCCCAAGCTGGGTCGCCTTGTACAGGATCAGTGCGGCGGCGCAGAGCATCAACAAGACCACCACTTTGATCTTGGCTACCTTCAACCGCATCCACATCAGTCACACCCGAAATATCTTCCGGCGTTTCTGGCGGCTGCATTCCCACACAGCCCGTCATAAGTACAGCAAACACACATGGCAGTAATCGCTTCATCATCTTAATGACCTACTTATAGCTGCTGGTTAACAAAGCTCATCATCTTGTCGACTGATGAGATAACTTTTGAGTTCATTTCGTACACTCGTTGCGCTTCGATCATGTTTACGAGCTCTTCAGTCACATTTACGTTTGAAGTCTCAAGCATCGATTGACGCACGCTACCAAACCCATCCAAACCCGGAACGCCTTCTTGCGGATCACCGCTTGCTCCAGTTGGTAAGTAAAGGTTTTGACCAACGGGCTCAAGACCGCCTGGGTTAATAAAGTCGACCGTAGTAATCTGACCTAATACCTGATTATCTTGCTGACCTCGAACGCGCACCGAAACTTCACCATCATTGCCAACAGTAATGCTAATTGCGTCGTCAGGAATCGCAATTTCTGGCTCAAGCGTATAGCCAGCACCAGAGGTCACAATTTGCCCTTCACCATTCACAGTAAATTGACCGTTGCGTGTATAACCAATGTTGCCGTCTGGCATCAATACTTGGAAAAAGCCATCACCTTCGATCATCAAATCCAGCGCGTTGGAGGTCGTCTGTGTATTACCCTGCGTATGCACTTTTTGAGTAGCCACCACTTTTGAACCTGCACCTAGCATTAAGCCACTCGGCAGTTCAGTGTTCTGTGAAGACTGGCCGCCCGGCTGGTTAATATTTTGATAGAACAAGTCTTCAAAAACGGCACGGCTCTTTTTGTAACCAACGGTTGACGCGTTGGCCAAGTTATTAGAAATGGTCGAGATGTTGGTTTGTTGAGCATCTAAACCTGTTTTACTAACCCATAATGCTGGATGCATGTTGTACTCCTAACTTCCTATTAGCTGCTGCGAAGTAGAGAGTCGGACGCCTTGTCCATCTCTTCTGCGGTGCTCATCATCTTGACTTGCATTTCGAACTGGCGTTGCAAATCGATCAGACTGGTCATTTCGCCTACTGCGTTAACGTTACTGCCTTCAATAGCGCCTTTAAGTAACGTCACGTTCACATCAGCTTGATAAACTTGATTGGGATCTTTGGCTCTAAACAAGCCATTGGTATCTTTAAATAGGGTTTGATTGTTGGTGTTAGTGAGCTTAATGCGATCGACAATTTCAAGTGCGTCCGCAGGCGCGCCTTGAGGTACAACCGAAACCGTACCATCAGTACCAATCTCCACTTTACTAATCGGAACAGGCAATGTGATTGGTGCGTCATTCTCACCAAGGATCAGTTGACCAGCACTGTTCATCAACAGACCTGTATCACTCACGTTCAGGTTACCGTTACGAGTAAGGCCCTCTTGTCCGGTTTTGTCGAGCACTGAAATCCAGCCGTCACCTTGAACAGTGACATCAAGATCACGACCTGTAGTAATCACACTGCCTTGATTAAAGCTATGTCCTGGACGCTCTGTCATGCTAAACACGCGTGTAGGTAAACCTTCGCCATACGCCTGCATTGAACGAGCCTGTGCGAGATCAGCACGGAAGCCAGTTGTGCTGACGTTTGCCAAGTTATTCGCTCTAAGCTGCATAGCTTGCATGTTTTGCTTTGCACCACTCATGGCGAGAAACAGTGAACGATCCATAGTACAGTCCTAACAATCAAAGATATCGTTAGATTTGCAAATGGCGTGCCAAAAAATAATCAGCTATAAATCAGTGACTTGACTAAATAGAAAGGGGAAGTTGAAAGAACCACTCTGCCAGGGAGGCAAAGCGGCAACCGGATCAAACAGGCATTGCCGCCTGTTTGATCCTTCAGATCATCGCACGATTCAGGTAAAAATCTTACCTTAATCCAAAGAGACGATTAGCGGATTTGTAGGATGTTCTGCTGTAGCTGATTGTGCACTTCAAGTGAACGTGAGTTCGCTTGGAAGTTGCGCTGTGCAGAAATCAAATCCACCAGCTCTTGCGTCATGTCGATGTTAGACTGCTCAAGCGTACCGTTGCTGATACTACCAAATGAACCTTTGTTAGATTCACCCCAAATCTTGTCACCAGAGAACTGAGTTGAATCCCATTGAGTACCACCCTTCTTATCAAGACCTTGCTCATTCGGTACTCGCACCATCGCCACGCGGCCAAGAGTGACGTTCTCACCATTAGAGTAAGTCGCAAGAACACTGCCGTATTCGTCAAAGTCAATCTTAGTCAGGAAGCCTGTTGTCGCACCATCGTCCGTCATCTTAGTGATTTCAAAAGGCGCGGCAAACTGAGTCGACTCTTCTAAGTTGAAGTTCAACGTTTGTGCCGGATCAGCACCATTCAAATCAACCCCAGCCGCACCCAGTGTTTCTGTAATGACTGGATTGCCACCATTGATGGAATTGAGAGTACCATCATTGTTGAAGGTCATGGTGTGACCAACATGACCACCTGGCGTAGCAGCATTACCATTTTGAATGTCTACTGGCTTTTCACCAGCAGAATCCGTCACGGTATAGTACTTCTGCCAAGTATTCGGCGCATTTTGGTCTTTAAGGTAATACGTGGTCATTTTGTATGCTTGGCCCATCGAGTCGTAAATCGTCGATGAGGTCGCACGGTTGTACGTATCAGGATCGGTGTGATCAAACATCAATGGGTTCTTCGTCTCTGCGTTCGCAGGAAGGTTAACACCCACTTCAAGGTTTGAACTCATCTTCGGTTTGCCAAACTCTGGCGGAATATTCAGCGGACCTGGCTCATAAGATAAAACTTCACCCGTATCGCGATTCACTTCATAACCCAAAAGGAACTCATCGTTTGAACTGACAATGTAGTTGTCTTTGTTGATATGAAAAGCACCGTTACGTGTCAGCTCATTCTGTTGAGGAATAAACTTCTCTTTGGCAACTGCGAAGAAACCCGTACCTTGGATACGAAGATCCAGCGGGTTATTGGTATAGATACTTGAGCCCTCGTGGAACTGCTGTGCCACTTTTTGAGCCTGAGCACCTTGGCCCGGGGTTGTTTTCGCATTAGTAAACAACGATGTTGAATACACATCGCCAAACTCCGCACGAGACTCTTTAAAGCCAAATGTGTTGGCGTTCGCAATGTTGTTACTGGTTGTGTTTAGATCTAACTGAGCAGCCGATAAACCGCTCAAAGCTACGTATGACATTCCAAAAATTCTCCTATCTAGCTAGCGCAATTACGCATTGCCAACTTCAAGTACTTCAGCTAGTCGAACTGGCGACTCAAAGCCAGCCAGATTGAGCAGTACGTTTCCATCACCCTTACCAAGAAGTACGCTATTGACGTTTGCATAAGTTGAAACTTCAAATTCGCGGTTCTCACCATCGACCAAACCAGTAGCTCTCACTCTGTATTTGCCGCCAGGCAATGGGTTACCGTTATCATCATTGCCGTCCCATTCAACGCGGCTATCACCGGCAGGTTGTGCCCCCACTTCAAACGTACTAACAAGTTGGCCCATTTCGTTTTCAATACGAACGAACAACCCATCCATTGCTTGAGGAAGCTTCACCATGGCCGCCATACCCGCATCTTCTTGTTTCACCCCGGCTGCGCCAGGCACAAGAACGTCACGACCTACAAGCGTTGAGGCTTGCAGTGCTTGGTTTGAGGTCATTGAAGTGTTCAGTGTTTCAAACTGAGTGTTCATTTGACCAATACCGTCAACCGTCGCAAATGATGCCATCTGTGCGATCATCTGGTCGTTGCTGACCGGCTTAAAAGGATCCTGCTGTGCCAGCTGTTTAGTAAGCAGGGACAAGAAATCTTCTTGCTTTAAGTCCTGTTTACCTGTGGTTTCATCTGGCTTTTTGTCCTCTTGCAGGGCTTTTAGCTGGTCAACATAGGACAAGCCACTTTGACCACCAAGATTATTGATTCCGGCCATACGCTATCTCCTATTATTGACCCATCTGCAGCGTTCGCAGCAGCATTTGTTTACTGGCATCAGCGACTTGAACGTTCGTTTGATATGAACGTGACGCTGAAATCATATTCGCCATCTCTTCCATGACATTAACGTTCGGCTTATAGATATAACCCTCTTCGTTTGCTAATGGATGATCAGGGTTGTACTCCGCATTCAACGGCTTATCACTCTCCACAATACCCAACACCTTAACAGGGACGTTGTGATCGCGGTTGTAACGCGCCTTGTTCAATTCTGCACCGAAGACAGCATGACGAGCCTTATAGGTCTCTTTTGCTGAACTGCTGATGCTGTCTGCATTTGCCAAGTTACTTGAGGTCGTGTTTAGACGAACAGACTCAGCACTCATTGCGGAACCTGTCACATTGAATACATTGAATAAACTCATCTAATTACTCCCCTTTAATTGCCTTGGTTAAATTTTTGAACTTGCTACCCAAAAAATCGAGTGAGGCTTGATGACGCAGTTGGTTTTGCATAAACAAGTTACGCTCCAAATCAACATCTACCGTATTGCCGTCACCTGTATCCGGTTGGGTCGGAGTGCGGTACTTCATTTCCCCTGTCACACGAGTAGAGGCAGAGATATGCCGACCATCAGTACGGTTAAGCCCAAAGCTTGCCCCTGATGTTGCCGCCTTCAACGCTCGGTCAAAGTCCATTCCTCTCGACTTAAAGCCGGGTGTGTTTGATTGCGCAATATTGGTAGAGATCACCTCTGCATTGCGCTCACGTACACCCACCGTGTGTTGGTGGATACCCAGAGCATTGTTGAAAGAAATAGCCATGTCGTCCCCGTATTCGTAATAAATGACCGCCAGTACCGATAATAAAGCAATATCCATACCAAAATAGAATAGGTGCTTTATTATCCCTCGTAGTTACAGCAATTTCCGTTCCAACAATCGTTAACGCTGGAATGTCAGTAACGACATTAACGTTCGTTGGAACAAGACTGCTCCTTCAAGTATATAAGCAGTCGGCGTAAAGTGGCAGTTTTCAAAAGGAGTGTATCGTGCGCACACAAAAAAGGCCGAGTAACAACTCGACCTTTGCAAAAAAGCGTTTCCTTTTTAAGGTAAGACTTTAGGTTATTTCAGCTTGTAGATGATACCTGGATTGCATCGTACCATTTCAAAGCGGTCCGTCAGCCCAGTCAGTGACTCAGATGCTCCAAGCAACAAATAGCCACCTGGGTTCAAACTGTTTGCCATTTGGTTCAGTACTTTGGATTTCATCTCTGGAGAGAAGTAAATCAGAACGTTACGGCAGAAGATAATGTCAAACTTACCCAATAGTGCGTAGCTTTCCGTTAAGTTCTGTGGGCGGAAAGACACCAGTCGCTTAACGTTATCATTGATTTTCATCTTACCGTCTCCCGCATCTTGGAAGAAGGTACGACGACGCTCTGGTGATAGACCACGACCAAGAGCCAGGTTGTCGTATACCCCAGACTTACAGATATCCAACATACTGCTTGAGATATCGGTTGCCGTGATTGATACACTCGGCAACAAGCCCGGCTTACGCTGCTGAGTTTCCAAAATCGTCATTGCCATCGAATAAGGCTCTTGACCTGACGAACTCGCCGATGACCAAATTTTAATTGGTCGTTTATTGGCAGCCAACTCAGGGAGCAGCTTTTCACCTAGCACGGTATAGGGGTAACTATCTCTAAACCACAAGGTTTCATTGGTTGTCATTGCGTCAACGGCTGCTAAACGAAGTTCACGATTTCGACCGCTAATAACGTCACGCAACAGATCGGACAATGAATTGAGCTTGAACTTTGCCACTAGGGGGCTCAAGCGACTTCTTACTAGATACTGCTTACTGTCACCAAGGACAATGCCGCACTGCGCCTCTAAAAAGCGGCAGAACTCTTTATATTCCTGCTCGCCAATGGTAATTGTTGTCATTATTAGCTCTTAAACTGTCAGTGCTGATTTCACTGCATTTCCTAGCTCATCAGGGTTAAACTTCGCAATGAAAGAGTTTGCTCCCACTCGCTCAACCATAGCTTGGTTAAATACCCCACTCAACGATGAGTGAAGGATTACATAGAGATCTTTTAAGTCTGCATTTCGGCGAATTTCTGCCGTGAGTGTGTAACCATCCATCTCTGGCATCTCAATATCTGAAATGACAAGAGAGATCTGGTCACTGATTTTGCCTTTCTCTGCCATTTCAAGCAGCATGCGGTAGGCTTCTTTACCGTCTTTCGCTGCCACAACCTCAAAACCAATCGACTCAATAGCACGTTGAACCTGCTTACGCGCTACGGTTGAGTCATCGGCAATAAGAATACGGCGAACAATCTCTTTTTCTGTTTCAGCTTGGGCAATCTCTTCACCGATTGACGAGTCCATTGACTCATCGATTGGTGCGATCTCGGCAAGAATCTTCTCAACATCAAGAATTTCAACCAGTTCATTATCGATATTGGTCACTGCCGTGAGATAGTTTCCTTTACCTGCGCCATCTGGCGGCGGCAAAATCGCCTCCCAGTGCATGTTGATAATGCGCTCAACTGACGAGACAAGGAAACCTTGAATCGTACGGTTAAACTCAGAAATAACAATAAAGCATTTATCAATATCTGTTGTTGGGCGACCACCAATAGCGAGGCTAAGGTCGATCACCGAAATTGTTTGTCCACGAATATGTGCAATTCCCTTAACCAAAGGATTAAGGTTGGGCATAGACGTCAGTTTCGGACACTGAAGAACTTCTTTTACCTTAAATACGTTAATGCCGTAGCGCTGGCGCCCCATTAATCGGAACGTTAAAAGTTCTAGGCGGTTCTGCCCAACAAGTTGCGTGCGCTGGTTAACCGTATCCAAAACGCCGGTCATAAGCTCTTCTCCATCTCAAAATCACACGAAATATGGTTTTATACTGCAAGCTAGGATCGAACCTTATGAAGCAGAATGGTATATTCTATTCATATCGACGTGCCAGTACCATATTTATGTGTAGAAAATCAGTTAATAGTATTTACATTTTTATCGGTCTTTTTGTTTCTTTCTTTAGCTTTTTTTCTCAAGCGGCGACACCGGAGCAAATTGACGCAATCAAAGCGACCGCGGAAGAGTTTGTTTTGGACCGAGTAATCCCACCTGAGGCTGGCGATATAGAGGCGCGTGCCGGCAATATTGACTCAAGAGTCTTTGCTACCGATTGTTATACCGGTTTGGTCGCTTCATCGTCGAATACCCGCTCAACCAGTAACATGACGGTTCTCGTAGAGTGTCCTGAAGACGCATGGCGCATCTACGTTCCAGTCAGAATCATCACGACGGGCCCACAAGTCACCGCCCTCACCTCGCTTGCTCGAGGTCACTTGATAACCGCAGCAGATGTGACCGTATCTTACATCGATGTGAATCGGTCGCGCCGTCAAGGTTTTACTGATATCGACCAAGTTGTAGGCTCAAAGGTTAAACGCTCAATTCGTGCCGGAAGCACAATAGAACGTGGCGATGTCTGTGTGGTTTGTCGCAATGAAGAGGTCATGATCAAAGCGGAGCGCAACGGTATGACAATCTCTACTAAGGGTACTGCGCTATCAGATGGCTCGATAGGAGAGCAAATCAGGGTGAAAAATAACAAATCCAATCGTATAATTGATGCGAGTGTATCGGGTATTGGTGAAGTTTCAGTACAGTTTTAATCGTTGCTGACGATATAGAGTTGCTGACATGAGGCAGAGAGTGTCGCACACCTTGATCAGAAAAAGCTGAAAAAAACACTAAAGTTTCGTGGCTTAACGTCGATATCAAGGGTACACAGGTTTCCATCTAAGATAAGGCTTTGATATGGCAGGTATCGATAATATTCGTACGGGTCAGACTATGACGACCACAACGCGTGGCGCACAACGTTCTGATTCGTCTTCACAATCAACAGAGAGCACTGGCACTAGCCAGACTGCACAAGACTCTGTGTCTCTCAGTCAGCAAAGTAAGGACATTGGTGCGATGCACTCAAACATGGCGCAATCACCAAGCTTTGATAGTGCAAAAGTTGCTGCTATTAAAGAAGCGATCGCTAACGGCTCATACTCGGTCGATGCTGAGAAGTTAGCTGACAATATGATGAAATTTGAGCAGGAGCTAGGCGGTTTCTAAGCGACTCTGTTGCTTTAAACCGTTTACGATAATCTATGGCTGCTTTGCTTAGTCTGGTTGAATTTCAACTAAAAAACGCTCAAGACCTGAACGCTCTCCTCATCGAAGAGAGAGCGGCGATTGCATCGCGTTCGACCATTGACATAGAAAAACTAGCAAAAGACAAATTAACACTCATTGAGCAAATTCAAACGACTGATCAGCGCATTGGGCAGCACCCCAATGTCGACGAGCTTAAACAAGATGGAAACCTTACAAGCTTAGTCGAGCAGATCAATCACACTATTGAAGTATGCCAGAAAGAGAACACCCTTAATGGCGAGGCGCTTGATAGAGCGCAATTGAGCTATAACCGTTTGAATAACTTGATGCAGCAGAGCCAGGGTAAAATCGGCATGACTTATAATGCCGATGGCCATACCCACACCCTATCTACCCTTGGCACAAGCTTGAAAGCATAACGCTAGCTCACTGATACAAGAAACGGCACGTGAAGTGCCGTTTTTGTATCAAGATAAGAGAGAATTAGAGTTTAGAAGAGGGTTTGTCGTCTTCGTTCTGGTACTTGTTGCACTTCACCATAATCACGTAAGCGTTCCATTTTATCGACATCAAGACGCAGCTCAGTGACATAGCTATCACCCACTTTATAACTGCGTACCACTTCCGCACCACGAATTACACCATCAACCGCTCCAGAGGTGGTTTCTGTACCTAGCCTTTGGTCCGTTAGATCAGCTCGCCCACTAACTCGCATACCGTAGACCTGCTCTGCAAGTTCGCGATAAGCATCAATTTTTGAGGCGCGCATCGCACGCACTTGCTTCTCTTCAAGGTTTTTGCCCGTTTGCTCACTGATACTTGCGTACCCTACCGCCGTTAAAAAGCGATCGTCATACATTGGTGTCAGCGGCTGACAGCCAACCATCATAAAGCTCATTACCCCTAAAAGGGCCATCAAGACAATATTACGCATGCTTCCCCCTATGGTCTCAACGTCACAGTATAAGGCTGTGTCATGGTTGGATCAGAACGAATTAACACACCGTCTTGGGTACGAATAGAATTTAGAGTATCAAGATCACGACCTATGCGATCGGCAGGCAAAAAGCCCTGAGCCGTTGCCACAACAACACGCGATTGCATTCCCACAACACGCGCGTTAATGATCACACCACCTTCTTGACGAAGCATGGTACCTGTCAATACGTACTGCACCTCTTGCTCGTGTGTTAGGTCCTTCCAATCGCGGCTAAAAGCAAAATCGCCTTCTTGCGTGACTTGAATATTACCTGTGGTTTTGTAATCCACGACCTTAAACCCACGGCGCTGAAACTGATGGATAAATCCTTCTGAAACAGAATTACCTAACCAGTTGGTAGTGTCCATGTTTTGTAGATCTACAAAGGAGGTCACAGCAACTGGCGTGCGAGCCGTCACACTGGTGTTTGAAATCATCAAGTCTTCGGTCATGCTATCAATAAAATAATCAAGCGTATGACGTGGACTGTCCATCAACATAAACTGAGAACCACTGTAGGGTTCTTTGCCATTATAAATCGGCGCATAAGCACACGCTGTTAAAAAAACAACGGGAACTAGCGTCAACCACTTTTTCATCTCTCTCATCTCCTGTTCTTTTCTGAGCGAAAAGCTGGAACACTCTTTGCTTTACTAACGCTGATTCGATACGTTAATGCCGCTGCTCAGGAACTCTGATAAGCAAAAGCAATTTACATACCAATATAAGACATGGTCATGAAAAAGATTTTTAAACAAGTAATATCAACCCTTTGCATATTTGCTTGTACTTTACCCGCCTCTGCTGCGTGGTATGAAGTCACAGGCACGGCAACGGTTGTCTCTTCTGAAGAGGTGGCAAGGATCCATGCACTCGAAGATGCGATCTATCGTGCTGTTGGGTTTGCAGGGGCGGACATTGGTAGTATCAGCAACATTACGCCCTTCCTAGAAAGCGCCCGTAAAGAGTACCAGTTCACCGGACATGAAATCAGAACCATCCTGATCGATACTCAAAAGGTCAGAGGTGGCGTCATGCAAGTAAAGGCAAAAATCGATATCTACCCATCGGCAAGTACTTGCCGTACAGACCAATACAAAAAGACGTTCTTAGTCGGCAACTTTGATATCGCAAGCCCCCAGCAAGCCGTCATGGGGCAAGTGTATAACTTAGGCCGAGATTACTCTGAAGTAGTCAGCCGCCAATTAGAGCAAGAGTCTCTGAGCTTTGTATCACTCGGCACAACTAACTATGAAATAGGTCGTGTTTATCCACAGCGCACGAAAATGATCGCCCAAGACACCGGAGCACATTACATTATTGCGGGCGCAATTACCGACCTCACCGCCACTATCGATGAAAAAGTGTTTAAAGATGACATTATCAATCGCCAGTTTGCCCTAGAAATCCAAGTCTACGACGGCAAGACAGGCCATGAGATTTATCAACAAAACTATCGTGAGGTTGCCAAGTGGCCCTTCTCTCGAACCAGTCAGGTTGATACTCGTAGCGCACGATTTTGGGCTTCAACCTACGGCGACATGATGCTGAGATTAAGTCGCAATATTATGCTTGATTTGGAATCTGAGCTCTCATGCAAGATGACATTGCCGCAAGTCATTAGCAAATCTGGCAATAATCTCACTATTGACCTAGGGCGGATTCACGGCGTCGAGAAAGGCGACAAATTGAATGTATGGCATACCAGCTCATTCATTGACCAACACGGCCTGCCACGTAATCAGGTCTCGCAAAGTGGAATTACGGTAACGGTCAGCCGCGTCTATGAACAAGAAGCCGAGGTGAGTATTGATCAACCTGATCTTGCTGGAGCCATTCAGATCGGTGACGTAATGCATAAAGATCTGTAGCAATAGAGTTCAACGTAATTTAATTAATGCCTCAAGGACTGGTTTAGACATAGACCAGTCCTTTGTTATCTTTAGACCCTTCACTACTGATTTCCACACCTATCAACCAACCATAATTGTCATATTTCCATATGGAATCGGCGATATTCCCAATTTACATTCAACAATATGTAACCTGCGCGACACTTAAAGCTAAATTACAGATTAACCAATAAAAACAGCTATTAAGTCACTGTATATTTTCGGGTAAATGGAAACCACCTGCTAACTCCAACCAGTAAGCAACGTTACAATGGAACTATGTGTTGCACAGAGATACCACTTTGTTCAAGTACCTTTTATGCACTAGTGCACTTCTTCTATTCAGCGCTCAGTCAGTTCAGGCGACAAATACCACGCCATCTCACTACGACGACAACCATCTCACACTCATTCAAGAGTTTCTTGAACAAGACGAGCGATGGTTTGAAATCAAAGATCAAATTCGACGCGAGAACATTCGCGCTGTTGCAATTTACAACGAAACCTATTTACCTGATGGCCATGGCGAAAACATCGAGAGCCAAGTTCAGGCAATGATCTACCGTATGTTGCACCAACATGATATTGCCGTACGTGAGTGTATCGAATGCAATAAAACTCACGTCAATATGACGGATGACGGCATTCGCATCAAGCGAGGTGTTGAAAGCAATGAGATGCTGCGCGATGTCGCTAATGACATCAGTGCCGATGCGTTTTTATTCTGGGATGTTCGTCCGCATCTCGATTCTTACGATATCTCACTGCGCTTGGTCAAAACACTGAATAACCAAGTGGTTTGGTCTGACAGCTATGTCTATGCCAAAGCCGAAGAGATGAGTCGTAAAGGTCGTTGGGGTATGGCGGTAAGCTACCTTGGCTTTGAGAGCGATGTATATCCTTCGATCTCCGGGCAGCATGAAAACTTTTCTAACGTCACTGATTTCAGCCTGCGCTATCACTCTTACCGCGATAGTCAAAAACGTATCAGTTATGGCTTTGTTGGCCACTACTTTAAGAGCTTAGACAGCCGATACTATACCGTTGATGGATGGGGTGTAGAGGGGCGTGTTTACTATGGATTAACACAGTCTCCAACTTGGTTAGATGTACATGCCTACGTGGGTGTAGGACAAACCTTCATTGATGACAGCCACGATATCTCCTTCCGAGCAGGTTTTGAGCTCGAATACGCAGAGTATGGGTATTTCGATCTCGGCATCGTCCACTTTGCTGAACAATCTCGTTCAGGAATAAATTACTACTACAGTGAGCGAGCACTTGGTGATATTGCGATCGATTTTACGCTTGGTTTCCGATTTTAAGGGTTTGATATGAAGTTATTGATGACATTTATGCTGTTGATGAGCTGCTCTATTGTGTGGGCTCAATCAAATGACAACGCAAATAACATAGTGGTTATCTCTCACAAGACCGCAGGGTATGAAAGCTCACTAAACCTAGATATCAATGATCCAAACGTCATTTTACACATTGATACTAGCGAACATAACGGTGATCAAGATGACGAAGATACCTCATCTATCACTGGAGACATCAACAAAGCGGTAGAACTATCAAACTCTGCACAGTCTCTCGCGGAGGGTGAGAACTTCACTCAAGCACTGGAAGCACTAGAAAGTGCACTTGAGCACGCTCCAAACATGGCAGAAACACATGCCCTAAAGGGAAGCGTGCTATTTAAGTTAGGCGATTCAGCGGGCGCAAGACAAGCGTGGAAACGCTCTCTAGAACTCAATCCGAACCAACCTGATGTTAAAGACATTCTTGCTTGGGTAGGTGAATAATATGCACCGTTTCCTCTCTTTTGGGTTGATTGCCCTGATTGCCGTACCTGCAATTGCTGAACTGCAAATTCGTCAGTTTGAACTTGCTTCTGTGCTTGAGACACGTATCAGTCGCGATATTGAACGCGTCATTGATGCAGATGCTTTTATTCTCGATATTGATATTGAGCTAACCAGTCATTCCGAGAACGCCAGTCATAACCCAGCTCCCGTGGCACAAACGCAAAGCATGTCGCAGCCACCGATAGCACCTTTAGTGCAACCTAAGTTGCCAGGTCTCTCTCAAACACAACCTGATATTGAGCCTATTCAGCCTCCTGTTGAAGAAAATCCACAAGTCGCCGCCGTGCCGCCAGTCAGCGGCGAAACTGTACGTAACATCCAAACACTCCTGGTGATCGATCATTCGATCAATGGAGAAGATGTGGCGACAATACGTGGATTAGTCGCCAAGAAGTTAAACTATGACCCACTTCGTGGAGACGAGATCCGCGTTCAACGAGCAGAACTAATTCGCGCTCAAGCGCCTGATGCAACTACAGAACCTCTAGTAGACAGTGATTCAGAGACTACTCAACAGTGGTGGATATTAGCCGCCATCGGTGGTGCGCTGGTGTTGCTTCTGCTCATTTGGCTACTTACTCGTAATAAACGAGCATGCCAACCCGTATATCAAGAAGAAGCGCCCACGAGCCCACAACAGTTGCTGAATACTAAGAAAGCGGAACTCAAATCGATTCGCCAAGATCTTATCGCTTACAGTCTCGCTGAACCAAGCAAAGTCACAGCCATAATGGAGAGGCTAAGTCTAAACGAGCAAAACTTACCAATGTTAGCCGCATGCTACCAAGAGCTCGGCCGCTCACTGTTTACTTCAATGTACCCAAGCCTTGAATCGCGAATTCCAGCATACCTTCGATACCTTGAAGAGCACCCGGCAGACTACGATACCCTAGTGACACAAATGAGTGACCTTCATCAACTGCTAAAGAACAGCAATGAAGATCAGCGCGCTCAAGGTCAATCTCGACCTTTTGCCTTCCTTGAACGTATGGACACCAATCAGGTTCACTGGGTGCTCAATGATCAACCTACTCGTATTAAAGCGATTGTTTTGTCACAGCTTAATGCAAAAGTCTCTTCCGACTTACTTGCGCTGCTCGATGAACAAGAGCGAACACAAGTCGCTATTGAGATTGCTCAGCTCGACACTATTCCACTGGCGACTTATCGCGAGGTAGCGGCTCAGCTTGCAGAGCGTGCGCAGTGGGCACCAAAAGTGGAAAACGTCGTCACGGATGGAAATGACCTGTTGATCAAACTTCTTGACAGCATGACCATTAAGCAGCAAAGCGCACTACTGAATAAGGTGAAGTTAGAGTCCCCTAATGCTTACTTGTCGCTGCGTAAGAAATACTACGCCTTTGAGGATATCTTGCGTACTCCACAAGATGTACTTAGTAATGTGCTTCGTAGCCTTGAGCTAACGGTTCTCGCTGGTGCTATCGCTGATTTAGACCAAGCTAAATCGGATTACATACTGGCAGGCTTCCCTGATCGTCTAAAGATGGCGGTATCTCAAGAAATAGAGTCGGCACAAACGCTGTCGCCTGATGTTCGTAATGATTATAAAGCCCAAGTCGTACAACGCTTGCGCGCTGCGATGGACGATAACCTGTTCTCTATGGGAGATCTTGCGGCATGATATCACTGAGTACTTTCGCCGGCTTTATGGCAGCGATTGCCGTCTTAGGTAGTGCGATTGTCATGAGTACCGATAACTATTTGCTGTTTGTGAGCTACTCAAGCGTTGTGATTGTACTAGGCGGTACATTCACAGCCACCCTCGTTAGCTACAGTTTCCCTCTGTTGGCAGGGGCAATTAAAACGCTGTTTGTCAACTTGCTTAACGAGGACAATTATAAAAAAGAGTCTCATCGCATCATTAAACGTGCGGCAGAGCTCAATAGTGTTTATCGTAATGGCGGTATCGCTGCACTAGAGGGAGCATTAACTGCAAAAGAGCAGAAAGACCAGTTTATCACCTTGTGTATCGAGTTGATTGGAACAGGATATAAAGGTGAAGAGCTCAATAACATGCTTACCGAGAGCAATAGCAGCCAGTCACATGAAGAAGAACGTAGCTCAAAAGTGCTAGAAACCATGGGTGCGTTCGCGCCCGGGTTTGGCATGATAGGGACACTTATTGGACTGATTATCATGTTGGACAATTTAAGTGGCGATTTTGCTGAGCTCGGAAAAGGACTCGCCATTGCATTGCTGACTACCCTTTACGGTGTGTGTTTTGCGCAGCTTCTTTTCAAGCCTGCAGCGACAAGGGCATTCCGTCGCATCGATGACAATTTTCAACTAAGAGAGTTGCAAGCGCGCTCATTTGTATTGATTTTAGAACGCAAACCAGATTTGTATCTGAAAGACAACCTGAATGGCTTCCTATCCTCTAAGCATAGATTGAAAGAGCAATGAGTCGACGTGCCCTCTCTCCTCGTAGAGATACCTCTGACGGTAACGACTGGATGACAACATACAGTGATGCTATCACTTTGTTATTGGCATTTTTTGTCATGCTGATCAGTGTTGCTCAAATTGATGAAGGTAAGTTTGAGCAACTTAAACAAGGTTGGGGACAAACGTCACAAGGTAGTACTGAGCAAGAGTCTCAGCCTGAAACGACTTTTTCTACCGATGTCGAAGGGGTTGAGGTTCAACAGCTTGAGCAACGTATTGAAATTGAAATCGCCAACGAGCACCTGTATGACACAGGCTCGGCACAACTAAAAGACAGCACCATCCCTTTACTAGAGCAACTAGCCGAAGAGATCCAGACTTTTACTCAGACCGATTTGCACAACCAAAATCGCATGATTTCGGTAGAAGGGCATACCGATGATGTCCCAATTCAATCCGCAATCTTTGCGAGCAACTGGGAGTTATCCGCCACTCGAGCCACTACCGTTACTCGAAAGTTGATTGAGCTTGGTATTGATCCCAATCATATCCAAGCCGTTGGCTTTGCGGACACGCGCCCTAAAGTTGGCACAACAGGCGAATTTAGCGATAAACAGCGACAACTCAACCGACGAGTTGTGATTGCTATTTATCAATAGCGACCGTCCTGAAAATCTGCGAAGAACCATAAAAAAGGCTCTGCGTGTTAATTGCAGAGCCTTTTATCTATTGGTATTGGAACAACGCTAAACGTTACTCTTCTACTTGATACTCAAACTCAGGCACAATGATTTCTACAAAACGGTTTTTCTTGCGCCCTTCAGGCGTACTTTCGTCGTATTCAAGTTCAGATTCGCCCACCCCACGCGCAGTAATGCGGTCTTCTGAAATACCTCGTTCCACCAGCGCATCTGCAACAGCATTAGCGCGTTTTTCTGATAACTGCTGGTTATATTCATCGGAACCAGAACTGTCGGTGTGGCCGACAAGCTCAACGTTCGATTGTGGGTACTTATTCAAAAAGGCAGCGAGTTTATCGAGGTCGCTCTGTGCTGCCTCGGTAAGTTCAGCACTGTTGAGCGCAAAGGTCTCTTCACCCATTTTCGCAGTTTGGTGCTTCATGGTTTGCACTTCTGGCTCAGGCTCAGGTAATTGCTCTGGCTCAGGTGGTGGCGCAACCACAGCAGGCTCTGATGCACCAAATCGGTAAAGCACACCTAGCGTTGCACTATTTCCTTCTGCTCGAACAATTTTATTATTGATGTCTGTTAACGTTTGATACTCTAATCGCACACCAATTTTTGGGTGTGGAGTTAATTCAACACCAGCAGCACCGAGGTATGACCAATCATCTTCATCACCATAGTCAACATATGCACCACCAACTTTAGCGTAGATACCCCACAAATCGTTGATATGGTAGGTGAACTTTGGAGCTAGTGTCCACGCGGAAACACGATCATCATTTAGTCCCGCTGGTGTTGTCGTATGTTTACCTAGGTCATCATATCCCAACTCTAGCGCTAGATAATCTAGGAAGTCGTAACCAACAAAGCCACCAAAGTGGTTCGCTTCATCATCACACTCACCACCAGAAATACAAGCATCGTCTAACCAAGATTTACCTGCTTTCGCACCGATATAAAAGTCAGCGAAGGCTGGTTGTGCTGACAGCACCACTGCTGCCGAAATTGCCACTGCAAGTTTTTTCATAATTCACGTCCCTCGTTGTTTTATGAATTTGGCATTCATTCGAAAGTATAGGACGCGTTTTTTCTCTTTGACGGAAATTAATCAACTATTTTTTTGTTCAAAACCATTTAGTTACAGGGTTGAGACAAAAAAAAGCCGCAGCATAAAGCTACGGCAATTTACTAATAATCAGTGACTT
The DNA here is from genome assembly GCF_030409635.1 of Vibrio agarivorans. Lineage (NCBI taxonomy): Bacteria > Pseudomonadati > Pseudomonadota > Gammaproteobacteria > Vibrionales > Vibrionaceae > Vibrio > Vibrio agarivorans. The sequence goes on along the minus strand of NZ_JAUFQF010000004.1, from coordinate 1,800,014 downwards.
ATATTATGCGTTCGCTTCACGCTCAGCAATAAACGCTAGCGCCATGTTAATGCGAGCAATAACACGCTCTTTACCCACTAGCTCCATCACAGCATCTACTGAAGGCGATTGGCCACCACCAGTAACTGCGACGCGTAGAGGCATGCCGATTTTACCCATACCAATTTCTAGCTCTTCACACACAGCGGCAATCACACCCTGTTTGATGTTAGCCGTTGTCCACTCTTCAAGCGCTTCTACTTTAGCTAGTGCCAACGCTAGAGGATCTTTCGCTACACCACGTAGGTGCTTCTTAGCTGCGCCTGCTTCAAACTCAGCAAAATCTTCGTAGAAGTAACGAATTTGCTCTGCAAGTTCGATGAGAGTATTGCAGCGCTCACCGACCAACTTAATCACTTCTGTAATTGCTGGGCCGTTTTCAATGTTCAGGTTTTGCTGATCTAAGTGCCATTGCAGGTGCTTCGCTACATGCTCAGGTGCTGATGTCTTAATGTAGTGGTTGTTCAACCACAACAGCTTTTCAGTGTTAAATGCTGAAGCTGACTTTGAGATAGCATTTAAGCTGAACAGGTTAATCATCTCTTCTTGAGAGAAGATCTCTTGGTCGCCATGTGACCAACCTAGACGTACTAAGTAGTTGTTAAGTGCTTCTGGCAGATAGCCTTCATCACGGTATTGCATAACAGAAACCGCACCATGACGCTTAGACAATTTAGCACCATCATCACCTAGAATCATTGCACAGTGTGCAAAGGTTGGTACTGGCGCACCCAGAGCTTCATAGATATTGATCTGACGAGGCGTATTGTTGATATGGTCTTCACCACGAACAACATGAGTGATACCCATATCCCAATCGTCGACAACCACGACAAAGTTGTATGTTGGTGAGCCGTCTGTACGGCGAATGATCAGGTCATCTAGCTGGCTGTTTGAAATTTCGATACGGCCACGGATCTGGTCATCAAATACAACGCTGCCTTCTTTGGGGTTGCGGAAACGAATAACACACGCGTCACCCTCTTTAGCCGCTGCGTTCGCTGCAACAATTTTCGGGTGGTTGGCATCGTAACGAGCCATCTCTTTGTTGGCTTCTTGCTCTGCACGGATCTCATCGAGCAGCTCTTTAGACGCATAGCATTTATACGCTTTGTCTTCTGCAAGTAGCTTATCAACCATTTCGTTGTAACGATCAAAGCGCTTAGATTGGAAGTATGGACCTTCATCCCACTCCATTCCTAGCCACTGCATACCTTCAAGAATCGCATCAACCGCTTCTTGAGAGTTACGTTCTAGATCCGTGTCTTCGATACGTAGAACAAATTCACCGCCTTGGTTTTTTGCAAATAACCAAGAGTAAAGTGCAGTACGTGCACCACCAACGTGAAGGTAGCCTGTTGGGCTAGGAGCAAAACGAGTTTTAACCGTCATGTTTTAGTTACCTTTTTAATAGACTTCGCCATAAATTTAGCTTAAGCCAAACTTTGCGGCGTATTCTAACATTGCCAGTCAAAGGACTACAACGCGGCATTATTGCTCAAACACTATAATTGTCGTTCACCTTGGAAAATCTTCGGGCTGTATGTACCTCTGGAAGCCTCTTTCGGCTTCCGTTTTAAATTGAGGCTCTGATGGATAGCCCTTGCATTGACCTCGATATCTATTACCTTCTAGCCCCCACTGATACCCTTTATTGCCTTGGCACAACTGTGCTCGACCTTGTTCAAAACCAGCAACATACTCAGTATACAAAAGATCTGCTTGTTTTATCGTATCTGTTACTAATTGTTCTATTTTTTGCTTTTCAGCCCCCTTAGAACCATCTAGCACACCGATCCTGAATGGTTGGAAATCTTTTCCTACCGAAGTACAGCCAACCATAAGAATGATAACTAACAGCCCATATCGCTTCATAAAGACTCCAAAAAACAAAAGCGAGACTTGCTAGAAGCCTCGCTTGAAAGATTGATACAATTATTTAATTGATAGAGGGATAACTAATGTTACTTTCAGGTCATTCTCGTCTTGGAAGCCATTGGTGTAACCCGTCCAGTTTGGCGCATTTGAGTCGTTTACGTAGCTGGTAAAGTAAACCCCAAATATTGCGTCTTTAAGAGCGCCACCTTGAATCGCATAGTTGGCAAACACACTGCCTGAGTATTCCACCAACTCATCGAAGCCTTCTGCTTCTGCACCAAAGGCATACACACCATTAATACCTGCAGAGAAGCCTGGTGCACCCCAATCACTAAAGTCACGACTCATTTGACCAAAGAAGCCAATTTCACCATCATGGTTAAAGTCAGAACGGTTGTTCCACCAAATGTCGTAAGCACCGTTCGAACCACCATAGACTTCCGTTAGACGGTAAGACATGTTACCTACACTGCTCTTATCACCCGAGTCAGCCGATGTATAAGTTGTTTCTAGGCGGAAATTGTATTGCCCTACTGATTTCGCAGACAAGAAAGCCAACTGGAATGCCGTGCTATCAAATTGATCTTCATCATCGACAATGTAAGCCTGTGGTGATAAGTACCAGCCGTTAGCAGTGTTATGCTTCAGTTTAATGTGTGCGTTTTTACGATCACCCTTTGTCAGGCCCGCATAGGCGATATCGAGTGAGGTCGCATCACTAAAGCGATACACACCACCTATAGAGTACGCATCACCGGCATCTTTATCTTGACCGTCTCTAAACTCATAGCTGTGTTTAAACCATGGAGCTCGATACTCCGTTGCATAAACAAAGCCTAAATCTAGGTCACCAAATTTTGCCCCAAATTCGCCACCGGTGTATGTACCTGCCGCAAAAGACCAGTTGACTCCCATTGCTGATGGTACACTCGGTTGGAAATAACCTGCTTTTGCACGGAAATCCTCTCCGAATTTGAATTTGAGTGCAGCAGTTTGGATAGCAGCACCGTTATCGGTACACTCAGAGTCCCAGGTACCTGAACACCCACTTGTCCCTGTTGGGTTTTGATCATACGGGTTATCTACGCCCCAGAAGTTCATTTCGTGATCGGGACTTGCATTGTTCCACATATCAAATGTGGCATAAGCATTGAGGTCTAAACCCACTGTATCTGCGATATAACCAGAGGAAAAACCCAAACCAATGTATGTCGAACCATGATCTAGATTCGGCTTGCGACCTACATCGTTACCATTTTTGTCAACATCGCCTCTTGTACGATCACGCATCCAAAAGTTAATTGCACCATTAAATGTCGATTCTTCAAAAAACTCTGTCGCGGCTTGTGAATATTCAGGGCCAACTGGGTCGGCAGCTTGCGCTACCCCAACTGAACCTATTGCCATTAACACTGCTGCGCCAACGATCGACTGCTTAAATGTCTTTTTCATTCTAATCAACCCTTTCCATGTTGGAATTTTTTAAGTGCTTCGCTCATTTGGGCCTTAGGACTCGAGCCGATAAGAGCGAAGCGTTTTGTATGGACGAGTCGACTATGGCAATCTTTTTTTACCAAGAAAAACAATGCAAAATTAATTGCGACACAGTTCAAATGTAAAAACCAAAACCACAAAATAACCCTTTAAAAACATCAGGTTAAATTCAAAATAAAAAAGAGTAAAAAGATCCAACTTGAACTAGCTCGCAACAAACTCGTCAATATCGAGACAAAAACGTGAGGGAAATAAAACACATTTGAGAACATTTTTTTCAAATAAAATGAACTTCCATTGAAAAGTTGAATCAGATCTCATCAATCTAGTTTGTAGCGCAAATATCTCCCGCTGTTAAAACCGTTAATTTCTAATTGACCTTACCGTTAGGTCAAGGTTTATGATGAGAGTATGTTTCCTAATTCAAGGTGCCTGATATGCTTTATCAACTCCCCATTGCCGGGGCCAAGTGCAATGGCTGCCTCAAAAAAATCAACACAGCCATTGATTCGCTCGATCATACCGCTGTCATTGAGTTGTCTCTCTCTGAGTTAGTTATCGATACCCCTTTGCCATTGCAGAAGGTGATTGATGCGATTGCTGAGCAGACGAATGTCTCAGTTGGTCAACCTATTCAATTAGCATTAACTGGACTGAGTTGCGGGCGCTGCATTGCAAAGCTTGAAGATGCTCTGACCTCAGATCTGCGTCACGTTAATATTGATGTGACCAAGACAGAACTGAGCTTAATCTCTACGGCTTCAGTCGATGAGATCATTGAGCAAGTCAACCAATGTGGCTATCAGGCTCACGCCAGCACCCACCACATTCCAAGCCAACAAGAGCAAGATGAACCGGTAGCGTACTCTGAAGTTACGCCCCAGTTAGACTCTCAACACACGCAAACTCAGCGATTACTGATTGGAGGCATGACATGTGCGAGCTGTGTGCGCTCAGTCGAGCAAGCGATCATGCAGATCCCTCAAGTATCTCAGGTGCAAATTAGTCTGTCTGAGCAATCAGCGCTCGTTTGGACAACGGAAACACTACCAACGCAGCAAATCGTCGATGCGATTTCAGTCGCGGGATACCGAGGTGAACCAATGAGTTCAGACTCAGAGACTGCACTCGATACTCTAGTTGAACAACAAGTGACTCAACACAAAACGAGCGCCATCCAAGGCCTATTGATTGGTGGCCCTCTTATGTTGTGGGGTGTCTTAGGCGGTAACATGATGATACGCAACCCCACCGACCAATGGGTATGGGGTGTGGTTGGCGTGATTTGCTTTTGGCTTTTAGCCAGCGGGGGCAAACACTTTTTCACCCAAGCGTGGCAGGCGTTAACTCATAAACGTGCGACGATGGACACGCTGGTGGCACTTGGCACCGGTGCTGCTTGGCTGTTTTCTATGGTTGTGGTTATCGTACCTGACCTCTTTCCAGCTAAAGCTCGCCATGTCTATTTTGAGGCAAGTGCGATGATTATCGGCCTGATCTCTCTTGGCCATTTCATTGAAGCCAAAGCTAAAGTAAAAACCCGTGCTTCCCTCAATGCGCTACTTAGCCTGCAAGCAAAGTCAGCGACACAGATCGTTGATGGTAAGGAGCACACCATAGCAATCGAGGCTGTGAACAAAGGGATGATTTTACGTATAAAGCCCGGAGAGCAAATCCCAGTCGATGGGGTTGTAGTGCGCGGTGAGTCATATGTTGATGAATCGATGTTGACGGGTGAACCTTACCCTATCAACAAAGCGATAAAAGACAGGGTTTCTGCAGGTACGGTCAATCAAGATGGTAGCCTAGATATCGAAACCAGTTCGATTGGAGAGCACACCAAGCTATCACAGATCATCGAACTCGTGCGCAAAGCCCAAAGCAGCAAACCGCAATTAGCAAAACTGGCAGACCGTATTTCAGCGGTATTTGTTCCTGTTGTTGTAGCCATTGCATTACTCTCTGGCCTTGTTTGGTTTCTGGTTGGCCCGCAACCTCAGTGGAGCTATACATTAGTCGTGACCACCTCGGTACTGATTATTGCCTGTCCATGTGCTCTAGGGTTAGCAACCCCGCTCTCTGTTACAGTCGGAATTGGTAAAGCTTCGGAGCATGGTGTGTTGATTAAAGATGCAGATGCCCTCCAGCAAGCGAGTAGTGTCACCACAGTTGTGTTCGACAAAACGGGGACACTGACACTAGGTAAACCTGTCGTTCAACGTTTTTATACTGTTGACGATAATAGTGAGTATGTACTTACTGGCCTAGCATCACTGGAGAGTCACTCTGAACATCCGATAGCGAAAGCTATTGTGGGATACGGGAAAGAAAAAGACGTTGAAACAACCGATATTTCAGAGTTCGTAAATCAACGCGGTAAGGGAGTAAGTGGTTACTATCAAAATAACCACCTGCAAGCTTTATCTCCAAGTGCAGCCAAAGAACTAGGCATCGACCTTAGCCCTGTCCAAGCGGCGTTAATGAGTGCCAATGACGAAGCGCAAACCGCGATTGTGATCGTGGAGAATGGCATTGCTATTGGTATTGTTGGGCTTTCTGACCCACTAAAACCAGAATCTAAATCAACCATCGATGCGCTGCACCGCCAAGGTATACGCACAGTGTTACTAACCGGTGATAGTCAAGCGGTCGCACAACACATCGCCAAAGAGCTAGGGATTGATGATGTGATCGCGCAAGTGTTACCTGAACAAAAAGCGGCGCACATCCAGAGCCTCAAAGATGCTGGACAACATGTTGCAATGATTGGTGATGGCATTAATGATGGCCCTGCATTGGCAACCGCCGATGTGGGTATTGCGATGGCAACCGGGAGTGATGTAGCGATTGAAAGTGCTCAAGTGACCCTATTAAACAGCTCACCCATGAGTGTAGTATCAACCATTGCTATCGCAAAAGCGACGCTTAAGAACATGAAACAAAACCTTTTTGGTGCGTTCATCTATAACACCTTAGGTATCCCAATTGCAGCCGGGATTCTCTACCCTGCTTTCGGCTTGTTACTCAGCCCAGTAGTGGCAGGCACTGCTATGGCGCTCTCGTCGATTACCGTTGTGAGTAACGCCAATCGATTAAGACACTTTTCTCCGTTAGAGAAATAGAAAGGAAAACACAATGACAAAACTGGCTTTAGCCTCTTTGGCTCTATTCTCGGCTTCGGCGTTGGCAAACAACGTTATTAACCATAAATCTCCCCATTGCGGTTGCTGCGGTGGCTGGAGTGAGCACATGGAGGAAAACGGCTTTAACGTTGAAGAAAAGCTGCATGACAACATGCTTGGTATCAAACAGTCACTGGGCATTACCCAAGAGCTTGCCTCTTGTCATACGGCCGAGATTGATGGCTATATATTTGAAGGGCATATTCCCGCACAAGACATCGAAACATTTCTTGCTAATCCACCCGCCGGTGCAAAAGGACTGGCAGTACCGGGTATGCCTCTCGGCTCACCGGGTATGGAGTATGGCGACACCAAGCATGAGTATGTGGTTTATGTATTCAACGAGAAAGGTCAAGTCGCTGAATTTAATCGCTACGAGGGAAACCAATAAGCTTATTCTCTGAAAACGTTTCCTTGCAAAGAAGACTGCGTTTGCAAATAGTACTTCCCTTGTAAAATAAATGCCGAGCTAACAAGCTCGGCATTTTTCGTTAAGGACTTTTGAACAAAACTGAGTGTGGCTTAGAAGCCGTATGATGCACCAAATACAAATGCGTGGTTATCAATCTTAGAACCTTCAATTTTCACGCCGTTTGCTTGGCTGCGGTACTCAAAATAAGGTTGTACGCCATTACGAGTCCATGTTGCACGAAGCTCGTGATCCATTGAATCTTGCTTCTTGAATACACCTGTATACTCTTCTGACTCGTTACCAGCAAATACGTAAACGTTGTTGTAGCTTAGAGTAAGCTCTTCATTCACTGTGTAAGCAATGCGGTTATCCATACGGTAATCGTTGTCTAACTTGCTATCTTCATTGATGTGAGCACGAGTACGGTTGCTGATAGAGATACCGTTATCGAAGTTGTAGCCGATCTTCACTAATGGGCGGTATTGTAGAGTCTCGCCTTGGTAAAGTAGGTGTTGGTAGCCTGCTGCAACCCAAAGGTTATCGTTAATAGCAAACGCCTGCTCACCACCGATAGTCCAATAAACATTGTCCATAGAGCCGCGCTGCGTCGCAGTAGATTCTACTTCTAATTCACCAAGTTGAATTCCATCAAACTCAGTGTAAACCGTCAAACCACCAAGTTGATTTGTGAATGTATGGCCAGCTTCTAGCGTAGAGGTGATGTCAGAGCCATGTAAGCCATCAGTATGGAACTGAAGGTTGCCTGTTACGTAAGAAGATGCGAATGCGCTTGATGCAAATGCTAAAGAAAGTGCGCTTACTGCTAATACTTTTTTCATTGTTACTGCCTTTTCGTTTTTTATTTTGTGCCGTGCTTCGGGGTTCATCATGAGATAAGCATCAACACTGTGGACTGCGCTTCCTTGCTGCTGGGATGGATACTGCAACAATTAATTTGCGTTGAAAAATAATCGATCGATTTTAGTGATCTAAATCACCTCATGAAAAGTGAAAAAACAGTAAACCATTTAAAAACAGACATTTAATAATGAATCTTTCATAGGTGTTAATATTAGCATTTCTCTTTTTGAGTGTTTTTTAAGCGCAAAACACTTGATTTCGTGACCCGCATCAAGCCGATTTGATAAGTTTTTTTTAGATGTAAAATATTAAAGGGCAAAAAATGAGAAATGGATCACTAAGCCGTTGAATCACATAATGACGAAAGCCCAGCGTGATACTGGGCTAGGTAATTGAAAATTGAATGCTAGTTAACCGATGTTACACGGCTTACCTTGGAGCCTGTCGCGGAGATAGAGCGAATAAAGATCTCTCCTTCTACCGTCGGTTTTTGCTCTGCATCGTAATTATTCCACGTTTGGCCATCTGTCGAGTATTGTAAAGCCACCCCTGGGAACTGAACATTCATATGCAGTTGGTTATTCTCCACCTTTGCTCCCGGAACAGGCAGACGGTAGTCAATCCCCGCTTTTTCGAGTTTGGCTAACTCACGTTGACCAACAACATTGGCAAAACGGTTGTAATCATCATTCAAAGCACTCTTGTTCACTAAATCTGACTGCTGTGAATACTCAACGCCTACTTGGTAGTCGTTTTCCCACTCAGCTCGATGCCATGCACGCTCTGCAGCTGCTAAAACACGTGGGAATACCATGTACTCATACTGCTCATCGTTCCGCACGGTTTCAGACCACAACTGAGCAGATAAGCCATAGAAAGGCGCAGCTTCGATTTCACCTTTACCGGTAAATCCGTTGCCATCTCTATCCAATGACGTCTCGGCGTTTTGTGGCATATTCTCTGGCGCAAACCCAAACATCTTACGCGTGTCCGTTGCACGAGTTGCCCAATAGTAGCCTCGCTCTTTTGGATCCGCCTCATATGGCATATCCATATACACGTAGTCTGGATTTGACACTATCACGTCATAGCCCTTTTCTGACCACTCATACACTGACGATGTTCCACCCCAATAAAGCACATCCCAGAAGTTAACTCGTGTATTTTCCGTTGCAAAAGCGTCAACACCTTCACTGTATTTCAGACCATCTTGCCACGCTTGGAAGTTTGGTATGCCTTTCTCCGCAACGAGCTTAGAGACTTCTTGAGCAAAGTAGCTTGGTAAATGGCCAAAGTCACTGACAATACCGTCTTGGAGTAATGCCTGACACTGTGGAGACTGAGCAAACGGTTTGTCTTGCTGTGACAAATCGATATTCCCTTTCCATGCCACCTTTTCTTGTGCATTGATATCTTGGAAACCTGCTGCGAGTTTAATGTTCTTCGCTTCATCCCCTCCAAAATGCCATGTCGACAGAGGCATACCCGCTTTCACGTGCATCGCTGCGACTTCCGAAATCACCTTGTCAACGAAACGAGTCGAAGAAGCCATACATGGGTTTATGAAGCTTTGTTTGTCATAGAACTGAACCGTTGTTACGTTGGAGGTGTCTTGCGGATCCATTAAACGGTATTCATTTGCTTGCTCTGCTTTGCCCTCCGCCATGAGTCGATCATAACGCGCTTCCATAGAAACGACCGCAGCACGTGCGTGTGCTGGCATATCAATTTCAGGGATCACTTCGATATGACGCGCCTTCGCGTAAGTCAAAATCTCAACATAATCTTGCGTAGTGAAGTAGCCACTACCAAAATTATCCGAGGTTGAACCCGACCCTAGTTGTGGTAATAAACAGCGCTGCTCCTCTAAATCAAAACAGCGATTTGCCCCTACATCAGTTAGCTCGGGTAAGCCTGGAATTTCTAAACGCCAGCCTTCATCATCGGTAAGGTGCAGGTGCAGTTTGTTCATCTTGTAGGCCGCCATCTGATCAATAGTGGCTAAAACAACTGGCTTCGAGTGAAAGTTACGCGCGACATCGATCATGACACCGCGATACTCAAAACGTGGGGCATCATGAATGCGCACGTTAGGCAACTGGCTTGGGTTTTCTATATCCACCAAACCAAACACAGACTGCATTGCATAGAAAGCACCTGCTTTGTCAAAAGCCACTACCTCGATACCTTGGTGACTAATTGAAAGCTGATAGCCGCCAGATTTTGCATACTCCGTTGGCAGTTCAGTAGACAATTCAATGGAAACTGCTTGACCCCCGCTAAGGTTAACGCCCAACAACTGAGCACGTTCTGTCAAAGCGCCGATTTGCAGCTCATCGAACACACCCTCTGGCAGTGCCAGTCCAGAGCTAATATCAAGCTTACCTTCACCTGCTACTACTGAGGTCGGGGTTGGCAATAGCGACGTCGATACATCCTGTTGGGTTAAGTCACTGTTTTTATCAAAGCGTGACAGCGCATTGGCAAACACATTGTTATCACCCGGTGTGCGCTTTAAGTTATCGCCCTCTAAACCTGAAACAAATGATGCAACGTCTTCCGTGTTTAGCGCGGCAATCAATCTAGGCTCAGCATTCGGCGCTGCAACAAAAGCACCCGGCATGAAGTCTGTTTCAAACAACTGCCAATATTCGCCAATCAACGGGATGACAACTTCTTCATTTTCACCAAAACCATCAAACTTATCCGTTGGCTCGAGTTTATGCAGATCGCCCGTCACTCGTGTCACTTTAAACTGGTCATTACCGACATCAAGAATCAATCGAATACTGTGAAAATAGATCGCCCAATCGCTTGAATCTATTGCTGAGCCTTGATTTGTCAATGTCATATTGACCTGATTACAAGACGCCCATTCAGCACCTAAGTCTTGGCAAGCGAGACCATCATCCGCACCGTGATTTGTCAGCACTTGATATTGGATATCGAGATGGGTGGCTAACGCATCGACCGCTTCTTGTTGAATCGCATCTTGTTGAGTATTGCTTGTCGCCGAGCAACCCGCTAATACCGTGACCATTGCAGTAGTGATAAGAGAATATTTGAACATCTTACAAACCTATAATTTATTGAATCTTTCTCTAATCTACTCAAACTTTTTTATCGAAATAAATTAAGAGCTGAAATGATTGATTCCCTTCACAAACCACAAATGTGAATTTATATAATTTCTTTTAAAACAATAAATTAGATCCAACGTCAAATTCGACAATACTATTTTGACGGAATAAATGAGATATAAGTCACGCAAAACACGGCACAATTAATATCGTAGCCACAAAAACCATCAGCGCAGTTTCGAGTGAAACCAACCTCGCCATAAGAATCATGAACGCGATCACAAGAAAAAACGTCAATTGTTTGCAAGGGAGAACGATTTTTACAATTTTGCCGTTAATTTTTCTCTACTCTTCCCTAGGAACCTTTACACTAGGTGCATATAGCGTCAATCAAGGTTCACTTTCATGTCTTACTCTAAATTGCTCAGCCCTCTACTGTTATTGTTGTCTCACGTTGCACAAGCAGAACCTCTTTCATGGTTTGCAGAAAAGGAGGGGCTGTCCTATACCCTCGTTGGCTCCGTGCATGTTGGAGATAACTCAATGTATCCAATGCCTGACAAACTCACCCAGCGACTGCAAGCTGCAGATGGCCTAATCGTTGAAGCGAATACACTAGAAGCAAAACAGCTTCGCTACCCTAGCGCAAACACGACAGTGAAAGAGCAACTCAACGACAGCCAGCTTGAACGGCTAGGTCGAATTGCTCGCATGAGCGGCATGCAAATTGAAGACGTGCAATCTTTCCCGCCTTGGATGGCCGCAATGAGCCTACAAATGAGCCAACTACAGCGCCTCGGTTACACACCAGATAAAGGGGTTGATTTACACTTTATGCAGCAGGCCACATCACAACAAACCCCAATCTACGGTTTAGAGTCACTGCAGTTTCAAATTGACCTCATCGCTAAGCAACCCGATGAGGGCTTAGAGATGCTGACCGCCTTTATGGAAGAGTTCAATCAAACCCAGCAGCTTACTCGCTGTCTCATTGATACTTGGGATGCCGGAGATGAATCCAACCTTGAAGCTTTCGCCCATATATCCGAGATGTCCCCTGAACTAGAGAAAGCCTTTATTGATGATCGCAACCAAGCATGGGCAGAGATCCTCAACCAAAAACAACCGCTTGAAGGCCAAGACTCCACCATCGAAGATGGCAATTACTTTGTCGTCGTAGGCAGCCTTCACCTTGTTGGCGAAGGGAATGTACGCGAATTACTCGAGGCGCGTGGGTTTGAAGTGACACAGATTTCCAATAGTTCAGCAGCAGGGTGTGAGTTTGGGGGGGAATAATAGGTAAGTTGAAGGTTGAAGGTTGAAGGTTGAAGGTTGAAGGTTGAAGGTTGAAGGAGAGTTTAGTGAAGCTTTTAGTATTTAGAATACAGATTTCAGAATACAGATGTTAGAGACATCGACCCTGTATTCTGAATTCTGTACTCCCACTTACCTGAGCACCAAAACACACCCGTTGTGATCTTCCCCTTCAACCTGCTTTTCCATATTTCAGAAACGCGAAAAGCTCGCTATAAAAGCGAGCTTTTCTAAAAATGGCCGGTGAAGAGGGATTCGATCGGACTGGCGCTCCAGCCCACGTCCCGCATGCGCTTTTCTTTATTCCTGATACGCGAAAGCCCGCGTAAATACGCGGGCTTTCTGAAGGTGGTCGGTGAAGAGGGATTCGAACCCCCGACCCTCTGGTCCCAAACCAGATGCGCTACCAAGCTGCGCTATTCACCGAGATACATTCGCTTGAGAAACTATCTGTCTCACCGAATGGAGGCGTATAATACCGCGAAAAACTTTCGGTGCAACCCCTAAAGAGCACTATTTTTACGTTTTTTATTTCCTTGGCATCCGATCGAATAGAAAAGCATCAAAACGTGAGCTAAGGCGCATAGCTTTAAACATAAAAGCCACAGCCCGTTAACGATTGATCCAGATCATAACCATTCATTTATCCAGCCGTTAACGTAAGCCTTGTCTTCGCTACTTAGAGGAAGAAACGATGAACTTCTGGCTTGACTTGCTGTTTGGCAACGCTGTTGAACTCTCTTCAATGATAGTTATCTTCGCTGCTTTTAGCCTGATGCTCTTTTACGGCGGTTTCTTCATCTATAAGGTTTTGAACGACGAATCTCCTCACTAAGTCGCTTCGCGCATGTTCTATTGAACTCTGCTTAGCACCGGATTAGATCCTGTATCTAATCCGGTTTTTATTATCTTTCTTCATCACTTTTCGTATAATTCTGCTATCAACAATCAATACGGATTATCAGCCATGAATCACGATGATGATCTAGCCCTATTTCAACAAATGATGGGCGATGTTAAACCTCTCCATAACGATACAGCAGAACACAAAAAATGCATTGAAGTGACTGAGTCACACCTGGCTAAACGAGAGGCTGCAGTATGGTTAACAGACAAAGACCCCGAACACCTCTCCATTGATCATGCTCCGATGCTTAAGCCCGATGACATGATTGAGTTTAAGCGTGATGGTGTGCAAGAAGGTGTCTATCGCAAACTGCGCTTAGGAAAATATCCAATTCAAGCACGCCTTGACCTTCATCGTAAAACGCTCAAAGAGAGTCGTGATGAGGTGGTTAAGTTCCTCAAGCAGTGCATTCGTATGGACATACGCACCGTCGTAATTGTGCATGGGAAAGGGGAACGTTCTAATCCACCAGCATTGACTAAGAGTTTTGTCGCTCATTGGTTAACCCAGATAAAAGACGTACAGTGTGTTCATAGTGCCCAACGTTTTCACGGAGGAACAGGAGCCGTTTACGTGCTGTTGCGTAAAAGTAACGACAAGAAGATAGAGAACCGCGAGCGTCATCAAAAACGGTTAGGCTAACCACCACTCTAGTGCTAGAATCCCTCGCCTATTTTTTGCTCTGATAGCTATTCGTTTGTATTAGAGCAAAGAAGGCGATTCAATAATCTCTTTTATTCCTATATTAAAAGATCGATACCACCACCGTTGTGAAACGTTAGGAGCAACAACATGTCACAAGATAACGCAAAGCGTCTAAATAAATACATCAGTGAGACAGGGTTTTGCTCTCGTCGTGAAGCTGACAAACTGATTGAGCAAGGCCGAGTCACTATCAATGGTCAAACACCTGAAGTCGGTACCAAAGTAGTGCCTGGTGATGATGTTTGTATCGACGGTAAACCAGTGAAAAGCAAACAACGCCCAATCTATATTGCTTTGAACAAACCCACAGGCATCACTTGTACCACTGAGCGTGATATTCCAGGTAACATCGTTGATTTTGTCGGACTCAACCAACGTATTTTCCCTATCGGTCGCCTTGATAAGCCCTCTGATGGCCTGATCTTTCTCACCAACGATGGTGACATCGTGAACAAAATTCTTCGTGCCGGAAACAACCACGAGAAAGAGTATGTGGTGCGTGTTGATAAGCCTATTACACAAGCTTTCATCGATAATATGTCGAAGGGTGTGCCTATTCTCGACACCGTTACTTTGCCATGTAAAGTGACTAAAGAGACTAAATTCTCCTTCCGAATCGTATTAACGCAAGGTTTGAACCGTCAAATCAGACGTATGTGTGAGGCCCTTGGTTACGAAGTCTTTAAGCTGCGCCGTGTGAGAATCATGAACATCAGCCTAGATGGCATTCCAAACGGTCAATGGCGCTATATGACAGAAGCTGAAGTCGCGCAAATCCTTGCGATGTGCGAATCCTCTTCAAGCACAGAAGAAGCATCGAAACTAGATGCGAAAGGCAAGCGTATTCGCCGAGCTACAGATGCAAAGCTATTTGATAGCCGTGAAGAGAACCAAGACTCAACCGCACGCCGCAATCAAAAGCAGCGCACGTTTAAAGGCCGTAATGCCGATGAATTCCGTCACGCGCCAAACTCGAAAAAAGGTCGTGGTAAACCTGCTGATTCACGCCGTGACGATGACAAGCGCTCTGATCGTAACGCACCAAGCAAAGGCAAGACTTACTACAAGCCGAAAGGGGAAACGGCCAACACGCCAAGCAATAAGCCTCGTAAACCCGGTACGCTGAGCTTAAAACGCTAAGCAGTCTAATCAACAAAAAGGGGGAAGCAGCTGCTTCCCCCTTTTGATTCAATCATACTTAAGTATCTATTATTGAGTTACTTAGTACCGAAGATTTTGTCACCCGCGTCACCAAGACCAGGCACGATGTAACCTTTGTCGTTTAACTTCTCATCGATTGCAGCAGTGTACATTTCAACATCTGGGTGCGCTTTTTCTAGTGCTTCGATACCTTCTGGCGCCGCAACAAGTACCAACACTTTGATGTGCTGACAGCCTTTCTCTTTCAAAAGATCGATAGTTGCGATCATCGAACCACCCGTCGCTAACATTGGGTCAACAACAAGCGCGATACGCTCATCGATGTTAGAAGCTAGCTTGTTGAAGTATGGTACAGGCTCTAGTGTCTCTTCGTCACGGTAGATACCAACCACACTGATACGAGCACTTGGCATATGCTCAAGGACACCATCCATCATACCTAGGCCTGCGCGTAGAATTGGCACAACCGTTACTTTTTTACCTTTGATCTGATCGACTTCTACTGGGCCGTTCCAGCCATCAATAGTCACTTTTTCAGTTTCAAAGTCTGCCGTTGCTTCATACGTTAGTAGGCTACCGACTTCTGTTGCCAACTCACGAAAACGCTTTGTGCTGATATCACCCTCGCGCATCAATCCAATTTTGTGCTTAACAAGTGGGTGTTTCACTTCAACAACTTTCATTTTCTTCTCCGACTAGTTCAGTAAACTCAACGATTATAACGCTTATAAAGACAAATGGGCAGGGTAAAGCTCACGTACAACAACTAACCCATGTCAGTGATATGCGATTAGCTTCTTCTATCTCAACGATGATTTGTCACGACAATTCAGAGCACTAACGCCTAGCACTGATCAGATTAATCAAACAACACCGACTTTCTCTCTCATCCGTTTCATCGTATCAAATCTCTAACCTTCTCTTTACCGACGATTAGCATCCGTGGGTGCGTTATATTTGAGACAAACGTGCATATAAAAAACTTTGCGCAAACGTTTGCTCTTTGTATTTAAGCACTGTTAGAATAGCGCCGTTTTCACATCCAACTAACTACCGAGGATTTCTCCGTGAGTGGTAATAACACATCTCTTAGCTACAAAGACGCTGGTGTAGACATCGATGCGGGTAACGCATTGGTTGATCGTATTAAAGGTGCGGTAAAACGTACTCGTCGCCCTGAAGTTATGGGCGGTATTGGCGGCTTTGGTGCCCTTTGTGAACTTCCAACTAAATACAAAGAGCCTGTTTTGGTTTCTGGTACTGATGGCGTTGGTACAAAACTTCGTCTCGCTCTAGACCTAAATAAGCACGACACGATTGGTATCGACTTGGTAGCAATGTGTGTGAATGACCTCATCGTACAAGGTGCTGAGCCACTATTCTTCCTAGATTACTACGCGACGGGCAAACTGGATGTTGATACCGCTGCAGACGTAGTATCTGGTATCGCTGATGGCTGTATCCAAGCAGGCTGTGCGCTAATCGGCGGTGAAACTGCTGAAATGCCTGGCATGTACGAAGGCGACGACTACGATGTTGCTGGCTTCTGTGTGGGTGTTGTCGAGAAAGCTGACGTTATCGATGGCACAAAGGTTGCAGCAGGTGACGCACTGATTGCGGTCGGTTCAAGCGGTCCACACTCAAATGGTTACTCTCTAGTTCGTAAAATTCTAGAAGTCTCTGGCGCTGATAAAGGCGAAATGCTAGAAGGCCGCACTATCGGTGAACACCTTCTAGAACCAACCAAAATTTACATCAAATCAGCACTTAAGATGATTGAGAAGCATGACATTCACGCTATCTCACACATCACTGGTGGTGGTTTCTGGGAAAACATTCCTCGTGTTCTTCCTGAAGGCACGAAAGCGGTTGTAGATGGCAACAGCTGGGAATGGCCAGTTATCTTTAAATGGCTACAAGAGAAAGGCAACGTAGACACACACGAAATGTACCGTACATTCAACTGTGGTGTTGGCCTTGTAATCGCTCTACCAAAAGACCAAGCGGATGCGGCTGTTGAGCTTCTTAAAGCTGAAGGCGAGAATGCATGGGTTATTGGTGAGATTGCTACCGCTCAAGAAGGCGAAGAGCAGGTAGAGATCAACTAGGCATGAAAAGTATTGTTGTTTTAGTTTCAGGGAATGGTTCTAACTTACAGGCGATTATTGATGCTTGTGAAACCAACATTGATAATGGCAAAGTGACCGCTGTTTTTTCAAACAAAGCAACAGCTTATGCCCTAGAGAGAGCAAAATCTGCAGGTGCTGCAGCCAAACACCTCAACCCTGAAGATTTTGATACTCGTGACGCATTCGACAAAGAGCTCATGCGTCAAATGGATGAATACCAGCCAGATTTGGTTATCTTGGCTGGCTACATGCGCATTCTTAGTGGCGAGTTTGTTCGCCACTACCTTGGTCGCATGATCAACATTCACCCGTCGCTACTGCCTAAATACCCTGGTCTTAATACTTATCAGCGTGCAATCCATGCTGGCGATGAGGAGCATGGTACCAGCGTACATTTCGTAACAGAGCAACTGGACGGCGGGCCTGTCGTTCTTCAAGCAAAGGTGCCTATCTTTGAAGAAGATACCGTTGCAACATTGACTGAACGCGTTCAAACACAAGAGCACAACATCTATCCGATGGTGGCTAAGTGGTTTGTTGAAGACCGTTTGGAGATGCGTCAAGGCAAAGCCTTCTTAGATGGCAAGCAATTGGGTATTCACGGTCACGCGCCTGAATAGTGAGTCTTGTTACTCTCCCATAGATAAAGAAAAAGGTAGTGAACTCACTACCTTTTTTAATGCCTTGAGCTTATCACTCTAACGGCTCTGTCGGAGCTTGATTCCCCGGTTTTGCCGCAGCGAAGGGAATATGATCAAGTTGATTGGCGTTGCCGTCAATCAGCTCGCCAAAATGAAGAATACCGTATTCTCCCGGTTTCATTCGATGCCATTGCTCATTGTCGGTCAGTGGTTGTGTGGCTATAACGGAAACCACATCTCTTGGTGTCGTCTCTTCTTGAAAGTTGATTGTGACATCTTCATCAATCAAGGTCGCCTTTCCAAAAGGTGCACGGCGTGTTATCCAGTAAAGGTGATTGGTGCAATAGGTCATCACATACTCACCGTCTGACAGCAGCATGTTAAATACACCCAACTCTTTGAGTTCATCACAACACTGAGCGATAAAACGAAAAACACCGACCATGTCCTGCGGTGGCTCTGGGTATTGCTGCTCCATCTTGTTTAATAACCAACAAAATGACAGCTCACTGTCTGTTTGCCCTACAGGTCTATGGCGTCCCGTTTGCAACCCTTGAAAATTACTCAGTTGCCCGTTATGAGCAAATGTCCAATATCGCCCCCACAACTCTCGGGTAAACGGATGGGTATTTTCTAGGTTCACTCCGCCACGGTTAGCCTGACGAATATGGCTGATAACCGCGCAACTCTTGATCGGATAGTTTTGTACCAACTCGGCAATTTTCGACTCACTACTCGGGTTAGGATCTTTAAAGTTACGAAACCCTTTACCTTCATAAAAAGTGATACCCCACCCGTCTCGGTGCGGGCCAGTATTGCCACCACGTTGCATCAATCCTGTAAAACTAAAACAGATATCTGTTGGCACATTTGCGCTCATGCCGAGCAGTTCACACATGGTTCAATTGACTCCTTTACTCAAACCCTTGCGACGACCTAGTGGAAACTGATTAAGCTTCCATCTCCTTTTCGATCAGTTGAATCACGATGTGAATGATCTTGATATGGATTTCTTGGATGCGATCAGCATAACCAAAGTGAGGAACACGAATTTCAATATCCGCAGCACCTGCCATTTTACCGCCATCTTTACCAGTTAGCGCAATCGTCTTCATGCCTTTTGCTTGCGCCGCTTCGATCGCTTTTAGAATGTTTCCAGAATTACCCGATGTCGACAAACCAAATAAAACATCACCTGTCGAACCTACCGCTTCCACGTAGCGAGAGAACACATAGTCGTATCCAAAGTCATTACTCACGCACGATAGGTGGCTAGGATCAGAAATCGCAATGCCAGCATAGCCAGGGCGGTTTTCACGGTAACGTCCAGTCAACTCTTCGGCAAAGTGCATTGCATCACAGTGAGAGCCACCGTTACCACACGAAAGCACCTTACCACCCTGCTTGAATGAGTCTGCGATCATTTTTGCTGCCGCTTCAATCTGAGCAATATTGTGATCGTCACTAAGGAACTTGTTGAGTACGTCTGCCGCTTCGGTCAATTCGCTTTTAATTAGATCCTGGTACATAGGCTATCTCTTCATTGTTATTTGTTGCCGCCACCTTGGCGTTTCTTTCGAGTTTACTCACTCAAAACGTTCTGTCGATAGCATAGGCGAAAGAATGGGCGAATAAGTGACATGTTCGTGCTCTGCTGGACAAAAATACGCCAGCCTAATTTTACTATTTGGAGTAAAGGCTCGATTTAGATCACTTTTTATTCAATTCTGACTTGAGCAAGATGTTAACAAAATGTTTAACTATAATTACCATTACTGGTTAGACCAGTAATTAAAATAATACGTATAAACCAACATGTGCCTCTGTAAGGAAACATTATGGAACTCTTGCTCTCTACACTCGTCATCCTCTTTGCGGTCAGTTACGCCCTCTATCAAAGACTCTCTTTGATGACAGGACTCATAACAACCGCAGCTGCAATGCTTGTCACCACACTTTTTGGTTCAACCGGTAGTATCACTTGGATTGTATTTGCGGCTATTGCAGCAGTACTGACAGTACCCAGCATTCGCTACTCACTATTTTCTCGTAAAGCACTGTCGGTTTTTCGCAAGGTTCTGCCAGCGATGTCTCAAACAGAAAAAGAGGCACTCGCCGCAGGCACGGTCTGGTGGGAGGCCGAACTATTCAAAGGCAAACCGAAGTGGGATGACCTACACAGTATTTCTGCTCCGCAATTGACCGCTGAAGAGCAAGCCTTTCTTGATGGTCCTGTCAATGAAGTGTGTGCAATGGTGAATGATTTTGAGGTGACTCATGAGCTGGCGGATTTACCTCCTCATGTATGGCAATACTTAAAGGACAATAAGTTCTTTGCCATGATCATCAAGAAAAAATACGGTGGCTTAGAATTTTCAGCGTACGCCCAATCTTTAGTACTGCAAAAACTCAGCGGCGTGTCTGCTGTGCTTTCATCTACTGTTGGCGTACCAAACTCTCTCGGCCCTGGTGAGTTACTGCAGCACTACGGCACAAAAGAACAACAAGACCACTACCTACCACGATTAGCTGAAGGTAAAGAGATCCCTTGTTTCGCTCTAACTAGCCCAGAGGCAGGTTCTGATGCGGGTGCCATCCCTGATTTTGGCATTGTGTGCAAAGGCCAATGGGAAGGGAAAGAAGTTTTGGGTATGCGCCTAACTTGGAATAAGCGATATATCACTCTAGCGCCTGTTGCCACTGTGCTTGGTCTCGCCTTTAAGCTGCGCGATCCTGAAGGATTATTGGGTGACACTGAAGATCTTGGCATCACTTGTGCGCTAATTCCGACTCACCTTAAAGGAGTTGAGATAGGTAACCGCCACTTCCCACTGAATGTCCCCTTCCAAAATGGCCCTACCCGTGCCAACGACCTTTTCGTACCAATGGATTACATCATCGGTGGCCCTAAAATGGCAGGACAAGGTTGGCGTATGCTGGTGGAGTGTCTCTCTGTAGGACGCGGCATTACACTGCCATCCAACAGCACCGGAGCACTAAAAACCGCAGCAATGGCCACTGGCGCTTATGCGCGCATTCGTCGACAGTTCAAACAACCAATCGGTCATATGGAAGGTATCGAAGCGCCACTGTCACGTATCGCGGGTAACGCCTATGTGATGGACGCGGCGAGTAACCTTACCGTTGCAGGTATCGATCTAGGCCAGAAACCGTCGGTTATTTCTGCCATTGTCAAATACCACTGTACTCACCGAGGTCAACAAAGTGTGATTGACGCGATGGATATTGTTGGAGGTAAAGGTATCTGTATGGGGCCTGCAAACTTCCTTGCGCGTGGCTATCAAGGAGCACCAATTGCCATAACGGTCGAGGGCGCGAATATCTTAACTCGCTCAATGATCATCTATGGCCAAGGCGCGATTCGTTGCCACCCATATGTATTAAGTGAAATGGAAGCGGCCCATTCACAGCACAACAATGCTCTTGACCAATTTGACCATGCGCTAATGGGTCACGTTGGATTTACCATGAGTAACCTTGTTCGCAGCCTGTGGCTCGGCCTGACCGATGGTTATGGTAGTGCTAGCCCAATCAATGACAGTACTAAGCGCTACTATCAAAAACTCAATCGCTACAGCGCCAACCTTGCGTTACTCTCTGATATTTCAATGGCGGTACTCGGCGGCTCTCTGAAACGCAAAGAGCGCTTATCAGCGCGGCTTGGTGATATTCTAAGCCAACTCTACCTAAGCTCTGCGACATTAAAACGCTTCGATCAAGAAGGACGTAAAACAGAAGACTTACCACTACTGGAATGGGGTTTACAAGACAGCTTGTATCAAGCCGAAGTCGCAATTGATGAGTTCTTGGCAAACTTCCCTAATCGAGTTACTGGTCGAGCGCTGCGTGTATTGCTGCTGCCATTCGGGCGTGTTCGTCGCTTACCAAGCGATAAGCTTGATCACAAAGTCGCGCAGTTGATGCAAACACCGAATGAATCGAGAGATCGTATCGGGCGCTTCCAATACCTAGAGCCAACACGCAATAACCCAGCCGGCCGTATCAACGACACACTAAGTCTGATATTACAAGTAGAGCCTCTTTTCGACAAAGTGTGTAAAGCGCGCAAAGAGCGTCGTCCCTTTACTCAGCTTGATACGGTTGCAGAACTTGGTCTTGCTGAAGGGATTTTAACCTCTGAGGAAGCAGATTTATTACGTAAAGCCGAAGCTCGTCGACTTGAAACCATTAACGTCGATGATTTTGAACCTGACTACCTCGCCGCCAAAAAAAGCCCAGCTAAACTGGTAGAGGTCGCATAGTGCCCTGTGCTAATTTGGTACTGGATCTTTAAGTAACCCCCCAAGTAAAAAGCCCAGCAAGTTTACGTTGCTGGGCTTCTATTATTCTTCACATTCAAGTCTATTTCGGCAGGTCTAATTGCATTTCAGGTAACTCTGCTTTTTTCGCTTTGCGTCTGCGTAATAAGAACCACGTCAGTAACCCAATAACAATAACCGCAATGTTCCCCACAATCACCCATATCACTGCACGCTTACGCACCTCGGCTCGGTGTGCCATAAGGTGTTGCTCTTGCTGGCGTTTAAGTTGTTCTTGTCGCTCTAGCTCTTGTAAACGACGAGTTTCCTCAAGATCAATTTCTTCCGCGACAGAATAACTGCGGTTGGCGAAACGAAACTGCAAAGAACGCTTACTGGCCAAGTCGGTCGCAAACACCGTGGTGTCCCAAGTGTAATTACCCAGCGCTCCTTGATAAGGAATTGCCAAGTTGAGCTCAGTCTCATCTGGTTTTGCGACTAACTCAACATGGTTGACTTCTTTGCTAGGGTTTACGTGATCCACTTTAGCAGCCAGCGAGCCGGGCTCAATCATGCCGGACTCACCAGATACCCGCACCTGATGACTTTTCCCTGGCTCTCTGGATTGCTCAAGTGTGACACTCACAGGGGTTGGATACACCAACACCTCTTGCTCAATCGCACGCAAAAAGACACCGTTTCCTGAGGTAATACGCACGCGGTACTTACCCGGCACTGGTGTGATAGGTAGGGCAACGGTAAACCGCCCATCGCCAGCCACTTCATCTAAACCCTGGCCATCATCAGCAAACTCACCGACAACTTCTGGAACGGGTTTTGCTTGTGCGAGCAATTCAGACTCATTCTCGACGTACTTAGTGAAGGTGACTCGCAAGTTCACCCTGTCGAGAAAATCTCGTAACACCAGAGGATCACCATCTGAGGTTAATTCTGCCGTGAACTTAATCTCTTCCCCTTGATAAAGACGGGAGGGCAGTGTATCCGCTCTCAGCTCTAGATGGGAAATCAGCAGAATCTTGTTCTTTGGTGTGACTTTACCCACCGCTTGCCATGGGCCGGGCATTGGGTTGTCAATCGACACAATGTCCATCGCTGACTCTTGATACCAACGAACATTGTCTTCATTTTTCCATGCATAGTATTTTTTACCGTCAGGCCTCACCAACACAACCGGTTGAGAGCGCTCTGCGCGGTAAATTACAAACGTGATCTGCTCGATAGAAGGATCAACACGAAAACGGTTGTCGAGTAGTGACATTGCGCTCTCTTGAGAGGCAAAGCTTATACTACTAAACAGAACTAAAAATAGAGCTATCACCGCCGTTTTCATGAACTCTCCTACTGACGCCAAAGACAAGCACCACCTTTTTCAACGATATCCAATCGAGATTGGTGCGCTTCTAACTCATCGGCAGAAGCATGCAAAACCTTTAGCGGTTTTCGACCAACTAGACGGCGAATCTCTTCGCCTCCTTGCTCGCCATTATCATTGTTGGCATTAAACTGCAGTGCGGTTTGCCCACCAGTCATCGCCAGATAAACATCCGCGAGGATCTCAGCATCGAGCAATGCCCCGTGAAGAACACGCGCAGAGGTATCAATCGTGTAGTGTTTAGCGAGAGAGTCTAGGTTCTTCCTCGCTGGCATGTTGGCCATTTTCTTAGCCATTGCCAGCGTATCGGTCACTTTACATAAGTCAGCCGTAGTCGCGTTCGATGGGTCGAGCTTTGCAAACTCATGGTCCATAAAGCCCACATCGAAGGGCGCGTTATGGGCAATCAGCTCTGCACCACGAATGAAATCAACAAACTCTTGGTGAATCTCATTATATTGCGGCTTATCACGCAAAAACTCGTCCGTGATGCCGTGAACCTCGATTGCATCGGGTTGAATTTCACGGTCTGGCTTAATGTAGACATGGTAGTGACGGCCAGTCAGCTTTCGGTTAATGATCTCTACCGCACCAATTTCGATGATGCGATGTCCTTCATAGTGTGGGCCGCCTTCGCGGTTCATACCTGTGGTTTCTGTATCGAGAACCACGATTCTGTGTGTCGTAGAATTGTCGCTAGTATTCATATCAAATATTGTGTCAGACTATATACTTAGATGAGTCTGCACCAGTCTCTTTTAATCAACGCTGAAACTATAGTATCAAATCATGACAAAACTCGTGGAAATTTTCACTGATGGATCTTGCCTTGGCAACCCAGGTCCAGGGGGCTATGGCATTGTCCTACGCTATAAGCAAACTGAGAAGACTCTCGCTAAGGGATATACCCTCACCACGAACAATCGCATGGAGATGCTTGCTGCGGTTGTGGCGCTGCAAACCCTCAAGCAGCCGTGCCAAGTTATATTAACCACAGACAGTCAATATGTCCGCCAAGGTATTACCCAATGGATTCACAACTGGAAAAAACGCGATTGGAAAACGGCGGATAAGAAACCAGTAAAAAATGCCGACCTATGGAAAGCGCTTGATACTGAAACTCAGCGTCACCAAGTCGATTGGCGTTGGGTGAAAGGCCATGCTGGGCATCGCGAAAACGAAATGTGTGACGAACTGGCACGAACTGCTGCAGAAAACCCAACCGAGGTTGATGAGGGCTACCAAGCTTCTTAACTGTAACCGAGCTTTTTAACCATAACAGGCCCTATCGAGGCCTGTTTTCTTTAATCGTTACGTTATCTTTGATGCTCACGCCCACTTGGGTTATCACGTTCACTCTGGTAATAGTGACGATGCTTGCTGCGATACATATTGTCATCCGCCACTTGAAACATGTCATCTAAGTCAGTATCACAACTGTGCACGGTACCGATTGACAGACTGACCGCATGGGCTTGCCCCTGCACATCGAAGATCACTGTATTTTCTTGTCTGGTCGACATATCTGCTTCAAGAGCCGCGAGTTCGGAATAAGTGATACCAGGCAGCAGCAGAACAAACTCGTCACCACCGACTCGATAAATATTGGACATAAGTTTTGCAGAGCTAATATGAAGTAGTTCACTACACTTGATAATCAGCTTGTCACCTAATTCATGGCCATACTGATCATTGATTGGCTTTAAGCCATTAATATCCACCACTATCAGACCAAGTTGTTGCTCTTTACCTTTCTCAAACTGCTGCTTTAGATAAGCAAAGTCATCATCAAAGGCAAGACGATTAAAGCTATTGGTTAAGCCATCACAACGGGTAATACGCTCTAACTCTACCCAAGAGGCTAGCTGCTGGCAGTAAATATCCATTAGAAGCTGTTCTTCATCCGATAAAATCAATGGATAGTAAGATAAATACCCCTGCACCTTATCTACTGAAGAGAGCAGTTCAACATGGCTACGTTCATGAGGCTGATAAGTAAATGTCACTCGCTCAAACCCAAACAGAGATTTAAGCTGTTGCTCGACTAAGCCGGGTAAACCTCGATAACCAACATGGGAAAAGCGACTAATATGAGAGAGGATGCTATCGAGCAACTTGCGGTGTTTTTCTACCCGAGAGAGTGTTTTCTGCAACACTTGAGTCTTATCAGCCACTTGCTCCTCAAGGCGGGCATTGAAGCTCTCTAGCTGACGGTTTTTTTCCGCGATAGTGATATTCGCATCTTCAAGTTTAACGTTTGAAGCCTCTAACTCAGCGACTTGCATGCCGATACGTTGGCGCTGTGCCTTGATAAGTCGGTCGATATCCCGCAGTTCGGTAAACACAAACTTGAATGGCCTCGCTACGCCGATGACTTCATCACGGGACAGAGCCATCACAACTTGGCTAATACGAGAAAATTGCAGATTAAAGAGACGGTTGACCGCCCATACCACCAGCAAGGTCACTAGTAGGACAACGCCAATCACCCTGCGCATCTGGTATTGGTACTCATTTAATTGAGCGGTTCGTGCACTGTTTGAAAGGTAATAATCCACTTGAACCTCAAAAGGCTGTTCAAGTAACCGATGACTAACACTCAGCGTTCGAGAGAACCCATGCTGAATGTCTAGCCCAACATTTTCCAATTGCTGATGAAAAACGATTGACTCTCCTTCGAGCAATAGCGGGGCGACGCGGGCACTAATGCTACTATAATCTAGTAGTACAACAATATAGCCTTGTGGCTCATATAGGCTGACTTCCTCTAACGTAAATGGCAACAGTGGAGCAATAATTGCCACACCAGCGCCCGCCCCTGTTTTGACCAACTGTGCCTCATTATAAGTCACTGTTAACCCTAGACCCTTAGAGAGGGTTGGCTGCATTGTTTTAAGAACGGAAATCAATGTGCTGTTTTCAAACTGATATAGATTACCGCCAGCCTCATAAGCAATGTCCCAATCACGATCTATAAAATACACCGCTGCATCAATATCCGTGAGATCGACGAAATCGTGAATTTTTCGCTCCATCGGCGCTGAGAACATAATGTTGTTCGCAGCCTGAATAACAAAGCGATCTGATGAATAGAGTGCGATGGTGTCGAGCAAACGTGTTACATCACTGCGAATTGTCGTTATCACCGCGGTTTCGGTGTTGTTCAGCTGACGCTCTTTTTGATCATGCAGGAAAGAAATTTGGTTATTCGTGAAGTAATGACTCACATAGAGCATTGGCAACAATGCGCAACAAGCGACGACGATATACAACGCGAGCTTAATACTAATGGTTGGAAAACGTCGCTTCATTACAATCTCTGTTGATACTTAACGAAAAAGGTTTCAAAGAACGTCGCCGCCTCATCAACGGGCATTCCTTCATTGATGCGCTGTAGAGTTCGAGCAAGCGACTCCCATGCAATACTGAGGCGAGGGTCAACCGGCATCGGCTGAGCTGATAAATATTGTTGATAGAGTGCGTGTTCGAGTTCGGTACGGTTTAAATGGTTCTGATTGAAGCTTGAGTTTGCCGACACATGATATGTCTCTTGCTGCAGTCGACTCAAAAATGCTGGTTGCTGCATCAACTCAATAAAACGCTGTAATGCCGCTTTTTTGTCTTGGTCTGCCATTGCCATTTCAGTCAATGCTACCACCTTCCCCCCAGAAAAAGATTGCATTGCTTTGCCCTGCCAAGTGGGCAAAAGTGGCGCAATGGCAAGGTGTTGCTCAATGTATTCTGCTGGGAAAAGACTCAATGCCCAATCACCGTCAATGAGGTAGTCCACCTCACCACTCACCAACCTATCGCGCCCACACTGATGAGCACAGTTGTCAGCAAGTACACCACTTTGCAATAGTGACTGCACAAAATGGATCGTTTGTGCAGTCGCATCTTGGTTAAACTCAAAACTGACCATAGGTGAGGAGTCGTAAAAAAGTGAGAAAAACGAGCTGAAGAAATAGGCATCTTCCACGCCCATTGCTACAACGGCGTTTGGGGATTCTTGATCGAGCGCTTGCTCAAGCGAGATAAGTTGCTCCCACGTTAACAGTGGTTCACTCACTCTGCGCTTGTCGTAATAGAGCATCAAGTGATTACCTAAAGACAAAGGTAGACCATAAACTTGCTCATCAATCATCAGGGACTCTAAGCTTTTTGGCTCAAAACTCGATTTGTCTACCCATTCAACAGGTAATGCAGCTAGTCCTATGTATTCATGCAGGCCGAGAAAGTCGGAAGGCACCCAAACCATATCGGGCACATAGGTGCCAAACATCTTGGCAATCAGCAGCTCTGAACGGATATCAAACGTTGAGCTGAACTGACGAATAGCGAGTTTATGTCCAGTCTCCTGCTCAAAATGCTGAGCAGCAGTTTGTAACAAATCGCCATGAAACGAAGACCAGACCTCAATGGTCACTCTGGGTTCACGGGCATCAGGAAACTCTCTCGCTTGGCTCGAAAATGCCAACAAGCACGCTATTAGGATGAAAGAAATACGAAAGGGATTTAACAAAAAGACTTACTCAGTTTACCAACTCAACCCTTGTTAGCATCATGTTATGCACACGCACACGTACCGCAAAAAAGATCCAGTAAAGTAACACGTCATTGATGTATTGCCATTAGAATTTTCACCACAATAGTGATGCAACTCAAAGTTACTTACAATTGTGGTCTGGTGTTGACTCGTATACCCACTTTTGAGTAATTGACCAAAGGCGATAAGCGACGTTTTAGCTGCCAATGAGGCTTTATCGGTTTGAGCGGACAGGTACGCTTTCGGGCCACGATAAAGTATAAACTGCCCATCGGGCGACACCATTGACCAAGGCTATTTTCAAGCCAAGTCCAAAAGGTGCGATTGTACTGATAAGGAAACACAGCATAGCTATCGCACTCAATCACCTCGTAATTCAGCACCCCTAACCAGTCTTTGATACGTGATGGCGTAAACATACGTCCACTCCAAGGTAGGTTATGTTTGCGCCAAGGCAATAGGCTCGATATCCCCGTGAGGCTTAAAGGGTTAAACCCCGTAAGGATCAAGTAACCATCATCAATCATCACGCGGTCGATTTCTCGCAGCAATCGATGTGGGTCATCACAAAAGTCTAATTGATGAGCTAAAATCACCGCATCGAAGCTTTTTTCGACAAAAGGCAACTCGTAAGAGTCAGCAATGACGCTCGCAATCGGATTATCGCGATCAAGATTAACTTGATGTTGAATATTACAAAAACAACTGGCAAGCTCACTGCTTAAGCCACCAAGTTTAAGCAAATGATAACCAAACAATTTTGGGCACCATTCATCTAAGCGAAGTTGAATTGACTCACTCACCCAGTGACCATTTTGTAGTTCACTCCATGTGGTGGGTTTATTAAGTTCCTTTTTACTACGAGCTGGCTTCATTCGTAACCTACATCATCTAGAGATTCAACTATGTTACATGTCAAAAGCATACCTGCATTTAACGATAATTACATCTGGCTAATTCAAAATAGCCAACAAGGATGTGCCGTGGTTGACCCCGGTGATGCTCAACCTGTGATCGACTACTTAACGCAACATAATCTTGAATTAGAAGTCATTTTAATTACTCATCACCACAATGATCACATTGGTGGTGTTGCGGAACTGGTGCGTCAGTTCCCACATGTTGATGTGTTTGGCCCGTTGAATGAACCTATTCCTACCGTGACACAAACACTGCAAGGTGGCGACCAGTTTGAGCTGTTTGGTGAACGCTTTTTAGTCCTCGATCTTGAAGGTCATACCGCCGGTCATATTGGTTTTGTCGGGGATGGTAAACTATTTTGTGGTGATGTCCTCTTTTCTGCGGGTTGTGGGCGCGTATTTGAAGGTACTATGGAGCAGATGTGGCGCTCTCTCGATAAAATCGCTAAGCTGCCGATTGAGACTGAGGTCTACTGCGCTCATGAGTACACACTCAGTAATATCGCTTTTGCTTTAGCGGTTGAACCAGAAAACCCACACCTTCTTGACTATCGTGATGAAGTAATTCGTTTACGCGGTATGGCGCAACCAACGCTGCCAACGACTATTGAGCAAGAAAAGCGCATTAACCCTTTTTTGCGACTTGAAGAGACCGGTGTGATGAAATCCGTGACAAACCGCACTGTTGCAAGCGATCCACTCGCCATTTTTACCGCATTACGTGAGTGGAAAAACGAATTTTGACAATCCTACCCTTGCCTAGTGGATATTGACGAAAGTATTATCAGCAGCCGAATATTAAAAAGGCTGTATTTATGCGCATTATCGTATGTGGTTTGTTAGGAACGATCTTAGTAGGTTGTCAGATCGCTCCCAACGCCGACTCTGACTCACAACCTAAAGAAACATCAAAAGGCGAAGTGAGCCAAGTGGAACCATCCACTGCGCAACAGCCTGTAAAAGAGACCATCAGCGAACCTGAAACGGTTGAAGAGCTGCCAGTTATCACGCCTCAATCTCAAGAAGACGTTTGGCAACGCATTGCGATGCAACTGGAAATGCCGATACCTGAGCACAAAACGGTGGATTACTACCGCACATGGTATCTAAAGCACCCGAGCCACCTACGCACGGTTTCTCAGCGTGCGCAGCCATTTATGTACCTCATTGTAGAGAAAATTGAAGAGCGTGGCCTGCCTATGGAGTTAGCGCTTCTTCCTATCGTAGAGAGCTCATTTGATGCCTTTGCCTACTCTCATGGTCGTGCCGCAGGTCTTTGGCAATTTGTGCCTGCAACAGGCGAAGCGATGGGTCTAGAGCAAAACTTCTGGTATGACGGTCGTCGTGACGTTTCTGCATCAACCGATGCCGCTCTTGATTATCTGACTCAGCAAAGCCAACGCTTTGATGGCGATTGGTCACATGCCATTGCTGCCTATAACAGTGGTGGTGGCCGTGTAAACAGTGCCATACGTCAAAATCGTAATGCAGGCAAGCCAACCGACTTCTTCTCTTTAAACCTGCCTAAAGAGACCAGCGGCTACGTACCAAAGCTACTCGCACTTGCTGACATCATTGCTAATCAAGAAAAATACGGTATTGAGATCCCGTCTATCCCGAATAAGAAAGTCGTTACACAGGTCGACCCACAAGAGCAGCTTGATCTTGCTGTCGCTGCGGAATACGCCGGCATTACCGTCAAAGAGCTGCAGAGCCTTAACCCGGCGTATAACCAGTGGTCAACAGCACCAGAAACACATCACCAACTTTTGCTACCGACAGCCTCGGTTGAACAGTTCAATAAGAATGTCGCTGACAACCGTGGCAAAGGGGTTCGCTTAGTCCGCTACCAAGTCAAATCGGGAGACAGCTTAAGTGTGATTGCACAGCGTCACAACACCACTAGTCAAGTGATTCGCACAGCGAATGGGTTGAGTAATGACAATATTCGAGTTGGCCAACACCTGATGGTGCCTAACTCGGTTAAAGATGATAAGGCTTACGCATTAACCGCTAGTAACCGCCTCAAGAGCACTCAGGCGCAATCACGCGGCCAATACAAGCTTAATCACCAAGTGCAAAGTGGCGAAAGCCTCTGGACTATCGCTAAATCACACAATGTCTCTTACCGCTCACTCGCACAGTGGAATGGCATGGCGCCAAATGACACCCTGCGCGTAGGTCAAAGCCTTGTAGTGTGGAAAGATGGTAAAGAGGGTTCGATTATCCGTACTGTCATCTACAACGTACGCTCAGGTGACACCATTAGCGGAATTGCTGATAAGTTTAAGGTGAAAAGTCGTGACGTGGTGAAATGGAACGAACTGCATAACCAAAAATACCTTCAGCCAGGCCAGCGCCTAAAACTGTATGTTGATGTCACTAAGGTAAGCGTGTAATGACTGGTTCAAGTAATCCACTAACCATGGTGGTCGATATCTTTCGAGCACCTTCTGCCGCCTTCTTAGCTCTGTATCAACGCAGTGCTTGGGGCTGGCAACCTTATATCCTATTGGTTCTAAGCCCGTTCCTGTTCTGGGGCGCGTATTTTGACCTGGCTGACTTTGACACCATGCAACAAGTACTTATTGCGCAATTGTCAAACGCGACACCAGAACAACTCGCGCAACTCGATGCGAACACATTAATGGCCAGTGAGATCATTAGCGATATTGCCGGGCGTACACTAACCATCATTATGCTGGCATTCTGGTTTAACTTGGCCACCAAGAATAACCAGCTTCAGTTGGGTTTCTGGAAGTGGTTTGCCGCAGCATCAGTGATGATCTTCCCTGCGGTCATTGGCGACTTAGCTAGCTATGTGAGTGTGTTACTCAAGCACGGCGACGTGATGATTTATGCCGCAGACCTAAATAGCCTGAACGGCCTGATTAAGCTGCCACTCGACCACAGTTGGTCACAATTTGCCAGCTCGTTCCCACTGCTGATGCCATGGTACATCGTATTAGGCTTTGCAGCGCTTGGCACTTGGACACAACTAGAACGTGGCCCAGCATTGGTGATCGCCACGCTCCCGTGGGTTGCCTTTTATACTATCTGGGCGCTGTTTATTATCATTGCCGGTTAAAGCTGAAATTGCGCGATGAGAGGGTTATGGTCAGAGGCGTCCGTTTTGGGCGCCTTTGCTGTTTTTAGGGTTAAACCTCGATAATAAATATGATCGAGGGGTAAGCCATTGACGAACTGTTTACGATAATCTGGCTCAAACAAAGCTGGCTTCAAGCCGACTTTGTTCAGTGCTTGTTGCATCACTTCGACGCGATCGGCACTCCAACTATTAAAGTCGCCAGCGGCAATAATCGGCCCTTGATGCTTTTGCAGTTGTGCCACCAACCTAGACAGCTGACGATGATACTCTTGAGTGCCGTAGGTGAAGTTCACAGAGTGGATATTGACCACGGCCAAACGCTCTCCATTGGAGAGCGTATACTCAGCATAAAGTGCCGATTTAGGTAGCCTTAACCATGGTTCAAGCTCGATATACGCACACGCCTTTGCAGGTAGCTCTTTAGCGACATTCAACACCCCCGCAGAAACATCAAACGCCTTAAAGGCGTCCACAGCATTGCCATTCCAATGCCCTTGACCAATCCAACCTTGTAGTTCTTTGGTTAAACTTGCCTCTTGTAGCAACACAAGGTGACTATCTCGGCTTAAGCGATCTAGTGTCACCTTCCAGTTATGGCGGTTTTGTTTATAGATGTTCCACACTAAGACATCAATTTGCCCATCGTTGTCCAAAACCTCTGGGGCATGGTTGTTATAGCATTGAATATCAGGAGCGGGCTCTACGGTTTTATCGAATACCACCAACTGCGGCTTTTCTGGAGCAGAAAAAATCATTTCAAAGCCAGCGACGACTGCCGTTCCAGCTAACGCGAACATCACCAAACCAATCGACAAAAATCGCTTCAAAATCATCACTCCATCACTATCAATCTCTTCGAGTATAAACCGAACCTATCAATAGGCACAAAAAAAGGAGCAACTGCTCCTTTTTGTAAACCATCACGATGCAAAGAGGTGGTTAGATCGCCTCTTCGTCCTCTTCACCTGTGCGAATACGAACGATACGTTCGATGTCAGTGACAAAGATTTTACCATCACCAATCTTACCCGTTTGCGCCGTTTCAATAATGGTATCAACGCATTGATCAGCGACATCTGCACTAACAACGATCTCAAGCTTCACTTTAGGCAGAAAGTCAACCATGTACTCTGCCCCACGATAGAGCTCAGTGTGGCCTTTTTGACGACCAAAGCCTTTTACCTCAGAAACCGTCATACCCGTGATACCGACTTCTGCTAGCGCTTCACGCACATCATCAAGTTTGAATGGCTTGATAATCGCTTCAATTTTTTTCATGTTAATCCCTTGAGCCTATTCACTTTAGGGGCATTATATACCACTTGTTTGCGCAAGATGCAGCTCTGTTGCAGAATAAATGTAACGAAGGGGAACAAGATCGCACTCCTGGCATTTAATCGTTTGCGCAAAAGCCCCCTAACGAACAGGTAACTGTGGTTAACATGCTAATTTGCCTCTTATTGGTTACTTTAAGTTGGCGTAGTAGGCCGCTAGGTTGGCAATATCTTGGTCACTCAGCATCGCCGCTTGCGCCTGCATCACTGCAGCAAGGCCGCCTTGACGTTCTTTGTTTTTATAGGCTTTGACTGAAGATATAAGGTATTGTTCGTTTTGACCCTTGAGGTTTGGATAACCCGGAATGGTGGCAATACCATCTGCACCATGACACGCTGCACAAATTGCCGCTTTTGCTTTACCAGCTTCTGCATCGCCAGCAGCCATAACATTCATGCTCATCATCGCTAAGCCCGCGACTACACCTACCATTACTTTTTTCATTGCGCTTCCTTATTGCTTTTAAATTTGCTTCACACGTTTTTTCTATGCTTACTTTTTTACGAATTCTGCTTGAAATTGGATGACTTTAGCCAAGTTAAAGTCAGTGCCTGTCCAGAAAACTGCCGGTCAACGAACAAGTCACCGACAGCAACCACACGCTGTTCCGTTACAATAATCGGGATACGTCGTCGTTGCCAGCTTGGTACGCCATATTCTTGAAATAGCTTCTTTAATTTACGACTATGTTGGCGCGATTCTGGATGAGCAGACAACCCCGTTGGGTCAAATATCACCCGATAACACTCACCCGAGCTAGGCGCTCGCAGAGTTTGAATTCCAATGCGAGTCTCTGAATTATCAACTTGGTTATCACATAAAGATAGCTCACCCAACTCATCAGGAAGCTGGACCGGGGTATTAATGGTTAAAGTTTGTGACCAATGTGAAACATCTACGTGCTCCGCCACCCAATAGAGTGCCCCTTGAAAGCGCCTCACGATTCCGTTCGCTAGTTTCAGCTCTGGGTTGGCATCCACTTTTGCACATGCGACGTTGTGCCAAAGCTGCTGCATTTGAGCCTGTGATGGCATCAGCTCTTGCTGCGTGGCAAGCCACATACGAAGTAGTCTATTTCGATACACTTCTGACTGGGAGCTCAAAGTATCAATCTGCAAGCCTCCAAATTCATTGATGGCCTCTTTAAGCTTGTCACTCATCAGCTCATCAAGCAGACTCTCCTGTTCAGCGCACAAGGTTGCCGTTCTGAGCGTGGACTGAAGTATCGTTGGCCAGCGCTCCTTCAAAGTCGGTGTCACGCTATGACGCAGAAAGTTTCGGTCAAAGCGTTGATCATGATTACTTTCATCTTCCACCCATTCGAGCTTGTGCTCACAAGCCCATGATTCAAGTTCACAACGAGAAAGCCCCAACAATGGGCGAACTTTCAATCCACTCGCAAAATAGGATACGGCCGCCATGGACGCTAAACCTTTCGGCCCGCTTCCGCGTTTCAGAGCAAGCAAAAAGGTCTCTAACTGATCATCACCATGTTGACCCGTCAGTAGAATAGAACGTGGCGTCATCCACTTCGTCAAGGCTTGATAACGTGCTTGGCGTGCAACTTGCTCGATACTCTCACCCTGAGACAAGTCGAGTGTTACTTTTATCACCTCCAGAGGGGTTTCAAGCGCCTCACACCACTTTTGACATGAGCTTGCCCAAGCATCGGCATTGTCACTCAGACCATGATGAACATGAACTGCCCGACAAGCCAAGCCCTGTTGCTGAGCATAACGCACAGACAAATTCAGTAAAGCAACAGAATCAAGCCCTCCGCTTAGCGCAACAACCAACTCGCTATCGGTTGTCACAACAGGCTCTATGACAGTTTGAAATTCAGTTTCGACACGGCTCATTGAGTTAAAAATATCCTAGCAAAGACAACAAAGGGCTGGCATAGCCAACCCTCCATCATCATAACCTGTTTGTTTAAAGAGACAACAGCGCTGAATTAACAGTAACCGTAGCTCATTAGGCGCTGGTAACGGCGCTCTAGTAGCGCTTCATTATCAAATTGCTCGAGCTCTGCCAGTTGCTTCAGCAGCATCTCTTTCATTGAGCCTGAAATTGCTACGTAGTCACGATGCGCGCCACCCAGTGGCTCTTCAATGACTTCATCAATCAGCTCCAGTTCTTTGAGGCGTGGTGCCGTTAAGCCCATAGCTTCAGCTGCTTGTGGTGCTTTCTCTGCATCACGCCACAAAATGGAAGCGCAGCCCTCAGGGGAGATAACTGAATACGTCGAGTATTGCAGCATATTCACATAATCACCCACTCCGATAGCCAATGCACCACCAGAACCACCTTCACCGATAACGTTACAGATAACAGGCACTTTAAGCCCCGCCATCACTTTAAGGTTGGTGGCAATCGCTTCAGATTGACCGCGTTCTTCGGCTCCAACGCCAGGGTAGGCACCTGCAGTATCAATGAATGTCACGATAGGCATGTTAAAGCGCTCAGCCATTTTCATTAGGCGCAGTGCCTTACGGTAACCTTCAGGCTTAGGCATACCAAAGTTACGCTTTACTTTCTCTTTAGTTTCACGACCTTTCTGATGGCCAATCACCATCACAGGGCGGCCCTCAAGACGAGCAATACCACCGACAATCGCTTTGTCATCTGCGTACGCACGATCGCCTGCCAGTTCATCAAACTCTGTGAACACATGCTCTAGATAGTCAAGAGTGTATGGACGCTGTGGATGACGAGCAAGTTGAGCTGTCTGCCATGCGCTCAAATCGCTGAATGTTTTCTGCTTTAGTTCTAAGCTCTTTTTCTCTAGCTGTTTGATCTCTTTGTCTAGATCAACAGTGCTGTCGCCGCCGTGGCGAGTAACATCACGTAGCGCTTCAATTTTTGCTTCTAATTCTGCAATCGGCTTTTCAAATTCTAAAAAAGTTAGGCTCATCTATGGATCCTTGTTTACTCGATTTACCGCAACGAATTCCGTGACAGTCGAGGTTAGTGAAATTCGAGTTCTACCTGGCGTTTGCCAAGTAGCTGTTTTAATTCATCTAGTAGTGTATCGCTTGGGGTCACTCGCCATTGAGTGCCCATCGTAATACGGGTTCGCGCATCTGACCTTTGATAGTATACATGCACAGGCACACTACCGGCCCTATGTGGCTCTAATATCTGACTAAATCGCTCAAAAAATGTTTCATTTATTTGAGATTCATTAATGGAAATGGATAACCCGCGTGCAAATTTCTCTCGCGCCGCGCCCAAATCCATAACTTCGCGCGCCGACATTTTAAGGCCGCCGTTAAAGTCATCAAAGCTGACCTGTCCAGAAACGACCAATATTTTGTCTTTTTCTAGCAATTCTGCGTATTTTTCTAGTGCATCTGAGAATAACATCACCTCAATACGCGCGCTGCGATCATCTAAGGTCATGATTCCGATACGTGTACCGCGCTTGGTAGTCATCACTCGCGCGGCTATCACCAAACCCGATAATGTCACCGTTTGATCTCGACGAGTTGGGGTGGCGTCTTTCAAGCGGCAACTAGTGTACTTACCCAACTCTTTAATATACTCGTTGATTGGGTGGCCAGTGAGATACAAGCCAAGCGTATCACGCTCCCCTTCCAACCATACTTTTTCAGGCCAAGGCGGCACTTGAATGTACTTGTGCTCAACCTCTTCTGGTGCGTCTGTCAACACACCAAACATATCACTCTGACCAAAGGCCTCAGCTTGGTGATGCTGAGCCGCCGCTTTGACGGCATCATCTAACGAAGCCATCAGCGCCGCACGATGTGGGCCTAAGCGATCTAACGCACCTGCATAAATCAGCTTTTCGATAACGCGCTTGTTCACTTTTTTCAGGTCAATACGCGCACAAAAATCGAAGAGATCTTTAAAGTGGCCGTCTTTCTCACGTGATTCAAGAATGGCATCGATTGGGCCTTCACCCACCCCTTTAATCGCACCGATACCATAGACAATCGCGCCTTTCTCATCAACGTTAAAGCGATAGAGGCCCGCATTGATATCAGGTGGCAATACCGTGAGTTTCATGCGCAAGCACTCATCCACTAGGCCAACAACCTTCTCGGTATTATCCATATCCGCGGTCATTACCGCCGCCATAAATTCGGCTGGGTAATGGGTTTTCAACCATAATGTCTGATAAGAAACGAGAGCGTATGCCGCTGAGTGAGATTTGTTAAAACCATAACCGGCAAACTTCTCAACCAAGTCGAAGATTTTCATCGCCAACTCGCCATCGACACCATTGGCAACCGCACCTTCCTCAAAGGTGGCACGCTGCTTGGCCATCTCTTCTGGCTTTTTCTTACCCATCGCACGACGCAGCATATCCGCTCCGCCCAGCGTATAACCAGACAGAACCTGCGCGATCTGCATGACCTGCTCTTGATAAAGGATAATGCCGTAGGTCGGTTCGAGTATCTCTTTAAGTGAGTCGTGCTGCCACTTTTCGTCTGGGTAAGAGACCGCCTCTCGACCATGCTTACGGTCGATAAAGTTATCTACCATGCCCGATTGCAACGGGCCGGGACGGAACAGCGCCACCAATGCGATGATATCTTCAAAACAGTCTGGCTGAAGACGCTTAATCAGCTCCTTCATCCCACGAGATTCAAGCTGGAATACCGCGGTGGTTTCCGAATTTTGTAGCAATCGGAACGATGATTCATCTTCGAGTGGGATAGACTCGATGCGAACTGGCGCAAGCCCTTCACGCTCGAGGCGTGGGTTAATCAAACCCAATGCCCAGTCAATAATGGTCAGCGTACGCAGGCCCAAGAAGTCAAACTTGACCAAACCCGCTGTTTCAACGTCATTTTTATCAAACTGCGTAACCGGGAAATGCCCTTCAGAATCGGCATAAATCGGTGCAAAATCGGTGATGGTGGTGGGGGAAATTACCACCCCACCCGCGTGTTTACCCGCGTTTCGTGTACACCCTTCTAGGATACGACACATATCGATGAGATCTTTAACTTCCTCATCGCGTTCATAAAGCTCAGGCAACGCAGGTTCAGCTTTAAACGCTTTCTCTAACGTCATACCGGGGTCAGGTGGAATCAGTTTAGAAATTCGATCAACAAAGCCAAACGGATGGCCCAGCACACGTCCCACATCACGAATTACCGCTTTTGCTGCCATCGTACCGAAGGTAATGATCTGTGACACCGCGTCACGGCCATACATCTCAGCAACGTGATCAATGACTTGGTCACGCTTATCCATACAGAAGTCGACATCGAAATCGGGCATCGAGACACGTTCGGGGTTCAAGAAACGTTCGAAAAGTAGATCGTATTCGAGTGGATCGAGATCGGTGATCTTTAGCGCATACGCTACCAAAGAACCGGCACCGGAGCCACGCCCCGGCCCAACGGGAATATCGTTATCTTTTGACCACTGGATGAACTCCATTACGATCAAGAAGTAACCGGGGAAACCCATCTGGTTGATCACTTTCAGTTCGACATCTAAACGCTCATCGTATTCAGGGCGTCGCTCTGCCCGGACATCAGGATCGGGAAAGAGGAACTCTAAACGCTCTTCAAGGCCTTCTTGTGATTTCTTGACCAAAAAGTCGGTCTCTTCCATCCCCTCGGTTGGGAAAGCGGGGAGGAAGTACTCTCCTAGTCTGACGGTTACGTTACATCGTTTTGCAATCTCTACACTGTTTTCGAGGGCTTCTGGAATGTCAGCAAACAGTTCACACATCTCCTCTTCACTGCGAAGATACTGCTGAGGACTATAATTCTTTGGTCGACGAGGATCATCGAGAGTAAAACCATCATGAATCGCTGCGCGGATTTCATGTGCATCAAACAAATCTTGCTCAATAAACACCACATCGTTGGTCGCAACAACCGGCAGATCGTGCTGCTCTGAAAACTCTATGGCGAAGTGCAGATAACTCTCTTCATCAGCGCGTCCGGTGCGAGTCAACTCAAGGTAGAAGCGGTCAGCAAAATGTTGTTTGTAGAAGTCAGCACATTGAGCCGCAAGCGCTTGATTGCCTTTAAGCAATGCGCGACCTATTTCGCCGCTCTTACCGCCAGACAGCAGGATAAGCCCTTTGGCGTGATTTGCTAGCCAAGCTTTATCAATGACAGGCTGATGCTGTACGTGTCCTCGTAAATAAGCCTCGGAGATCAGTAATGTGAGGTTCTTGTAGCCATCGTTGTCTGCCGCGAGTACGGTGAGCGATGTTAACTCTTCACCAAACTCATCAGACTGCATGGAAAAATCCGCACCGATAATAGGCTTAATACCCTTTCCATGAGCGTTACCATAGAACTTCACCAAACCACATAGGTTGGTAAAGTCTGTCAATGCCATCGCTGGCATACCAAGCTCGGCAACTTTGTTGACTAAAGGGGGAACTTTGTTAATTCCATCCACCATGGAGAAATCACTGTGAATGCGAAGGTGGATAAACTTAGGGTCAGCCATTAAACGGTCCGGTTACTGTCTAAAATCAGTTTTAGGTGAAATTTTAACGTACTTTCACCTCAAATGTATGCTTGATTGTAGCCAACTGCTTTAAAATCAAACCAGCTGGCGTATTGCTACTCTATCCCTAGCGCACGTTTGACGGGTTTAAAGCTCTTACGGTGTTGATCAATCACACCATGCTTCTCAATCGCTTCAAAATGCGCCTTGGTCGGGTAACCTTTATGTTTGGCAAAACCAAACTCTGGATGCTGCTTATCAAGCTCTTCCATCTCTTGATCGCGCACCACTTTAGCGATAATTGACGCGGCACTAATCTCTGCGACACGCAGGTCGCCTTTTACCACCGCTTGGCTGTCCATCGCGAGCTCTGGACATCGATTACCATCGATCAGTGCCAAGTCAGGCTGAACCGCAAGGCCAGCAATAGCTCGCTGCATAGCAACCATGGTTGCTTGGAGAATGTTGAGCTGATCAATCTCTTCTGGTGAACAGCGGCCTACAGACCAAGCCAGCGCTTTCTCTTTAATCTCAGGCAACAGTGCTAATCGCTTCTTTTCGCTTAACTTCTTTGAGTCGTTTAGGCCTTCTATCGGATTGTTGGGGTCAAGGATAACCGCAGCGGTCACGACATCACCGACTAATGGGCCTCGTCCAACCTCGTCTACGCCTGCAACTAACTGATACCCTGCTGGGTATTCAAACTCTGGAAGTTCTTGTGCTTTTTTTACTGCCATTACGCTGTCTTTCCAATCAAATTCAATACGGCATCCGCTGCTTGTTTGTCTGCATCTTTACGAATCCATTGATGCATCTCTGTAAACTTGTCGATAAGCGGTTGCGTATCGCCTTCAAGTAACTGCTTTACCTCATGATAAAGGTTATCGACGGTGCACTCTTCTTGGAGGAACTCTTTAACCAAGGGCGCATCCGCTAAAATATTAGGTAAAGACACATACGCGGTTTTCAACATGCGCTTGGCCAAAAATCCGGTAATGGCATTCACCTTATAACCCACTACCATAGGGCGCTTAACCAACATGCACTCCAATGCCACTGTACCTGACGCTAACATCACTGCGTCAGACGCCGTAATAACAGTTCGCGCAGTATCATTGATTAAAGTAAAGGGTAACTCAGGGGCGATTTGTTGCCACACTTCTTCAAATTGAACGCGGCGCTTATCATTGACCAAAGCCACAACAAAGCCCAGTGAAGGGTCATCTTGATGTAGCCTTTGGCAAGTTTGAATAAATGGCTCCGCTAGCATCGAAAGTTCACTGCCACGACTGCCCGGCAGAACTGCAAGCCAGCGTTTACTGCTATCGAGACCGAGTTGCTGCTGCGCGGCCTGCTTGTCAGAATGCAGGGGAATAGCATCCGCTAGTGTGTGACCAATAAACTCACACGGCACATTAAACTTATCGTAAAACGCTTTCTCAAACGGCAAAAAGGCAAGAACGAGATTCGTTGCTTTGGCAATGCCATGAATACGGTTTTGACGCCATGCCCAAACCGATGGACTGACGTAATGGACAGTTTTGATTCCAGCTTGCTTGAGATCTTTCTCTAGTCTCAGATTAAAATCTGGCGCATCGATCCCAATAAACACATCTGGAGGATTGTCAGTAAAGCGTTTAACCAGTTCCGCCTTGACATGAAGCAGTCGTCTCAAGCGGCCAAGCACTTCCACAAGCCCCATCACCGCAAGCTCTTCCATATCAAACCATGATTCACAGCCATTGGCGATCATCTTTGGTCCACCGATACCGACAAACTCTGCATCAGGATACTGCTGTTTTATCTGGGCAATCAGGCCTTCACCCAATGTATCTCCCGACAGTTCTCCCGCTACAATTCCTACTCGTAATGGTTTTGCCATAACTCTCTTTCCTTAAAATGCAAAAAGACCGCCATTAAGGCGATCTTTTTCGAATCACCGAAGGTGAGTATTAACGAATAATACCACGCTCAGAATTTTCTAGCATATCGCACATAGGCTGAATTTTTGGTGACTCTTTTGCCATCTCGGCAAGAGACGCTTTCGCCTCTTCAAGCGTTTTACCTGAGCGATAAATTTCTTTGTATGCAGTTTGCAGTGCACGAAGTTCTGCTCGCTCAAAACCATTACGCTTCAGGCCAACAAGGTTCAAGCCAAATGGTGTTGCGTGGTTGCCTTGAGCCAACACGTAAGGCAGAACATCTTGTACAACAGCCGAACAACCACCAATGTAAGCGTAGGCGCCAACACTACAGAATGGGTGAATCGCTGATAGTGCCATGACACCTGCATGATCACCGACCGTTACATGGCCGCCCAAGATTGCATTGTTGCCGATGTGCGTATGATTACCAACAATCACATCATGCGCAACGTGAGCATTCACACACAGTAGATTGTCGTTGCCCACAACAGTTGTACTCTTATCTTGAGTCGTACCGCGATGAATTTGCACACTTTCACGAATCACATTGCGATCACCAACAACAACCGTTGTGTCTTCACCGCCATACTTCTTGTCTTGGTTTTCTTCACCAATAACCGCTTGCGGGAAGATACGGTTCTCATTACCAATGGTCGTGTGACCTTTGATCACAACGTGAGACATGATCTCGTTATTTTCACCGATAACCACATCTTTGGTGATGTAAGTAAAAGGGCCAACAACGGTGTTAGCACCAATCTTTGCACCCTCTTCTACAACTGCAGCAGGGTGAATTTGAGCCGTCTCATGAATCATATCAAAACTCTCTACGTGCACATTTTAGTTCTGCAGAGCAGACAACTTCGCCATCAACTTTTGCCACACCATTAAATGCAGCAATACCGCGACGTTCTTTCAGGAACTCAACTTCAATCACCAATTGGTCACCCGGCGTGACTGGCTTGCGGAATTTCGCACCGTCAACGCTCGCGAAGTAGTAAAGTTCATTACCTTGAGGGGCACCGAACGATTTAAACGCCAACAAACCTGTTGCTTGCGCCATTGCTTCCAGAATCAGTACACCTGGAAAAACAGGAAGTTGTGGGAAGTGACCAGTAAACTGAGGCTCATTCACAGAAACGTTTTTGATTGCCTTAAGAAACTTTGCTTCTTCAAAATCTACTACACGGTCAATCATCAAAAATGGGTAACGATGAGGAAGAAGTTCCTGAATTTCAGTAATATTCATCGTT
Organism: Vibrio agarivorans; assembly: GCF_030409635.1. NCBI lineage: Bacteria > Pseudomonadati > Pseudomonadota > Gammaproteobacteria > Vibrionales > Vibrionaceae > Vibrio > Vibrio agarivorans. The sequence continues at coordinate 1,757,003 of NZ_JAUFQF010000004.1, read as the reverse complement.
TTATTTTCTGTCGTCACAGTCCTAATCCTTTCTATTTAAATTCTTTCTAGTATACCCAACAACGGCGTATTTGCGGAAAATCCACATGCATTGCATCGCGATGATGGGCAGGTGATCCCACTTAATGGCATCACCAATATGCGTTATGAACAAAAAGACTCGCTAGTGCGAGCCTTTTTCTCATTGGCTAACTCTACGTTAAGCCGCAGCTTAGCGTGTATAAGTCAGGTTCTTATTCGGCCTCGAGCTTCTTCTCTACCGCTTTCAGACGTTTATTCATATCGTCGATACGATGAACACGTGCTGCGGTTTTGCGCCACTCTTTATTGGTTTGTAGTGGAATACCTGACGAATAAACGCCTTTCTCTTCCACACTGCGCATCACCATGCTCATCCCAGTAATGGTCACGCCATCACCGATAGCAATATGACCGTTGATCACAACGGCGCCACCAATAATACAGTATTTACCTATGGTGGTACTGCCGGCGACAATAGTACCACCAGCCATCGCTGTACCATATCCGATGTGCACGTTATGGGCGATTTGGATCTGATTATCGATAATGACATTATCTTCAATCACAGTGTCATCTAGTGCACCACGGTCAATGGTAGTGCATGAACCAATCTCAACGCGATTGCCAATACGAACGGTGCCAAGTTGAGGGATTTTAATCCACTCCCCCTTCTCGTTTGCGTAACCAAAGCCATCAGAGCCGATAACGGTATTCGCTTGCACGAGACAGTTTTCACCCAACTCAACGCGATGATAGATGCTCACGTTTGACCAAAGTTTGGTATTTGCGCCTAGCTTCGCTTCTTTACCGATAAAGCAGCCTGCACCAATCACAACGTTATCACCAAGCAAAGCACCAGATTCAATCACTGCATTGGCACCGACAGAGACGTTCTCTCCGAGTTTCACGTCGTCAGCAATGACAGCTGAAGCCGCGATTGAACTTGCCGGCGCTGGTGTGGTGTCCAGCGCTTGCGTTACGCGAGCAAAAGCGACATAAGGGTCATCAACAACGAGGGCATTGTTAGGACAAAGCTCTCGCTGCGCCTCTTTCACCATCACTACCGTCGCCGCACATTCATCTAGGTGCTTGGCGTATTTCGGGTTTGATAGGAAAGTGACCGAACCTTCCTGAGCCTTATCCATTGGCGCTACAGTAGAGACAACCGCCTTGTTGTCGCCATGAAGTGTCCCGCCGGTAATTTGGGCTAATTGTTCAAGAGTCAGTGAGGTCATAGAAAATTACTTGATTGCCTTGATAACTTTTTCTGAAATGTTGTATTCAGGTTTCGCGTAAGACACTGCTTGGATATCAATGATCATATCGTAACCTTCGCTCTTAGACACTTTCTCAACCGCGTCTTGGATCAACATAAAGAGTTTTTGCTTTTCTTCTGCTTCACGACGAGCCGTTGCTTTTTCAAGTGACTGGCCTTTTAGACGGAATTCGTTCTCAAGTTGAGCAATTTCCATGCGCGCTTCTTCTACTTGCGCTTGGCTCATTAGCTCACCATCACGCTGAAGTTTTTCCATCTTAGTACGCGCGTTCGCTTCAATCGCTTTTAGCTCATCTGCGCGGTCTTTAAACTCCTCTTGAAGCTTTTGCAGTGTTGCTTCACGTTGAGGCAACTCTTGAAATACTTGTGCTGTATTGATGTAACCGACTTTTTGCGCCGCTTCCGCTGCGTGTGCGAATACAGAAGAAGTTAGAACTACTAGGCTAAGACCAGCCGCTTTAATCATTGATTTCAAAATATCATCCTCGATGTTTTGTCTATCGCAGCTCGTATAAATGCGTTATTGCCGAGCTGCGTAAATGCATAAATTGCTTCTCTAAAAGCAGATTATCGACTTTTAGAAAGTACGTCCAATAGTGAATGTAAAGAATTCGTCATCATCACCTTCGTAAATCTTGATTGGTTTCGCTAGCGAGAAGACCAATGGACCCATTGGCGACATCCACTGTAGTGCGACACCGTAAGACGCTCGGTAGTTCCCCCAGTCAGAGTAATCGTAGTAATACTGACCACCACCGCTGATTGAGCTGTCTTTATTGTAGAAGAACTCGGTATCCCAAACACTTGCCGCATCAATAAAGGCACTGGTGCGAATCTGGCTGCGCGCTTCATCGGATGCAAATGGCGTTGGGAAAATTAACTCAAGACTAGCAAGTGCAATGGCGTTACCACCCACTGAATCATCTGTCGCTGACACCGTACCATTGTTCGAACTACCATAGTTGGTATAAACCGCTTTAGGACCTGCTGTATTAGAACGGAAACCACGCAATGTGGTAAAGCCACCGGCATAGTAGTTCTCGTAAAACGGTAGAATGTTATCACTGTCACCCGTAGTGCCATAACCGTTGCCGTAACCAAGGCGACCACGCATCAAGAGCGAGAAGTCATGCTTTTCGGTTAGAGGCATGTATTGGCGAACGTCGTATTGCACTTTGAAATATTTTGCGTCTGAGCCAGGTGTCGTGATCTTGGCAAAAGCACGTTGGTGGTTACCCGCCGTTGGGAAATAACCTCGGTTAAGGTTATTACGCGTCCACGAAATATTGACGTCAAAGTCATCAGTCGTGATCTCATTTTGACCACCTTGGCCGATACTGCGCGCAAAACGCTGTGCCTGGTCATACGTCGGTACATTACCGATATTGTTATGGGTATAGCCCAAACCAAATTCAAAGCGGTTCAACTCATCAAATGGGAAACCCCATGTTACCGACGTACCGTAACTTTCGTTGGTATAGTCGATGATACCGGCTTCAGAAGCCTCAAACTCGTTGTAGAAGATCGAACCGGCTAAACTCACACCGTCGATGTTCCAGTATGGGTCACGGTAGTCTAAGCTAACGTTCTTCTGGTAATCGTTCATCATCGCGCTAATACCAACGCGGTTACCTGAACCTAAGAAGTTGTCTTGCTGCAGACCAACCTGGAAACTCACACCCGATTCAGTACCGTAACCGACACCGAAATTGACGCTGCCCGAGTTCGCCTCTTTCACGTTGTACACCAAGTCAACTTGGTCATCACTGCCCGGGACACGTACAGTTTGTACATCTACCGTTTCAAAAAAGCCCAGACGGTTCAAACGGTTCTTACTGGTCTCAATCGATTGAGAGTTAAGCCAGCTGCCCTCCATCTGACGCATTTCACGGCGCAGTACTTCATCTTTAGTTGAGTTATTACCAGTAAAACGAATATCACGAACGTAAATACGGTTACCCGCTTCAACGTTGACTAACAGTGAAACCTCTTGGTTCTCATCGTCAAATTCAGGGATAGTTGTCACCTGTGGGTAGGCGTAACCCGCTTCACCAAGAATGCGCTTAACGCTCTCTTCTAAGCCTGTTACTTCCGAGCCGTTGTAGGTATCACCAGATTTAAACGGCACTAAAGCCTTAAACTCAGATTCTTTACCAATCAAGTCACCGCGGAAGTTCACCTCTTTAACCGAATACGGTTCACCCTCAATCAGGCCAAGAGTGATATACACTCCTTTTTTATCTGGTGAGATCGCCACTTGTGTCGAGTCAACTTGGAACTTAAGGAAACCACGGTCTAGATAGTACGAGCGAAGGGCTTCAATATCACCGGCAAGGACCTGTTTCTGATATTTGTCATCCGCTAAAAAGTTCCACCAAGCCACGTTCACATTCAGATTAAAGCGGCTCAAGAGCTCTCTGTCAGAAAACTCTTCATTACCGAGAAAGTTAATCTGCTGGATCTTAGCTGAGACACCTTCACTAAAGACAAATTTCAAGTCGGCACGATTACGCGGTAGTGGCGTGACAACGGCTTGAACCTGCGCGTTGTATTTACCCACACTGTAGTAAAAGTCTTCTAGACCTTTCTCAATCGTTGAGAGTGTTGTGCGGTCAAGTGCTTCACCCATACGAACGCCAGAAGCGTCAAGGTTCTGCTGAAGCTGCTCGTCTTTAATTGCGCTGTTACCAGAAAACGAAATGCTCGCAATCGTCGGGCGCTCAGTCACGCGAACAATCAACACATCGTTGTCACGTAGCACTTCGATATTTTCAAAGTTACCTGACGCGTAGAGTGAGCGAATGATATCAGCAACATCTTGTTCACCAACTTCATCGCCAACACGTACTGGCATATTAAGTAGCGCAGCACCGAGTGCTACACGCTGGAGTCCTTCGATCTGAATGTCTTGTACCACAAAACCTTCAGCTCCATTCGCGGACAGGCTAGTTGCAAGCAGAGTTGCAAGTAGCGTCTTTTTCATCGCCATAAGTTGTTAGTTATTCCTTACTACTTACTATTGCCTTATTTATAGGCGAGCAAAATCGTTAAATATTGCCACTGCCATCAGAGCGAAAATAATCATTCCGCCAATACGATAGCCCATTTCTTGAATCTTCTCTGGCACTGGACGTCGTGTCACAGCCTCAACAGCGAAGAACATCAAGTGACCACCATCAAGCATTGGCAGTGGCACTAAATTAATAATCCCCAAGTTAACACTTATCAGTGCGAGGAAACCAAGGAAATACACCAAGCCGTAATCGGCGGTTGCTCCTGCACCTTGTGCAATTGAAATCGGTCCACTTAGGTTGTTTAAACCAACATCACCCACTACGAGTTTCTTCAACATAGTGACCGTCAAGTTAATCACCTGACCGGTTTTCTCGAATGCTTTGCCAATAGAATCAAATACACCATATTGAAGATCGAAGCGATAGCTTTCTGGCCATTCTGAGACCTTAGGTACGATTCCAGCAAAACCGACTTGCGAACCATCACGCCCTTCACGCGCATCTGGCACTAATGTGTAGCTGGCTTGTTGTCCTTCACTGATAACAGAAAGCTCAATCGGAGTATTCGCACTCGCTTGTATCGCGAGTACAACTTGCTCCCACGTTGGGTTTTCAACCGTATCAACCGCGACAATCTCATCACCGACACGCAGGCCTGCTTTGGCCGCTGCGCCGTCTTCCGAAACGCTGGTTAATATAGGTTGAATCTCAGGAGAGTAAGGTCTAAATCCAAGTGATGTCAGCGCAGATTCTTTTTCAGGGTTAAATTCCCAGGTACTCAAATCCAACGTCTTAACCTGATTTGCGCCAACTTGCTCTGGTGATGTGACAGTCAATGTCATTGAACCATCACCAATATGCGCAATCAGACCCATGTTAACTGATTCCCAATCTCGCGTTTTGACGCCTGAAACTTCGATAAGTTCCATGCCTGGCTGCAAACCTGCTTCAGCTGCGATCGAATGAGGAGTCACTTCGCCAACAACAGGCTTAACAGCCGGTACACCAATAAGGAAAACTAACCAATAGGCAAAGACAGCAAAAGCAAAGTTAAATGCAGGGCCTGCTGCGACAATAGAGGCGCGTTTCCAAAGTGGTTTCTTGTCAAACGCGAAAGCTTGTTGATCGGCAGGAACATCATCGACGCGCCCGTCGAGCATTTTTACGTAACCACCAAGCGGGATAATCGAAATATTGTATTCCGTGCCATCCTTGCCGACTCGAGACCAAATTGACTTACCAAAGCCAATAGAAAAGGTTTCTACTTTGACTCCACATCGGCGTGCCACCCAAAAGTGACCAAACTCATGCACTGCTACCAAAATACCTAAAGCAACAATGAATGAGGCAAAGTTCCACAAAATACCAGTCATAACTACAGTTCTCGTAGTGATTCAATCGCGATTGTTCGAGCCATTCTATCTAGCTCTATCAAGCTTTCCAAGTCATAGCTGCTAGAGAGTCGATTCATTGCACAGGCTTTGTTCAATACCAATGCATTCAGGCGAGCAATATCGGTGAATTTGATCTGCTCATTTAAAAAGGCGTCTACTGCAATTTCATTGGCTGCATTGAGCGCCGTTGTTGCATGTTGCCCTTCGTAACAGGCGTCTATCGCGAGCTTCAAACACGGATAACGGTTGTAATCTGGCTCAAGGAAAGTTAACTCACCGACTTTAGTAAAATCTAGTGGTGCAACACCAGAAGGAACACGTTCGGGATAGGCCATCGCACAAGCGATAGGCGTGGCCATATCTGGCTCTCCCATCTGCGCAAGCACCGAGCCGTCGTTATACTGCACCATGGAGTGGATAACCGACTGAGGGTGAATAATGACCTTAAGCTGTTCTCGAGAAGCATTAAATAGCCACTTAGCTTCAATATACTCAAGGCCCTTGTTCATCATAGTTGCTGAATCAACCGAAATTTTCGGTCCCATTGACCAATTCGGGTGCGCAATAGCCTGAGCAGGTGTCACGCTATCTAGCGTATCGATATCTGAATAACGGAATGGGCCACCAGAACCTGTCAATAGAATCTGGCTAACGCCATTCTCGGCTAGGTCACAATGCCCCATGCGGGTTTGCATATCGGTATTGAGACATTGGAAAATCGCATTGTGTTCACTGTCTACGGGTAACAGCTCGGCACCCGATTGCTGCACTGCGTCAATAAACACCTGACCAGACATCACCAAGGCTTCCTTGTTGGCGAGCAAGATACGCTTACCTGCTTTGACCGCCGCAAGAGTTGGAACAAGCCCTGCCGCGCCAACAATCGCCGCCATAACCGTGTCGATTTCTTTGAGTGTCGAGACCTCGACTAAGCCTTCCACACCTGCAAGAACTTCAATTTTGAGCTGATGCTGCGCAAGCAGTTGCTCCAGCTTTAAGGCCGCCTCTTTGTCCGCCATCACAGCATACTTAGGCTGCCACTTTAGGCAAAGTTCGAGCATTTTTGGGTAATTTGAGCCAGCAGCAATCGCTACTACAGAATAAGCAGAAGGGTTATTTTCAATTACTTTGAAGGTACTGGCGCCAATAGAGCCTGTCGCGCCAAGAATCGTTAGCTTTCTCATCGTAACAACCGATTTGAACAAGAGCAGGCCCGAAGGCCTGACTTAGAATACGTAATATAGGAAAGCAAAAACCGGGAACGCAGCGGTAAGGCTGTCAACGCGGTCCAGAATGCCACCGTGGCCAGGGATAAGGTTGCTGCTGTCTTTAATGCCAGAAACACGCTTAAACATACTTTCGACCAAATCACCTAATACAGAAATAGTCACTGTAAAGAAGGTAATGATAAGCATGGTCGTCATGCTAGCAAATTCAAGTTCAAAGCCCTTTGCCGCGGCAATAGCGACAATAAAGGCCGTAACAATACCACCAATTAAACCTTCGATGGTTTTATTTGGGCTCACATGCGGGGCCATTTTACGGCGACCAAAAGCACGTCCTGCAAAGTAAGCACCGCTATCGGCGGCCCAAACAATAAAGCATACAAACAGCACAAGTTTTGAGCCGTAGTATGGCGTTTCAACAATGCTATCAGCGCGGAGAATGATGATACTCCAAAGGAATGGAATCAGTGTCAGTATGCCAAATAGATGGCGCAGAACGACAGAGCCAGACCAGGTTGCGCTCGATTTAGGGTAAGTCAACGCGAGGCCTGAAGCCACTATCCACCATACAGAGCCAATGGCTAATACAGCCGAATGACCAGCATCCAGTTCATTGAGGCTCGCGGCATCAAAAGGGAGTAACAAAAACGATAGCGCGGTCGCCACAACAGGAGGGATCATGGCAAGAATGCGTGACTGAGTATTGACGAACTGTGTCCATTCCCAAAAACCCAATAACGATACGATGGTAATAGCGGATACAAAATAGGCCAGAGGCAAAAAGAAGATGCCCAAAATGACAAGAGGAGCGAGTATCAACGCGGTAATTATTCTTTGCTTCAAACTAGGGGTCCTTAGCTATGATGACGTCATGAGAGCTTTCACTTGCTCTCCAGTGCAACCAAAACGGCGTTCGCGGTTAACGAACCACGTGACAGCTTCAACAAGGTTATCCTCACCAAAGTCAGGCCAATATACCGGAGTAAAGTACATCTCAGCATAGGCCAATTGCCACAACATAAAGTTGCTAATTCGACATTCACCACTGGTTCGAATCAGTAAATCAACTTCCGGCAAATCTGACATCGTCAAATGCTGGGTGATGACTGCTTCATCTATCTCTTCCGGTGCTAACTCACCACTGGCTACAAGCTTAGCAACGTTACGCGCTGCCTCAGTAATATCCCATTTACCGCCATAGTTGGCTGCAATGTTAATCACCATACCAGTGTTATTCTCGGTTAGCGCTTCCGCCTTGGCGATTTTTTCTTGCAGGCGCTCGCTAAAACGTCGCTTGTCACCAATAACACGTAAGCGTAGATTATTTTTGTGCAGTTTTTTTACTTCGGTAGACAATACCGTGATAAACAACTCCATCAACACACCCACCTCTTCTTGTGGGCGAGCCCAGTTTTCGCTACTAAAGGCAAACAATGTGACGGCTTTAATGCCAAGTCTACTGGCTGATGAAATGGTTTTTCTTACGGCTCTGACACCATTCTTATGACCAAACACTCTCGGCTTGCCCTGCTCTTTTGCCCAGCGGCCGTTGCCGTCCATTATGACGGCAATATGTTGAGGAAGGCTATCGGTTGAAAGTTGGTTTGTTTGCATAAGAGTCATAACTGGAAGTGATAGATAGGGTGTTTCTAGAAGAAACGCTGTGTGAAAACACACAGCGTTTTAGGGAGAGAGTAAAGGAGATTAAACTTCCATCAACTCTTTTTCTTTTGCTGCTAATACTTCGTCAACTTTCTTAACAGCAACGTCAGTTAGCTTTTGAATCTCGTCTTGAGCTTTACGATCTTCATCTTCAGAGATTTCTTTGTCTTTAAGCAGCGCTTTTAGATCGTTGTTTGCGTCGCGACGAATGTTACGGATAGCAACACGGCCACCTTCAGCTTCGCCACGTACGATTTTAACTAGGTCTTTACGACGCTCTTCCGTTAGCGGTGGAAGAGGTACACGAATGATAGTACCCGCAGACATTGGGTTTAGACCTAGGTCTGAAGTCATGATCGCTTTTTCAACTTTTGGCGTAAGCTCTTTGTCGAATACCGTGATCGCTAGAGTACGTGCGTCTTCAGCAACAACGTTTGCTACTTGGTTTAGAGGCGTTGGTGCGCCGTAGTACTCAACAGAGATACCCGCCAATAGGCTTGGGTGTGCACGACCAGTACGTACTTTAGAAAGAGTGTTACGAAGAGCTTCAACGCTCTTGTCCATGCGCTCTTGAGCGTCTTGTTTGATCTCGTTAATCACAATCTCACCTTAATTATCTTGTTTCTATGCCTGTGCTCATCAATTAAGCCACACAGGAAGAATTAGGGTCTAATAGAACTGAATTACAGCATTCTATCAGAACTCAAAGGCTTGGGGGAATCTCCACAAGCCTTTCTTGTCATAGTTTATTCTGCGTCACTAATTAGAGTGCCTTCAGTTTCACCCATCACAACACGGCGAAGCGCACCTGGCTTGTTCATGTTGAATACGCGAATTGGCATTTTGTGGTCACGAGCAAGAGTAAATGCAGCAAGATCCATTACTTTCAGCTCTTTATCTAGCACTTCACCGAAAGACAAGTGAGACAGAAGCTCTGCATCTGGGTTGGCAACCGGGTCAGAAGTGTAAACGCCATCGACTTTTGTTGCTTTTAGAACAACATCCGCTTCAATTTCGATACCACGTAGACAAGCTGCTGAGTCCGTCGTGAAGAATGGGTTACCCGTACCTGCAGAGAAGATAACCACGCGGCCAGTGCGAAGTTGGCTGATCGCGTCTGCCCAGTTGTAGTCGTCACATACGCCTTTCAAAGGGATCGCTGACATGACACGAGCGTTCACATACGCACGGTGCAGTGCGTCACGCATTGCTAGGCCGTTCATTACTGTTGCTAGCATACCCATGTGGTCACCCACAACACGGTTCATACCCGCTTCAGCTAGGCCAGCACCACGGAATAGGTTACCACCACCGATAACCACACCCACTTGAACACCCAGTTCAACCAGTTCTTTTACCTCTTGAGCCATACGATCAAGAATCGTTGGATCAATACCGAAACCTTCTTCACCTTGAAGAGCTTCACCGCTCAGTTTTAATAGAATACGTTGATATGCTGGTTTAGGGTTTGTAGCCATGGAGTTTACCTTCCAGTAGAGAGTGATTGATTAACAGTCATAAATTGAGACTGAGGCAATCTCAATTTATGACCGCTAAGCACAAAGCATAGCTATCTCACAAAAAGACCGCAGCCAAGGCTACGGTCTAATAATTGCGCAATTCAATAAGGATTAACCTTTTTGTACCGCTGCAACTTCTTCTGCGAAGCTCATTTCAGCTGCTTTCTCGATACCTTCGCCTACTTCTAGACGAACGAATGTAGAAACTGAAGCGCCTTTTTCTTTCAGCATTTCGCCAACAGATTTCTTAGGCTCCATGATGAAAGCTTGACCTGTTAGAGAGATTTCGCCCGTGAATTTCTTCATGCGGCCAACAACCATCTTCTCAGCGATCTCAGCTGGCTTGCCTTCGTTCATAGCGATTTCAACTTGAACAGCTTTCTCTTTTTCAACTACGTCTGCTGGTACGTCTTCTGGGTTAACGAAGTCAGGACGAGAAGCAGCAACGTGCATTGCAACGTGCTTAAGAGTTTCTGCATCGCCTTCACCAGCAACAACAACACCGATTTTCTCGCCGTGACGGTAAGAAGCTAGTGCTGCACCTTCAACGTATTGTACGCGACGGATGTTGATGTTTTCGCCGATTTTAGCAACTAGAGCAACGCGAGTTTCTTCGAACTGTGCTTGTAGCTCTTCAGCTGTAGCTTTAGAAGCTACTGCAGCAGCTGCAACTTCTTCTGCGAATGCAGTGAAGCTAGCATCTTTTGCTACGAAGTCAGTTTGACAGTTAACTTCAAGAAGAACAGCAACGCCGTTTTCTTCTTTGATGATGATTGCGCCTTCAGCAGCTACGTTACCTGCTTTCTTAGCAGCTTTAGCAGCGCCAGATTTACGCATGTTTTCGATTGCTAGTTCGATGTCAGCGTTTGCTTCAACAAGCGCTTTTTTACATTCCATCATGCCTGCGCCAGTACGTTCGCGCAGTTCTTTAACTAGAGCAGCAGTTACAGCCATTCTCTATTCCTCGGTTGATTCTGGATAAGGTAAAAATCAGGGGCCAATTGGAGGCCCCTGATACTAACTATAACTCAGTTTGTGTGAACAGATAATTGCACTCAAACTAAGTGTGACAGAGAGCCGCTATTATTCAGCTTCTACGAAACCGTCTTTTTCAGCTACTTCAGCTACGTCTTGGTTGCGACCTTCAGTAACCGCAGATGCAGCAGCGTTTAGGTAAAGCTGTACTGCACGGATTGCATCGTCGTTACCTGGGATAACGAAGTCAACGCCGTCTGGGTTAGAGTTAGTATCAACAACTGCGTATACTGGGATACCTAGGTTGTTTGCTTCTTTAACAGCAATGTGCTCGTGATCAGCATCGATTACGAATAGAGCGTCTGGTAGGCCGCCCATATCTTTGATACCACCAAGAGATTTCTCTAGCTTCTCCATTTCGCGAGTACGCATTAGAGCTTCTTTCTTAGTTAGCTTCTCAAAAGTACCGTCTTGAGCTTGAGCTTCTAGCTCTTTTAGACGTTTGATAGACTGACGAACAGTTTTGTAGTTCGTTAGCATACCGCCTAACCAGCGGTTGTTAACGTAGAACTGGTTGCTTGCGATAGCAGCTTCTTTAACAGCTTCAGATGCAGCGCGTTTAGTACCTACGAATAGAACTTTACCTTTCTTCTCGCCAACTTTAGCTAGTTCAGCTAGAGCTTCGTTGAACATTGGTACAGTTTTTTCTAGGTTGATGATATGAACCTTGTTACGAGCACCAAAGATGAATGGCTTCATTTTTGGGTTCCAGTAACGAGTCTGGTGACCGAAGTGAACACCAGCTTTTAGCATATCGCGCATTGATACAGTTGCCATTTTAAAATCCTCTATGGGGTTAGGCCTCCACATCCCCCATGTATCCGACCCTGCCTTAATGGCGGGCACCCCGGAACATGTGTCGGAATGTGTGTGAAATAATAAATGTGTGTAGAATCTCTCACTGTATCGCCAAAAATGAAGACATCAGTGAAGATTCCGGCGCGCTTTATACCATATTTTTGCGTATAAAAGCCAGAAAAAAATGATTTCGCTAACGCTTAAACACCGGTTGTGGGCAATGCGTACGCTTCTCACTTACACCAAATAGGTTATGCTGTTAGTATACTCCGCAGAAACTACTCTGCTAAAGCAGTCTATTGAGAAAGATCTATGTCAATCAAAATCAAAACAGAACAAGAAATCGAACGTATGCGTATAGCGGGTAAGCTCGCTGCAGATATTCTTGAAATGATCGAACCACACATTCAAGTAGGTGTGACGACTGAAAAGCTTAACCAGATTTGTCACGACTACGCTCTTGAGCGCGGTGCCTACTCTGCACCACTCGATTACCACGGTTTCCCGAAATCTATCTGTACATCCATCAACCACATCGTGTGTCACGGCATCCCAGCAACACAAGATGAAAAAGGCAGCAATGGCCAAATGAAGCCTGCTGTGTTGAAAGATGGCGATATTATCAATGTCGATATCACGGTGATCATCCCTGATGACGAGAATGCTGACTTGAGCACACGCCCAGCCGGTTATCATGGCGATACATCAAAGATGTTCTTGGTTGGCGATGTGTCGCCCGCTGACAAACGTCTATGCATGGTGGCTCAAGAAGCACTTTATATCGGTATGCGCAAGGTTAAACCTGGCGCAACGGTTGGTGACATCGGTACTGCGATTGAAAAGTACATTAAAGAAAACAATAAAAAGAACCCACGTAATAAGTTCTCTATTGTTAAAGACTTCTGTGGTCATGGCATCGGTAATGAGTTCCATGAAGAACCACAAGTTGTTCACTACAAAAACGCAGACCGACGTGTACTAAAAGAAGGCATGTGCTTCACTATCGAGCCAATGATCAACGCGGGCAAATTCGGCTGCTCTGTTGACGCAGAAGATGACTGGACGGTGTACACCGGTGACGGCAAAAACTCTGCGCAATGGGAGCACACCATCGTTGTCACGAAAGAGGGCTGTGAAGTCCTGACTCTTCGTTCAGACGACACTATCCCACACCTGATGAAGAACGCGTAAACCTCACATCAATCAATACTCAATATCCCCTCCTTGGGGATATTTTTTTATCTACAAACCTAACAAGCTTTTGATAGAGTAAGTTATCTTTGCTTGCATGGAACGCACTTATGTTGCTTCAATCACCTTCAACATTAGAAGATCAGCAGATCTCGATAGCGGTCTTGAAAGACCAGTTAGAGCAATTCGCTCTACACCAAAAACAACAATTTCTTGAACACCAACCTGTCACTGAGTTGGTTCTCGGTCGCTCTAATTACATGGATACGTTACTTGAGCGCCTATGGCAACACTACGACTTTCATACCCTACCCCATATTGCTCTAGTTGCGGTTGGTGGTTATGGCCGCGGTGAACTCCACCCTCTTTCGGATATTGATATCCTGATTGTCTCAAAGCTCGCGTTGCCAAATCATCTAGAAGCTAAAGTCAGCGAGTTTATTACTCTGCTGTGGGACTTACGCTTAGAGGTGGGTCACGCGGTCCGTACCGTCAAACAGTGTGCGGATATTGCTCGCGACGATCTGACGGTCGCGACCAATTTACAAGAAGCGCGACTGCTTTGTGGCTGCCAAGAGACCTTTTCACTGCTCAACCAAGAGATCGACTCCGATGATTTCTGGCCGAGTGAGGTGTTCTACCAAGCGAAAGTTGAAGAGCAGAGAGAGCGCCATGCCCGTTATCACGACACCACTTACAACCTAGAGCCTGACATCAAATCAACGCCGGGTGGGCTTCGAGACATTCATACCTTGAGTTGGGTAGCCCGCCGCCACTTTGGCGCGACCTCGCTACTAGAGATGAGTCGCTATGGTTTTTTAACCGACGCTGAATATCGCGAATTAGTGGAGTGTCAGGATTTCTTATGGCGAGTGCGCTTTGCACTGCACATTGACTTGCGCCGTTATGACAACCGTCTCACCTTTGCTCACCAAGCAAATGTTGCGGAGCATTTGGGCTACGCTGGCGAAGGAAACCGTGGCGTTGAGATGATGATGAAAGAGTTCTATCGTACGCTTCGCCGCGTGGCAGAACTCAATAAAATGCTACTCAAGATTTTTGATCAAGCCATTTTGAACAATGGCATCGCAGCAGAAGCTATCGTGTTAAGCGATGATTTTCAGCGCCGGGGTAAGTTGATTGAGGCTCGTAAACCCGCGCTATTTCAAGCGCGCCCAGATACCATCCTTGATATGTTTATCCATATCGCCAACGACTCAACAATTGAAGGGGTCGCTCCTGCCACCATGCGTCAATTGCGCACCGCAAGACGCCGCTTGAACAAGTTCTTGCATGAGATCCCTGAAGCTCGTGAGAAATTCATGTCGCTGTGTCGACACCCCAACTGCTTGCACAAAGCCTTTAGCCTGATGCATAAGCTCGGCGTACTCTCTGCTTACCTTCCGCAGTGGAGCCAAATCGTTGGCCAGATGCAGTTTGACCTTTTCCATGTCTATACCGTTGATGAGCACAGCATTCGCCTTCTCAAGCATATTAATGGCTTTAGTTACGCTAAAAACCGAGAAAAGCACCCTATTTGCTGCGAAGTCTTTCCTAGACTGCAGAAAAAAGAGCTTCTTATCATCGCGGCGGTATTCCACGATATTGGCAAAGGCCGCGGTGGTGATCACTCTGAGATTGGCGCTGTTGAAGCGTATGATTTCTGCATAGAGCACGGTTTATCCAAGCCAGAATCAAAGCTGGTGTCATGGCTAGTACAAAATCACCTATTGATGTCGGTTACCGCTCAGCGTCGTGATATCTATGACCCAGAAGTCATTACTGAATTTGCCAAAAAGATCCGTGATGAAGAGTATCTCGAATACCTTGTGTGTCTGACTGTAGCGGATATTTGCGCCACCAACCCTGAGCTGTGGAACAGTTGGAAGCGAACCTTATTGGCTGAACTGTTTTACTCTACCCAGCGCGCCTTGCGTCGTGGTCTAGAAAACCCAGTAGATGTGCGCGACCGTATTCGTCACAACCAGCACTTAGCCTCTGCGATTTTGCGCAAAGAAGGCTATCCCGCGAGAGCGATTGAGGTGCTTTGGCAGCGGTTTAAAGCCGATTACTTCTTGCGCCACACCCACAAACAGATTGCTTGGCATGGCAGCCATCTGCTAAGTCATGAAAGCCCTGAGCAACCGCTGGTGCTGATCAGCAAAAAACCAACCCGTGGTGGCACCGAAGTGTTCGTCTATAGCAAAGATCAAACCGCGCTGTTTGCAACGGTTGTTGCTGAACTTGATAGACGCAACTTCAACGTGCATGACGCTCAAGTCATGCTGAGTAAAGATGGATTCGTATTAGATACCTTTATGGTTCTTGACCAGCATGGCTCTCCGATTGACGAGTCTCGTCATAAGGCAGTCATTAAGCACATTACGCATGTTTTAGCTGATGGACGCCCAACAAAAATTAAGACACGCCGCGCCCCACGTAACCTTAAACACTTTAAGGTGAGAACGCGAGTCGATTTCTTGCCGACAAAGAGCAAGAAACACTCACTAATGGAATTTGTGGCACTTGATACACCCGGGCTGTTGGCCAAGGTGGGTGCGACGTTCGCAGAGCATAACGTCAACATTCACGCAGCAAAGATCACCACGATTGGTGAGCGAGCAGAAGACTTTTTCATCATCACTGGCCCTAATGGCGGTAAGCTTGATGAAGAGCAAATGGCAACACTAACAGAGAGTCTCAAGGAGCGAGTAAAAGAGCTTATCCCGGAATAAGCGATCTCGTGCACAACTTGTTGGATTTGGTAAATTAGAAGTGGGTTGACTCTATCGTGCTCCCACTTCTACTGTTACAGTTAACTTAATCATTCAACAACCGCAACAACCCATTAAGCACGTTTACAAAAGCGTTGTTAGAAAAATAGTCAGTCACAGAGAGGTCCGTTTATGTTTCCAAACCTCACCGGTTTAGGTATTCAAGATCCAAAACAAATCGAGCGCTACTCTTTGCGTCAAGAAGCACACAAAGACGTACTCAAGATCTATTTCAAAAAGCAAAAAGGCGAACTCTTTGCCAAAAGTGTCAAATTCAAATACCCACGACAAGTGAAGCATGTACTCGTCGACAGTAGCAGCCATCAATACAAAGAAGTGACTGAGATTAACCGCAATCTCACCCTTGTCATCGATGAGTTGAACAAAATCACCAAACCGGCAAAACCTCAAGAACTGGATGTGAAAGAGAAAATTTTGAGTGACTTACGTCATCTTGAGAAAGTAGTGTCGAGCAAGATCGCAGAGATCGAAGCGGATCTAGAAAAACTCAAATAAGCTGAAGTGATAAATTAATGAGGAATACAGAGTTCAGAATGCAGAGGAACTAGTTGCGTATTCTGTATTCTGTATTCTGTATTCTGTATTCTGTATTCTGTATTCCAGATTATCCCACCAACATCACATCCAGCCGGCGAAATGCCCCACTGCGACCAATGCCACCGCTGACATCACACCCGCGACAATATCATCGATCATAATGCCTAAGCCGCCGTGAACGCGTTTATCAAGCCAGCCAATCGGCCAAGGCTTCACCATGTCGAAGAAACGAAATAGCACAAAGCCCGCCCCTAGCCATTTCCAATCAAAAGGGGACAGTGACAACAAAGGCACCACTAACATGGTAATCCAGAAGCCTGCAAACTCATCCCATACGATAGAGCCATGGTCGTGTACGCCCATATCGTCGGAGGTCTTTTGACAGATGGTCACACCGATAAAACAAGACGCGATCACTATTGCGATGTATAACCAAATAGGTAGCTGGACAAGCACAAGATAAAAAGGGATCGCAGCCACGGTGCCCATGGTACCTGGGACAATGGGAGATAACCCGCTACCGAAACCTGTCGCTAATAAATGCCAAGGGTTACGCATTGAGAGGTGTTGTTTAGGGTTGGTCATTATGATTCCTTGAAATGATCGTAACCAGAGACTGACCAATCCAAAGGCTCTCCACTGGCATGTAATTCAAAATGGTTTTGAGGGCGTATCTGTCCAATACAGGTGACTTGCACACCGCAATGTGCCGTTGCGGTATCTACTGCCCCTTTGTGCTCTTCCGGTACTGTAAAGCACAGCTCATACTCTTCGCCACTGGTAAGCGCGTACTGCTGTGCGGTCGCCTTATCATCGACAAACTGGATTAGCTCTTTCGACAGTGGCAGTGCATCCACATCGAGAGAAACACCAACATGAGACGCTTTTAAGATATGCTGAATATCGGATATCAGGCCATCAGAAATATCAATTGCAGAGCTTGCGTACGGCAGCATCGCCTGCCCCACCAGCACTCTCGGTGTGGCATGAAAGTGTCGATATAGAAGCTCTTGGGCAAACGGCTTGGTTGATTTGTTTGGGTCAAGTACCACATCAAGGCCTGCTTGACTATCACCAAGCTCACCCGTCACATAGACCCAATCACCAACACTAGCCCCACTGCGGCGCAAGGCCTGTTCTTTAGGTACAAAGCCCTGCACGGTAAGAGTGATGCTCAGAGGGCCTTTGGTTGTATCGCCACCGATCAGTTGCACACCGAAGTAATCAGCCAAATCAAAAAATGCTGAGCAAAAGGGTGCTAACCACGCTTCATCTGGCTCTGGCATCGTCAATGCAAGTGATACCCATGCAGGTGTCGCCCCCATCGCAGCCAAATCACTCAGATTCGAGGCCAGCGCTTTATGAGCGACCCATGCTGCTGGTGCATCGGCTAAAAAGTGCGTGCCCGCAACCAAAGTGTCTGTGCTAATTGCGATAGAGACATTCTCTGGCATCTCCACCAGCGCGCAGTCATCCCCTGCCGCTAAAATCACATCTTTGCGCTGCGCTTGGCGGTCGACAAAGTATTTATTGATAAGGTTAAATTCACCCGTCATTGGGATTTGTTCCTATCGCTCAATCCGATGCGTCATTGTAACGAGCCCAATAGCGACAAGAAACCGGTTTTGGTGACAAATTGTAGCAATGAACATGCTATGAACATGTTTTAGCGAGTCCAGATAACAAAAAAGGCCAGTGCAAGCACTGACCTTTCCAATTACTCTACTCAGTTAACTGAGTGGTATCCGTAATTACTTCTTCTTACGAACATGTGGCGCAGCTTTATCAAGTACGCCGTTGACAAACTTATGGCTGTCTTCTGAGCCAAACGCTTTAGCAAGTTCGATCGCTTCGTTGATAACAACTTTGAAAGGCACGTCTTCACGGCGTGTCATTTCGTACATTGCTAGACGTAGCAAAGCAAGTTCCATTTTGTCTAGATCTTGCATTGGACGAGAAGTGTAAGGACGGATCTTACTGTCCAGTTCGTTGTGACTCAGTACGACACCAGTCAGAAGATCACGGAAGTACGCCACGTCAGTTTCAGGTGCAGACAGTGCAGGTTCAGAGGCGTGGTGCTCCTCTTCTTCGTATTTACCACCTGATAAGAATTGCTCTTCGATGTTAGCAACATTTTCTTTTGTAATTTGCCAAGAATAAATTGCTTGTAGAGCAAATTGACGTGCATTACGACGTGCGGCTGGTTTCACACTGGCCCCCATTAGGAATCGATTTCTGAAAGAACGTTAATCATTTCAAGTGCGCTTAGTGCAGCCTCTGCACCTTTATTACCCGCCTTGGTTCCCGCGCGCTCAATGGCTTGGTCAATAGTATCTACAGTCAGTACGCCGAATGCCACTGGCAGGCTGTACTCTAGAGATACTTGAGCTAGACCTTTGTTACATTCACTGCAAACATAGTCAAAGTGTGGTGTACCGCCACGAATTACTGTACCAAGAGAAACAATCGCATCGAACTTGCCTGTTTTAGCAACGCGCTGAGCTACCAATGGTAGTTCAACCGCACCAGGACAACGAACAACGGTAATGTTCTCTTCACTAACTTGTCCATGACGCTTTAAAGTGTCGATAGCACCAGACAGTAAGCTTTCGTTAATAAAGCTGTTAAAACGAGAAATAACGATCGCAATTTTTGCATTTGGAGCTGGGAAACCACCCTCGATCACTTTCATAAGCCTTCCTTTAACTACATTCATCAAGTGAGAATCGCCGGATTCTATCACAATTTTGTGACACATATCTAATGGAATATCGTGTCCGGCAAATACTAATTAAGTCTTGGCTGATAATCACCCACTACCACTCATAGTGGTTGTGTGCTCTATCATCAGCCAACTGTTTCAGTTTATTCGCAAACGTACTCTACAACGTTCAAACCAAAGCCACCTAGCGCGTGGTATTTTTTATTGGTTGAAGAGAGAAGACGCATATCGTGTACACCCAAATCAGCCAAGATTTGTGAACCCACACCCACGCGGCGTGATGTACCTTGCTTCTTCGCCAGTGTTGGCGCTTCACCTTTGTCTTGAGCTTCAAACATCTTCACGCGGTGGATAAGCAGATCCGTAGACTCTTCGTGGCCTAGTACCACAAGCACCCCACCCTCTTGACCAATACGCTGCATCGCCTTGTCCAGTGTCCAGCTGCGCTCCGCATTGCGATCACTGTGAAGCAGGTCAGTGAAGATATCTTGCAGGTGAACACGGACTAGAGGTGGCTGCGATGTGAGATCGCCATTACATAGAGCATAGTGCACTTCGTTATCGATCGTGTCGCGGTAAGTAACTAGCTCAAACTCACCAAATTCTGTTGGCAGGCGGCATGTTGCCACACGCTCAATCGTGGTCTCAGTGTTGTTGCGATACTCAATCAAGTCTGCAATCGTGCCTAGCTTAATGTCATGCTTTTCTGCAAACACCTCAAGATCAGGGCGACGAGCCATTGTGCCGTCATCGTTAAGGATCTCGACAATCACAGAAGCAGGTTCACAGCCTGCTAGGCGAGCTAAGTCACAACCCGCTTCGGTATGACCAGCACGCGTCAATACGCCACCTTCTTGCGCAGCGAGTGGAAAAATATGGCCAGGCTGTACCAGGTCAGCCGCTTTTGCGTCTGGTGCGACTGCCGCTTGCACAGTACGTGAACGGTCTGCCGCTGAGATGCCTGTCGTTACGCCCTCTGCGGCTTCAATCGATACCGTAAAGTTTGTGGTGTACTGCGCGTTATTGTCTTGCACCATTGGTGGCAAGCCTAGTCGCTCACAACGCTCTTTGGTCATCGTCAAACAGATCAAGCCACGACCAAACGTTGCCATAAAGTTGATGGCTTCCGGCGTTACGTGCTCTGCAGCCATGATGAGATCGCCTTCGTTCTCACGATCTTCGTCATCCATCAGGATAACCATTTTTCCTAGGCGAATATCTTCGATAATTTCTTGAGGCGTACTAATTGGCATCTTTTCTACCTTTTTATTGTGTTTGTTCTTGGCTTAAGCGAAGCCGTTTTGCTGCAAAAATTCCATCGTCAAACGAGACTTAGGCTCTTGTGCTGCTTGCTTATTCATTAAACGTTCCATGTAGCGAGCAAGAACATCAACCTCAAGGTTTACCTTGCGTCCTACCTGAAAATCTTCAATCGTAGTCTCATCAGAAGTATGAGGAATAATCGTCAACTTAAACGTATTGTCGCGAATGTCATTGACCGTCAAGCTAATACCATCCACCGTAATTGAGCCTTTTTCGGCCACATACTTCTCAATATCTTCTGACATCTCAACCCATAGGTCGATTGCACGGCCTGAAGGAGAGCGCTCAACAATCTCACCCACACCATCAACATGGCCGGAAACAATGTGACCGCCAAAGCGTGTGGTTGGCAGCATAGCTTTCTCTAGGTTCACCTTACCGCCGACTTGATAGTCGACAAAGCCGGTTTTTTTCAGAGTTTCAACAGATAAATCTGCGCTGTATGACGAACCTGTAAAATGCGTCACCGTTAGGCACACCCCATTGGTGGCAATACTGTCACCCAGCTTCACATCTGACATATCCAGTTTGCCGACATCAACCGTGATGCTGATATCTTGACCTTTCTGCTCGATTGCCGACAGTGTTCCTACGGCTTCGATAATTCCTGTAAACATGGAAATAACTTCTTATTGATTGAATTTAGGCTCAGCGATGATACGAATATCAGGACCAATCTGACGAACATCTTTAAATTGCAGCTCTGTCACGTCACTCATACTTTCTAAGCCGAGTGCGCCCAGCAGCCCACGACCATCGCACCCCATTATTTTAGGCGCTAAATAGACAATTAGCTCATCAACCACTTGTGCTTGAATAAAAGCACTGGCTAAAGTGGCACCAGCCTCTACCCAGATATGATTGATATTGTGTTTATCAGCGAGCATTTGACAAAGCTGCTCAATATTAAATTGACCAGCCTCATCGAGTAGTGATTGCTCTTGCTCTGTTAGCACTAATACCTCGCCATCGGTATTAGACAGTTTAAGATCGGCGGTTAGCTTGTTTTGGCGGTCTAATATCACTCGCAACGGTTGGCGTAACGTTTGAGGTGCCATCGTGGCTATTGCTTCATCGCCAAGCTCGTCTGCACGAACATTTAACGATGCGTTATCGGCAATGACTGTCTGACTAGTAGAGAGAATCGCACCAGACAAAGCACGGAATTTTTGCACATCTTTACGCGCTGCAGCCGATGTAATCCACTGACTTTGACCATTCGCCAACGCGGTTTGACCATCAAGACTTGCCGCCATTTTTAGCTGCACAAATGGCTTGCCAGTACGCATGCGTTTTAAAAAGGCTGGGTTGAGCGCTTGGGCATCTTGCTCGAGCAAACCGACTTCAACCTCAATGCCCGCCTCTCGCAGCATCGCAATACCGCGTCCGGCAACTTGAGGATTTGGGTCTTGCATCGCACAAATCACTTTCGCTACACCCGCGTCGATCAAGCCCTTGGCGCAAGGGGGTGTACGGCCATAGTGAGAGCAAGGTTCAAGAGTGACATACGCTGTCGCGCCACGAGCTAACTCGCCTGCGGCTCTGAGCGCGTGCACCTCGGCGTGTGGCTCGCCCGCGCGTTGATGGTATCCTTCACCGATGATTTCACCATGCTTGGTGATCACACAGCCTACATTCGGGTTCGGGGCTGTGGTGTAACGACCGCGCCATGCTAACTGAATAGCGCGATTCATCATGTCATAATCCAATGACGTAAACGGGATCATCCGCTTGCTCCCTAGTTTTCTAGTTTCGCGATCTCTTCGCCAAACTCACGAATATCTTCAAAGCTACGGTAAACCGATGCAAAACGAATGTAGGCAACCTTATCGAGCTCTTTTAATTGCTCCATCACCAAATTACCAATCATATCGCTTGGCACTTCACGCTCGCCCGTCGCACGCAGTTTAGATTTGATTAAGCTGATGGCCAACTCAACAGAATCGGCACTGACTGGGCGTTTTTCCAGCGCACGTTGCAAACCGCCCACCATTTTGTCTTCGTTAAATGGTTCGCGATTGCCATTCGATTTAATGACCTTAGGCATCACCAACTCAGCGGTTTCAAATGTAGTAAAACGCTCACTACAAGCCAAACACTGGCGACGTCGGCGTACTTGGTGACCGTCTGCTACCAGTCGGGAGTCAATCACCTTAGTATCGTTTTCGGAACAAAAAGGACAATGCATATCACCTCCAAATTAATCGGACTAGTGTAGCGGAATAAAGGCTTTGAAGAAAAGAAAAAGGGGCGAAGAACGCCCCTTTTTTCACTATGATTAGTAAGAGATTGTGATGAGTGACAGCGTGATATTTAGCTGCGTGCAAGGTAATCTGCTTTACCTACCCATTTATAGCTGGTGAGCTCTTCTAGTCCCATCGGGCCGCGAGCGTGCAGTTTTTGCGTTGATACCGCAACTTCTGCGCCAAGACCAAACTGCGCACCATCAGTAAAACGCGTTGACGCATTAACATAAACCGCAGCAGAGCCAACTGAATTAATAAACAGCTCTGCATTTTGTAGACTGTTCGTCATAATCGCATCAGAGTGGCTCGCATTGTGTACTCGCATATGATCTATGGCTTCACGCACATCTTTTACCACACGGACACCTAACGTGTAACTTAGCCATTCTGTATCGAAGTCACCCTCTTGTGCAGAGCGTACCTCTTTGGCATTGGCCAGTAGTTCACCCACCGACTCATCAGCCACAAATGCCACACGTTCGGAAAGCTGAGACGCCAGTTTAGGTAATAATTCTGCCGCAACATCTTGATGAACCAATAAGGTATCAAGCGAGTTACACGCCGATGGGCGTTGAACTTTTGAGTTTTCGACCACAACTAAAGACTTGTCGATATCTGCGCTTTGATCCACAAAGATATGGCTGATACCAAAGCCGCCGATAATCACTGGAATCGTGCTGTTTTCTTTACACATTTTGTGCAAGCCCGCACCGCCTCGTGGGATAATCATATCCACGTAGTCGTCCAGTTTAAGAAGCTGTGAAACCAGTTCACGGTCTGGCTTTTCAATGTATTGTACCGAGGCCGCTGGCAGCTCAGCTTTAGCCAGTGCAGATTGGATTATTTTGACCAACTCCATGTTCGAGAAGAAGGTCTCTTTACCACCACGTAAAATACTGGCATTGCCCGTCTTCAAACACAAAGCAGCTATATCAATCGTCACATTTGGGCGCGCTTCGTAAATCACTCCCACCACACCGAGTGGTACGCGGCGACGAGAAAGCGACATGCCGTTCTCAAGTACTTTGCTATCGATTTCACTGCCGACCGGGTCGTTTAAGTTGATCACGTTACGCACATCATTCGCGATCTCTCGCAAGCGCTCACTGTTCAACAATAGGCGATCAAGCAGTGCCTCTGTGAGACCTGCCTCACGACCTAGTTGGATGTCTTGAGCATTTGCTGCGAGAATCGTCGCTTCATTCGCTTCTAACTCATCTGCAATCAACGCTAACGCGCGGTTCTTTTGCGAGGTTGAAGCCGTTGCAAGGTGGAAAGCAGCCTCTTTTGCTGCTTTCCCCATAACTGTTAAGTCCATGCTTAAAATCCTTTGCTGTTACTCTTGGATCAAGACTAAATCATCACGGTGGATCACTTCTGCACCGTAGTCATAGCCAAGAATAGAAATAAAATCTTTACTGTGCTGGCCGATGAGCCTCGCTAAGTCTTCGCTCGAATAACTCACGATACCTTTTGCGATAAGCGCACCTTTTGCGTCTGTTACGCGGGCGACATCACCGCGCGAAAAACGGCCTTTGATCGATGTGACACCCTTTGCCAATAGGCTACTTCCGGTGCTGCTCAAGGCTTTCACTGCACCATCATCAACAATGATGTCACCAGTTATTGATGGGCCTGCCAGAATCCAACGCTTGCGGTTCTCCAGCGCCTCTTCACAAGGTAAAAAACGAGTGCCTTGCGGCGTATCACTGAGCGAATCAAACACCACATTGGGCGCACTGCCTGCGGCAATAATCACTTCAATACCGGCTCGGCGCGCGACATCTGCGGCTTGTAACTTGGTCGCCATGCCGCCAGTACCAAGGTTGGTGCCGCTGCCACCCGCTATTTTACGCAGCGTATCATCGATGGTTTTCACCTCTTTGATCAACTCTGCGTTCGGGTCTTTACGCGGGTCTGCCGTAAACAGGCCTTTTTGGTCAGTGAGTAGCAATAACTTGTCGGCACTGCATAAGATGCCAACAAGAGCCGACAGGTTATCGTTGTCGCCAACTTTGATTTCGGTCGTTGCAACGGCATCATTTTCATTCACGACCGGTACAATGCCGTTTTCAACTAAAGCATGAATAGTGTCGCGTGCATTCAAGAAACGCTCACGATCTTCTAAGTCGGCGCGAGTAAGCAACATCTGGCCAATTTTGATGCCGTAAATAGAAAAGAGTGCTTCCCATGTCTGAATCAATTGACTTTGACCTACCGCAGCAAGCAGTTGTTTACTGGCCATTGCATTGGGGAGTTTGGGGTAGTTCAGGTGCTCACGACCTGCGGCAATCGCACCCGATGAAACCAAAACAACCTGATGACCCTGTTGTTTTAGCTGCGCGCATTGACGAACCAACTCTACCATATGGGCGCGATCTAGCGCCTGAGTGCCTCCGGTGAGGACACTGGTACCCAATTTAACGACAATTGTCTGCTTTTTTAGCGCAATCTCTTGCTGCTGAGTAGAAATCATAATGTTTAATTCAAATGAATCATGGTTAAAAATGAAAGATTCATTGTTTTAACAATCAATGCACCAATAAACAAGAAAAAGGTGCCAAAGGCACCTTTTTCATTTTCTTTCGCCGAAAAATCTACACAAATTCTTCAGATTCTTGGTCTAACGTGACGCTCAATGAGAATGGCTCTAAAACAGTAAGCAACTTCTCATGGAAGTTCACTTGCGTCTTCACGACCTCTTGCACTGCTGTCGCATCCACTGCTTCTTCCGACCAAGTGCCAGCGAGCGTATAACGTCCCTTGTGATATTTGGCCACAAACCCACCTTCAACCACAGCCAACGTTAGCCACCAACCCCAAAACTCGCGCTCTTCAGGTGACTTACTGTCATCCACACATGAGGCAAGACAATCAAACAAGAATCGCTCTTTTGAGCACTCCTGCTCGCGTAAATAAGGGCCAATCGCTTTAAACGTTGAGAGTAAACGGTAGTGAGTCGGGCTTTTCGTCATCTCTGACATAGCAGACACTCCTTTGCTTTTTTTGTTATGTATCGTTCGTAACGCCTTGTCACTTAACCATCATTCAACATTTTAATCACAAAGTCACCTTAGAAGTTCACTTTCCATCCACTTTATCGCTAATTCGAGGGATTGCTCATACCCTTTTGAGATATTGTCAGATTTTATCTTTTTCGCTTTACCGCCCAAACTATATAACGCGACTAGCTGATTATCAGACTCAGGACAGATCGGATCATTCTCCATGCTCATCGCTAAAATAGGGACTTTTGTACGGCGAGTATTAATAATCCCTTGTACTTTCAATGACCACTTCATCATGAAGTAGCTCAATGACGACACATCTACCATGGTTTTACCCAAGCGAGAAGCCAGCATATCAAGATACATCTTTGGCATGCTCTTGATGCTCTCGGGTGTCGAGAGTACTTTGTGTACCGGTGCGCCAATCGCCACACAAGCTGACACCTTCTCTTGCTCTAGGAATGACAAACGAATCATACTATTACCGCCAAAGCGGAAGCCGAGCAAACCCACACGGTTATGCGATACCCAAGGAAGATTTGGCAACTCATTCAACACCGCTTGGTGGATCTCTGAACTGTCTTCATTGAGCGTCCAATGGCTACATGCACCGACTGATGGCATATCGACAGTAATCATGCCAATACCACGCGGCCGTAAGTAGTCACGATACAAACGCCACATGTCGGTCTGCAAAGAATCCAAACCCGCACTGACCACAACAACCGGAAATGGGTGCTGAGTATGCGGTACATGCAGTCGTGCATCGAAATGGCGGTTTTGGAATGGGATCTTTAACGTGCGGACAAAGTTGCTTGTCGCTTTAGCCCCTTCATCATAGGCGGCATTGGCTAGCACTTGAGCTTGAACAGACAGATTATCGCTCTTGAGGTGGGGATAACCCGCAATGGAATAACATAGAGAAGCCGAGAAATGCTTATCAGCTTTGGTTTCACCCTCAAGATTGACCGCCTCTTTTTGATAGTGAGCGCCCAATTTTGTCCACTCATAAGCCCAGTTACCTGAGCGATAGCCCATAACAGTATCAAGCCAAAAATCGTGAGTCCTAGAGTTGTCTGAGCCTGCAATTTTCGCCAGAACCTCCTCTTGGTCGAGCGGATCGACACCCTGCCATATCCACTGCATGCGGCGTAATCCACGATACCAACCACTGTTTTCTGACACATGGCGTTCATCGAGCCACGCTTGATCGGTTGGAAGGTAGCGCGTTAACGCTGAGGTTTCTTTCGCTTGTTTGTGAGTAGTGAAGAGCTTTTCAGATAAGTTCTTGGTGGCAGCTTCTTGAGGTTTACCCGACTCTGCAGGTGAAGGTTGTGTATCTTTGGTCATAATGAAGGGGTACCCATTAATTTACTCCGAACCATAGTACATCCTTCATAAAAAAAAAGCTCCCGCGTTTAGCGAGAGCTTAGTTTCAAACTGTAATCAACGTAAGAACTGTAATCTACGTAAGAAACTACTTGTGCTTACGGTTGATAGGTTCGATGTATTGGATTGTCATATCCCAAGGCTGCTCAATCCAAGTGTCTTGAGGGATGTCAACGATATATTCATCAACCAAGTCAACACCAGCTGGCTTTGCACATACAGTGATAAGCTTAGCTTTCGGGTACATTTCACGAATCTTACGTGCAGTGTCACCGCTGTCTACTAGGTCATCAACGATTAGGAAGCCTTCACCATCGTGCTCTGGCGCTTTAAGTACGCTCATATCGCGTTGGTGGTCATGATCGTAGCTAGAGATACATACTGTATCAACGTAACGAATACCCAGTTCACGAGCTAAGATAGCCGCTGGAACAAGGCCGCCACGGCTAACGCCGATAATGCCTTTCCACTGCTCTGCTGGCATCTGTTTTTCAGCTAGCTGACGGCAGTAATTCTGCATGTTATCCCAAGTGATGATGAATTTATTGCTCATTATTCAAACCTAAATATTTACTGTGGTATTAACCTACGATGTATTTCACAACGAAGATAGCAGACATAACCCAAACGCTCAAAGAAACGTCACGGCCCTTGCCACTCATCGTTTTGATCGCAGCGTATGAAATAAAGCCTAGCGTGATACCTTCTGCAATTGAGAAAGTCAAAGGCATCAGCAAGCAAGTAACAACAACAGGTGCTGCTTCTGTCAGGTCTCGCCAGTCAATACTAACCAAACCAGACATCATAAGAATAGCAACGTAGAACAAAGCGCCAGCTGTCGCGTATGCCGGAATCATACCAGCAAGTGGCGAAAAGAACAGCGCAAGCAGGAACAAAATACCCACGACTACGGCAGTCAAACCCGTACGACCACCTGCCGCAACACCTGCCGCACTTTCAATGTAAGACGTTGTATTTGACGTACCTAATACCGCACCTACCGACGTTGCTGTTGAGTCTGCAAGTAGTGCGCGATTAAGGCGAGGAATCTTGCCATCTTTATCAATCAGATTCGCTTTTTGTGATACACCTACCAAGGTGCCCGCGGTATCAAACAGGTCAACGAATAGGAAAGCAAACACAACAGAAATCATACCAACTTCAAAAACTGCTGAGAAATCTAGCTGCATGAATGTTGGTGCCAGGCTTGGTGGTGTCGACATAATGCCACCCCACTGAACATCACCAAACACAAGACCAAGTGCAGTAACAGCCAAGATAGCCATCATTACAGCACCTTTGTAACCATGATGTACAAGCGCGATAGTCAAGAAGAAACCAAAAGCAGCCAATACCGCTTGGATAGAGGTAATATCGCCCAACTGCACCAATGTCGCTGGGTTATCAACCACAATGCCCGCATTTTTTAGTGCGATAAAGGCAAGGAAAAGACCGATACCCGCTGAAATACCCGTACGCAATGACAATGGAATCGAGTTGATAATCCACTCACGGACTTTAAAGACACTCAAAAGGATAAATAGAATACCCGAGACAAATACTGCTGCCAGAGCAACTTGCCAGGTGTAACCCATACCGAGAACAACAGCGTAGGTGAAGAAGGCATTCAAACCCATACCTGGTGCTTGCGCGATTGGGTAGTTAGCGACAAAGCCCATGATGAAACAGCCAATAGCAGCGGCAAGACACGTTGCGACAAAAACTGCGCCGCGATCCATACCTGCATCAGCCAAAATAGCTGGGTTGACGAAGATAATGTACGCCATGGTCAGGAATGTAGTGATACCTGCGATAATCTCAGTACGGACATTTGTGCCATTTTCACTGAGTTTAAATAGCCTTTCGAGCATTTTATTAATCCTTTTGCGGAAAAGTAAACGGTTGCGTAAACGATTGGTCGGGATTATAAAGTTATCAAATTGCAAATTCCACTGACATAAGTCATAAGATTTAAGAAAAATTCAATTTACATACTCAAAAGTTCGACTAAAGAGCGGCATATCAATAATTAGATCTTATAAATCATGACTTTATTTTCTACAGTCTATTAACGACAAAATGAGTAAAAAACGCACCATGTTGTAATCTTTCACTCTTATTTTTCAAGGTGAAATGGATTACATTGATGAAATCGGCTTATTGAAATGAAATTTGGCGCACATAGAGAAAATATGCCAGTTGCCGTTTGATTTTTATTCAGGCAAAAAAAACGCCACTCAGTAGGAGTGGCGGTAGAATCGTTCAACCTAAGTTAGGTTGTAATAAAATTCCAAATAAATCGGGGGTTGAACAAAATGTTCAAGTAACAAACTTAGTATCCAAAGCTTGTTGGGTATGCAAAGTCACCGGTGAAAACACCCTTGTTATTCCAGAACATTGCAGAAGGTAAACCTTTCATCGCTATCACCTATCAATCAAAATTAAACAAAAATGATTTCTCGGTTCCCTGGAGGCGATAAATCGGACTCATCCTTTGAGCATTTACAGCTGCCTAAGCAACGGTGATAAATATACCACCCTGAAAATTTATTACAACAATAATAACGATCAAAATCACAAAAACATCAAAATTCGTATGTAAATCGATAATTATGTAAGTAAATTACAAACACCCGTGCGCAACTCATCACCTATGCCATTGATTCAAGCACTGTACCCGCTATTTTGCATCCATCGAACAGAGTGATATGCTAACCCCTAAGTAAAGCTCAGTGTAATCAACCATGCATATGCCAGTGACCCAACAACAATAACTGCATGGTGAGAACACATTTCACTCGCCTTTTAAGGAGCATTCCTGTGACTGATTTCCTCAAACAGATTCAAACTCAGACTTCAAACCCAATCTGGCCTTTCTTTGCCACCATCTGCTCGATCCCGCACCCTTCAAAATATGAAGAAGCGTTGGCAACGCATATTGTCGAGTGGGCTCAAAGCAAAGGCCTTGAAGTCAAGCGCGATCAAACCGGCAATGTCTTTATCAAGAAGCCTGCTACGACAGGGATGGAAAATCGCAAAGGTGTCGTTTTACAAGCGCATATTGATATGGTGCCGCAGAAAAACGAAGACACGCAACACGACTTCACCACTGACCCGATCCGTCCTTATATCGATGGTGAGTGGCTAACGGCTCAAGGGACGACTCTTGGTGCTGACAACGGTATTGGCATGGCTTCCTGCCTTGCTGTTCTTGATGCTAATGATATTGAGCACGGTCCACTCGAAGTGCTGCTCACTATCGATGAAGAAGCCGGGATGACAGGTGCATTCGGCCTTGAATCTGGTTGGCTTGAAGGTGATATCCTGCTAAATACTGACTCTGAGCAAGAGGGTGAAGTGTATATGGGGTGTGCTGGAGGTATCGATGGTGCAATGACATTTACCCTCGAGCGTGAAGCGATTCCAAGTGGTTATGTCACTCAGCAACTGACACTGAAAGGCCTCAAAGGCGGCCACTCAGGTTGTGATATCCACACCGGTCGCGGCAACGCAAACAAGCTGCTTGGCCGCTTCTTAGCAGGCCACGCTAAAGAGCTGGATCTTCGTTTAATCGAATTCCGTGGTGGCAGCTTGCGAAATGCTATTCCTCGTGAAGCATTCGTGACGGTTGCTCTTCCTGAAAGCAACCTAGCCAAGTTGGATGAGCTGTTTAGCCACTACACACAACTGCTAACGCAGGAGCTCGGTAAAGTTGAGACTGACATTGTCTCTTTCAACGAGTCAATCAGCACAGAGCAACTGGCTATCGCGCCTACCTCTCAGGCTCGCTTCATTGCCGCATTGAATGCTTGCCCGAATGGGGTTATTCGTATGAGTGATGAGATTGAAGGCGTGGTTGAAACGTCACTGAACGTTGGTGTGATTACCACAGAAAACGACAAAATTACGGTACTGTGTCTGATCCGCTCTCTCATCGACTCTGGTCGTAGCCAAGTCGAAGGTATGTTGCACTCAGTTGCCGAACTTGCTGGTGCCGATATGAGCTTTAACGGCGCTTACCCAGGATGGAAGCCTGATGCCGACTCAGAGATCATGGCGATTTTCCGTGATATGTATGCAGGCATCTATGGCCATAAGCCAAACATAATGGTGATTCATGCTGGCCTTGAGTGTGGACTGTTTAAGAAGCCGTATCCTGACATGGATATGGTGTCCTTCGGGCCGACGATTAAATTCCCGCACTCACCAGATGAGAAGGTGAAAATCGATACGGTTGACCTTTTCTGGCAACAAATGGTCTCACTACTCGCCGCTATTCCTGAAAAAGCATAAACGCTAACCTTTTTAAGCCGAGCTATCGCTCGGCTTTTCTTTTATTAATTTTCAACAACTTAAACCAAGCTATCACCCCTCCCTCCCCTGTTGCATAAATATTATTTGTCGTCTAGGTAATTTTTATTCGTTAGTCAGTCCGAGTTATCGCTGATAAATTCCGCGCCATCAAGATGAAGTGCTTTACTTAGATTAGTTTGCACTGAACGAAATCACGCTTATTCGCTATGACTTAATCACTATGAATAGGCACCTTAATTTGCATTATTGGTTGACTCCAAAATGAAAGAAAAAATCATCACTGGCTGGCGTGAATACCTAAGCCTACCTCAATTAGGAATTGAAAAAATAAAAGCGAAAGTGGACACCGGAGCAAGAACGTCCTGTATCCACGCATTCAAAGTTGAAACTTTTGACAAACAACAAGACGGCAAAAATCAGCAGTGGGTGAGATTTTGGGTACACCCAAATCAACACGACGAACAAACAGAAATCGTCTGTGAAGCAAAAGTTATTGATGAGCGTTTGGTAAGAGACTCTGGTGGTCACGAAACCATGCGCTGGGTAATAGAGACAGAACTGAAAATCGGTAAACAGAGCTGGCCAATTGAAGTCACTCTCACCAACCGCGACAACATGGCTTTCCGTATGCTTTTGGGTAGAACGGCAATGGAAAACCGTATTTTGGTCGACCCGACCGAATCATTTTTAGTGAAATTTGAGGAGTAATATTAATGAAAATTGGCATCCTATCTCGCAATGCAAAACTTTACTCTACTCGTCGACTAATCGAAGCTGCTCAAGCGCGTGGTCACGAGGTAAAAGTGGTTGATGCACTGCGTTGCTATATGAACATTAACTCTGAAAAACCTCAAATTCACTACAAGGGTGAAGAGCTCATCGATTTTGATGCCATCATTCCTCGCATTGGCGCATCTGTTACCTTTTATGGTACAGCGGTTTTACGCCAGTTCGAAATGATGGGGGTGTATCCAGTCAACGAATCGGTGGCCATCACTCGCTCTCGTGACAAGCTTCGCTCAATGCAGCTTTTGTCACGTAAAGGCATCGGTATGCCTATCACAGGTTTTGCAAGCAAGCCTGATGACGTTAAAGACCTGCTCGATATGGTCGGCGGCGCGCCAGTCGTCATCAAGCTCCTTGAAGGGACACAAGGTATTGGTGTTGTTCTCGCTGAAACGCGTAAAGCAGCGGAAAGTGTTGTTGAAGCGTTTATGGGCCTGAAAGCCAACATCATGGTGCAAGAGTACATTAAAGAAGCAGGCGGCGCTGACATTCGTTGCTTTGTTATTGGTGACAAGGTGATCGCTGCGATGAAGCGTCAAGGTGCAGAGGGCGAGTTCCGCTCTAACCTACACCGTGGCGGCACAGCTTCTTTGGTAAAAATCACTCCTGAAGAGCGCCGTACTGCGGTTGCAGCGGCAAAAATCATGGGGCTGAACGTAGCAGGAGTTGACTTGCTTCGCTCTGAACGAGGCCCATTGGTGATGGAAGTTAACTCCTCACCAGGCCTAGAAGGCATCGAAGCAGCAACTGGTAAAGATGTAGCGGGCATGATCATCGATTTCATCGAGAAAAACGCCGCTAGCAAAAGGACGCAAACTCGTGGCAAAGGTTAAATTCAACCAACCATTCGAACTGCTGGGGGAATCGACCCCAGCAGGGTCTCGCTCTGTGATTGAAATTGAGGGACCTAAACTTTATACCCACTCACCACTCTCAATTCCGGTTGAAGTGATAAACGGCAAATATCCAGGCCCAGTGCTTATGGTTAATGCAGCGATTCACGGTGATGAGTTAAATGGCGTAGAAGTCGTAAGACAGCTGATTGATACGCTTGATGAAACGAAACTAAAGGGCACGGTAATCGCAGTACCGATCGTCAACACGTTTGGTTTTATTCACAAATCACGTTACCTACCTGACCGTCGTGACCTCAACCGTTGCTTCCCAGGTAGTGAAAAAGGATCTTTGGCTTCGCGTGTCGCTCATACTTTCTTTGATGCATTGGTGGGCAAGTGTGATTATATCCTCGACCTCCACACCGGGGCGATACACCGCACTAACTTACCACAAATCAGAGCTGACTTGAGCAACCCAGAAACGCTACGTATCGCTAAAGCATTCGCGACTCCCGTGATTGTCGATGCACCACTACGTGACGGGTCATTGCGCAGCGAAGCCGAGCGTTTAGGTATTCCTGTATTAACCTATGAGGCAGGTGAAGCATTGCGTTTCGAACCGATTTGTATCTCGGCGGGTTTCATCGGCGTGCAACGAGTGATGAAAGCTATTGGTATGCTGCGTGCAAGCCGTAAAAAGTTACCGACTCCGGTGATTGCAAAATCCACAAGTTGGATCCGCGCAGAAGACGACGGTATTTTACGTACCCAAGTATCACTCGGTGATAAGGTAGAAAAAGGCCAAATCATCGCCTACATCGCCTCACCACTGGGTCACAGTGAAGTAGCGATCAAAGCGCATCGAAGCGGCATTGTGATCGGTCAGCAAACCCTTCCACTGGTTAACGAAGGTGATGCTATCTTCCATCTGGCCTACTTCACTCAAGATGAAGAGCAAGTTGAACAAGTCGTCGATGAGTTTATTGTTGAAGTCGCAAACGAAGATGAGCCATTAACCACTGGTGCTATCGAGATTAAGAACCCTTAACTCGTCGTCAAATTACCCAAGAACTACAAAGCCGAGCAATTTAACCTGCTCGGCTTTGTTTTATTCCAACATCACAGCTCGATTTATCAACTCACTTAAAAAAACGAAGCCCAAATGATCGCCCCAACAAGTATTGGGCAAACAACTTTCACGTAGATTGGCCACACCTTACCGAGCAGGCTGTGTTTAAAGTCTGCATCTCCCTGCTCTATCTCAGCCAACTTAGCACTTCGACTCCAAGCCCAACCACCAAATAAACAGATCATCATTGCAGCGAAAGGCTGTAAATACTGTGTCGCGACCATCGCAACCAATCCAAACAGTTGACCGAAGTTCGCGACAATAACCAAGCTGAACAGTGCGATGATACTACCCAGCACATAAGTCGTGGTTGAGCGCTGAGTGTTGAACCGTTCGCACACTAAAGCGACTGGGCACTCCAGCATCGAGATCGAAGACGTTAGCGCCGCGATAGTAAGCAACAAGAAGAACACAATTGCAAAGAGCTGTCCCAAAAGCCCTAGGCTCTCAAACATCAGGGGCAGTACGGTAAAGACTAGCGTGTCTGAGTTCAGCAAACTGCCATCAGCGGCATAAATTTCAACGCCTTGGTTCATAGCGACGTACATCGCTGGGATCACCACAAGGCCAGCAATAATAGCGACGGCTGAATCGACAACCGCAACGCTCATCGCCGCCTTCGGCAGGCTCTCTTTTTTACTCAAATACGAACCATAAATCAGCATTGAGCATCCACCAATCGTTAGCGAGAAAAAGCCCTGCCCCATTGCTGCAAGGAGCAACTGTCGATCCCAAATTTTACTAAAGTCAGGGATCAGATAGTGCTTGAGACCTTCCATCGCGCCTTGTTGCATCATGATGTAGATAAACAATACCAAGAAAAGCACAAACAAAGCCGGCATGAGGCGAGTCGACCACTTTTCGATCCCTTGCTTTACACCACTGCGCACAATCAGCATCGTTAGCCAATAGAACACAAGTGTGCCTGCCACATTACGGGTCAAAGAGAAGCCTTTAAACCACTGTGCGATGTCTACTGCCCCTAGCGCTTCAAAAATTGCACCAAAAAAGAAGCAGATTAACCAGCCGCCGACAATGCTGTAAAAGCCCATCACTGCGCAGGGTACAAGCAAGCTCAACCAACCCGAAGCTTGACCAAAACCACGATTCAATCGGCTTGTACCTAGCGACACTAAACTGTCAATTGGGTTCGCTTGTCCATGTCGGCCGATTGCCATCTCTAGCAATAGCATTGGAAATGCGACGACAATAATCATCACTGTATAAACAAAAAGAAATGCCCCACCACCATTACTGGCTGCTTGAGTAGGAAAGCCCCAAATATTGCCAAGCCCGACAGCTGCACCTGCCGCAGCAAGTACGAAGCCCATACGAGATCCAAAGCTTTCTCGTTGAAAAGTGTCTGTTACACCGCTCATAAAAACACCAACATACTAGTTTGCGAGTACGATAGCGACAAAAACAAACAATAGCAATGCTATGCGCCATACAATACCGCAATATGAAGATATTTAATCTACAGCTAAGTGTAATTTAGGTTTTACATCCTTATATTTCGAATAAGAGCAGCGATTTCGACCAAGTGACTTCGCATGATACAGCGCTTCATCAGCGCAACGAAAAATCGCTTGTTGCTGTTCGAGATCGTCACTGGTGATAGACACTGCCCCTAGGCTTATAGTAAGCAAATGGTGGATATCAGAAAACTCATGCACAATGGCCAATTCTTCTACTGCACGTCGATATGTCTCTGCGATGGCCTCGACCAAAATGGTTTGCTCACTTGACAGCACAACACAAAATTCCTCACCGCCAAAACGTGCCAACAACTTTGGCATGTCGTTGGAGACATCACGTAAGCAATGTGCCACTGCCTTTAATGCCTCATCACCTTGAACATGACCATAGTGATCATTGTAAGGCTTGAAAAAATCAACATCGATCAAAAGGACAAGATGATGTTGGGCCTTGTTTGCACGCAGCTCCTGCCAATAAGTGTGCAATCGATGGCGATTGGCTAGCTCTGTCAGCGCATCATGGTCGGCATGAAATTGTAGCGTACGTTTTGTGGCTTCTAACTCTTTAAATATCAGGGTTATTCGGCGTGCAAAATCTCTCATCTCAAATGAGATAAAGTCTTGCTCATTTGGCATGTAATCTTTCTGGTTCGCAAAATTGTTAAGCATCTGCGACGCCTGTTTTAACGGGCGAACAATCATATGCACGATGGCTAAAGCAAATAGGAACATAATTGAGGAGAATAGCGGTAATACGGCCAATTCTTGCCAAGAAATAAAGTGTGGTAGCTTAATCGAATGCTCGATACGCAAAACAACCGAAGGCTGATTCGCATAGTCAAGTAATTTAATATAGGTGATATTAGGCTCGTTTTCAGGAGGGCCCTGTGGGAAGTCTTCTGAGTTGTGTATCGTTACGCTCAACCCGGTCGCTAACTTAAGCGACCGCATCACCTGAGAGGTGATTGGACGAACAAAGAGAGAATAGCCGTGAGTACAATCAGATCCATCGCTCGAACAAATTCTGGCTGTTGCGATAAATGCAGGTTGGTCGTTAACCATCATAAACTTCACGACCGGCGTGATCTGATCAGTACGTGAACGCAGCGTATCGGCCAGTAAACTGCCATAACGATACCGATACTCTTCAAAGCTCACATTACTTTGCGTGTTAGGGTCATACCCCTTAACGAATACTGGGCTAACATTTTGGTCGAAGATCAGCACAGCATTGAGCTGAGTAACATAAAAAAAGTGATCATTCAGATTCTCTAGAACAAATGCCTCTTTCGGGTCTTCAACATACTCGACAAGCTCATCCCAAGCAGAAAAATCTTCTAGAGACCGCGCTAAGTTATTGGATTGAAGATACACCATGGTGCGCACACGATTAACTTCTTCCACCTGCTGCTTTTGAGCGAGCTCTTGTGCTTGATCAAAAGTCCAAAAATATCGAAATGCCAAATACGTGAGCAAAAAGGCCATCGTCATAAACAGTGATGCGACGATGGTCAATTGCTTTACGGTTAAATGAGTCAGGCGCATACGGTGGATATTCGTTCCTCGTTAAGAGTCTTAGGCTGATTGTGTCTCACGTGATTAGATGCTAAACACGCGGTAGTTCTCTAGCTCAGGTATTTTCTTATGCAATTCTTGCTCTTGCTGCTGTAGACCTTCAAGCTCTTCACAAAGCCCATCTTTATCTTGCTTTAGCTGGTTCGCATGCTCTCGAAATCTTTGCTCTAGCTTCGCCTTTAGCTTGGCCATATCATCGGCCATCTGAGTTAAGTTCAATCCGCCCTCTTGATCCATTTTCGCTGACATTGCGGCAAAGGCATCTTCAAAAAACTCACTGGTAAATAGCGCCTTAGCTTGATCCATCTCGGCGTCCCACTGCGCAATAAACTCATCAAACGACGTCGCGGGGATAGTAAAATCTCCCTGATTGTAATATCGAGCCTGTAAGCCGGAGAAATAGTCTGTCATCGCCGCTTTCAAATCATCAAACGCAGTAGGTGCATCAATAGAAGCGGCAATCTCATCGACGATATCTAACGCCAAAGCCAACCCATCATCGGTGAGCTTTTTCACTTTCGGACCATAATCCGCTAAGCGTTGCTTATAATCCTCCATCGCTTGCTGTTGCTCAGGGCTTAGTTGCAATGATTCGCCACGTAAAGTAACACTGTTGTCACTTGCAATTGCCAACCTACTGCCATCTGATTCAACAATTTCTAAATGCTCTGCACTCACATTGACATTATTGTCTATGTCTATTCGGCATTGCGCAGCAAAGAGCATTGGCGTAAAGAGTAGGCTAGCTGCAACAATTATTGTGGATTTCATATCGACCTCGAAACAAACAGGAGAGCCCTTACATTATTAGATCAATCAACATCCAATAACAACTATTTAACTTTATGGCAAATTAACGGAAAAACAATTAGATAAGTGATAGCTGATGAATATCACCCGGCGGCTTCAATGTGACGTTGAGGCCCATTAAACGGATTCCTCGCCCTTTTTGTCGCTCAAGGATCTCTTTCAGTAAGGGTTTAAAGTCATCAAGATCCAAATGATTGTGCTGATGTTCTATGGTCGTCAATTGAAAGTCTGCAAACTTGAGTTTAATGCCCTGCTTTGCGATTTCACCTTGTTCACTGTGCCTAGCAAGACGACGCTGTAATTCTGGAAACAGCTTCTCTTCAAGCAATCCCCAGCACTCTTCATAGCTAAAAATATTGTGACTGAGTGTCCGTTCCACTCCTACGGACTTGCGTTCACGAGACGTCTCAACTTCACGATGATCAATACCGTTGCTTCGATTCCATAACGATGCGCCCAAACGGCCAAATTTACGGATAACCTCTGCCTGCTGACTGTGGCGAATATCGAGACAACGAAAATAACCTGCATTGTTGAGTTTCTCCAATGACACCTTGCCCACTCCGGGAATTTTCTCGAGCGGTAAGTCATCGATAAAGGCCTGAACCTCATCGGGGGTGACAACACAGATACCATTCGGTTTGTTAACATCAGAGGCCACTTTAGCAACAAACTTAAGTGGCGCTACCCCGGCAGAGGCGGTGAGATTTAACTCTGCTTCAATATCACACCGAATAGCGTTGGCAATAAGTGTTGCTGAGCCTTTACACTGTGTACTGTCGGTAACATCCAGATAAGCTTCATCCAATGATAAGGGTTCAATTAAGTCGGTATAGCGACGAAATATCTGATGTATATGCCGTGAAACCTGTTTATAAACCTCCATTCTACCGGGCACTAAAACCAGGCTCGGGCAAAGCTCGAAAGCCTTAATTGTT
Source organism: Vibrio agarivorans (assembly GCF_030409635.1). NCBI lineage: Bacteria > Pseudomonadati > Pseudomonadota > Gammaproteobacteria > Vibrionales > Vibrionaceae > Vibrio > Vibrio agarivorans. The sequence goes on along the minus strand of NZ_JAUFQF010000004.1, from coordinate 1,717,981 downwards.
GGCATCGCACTGCGCACACCAAATTGACGTGCTTGATAGTTACATGTCGATACAACGCCTCTGCGCTTATCGCGGCCGCCCACCGCAATAGGCACATTTTTTAGCTCAGGATTGTCGCGCATCTCAACCGCGGCATAGAAACAATCCATGTCGATATGGATAATTTTCTTCACCACACACCTCAAATTTAACTGTATACATAAACAGTATAAATCATGAGGTTTTGCCATTCAATTCCGAGCCACTAGTGATATAGGTGAACTAAGCTAACATTCTGTTACATCTAGTCGCATCGTTACTCGCCTTTTCCCACAGTCGCCTTATGATGATAAAAAACTCAGCAATAGACTGAGAAACTGGGACACACAAAGGAGTGGTTGTGATGCATCAAGTACTTGTCGTAGAGGACAGTCGCGCATACCAAAACTATTTAAGCCAGCAGTTACGTCAAGCAGGATTTGATGTAATCTGTGCCAATTCACTTTTACAAGCAAAAGAGATCATTGCAGAACAACCGCAACTGCTTTGCGCCATACTCGATTATTGTTTGCCTGATGCTCAAGATGGTGAAGTGATCGATTGGGTCCTGCAGCATCAATATCGAGTAATTGTCTTGACTGCGACCTTTAATGAAAATGTTCGCGAGAGTGTGCTTGCTAAGGGTGTTGTGGATTACATTCTCAAAGACAGCATGGCTTCTGTCTCTTATTTGCTGCCTCTGGTGCACCGCTTGCGTAACAACCACAACCATAAAGCTCTAGTGGTTGATGATTCACGTACCGTGCGTAACCACATAACATACCTACTTAACCAACAATATATCACAACCATAGAGGCAGAAAACGGCCAACAAGCGCTTGAGCTTTTTCAGCAACACAGTGACATTTCAATCATCATTACTGACCACGATATGCCGATTAAAGACGGCATCAGCATGATTCGTGAATTACGAACAACGCATAACCCTAGCCAGTTGGCGATCCTCGGGCTCTCGGGCAGTGACGACCGCACAATGACCGCACAGTTTCTAAAAGCGGGAGCAAACGACTTTTTGTACAAGCCTTTCAATCAGGAGGAGTTGTTTTGTCGCATTCACCACCTATTAGAAATGAAAGAGGCGCACTTAGAGATGTATCGCCTTGCAAACCAAGATGCACTGACAGGACTGTGGAACCGTCGCTATTTGTTTAATCAGTCGTGTCCAAGCTCGTGTAGCGCGCGCTCCGTTGCCATGCTAGATATTGATTTCTTTAAAAAGGTCAACGACAACTACGGTCATGATGCTGGTGATTCTGCCATTCGCACTATCGCAAACATTTTGAAAATCTACTTTCCCGATGACGTGGTGGCAAGGTTTGGTGGCGAGGAGTTTTGTGTGCAAAGCTGTGCGCCTTATGAAGAATTCATCCAACGCTTGGAATCGGTTCGCTGCCGCGTTGAGAAAACCCCTGTGGCTCATGGTGACTTGAAAATACCTTTGACGATTAGTATTGGCTCTAGCCAAGACAAAGGCTCACTCGAGCAACAAATAAAATTGGCTGACGAAAGGCTTTATCAAGCCAAAGAGAATGGACGCAATCGACTTATCTGTACCCCTTAACGACAAAAACCTGCACAGCGGTGCAGGTTTTCAGTCATTTTAGCGAGTTGATGTCTAGCTAGTTAGGTCATCAAAGAACTTCTTCACGCCATCGAAAAAGCCTTCTGATTTCGGCTTATGCTTTACTGCTGCTTCGCCACCACAAGACTCTTCAAATTCTTTGAGTAGCTCTTTTTGACGTGAACTTAGGTTAACCGGAGTTTCAACAACCAGTTTAACAATCAAATCGCCAACACCGCCGCCGCGCACGCCTTTCACGCCTTTACCACGCATACGGAACATACGACCTGTTTGTGTCTCGGTTGGTACTTTCAGGTTCACACGACCATCAAGTGTTGGAACTTCAACTTCGCCACCAAGCGCCGCCATTGCAAAGCTCACAGGCACTTCACAGTAAAGACTGTTGCCATCACGCTCAAAAATGTGGTGCTCTTTCACGTGAACCTGTACGTACAAGTCACCAGCTGGAGCACCCATTTCTCCCGCTTCGCCTTCACCCGATAGACGAATGCGATCGCCAGTATCCACACCAGCAGGGATCTTAACGTTAAGTGTTTTGGTTTTCTGCTTACGGCCTTGACCATGACACACGTTACATGGGTCTTTAATGATCTTGCCTTTACCGTGACAAGTAGGACAGGTTTGCTGAACCGCAAAGAAGCCCTGGCGCATCTGAACCTGACCATGACCGTGACAAGTGCCACACGTTTCAGGCGATGAGCCTTTCTTCGCACCGCTACCGTCACAGGTATCACAGTGAACTAAAGTAGGTACTTCAATCTCTTTAGATACACCACGTACTGCTTCTTCTAGCGACAGTTCCATGTTGTAGCGTAGATCGGCACCGCGCTGAGCACGCTGTTGACCACCGCGACCACGGCCACCACCAAAAATGTCACCAAATACGTCACCAAAGATATCGCCGAAATCGCCTTGGCCGCCGCCAAAACCACCGCCGCCCATGCCGCCTTGTTCAAAGGCTGCGTGACCATATTGGTCATAGGCTGCTTTCTTCTGTGGATCAAGCAGGATCTCGTACGCTTCTTTTACTTCTTTAAACTTTTCTGCCGCAGAGTCATCACCCTGGTTACGGTCTGGGTGGTATTTCATCGCTAGGCGTTTATACGCCTTCTTAATATCGCGCTCTGATGCATCACGGCTCACGCCTAATACTTCGTAAAAATCACGTTTTGACATGTTCTTCGTCACCAATTTAGTACTGCTAACGGGCTTTACTGGAAAAAGCACCGCTGGGTGTTTGTATCGTTCTAGCTAAAAGCTTTTCTTCAAGATAAGCCATCTAGTCAGGCAAAGTATTTAGCTGGAACGACAAGAGTATTTACAAACATACGGGCGTATGAGTTTCCTCAAACGCCCGCAAGAATATAACAGTTAAGTCAAAAGACTAAGAATTACTTCTTCTCGTCTTCTTTAACTTCTTCAAACTCTGCATCTACAACGTCGTCTTGCTGAGGTTGCTCTGCACCTGCTTCAGCGCCTTGAGCCGCTTGAGCTTGTTGTTGAGCAATTTCCATCAACTTCTGAGCTGCTGTCATTAGAGCTTGAACTTTAGCGTCGATAGCTTCTTTATCTTCGCCTTTACGAGCTTCTTCAAGTTCAGTGATCGCTGCTTCAATCTTCTCTTTCTCGTCTGCAGGTAGAGCTTCACCAGCTTCTTCTACTTGCTTGCGAGTACCGTGAATCATTTGGTCAGCTTGGTTACGTGCAGTCGCTAGCTCTTCGAACTTCTTGTCCGCTTCTTTGTTTGCTTCTGCTTCTTGAACCATTTTCTCGATATCGTCGTCGCTTAGACCACCAGATGCTTGGATAGTGATCTTCTGCTCTTTACCTGTCTGCTTGTCTTTCGCAGATACGTGTAGGATACCGTCAGCATCTAGGTCGAATGTTACTTCGATTTGTGGCATGCCACGAGGTGCTGCTTGAATACCTTCTAGGTTAAATTGACCTAGAGACTTGTTGTAAGACGCTTGCTTACGCTCACCTTGTAGAACGTGGATAGTTACTGCGTTCTGGTTGTCTTCTGCTGTAGAGAAAACTTGGTTCGCTTTTGTTGGGATAGTCGTGTTCTTCTCAACAAGCTTAGTCATTACGCCGCCCATAGTCTCGATACCTAGAGACAGAGGAGTAACGTCTAGTAGAAGTACGTCTTTCACTTCGCCTGCAAGTACACCACCTTGAACTGCAGCACCCATTGCTACTGCCTCATCAGGGTTTACATCGCGGCGAGCTTCTTTACCGAAGAACTCAGCAACTTTCGCTTGAACCATAGGCATACGAGTCTGACCACCAACTAGGATAACGTCGTTGATGTCGCTTACAGACAGGTCAGCGTCAGCTAGAGCAACTTTTAGTGGCTCAAGAGAACGTTGAACTAGGTCTTCAACTAGAGATTCTAGTTTTGCACGCGTTACTTTAACGTTCATGTGCTTAGGACCAGTCGCGTCTGCAGTTACGTATGGTAGGTTTACGTCTGTTTGAGAAGTAGAAGAAAGCTCGATTTTTGCTTTTTCTGCTGCTTCTTTAACACGCTGCATTGCTAGAGGGTCGTTCTTAAGATCGATGCCTTGCTCTTTCTTGAACTCTTCTACTAGGTAGTTGATCATGCGGTTATCGAAGTCTTCACCACCAAGGTGCGTGTCACCGTTAGTTGCTAGAACTTCAAATGTTTTCTCGCCTTCAACTTCATCGATTTCGATGATTGAGATATCAAATGTACCACCACCAAGGTCGTAAACTGCGATAGTGCGGTCACCGCCTTTCTTATCAAGACCGTAAGCTAGCGCTGCTGCTGTTGGTTCGTTGATGATACGTTTAACTTCTAGACCTGCGATACGGCCAGCATCTTTAGTTGCTTGACGCTGAGCATCGTTAAAGTAAGCAGGAACTGTGATAACTGCGCCAGTTACTTCCTCACCAAGGAAGTCTTCAGCAGTTTTCTTCATTTTCTTAAGTACTTCAGCAGATACTTGAGGAGCAGCCATTTTTTGGCCTTTCGCTTCTACCCATGCATCGCCGTTGTCTGCCTTAACAATTTTGTAAGGCATGATTTCGATATCACGCTGTACTTCTTCGTCTTCAAAACGACGACCGATTAGTCGCTTAATAGCAAATAGCGTGTTTTCTGGGTTTGTTACCGCTTGACGTTTAGCAGGTTGACCAACCAGCGTCTCACCATCTGTGTATGCGATTACCGATGCTGTTGTACGCTCGCCTTCCGCGTTCTCGATTACGCGTGGCTTGTCACCGTCTAGAACAGCAACACAAGAGTTAGTAGTACCTAAGTCAATACCAATGATTTTACCCATCAGGCTATCTCCGAATAAATTCTATTTTCGTTTGGTTATATCCCCTATGTGGGGATGGAGAATCGGGATTCAACCCTATTAACAAACTAAAATAATCATGTTTGTTTCTCGTATGCTCAATAGATAGGGGCAGGAAATGGGTTTTCAAGGGGACAAAGTAAAAAAAATTGAAGTTATGAATAAATAGTCATGTTTCGCATTGGCTTTGGGCTCCTAGCGTCTAATGAATAGATCCTGAAGTTCTTCAGGATGACGTATCATTGGGGCAGGATGACATAATCAGTTGGTAAAAACGGAACTAGGGAAAGAGCGAATCGTGTAGTAATTTTGTCTAGGGCATAAAAAAAGAGAGGTATAAACCTCTCTTTATTGATTTATTTGTAGATAAATAGTTTAACTATTTAGCGACCATCACCATCGCAGGACGCACAACTCGGCCATTCAGCTCGTAGCCTTTCTGCATGACAAACATCACTGTGTTTGACTCGTGATCAGGACTTTCTTGAATCGACATTGCTTGGTGCATTTCAGGGTTGAATGTTTCGCCTTCTGGGTTAATTTCAGTCAGGCCATTCTTCGCTAATGTGTCTTGGAACGTTTTGTGGGTCAGCTCAACACCTTCAAGGATTGGCTTCACAACTTCGTTCTCAGCATCTGCCGCTTGAATTGCACGCTCAAGGTTATCAATAACCGGTAGCAGCTCTTCTGCAAACTTGTTCAAAGCAAACTTACGTGCTTTATCAATCTCTTGCTCTGTGCGACGACGCATGTTCTCTACTTCAGCTTTAGCACGAAGTACAGCATCTTGCTGCTCTTGAACTTTCGCTTCGCTAGACAGCAGTGCTGCTTCGAGTTGAGCAATTTTCGATTCTGTCTCGTCTTGCTCAACTTCCTCAGCATTCCACTCGATATCCGCTTCAGAACCCACTACTTCAGCTTCTTGTTCTGTTTGTTCTGCGTCTTGCTTTAGTTCTTCTTCGTTTACTTTGTTTTCTTCGTTGCTCATGATGTCTCCAGAATTCAACGATTCACGCGCTCAAATCATTGGCTTGGGTAAAGATACTCACCCAAATCAAGCCTGCGCATAAAATGGCATGTATAGGGTTAACTGAACTTATTATGGGGATGATAAACCCTGTTTCAAGCCCTAGCACAACGATTGTTACGATCCAGACGTGCGCCAATCGCTATTTCGCTGTAAAGTTAACCCTATAAAATCAAAATACCCTATACAAGTCAGGTCGATACGAATGAAAAAGTCTTTTGACATCATCGCGATAATTGGCAAACCTCGAGATCAACAAGCGATTCAAACCCACCGAGATCTTTATCATTGGCTGAAAAGCCAAGGTAAGCAGGTTTTTATCGATGATCGCTTGCAAGACATTCTGTCTGATATTCCGAGTGAACACTTCTCAAACCTTATCGCATTAGGCAACACTGCTGATCTGGCTATTGTGGTTGGGGGTGATGGCAACATGCTAGGTGCAGCACGAGTCCTTTCGCGCTTTGATATTTGCGTCATTGGTGTCAACAAGGGCAACCTTGGCTTCCTCACAGATGTAAACCCAGATGATTTTGAACGCACCCTAACGGAAGTCATGAGTGGGGAATATATCGTTGAAGAACGCTTTTTGCTTGAGGCGGAGATCCATCGCCACGGACAGATAAAAAGCCATAACGCAGCCCTGAATGAAGCCGTACTGCACCCTGGCCAAGTCGCCCATATGATTGAATTTGAGGTGTATATCGATGACAGTTTTGCCTTCTCACAGCGCTCTGATGGCTTAATCGTCGCAACGCCTACAGGGTCAACTGCTTACTCACTCTCGGGAGGGGGGCCTATTCTCTCTACCAGTATGAATGCCATCAGTCTTGTTCCAATGTTCCCTCACACTCTGTCGAGCCGACCGCTCGTCGTTGATGGCTCGCGCCGTATTAAACTTGTTGTGTCACCAGACAATCGAGGCACACAAGAAGTTAGCTGCGATGGCCAGATCTCTCTACCTGTATCGCCGGGGGACGAGATTCACATCTACCGCAGTCCAAACTGCTTGAAACTCATTCACCCTAAAGATTACAGCTACTATCGCGTTCTACGTAACAAGCTAGGCTGGTCAAGTAAGCTATTCTGATACCCAAAATAGACATTGAGTTGCGGTACTGACTGCCGCAACTTAGCTTCAAGCCCCCTTTTACTCTCCTGGAATGGTCTATAACGGCCATATCAACAGCAGCAGTGGCATCGAAATAGCAATCACCAAGATCTCAAGCGGCAACCCCAAACGCCAATAATCACTGAATTTAAAGCCGCCCGGCCCGAGGATCAGCGTGTTATTCTGATGACCAATAGGGGTCAGGAAGGCACACGAAGCGCCAATCGCAACGGCCATTAAAAATGAATCAGGACTCACCCCTAAAGCCGACGATGTACCCAACGCAATCGGGCACATCACGGCAGCCGTCGCCGCATTGTTCATCAAATCAGACAAAAACATCGTCACCACTAAAATCAATGCAAGGCCGATCACTGGGCTACCTTGTGCAATGTTATCAATCATCAAACGCGCAATGATGTCGGCAGTGCCGGTGCTCTCGATTGCACTCGCGACAGGGATCAGCGCGCCAAGCAACACTATGACAGACCAATCAACACAGTCATACACCTTTCTTGGTTTGATCGTACCCAGCGCCAAAGAGGCCAACACACCAAGTGAAAATGAGATCACCGCCGGCATAATGCCAAACGCGGCAAGCGCAACCGCGAGCAGCATTATTAAACTAGACACCCACACGTCTCGTTTGTTGGGGATACGCAAATCGCGCTGAGCGAGAGGGATACAACCATTGTCAGCGGCAAATTGATTCATTGACTCTATTTGCCCTTGCAACAGCAACAAATCCCCCGACTGCAGTTGCATCGAACGTAGGCGTTTACGCTTTTGCTCGCCTTCTCGCGATAGAGCCAGTACGTTAATACCATATCGAGCTTGCAGCTGAAGTGCATAAACCAGTCGCCCGATCAGACGTGAGCTTGGCAACACCACAAACTCCATCAAGCTCACTTCATCATCGTGTTTCTTCTCTGATTTCTTATCCGCTTTTGGCTCATCTCCAGACATCTCTTTGCGCTCTAGCGCGGTCAACTCCTTTTCAGGCTCCTCTGGTTGCTCAAGCTCCAAACCGAGTATTGATAAAATGTCACTGAGCGCGTCTGCATCTGCCTCCAAAATAATGATGTCATCGACCTCAACTTGACGCCAAGGGTTAGGCGCCATGATCCGCACATCATTTTTTACGATACCAACAATTTGCACATCAACATCGGTAAGCTTTTCTTCAACCTCGCGTATGCGTAGGCCAGCTGCGGCACTGGCTTCCCCCACCCGCAGCTCGGTTAAGTAAGCCCCTGACTCAAAACCTTCAACCCCTGCTTTTTGTCGAATAGGAACCAAACGCCAGCCCACCAGCGCAATAAATACAACGCCAGCCAGCGCTATCGCGAGACCTATAGGGGTGAAATCGAACATGCTGAAACTACCGAGTCCGGCCTCCTCGCGAAAGCCTGCCACAATGAGGTTTGGGGGGGTCCCAATTAACGTGGTCATGCCGCCTAAGATGGTGCCAAACGCCAGCGGCATCAGGATCTGTCCGGGTGTAAGGTCTAATTTTTCTGTCAGTTGAATCGCGACAGGCATCAACAGCGCCATCGCACCTACGTTATTCATAAACCCAGAAAGCAGCGCTCCTAAACCCATTAACGTCAACAGAGTAAGGAATTGTCCCGCATTGGTTGGGAGAATTGAACGAGCGAGTACATCAACCGCACCTGAGTTTTGCAAACTCTGACTTAGAACGAGCACACAAGCCACAGTGACGACCGCAGGATGACCAAACCCACTAAATGCTTGCGCAGGGTCAACTAGGCTGGCTAATACACACGCCAATAAGGCACCAAAAGCCACCATATCGTGTCGCCAACGACCAAAAAGGAACATCAGCATCGTGCCCAGCATGATCGCTAGGATCGTCCATTGATCGTTTGTCATCCCGTTTCCACGTCCAAGCTCATCGTATGACTAACTATAGTTCAATTAACATCAACTCAAGGCACAACAGCAAACACTACCCTTCTGATATTGCTACGTTTATATAGATTGTCATTGAAACAGCCTCTCGTTATCCACTCTCCCACTTTGATCACTGTGACTTCTAAAACCAATTTCACAAAAATTGAAATTCGCGACTTTACTGTATAAAGAAACAGTATATACTGTTTTCTTATACAGTATTGTTCAGTTATACAGGTGATATAAAAATGCTGGCTCATTTAAGTGTAAACAATTTTGCTATCGTAAAAGCGCTACAGTTAGAGCTTGCCCAAGGCATGACCACCATTACAGGTGAGACGGGTGCGGGTAAATCCATTGCAATTGATGCTTTAGGTTTGTGTTTAGGCGGCCGTGCTGAGGCAGGCATGGTGCGACAAGGGGAAGAAAAAACCGAAGTCAGTGCCGCTTTTCACCTTGATAACAATATTCACGCGACCCGATGGCTAGAAGACAACGACCTATTCGATGGCAACGAATGTATTTTGCGCCGCACCATTACCAAAGAAGGACGCTCACGCGCTTTTGTTAATGGTAGCCCTGTGCCTCTTTCACAGCTTAAAGCGCTAGGTCAGCTGTTGATTAACATCCACGGTCAACATGCCCACCATCAGCTCATGAAGGCAGAACATCAAATGGCCATGCTTGATCAATATGCAGGTCATAACAATCTTCTGAAAGCGACTCGCAACGCATATCAAGCATGGCGACAGGCTGACAACAACCTCAAGCAATTGAAAGAGAACAGCCAAGCTAATTTGGCTCAAAAACAGTTACTTGAATATCAGATCAAAGAACTCAATGAGCTAGCGATCAATGAAGATGAATTCCAAGAGCTTGAGCAAGAGCACAAACGCTTATCAAACAGTGGTGAACTCGCCTCTTCCTGTCAGCAAGCCATTGAGCTTATCTATGAAGGCGAAGAAGTTAATGCGCTTGGTATTCTCCAGTCAGCCAGTCACACCTTGATTGAGCTTGCTGGGCTCGATGAAAAGCTCTCGGAGCTGCCAAATATGCTTTCGGAAGCCATGATTCAAATTGAGGAAGCCAACAGCGAGCTGCGCAACTACCTCGACAGCATTGATGTTGATCCGGCTCGAATGGCGTACGTTGAAGAACGTTTCTCAAAAATAATGTCGATGTCGCGCAAGCATCACGTGATGCCTGAAGATCTCTATCAGCATCACCAAGACTTGCTACAGCAAATTGAAGCGCTCGACTGCTCTGATGAAAAACTCGACGGGTTAGCTTTAGAAGTACAAGAGAAATATCAGGTCTTCCTAACTAACGCAGAAAAACTCAACAAATCTCGCAGCCGCTATGCCAAAGAGTTGAACAAGCTGATCACACAAAGCATGCATGAACTCAGCATGGAAAAAGCCAAGTTCTGTATCGATGTTTGCAATGAAATGCCGCATCCTTCTCCGCTTGGGATGGATACCGTCACCTTCCTTGTTTCAACTAACCCTGGTCAACCGATGCAGCCCATCGCCAAAGTCGCCTCTGGTGGTGAGCTGTCTCGTATTTCACTGGCAATTCAGGTCATCACCGCGCAAAAAGTCGATACGCCAAGCCTAATTTTCGATGAGGTCGATGTCGGTATCAGTGGCCCAACAGCAGCGGTCGTCGGACAAATGCTACGCAAACTGGGTGAATCAACTCAAGTACTCTGTGTCACACACTTGCCTCAAGTGGCAGGCAGTGGACACCAACAACTGTTTGTTGCTAAACAGACGAAAGGCGGCAAAACAGAAACTCAAATGCGTCAGCTCGACACCGAACAACGTGTTAGTGAATTGGCGAGATTGCTCGGCGGAAGTGAAATTACCGAAAGCACACTGGCTAACGCCAAAGAGCTGCTGATTGCTGCATAATAAATAGCGGCACTCCAATCACACTCAGATAGATTTGAGTGCAACTATTTTGTCTGTTGATGGTCTTAAAGTGCGGTATGTGTGTGAAAGCGTGAGACAAAACACCCGACTCAAAACACAAAACCCGCATCTTTACCTTGGTTGGCTATACATCTGGCGCTAGCTTGTTTATTATCAGCCAAGTTTAATTCACTAGACACAATGAAATCACCTATGCAGTTTAAGAAGTGGCTGATCGCTGTCCCACTTGCAATGACGATGTTAACGGGTTGCTCCTTAGCGGAAAAGCTGGTTTATCGAATCGATATTAACCAAGGCAACTATGTCGAGCAGGAAGCGGTAGACAAATTAAGATTTGGCATGACCAAAGAGCAAGTACGTTTCGTACTCGGCTCTCCAATGTTGATTGAGAATGGTCGTCCTGATACGTGGTATTACATTTATCACCACACCAAGGGTCATGAAGACTCTATCCAACGTGACCTCGTCGTTAACTTTGATGAAACAGGCACCCTGCTCGACATCAAGGGTGATTACATCGTTGGTGATAGCTTTTACGAAAGCTTGCGTTAATCAAAGCGCAAACCGTACGCATCAAAAAAGCTCGCCTTGGCGAGCTTTTTGTTTTCTGCTGAAAACTATTCTGATTTTCGCAAAGGACTCGGCTTACCACCCGTGACCGGATCCGCTGCGCCAGAGGCTTTTGCTTGCTCTGCTCGCTTGCGACGAATCTCTTTCGGGTCTGCCAACAATGGGCGATAAATTTCAATTCGATCGCGATCACGCACTGTTGCGTCAAGCTTAACGTTGCGGCTAAATACCCCAACTTTGTTCTTCGCTAAATCAATCTCTGGATATAGCTTTAACACGCCCGACTGCTCGATAATCTCTTCAACTGTCATCTTTTCATTCACCACTAAGGTAAACACACGCTGCTCATGAGGAAGTGCGTACACCACCTCAACATGAATCATCTCCGATTCAATACTCATAACACTGGTACACCTGCTTAGCACGCTTAGTAAACGCATTCACCATATTGTTGGTGAGTTCATGAAACACTTTACCAAAGGCCATCTCGATCATTTTGCTACTAAACTCAAACTCAAGTTTTAACTCAACCTTACAAGCTTGGTCATCAAGTGGCGTGAAGTACCAACCACCCGTCAGTGACTTGAACGGTCCATCGACCAGATCCATCACAATCGACCGGCCATGGAGCAATGTATTGTTCGTAGTAAAGGTTTTGCTGATGCCGGCTTTCGCCACATCTACTGACGCCACCATAAATTCGTGGCCCGCATCAAGCACCTTCGAGCCCGAACAACCAGGTAAAAACTCAGGATAGTTTGATACATCATTGACTAGGTCATACATCTGTTCAGCACTAAAACTGACTAATGCGGAACGACTGACTTGCTTCATAAACTCTCCTCATGGATGCATTAACATCGATTAGCTCTCTATTTTCACTTTTATTTGCCTCAAGCGCAAATAAAGGGAGTTGCTAACCTCTCCACTGACCGTATAATGCAGGGATTATGGCAAAGAAAAAATCAAAACAAAAAGCGGGTAGCAATACCATCGCTCTCAATAAGAAAGCTCGCCACGAATACTTCATCGATGATGAAATTGAAGCCGGCTTGGAGCTACAGGGCTGGGAAGTAAAATCACTTCGTCAGGGCAAAGCTAACATCGCAGAAAGTTACGTCTTCATGCGTGACGGAGAAGCGTTTGTCAGCGGTATGACGATTACTCCTCTTAATCAAGCATCAACACACGTGGTCGCAAACCCAACACGCGTCCGTAAACTTCTTTTAAGCCGTCGTGAGCTAGACAACCTTTTAGGTCGTATCAATCGCGAGGGTATGACTCTAGCTGCACTGTCTCTTTACTGGTCTCGTTCATGGGTGAAGATGAAGATCGGTGTTGCTAAGGGTAAAAAACTGCACGATAAGCGTACTGATCTAAAAGAAAAAGATTGGGCACGTGAGAAAGCGCGCGTAATGAAGAGCTCGCTGCGCTAATATTGAGCAGTTAAACGCACAACGCTAGACAGGTTATACTTTTCTGGTAGTATGCGAGGAACACTTCGGGGCTGATTTAGGATTCGACAGGAATTTTGAAGTCTGAGGTGCATGCCGTGGGGCGGTTGGCCACGTAAAAAGCCGCAAAAAAATAGTCGCAAACGACGAAAACTACGCACTAGCAGCTTAATAACCTGCTGAGAGCTCTCTTGCCCTAGCTTCCGCTTTTAAGACGGGGACCAACAAGAGATCAAACCCAAAAGAGCTAGCCCGGATTCTCCCGCCTGAGAGATGAACGGCGAAATTTAATTCAGGATAGCCATCAACTAGCGTGTCGGTTCGCAGGTCGGTGGTGAAATTAAAGATCGACTAAGCATGTAGTACCAATGATGAATGGTTTTTGGACGCGGGTTCAACTCCCGCCAGCTCCACCAAACGTTTGGAAACAGCGTTATTTCAATAGGTTAGCGCCTTTTGGGATAGCGCTGTTTTTGTATGGGTGCCACACTAAAGTGCCACAGTTGCGGCACCATGGTTTGTGTATCTATGCTTAGTCGGCACTCGTAGTTAGGTTCGCATAACCCATTGCTACTTCTATTACATTCATTGGGAATTTCTGCTCAAACCTGTCACCGTTAACTGACGGTAAGAACTCGAACTTCCCTTCCGAAGCAACTTTTTCACACAATGCAATAACATACTCCAGCTCTCTACTGTCAACCCCTCTACTATCCAAGACCTCACTAACATCAAAGTACTTGTTTCCCTTATCCTCAACACCTTCTAGCTCAACTATGCGGTCATTAAGAGATTGTAACTTGCGACCTTGTGCGCGGAAGTTACGGGAGTGCTTGCCGAACTGCTCATCAATAAGGTCAAGCCGTGCTCTAGTATTTCGTATGAATTGACTAACAATCATTGACGTTTTAGCTTGGCGTTCTGCTAGTTTTGTTTGTCCGTCCAACAATTGAAGCAATACTTCATCATCCGTACTCGGAAGTGCTTCCTGTTCGGGTGGCGGGTAAACTCCGTATCTTCTGATTGAAGGCATGACCTCTTTGAGCACCCACTTCTGAAACTTCTTTGCACCCGAGCTATTTGCTCGCATTACAACCCGATAGACACCAGTCTCAGTTACAAAGTGCTCTTGCACTTCCTTGCCATTTTCAACAAAGACTTCACTGTGGCGTTCATCATCATCTAGTGCTACGACTGATTCTTTGAGCAAGCCTGCTTGATTTGACGTTTTCTGACCATTCAAAGTCTGTGTCTCTTGCGAAATAACCCTCACGACATCCGTCAGCAAAAACAGCACTTCATCATCTTTAATCATTGTCTTGATTTGGTACTCACCCGATTCACTAGGGTACTCTAGAAAGTCAAACATCCCTTTACCTCATTCAACTAATTGAATACCAATAGTATCATTTACATTCCAAAAGAGCATAAACATAATCAGTATCGAGCGGTCATGACTCACTGTTCATCAATCTATACAGTGTAGCCCTACCTATCCCTAACTCCTTGGCTGCTTTAGCTTTTGGCAGACCTCTATCCAATAGCTTCTGCACATCCTCTCTAGTAACCTGTGCTTTCGGTCTACCTATGTGTTTACCCGCAGCCTTGGCTGCTGCTATGCCCTCAGCCTGACGTTCTTTGATTAACTCCCTTTCCATCTGTGCCACTGCTGCCAGTATCCCTAACACGCCTTTCTGTGCTGCACTCATGGCACCATCGAATCTCATTCCTTCTTTGTGGAACTGTACTGATACGCCTTTAGCCGTCATTCTTTCCACCAGCTCAACAGCATCACCCGCACCGCTACGACAAATACGGTCTAGGCTATGAACATGCAATACATCTCCATCCCTAACGTACTCCAAGCACGCCTGTAGCTGTGGTCTATCTACCGTCTTAGCCGATACCTTTTCCTCGAACACCTTATCTAAACGCACATCAGCTAACTGTCTGCTGGTGGACTGCTCTGCTGTACTAACACGGATGTAGCCTATCTGCTGCCCCTTGTACTGCATCGCTTCCTCAGGCTTATCCTGTTGCGCTTTACGCCCCTCTACCTCCCATTGGCTCAAGTGGCGCCTGACGCAGCTCACCTGCGCATAGCAGAAAGAATCACCTGTGACAGGGTTCTCTGCTTTGATACCTCCACCCTCAGACCTAGATAACTCAATCACCGAGCCGTTGCTTAACTCAACTAGCTTGTTCTTACTCTTTGCTACCTCGTTTGCTTTGAAGTACATCTGCTCTCCTACCTGCCTCAAAACCTCTTAGTGCTTTCAGGATTACATGTACCAAAAACATAAAACAATACTTTTGAGACAGTTTTAGATGCAGCCTCAAAAGGTATACTTTAGAGACACACAGGTTAGCCAGCATGAAAATGACCATGCTAGCCAACCCTACGGGGGACTGCGGCTTTATTCGATGTCGAGAATAACCCCGCACAAAATTTATTCCTCAGAACTCATCCGCTTCCCCTTCACCCTCGTGCTGTAGGCTCTTGGGTTATACCTGCGCTTTTGCCTACTTATGTGCCTTCCTGCAATCACTGATTTATCTACCGTGTACTTATCCAGCAAGGCACGGCTAATCCCTTGAACAACTTTCTCGGCTGTCTCATCTATCGTCATCCCACTTCACTCCGTTTTGACAAATCAACGTCCATACCCATAGCCAAGGCAAACCCTTTCTAATTGCTCTGCTCTTGGCTTCACTCTTCGAGCTTGAGCTAGCAACCACTTTCCAGCAACGCTTTGCTATTGCCCCCTTTGATTCGTACATGTAACGCACCTCTTTTAGCTCCTCTCGCATCAAATACCCCATAACCTTATTTAGGGTTATGCCTGACCGCTTGTTGAACATCCAACGCCCAGACTTATCCCAATGCCCCAAGTGAACATTACAAGTCCCATGTAACTCCCCCCTAATTAACCCCGTAGCATGGTCATGGTCTGTATGTGTCCTACCTGACAACTTCCTGCCACATAACCCGCAAGTATCACTAGGCTCATAAAGAGAACGGGGAAACACTTTCATGTCTCCCCGCTTATCACCGTACAACTCTGCCACTATTGGATTCTCATCCAAATACCTTTCAACTAGTCGCTCTTTCATCAACTAACACCTCGCATCTTTATCTCCCAAACTTTGTCGCATCAACTACGGACACCCTACGCCATGCTTAATCACGGATTGATTATTGCTCCGTTTATCAGGGTGATCTGCTCCAGCCAGACTGGACAGATCTGAACAAACCGAAAAAATGAACACAGACAAATACTATTCTTAGTTTTTGATTCTCAAGCCCAGAACTCGAAAGGACATTTTCGCTGCTATCTTTTCAATCTCATTAGCTAGCTCCTTACAGCTAACGAACACGATGCCCTAATCTAATTTCAATTTTCACGCTAAGGAATATTCTGTGGATTTACCAATTTTCTCAGCTTTTAGTATTCCTGCTGTAGCCATATCGTCAAGTTTTTGCTTCGCACTGTTGTAGCTAATACCTAGCAAATTCTCGACTTCTCTCGCTGTTACTGTTGGCTTTTTACGATAGCGAGGCTCACCAGAAACAAACCCTATAATCTTTCTCTCAATATCTTCTAAGCCAGAATATCGCTCTTCCAACCCCTGCATTCGATGTGCCGCTCGTTCATAAACGGAAATAAACTCATCAATAGCACGGCTGATAACTTTTAGCTGATATTTAATGAAGTACGTGAGGTCTAAGGTATCGTGCTCCGTGTCTAGATAACTCACACCATATTGAATTGGGGCTTTTTTAAGTAATGCTGATATTGCAATATAACGGAAGCCTGTATAACCAGATTTAAACATATACCAGTAAAACAAAGCCCTAGCGACTCTCCCGTTACCATCTCGAAACGGGTGAATGTAACCGATAACAAAATGAAGAGTAATGGCTTGAATAACAGGATGAACACCGTTGCCATTAACATTTAGCCAATTCACGACCCGAGTGAGTAATCTTTCAATATCATCATGTTTAGGCGGTTGATGAACAACCTCCCCTTCAGCATCAACAACTGCAACATCATCCGTCGTTCTAAATAATCCTGAGGTATATTTTTCTTGCTCTAGCGTTTTCGTTCCTGCCTTGTGTAAATTTCTGATTAACTCAATGCTAAACGACTCATCCCTAAGCTCCCAAGCTATTTGCATTAAGTCAAAATTTCCAAAAATCATTCGTTCATCGTCAGTACGAGGCTTCCTTTTTTTTCTAATCATTTCTTTCGCAAGGATTGTCGTCGTAGCAGCGCCCTCTAATTGACTACTCGATATCGCCTCATCATCCACTAGGTTATTCGCTAAATGCTCAAAATGCGCCCGCTCACCAATTTGCTCTAGGATGCCCAGCATTGCGCTATGCGTGGTATGTCGATCAATCTGTGATAACACGCGACCAAACTCGTGCAAGTTATTGAATCTGCAATGCTGTATATAGTCAGGAGAGTTTAATAGTGCTTGAATCACTTGCTCAGGTAAGCCTGGAGGCAATGGTTTATCTTCTAATGGCGTTAGCTCTATCAAGGTACTATCTCGAGACAAACGAGTTAGCCACCAACAATATTTGACTTCTAAGCCAGACTTTACCCTACGCCTAAACTCATTAAATGAATGGTAATCATCAGATAGCGGATTGATGAAATCTGTATAGTCGTTAGGATCAAGCCCTTGATTACCAATCTCAAACAAAACGTCACCAATTGTATTAAACGGACACTCTGGTGGTGATAAATACTTACCTGACATAAATTTCATCTCAAAATCTAACAATTCTGAGATCAGATTAATTAATATTGAGTAATTTTGCTAGCTTTAATCACCCACCCCTGTGATGTTCATCTGTGCTTTCATGCCTGTACCTATCTTCCTGAAGACAGCAATTCCAATGCATTACCTGCAAGTATCAATATTTGTAGAGCCAGCCCTGCTTTTGCTAAAGACTAGCTTGTCCAGATTGACATTTGCTTATACTGAGTATGAAGCACTCACCATATACTCATTACTGCGCCTCGCTCCCCCACATAATCATGCGTACACCAAAACGCACTTTTACGCGCATTAAAATGTAAAGAAAAACATTTTTATGCGCATTAAAATGTTTAAACTTGCATTTTATCGCGCATTTTTATGTAATAAACATCGAACATGAAATCGCTATCACTAAGGTGGCTAGATGAAACGAACACTGCTTGAAAACCTACTAACCTGGAAAGGCAAGCCAACCAGGAAGCCTTTACTGATTGATGGAGCTAGACAAACTGGCAAAACATTCTTATTGCAGGAACTGTTAGGAAGTACATTCGAAAATGTCCTAAGGATCGATTTCTTAGAAAGTCCTGAGTTAATGGAAGCTTTTTCTGGCTCTCTAAATCCTGATGACATCATCACCAATATTGAACTCTTAACAGGGCAAACCTTCGAACCATCTACAGATCTACTTATTTTAGATGAAATTGGTGAATGCCCTAGAGCGGTTACCGCACTTAAATACTTTGCAGAAAAGGGTCCCAAAGCTTATGTTGCTGCAAGTGGTTCCAATATCGGATTGCTCACCTCCTTTCCTGTTGGAAAAGTTGAACAGCACAACTTAAGGCCACTGACTTTCAGGGAATTTTTGTGGGCATCTGGAGAAAAAGCTCTTCAAAAAGCGTTTGACCAAAAGCTGAGTTCTTCTGCGGCTCATTCCAAGTTAATCGAACTGCTAACTGATTATTACTTCGTTGGCGGCATGCCTGAAGCTGTAAACTCATGGTTCGAAAACTCTCAACTCAGCATCATTGACCGAATTGAAGCCGTCTCTGAAGTCCATCGAAACTTAATTGAGGGCTACATGCGTGATTTCGGAAAATACTCTGGAAAAGTAGATGCACAACTCATCGAGTCTGTATTTAGAAGCATCCCAGCCCAGTTATCTTCGGTATTCGATGACTCCGTTAAACGGTTCAAATTCAAGGGCGTTCACGAACGCAAATCTCGTTATGCTGAATATGAAAGTGCGATCACATGGCTTCACAAATGTCGACTTGCATTAAAGAATCACCCTATTGAAGGACAACCTCGTGCTCCTTTAGCTGCTTATCAGAAGGAAAATGCGGTTAAATTATTTCTCTTTGATGTAGGCCTGTTGAACCATATGCTCGGCACGGGTTACCGTGAAATCAAACAACAAGGCTATGAATACAAGGGGTATGTCGCAGAAAACTATGTTCAACAGGAAATCGCCGCACTAGGTATTGAACCAAGTTTCTCTTGGGGCGACGCAAGGGCTGAGATAGAGCTCATCATCGCTGACGACCTAGGCCGTATTGTGCCTGTAGAAGTAAAGAGCGGTAAGCGAACCCGTGCAAAATCATTGCAGTCTTACATCGAAAAGTGCAAGCCCCACAAGACGATCAAACTTACAGGTACTCAAAGCTCTCCAGCAACAGAGAAAGAGCACATAGTGATGCCACTTTACTACACTGAATACTTACTTGATCACCTAAGAGAGTTAGATAAAAGCTAAGTGAGTTAGAAAAATTCATTGAGAGCGAAGAGTCCATGATATGAGCAATATTTGGTCATGTCGTTTGAACAAAGTGCTCAAACCTTTTAGTCTGAAGTTGGTCTTATTCGCTTTAGCGCAGCTCCAAGTAGGCTTGGAGCTGTAAAGGCCTGTGATTAAAGCGATGTCATGCTAGCATTACGCGCTTGAACGCCAAACCGAGCCACTGTCATTGCAGCGTTAAGCATGCTGGCTCTGCAGAGACTTCAAGTGCCCGAGCACACAACGTAGGGTGCCGTAATCATACTGCTCGTTTAACGCCTCAAACAGGGGCTTGAGCTTGTTCTCATTGATGCTGTTAAGCTGCGTTGCCACTTGTGAAATTTCAGCGATTTGTGATTCCTCAAGCTGGACAAGATCACCTAGCTGACAAGCTCCTGTTTCAATTCCAGCACTCAAATGCGCGAATATCGTGGTTTCGGCAAGCTGTCTCTGTTGCGCGACGTTCTCAACCGAGCCGAGTGATTGAAATAACTCAACCGACTTTCGTTCGGTCTCAGACAGGTTGCGCAGTTCGATTGGTTTCGGCTCAACCACCGCTAATAGTGGCTCCCCATGTTGGCTGACCTTTTTGTCACCAAATCCGGATATATTGCTTAGTTGCTCTCGCGTTTGAGGCCGCGCTAGTGCGATTGCCTTTAAGCTCGCATCATGACAAATCACATAAGCAGGGACATTTTGCTCCTTCGCTAAGCTCGCTCGTACCTGCTTGAGGGCTTCAAACTGAATTAAATCCGACGGAGAAAGATCGATAGACTCACTAGAGGCAGACGATTTCTTCGGCTTAGTTTTGCGCAGCTCACGCAATTGTACTTGCTGCTCGCCTTTTAAAATTGGGCGGCATTGTGGCGTCAGTTTAAGGCTGTTGTATTCCCCCTCCACACGCAAATAGTTCATGGCAATCAGTTGGCGAAACACCCCTTTCCACTCATTCGCGTTTAATTCAATGCCAATCCCGAAGGTAGAGACACTATCATGACCGAATCGACGAATACGCTCGTCACTTTTTCCTAGTAGCACATTGATGAGATAGGTTACGCCAAAACGTTGGTCACAGCGGTAGACTGTAGACAGCGCCTTTTGTGCTGCCTGCGTGCCATCCCAAGTCGTAGGTGGGTTTAAGCAGTTGTCACAGTTTCCGCACGGCTCAGGAAGCTGCTCATCAAAATAGGCAAGAATGGTTTGACGACGACAAGTCACCAGTTCGCAATAGCCAAGCAGTGCATTCAGCTTTTGAATTTGCACCTGCTTATAAGCCTCATTCCCTTCTGAGTTATCCACCATCTGGCGCTGCATCACCATATCTTGCATGCCATACGCCATCCATGCGTTGGCCGGCTCACCATCACGACCAGCACGGCCTGTCTCTTGATAATAGGACTCCATGCTTTTGGGTAGGCTTAGGTGGGCGACAAATCGTACATCCGGTTTGTCTATCCCCATACCAAAGGCGATTGTCGCGACAATAATCACTCCCTCTTCGCGTAGAAAGCGTTGTTGGTGTTCGTTACGTTTTTCAACCGGCAACCCTGCGTGATAGGGCAAAGCAACTCTGCCTTTGCTGGCGAGCCACTCAGCGGTCTCTTCCACTTTCTTTCGCGATAAGCAGTACACCACGCCCGCATCATTAGGATGACTTGTTGAGATGAAAGACCATAGGTCATTTTTGGCATTGTTTGGTTCGCTAACGTGATAGCGAATGTTGGCTCTATCAAAGCTATGCACAAAAACTTGCGCTGACTCTAAACCTAATTGTGAGATTATCTCTTGCTTAGTGCGCTGATCTGCGGTCGCCGTTAATGCGATGCGAGGCACTTGAGGAAAGCGTTGATGTAATACAGAAAGCTGTTGATACTCTGGCCTGAAATCGTGTCCCCATTGGCTCACACAGTGCGCTTCATCAATCGCAAACAGTGAGATACGACACTCAGATAACAGATTGAGCGTCTGCTCCATCATCAAACGTTCTGGCGCGATGTACAGCAGTTGAATCTCTTCTCTGCGGATCAAATCTTCGACTTCACGTTGCTCATAACTGCTCAGTGTTGAGTTGAGGTAAGCGGCAGAAACACCGACCTGTTGAAGCGCATCCACTTGATCTTTCATCAGCGCAATCAACGGAGAAACCACCACACCGACTCCTGGGCGTACAATGGCAGGAATTTGATAGCACAGCGATTTCCCCCCACCCGTTGGCATCAAGGTTAAAACATCTTGCCCATCAACCAGCGTATCTATGATAGATTGCTGTTGATGTCGAAAGTTGTCATAGCCAAAAACGGATTTTAAAACCTCTATCGGGGTTGGGCGCTGCATATTAGGTGTCTCACATTGAATCCTGATGGGCTTATCCTACCTTATATTTAGTTCAGAACCAGATTAGATTGCGGATGTGAATGCGGGTTAACTCACTTAAATCCATTCTTTGTTGAAACGCTTGCATATCGTTGAAAGCACACAATAACACTCACATTTTACAAGGTTACTTGTGTTGAATTTACACAAAAGTCGCTAAGATTCAGAAAGGTTTGGTGAAGTGTAGGGAGAACGCCGATGTATACTCAGCTGGAAGAAGCGCTGCAAGCGGTACAAAACAAAAATGCTGCGACACAACCATCAGCCAGTCGGATTACGGGTGTGCTGCCGATGGCTATCGTCATTGCGTGCAATCAACACCACCAAGGTCAGCCAGTATTACAAATCAATACCTGGCTAGAAAAGCTCATTTGCCAACTGCAACAGCAGCATGACTTAGTGCAGGGATTAGAGCTCGCCGTCTTAGCGGCGCATGACTACACCACGGTACACCAACCACTCACACCACTCGAGAACCTCAGTGCTATCCCACTGTTAGCGGCAAAAGGCAATAAAGTCACGCTGGCTCAAAGTATTGATAGCGCCCTGTCGATGCTACTCACTCGTATAGAAGAGTTTAAACATGATGGCATAAAAGCCAAACGCCCATGGATGATCATCGTGACCGACCGTGTCGGCACCGACTTTATTCTCGACACTCAGGCTAGATTGGAAAAATACAAAAACAGCTTTGAAGTGATCCCGTTTGTCCTCAACTTTGGGGATTTTGCGCCTGATTTGGAGCGGTTAACCCTTGGTAGTCAAATCACCGTAAATCTTAATGACGTTGAGCCCATCAACGCTTGGTTTGAATTGAATCTATTAAGTGTATTGAGAACAAAACAAGGTCAGGTTCAGCTGACCGCACCGCCTCGAAAAACGCTAAGCTCCCAACATGACTAATGTGAAACTCAGTTTCGGGTTGGTTAACCTCTACAATTTGATCTAGCTCTCACATATACACTGCGCAATTGTCGTACAATATTAAATGAAACGACGTTTCTAAATATTAACACCACTGTTCTTATACAGCATGGTGTTCTTGCAAACTTATTACTTTTAAAAACATAGTAGGTTCTTACTGTGACAAATCTTGATTGGTCAGTACTCGCACTCTATTTCGTGTTCTTACTTATCGTGACCGTCGCCTTTAAACGTCACGCCACCAGCGCTGATGGGTTTATCAAGGGAAATGGCGCGATGACATGGTGGATGGCAGGCGCGACCGCTTTTATGACTCAATTTTCTGCTTGGACATTCACCGGAGCTGCGGCTAAAGCGTTTGAGGACGGCCTCAGCATTATGTTCGTTTTTTGGGGTAATGCCCTTGGCTTCTTTCTCTCGGCAGCTTATTTTGCCAAGCGTTACCGACGCTTGCGTGTAGCTACCGCCATGGACGTTATCAAACTACGTTTTGATAAAATGTCAGAGCAAGTGTTTACTTGGTCGAGCTTTCCGATCACCTTGGTGGGTGCAGCAATATGGCTCAATGGCTTAGGTGCATTCCTCTCAGCGACCTTCGGTATCAGCATCGATATCACCATCATTGGCATTACCGTGCTAGTGACATTTATCGCCCTAACAGGGGGGGTGTGGACGGTCTCAGCGACCAACGTGATCCAATTGGTTCTCCTTGTCACTATTACTATGGTTGTCGGTGCCATTGCTGCCAAAGAGGTGCTCAGTCAGCCAGTAGGCTCTGTGCCTGAAATGATCATGGGTGACGATATTTCCGTGTGGCAAATTTTCGTGTTGTGGGTCGGGGTGATGATGTTCAAGCAAACCTTAAACACCAACAATGCGTTGAGCAGTTACCGCTTTTTAATCACCAGTAATGAAAAAGAAGCCACACGCTCCGCCTTACTTGCCGGGGTACTGTTCCTCATCGCACCAATACTCTGGTTCTCTCCACCGTGGTTTGTGGCCTCGGCTGGAATCGACCTATCTCAAGCCTATCCCGACTTAGGGGCAGGTGCTAACAACGGCGCTTACCTCTACTACATCGAACACTACATGCCACACGGCCTACTTGGTTTAGTCATGGTCGCCATGCTTGCTGCAACGGTCTCACCGATGACCACTGCACTGAATCGAAATGCAGGCATTGTAGTTAACAATATCTACCTGTCTCTGATTAATCCAACGGCCAATGATCAACAGCAAATGTGGTGGGGAAAAGTCTCGACATTAGCCACAGGGATTCTTGCTGGCAGTGTGGCGCTTATATTTGCGCGCATCGAGGGCTATAGCCTGTTTGATATCATGATGATATTCACTGCTTTGCTGCAAATGCCGTTGTCGATTCCTTCATTCCTTGCCTTGATTAACCTGCGCACTCCAGCGTGGTCAGGCTGGGCTACCGTATGTGTCGGTCTGGTTGTCTCAGCCTTTATGCACTTCATATTTGATGTTCAATGGCTAGAGCCGCTAACGGGTGTGCTCAATGATCGTGAGAGAATTGACCTTATTATTGTCGCGACCTTGCTTGCTCATCTCTTTATTACGGGTGGGTTCTTTATGGCTACAGGTTGGTTCAACAAAACCACTAAGGTGAACAGTGAGGTAGGCGAAAGAATTAGCACACCAATGAGCCTTGAAGAACAGACACCGATTGATCACTCAAACGGCATCTTTATGGGTAAGGCGATGACTGCACTTGGCATCATCGTTGCTCTGTTTGCGCTTTCTACCGACACCCTTAGCGATGCGAGTATCTTCGTCGCGATTGGAGGCGGCATCTTTTTGTGTGGGTTTGGGTTGGCTTCGATGTCCAACCGACTACACAAACTGACCCTCGCTGAAAATGTATAAGTTGGCCCCGAAAAAGTAAGAGATAAATTCGGCGAGAGCATTATCTGACAAAGCTCTCGCCTATTATCTTTTTGGGTGTATAATGCGCCGCCTTCGCTCATTGCTTGAGCGCTCAAACAAAAGAAGGTGTGACTTGATTACCCAACTCCCAAAATGGATCGAATACGGTGCTTTTCTGCTGGCTTTCATCGCAGGATGCATTAACGCAATCGGTTTACTGGGGGTAGAACATCAATCTATCTCGCATCTATCAGGCACAGCAACCTTACTCGGCACTAGCCTATTAAAAGACTCTTACTCTTTAACACTGCACCTGGCAGGTGTTATCGGTGCCTTTTTTGCAGGAGCTGCACTGTCCGGGTTATTGCTCCACAGCACCGCGTTAAAGTTGGGCCGTCACTACGATACCGCATTGGCTATCGAGGCGGTTTTGCTGCTCACGGCGATGACCTTACTCAAAGATAACTCTCATTACGGGCATTATGCGGCCTCAATGGCGTGTGGCCTGCAAAATGCGATGGTGACAACCTACAGTGGTGCGATTGTGCGTACGACTCACCTCACGGGTATCATTACCGACCTTGGCATTATGTTTGGTTCAATGCTGCGCGGAGAGTCTTTCCATAAGCGCCGAGCGGTACTTTTTAGCCTCATCGCGTTGGGTTTTATCTCTGGCGGCACGCTAGGGGCCTATCTGTTTGGTCAATTTGCATTTCAAGCCCTAATTGCACCAGCAGCCATTTGTGCACTATTAGCGATCGGTTATCGCCTCTATCGCTTAACGGCAAGAGCAGAAAACTAGAGACATAGTGGCAATAGAGCGACTATAATCGCCACTCATTAAACGAATATATTGACTAAATACTTGGAGGATACGAATGATTGTAATGACTTTTAACCACTGGGCTATGCAGAAGTAACTGAACCGAATTAACTAAACTGATTTAGCAAAATCAGGCTTTCAATTAATTACGCCTTCACTTCTTACACCCTCTTCATAGCCCGGACTTATCCGGGGTCAAAATCTACTCGAATTAGACCCTAATAGTGTTATTACTTTTAGGCGCCTTGCTCTATCTTAAATTCAGCGGCGTCTGGGAAATTCGACAATGAAACAACAAATTAATCTAACATCACTGACATTAAACCAACTTGGTTGGAAAGGCTTTTTTCAGCAGCAATTAACGCTCGACGACTATGAAAACACCTGTTTTGGTCGCGTTATCGCACACCATCGAAGCGGCTATATCGTATGGACTGAGCAAGGCGAGAAGCACCTCGATATCCATCATAGCCTGCCTCCTATGACCGTTGGCGACTGGGTGATCTTAAGCGACCATAACGAGTTCATTAGGCTTTTGGATCGTCGTAGTCTTTTTAGTCGTAAAGCAGCAGGTAGCAAGGTGGCAGAGCAGTTTATCGCAGCCAACATCGACACTCTATTTATCGTGGTTTCGCTGAACGATGATTTTAACTTAAGCCGTATTGAGCGTTATTTGGCGCTTGCTCATGAAACGGAAGTTGAGCCTGTTATCGTGCTCACCAAAGCTGACTTATGCCCACAAACGCAAGAGTTGAAACAGCAAGTTATGAAGCTGAACCCACTCTTGATGGTCGAGAGTGTTAACAGTCTTGATGCAGATAGCATTCAATGCCTAAGTGCTTGGTGTAACGTTGGTCAAACTGTCGCCTTTATGGGCTCGTCAGGGGTAGGCAAATCAACACTGGTCAACACCTTGCTTGGTCAAGAGACGCAAGAAACGGGTGGTATTCGTGAAGATGATAGCAAGGGACGTCACACCACAACGTCACGTTCAATTCATATTTTACCTGCCGGTGGTGTGTTGATTGACACCCCTGGAATGCGTGAGTTGCAACTGGCTGACTGTGAGCAAGGCGTGAGTGAAACTTTTGCTGATGTCGAATCACTCGCCAGTCAATGCCGCTTTTCTGATTGCAGTCACGACAGTGAGCCAGGGTGTGCAATACAAGCAGCGCTAGCCTCTGGTGAACTTGAGCTTCGCCGTCTCAATAACTATCAGAAGCTGCTTCGCGAGCAGCGCCACAATGGTGCGACACTGGCTGAGCAACGCGCACACGATAAACAGCTTGGTAAGATGTATCGCAGCATTCAAGGTGAGGCACGTAATCGAAAAGGCAAATTTTAGTTTTTCTCGATAACTCACCAATTTTAGGAGACTTCGGTCTCCTTTTTTATTCTTTAACACCAACAACGTGCAACATATTTCACCACAAAATCACTACATAAGTGGTATTTTCCGCCACGCAGGGTCACATTTTTTAATAAAAAGGCGTATATTGTTTAGCCAGCATTAATAGTGCTGGTCAATTAATGGAATGCTGCACCTTAGCCCGAGCAAATTGAAGCCATAATTCAAGCCGTATAGAGGCCAAGGGCAGTGTCAAACAATACTTCAGGATAGATGTATGCAAAACAACATAATCGCCCGTTTCAGCCAAGGTAATCTTGTGCTGCAAATTCTCGCCGGTATCGTACTTGGTGTGATTCTCGCAACCGTTGCGCCGGATCACGCAGTAAGCGCAGGCATGTTAGGTAGTCTTTTTGTTGGCGCGTTAAAAGCCATAGCACCCATTTTGGTCTTCATTTTGGTGGCTGCTTCGATCGCTAATCAGAAGAAAAACCAACACACCCACATGCGCCCAATCGTTGTGCTTTACCTAATTGGTACACTCTTCGCTGCATTGACTGCAGTGGTATTGAGCTTTCTATTTCCTACGACTTTGACACTCGTGACGGGAGCAGAAGGTGCAACACCACCACAGGGTATTGCCGAAGTACTACAAACTCTACTGTTCAAGTTGGTGGATAACCCAGTAAATGCACTGGTTGAAGCGAACTACATCGGTATTCTTGCTTGGGGTGTCGGCCTAGGTTTAGCTCTGCACCATGCTTCAGATACAACAAAAGCCGTTTTTGAAGATCTGAGCCACAGTGTGTCACATATCGTGCGTTTCATTATCCGTCTAGCGCCTTTTGGTATCTTCGGCTTGGTTTCAACAACCTTCGCGACGACTGGTTTTGAGGCCCTTGCAGGCTATGCTCACCTGCTGGCAGTTCTGCTTGGTGCAATGGTGATCATCGCACTGGTTGTAAACCCTGCGATTGTCTTCTTTAAAACCAAGCAAAACCCTTACCCGCTGATTTTCCAATGTCTGCGCGAAAGCGGTGTTACGGCCTTCTTTACTCGTTCAAGTGCCGCTAACATCCCAGTGAACATGGCGTTGTGTGAAAAGCTAGAGCTTGACGAAGACACCTACTCCGTTTCTATTCCACTGGGTGCGACAATTAACATGGCTGGTGCTGCAATCACCATCACCACACTAACTTTAGCCGCAGTGCATACGATGGGTATTCAAGTTGATATCTTCACGGCACTGCTACTGAGTATTGTTGCTGCAGTATCAGCTTGTGGCGCATCTGGTGTGGCAGGTGGCTCACTACTTCTTATTCCACTTGCGTGTGGCCTATTTGGTATTTCAAATGACGTGGCAATGCAGGTTGTAGCTGTAGGCTTTATCATCGGCGTGATCCAGGATTCAGCAGAAACAGCACTAAATAGCTCAACAGACGTGGTATTTACCGCTGCCGTTTGTAAATCAGTTCAGCAACAAACGCAAGCAACACAGCTTGAAGAGCAGAAAATGTAAGCTCTGAATTTAAGATGCTTGAAGTAAAATAGCTCCGCAAATGCGGAGCTATTTTTTTAGCTGTAGGGTAATAAATTGTACGGAACAAAGAGGCTTTCCTCCGCTTCAATTAGATACTGAATCAAGTCCAGTATGACGACGTAACCCACTACCCCATCAAGCCACTGGCTCTTTCAGCGTCAGCATCCCTTCTGTGACAATAAAGTCGATAATCGTATCTAGCCCTTTACTCTCTTTTAAGTTGGTGAACACAAACGGTTTTGTTGGTCGCATACGCTGAGTATCTTGCTCCATCACCTCTAACGATGCACCAACATATGGTGCAAGGTCAATTTTGTTGATAACCAACAGATCAGAACGAGTAATACCCGGGCCACCTTTACGTGGGATCTTCTCCCCTTCTGCTACGTCTATCACATAGATAGTTAAATCGGCCAACTCTGGGCTAAAGGTCGCACTTAGGTTGTCACCGCCACTTTCTACAAAAACGACATCAAGATTTTTGTGCAGTTTTGCTAACTCTTCAACCGCCGCGAGGTTCATTGATGCATCTTCACGAATCGCAGTATGTGGACAGCCACCTGTCTCTACACCAATGATACGATCAGGGTCTAACGCCTCTGCGCGAGTCAGGATTTTTGCATCTTCTTGGGTATAGATATCGTTGGTAACGACTGCGATGTTCAACTTGTCGCGAATTGCCTTACACAGCACTTCAAGCAGTGCTGTTTTCCCTGACCCTACTGGGCCGCCGATACCAATTCGTAGTGGTTGCTTATAACTTTCCATTGAAATCTTCCTTTGTTCATCAGCCCATGAGGCTTTAAGAGCGGAACAATCGCGTGTACTGCGTTTGATGCAGTGAGCTTGCTATTGCGATTGATGGCGTAAAACTGCCTATCATCCACTCTTCAATATCTAGTGCTTGAGTGATCACCTTTGGAAAACACTCGGTAATATTTATCAGTGCTAACTGACCATCGGTTTGACCTAGAGGGATCAATTTAACCCCTGCGGTGACGATGTTCTCTAGCCAGCTCCACAGATAACCCTGCTTGAGGGTGTTAAGATCAATTGACCAAGCGCGCGCCGCAATACATAGCCCCAACAGTTGATTCGGATGGCTAGAGAGGCTATCAACGACTTGAATATCAATATCTAATTTACGCAGCAACGTATAAAGCGCGAGCCCCCTTTGTCGCTCTTCCGCTCTTAGCTCACTGGTTTCACGGCTGGTGTAAAGCACGTCACACCAATGCTCGATGGTTTCTATATCGCCGCTATCCAACGCTGCATAAAATCTATCGATGATGGGTAACTCGAGTGTCGCTACGCTTGACTCCACCATGTGCTTCAACCAATCCTCGAGGCTACTTCTGTCCTTCACCCACTGAGCTTCGACAGCATATTCAAGGCCTTGAGAATAGGTAAAACCACCAATCGGCAACGCCGGACTGATCAGCTGGAACAGTCGATAACAAGCCAGCTCGCTGTTTGATTGGTTCTGTTCCATATCGTATTACTCTGGTCAGTTAATCTAGTCAATTAAGACGCCAAGACCAGCAAAATACTCGCTGAAGCGACACCCACTGAAATCCATTTTGAACGTAATAATTTACCCGCGACACTGCCAACAACCATTAAGGCAGTTGCACTGATTAGCATGCCAATAGCAAACACCGAGATGCTGCCTGTTGCTTCCACTCCATGTGCGTAACCGTGGAAAAACAGCATGCTGATTGACGCGGCGAGAGCCATGTTGATACGCGTTGTTGAAGGAGAAAACGCATGCCATAAGCCAAGGCTCACAACGAACAGAGAGGCAATGATTGCCGGCTCAACAATCATAGAGAAGCCAAAGAGTTGCCCTGCGAAAAGCCCTACAATCAACGATACTAGGCCGGCCACAACAAGTTGCGCTTTATGGCGATTACCCGCAGCCACACAGCCAATCAGTAATCCGAAAGCAAGCAGCATGATCAGATGATCAATACCGGTAACAGGGTGAACTAACCCAGAAGAAAAAGAGTGGTGCTCATGGCCTGGATGAGCCAAAGCTAGAGAAGGGGTTGCCAGTAAAGCGATCAACGTGGTTAATTTGGTTTTCATATCTCGTTCCTTAATTATTTATTATCCATTGCTAGCCAAAGAAGTTTAGTGATGGTGATGATGCCCACCAGAGCGACCACCGTATGCCCCACCCTCTGGCTCAAAAGGCTGTTGCTCTGATGTAACGGTTGCGCCTAGCCCTTCTACCATTTCATCAAGTACATGGTCGTGCTGATAACGCACCCAGCCCGCTTCAACTTGCAGCGGCACATGACGGTTACCCAAGTGATAAGCGACTCGCGTCAATAGATGCGCATCTTCGCAATACACAGTAGACACTTGCTCGGGGGCTGCTTTCACTTCCACCACCAAACCGCACTGACTGGTTAGCTGCTCGCCGCCACGCAGAATATGACCTCGCGGCAGGAACAAACCTGCATCACGACCATCATCTAGCGTCACTTTTAAACGGCTTTTAATTCGACTATCGATCGGCAAGCTCAAATAACCATCGGCTTGCTTATCGCCATGAGAATCAATCTCTGTCAGTTCAATCATCAATTTTGCTCCTATACCACTGAATCAGGACACGTTGTTAAAATAAGAAATAGCGCTGTGCCATCGGCAACACTTCTGCAGGTTCACACACTAATAGCTCGCCATCAGCCCGCACTTGATAAGTTTGTGAGTCGACCTCAATCTTCGGCATCCAGTCATTCAGCTTCATGTCGGCTTTGCTGATGTCACGGCAATGACTCACCTTACCAATCAAGCTCTGCAGACCCAACTGCCCAGCAATGTCGTCTTGCTTCGCTTGTTGAGAGACAAACAACATTGAGGTGTTTTGACTGGCTTTGCCGTAACTGCCGAACATAGAGCGGTAGTGCACAGGCTGAGGAGTTGGAATTGACGCATTTGGATCGCCCATCGGTGCCATCGCAATCATGCCTCCTTTTAGGATCACGCTAGGCTTAACACCAAAGAACGCTGGCTTCCACAACACAAGATCGGCCAATTTTCCTTGCTCTATTGAGCCAATTTCATGCGCCATTCCGTGAGTAATTGCCGGGTTAATTGTGTATTTCGCCACATAACGTTTGAGTCGAAAGTTATCGCTATAGCTCGAATCTTCAGCCAAGCTGCCGCGCTGCACTTTCATCTTATGGGCGGTTTGCCATGTTCTGGTGATCACTTCACCAACGCGCCCCATTGCTTGTGAATCTGAGGCGATCATCGAAAATGCACCAAGGTCATGCAGGATGTCTTCGGCGGCAATCGTCTCACGGCGAATACGTGATTCAGCAAACGCGACGTCTTCAGCAATTGAGGGAGATAAGTGGTGACACACCATTAGCATGTCTAAATGTTCATCAACGGTATTGATGGTGTATGGACGTGTTGGGTTGGTCGATGATGGCAAAACATTCGACTCACCTGCCGCTTTGATAATATCGGGGGCATGACCGCCACCCGCACCTTCGGTGTGGTAAGTATGAATAACTCGGTCGCCTATCGCACCGAGGGTCGATTCAACAAAACCAGATTCATTCAAGGTATCAGTATGGATCGCCACTTGCACATCCATTTCATCCGCCACGCTAAGGCAGGTGTCAATCGATGCTGGTGTTGTCCCCCAGTCTTCATGGAGTTTAAGGCCAACCGCCCCTGCTGCGACTTGCTCACGTAAGGCTTCCGGTTGGCTCGCGTTCCCCTTACCCAACAGACCAAAGTTCATTGGAAATTGATCCAACGACTCAAGCATGCGGTGCATATTCCAAGGGCCCGGTGTGCATGTGGTGGCATTGGTTCCGGTATTCGGCCCAGTGCCACCGCCGATCATCGTCGTTACCCCTGACGCCAAAGCCTCTTCTATTTGCTGAGGACAGATAAAGTGGATATGGGAATCAATACCACCCGCTGTAAGGATATTGCCTTCTCCAGCAAGCACTTCAGTGCCAGGGCCAATGACAATATCGACACCAGGTTGAACATCAGGGTTACCTGCTTTACCTAAGGCTTGAATGCGGCCATTTTTGATTGCGACATCCGCTTTTACGATACCCCAATAGTCGAGTACCACAGCGTTTGTGATCACAAGGTCAGGTGTTTCCGCGCTTGGACGCTGGCTCTGCCCCATCCCGTCACGAATCACCTTACCACCACCAAATTTGACCTCATCGCCATAAATCGTGAAGTCTTTTTCTACTTCTAGCCACAGTTCAGTATCGGCCAGACGTACGCGGTCCCCGACTGTTGGACCAAACATCTCGGCATAAGCCTGTCTGGATATTGTCGCCATTTTCAATCCTTTGCTATTTTTGCTGCGTGCAGGTCGGTTTACTTGTAATACCGACCTGAACGCGAAAAGAGGGAGCGGGTTACACTTTACCCATCACTTTGCCTTGAAAGCCGTACACTTCGAGCTTGCCGGCGTAACGCACCAGCTCAACCGTTCTAGACTGCCCTGGCTCAAAGCGTGTCGCCGTGCCTGCGGGTATATTGAGGCGAAAACCTTTGGTCTTTTCGCGCTCAAAATCTAGAGCGTTATTGGCCTCATAAAAGTGGTAATGAGAACCAATTTGAACGGGACGATCGCCAAGGTTTTGCACTTGAACCGTGACAGTTTCGCGGCCTTCGTTGAGAGTAATATCACCACTAGGTGTCTCAACAACGCCTGGCACTAAACCACTGTAGTTGGTTTGACTCGCTGACATATCGCGCTCCTTACACTATTGGTTCGTGAACGGTAACCAGCTTGGTGCCGTCAGGAAACGTCGCTTCAACTTGCACGTCTGGGATCATCGAAGGTACGCCTTCCATTACATCATCAACAGACAATAAGGTGCGTCCAAAATCCATCAACTCTGCAACGGTTTTACCTTCGCGCGCACCTTCCAAAATCGCGCTACTGATAAAAGCAATAGACTCTGGGTAGTTCAGTTTTAAGCCTTTCTCTTTGCGTTGTTGTGCCAACATTCCTGCGCAAAAAATCAGTAACTTATCTTTTTCTCTTGGTGATAATTCCATGTTACAGCTCGCGTATAATTTAAATTATGTTGCCCATATTCTTGGGTTATCTGGTGTGCTATCGGTTAAGTGCTCACGACTCATGCGCCACACTTCACTCATGACATCAATAAGGTCTTCACTCCAATACCCCAATGCACGAACCACTAGTAGTTGCTCGATTTGAGTAGCTCCGAGCACATACCTAGGGTTACCTGATACCTTTTGGGCTTGTGATGTTCTAGAACAGAGCAAGCTCTGTACCAACTCAAGCAATTGATTATCTTCGCTTTTAATGTACAAGGTGGCCGCTAATGGATAACTCAACATTCCCTTATTTATCATAAGGTTGCTGCCACCTCGAAAGTTGAGACCTTCGGTTAATATTCGCTGACCATCAACAAAAATTTCGGTCTTACCAATCAGGTGCCCATGGGAAAATCCCTCTTGTAGTGCAGGTCGGCCAAAACAGTGCATCTCCCAGCCCCAAAACTGTGCGTCTGGCGCAAGATGAATTTGAGTATCAAGCCGCGTATGTGCATGAGGGAAAAAGATATTTTCTTGAGGGAACCACTCTAGCCTAGCTCCCGATTTCACCGTCAAGGTTTGGGTTTGGCGAGCGTATTTACTGTTGGAGCGATAGAACTTGGTCGCGCCTGGTGTCGTCACTAGAGCCTGCGCTTGAGGTTCAAGGGTGACTTGAATATCGAGCGTATCACCACCCACTACTCCACCCGGCGGGTGAAGCAGATAGGTATGGCATGTTGTTCCATCTGGATATAGCGGGCGTTGGATAGCAAGCGGGCCTTTTTGCGTTCGGTGCTTGAGGACGGTTTTGTCCCCGCGCTGCGTAAAGGTTAAACCCAGTTCCGCTTTCCAACCATCACGTACATCTTGTTCAATGGCTTGGGCAACCGAAACAGGATGAGCCACTATAGGCTCTTCGCTTTGTGCTGCTAAAAGAGAACTCATACCGTGAGGTACTCCTTAATCAGCTGCTCGTTGAGTTGGTCGATATCCCCTTCTGCTACCTGACGGCCGCGATCAAGAATACAGAATCGGTCTCCCACTTTGCGGGCAAAGGGTAGCTTTTGCTCCACGAGTAACACTGTCAGTCCCATCTTCTCGTTGAGCATGCGAATAATGTCACCTATCTCTTGCACGATATTGGGCTGAATGCCTTCGGTCGGCTCGTCGAGGATCAGCAACTTAGGGTTCACTACCAAGGCACGACCGATTGCAAGCTGTTGCTGTTGCCCTCCCGAAAGGTCGCCACCACGGCGATGAAGCATCTCTTTCAGCACAGGGAAGAGTTCAAAAATAAATTCTGGGATTTTGCGATCCCCTTTAGCTCGAATTGGCAGCCCAACTTCCAAGTTCTCTTGCACTGTGAGCATCGGGAAGATTTGACGACCTTGCGGAACATAGCCAATCCCGTGTCTTGGACGCTCCTCTGCATCCAGTTTAAGCAGAGATTGATCACCCATTTTAATGTCGCCACTTTTCACTTTTACCAAGCCCATAATGCACTGTAATAAGGTAGTTTTACCGACACCATTGCGCCCCATCAGAACAGTACATTTACCTTCGGGTATGGTCATATCTAAATCCCACAAGGTGTGGCTCTCACCATAAAATTGGTTCACCGATTGAATCTCTAACATCCTATTCTCCGAGATAAACTTGTTTAACTTCTGGGTG
This sequence comes from Vibrio agarivorans, assembly GCF_030409635.1. Lineage (NCBI taxonomy): Bacteria > Pseudomonadati > Pseudomonadota > Gammaproteobacteria > Vibrionales > Vibrionaceae > Vibrio > Vibrio agarivorans. The sequence goes on along the minus strand of NZ_JAUFQF010000004.1, from coordinate 1,682,844 downwards.
AGACTGCACTTGGTCCATCGTGCCTTCCGCTAAAACGTGCCCTTGGTGTAACACCGTGACGTGACTTGCTATCGAGCGAACAAAGTCCATATCATGCTCAACCACAACCACCGAGTGCTTACCTGCTAGTGAATTGAGCAGTTCAGAGGTACGATCCATCTCCTGATGTGTCATACCTGCAACCGGCTCATCCACCAGCAAAAGCTTAGGGTTTTGCATCAAGAGCATGCCGATTTCGAGCCACTGCTTTTGACCATGAGAGAGATTTCCGGCGCTATTTGTCGCTTCGTCTTTAAGGTGAATAAGCTCTAAAACGGATTCCAACTTGTCTTTCTGCTCACCGCTCATTTGCGCCGTAAATGTGCCCCATACAGAGCGAACGCCCGACATCGATAGCTCAAGGTTTTGCCATACACTCAAACACTCAATCACTGTTGGTTTCTGAAATTTGCGTCCGATACCCGCATTGGCAATTTCCGCTTCGTTCATCTTGAGAAGGTTTATGTTAGAGCCTAACCAAACCTCACCGGTATCTGGTTTGGTCTTGCCAGTAATGATATCCATCATGGTTGTCTTACCCGCCCCATTCGGACCGATAATGCAGCGTAATTCCCCCTCTCGAATATAGAGATTGAGATCATTAATCGCCTGAAAACCATCAAAGCTCTTGTTCACACCCTCGACGTATAGCAGCACGTTGTGACGAGTATCGATCGCAGGATGGACATCTGGCTTGAGAAAAGTGAACACTTCATCACGGCGTGTGAAGGTCTGATAATTGTCTTTAATGTGCTGGACTGATTGTAATGCGCTCATACGGTTGCCTCCTTAGCGTCACTGTCTTTTTGAGTATTTGGCCTATGGCTAACCCGCGTGCGAATAGCCTCTGCACGGTCACTAACAAAACCAATCACCCCTTTCGGGAAATACATCGTCGACAGAACGAAAAGACCACCAAGCGCAAACAGCCACACTTCTGGAAATTCTACCGTGAACCAACTTTTGGCATAGTTGATGATAAGAGCACCGACAATCGCGCCAAACAAGGTCGCGCGACCACCAAGAGCAACCCAGACCACCACTTCAATTGAGTTGAGTGGAGCAAACTCTCCCGGGTTGATAATGCCCACTTGAGGCACATAAAGTGCGCCAGCAATACCCGCAATAACCGCAGATAAAACGAACACCCATAGCTTGATGCCATCCACGTCATAACCCATGAAACGCGTGCGTGACTCAGTATCGCGAATCGCCAACGCCACTCGACCTAGACGGCTTGTCACCACCATTCGACACACGATATAACTGATCATCAAAGCGATACCTGTAATAACAAACAAGGCCAACTTAGTGCTGTCGCTTTGTAAGCTAAAGCCGAGGATATCTTTAAAATCGGTCAAGCCGTTGTTACCACCAAAGCCCATCTCATTACGGAAGAAGGCAAGCATCAAGGCGTAGGTTAGTGCTTGTGTCATGATCGAGAGGTAAACCCCTGACACACGTGAGCGGAAAGCGAGATAGCCAAAGACATACGCCAGCGCGCCGGGAACTAAAACCACCATCGCACAAGCCAACCAAAATTGATCAAAGCCTTGCCAGAACCAAGGCAGCTCTTGCCAGTTTAGGAACACCATAAAATCGGGCAGAATCGGGTCACCATACACGCCGCGATCACCGATTTGACGCATCAGGTACATCCCCATGGCGTAACCACCGATGGCAAAGAAAGCGCCATGCCCTAAACTCAGAATGCCGAGATAGCCCCACACTAAGTCCAGCGCCAACGCTAACATGGCATAGCTTAAATATTTCCCCATCAACGAGACTGTAAACGTCTCAACATGCAACGGGTGCCCAGCAGGGAGCAAGGTGTTCGCCAACGGAACAAAGATAACAGCAGCAAGGATAGCCAATAGGGTTAATTGCCCACCTCGGTCGCCTTGAATTGCTGAAAGAACAAAAGATTTCGACTGCATACTGTTCTCCTTAACTTTCAGCCGCACGACCACGTTGAGGGAAAAGACCTCGTGGACGTTTTTGAATAAATAGAATGATGAACACCAGCACAAGAATCTTCGCCAGTACCGCACCAGCCCAAGGCTCAAGCACCTTATTGAACAAGCCAAGACTCAAGCCAGCAACGAGAGTGCCCCATAGGTTGCCTACGCCACCAAAGACCACCACCATGAATGAATCAATGATGTAGGCTTGGCCCATATTTGGCCCTACGTTAGTTAACTGAGACAGTGCTACACCGGCGATACCCGCAACACCTGAACCCAGACCAAACGTCATGGCATCAACACGCTCTGAGCGAATTCCCATTGCACGTGCCATACCTCGGTTTTGGGATACCGCACGCACCTGCAAACCAAGTGGTGTTTTCTTGAGTACCATCAATAGCCCCCAGAACACCAAGCCACAGAACAAGATGATGTATAAACGGTTGTATGTCAGGGACAGCATCGGGTTAATTTCTAACGCACCCGACATCCAATCGGGTGTACTGACTGAGCGGTTTAAAGGAGAGAAAATAGAGCGTACCGCTTGCTGTAAGATCAAGCTGATACCAAAGGTGGCCAGCAGGGTTTCTAATGGGCGACCATACAAGTGACGGATCACGCTGCGTTCAATGGCAATACCTACTAAACCAGAAACAATAAACGCCATCGGTATCGATAGAATCAATGCATAGCCGATATGATTGGGCATCAATTGCTGCATAACATACGTGGTGTAGGCTCCGATCATGATTAGCTCACCATGCGCCATGTTTATCACGCCCATCACACCAAAGGTAATTGCAAGTCCAATCCCTGCCAGTACCAGTACCGAGCCGAGACTGAGTCCAAAAAATACCGTTTCGGCCCCGGCATAAAGAGATTGAGATTGTTGATAACGTGTCTGGGCAAGATTAGCGGCGCTCTCTATATCAGCCGGTGGTTCGCTGGCAAGAACTCGATTGACGGTTTGAGCAACAATCGGAAACTTATACCCCCCCACCGTTTCAATTGCAGCAATACGATCTGAATTGCTAGAGCTTGTATCTTGGGCAATATCAATCGCCAAAGCGAGTTCAATCAGCTCAGTGACTTTGTTGTCCTGCTCTACGGATAAACGCGTTGCTAGTGCCTTTAGCAACTCATCATCGTTAGTACCAAGTAAGGTCATCACCGCATCGTAGCGTACACTCGCTTCCGGGCTATTAATCCCCAGCGAAGCTAGCTCAGAACGAATTTCTCGGCGTAAACGGTTGTTCACGCGAACTTTCTTAAACTGACGACTGTTTTCAATCATCAGTGGATCACGTCCCCAAGCAGACTGGGCCTGTTGTGCGGATTTAAGGTTATCGATCACATACAGCGCTTGGTGATTCGCGCTGGATTTGTCGCTGAAATAATACAGATTGCCATCGAGCCAAGCGTTCAAAACTTGCTTTGCGGTTAGTGCATCTTGCTCTTGCACCAACCACTCAATAGCTTGGGATTTTTGACTGTTGTTTTTGCCGATAAGAGCGTCGCTAAAACTCTCTTCTCCGGTCACTGCCGCCCAACTAACATTCACAGAAAGTAGCATCAAAAGCGCTACTTTAAATACATTCTTCATGACTTTCGTCCTTCACAAACCGAGCTTATTGTTTGTCGGCAGACTATTTGGCCTACCATGTTCTTTTTGCTCGGATACCACGAGAAAAGGTGCTCCACAGAGGAGCACCACATAGGCAAATTAGTTACTGCCTGCACATTTCTTGGTTTCAATGTTGAACGCGCCACAAGAGAATGGCTTAGACCAGCTTGAGAATAGTTTCGCAGATTCTGGTAAGTATTTTGACCACGCATCACCTGCAACTAAGCCTGTCGTTTCCCAGACGATATCGAACTGACCATCGTCTTGGATCTCACCGATTAGGACAGGTTTAGTAATATGGTGGTTAGGCATCATGGTCGAGTAGCCGCCAGACAAGTTAGGCACCGATACACCAATCAATGCATCTTGCACCGCTTCTGCATCTGTTGTTCCTGCAACCGTTACCGCTTGTGCCCACATGTTGAAGCCAATGTAGTGCGCTTCCATCGGATCGTTGGTTACACGGCCTTCGTTCTTAATGAATTTATGCCATGCTTCAACAAACTCGCCGTTCGCTTCCGTATCCACACTCATGAAGTAGTTCCATGCGGCAAGGTGGCCAACCAACGGCTCGGTATCCATACCAGAGAGCTCTTCTTCACCCACTGAGAATGCGATGACAGGAATGTCTTCTGATGAGACGCCTTGTGCACCAAGCTCTTTGTAGAAAGGAACGTTGGCATCACCATTGATAGTTGACACCACTGCAGTTTGTTTACCTTCAGAGCCAAACTTTTTAATATCAGAAACAATCGACTGCCAATCTGAATGGCCGAACGGCGTATAGCTGATCATGATGTCTGATTCAGCCACACCCTTCGATTTTAGATATGACTCTAAGATTTTATTCGTTGTACGTGGATAAACATAATCCGTACCAGCAAGTACCCAACGCTCAACCTCAAGATCATCCATCAAGTAATCAACCGCTGGGATCGCTTGTTGGTTTGGCGCAGCACCGGTGTAGAACACGTTTTTCGATGACTCTTCACCCTCGTATTGCACCGGGTAGAAAAGAATACTGTTGAGCTCCTCGAACACCGGCAGCATCGATTTACGTGACACTGACGTCCAGCCACCAAAGACAACGTCAACTTTCTCTTTTTCGATCAGTTCACGTGCTTTTTCTGCAAATAGCGGCCAGTTAGACGCAGGATCGACAACCACTGCCTCAAGTTGCTTTCCTAACAAACCACCTTTTTTGTTCTGCTCATCCACCAGCATCAACACTGTATCTTTTAGCGTTGTCTCACTGATCGCCATGGTGCCTGAGAGTGAGTGCAAAACACCGACCTTAATCGTGTCTTCGGCAGCGAATACCGCACCACTAGAAAGTGTTAAAGAGGTGCATAGTGCAGCAAGCGTTAAGTTGAACTTCTTGTTCATATTGGAAACTCCATCATGTGAATTATTATTCAATTAGATGATTTACAAGAAGAGTGCCAGTTTAACCCTAAAGGAGTACCAATTGTTAAACGCATATATTTCAATAACTTAAATCGAATAGTACCAACAATGGTGCACAAGCAATCATTTGCATTGATTCACGGTGGTGCAAACTGAGCGGCGTTGAACCAAAATGATGACATTTTGTGCTGCGTATTCGCCGTAATGTCACCAAGGTGAAGCACAAGATTCTTGCACTTTACTGTTTTGGGGCAGCCTAAAAGGTAGCGTGGAGTCTGAATGTGAAGGGAAACAAGCATAAAAAAGCGCAGCAAGCACGGGGGCGCTTGCTACGCTAAAGCAGTGCGTAGATCCTGTGTGAGCCTGAGAGTTGGCTCACCAGTCAGTTAGAACTGATCTTCTTCTGTGGAACCTGTCAGAGCCGTCACAGAGGAGTTACCCCCTTGAATGGTATTGGTCATACGGTCAAAGTAACCCGTACCCACTTCTTGTTGGTGGGCAACGAAGGTGTAACCCTTCTCTGCTGCTTCAAACTCAGGACGCTGAACTTTTTCAACATAGTGACGCATACCTTCACCTTGTGCATACGCATGAGCCAACTCAAACATGTTAAACCACATGTTATGAATACCTGCCAGCGTAATGAACTGATACTTATAGCCCATGTCAGCCAACTCTTGCTGGAACTTAGCAATGGTTTCTGCATCCAAGTTTTTCTCCCAGTTGAACGAAGGAGAACAGTTATAGGCTAATAGTTGGTCTGGGTATTCTGCATGGATGGCTTCAGCAAACTTGCGAGCTTCTTCGAGACACGGCTTCGCCGTTTCACACCAGATAAGGTCAGCATAAGGTGCATACGCGAGACCGCGAGCAATAGCTTGGTCGATGCCAGCGCGCACTCGATAAAAACCTTCTGCAGTGCGCTCGCCTTGTATAAAGTCTTTATCATATGGGTCACAATCCGAAGTCAGAAGGTCTGCTGCATTCGCATCTGTACGCGCAATCACTAGCGTTGTTGTGCCTGCTACATCGGCCGCTAAGCGCGCTGCCACCAGCTTCTGCACTGCCTCTTGAGTTGGAACCAATACTTTACCGCCCATGTGTCCACACTTCTTCACTGATGCCAGTTGGTCTTCAAAGTGAACCCCTGCCGCACCCGCATCAATCATCGACTTCATCAACTCGTAAGCATTGAGTACCCCACCAAAGCCCGCTTCCGCATCCGCCACAATCGGTAGGAAATAATCAATACCACCTTCATCTTCAGGCGATTTGCCACCTGCCCACTGAATTTGGTCAGCTCGACGGAATGAGTTATTGATGCGTTTTACAACAGAGGGAACCGAGTCTACTGGGTACAACGACTGGTCTGGATACATGGTTGACGCGGTATTGTTATCAGCAGCAACCTGCCAACCCGATAAGTAGATAGCTTCGATACCCGCTTTGGCTTGCTGTACTGCTTGGCCGCCAGTAAGTGCACCTAGACAGTTCACATAGCCTTTTTTCGACTCACCGTTAACCAGTGCCCAAAGCTTATCTGCACCTCGTTGTGCAACTGTATTTGCTGGCACCATTGAGCCACGAAGCTCAACCACTTCTTCAGCTGTATAAGTACGCTTCACGCTTTTCCAGCGTGGATTTGTTGCCCAATCTTTCTCTAGTGCTTCGATTTGTTGGCGGCGTGTTAGTGTCATAGTCAGTCCCTCTCTCATTTCATGTTGTTCCACATGGGTATCCATAGATTCGCAATACATCAGGCTAGGTGTAGGGGCGCCTAAAGCGAACAGATCATCACGTTATTGGTTTTGTATTGTTATTAATGTTTTGGCTAATCTAGATAGTCATAGCCAGGTACAGTAAGGAAGTTGGTTAACTCATCACTGGTGGTTAATCTTGCCATTAGGTCAGCGGCCTCAATGAAGCGTCCGCTATCAAAGCGCGCTTGACCAATCTCTTGCTTCACCACATCAATCTCTTCAGATAAATACTGTTCAAACAGTGCTTTGGTGACCACTTGGCCATTGTCTAAATCTTTGCCGTGTTTAATCCATTGCCAGATAGATGCACGAGAAATCTCTGCGGTTGCGGCATCCTCCATTAAGCCGTAGATAGGTACACAGCCGTTGCCGGAGATCCATGCTTCGATGTATTGCAGCGCAACACGAATATTGTGACGCATTCCTTGCTCGGTGCGCTCTCCCTGACAAGGCTCAAGTAGCATCTCGGCGGTAATAGGCTCATCGTCTGCTCGGCTAATATCGAGCTGGTTAGTACGTGTCCCGAGTACTTTGTCAAACACCTCTCGAGCCGTGCCTGCTAATCCTGGGTGAGCAACCCATGTTCCGTCATGACCATTATTGGCTTCCAGTGATTTGTCGTTGTGAATTTTGTTCAGCACGACTTGGTTCTGCTCTGGATCTTTTGCTGGAATGAACGCTGCCATTCCCCCCATTGCAAAGGCACCACGGCGGTGACAGGTGCGAACCAATAAACGAGAGTAAGCGTTCAAAAACGGCTTATCCATCGTCACCACTTGTCTGTCTGGCAGAATACGATCAGGGTAATTTTTCAAGGTCTTGATGTAGCTGAAGATGTAATCCCATCGACCACAGTTCAGTCCGACAATGTGCTCTTTGAGGGCGAACAAAATCTCATCCATCTCAAACACAGCAGGAAGGGTCTCAATCAATACTGTCGCTTTAATGGTGCCAGTATCGAGACCAAAGTACTCCTCGGTAAAATGAAAGACTTGGCTCCACCATTGTGCTTCATGATGAGATTGCAACTTCGGGATATAGAAGTAAGGCCCACTTCCTTTCTCAAGAAGCTCTTTGTAGTTGTTATAGAAATAGAGGGCGAAATCGAATAAGGCACCCGGAATAGCCTCACCATTGAAATGAACATGCTTCTCTTTAAGGTGTAAGCCTCGCACACGACAGATGAGCACTGCTGGGTCATCAGTGAGCTGATAGTGTTTACCATTGCTCGGATTTTTGTAGTCGATTATCCCTCTCACCGCATCACGTAAATTGATTTGCCCATCAAGTACCTTCGTCCACGCTGGAGACATTGAGTCTTCAAAGTCAGCCATAAACACTTTAACGTTGGCGTTGAGCGCATTGATCACCATTTTGCGATCGGTTGGACCGGTGATCTCCACACGGCGATCTTGCAGATCACTTGGAATCCCTAAGATCTTCCAACTGCCTTCTCGGATATCTTGCGTATCCTGGTTAAAACTCGGCAGCTGTCCATTGTCGATGTCGCGTTGGCGCTCCTCGCGAGCCTTGAGTAACTCGTCTACTTGCGCAGCAAAACGACCACAAAGCAGAGATAAAAAGGTTTGGGCTTCGTTAGGGAAAACAACTTGATGTTCTGAAGACAAGGCCTCCGTTACAACAAGCATGCCTGGGTTTTCTTGGGCTAGATGTTCTTGGCTGTTTTTCTCTGCAATTTGTGTCGACATAATCCGTCTTCCTTAGTCAGATTTCACTTGTAACTTTTAAACTACATTTTATTTTCATTTATCGGCTTGGATGAATCACTCTTATTGGTGTTTGTGATTGTATTTTCACCATTACGTTTGAGTTATTCAAGCTAGACCTTAGTAGCAAAAGCGTAATAAAACCTTATAACAACTCGCTTTAAAGGAAAACACCAAAAGTTAAGGAAAGGTTAAATTCGAAGTTTTATCTTGTTTCAAATGATCGTTTGAATTGACCTTCATTTTGTAGGTAGTTACGTAATTTAATTACATAAAAAACCCAAGCTAATTTGCGTTTTAAACACTTGTATGAATTTAAACTGGAATCAGAACACCAGAGAAATAAACACGTTGCGATGGTTGAGGTGAATGCAATCGAACAACAGACGAAATTGCAGGTGTAAAATTAACATTGTGAAATTTCACAATTTTATGAAAGGTCCTACATTCAAAGCCTGTAAAATTTCACAATAAAAATCACACCAGAAGAGGAATACTCTGCAAATTCCATATATCGATGGAATTTTATTTGGCAATTATTGCCATTAACAGGCTTAGACTAAGGGATAAAAGGGAAAGTTAGACAAAGTAGATACAAAAAAAGAGTGCGATTTTGCACTCTTTTCTAGATATAGCCGGCTTATAGTAGCTCTGATACAACCTCAGCCAATTGTTCAAACGTTTTTGAACGTGAGGTGCTTGGTCGCCAAACGAGACCTATTTTACGATAGGCCTCTTGCCCAGGGGGATCGACAATCACCAAGTTCTGGTTGTCCAAAAGCCCGTGATCAATCGCCATTTGTGGGATAAAAGTCGTACCAAGCCCGTTAGCTACCATCTGCACAAGCGTGTGAAGACTGGTCGCACTGAAAGGATTAATCTTCTCTTTCTCCGTCAGCGCACACGCTGAAACCGCGTGCTCAGTAAGACAGTGTTCACGCTCCAACAAAAACACAGACTCATTTGGCAAATCATCATAGCGAATCGGTGCCGTGATCTGGTCTGCTTGATTACGACTGATGATCATCTTAAATGGGTCTTCGCCGACGATACAGCTGTGCATGCCATCGATATCGACCGGCAGTGCAAGAATGAGTACATCAAGCGTGCCTTGACGCAGTGCGGCAAGAAGATTAGAAGTCGTGTCTTCTCTTAGTAGCAAGTCAAGTTGAGGGTATTGGCTATTTACCTGCTGCACTAGGTCACACAGTAGGAAAGGCGCAATAGTCGGAATACATCCGACTCTTAACTGCCCTTGCATCGTCTCACCTTGGCATAAATAACCTAACTCAACCAGATCTTGTCCTTTTGCTAATAGTTCACGTCCATGTTCTACGACTAACTCGCCAGCTTGGGTGAAAACCAGAGGGCTTTTCTTGTCCTTCTTTTCATATAGAGGACAGCCAATCAACTCTTCTAAGTTTTGTATTCCTTTACTAAGGGTTGATTGACTCACAAAACACTTCTCAGCGGCTTCACTGAAGTGACGGGTTTCATGCAGCGTAATAAGGTAATGTAACTGCTTTAAACTTGGCCATTTATTCATAAAACTATCAGGGTATTCCCGCCGGTTCGTAATCGAGCTCACATCCTTTGGGATTATCGCTTTTTTCGATTAACTCAATCTATTTAATTCGCTTTTTTCTATACTACGCTTTGTACTAGTATTTGTCCCGTACAAACACGGACTGAAGCGCTGCATAACCATTACGGAATGTTAAGCGTGCCAGACTTTAAAATATTTAGGAGCAAAAAAATGGTACTAGTTGGTCGTCAAGCCCCAGACTTCACTGCTGCAGCTGTTCTAGGTAACGGTGAGATTGTTGATAACTTCAACTTCGCAGAATTCACTAAAGGCAAGAAAGCAGTTGTTTTCTTCTACCCACTAGATTTCACTTTCGTTTGCCCATCTGAGCTAATCGCATTCGACAACCGTCTTGCTGACTTCCAAGCGAAAGGCGTTGAAGTTATCGGCGTTTCAATCGATTCTCAGTTCTCTCACAACGCATGGCGTAACACTGCTGTTGAAGACGGCGGTATCGGTCAAGTTAAATACCCACTAGTCGCTGACGTTAAGCACGAAATTTGTAAAGCATACGACGTTGAGCACCCAGAAGCAGGCGTTGCTTTCCGTGGTTCTTTCCTAATCGACGAAGACGGTCTAGTACGTCACCAAGTAGTTAACGACCTACCTCTAGGCCGTAACATCGATGAAATGCTACGTATGGTTGATGCGCTAAACTTCCACCAAACTCACGGTGAAGTTTGCCCAGCACAATGGGAAGAAGGCAAATCAGGTATGGACGCGTCACCAAAAGGTGTTGCAGCATTCCTATCTGAGCACGCTGACGACCTAGCTAAGTAATTAGCAAACACACCAGCGCTCAAACCTGGTGCATGGTTGGACAAATATAAAACAAGTGCAAAAGCACACTACGCCCAATCAGTTTAGTAAAGTCAAATAATCAAAGCCCGAAGGAGACTTCGGGCTTTTTGTTTTCTTATACATCTGAATAGACAGAAGTGTCGCCAAAAAGACAATAGGTATTTGTTTACGGACTTTACACCAAATGCCCCTTTAAACTCGCACAACGTCTATTTAAGATGAGTAATATCTGATGAGCACATGCGGTGCTCTTTTAATGAATTGATAGATGGAGATTCAATAATGGCTTACTTCTCTCTAGCCTTTGGTACAGCAACTAAGAACCGTGACGGTAAAATCATCGAAGCGTTTTTTCCAAGCCCAGTTCTAAACCCTTCTGAAGAGTTGGTTAATGCACTAGCACCAATCTCTGGGTACGAGCAAGGTAACCAAGCGATTGAAATCACTCCAGCTCTAAGCGCTGAGCTTGCAATTGCATTCGCAGCAAACGGCGACGTCGCAAACGCCGCATTCGCAGAAAAAGCCGCACAAGCAGAACAGCCTCTTGTTCTTGTTATTCTTGCAACTGATGAACAACCTCAGTCTGTTGCTGAAGGCTTCCTAAAGCTGCAACTTATCTCAAACCGTCTAGTACAGCCTCACGGTACAGTACTTGATGGTATCTTCGGTCTACTACACAACATCGCTTGGACAAACGAAGGCCCGATCGACCTACCAGAACTGGCAGAGCGTCAGATTGAAGCTCGCCTAGCGGGTCGTGCACTAAGCGTAGATTGTGTCGACAAGTTCCCTAAAATGGTGGATTACGTGGTTCCTACGGGCGTACGTATCGCTGACACGTCTCGTGTACGTCTTGGTGCACACGTGGGTGAAGGCACAACCGTTATGCACGAAGGCTTCATCAACTTCAATGCTGGTACAACCGGTGTGAGCATGGTCGAAGGCCGTATCTCAGCAGGTGTTGTGGTTGGTAACGGTTCAGATATCGGTGGTGGCGCATCTATCATGGGTACGCTATCTGGCGGCGGTAAAGTGGTTGTGTCTATCGGTGAAAACTCACTGCTTGGCGCGAACGCAGGTCTTGGCTTCCCAATGGGCGACCGTTGTACTATTGAATCAGGCTTGTACGTAACTGCTGGCTCAAAAGTTCGCATGCTTGATTCATCAGGTAACGAAGTTGAAATGGTGAAAGCACGCGACCTTGCAGGAGTCTCTGACCTACTGTTCCGTCGTAACTCAGTGACAGGTCAGATCGAATGTCTAGCCAACAAATCTGCGGTTGAACTGAACAGCGAACTGCACAAAAACAACTAATACCTCTATCGTATTAAATTAGATAAAGCCTTATTTTTAAAGGTGTGTAAACGGTCTCACATTGAGACCGTTTTTTATGACTTGGGAAACACTTTCAGTCATTTTTTCTCACGTTTTCAATTCTGGTGTGCATAATTTATCCATACTTATAAAAAGCATGGATGAAACATTATGCCTGACTTAACTTCCAATAACGCTGCCTCCAACACCCCACGCTACGTTGTCGCTCTCGACCAGGGCACCACCAGCTCCCGGGCGGTCATTCTCGACCAACACGCCAATATTGTTGCGGTATCCCAACGTGAGTTTACCCAGATCTACCCCAAAGCCGGTTGGGTTGAGCACGACCCTCTCGAGATCTGGGCAACCCAAAGCTCAACATTAATCGAAGCACTGGCTAAATCGGGCATTCGAAGCGATGAAGTGGCCGCTATCGGCATCACCAACCAACGTGAAACCACGATAGTGTGGAACAAAAACACCGGAAAGCCCGTATATAACGCGATTGTATGGCAATGCCGCCGCACCTCTGCGTTGTGTCAAAAACTCAAACAACAAGGGCTTGAAGACGATGTGAGAGAGCGCACTGGCCTCGTGCTTGACCCTTACTTCTCTGGCACAAAAATTAAATGGATTCTCGACAATGTTGAAGGAGCTCGAGAACAAGCGGAAGCGGGAGAGTTACTGTTCGGTACAGTCGATACTTGGCTGGTATGGAAGATGACCTCAGGTCGCGTACACGCCACCGATTATACCAATGCCTCACGAACCATGCTTTTTAACATCAACACCTTAGAGTGGGATCAAACCCTTTTAGACACGCTCGGCATACCTCGCTCTATGATGCCGGAAGTGAACGCTTCTTCTCATATCTATGGTCAAACAAACATTGGTGGCAAGGGCGGTACGCGTATCCCTATTGCTGGTATCGCGGGGGACCAACAAGCGGCTCTGTTTGGCCAAATGTGCGTATCAGCTGGACAAGCCAAAAACACCTATGGCACAGGCTGCTTCTTACTGATGAACACTGGTAACGAAAAAGTCACTTCACGAAACGGGCTGCTTACCACTATCGCATGTGATGAAAAAGGCCAGCCAAGCTATGCCCTCGAGGGCTCTGTATTTATGGGCGGTGCTGCAATTCAATGGCTAAGAGATGAGTTGAAGCTGATCTCAGACGCCAAAGACTCCGAGTATTTTGCCACAAAGGTAGAATCATCAAACGGTGTGTATGTGGTTCCAGCCTTCACTGGGCTTGGTGCCCCGCACTGGGATGCCTATGCTCGGGGAACGATTGTTGGCTTAACACGCGGCACCAGCAGCAATCATATTATTCGTGCAACCTTAGAAAGTATTGCCTATCAAACCTACGATGTACTAAGTGCCATGCAGGCAGATGCGGGTATCAATATCAAAACATTACGTGTCGATGGCGGCGCAGTCGCGAATGACTTTTTAATGCAATATCAGTCCGATATTCTCGACAGCGAAGTGATTCGCCCAAAAGTAACCGAAGTCACCGCCCTTGGTGCTGCCTACCTTGCAGGCTTGGCTGTCGGATTTTGGCACAATATTGATGAGCTCAAAGACAAAGCTGAAATTGATACTCGATTTATCCCTCACCCTGATGAAGATAAACGCCAACGTCGCTATAAAGGCTGGAAACGAGCCATAGAGTGCGCGCGCTTATGGGCGTCCTTCGAGGATGAAGAAAACAGCGCCGACTAGCTTATCGCCTCCCCTGTTTTCCGCGCACATTTATCATTTCTGATACGCGCTAACACGTAAAACAGGGCATTGCTCACGCACGAATTGTAAACGTTTACAGTATGATAATTAAACATGCCGTTGTCAGAGGTTTTGCCAACCTATCGCTTGCGTCACTCATCATATAAGTCAGCAAGTAACCTCTGATACTACACCTAGGGATAGTAATATGAACGGAATAAAAAATGCCCACTCAACCTCTCAGCACCCCCTTGATATGCTGGTTATCGGCGGTGGGATAAACGGTGCTGGTATTGCCGCTGAGGCTGCGACTCGTGGCTTGCAAGTCGCGCTATTTGACGCAGCGGACTTTGCCTCCGCCACCTCCTCTGCCAGTTCAAAGCTCATTCATGGCGGGCTACGCTATTTAGAGCATTATGAATTTCGTCTCGTCTCTGAAGCTTTAGCAGAGCGTGAAGTGCTGCTCAAGAAAGCACCGCACCTAGCGTTCCCTATGCGCTTTCGCCTGCCTCATCGTCCCTTTTTGCGTCCTGCCTGGATGATTCGCGCAGGGTTGTTTCTCTATGACACACTTGGTAAGCGCCCGATCACCGGTAGAGAAGAGTCGGCTCTCGCGGCCAGCAAACGAGTTAACCTCAGTGATAGTGGATTGTTTCAACCAGAAATTAGAATTGGTTTTGAATACTCCGACTGCTGGGTTGATGATGCTCGTTTGGTGCTAGCCAACTTACAAACTGCTCGCACGAACAGAGCCATCATCAACAACTATTCCCGTGTTGAAAAGGCGGTTCGCGAACAGGGCTTATGGAAGGTAACGGTAAATAACCTGCGTAGCGACCACAAAGAGATCTACTATGCTAAATCTCTTGTTAACGCAGCAGGCCCTTGGGTGAAGCAGTTTTATGACCATGGGTTAGAGGCGCCATCACCGCGCAATATCCGTTTGATTCAAGGCAGTCATATTGTTGTGCCAAAGATTCATGAACAGGAAGAAGCCTATATCTTGCAAAATAAAGATGGCCGTATCGTGTTTGTTATCCCTTACCTTGGTAAATACTCTATGATTGGCACGACCGATCAGGAGTATCACGGCGATCCGCGCGACGTTAAGATTACCGATAATGAAGTCGACTACCTGATTGATGTCGTCAATCAGCACTTTGTCCACACTGTAAAGAGAGAGGATATTGTTTGGACATTCAGTGGAGTGAGGCCGCTATGTGATGATGAGTCTGATTCCCCACAAGCGATCACACGTGATTATACTTTAGAGCTTGAGCAAGAGATGGATGAAGCCCCTCTACTGGCCATATTTGGCGGAAAGCTCACCACCTATCGCAAGTTGGCTCAAGCAGCCATTGAAAAACTCGTCCCTTACCTTCCGCAAACTTTAGCGGCGAGGGAGAGTACTTTGCCTCTCTATGGTGGTGATCTCGACACTGACCTACACAGCTTTATGTTGCAGCTAGACGTTATCTATCCATTTATTCCATCACAGCAGCTACAAAGATACGCACGTCAATATGGGTCACAAGTCCATCAACTCCTCGAAGGGATAAAGACGATAGAGCAATTGGGCGAGAACTTTGGCGGAACGTTATTCCAACACGAAATCGACTTCTTAATGAACACCGAGTGGGCATACAGCGCCGAAGATATCATTTGGCGCCGTACGAAAGTTGGGTTAGAGCTCTCAAACACTCAAGTTGAGCACATCGAAGCGTATATCGCAGAGCAACACAGTAAGCTCAGTTATTTAGTTTAACTTCGACTAGCCAGGGTGCCCATCAACGCGAGCGGTGATGAGCATCTTGGCAAACTTCACTACAAATAGACCAAAAGCCACAACCCAAAGCACAGCGGCAATTTCTATCCAACGCATCATCAGCTCAGGGTAAAATGCGGTGCCAATGCTTCTCACTAAAGCAGCTACAACAATTAATGCAAACGCTAACCACATACTCGGCCCTTCATAGATGGCGCGACCGGTGTGGCCCATTGTCACACGAGCAATCATTGCTAGAATCACCCCGCCGAAGGTTCCGATAGCAAATAGATGGATCAAAGCATACTGTGCCATCGGGTTATCCCAAGCGCCGCGTAATATCAGACTTAAAGGTAAGCACAAATAACTCAAGTGCAATGACCACACTAGCGGCTCACTCAAGGTGCGCCAAGGTTTCCAACGCATGACACGAACGAATTGAGCAATACCTGCAAACAACATGATTGGCATCCCAAGCTCGGCAAAGGTCAGTGGGAAAAAGCTCAAAACAAAAAGGATCATGATGGGCAAATTGCTTGCCCATTCGAGCCAAATCCAAGGCTGAGGCTTTTCAAAGTTGAAGCGACGCGCAGTAAAGAATGGAATAACACGTGCCCCCATAACCGACAACAGCAGGGCGAACCACCACAACATCGCTTGCCAAACCGCGCTAGAACTAAATGGAGGCATACCTTTGATGGTGGCATAGCTCGCAAAGTTTGCACCTATGGCTAAAACGAACAGTGGAATGAAGAACAAATTACGCCAGCCTTTTGCTTTAACCACTCGCAAACCGACTTCATAGGCACACAGCGCTAAAAACAGCGCTTCGATACTCGACACCAACCACAGTGGCGCTGGTGTCCAAAATAAAATTCGCACAACCAGCCATAGCGCAACCAGCACAGCCAAGCGATAAGATTTGGTGCCAGGGATCCCCGTCCAGTTTTGTACCGCCGTCAGCACAAAGCCCATAACGATTGCCATACCAAAGCCAAACATCATCTCATGCACATGCCACCATAGTGGTGGAACATTAAGTGCGGATGGCGCACCGGTTTGAAACATCCAAACCCAAAGCACGATAGCGATAATGGCATAGAGACTGCCTAGCAGAAAAAAGGGCCTAAACCCCAATCGCAAAACCGGGGTAATGCCTTCTTCTACTTTTCGGTCGGTAATATTTAGCATGAGGAAATCTCGTTTTTTCGTTGATGTGATCAGTCTACGCCCAACTTTTAACATGTACAACACATGCATGTTATAAAAGCAAACGTTACCATTGCATTAAATCCTGATAAATCAGTACTATAAAAAAGTTCCAGAATTTATTTATTTCTTCGGTTGCTCTGTTGTTACACATCAGGTGTAATATGAGAATACACGCACTGTTTGTCAGTGTGTCACCAAGACACAACACCTTGAGACCGTTGGCACAAATCGAAAGCTCGGGGTGTAGGGAGAATCCAAATGGCTACTATCAAGGATGTTGCTAAAGAGGCGGGCGTTTCCGTTGCGACCGTTTCACGCGTCCTCAACAACTCACCCAAAGCGAGTAAGACCTCAATTGACGCCGTTCATACGGCAATGAAACTGCTGGGGTATCGCCCAAATGCAACGGCAAGGGCTTTGGTGAGCAAGAGTTCAAATACTCTTGGGGTGTTAGTGAGTGATGTCTCTGATCCCTTCTTCGGCGCGATGGTCAAATCCATCGACAATGTGGCTCACCAAAGTGGTAAGCATATCCTAATCGGTAATGGCTACCATGATCCTGATGAAGAGCGGCGTGTCATTGAGCTGCTGATCAACAGCCGTTGTGATGCCTTAGTACTGCACTCAAAAGGCCTAAGTGATGAAGAACTGATCGCCTATGCCAAAGAGGTCAAAGGACTCGTGCTGATCAATCGCACCATTCCTGAAATCGCAGATCGCTGTATCTCTTTAGATAACTATCGCGGTGCCTATCTCGCGACTGAACACTTGATCAAACAAGGTCACAGCAAAATTGCTTGTATCGCCTCAAGCCATAAGATTGAAGATGCTGATGAACGAATTGACGGCTATCGACAAGCGCTGAAAGATAACCATATTGAACTACCAAGCTCTTATATTGAATATTGTGAGCCTAACAGTGACGGTGGTGAGCAAGCCATGACAACCCTGCTGAGTAAATCTCTCGATATGACCGCAGTGGTTGCTTATAACGACTACGTGGCGGCGGGCGCACTATCGATTACTCAAGAAAATAGCATTGCGGTACCCGATCAGCTATCCATCATCGGCTTCGATGATGGCTTAATTGCTCGCTATGTTTACCCTCGCCTTACCACCATTCGCTACCCAATTAGCATGATGGCAGAGAAAGCCGCACAACTGTCATTGGCACTATCACAAGCCGATAGTGAGCATCATGACTCGATTCGTTATACCCCGACCTTAGTGCGTCGCGACTCGGTTGCCCAGCTGCGCGATTAAATCGCCCAATTATTTAAACAGTAAACACAAATAAGGCTCCCAACGGAGCCTTATTAATGACAGTTGAAGCTATCTGTTTACTAGAAGCTATCGATTAAACATCGCCTTTCTATTTAAAGGTGCGCTGTCTGGTTTTTTCTAGCTTCTCTAAGATCTTATCAATGCGATCAGGGTGTACCATAAACTCTTGGAACCCCTTCATCCCTTCTTTCGCCATTGCTGGGTCTGTATCGCGGTCATAAAACTGAGCAGTACCTGCCGCGCTGTTAAGCATCGCAACCCCTTTGTTGAGGAATGGGTCATCTTTCACGCTTGCTTGATTGTTGGTCGGGATTTGCAGCATCATCTCATTGATCAACGCCTGGTTCTCTGCACGAGCGACAAACTCTAGGAATTTACGCGCATCCGCTTTGTTTTTCGCCTTGCTTGGAATGTGCAGGGTATCCATCGGTGCATCTTCAGCCAATGGCACTGCAGGGTCGATAACCGGAAATTGGAAGAAGCCCATATGGTCTTTCACTTCTTCTGGGAAGTTTGGCGTAATGAAGTTACCCATCAGATACATCGCGGCTTGGCCGTTATACAAGAAAGGCTGTGCTTCTTGCCAAGAGTATGATGCATGGCTATCCAAGAAGTAGTCTTTCTCAACCAGTTGCTTCCAGTTTGCAAAGGTCTTCTTCACACGATCATCGGTGTACGGCACTTTACCGTCCATTAGCTCGATATGGAAATCAAGGCCGTTGGTACGCATGTTCATGTAGTCAAACCAACCTGCAGCAGTCCACAGATACTTAGTACCGATGGTAAACGGCGTGACTTCGTTCGCCTTAAGTGTTTCAGACGCTTTCAGTAACTCATCCCATGTTTTCGGCTCGGCAATGCCGTACTTATCAAAAATATCTTTGCGGTAGTAAATACCCCATTGGTAATAGGTGTATGGAACGCCGTATTGTTTACCATTAACTGTCATTGCTGGCAGAGCCGATTTGAAGCTCTCATCCATACCTTGGTCTTGCCAGATATCACTCACATCTTCGAACAAACCACGGTCAACGAACGTCTTCATGCGGTTGCCGGCATACCAGAACACCACATCAGGTGGTGAAGTCACTAGCCAGTTACGAATTGTCGTTTTATAAGCCTCGTGATCGTACAAGTTATACTTGACGTTAATATCAGGATATTCAGCTTCAAAACGTTTTACGATCTCTTCCCAAGCTTGCTTGGGAGCGGGGTCGGACGCGTCTGAGTTAATCACTAGCTCACTCGCCCATGCACCTGTTGATAGCGTTGCACCAAGTGCGAGGGAGGCAGCAAAGGTTTTCACGTTTTTCATAGTAGGGTCCTTATTGAGAGCTCTAGGCTCTGTTCCTGTTGTTTTTGTTATTATTTTCAAAGTAGACCATCTGGCCACTTTCTCTCGCTGAAAAGGAAATTCTGTGAACTCCCCCACCAACGAAATTCTTATCCTTTCGTTGCACCTAATGTTAAGCCAGCGATAAAGTGGCGCTGCATGGTAAAGAACAGCACGACAGGGGGTATCGCAGCCACAATTGCACCTGCCGACATCAACTGCCACGAGGCCAACCATTGGCCTTGCAATGAGCTCAATCCAGCTGTGACAGGTCGCACTTCATCACTTTGAACTAATACCAATGCCCAGAAAAAATCATTCCAAATAAAGGTAAAGACCAACACAGCTAGCGCAGCAAGAGCCGGACGAACCAATGGCAACACCACATGCCAGAAAATCTTCCACTCAGAGACCCCTTCGACACGCGCCGCCTCAATCAGGGCATCAGGTATACCGACAATAAAGTTACGCATGAATAAGGTACAAAAACCCGCTTGGAAAGCGATATGGAAGAAAATCAATGCCCAATGAGTATCGTAAAGCCCAAGTGAGATCGTCAGGTCACGAACCGGAATCATCAAGATTTGAAACGGTACGAAGTTACCTGCAATAAACATCGCGAAGATCCAAATGTTGGCTCTAAAACGATATTTCGCCAACGCAAACCCAGCCAGCGTTGACAGTGCTACTGCCCCTGCCACGGCTGGTAGCGTAATCAACAAGCTATTGATTAGATATTGCCCCATCGCAGTTGCAGTAAACACTTGCGTGTAATTTTCTAAAAACTGGATCTCACTTGGCCACCCCCAGTAGTTGCCGACATTGATATCTTCAATAGAACGAATTGAGGTCATCATGACGGCAATCAGAGGCAACAACCAGAGCACAATCGAGATTGGTAACGCGATACGATAACTGATATTGGTGAAGGCGCCTGCGCGCTGAATCGGTTGTGGAAACATTACTTTTCACTCCTTAGCATGCGCCATAAGAAGTAGGCGATATACACATCCATGATTAAGAACAGCATCACAGAGACCGCTGCACCGTAACCCATACGGTAGTTAAAGATAGACTCCTCGTACATTTGATACGCCAATACTGTTGAGCTTCCCCAAGGGCCGCCCGCGGTCATCGTTGCCACCAAGTCAAACGAACGCAGCGCGCCAATCACCGTCACGACAATCGCAATGAAGGTCGCTGGGCGAAGTTGGGGCAGCACGATATACCACAGCATTCTAAGCTTTTTCGCACCATCTAAGCGCGCCGCTTCTAATTGCTCGGGATCGAGGTTGTTCAAACCTGTCAGGTACAAAATCATGCAGTAAGAGATCTGCGGCCAAAGACCCGCAGCAATAATCCCGTAAGTCACATAGGTCTCGTTAGCCAACACGGCCACAGGCTCAAAGCCAAATGAGGCCAACATAATATTGAACAGACCAAATGACGGGTCATAAAACCAAGCAAAGACCAAACCGACAACCACTTGAGAAATCACGAATGGAAAGAAGAAGAGAGACTTAACAACCCGTATGCCACGAACCTGCTGATTGAGAAATAGCGCGATCGCCAAGCCTATCGGCGGTGCCAACATAAAAAATATCAGCCACAAAAAGTTATTTTTCAAAGACGTATAAAACGCTTCTGAATCAAATAACTCGCGATAGTTATCAAGACCAATCCAGGTTTTATCGCCCAGCCCATCCCAGTCGTAAAAACTTAAGCTAATACTTTCGAAGATAGGAAAGATGACATAAACGGAGAATATGAATAATGCGGGCATCATAAAGAGCCAAGGAGATAACTTGGCACTCACCCGAGACTTTTTACGTGCCGATGGCAACGAGTTTTGGGGGTATGTCTTTAGAGTATCGGACATGAACTTCACTCCATGCGTTCATAACTCTTTGTCACTGTTGAATTTATACAGTGAAAAGCAGCAGCAATTAAGAGAAACAGCGGTGTTTATTATTTGTTCTCATCTTACCTCGACAATTTAACAATTTCACAACCAACCAACAAAACTGTAAACGTTTCCACATATTTTAGTTCAAAACGCCGAATTTGCATGACAAAGATCAATAAAAAGAAATCCGATTACATAATTGCTGCAAGAAAGAAGTATCTTTCATTCTATATCTCTATATTTGCATCGGCCCAACAAAGCCAGTTGCAAATGACAGCACGGACAAAGCTGCATCGCTAAATAGATGCAATAGGAGTAAGCAATGGCAGATATTACTTTAAGAAATGTCATCAAACGTTTTGGCGATGTACAGACGATTCACGGTGTTGACCTTGATATTGATAACGGTGAATTTGTCGTTTTTGTTGGCCCATCAGGTTGTGGAAAATCGACGTTATTGCGCTTAGTCGCTGGCCTTGAAGAGATCACTGAAGGTGAGATTCATATTGGTGATGAATGCGTAAATGACAAGGACCCAGCAGAGCGCGGTGTTGCAATGGTTTTCCAAACCTACGCTTTGTATCCGCACATGACAGTGGAAGAGAACATGGGGTTCGGTCTTAAAATGAACGGCCACCCTAAAGATAAGATCAAAAAGCAGGTGGACAACGCGGCTAAAACCTTACAACTCGAACAGCTTCTCAAGCGAAAACCGAAAGAGCTCTCAGGTGGCCAACGCCAGCGTGTTGCGATAGGCCGCGCCATTGTTCGAAATCCTAAAGTGTTCCTGTTTGATGAGCCACTCTCTAACCTTGATGCCGAACTTCGCGTCGATATGCGCCTACAAATCGCTAAATTGCACCAAGATCTGCAAAACACCATGGTTTATGTAACGCACGATCAGGTCGAAGCCATGACGCTGGCGGATAAAATCGTGGTATTAAGAGATGGCCAAGTTGAGCAAGTTGGCTCCCCACTCGACTTATATCATCGCCCTCAAAACGAGTTTGTTGCAGGATTTATTGGCTCACCGAAAATGAACTTTGTGCCGACCAAGGTGAAACAAGCTTCACAGAGTGGTTTATCTTTAGAAACAGACAGTGGTCAGGTGGTAACGCTATCAGGAAACTATGCAACTCTGACGAATGGACAAGCAATCACCCTAGGCGTTCGTCCTGAACATATTCAGCTTGATGAGACTGAAGCGCTTACTCTGCCATTCCAGAGCGAAGTTGTTGAACGCTTGGGGAACAGTACATACTTATTCGGTCAAGCGGCTGGCGTTGATGGCTTTAAAGTTCACCTTTCTGGTGACAAAGAGGTGCAAAAATACACCAAGATCACCATCAGTTTTGCGCCAAGCGATGTACACCTGTTTGATGAACAAGGCCTGCGTATCGAGCCGCAAGTTTAACTCGTCACTCTATATCGATTCACTCATTGCAACACTAGAGCGAATCGCTTCCACCACACAACGGCGCAGCCATTGATTTTTGGCATCGCCGTTTTTGGTTGCCGGCCACACTAGGTTAATATCAAAATCCGCTACGGGAACTGGGGGTTCAATATGCGCTAACCCACTCGAGCTGGCCATCTCTTGCGCCATAAGTTTGGGTACAATAGCCACCATTTTTCTCTGTTTGAGCAAACGGCCGACAGTAAGAAAATGCCCTGCTGTTACTGTCACACTGCGCTTAAATCCACGCAAAGCCAGCTGCTCATCCACTTTGGTCTGCTGTGGGCCATTTGGGCTCACCAAAGCATGTTCTGCCTGTGCAAAGTCCGCTAATGACATATTTATTGGTAAGTGTTCTGGGTCAAACAAACAAGCGTGCTGTTCACTATAGATAACGCTGTGTTGATAGGTTTCACTTGAATCTTTGATGCTACCAATCACCACATCCAGCTTATCTTGAACACTACGCTGTTGATAATTGGCTTGGTTCACATTGAAGAAAGAGACCTTGGCTTGGGGTGCAATAAGACGAATCGCATCATAGATCTTAGACGCGAAAATAAACTCAGCATAATCGGTTAGCCCTATACGGCATGTCCCTTGATACTGCTCTGGGGCAAACGCCTTTTTGTCCAGTAAGTCGTGAGTGACGCTGTTTAAAATCGCTTCAATCTTTGGTGCAATGTGGTGAGCATATTCACTAGGCTCCATCTGATGTCCTTTGCGCTCAAATAAAGGATCGTCAAACAAGACGCGCAAGCGTCCTAAGCTATGGCTCATCGCCGACTGACTCACATAGCTCTGCTCTGCCGCCAAACTCACACTGCGGTGCTGATACAAATAAGAAAATGCTACCAGCAGATTCAAATCGATACTCTTCCAGGAATTATCACTCACAACCTTCAACCTTCAACCTTCAACCTTCAACCTTCAACCTTCAACCTTCAACCTTGTAAATCCTATTTCATTCATACCGTCAATTCAAACTATCAATTGGATTAAT
Organism: Vibrio agarivorans; assembly: GCF_030409635.1. Lineage (NCBI taxonomy): Bacteria > Pseudomonadati > Pseudomonadota > Gammaproteobacteria > Vibrionales > Vibrionaceae > Vibrio > Vibrio agarivorans. The sequence continues at coordinate 1,658,936 of NZ_JAUFQF010000004.1, read as the reverse complement.
TATCACCCAACACTTAAATTATCCGCAGTATTCACAACAAGACTCAAGATCATGTTCTCTCTATTTAAAACCTTCTTTCTATTGGGCTGGGTGAGCTTCGGTGGCCCCGCCGCTCATATCGGCTATTTTCGTCAGGCCTTTGTCGAAAAGCGTCAATGGCTAAGCGATGATGAATATGCTCAACTCGTCGCACTGAGCCAGTTCTTACCTGGACCAGGCTCAAGCCAAGTCGGCTTTGCGGTTGGCTATAAAAAAGGTGGCCTACTCGGCGGCGTATTAGCCTTTATTGGTTTTACTCTCCCTTCTGTGTTGATCATGTTAGTGCTTGCAACATTAAGCACCCAACTTACCGATCTTGCTTGGTTTGAGTCGGTGATTCATGGTTTAAAACTGCTTGCTGTCGTGGTGGTAGCTGATGCAACTTGGGGGATGTACAACAACTTCTGTAAAGAGAAGATCGGGTTGGGTCTGTTTGTTTTTACCGCCATTGCTCTCCTCGTCTTTCCGGGGATTGCGACTCAGATTGCTGTATTGATCATTGCGGCGATTGTGGGTATGCGAGCACTGCAATCAGGTAATCAGCAGCGCCAAGGCGAGTTTAAAGCTAACTGGACACCACTGATTATCTTATTTGCTCTCTTTGCGGGTCTGCCGTTTATTGCTCACCTCAACTCTGAGCTTGGGATCTTCAACAGCTTCTTCCAAGCAGGTAGCTTGGTGTTTGGTGGTGGTCATGTTGTCCTGCCACTACTGCAAAATCTCGTTGGTGATCAACTAAGCCCAGATGCTTTTTTGACTGGATATGCCGCAGCTCAGGCAGTGCCAGGCCCTATGTTCACTTTTGCGACTTACCTTGGTTATGACTTAATGCCAAATGCCCCGATTTTTGGCGCGCTAATGGCAACGCTTGCCGTGTTCTTACCGGGATTTTTGTTGCTACTGGGCGTCCTCAAGCACTGGAATCAACTGGCGGCTATTCCAAAGGTAAATGGCGCGTTAAAAGGGGTGAATGCGGCGGTTGTGGGATTATTGCTCTCTGCGCTTTATCAACCTGTTTTTGTGAGTGCTGTACTCTCTGGATTCGACTTTGCAGTGGTGGTTGCAGGCCTATACCTGCTTAAACACAAAAAACTACCAATCGTCTGGATGGTGGCAATATTTATCCTGCTTGGGCTAAGCCTTGGGATGGTTTAATCCCCTTTAGCTTGCCAATAATAGCTAAAAGCCCTTAGTTCAATCAACTAAGGGCTTTTGTACACCAGTAGGCCGAAACCTAGTTACTCACTCGTTTGAGCCACGATAAACTGCTCTTGTCGCACCATCTCAAGTGCTCTTTCTAAGTTTTCATTCGCCACTTGATAATAGGTTGGTTTCTTATCAATGGCTTGTTCGAGGTATGGGATGGCTTCTTGCGGCTTGCCCTGTAACATCAGAAAATAGCCGACATTGTTGAGCGCTTCAGGCGCGTCCATCTGTTGCTGGAAGACATTCAGTGCACGCTTAACTTCTCCGCGGCCTAGATAGATAAGCGCTAAGTTATTCAATGCTTTTTCGTTATTCGGGTCGCGCTCTAAAGCAGACATCGTATAGCGGCGTGCTGTGGCATAATCACCGGACATGTAGAAGGAGTATCCTGTATTTAGTAGAGCCTTCAAAGAAGCGGGGTTAATCTGTAACGCTCTTTGATAAAAGGCTTGGGCAAGATCATGCTCTTTTTCCACATCATAAATCACCCCCAACCCCGTATAGGCCATAAGTGGCGACTTATAATCAACGGCTAGGTTGTTTATCTGAACATCTGTCATATCATCTTGAAGTTTAAGAGAAACATTCTTTCCAAGACGAATTTGATCGGCGTTGATTGCTCTATAAAAGTAAGTTTCACCTTGTGTAACATCACCTGACTTGGTGTATAAAATGCCGAGTTGCTCAAGCACGTTGGCATTATTGGGGTTCTCTTCAACCGCGAGCAGATACGCTTTTTCCGCAAGAGGGTAATTGCCTCGCGCATGGTGAATACGGCCAATGTTATAAAGCGACTTATCCTTCATTTGCGCGTCTTCAAACGTCAGCGAGCGAATGTACTCGTATAACGCAAGGTCATAGTTGCGATCACCAAGAGCAGCATCACCACGTTTTATCGCCTCGACCTCATTAGCCGGGGGGCTATCACTGGACAGCGAATCTATCGGTTTACCTTCATATAACGACGTATCAAGCGAAGGTGGCTCTTCTTTGCTGGCACAGCCAGCGAGTAGAACCATTAGCGCCATCATCCCAAAGTGCAGTTTATTCATAAGTCTTCCTTACTTACCTAAGGTTGCTGTTAGTGAAAGTATTGATGGGCCTACCGCAACAATGAAGAAACAAGGCCAAATAAACAGCAATAAAGGAAAGATCATTTTTGTTGGTATCTTAGCCGCAATTTCTTCAACCTCTTGGTTACGTCTATCACGGTAATCTTCTGTATATTCACGTAAGGTTTGCGACAAGCTGCCACCAATTCGCGAAGCGTGTGCCAGCATCGAGGCAAGACCCGAAATATCTTTCAAACCGGTGCGCTCAACCATGTCTTGAAAAGCATCTGACATTTCAAAGCCCGCTTTAATTTTTACACACACAGTATCAAGCTCATCGGCAAGATCTGGGTGGGAAATCACCAGTTCATCAGCAACTCGACGTAGTGCCGCATTAAAACCCAAACCAGATTCAGTACACACGACTAACAAATCTAGTGCATCCGGAATCCCTCCGCGCAAGCGTGATTGTCTTTTGCTTGCTAAGCGATTCAGCCAAACATTGGGTAAATAGAGACCTGTCGCGACACTGGCAATCATCCATAAGTACATGTTGCTAGTATCAGGAGCAAACACATAAAGCATCGCCGCAAGAGCAACACCAAAAAACAGTGCTATTCCCTTGAGAGCATAAAAAACATTCAATGCACCCGCATCGTGATAGCCTGCGTGCATCAGTTTATGACGCACGGTCTCTCGCTCTTTGCCACTGCTTGGAGCCATAATCGGCGCTAACGACTCAAGCGTACTCTCAAGCCCTTTGTTACGCTTTCTTCCAAGGGGCTGATTATCTTCTTTTATCTTGTCTAGCTTGTCCTGTATTGGAGATCGACTACCGATAAAAAGCACAGACACGGTTAATACCAGCAGAACTGTCGAGACTAGAATTAGCCCCAAAAACATCGTTTGCTCATCCAACTGAAAAGACTGCAGCCAAGCGGTTAATGCGTCCATATCACACCTCGAAATTCACGATATTGCGAATCCATAGTGAGCCAATACACAAACTGATCACCCCATAGATAATCAGTGAACTGCCTCGAGGGTCCGTCAACAGTGGCTCAACATAGTCTGGGTGCATCACTGACATCCCGAGGAAGAGTACAAAAGGTGATAACACCAATATCCACGCTGAAAGGCGACTCTCTGCAGAGATACTCTTGATTTTTCGCGCCAGCTTAAAACGAGCACGTAACACCTGACTCACCTTTTCAATGTTTTCAGACAAGTTACCACCTGTCTCTTTCTGCAATAAAACCGCACTAGAAAAGGCAAGCATCGATACGGTCGGTGTCCGTTCAGCCATTTGCATAATCGCAAGGCGCATATCATAACCATAGTTCAAAAGATTAAACGTGTTAGTAAACTCTGGTCCGATGGGTGCAGGCATTTCTCGGCCAACTTCACCAAAGGCTTGGCTAATGGGTTGACCAGCCTGAAGCATACGACGCATGATATCGAGCGCTTCGGGTAGTTGCTCTTCAAACGCGGATAATCGCTGCGCAATTTTGTGTTGAAAATAGAAATGGATACATGCCCACACTAAGCAAAAAGCGATAAGAGCGACGTAGAAAGGCTGCTCGATTGCGATCAGAAATAAGACAATCGCCAATGACAGGACAAGGCCAACGCCCAATACGCTAGATAGGCTCCACTGATAACCCGAAAGCTCAATCGACCGTTTAAGTGATGCAAACGTTTTGAACGAAACGAGCTTGCGGTCAAGTGGTGACAGGCCTTTCAAATAATGGTCGTTAAGCAGAGAACGCGTTTCATCATCCAAATCTGACTGCGAATCCTGCAAGCGTTTAGTGAGTTCTTTATGTTTCGCTTTGTTACCCGCAGCAGGCAATATCAATGCCTGTGAGATAAACACCACAGCCAAAAACAATAACAGGAAGAAGAATCCAGCATCTTCAGTCATGGTAGCCTCCTAGCCTTGAGACTCATTGAACAGATCGAAAGGTACATCCAACCCGCGCTTGACAAGCTGATCGTGACAATCCGGCACAATTCCTGTTGCGGTGTAGTAACCCAATACATTGCCTTCTGCGTCTACGCCTCGGCGTTTGAAGGTAAAAATCTCCGACATGGTGATAATATCCCCTTCCATGCCATTAATTTCTGAGATGCTTACCATACGACGCTTACCGTCTTCTTGACGATCCATCTGCACCACAAAGTGAATGGCAGAAGCGATTTGAGAACGTAGGTTTTTGGTGGACATATTCCAGCCTGCCATCGCAAACATATTTTCGACTCGGCTGAGTGCGTCGCGCGGCGTATTCGCGTGAATGGTTGCGAGTGAGCCATCATGACCCGTATTCATTGCGGCAAGCATATCGACTGCCTCTGCGCCGCGCACCTCACCCAAGATAATTCGGTCAGGTCGCATACGTAGACAGTTTTTCACCAAGTCACGCTGAGTAATCTCCCCTTTCCCTTCTAAGTTCGCAGGGCGAGTCTCCAAACGTACAACATGCGGTTGCTGAAGCTGTAGCTCTGCCGAGTCTTCAATCGTTACGATGCGGTCTTCACTAGGAATAAAGCCAGAGAAAATATTCAGGGTCGTTGTTTTACCTGAACCTGTCCCCCCCGAGATTAAGATGTTGAGTTCCCCTCTAACAGCAGCCTCTAGAAAACGTGACATAGCTGGCGAGAGAGAGTTAAAACTCAGTAGGTTTTCCATTGTGAGCTTATCGACTGCAAACCGACGGATTGAGACTGAGGGGCCATCCAATGCCAAAGGGGGTATGATTGCGTTAACCCTTGAGCCATCCATCAAGCGGGCATCAACCATCGGTGAGGCTTCATCTATACGACGCCCGACCTGGCTAACGATGCGATCAATGATATTGCGCAGATGTCGGTCATCAAGGAAGGTGTACAGCGTGCGCTCGAGTTTACCGTGTCGTTCGACATAGACATTTTTGGGCCCGTTAACCAAGATATCAGACACGGTTGGGTCGTGTAGAAGGGGCTCTAAAGGGCCAAGACCAAACACTTCATCTTCAATTTGTTGAATGACGCGCTTACGCCCTTCAACACTGAGAACATGCCCTTGCTCTGCAGACATCAGTTGCACGATCGCTTCGTGTAGATCTTTTTTGGCTTTTTCTGTTTCTAAACTCGCGAGCAAGCCTAGATCGAGTGTTTCCAGTAATCTCTGATGGAAAAAGTGTTTAATCTCTTGCTCTTGTTGTTGTTGCTTTAGCGCTTTTTGTACAGCTTGCTCCTGAGCCATACTTTCTTTTTGTGTTAATTCGTGACGTTCATCCTGAGTCGCTTGCGGTTGTACTTCTTGACCAACTTCAAAAGTAGCCTCATCAGCACCCTTCTCTGCTGTGGCTAGTTTTTCCTGTAACTCAGGGTTGATATTTTTTCGTTTAAAAAACATATCTTCCCCCTAAAATAGATCAGGAAAACAGACGTTTAATCCAACTCTGTTTCTCTTCTTTATTTGGCATCATTGTCAATGCAAACTCTTTTACTCCCTTAGAAATCGCACTGTTACTTTTTACATCTATAAGCGGTTTTCCGAGGTTGGCACTCTCGATCGCCACTTTAAAATCATTGGGAATCAACTGAAGTTTCGCTCCATTAATTGCCCCTTCCATATCTTTAATCCCTATTGGCCCGCGCTTTTCGTAACGATTCACTACTACTTCGACATGCTCTTGCTGAATACCAAACTCATAAGACAACTGCTTAATCATTCGGCTGGCGTTCTTAATCGATACTAGATTTTGCTGAGTCACAATGTAGGTCTTTGTCGCGGGTGCGAGGACACTAGCAAACAAGCGATCCATACCGCGTGACATATCGACAATCACATACAGGTAAAACTCACGAAGTATGGGTAACAACTTTTTGATTTGTAGCGCTTTGTCGTAGTTATCTTGGCTATGGTCGTGGTTAAACCCCAAGACATGAAGACCGGATTCATGCTTGGTAACTAGGCTTCCTAGTGAGCTTTCATCGATATCTCCCACCTGCGCAATCGCATCTGCGATGCTGTAGGGCGAGCTAATATTGAGATAGTCTTCGATAACACCAAATTGCAGGTCAAGATCCAACAATAGCACCTGCTCTGGATGATGGGTTGCAATCTCCAAAGCTGAGTTCAGAGCCAGCGTTGATGCTCCACTGCCACCTTTACTGTTGATGAAGACGATAAACTCCCCCATATTACGGCGAGAGATCTTCTCTTCAGCCAAACTTTTGAGCATGGGGAGAAAATCAGCAAGGCGAGACTTAGATGACAAGTAATCAGCTGCGCCCATCTTCAACGAGATACGCAATGCGCTGTTATCTTCTTCATCGCCAAACACTATCAAAGAGGCCTCATTACCCTCTGGCACAATCGGGGTATCAAGGTTCTGTAATTCAACAATTTTCTGCGCCCAATTAGGCCCAGTTTCGACAAAAATGATGTCGGGTGGTGCTAGCTTAGAAAGCTCCAATAAACTGACATTGATCAGCGGAACTGCTTCACAATGAAGGTTGTCACATTGACTGGTTTCCATCGTGATGTGATTAAGGAATGGCTCACTAATGTAAAACACCCACACCACTAAGTTGGTTCTTAGCCTTGGCCTTTCATCACTATCTCTGGTTAGCTTCACTGCTTCTCCCATCACTCGCTCCTAGCAATCATTCTCTTGTTGAGTCCCATCCGGTGACGGCAAAATACCGAGACTCTCTCTTGGCCTAATTGACTCAAACTCCGGTACCGCTATCAGACCTAAATCATCAAACACACTCATTAACCCGGCAAATTGGTAATCAAAATCAATGACTCGTGCTCGTACAAAATGAATATCGGTAAATGTTCCCGCTCCTGCTAAATCCACCGGAGAACCGTTACTATCGAGATAATCTACCGACAAATTGGCTGCAGTGAACCCATTTGGCGCGTTGGTGGGCACAACGAGAGCAGGGATGTCATTTTGGTCTTGAACACGACAGACCACTCCCAACCTCGCACTGACTCTGGTCATTTCGTTAATCAACTGCAATGAGTAGATGTAGCGTCCTACTTCTATTAGCGCCATCATGATTAACAGCAGTGCTGTTGCTACTAAAGTGAACTCAATAATACTGAGCCCCTTTTCTCGCTTTAAATTCTTCATGGTGCTGTCCTCATAACCGCGGAGGCATTAAGCGGTATCGTAAAGGGCCCACTTTGGGGGAAAGCACCAAGCACTGGGGTGTAATTGTGGCTGATGGTTATCGTTACGTAACCGCCAGCATGGGTGACACTCACATCGCCTGTTGTCACACCATCGACCATAGAGGTACTGCCTCCGCCAGTAGAGCCATAAACCACCATATTTTTTATCGCGGTGTGGTCTGCAACCTGATCATAGGTCGCAGTTCCTTGAATATCAGATGTCGCATAACGAATACCACTTTGCGCCATCTTATTGAGTGTGTTGTATCGAATCAGTGCATTCCCAAGCTCTGTCATACCAACCAAGATCAGTAAAATGACGGGGATAGACACCAGAAACTCTACTGCTGCCAAGCCTTTTTGATTCGATTGTGAGGATCTCGCTATTAACGTTTTCATGTTATGACTCCTCATTCAAAGGGTCATCGTGAAGGACAATTCGATAAGGCCCTTCGGAATCAGATTCATCGCCAGGCTGCCCACCAGACACCGTACAATCTTCAATAAACTCACCAAATACCGCTTGCTTACCTGCATTACTAGTTGGGGCTTTTTGAATCATGAAGAAACAGCCAAGGGCCTCAATGCTGAATGAGTCTGTACCACCACTTGCACCATCGCAGTCAACGATAGGGATAGGTAGAATACGACGATTAGGTTGCCCCCCCTGACCTACAGTGCAGTCTGATGTTCCCTGAGCACAAGGCAGAGCGGCTAAATAATCGCTATACCCCCAAGGATTGCCGCCCGCACCACTAGTGTCCTCATAAGTAATATCACCCGCATTGTTAATAGTCGCTTTGTTACTAGGTTCTCTGACGTAATAGTCTGGTGGAAAATCAGATGAATTGACCCCACCACCGCCGTAATCACCAAAACGCGTATTCAAACCTTGCCCAACGGGACCAACCGATCCCCCAGGTTTGGTTTGTACGTTTTCATCTAAGTCAATCTCACCGTCATAACCACCTGCCAATGCATCACGCACGGTACTCGCACCAGAACCGAAGTCCAACAGTTGGTAGTTACCCGGCCCCATATCAGATTGGTTCTGGTCTGCAATTTTTAACGCATAGACCTGCCCTGGATTGTAACCCGTACTCCCACCGTCTTCTCCGGCACAAACTGCAATAGGAACCACATTGATCAATACATCAATTGAGGTGCTTGGCCCAGCGACTGCGCTGACATCTAAGTCCTTCGTAATACCGAATATACCTGCAAAGAAATCTTCCAATGCAAACCCTGACACTTCCACTCGTACAAAGGTCTGCTCGGTCGCAGTAAATGAAGCATCGGGAAAGACCTGAGGATCATTAGAGTAAGTTACACTTACCGATGCACTGGAAAAATCTAGCTCCGCATTACCAGTTGCATTGGCCATGTTGGTTAAAGTCGTGTTTGCCGCTGTTGTGGCTTGCGCAGTCGTACCCCCGCTGTCTATCACTATTGCCCCAGCTAACGCCGCGGCATCTACTCCATTCTGCAGACGCGTCTTATTCATCAATGCATGGTTCACATCCACCGCCAGTGAAGCGATACCAAGCAATGCAATCATTGATGCCGTTACCAACACCAACACCAACCCTTGCTCTTTTCGAGTGGTGTTAAAGGTTTGTCGTGTAACCATGATATGTCCTTAAGGGTTAATCGCTTTCGCTAGAGAACCCTTCTACAAACTGACTATCCGTGCCTTTCAGATCTTTACTTTGTCTACCTGTATAGATTTGATAAGCCCCTTCCATTCGCTCACCACTACCGGTCGGTACATAACCTAGGTTTTCAATACTCGCGTTCGGGTTATAAATTTGCTCCGACTGCAATTTCGCTACGTGTGTACCCAACGGCTCTGGATTTGCACACCCAGCCAATACCCAAAGTGTGCCCAACGTTGTTACTAGTAATTTCATCTTGTTCATAAGCTGTCACCCCACGTTATAAGCTGTGGCCAAATGCGCCCTCAGTACCACCCTTTGAATTTTCAATAATCGAGGTGGAGGAGGAAGCTCGCGGCGTGTTATCTCTCACTGCGTCATTGTCGATTTTGGCTCCTTTACCCAACAGGTAGTACTCAAAATCTGAAGGCTCGACAAAGGCGTCCGTCGGCAATGTAATGCGGTTTCGGTCGACAGGCTGGGCGAGACGAGGTGTCACCAAAATAACCAGCTCTGTTTCGCCAGAGATATACTCTTGGCTATTAAACATCTGCCCCAAGATTGGGATGTCACTAAAGCCTGGCATCTCTTCTATAACGTCACGTACGTTCTCGCTTAATAGGCCTGCAATACCGATGGTTTGCCCATCAGCTAGCTCCAGTGTTGAAGACGCACTTCGACGTGTAATAGGAGGAATGATGTAGGTGCTGTTTGTGAGATCTGGCGACAGTGTTAGAGAGCTAGAGTTAGCAATCTCACTCACGTCAACAGCAAGATTTAGATTGATTTTTTTGTCACTCAGGATCGTTGGGATGAACTTCAAACCCACACCATATTCCTTGTACTCAATCGTAATCCCATCTTCATCCGGCACAGGAATTGGGAACTCACCACCCGCTAAGAATTCTGCTTTAGAGCCACTTAAAGCGGTGAGATTCGGTTCTGCAAGTACCTTGGCGGTACCATTTTGTTTAGCGATGTCGAGAGCAAAAGTAAAAAGTGTGTTGTCATCAATAAACGAACCTAACAAGCCGGTACTTTCAATATCTGGCGCATTAAATATCGGACCTAGGCCACCTAAGACTGCCCCCCCAGCGGAAGTTGCCCCAAAGGAGAAGCTGCCGTTTTGCTGAAAGAAATTAAAGTCAGCGTCAAAACGTCTTACCAGGCTGCGCTGCACCTCCGCTACTGTAACCTCAAGCATCACTTGTTGCGCACCACCAATCGTCATCAGATTGATCACACCGGTTTGGTCGACTTGCTCACTGAGTGATTCATTCGATTCAGTCAGTGTTTGCCCTGGAGCGTAGGTTTCAGCGATGCGCAGCGCCATACTCATCGCTGCCTGATTACTGACTTGACCGCTGAGAACTAAACGATTTTGTGCGCTGTGCACCTCAATCGGCTCGCCCGGTAAAAACTCATACAGCTTGCCCTTGAGACTATTAAGATCATGAGTAACCTGAACATTGATCGATTCAATCAGACGCCCACGACTGTCCCAAGCCATCAGATTCGTTGACCCTAAGGTTTTACCAATCAGAAATACCTCATTGGATTTCAACATCACAATATCCAAAATGTTTGGGTCACCTAAAGACACTCTCTTAGCGCGCCCCGGCAAAGTTACTTGGATAGATTTATGCTGTGGCACTGTGACCACCTGCCCCGTTTGGGTTGCAGCGAATACACTGCCACTGCTAAACATCAATAGGGTGAACAATAACGTCATTATTGTTTTCATATGTCACCTCAGTTGCGAACTCGAATATTAGAAGATTCCGTTCCCTTAATAATCGTCACACTCGGTGCAACGTAACGCTTCTTAGCAACGGGTTTGTGCTTATCATGGGGGTTGCGCAGAGCCAATTGAAGCTCTCCTCGGCTCTGAGCCGTCATCAATTTTTCTGCCTCAGTCGGGCTTACTGCTAAAGTTACGGCTCGGACAATCACCGGCTTGTTGTCATCCGTTTTGGCGGTTTGGTCTACAGCAAGCACTTCTATATCACGCAAAATAGTCGACGTATTTGCTGAGGTCTTGCTGTACTGAATCGTATTCAACACATCGACTTTATTGCCGGGTAGAAGGAAACCCGCGACACCAATAACATCATTAACGCGAATCGTAACGGCTCGCTTTTTATCGGGAATCAATGCCGCAAGCGTCGCGCCCTCTCCCGGTTGAGCTAATCGCTGCTTGACGACAATCTCATCAGGAAACATTACGGCGTCAGCAATCAGACCCACAATGTCATCTTCTGAAGAAAACTGATCTTCTGACCGCCAGTCTTTCTCAATCAACTTGGTAGTAAGGTGCTGACTGGTAATCACCGTACCTATGAGGATTTCTTGTGAAGCAACCACCACCGGTTCGCGCTCCACAACTTCAACCTCAACCTGTGGCTGAACTTGTCTATCCATCCACTTCTTAGCAAAAAATACCGCAGCCAACCCCAGAATAATGGACAGAACAAATAGTAATATGACCTGACTCCGACTCATTGCGCATCTCCTCCCTTGCCTTCGGCAGTAAAGTAAACTTCCCATGCTCTAGCGAGTATTTCTGGTGTTATGGTTCGATCTATTTGCTCGAAAGTAATGATGTCACTACTGATTCCTGCAAGATCTTTTGGCAAACATGGGTAGTAACCGACTCCACGCTCTTGGTGCAGAGTCAGCAGTTTTTGTAGCGCAGATGGTTGAACACCAATCTGCAAGCCGCCCACTACGCTATCCCACAATTCGAGATAGTCATTTTTAGCTAGCGGTGTAAATTGAATCTTGTAGCCAAGGCGTCGTAAAAAAGCCGGGTCGCCGATGGCGTTTGGGTCTAAATTGGTGGAAAAAGCAAGAGTGAGAACGAAAGGTATCGTCATCTGTTGCCCGTTGGGTAGAGGAAATTGATCGAACCGATACTCCATAGGGACTATCCAACGGTTAAGAAGACGCTCGACTGATATTGCTTGTCGCCCGAGATCATCGATGACCAGCACACCATTATTCGCCATCATCTGTAGGGGTGCCATCCACACTCGACTATGTGAGCAATGATTCACCTCTAACATTTCCATGGTGAGCTCTCCACCCACTTGAATGTTCGGTCTCAGACATAAGGCCCAGCGACGGTCAAATTGCTCTTTAAAAACTAAGCTTTCCGTAGAACCGCCATCATCTAAAATTTGATGGTGCTGCGGGGTAATCACGCGAATAATATTGCCAGAGGAATAAACAGCGTAAGGAATGAATACCGAAGAGTTGAGTGAATCTAAAATTCGGGTCGCAACGTAGGTCTTCCCAGTCCCTGCATCTCCATACAGCAACAAAGCTCGACCGGAGTTGATAGCTGGCCCCAAAAGACCAACAATCCGGTTTGCTCCAACCACGTCAGATAGAGCACGTGTTACGTCTTCTTTTGAAATAAGATGGTGACGAACATCTTGTGCCTTGACTATTTGTTCATACTGTTTCGCTGACACGGGGGCTGGCCCCAAATAGGCATCTTTTGAAAATGCCGCTTCGGCTTCAGATGTACCTGATTCAGACAAACCAAAGCGAACATGCCCAACGCCTTGGTGTAGAGGGGAGCGACTTTCTGCTTGAAACACCTCTATCAAAGCCTTTCTCTTGAGGCCTGCGAGTATTTCCTCAACAAGATGACTGTTAAGGCCGATCGCCTTGGTGAGTTCAAGGACGTCTGATTTTGGATAGGCAGACAAATGCTTGAGCATCAAGTTATCTAGCACCACTCGAGGAACATCAACCTCATCAAACGACGTTGGTACACTGGGTGCTGCGATTAAGACATTTTGCCTTGACTCAAAGGTTAGCTCACTCATCAACTCAGCCATAATCTATTATTCCCTAATTAAAATAACTGCTCAAAGCAACACCAACGACGACAACTGGCGCAAAGGGCATCAGCAACCGCTCATTGGGAAGCGTCCTGCTGACACTTTGGTTAACCCCAGCTGATGACGTGAATAACAGTGAAGATCGCGCTCTTGAAAGCTGCAATGAACGGAAATAAGTTATGTATAAGGTCCCTATCAACACAGTTGCGACAGCAATCCAAACAATTGCCGACCCAATGCTGGACCAACCTACAAAACACCCCACCGCGCCCATCAACTTGACATCGCCAGGTGCCATTAACTTCAGAAAGTAAAACACAAGCCCACCCAAAAACATCAACGCCCCACATGATGCACTGAGTAGCGCTGAGTTCACTTCACCGCTCACTTGCCACTGATAAGCCATACCAATTAGGGCTAGCGAAAGAACAAGGCTGTTTGGAATTCGGTTCTCACGGGCATCAAACAACCCAATCAAGAACAGCACGGTCCACGCGCATATCAGCAGAAACATAAATGCCACTCCATACACTTGATTTTTGCATGGCAGTGGCATTGCTCTTACATTGAACGGTTCAACTGAGGACGGTTTGCACCTCTTGCAGAAGCAAGTTCCCCCAATTGGTGAAGACTAAAATAAGTACAACGGCTAGTAAGCCTGCACCTACAACATACTCCACTGAAGCTAAACCTTCATCGTCGCTTAAAAATGTTCGCGCGAATTGCCACATATCATGCCCTTCCACGGTTACAAGGCTCACTAAACAGAAATCCCAAGTGCTTCCCTGCGCTAACCGGTGTCTTGTTTGCACAATTACCAAGCAAATTTGGCTTAAGCAAATACGGCTGCAAGCTCAGCCTGGATAATTGCCCCCCAACCGGTGAACACTACGGCTAACGCCGCTACAAGTAGGCCTGCACCCACAACGTATTCCACTACGGTTAGGCCTTCTTCATCGTTCATAAACGCTTTAATGTTGTTAACTAGATGTCTCATGACGTCCTCTCCTTCGTTAAATTCACAACCACACTCAGTTCCGTGAAGTTGCGCCAGTGATTAATTGAAAATTTAGGATTGAATAAACTTAGGAGTTAGGACTTTCTTGATTATTATTGGTACTTTTTTGCCACTTTTAATTGAGTATTGACTTTAAATCAACAGGTTAGAACGCGCATCTAATATGCAACCAATTTTATTTTCTAATTATTAAGATCATAACTTTCTTCGATTAAATCTATAATTAAAAACAATTTTTTAACTGCCCTTAAAGTAGATTGAACCATTAAAACAAAGGGCACGTATACATCACTCTCTAATTTTTGAGACGATGCTACTTTCAAGGTGTTGTATAAAAATAAGATTCATATTTACCCCATTAGAGTTAAATCACAATCACCATTCCATCGACATTATCTCCCCAAACTCATCATTTAGTTTACATGCCCCACTCTCTCTCCTAAGCTTTGTAGAACTGCCGTACTTTGTTTTATTTGTTGTATTTGGGGATGATATGAAGTTACTTCACAAGGGCTATTGGTTTGGCTCTAGCCCACTTGAAATGCCAGAACCACTCAGATATGAACTAACTAACTATTTTAAAATTATTGAGTGTGGGCAAGATATCTCGGTATTGAGTGAGCCTGACATTGAATTGTGTTTCTTTTATTTCAACGATAACGGAGATATAAAACTTTTTCAGTCCTTGACGCGGTTATGCAAAAACCTCGATAAAAAAATGATCGTTATACATTCCGGAGGAATAAATTCCACCATCACCTCGGCGACTCGCTACATTTACTCCTCTTTCTCAACGAAGAGTGAAGATGTCGATACCTGGGTGACCAGTCTTAATCTCAATATAAGACTCGACTACTCAAGCCATTCGTTTTCTACAGAGTTAAAATCCGCTAAACCAACTTCAGCCAAACCAAACCCAGAGATTAGCGAGGTCGTTAAGTATATCGATTCCAACCTGCCAAGCCCCCTTAGAGAGGAGGAGCTGGCCGACCATTGCCATTATTCTGTCACTTATTTCTCAAAGCTATTTAGAAAAACAATGGGGGTAAGCTTTAGAGACTACGTAATGTCAAAGCGCATCTCTTTAGCCAAGCAGATGCTCGTTGAAGACAAGTACTCAAAAGTCGCAGTGGTCGCGTATCAATGCGGCTATAAAGACGTTTCCTACTTCTCCCGCATCTTCAAAAAGAAAACCGGACTCACCCCAGCCAGTTATCGTCAACAATATTGAACGTTATCACACAGTTGGCTTTTTACTTTATGCATCCCTGTGCTAATGTTAACAAGAATTTAACATATAACTATAACTGAACACGCATAACGTGGAGCACAACAATGACTCAGCCTAACTTCGTAGCCCAACAACCTTGCACTCTCCTCCCGCCGAATGAATTGATTCTCAAGTGGGCAGATGAGCGTCCTAATGAGGTGTACCTCAAGCAAATTATTAACCGACAGTTTGTCGAGTTCACCTACGGGGAAGTGGCTGACAAAGCCTTGCGCCTCGCCTCTGCATTACAAAACCTCGGGGCTAAACCTGGGGATAGAGTCGCTCTGATCTCTAAAAACTGTGCAGAGTGGTTTATTTGTGACTTAGCGATGACTTTAGGCGATTTCGTCAGCGTTCCGATTTTCCCTACCGCAGCGGCAGACACCATTGAGTACTGTATTACCCACAGTGAAAGTAAAATTTTGTTGGCCGGCAAGCTCGATGATCCAGCCGCTACCCAAGAAGTGATCGACAACAACCCTGCTTTGATTTCTGTTGCACTCCCGTACGATACTGCACCGAACTGCCAACATCTGTTCTCGACCTTGATTGAACAGAATGAACCCACCCAAAATCGACCTGAACATTATGACGATAAAGTAATGTCACTCGTCTACACATCCGGTACATCGGGTCTACCCAAAGGGGCGATGTTGACCTATGGCGCTTTCAGTTGGTCAGTAGAGCAATTGAAGACTTTAATCGGCATTGAAGACGGCGATCGTCTGTTCTCCTATTTGCCACTCGCGCACATTACTGAGCGTGTGTATATCTACGGCTCATCGATTGCCGGCGGAGTGTGCACTGCATTCCCTGAATCTCTCGATACCTTTATCGAAGATGTCAAAATGCACCGCCCAACGCTATTTATCTCTGTACCAAGACTTTGGACACTTTTCCAGCAGCGTATTCAAGACAAGTTGCCACAGAAAAAACTCAATATCTTGCTCAAAATTCCGTTTGTAAATTCTCTGATTAAGAAAAAGCTTGCTGATGGTTTAGGGCTGGATCAGGCGCGTGTCTTGGGCTGTGGCTCTGCACCCGTTTCACCCGCCTTGCTTGAGTGGTATCACAGTGTTGGGCTCAATATTACAGAAGCTTGGGGCATGACAGAGTCATTTGCCTATAGCACCCTGAACTACCCATTCCGTGCTGATAAGATTGGCTCAGTAGGTAAAGCTGGCCCCGGCATAGAGATGAAGATCGCCGAAGATGAAGAGATTCTTGTTCGTGGACAAGGGTTGTTCTCTGGTTATTACAAAAATGATATTGCGACCCAAGAGTCTTTCAACGAGGACGGGTGGTTGCACACAGGAGACATCGGATTTATCGATAGTGAAGGTTATTTGACCATTCAAGGGCGCAAAAAAGACACTTTCAAAACCTCTAAGGGTAAGTTTGTTGCTCCAGTACCTATCGAGAAAAAGCTGTTTGAATATAGTCGCGTCGAGATGATGTGTTTGATTGGTCTTGGCCTTCCCGGCCCGATTCTGCTAGTCGTACCACATGATTTCCCGAATTTCGATAAGGCGCGTTATGAGCGCACCACCCATAAGGTGGTGGCTAAGATGAACGCTCAATTAGAGTCACATGAGCAGATTAAAGGGGTATTGATGATCCAAGACCCTTGGAGTATCGAGAATGGGATTCTTACTCCGACATTGAAAATCAAACGTCATGTACTCGAACAAAAGTACCACGATATTGGGCACAACTGGCCGAAAGGCGTGTTGGTGCAGTGGGAAGAAGATATGTAACTTCTGCGCACTATTTGTTGTTTTGAAACCGCCGTTTGGCGGTTTTTTCATAGCTTATAAAACCATGACTCTTTAAATACACATTGTTCTTTACATACAAAAAGCCCCGCTAGCTTTCACTAACGGGGCTTTTATAAAGCTATCTAGCGTTTAAAAAGAATTACTTCTTCGCGTTACGCTCTTTAACTTCTGCAATTACTTGCTCAGCAACGTTTGCTGGACAAGCTGAGTATTGACCGAACTCCATAGAGAACTGACCACGACCAGAAGTGATAGTACGTAGGTGACCGATGTAGCCGAACATCTCTGATAGAGGTACGTCAGCTTTAATACGAACACCAGTAGTACCAGCTTGTTGGTCTTTGATCATACCACGACGACGGTTAAGGTCACCGATAACGTCACCAACGTTGTCTTCTGGAGTGAACACGTCAACGTTCATGATTGGCTCAAGAAGTTGCGCGCCAGCTTTTGGCATAGACTGACGGAATGCGCCTTTAGCAGCGATTTCGTAAGCGATTGCTGATGAGTCAACTGCGTGGAAGCCACCGTCGAATAGCTCAACTTCTACGTCTAGCGTAGGGAAGCCAGCTAGAACACCGTTGTCCATC
Organism: Vibrio agarivorans; assembly: GCF_030409635.1. NCBI lineage: Bacteria > Pseudomonadati > Pseudomonadota > Gammaproteobacteria > Vibrionales > Vibrionaceae > Vibrio > Vibrio agarivorans. The sequence continues at coordinate 1,641,304 of NZ_JAUFQF010000004.1, read as the reverse complement.
ATTGACGCAAAGCCTTTCTCAACTGCAGGCCAGAATTCTTTAGGTACGTTACCACCAACAACTGTTGAAGAGAACGTGAAGCCAGAGTTTGGCTCACCTGGTTTGATACGGTAGTCGATCTTACCGAACTGACCAGAACCACCAGACTGCTTCTTGTGCGTGTAGCTATCTTCAACTGCTTGAGTGATAGTTTCACGGTAAGCTACCTGAGGAGCTCCTACTTCTAGCTCAACGCCGTAAGTACGCTTAAGGATGTCTACCTTGATGTCTAGGTGAAGTTCACCCATACCTTTCAGGATAGTTTCGCCTGACTCTTCATCAGTCTCAACTTGGAAAGATGGATCTTCTGCAACCATCTTACCGATAGCGATACCCATCTTCTCAGTAGAACCTTTGTCTTTTGGAGATACAGCAATAGAGATTACTGGTTCTGGGAAGATCATTGGCTCTAGAGTACATTCGTGCTTAGGATCACATAGAGTGTGACCAGTTTGAACGTTCTTCATACCAACTACAGCGATGATGTCACCCGCTTGTGCAGTTGTTAGTTCGTTACGCTCGTCTGCTTGCATCTCAACCATACGGCCGATACGCTCAGTTTTACCTGTTGCAGAGTTAAGGATTGTATCACCCTTGTTCATAACACCTGAGTAGATACGAATGAACGTTAGTGCACCAAAGCGGTCATCCATGATTTTGAATGCTAGCGCTTTTAGTGGCTCATCAGCAGAAACTGTAGCAACTTCGCCTGTTGGCTCACCTGTTTCAGGATCTGTTAGCGGCTGAGGTTCAACTTCAGTTGGCGCTGGTAGGTAATCTACAACAGCGTCTAGTACTAGCTGAACACCCTTGTTCTTGAACGCAGAACCACAGAATGTTGGGAAGAATGCTAGGTCACGTGTACCTTTACGGATACAACGCTTAAGGTCTTCGATAGAAGGCTCTTCACCTTCCATGTAAGCTTCCATTAGGTCATCGTCTTGCTCTACAGCAGTCTCGATTAGCTCTTCACGGTACTGTTCTACGTCGTCAACCATGTCAGCTGGTACGTCTAGTACTTCGTAGTTTTCTGGAAGACCAGAGTCATCCCATACGTAAGCTTTACGGCTTAGTAGGTCAACAACACCAACGAAGTCGTCTTCACGACCGATTGGAAGAACCATAACTAGAGGGTTAGCACCTAGAACGTTTTTAACTTGGTCAACAACGTTAAAGAAGTCTGCACCCATACGGTCTAGTTTGTTAACGAAGATCAGACGAGATACTTCTGATTCGTTAGCGTAGCGCCAGTTAGTTTCTGATTGTGGTTCAACACCACCAGAACCACAGAATACACCGATACCGCCATCAAGTACTTTAAGAGAACGGTAAACTTCTACTGTGAAGTCAACGTGTCCCGGAGTATCGATAACGTTTAGACGGTGACCGTTCCAGAAACAGCTTACAGCAGCTGACTGGATTGTGATACCACGCTCAGCTTCCTGCTCCATGAAGTCAGTAGTAGATTCACCATCGTGAACCTCACCAGTTTTGTGGATCTGACCTGTTAGCTTTAGGATACGCTCAGTGGTAGTTGTTTTACCCGCATCAACGTGCGCGAAAATACCAATGTTTCTGTATTTCGATAAATCTGCCATTGTCTTACTCTGTTAATAAGGTATAAAGTGCGCGCAGAGTATAGCACATTCGGTTAAAACTCATAGCCCTGCGAGCGGTTGGGTGAAAAAAAAGTCACACAGCCAAGAAAGGCCGTGCTTTTTATTCGGTCTGGTAGGTAAAAGCTAGGTGAAAATTTGTATTTGTACAAATTTTACCGACACCTAGCGCTACTTTCAGGAAGTTCTGAGCGGTCTGTTACAGCTCATCAAATGCGCTAATCGCTTCGGATAGTTTCTTAACTCCGTGTATTTGCATCCCTTCAATGCCACCTTTCGGCATATTTGCTGCGGGCACAATAGCACGCTTGAAGCCATGTTTAAATGCTTCGTTTAATCGCTCTTGACCACTTGGCACTGGGCGAATCTCTCCAGCAAGCCCCACTTCACCAAACACAACGACATCTTTAGGCAGAGGGCGATCTCTAAAGCTAGAGAGCAGCGCCATGACAAGTGCTAGGTCTGCACTGGTCTCTGTTACCTTCACACCACCAACCACATTAACGAAAACATCTTGGTCAGCCATTTGCAAGCCACCATGCTTGTGCAGTACAGCGAGTAATAAAGACAGTCGGTTTTGCTCTAGGCCAACGGCCACGCGTCGTGGGTTAGCCAGCTGTGAGTAATCAACCAGAGCCTGGATCTCCACCAGCAATGGGCGTGTGCCTTCCCATACAACCATGACCGAGCTGCCTGAGGTTTCTTCTTCTCCACGCGAGAGAAAAATAGCGGAGGGGTTACTTACCTCTCTTAGCCCCTGACCTGTCATGGCGAAGACACCGAGCTCATTCACCGCACCAAAACGGTTTTTGTGGCTTCGTAGGGTTCTAAAGCGGCTGTCTGTGCCACCATCAAGCAAGACCGAACAGTCAATAATGTGCTCAAGCACTTTAGGGCCCGCCAGAGTGCCGTCTTTAGTTACGTGACCGACAATAAACACCGCAACATTGTTCTGTTTCGCGTAACGAGTCAGTGCAGTCGCCGCTTCTCGAACCTGCGCAACACTGCCCGGAGATGACTGAACATCAGAAACGTGCATCACCTGTATCGAGTCAATAACCATGAGTTTAGGCTGCTCTTTTTCGGCGATTTGGCAGATGCGATCAACGTTGGTTTCAGACAGCATTTTCAAACTGTCTTTTGGTAAGCCTAAGCGTGATGCGCGCAGAGCTACTTGCTGTAGCGACTCTTCGCCTGTGACATACAATGTCGGCATTTGGCTTGCGAGTAAACACATCGTTTGCAGCAACAAGGTTGATTTACCTGCTCCTGGGTTACCACCAATCAAAATGGCCGCCCCCGGCACAATCCCCCCACCTAACACACGATCAAGTTCTTTAAAGCCGCTTGAGAAACGCGGAACTTCTTGCAGATCGATCTCTGAAAGAGTTTGTACTTGAGCATCTGCCGCGCCAGCATAACCCGATAGTCGTTCATTGCGAGCCACTGTCGGTGAGGCCGCCATACGCACCTCTGAGATAGTGTTCCACGAACCACACGCATTACACTGCCCCTGCCAACGAGGGAAGTCTGCGCCGCAGTCATTACATACGTATGCGCGTTTTGCCTTAGCCATAACACCCTATTTGATAATTTAAACAATATAAATGATACTATCGAACTGCCTTTTAAGGCTTTGCATTATTGTCAGTGACGATTGTTATCAATGACGACCCATCTCACTGACATACTTGGGCAGTGACATTACTATAGTGCCCAAGTCTTGAGATAAGGCTTTGAACTGATGCCTTATCTATTTGAGAGTGCACTATGGAATCGCTTTAAAGATTAATGCTTTATTGCCGATAGTATTACCAAGCCCGAAGTTTAACAAAAAAACATGCAACAAGCCGAAATTCTTTCCATAGTTGAACGCCTTCTCCCTGCCTATCATGCGGCGGATTTTGAGACCGTTTTAGACCAAGTTGTTAGTGAGTATTCACCAACAGCTAAGTTACTGGTTAAAATGGAAATGAATCGTCAAATGGCCACTTGTACAAAAAAAATCGACCTCCGAGGTCGGGTGCAAGGCGAGTGTCGTGAGTTTACCCTCGATGGCATTCAGCACTGGCTTGATGATGTTGCTTTCAATGCTTACCACAAGAACGTTGAAAAATACGGCAGCTACACGGAAGGCGTTTGGGAAGCGTTGGTTAATACACGCAATAACTATCGTGTTATGAAGCAGCGTAACGGCGCAGCAGCCCAAGCTGGGAATGAAGAGCACCAGTTTTGCGTCGAGCCAGTATTATTAGGGTACGACCTAAAACGTAAAGAAAATCGCCTAAAAGTCGCATCTCAAGTCGAGATGAAGCTCTCCAAAGGCCAGCAAATTCACGCTGTTACCGTCGATTTATCCGCTTCTGGGGCAAAATTCAAGGTCCCTGCCGCGTTCAACTATAAATTAGGTGAAGTGGTTGACGTACGCTATGTGGAACTTGCTAAAGGCTCAAAGATTGAAGATGTGACGAGCGACCTCTGCTACCGTGTCGTCGGTATTGATCTCTGTTACGAGAATGATGCGGTAAAGTATCTGCGCACGATTAAACTATCAGAAAGCGATCTCCCTGAGCGCATCATTCAAGAAGCCTTAAAAAACACCAGTCAACGTGTCCGACATGACAACCAAGATAAGATCATTCGCGCTCGCACTCGTGGCTATGAACATACCTTCCTAAAGCACACCTGTAACCTGCCGGTGTTTTTCAGTCAGCATGAACTGAAGTTAGTGCTTATGACGGAGAACAATAAGGCGATTTGGCAATACTGGCAGGATGAACGCAATCAACAGGCGCTAAGCTCTCTATTTCACAAAGAGCGCATGTCACTTATGGCGCAAACTGGGGTGAAATCCACCAGCAATATCCTCTATTCATTTAAGCATGCTCACCAAGACAAGTCACTGTTCTATTCAATGATGGTACCGGAGGCGAGTCGCGATGAGCGTAAGCTGTTTTGGCATATTGGCGCCCGGCGCCCAAGCTGGAAAGCATTCAAACTGCACGTATTTGAACTAAAAGCAGAGGAGCGCGAAGAGCTTGAACGACATGCGAATGAACTCGGTCTCGATGCTCGAGAGCTCACACACTGTGGTATTTTGCAAGAATTGGCTGACACACAATCTGCCAGCGATTACTTATTGACGGAAAAGCCACAGCTCGACAGCAAAGTGTTGAACAAATTTCGTCAATCGAGAGCGACTGACAACCGTGTACTTTCCCTCTATTTTGACGCGTGTACGCGTCGACGTGAACCTCGCTACAAGCTTCGCTCACCTATCATTGTGACAACGAAGTCGGGGCAGCAAGTCGAAGGTGTCACCACCGACATCTCTAAACATGGACTGGGCGTTATCCTCAAGGATCCGATCAATCTGATTGCCGAGGATATGTGTCATATCAACTTTAAAGAGCTGCAGCTGTATGACAAGAGCGTGCCTCTCAATAAAGTGAGTTATCAAGCGATTCGTATTGGCGCAACGGGCAAGCAGCTACAATTAAAGCTTGAGCACATCAGCGATAACAGCCGTGTTGCCGCCTTCTTTGAAAAGGTGATTCGTCATAACGAAGGTAAGCTGATTGAAAAGAATGAGATCCTGCCGAGCACCGAGATTTTAGAAGGCTTACACAATATATTGCTCGATAAAATAGTCAGCGTGCCGCTATTTTTTGAAAAACAAAAGACCAACATCAAGCCAAAAGTGATTGGGGTCAATCAACCGCTCGCCGACTGCCTGATACCATTTGCTCGCTTAGGGAGTGATCATAAATTTACCCTAGACCCGATTTTTAAAGGTCGCACCAATACCTTGATCGCCCAGCCTATGAAGCGTATTGATGGCATAGGTCCGCACTATTTTGAAATCTATATCAACTCAATGCTATTGAATGAGCGCACGCAGAGAGTGCAAACTCATTTATCCACTGAGTTTGAATCACTTAAAGACCGTATCCAGTTCATCAAGAAAGCACAGACGGTTGGCCGCTTTTTCGCTCTGCGAGTCTCATCTACTCCGGTCTTTGACCCTATCACCAGTCTATTACGTCAAGACCTCAATGAACTGATGTCCATCAGCCTGACTCAAGCGCGCAATCTGGAAAAAGAGATTATTGGTATTGTGGGCTACAGCGAAGTTGTGGATATCACCGATGAGGTGCTGGTTCGATTAGAGCTCACCCGCTAGAAACTTTCGCACCGCAAAAAGAGACACTCTCTAACTAAAAGTAATCATGACCGCAAAGACGGTCATGATTGAGATTTAATGCGATTAGGTTCTTTTCCAGCTCACCTTGCCTTGCTTGGCGTACTGCGCAGACAAAATACAAAGCACCCCACCTAAACCAACATGACGGATTGCCGTTTGCGCTTCCTGCTCAACCTTAGGCTTAGCATGAAAAGCGATACCTAAACCAGCCGCTCTCATCATCACTAGATCGTTCGCGCCATCACCCACGGCGACAGTGTTGTGTAGCTCAATGTCATACTCTTCTGCCAACTCGAGTACGATATCCGCTTTTGTTTGAGCAGAAACCACCTCGCCTAATACCTCTCCCGTTAGCTTGCCATCAACAATCTTTAGCTGATTAGAGCGAGCGTAGTCTAGATTCAAAGTCTCTTTGAGGTAGTCAGAAAAATAGGTGAATCCACCAGAGGCAATAGCCGTCTTCCAGCCAAAGCCTTGCAGTGCGTTAATCAATGCGGTCAAATCAGGCATTAGTGGCAATGTGCTGCGTACAGACTCTAGGATCGACTCATCCGCCCCTTTGAGTTTGGAGACACGCTGACGCAGACTTTGTTCAAAGTCGAGCTCACCTTGCATCGCACGTTCAGTCACAGCAGAAACCTCTTCCCCAACACCAGCCAACTTCGCTATCTCATCAATACACTCAATTTGAATCGCAGTTGAGTCCATATCGAACACGATAAGCCCTGGCTTGGAGAGGTCCGGGACATCTTGTAAATGGGCATACTCTAAATCCAACTCAGCAAGAATCGCCTTGTGCTCTGCGGTCAATTCACCGCTCATCAGGGCAACTTCATAAGGGCCAACTTGCCAAACATCGACAATATGATTGTAAAAGCCGGTATAGAAATCGATATCCTCAAGCTGACTGCAGGCCAGTGTTCGACCAAAGATAACCCAGTTTGCTTTGTTCTTATCGAGTTGCGAACTATCCAATACTTCAGGAAAACGTAATAGCAGCGAAGTGTGTCTGTGAATGGGCAGTTTATGTAACAAATCCATGTTTCTCGTCCTGTCTAAGTTTCAGTAACGTTAACCTATTGCTTTTTATAAACGCAAGTCTCAATATGGCACAAATTAGAATAATTCATGAGCATAGGTAATGAACGAATCTCTGTTTTCCTTCCGTAATGCGTTGAAAATTGTCGGCTTTGCGTTGCTCACGATCATGGTTGCAGTGATAGCGGTTAACAGTCTGCGGATCAGTAAAGAAAATGAACGCATTCAGGCAAATCAGTTGGAAACACTGACCAAGATATTGATATCGCAAGCCTCACTGTCGGCAAGTGAAATGATTGAACAAGAAGATCAAGAGCGACTTCTCGCATTGACCAATCAGTTAGCTCAAGACCGCCTAGTATTCGATGCCACCGTTTATGATGCCGAAGGCATTAAGTTAGCCGCCAGTGACGATGCATTGAGTGCACGTGAAGTTCTCGGGTTAGATACACCATTGGCAACCGCACGAATCGGCAGACAACAGCTGGTCGAGCCCGTCATCAATGATGGGTCTATTGTTGGCTTTGTGCGCATCACCTTTGAAACAGGCCGAGTCACTGCGGTGTCTGACCACTTCTATCGTAAGAGTGACCGCTATATGTATGGGCTCATCGCTTTGAGCTTCTTGTGTGGGTTGTTGATGGTGATACTTCTCAAGCGTAAGCCGAAGAAAAAAGGCGAGAACCTATTGTTAAAAGGGCTTTAGAGTTCAGAGTTCAGAGTTCATTTAGAATTAAAAAGAGGATAGACCGAATGGCTATCCTCTTTTCGTTTCAGAAACGCTATTTGTATGCGCTAAATTTTCAGCAAGTTACACTGAAAATGGATAACGAATCGGCTCATGAGATTCGTAACCAATCACTTCAAAATCATCTAGTGTCACCCATGTTTCCAAGTCTTCTAGTGACTGAATCTTAGGGTTAATCTTAAACTGAGGTGCGGCCAATGGCTCACGCTTAAGCTGCACATCACGCATCAGTTCAAGTTGGTCTTCGTAAATATGCGCATTGACGATCTTGTGATAAGCCACACCCGGCTTTTTACCCGTAATTTGTGCCATGATCGCCAAGAATACATACACCTGAACCATGTTAAAGTTCAGACCAAGTGGAACGTCACATGAGCGTTGCGTACTGTTCAAATACAGCGTATCGCCCAATAGCGAAAAGTGATGGCTGTACATACATGGACGTAAGCACCCCATATGGAACTCACCCGGGTTGTAGAAATTAAGAATTTCACCACGGTCATCCACGCCACGAGTTAAATCATCAACAATCTTACGCAGTTGATCGATGTGGCCACCATCAGGCTTAGCCCAAGCTCGGCCTTGAACGCCATAAACGCGCCCCATGTCATCGTCACCCTTGCGGTAAGGGTTGTTCAGCCACGCTTCATTCAGGTTGGCATTTGCATCCCAGGTTTTTGTTCCCAACTTGCGGAAATCTTCCGCATTATCATAGCCACGGATATAACCAAGCAGCTCTGCTACTGCCGCTTTCCAAAAACTTTTACGCGTCGTTACAAGAGGGAACTGGTTGTTGGCAACATCGTAAGTCAGGTCGGCGTTGATCACGGTTAGGCAGCGCTTGCCTGTTCGCTCATTTTCAATCCACGTACCTTGGTCAACGATGCGCTGACATAAATCTAAATACTGTTTCACGATTCACTCTTTTTTGCGTTTGATTGGTCAGAAAAATGGCCGCGCTTGTATGCCCACACCATCATGAGTCCGCCAATAATAATCATAGGAAGAGACAGGATCTGCCCCATCGAAATAAAGTCACCAAATAAGCCTAAATGAGCATCCGGCTCACGCACGTATTCGACTAGGAAGCGGAAGGTACCATACCCCAATAGGAAAAGACCTGATACAGATCCAAGTGGGCGCGGTTTTTTGATGAACCAGTTCAAAATAAAGAACAGAACAATACCCTCAAGCGCCATCTCATAAAGTTGCGATGGATGGCGAGGTAGTGGGCCACCGTTCGGGAATACAACGCCCCATGGCGCATCAGTCACACGTCCCCAAAGCTCACTGTTCATGAAGTTGCCCAGACGTCCCATACCTAAACCAAACGGCACCAAAGGTGCTATAAAGTCGGCTACACCAAAGAAGGTTCGCCCATTCTTTTTTGCGTACCAGAACATTGCGGCAATCACGCCCAATAGACCGCCATGGAAAGACATGCCGCCTGTCCAGACTTTGAAGAGATAGAGCGGTTCTTGAATGAAGAGGTCAAAGTTGTAGAAGATCACGTAGCCGACTCGGCCACCGATCACCACGCCTAAAAAGCCTGCAAATAGCAAGTCAGACACTTGTTCACGAGTCCAACCACTGCCCTTCGTGTCTGCACGACGATTTGCCAGCCAAAGTGCGAACACAAAACCAACAAGATACATCAGTCCGTACCAGCGGACTGATAGTGGCCCTAAGCTGAACAGCACAGGATCGATGTTTGGAAACTCAATAAATCCTTGAGACATAATACTTTCTCTAATTGGGTATAGAACTACTTAAGTAGCATGATACCTGCTACAAAAAACAAAAATAAGGCAAAAACACGCTTCAAACGCACGGTCGGCATACTCGTTGCCATCAGTGCGCCAAAACGTGTTGTAAATGCTGAGACCAAAGAAATCGCAATAAGTGCCGGAAGATAGACATAGCCTAAGCTGTATTGCGGTAGGTTATCGGCGCTGACACCACTTAAAACAAAGCCCAACATGCCCGCTATCGCAAGAACACAACCGCAGACAGAGGATGACCCCACAGCACGGCGCATTTCTACACCATGACGATTGAGAAAAGGCACCGAAAGCGAACCACCACCGATCCCGGCCAAGCTAGATACGACCCCAATAGCGGAGCCTGTTGCGAGCGTAGCAGGTCTCGAGGGCATCGGATAGACCTTATGACTGCGTGATGAAAACAACATTTGTAACGCCAAACAAACCACAATCACACCAAACACGCGGGGTAGGTATTCTGCAGGGATAAACTCCACGATAAACGCCCCTAAAAAACCACCTACAACGACGCCCGGCATGAGCCATTTCACTGCAAAAAAATCGATATTACCAAGTCTTAAGTGATTGAATGCCGACGAGCCTGAGGTAATGATAATAGTCGCTAATGAGGTGCCAAGTGCCATCGGCATGATGTTTTCAGAAGGTACTTCAATTAAGGGTAAGATAAACGTCAACGCTGGGACAACAATGAGTCCGCCCCCTATGCCCAACAACCCCGCCATCATGCCAACAAAGCCGCCCAGCAGGCACAAGACAAATATTAGTTCTATGGACACAAGGTTTCCTTAGTGTTTACCAGCGCGGATAAAGCCAGCAAACTCTTTCGATTCAAAATGGCTGAGCATCATATCATAGATAGATTGAGCATAGGATTGCCCTAACGCGTACTCAGCTAACTGCTCTAATTCCTCAAGCTCACTATGACACAATAAATATTTCACTTTAGCGACATTGGAGGTGTTCATACTCAATGAGCGATAACCCATTCCGACTAAAAGTAGGGCTCCCATTGGATCGCCCGCAAGCTCACCACATACACAAACAGGAAGATTCACCGACTCACAAATCACCTTGATGTGTTTCAAAGCAGAAAGCACCGCCGGATGCATAGTTTCGTACAAAGTAGAAACACGGCTGTTATTGCGGTCAACTGCCAATAAATATTGCGTCAAGTCATTGGTACCGACAGAAACAAAATCTATTTTGTTAGCAATATGCGGCAGCAGGTACAGCATTGAAGGCACCTCAACCATCACACCGATAGTCGGCCTTTTCAAGCGACAGAACTCACTGACCTCTTGATACGCCTGTTCAAATAGCCTCAGTGCATCATCCAACTCTTGCACATTCGAAACCATCGGCAACAAGATACTTAGATTGTCATTACCTTGACTCGCTCTAAGCATGGCGCGTAACTGAATAAGAAAGATATCGGGGTGGTCCAGTGTAAAGCGAATACCTCGCCAGCCTAAGAAGGGGTTTTCTTCTTCGATTGGGAAGTAAGGGAGTGCTTTGTCGCCACCAACATCTAGGGTACGCATAACCACGTTTTTATTCGGATAAGAAGCAAGAACCGATTGATACTGACCGACTTGCTCATCCTCTGACGGAAAGCGATGCTGCAATAAGAATGAGATCTCTGTACGGTACAAGCCGACACCATCCACGCCCTGATTAATAGCAATGCTACTGTCAGCACTAAGGCCTGAGTTAAGCATGATATCAACACCGAGACCGTCAAGTGTGACTGCAGGTTTATCAGAGTGGCGACTCACCATACGAGTGAGTTCTTTCTCTTCGTGCAACAGGCCACGATACTCTTGCAGTAGTTGGCGGCTAGGAGAAACGAAAAGCTTGCCGCTGTAGCCATCAACGATGCCTGCTAGACCACTGAGCTGAGTGATATCACACTCCAACCCCATAATGGCTGGAATACCCAAGGCGCGAGACAAAATAGCCGCGTGAGAGTTGGCAGCCCCCTCGATTGACACTACGGCCAACAGTTTGTCTTTTGGCACTGAAGCCAAAATCGATGCGGTTAACTCTTGCACCACCATGATGATCGGTTTTTCGATCACTTGCTGCTCTTGCTCTGTGTTGTGCAAAAAGAACAATAAACGCTGTCCAAGCTCACGGAAGTCTTGCGCACGTTCGCGCAAGTAAGGGTCCGACATTTTTGCAAAACGGCTAGAGTAAGACTCTATCACTTGGCGCAATGCCCACTCAGCACGGTCATACTGCTGAATTTGCTTTTTGAGATCATTCTTGAGCATCGGATCATTGAGTAAGTGCGTAAAGAGATCAAAGATCCCCTTTGCATCCGATGTTAACTCACCTTCAAGCTTCTTACGCATGCGGCGAAAGTCTGCTTGCGCGGCTTCCATCGCCATGGCTAAACGCTCTTGTTCTTGCTCGACATCAACCGTCGAAGCCGGCGCTACCTCAGTAAGGTTCGGCTGCGTATTGTCGAGCCAAAATCGACCTATAGCCACACCTGATGAAGCAGGAACACCGATTAAGGTACGTGAGTGATGGTTGGGTAGCCAGTGGCCTAAGGTTTGCCCATGAGCAATCAACACCGCTAATTGGGCAGAGAGAGTCACAAGAAAGGACTCTTCCGATTCATCGAACAAACGTGGCGTCTTTTGCTGAACCACCAGCACCCCAAGCACTTTTTTACGGTGAATAATGGGTGTACCAAGAAAGCTCTGATAAACCTGCTCACCGAGCTCAGGGAAAAATTTAAAATTAGGATGCTTTGAGGCTTCCGCCACATTGATAGGTTCAGCGGTGCGCTTTACACGTCCTACTAGCCCCTCAGTGAAGCGGATATGAATGCTATCACCTTTGAAGGTCAGGCCTTGTGTCGCCATCAACTCAAGGCGCTGCATTTCTTCATTGGCAAGGTAAACCGTGCAGCACTCCGTGTTCATTGCGCTACAGGTTTGTTTCACCAAGATCGACAACGCCTGATGCAGATCATCAACCCTAGATACTTGTTCAACTATGTCCCTTAGTTGAGAGAGCATTCCTATCCTCTTTTATGCTTGCGCTTAGATTTCAACTTGCGCTCGTGGAAAGGCATCGCCGCTGAGGCAAACTCTTTCATCGCACGACGATACACATCGCGCTTAAAAGACACTACTTGTCTCACTGGATACCAATAACTCACCCAGCGCCACCCATCAAATTCAGGCATGTTTCCGCGCTGCATATTAATTCGTGACTCATCACAGTCTAATCGCAGCAGAAACCATTTCTGTTTTTGGCCAATACAGACCGGCTTTGAATCCCATCGAACGAGTCGTTTGGGGAGCTTATATCTCAGCCAATGACGACTCGTCGCAACGATCTTCACTTCATGTTTTTTTAAGCCGACTTCCTCGTATAACTCACGGTACATGGCTTCTTCAGGTGTCTCGCCTTCATCAATGCCCCCTTGAGGAAATTGCCATGAGTGTTGTCCGAATCGTTTAGCCCAGAATACCTGACCATGGTTGTTACAAATCACAATACCGACATTCAAGCGGTAACCATCGCCATCGATCACTGGCCGACCTCAAATAAATTCTTTAATGCCGTGATTTTTCCACATATCCCCAGCACTAGCAAACCTACAAGTGTGATTAATGCATGATTTGTGCAAGAAGCCCGTCTTTATGGATAACTTTTCGCCACACTAGAACTTATCAACATTAGAGTGAGACACAGCCCACATTTATTCACCTTTTCTGTGAATAACCATGTGCAAAATAGTCACCAATTAGATCAAAAACTCAACACCCAATCGAAAACCAATCACACACAAAGTCAGAAAAATAGGAAAATAACACCACATTTCAGCCACTTAATACAAAAACAAAGAATACCTCGTCTAACCTTACCGTTATTAAATCCAACCAAAACCAAACTGGTCAAAGATCAACCATCCGTAACGTTATCCACACTAAAAAGTTAATATTAGAACTTAGTCTAGTTTTTCAACCATTTATTGCACTCAAAACCCCTGTTTATTCATACATACCTTTAGCTCTCGCTCTTTTTGGGCTCGCTTTCTGTGGATAAGTTGAACTTAAATGACTTTTTACTCAATATTAAAGAGCAACAACAACCGATAAGCAGTGCCGTTACACCTGCATCATCTGCTAGAATCAACATCAATCGACTCAGAAAACACCGATACTCTCAATTTCCAGTTATGTACCCACGCAACAAGACACGATGAAAGCTGAACCAGAAACAGAACAAGAACTCCTTGATAGAGCCTGGCAAATTGCCGGCATGACCTTTGCTCAACTCGCGCAAGAGGCATCAATGTCAGTGCCAAACGATCTCACGCGAGATAAAGGCTGGGTTGGACAACTCATAGAGTGGCACCTCGGTGCAACAGCGGGAAGCAAGCCGCAACAAGATTTTGAACAGCTGGGGATAGAACTCAAAACTATTCCGATTAGCTATCAGGGCAAGCCACTTGAAACCACATTTGTCTGTGTAGCACCTCTGCTGGGCGTTCATGGGCTCACTTGGGAGAACAGCCACGTTCGCAATAAAATGTCACGTGTCTTGTGGGTGCCTATCGAAGGAGAAAGAGAAATTCCATTGGCGGAGCGTAAAGTGGGAGCGCCATTAATATGGTCGCCGAGCCCTGAGCAAGAGAAACAACTGCGTCAAGACTGGGAAGAGTTAATGGAGATGATTGTCCTTGGGGATATTGAAAAGATAACCGCTAGGCACGGAGAGATGCTTCAGCTGCGCCCTAAAGCTGCCAATGGCAAAGCGCTAACTGAAGCGTATGGTTCTAGTGGAAAAATCATTAAAACGCGCCCAAGAGGTTTCTATCTACGCACTCAATTTACAGCGTCTATTCTCAACGATCATTACGCATCATAAGACATTAATCAGTCGATGCCTCTAATGAGTGACCAAAGAGAGTTCAATATCGCTATAGCCAATCGCTGACTCAGCACCACACTCGTCATAAGCGTTGTGCAAGCGCAAATAGGCTTTGTCAAAACCCAATCGGGTCAAATCCTCTTTGACCAACTCCAATGAGTCGTAGTGAACCGGCTCATTGTCGACCGTGACAGGCTCAAGTTTATGTTTATATTCCACCGCGAGTTGATATTTTGCTAGGTCAGCACATCCAATCACAAAGACCTTAGGAGTGCGGTACGTCTCTTTGTGATAACCGTGCAACCATTTATCTAGTTGTCTTCTTTGCATTGTGCACCTCCATCTTTGAAATTGTAGTCAAGGATCCCGGTGCTATTGTTTTTCATCCCATTATCTTGTGCAGTAGTGATGAAAGTGTCTATGAATTGCGACAAATTTGGGCGCATTATTCGGTCAATAAACCAAAGTTCGATAGCAATAACCCTGCAACCCACACCGCAAAGAGAATTAAGGGGAGGTGTTACTCCCTCCCCTTACGCATTACGTGATCATTCTAGATTGTAATATCCTTCTAAGATGTCTCACGCGGCGACCCGCTGTAGCTTTCGGTGCTTCAGTGCGACCTAGAGGGCGTCCTGTCGCGTCTAAACCAACATCTCGAAGTAGATGCTCGCTATGGAAAGGAAGCTCATGGGCGCTTTGACGTACTCGTCTCTTCCATGCTCGCTCTTCTTGTTTTAGATCGGCAACTACACACCATGCTGCAAGTTTTAGATAAATTGAATGACGCATCATCGTTCTCCTAATGAGTTAAGTGACGCGGAAAACGGCAGCAAATAAAAATACGAGCTTAGGTATGAGCTGCAGTTAACCGCAGCTATTTAAAGACTACGGAACGGTTATTTAGCGAAAGTGCTTCGTGCGGGCATGTGTTTCAGCGAACACTTGGCCGCTGTGGCAAAGTGTTTATCTGCTGAAAAATCGGCATGCATAGCCCATACGCAATCAAACGTTTTGACGGTAATCATATGAGCCTCCTAGCTAAATAAGTTCCTGAATTGAAATGGTAATTTAGCTCGTCAGTGAGCCAAGCTTTGTAGTAAGTCTTGCGACTTGTGGTTAATTCTTACTCAACAAGGTGAGTATTTCAACCTGATTGTTTTTTATTCGATAAAAAGAAAATAATTCTCTAATAACTACTCCCTTCTTGCCACTTCAATAACATATTCCGCCACGTCTGACCCTTACTGTGCTGTAATGTCATTTCTTGATGCTTCGTTCACGTACCATGTCATAAATAGCAAATAATAAGAGCAACCCTAGGGTTGCTCTTATTATTTGATGAATGAATCAGTGACAATAATTAGATCGAGTTTTCACTGATCAGATTATGTTTATTCAGCAAGCGATACATAGTGGCTCGCGAAACACCCAGCTCTTTAGCAGCCTGAGACACTTGACCATCATGAGATTCGAGCACCAACATTAATGCGTCTCGCTCACTGCGCTCACGAATACTCTTCAAACTGCGTTTTCCATTATTTCGTTTGGGTAACTCCAACTGCCCTTCTTCAATAATGGGCTGTTCCGACATTAATACAACGCGTTTAATTAGGTTCATTAATTCACGAACATTACCCGGCCAATGATAACGTGCCAGTGCCTTAATTGACTCCTCACTATAACTGCGAGCTTGAGCATTGTAATCTTTGGCATACACTTGCAAGAAATGACGCGCCAACAGCGCTATATCACCTGAGCGTTCTTTTAAGCTTGGGACATTAATACGCAGCACATTAATATAATGATAAAGGTCTTCATTAAAGTCTCCATCAATAAGTGCTTTCTCGATGTCCATCGAATTTGCCGCCAAAATACGCACATCGACCTTTTTCGAGCCTTCAGCAGTATCTACGGTTCCCTCTTGTAAGAAGCGCAGTAAATTCAATTGCTGTGATTTGGGTAAGGTCAGGATATCGTTGAGAAGAATTGTGCCGCCGTCAGCGCGCTCTAGCATAGACTTTGCCCCAGGTTCAAGTCCTATGCCAAACAGCTCTGTTTCGAGGCTATTCTCAGAAAGCGCACGACAGTTGACAGAGATAAACTCACGCTGCGAGCGTGAAGACGTTTTATGAATCGCTCTCGCGACCTTCTCTTTGCCCGAGCCACTCTCACCATAAATGAGGATACTCACGTCTGTTGGGCCTATACGTTTGATTTGGTCACGAAGACGCTTCATCGGCATAGACTCACCCACAAGGCCCATGTCGTTGTTGCTACCAAAATGCGGCCACACTTTCATCTCTAGTTTGAGCATACCAAGTTGATGGCCAATCGTACTCAGTAACTGGGTATCTGGGATAGGAGAGGTAAAGAAATCGATGCAGAAGTTCACAATGAACTGGCAGATAGTGTCAGATTTTAGTTGAGACTCTCGAATCAACGCCATCCAACGAACGTGTTTATGCTGACTCACTAAACTCGCAATGCCATTTAGCGAGAACTCATCGTGACTCAAATCAACAATACCGATACACGGCCCTGTCTCATTAAATAACACATCTGCTTTGCGAAGGTCACCGCTGATAGTACAACTCCAACCGGCGCTTTCTAACACCTTCAACCAAGGCTCAGGTGTACCACCGACCACTATTAGTGATCCGGGGATAGAGTCCTGTCTAAAATGAGAGCCCATGTCCTTTCCTTTTATTACTTATCCAAATACAAACAAACGTGAACCTTGAGACGATAAAACATATCAAGTATCAGTATTAAGACTAACGTAACAAAATGTAACATTCTAGTTAGGCCATCGTGAAATTCACTCAATTTTTCGAATTAAGTCGAAAAATATGCCACTCAACGCATTCGTCACTCTTTTTAGTCTTTCGTACTGGCTGA
Organism: Vibrio agarivorans; assembly: GCF_030409635.1. Classification (NCBI taxonomy): domain Bacteria; kingdom Pseudomonadati; phylum Pseudomonadota; class Gammaproteobacteria; order Vibrionales; family Vibrionaceae; genus Vibrio; species Vibrio agarivorans. Next base: position 1,624,081 of record NZ_JAUFQF010000004.1, on the reverse strand, counting down.
TATTAATAAGTTAGTACAATAAATATAAATTCAAACCAAAGTGTTCATTTTCCTCAAGCTCGAAACGAATCAGGCTATACTCGATGCATAAAAAAAGAGTTGCTCGAAAGCAACTCTTTGAAGATTAGACGATATTTATTGTCAATTACGCTTGCGGGCGCATCGCTGGGAATAGAATAACGTCACGAATAGTGTGCGTGTTAGTAAATAGCATCGCTAGACGATCGATACCAATACCTTGACCTGCTGTTGGCGGTAAGCCGTGCTCTAGGGCTGTGATGTAGTCTGCATCGTAGTACATAGCCTCATCATCACCCGCGTCTTTCGCGTTAACTTGCGCCTTGAAACGCTCATCTTGGTCTTGTGCATCGTTAAGCTCTGAGAAGCCGTTTGCAACTTCACGGCCACCGATGAAGAACTCAAAACGGTCTGTGAAGAACGGGTTTTCATCGCTACGACGTGCAAGTGGTGAGATGTCTGCAGGGTAGCCAGTGATGAACGTTGGTTGAATTAGCTGAGGCTCAGCCGTTTCACCAAAGATCTCTTCAAGAAGCTGACCACATGTCCAGAACGTCTCTACTTCTACGTGTACAGATTTCGCGATAGCTACCATCTTGTCACGATCTTGTAGGTCTGCTTCAGTTAGTGCTTGAATCTCAGCGTGCTCAGGGTTGTAGTGCTTGATCGCATCGAACATGCTCATGCGAGCGTATTTACCACCGAACTCTACAGTCTCGTCACCGTAAGGCATAGAAGTCGAACCAAGAACGTCCATCGCTGCTGTGCTTAGCATCTCTTCTGTTAGATCCATAAGATCTTTGTAGTCAGAGTACGCTTGGTAGAATTCCATCATTGTGAATTCTGGGTTGTGACGTGGAGAAAGACCTTCGTTACGGAAGTTACGGTTGATCTCAAATACACGGTCAAAACCACCCACGACTAGACGCTTCAGGTAAAGCTCAGGTGCAACACGTAGGTACATGTCGATATCTAGTGCATTGTGGTGAGTGATGAATGGACGAGCCGTTGCACCACCAGGGATCACGTGCATCATTGGCGTTTCAACTTCTAGGTAGCCTTTTGAGCTCATGAAGTTACGGATTGAAGACACAAGCTTAGAGCGCACGATGAATGCGTTGCGAGAGTCTTCGTTCACGATTAGGTCAACGTAACGCTGACGGTAACGCATCTCTTGATCAGTCAGGCCGTGGAACTTCTCTGGAAGCGGACGAAGTGCTTTAGTTAGCAGCTCGTAAGACTCCATGTTCACGTAAAGGTCGCCTTTACCTGACTTGTGAAGCGCACCTTTAACACCGATGATGTCACCGATATCTAGGCCTTGGTATTTCTCTTTAAGCTCTTTTTGAACATCTTTTGCAGCGTATGCTTGGATACGGCCAGATGTTTCTTGAATAGCTAGGAATGGACCACGCTTAGCCATTACACGGCCAGCGATTGCAACAACGTGGTTTAACTCTTCTAGCTCTTCTTTCGTCTTTTCACCGAATTCCGCTTGAAGATCGCCAGCTAGGTGCTCACGACGGAAATCATTTGGGTGACCGTTTGCTTTGCAGCTCTTGCGGATATGATCCAGCTTGCTACGACGCTCTGCGATCAGCTTATTCTCTTCTTGTGCGTTTTCGTTTTGAACAGCATCAGTCATTTTCGATGTATCCTGTCTTTCTTTGTGAAAATTGTTTTTCGGTGAAAAGCTTACAGACCTGATTTCAGGCTAGCTTCGATAAATTTGTCTAGGTCGCCATCAAGAACCGCTTGAGTATTGCGGTTTTCAACGCCAGTACGTAAGTCTTTGATGCGCGAGTCATCCAGTACGTAAGAGCGGATTTGGCTACCCCAACCGATGTCAGATTTAGCATCTTCATTGGCTTGCTTCTCTGCGTTCTGCTTTTGAATCTCTAATTCAAACAGTTTTGCACGAAGCTGCTTCATCGCTTGGTCTTTGTTCTTATGCTGAGAACGGTCATTCTGACATTGCACCACAGTATTGGTTGGAACGTGAGTAATACGAACCGCCGATTCCGTGGTGTTTACGTGCTGACCACCCGCACCAGAGGCGCGGTATACGTCAATGCGTAGATCAGCAGGGTTAATGTCAATCTGAATGTTGTCATCAATCTCTGGGTAAATAAATGCAGACGCGAACGAAGTATGACGACGACCACTTGAGTCAAATGGAGACTTACGAACCAGACGGTGAACACCTGTTTCTGTGCGTAGCCAGCCATAAGCGTACTCACCTGAAATTCGTACCGTTGCTCCCTTAAGGCCAGCAACTTCACCCTCAGATACTTCAATCACCTCGGTCTTAAAGCCTTTTGCCTCAGCCCAACGCAAGTACATGCGCAACATCATTGAAGTCCAGTCTTGAGCTTCTGTACCACCAGAACCCGACTGAAGGTCGATATAGCAATCTGACTCATCGTGATCACCAGAGAACATACGACGGAACTCAAGCTTTTCTAGCTTCGCTTCTAGCTCAGCAAGTTCTGGCTCAACTTCATCAAAGGTCTCTTGATCTTCTTCTTCGACAGCAAGTTCAAGAAGACCATCAACGTCCTCTACACCTTGGTCAAGCAAGTCGATAGTTTCAACAACCGCTTCTAGGGAAGCACGTTCTTTACCTAGTGCTTGCGCACGCTCCGGTTCGTTCCATACATCCGGTTGTTCTAGCTCTGCATTAACTTCTTCTAGACGCTCTTTCTTGGCGTCATAGTCAAAGATACCCCCTAAGGACATTCGTGCGCTCAGTCACGTCCTTCAGACGGTTTTTAATAGGATTGATTTCAAACATGTTGGCTCAACATTTTAGAATAGAATTTAACCGCGAAAGTGTACTCAAAAATGTGACGAAGATACAGAAAAAATCATCTCCAATATGCATAGTCATATCGAAAACACACTCAAAAAAAAAGCTGGCCATGCAGCCAGCTTCATAAAACCTAGATATTTTTCAATTACGCCGCTTCTTTTGTACCCTGTGTCGCTGTTGGGCCAGAAATAAAGAAACCTGCAATTACCGCTGTCAATGTTGGTAGCACCCAGCCCATTCCCACACTGAATAGTGGCAATGAGTCAAACATAGACACATCCACCCCAGCCACTTTTGCTGCATCAATCAATGCAAATAGCAGCGCAACTGCAACGATAATACGTGAGGCTGCTTTTGGATGAGGTAAAAATGGACGAATAAATGCCAATGCAACTAATGCGATTGCAACGGGGTAGAGCGCAAACAGTACCGGAACAGACAAAGCAATCAGCTGAGACAGACCGATATTGGCGACCACCGCACATGCAGCACCATTAATAATGACCCATTTTTTGTAAGAAATAGACGTCAAAGAAGCGAAATAATCAGAACATGCCGAAATCAAACCAATCGCTGTAGTTAAACAAGCAAGCAACACAATAACAGACAGAACCAGTTGGCCAGATGGACCAAACAAAGCTTGTACATACTGACTTAAAATCGCGCCCCCGTTATCTGCACCAGCCGCGACAGAAGCACTGGTTGCACCAAGATAAAACAGTGATACGTAAACAAAAGTCAGGCCAACTGCTGCAATAACGGCTGCGCTCACCAAATACTTTTTAGTTGCTGCGCTATCTGTGATGCCTTTGCTACGAATCGCATCGACAATCAGCATGCCGAACATCAGTGCACCGAAGGTATCCATAGTGTTGTAACCTTCAAGAAAGCCAGTCGTTAAAGGTTGAGTCGCATAATCGCCCTGTGCAGCAATTGCAACACCTTGAGGGTCAACAAATACAGCGAATGCCAACACCATAAGACCAATAAACAGTGCTGGTGTCAGAAACTTACCGATAATGTCGATAAGCTTGCCTTGTGACCATGCAAAAAACATGGCGACACAGAAGAAGAAGACTGAAAATAGTGTCAAGTGGAACTGCTGTGCGTCGGCTAGGAAAGGACGGAAGGCCATTTCGTATGCCACAAGACCGGTACGCGGCGCAGCAAACGCAGGACCAATGATAATAAAGATCAGCACCGTAATCAGTGTTGCAACACCTTTTGGAAGATCTCTTGTCATGTGCTGCCAACTACCACCAGCGAAAGCCAAAGCAATCACGGTAATCAAAGGTAGGCCTACCGCAGTGAGTAGAAAGCCCAGCATAGCCGGCATTAAGTTCTCGCCAGCCAGCTGACCCGCGATTGGTGGGAAAATAATGTTTCCTGCGCCTAAAAAGAAGGCAAAGAGCATAAAGCCAACCGCTATAATGTCGGCTAATTTTAAATTTTGATTCACAACGTATTCCTCGTGTTGTTTGAATCCTTTTAGGATTCCAATGACGAGACTGCGATTATCGTTGATGCTTTTGTTATCGAATTTGCACCGAAAGACAGACTAAGATCACATTCTTCTGAATGAGAGGATAATGTACAATCAAAATGTTACATTCAAGCGAATAGACAAAAACACCATATAAAACCAAATTTGGAATCAAAAGGCAGTCAAATTCACTATATAAAAGACAGAAAGCCAGTGAATTTAACTTGTCATTTTCGACAAGCTGCATTTACAATTCAGCATCATTAACCAACAACAGTTAACATTAAAATACAATTCACTGCATATAAGCCATGACTCAGCATAAGACAAATAAGACAAAAAGCTTTAGATTTAAACAATTTAGCATCGATGGCGGCTATGCAGGCATGGCCGTCAGCACTGATGGGGTGTTATTAGGCGCATGGAGCGATTGTCATGCCCAAAGCAATATTTTGGATATTGGGACGGGGACAGGGCTATTAAGCCTTATGTGCGCACAGCGCTACTCCAATACACGTATTACCGCGATTGATATTGACCATCAGGCCTTTGTTGCGGCATCCAACAATGTCAGAGCCTCTCCTTGGAGCGATCGTATTGAGGTAAAACATCTGTCACTCGGGAAGTTCTACTATGCGTACCCGAGTAGTCAATTTGCTACGATAATTTGTAACCCTCCGTACTTTAATAGCGGTGAAACAGCTGGCAGTGAGCAAAGAGCCACAGCTCGTCATACCCACACCCTTAGCCACGAAGATCTCGCGCGTCATATTTCAATACTGATGACAACCGAAGGGAGAGCCAGTCTAATCTTGCCTCTAGTAGAAGGTAAACAGTTCATCGAACTTGCCCAGCAATTCCAACTTACGCCGACTCGATTGTGCCGTGTAAAATCGACAAAGAGTAAGCCTGCATCAAGGCTGCTTATCGAGCTTCAACATGAAAAAAACAGTTCAAGCCACCAGTGTATTGATAGTGAGCTAGTCATTATGGATAACGGCCAATATAGCGATGCATTTGTTGAGCTGACACGAGAGTTCTATCTTAAAATGTAAGCACGAAAGCACATCTTTGAGTGATCTAGATCACTACGCTCGCTTCTTAGATCGACAGAGTATATAATATGCGCCCTTTACTTTTACCCTGCTTGTGGAGAAACCACTGTGATTAAAACGTTTGCAGATTTAGAACTAGACCCTAACCTGCTAGAGGCTATTGAGGAAATGGGCTTTTCTCGCCCTACGCAAGTTCAAGCAGAAGCGATTCCACAAGCGCTTGAAGGGCGTGATGTCTTAGCATCCGCGCCAACGGGAACAGGTAAAACCGCTGCGTTCGTTATTCCCGCTCTGCAATATTTGCAGGACTTTCCTCGCAAAAAAGCAGGCCCTGCGCGTGTTTTGATTCTTACGCCTACTCGCGAGCTCGCTATGCAAGTTGCTGACCAAGCACGTGCGTTGGCGAAAAACACCAAACTCAATATCTTCACTATCACTGGTGGTGTTCAATATGAAGAGCACGCTGATATTTTGAAGACAACTCAAGATATCGTGGTAGCGACACCAGGCCGTTTGATGGAATACATCAATGCAGAGCGTTTCGATTGCCGTGCAATTGAGTGGTTAATCCTTGATGAAGCAGACCGAATGCTCGACATGGGCTTTGGACCTACGGTTGACCGCCTCTCTGGTGAGTGCCGCTGGCGTAAACAGACACTTCTATTCTCTGCAACACTAGAGGGCCGTGGTGTTGAGGGCTTCACTGCTGACCTGCTTAAAGACCCAGCAGAAGTCAATGCCGAGCCATCACGTCGTGAACGTAAGAAGATCTCTCAGTGGTATCACCGTGCTGATGATATGGAGCATAAACTGGCCCTACTTAAAGTGATCATCACAGAGCAGGCAGAGCGCAGTATCATCTTCCTCAAAACCCGCGAGCGCCTTGCTGAACTGCGTGCACAACTTGAAAGTGCCCAGATCCCATGCTCATGGATCCAAGGTGAGATGCCGCAAGACCGCCGTAACAACGCAATTGCCCGTTTTAGAGATGGCACTGTCAACGTACTGCTTGCAACCGATGTAGCAGCGCGTGGTATCGACCTTCCTGATGTGAGTCACGTCATTAACTATGATATGCCGCGTACTGCCGATGTTTACTTACACCGTATCGGACGTACTGCGCGTGCAGGTAAGAAAGGTAATGCTATTTCTTTGATTGAAATGCACGACCAACCAATGATGGACCGTGTCGCTCGCTATGTGAAAGAAGACATCAAAGAGCGCTTTATTAAAGAGCTTCGTCCAAAGCACAAAAAGCCAACGTTCAAGAAAAAGAACAAAAAGAAAGTAGAGAAGAAGAGCGTTAAGAAGAAAGTGACTAAGAAGAAAAAGTAATTTTCTCTGCTCATTCAGATTCAAAAATGCCACTTCAGTTGAAGTGGCATTTTTATTATTGAGCGAATATTGAGTCTTCAGTGCGCTTAAAGTAGATCCTGAAATAAATTCAGGATGACTCAATAGTCGGCATATGATGACCCAATCGTGGGCATATTCGGCGACAATAGCCCTCGCACATCATATTAGCCCAGAGCGTGACATTGGCTCTTAACACGGCATACTGGCTCCCAGAGTGTCATATTGAACTTGTTTCAATATCTACTCAAAGGCGCCAATAAACTAAAAGCATGCTAGTGATAAACCCTGAACTGAATCAGGGTAACGCTATCAGGGGCGATAATCGTTGCCAATTAGTGTTCGCGAGTAGCGCGGAAGTCTACGTCAGGGAAGCGTTCTTGAGCTAGGTTCAAGTTCACCATGGTTGGAGCGATGTATGACAGGTTATCGCCACCATCCAGTGCAAGGTTCGCTTGGTTCTTACGCTTGAACTCTTCGAGTTTCTTCTCATCACCACACTCAACCCAACGTGCTGTCGCAACGTTAACGCCTTCGTAGATTGCCTCTACGTTGTATTCTGCTTTCAGACGCGCCACAACCACATCAAACTGAAGCACACCGACTGCGCCAACGATCAAGTCATTGTTTTGCAGAGGACGGAATACCTGAACAGCACCCTCTTCAGAAAGCTGAACCAGACCTTTAAGCAACTGCTTCTGCTTCAATGGATCTTTTAGGCGAATACGACGGAACAGCTCCGGTGCAAAGTTTGGAATACCAGAGAACTTCAACGCTTCACCTTGAGTGAAGGTATCACCGATCTGGATGGTGCCGTGGTTATGCAGACCAATAATGTCACCTGCAAACGCATTTTCAGCACGAGAACGATCGCCCGCCATGAAAGTAACCGCATCTGAAATGCTCACTTTCTTGCCAGTACGAACATGATTCATCTTCATACCCTGCTTATAAGTGCCAGATACAATACGCATAAACGCAATACGGTCACGGTGCTTAGGGTCCATATTGGCTTGGATCTTAAACACAAAACCAGAGAAATCTTCTTCCGTCGCTTCAACGTCACGCTCAACCGCTTGACGCGTTTTAGGCGCTGGAGCCCACTTCGTCAGGCCATCTAGCATATGGTCAACACCGAAGTTACCCAATGCGGTACCAAAGTAAACAGGGGTCAGCTCACCCGCTAGGAATAGCTCTAGATCGAACTCTGGACACGCGCCCATTACTAGCTCAAGCTCTTCACGTACACTTTCTGCTAGGTCAGCACCGACTTTTTCGTCTAGCTCTGGGTTGTCTAGACCTTTAATGATACGAACTTCTTGGATCTCGTGCCCGTGACCTGATTCGTATAGGATCGTTTCGTCGCGGTGAATGTGGTAAACACCCTTAAACTCTTTACCACAACCGATAGGCCAAGAGATTGGCGCACACGCCATGCCTAGCTCGCTTTCTACTTCGTCCAGAACTTCCATTGGGTCGCGAACGTCACGGTCCAATTTGTTCATGAAAGTTACGATTGGCGTATCACGTAGACGCGTTACTTCCATAAGCTTACGAGTACGATCCTCGACACCTTTCGCGGCATCGATAACCATCAGACATGAGTCTACAGCCGTCAAAGTACGGTATGTATCTTCCGAGAAGTCTTCGTGTCCAGGAGTATCGAGTAGGTTTACTAGGCAGTCATTATATGGAAACTGCATTACCGAGGTCGTTACCGAGATACCACGCTCTTTTTCCATCTCCATCCAGTCTGATTTAGCGTGCTGTGCTGAACCACGACCTTTTACCGTACCCGCTTTTTGAATCGCGTTTCCGAATAAAAGAACCTTTTCTGTGATGGTGGTTTTACCCGCATCCGGGTGAGAGATAATCGCAAACGTTCTACGTTTGCTTACTTCTTGTTGAAAAGACATAAACGCCCTTTGCTGTCATTCATGAGTGAAAGCGTAGAGAGTCTCATGACACTCTCTACCTTAAAATTTTGTGCGCGGATTATACAGAAAAGTCGCTTTGTTCGCGACTATTTATAGCCAATGACTTTATGGCGATGAGTTATAGGAAAAGAAAGCTCATGATAATGGCGTCTTCTTTACCATTCTCTGTTGGGTAGTAGTTTCGGCGACGATCGACCTCGTTGAAGCCTTCCGCTTGATAAAGTTCAAAGGCGCGAGTATTACTCTCTCGAACTTCCAGCCAAGCACTTTCAGCATTGCTCGCTTCACATCGGTCAAGAAAGGCGTTCAACAAATGCTTACCAAACCCTTTCCCCTGATGACTCGGGTCAATAGCAATATTGAGTAGCGTCACCTCACCCACAATATTTTGGGCGTAGAAGTAACCGACCACGGCATTATCCACCAATAGCACGTGATGGTCTGCACCGCGACTGTTGATATCACTGAGCAGTTTTTCACTCCATGGGTGAGTGTGTGCCAGTGATTCGATACGATAAATCGCCGCAAGATGTGTCGCTTCTAGCGCGACAACAGAGAGATTAGACATACGATACTTATTGTTGAGATTGAATCTGAGACCACAGCGCACGGCGCTGTTGATTGTTACCATCAATGTGTTCTAACACAGGGCTAATCAATGATTTCGCGGCGGTCTCTTGCTTGTCACAACCAGAAAACCACACCCACTCAATGTGCTGATGATTGACTTGAGACCAGTGTTGAGGCTCAATGTGCTGCACTTGCTCTAGCGATAAATTCATCGCCTTTAGAACCTTCTCTAAGAACTCAGCTAATTTACCCTGAGGGCACTGGGGAGCAACTAATAACAAGCGGCACGACTCGTCGAGTGCATGTTGTTGACTCTCTACACCTTGCAATCGCTCTGGGTGAGTGAGGTTCCATTGAGTGATACCCATCTCTGCAAGATAAGCTGCATCACGTTGGGTTTGAGTGAGGTTTGTCATGGTATGAACTGTGATTGATTTAGCCATTGGCTTTGTGCGAGGAGATACTAGCAAAGGCAGGCTAATATCTCCACTCTCGACCGATTAAAGCTCGCTAAACTCTGGACAGTAACGAATCACACCTTGGTGATTATCAAAAGCGCCCTCAATTAACGGCTTGATTTGAAATGCGCCTTCAGGCACATCCCATTGGCAACTTAGGCCATGAGCACTCGCTGACTCAAAACCAAACTTGCCGTACAGTGCTGGATCGCCTAAAACCACACACCCCGCATAGCCTAGCTCTGGCAGTGAGACAAAGCCTTCTTCGATCAATAAACGAGCGATACCTTGCTGCTGATAATCAGGGTGCACACACAGCGGCGCTAAGCCCTGCCAAGTCACATCGTGTCCATCGATTTCGACTGGCGTAAAGAGAAGGTGCCCAACAATTTGCCCCTCATCGGTACATGCGACTAAAGAGAGTGTGTTTCGGCCATTTTCGCGTAAGGTCTGCACTAGGTTCGCTTCCGCTTCCGTCGGGAAGGTTTCACGAAGCAATTGACCAATCACCAGCATATCAGCCGGTGCTTCTGTTCTAATAAGCATTGCTTACCTCTTTCGGCGCTTGAGCTTCAGTGAGACCTTTTTGAACAAAGTCAGCCAGTTGATTCAACATCACCTGCATCGCTTTTGGCAAAGAGTCCAGATCGATACTGTCCATTAAGTTTTTCACTTCAAGGCCGAGCTCAGTGTCCCCTTCAATAGACAGGCGACGTTGGAAGAACAAGGTATCCGGATCCTCTTTACGACCGGCAATCAAAACTAAGTCGTTCAAGTTGCCGCTAAAGCTGACGTCTTCTTGAACAGGTTGGTCTGCAACCACTAACTTCTCATCTTGATAGCTAATTAACCAGCTCACGCCCAAGTCGGATACGGAAACCTTCAGCCATTTATCTTCAAGAAACTCGAAATCGCCATCTTCCAGTGCTTCTTGGAAAACCATTTTAAGGCCTTCAAGAAGGGCTTTTTTTTGTACAGTTTGTGGCAATAAGTGGATCGGAGATCTCAAAATCGAAGCTGCATTTTGAACTAATTGAGTGCGAATCTTGTTAATCACGCGTCTTTTCCGTTAATTTGTCTTCACTGCTCTCTATAGTAAGAGAGATAAATTTCATGATTCCTGTTGTGTATCAAGAAAACCCACATTTGGGCAAGTACTTTTATCTGCCATAATAGCGCGGTATAGTACAGGAATTACCTTAAAGGACGTTGATGAAAATGCGAGTTGGTTGTAGTTGATGCCTACCTCAGAATTAACAAATTGGTTCTCCAAATTTACGTCAAATAGTCCATTCTATTTTGCAGTTCTGGATAACGAGCACCGATATATTACCGTGAACTCCCGCTATTGCGAGATCTCCGGTTTAGATAGTGAAAGCCTCGTCGGATTAAGCGACTCTGATGTATTGGGTACTCACGTTTATCAACACCTCAAACCCTATTATGAACGCGCCTTTTCCGGTGAGCAGATAGAAACGGAACTGACGCTGAGTTTGGCGGACACTGAAACCAGTCTGCATTTTAGTTTGTCGCCTCTTTTTAACGGACAAAGCATCGAACATATTATTTTCCATGCTGTCGATACCTCGGAAAAACAGATTCTTGCACGCTCGCTTGAAGAGTCCGAAGACAAGTTCAACAAGATTTCTAACCTGATCCCTGAAGGGCTGCTGATTGTTGAAGATGACCATATCATCTCCGCCAATGATGCCGCCGCGAGCCTACTTGGATTTAGCTCTCACTCCGAGCTGCTTGGTGAAGAGCTGTCACGTCTGTTTGTCGACCAAAAAACCAAGGCGGTCTTCAACCAAAAGCTTGAGCATATTCTTACCAAATCACCTTTAGTCTGCTTAAGTGGCCCACGCTGCAACCTTGAGCGAAAAATTAGGCTCTACAGTGACACGCTCCATATTTTAGGCAGTCCGTCGCACATTGTTATCATGCAAGACGCAGATCAGACTGAGAAGTTACCGACTCAAACACAGACCTTCTCAAATATCGATTCTCTAACCGGCCTGTTCAATCGATTTGGCTTCACTAAAAGGCTTGAGCACTACATCGCCAATGAAACACCTTTGGTGATGCTCTACCTAGATATTGATAACTTTAAAAATATCAACGACTCACTTGGCCACCACATCGGCGACAAGGTCATCAAAGAGGTATCATCACGCCTTAAACGCTTACTGCCCCAACATGCCACACTCGGGCATTTAGGGGGGGATGAGTTTGGTATCATCCTGCCAGAACCAGAAAACAGTGTCGTCGTTGAGTCACTAGCAGAACGCATCATTAACCTCATCAACCAACCTTTTGATCTACACCACTTTAGTAAGCGCCTAGCCTGTTCGATTGGCAGTGTCGCCTACCCTGGTGACGGTAATGATGCTCGAATTTTGCTACAAAACGCTGATACGGCCATGTATGAGGCGAAAGATCGTGGTCGTAACCGACTGATTAAATTTAACGACCAAATGAACAAAGAAGCGCGTATGCGCCTCTGGTTAGAGATTGAGTTACAAAAAGCACTGCAGCAAAACGGTCTTGAGGTGTGGTATCAACCTAAAGTGAGTGCGAAAGACTTCAGCATCAATGGTGCCGAAGCACTGATCCGCTGGAAACACCCTGTCGAGGGTTACATCAGCCCAGGCTCGTTTATCCCTGTCGCAGAGAAAGCAGGGTTGATTGAACAGCTTGGCCGAGTCGTTATGCGTGAGGTGTTCAGTACAGTAAAGCGCTGGCGCATGCAGGGCATTTTGCCGGGTCGTGTCGCGATCAACCTTTCGCCAGAACAGTTTGGCAACCCTAAGCTCATCGATTATATGGAGAAACTTCTAAAATCAACGGGGCTTGATTCAAGTTGCATCACGTTTGAGCTGACTGAAAGTGCCGTAATGAGTGACGGTGAACACACCATCCAAATGCTAAGAGCCATCAAGAAGCTGGGCTTCTCATTGTCGATTGATGACTTTGGTACCGGTTATTCGTCTCTGTCATACCTTGCTCGCTTCCCGATTGATGAGCTGAAAATCGACCGTGCATTTATCAATGATATTGATGAGTTACCAAAGCAAGTGACGGTGATCGAGAACATCATCAACCTCGGCAAATCACTCGATCTCACCGTGGTCGCAGAAGGTGTCGAGACACAGCAACAAGCAACGCTGCTTTCCAACCTGAACTGTCACTCTATCCAAGGTTTCCATTTCTACAGACCTCAGCCTAAGCAAGAGGTCGAAGAGCTGTTCGCGCAAAATCGCCGCCACAAGAATTAAGTGATAACCCTATGGTAACTGTTCTGTTTACCTACTTCTTATGGAGTATTTACAGATTAGTTACCTGAAAACTGCCTTACATCAAATCTACCGTTCATATTTCTTCATAAAATCGCTGAACTCTCGAATACAGAAAGATACAGAGCAATGGAATTACTATGCCCTGCAGGTAACTTACCTGCCTTGAAGACCGCTATAGACTGCGGTGCCGATGCGGTTTATATCGGCTTTAAAGATGACACAAATGCTCGTCATTTTGCTGGCCTCAACTTCACAGGAAAGAAGCTAGATAAAGCGGTGCAATATGTACATGACCGCAACAAGAAAATCCATGTGGCATTGAATACCTTTGCTCACCCCGATGGCTTTGCTCGCTGGACCGACGCGGTTGATCAAGCAGCACAGTTAGGCGTTGATGCGTTGATTGTTGCGGATATCGCAGTACTGGAATACGCAGCCAATAAATACCCTCATCTTGAACTGCACCTTTCGGTGCAAGCCTCTGCGACCAATATTGCGGCGATTGATTTCTATAAACAGAACTTCAACGTAAAACGTGTCGTACTACCTCGTGTTCTTTCGATTCACCAAGTGAAACAGCTGTCTCGCAACATCACCAGCGATGTTGAGCTTGAAGTGTTTGCTTTTGGTAGCCTGTGTATCATGGCTGAAGGTCGCTGCTACCTATCGTCTTATATGACAGGGGAATCACCGAATACGGTTGGTGCTTGCTCTCCAGCAAAATACGTACGTTGGCAAGAGACAGACAATGGTCTTGAGTCTCGCCTCAACGATATCCTGATTGACCGTTATGCAGATGGTGAAAATGCGGGGTATCCGACACTGTGTAAAGGTCGATTCACCACTGACCTTGCAGGCGAGCAAAAGCGCTACCATGCTTTAGAGGAGCCTACGAGCCTCAATACGCTGTCTATGCTACCAGAGCTATTCAAAGCCAATGTCGCTTCAGTGAAGATCGAAGGTCGCCAACGCAGCCCAGCTTATGTCGAGCAAGTGACTCGAACGTGGCGTGCTGCCATTGACCGCTACCTTGCTAACCCTGAAGGCTATACCGTTGAGCCTGCTTGGGATGCGGCGCTGGCCAATGTCTCAGAAGGCTCACAAACAACGCTTGGTGCATACCACCGCAAATGGCAATAGAGGAAAACCCAATGAAATACGCGCTAGGACCCCTGCTGTACTTTTGGCCTAAGCAAGATGTGGAAGCTTTTTATCAGCAAGCGATGAACAGCACTGCGGATATCGTTTATCTTGGCGAATCCGTCTGTTCAAAACGCCGTGAGCTGAAGGTAAACCACTGGTTCGACATAGCCAAAGAGCTTTCTTCAGCTGGCAAGCAAGTGGTGATCTCGACGATGGCTCTGCTTGAAGCGCCAAGCGAAGTCAGTGTTATGAAGAAATACATCGACAATGGCGACTTTGCGATTGAAGCCAATGATGTTTCAGCTATTCAGTTGGCAAGTGAAAACAAGGTGCCGTTTGTCGTGGGCCCAGCCGTCAACACCTACAACGCCCATACACTAAAACTGTTCCGTAAGCAGGGCATGATCCGCTGGTGCATGCCGGTTGAGCTATCACGCGATTGGCTCAATAACACCCTGAATCAGTGTGATGAGCTCGGGATTCGTGGCGATTTCGAAGTAGAAGTGTTCAGCCATGGCTATCTACCTTTAGCTTACTCTGCTCGCTGCTTTACAGCTCGCGCAGAGAACCGCTCAAAAGACGACTGTGAAACTTGCTGTATCAAATACCCAACCGGTATTCAGGTTCGCAGCCAAGAAGGACAAGAGGTGTTTAACCTTAACGGTATCCAAACGCAGTCTGGTTACTGCTATAACCTAGTGAACGATCTACCGGGAATGAAGGGCCTAGTCGATGTCGTGCGCCTAAGTCCACTTGGCGTGAGCACCTTCTCAGAGCTTGAGCAGTTCCGTAACAATGAAACAGGTCAACATCCACAGAAGATCGCAGACCGCCAATGTAATGGCTATTGGCACCAATTAGCGGGGCTTGATGTGAAAAACATCTAAAGTGAAGAGCACTTGCTCACCTGTATTTAATGTTAAGAGCCTCATCATGAGGCTCTTTGTCTATTTAACTATTTGAATAGGGGCATTAAGCTGCCACTGGCTTATAGAGCAATGTCCGTTTTACATCTTTCCACAGCATCCACCCCACCACGCAACTTAGAGCAATATTCGATAGCGGGAAAGCTAGCCAGATCCCAGTCACGCCCCAAATCTTTGGCATGATATACAAAAATGGCAACTGAATAAGCATATTGCCGATGGTCACAAACATCGCTTTGCTGCCTTTGTTTATCGCTTGATAATATGCGCCTGCAACCACTAAAAATCCGTCAAGAAACAGCGCAAACATATGTAAACGAATTCCCATTACCGCCCCATCTAAAAGCGCCTGATCTTCGCTATTAAAGATTGCGACAAACTGATACGGGAATGCATTCAGTACAACGACAAACAGCACACCCAACACCACTGAAGTGGTCATCGCAACTCTCAGCAAGGTTCGTATATTTTGTTGGTTTCCGGCGCCGTGGTTATAACTCACCAATGGCTGCATACCATTAGCGACACCTTCTGCTGTTAGATAATAGACAGTAACGATGTAGCCTAAAATCGCATAGGCTCCAATGAGCACCGGGCTACCATAGCTAGCGAACAGACCATTGTGTAGCGCTACCATCATTGACCCATAGGCGTACATGAAGAAGCTTGATGTACCAATGGCTGCGATCTGTGGAACAATCGGCCATTCAATTCGTAGGTCACGCAATGATATTTTCAAGGTTGCCCGACTCGAGAAAAAGTAACACACGCCAAGTACCGTCACGATCATTTGTGCGAGTGCAGTCGCTATCGCTGCCCCTTGAAGCTCCCACCCTAGCCAGGCAATAAAGAGGTAGTCGAATAGGATGTTGGCTATGGCACCAATCACCATGAGCAACGTGGCAAGGTTGGGACTATTATCGTTGCGCAATAAAAAAGGCACAGCGATCGATCCCAGCGAAAACACACAGCTATAAATCAAGATCGAAACATACTGCCAACCAAGGTCAAATACCCGTCCTTGTGCCCCCTGCAGACGCAAGAAGTCATCCGCCAAGAAGTGCAAGCTCACGGCGATAACAGGAGAAATCAGCACCAGTAGCATTAGTCCTGTGACCAAAATACGCTTGGCTTGCGGCGTATTGTTTTCGCCCTGTTTAATTGAGGCCAATGCGCCAGTACCAACCCCCACCAGCATGCCAAGCCCTAAAATAGTGCCTATCAACGGCCAAGCGACATTGATACCTGCTAAACCATCAGCCCCAACATATCGACCGATAAAAATACCATCCACCACTTGATAGAGCCCGTTAACCAGCATGGCTGCAACAGTCGGAATGGTATAGCGCCAAAACTGGCGTGTGACTTGTGAACTCATAACGTATTACTCTGTTAGCAAGGCTAACTAAATGGATAAATGTTGATAGTGAATATGTACAGTGCGGCTAGCTGAGGGATTTTTTCAATAAGACTTCCAACTGCTGCGCTTCACTATGAGTCAGCTTCGCTCGGATTTTCTGTGCGATATCGCGGTAGACGACATTCTCTAGTGCCCAACTCTCTATCACCTCACTGCTCAATACAATCCGCTTTGAACGAGCATCTTCAGGACAAGATGCCCGAGCAACTAGGCCCTTCTTTTCGAGCTTTGCCACCATATTCGATGCAGAAGGCTTAGTCACGCTCATCTCAAGCGCTAGGTCTGTTATGCGAACCCCTTCAGCCCCAGATTCTTTAACCACTCTTAAGTAATCAAACTCGTTGAAGCTCAAGTTTAGTAACGCATCTTGCGCGGCATAGCGTCGCCAAGCTTTTGCGCTGTAACTTTCTAATTCGATCAGCCTTGCTTCTAAAGACATTGACTAGCCACCTTTGTTAGTTAGGCTAACTATATTAATTATCTATCTTTTAATTGGCAATTATTATTTTACATATATCAAAAAACCGCCCTGAGGCGGTTTTTGTAGTAAGCAGAGTATGTTGCTCACGTTTAATTTACTTGCGCTTGTTGCTGCTCTTGACGCAGCTGATTATAAATCCGTCCAAGCTCTAAGAAAGAGTAGCGATGTTCAACATATTCATACACATTGAACGACATCGCTAGCTTGTAGAGCGAGATCGCATCAGCATACTTTTTCTCTTGCTGGTAGCGTTTCGCTAAATAGAAATACGCTTCCGTCAGCTGTTCGGCTAACACCATGTTGTCAGTGCTAGTTGAGTAAATCACCTTAAAAGCTTGCTCTTCTGAAACTTCATTGAGCATCAAGGCAACAAGCACCCAACCCCACTGTTCATCACGATCTTGATAACGCGCCATCAGCTCTGCACGCGCCTGCTCAGGTTCAACTTCACTTTTGATGATGTAAAGCCACAAAGCACGGAAAGAGTCATTCGGGTCTTCATCAAAGTGGGCTTGCATATCCTCAAGAGCGAGATCAACTCGCCCACCGTAATAGAGTGCAATCGCGCGGTTACGCGTTGCATAGCTATTAGTCGGATCAAGCTCTAACGTCGAGTCAAACGCTTCGTATGCAGCATCAAACTCGGCAATCTGAGTGTAGTACACACCAAGCAGATTAAAGATATCTGGCTGAGCTGGGTTGAGGCTCAAAGACTGATTGAAATCTAAACGAGCTAAATCACGCAAGCCTACACTGTCGTAGTAGTTACCACGCTCGTAAAGCATTTTCGCGCGAACCTCATCGCTCAAATCAGCACGAAGTAGCAGCTGACTTAATCGAGCTATCTGCACCTCTTGCTGGACACTCGCCTGTAACGGCACAGCCATCGGAGGGTACATCCACTGGCTTTGATTCTCGCTCTCCGACTCCATTGACGCACAGCCGCCAAGTAGCGCTAGCGCAACGCCTAATGTCGCCGTTTTAAACCATTTCACGTAGAAAACTCCTTGTATACCCGAAAGCCATAATGCCGATTAAGCATAGCAGAGCTTCCATCATCAAAACCGAGCCTAAGCTGGTGTGGGTACGATTAAAAAAAGGGGGCATCAATGCCCCCTTTTATATCACGCTTGAGTGCGTTCGGCTAATTTAGCCGACACTCAATAACTTATTCTGCGTCAGCTGCTGGTGCTTCAGTAGACTCAACCGCTTCTTTCATGCTTAGACGTACACGGCCTTGACGGTCAATTTCAAGAACTTTAACTTTCACTTCTTGACCTTCAGTTAGGTAGTCAGACACTTTCTCTACACGCTTGTCAGCGATTTGAGAGATGTGTACTAGACCGTCTTTACCTGGAAGTACAGTCACGAATGCACCGAAGTCAGCTAGGCGAGCAACTTTACCTGTGTAGATACGGCCCACTTCAACTTCTGCAGTGATCTCTTCGATACGACGGATTGCTTCTTTCGCAGCTGTACCTTCAGTTGCAGCAATCTTGATTGTACCGTCGTCTTCGATTTCGATAGTTGTACCTGTCTCTTCAGTTAGAGCACGGATAACTGCACCACCTTTACCGATAACGTCTTTGATCTTCTCAGCGCTGATCTTCATAGTGTGAATACGCGGAGCGAACTCAGAGATATCTTCACGAGCACCAGAGATAGCTTCATCCATTACAGATAGGATGTGCTTACGTGCACCTTGCGCTTGGTTAAGAGCAATTTGCATGATCTCTTTAGTGATACCTTCAATCTTGATATCCATCTGAAGTGCAGTAATACCAGTGTTAGTACCTGCTACTTTAAAGTCCATGTCACCTAGGTGGTCTTCGTCACCAAGGATGTCAGAAAGAACAACGAAATCGTCGCCTTCTTTAACAAGACCCATTGCGATACCCGCAACAGAAGATTTAATTGGTACACCAGCGTCCATAAGAGCTAGAGACGTACCACATACAGAAGCCATTGAGGAAGAACCGTTAGACTCTGTGATTTCTGATACAACACGTACAGTGTATGGGAACTCGTCTACTGATGGCATTACCGCAGCAATACCACGCTTAGCTAGTTTACCGTGGCCGATTTCACGACGCTTCGGAGAACCGACAAAACCAGTCTCACCTACACAGTATGGAGGGAAGTTGTAGTGTAGTAGGAAGTGATCTTTACGCTCACCCGTTAGCTCGTCAATGATTTGAGCATCACGCTGTGTGCCAAGAGTCGCCGTAACAACCGCTTGAGTTTCACCACGAGTGAATAGTGAAGAGCCGTGTGTACGTGGAAGAACACCTGTACGTACGTCTAGCGCACGAACCATGTCTTTTTCACGACCATCGATACGTGGGTTGCCCGCAATGATGCTGCGACGTACCACTGTCTTCTCTAGATCGTGGAAGATAGTGTGGATTTCTTTCGTGTTTGCTTCTGGATCTTCAGCAAGCAGAACATCGTTTACTTCACCTGCGATAGCGTGGATACGGTCGTAACGCGCCATCTTTTCAGTGATTTGGTAAGCTTCTACTAGTTTAGCTTCTGCAAGTTCTGCAATCTTGTTTACAAGCGCAGTATTCTCTTCTGGAGCAACCCAATCCCATGCTGGAGTAGCAACTTCAGCTGCAAACTCGTTGATTGCGTTGATCACAACTTGCTGTTGTTCGTGACCAAATACAACTGCAGATAGCATCTCTTCTTCTGTTAGGTTGTCTGCTTCAGACTCAACCATAAGAACAGCGCCTTCAGTACCAGAAACAACAAGGTCAAGCTTAGATGTTTCTAGCTCTGTGTTGCTTGGGTTAAGAACGAGCTGCCCATCGATGTGACCAACACGTGCTGCACCGATAGGGCCGTTGAACGGGATACCAGAGATAGCCAGTGCTGCTGAAGTACCGATCATTGTTACCATGTCAGGTTGAACGTCTGGGTTTACAGACATTACTGTCGCGATAACTTGTACTTCGTTTTTGAATGCGTCTGGGAATAGTGGACGGATTGGACGGTCGATTAGACGAGCCGTTAGCGTTTCACCTTCAGAAGGACGACCTTCACGCTTGAAGAAACCACCAGGGATTTTACCTGCCGCGTAAGTACGCTCTTGGTAGTTTACTGTTAGAGGGAAGAAGTCTTGACCTTCAACCGCTTCTTTTTTACCAACTACAGAAACGAATACTGCTGTATCGTCCATAGTAACCATAACTGCAGCCGTAGCTTGACGTGCAATAACGCCAGTTTCTAGAGTAACTGTGTGGTTACCGTACTGGAACGTTTTAACAACTGGTTTTTCGAACATTGTTATTCCTTGTGTCTAGGTTCACGCCGTGTTGCGAAACCTAAAAAGAGTGGATTAAGACTCAAGGCATTACGAATTAAACAATCTAGAGTTTAGTTTCTAACTCCCAACCCAAGGGCTAAGTTATCGGTGAGAAGCTGGAAACTAAATTCTATGACTGGCACATATGGCAATTGTAATGCAATGAGCTAATTGAAAATCCTAATCAGGATTTGCCGCCCGTAGTATAACGGCATAAATGAGGTTTGGCTAAATTTAGACAACAAAAAAGGGGCTATAAGCCCCTTTTTTACAAACTATTCTATGCAGACGCTGATTAGCGACGTAGGCCTAGACGTTTGATTAGCTCTTGGTAGCGACCTAGATCTTTACCTTTTAGGTAGTCTAGAAGCTTACGACGGCTAGAAACCATACGTAGAAGACCACGACGGCTGTGGTGATCGCCTTTGTGAGCTTTGAAGTGACCTTGTAGGTGGTTGATAGAAGCTGTAAGTAGAGCTACTTGAACTTCTGGTGAACCAGTGTCGCCTTCAGTGCGCGCGTATTCTGCAACGATTGCTGCTTTAGTTTCTGCATTCAGAGACATAATTCTCTCCTAATAAGAGTAAGGTTAATATTTGTACCGCCAATCTCTGATTCAGCCGGTACGAGGAGCGCGAATTATATGCGAACCCTCTAGGGTTAGCAACCGCTATTTGATTGCAGATAACGAATAAAGCCAGTCACGTTAGACTGGCTTTGAGTTCAACACTTTATTAATACAGTGTCGAATTATAAGCTATCGCGATCGTAAACTGTTTTCAGGTCGTACAGTTCACCTTTTTCAACATCAATCAAGAAGTTGTCAGACGCTTGACCCGTTGCGAAGCGGTCAATCACGTAGAACAGCGTCCCAAAGCGCACTTTGAACACATCGCCCACAGTGGTGTCACCCGCGTCTTCATCTTCAAGCGAGACATCAATTTCCATCTCAGAAAGCGTCTCACTCAATAGCTTATACTGAGTCAGGCGGTCTGCTTCAATGTCACGGAAAGCCAGCTCATCTGCATTACGTAGACGGTAGAAATCTTCCGCTAGGTCTCTACCATTCCATAGAGCAAAGTGAGCCAGAGTTAACCCCTCACTACGAGCCAAGTCACGCGCTTTAAGCTTAGCAATTGCCCATTCGCGCATAAACTGCTCAAGGGTCTCTTCGCTATCGGTTAATTCAACGCAAGGTTCGATATCAGAGATTTCGCTTAGTGCATAGCGTAGCTGACAAACCGAAATATCAGTTTCAAGCTGAGATAGCGTCAACATTTGGTCACCATCCATGTTAAACAACATGGTTTTAATGTCTTCTGGCCACTCCTTTGGAAGGAAGCGAAGACGTGTTAATTCACGAATATGCCAGTCAGTCAGCTCATAATAGGTTTCAGCCGTTAGGATATCTGCATTCCAACGATCTTCTTTATCAATTGCTTGCAGGTGCGCTTGCTCTTCAGCGTAGTGCTCAAATAACTCGTCAAAGCGTGGCACGTCTTCGATGATAGCGGTTTCTACTTCCACTTGATTATCCGGCTTAACTTCCAAGATTTTATAAGCTGGGATATAGCCCGCCAATGACGGCGCTTGAATATTAAACAGGGTGTAAGTTTCACCATCGATAGCATACTGCTTCATACCCGTGTCGTTGAAGTGCATGTGACCGCCTACGTGAATGCTCAAACCCGTTTGTGCCAACGCTTTACTCGTATCATCTTCAGGCTCACGACCCAACTGGAAGTTGCCTTCACCGAAGATATCTTCAATCTCTTCAGAGGCTCCGTTGTAGAAATCTGTCATTGGAAAGTGACTGAATGAGAATAGAACTTTGTTCTGCTCTTTAGCCGCTTTAACCGTATCTTCGATCCAGTCGATAACGTGTTTTTTATGCGTTAACATCATGTTGTAGCCCGCATTTGAACTGCCATCGAAATCATTGCCGTCAGTTGAACCTTCACCCGAGCCCGCTTTTGGCTTGTAAACATTGGCATCAATCGCCATCAACCACAGACCTTCTACCGGCTCAACCAGATAAGTGGAGTCTGGAATATAAGAACAATCCGTAAAGTCATCTTCTTTGTATTCACCACCAGAGCCTTGGTGACAAATCTCATACTGACGCTTTTCAAAGGCGGCTTCTTCTTGAGCAAGTGCGAGTGAGTAGTTTTCACGCGCTTCATCTGAGCTATAAGGCGTTTCGAAGTAAACATACTCAGGCTGAGGGAAGAAACCATGGTGACCTAAGATATCCATAATCTCAAAGTAACCCCACTCCTGCATCTCATCGGTACAGATGGTTTGCATTTCGCTATCATCAACATCTTCATCAGTACAGACCTTATGCCCTGTAGAGAAAATACGGATTTCTTTACCATCTTCACCAAGGAAACCACCGTCTCCACCGCTAGTTGGACCACCTTTACCTGCATCAATCGTAAATGGACGAACAGGGTCGTGGTTACCCGGCGCAGCAAAGAACTCAAGGCCGTGCTTTTCACGGTATTCATCAAAGATACTAACGAGACCACGCATATGGATAGGCTGACCGTCATCGCTAAAGTCACCAGGAAGTGCAACATATTTAATTCCACGAGCAACCACGTCATCGAGAGCCGCTATGATGGCAAAGTAGTTTTCGTTAAATAGACGAGTCGAGTTCATCTGTGCCTGCATGGTACGAATAGTGGCATTCTTACCAGAAATACTGTTAGGCAAGCCGTCAAATGACCCGTCTTCAAACACACCATAAACATCATGAAAATGGATGTCTGGCATAAACGCAACTTTTAGCCCCTCAAGAGGTACTGCTGGTGATTGGTCATCATTACTTGATTCAGAATTGCAGCCTGCAAGTGCTAATGCACCTAAAACGGCAAGAGATACAGCTCTTAATTTCATCTTACTTCTCAGTGGTGAAGGATAATTGAGGGGCAAGGTAGATGGAATAAATGACACTTTTGTTAAGCAAGTATTTCAACTTCTAGCACGTAACTTACGGTGTGATTTTGCTTCACAAAAAATTGCTGTACGCTGAAACGAGATAACACGCCCCCAAAGAAATACACTCATACTTTCAGCATTTTAGTTACCATAAACCAACAACTACTATTGATTTACGTGAACAACAATAGAACTCAATTGGCCTTCTCTGGTATTCTTACCCTCACTATTATTTCATCCCAGACACTTGGAACCCCAATATGAAAATCGGCATCATCGGTGCGATGGAACAAGAAGTTTCTATCCTAAAAAACGCGCTTATTAATCTTGAACATGCAGAAAAAGGCGGCTGTTCTTTCTTCTCAGGTGAGTTGAATGGCGTTGATGTGGTACTACTGCAATCTGGTATCGGTAAAGTAGCTGCGGCGGTAGGTACTGCAATCCTTCTAGATGAATATCAACCAGATGTTGTTATTAACACTGGCTCTGCAGGTGGTTTTGATTCTACGCTGAACCTAGGTGATGTGGTTATCTCAACAGAAGTTCGCCACCATGATGCGGACGTAACGGCTTTCGGTTACGAAATTGGTCAAATGGCTGGCCAACCTGCTGCATTCAAATCAGATGAAAAGCTGATGAAAATTGCAGAGCAAGCCTTGCAGCAAATGGAAGACAAGCACGCCGTTCGTGGCCTTATCTGTACGGGTGATGCCTTTGTTTGCACACCAGAGCGCCAAGCCTTCATTCGCACTCACTTCCCAAGCGTTATCGCGGTTGAGATGGAAGCGGCTGCCATTGCTCAAGCCTGTCATCAGTTCAACACACCATTTGTCGTGGTTCGCGCTATCTCTGATGTAGCAGACAAAGAGTCACCAATGAGTTTCGAAGAGTTCTTACCGCTTGCGGCGCAAAGCTCTTCTGAGATGGTGATTAAGATGGTTGAATTACTCAAGTAATCTCCTGAAGAAGGTTGTCATGGAAGACGTTATCGAACAGCTATATGGCAATGGGATGGTGCTCATTATGTGGGGCGCCATCGTATTACAACTGCTCGTTCCTATTCCTCGGCAAAGCCACCCAATGGAACTGTGGCGCCGCTTTGCCGTACAGCTATCAGACAAAGTAAACAGCACCAACCCAAACCAAGCGATGCTCGCGGGGTGGCTGTCTGTAATGCTGATGCTGCTCCCTGCCGTCACCATACTCATTGCTCTGCAACCTTTGGTTTGGCAAAACGAGTTATATCAACTCGCACTACTGTTACTCGCTCTCGATTGGCGCAACTCAGACGCCTTGATACGTCAACTCAGCCTAGCTATGGCCAATGAGGACAAAACCCAGGCTCGTCAATTGCTAAAGCCGTGGGTAAACCGTGAAACCGATTCCCTCTCCCTACTTGGACTTGGTAAAGCTGGCGCTGAAACCTACTTGCTCGCAATGGGGCGTGGTGTGATTGCTGTGCTTTTTTGGTATTGCTTACTCGGCGGCATTGGCGCATTTATCTATCGCTTGACGGTGGAACTGGCTCGAGTCTGGTCTCCCTCACGGCAAAATTATTTCGCGTTTGGCCGTGCAGCAACGCGCTTGACCGCTGTGCTTGATTACATCCCGCTCAAGCTGTTTAGCCTTTTGATTCTGTGTGGCCACCGCGCCAAACAGAGCGTTGCACTTCTTCAGGTTCAGCATAAATCTTGGCCATTGCCCGGCCCAAGTTGGTTATTGATCTCAAGCGCAGCTAAGTATGAACTGTCACTCGGTGGGCCAGCAATTTATGATGCGAGAAAAAGTGTCAGAGCCAAAATTGGCGGGCGCATTGCCCCTGCCGCCATTCACTTATCGCAACTACGCCAGCTAATTTTCTCACGCCTTATCATTTGGATTCTGGGCTCTAGCTTACTCTTGAGTGTGATTCATCAGGGGCTGTGACGTTAGCAGCAACCGCTCCCCCTCAGCTTGATAAAGAGCCCTGAATGCTATTAGGACTATTATGTTTAAGATATTGTTATGCTTCTCCCTTTTCTACCTGCTTGTTCCGCTTCAAGTATTGGCTCAACAAGATGAAGCAAACCCCAACGCTGCGCAGCGAGTTATTTCCCTTGCCCCCTCTTCCACTGAGCTAGCATATAGTGCAGGTTTGGGCGATAAATTATTGGCCGTTAGTGAATACAGTGATTACCCTGAGCAAGCCAAAGGCTTGGAGCGCGTAGCGAACTATAAAAGCATTAATGTAGAGCGTATCGTGGCACTCAAGCCGGATCTCATTCTTGCATGGCGTGCAGGCAATCCTCAAAAGCCATTAGAGCAGCTTAAAGCGCTTGGTTTTACTGTCTATTATACGGATAGCAAAGCCATTGAAGACATTCCTCGTGTGATTGCCGAACTTAGCCAATATTCAGAGAACCCTGAGGTTGGCATTAAAAAAGCCGAGAACTTTACTCAACAGTTACAGTCCATCAAAGCGCACAACCAACAGCAGCAGCCTGTTCGCTATTTTTATCAACTCAGCGCCGCGCCTATCATCACCGTATCAGATGGCAATTGGCCTGCCGAAGTCTTTGCGCTATGTGGTGGAGAAAACATATTCGCTCACAGCAGTGTCCCCTACCCACAGGTCGGGCTAGAGCAAGTTGTTGTTGCGCAGCCTGAAGTGCTTTTTACGTCCTATCACGACATTTATGATGTTGCGCTGTGGAAACCTTGGGAGAACCAAGTCCCAGCGGTCAAAAATCAGCATATTTGGACACTCACTGCGGACTGGATCAACCGCCCAACAGAAAGAACTTTATTAGCGATAGAGCAAGTTTGCCAATATCTGGATCAGGTGCGCAGAAAACGTTTGCCATAGCGCTTTTCTAAGCTCCTTAAACTGCGTACAATCCGCCTCATTCTCTGTTAGTTATTATGTTCACAGCTATGGACACTCTACTTTTGTATACAGTAGATCTGTTCGGAACTGCAGTCTTTGCAGTCTCGGGAGTTCTACTAGCGGGACGTCTGAAAATGGATCCTTTCGGCGTGATTGTACTAGGAAGTGTAACGGCGATCGGTGGCGGCACCATTCGAGATATGGCGCTGGGTGCAACCCCGGTTTTTTGGATTGGCGATACCACCTATCTGACCGTCATTTTGGTGACGTGTATTCTCACTATGCTAGTGGTGCGCAGACCGAAAAGGCTTCCTTGGTGGGTGCTTCCTGTCAGCGATGCGATTGGTTTAGCGGTGTTTGTGAGTATTGGTGTTGAAAAAGCATTGATGTTCCAAGACTCTTACATGGTGGCGATCATCATGGGGGTAATCACTGGCTGCGGCGGCGGCATCATTCGTGATGTACTCGCCCGTGAGATACCAATGGTGCTTCGAAGCGAAGTTTACGCCACTGCGTGTATTTTAGGTGGTATGTTCCACACAGGTGCTTTAGCGCTGGGTTACGACACAACCACCGCGTTAGCTGCCGGCGTGAGTTCTACACTGATTATTCGCCTAGGTGCAATTCGTTGGCACTTATCTCTGCCAACCTTTGCCATTAAGCCGCAAAACTAGCCCATCCAAATACGACAAAGCCCGAAAGTTCTCACTTCTCGGGCTTTGTTTTATCTAAGCTTTAATCACTCAAAGCATCACTAGATAAGATTACTCTTCATCACCAAGAAGAACAGAATCTAGTGCAATTTCCATCATCTCATTGAATGTGGTTTGACGCTCATCAGAAGTGGTTTGTTCGCCACGTTTGATGTGGTCCGATACAGTACAAATAGCCAGAGCTTTAGCACCATATTCCGCTGCGATACCGTAGATACCTGCCGCTTCCATCTCTACACCTAGGATGCCGTATTTGTCCATTACGTCGAACATTTCTGGATCTGGTGTGTAGAACAACTCAGCTGAGAATAGGTTACCGATTTTCACATCGATACCGCGAGCTTTTGCTGCTTTTTCTGCGTTACGAACCATGTCGTAGTCAGCGATAGCCGCGAAGTCATGATCTTTGAAACGAATGCGGTTTACTTTAGAGTCGGTACATGCACCCATACCAATCACAACATCACGCAGATTCACATCGTCACGCACTGCACCACAGCTACCTACACGAATGACTTTCTTGACACCAAAATCTTTGATCAGTTCTGTTACGTAGATTGAGCATGAAGGGATACCCATACCGTGACCCATTACAGATATCTTACGGCCTTTGTAAGTACCTGTGTAGCCAAACATATTACGTACGTCACAAACTTGAACAACGTCATCGAGGAAAGTTTCAGCAATGTATTTTGCACGTAGTGGGTCGCCCGGCATTAGAACAACGTCAGCGAAAGCACCCATTTCTGCATTAATGTGAGGAGTAGCCATTATTTATTCCTTTATTTCGATTCTAGTTTTCTAGAGAGTAAGAATTTATAGGTGTGAGGCCAGCGCCTCACACGGGTGATTTATAGAAAGTTTTTACCGTAGTCCATTGGGCTTGTACCGAAGTAAGACGCCAATGTTTGACCAATGTCTGCAAAGCTGTCACGCAAACCTAACGAGCCTGCCGGTACTTTTTTACCGTAAACAATCACTGGGATATGCTCACGAGTGTGATCCGTACCCGGCCAGGTTGGGTCACAACCGTGGTCTGCCGTCAGAATTAATACATCATCATCTTGCATGATGTCTAACACTTCATTGATGCGACCGTCAAAGTACTCCAGTGCGCCAGCGTAGCCTGCAACGTTGCGGCGGTGGCCATAAGCTGAATCAAAGTCTACAAAGTTTGTGAACACTATCGTGTTGTCACCCGCTTTTTGAATCTCTTCAAGCGTTGCTTCAAATAGCGCTGGAATGCCTGTCGCTTTCACTTTTTTGGTGATACCACAGTTGGCATAGATGTCTGCAATTTTACCGATAGAAACCACTTCACCTTGCTTTTCATCAACAAGTTTCTGTAGAACAGTCTCTGATGGCGGCTCGACTGAAAGGTCGCGGCGGTTACCTGTGCGCTCAAACTGGCCTTTACCTGCCCCGACAAACGGACGCGCAATCACTCGGCCAATGTTGTGGTCTTCAAGCTCCTCGCGAGCAATCTGACAAAGCTCTAGCAAGCGTTCAAGACCAAACGTCTCTTCATGACAAGCAATCTGGAATACAGAGTCTGCTGAGGTATAGAAGATAGGTAAGCCGGTGCGCATGTGCTCTTCACCAAGGTCGTCCAACACCTGAGTACCTGATGCATGACAGTTGCCCAGGAAGCCATCAAGACCAGCACGAGAAAGAATGCGGTCAGTGAGCTCTTTCGGAAAGCTGTTCTCTTTATCGGTGAAGTAACCCCAATCAAACAGCACTGGGACACCCGCGATCTCCCAGTGACCTGATGGCGTGTCTTTACCTGAAGAAAGCTCTGCTGCATGACCATAAGCACCAATCACCTCTATATCGTCACGAAGACCTGGGGCGAGACGACCCGTAGACTCTTTGTGCGCCATAGCCAAACCTAGCTTTGATAGGTTGGGTAGTGTTAATGGGCCTGAACGCTCATCGTTATCTGCGCGACCTGCAGCGCACTCATCCGCAATGTGTCCCATTGTATCTGAGCCCACATCACCGAACTTATCTGCGTCACCAGCAGCGCCGATACCAAACGAATCAAGAACTAAAATAAACGCTCTTTTCATAACATTATCCTTAGAGCTGGCTTAGCCAACTCAGCAAAATCTATACGTCTTCGGCACGAATTTGTCGATAAACGTCAGGAGTGGGCTGATATTCACCGCCTACCACAATAGCGGCTTTCAGTGCCTGTGCCGCCTCTTGCCACTGCGCTTCGGTGCGTGCGTGAATGATAGCTAATGGCTTGTTCTCATCGGCAACTTCGCCTAGGCGAATAAACTGATCGAAACCCACGGCATAATCGATGCTATCTGTCGCAACGCGGCGACCGCCCCCCATGCCAACCACTGCCATACCAATCGCACGTGTGTCCATCGCACTCACGACGCCCACTTGGTCAGCAAATACAGGCTGAATGATGTCAGCTTTCGCTAGGTAGTTGTCGTAGTTCTCGATAAAGTCGTCTGGACCACCAAGGCCCGCAATCATCTTACCGAAGCACTCTGCCGCTTTGCCGTTATCCAACACCGCTTGCAATTTGTTACGTGCAACGTCACTGTTTGAAGCCAGTTTAGCCAGTACCAACATCTCTGCACAAAGAGCCATGGTCACTTCGTAGAGACGAGGGTTACGGTATTCACCCGTTAGGAACTGAACCGCTTCACGAACCTCAAGCGCATTACCAGCCGAAGAGGCCAACACTTGGTTCATGTCGGTTAAAATGGCGGTGGTTTTTGTGCCTGCGCCATTGGCGACTGCAACGATCGAACGCGCTAGCTCTTCAGAGGCTTCGTACGTTGGCATGAAAGCACCTGATCCCACTTTGACATCCATCACTAGAGACTCAAGGCCAGCGGCCAGTTTCTTAGATAGAATGGAAGCGGTGATCAAAGAGATGTTGTCTACGGTTGCCGTAATATCACGCGTGGCATAAACACGCTTGTCTGCTGGAGCAAGATCGCCAGTTTGACCGATGATCGCCACACCAGCATCTTTCGTTACTTCACCAAACACCTCGTTGGTAGGGGTAATATTGTAGCCAGGAATCGACTCTAGCTTATCCAGTGTTCCGCCAGTATGACCAAGGCCACGGCCAGAAATCATTGGTACAAAACCACCACATGCTGCCACCATTGGGCCAAGCATAAGAGAGGTCACATCACCCACACCACCGGTAGAGTGTTTGTCGACAATAGGGCCACCAAAGTTCATGTGGTCCCAATCAATCACCATGCCAGAATCACGCATTGCACAGGTCAGTGCGATACGCTCAGGCATCGTCATTTCATTGAAAAATATCGCCATTGCAAACGCTGCAATTTGGCCTTCTGAGACGCTGTCGTTAGCGACGCCTTGAATAAAGAATTGAATCTCTTCGTCTGTGAGGACTTCGCCGTCACGTTTTTTACGAATGATTTCTTGAGGTAAATACATCAGTGCCTCCCACGTAACTCGTGGATGTAGAATCAGAGGTTCTATCGCAAATAAGCGATAGAGAGGGGAAAACTCCCCTCATCAGAACAAACGTTATTGCTATTAGTAAGCTGAAGGATCAGCCGTTTCGTCTGTTACATTTAATGTATTTAGAAGGTTTGTTAGCAAGCTAGACGCGCCAAAACGGTAGTGACGAGCATCAACCCAGTTGTCGCCTAGGATCTCGTCAGCCATTGCTAGATATTGCGCAGCATCTTCTGCCGTGCGAACACCACCAGCAGGCTTAAAGCCAACCGTTTCAGCAACGTTCATATCACGAATTACTTCAAGCATCATGCGTGCATATTCTGGCGTTGCGTTTACTGGCACTTTACCTGTTGATGTCTTGATGAAGTCAGCGCCTGCTTCGATACAGATTTGAGAAGCTTTCTTGATCAATGCTTCTTCTTTAAGTTCACCTGTTTCGATGATCACTTTCAACAACACATCACCACACGCTGCTTTACACTGCTTAACCAGTTCAAAGCCAACGTTTTCATCACCCGCAATCAGTGCACGGTATGGGAATACTACATCTACCTCGTCGGCACCGTAAGCCACCGCTGCTTTTGTCTCTGCAACGGCAATGTCGATGTCGTCGTTACCATGAGGGAAGTTAGTTACCGTAGCGATGCGTACATCTGGTGTACCTTGTTCGCGTAGTGTTTTCTTCGCAATAGGAATAAAGCGTGGGTAAATACAGATAGCTGCAGTGTTGCCAACTGCTGTTTTTGCATCGTGACACAGTTGAATTACTTTCGCGTCTGTATCGTTGTCATTCAGCGTAGTTAGGTCCATTAGTTTTAATGCACGTAGTGCTGCTGTGTTTAAATCGCTCATTTCTATCTCCGATCAATATTCAAAATTAGTTCAACAGTGCCTATTGAGTATAGGTAGGACCTGCTGATAATGATGAACGGACTTGGTTCCTTGAAGACTTGGCTCACAACTTGATTATTTCTGTGTTCACCAATTGATTTCCTTTTCACCGCACAGGGCATGTTTGCTTTCTGTGTGGCACTACAATCTAAGATTGCTGTGTCTGTTTAGCCAAAGAATCGTTCCACGATCCATTGGTATGAGATACCGCCAAGATAAACCCCGACGATCCCCATCACACCAGAAAGCACTGGTGGAGCAGGAATAGGCAGTTTAATCGCTGTAAAGAGTACTCCCACAACAAATCCAGCAACGGTAGCAAGGATAATTTCGTTCATTTGTATCACCTGTTTGTTTCCATACTCATAGAGTATAGAGTTTTGTTGCTCGACTGTAGTTTGACGTAAAAAGCAAACGGTTTGTATCTCAAAAAAATATCACTTAAACCATTTGAGCTGAAGCCTTTTCGTATAAGGCCTCAGGACGCAAACGTTTAACTAATACACACGTCATTTTTGTGGTTTACCCCCACCTAAACTCAGTGTCTAGACCCCATAAACAAAAAAGCCCCGCAGCACGCTAATGCTACGGGGCGATATTTAAATGGCGTCTATATAATCTATCTCTACTTGATTAGAAAGATAGGAAGAAGCCAGCAATGGTTGCTGCCATCAAGTTAGATAGCGTACCAGCAATAACAGCTTTAACACCCATACGAGCGATGTCGTGGCGACGGTTAGGAGCTAGGCTACCTAGACCACCGAGTAGAATCGCAATAGAAGATAGGTTAGCGAAACCACATAGTGCAAATGCGATGATCGCTTGAGTCTTCTCAGACATAACTTGACCAGTTGCAGCGACTACTTGAGCATTTTCACCAACGTATGGTACAAAGTTTAGGTATGCTACGAATTCGTTTACAACCGTCTTCTGACCGATGAAAGAACCAGCGATTGTTGCTTCTTCCCATGGCACACCGATAAGGAATGCTAGTGGAGCAAAAATCCAACCTAGAAGAAGCTCTAGCGTTAGGTGTTCCATACCGAACCAACCACCAACGCCACCAAGGATGCCGTTAATTAGAGCGATTAGACCGATGAATGCTAGTAGCATTGCACCAACGTTTAACGCAAGTTGTAGACCAACAGACGCACCGCCAGCTGCAGCGTCGATAACGTTAGCAGGCTTGTCTTCGCCGCCGTCGATGTCATCGCCTAGATCGTCATTTGGCGTGTCAGTTTCAGGTTTGATGATCTTAGCGAATAGTAGACCACCAGGTGCTGCCATGAATGATGCTGCAACTAGGTACTCTAGAGGTACACCCATAGAAGCGTAACCTGCTAGTACACCACCAGCAACAGAAGCAAGACCACCACACATTACAGCGAATAGCTCAGATTGAGTCATACGCGGTACGAATGGACGTACAACAAGAGGTGCTTCAGTTTGACCAACGAAAATGTTTGCTGCTGCAGACATAGATTCCGCACGTGAGGTACCTAGTGCTTTTTGTAGACCACCACCAAGAACTTTGATGACCCACTGCATGATACCTACGTAGTAAAGTACAGAAATAAGTGCAGAGAAGAAGATTAGTGTTGGTAGTACTTGGAAAGCAAAGATGAAACCGATACCGTCAACAGAGAAGTTAACTAGGCTACCGAATAGGAAACCTGTACCGTCTTTACCGTAGTCAATAACGTTCTGTACACCTGCTGAGAAACCAGCAAGTAGGTCACGACCCCAAGGTACGTAAAGAACGAAACCACCGATTAGGAATTGGATAGCGAAAGCGCCACCAACAGTTCGTAGATTAATAGCTTTGCGGTTGTCAGACAGTAGTAGCGCGATGCCAAGTAGCACTGCCATACCAACCAGGCTCATAAACAGGCTCATAGTTTATGATTTCCTTATAGGTTATTTATTAGGCGTATTAGATAATGAAGCTCAAAAGCGGGGCAATTATACTCATCCCTGAAGGTATAAAGTAATGCCACCCTCACACTTTCTGAGAAGATTCATGACACACTCACTCAATATTGTGACACAGATCACGCAAACGTTTAAATGAGCATTCTGTCGATACAGAATATTTCGAGAAAATTCACATTTTCAAAACAGAGAAATGGAATTTTGCCAGATTTTTTGCGCAATCGTTTGCCTTTCGATTTGCTTAAGCTCTGAAAGTGTGCTGAGGATCACAGGTAATCGTTTAGGATGGTTAGGCTGACCCTGAAAATGATTAAGTGGCATGTCAGGTGCGTCAGTTTCAAGCAAAATACCTTCAAGAGGTAACCGTCTGATTGCATTGCGGGTTTTATTCGCCCTAGGATAAGTAATTACTCCACCTACGCCAATCAATATACCTTTTTCTAACAATTGCATCGCTTGCTGATAGCTGCCAGAAAAGCCATGTAACACACCACCATTGTGAATGGGAAATTGCTTTAGATTGCGCAACAGATCGTTATACGCCTTGCGGCAGTGCAACAGAACCGGAAGGCCAAGTTCGTTAGCTACCTGAATATGCTGTTGAAGAATTTGTTGTTGCAAACCCAACTCAACACTCACTAAAGCATCGAGGCCACACTCGCCTATCGCGATAGGTTTGACTGAGGTTTGGTGATAATAGGCGATCAGGTCATCAACCTGCTGTGTGGTGTTTTGATTAAGAAAATATGGGTGACAACCGAGTGCCCAGTCGATCTCGTTGTGATGCGCGGAGAGCAGCTCAAGTCTGTGCCAATTCTCTTCACCAATCGCAGGGATCAGTATTCGTTTAACCCCAACCTCTACCGCCTGACGTAACTGCGCATCAAAATCGTCGGCAAATACGTCAAAATCAAAGTGACAATGGGTGTCAAACAGGGGCGCCTCACTCGTCATGGGCAGGATCTTTCCTATGTGGCACACAGCTGCGTTTATTTTCTGGGGTTAATCCCATCGATGCGCACCAACGATCGTATTTGCCCAGCCACTTCTTCAACCATTGCCACATAGCGTTCACCTTTTTGTCAGCGAGTTGTGTTGAGTATTACTGCTCTTCGCGTTTAAACACCAACTCTTTGTCACTGCTCTCTTCTTCACTGAAGTAGTAACCTGCGACATCAAACTGCGTTAATGCTTCAATTGAGTCAACTTTATTATCAATAATATAGCGCGCCATCATGCCACGTGCCTTCTTGGCATAAAAACTAATTACTTTGTATTGACCGTTCTTACAGTCCTTAAAGACTGGCGTGATCACCGTGGCATCGAGCTGCTTTGGCTTCACCGCTTTGAAGTACTCATTCGATGCTAGGTTGATAAGTACGTTATCACCTTGCTCGCTAATCGCCTCGTTCAGTTTGTTAGTAATGATGTCACCCCAAAACTGATACAAGTTGGTGCCGCGCTCGTTGGCTAAACGCGTGCCCATCTCTAAGCGATACGGCTGCATGAGATCCAATGGCTTCAAGAGGCCATACAAGCCCGACAACATACGCAAGTGCTTCTGCGCATAATCAAAGCCATCGTAATCCAAACTTTCCGCTTCAAGACCGGTGTAAACATCCCCTTTAAACGCCAATATCGCCTGACGTGCGTTCTCTTGGGTAAACGTCTCGCTCCATTGCTCAAAACGCGCTACGTTCAGCCCTGCTATTTTGTCACTCACCTTCATAAGGGCAGAGACATCGCTTGGAGTGAGCTTGCGGCACTCTTTGATCAGCTCAGCAGAGTGCTCAACCAACTCCGGTTGAGTATAGCGCTCTGTCGCGAGCGGGGATTCATAATCGAGCGTTTTCGCTGGAGAAACAACAATAAGCATGACAAGACTTCCTTTATAATCTTTTTTGCTAGAGTACAAAAAAAGCCATGCAATGTCTGCATGGCTTTATCAATCGTTTTAATCGTTAATAGTGATTAAGACTGCTGTTTCTCTTTGGTGTTGTCCCAAATACCGTCTTCTAGCTGAGAGCGAAGCTCTGGGTATTCGTTGGCATCAAAGGTCGGTACTTTACCTTCAGCAAGCTGCTTGTTGTAGTCTTTTGCTAACTTCACCACGATACCAGACAGCAATAGAATCGCCACCAAGTTCACGATAGCCATTAGACCCATAGACACGTCTGCAAGCGCCCAAACCACTGGCAGTGAAGCCAATGCACCAAACATAACCATACCCAGCACAACAATGCGGAACAGACCAAGACCTGCTTTGTGGTTGTGCTCTAGGAAGATCAGGTTTGTTTCAGCGTACGAGTAGTTTGCGATGATCGATGTAAAGGCAAAGAAGAAAATCGCTACTGCCACGAAGATTGCGCCCCACTCACCCACTTGGGCACTAAGTGCACGCTGAGTCAGTTCGATACCTGTCACAGCGGTCTCTGTACCTAGGTACTCGCCTGACATCAAGATAATCGCAACCGTTGCAGAACAGATAACCACTGTATCCATAAAGACGCCTAGCATCTGAACATAACCTTGTGATGCTGGATGTGGTGGATACGGTGTCGCTGAAGCCGCCGCGTTTGGCGCAGAACCCATACCTGCTTCGTTTGAGAATAGGCCGCGTTTAATACCGTTAATCATTGCTTGAGCAATCGCATAGCCTAAACCACCCGCTGCCGCTTCTTGCAGACCAAATGCACTCTTGAAAATCAACATCAGTACGTCTGGTAGCTTCTCAAGATTGGTAAGCATGATAAACATCGCAAGAAGCAAGTATGCCAACGCCATCACCGGAACAATCAGCTCGGCTGTGCGTGCAATGCGCTTAATGCCACCGAAAATAACTACGGCAGATAGTGCGACAACAGCAATACCCACGTACATTTCATCCCAGCCAAAAGCCGTGTTCATTGCACTTGCAATAGAGTTAGCTTGTACTGCGTTGAAAACTAAACCGAAAGCGATGATTAGGAAGATTGAGAATAGAACCCCCATCCAGCGCATACCGAGACCTTTCTCCATGTAGTAGGCCGGACCACCGCGATAGTTTCCATCGTCATCTTTGGTTTTGTATAACTGAGCTAGTGTACTCTCTGCAAATGATGTCGCCATGCCGAGCATCGCAATCAACCACATCCAGAAAATCGCACCAGGACCACCCACAGTAAGCGCAACGGCTACGCCTGCCATGTTACCGGTACCGACACGAGCAGCAAGACTGGTACAAAGTGCTTGGAAAGATGAGATACCAGCTTGGTCTGATTTGCGGCTATTGCGCAGAACCGAGAACATGTGGCGGAAGTGGCGGAACTGGATAAAGCCCAGTCGAACGGTAAAGTAGATACCCACGCCAACAAGAAGATAAACGAGAATTGAGCCCCAAAGGAGATCATTCATCAAATTGATTATGTCTGTCACTGTAACCTCTCATAGGGTCGGCATACGGCGATGAAGTTCCATGCAAGATAGCTCGACATCAACGCTGATTTCCCTGTCATTAGCGCATATTCATGCGATATGAGTTTATATTTGTAGAATTTTTGACGGCGCGATAATGCGCCTACCCACCACAAAAATCAATACGCAAAAGGTTGCGCACCACGCCAAATCACACATTAAAATTACAAACAAGTCACATATAAGTGACGAATTACATCTATATTTTTCATCTCTTCGGTGATTTAGTATCGAATCAGAAATTATCCCTTTTCAAAAAGCGGCACAGAGTACGATGACCCCCGAACACATCTAGCTTCACGCTAGAATATAAAATAGCTCATAAATCTATGTTTGATATTTCATCTCAAAGCAAAAAAAGACGTGCTTCAGTACCTAACGCACAAAATCCCTACTGCCATTTAACATGGTAGTTGCATTGATTTTTTTTTCGAGCAAACGTTCAAGTGTTTAAAAAACACTCAACAAACCGGTATTACAGATAGATTTGATGCTCAAATTTTCATGTTCTGCTGCCATGAAAAAGACAAAATTGTGTGAATTCACCATCAAAAGCGTCTTAAAACTTTCATCCTAGCGAAACAAATGAGAAATAAATCAAAGTTAGCTTGGGGATGTTCGTGATATATCGTTATTGTCGCTTGAGTGATACTGACTATTAGAGCCACTCAGCACATCATTTTGTTGATTGAATACAACATTCGCTAGGAACAACGTCAGAGGTAGCATATGGAAGGCTTGCAATTTGATGAACAGCTAGATATTGAAATCCCAGTAGTAAAGGCGTCACGCTCTAAACCCATCAAGAGAAAATGGCGCGAGATCGAAGCCATTAAAGATAGGCAGCGTCTACAAAAAGAGTTGATTGATATGGATATTTCTTTCGACATCGAAGAACTCGACTACTGATTAAACGCAAAAAGGCACCTTTGGTGCCTTTTTGCTTTCAACGCTAATGCGCTTTTATTCAAGAATGAGCGTTTAATGTGGTAGCTCGTCTGCGGGGGCTACACGCACTCTCTTTCCCCTCGACGCACACGATCAGCCAAAAGCATATATTCATCTGCAATGGTGTCACCAAACACTGGGTCGCTCTCCTCTCTATCCCACTGACTCTCAACAGCTTGCCAGTCTTGAGCAGTAAACGAGTTTGCGATCAAAGGCAGGATAGAGTGCTCTTCAAACTCCAAATGCTTACGCTGAGTATCCAAGAAATCTTCTAACTGTGCGATAAACACATCTTGCGGTATCACCGCGTCAGCCAGAATCATCTCTAGCGTATCCAAGAACGCATGCGACTTCTCTGCAAGTATCGCGTGGTCCTGCTCCAAGTTCTCCATCTCCTGCTTATGGCCATAATGCTCCATATAGTAGTGGTACAAAATGTCCTCTTTGGGATGGTGAATCGAGTTAGAGTGGTTTGCAAGGTAATCCACTATTTCTCTGATAAGGCTATAATTGACCGACTGCTCTTCCTTTAGGGCAACCAGCTTTCTACGTAACATGGCTAACAGGCGTATCATGTAGCCATGCTCACGCCTGATTCGTTCAATCATCATGATGTCTCTCCTTAACACCTACTTTTAGTAAGTATATAAGGGTGTAGACAACTTTTGATTGACTGCGTTCAATATTTGCACAATTCGTTCGGGCAATGTGAAGGGTCAGAACCCCAGACTAAGTTGCTCATCAAGAGAGAAAGGTAAGAGCCAATTCACTGCTACTTTACCTTGCTGCTCAAGTAATGCGTTGGCCTTAGAAAAATGCTGACATCCCAAGAACCCTCGATGTGCCGAAAGAGGTGACGGATGAGGCGCACACAACACATGATGCTTATCGGTATCAATAAAGCGCCCTTTTTTCTGTGCATGGGCCCCCCAAAGCAAGAACACGACACCGCTTTGCTGCTGATTAATCGCCTCAATCACCTTATCAGTAAAGGTCTCCCAGCCACATTTCGCGTGAGAGTGCGCCTTGCCCTGCTCAACCGTAAGCACGGTATTCATAAGCAAAACACCTTGTTCAGCCCAGCTCTGGAGATAACCATGCTGCGGCGTCTCAAAGCCGTCGATATCCTGCGCCAACTCTTTATAGATATTGACAAGAGATGGCGGCGTTTTAACCCCAGGTAGCACCGAAAAGCAGAGACCATGAGCTTGATTCGGGCCGTGATAAGGGTCTTGTCCTAATATCACAACCTTAATGTTGGTAAACGGCGTCGCTGTAAAGGCGCTAAATACCTCGTCTGATGGCGGAAAGATAGCTTTACCCGCGCTACGCTCCTTATCAACAAACTCTACTATTTGTTGAAAATACGGCTGCTGTTTTTCACCATCAATAATCTCTGTCCAGGTCGTCATGCTGATCCTTCGTGTGTTCAATTCTAAAGCGAATTGTAACGCGAAGCGCCGAGCAAATCATTGCCTAGACAGTATCAAATACAGAGAGTCGCTGAATGATTGTGTTATGCCAAACAAGTCGGCTTATCGCCTTGAACGCTGTGGAGTACGGTAGTGACCGCGACCGGTAACTTGACGGTTAGGCACCGCCACTCGGTGCATTGAAGATGTGGTGCGTGGTGAAGAAAATCTGGCTGCTGTCATACTACTCTCTCCTAAATAACAGTGGCGTTTTGAGTGCTGAGATGCACACTCACTTTCTAGTTCACAAAAAGAGATGAAAGAACAATGCCAACTTTAGCGCACCACACAAAAATTAATTTTGGCGTCCCTCACGTATTGCACAAATCTCTTGAGGCCAACGCTCAGAGTCAATCGTTTCAAGGATTAACGGCATCTCATCAAAACGTTCATCTTGTGAAATGTAATCAAAACATGCCCAGCCGATATGCCCTTCTCCCAAAGAGTGATGTCTATCAACACGACTACCTAGCGGCGTTTTTGAATCATTAATGTGCATTGCCTTAAGAAAGTGCATCCCCACAACGCGATCAAACTCGGCAAACGTCTCTTCACACGCTTGATGGCTACTTAAATCATAACCCGCAGCAAATAGATGACAGGTATCAAGGCAGACCCCAACTCGGCTTTTATCTTTCACCCGTTCGATAATATAGGCTAGATGCGCAAAATCGCAGCCAAGGTTAGAGCCTTGCCCCGCGGTATTCTCGATAACAGCAACCACGTTTGGCACCTGTTCATGCGCTAAGTTTATAGACTCAGCAATAAGATCGAGACACGCTTCTTCCGTTATCTGTTTGAGGTGACTACCCGGATGAAAATTCAATAGCGTTAAACCTAATTGCTCGCATCGCTCCATCTCTTCGATAAATGCTGCGCGCGACTTCTCAAGCTTTTCGGCTTCTGGGTGCCCTAAGTTAATCAGGTACGAGTCATGAGGGAGAATATGTCCGGCCGTAAAGCCATAGTTCTCACAGCGCTGCTTAAAAAGACGAATGGACTCTGACGTAAGAGGCTTGGCGACCCACTGACGCTGATTCTTAGTAAAGAGGGCAAACGCGTTTGCCCCAATCTCTTTTGCTCGCATTGGGGCGTTTTCAACTCCGCCTGCCGCAGAGACATGAGCACCGACCCATTTCGAGTTTTGAGGGATTTTTGTTCCTGACATTTGATCTCTCTAAAATTACATGGCAAATGAATGACACGCCTGATAGCGGTCAATCATCATATTGGAAAGCACGCAAATGTAGTAAAATTACTACAAAATAGGCATTTAACTATTTTTTAAGGTTTAAAATCTCGTTTAAACCCTATGCTATACGAGGTTTTATTGATTTAAAACAAAAAATCAAACTTAAAAAAGATGTGGTTTTTTGTTGTTTTTTGACTTAAATCAATATTAAAATAGTGGTTATCAGCTATATAATACGTAGCTCAACAAGAATTCTGAAAACAAACATCAAAAATTTCCACAAAGTGGACTAGGAGAAAGTCATGATCCAAGGTATTCAAATCACTAAATCAGCTAACGACGACCTACTAAACTCAATCTGGCTACTAGACAGCGAGACTAACGAAGCACGCTGTGTTGTAGCAAGCACTGGTTTCGAAGCTGACCAAGTTATCCCAGCTGCAGACCTAGGTGAGTATGAGTCACGTGAAATTGCTATCGAAAAAGCACCACGCATCGAAGGTGGCCAACACCTAAACGTGAACGTTCTTAAGCGTGAAACTCTAGAAGATGCCGTTGCTCACCCAGAGAACTACCCACAGCTAACTATCCGTGTATCTGGCTACGCTGTACGTTTCAACTCTCTAACTCCAGAGCAGCAACGTGACGTTATCGCTCGTACATTTACAGAGTCTCTATAATTTTTAGACTGCTGTAAAACCAAATTGAAAACGGCGCTCATTGAGCGCCGTTTTTTTGTTGGGGTTTAAAAAGAAGGTAGAAGGTAGAAGAATACAGAGTTCAGATTACAGAGGTAAACGAAGCAATTCTGTATTCTGTATTCTGTATTCTGTATTCTGTATTCTGTATTCTGTATTCTGTATTCTGTATTCAAAAATACCCGAAGACTCCCATGATCGCTCACCTCCCGACAAGCGATCCTCTAGCCTTCCCCCTCCAACCTTCTTTCCCCTACTGCACT
Source organism: Vibrio agarivorans (assembly GCF_030409635.1). Classification (NCBI taxonomy): domain Bacteria; kingdom Pseudomonadati; phylum Pseudomonadota; class Gammaproteobacteria; order Vibrionales; family Vibrionaceae; genus Vibrio; species Vibrio agarivorans. Next base: position 1,582,983 of record NZ_JAUFQF010000004.1, on the reverse strand, counting down.
CTACGCAGCACTGCCTTCAACGCATCAAAGTCGTTCGCTAAATCTTCCGATAGCAGCTCCATTACCGCATGTTTAGCTAGTGGACCTGGCAGTTCAATATCTGAACCTAAGATATCATCCACCACTTCTTTGAATTTTGCGGGATGCGCAGTACACAAGAATAAACCTGTTTCACCTTCAGCCAGTTGCTCTTCCAGCACACGATAAGCGATTGCTCCGTGTGGCTCACAGAGATACCCAAGAGCATTCAGCGCTTTGACAGATTCAGCACTTTGCTCATCTGACACAGCTCCTTTGCCCAAGGTTTCTAAGCCCCACTCTTTAATGCGGCAAAGTTCTTCAATACGAGGCCAGTTGTTAGGCTGGCTCACATCCATCGCATTCGATGTGGTAGCAACCGTTGGTTTTGGTTCCCACTTGCCTGTTTCAAGATAGCGAGGAACAGTATCGTTGGCGTTCGTCGCAGCAATAAAGCGCTTAATTGGCAACCCTAATGCTTTCGCCAATAGGCCTGCCGTCAAGTTACCAAAGTTGCCACTTGGTACTGAAATCACTAAGTTTTCACGCTGTGCTTTGCTCAGCTGAGAAGCCGCTTCAAAGTAGTAACAGATCTGCGCCATTAAACGACTGATGTTGATAGAGTTTGCTGAGTTTAGGCCAATCTCTTCACGCAGAACTTGATCATCAAATGCCTGCTTAACAAGTGCCTGACAAGCGTCAAAGTCGCCGTCTATCGCCACTGTGTGAATATTTTTACCCAGAGTACAGAACAGCTTCTCTTGCAGTGGGCTGATCTTACCTTTTGGATACAAGATAACGACATTGATATCTTCCATGCCATAGAAAGCATGAGCAACTGCTGCGCCTGTATCACCTGACGTCGCGGTCAAGATAGTGATCTTGCCGCCATCCGATACTGCCGCAAGAGATTGCGCCATGAAACGACCACCGAAATCCTTAAATGCGAGCGTTGGACCATGGAACAGTTCCAATGCATAAACGCCATCTTTGACTTGCTTAATCGGTGCTGGGAATTGAAAAGCCGCGTCAACTAGGGCATTCACTTGCTCTGCTGGTAACTCATCACCAATCAACGCTGACAAGACTTTCGTGCTTCGTGATACGAAGTCTTCTGCTAATAAAGCATCAATATCATCAAACTTTGGTAGGTTTGACGGGAAAAATAGCCCTTGGTTACGACCTAAACCTTGGCGTACTGCTTGGCCAAAGGATACTTGTTCATCATTCTCTTTTATATTGTACAGCTTCATAGCTCACTTCCTGTTACTCTCGAACCCATCTGATCTAAACGGCAGATATGGACGAATCCTTCATCATTTTGTACGTAATTTTGTTCTAGCCAACGTGCTACTCGTTCAGCTACATCTTTGTCTTTACAAACACTAAACAGTGTTGGGCCACTGCCTGAGATACCTGTGGCTAGTGCGCCTGCACTCGCCGCATATTGCCTTGCCTGAGCAAAGCCTGGGAGTAGCTTTTCGCGATACGGCTCTGCGATAACGTCTTTAATCATCTTCGCAGCCAGCTCTGACTGACCAGAATGGCATGCATGAATAAAGCCTGCAAGGTGTCTGCCGTGCGCAATCACATCTTGGCGACGGTATTGCGACGGTAAAATGGAGCGCGCTTCCGCCGTTGAGACCTTGATCCCTGGATACGCCATTACCCAATGCCACTCTTCAAAGTTCGGTACAGATTGACTGATCACGCCCAGCTCTTCAAGCATCAACTGCAGGCCACCAAGGTAGCACGGTGCAACGTTGTCATAATGCACGCCACCAGAGATTTGACCTTCCATCTCGCCCATCAAAGCGAGTAGCTCCATCTCATCAAGTGGCTGATCATGGAAACGGTTTAAGGCATCTAAAGCCGCAACGATTGAGCATGCACTCGAGCCTAACCCCGAGCCTATCGGCATGTTCTTTTCCAGCGTCATCTCAACCGGCAGAAGGTCCACTCTTTTCTTCTCAAGCTCACGAGCAAACACTCGCCAGCAGTCATACACAATATTTTCTTGTGGGTTTTCTGGCAGCTTGTCAACAAACTGACCTGACGTGTGCAGCGCAAACGGCTCATCCCCCATCGTCACATGCACGCGGTCACCAAGAAGGGTACCATCTAACGGTGAGACTGCCGCACCTAAGACATCAAAACCGACACTCACATTACCAATAGAAGCAGGTGCATAAACGACAACATCTAGTCCACGACTCATATTAAACTCCTAGCTTCCAACCAAGTGTACGCATCACATCGGAGAACACTCCTGCAGCAGTCACTTCTGTACCCGCACCATAACCACGCAACACCAATGGAATAGGCTGGTAGTAACGACTGTAGAATGCCAGCGCGTTTTCACCATCCTTGATCTTAAACATAGGGTCGTTCTCATCCACTGCAGCAATACGTACCTTACAACGTCCATCGAGAATTTCTCCGACGTAACGCAGCACTTTGCCCTCTTCTGCCGCTTGAGCAGAGAGATCGCGGAAATAGGCATCTGCTTGTGGCAAACGAGCCATAAACTCATCAATAGAGCCCGAATCATCAAAACTTGGTGGTAGAGCTTGGTCGACTTCTACGTCTTCTAGTTCGAGGTTCATGCCTGCTTCACGAGCAAGAATAAGCAGCTTACGCGCAACATCCATCCCAGAAAGGTCGTCGCGAGGATCTGGCTCTGTAAAACCATTTTCTTTGGCGATATTGGTCGCTTCACTTAAGGTCATGCCCTCATCAAGCTTACCAAAGATGTATGAAAGCGAGCCTGACAAGATGCCATTGAACTTCTCTAGTTCATCACCTGCCGCAATTAGGTTTTGCAGGTTTTCAATCACAGGTAAACCTGCACCTACTGTTGTCTCATACATCAGCTTACGGCGTGAGCTTCTAGCCACATCACGCAGCTGATGGTAATAAGCCATACTTGCCGTGTTAGCTTTTTTATTTGGTGTCACTACATGGAAGCCAGCAGCAAGGAAATCAGCGTATTGATTTGCAATCTCTTCACTTGATGTACAGTCGACAAGTACCGGGTTGATGATGTGATTACGTTGAACATGTGCGGCAAGCGCAGCAACAGAGAAGCGCTCTGATACATCTTTCATGCGATCGCGCCAGCTTTCCAGAGGTAAACCATCTCCATCAAGCAATAGCCCTTTACTGTTTGCCAAGCCACAAACGCGAATCACAATCCCTTTATCAGCGAGTTTATCTTGCTGACGCTCAATCTGATCCACCAGCTCGCCACCAACGCCACCAACGCCAACAACAAATACGTCGAGGAAGTGCTTAGAATTAAACAAGTTCTCATGACACGCTTTGATTGCTTCGGCAATCTTATCTTCTGGAATAACCGCTGAAATTGCACGTTCAGAAGAACCTTGGGCAATCGCAACAATGTTGACGTTCACCTCAGCTAGAGAAGAGAAGAACTGTGATGCTACGCCACGAGATGTGCGCATACCATCACCCACCAGGGTTACAATCGCAAGATCATCAATAAATTCAACAGGCTCTAATAGCCCATCTTTTAGCTCGAGCTCAAAGCAATCAGAAAGAGCTCGCTCTGCTTTTAGTTTGTCATCAGACTCAATACAGAAACTGATGCTGTATTCTGAAGACGACTGAGTAATCAGCACAATCGATACACCTGCTGCTGACATCGCGCCAAAAACACGGCTCGCCATACCAACCATACCTTTCATGCCTGGACCTGATACGTTCACCATCAACAGGTCACTCAAGGTAGTTATACCCTTAATTGCGAGATTATCTTCTCCTGTATCTTGGCCGATCAGTGTGCCTGCACCTTGCGGGTTAAAGCTGTTTTTGATTAAACAAGGGATATGGAATTGAGCGATAGGGGCAATGGTTTTTGGATGTAACACCGAAGCGCCAAAATAGGAGAGTTCCATCGCTTCTTGGTAGCTAAGTGACTTCAACAAGCGGGCATCATCGACCAATCGAGGGTCGCAGTTATAAACCCCGTCGACATCTGTCCAGATCTCACAACAGTCTGCACGCAAGCAAGCAGCAAGGACAGCAGCTGAATAGTCAGAGCCGTTGCGGCCCAGCGTCACGAGTTCACCCTTATCATTGCCTGCTGTAAAGCCTGGCATGATATTAACGTGGCTCTTAGGTAGAGGCGCAGCTCTGAAGTTTTGTGAAGAGAGTTCCACATCCACCATCGCTTCAAGCGATGGGCCTTGTGCAATTAGGTAACTAACAGGGTCGATAAGGCTTGCCGCCTGACCTTTCGCTTCTAGTACCGCTTTCATCAGCTGCACTGAAGCTCGCTCACCCTTCGAGATGATTCGAGCATTAACGTTATCTGGGCACATACCCAGCAAAGCAATCCCATGAACGAACTGGCGAAGGTTCTCCATCGATTCAGCAACAACTGAACGAAAACCATCGCTATTTAGACTACCAATGGCGCCTTCAATGTCATTAAATAAACCAAGCAGTGAGGACTCCACCTCTTGAATTTGTTGGTCCACTTCACTGCCGTTCAGCGCCGCATCAATGACAGCCACTAGTTTATTGGTGGTTTTACCCGGTGCAGACAATACGACAGCCACTTCTTCTTGCTGTGCATTGTTGGCAATGATATCAGCCGCTCGTAAAAAACGATCCGCATCGGCTAATGATGAACCTCCAAACTTTAATACTCGCATCCCTTCACTCCAAATGGTCAATTTTGGTTATAAAAAAAGGCCTGTATCGGTTGGGATACAGGCCTTTTCTTGAAATTTCTTTCGTTCAGCAGCCTGCCCCAACAGTCATAATGTCGGTAATAATCGTGGTTGTGGTGATTAGGCTGTGTTGCATTAACATAGTGGTGATTTCGTCAACATTTCCATGAACTTTACTTATGAGTACCGTACTTTTAAGGGGGAAGTCAATCGTTTATTTGCCACAACGGCCAAATAGGCTGATTTTAAACACTTTTTACGACCTTACTCGGTTTGAACCAAGTTTAAAACCAGAGAGAAAAATGAAATCCGCTCCATTTTCGTTTCACTGACGTAACATCAATTTGTGCACTCGTGCCAACTTTATTCCCAAGTCACCCGCTTTTTTTACAATTTCATAGTCGGCTATCCTAAACTGTGCTTTACTAGTTATGCAGTGGGATAGGAAATCAAGGAGAATAAAAATGCGTAAACTTACGTCGCTTTTTTGCGTGCTTTCTTGTGCCCTATCGACAACGGCTTGGGCGGTAGAATTACCTAAGCTGCCAGCCAACGCTTCTGCATCAAATCACAAAATCTTCGTCAATAGCCACTCATCGCAAGCATACAGTCAATCAATGAGCCTCGAGAGTGGTTATGCCTACAGTATTTTTGACAACTTCGATGTCTATGTCGGGGCTCGACTCAATGAAAAAGATAACGGCTTCTTGAGTGGCGTGAGCTATTCCGTCTCTGACCGTATCTCAGTACGCGGTAGCCTTCATAGCTACAAAGACGTTGAGCAAGGTGAGCGCAATGAAACGGAGCAAGGCCTATCTGCTGAGCTCACCAGTCGTTTGCGTTTAAGCGAGAATATCGATGTGCATGCCACCCTTGATTATCAAGAGTGGCAGAGCGGAGTAGAAGTCGGACTGGGTTTCCGATTCTGATTGAGTTAGGTAGCGCTATACGCTAAAACTAGCGCTATTTACCGTAACTAATTGAACACGCGATTTAAATCAAGCTCCTGCTCAGCAATCAAAATGCCGTTCCAATCTGCATAGATATGATCACCAGGTTGAACCATGTAGTTCTGCATCGTGATGGTGACATTCACCTGGCCAAGACCTCGCTTTTCGGTCTTAAACGGACAAGCAGCCAAGGCTTTAACGCCTAGATCCATCTCTGCTAAAGCAGCAACATCACGCACCGCTCCGTAAACAATGATGCCTTCCCATCCATTTTCAATCGCAAGGATCGCTAATTCATCACCCAGTAGTGCTTTTTGACAAGAACCATTACCATCAACAAACAGTACTTTACCGTGTCCAGGCTGAGATAATACCTCTCGTACTTTGGAGTTATCGTGATAGCAACAAATTGTTACAACTTCTCCCCAAAACGCACTTCGTTGACCAAAGTTCTGTAAAGGCAGATCCAGCAGCTTTACCTGTTCAAAGTAGTGGTCACAAATATCTGGCGTAATATCTTTCATACATCCTCCATGAATCAAATAACAAATCCTTTTTAAGGCCAAAAATCCTTCAGTTCTCCGATATAAATTGGCTGTTTATCAGCACAATAAACAAGGTTAACCTGTTGATCTTTTACCCAATAAATCGCATTTTGTTGGTATTTTTCGGCGAGAAGCAATCCCTCTTTCAAACTAAGAAATACCCAATAAGACTCCTCAAACCAATTGTCTTTTTCATTTCCAACCAATAGCTTACAGAAATATCGAGCTTCCAACTCTTTCTGTAATAACTGATTTCTCTTGGCGTTTTCTGCGTCTGGCAATCGTAGACTGTGGGGGTTCCAAGCTGTAATGATGACCGCAGATTGATCGCTCAATTGTGCTTGTTCATCATTTGGTAACTTAAAGCACACATTTACATAAGCATTCAGCAGTGGTCTTTCCATATTCATTACCATTCTTTATAGCGCGTGGCGATTTTGATTGATATTACTTAACAGTTGACTATTGACTCAAATCAAAAAAATGCAGGAATTTAACATCTAGGCATTGTTAGAATGCTGTTAAATCTATAGAATCCGCTCATCATAATCTGGCAGGAATGACCACTCGTTTGTCAAACCTACAGAATACAAAGGCTCCATGGATGGCGGACCGCCAAAGAGCATGTTTTTTTAACAACTTTGGTTTATTATTAGCAATTAGTAGATTACCTGTTAATCAATTGCTTATTTTTTATTTTTAGCATTTATATATAGACAAGTTTAGGAACCGCCAATGCAGACTCCGCAGATTCTTATCGTTGAAGATGAGCAAGTGACTCGCAACACGTTAAAGAGTATTTTCGAAGCAGAGGGATATGCTGTTTTTGAGGCAAGTGATGGTGAAGAAATGCACCAAGTGCTTTCAGCGCATCGCGTCAACCTCGTCATCATGGACATTAATCTACCTGGTAAGAACGGTCTTCTTTTAGCTCGTGAACTTCGTGAACAAGCAAACATCGCTCTTATGTTCTTAACAGGCCGCGACAATGAAGTGGACAAGATCCTAGGTCTAGAGATTGGTGCAGACGACTACATCACTAAACCTTTTAACCCACGTGAACTGACTATCCGTGCTCGCAACTTGCTAAGCCGTTCAATGAACGCTGCAGCTGCACCTGAAGAGAAGCGTGCGGTAGAGAAATACACGTTCAACGAGTGGGTACTTGATATCAACAGCCGCTCGCTTGTCAGCCCTGCTGGCGAAAGCTACAAGCTACCACGCTCTGAGTTCCGTGCACTGCTGCACTTCTGTGAGAACCCGGGCAAGATCCAAACTCGTGCCGATCTTCTTAAGAAAATGACTGGTCGTGAGCTTAAGCCACACGATCGTACGGTTGACGTAACAATCCGTCGTATCCGTAAGCACTTTGAGTCGGTATCAGGTACACCTGAGATCATTGCGACGATCCACGGTGAAGGCTACCGTTTCTGTGGTGAACTTGAAGACTAATTAACCGTCTCTACTTTACTCACACGAGTTAGAAAAAGTTACACGAATAAGAAAAGCGCTGGTCAATGACCAGCGCTTTTTGTTTGATACGTATTGAGCATCTCGTTACTAAATTAGTAGACCACCTCAATCGCTACACCCTTCTCGGCGACAAAACTCTGTTTACCTTCTTCTGTAAAGTAAACAACAACATCAACGGTTTTGTTCTCATCCAATTCAATTGGCAGAGCGAAAGCGGCCTCCCACTGATTTTCACTATGACTGCGCAACTCAAACTGCTGCTGATCGATAAGGTATGTTTCTTTTGCCTGATGCAACTCAACGCGGGTGATGTCTAACTCAGCAGAGAAACCCTCACTTTGCTCAAGCACTAGCGAACCATGAAGGTTCATTTCAGGTGCATCATCAATGGTTGGCATCTTATTGAACCAAAGCGCACTCTTTAGATCTATCGACTGGTTGTAAGCCGCCTCTTGCGCACTGGACGCATCATTGTTACTCACCGACTGGCATCCAAATAGCGCTGCTGACGCCACAGCTAACGCGATCGCTTTCTTCATTTTGATTCCTTCTCCGCTAGCCACTGCTTAAGAATGGCTATATTGTTCTTATATTCCGATTTAATCTTGCCCACCCACTCATCAATATTCTCTGACCAAGCTGGGAAATCAGGGGTTTGCGCTTTTTGCGCCACACCTTGAATGTATTTAAGTCCGACAGAGCCCGCAGCACCTTTAATTTTATGCGCCTCTGAAACTATGCCTTTCTTATCTTTTGCCGTCATGTTCGAGTCGAGAATATTGATATATTCGGGCATCATTTCTTCAAACATTTTTACACTGTCGAGCACCGGCTTTGTCCCAACGATGTCAATGTACGAGTTCAGCATCTCGAGATCGAGCATCTCATCATATTGACTGCTATCAAAGGTGGAAAGTTCCGTTGCCACTGGCGGTTGACACTCTGGCTGCACCTCTTGTTGGAAACAGAAATGCGTAATGACGTGATGAATCGCCGCGACAGACAGTGGCTTACTGATCGCATCATCCATCCCGTTATTCAGATACTCTGTTTTGTCTTTGATGACATTGGCCGTCAAGGCTACAAGAGGCGGTAAACATGCGTATTGACTGCGTAAAGTCGTTGCGATATCAAAGCCGCTCATATCTGGCAGTTGGATATCGAGAAGTACCAGATCATAGTCAGCTGGGGTGAAGCGCTTAAGGGCTTCCTCTCCCGTCATTGCAACCGTCACTTGATGACCCAAGCTTTCCAATAATGAACGTGCTACGGTGACATTGAGCTCAATATCTTCAACCATAAAGATGTTCAAGCTACGTTGCTCGAGCACCTCGACAGGCTGCTCTTGTGGGGCTTGAGCTAAAGGCACTTCAATATCGATAGTAAAAGTACTGCCAAAGCCCTCTTCACTCGATACTGTAATATCGCCATTCATCATATTCATCAGCAACTTTGAAACGGCGAGTCCAATGCCTGTTCCCACCGCATGTAGGTTGTCTTTGCCACTTTTCACTTGATAATACATAGCAAAGATCTTTTCGAGCTCTTTCTCTGGGATACCGATACCCGTGTCTTCAATCTCTATCGTAATATGTGCCATCTCAGCCGATTGAGACGCACTGACGTTCATGACAACTCCACCTTCTTTAGTGAACTTCATCGCATTGCTAATGAGATTCCACAAGACCTGCCTCAAGCGCGTGCCATCGATTTCAATCATATGAGGTAAATCAGTCAGACGCTCAAGGTCAAAGCGTAGGTTCTTTTGCTCAGCCATCAAAGCGGCAATACTTTCTATTTCAACCACAAAATCTTCAAAATTGACAGGGGCTGGCAATAGCTCCAACTTACTGCGGTCAAACTTGTCCATATCAATAATATCGTTAAAGATATTGCCCAATGTCACTGCACTGACATTGATGGTCTGTAGGTGCTTACGCTGCTCACTATTAAGCTGAGTATCTAGCAGCATACGACTGAGACCGACAATACCATTTAGGGGAGTACGCAGTTCGTGGCTAATGGTGGATATAAAAGTGGTTTTATCTCGGCTCGCTTTCTCTAAAGACTCTTCGTGACGCTTACGTTCCGTAATATCTCGGCCAAAACCAACCAGACCCAAATGGCGACCACTCTTGCTATAGAACGGCACTTTACGCAATTCAAAGTAAGCTTTGCGTCCATCTGGGTACTCTAGCCACTGTTCATAGGTGATAGGCTTGTTTTCTGAGAAGACTTTTTGGTCGGTATCGACAATATACTTTGCTGTATCCTTGTCATACACATCCCAAGGGGTTAATCCCACCAGCTCTCGTTCGGATTTACCAATCAACTCTTCCATCGCTCGGTTACATCCAGAGAACAGCCCTTCAGAGTTGCGGTAGTAGATAAGATCAGGAGAGGTATCGATAAAAGAGCGCAGCAGCGCGGTACGCTCTGCCAACTCTAGCTGAGTTCGCTCACGCTGATACACCTCATTTTCAAGGTCTTGAATTGCCTCTTCGCGCGCTTCTTCTGCGCGAACTCGCTCTTCAATCTGCTGGTTTAGTTTGGCAACGTTTTGCTGCAATTGATAATTCAGCTCTTGATCTCGGCTACGCATATCTTTGAGCTTAGAGACCAGCTTGGCTAATCGCTGACGAGACTCCTCTAGTTGATCGACAACCACTGATAGGAAGTAGACCGCCCAGGGAGTAATAAGAAGACCGAAGAACACGGAACGGACGATATCAAGATCATCCACATTGCCTTCGAAAAAGAGCGTGATGCCCACCTGAACGACCACCGCAAGGGCGACCAATGCGATAGCCAACAACATAGAAAAACGGACAATGCCAAGCCTAACCAGTAGATCAACATAATACTGGGCAAGTCCTTTTATTTGCTTCATTAACGACTCCGAACCTAAAAGCACTGTCGGCTAATGTAACACTGTGCAAGTTAGGTTCAATATATTCGTTAATGTTTAGTTTTTTACTGGAGGCTGATACACAAAAGGACGGTCAATCAAGCTCCCCTGAGGGCCGAGCTTATCTAACGAACGACCGATTTCGGTCATCGCGAGCCAACGGTTCTCACACCATAACGGTGAAAGCAGTGTTGGACGACGAGCTGAGGAAGAGACACGATGGAACACTACCTCTGGAGGCGTCATACGGATCATCTCTGATGCGGTCTCAACATACGTTTCAAGCTCAGGGGCTTCTAGGCGCCCTGCTCGCCATGCTTTTGCCATCGTACTGCCTTCAACGATATGCAGCCCGTGCAGTTTTATACCGTCAGTCCCTACCGAGAGCACCTTTTCGAGGGTTTCGATATTGTCTTTGTGTGTCTCTTTTGGCAGGCCAACAATTAAGTGTGTGCACACTTTGATACCAAGCGCGCGTGCTTTCTTGGTCATCTCTTTATAGCACTCAAAGTCATGGCCACGATTAATGCGTTTCAGTGTGTCGTTGTTTGCAGTCTGCAAGCCAAGCTCAAGCCAGATTTCGTAGCCTTGTTCGACATAGTCCGCCAATAGCTCAAGCACAGCCTGTGGAACACAATCAGGGCGAGTACCAACACACAAACCGACGATATCTGCTGATGAGATAGCCTCTTCATACATATTCTTGAGAACTTGGACTTCAGCATAGGTATTGGTATACGCCTGAAAATACGCAAGATACTTCTTGGCACGTTTCACTTCACCAGCGCGGTCTTGAAGTTGCGAGTGAATCGACTGCTGTTGGGTTTCTTCATCAGCAAACGAGGCTACGTTGCAGAATGTACACCCGCCACGGCCTATCGTGCCATCACGGTTTGGGCAACTAAAGCCACCGTGTAGCGTTAGCTTATGAACTTTTTCACCATATCTGCGTTGCAGGTCTTGGCCGATAGTGTTGACGAGTTCGTGTAATTGCATCATTTCACCTGTTAATAAATCTCAGTTCGATTTATGAAAGTAAATTACATCCCTGCAAGCGAAGGTCGCGCATAATACCACCAGCGTAAGAAAATGAGGATAGCTGATAGAAATAAATATTCATCTCAGCATTGATTTGAGCCATTGTTACTCAGTTGTTGCGACTTTTGTGCCACTTTTATGACAAATATTTTGTGTGCTAGAGCCAGTTTTGATTGCCAAACTCCTACTCAAGATTGTAGGATACTTACACGTTTCCGATAATTTTGTAATTTGACAGACAAGATTAAAAGACGAAATGTATGGTAGATACTGCAACCCACCTATATAAATCACTAGAAAGTGATAAATAATCTAGCAATATCTCCAAGGATTGTTTTTCTCGCAAAATTATTCCTGCGAGTAGCGGAATGGAATCAGGCTGCCTACTTGGCGGTTGATAATCATTATTAAAAGGAATCGACCACTCTAAACCGATAAGACGGCCCTGTCTCCAACATACCGAGCAGGCAAACGTTTGGCTGAGTGCGTCCGTTAAGAAACTGGAAGGATGTATCTATGGTAGATAGAGAGCAAAGTGCACAGGGTCTTTATACTCCGGAGTTGGAGCATGATGCCTGTGGTATCGGTTTTGTTGCTCACCTAAAAAACCGTAAATCACATGATGTAGTGACACAAGCACTGGATATGCTTGCTCGTATGGAACACCGTGGCGGTCAGGGCTGTGACCCATGCTCTGGTGACGGTGCAGGTATACTGCTACAAAAACCCCATGAATTCTTATTGGAAGAAGCCGTTAAGCTTGGAATCAAGCTGCCTTCTTTTGAGAAATACGGTGTCGGTGTTGTCTTGTTCCCGAAAGACGAGCACAAGCGTGCTCAATGTCGTGATATTTTGGAACGCAACGCGAAACGTTTAGAACTCGATGTTATTGGCTATCGCGTACTGCCAACCGATAACTCAATGATTGGTGCTGACCCACTCAGCACAGAGCCACAGTTTGAGCATGTGTTCATCTCTGGTGGCCCAAGCATCACACCTGAAGAGCTAGAGCGTAAACTCTACGTCCTGCGTAATTACACGGTTCGTGTTTGCCTAGAAAGCGTCTCTAACATTGGTGATGACTTCTACATCAACTCTATGTCATACAAGACATTGGTGTACAAAGGTCAGCTTACTACAGAGCAAGTACCTCAATACTTCCTCGATCTACAGAACCCAACAATGGTGACTGCTCTTGCGCTTGTTCACTCTCGTTTCTCAACGAACACCTTCCCTCGCTGGCGCCTAGCTCAGCCTTTCCGTTACATTGCACACAACGGTGAAATCAATACCGTTCGCGGCAACTTGAATTGGATGAAGGCACGCGAGGCAATTATCGAGTCTGACCTGTTTACTCAGGCTGAGATCGATATGCTACTGCCAATCTGTCAGGAAGGCAGTTCAGATTCATCTAACTTCGATATGGCGCTAGAGCTCCTAGTTCTCTCTGGTCGTAGCCTGCCACATGCGTTGATGATGATGATTCCTGAAGCATGGCAAGAAAACAAAAACATGGATCCAACACGTCGTGCGTTCTATCAATACCACGCTAACGTGATGGAACCATGGGATGGCCCAGCCTCTGTTTGTTTCACTGATGGCGTTCAAGTAGGTGCAACGCTTGACCGTAATGGTCTTCGCCCTTCTCGCTACACAGTGACAAAAGATGACTTCCTTGTAATGGCATCAGAGTCAGGTGTTGTGGAAATCGCACCAGAGAACGTCGAATACCGTGGTCGTCTGCAACCAGGCCGTATCTTCGTTGCGGATCTTGAACAAGGTCGCATCATCTCTGATGAAGAAGTGAAAGACGGTATCGCTTCTGCACAGCCATACGAACAGTGGGTTAAAGAGAATCTACTAAGTCTGAAGAAACTACCAGACGCAAGTAACGAATTCAGCCAACCATCGCCAGAAAAACTGCTGCACAAACAGCAAGCCTTTGGCGTGAGCTCAGAAGAAGTCAACGAAATCATTGTGCCTATGGCTAAAGATGGCAAAGAGCCGCTTTCTGCTATGGGCGCCGACTGGCCACTCGCGATTCTTTCGCATCAGTCACAGCATCTATCGAATTACTTCAAGCAGCTCTTTGCTCAGGTGACCAACCCACCTATCGACCCGATTCGTGAGCGTATGGTCATGTCTCTGAACACTTACCTAGGTAAAGATCAGAACCTGCTTGCAGAGTCTCCAGAGCACTGTCAAAAAGTCGAGCTTGAATCTCCAGTTCTGTCTAACTCTGAGCTAGAGAAACTACGTGCTATCGATAACGAGCACCTTCAAGCGAAGACACTGGATATTGTATTCCAAGCCAACGAAGATGAAGGGAAACTTGAGCGTGCGCTAAAACGTATTTGCCAATATGCCGAAGATGCCGTTGTTGATGGTTACTCAATCATCCTATTGACCGACCGCGCAACCAACTCTAACCACGCTGCAATTCCTGCGATGCTGGCGGTCGGTGCCGTTCACCACCACCTGATCCGTAAGGGTCTGCGTGCTAAGTGTGACATCGTCGTTGAGACGGGTGATGCGCGCGAAACACACCATTTTGCAACGCTGGTTGGCTACGGTGCAAACGCCGTGAACCCATACCTCGTCATTGAAACTATGGTTGAGCTTCAGCGTACGAAGAAACTGGATCCTGAAGCCAGCATTAAAGACCTATTTGAGAACTACCGTAACGCTATCAATGGCGGCTTATTGAAGATCTTCTCTAAGATGGGTATCTCTACGCTTCAGTCGTACCATGGTGCTCAAATCTTTGAAGCGCTGGGTATCAGCAAGTCTGTCGTCGATAAATACTTCACTGGCACTGTATCTCGTATTCAAGGTCTGACTATCGATGATATCGCGAAAGAAGTACTCGTGCGCCACCGCATCGGGTACCCTACGCGTGAAATCCCAGTTCAAGTTCTTGATGTTGGTGGTGTTTATCAGTGGAAACAGCGTGGTGAGAAACACCTGTTCAACCCTGAGACCATTTCACTGCTGCAACAGTCGACTCGTAATAAAGACTACGCTCAGTTTAAGCAATACGCGAAAGCGGTTGATGACCAAGGTGATAACGCAGCCACGCTACGTAGCCAGCTAGACTTTGTTAAAAACCCGGCGGGCTCTATTCCACTTGAAGAAGTTGAGCCAATCGAAAACATCCTCAAGCGCTTTGCGACGGGAGCGATGTCATTCGGCTCTATCTCCTATGAAGCACACTCAACTCTAGCGGTAGCGATGAACCGCATTGGCGCGAAGTCAAACTCTGGTGAGGGCGGTGAAGACCCTACGCGTTTCGAGCGTAAAGAGAACGGTGATTGGGAACGCTCTGCAATCAAACAGGTTGCTTCTGGTCGTTTCGGCGTAACGTCTTACTACCTGACCAACGCTGACGAGCTGCAAATCAAGATGGCTCAAGGTGCGAAACCAGGTGAAGGAGGTCAGCTACCAGGTGACAAAGTTGATGACTGGATCGGTGCAACTCGTCACTCGACTCCAGGTGTTGGGCTTATCTCTCCACCACCACACCATGATATCTACTCAATCGAAGATTTGGCTCAGCTCATCTACGATTTGAAGAACGCCAACCGCGCAGGTCGCGTAAACGTGAAGCTAGTATCAGAAGCCGGTGTTGGCACGATCGCATCAGGTGTTGCTAAAGCAAAAGCTGACGTCGTTCTTATTGCAGGTTTTGATGGTGGTACAGGTGCCTCTCCAATGTCGTCTATTCGTCACACTGGTCTACCTTGGGAGCTAGGTCTAGCGGAAACGCACCAAACGCTTCTAAAGAACGGTCTACGTAACCGTATCGTGGTTCAGTCTGATGGTCAGATGAAGACACCTCGTGACCTTGCTGTAGCGACACTACTTGGTGCTGAAGAGTGGGGCGTTGCAACAGCGGCACTGGTTGTTGAAGGCTGTATCATGATGCGTAAGTGTCATAAGAACACTTGCCCAGTGGGTATCGCAACTCAAAACAAAACGCTGCGTGAGCGCTTTGATGGCCGCGTAGAAGACGTTGTGACCTTCTTCCAATACATGGCTGAAGGCCTACGTGAAGTGATGGCTGAGCTTGGCTACCGCACTATCGATGAGATGGTCGGTCAATCACATAAACTGAAAGTTCGTGACGACATTCAACACTGGAAATACAAGAACCTAGATCTGTCTCCAGTGCTTCACATCGAGCAAGCTCGTGAAGAAGATGGTGTCTACAACCAAACACAGCAAAACCACAACCTAGAAAACGTTCTAGACCGTCAGTTGATACAAGCAGCAATCCCTGCACTTGAAAAAGGTGAAGCGGTGAATGCCGAGTTCCCTATCATCAACACGGATCGCAGCGCGGGTACGATGCTATCGAACGAAATCTCGAAAGTGTACAAAGATGCAGGTCTGCCACAGCCAATGAACGTTAAGTTCAAAGGTAGTGCCGGTCAGTCATTTGGTGCTTTCCTTGCCAAAGGCGTGAAGTTCGAGGTTGAGGGCGATGCTAACGACTACTGGGGTAAAGGCCTTTCTGGCGGTACGCTAGTGCTTTACCCAGATGCGAAATCAAGCATCGTTGCAGAAGACAACATTGTTGTTGGTAACGTATGTTTCTATGGCGCAACCTCAGGTGAGTCATTCATTCGCGGTATGGCGGGTGAACGATTCTGTGTTCGTAACTCTGGTGCCAAAGTCGTAGTTGAAGGCGTCGGCGACCACGGTTGTGAATACATGACCGGTGGTGTGGCTATCATCCTAGGCTCAACGGGTCGCAACTTTGCTGCGGGTATGAGTGGCGGTGTGGCGTATGTTTGGGATAAATCAGGTGACTTCGAGTCGAAACTGAACCCTGAACTGGTCGACCTAGACCCTATCGAGCAAGAAGATAAAGACTTACTACTCGACATGCTATCTAAGCATGTGGAATTCACAGGAAGTGAAGTTGCACAGTCTTTCCTGGACAACTTTGAAGCAAGCCTAGCCTCACTGGTTAAGGTGATGCCGCGCGACTACAAAGCGGTTCTTCAAAAGCGTAAGGCTGAGGCAGAGCAAGCAGAAGCGGAGGCAGTATAATGGGTAAGCCTACTGGATTTTTAGAGAACGGTCGTGAGCTTCCAAAGAAGCTCGACCCTTCAGTTCGTATCGAAAACAACAAAGAGTTCGTCCTTAACGAAGAGTTTGGTGACAAGATCAACACCCAAGCATCTCGTTGTATGGACTGTGGTGTGCCTTTCTGCCATAGCGGCTGTCCGATTGGTAACATCATTCCTGAATTCAATGACGCGGTTTACCGTGATAGCTGGGAAGAAGCGTGGAACATTCTAAGCTCCACCAATAACTTCCCTGAGTTTACTGGTCGTGTCTGCCCTTCTCCATGTGAGAGTGCGTGTGTATTGGGTATCAACCAAGACCCAATCACCATCTGTAACATTGAGAAGACCATCGTAGAAACAGCCTACCGCGAAGGTTATGCAAAACCAAAAACACCACGTTCTCGCAGTGGCAAGACCGTAGCAATCATCGGTAGTGGCCCTGCTGGCCTTGCAGCCGCTGAGCAGCTCAACAGCGCTGGTCACTCTGTGACGGTATTTGAGCGTGATGAAAAAGTAGGTGGCCTACTGCGTTTTGGTATTCCAGATTTTAAACTGGGTATGGATGTGATTGATCGTAAGATCAACCTAATGGCTGAAGCCGGTGTTGAGTTTAAGGTTAACCAACACATTGGTGTTGATGTGAATGCACAGCAGCTTCGTCAAGAGTTTGATGTTGTACTGCTAACAGGGGGCTCAACGGTTCCACGTGATCTTCCAGTTCCAGGTCGCGAACTGAAAGGCGTTCACTTTGCAATGGAGTTCTTAGGGCAAAACAACCGCCGTGCAAACGATATGGATCTGAAGGGTGAAGAGATTCACGCGAAAGATAAGCATGTTGTGGTAATCGGTGGTGGTGATACTGGCTCTGACTGTGTCGGTACATCTAACCGCCACAAGGCAGCAAGCGTGACTCAAGTAGAGATCATGCCGATTCCACCAGAGAAGCGACCAGCCAACATGCCTTGGCCTCAATACCCAATGATCATGAAGACCACCACTTCTCATGAAGAAGGTTGCGAACGTCATTGGAACATCCTGACAAAAGAGTTCATCGGTAACGATGAAGGTCAGGTAACAGGCCTACGTATTGCTGACATTGTATGGAAAGATGCCGCACCTGGTGAGCGTCCTACTTTTGAAGAAGTCGCCAATTCAGAGCGTGTCATTCCTTGTGATATGGCGTTCCTTGCGATGGGCTTCTTACACCCAGAGCCAACCGGTGTATTAGCGCAGCTCGACATCAAGCTTGATGATCGTGGCAACGTAGCAACCGATGGTTTTGCGACAAACCAAAAAGGCGTTTTCGCTGCCGGTGATATGCGCACAGGTCAATCTCTTGTCGTTCGTTGTATCAATGAAGGTCGTGAATGTGCTATCGCTATAGACAGTTACCTGATGGGTAACTCAAACCTAGAAGCGAAAGCCAATTCAATGATGCTTTCTGCATAATATAAAGATTCCTTCCAGTTAATTTTTGACCAGCCTTATGGCTGGTCTTTTTTCGTCTCTCGTTCTACCCACTCACATTTTGCGCAAATGAAATACTTGACCTCAATAGTCTCTAGTTATAGTTTGTTAAATCGACATTCATTTTGACAACATATTTATCACATAAATACGCACTCACAGTGAAAGTTTAGTCTTAATTCACGCACTAACCGATCACACACAGCGGACATTGAGTCTAAGGATACTGACTTTTCGCTCAAAGTAACCGCGAATGAAACCTGCATGGATGTAGGAAGCAAAGGGAGAGTTTGCAATGGCGTTATATGACCCCTCTTTAGAAAAAGATAACTGTGGCTTTGGCTTGATTGCTCACATGCAAGGTGAAGCCAGCCATAAGTTGGTTCGCACTGCCATCTCAGCACTGGATAGAATGACCCACCGCGGAGGCATTGCCGCCGATGGAAAAACCGGCGATGGCTGTGGTCTATTATTGCAAAAGCCGGACTCCTACCTACGCTTAGTTGCTGAAGATCAAGGCTTTAATCTCGCCAAACAATACGCTATTGGCATGCTGTTCTTAAGCCAAGATCCTGTAAAAGCCCAGTCAGCTAAAGACGTCATCAATCGAGAGTTGGCGCAAGAGACACTCACCATATCTGGCTGGCGTGACGTCCCAACTAACTCGGATGTTCTAGGGCCAATTGCCACGTATTCCCTGCCTAACATTCAGCAGGTGTTTGTTTCTGCTCCCGCAGGTTGGCGTGAAAAAGACATTGAACGCAGACTATATATTGCACGACGAAGAATTGAAAAACAGATATCCGATGATCCTGACTTCTATATCTGTAGCTTATCAACCCAAGTGATCGTGTATAAAGGGTTGTGCATGCCTGCCGATCTTCCGCGCTTCTATCTCGATCTTGCTGATCTGCGGATGGAAGCGGCGATCTGTTTATTCCATCAGCGTTTCTCCACCAACACTCAACCAAGATGGCCCCTCGCACAGCCTTTCCGTTACCTTGCTCATAACGGTGAGATTAATACTATTGAAGGCAACCGACAGTGGGCCCGTGCTCGTGCATATAAATTCGCCTCGCCACTGTTACCTGATTTACAAACTGCCGCTCCCTTCGTCAATGAAGTGGGATCTGATTCATCCAGTCTTGATAACATGCTCGATCTGTTCCTCGCTGGCGGCATGGACATCTTCCGCGCTATGCGCATGTTAGTGCCACCCGCTTGGCAAAATCACCCAGATATGGATGCCGATCTGCGTGCCTTTTATGACTTTAACTCTAAGCATATGGAGCCGTGGGATGGCCCAGCAGGCATTGTACTCTCAGATGGTCGTTATGCTGCCTGTAACCTAGACAGAAATGGGCTGCGTCCTGCCCGTTATGTGATTACGAAAGACAACCTCATCACACTGGCCTCAGAGGTCGGCATTTGGGATTACGCGCCAGATGAGGTTTCTAGAAAAGGTCGTGTCGGGCCAGGAGAACTGCTTGTCGTAGATACTAAGCAGGGCAAACTTTGGCTCTCAGAAGATATCGACAATGACCTCAAATCTCGCCACCCTTACAAAGAGTGGATGGATAATAACGTCCAGTCTTTAAAACCATTGAGCGCCCTACCAGACGATTGCGTCGGTGCTCGCAGCTTTGATGATACCCTGCTTGCTACCTACCAAAAACAGTTCGCCATGAGTAATGAAGAGGTCGATCAAGTGCTTCAGGTACTTGGCGATATGGGACAAGAAGCCGTCGGATCTATGGGCGATGACACCCCAATGGCAGTACTCTCGTCAAAAGAGCGACTCGTGACTGACTATTTCCGCCAAAAGTTTGCTCAAGTCACTAACCCTCCAATTGACCCACTTCGAGAGAAGCATGTGATGTCACTTACCACCAGCATCGGGCAAGAGATGAATGTCTTTTGTGAGACGGATGGGCATGCTCATCGCGTGACTTTTTCGTCACCGGTGCTGCTCTACTCTGATATGCAGCAATTACTCGAACTGGGTGATGAACACTACCGAAACACGATTCTCGATATTAACTATGACCCTGACGTCCACACACTAGAACAAGCGATTGTTTCACTGTGTGAAAAAGCCGAACAGGTAGTGCGTACAGGCACAGTGTTGATCGTGTTGTCCGACAGAGCGCTAGTCAAAGGTAAGCTACCTATACCAGCCGCCATGGCCGTTGGGGCTGTTCAACGCCGTCTGACAGACACCAACCTGCGTTGTGATGCAAATATTGTGGTTGAAACCGCAACTGCGCGTGACCCCCACCAGTTTGCGGTGCTGCTGGGTTTTGGCGCGACGGCCATCTACCCTTATTTAGCCTACGAAACCCTAGGGCGCGCAATCGATACGGGTGCGCTCGACAAAAGCTATCGTGAAGTAATGAGCAACTATCAAAACGGTATCAATAAAGGCTTATACAAAATCATGTCTAAAATGGGCATTTCTACCGTTGCCTCATATCGCTGCTCACAGCTGTTAGAAGCGGTTGGCTTACACCAAAGTGTGGTGGACTTATGCTTCAAAGGCGTCACCACCCGCATTCAAGGTGCAGACTTCGCTGATTTTCAGCAAGACTTGGCCAACCTCTCACGCAAAGCGTGGGCTAAACGTAAATCAATTGACCATGGTGGGCTTCTCAAATACGTACATGGCGGCGAATACCACGCCTATAATCCAGATGTGGTTGGCACGCTACAAACAGCCGTTAAATCAGGTGACAGCAATGACTATCAATCCTTTGCTAGCCAAGTCAATCAACGCCCAGCAGCGACACTTCGCGATCTCTTGCGTTTAAAAAGTGCGTCAACACCACTCCCACTAGAGAACATTGAGCCAACTCGAGAGCTATTCAAACGCTTTGACTCTGCGGCAATGTCGATCGGTGCACTGAGCCCAGAGGCTCACGAGGCACTCGCTATGGCAATGAATCGCTTAGGCGGATACTCAAACTCTGGGGAAGGAGGCGAAGACCCACGTCGTTTCGGCACAGATCGCAACTCACGCATCAAACAAGTCGCCTCTGGTCGCTTTGGTGTAACACCACACTATCTCACCAATGCAGATGTGTTGCAGATAAAAGTCGCCCAAGGCGCGAAACCCGGTGAAGGGGGGCAACTTCCGGGACATAAAGTCACGGCTGAAATCGCTAAGTTGCGTTACTCGGTTCAGGGTGTCACGCTGATATCGCCCCCACCCCATCACGATATATATTCGATTGAAGATCTCGCCCAGCTGATCTTCGACCTTAAACAGGTCAATCCCAATGCCCTTGTCTCCGTTAAGCTGGTGTCTGAGCCGGGGGTAGGAACTATTGCAACTGGAGTCGCAAAAGCCTATGCAGATTTGATTACTATTTCTGGCTACGATGGCGGTACTGCTGCAAGTCCCCTAACTTCAGTCAAATATGCAGGCAGCCCTTGGGAGCTCGGGCTTGCCGAAACACAGCAAGCCTTGGTGGCTAATGGTCTGCGTCACAAGATACGTCTGCAAGTCGATGGTGGGCTGAAAACGGGGCTAGATGTTGTGAAAGCGGCGATTCTTGGCGCTGAAAGTTTTGGGTTTGGCACTGCTCCTATGGTAGCAATGGGCTGCAAGTTTTTACGTATATGTCACCTAAACAACTGCGCAACGGGTGTCGCAACACAAGATGAAACACTGCGCCGTGAATACTTCAAAGGCTTGCCAGAGATGGTTGTTAACTACTTCACCGGATTGGCTGAAGAGGTGCGACAGCTGCTAGCCACACTTGGGGTTGAAAAGTTGACTGACTTAATTGGGCGCACCGATTTGCTCGAGGTAGTGGAGGGCTTCACTGCTAAGCAAACCAAATTGGACCTCACCGACATCATTGAGCAACCAATATCGCCAGACAACCATCCACTCTATTGGACTGAACCAAACGCGCCCTTCGATAAAGCAGCACTAAACCAAACAATTGTTGATGATGCGATCAATGCCATCGAGAAAAAACAGTCTATTAACCTGTTTTATCATGTCATCAATACCGATCGCTCAGTGGGTGCAAGACTCTCAGGCGAAATTGCCAAACGTTATGGCAATCAAGGCATGGCGACCTCTCCAGTCAAAATTCATCTAGATGGAACCGCTGGCCAGTCTTTCGGGGTATGGAATGCCGGAGGTGTTGAGCTGTACCTTACTGGTGATGCAAACGACTATGTTGGCAAAGGAATGGCCGGCGGTAAGGTTGTCATTAAGCCCCACCTTGGGACCGCGTTTAAATGTCATCAAGCCTCCATCATTGGCAACACCTGCTTATACGGTGCAACCGGTGGTAAGCTCTTTGCCGCAGGTCTTGCTGGTGAGCGCTTTGCCGTCCGAAACTCAGGAACCGTCGCTGTGATAGAAGGCGCGGGAGACAATGCCTGTGAGTATATGACGGGGGGTATTGTAGCGATATTAGGTGCAACTGGGGTTAACTTTGGCGCTGGCATGACCGGCGGTTTTGCCTATGTGATGGATAAAAATAACGACTTCACCGGCCGGGTTAACAATGAGTCTGTCGAGGCGCTGTCTCTCTCGGACCTTTATATCCATCAAGAGCACCTGCGTGGCCTAATAGTAGAGCACCTCGAAGAGACGGGCTCAGCTCATGCAGAAGAGATACTGGCAAACTTTGACGATTGGATCCCTCAGTTCTACCTCGTCAAACCCAAAGCCGCTGATCTCAACACCTTACTTGGGCATCAAAGCCGAAGTGCCGCTGAACTGCGCGTTCAAGCCCAATAGCCGTCAAGGAGGACGAATTATGAGCCAGAATGTATACCAATTTATCGATGTTCAGCGCGTAGATCCGGCGAAAAAGCCGATAAAGATCCGCAAGATAGAATTTGTTGAGATCTATGAGCCCTTTACTAAGCAGCAAGCAACCGCTCAAGCAGACCGCTGTTTAGATTGCGGTAACCCCTATTGTGAATGGAAGTGTCCGGTTCACAACTATATTCCACAATGGCTAAAGCTTGCCAATGAAGGGCGCATTATTGAGGCCGCAGAGCTCTCTCATCAAACCAATAGCTTACCCGAGGTATGTGGCCGTGTTTGCCCACAAGATCGCTTGTGTGAAGGCTCATGCACTCTCAATGATGACTTTGGCGCTGTCACCATCGGTAATATTGAAAAGTACATTACGGATAAAGCCTTTGAGATGGGCTGGAAGCCAGATATGTCGCAAGTAGAATGGACAGACAAAAAGGTCGCTATCATTGGCGCTGGCCCCGCTGGGCTCGCCGCTGCCGATATTCTGGTGCGTAACGGTGTGAAACCCGTCGTGTACGATCGCTATCCTGAAATTGGCGGGCTGCTGACCTTTGGTATTCCCTCTTTCAAGCTAGAGAAAGGGGTCATGGAAAATCGCCGCCGAATCTTTACTGAGATGGGCATCGAGTTCCAGCTCAATATCGAGGTGGGGAAAGATATCCCGTTGAAGCAACTCGTTGATGAACACGACGCCGTCTTTCTTGGAGTCGGCACCTACAAAAACATGCGTGCAGGTCTAAGTAACGAAGACGCGCCTGGTGTCTACGATGCACTGCCATTCTTGATATCCAACACCTATAAAGTAATGAACCTTGAAGACCATCGCCCTTTTATTGATATGGCAGGAAAAAAAGTGGTGGTATTAGGGGGCGGTGATACCGCAATGGATTGTGTTCGTACTTCAATTCGCCAAGGCGCGGCTAACGTTATTTGTGCTTATCGCCGAGACGAAAACAACATGCCAGGGTCACGTAGAGAAGTGAAAAACGCTCGAGAGGAGGGCGTGAATTTCATGTTTAACCTCCAGCCAGTCTCGATAGAAACGGACGCACAAGGCAAGGCTATTGGTGTCAAGGTGGTTAAAACCGCTCTGGGTGATCCCGATGAAGCTGGCCGCCGCAGGCCAGAAGCTGTGCCAAACAGTGAACATATTCTCGCTGCAGATGCGGTTATCATGGCGTTTGGTTTTCAACCCCATCAAATGGACTGGCTCACCCCTTTGGGGGTCGAAACAGACCAGTGGGGCAGAATTAAGGCCGCTAGCGATCAAGAGTTTCAATATCAAACCAGCAACAATAAGATCTTTGCCGGCGGCGACGCCGTAAGAGGCTCTGACCTTGTGGTCACTGCCATTGATGAGGGGCGTAAAGCCGCAGAGGGCATACTCGATTTCTTAGATATATAATACGGGACAACAACAATGAATAAATACCTGCTTATAGCTGTGAGTGTTTTCTCTCTCACCGCCTGCAGCCAAGGAGTGGAACAAATGACAGACCGAACCGCGCAACCTTGTGGTGATAAGCCCAATTGTGTTTCAACTATCGACGACCGTGAAAAACACAGCATCGCGCCATTTAACTTAAAAGAGGGAACCACACTCGCTCAGGTCGAGGCGATTGCATTAACCCTACCTGGAGCAAAAATAGCGGACAGCGATAGTAACTACCTTCGTATCGAATGCACCTCAAAAATCATGCGCTTTGTCGATGATCTTGAGCTCAAACTTGACGGCACAGCACTAACCGTTCGTTCAGAATCAAGAACAGGTTACTCCGATTTCGGTGTGAATAGAAAGCGCGCAGAACAGCTACGCCAAAAGCTCGCAGACGCTTCAATTCTCGATTAATCAATTTTGACAAGATAAACAATTGAACTGCCGAAAGGCCTGATAGGCCATTAACTACAACAAAGCCGAAGCAATTGCTTCGGCTTTTATTGATTCATGCGCGTTTTAGCAGCCTAGATTAAGACTCAACTTCGTCGCGGAAAACCACCAAACGTTTTGGGGCAACCTTGCCGTCTTTGTTCACTTCCGCTACACCAATAAACAGCTTTTCTTCACCTGAAGTCATACGCAGTGGCGTACCTTCTGGCGCTCCGAATACCTGTACTGGCATACCGTGTTGAACAAGGTCGGTCAGCTCGTCATTCAAGTTGACTTCGGGCAGATCTTGAACTGCTGTGTCCATCGGCATTAACAGAGGATCAAGCAGCTCCTTGGGTGCTTTCTCTTCGCGGTGTGCTTGCTCTAACAGCTCATTAAGCTGCTCGAGTGTCACCATCTTCTCGTATGGGTATTTAGCAACCCCCGTACGACGCAACATAGTCACGTGGGCACCACATCCGAGCATCTCGCCAAGATCGTCGACGATAGTACGGATGTAAGTGCCTTTTGAGCAATGCACTTCCATCTCAACTTCATCGCCTTCAAAGCGATGCAAGATGATCTCGTAAACCGTAATCTTGCGTGATTCGCGCGGCACTTCAATACCTTGGCGAGCATACTCATACAGCGGCTTGCCTTGGTACTTCAATGCAGAAAACATTGAAGGAACTTGATCGGATTCACCACGGAATTTATCAATGCATGCCTCGAGTTTGTCAAGGTTGACATCAATCGGGCGAGTTTCAACAACGTCACCATCAGAGTCTGATGTGTCTGTGCGCTCGCCTAGCTTGGCAATCACACGGTAGCGCTTATCTGAATCAAGTAGGAACTGAGAGAACTTTGTTGCTTCACCTAAACAGATGGGCAACATGCCCGTCGCAAGTGGGTCTAAAGCACCAGTGTGCCCCGCTTTTTCAGCAAAGTAGATTCGCTTTACTTTTTGCAGAGCATCGTTAGATGAAATGCCAGTTGGCTTGTCCAGTAAGATAACACCGTTAACTGGACGACCTTTACGACGACGCGCCATTAGCTCTCTTCTCCTTCAGATGGTTGCTCGTCAGAGCGACCTGATTCTTCGATCTTACGCTTGTCTTCGTTAACAACCTCAGTCACTAGGTTGGACATGCGCATACCGTCAACCAAAGTACTGTCGTAGTAGAAGCGAACTTCAGGTGTTAGACGCAGGCGAATGCGCTTACCCAACATCATGCGAATGTGAACTTCATGCTCACGTAGCGCTGCTAGGCATGACTCTGGCGTCTGCTCACCAACGCATAGGAACGTCACAAACACTTTTACATAAGCAAGGTCACGAGAGACTTCTACGTCAGAAATGGTCACCATTCCTAGACGAGAATCACGAACTTCGCGCTGAAGAATCATCGCAAGCTCTTTTTGCAGCTGCTGGCCAACACGCTGCGTGCGGCTAAATTCTTTTGACATAAATATTTACTCTTATTAGCAAGAATGGGGGGATGGTAAATACCAGCCCCCCATGGTGTATTCAACAACCCATCACTAAGTATCTCAATACAAGATAACTTTAGTCATGTTTGTCCATTAGTCTAGAGTACGTTTAATCTCGACAATCTCGAATACTTCGATTTGGTCACCAACGCGAACATCATTGTAGTTCTTAACGCCGATACCACACTCGTAGCCGTTCTTAACTTCTTGAACGTCATCTTTAAAGCGACGTAGTGATTCTAGCTCACCTTCGTAGATAACAACGTTTTCACGTAGAACGCGGATTGGGTTGTTACGCTTAATTAGACCTTCAGTAACCATACAACCAGCGATTGCGCCCAGTTTCGGTGACTTAAATACGTCACGTACTTCAGCAAGACCAATGATCTCTTGCTTGAATTCTGGAGCAAGCATACCGCCCATTGCTTGTTTCACTTCGTCAATCAATTGGTAAATGATTGAGTAGTAGCGTAGGTCAACGCTTGCAGCTTCAATCGCACGGCGAGCAGAAGCGTCAGCACGAACGTTAAAGCCAAGGATGATAGCGTTAGAAGCTTCAGCCAGTACTGCATCAGTCTCAGTGATACCACCAACACCAGAACCAACGATGTTCACTTTAACTTCGTCAGTAGACAGTTTCAGTAGCGAGTCAGAGATTGCTTCCACAGAACCCTGTACGTCAGCTTTCAGTACTACGTTTAGTTCAGCAACTTCACCAGCAGCCATGTTCGAGAACATGTTCTCTAGTTTCGATTTCTGCTGACGAGCAAGTTTCACTTCACGGAACTTACCAGCACGGTAGTTTGCAACTTCACGCGCTTTACGCTCGTCACGAACAACTGTTGCTTCGTCACCAGAAGCTGGAACACCAGAAAGACCAAGAATCTCTACTGGGATAGAAGGACCTGCTTCTGTGATCTCTTTACCTAGCTCATCGCGCATTGCACGAACACGGCCGTATTCTTGACCACAAAGAACGATGTCGCCTTTGTTTAGCGTACCAGATTGAACAAGTACTGTTGCAACTGGACCACGGCCTTTATCTAGACGTGATTCAACAACCACACCAGATGCCATGCCTTCTTTAACCGCTGTAAGTTCAAGAACTTCAGACTGAAGAAGGATCGCTTCTAGAAGACCGTCAATGTTGGTACCCTGTTTCGCAGAGATGTGAACAAACATGTTCTCACCGCCCCACTCCTCAGGAATAACGTCGTATTGAGCTAGCTCGTTCTTAACGTTATCTGGGTTAGCATCTTCTTTATCGATCTTGTTCACAGCAATAATCAGAGGCACTTCCGCCGCTTTCGCGTGCTGGATTGCTTCGATTGTTTGTGGCATTACGCCATCGTCCGCTGCAACAACAAGAACAACGATATCTGTCGCTTGAGCACCACGAGCACGCATAGCAGTAAACGCCGCATGTCCAGGAGTATCAAGGAACGTAATCATGCCGTTTTCTGTTTCTACATGGTATGCACCAATGTGCTGTGTGATACCACCCGCTTCGCCAGATGCAACGTGTGTACGACGGATGTAGTCAAGTGTAGAAGTTTTACCGTGGTCAACGTGACCCATGATAGTAACAACAGGAGCGCGTGGAGACACTTCAGCATCGTTGTCACGATCTGAAAGTACCGCTTCTTCAAGCTCGTTTTCTTTGCGTAGGATAACCTTGTGACCCATTTCTTCAGCAACAAGTTGTGCCGTTTCTTGGTCGATCACTTGGTTGATGGTTGCCATTGCACCCATCTTCATCATCACCTTGATAACTTCCGTTGCTTTCACTGACATCTTGTTAGCCAGTTCAGAAACAACGACCGTTTCGCCGATAACAACATCTTGTTTAGCAACCGTTGCCGACTTATCGAAGCCGTGCTGCATTGAAGTTGGTTTCGCTAGCTTACCTTTATTACGGCCTTTGCCACCACGCTGGTTGCGACCGCCACGGTTGTCATCACGAGCTGGTTGCTTTTTCTTCTTACGACGGTTACCACCACCTTCTTCTTTACGGTCAGCTGCATCTTCAGCTTCACGAGCATAAGTCGAAGTCGTTACGTGGTAGTCAGAGTTTTCAAGCTCTTTCTTTTTAGTCTCAGCTTCAGACCAGCGAGCTTCGTTCTCTTCAGCAAGCTTACGTGCTTCTTCAACAAGCTTAGCTGCTTCTTGTTCCGCTTTACGTTGTGCTTCTTCTTCCTGACGGCGTTTTAGCTCGTCAGCTTCTTTCTTCGCTTGCGTATTCACATCCGCATTTTTCGCATTCATTTCTTTCTTGGCCTTCTCAGCTTGGGCGCGTTGTGCCTTTTCTTCAGCTTCACGTTTTGCATCCGCTTCTCGTTTCGCTTTTTCTTCGGCTTCGCGCTGTGCTTTCTCTGCAGCTTCACGTTTGGCTTGTTCTTCAGCCTCACGTTTCGCAAGCTCTTCAGCTTCACGTTTTGCTGCTTCCTCAGCCTCACGTTTTGCATCGTCTTCGATAGTGCTGCGCTTCACGTATGTGCGCTTCTTACGCACTTCTACTTGAACGTCCTTACTCTTACCACCACCTGCTGCAACACTTAACGTGCTACGAGTCTTACGCTGGAGCGTGAGTCGAGTTGGTTCAGATTCGCCCGACTTGTCGCCGTGCTCTTTCTTCAGGTGAGACAGAAGCTGTTGCTTCTCATCTTCCGTAACGATATCCGTGTCAGCTTTCTTCATTCCTGCATCAGCAAGTTGTTCTACTAAGCGCTCAACTGGTGTACCAATCTCTTCACTTAAAGCTTTAACTGTGACTTCTGTCATATAGCTCCCTCCTCGCTGAAATTATGCTTCTTCGCCAAACCAACAGATGTTACGCGCTGCCATAATTAGCTCGCCCGCACGCTCTTCGGTTAGGTCTTCAATACCTTCTAAATCATCAATACCTTGGTCAGCGAGGTCTTCAAGTGTTGCTACACCTTTCGCAGCAAGTTTGAATGCCATCTCACGCTCAAGACCTTCTAGGCCTAGTAGGTCTTCAGCTGGCTCTAGGCCATCGAAAGACTCTTCTTGCGCTAGAGCAAGTGTAGTCAATGCATCTTTTGCACGGCTACGTAGCTCTTCAACTAGACCTTCATCTAGACCGTCAACTTCTAGAAGTTCATTTACAGGAACGTAAGCAACTTCTTCTAGTGTTGAGAAACCTTCTTCAACTAGCATCTCAGCAAAGTCTTGCTCGATGTCTAGATGCTTCATGAAGTTCTCAATCGATGCTTGAGACTCTTCTTGGTGCTTCTTCTGTAGATCTTCAACCGTCATTACGTTTAGAGTCCAGCCCGTTAGCTGAGACGCTAGACGAACGTTCTGACCTGAACGGCCGATCGCTTGTGCTAGGTTGTCTGCTTCTACTGCGATGTCCATAGAGTTTGCATCTTCATCAACGATGATAGAAGCAACGTCTGCTGGTGCCATTGCATTGATAACAAATTGTGCAGGGTTATCGTCCCAAAGAACGATATCGATACGCTCGCCGCCTAGATCGCCAGAAACCGCTTGTACACGTGCACCACGCATACCTACACAAGCACCCACAGGGTCAATACGTTTGTCGTTTGTCTTTACAGCGATTTTAGCGCGTGAACCTGGATCACGTGCAGCACCTTTAAGTTCGATCAGCTCTTCACCAATCTCTGGTACTTCTACACGGAATAGTTCAGCTAGCATCTCTGGCTTAGAGCGAGTGATGAACAGTTGGAAACCACGAGCTTCAGGAGCAACTTTGTACAGAAGACCACGAACACGGTCACCTGGACGGAAGTTTTCACGAGGTAGTTGGTCATCACGCAGAATAACCGCTTCAGCGTTGTTGCCTAGGTCAAGGATAACAGTATCACGGTTAACTTTCTTAACTACACCTGTTACTAGCTCGCCTTCGTTGTCGATGAACTGTTCAACGATTTGTGCGCGCTCAGCTTCACGTACTTTCTGTACGATAACTTGCTTCGCTGTTTGCGTAGTAATACGGTCGAAAGTTACTGACTCGATGTCATCTTCGATGTAACCGCCAACTTCAATCGTCTCATCATCATAAAGCGCAGCTTCTAGTGAGATTTCGCGAGTTGGGTTTTCTACTTCTTCTACCACTTCCCAGCGACGGAAAGTTTCGAATTCGCCTGTTTTGCGATCGATTTCTACACGAACTTCAATTTCAAACTCGTATTTCTTTTTGGTTGAAGTCGCAAGAGCGATCTCTAGCGCTTCAAAGATACGCTCGCGAGGAACCGCTTTCTCGTTAGAAACCGCTTCAACTACCGCTAAAATTTCTTTGCTCATTTTTATCTAGCCTCTTAAGCTTAAATGTCTCGTGGAGAACTAAAATTTTGGAATGATGTTGGCTTTTGAAATATTGCTCAACACAAACTCTTCGTTCTGTCCATCAACAGTTAACGTGATGGTCTCGCCATCAACTGAGTGGATAGTGCCCTTCCACTTGCGACGGTTGCCAACAGCCATATTTAGTACGAGGTTAACCTCTTGACCAATACGTTGCTCATAGTGAGCAGCTTTAAATAGTGGTCTATCTAGTCCTGGAGAAGACACCTCTAAGCTATAAGCAACAGAGATAGGATCTTCAACATCCATAACTGCACTCACTTGGTGGCTTACTTCCGCACAATCATCAACATTAATTCCATTTTCGTGATCAATAAAGATACGTAATGTTGAGTGTTGGCCTGCACGAATAAACTCGATGCCTACCAGTTCGTAACCTGAAGCTTCTACTGGAGCTTCAAGTAATTCAATCAGTTGTCGTTCTAAACCTGTCATTTAGACGTTCTCCAGAAACAAAAAAAGGGCATAAGAGCCCAATTTAAATTCCACGCATTATCTGAATTTACAAAATTCAGATAACAAAAAACCCCGAAAAGTCGGGGTTTTTTGTTGCTGGACCCTGATAGATTGAGTATGACTCAATCCGCAGTGACTCGCACTGCCAAACTTGCAACATCTTAATGCTGACACAGCATTTAAGAATTGGTTGCGGGGGCCGGATTTGAACCGACGACCTTCGGGTTATGAGCCCGACGAGCTACCAAGCTGCTCCACCCCGCGTCCGACTAGCTGAGCATTATACGCTCAAGCCTGTTTTTTACAAGTTTGTAAAACATGGTGCCGAGAGAGGGACTCGAACCCTCACACCAAAGGCACCAGCACCTCATGCTGGCGTGTCTACCAATTTCACCATCTCGGCAAAGAGTTAATTAAAACTCAAATTCTTATTGTGGGATCTCATCACCGCTTTCAGCAGGAATATCACTCACAGCGTCACCAGCTTGTTGGATAACTTGACCTTGAGTTGGGTCAACCCAATCTGATTCAGGCTTATGCGTTGACATATTGCCTAGAACCAAGCTAATCACGAAAAATACTGTCGCACAAAGTGCTGTCATACGTGTTAGGAAGTTACCTGAACCTGAAGCACCAAACACTGTGTTTGAAGCACCAGAGCCAAAAGAAGCTCCCATATCTGCGCCTTTACCTTGTTGAATCAACACAAGGCCAATGACACCAAGCGCCGCCAACAGATAAATCACAAGTAGAACCTGAAACATATTTTCCACCTATGTCTAAATTGTTCAGCTAAATACGCTTTGTGTTCGAATCGAACGTCAGCGTCAATCAAGCGACCTCCTCATCGAAGGCGGAGGCAATACTAGCCGAACCTTTTTTCTCTGACAAGAGATATTTAACAAAAAAGCGGGATATTACCGTCAACCGCTCAAAAATACAGCCAAGCGCTCAAAATAACAACGGCGCAACTCTTATCTATGCAAAAGTGCACCGCAAATTATCATTAAACGCTTAATGACTAAGGCTTAAGTCACTCAGTTTTAGAAGCTCGCTTTTACTGCATCGGCGATCTTAGTCGCACTCGCTTGAACGAGGGCGGCATCTTCACCTTCTACCATCACTCGAATCAATGGCTCAGTGCCTGACTTACGCAGCAATACGCGACCTTTGTCGCCCAGCTCAGCTTCCACTTCTTTAGTCGCAGCCACAACCGCATCGGCTTCAAGTGGGTTTGAATCACCCGAGAAGCGCACGTTCTCTAACACTTGTGGGTATAGCGTCATACCTTGTGACAGTTCATTAAGTGACATTTCACTGCCCACAACCGAGGCCAATACTTGCAATGCAGCAACAATAGCATCACCCGTCGTCACTTTATCTAACAAGATAACATGGCCCGAGTTCTCTGCACCAATCTTCCAGCCTTTCGCTAGTAGTTGCTCCATTACGTAGCGATCGCCTACAGCGGCGCGAACAAATGGGATGCCTAGCTGTTTTAGGCCATTCTCCATACCAAGGTTGGTCATTAGCGTACCAACCACACCACCTTTTAGTTCACCACGGCGCAGAGCGTCACGAGCGATAATGTAGGCGATTTGGTCACCGTCGACCTTATTACCAAGATGATCAACCATGATGATACGGTCACCGTCACCATCAAAGGCCAAACCTAGGTGAGCTTGCTCTTCAACCACGCGTTTCTGAAGCGCACGTACATCCGTCGCACCCACTTCGTGGTTGATATTGGTGCCATTTGGCTCAACACCCATCGCAATCACTTCAGCGCCCAGCTCTGAAAATACTGCCGGGGCAATATGGTAGGTTGCGCCATGAGCGCAATCGACGACGATTTTCAGCGCTTTCAGACTAAGATCTGAAGGGAAGGTACTCTTACAAAACTCAATGTAACGACCTGCTGCATCATTAAGGCGTGTTGCTTTACCTAACAGAGACGATTCAACACATTCGATCTCTTTATCGAGTTCTGCTTCGATGGCGAGCTCAACATCATCAGGCAGTTTCGTACCTTCCGCTGAGAAGAACTTGATACCATTATCGTAGTATGGGTTATGCGAGGCAGAAATCACAATCCCTGCTTCTGCACGGAAAGTTTGAGTCAAATAAGCCACTGCCGGTGTTGGCATAGGGCCAGTAAAGGTTGCCTTCAAGCCAGCAGCAGCAAGACCTGCTTCTAGTGCCGATTCCAACATGTAGCCAGAGATACGGGTATCTTTACCAATAATGACTTTTTTCGTGCCTTGTTTAGCAAGTACACGACCTGCTGCCCAGCCAAGCTTGAGTACAAAATCAGGGGTGATAGGGTATTGCCCCACTTTGCCACGCACACCATCTGTACCGAAATAACGTCTTGAATTAGACATATGTATAAACCTTCGTTGTTTTTATCTGTTGTTACGACTAAACGATACGCGTTTAGTTCGCATTTTGCTCTAACATAGCGACAATCTTCATTGCCTCTATGGTTTCATTCACATCGTGCACTCGAATAATCTGTGCACCTTTCATGGCGGCTATTGTGGCACAAACCACGCTACCGTTCACACTCTCTGCCGGGGTCTTATCCAATAATTTGAAAATCATCGACTTACGCGACATCCCCGCCAATATAGGTAAACCAAGTTGATGAAATTTATCCAGTTGCGCTAGAAGCTGATAATTATGCTCTAGCGTTTTTCCAAAGCCAAAGCCTGGGTCCAAGATAAGCTTATCTTTCGTCAGCCCAACGGCTTCACAGGCCGCAACTCGCTCATTGAGAAACGCCTGCACATCATCAAGTAGGTCATCATATTGAGGCGCGTGTTGCATCGTTCTTGGTTGTCCCTGCATGTGCATCAGACACACTGGTACCTGATATTCAGCGGCTATCTCTAGTGCCCCTGGCTCTTGCAGTGCACGCACGTCATTAATCAAGTCTGCGCCACTGTCTAATGCCTGCTTCATGACTTCTGCTTTGCTAGTATCAATCGAGATCCAGACGTCAGGAAAGCGTTCACGAATCGCTTCAATCGCCGGAATCACACGTTGCAGTTCATCTTGCAACGAGACCTCTGGCGCGCCTGGGCGGGTTGATTCACCACCGATATCAATAATGCTGACGCCCACATCAATCATCGACTGTGCTTGAGTTAAGGCGGCATCTAAAGAGTTGAATTGACCACCATCAGAGAAAGAGTCTGGGGTGACGTTGAGGATGCCCATCACGCGTGGTGTAGATAGGTCTAACTGCTTGTTTTTAGAATGGATAAACATAATCACTAAATAGACAAAAACCCCGAACAAGTTCGGGGTTTATTAGATAGATTAACCTGAGAGAGGCTTATTCACCATCTTGGTCGCTCGAAGGCTCTTTTGATGGTTCTTGAGACTTAGGTTTAGACTCTGCATCAGCGTCAGCGTCAGCTTCTTGCTTCTTCTCTTCCGCTTTCGCTTTCGCTTTCGCTTCTTGAGGTTTTGCTTCAGGCGCTGCTTTAACTTGATCGCCCCAACCTGCTGGCTCACGGATATCGTCTTTACGTTCCATTAGGTCGTCAATCTGACCCGCATCAATGGTTTCGTATTTCATCAATGCATCTTTCATTGAATGCATGATATCCATGTTCTCTTCAAGGATCTTTTTAGCACGCTCATAGTTGCGGTCGATGATTTGACGAACTTCGTTGTCAATCAGTTTCGCGGTGTCGTCAGACATGTGTTTAGTCTGAGTTACGCTACGACCAAGGAACACCTCACCTTCTTCCTCTGCGTATAGCAGTGGACCAAGTTTTTCAGAGAAGCCCCATTGAGTCACCATCTTACGTGCGATATCAGTTGCACGTTCGATGTCGTTCGATGCACCCGTCGATACCTTGTCAGCACCGTAGATTAGCTCTTCCGCTAGACGACCACCGTACAAGCTAGAGATCATTGACTCTAGGTGCTGGCGAGACATACTTACGCGGTCTTGCTCAGGTAGGTACATAGTGACACCCAATGCACGGCCACGTGGAATGATAGACACCTTGTACACCGGATCGTGCTCTGGCACTAAACGACCCACAATCGCGTGACCCGCTTCGTGGTATGCCGTTGACTCTTTCGTATCTTCCGACATCACCATTGAGCGGCGCTCTGCACCCATCATGATTTTGTCTTTTGCCAGTTCAAACTCGACCATAGACACATTACGCTTGTTACCGCGAGCAGCAAATAGAGCAGCTTCGTTAACAAGGTTAGCTAAGTCTGCACCAGAGAAGCCTGGTGTACCACGTGCAATCAGTGATGGTTCAACATCACCCGCTAGCGGCACTTTACGCATGTGTACTTTAAGGATCTGCTCACGACCACGAACGTCTGGTAGACCAACCACAACTTGACGGTCAAAACGACCAGGACGAAGAAGTGCAGGGTCAAGAACGTCAGGACGGTTAGTTGCTGCAATAACGATGATACCTTCGTTACCTTCAAAACCATCCATTTCAACCAGCATTTGGTTCAGTGTTTGCTCACGCTCATCGTGACCACCACCAACACCCGCGCCACGTTGGCGACCTACGGCATCGATTTCATCGATAAAGATGATACACGGAGCGGCTTTCTTCGCTTGCTCGAACATGTCACGAACACGCGATGCGCCCACACCGACAAACATTTCTACGAAGTCAGAGCCTGAAATAGTAAAGAACGGTACTTTCGCTTCACCAGCAATCGCTTTTGCAAGCAGCGTCTTACCTGTACCAGGAGGACCGACTAGCAGCACACCTGTTGGGATTTTACCGCCTAGCTTTTGGAATCGGCTTGGATCACGTAGGTAATCCACCAACTCTTTCACGTCTTCTTTTGCTTCGTCACAGCCAGCTACGTCAGAGAAAAGCGTTTTGATTTGCTCTTCACTCATCATACGCGCTTTGCTCTTACCGAAGGACATCGCGCCCTTGCCGCCGCCACCTTGCATCTGACGCATGAAGAAAATCCATACACCAATCAGCAAGATCATCGGGAACCACGAGATGAAGATTGAACCTAGTAGGCTCTGCTCTTCCGGTGGTGTACCTTGAACTTTAACGTTCTGGTTAATCAAATCGTCTAAGACTTTTTGGTCGTAGACCGGCATGTAGGTTACGAAACGGGAGCCGCCACCTCTGCGAGTGAAAGTGATTTCACTATCTTTGAAGGTCGCTTCTTGAATCTGGCCTTGGCCAACTTCCTGTACAAACGTGGTGTAATCCACTGTTCTGCCACTACTTTCCCCAGGGCCAAAGCTCTGGAATACTGACATTAAAACAACAGCGATGACTAGCCACAGAATTAAATTTTTTGCCATGTCACTCAAGGTGTCAGCCTCTCGATAACTAATTGTAATTAAAGGTAGGGTACTACAGTTTATTGGCTGTAGCTATACTGTTAACTTTTGCTGAATGCAGCAAAATAGTTAACCTTTGTAACCAGTGGCTACGATAAAGACTTCACGAGAACGTGCTCGAGAAGAGTCAGGTTTTCTCACTTTAACGGTGGTGAACATTTCACGTACATCCTTGACGTATTGATCAAACCCTTCGCCTTGGAAGACTTTAACCACAAAGCTACCATTAGTCGCTAGAACTTGTCGACACATATCCAGTGCCAGCTCTACCAAATACATAGCGCGTGGTTGGTCTACCGAGTTATTACCCGCAATATTTGGCGCCATATCAGACATTACTACGTCAACCATAGAAGGTTGGATTCTTTCGAGTAACGCTTCTAGTACCGCATCATCACGGAAATCGCCTTGTAGGAAGCTCACCCCAGCAATCGGATCCATCGGTAACAAATCACAAGCAATCACTTGCCCTTGCTCGCCGAGAATTTTTGCCGCGTATTGTGACCAACCTCCGGGTGCCGCACCAAGGTCGACAACTGTCATACCTGGTTTTAGCAGTTTATCTTTTGTTTGGATCTCTTCCATCTTGAAGTAGGCACGAGAACGGTAACCCTTTTTTCTCGCTTCATTTGCATACTTGTCGTCGAAGTGTTCCTTCAACCAACGACCAGAACTGGCCGAATGTTTTTGTTTACTCATTCTAATCCCAATAAGCCACAAATAGGAGCTATTGCTTTAATAGGCCTAACCTATCTCCCAAATAAATCGAAACGCCGCGATAGGTCATTTCTCCTCCTCACTTAAGTAGCATAGGCTAACTCTGTGATTATTGGGAAAAAATGAAAATAATTTTCGCTGACGCTTCCACTATGAGGGGGATATTGCTTAATAAATTATAGTCTTCCACCATAGATGGCGGTAAAATAGGTGTTTTCAACCCTTATAGTAAAGAAAATTGGCCGCGTAATGAACCTAAGCACAAAACAAAAGCAGCATCTAAAAGGCCTAGCACACTCTCTAAAACCAGTAGTGCTACTTGGCGCAAATGGACTGACAGAGGCTGTTCTAGCGGAAATTGAAATCGCTCTAAATCACCACGAGCTGATTAAGGTAAAAGTTGCATCGGAAGACCGTGAAACGAAAAACCTAATCATTGACGCTATCGTGCGTGAAACTGGTGCTGAAAAAGTACAAACGATCGGTAAGACGCTAGTTCTGTACCGTCAAACTGAAGAGCGCAAAATCGAAATTCCACGCAAGTAACTCATACTCTGTATCGACTTATTCTGTGTAGATATCGAATAAAAAAGGTCGCAGCTGCGACCTTTTTTTGTAGCCATTACTCGGCACAATCGAACAGTTTATAGATACTCTACGCTGTCGATTTCAAAATCTTTAGCACCACCTGGTGTGGTGATCATCACTTCGTCGCCTTCCATCTTACCGATTAGACCACGTGCGATTGGTGAGCTGACAGAAATGCGGCCTGCTTTAATGTCCGCTTCATCATCACCAACGATTTGGTATGTTTTCTCTTCTTCAGTATCAACGTCAATAAGCGTGACCGTTGAGCCGAAGATAACTTTACCCGTGTTATCCATTTGCGTCACATCAATGATCTGCGCAACTGAAAGCTTGTATTCGATATCACGGATTTGTGCTTCACAGATTCCCTGCTCTTCACGAGCCGCGTGGTATTCTGCATTCTCTTTCAGGTCACCTAGCTCGCGTGCCTCTGCAATTGCTTCAGAGATCTGTGGGCGAAGTTTAAGTAGACGATCAAGCTCTTGGCGCAGCAAATCTGCACCGCGAACAGTCATTGGAACCTTTTCCATTGTAATTACCCCTAAGCCAAAGCTGTCTTTGGACAAAAAAACACCCCCCAGCGGTATAACTAGGTTGTGTGTTGAATTTGGTTGATGGAATGAGTGTAAACAAACTCTCGCCGTAAATCACCTAAATTGATCAAACTCGCGAGGTGATTTGCTATCTATGCGATGTGATCTTGATTCCATGCAAAAAAACCACGCCCAGCAATATGCATCAAAACACACAAAATGAAACTAAATCAGAACTTTGTGGTCACGTTTTAGCTCCTTTTTACTTTTCAGGCATAAAGTCATATTTAACAGTAACTTGAGCTTTTTTTACAATAAATAAAACAGCGTTCAAAACTGAAATTTATATCATTTTACTAGCGATTTTACTATTGAACAGTGTACAAATAGGTCTCCAAACGGCGTTTTCATATTTATGCAATGAATTTGACACAATTCTGACATAACTCGCTTGAATGGAGATGG
Source organism: Vibrio agarivorans (assembly GCF_030409635.1). Lineage (NCBI taxonomy): Bacteria > Pseudomonadati > Pseudomonadota > Gammaproteobacteria > Vibrionales > Vibrionaceae > Vibrio > Vibrio agarivorans. Next base: position 1,544,197 of record NZ_JAUFQF010000004.1, on the reverse strand, counting down.
GTATGCAACCATGCTTACCCCTGCGAAGGGTGACCCTTCGCACAATAATTACATGATTTATGGACAGTAAATTAGGACTTATAAGATGAACAAAACTCTGATTACTCTAGCAGTTTCGGCTGCAGCAGTGGCTACTGGCGCTAACGCAGCTAACGTATACAGCAGCGAAGGCACTGAACTAAACATCGGCGGTCGCGCGGAATTCCGTGGTGACTTTATTGGCAACGGCGGTGAAGAAATTGACGGTACTATGGCAGACAATAGTCGCTTCCGTCTAAACGTTGGCGGTGAAACTCAAATCGCTAATGGCCTATCAGGCTTTGGCTTCTATGAAGCAGAGCAGACAACAAGCGATAACGAATTCAAACAACGTTACCTATTTGCAGGCCTTAAAGGTGACTTCGGCGCAATCTCATTTGGTCGCCAAGATACTGCTGCTGTGCAAATCTCACAAATGTCTGACGTAACAACCTTTACAGGTGCTCAGAAGACATTTATCGGTGCTTCAGATGAGCAACAAAAGAACTCTATTGTTTACTCTGGTGACTTCGATGCACTAACTGTAAAAGCGAGTGCTATCCTAGGTGAAGAAAAAGACACTAACGGCTACGGTATCTCTGCTATTTATAACTTACCAATGGGTCTTGGTCTTGGTCTTGGTTACTCTGCTGGTGATAACGGCGAAGGTAATGGTTCAGGTGATGCAATCATTGCTGGTGTAAACTATACGTATGAGTCTCTATACCTTGCAGGTACTTACACTACAGGTGAAGTAGATGATAAAGATGGTTCTGACTTCAATGGTGTCGAACTTTCTGCTGTGTACGGCTTTGGTAATGGCTTCTCTATCATGGGTGCCTACCAGCTTACCGACCAAAAAGTGAACGGCAAAAAAGAAGACAAGAGTGACTTCTTTGAAATCACCGGTGATTACGCGTTCAACAAAAACCTTAACGCGTACGTTGCATACCTTATCAACAACATCGATAAAGACTCGCCATACGCTGTTGATGCAGAAGACACACTACGTTTAGGTCTAAAATACTCTTTCTAAGAGCTAGTTTAACCTAACGCATTGATGAAGCTAGGCTACGGTCTAGCTTCTTTTTTATATGCAATCTCACACCGCATGACAAAACACGCTATGATAAACGGGCATCAATAATTTTGCTCATGGAAGAACGATATGGCCCAAATGCGATTTACTACTCGCTGCACAATTCTTAGCATTCTATCAGCGGCATCATTTATATCTCCGCTTACCCATGCTCTTCCACCCGTTGAAGCTCTGCCCTCTGGCAGCCGTGTCTCCACTCAAGTAGAAAGCCTCACCACCAACCAGTCGGTGCAAAGCTATGGCGATACCGAACAACTATTTCCCCCAGCTAGCACACTTAAAGTCGTAACTGCTCTGGCAGCGAAACTGGAACTGCCTGAAACTTTCCGCTTCGAGACTCAGATAAACCAAAGCAACAAAGACTGGGTTATCAAATTTAGTGGCGATCCGCTACTGAAAAACCAACACCTCTCGGCGATGTTCAAACAGATCAAGGCCGATGGTATTAGCGAAATCAAAGGGGATATTTGGTTAGATAACAGCGTGTTTAGTGGCTATGAGCGCGCCGTCGGTTGGCCTTGGGATAATCTTGGCGTGTGCTATAGCGCCCCTTCAAGCGCGATTAGCATAGACAAAAACTGTGTTCAGGCCTCTATCTATACCAACAACAATGGCTCAACGCGTGTTTACGTACCTGAGCATCAGCCTATCTATGTTGAGACCCGTGCAAGAACCGTCACTAAAGTAGAAAAAGAGAGTTCGCAGTGCACCCTTGAGCTCACGACAGGCGATGATAATCACTTCGTGATCGATGGTTGTTTGTTAGCGCGTGAAAAACCTTTACCACTGCGCTTTGCGGTGCAAGATACTTCTTTATATGTCTCACGCGTGATTCAACGCCTACTCACCCAGCAGGGTATTCGTTTTGATGGCCAAGTCCGAGTCGGCGCAAAACCCAATAGCGGCAAATTAAAACTGCTGGCGACTCATCAATCCCCGAGCCTAGATGAGATGCTTGAGAAGATGCTCAAGTCATCCAATAACTTGATTGCTGATAATCTCACCAAAACACTCGGCCACCATTTCTATCTGCAACCGGGCAGCTTCGCCAATGGCACTGCAGCAATTAAGCAGATTATCTTTGCTAACACGGGAATCGATTTGAGTCGCGCGCAATTCGCCGATGGCTCAGGGTTATCACGCAATAACCGTATGACTAATCACAGTATGAGCCAAGTCTTGCGCTATGTGTGGGAGAATGAAAATCAACTTGGGTTGATCGATATTATGCCTACAGCGGGTGAATCAGGCACATTGCAATATCGTCGCAGCATGCGCAAATCACCGGTGAAAGGCAATATTATTGCGAAGAGTGGCTCGGTGTACGGCTCTTACAATATGGCGGGTTATGGCTTAGATGCCCAAGGCAAACCACAAACCCTGTTTGTCCAATTTGTCGCTGATTATTATCCTAATAAAAAGCGCGACAGCCAACCGACTGTCGCGCCTATTACGCAATTTGAAACTCAGTTCTATCAACAGATAGTCGAATTTTCTCAGGCAATACCTAAGAAGTGATTGACCACTGTAAAGTAGATCCACATCCCTGAAATATCGACGATCGAAGCCAATACTGGGCTGACTAGCACTGCCGGATCAAGCTTAAACGCACGAGCAAGAATCGGCAGTAAACCACCTAAGATGGTCGAGATCGTTACCTGAATAAACAGCGCTACCGCAATCGCTAGAGCGATAGTATTCAGATCAAAGCCCCCTGTTGAGCTACTGTCACTGAACACAAGAATACGCCCAACGATCACCAGCGCGATCACTGCGGCAATACAGATTGCAACGCGACTCTCTTTCCACAACACATCGACCCACTGACGCTTTTTCAGCTCGCCGGTTGCCAGCGCCCTGATCACCAAGGTCGCCGCCTGCGTACCGGTGTTACCCCCCGCAGCCGCAATCACTGGCATATAGATAGCGAGTAGCACCAGCTGACTTAACGTGTCTTCATATTGAGCAATGATCAAGCCCGATACGATACCCAGCAGTGCTAACGCCACAATCCAGCCGATACGCTGCTTGAAGTGGCCAAACACCGAGGTTGATAGGTAGCTGTTTGCTGGTTCAACTTCAGAGTGGATTAATCCCAAATGGTGCGCAAAGTGACGCGCCAGTTTGTCATATCCATCGATATCTAGTTGATTAATTAAATCTTGTACATGGCCTAACGAGCAGTAGTGCAAAATAGCCACCGCTTCTTCCATAGGCATTACAGTCAGCAGTTCAACCTGTTTCTCTTGGTTGTACTGTAAAAAGGCATTCCTTGCCGCCCCGATCTCTTCACGAGAATAACGTGGCGCTTGCTCCAAAGTAGTATTGCTCATTACCGTCATGGCGAATCTCCCGATTGGCAACAGGTAACGACCATCAAAGACAAACGCGCCTTTATGCCACATAGCCAAACGCTAAACGTGACAAAGCGAATATCTTTAACTAGATAAACAGGAGAAAAATAAGAGAGGGACTTTTAGAAAATGTCTTACAAAAGTGAGTTCTCTACCACAATGGTAGAGACAGAGATCGCCAATACCGAAGCGGGTTATCTTTCTCCCTTCATACTAGGAGGATGGTCGGTATTGTTCATAGTTATCTCCAAAATTACTGCAACGATTGCAGCGGGCGGGAGTATATCAATTGACGCCGTGAATTTATATGACAAACCAGTTACAGGTCACAAAAAAAGTGGGTCAAAATGTTTCCATCTTGACCCACTCATTGATAATTCAGCCGTTAAGCTCTATTTACTGCATTACTTAATAGTAATACGAGCAAATTTACGCTTACCGACTTGGATTACGTAGGTGCCAGCTTCCGGTGCGAATTTCGCATCAGCAACTTTCTCACCGTCAATTTTCGCAGCGCCCTGCTTGACCATGCGCATCGCTTCTGAGGTTGAAGCACATAGGCCCGCCCCTTTCAGGATGTTGCTCATTGGTAGGCCAGCATCGAAATCGAACTCCGGCATTTCATCTGGAATCTGGTTTTTTGCAAAACGGTTCACAAACTCTTGCTCAGCTGCATCTGCATCTGCTTCTGAATGGAAGCGTGCGATGATCTCTTTCGCTAGTAGCACTTTCACGTCACGAGGGTTTTTACCCGCTTCAACGCCCGCTTTAAACTCTGCAATTTGTTCAAGAGGACGGAATGACAGTAGCTCGTAGTAGCTCCACATTAGGTCATCAGAGATCGACATGATTTTACCGAACATTTCGCTCGGTGCTTCGCTGACACCAATGTAGTTGTGTGCCGACTTCGACATCTTCTTCACGCCATCAAGGCCAACAAGAAGTGGCATCGTCAATACAACCTGTGGTTTTTGACCGTTGGCTTTTTGCAATTCACGACCCATCAACAGGTTGAACTTCTGGTCAGTACCGCCCAACTCAACGTCGGTTTCCATTGCTACTGAGTCATAACCTTGTAGGAGTGGGTACATAAACTCATGGATAGCGATAGGTTGGTTGTTGCCGTAACGCTTCTTAAAGTCATCACGCTCAAGCATACGAGCCACAGTTTGGCTTGCTGCAAGACGAATCATGCCTTCTGCACCAAGTTCAGATAACCACTCTGAGTTAAATTGAATCTTAGTCTTGGCAGGATCAAGGATCTTAAATACCTGCTCTTTATACGTTTCAGCGTTACGCAGCACGTCTTCACGAGTTAGTGGTGGACGAGTTGTGTTTTTACCTGTTGGATCCCCTACCATGCCTGTGAAGTCACCAATTAGGAACGTCACATCATGACCCAGTTCTTGGAAAGCACGTAGCTTGTTCAAGATAACTGTGTGGCCTAGGTGGATATCCGGCGCCGTAGGATCGGCACCCAGTTTGATGCGAAGAGGACGACCCTCTTTCAGTTTTGCGATCAGTTCTTCTTCAGGAATCAGTTCGTCAACACCGCGCTTAATCTCGGCTAGTGCAGCTTCAATGCTCGCCATTCTTGTTCACTCCCACAGATTTGGCAAAATTTAATAATCTGACAGTGTACTTGAATAGCACCAACTTTTGAAACCAGTTAGACTGTTGTTACAACAAAAAAACTCAACGACCAGCAATCACGCGTATTATGTTGTCTATTTTCAAACGCCTACCATGGCTACATCGTCTTCTTATTGGCTTATCGTCAGCGCTAATCACCTTTGCGCTGTTCTTTCTTCCTGAGCCGCATACACTCATCGATGAAAGTAACAACTATGAGATTGGGAAACCTTACGCTCTCACGGTTGAGCCTCGCCTACTGTCACCAGAACTGACATTACCAGACAGTGTTGGCCTCAATTGGAAAAGCCATACCGTCGGCAACGGTGAAAGTGCCGCTATTCTATTTCAGCGACTTGGACTCTCTTCCCGCCAACTCTATCAACTCACATCCACCAATAAAGAGATTGAAAACCAGCTATCAAGGCTAAAACCGGGTGATGTGTTGGAGTTTGGTTTCGACGTAGAGGGAGAGCTGATTGAACTGCGCAGGCCACAAAGTGCTTTTGAGACATTTGTCGTTACTAAAACGGCACAGGGTTTTCAATCACAATTGGCCAAAAAGAAAGTGGCCTATCAATACAACTATGCCGAGGCGAGCATCTCATCAAACTTTTGGAATGCTGGGCGCTCTGCTGGCTTAACCGCGAATCAAATCATGGAGCTTGCAGGTATTTTCGGTTGGGATATCGACTTTGCTCTCGACATTCGTAAAGACGACCATTTCCAATTGCTCTATCAAGAGCAGGTCGTGGAGGGCGAAGTAATTGCTCGTGGTAAAATCATCGCGGCAACCTTCAAGAACCAAGGTGACACCTTTACCGCAATCCTCGACGACAAAACTGGAAACTACTTTGACCAAAATGGTCGTGCGATGAAAAAAGCCTTCTTGCGCTCACCACTCGATTTCCGCCGAGTCACCTCTAACTTCAACCCTACTCGTCGCCACCCAGTTACTGGGAAAGTGCGAGCGCACCGAGGCACTGACTATGCAGCACCGGTTGGCACCCCTATTTGGGCTGCGGGCGATGGCGTGGTGGAGAAGTCCGGCTATAACAAGTTCAACGGCAACTACGTTTTTATTCGTCACAGCAATACGTACATGACCAAATATCTGCACCTACAGAAACGTAAAGTCAAAACCGGACAGCGCGTTAAACAAGGGCAGACAATTGGTACGCTCGGTGGCACGGGCCGAGTGACTGGCCCACACCTACACTACGAATTTTTGGTCAATGGGGTCCATAAGAACCCCCGCACCGTCAAACTGCCACAATCTAAGTCATTATCAGGCGGTGCGAAAACCACCTTTATTGCCAACGCAGAAAACAAGCTGGCGAAGCTAGAGCGCTATAGCGACCTGCTTTACACCAATTAATTGTTAATCACTTTTGTGCTTGCGCCCTATCATTAGTAGACAAGGCGTGAGCACGAGGGTTAATACTGTTGCAAAAGCCAGTCCACCAGCTACCGCAGTGGCAAGCTGTGACCACCACTGCGTGCTTGGCGCACCAAACTCAATCTTCTGGTTCATCAAGTCGATATTCATCTCCAATACCATAGGTAACAGGCCAAGAATTGTGGTCACGGTTGTTAGCAGAACAGGACGTAGACGCTGTACGCCCGTACGGAGTATCGCTTCGTGTTTATCTAAACCTCGCTTGAGGAGTTGGTTATAGGTGTCAATCAACACGATATTGTTGTTCACCACAATCCCGGCCAGCGCAATGACCCCAATCCCCGACATGATGATGCCAAACGGCTTTTGGAAAATCAGCAGACCCGCAAACACGCCCACGGTCGAGAACAGCACCGCACTCAATATCAAGAAGGCTTGATAGAAGCTATTGAACTGAGTAATCAATATCAATGCCATTACCGCCAAAGCGACAATAAAGGCGGACTGCAAGAAAGCAGATGAGTTCTCTTGCTCTTCATTCTGACCACGTATTTTAAACTCTACGCCCTCCGGTAGCGGCAACTGTGCGATCGCCTTCTGAATCTTTGGTAGTTCTAGGGCGAGGTTAAACCCTTCACGCATATCCGCTTGAACGTTAATCACCCGTTCACCGTCAATACGTGTAATCGTATCCTGCTTGTGGTCTGGTGTAATCTGAGCAAAGTTGGTGATCGGTACTAAACCCGCTGGCGTTTTGACTCGCAGCTCATCAAAACGGCCGATATCTCGCTTCTCTTCAGGGTAGCGAACCAAGATATCCACTTCTTCATCTGCATCGTCAGGTAAGTACTCACCAATCTTTAGACCATTGGTAACAAACTGCACGGTGTTACCCACTAATGTCGCATCAGCAGCAAAACGCGCAGCATCGTCACGCTGAATATCTATCTGCCAGTCAATACCCGGCTTACTCGAGGTATCACTGATATTGGTGAACGCGTTATAGCCATCAGCCCATGCACGTACCTGTTTTGCGGCTCCATCTAACACTGAGTTATCATTTGATGTCATCTCAATGACCAAATCATGCTCGACTGGCGGGCCGGCATCAGGGAACTTAAACTCGATTTCTACCCCAGAGAAGTTGGCCGTCGTTTCCTCAAGCTCTTCAATAATCGCTTTCACTGAGCGGCGATATTGCCAATCAACAGGGGTTATCTGTATTTGACCAATCTCATCATCGCCACCCGTGCGTGTGTACACACTCTCAAACTCATCATGACCTAATACCACTTGTTCAATGTCTGTCATGATGCTGTCTTTCTCGTAAATCGACAGATCGCCATAGGAGCGCACTTTTACCGTGAAAAATGGCGGGTCAACCTCTGGAAAGAACTCTGCCCCAAGCCCTGCTTTGTTGTAAGCAAAGCCAACGCCCACGGCCATTAATATCGCAGCCAACAGAATTTTAAGTGGATGATGAATCGCTACGGCGAGCGTATGGTAATAAAGCTTGGTGATGCCCGTTGCTTTCGAGAAGTCGCCCTCGTGCAGCGCCACCATTTTCTCTCGATTCGCCTCACTGACCTGCTGCGGCTTACCTATTAAGCCGCCTAATACAGGCACAAACAGCATGGCCATAATCAAGGAAGCCGTCAGTGTCGCAATCAGCGTTAAGGGCAAATACTTCATAAACTCGCCAGTCACATCTGGCCAAAACAATAATGGCGCAAATGCGGCGAGGGTTGTTGCGGTTGAAGCAGTAATCGGCCAAGCCATGCGCCTTGCAGCATCGCGATAAGCTTGCTTTCTTGGCGTGCCCTCTTGCATGCGTCGGTCAGCAAACTCTGTCACCACTATCGCACCATCCACCAGCATACCGACAGCCATGATCAAAGCGAACAACACGATAATATTGACGGTGAGCCCAAACACCGATAACACCAACAGTCCAGTTAAGAAAGAGCCCGGTATCGAGATCCCCACCAACAGTGCGGTTCTGACACCTAAGATGGCGATAATTACAATCACCACTAAGATTACGGCAGATAAGATGTTGTTTTGTAGATCATTGAGCATCATTTCAACATCTTCAGATTGGTCGCCTGTGTACTTAACCAAAAGGTTACTCGGCCAATCTTCTCGCTGTTGTGCCCCCGCCATTACAGCCTTAACTAACTCAACGGTTTCAATGATGTTTTCACCCGCGCGTTTTTTAATATCAATAACAACCGCTGACTTACCATCCATTCGTGCGAAAGACTCAGGGTCTCGAAACGCACGGCGCACCGTTGCGACATCACCGAAGGTAATCACCTGCTTGCCATCAACTTTCACCGGTAGCTCTAGCACATCTTTAAGCGAGGAGAACACCGATGGGACTTTTACAGAAAAGCGGCCATACCCGGTATCGACAAACCCTGCCGCCACCACACGGTTGTTCAGTGCGATCAGGTTATAGATATCCCCCTGATCCAATCCGTAGCTTTCCATCAAAAGAGGATCGACAATGATCTCAACAATGTCTTCACGATCACCGGCAATATCGACCTCTAGAATTTGACGATAGCTCTCCAGCTTGTCTCTAAGCTGCCGTGCAATCTGGACAATGGTGCGTTCAGGCACAGTGCCATAGAGAACTACGGATAACACTGGCTCTTCTGACGCCAAGGTCACTTCATTCACCGTCGGCTCATCACTGTCAGACGGTAGTTTGGGTTTCGCTTGGTCGACAGCATCACGTACATCTGCCATCGCCTTGGCAAGGTCGACGCCCACACTGAACTCAAGCATCACAGAAGCGTGTCCTTCTGCCGCCGTTGAGGTCATCTCTTTGACCCCTTCAATTGAGCGTAACTCTTGCTCTATAGGGCGAACCAGTAGGCGTTCGGCATCACCTGGCGAGATGCCTTGATGCCCAACAGAGACATAGATAATCGGGATAGTAATGTCTGGGCTCGACTCTTTGGGAATCGTGATATAGGTCAGCGTGCCTGCAATCAGGATCAAGACCAATAGCGTCAACATCGTGCGCGAGCGAGACAACGCTGCGTCAATAATAGACAACATAACGCCTCCTAGTTCGCAGCTTGAGTAGCAATCACTTGATCACCATCACGCACAAAGCCTTGTCCGGTAGTGATGATGTTGACGTGTTCGCCTAACCCCGACAGCCACACCCCATCTTGCTCAGCTTTGACCAATTGAATCGGCACAAACTTAACGCGATCCTCAATTAAGGTTTTTACACCCAGGTTGCCGCTCTCATCCAAAGCGAGCATTGCTGGGGTCACTTTGACCGCTTGAGTTTCTTTCAAGGCAAGCTCGACTTCAGAGCTTATCCCCGCCGGAATACGTTGGTTTGGGTTATCAATTTCTATTTCAATTGGGAAAGTATTGGTGCTAAGCGACGAGACTCGTGAGATATATCGTACCGTTCCTGTCACACGAGCATCATTCATAAATCGAATCTTGGCTTGCTGTCCAACTTCCAAGTCTTGTACATGTCGTTCACTGACATCGGCTTCGATAACAACTTTTTCTAAATCAATAAGATGCGCGATTGGATCGCCAATACCCACATAGTCACCACGTTCGATGTGCAGGTCATCAACAATGCCATTAAATGGTGCTAACACTCGGGTGTTGCGCAAAGAAAGACGCACCGCACTAACCATTGCTTTCGCTTCCGCCAATGCAGCTTGTGCTGAAGCAAACGCGACTTCCCCCTGCAGCCCTTTATTCTTAAGAGACTGCGCGGCATTGTACTCTTTTTCGCGCACTTTCAGCATAGCGCTGGCACGTGCCATCTGAATGTCCAAGTCGCCTTTGTCTATCTGGGCTATTACCTGCCCTTTTTCAACACGGTCTCCCTTCACCACCGACAGCGAAGTGATTTTTCCCGCATGTTCTGCTCCAAGATTCGCGGCTTTATTTGGCGCAGTTCGTCCATAGAGATCAATACTTTTGAAGGTATTTTCAGCGTGAAAAGATTCAACCACCACTTTCGCGAGAGGGATCGTTTGGGCTTTATTGTCACTGGGTGCAGAGTCTGCTTGTACAGGCCCCATAGCTAGCCACAAAGTGAGGGATATAAGAAGAAATACGGAGATAATCCAAGGTCGCTGGGTAAGCAACGTACCTAGATGCCCCAAGCCAACACAGGGGAGCTTAGACATACAAAATCCTTTTGTTTTCACTTGCGTAATGGATGACGCTTGTTCCGCGCCTTTAGAAAGCCTTTTCCATCCAACCTGTTACGCAAGTGTGGTGCAGTTGGTTTACACCAACTGCTACATCCATTTGTTTTAATTTAAATAATTAAACGCTAAATGATGCGCCACAGCCACATGTTGTGGTTGCGTTTGGGTTGTCAACGAAGAAGCGGCTACCTTCAAGACCTTCAGTGTAATCTACAACACCACCAACAAGGTACTGCAGACTCATCGGATCAACGACCAAGGTCACGCCACAATTTTCAATCGTGGTGTCGCCTTCATTGACCGCTTCATCAAAGGTAAAACCGTATTGAAAGCCACTACAACCACCACCGGTGATATAGACACGCAACTTCAATTCTGGGTTTTCTTCTTCTGCAATCAGAGTTTTCACTCGTGTTGCTGCCGCTTCAGAAAACGACAATGGAATTTTTACTTCGCTCACAACTACTCTCCCGTAGAGCAGGTTTCGCTATCTTCTCACACTCTGATTATCAAGTTTGCGAGAGTACACTCAATGTGTAGAGCGGAACCTAACTATTGTATTTTTCGCGATTATCTAATACCTGACTGTTCCATTCAAGTATTCTGCTGATAAGAGTACTTATCAAACTCTAACGCTATCAATTCAGCACCAACCAAAAGCCTGCGTGATGAGCGCTCTGATTGTCGATAGAAATTCGCCAACAAGCCTATATTGGGGTTACAATGCGCGCTAACTTGGTCCAAGTAATCAGAAGAGGATAGTCGAATGACCAAATCAGCAGAGCTATACGAAAAAGCTCAACAAACCATTCCTGGTGGCGTGAACTCACCAGTACGAGCTTTCAACGGTGTAGGTGGCTCACCGATCTTTATTGAACGCGCCGATGGCCCGTTGATTTTTGATGCTGATGGCAAAGCGTACATCGACTACGTTGGCTCTTGGGGCCCAATGATTCTTGGTCATAACCATACTGCGATTCGTGATGCAGTGATCACAGCAGCTCAGCGCGGCCTTAGCTTTGGTGCGCCGACTGCAACTGAAATTGAGATGGCAGAGCTTGTGAGTGAACTTGTTCCATCAATGGAACAAGTTCGTATGGTGAGCTCTGGTACAGAAGCCACAATGAGCGCAATTCGTCTTGCGCGTGGCTTTACTGGTCGCGACAAGATCATGAAATTTGAGGGTTGCTACCACGGACACGCTGATAGCCTGCTCGTTAAAGCAGGCTCTGGTGCACTGACTCTTGGTCAACCAAGCTCACCGGGCGTGCCTGCTGATTTTGCAAAGTACACACTAACGGCGACATTTAACGACCTAGACTCTGTGCGCGAGCTATTTGCTGCGAACAAAGGTGAGATCGCATGTATCATCGTTGAACCTGTCGCTGGCAACATGAACTGCATCCCACCTGTTGAAGGCTTCCATGAAGGCCTGCGCGAGATCTGTGATCAAGAAGGCGCATTGCTTATCTTTGATGAAGTCATGACTGGCTTCCGTGTTGCTTTGGGTGGCGCACAAGCACACTACAACATCAAACCAGACCTCACTACGTTAGGTAAAGTCATTGGTGGCGGCATGCCAGTCGGTGCTTTTGGTGGCCGTAAAGACGTAATGCAGTACATCGCACCAACCGGTCCTGTTTACCAAGCGGGTACACTATCAGGCAACCCAGTAGCTATGGCCGCAGGTTTGGCTGCCTTGAATATTCTGCGCGAAGAGGGCAATGAAGAGCGCCTAGCGAAGAAAACTAAGCAGCTGGCTGATGGCTTCAAAGCTTTGGCTGACAAACATGGTATCCCACTGCAAGTAAATCAAGTCGGTGGTATGTTCGGCTTCTTCTTTACAGAACAAGAGCAAATCACTTGCTACGATGATGTGACTAAGTGTGATATTGAGCGCTTTAAGCGCTTCTTCCATCTTATGCTTGAGCATGGCGTCTACCTAGCACCATCAGCATTTGAAGCAAGCTTTACCTCACTCGCTCACTCGGGCAAAGAGATTGAAGCTACACTGGAAGCCGCTGATCACTGTTTTGCTCTACTCACTCAAGAGAAGTAACGCCAAACGCAACAGCTTTAAGTATTCACAAGGCCTGCAAATATGCAGGCCTTGTTCGTTTCTGAATAGACCTTGTTAGGCTCACTTTTAAAGCACTATGACTGTCTATTTCTAGTCACTATTTTTACTGCCAATAAATGAGCACTAGCAGTAAAAGTGCGCCCACAGTCAGAGAAAACCAAGGTATTGCTTTGCGTTTCTTAGTCTCACAACAACTTTCTTTTTGATTACAACAACCCATACATTGATAACCCTCTGTTTTGCATCCATTATATAGCCAAGTCGTTTATAAAAGCTGGAAGCTTGTTCCGGCAAACACAGTTGGAACACCTAGTATGCTAGATAACGTCAAAATCACTACCAGTCATAGAGTCTTAATTATCTCCTTACTCGCGGCAGCTTTTGCCTGCTACCTGCTCGTTGAACCTTACATCAATTCCATCGTGATGGCATTTATCATCTCGCTACTGATGTTTCCGATCCACGAGTGGTTTGAGAACAAACTGCCCAAAGCGCCTAACTTTGCCGCCTTTCTCTCTTGTACCGTTTTGACCTTTATTATCGTCATCCCTTTGCTTTTTGTATTCGCTGCCATTGTCCAGCAGGGTTCAAACTTTTCGCAAAATGCCTACCACTGGGTAACGCATGGTGGCATTCAAGAGTTGTTTAATCACCCTTGGGTGGTCAAGGGCTTGGCGTTTGTAAACAGCTACCTGCCATTTGATGATATTGACCCGCAAGGGATCGCACAAAAAGCGGCGCAGCTGGCTTCAACACTGGGCACTAACCTGGTCTCCATTAGTGCCAAGATACTCGGCAATGCCACCAACTTCTTGATGGAGTTTTTCCTGATGCTGTTTGTGCTGTTCTTCTTATTGCGAGATCACGACAAACTCATCACTGCAATGCGCCATATTCTGCCTTTCTCACGCAGCCAAGAAGACAAGCTTTTAGAAGAGATTGAAAAAGTATCTAAATCGGCGGTGATGGGATCATTTTTAACCGCTATCGCTCAAGGTATCGCAGGCGGATTTGGTATGTGGCTCGCAGGCTTCCCGGGATTATTCTGGGGTACCATGATGGGCTTTGCTTCATTTATCCCAGTGGTGGGTACCGCCCTTATCTGGATTCCAGCCACTGCCTATTTGTTCCTAACTGGTGAAATCACTTGGGCTATTTTCTTAGCGGTATGGAGTATTGCGATTGTCGGCTCTATCGACAACATCCTTCGCCCACTGCTGATGCAAGGCAGTGCAGGAATGAACACCCTGATGATATTCTTCTCGCTGTTGGGGGGTATCCATCTATTTGGTTTGATAGGCCTTATTTATGGTCCATTAATCTTCGCGATTACCATTACGCTGTTTAATCTGTATGAAGAAGAGTTCAAGAGCTTCCTTGACTACCAAGACCATAATTAATCAGATTTTCTGTTCGTGACTTCAAGCAGGCGGCGGGTTGTGAGACAATCAGCCGTCTTTTTATTTTGATAGGTTTGCTATGTCTGCTTATATTGCACCAAGCCAAGTAGCTCAGCGTCAGCTAGAGTATTTTTCTGGAAAACATGTTCTCGTGGCAGGGGAAGTGGAAGATCTATTCCCTGTTGAGCTGCAGCAATATTGTGAATCTGTCTCGGTATTTACCACGCACTACGGCTACTACCGTAAAATCAAACAGTACGACACGATCCAAAGTCAGTTTGCTGCTGAATTTACCTTAGAGACACCAGCGGATTTAATTCTGCTCTATTGGCCAAAAGCCAAAGCTGAAGCAGAGTTCTTACTCAATATGCTGCTGTCTAAGCTAGGCAAAGACACAGAAATTGTCGTGGTCGGAGAAAACCGCTCGGGTGTAAAAAGCATCGAAAAAATGTTCAAGCCCTTTGGGCCTATTACCAAGTATGACTCAGCACGCCGCTGTTCATTCTATTGGGGACAATGCCAAGAAGCGCCAGAACACTTTGAGCTTCAAGACTGGTTTAAGCAATACCAAGTGACTTATCAGAATCAGCCTCTCACCATCTGCAGTCTGCCGGGCGTGTTCAGTCACGGGGAATTTGATATTGGCAGCCGCCTACTGCTCGATAATCTGCCTAAGTTGTCTGGTCGCGTTCTCGATTTTGGATGTGGCGCAGGTGTGCTAGGCGCTGTTATGGCGACCCTAAACCCGGGAATTGAGCTATCGATGTGTGACATCAGCGCACTCGCTATCGCCTCATCTCAAGAAACCTTGATAGCCAATGGCCTCGACGGGAAGGTATTTGCCTCTGATGTTTATAGCGATATTGATGGAAAATTGGATTACCTCGTCACCAATCCACCGTTCCACTCAGGATTAGACACCAGCTATAGTGCGACAGAAACCCTTCTGGCAGAGGCACCTAAGCATCTAAACCACCAAGGACAGATGTTTGTCGTGGCAAATAGCTTTTTGAAGTATATCCCAATCATCGAACAAGCCTTTGGCCAATGCCAAACGCTCGACAAGACCAATAAGTTCGCCATTTATCAAGCACACAAGTAACACTCCCTTCTTTTTATAAGCGCAGTTAATCAAAACTGCGCTATCCAACACGCTTTACCAATAACTTACTTGCCAAAGAAAATAAACTCGTTAATTTTGTCAAAATAGTTGCTTAGATCGCAATATTCCCCCCACTGATGAACGCTGTTTCCCCAAGTCGCTTTCAGTGTTTTTGCACATCTGCAACTCCTAGCTAGGTATTATGAATAACGGTTTTTCTTCTACAACTGAAAAATCAAACAACAATCAATACCAGCTCAAGCAATTAATAAATAAGGTATAATTTTATGTTTGGGTTGTATAAAAAACAAAAATATAAGCGATTGCAAAATACTCTCATGCTCGCTTTTCTTACTTTGAGTATCATTCCACTCACCGGGATTGCACTATTTTTCCTGCAATCTCACACCAGCGATTTACGCGATCAAAGCACCTCTCACCTCGTTTCAATTCGCGACACAAAAAAACAACAGGTGATCAATTACTTTGCAGCTAAAGAATCCGAAGTCATGGGTTTTGTTCGCTCAGAGCTGGCCTATGCCAGTGGTGGCCGTTTTTATGGGTTGGTCAATGCATTCCAAAACCTCGGTCTTACTACCGAAGAAGCGCAAGAACATGCACAGCAACGTTACATTCAAGGCTCAGGTGACCAAATAAAAACCTCTATGTTGCCAGATTCTCCCGCATTTAATGGCAGCGAGCGCTACCGCCTTTTACACAAACGTTATCACTGGGCCTACCTCGAACTGCAAAAGCGCTCTGATTTTGACGATATATTGCTGGTTGACCGAGAGGGTAACGTCACCTATTCCATCTATAAAAACTCCGACTACGGCACCAACCTGCTCACAGGGCGATACCGAGATGAAAACTTAGGACAAACTTTCAAACAGCTCAGAGATCTGGTGACAGAGCAACGTCAAACCAATGAAGACTTTACTCCGGTCGTTGTTTCCGACTTTTCAGAGCATGATGGTCAACTCTATGCTTGGTTTGGCGCCCCCATTGTTCAACAAGGCTACTTGCACAGTTACGCTCTATTCCGACTACCCAACAATGCCATCACCAAGTTGATGGCAAATCAAAGCAACGAAAAAGCGGTAAAAACCCTAATTGTGGGTGAAGATTACCTCAGCCGAACCATGGCCTATTCGCAAGACGATATTCAAAACAGTTTGCAGGTCATTTCATACGCGCTCGAAGGGTTAACGAATGTTGGTAGTTATCAAAATGCGCTAAGCCAGAATATGCTCGCCGCCTACACGCCTGTTGAAATTGAGAATACCCATTGGGCTATTGTCGTGGAGCTTGCAGAAAGTGAAGCCTTTGCCGGTGTTCATCAACTAGAGAAAGTCTTTGTTGTCGTGATGCTCATAGCCATCTTGCTCGTCGTCATTGCCTCTCACTACCTCTCAAACTTCATCACCTCACCACTTCTCAAGTTGACTTGGGCAGCAGAGAAAGCCTCGGCCGGCGATCTTGATGAAGCCATGCTCAATACTGAGCGCAAGGATGAAATTGGTCGTCTAGCGGTGAGCTTTGAGCGAATGCGTCGCTCTATCCGAGAAAAGATACAGCTCATTAAAAGCCAGAACGTCGAGCTTGAAGAGAATCTTTCGATCATCAAAAAGCAGAACGAAGACCTTCAGCTAGCCAACAAACTAAAAGATGAGTTTCTCGCAACCACTTCACATGAATTACGCACTCCACTACACGGCATGGTCGGTATCGCTGAGGCCTTAATATCGGGTGCCAATGGCCCTATTTCTGCCGATCATCGTTATCAGCTTGATATTATCGTGAGCAGTGGCCAACGATTATCAAACCTTGTCGATGATCTACTGGACTATCATAAGATGCGCTACGGCACCTTGGATATTCAAACCAGCGCAGTGAACCTCGCCAGTGCAACTCGATTGGTACTGGAGTTATCGAACCATTTGTTAGGCAACAAACCGATTCGTATCATCAACCAAGTTGACGAAGAGTTATGGATTGATGCTGATCCACAAAGACTTGAGCAAGTCCTATACAACCTTGTCGGTAATGCGATCAAATACACCAGCGAGGGGAAAATCGTCATCTCAGCAAACGAAGTCGATGGTAATGTAAGAGTGCAAGTCGTTGATACTGGACAAGGGATCCCGAGTGAGCAACTTGAACATATTTTTGAGCCGCTAACGCAAGCAGGCAAAGATTCGACCCACTACCGACAAGGTGCTGGGCTTGGGCTTTCAATTAGTCGTCAACTGGTTGAGTTGATGCGCGGTGCACTGTTTGTAAGTAGCCAACCGATGGTAGGCACAACCATGAGCTTTACACTGCCCAAAGCCGTACCATCGCAAATAGAAGAAGCCATCCAACAACCTGTGCAACCGCATTTTGATATACCAACGGTAATCGATTTAGAGCAAGAGTCACCAAGCCTACCTATCAATGGTGATAGCCCACTGATATTGATCGCCGATGACGAACCAGTCAATGTACGCGTGCTTGATAGCTTCTTGCGTCTAGAGGGCTATCAAGTGATCACTGCTAAAGATGGTCAGCAAGCATTGGCAATGGTGGAACAACATCAACCTGACCTGTTACTGCTCGACATCATGATGCCAGAGCTCAATGGCTATGAAGTATGTACCGAACTGCGTCAAAACTACGATCATGCTCAGCTGCCAATTATCATGCTCACCGCACTAAACCAAACAGATGACAAGTTGAAAGGCTTTGAAGTGGGTGCCAACGACTTTTTGTCTAAACCATTCAACAAACCTGAGCTCGCGGCACGTATAGTTGCCCATCTTCAAGCAAGCAAGGCTGAAGAGCGCCGACAAGAAAACACTCAGTTGCAACAAGAGTTAAAATTGCGCCTTGTTGCAGAAGCGAATCTACTTGAAACACAAGGGCGCTTGCTTGAGCAACTGGAGTGCGCACCTGAGGCTATCCTTTGCATCAAAGAAGATATGAAGGTCAAATTTGCCAATGAGGCAGCGTCAAGGCTTTTCAAACGCAGCCATGAGCAGCTGCTACGTTCGAGCGCAGATGACTTCATTGCGCCAAAATACCTGCACATTGATCAACCGAGATATTGTGGTGACATTGATATTTTTGTCGAAGATACTCGTCAGTCAATCTCTAGTGACATTTTATCTTTACCCGAAGGTTCTGGCTTACGCACTATGTACATTTTAAATGTGGGTGGTGGCGTCAATACTCATCGTATCCACAACCTTGAATCTGCAGTTGAAGCACTCGCAAGCTATGCCTTTGAAGGCGATAAAGAGAAGCTTCAACAACTGCACGCTTTAGGTGGCGAGTTTACAGAGCTTGCAGCAAAAGCTGTAAAAGAGAACAAGAGCAAGCAAGAGATCATGCGAGAAGTGCTTGTGGAAGCTATGACCAATGGTCTGGACTACTGGGAGAGTGCAACCGGTCAGTCAAAGTTCACCTTTGCCGAAGAGAGTGGGCTTTGGCGTGTCTACCTTGATAGAAGCACCCTACAAACTCGCACACTCGACAAATACTTACGTATCGAGACCCTACCTAAAACGCCACGTTGGCGCACGGTATTAAACTCACTCGATTACATTCTCGACCACTGTGCCGCAGAGACGCCGCAGCGACTCCATATCATCGCGCTTCGAGACAAGCTTCAGCACCTAATTGCTAGCTAGCGTTTACGCCCACAATCATCCATCAAGAGCCCTCCTGGGCTCTTTTTTTGTCACGTCCACTTTAAGATTTAGTCTAGTACCCCTCACTTAAGTACCCGTTTAACGGCCACGACAAGGGCAACAATCACCTGCTTTGTATCACTCGGAGGAGAGGCTAGCTATAGGGCGTCGCTAGCTTTATTTCCACTAAAAAATAAAGCTATTTTAACAGCTCATTGCGTAAAGATAGCCAAATCAAACTCTGTATCAGTCATACTAAAACCTCCAATAAAGATGTTTATTTAACCTATTTGAGAGTTCAATCACAACAAAACGCCAGTATCAAATTCACGTTAAAAAATATCTTGTGACCACTAGAGTGACGAAGATCTTGATTTTCACCATGATCAACAAAGCTAAGTATACCGTTGAGCACACAAGTAAGTGAGTACTAACATAAGTAGCCCTAAAGCAACTAAATTGCGAGTCATATCGCAGCCCTTAGGTATAACAAAAAATAGACAACTAACACATAATAAACGTAATTAACGTGGCATTTTTACGTTTTAACGTTTTTAACGGGAATTCAAATTGCCTATTATCCAGAAACGGTGTTTTCTTACCTTACCTAAGCCCTACAGGCCACTCGAAGTAACGTTGAAATTACCGACAGTGTTACCCCCCCATCGAGGTAGGTCTTAGTGAGAAAGGCTCAGTAGAGTGCTTCTCTTATTCCACATAGTGAAACTAAAGCAAATAGTAAGGAACAGCTATGCTTACCAATATTAAAAAAACAGCACTGGCTACCGCGATTATCGCCACTGCAACAGCAGGATTTACCTCAGTTGCAGCAGCGGCAGAGCGCAGCGAGTTGACCGTCCACCCTAAAGAGTTTACGACGTTTGTTCGTAACTTTAACCCATACCTGGGCGCGACTAACCTACATACAACCACCGACTTCATGTACGAACCGTTGGTTGTATTTAACGAAATGCACGGTAACAAGCCGGTGTTCCGTTTAGCAGAAAACTTCACCATGTCAGACGATCTAATGACCGTTACTTTTGACATTCGCAAAGGCGTGAAGTGGTCTGACGGCGAAACATTTAACGCTGATGACGTAGTGTTCTCTTTCGAGCTAGTAAAAGCCAAGCCAGAGCTTGACCAAAGCGGTATCAACTCTTGGGTAACCAGTGTTGAGAAAGTAAACGACTACCAAGTTCGCTTTAAACTCACTGAAGCTAACTCAAATGTTCCTTACGAGATTGCGAAAGTTCCAGTTGTGCCACAACACGTTTGGAGCAAGGTTGACGACCCATCGACTTTCACCAACGAAAACCCTGTAGGTTCTGGACCATTTACCGTAGTTGATACGTTTACACCACAGCTTTACATCCAATGTCGTAACCCGAACTACTGGGACAACGACAACCTAGACGTTGACTGCCTGCGTGTTCCACAGATCGCCAACAACGATCAGTTCCTAGGTAAAATTGTTAACGGCGAGATGGACTGGACGTCTTCATTTGTTCCAGACATCGACCGCACTTACGCCGCTGCGAGCCCGAACCACCAATACTGGTACCCACCAGCAGGTACGCAAGCGTTTGTCGTAAACTACAAAAACCCAGACCCAGCAAAACAAGAAGCACTAAACAATGTCGACTTCCGTCGTGCATTCTCTATGGCGCTTGACCGTCAAACGATCATTGACATCGCGTTTTACGGTGGCGGTACTGTCAACGACTTCGCTTCTGGTCTTGGCTATGCATTTGAAGCTTGGTCTGACGAAGCAACGCACAAAAAATATCAGAAGTTCAACAGCTACGATGCGGATGGCGCCAAAGCATTACTGGCTAAAGCGGGCTTTAAAGACACCAACAAAGATGGCTTTGTAGAAACACCATCAGGTAAGAAGTTTGAGCTACTGATTCAATCGCCAAACGGTTGGACTGACTTTAACAACACAGTGCAACTCGCGGTTGAGCAACTACAAGAAGTGGGCATTGCTGCTCGTGCACGTACACCTGATTTCTCAGTCTACAACCAGTCTATGCTTGAAGGTTCTTACGACGTTGCATACACCAACTACTTCCATGGTGCCGATCCTTACACTTACTGGAACAGTGGTTACAACTCAACACTGCAATCTGGTGATGGTATGCCTCGTTTCGCGATGCACTTCTACAAGAACGATCAGCTAGATAGCCTACTGGATAGCTTCTATAAAACAGCGAACAAAGATGAGCAGCTAGAGATCGCTCATGGTATCCAGAAGATCATCGCTGCTGACCAAGTAACCATCCCAGTGCTATCGGGTGCGTACATGTTCCAATACAACACAACTCGCTTCACGGGTTGGTGGAACGAAGAAAATCCACAAGGCCGTCCAAACATTTGGGCTGGCATCCCTGAGCGTCTACTGCATGTACTGGACCTAAAACCAGTTAAGTAACGTTCTTTTTCTTGCGGCACACTCCCGTGTGCCGCCTTTAAACCTCTTTTAATAGTTTTATTCATGGCGCTAAGCGTCAGGGGTTTGTTCGCTCAAAATTTCGCTAGGAGCGACCTGAATCCAGAAACAGGAATTATCTGGGTGAGTAAGGTGTGAGTTATGGGTTACTTTTTAAGACGTCTAACGTTCTATTTGATTGCGCTGCTGGTTGCAGCCACGTTGAACTTTATTATTCCACGAGCAATGCCGGGTGATCCGGTCACCATGATGTTTGCTCATACTACGGTGCAAGTGACACCTGAACGTATTGCCGCAATGAAGGAGCTACTTGGCTTCGTTGATGGTGGTTTACTGGTTCAGTACTTCACTTACATGAAAAATATTCTTACCTGGGAGCTAGGAACGTCGATTCAGTTCTACCCGCTTTCAGTTAACGCACTCCTTGGCAGCGCTTTCGGTTGGTCTCTCTTCCTAGCGGGCACAGCAGTGGTACTTTCTTTCTCTATCGGTTCGATTCTGGGCATTTTTGCTGCGTGGAAGCGCGGCAGTAAATACGATGCTTTCGTCACGCCGGGCATGCTGATTCTTCAAGCAGTACCCCAAGTCGTTATCGCGATGTTAGCCCTCTTTACCTTTGCTATCGGACTGAAGTGGTTCCCAACCGGGTATGCCTATACCGCAGGTACGATCCCTGACTGGACAAGCTGGGCATTCATTAAAGATGTCGCTTATCACGCTGTTCTTCCTCTCTTTTGTGCCTCTATCGTGCAAATTGGCGGCTTCCTTGTGAACATGCGTAACAACATGATCAACCTGCTCGCCGAAGACTACATCACGATGGCAAAGGGCAAAGGCTTAAGCGAAAACCGCGTGGTCTTTAACTATGCGGCGCGTAATGCGTTGCTACCAAGTGTGACCGCACTATCTATGTCGCTAGGTATGGCGATTGGCGGTCAGCTTATTATCGAAATCATCTTCAACTACCCAGGTCTTGGGTCCGTGCTGTTCAATGCGATCAATGCTCGTGACTACCAAGTGCTTCAGGGCCAACTGCTTATTATGACTATGTTCATGCTGTTCTTTAACCTTGTGGCCGACATGCTGTATGTCGTGCTGGACCCTCGCCTACGTAAGGGAGGTAAATAATCATGAAAGAACTTGCGAAACTGATTTGGCGAAACCCAATGGCACTGACAGGTGTGATTATTCTTAGTATCTTCATTTTTATCGCTGTGTTTGCTCCCCTACTGACCCAGCATGCCCCCGACAAGCGCACAGGTAAGCCGCATGAGTACCCAGCTTTTGTGGTGAAAGCGGCACAAGACAATCCAACAGGTTGGGTTGCAGAAAACTTAGCCACGGACCGCCGCACTCTTGCGATGTCGAAAAAAGCGGACCATAGCCTTGGCACCACTCGTATGGGGCGTGACGTCTGGTCTCAGGTTGCGCATGGTGCGCGAGTGTCTCTTGCTGTCGGCTTTGGCGCAGGGATTACAGTATGTATTCTTGCCACCATCATCGGTGTCTCAGCGGGTTACTTCGGTGGACGTGTCGATGATGTTCTTACCGCAGCAATGAACATCATGCTGGTGATTCCACAGTTCCCGCTATTGTTCGTCGTTGCAGCCTTTATCGGTGAGGCTGGGCCACTAACCATCACGCTTGTGATCGGCTTGATGTCCTGGGCCTGGGGCGCGAGGGTGATACGCTCTCAAACGCTTGCTCTGCGCGAAAAAGAGTTTGTAAAAGCCGCTGAAGTGCTCGGTGAATCCTCTTGGCGCATCATCTTTGTGGAGATTCTACCAAACCTAATCTCGATTGTTGGAGCAAGCTTCATTGGCTCTGTTATGTACGCCATCATGATGGAAGCAACACTATCGTTCTTGGGTCTTGGCAACCCAAATACCATCAGCTGGGGCATCATGCTCTACAACGTTCAGACCTCTTCTTCAATGCTGATTGGCGCGTGGTGGGAGCTACTAGCACCTTGTGTCGCACTAACACTACTTGTAACCAGTCTTGCTCTGCTTAACTTTGCCGTCGATGAAATTGCTAACCCGCAACTTCGCTCGCACAAAGGAATGAAGCGCTGGAAGAAACTTGCAAAGCAAGACAAAGAAGAACGTGAGCCAGAGTTGGCTCCACAGAATGCACTTTGGAGCGGAGATAAATAATCATGACAGCACCACTCATTTCTATCCGCAACCTTTGCGTAGATTACATTACCGATGCAGGTGACGTACGTGCCTGCAACAATGTCAGCTTTGATATTGCCCCCGGCGAGGTCTTTGGTCTTGCTGGTGAGTCTGGGTGTGGTAAATCCACTGTCGCATTCTCACTCATGCGCCTGCATAAGCCACCCGCGTTTATTACCGGTGGAGAGGTCATCTTCAACGGTGAAGATATCTTAAAGTACAGCGATGAACGTATGCAGTCGTTCCGTTGGAGTGAGATGTCTATGGTGTTCCAAAGTGCGATGAACGCATTGAACCCAGTATTAACCATGGAAGAACAGTTCTGTGACGTCATTATGCGTCACACCAATATGACTCGTGAGCAAGCTAAGCGTCGTGCAGAAGGACTATTGGAAATCGTTGATATCCACCCTAGCCGCCTGAACGACTATCCTCACCAATTCTCTGGTGGCATGCGTCAGCGCCTAGTTATTGCCATTGCTCTCGCACTGAACCCAAAAATGATCATCATGGATGAGCCTACTACCGCGCTAGATGTGGTGGTTCAACGTGAGATCCTGCAAAAAATCTATGCCCTTAAAGAAGAGTTTGGCTTCTCAATTTTGTTCATTACTCATGACCTCTCACTGATGGTGGAGTTTTCTGATCGTATCGGCATCATGTATTCCGGCGAGTTGATTGAAGTCGCGCCTTCGAAACAGATTCTTGAAAGTCCATACCACCCTTATACCAAAGGCTTGGGCAGTTCATTCCCTCCTTTGACTGGGCCAAAAACCAAACTGGCGGGAATTCCTGGCAACCCTTTAAACCTATTGGAAATTCCACAAGGTTGCCGTTTCCAAGCTCGTTGTGAGCGTGTTCACGAGGCTTGCTCTCGCGTTCCAACCCACCTACGTCAAATTGAGCCAGGCCGGTTATCTAACTGCCATCTGTATGGTGAGCCTATCGCTCAAGCACAGGTTTAAGTCTCAGCAGTAATTGAAGATTTTGGAGAAAACAATGAGTACACAATTTGGCGAACTGTTGATTGAAGGCAAAAACCTCGTAAAAGACTTTCCAATCAACAGTAATGCTCTCAATCAACCGATGATGCGCGCAATTAACGACGTGTCGTTCAAAATGTACAAAAGTCGTGGTCTATCTGTGGTGGGCGAATCTGGTTCAGGGAAATCTACCACTGCCAAGATGATTGCGAAAATGTACGCCCCATCGGGTGGCGCGATCGAATACAAAGGTCGCGACATTCAAGATATCAAGTCCAAATCAGACATGATGACTTATCGCGAAGGCGTTCAGATGGTATGGCAAGACCCATTTGGTTCGCTGAATCCTACCCACACGATTTTCCACCACATTGCACGTCCACTGCTGATCCACAAAAAGATCACATCTGGCAATAAGAAAGAGTTGGAAGAGCGGGTCTACGACTTACTCGATCAAGTCGGTCTTATTCCACCAAAAGAGACAGCGGCCAAATACCCTCACCAACTGTCGGGTGGCCAGCGTCAACGCGTTAACTTAGCGCGCAATATTGCCGTTGGTGCGGAAGTCGTACTCGCCGATGAGCCAACTTCCATGCTCGACGTCTCGATTCGTGCTGGGGTTTTAAACCTCATGGAGGAGATGAAGTTTGAAAAGCAGATGTCTCTTCTATACATCACGCATGACATCGCAACCGCTCGTTACATCGCAGAGGACCTCGCGGTGATGTACGTCGGCCATATGGTGGAGTGGGGAGATACGGAAGAAATTATCCATGACCCACAACACCCTTACACCAAGCTATTAGTGTCTGCTGTGCCTGATCCAAGCAAATCGATTCACCAAAAGCTTGAAGGCAACAAAGGGGAAATTCCACTGTGGACGCCTGAATCTGCAGGCTGCCCGTTTGCGGGTCGATGCACCCATGCTTCCGATAGATGCCGTGAAAAGCTGCCTGAAGTAACACAATTATCTGACAACCACTTTGTGCGTTGTTACCTATACGAAAACTAACCCAATAAGGGAGGGTGCCCCCTCCCGCCTTTCATTACCTCGGAGAGGGTAAATGCAGTTACTTATTAATCATATTGGATACGCGCCAGAGAGCCCAAAGCATGCGGTTGTCATGCTTGAGAGTAGCGATGCTATTGAGGTTGTAGAGCTTGTCTGTGCAAAGACGAATCAGGTCATGGCACGTATATCAACTGCGTCAGCGGTTCAATGCGATAACTGGCATCAGGGTCGCTTCGCCGATATCGACTTCTCACATTTTACTCAAACAGGCGAATACTATCTGCAAGCAGGTCAGTGTCAGTCGGCACGTTTTTCTATCGCTCAAGGCTTAGTGTTTAAGCGCACGTTTTCAGATCTGCTGCACTACTTTAAATCACAGCGCTGCTCAGGAAGGTTCGACCAACAAGACCACTCCATCCCTCTTCTCTCCACGCAAGAGACATTGGATGTGCATGGCGGTTGGTATGATGCCTCGGGCGATGTGAGTAAGTACCTTAGCCACCTCTCTTATGCAAACTTCCTCAACCCTCAGCAAACCCCGATGGTGGTTTGGAACATGCTAAAAGCGGCAGCGCTGTTAGAAGATAATCCCGACTTTGCCAACTTTAGCGCCACAAGACTGCTTGATGAGGCCCTGTTTGGCGCCGACTTCTTGTATCGCATGCAGCACCCTGATGGTTTCTTCTGTATGACAGTCTTTGACAAGTGGAGTAAAGAGAGTAATCAGCGTGAAATTTGCGCCTATGCCACCCAAGAGGGGCTCAAGTCTGCGCAATACCAAGCCGGTTTTCGACAAGGGGCAGGAATCAGCATTGCCGCTCTCGCGCTAGCATCTCTCATGCAACAAACTGGCGATTACACCAGTGAAGACTACCTAGTGGCGGCAGAGCAAGGTTACCATCACCTGAAAACGCATAACTTACAATACCTTGATGATGGCTGTGAGAACATCATTGATGAGTACTGTGCTCTGCTTGCCACGACTGAGCTCTACAAAGCGACAGATATCGATTTTTACCTCAATGAAGCACGCTACTGGGCACAAGCACTGATGGAGCGCCAACAGTCCGATCAAGACGTAAAGCATTTTTGGGCAGCAAATGATGATGGCTCTCGACCTTACTACCATGCCTCTGAAGCTGGCCTGCCAGTCATCGCTTTGGTGGAGTTCCTATCGATTGAATCAGGCTCCGAACTCGCCAAGCAGGTCAAGAATGTGATTCGCAACGCCTGTCAGTTTGAACTGAATATCACCCACAAGGTAGCAAACCCTTTCGGCTACCCTCGCCAGTATGTCAAAGGGGTCAATGAAGATAAGCGTGACGCCTTCTTCATCGCCCACGACAACGAATCCGGCTACTGGTGGCAAGGAGAAAATGCCCGTCTCGCATCACTCGCGTCGATGGCATGGCTGGCTCAACCCTATATTGACGACGAGTCGCTATTACAAGGGTTAGAGCACTATGCGCAACACGCCATGAACTGGATTTTAGGCTTGAACCCTTATGACATGTGCATGCTTGATGGTCATGGCCACAACAACCCCGACTACCTTCCTCACCTCGGCTTTTTTAATGCCCGCGGCGGTGTGTGCAACGGGATCACGGCAGGGTTTGAAGATGAGCATGATATCGCGTTTAACCCAGAACCACACAAAGATGACATGTTGCAAAACTGGCGCTGGGGTGAGCAGTGGATCCCGCATGCAGGATGGTTCTTACTCGCGATTAGCGCGCAGCAAACACTCTCTCAAGGAGCCAAGTAATGAACGAATATTTCGTTGGAATCGATGGCGGCGGCACCTCTTGTCGCGCAAGAATTCGTGACCACCAAGGTCGTCTGATTGGTGAATCAAAAACCGGTAGCGCCAACATCTTACTCGGTGCAGAAGTGGCAATGGGAGCGGTAGTTGAAGCGATTGTTCAGGCAGCTGAACAAGGTGGATTGGGCATTGATGACTATCACCATATGCACGTTGGGCTTGCTCTTGCGGGAGCCGAGCAGCGCTGCGCATGGTCTGCATTAAAGAGCCTACCTCACCCATTCAAATCAATCACATTAAACACCGACGCTTACGGTGCCTGTATCGGTGCACACAATGGCGATGATGGCGCGATTATGATTGCTGGAACGGGTTCATGTGGCTTACTCCTTCTCAATGGCGAACAACATGTTGTTGGTGGACGAGAGTTCCCTATCTCAGACCAAGGCAGTGGCGCAGTGATGGGCTTGCACCTTATCCAGCAGGTCTTACTGGCTCAAGACGGTATCGTCGAACATACTCCTCTCGTTGAAGAAGTGATGCATGAGTTTGACTACGACATCGACAATATTGTGTCTTGGTCTAAGTCTGCACTACCTCGCGACTATGGTCAGTTTTGTCCGCGCGTTTTTCATCATACAACTCAAGGAGACTCCTTAGCGATTCAATTACTCAAACAGACCGCACAAGACATCGAAATGTTCTTAATTGCCCTGCATAAAAAAGGCGCGACTCGCATCTGTTTAATGGGCAGTATCGCCGAGCGCATCTTACCTTGGCTGTCTCCGCCAGTGCAGCAGTGGATCGTCAAACCACAATTTGATGCTATCGAAGGCGCCATCATGTTTGCTGGCCGCCCTGAGCATAACTTGTACTGAGGTGTGATATGAGCTTTAGAGTGGATTTAAACGTTATTGCACAACAAGAGCAGCTCAGTCGCTTTGCTCTTACCTTGCATAACCTCAGTGATGATGCCATTACAATTCAGAGCTTTAACTTTATCTTCGACCGTTACGTTACGCCAACTAGCGTACAACACGGAACGTTTACTCAAATCGGGAGTCACTGCCGATTTACACCGAGCTCTGCTCGCTTGGATGCTAACGACAGTATGTATCTCGAATTTGAGGTGAATACTTTTCCGCTACGTTACCTCAGCGACGGCATCAAAGACGCATGCATTGAGACGATTGAGTTTGAAAAGCCTATTGCAGTCACCCGAACACCTATCGTCTTAGTGAACCCGATAGCAACCGAAGAGACCGTCCCAGCAGTTGAGCCGTCCAAACTCGCGTTAATCCCGCAACCGACTCACCTCACACATGCAGATGGCAACCTTATATTAGGCCGCGAGTTCAATCTCGTATCCTGCCACCCTGATGCACAGGCCGCTATTCAATGGTTACAAGAGGAGTCACTTTCTCTGCATGGGCTGTCATTGAGGATTACCCCAACAGACAGCCACCCAAGTATCGATTACATTCATAATCCAATATTCGATCAAGATGCGTATCGCATAACAGTGACTGCTCTAGGTTGCCTTGTTGAAGCGGGAGAGCCTGCTGGTTTTCATAATGCCAGCACAACCTTACTACAATTAATGCAAACTAATAGCATTGGCCATTGCTCACTGCCAGTGGTTACGATTAAAGACAACCCTCGCTTTAGTTATCGAGGTTTTATGCTCGACTGTGCTCGTCATTTCCATCCTATTTCGAGCATAAAGCGCTTAATTAACCAACTTGCTCACTACAAGATAAACACTTTCCACTGGCACCTTACCGACGACGAAGCATGGCGCATCGAAATTAAAGCGTTGCCAAAGCTCACTGATATCGGCGCATGGCGCGGCCCAGGTTTGCCAATTGAGCCTCAATTCAGTCACGCAAGTCAAAAGTATGGTGGTGTCTATACACAGCAGCAGATCAAAGGCCTGATTGAATACGCCCAGCGACGTGGCATCACTATCATTCCTGAAATCGATATCCCGGGCCACTGCCGCGCGGCCATTCGTTCACTGCCTGACATGTTAGTTGATACCGATGACCCATCGCGCTATCGCAGCGTGCAAAACTACTCAGATAACGTTCTTTCTCCAGCACTCAAAGGGACATATCAATTCCTCGATATTGTTTTAGAAGAAATTGCTCAACTGTTTCCAAGCCAATGGGTACATATTGGTGCGGATGAAGTACCTAAAGGTGTCTGGGTCGATAGCGCTGCCTGCCAAGCAATGATGCTAGAACACGGCTATCAATCTCCGGTGGAGCTACAAGGCCACCTGTTGCGTTATGCCGAACAGAAACTGAAATCGCTCGGTAAGCGAATGGTGGGATGGGAGGAGGCTCAACACGGCAACAAGGTCTGTAAAGAAACGGTGATCTACTCCTGGTTGAGTGAAGACGCTGCAATTAACTGCGCCAAACAGGGCTTCGATGTCATCTTACAACCCGCTCAATATACCTACCTCGATATGGCACAAAGTGACATGGCAAGTGAGCCGGGGGTGGACTGGGCAAATTCAATTTCACTCAAGCATGCCTATCACTACAGGCCACTATCAGCAATAGACGAACAAGATCCAATACACAAGCGCGTCTTAGGTATTCAGGCCGCTATTTGGAGTGAAATCATCACTGACCAAAAGAGATTGGATTACATGCTATTCCCACGTATTACGGCACTCGCCGAAGTGATGTGGAGTCGTGAGCAACAAAGGCACTGGCCTGACTATTTAGCAAGACTTAAAGGCCACCTTACACAACTGAAGCGTCAAGGCGTCACTTATCGTGCCACTTGGAATTAACCTATTAACCGTTTGATATCGCGAGAATATCTCGCAGTTTTCACTAGCAGATTTGGCGCTGTCCCCGCAGCGCATCAACAAGGAAATGACAATGAAATACGGCTATTTCGACAACCAAAACCGAGAGTACGTTATCACTCGACCAGATGTTCCTGCACCTTGGACTAACTACTTAGGTACGGAAAAATTCTGTACTGTGATCTCGCATAATGCCGGCGGTTATTCATTCTACAACTCTCCGGAGTACAATCGAGTCACCAAGTTCCGCCCGAACGCAACCTTTGACCGCCCAGGACATTACGTCTATCTGCGTGATGATCAAACGGGTGACTACTGGTCTATCTCATGGCAACCCGTTGCAAAAAGTCTAGATGAAGCCTCTTATGAAGTTCGTCACGGCCTCTCTTACTCAAAATTCCAGTGTGATTACAACGGCATCCACGCCACAAAGACCCTTTTCGTGCCAAAAGGTGAAGATGCCGAAATCTGGGATATCGTGATTAAAAACACCTCTGATAAGCCTCGTACTATCAGTGCTTTCTCATTTGTTGAGTTTTCATTTAGCCATATTCAGTCCGATAACCAGAACCATCAAATGTCTCTCTACTCAGCAGGGACAGAGTACACTGAGGGCGTGATTGAGTATGATCTCTACTACAACACCGATGACTTTGAAGGCTTCTACTATCTCGCGTCAACCTTCTCTCCTGACTCTTACGATGGTCAGCGTGATAGTTTCCTCGGGCTCTACCGTGATGAGGCGAATCCTATTGCGGTTGAGCAAGGTTACTGCTCAAATACAGCACAAACCTGTTACAACCACTGTGGCTCTCTGCACAAGCAGTTCACTCTACAACCGGGTGAGGAGGTGCGCTTTGCATACATACTCGGTATTGGTAAAGGTAACGGAGCGAGACTGCGTGAGAAATACCAAGACCTAAACAACGTAGACGAGGCATTTGCACAAATTAAAGCTCATTGGGATGAACGCTGTGACAAGTTCCAAGTCACCTCACCCAACGAAGGCCTAGATACCATGATCAACACCTGGACTTTATATCAAGCAGAGACGTGTGTCGTCTGGTCACGCTTTGCCTCATTTATTGAAGTCGGCGGCCGTACTGGGTTGGGCTATCGCGACACTGCGCAAGATGCAATTTCAGTTCCCCATTCAAACCCTGCAATGACGCGTAAACGCTTGGTTGATCTGCTACGTGGGCAAGTCAAGGCAGGCTATGGCTTGCACCTGTTTGATCCCGACTGGTTTGATCCAGAAAAGGCCGACATTGCGCCTTCCAAGTCGCCAACGGTTGTTCCAACCCCTTCCGATGAAGACAAGATCCACGGAATCAAAGATACCTGCTCCGACGATCACTTATGGCTAGTTCCAACTATCTGTAACTTCATCAAAGAGACCGGAGAAGAAAGCTTTATTGATCAAGTCATTCCTTATGCCGATGGCGGTGGCGCTACGGTGTATGAGCACATGAAAGCGGCACTCGATTTCTCAGCAGAGTACGTAGGGCAAACCGGTATTTGTAAGGGGCTACGTGCCGACTGGAATGACTGCTTGAACTTAGGCGGTGGCGAATCTGCCATGGTCTCTTTCCTCCACTACTGGGCGCTCGAAGCCTTTATTGAACTGGCGGAATATCGCAGTGAACAAGAAGATGCCGACCACTATCGTACGATAGCTCAAGCGGTTCGAGAAGCCTGTGAAACTCACCTTTGGGATGACGAAGGACAGTGGTATATCCGCGGCTTGACCAAAGATGGCGACAAAATTGGCACCGCCCAGCAAACCGAAGGTCGCGTGCATCTAGAGTCAAACACACTTGCCGTCTTGTCTGGCGCTGTATCACAAGATCGCGGCGAGAAGGCGATGGATGCCGTCGATGAGAACCTGTTCTCAGAGTATGGCCTTCACCTCAACGCCCCTTCTTTTGCCACCCCAAATGATGACATTGGGTTTGTTACCCGAGTTTACCAAGGCGTAAAAGAGAACGGTGCTATCTTCTCACACCCAAACCCTTGGGCATGGGTGGCAGAGGCCAAGCTCGGTCGTGGAGACCGTGCGATGAAGTTCTACGATGCCCTTAACCCATACAATCAAAATGACATGATCGAGAAGCGCATTGCTGAACCTTACTCTTATGTGCAGTTCGTTATGGGTAGAGACCACCAAGATCACGGACGCGCGAACCACCCTTGGCTTACAGGAACCTCAGGATGGGCCTACTATGCTGTCACCAACTTTATCCTCGGCGTGCGTACCGGCTTTGATGGTTTAGTCATAGACCCGTGCATCCCGACTGACTGGCCTGAATTCAATATTACCCGCCAGTGGCGCGGTGCAACCTATCACATCCAAGTGATGAACCCTCATGGCGTGAGCAAAGGCGTGCAGTCTATTGAGGTCAATGGCGATCTTATCAGTGGTGCGGTACCAATTTATGCACCAGGCAGTGTCAATCACGTTGTTGTGACGATGGGCTAAGCGAACTCAAAGAGCGGCACTTAATATGCCGCTCTCGATACAAGGAATTGAATCATGATTAAATTTGGTACTGGAGGCTGGCGTGCCTTTATTGGTGAAGAGTTCACCCGTGACAACGTTGAACTTGTCGCACAGGCGGTTGCAAATATCTTAACCAATGAACAAGTAGCTGAGCGTGGGTTTGTTGTCGGTTATGACCGTCGCTTTCTATCCGATAAAGCGGGTAAATGGTTTGCACAAGTACTGGCAGCCAATCAGATTAAAGTCAGCTTTATCGACAAGTTTGTGCCAACACCCGTTGTCATGTTTAAAGCTAAAGAGATGAACTGCGCGTATTCGGCTTGTATTACAGCCTCTCACAACCCAGCAGACTATAACGGTATTAAGATCTTCATTGAAGGCGGCCGTGATGCCGATGAGATCATTACTCAAAAGATTGAAGATCAGATCGCCTACCTAACCAAAGCCGATGTGCGTACTGTTGACTTCGAGCTTGCTGTCGAGCAGCAATCGATTGAGCTTATCAATCCTATGAACGAGTTTGTCGACTCGATCATCGCCTTTATTGACATTGAAGCTATCAAGCACGCCAACCTTAAAGTTCTGATTGACCCGATGTTTGGGGTGGCAAAAAACGCATTGCAGACCGTGCTGATCAATGGACGTTGTGATGTCGATGTGATCAATGATGGCAAAAACCCAGATTTCGGCGGCTTAATGCCTTCTCCAAGTGCCGCCACCCTTTATCGTCTGAAACACCTAGTGGCCAGTGAAGGTTACGACTTGGGGATCGGCACCGATGGGGATGCTGACCGCTTGGGTATTATTGATGAAAAAGGGCACTTTATTCACCCTAACGAAGTCTTGATGCTGTTGTATTACTACTTACTTGAATACAAAGGCTGGACTGGCTCAGTGGTGCGTAACCTCGCCACAACCCATCTTCTCGACAAGATTGCCGCAGACCATGGTGAGAAGTGTTTTGAGGTGCCCGTTGGGTTCAAGCACATCAGTTCACAAATGGAGCAAGATAACTCGCTTATTGGTGGAGAAAGCTCCGGTGGCTTAACCATTCGTGGCCATATCAAAGGTAAGGATGGCGTATTCGCATCAAGTCTATTGGTTGAGATGATTTCAGTGACAGGCAAAAAGCTCTCTGAAATGCTTGACGAGATTTACGCAAAATATGGTTACGCGTACATGGCCGAGGGTGACTGTCAGTTCAAACCCGCCGAAAAGCAGGTGATATACGACAAGATTTACGTCGAACAAGCCTTACCGTCGTTTGATTTTGAGATTGAAAGAGTCAGCTATGACGATGGCGCAAAGGTGTATTTCAAAAACGGGGGGTGGGTGATTGCTCGCTTCTCCGGCACTGAGCCACTACTAAGAATTTTTGCTGAGATGCAAGATAAAGACACTGCCGAATGTGTTCTTCAACAATTTAAAGACTTCTTATCTCTTTAGAGATAAAAGTCTTTTTCCTGGCATACTCCTATAGGTGAAGAACACTTTGCCCAGCCTCAAGGCTGGGCTTTTTTGTTACTTCGCTGGGTGATAAGCCAGAATGCCCTGCATATCCACTTCAACAGACACAGATTGCCCACGTTGCAGTGGTTGCGGTGACGTAGCGAGCAGGCGGTGTCCGTCTATACTGATCACATAGCGACAGTGATCCCCCATAAACTGCTGCTCTAACACTTCAATTTTGCTCTCTTCAGAAGCCGTAATCACAATATGCTGAGGACGTAATAGCAGCTCGCAAGCCTCACCAACAGCGATGCTATCTTGCGCCTTGGCCTCAAGGTTGCCTAAGCTGGTTGCAAATACATCATCTGCCACACGCTCTGCTGGAAGATAACTTCCCCCGCCTAAGAAGTCGGCGACAAATTTGCTTGAAGGCTCAAAGTAGAGTTCGGAAGCGGTGCCGTATTGCTCAATCACACCTTGGTTCATTACCGCCATCTTGTCGGCAAAAGCAAACGCCTCTTCACGCGAGTGGGTAACAAAAATCGCGGTCACACCCTGCTTTTTGAACAAACGGCGGATCTCACCAATTAACTCGTGACGAACCTGAGTATCAATGTTTGAAAACGGCTCATCCAGTAGTAATAAGTCTGGCTTGTAGGCAAGTGCACGCGCTATCGCCACTCGCTGCTGTTGACCTCCCGACAATTGGTGAGGGAAACGATCGCCATACGGCTGCAGGTGAACGAGCTCGAGCATCTCTGCGACTTTGCTCTGCTGCTCTGTCTTGCTCAGCTCTCGTAAACCAAATGCGATGTTTTGCGCTACGGTTAAGTGCGGAAACAGCGCATAGTCTTGAAAAATCATACCGATATTGCGCTGCTCTGGTGGTAACCAGTTCTGACCATCATCAATAGTCATGCAGTTCAAACTCATTTGCCCAGATGACAAGGGGATCAAACCTGCAATCGCTTTTAACAGCGTCGTTTTTCCGCAACCACTGGCTCCCAGAAGACACACAATTTCACCATGTTCAACCGCGAGAGATAGACTCTCAAGTACCGTTTGATCATCGTACTGACAGGTGAGGTTATTGACCGATAATGCACAGCTCATAGCATCGACTCCAACGTGTTAATGGGTATGCTCTAATGAGCGGTTGACGACAACAAGTGGGATCAGCCCCACAACAACAAGTAAAATAGCTGGCAGAGCCGCGAGCTCTAAATGCTCATCCGAGGCGAAGTTATAGACATACGTAGCCAAGGTTTCAAAGTTGAATGGACGCAGTAATATCGCCGCATTGAGCTCTTTCATCGACTCAATAAAGACCAGCAAACCTGCAATCAATGCGCCACGGCGGATTAATGGTAGGTGAATACGCCATAGCATTAGGTTTGAGTTGCACCCCATCGTGCGTGACGCCATATCCAAGGACGGCGAGACCTTATTTAGGCTACTCTCAACACTACCAATCGCCACAGCTGAAAAGCGCACGACTAAGGCGAAGATTAGCGCAAACATTGAACCTGAGAAGATCAGTCCGGGCCTGCCCCACTCCATCCAACGAGCAAAGTCATTCACCATGTGGTCCATCGCTATAACGGGCACAAGAATACCAATCGCAAGTACAGTTCCGGGGGACGGCATAACCCATTGACGATAAACGAATCGCGGCGACATTCGAGGTATTGGCTTTAAGGCGGTAGTTAAAGTTCACCACTATTGCCACTATGGTAGCGATCACTGCTGCCACGACCGAGACATACAAACTATTAAAGGCGTACTGCCTAAACTCTGCTGTCCAACTCTGTTCAAAGTAGATGAATGCGTATTTCACCAACTGCCCTAAAGGCAGAATAAAGGCGATAAGCACTAACCCCCAACACCATACGACTGCAAGCCACTTCTTCCAGCCATGCAGTTCATAGCGAAAATCTTCGTGGCTACTGAAAGTCGTTTGGAACAGCTTTTGGCGACGGCGACTGTAACGTTCCGCACTTAATAGCAACAGAACAAAAACTAGCATCACAGCAGAAATTTTTGCCGCGGCTGACAAGCTTGAGTAGCCTAACCAAGTATCGTAAACCGCGGTAGTTAGCGTGCTAACAGCAAAATAATTCACTGCGCCAAAATCACCAATCGTCTCCATAGCCACCAAAGATAAGCCCACTGCGATAGACGGACGAGCCAATGGTAAGGAGATACGCAAGAAGCTCTCCCATGGAGAACATTTCAGCAAGCGTGCAGATTGCAACAGGGAAACATTTTGCTCCATAAATGCCGCGCGTGCTAATAGATAAACGTAGGGGTAAAGAACCAGTGACAATACCCAAGTGGCGCCCGCTAAGGTGCGTATGTCTGGGAACCAATACTCCCCAGGCCCCCAGCCCGTGATATCACGCAAGAAAACTTGTACAGGGCCGGCAAAGTCAAACCAGTCAGTAAAAATGTAACCAACGATGTATCCCGGCATAGCCAGCGGTAAAACCAACGCCCATTGCAGCACTTTTTCTCCTGGCACTCGACACATGGCCATTAGCCAAGCAGAGGGAATACCGAAAAGTAGGGAGAGCAGCATCACGCCAGCAACAAGAAGCAGCGTATTGGAGATATAGGTAGGCATCACCGTAGCCATCAGGTGACCAAAGATGTCATCTGCTTCACTAACGGCGGTATAAAAGATGGCTAAAATAGGCAAAACCAGCAGCAATGCTAATGCGAAGCTACTGGTTTTCCACAAATAATGACTTTGTTTCATTGATAAGTATGAGAGTTTGATGCTAGTGAGAATAACTCTCATAGACCTTTATAAAATTAGGGGTACATTTATACCCCTAGATACTATTAAAGGTCAAACTTCACTTCGTCTAGCAGACGGATTGCTGCTGAATGATATGAAGCAATTTCGTCTAGAGAAATCTTGTCTGCTTTGAAATCCCCCCAAGATTCAACGAGCTCAGAACGCTTAACACCCTCTTTCACTGGGTATTCGTAGTTTACTTCTGCGTAAAGTTGCT
The DNA here is from genome assembly GCF_030409635.1 of Vibrio agarivorans. NCBI lineage: Bacteria > Pseudomonadati > Pseudomonadota > Gammaproteobacteria > Vibrionales > Vibrionaceae > Vibrio > Vibrio agarivorans. The sequence goes on along the minus strand of NZ_JAUFQF010000004.1, from coordinate 1,507,064 downwards.
GAGCTTTATCTGCCGTTAGAAACTCCATTAGCTTCACGGCGTTGTCACGGTTAGGAGAGTATTTCGCCATCGCCATACCAGAAACGTTTACGTGAGTCCCTTCTGTTTCTTGGTTAGGGAAGTTGATGTAAACCGCGTCAGCCCACGCTTTCTGTTCAGCGTCGTTAACCATCTTACCTAGGTAGTAGCTGTTACCTAGTGATACATCACACAAACCTTCACGAATCGCTTTTACTTGCGCGCGATCGTTACCTTGAGGTTTACGAGCTAGGTTTGCTTTCACGCCTTCTAGCCACGCTTTTGCTTCTGCTTCACCATGGTGAGCAATCATAGAAGAGACGAGAGATACGTTATATGGGTGCTTACCTTGACGAGTACAGATTTTGCCTTTGAACTCTGGCTTGGCGAGATCAGCGTAGTTGAAATCTGCACCTAGCTTACCAACTCGGTCACGTGACGAATAAACATTACGCGTACGCAGGGTCAAAGCAAACCATTCATTCTCATCATCACGGTATTGTGCAGGTACGTTACCTTCAATCACTTCGCTATCGACAGCTTGAACTAAGCCTCTATCTGTTAGCTCTGCAAGGCGGCTAATATCCGTAGTAAGAAGCACGTCAGCCGGGCTGTATTCACCCTCTTGCGCTAGCTTTTCTGCGATACCTTGCTTTGCAAACATGACGTTAACTTTAATGCCAGTCTCTTTCGTAAACTCATTGAACATTGGTTCTACCAAGAAGGGTTGGCGGTAAGAGTAAACATTCACCTCACCAGCAGCAATTGCTGAAGGTGCGATTGATGCACATGCTAGTGCAGAAAGAGTAAGCAATTTTTTCATTGTCTGTCGTCCATATAGTAATTATCAGCGAAACGCGCTGAATTTAATTGTTAATGATAATGTTTATCAATTTCGTTATTATATTTAGTAAACTTTGTTTTGCAATGATCAAAAACAAAAAAAGCCTGCCGTTATACGGCAGACTTTAGAATAAAAAGTAATATCGTTTTACTTAACAGTAACAAACTCTGGGTAAGCACCAACACCACAGTCGTGCATATCCATACCTTCTAGCTCTTCTTCTTCTGTTACTCGGATACCGATTGTCGCTTTTAGTACACCCCATACTGCAAGGCTTGCTGCGAACACCCACCCAAAGATAACGACTGCACCTAGAAGCTGCGCACCGAATGTTGCATCACCATTGCTTAGTGGCACAACCATTAGGCCGAAGAAACCACATACACCGTGTACCGAGATAGCGCCTACTGGATCATCAATCTTAAGCTTGTCTAGGCCGATGATACTGAATACTACCAATGCACCTGATACTGCACCGACGCTCACTGCTGCCAGCGGTGATGGTGATAGAGGGTCTGCTGTGATAGCAACAAGACCAGCTAACGCACCGTTAAGAATCATAGTTAGGTCAGCTTTACCCCAAGTGGTTTTACACACTAGTAGTGCTGCGATTGCACCTGCTGCTGCTGCTGCATTCGTATTTAGGAAGATTTGACCAACGGCTGTCGCGTTCTCAAAATCAGATACCATTAACTGAGAGCCACCGTTGAAGCCGAACCAACCGAACCAAAGGATGAATGTACCCAATGTCGCTAGCGGCATGTTCGAACCAGGAATTGGGAAGATCTCGCCGTTTTTACCGTATTTACCCTTACGAGCACCAAGAAGTATGACACCTGATAGCGCTGCTGCTGCACCCGCCATGTGTACAATACCTGAGCCAGCAAAGTCACTGAAACCAGCTTCTGCTAGGAAACCACCGCCCCAAGTCCAGTAGCCTTCCATTGGGTAAATAAAGCCTGTTAATACCACCGTAAAGATGAGGAATGACCAAAGCTTCATACGCTCAGCAACCGCGCCAGAAACCACTGACATTGCTGTTGCAACAAAAACCACCTGGAAGAAGAAGTCCGACTCTAGTGAGTGGTCTGCGCCTTCACCTTGAGTGCCGATGAGTGCACCAAATGATGGCAACCAACCGCCCTCACCGTTGCCTACATACATGATGTTGTAGCCAACAATCAGGTACATAGTACATGCGATTGCGTATAGACATACGTTCTTAGTTAAGATTTCTGTCGTGTTCTTTGAACGAACAAGACCCGCTTCAAGCATGGCGAAACCTGCTGCCATCCACATCACTAACGCACCCGAAATGAGGAAGAAAAAGGTGTCTAGTGCGTAACGTAGTTCAGATACTGTTACTGAAAGTTCCATAATTGTTCTCCAATCCTTTGAATTCTTAAAGTGCTTCTGTGTCCATCTCACCAGTACGGATACGCACGGCTTGACTTAGGTCATACACGAAAATTTTACCGTCACCAATTTTGCCGGTATGCGCAGCTTTAGTAATGGCTTCAATCACTCGGTCTACATTTTCTGCTTGTGTGGCAATCTCTAGCTTCACTTTTGGCAAAAAGTCTACTTGGTACTCTGCACCACGGTAGAGCTCAGTGTGACCTTTCTGACGACCAAAGCCTTTGACCTCAGATACCGTCATCCCTTCGATACCTACGTCAGCGAGCGCTTCACGCACGTCGTCTAATTTAAATGGTTTTACAATCGCATTGATTAGTTTCATCGCTTCCTCTCCGAAAACATTCATCTTTGGTATGAGCTAACTAATCCAATCTACGTGCCAACTTTTTTAATCCTTATTTTTCAATTACTTACACAAAAACAGTATGACCACTGCAAATGCAACGCACCAAACCAGTGCAACACACTCACAAAAATGAAGCAAAATATTAACAACTCACCATTTCAGTGCATTGACCAGTCGTACCTAGCCGATAAAGTCACGCCACTGCACAAGTAAAGACTCAAAATCATCCAGTCCGCACACTGACTCTGTCTCATTGGAATAGCTTCCTAACTCTTCATCATGCCAATCATCACTCTCATCTTGCACAGTATTGGCTTTTATCGTGACCTCATTGTCATAGATTGAAAGGCTATAACCTTGGCCTAGAAGGTTGATTTCTTTAAATGGGCTAATGCGCGCTTGCTCCAGAAGATCTAAGTGCTTATCAATATTTGTGATTTCGGTGCCTAGTTCAGACTCTACCCATTGAGCGACAGCTTCATGTCCCATACTGCAATAGACAGTATAAGTCCCTAGTAAGGTGTTCTTTTTAAATTCAAAATCCATCATTTGGCCTTTATTGAGGGTCTACTAAACGAGAAAAAGTCGTCCATTATACCATTTTCTCTTTTGTCACGAGCAGCAGAACACAATTGTGGTTATCATCAAGGGTAACCGCTAGGCAGATATTTGGAACCAACATGCAGCTAAATGAAATGATCGCACGACAAATCGTTGAACGAACAATGAAAATCATTCCTTACTCCATCAATGTGATGGACGACAAAGGCAGAATCATTGGCTCGGGTGATCAAGATCGCTTACATCAAAAGCACGAAGGCGCCGTTCTCGCGATTACCGAGGCTCGTGTGGTTGAGATAGATGACGCAACCGCTGCTCACCTCAAGGGAGTGAAACCCGGGATTAACCTGCCTATTTTCTATCAAGAGCAGATCATTGGCGTGATAGGCATATCTGGCACGCCCGAAGATGTGCATCATTTTGGTGAGCTAGTTAAAATGACCGCCGAACTGATCGTCGAGCAAGCTGCGCTCATGTCACAGGTTCAATGGAATAAGCGTCACAGAGAAGAGTTGGTGTTGCAGCTAATAAAGGGCACCACTCTCAACGAAATGCAGCTTAATGCGATTGCCGACAGGCTTGATCTCGACTTGAATCAACCTCGCATCGCTGCGGTCGTCAAAGTGCTACCTAAAAAAGACAAGCCACTGTCACTAGAGCACTTACAACAACTGGTTCATCTGCTCGAGTATCCAGAGCGAGATAACCTTGTCGGGATTTTGTCGGTTTCACTTAATGAGGTGGTAGTCTTAAAACCTATCACATTAACCACGAATGGCTGGTCACAAGAGGCAGAAACGAAACGAATTAATCAGCTGTTACGCCGCGTCAAGAAAGAGGCTAACTTTCAGATTAAGATTGCGCTTGGCGACTACTTTCCTGGGCTCAGTGGGTTGGCACGCTCATACGATACCGCGCAGCTAACACTAAATAGTGTGGCAAATCGCCTTGGGGAAGTGTTCTTTTATCAAGATTATCGTCTGCCAGTGATGATGAGCAGCCTGCTCAATGAGCCTTGGCGACGTGAACAGCTTGAATTGCCATACAAACAGTTACAAAGTGGCGATAGTAAAGGGCTATTGATCAAAACCCTAAAGACCTATTTTGCTCAAAACTGCGATTCAGCTCTCACTTGTGAAAAGCTTCATATTCATCGTAACACTCTCCGTTACCGAATGGACAAGATTGAGCAAGTAACATCATTAAATATCAATAATATAGATAACCTAATGCAACTCTACATTGCGATAAACTTGTTTCACTGGGCCAAGTAGTTTTGTGCATTCGCACAACAAACTAACCGTTATTCCGTTAAAAATTTGTCACTTCTGCTAAAGACTCAACACCGTTCTCTGTCTATATTTGGCGAAAAATAACGCTTAACTATTCTGGACATAGAACATGATTGAAGTCTCTACACTGGGTGCCCTATCCGCTCTTGTTGTTGCGATAGCCCTGATCCTGAAAAAAGTACCGCCCGCCTACGGTATGATCATCGGTGCTCTAGTCGGTGGTATTGTCGGTGGTGTATCACTGACTGATACCGTTAGTTTAATGATTGGCGGTGCGCAAGGTATTGTTACTGCGGTACTGCGTATTCTTGCAGCAGGCGTATTGGCTGGTGTATTGATTGAATCAGGCGCTGCCACATCGATTGCTGAAACCATAGTGAAGAAGGTCGGAGAGACACGTGCCCTGCTTGCGCTTGCGCTCGCGACAATGATTCTGACTGCGGTCGGTGTTTTCGTTGACGTTGCTGTTATCACAGTATCACCGATTGCACTGGCGATTGCTCGTCGTGCTGATATTTCCAAGACAGCCATTTTGTTAGCAATGATTGGTGGTGGTAAAGCCGGTAACGTAATGTCACCAAATCCAAATGCGATTGCTGCGTCTGACGCGTTTAACGTACCGCTGACTTCAGTGATGGCAGCAGGTGTGATCCCTGGTCTATGCGGCATGCTACTGGCTTATTTCATCGCAAAGCGTTTGGTGAATAAAGGCACTAAGGTTGCTGAATCTGAAGTTGTCGCTGTTGACCATAGTCGCTTGCCTTCTTTTGCTGCCGCTATCGTGGCACCACTTGTCGCAATTGCCCTACTTGCGCTTCGTCCAATTGCTGGTATCAACGTTGATCCACTTATCGCCCTGCCTCTCGGTGGCCTACTTGGCGCAGTTGTCATGGGTCGCTTCAGAGACACAAATCACTTTGCTGTATCAGGCTTGAACCGTATGGCACCAGTAGCCGTTATGCTTCTGGGTACGGGTACGCTAGCGGGCATCGTGGCCAACTCTGCATTAAAGGACGGACTGATAGACCTGCTTACTGCATCGGGGCTGCCTTCGTACTTACTTGCTCCTATCTCAGGTGCAATGATGGCGCTTGCTACAGCTTCAACGACAGCAGGTACTGCCGTGGCTTCTAGCGTATTTAGCCACACTATTCTTGAACTTGGTGTCCCAGCTCTTGCTGGCGCAGCAATGATTCACTCAGGTGCAACCGTACTTGACCACATGCCGCACGGCAGCTTCTTCCACGCAACCGGTGGTGCAGTTCACATGGATATCCGTGAACGTCTCAAACTGATCCCTTACGAGTCGGCTGTAGGTCTAATGATCGCCTTCGTTTCCGTCATGATGTTCGGTGTGTTCGGACTGTTTGTTTAAAGATTTAAGGTATTGAAATGAAAATTGTAATTGCTCCTGATTCATACAAAGAAAGCCTAACTGCAATGGGCGTGGCACAAGCGATTGAAAAAGGCTTTAAACAGGTCCTTCCAGACGCTGAATACATTAAACTACCTATGGCAGATGGTGGCGAGGGCACGGTTCAGTCATTGGTCGACGCTACCGGTGGCTCAATCATTCCCCACCCAGTGATTGGCCCACTTGGGCAAATCGTTGAAGGCTTTTATGGCCTATTAGGCGATGGCAAGACCGCGGTGATTGAGATGGCAGCCGCATCAGGCCTGCACCTTGCAGAGCCTGAACAACGTAATCCACTAAAGACCACGACATACGGCACTGGTGAACTGATCAAAGCGGTACTGGATAAAGGCGTTGAGCATATCATCATCGGTATTGGTGGCAGCGCGACTAACGATGGCGGCCTTGGTATGGCGCAGGCTCTTGGTATTCGTATGCTAGATAGCGATGAAAAAGAGCTCGGATTTGGTGGTGGTGAATTGGCTCGCCTCAACACCATCGACCTGACAAACCTAGACCCTCGCTTAGCGAAGGTGCGCCTTGAGGTAGCATGTGATGTTGATAACCCACTTTGCGGCCCGAAAGGTGCGTCACAGGTGTTTGGCCCGCAAAAAGGGGCGACACCTGAAATGGTTGAAGTGTTGGATGCAAACCTTGCACACTATGCTGCCGTTATGAAAGCACAACTAGAAAAAGATGTGATTGATATGCCCGGTGCTGGTGCAGCGGGTGGACTAGGTGCAGCTTTAGTTGGCTTGCTCAGTGCCGAGCTTCGCCCTGGTATTAACATCGTGATGGACGCGGTAAATCTTAGCGAAGTTGTCGCTGATGCCGATCTCGTCATTACTGGTGAAGGTCGTATTGATAGCCAAACTATCCATGGTAAGACACCGATTGGTGTTGCGCGCACTGCGAAAAAATTTGACCTTCCGGTAATTGGTATTGCTGGCTGCTTGTCGGCAGATTGTGGTGTGGTTCACGAGCACGGTATTGATTCTGTCTTCGCTGTGGTTAATCGTTCCGTAGACTTGCCAACTGCACTAGCGGAAGCAGCTGAGAATGTTGAAATCACAGCTCGCAACGTCGCAGCGATAATGAGTTTAACGCGTAAATAATATTCCCCAGCTAGAAACACAAGGGCCGCTATCAATAGCGGCCCATATTCATATCAGCTGAAAAAGTGTTCAAACGCCAGATTTATGCTGGCTCTTGAAAGATCACTTCATCCGCTTTCTTGGTGTACTGTTCCATTTTATGGAAGTTCAAGTAACGGTATGTATCGGCTGCAGTTGCATCGATTTGTTGTGCGTATTCAAGGTACTCACCCATGGTTGGGATTCGACCTAGAATTGCGCCCACTGCGGCAAGCTCAGCAGATGACAGATAGACATTTGCTCCTGTACCCAAGCGGTTCGGGAAGTTACGTGTCGATGTCGACATAACCGTGGCTTTATCAGCTACGCGTGCTTGGTTACCCATACACAATGAACACCCTGGCGTTTCAATGCGAACCCCAGCGCGGCCAAAGATGCCATAGTAACCTTCTTCCGTTAGTTGGTCTTTATCCATCTTAGTTGGCGGTGCCACCCACAAGCGAGTATCAAGCTGGCCAGAGAACTTATCTAATAGTTTACCCGCAGCGCGGAAGTGACCAATGTTCGTCATACAAGAGCCGATGAACACCTCATCGATCTTGGTGCCTTGCACGTCAGACAGTAGGCGAGCGTCATCTGGGTCATTTGGCGCACAAAGAATTGGCTCGTTGATCTCAGCCAAGTCAATCTCGATAACGTGCGCGTATTCTGCATCGCTATCCGCTTCCATAAGCTCTGGGTTTGCCAGCCACTCTTGCATTGCTGTGATACGACGCTCAATGGTACGACGATCGCCATAACCTTCAGAGATCATCCACTTAAGCATGGTGATATTTGAGTTGAGATACTCTTCGATAGACTCTTGTGACAGTTTCACTGTACAACCTGCCGCCGAGCGCTCTGCTGACGCATCTGACAACTCAAATGCTTGCTCAACCGTCAGGTGCTCTACACCTTCAATTTCAAGTACACGGCCCGAGAATTCGTTAATCTTGCCCGCTTTTTCTACCGTCAGTAGCCCTTGTTTAATTCCGTAGTAAGGGATCGCATGAACAAGATCGCGCAACGTAATACCCGGCTGCATTTCACCTTTGAAGCGAACCAAAATAGATTCAGGCATATCTAGCGGCATCACACCCGTTGCAGCTGCAAACGCCACTAGACCCGAGCCTGCTGGGAATGAAATACCAAGCGGGAAACGAGTATGTGAATCACCACCTGTACCAACCGTATCTGGCAGAAGCATGCGGTTTAACCATGAGTGGATAACACCATCACCTGGGCGCAGTGACACACCGCCACGGTTCATAATAAAGTCAGGAAGAGTGTGGTGAGTATTGACATCAACCGGCTTTGGGTAAGCCGATGTATGACAGAATGACTGCATCACAAGGTCAGCAGAGAAGCCAAGACATGCAAGATCTTTCAGCTCATCACGCGTCATAGGGCCAGTAGTATCTTGCGAGCCTACCGTGGTCATTTTCGGTTCACAGTATTGACCGGCGCGCACACCTTCTGCGCCACACGCTTTACCGACCATTTTCTGAGCGAGCGTGTAGCCCTTATCAGAAGCAGATGGATCCACTGGTTTGGCAAATAAGTCGGTATCTTCAAGACCCAGAGCTGTACGTGCACGACTCGTTAAGCCTCGACCGATGATCAGTGGAATGCGACCACCAGCACGTACTTCATCTAGCAGTACTTTGCTAAGTTCAAAACTTGAAATCTCAGCGCCGTCTTTACGAACCACACCTTCATAAGGGTAGATGTCAATTACGTCACCCATATTCATATCTTGAACATTGAGTTCGATCGGCAATGCGCCAGAGTCTTCCATTGTGTTATAGAAAATTGGGGCAATTTTGCCACCTAAACAGATACCGCCAGTGCGCTTGTTTGGAACATAAGGAATATCTTCACCCATAAACCACAGCACAGAGTTTGTCGCTGATTTACGTGAAGAACCTGTCCCGACAACATCGCCAACATAGGCGAGTGGGATACCGTCTTTCTGTAGGTCTTCAATCTGTTTGATTGGACCAACGCTGCCCGGCTCATCAGGATTAATGCCATCACGTTCCATCTTCAGCATCGCTTTCGCATGTACTGGAATATCTGGGCGTGACCACGCATCAGGTGCAGGAGAGAGGTCATCGGTATTGGTTTCACCGGTGACTTTAAAGACTTTAACGGTAATTTTTTCTGCGACTTTCTCTTTCGAGGTGAACCACTCAGCGTCGGCCCAAGACTGCAGAACTTGCTGCGCATGAGTGTTACCCGCTTTTGCTTTCTCTTCTACATCATAGAAAGCGTCAAACATCAAAAGCGTGTGAGAAAGGGCTTTGACAGCGATAGGCGCGAGCAGTTCGTCTTCTAAGAACTCGACCAATGGTGCGATGTTGTAACCGCCTTGCATTGTGCCTAATAGCTGCGCCGCTTTTTCACGGCTGACCAGTGGAGATACCACGTCGCCTTTCGCGACAGCAGTCAGGAACCCGGCTTTTACATACGCCGCTTCATCTACACCTGGTGGGATACGATTCTCTAATAGGTCAAGAATAAACGCTTCTTCACCTTGTGGGGGGGGTCTTTAGAAGTTCAACAAGTCCAGCCACTTGCTCAGCGTCTAGTGGTTTAGGGACAACTCCTTCAGAAGCACGCTCTTCGACGTGTTTACGGTAGGCTTCAAGCACGACTATTTCCTCTCATTGCGGTCCATCCTTATAGTTAGAATAGGATTGGACATCCTTGGAAAACTTGGCAACTCCTTCGCCTTTTCAATCATTTAGCTAAATTGAGGTCACTCTATAAATAAGAATGAACAGCGCCAGAGAGGCCAAACTGTGGGACGTAAGATAGCAAATTTAACGATAAATTAAAATCTCACCACTTTGACCAACATAGCAAGTTGGAACAAAAAGTGATGTTTTTTCAATCGCTACTTAAACGACGTCCCGAGAATTAGATAAACCGAGTCTTTGTTCTCTTCGGTTCGTCCGTAAGCAAACATAATAGGTCCAATTGGGCTATCAATTCCGGCAAAAACTGAACCAGCAACATACAGTGGCGCTTCATCAAAGCGAAGGTCTGTGTCATTCCACACACCACCATATTCCACCGAACCACCAAGATAGACAGGGGACTGGAACATACCAAAATCGTTATCAAACCAGCGGTAGCGGTAGGCTAGGCTACCAAACAGTAAGTTATTACCAATCATACTGTTACGTGAGATACCCGACAAGCTCAAGAAGCCACCGAGCTCTTTAGGATCAACAGGAAAATCCCCACTGGTATTTTCTACAACGCCGTAATCAAAATTCCCAACGATAGTATGTCGCTCAAAACTGTGGGCTGCACTGCCCTGAATTGAAAACTCTTGCACTCGATCGTTGCTAATCTCATCAATAATACCTACTGATTCATTTGGAGTGACATTATCAAGCGAATACAAATACTCTACGCTTAGGTAATAGCCTTTTGTTGGTAATGAAAAACTATCTAACGTATCCAGTCTAAAGTTCACAAACGCGCCAATTCGATCAAAATCCACCTTGCCTGCAGAGCTCACCGTAGAGAATTCAGCTTGTCCTTTAGTGTAGCGACCGCCGAGTTTCATTAAGCGCCACAACTCCGTTTGGAACCCTACAGCTAACTCAGCCTCTATCTTCTTGTAAGAAACAGGAATGAAGTCATCAATAGTATCCAAGCTTGGCTCAGGAATTTCACCTGTATCAAAGTCTAATGGCATGTGACGCTGTTCATCGGTGTATCTCACAGATGACGTAGAAAACCAGTTTAAGCTAGGAGACAGAGGCGTATAAAAGTTGCCCTCTAGCAATTTATCTGTCCCCATCTCCATATTGGTGGTCAGCTCAGCACCATGTTCATTGAGATCGGTAAAATTTATCGAAGCACCGAGCGCATATTGGCTACTCGTGTCAAAGTCATCTTCCAAGAAAAAGCGGAAATTCAGATAGTTTGGTCCCCAGCGCTTCTCTTCAACATTCACTTTTAACACGTTCTCGTCTTCGCGCTTGTCATACTGGTAGGTAACGCGTTCAAAGCGATCCAACACATAAAGCCTATCCACACTCTCTTCAAGCTCTTCAAAGGTCAGTGGACCACCCTCTTCAATCGCTAAGCGGTGCTCAATAACTTTATCACTGTAGTGTGAGCTATTAGCAAGTTCGATGCGATCGACCGAGAGCTCATGTCCAAAGTCGAGTGCATTGCGACGCTGTTGTTTTTGGTCGATATACTTTTGGTATTCTGCGCTAGAAACCGATAGCTTTGCCAATGCAGCATTATTGGCATGAGCGATTTCATACCCTCTATCAAAAGCGGAAGGCATACGGTCAAACTCGGTGGTTTGCATGTCACCCACTTCTGGGTGCATGTAGATATCACCCTCACGCAGCAGAGCTTTTTGCTCTCGAGTGCTACGGCGTACCATATAGTTTGAGAGCTGGTCAGCGACGGTAAATAAGCTGGTAAATTCATCTAACTCTTTGTAGTCACTACTGATATCGACAGCAATCACCACATCTGCACCCATTTGATAGGCAACATCGACGGGCATGTTATTTGTGACGCCGCCATCGACTAGCAAGCGACCATCGATTTCATAAGGAGGGAGTGCACCAGGAACAGACATACTGGCCATCATGGCATCAATCAAATAGCCATCACCGATTACCACAGGCTCAAGCTCCACAATATCACTGGCAACAGAGCGGTAGGGAATCGCTAGCTCATCAAAGGAGTCTAAACGTGAAACGTTACCTGTGGTCTCACGCAAAATTCTCAGCATGCCTTGCCCTTGAACCAATCCTCTCGGGGAGCGGAACTCACCAAAGCCGATACCCAATTCTGGGTTTAGCGTGTAGCGGTCTTCGTACTCTTTATCGCGCACTCGCCTTTCGCTGCGTGCAACACGGTCGCGATAACCATCATTCCATTCAACACTATAGATAAAGCTCTCTATTTCATCCGCCGACATGCCGGTTGCATACAGGCCGCCGACAAAGGAGCCCATGCTGGTACCGGTGACAATATCGATGGGGATCTGCATCTCTTCAAGGGCTTTAATCACACCGATGTGCGCAGCACCTTTCGCACCACCACCAGCAAGCACAAGAGCAATGGTTGGGCGCTCTTTCTCTGATGTGACACGACTCTCTTCACTTGCCGTTGCGACAAGGGGAGAAACCCAAGCCGCAACCGCAGTCAATGTTAAGCAAAAATGACGCAGCATAACTATCCTTGTTGTTTTCATGTAAGGTGCTGATTACGCGTTATATCATCTACCACGTAAACAGCTTTTTCAACCAATCCGTTGGTTGTGATTCACAGCCTTTCTTAAAGTGACCTTGCGGGTCCCAAACCGGCAATGTGGTTTTACTTCGGCAGTCATATTCAAGCGCACCGCTATTTTCTCGGCGAAAGCCAACCGTTGATATTTGTTGCGGCCAAGGCAACACCAACTGCTGTGGAATGCGATCGTTTAAGTAATGAGCATAAACACGCAGTGCACCACTCGAACCGGTGAGCTTTGTCGGTTTATTGTCATCACGCCCCAGCCAAACCGTTGTCACCTCGCGCCCATCAACACCGACAAACCAACTGTCACGGGTATCATTACTTGTGCCGGTTTTGCCGGCTAGTTGCGCCCAGGCAAACTGTGACTGTAAGAAACGCCCTGTGCCGCTTGCGACACCTTGCTTCATTGCGAATGTAGTCAGCCATGCCGCTTGCTCAGGCACTGCGCGTGAGACATGAGGCAATGAATCAAACAGAACCTTACCCTCGTTATCCACCACCGAGCGCAACGCTGACAGCGGCGCAATACGGCCGCTATTGGTCAAGGTTTGATACATCTGAGCAACCTGATAAGGCGTCAGGGTAAATGACCCTAACAACATAGAAGGTACAGGGCGAATTTCTTGTCTATCGACGCCTAACTTTTCAAAAGTGTCGATGACTGCAGGTAAACCCAATGCCATGCCCAATTGTACGGTCGGAACGTTGAGAGACTTTGACAACGCCTCATACAATGGCACGTCACCGCGATACTGACGATCATAATTTCGCGGAGACCAAACATTTCCTTGGCTACCTTTGAGTGATATTGGCTTATCTTGTAGCGTTGTCGCCAGTTGATACTCCTCTGGCTTCTCCAGTGCAGTCAGGTATACCGCAGGCTTGGCCAAAGAACCAATCTGGCGGCTGGCATTCAACGCTCGATTAAAACCATCATAGCCAGTGCGTTTTCCGCCCACCATAGCTCGAATCTCACCGGTTTGACGATCAACAGCAATCGCTGCGCCCTCGAGTCCTGCACCTGAGACGCGCTCGAGATCCGGGACTTTTTGTGTAATCGCCCTTTCTAACTTCGATTGAGAGACAGGATCTAATGAGGTAAATACTTTAAGACCGACGCCGGAACGGAATGCGCTACCAACTTTGTCCGACAGCTCTCGATTCACTTGTTGGAAATAAGCAGGCTGACGACTGGCAATGCGCGGGTTATCTTGAATATCGAGCCCACGGCTGGCCGCTTCATTAAACTCACTCGCCGTCAGCAACTCATTTTGCATCATCAGGCGTAGCACCAAGTCTCTACGCTCTTTTGCTCGTTGAGGGTGACGTATCGGGTTGTAATACGAAGGGCCTTTCACCATACCGACCAATAGTGCTAGCTGATCAATCCTCAACTCTTGGATCGGCTGACCAAAATAGAGTCTGGAAGCCAAGCCAAAACCATGAATCGCTTGCCCTGCGCTATGACCTAAATACACCTCATTGAGGTAGGCCTCAAGAATACGATCCTTGTCGTAGCGATAATCCAACAAGATCGCGATATAGGCTTCACGCACCTTACGCCACAGCGTTCGGTCACTGGACAAGAATAGGTTTTTAGCTAGCTGCTGCGTTAAGGTACTGCCCCCTTGCACTGTGCGCCCTGCCTTGATGTTCACCACCATAGCCCGGGCTATCGCAACAGGAGAAACGCCATCATGCTGGTAGAAGTTACGATCTTCGGTAACTAACAGGGCATCAACCATGATTTCAGGAAATTGATCGCGCTTGAGAAACAGGCGATGCTCACCCACGTTCTTTTCAAGCATGCCGAGCATTTTAGGGTCAATACGCAGATAGCCAAGGTCCCCACCACGATCGAGGGATTGAATACGATTAAGTTGACCATCCCCAAAATGAAGCATCACACGGCGATCACCCTCTGCACCATCCGTAAACTCAAAAGGTCGGCGTATTAACTCAATACGCGTCGATGATGATGAGTATTCACCGGGATATTTGGGCTGTGAGACTTTACGGTAGTTGAGCACATCAAGCTCGTTACGAACCTCTTGAATAGTGATGTCTTGGCCAGGCGTGAGAGTTAAGATTCGCGCATACACCACCGTTGGGAGATCAAACAGCTGCCCATCAAACTTCTGTCTCACCACGGTATCGAGATAGATCCCGACCACGACCAAAACAGCCAACAATGCCAACCCACATTTCCAAGTCAAAGACCAAAATCGTTTGATCCAGCTAGGTTTGTTAGCCGCCCCTTTGCCACCGCTCGTTTTTCGTTTAGCAGGCGCGCGCTTTTTTGCACTCGCCTTCTTCGTGGTAGACGCGCGTTTAGTTGCTGGCTTCTTTGCCGCCGGTTTCCTGGTTGGTTTTTTCTGTTCTGTCATGATCTTGTTCTTTATTTTCCGAGCTGGCGTTTGGTTTTGGTTGTCGCTTGATGCTGAGCGGGATCATCCGGCCAAACGTGCTTCGGGTAGCGTCCCTTCATCTCTTTTTGTACTTCACGGTACGAACCAGACCAAAAACCTGCGAGATCTTTCGTCACCTGCAGTGGGCGTTGAGCAGGCGATAACAATTCAATCACCACCGCCACTTTACCCAACGCAACTGTCGGCGATTGTGGCTCACCAAACATCTCTTGCAGTCGTACCGACAGCATTGGCTCCTTACCTTGCTGATAGTGTAAGCGCTGCGAGCGCCCCGTTGGCAATGTCAGCCCTTTAGGCACCCATTTATCAAGATGTTGATTCAAAGGCCACCCCAAACGAGCTAGTAGCGCCTGCGAAACATCGACTCGACTCAACTGCTTCACACTATTCACTTCATTAAGGTAGGGTAATAACCAGCTCTCAATGTCATCCGTGAGTGATTGTTTATCCATCAATGGCCAAGATTGCTCTGGCAGCCAATCAATAGCGCACAGAATTCTCTGGTAGAGCTGCTGTGCTGGCTCATCCCAATGCAAGATATCTAGCCCTTTACGTTGCACGTAGCTAAGCAGCGCTTGAGCCATTTGACTTTGGTCGGGCTCCGGTAGGGCCTCTCTCGCAATCACTAACTGACCAATCTTTATCTGTTTTTCAGCCAGCAAGCGCCCTTTCGAGTCGCTCCAGTCCACTTGCTCTCGCTGTTCAAATAACATTGGCGCATTTTGCTGTAAGGATTCAATATCTAGCGCACAAGCGGCTTGAATCACGCTCGGTTTACCCAAAGAGCGCAATACATCAATGGCTACGAGATAATCTTGGTGCTGAAACAGCGATTGGTCATAGACTTGCGCGCCATGACCATTCGCAAGGCGAAAATCTTGCGTCAGTTTTGAGCGGCGTTGAGCTATGCGATCAGGATAGCCAAGCGCGAGAACTTCACCGATACTCTCCTCAGCAATAAGCTTTATATCCACTTGCATCTTGAACTTACGTGCTAAGCCATCAATACGCTTGCGCACCAGCGCTTGACGATCATGCCGTCCTGATTGCAATCGGTGCAATGAGTATGCTAAATCCGTGACATTACGCTCTAGCTCTTCAATCAGTGCCGCCGCCACTATCGCTGCGGTTAGGTGTTTCGCTCCTAAGCGCTCAGATTGTAATAGCATGCTCGCCAAACGAGGCTCTAAACCCAATTGATAGGCACTTTTTCCCATGGTGGTTAAACGATGAGATGCATCTATCAAGCCTAAGGAACACAGTAGGCCAAAAGCTTGATTCATCGCCGCCGCCGGCGGTAAATCTAGCCACTGAAGATCTGCGGCGTCTTGTGTCCCCCAGTTGAGTAACTCCATCGCTAAAGGAGCAAGATCAGAGTGCAGAATATCTGGACTTGCCACCATAGGCTGCTGGTTGAGTTGCGATTCCGAGTAGAGGCGCAGACATAAGCCCGCCTCTAGGCGTCCTGCTCGACCACTGCGCTGCTGCGCCGAAGATTGCGCAATCCTTTGCTGCTCAAGACGTGTCATTCCGGTGGATAAGTCAAAACGAGCCACTCGCTCGAACCCAGAGTCCACCACCATGCGGATGCCTTCAATCGTCAGCGAGGTCTCAGCTATATTGGTGGCCAAGACTACTTTTCGCCGACCATTTTGACAGGGAGCAATCGCCGCTTGCTGCTGCTTAAAGTCCAGCGCGCCATGCAATGGAAATACGTCGATATTCTCATCGAGCGGCAGCCCATCTCTCAACAAACCCTCGACTTGCTTAATGGCGGCAACACCAGGCAGAAATGCCAAAAGAGATCCACTTTGGGTTGCCATAAGATGCTGAATTTGCGCACTCATCACCGCGGGAAGGCGTTCATTTTGTGATAAGGGGCGGTAGCTGTGGTCGACCGGGTATTGCCGACCTTGTGATTCAATATACTCCGCCTCTGGCAACAGCAGCTTCAGCGCTTGGTCATCCAATGTCGCTGACATCACCACCAGCGTTAAGTCATCACGCAGAGCCGCTTGTATCTCAAGACTCAACGCTAATGCCGTGTCAGCGTGAAGACTGCGTTCGTGAAACTCATCAAACAGAATAATATCCACATCCGTCAGCTCAGGATCAGACTGGATCATGCGGGTCAAAATCCCTTCGGTCACTATCTCGAGTTTTGTGCTGCTACTCGACTTACTCTCACCTTTGATTCGATAGCCCACACGATGCCCCACAGCTTCACCACATTGCTGGGCAATATAGTGAGCAATGCTTTTCGCTGCTAATCGACGAGGCTCAAGCATAATGATCTTGCCACTGCCTTGATGCTGCTCGAGGAGTTTTAACGGGAAGTAAGTGGATTTACCTGCGCCTGGCGCGGCTTTTAAGATCACTTGAGCGTGCTTTTCAACCGCTTGAAGTAGCTGAGGTAAAACCTGATTGATGGGTAGTTGTGACAAGTCACGAGTCCTGTGATGTAATGCTTTGCCAACATTCTAACGCCAAGCAAGCATATCCCCAAGCAACCATATCCCGAAAAAGCTTAACGGTCGCTTGATGATATCGAACAAAAACAATCAGCAACTTGGCCTCAATACGACTAAGCTCAATAGATTATGAAATTTGACCCAAAACTCGAATCAGCCACCTTGATAAAGCGCTACAAGCGTTTTCTCGCCAACATCACCCTGCCTGATGGCTCTATGCGTACGATACACTGTGCGAACACTGGGGCAATGACAGGGTGTGCCGATGAGGGTGACACCATCTGGTTCTCAACCTCAGACAACCCGAAGCGAAAATATCCAAATAGTTGGGAGCTAACACAAAAGCCCAATGGCAATGTCATTGCGATTAACACCATTCGCGCCAACCAACTGGCGGTTGAAGCGATAAACAATGGCGTCATTACTGAGCTGCAAGGTTATGAGACACTGCGAACAGAAGTAAAATATGGTCAAGAGAGTAGTAAAATTGACATATTACTCGAAGATAATCAGCGCCCTTCGTGCTATATCGAGGTCAAGAGTGTCACACTGCTCGACAGTGAACAGAACGGTCAAGGTTACTTCCCTGATGCCGTCACCACTCGTGGGCAAAAACACCTTCGAGAGCTTATTGAGGTCGCAAATTCAGGCCAAAGGGCAGTATTGTTGTTCACTATTTTGCATTCAGGTATTGAAAAAGTGTCTGCTGCCCACCATATAGACGCGAAATATGACCTTTTATTGAAACAAGCACAAGCCGCAGGCGTAGAAGTACTGTGCTACAAAGCACAACTTTCACCGCAGACGATTCAGTTACAAAAGGCAATAGAATTTATTAATTCTGAGCATTAAAAATGCTGCCGTGTTCACATTGATAAACTCTTTGTCAGGGAACGTTTGCCACACTTGTTGCTTTCTGCTATAGATACCCGCCTTATAACAACTGTAGGAAACAGTTGTCTAGGTGTTATTAGGAGATGCTGTATGCCAGAATCTAAGAAAAAAGCGCTAGGCATCCTAGCTATTGCTGGAGTTGAGCCGTACCAAGAAAAAGCAGGTGAAGAGTATATGTCACCTGAGCAGTTGGCTCACTTTGAAGTAATTTTGAAAGCTTGGCGCGACCAGTTACGTCATGAAGTTGACCGCACTGTTCACCACATGCAGGACGAAGCAGCAAACTTCCCAGATCCTGTTGACCGTGCTTCTCAGGAAGAAGAGTTCAGTCTTGAGCTTCGCAACCGAGATCGCGAACGTCGTCTAATCAAGAAAATTGAGAAGACACTCAACAAAATCGAAGAAGATGATTTCGGTTTCTGTGAGTCTTGCGGCATTGAGATCGGCATTCGCCGTCTTGAAGCACGCCCAACGGCTGATCTTTGTATCGACTGTAAAACACTTGCAGAGATCAAAGAGCGTCAAATGCAAGGTTAATCTTGCCTTTGTCAACGTCCATGAGGGAGCTTAGGCTCCCTTTTGTTGTTTTTGAACGCTAGGATAATTTGCAGATAACCATGACACAGTATATTGGTCGTTTCGCCCCCTCTCCGTCTGGCCCGCTCCACTTTGGCTCACTGATGGCTGCGCTGGGCAGTTACTTTCAAGCCAAGTCACAGCAAGGCCAGTGGCTGGTAAGAATAGAAGATCTCGACCCACCAAGAGAACAACTTGGTGCGGCAGACTCGATACTGCGAACGCTCGAGAACTATCAACTCCATTGGGATGGCAACGTGGTTTATCAAAGCCATCGCCATGACCTTTACCAGACGCAAATTGAACTGTGGTTATCAAGTGGTGAAGCTTACTATTGCCAATGTACACGCAAACAAATCAAAGCCATGGGTGGCTTTTACAACGGCCACTGCAAGCCACTTAACCACCAAGACCCAGCGGGGTGCGCAGTCCGTCTGCATATTGATCAACCTGTGACAGAGTTTACTGACCTTAAACATGGTCAAATTACGCTGCCGCAAGCATTGGCAGAAGAAGATTTTATCATCAAGCGCCGTGATGGCTTATACGCCTACAACCTAGCGGTCGTCCTTGATGATATCGACCAAGGCGTTACCGAAGTGGTTCGTGGTGCCGACCTGATTGAGCCTACGGGTCGACAAATGTCACTGTATCATCAATTAAAACAGCCGACCGTCAGCTATCTACACCTGCCGCTCGCCCTCGATGAAAATGGCAACAAACTGTCGAAACAAAACCACGCACCGGCGATTGATGAGCTTGATACACAAGCAACATTATTACGCGCAATGCACTGTTTGGGCTTTGCCATTGAACCGTCACTCAAGGATGGGACGATAGAAGAAATCATCCAATGGGGCGTTCAACATTGGACGATCTCACAGCTTCCAGAATCGACAGAAATCACACCAAGATTCTCAAATGGCTCGGTCTAGGCTATTATTAGCCGCAAATTGCGTGCTCAAGCGAATACGAGAGCACTAAAACGAATACAAAAATATCGAAACTTCATGAACATAAACGACCAAACATCGATGATATATCCAGAGCTGTCGCTAAATATTCTTGCTCGCGAGCAACACAATATTTCGCGCAAACAGATCAGTGATAACGCGCTTAAAGTCCTTTACCGACTAAATGGGGCTGGCTTTCAGGCCTTTCTCGTTGGTGGTGGCGTTCGCGATCTCCTGCTTGGCGGTCAACCTAAAGACTTCGATATTGCGACTAACGCAACGCCAGAGCAGATCAAAGGCCTGTTTAGAAACTGCCGCTTGATTGGCCGTCGTTTCCGTCTCGCCCATATCATGTTCGGCCGTGACATTATTGAAGTAGCCACTTTCCGTGGCCACCATCAAGAGACCACCAAAAACGTCTCACAAAAATCAGATGCAGGCCTATTGTTGCGTGACAATGTCTACGGCACTATCGACCAAGACGCAGAGCGTCGCGACTTCTCTATCAATGCGATGTACTACAGCATTGAAGACTACAGTATTCACGACTACGCTGGCGGTGTTGACGACTTAGAAGACAAACTGATTCGCCTGATTGGTGACCCTGAGACGCGTTACCGCGAAGACCCTGTGCGCATGCTGCGTGCTGTACGCTTTGCTGTGAAACTGGACTTCGACATCGAAGAAGACACTGCCGAGCCTATCGAGCACCTTGCTCCGCTACTGCGTGATATTCCCGCTGCGCGCCTGTATGAAGAGTCGTTAAAGATGCTGCAATCGGGCTATGGTCTTGAAACCTATCACCTGATGCGTGAATACAACCTATTCCAACAGCTCTTCCCTCGTGTTGCGGAGTTCTTCACTGAAGACTATGAATCACCGACTGAGCAAATGCTGGACCTTGCCTTAGATTCAACAGACCAGCGTCATGACGAAGGTAAGCGTATCAACCCTGCATTCATGTTTGCTGCTATCTTATGGTATCCAGTAAAGGCCCTAGCTGATCACTTCATGCAGTCACGTAAAATGACCGAATATGATGCGATCATGGAAGCCGGAAATGTCGTGCTTGATGAGCAAGTTCGTAGCACAGCTATTCCTCGACGTCATACCGCAACCATTCGTGAAATCTGGCAGTTACAACTGCGTCTACCTCGCAGAACAGGCAAGCGCGCCTTCCGCCTAATGGAGCTCAACAAGTTCCGTGCCGGCTTTGATTTCCTAGAGATGCGTGGCGAGATTGAACAAGGTGAAACGAAAGAGCTTGCAGAGTGGTGGTCAACCTTCCAAAATGCTGGCCGCAACATGCGCCAAGCGATGGTCGCAGATTTAGATGACACGAGCGGAAAGTCACCACGCCGCCGCAGAAGTCGCAGTAACCGACCAAAGAAGAGCAAGCCTAAGTCATGATCACTGTCTACATAGCGATTGGCAGTAACATGGCTACGCCAGTTGAACAAGCTCAACTGGCAATTGAAGCATTAAAGACTCTGCCAAAGTCACGCTTTATTGCTTGCTCCCAGCTTTACAGCAGTACTCCAATGGGTCCACAAGACCAACCGGATTACATCAATGCTGTGGCTGAAATTGAAACTGAATTAACGCCGATTGAACTACTCGATTGCACCCAAGCGATTGAGTTAGAGCAAGGGCGTGTCCGTAAAGAAGAGCGCTGGGGCCCGAGAACCCTCGACCTAGACCTCATCCTCTACGGCAATGAGGTGATAGACTCTGAGCGCCTGACCATTCCACACTATGGAATGAAAGTGAGAGAATTTGTCCTCTACCCGCTTGCAGAGATCGCACCAAATTTAACGCTCCCTGATGGGACTGAGCTCCAAGACCTCATTCAGAAGGTCGACAAAAATGGGCTCGACGTTTGGCAATCATAGCCAAATCCTAGTAAGGAAAAATCATGAAAAAAATCAATATCAACGACCTTATGAAGTGGAAACACGAAGGCCGTAAATTTGCTAGTTCAACTGCTTATGACGCTAGCTTTGCCCAACTTTTTGAAAGCCAAGAGATGCCTGTTCTGCTTGTAGGCGATTCTCTGGGTATGGTTCTACAGGGTAAAAACGATACGTTGCCAGTGACTGTAGACGATATCGCGTACCACACGCGCTGTGTACGTGCTGGCAGCCCAAGTAGCCTACTGATGGCTGATATGCCATTCATGAGCTACGCCACGCCTGAGCAAGCTTGTGAGAGCGCAGGGCAACTCATGCGTGCTGGTGCAAACATGGTTAAGCTCGAAGGCGGTGACTGGCTTGTTGATACCGTAAAAATGCTCACTGAACGCGCGGTACCTGTGTGTGCTCATTTAGGTCTTACACCTCAGTCAGTCAACATCTTTGGCGGCTACAAAGTTCAAGGTCGTGAGCAAGACAAGGCAGACCGTATGGTACGTGATGCATTAGCACTGCAAGAAGCAGGCGCACAAATTGTGTTACTTGAGTGTGTGCCAGCGGATCTCGCTACACGCATCACAGAAGTATTGGATGTTCCTGTTATCGGTATTGGTGCCGGTAATGGCACAGATGGTCAAATTCTCGTTATGCACGATATGTTTGGAATTTCAGCCAATTATATGCCGAAGTTCTCAAAGAACTACCTTGCAGAGACTGGCGATATGCGTAAAGCCGTTGCAAAATACATCGAAGAAGTGGAAGCAGGAAGCTTCCCTGATGCCGCGCATACCATAGCCTAGAGGAATCAGCATGCAATCATTTGATGATATTGCGTTACTACGTGAGCAAATCAAGCTCTATAAGCGTGAAGGTCGTAAAGTCGCTTTTGTTCCAACGATGGGCAACTTGCACGAAGGTCATTTAACTCTCGTTCGTAAAGCACGCGAGCACGCGGATGTCGTTGTAGTCAGCATCTTTGTTAACCCGATGCAGTTTGATCGTGCTGATGACTTGGCCAACTACCCGCGCACTATGGACGCTGACCTAGAAAAACTCTCAGCTGAAGCCGTCGACATAGTGTTTACACCAACGCCAGAGATGATGTATCCACAGGGTCTAGACTCGCATACTTCAGTTGAAGTTCCTGGCCTGTCAAATATCTTAGAAGGCGCTTCACGCCCAGGTCATTTCCGTGGTGTTGCCACGGTTGTAACAAAGCTGTTCAACATTGTTCAGCCTGATGTGGCTTGCTTTGGTAAGAAAGATTTTCAGCAACTTGCGGTGATCCGTAAGATGGTTGAAGACCTAGCAATGGACATCAAGATTGTTGGTGTCGCGACCGTTCGTGAAATGGATGGGTTAGCGATGAGTTCTCGCAATAACCTACTTACCATCGATGAGCGTCAACGCGCGCCAGTCTTGGCTCGTACTATGCGCTGGATCAGCAGTGCTATTCGTGGTGGTCGTGATGATTACGCCTCAGTGATTGAGGATGCGAACGATCAGCTACGTGCTGCGGGTCTAAACCCAGACGAAATCTTTATTCGCGACTCACGTACGCTTCAAGCGATCACGCCAGAGTCTAAGCAAGCGGTAATTCTGATGTCGGCTTTTCTTGGCAATGTGCGTTTGATTGATAATCAAACCCTTGATCTCGCGACAGAGAAAGAAGAGCCTGCTGCTGAAGAGAGTAACTCTGAAGCCAACTAAATGGCATGCTTGAACACAGTAAATACAGAAAGGGTCAGCACTTGCTGACCCTTCTTATATCTGCCTGACAACGCTTAACTACGCAAGCCAATACCTTTACTCACAAGGTGGTGAGCAATCGCATACAGCACGACAACAAAGATACTTAGCACACCAAAAGAGGTAACGATACCCACATCAGATACACCTAAGAAGCCGTATCGGAACGCGTTGACCATATACACAATCGGGTTGATCTTAGACACCCCTTGCCAAAAGTCTGGCAGTAAGCTGATTGAGTAAAACACACCACCGAGGTAAGTCAGAGGGGTTAGCACAAAGGTTGGAATAATCGAAATATCATCAAAGGTCTTTGCGAAAACGGCGTTAATCAAGCCTCCAAGAGAAAAGACTACCGAGGTCATAAAGACGGTCGCAACGATGATCCCCCAATGTTCAACCTGCAGATCAACAAACAACAGTGACACTGCGGTAACAATGGTTCCCACCAATAGACCACGAGTCACGCCTCCCATCACAAAGCCTGCGATAATCACGTAGTTCGGCACCGGGGCAACCAACAGTTCCTCAATGTTTTTCTGGAATTTTGCGCTGAAAAATGAAGAAGCCACATTCGAGTACGAGTTAGTGATCACTGACATCATGATCAAGCCTGGCACGATGTACTCCATGTAGCTAAAGCCACCCATTTCACCAATACGCGATCCGATCAGGCTGCCGAAGATGATGAAGTAGAGCGTCATGGTGATCGCAGGCGGTACTAGGGTTTGCACCCAAATACGGGTAAAGCGGTTTATCTCTTTGGTCAAAAGACTCTTAAATGCGGTCCAGTAGAGTTGATACATGTTCGCCTTATCCTCGTTTCGCTGGTTGAGATTGCTCACGCACGATGGTGACAAACAGCTCTTCCAAGCGGTTCGCTTTATTGCGCATCGATAGTACCTTGACACCCTGCTCTGTAAGCTGGGTAAAGATGGCATTGAGACCCTGAGTTTTCTCGATTTCAATTTCTAGCGAGCCATTGCTAAACATTTGACGGCTCACTCCAGTCAGTGTGGGCTTTGGTGATCCCTCTTCCAAATCAAGGATGAAGGTCTCAACTTTCAATTTGCCCAAAAGTGACTTCATGCTCGTGTTCTCAATCAGCTCACCACGATTGATGATGCCGATATTACGACACAGCATTTCTGCTTCTTCTAGGTAATGGGTCGTCAAGATGATCGTGATGCCTTGCTCACGGTTGATCTCTTGTAAAAACTCCCACATCGAGCGGCGCAACTCGATATCAACACCAGCTGTAGGCTCATCTAGGATCAGCAGCTTAGGCTCATGCATCAGTGCTCGTGCAATCATCAAGCGGCGTTTCATACCGCCAGACAAGTTACGTGCACGTTCATTACGCTTTTCCCAAAGATCAAGTTTGGTTAAATACTTCTCTGCACGCTCTTTAGCAAGACTGCGCGATACACCGTAATAACCCGCCTGCTGCAGCACAATCTGCTCAACGGTTTCAAATTGGTTGAAGTTAAATTCTTGAGGCACAAGCCCTAAGTTTTGTTTCGCTAGCTCTAAGTCACTGTCGATATCAAAGCCAAACACTTTTACCTGGCCTGAAGTCTTATTTACAAGAGAAGACACCACACCAATAGAGGTAGATTTACCTGCGCCATTTGGCCCAAGTAGCGCATAAAAGTCGCCTTTTTCGACGCTTAAACTGATGCCTTTTAGCGCTTCAAAGCCGCCGGCATAAGTCTTACGCAAGTTTTCTATTTCTAACGCATACATAATTTTTTTCGTCTTTGGTTAAATCGCAAGTCGACCAGCTGCCCATTAATGGTAAAGGGCAACCGTTTTCAATGGCACGTAGTCTAGCGCTGAACATCAGTGACTACAATTGATTATTCCATACTTATCGAAATGAATAGTGCAAACAAAAACTCATGCACAAGGCATGAGCTTTAAGATTGAATGAGTGCAAACCGTTAAGCGGTCAGTGGTTCGCCTGTATCTTGTTCGTGTGACACACTTTCAACAGCGGCATTGAGCGCATGAGAGCGGAAACTAAAGGTATTCTCATCAGGGACAAGATCCAATACATGAAACTTTTCTAGCTGTTGCTTGGTAGCTTCATTAGGGCATAGCAGGTACACCTGACATTTGGCATCAAGCGCATCTTTAATGGCATTTTCTAGGGCTAAACCCACAGTAACGTCAATCATCGGCACATCAGTGAGATCTAGAATCATTGCTTGATAGTCTGCAATACTGCTGTGTTGACGCGAGATCGCTTTCGAAACACTAAAGATCATTGGCCCTGATAAATAGAAGAACAGAACCTTACCATTCGCTTTATCTAGGATCGCCTTTTCACTGTCGGTCAATGGAACATCATCTTCATCAGCATCACTGATCGCTTTCACTTGGCGTGCTTGTTCACGGCTTAGGCGTTCAATAATAATGATGTTGGAGATAAAAACACCCAGGCCAACAGCAACAATCAAGTCAACAAACACCGTCAGCATCATCACACCATACATCACGGCCATGCCCGGAAAGCTGACTTTGTGAGCGCGTTGGATAAAACTCCAATCCAGGATATTAAAGCCGACATAGACCGCAATGCCGGCCAGTACCGCCATTGGAATCGGCTCAGTTAAACCACCGGCCACAAGCACAACCAAAGCCAACACTAGGGCGCGCGCAACGCCAGACAAAGGAGAGCGAGCTCCGACTTGGATATTCGTCACCGTCCCCATTGTTGCACCCGCCCCTGGCAATGCACCGAACAAACCCGAAATCATGTTGGCTAGGCCTTGCCCACGCAGCTCTTTGTCCGAGTCGTGCTCTTTACGCGTCAACGAGTCACCAATAACGGCAGTTAATAACGTATCGATGCAGCCTAACGTGCCAAGCACCAGCGCATCAATCACCATCTCGGTGAGCATTGCAGGATTGATATGGGGGATAACAAGAGAAGGAAGACCTGCCGGAATTTCACCAATACGGCGAATACTATCAGTGTCAAAAAGCATCACGGAAAGGAGTGTCACAGCAACCAGAGCCACCAATTGAGCCGGTACATACTTGCGATACTGTTTAGGAAAAAGAAACAGAATCGCTAGGGTCAATAGCCCAAGAAACAGCTCGCTAAACTTGAGGTTTTCAATGATGTCAGGCAGCGCAGAGAGTGTACCTAAAACGCCTCCTGCTGGCGCAGCATGACCCATAAGAGGCGAGAGCTGCAAGATAATCAGTATCACACCGATACCTGACATAAACCCAGATATCACACTGTAAGGCATCAAGGTGACATATTTACCGAGCTTTAACGTGCCAAGTAAGATCTGAAACGCCCCTGCCATCATGACCACGGTAAAGGTCATCGCCATGCCTGATTCTGGATATTTGGCCATCATACTAGTGAGTACTGCCGTCATAATCACCGTCATCGGGCCGGTAGGCTCTGAGATTAGAGTATTTGAACCACCAAAGAGTGAAGCAAACAAGCCTACGAGAATCGCCCCCCAAAGACCGGCTTCTGCGCCAGCTCCAGACGCAACACCAAAAGCGAGGGCTAGTGGCAGAGAGATGATGGCGGTTGTGACCCCACCAAAGAGATCACCTTTTAGGTTGATATCATTAAAACGACTTCCAAACACGTTACAGCTCCATCTATATCAACATTTTTCAAAGGGTTATAAGACCTTCTATTTGCGACAAGGATATTCCGATAAATGTAACAAAACATCAATAACGGAAAGTAAGGTTGCTAGGAAGGTTAGTTATAACCACTCAGCCCAGTACTGATAAGACGTCAGAGGAGTAAAACGCAAACGATTAAATGAGGAAGCGTTATTCAACATAGGGTATAGTGTGGACAGATTTTTGTTAGGGGTAGAGAAGCAAGATGCCTGAA
Organism: Vibrio agarivorans; assembly: GCF_030409635.1. Taxonomy (NCBI): domain Bacteria; kingdom Pseudomonadati; phylum Pseudomonadota; class Gammaproteobacteria; order Vibrionales; family Vibrionaceae; genus Vibrio; species Vibrio agarivorans. Next base: position 1,479,895 of record NZ_JAUFQF010000004.1, on the reverse strand, counting down.
ATTAAACAGTTATTCGAGAACAACTCAAAGTGGTCTGAGTCATTAAAAGCAGAAACACCGGAGTACTTTGCCAAGCTAGAAGAAGGACAAAGCCCGGGTTTTCTATGGATTGGTTGTTCAGATAGTCGTGTACCCGCAGAGCGTTTGACGGGGTTGTACTCTGGTGAGCTGTTTGTACACCGAAATGTGGCAAACCAAGTGATCCACACCGACTTAAACTGCCTTTCGGTGGTGCAATACGCGGTCGACGTACTCAAGGTGAAACACATTATTGTCTGTGGTCACTACGGCTGTGGTGGCGTCAATGCTGCGATTGATAACCCACAACTGGGTCTTATCAACAACTGGTTACTGCATATTCGTGATCTTTACTTGAAACATCGCAACCTGCTTGAAAAGCTGCCACGCGAACAGTGGGGCGACAAGCTGTGTGAAATCAACGTTGCTGAACAAGTTTACAATTTGGGTAACTCTACGGTACTGCAATCTGCTTGGGAGCGTGGTCAAGAGATTGAAATTCACGGTGTCGTTTATGGTATCGGTGATGGTGTGCTGCAAGATCTCGGTGTCCGCTGCGATAACCGCGAAACTCTCGAGTCAAATTACCCAGTCGCAATGGATAAAATCCTCAACTCAGGGATTTTGAAATAACGCACTGTGACACAAAGCATGCGCAAAATTGAAACATGCGAAAAAATTAAAAAAGGAAGGCTTATAATGGCCTTCCTTTTTTATGGTTTGCAGATTGTCTTATCTAGAGTTTTCTTCTCAGCAGCATAATCGCAACTAGAAGGAACACTAAACTTGGTGCGACTGCCCCCAAAGCAGGAGGGAAACCATAAACCAGACTCAATGGACCAAAGAACTCACTAGAAATATAGAACGTAAAGCCCGCGATCACACCCGACAAGATACGTGCGCCCATGGTGACACTTCTCAACGGACCAAAGATAAACGACAACGCCATCAGCATCATGACCGCAATCGAAAACGGCTGGGTCACTTTACGCCATAACGCCAGTTCATAGCGTGAGGCGTCTTGCTCAGAGGCTTTCAAGAAACTGACGTAATCCCAAAGCCCGCTCAATGACAATTCTTCTGGTTTAACCGTCACCACGGCGAGTTTGTCTGGCTCGAGTGCGGTTTGCCAGCGGTAGCCAGGCAGCACATCTTTAGATATTTCAGCTCCTTGGCTATCAAAGCTCGTGATATGAGCGCCTTGCATCTGCCAAATATTATCTTGCGCAAAAATCGCTTCTTCCGTGGTGATGACCTGTTTCAGCTCTCGGTCTTGGTCAAAGCGCCAGATATTTACGCCATACAGGCGGTCATCATCCACTTTAGCGATGAAAATAAAATCGTTAGTATCACGTGCCCACACCCCGGTACGCACTGACAGAATCTGACCGCCTGAGGTTGAGATAGCGCGTAGATCACGGGCCATTTTTTGCGCTTGAGGTGCGCCCCACTCCCCGAGAAGCATAACAATAACCATCAAGGGCAGAGCCGTTTTCAATACCGACATACCGATATCAAGCTTGGAGAACCCCGCCGCTTGCATCACCACAAGCTCAGAGCTAGAAGCTAACATCCCCAAACCAATCAGCGCGCCAAGCAAAGCCGCCATCGGGAAGAACATTTCGACATCACGCGGAATACTCAGCAACACAAACAGCAATGCCTGCAGTAAATCATAACTGCCCTGCCCCACTTTACGAAGCTGCTCAACATATTTAATGATGCCGGACAAACCCACAAACGTGGCCAGTACTAGAGAAGAGGTCGCAATAATGGTGCGACCGATATACCAGTCTAATAACTTAAACACGGGCTTTAGCTATCCTTTTCTGTCTGAGTTTGTCTTTGAATTTACGTACTTGAATGCTATCCAAGCTATTGGCACCAATCGCCGTAAACAGCAAGGCGATATTGATCGGCCACATGCCAATGATGGTTGGAATCGTGCCATCTTCTAGTGCTGATTTTGTTGCACTAATCGAAAGGAAGTAAGCAAGATAAATTAATATTGCTGGCCCCATCTTAGCAAAGCGCCCCTGACGAGGGTTAACCGCAGACAAAGGCACAACCAACATAGTGAGCAATGGAATACACACCACCAACGAGATACGCCATTGCAGTTCAGCTTGTGCTCGGCGATCTTCCATCTTGGCCAGTTGCAGTGTTGGAATCGCTTCCCAGTCTCGGCCTTTGCGCTTGACCTCACGCTGACCAATCACCCCTTCATACTGTTCAAAGTTGGTAATTCGATAATCAACACGCGTAGGTAAACCTTCATAACGCGTTCCATCAAACATTTTGATCACTTGACGACCATCACTAGTCTCTTGCACAACACCCGACTTAGAAAACATCACACTAGGAAGCAGCGAATCACGCGGCTGCAACTGAGCAACGAAAACACTATCAAGCTGCTTACCCTTGATGTCATCGATGAATACCACTGAGGAGCCATCAGGCGTGCGTTGGAAGTGACCGGTTTTCAAAAGCTCTACGCTGTTTTCAGACGCAAACTCTTCGAGCAGCTGCGCTTCTTTGTCTTGAGCCCAAGGAGCAAGATAGAAGGCATTAAATGCCGCAACTGTGCCAGTGATAATGGCGAGGTAAAGTGACGCTCGCACCAAAAACTTATTACCAATGCCCGTTGCGTTCATTACGGTGATTTCACTTTCGGCGTATAGGCGACCATAAGTAAGCAAAATACCGATAAACAAACTGAGCGGCAGCATCAAAAGGCCCATTGCTGGCATGTTCAAACCAACAATAGACATGATCATTCGCGCTGGAATGTCACCGTCAGAGGCATCAGCCAAAACTCGGATGAATTTTTGGCTTAAAAACACTAAAAAAAGGACAAAGAAGATAGCAAATTGGCTCTTCAATGTTTCCCGGATCAAATATCGAACAATAATCACGCCGAAATTACCTATACAAAACTTGTTTTTTTGGTCGAATAACTATAATTTCTCGTTGAACCTTTTAATTTTATCTATTTTGTCTAACTGTGAGATACAAGGTTAACGTCGCCAAAGCAAGTACGATGGTGAGGAATATCTCTATTATCTAACATTTAGCACTATTTGTCTTTAGGATGTAGGAGTACGCATGGAGTTCAGTGTAAAAAGTGGCAGTCCGGAGAAGCAACGCAGCGCGTGTATCGTCGTTGGCGTCTTTGAACCACGCCGACTATCTCCAGTTGCAGAGCAACTTGATAAAATCAGTGATGGCTACATTAGTTCACTACTACGTCGCGGTGATCTAGAAGGAAAACCTGGCCAGATGCTGCTTTTGCATCAAGTACCAGGCGTGCTCTCAGAGCGTGTTCTTCTTGTTGGCTGTGGCAAAGAGCGTGAGCTTGGCGAGCGTCAATACAAAGAAATTATCCAAAAAACCATCAGCACGCTAAACGAAACAGGCTCAATGGAAGCGGTTTGCTTCCTGACAGAATTGCACGTTAAAGGCCGCGATACCTACTGGAAAGTACGTCAAGCGGTAGAAGCAACGAAAGATGGCCTATACACCTTTGACCAATTTAAGAGCAATAAGCCAGAGACTCGTCGTCCACTGCGCAAGCTGGTTTTCAACGTACCGACTCGTCGCGAGCTGAACCTAGGCGAAAAAGCGATTGCTCATGGTCTCGCGATTGCATCGGGTGTCAAAGCGTCAAAAGACCTTGGCAACATGCCGCCAAACATTGCTAACCCTGCCTACCTAGCTTCTCAAGCTCGCCGCCTAGCGGATGACTACGACACCGTTACAACAAAAATCATCGGTGAGCAGGAGATGGAAAAGCTGGGTATGACGTCATACCTTGCCGTTGGTCGTGGCTCTAAAAATGAGTCGATGATGTCTATCATGGAATACAAGGGCAACCCTGATTCAGAAGCCAAACCGATTGTTCTTATCGGTAAAGGCCTAACCTTCGATTCAGGCGGCATCTCACTCAAGCCAGGTGAAGGCATGGATGAGATGAAATACGACATGTGTGGCGCAGCATCAGTATTCGGTGCAATGAAAGCACTGGCGAAACTGAACTTGCCTATCAACGTCATTGGTATTCTTGCCGGTTGTGAGAACATGCCTGGCAGCAATGCTTACCGTCCTGGCGACATCCTTACAACCATGTCTGGCCAAACCGTTGAAGTATTAAATACGGATGCTGAAGGTCGTTTGGTGTTGTGTGATGCACTCACTTATGTAGAACGCTTTGAACCTGACTGTGTCGTTGATGTCGCGACTCTGACTGGCGCGTGTGTAATTGCACTTGGTCACCACATCAGTGGCGTACTGTCGAACCATAACCCACTTGCCCATGAGCTAGTGAACGCATCTGAGCAAGCAAGCGATCGTGCATGGCGTCTACCGATGGCAGACGAATACCACGAGCAACTAAAGAGCCCGTTTGCTGACATGCAAAATATTGGTGGTCGCCCTGCGGGCACTATCACTGCGGGTTGTTTCCTGTCTAAGTTTGCCAAAAAGTACAACTGGGCACACATCGACAGCGCAGGTACGGCATGGAAATCGGGGGCTGCTAAAGGCTCAACAGGTCGCCCTGTCTCAATGCTTGTCCAATTCCTGCTTAACCGCAGTGGCCAAGAAACAGAAGAGTAAAATTCTGATTATCAAAAGGGCCGCAAGGCCCTTTTTTCGTATCAAGGAGTCAACACTCTCGTTATGCCAAACGCCACTTTCTACCTTGCCCAAGAAGGCAGCCCACAAGCGACAGTGACAGGGCTTATCAAGTACACGGTTTTTCTTGCACAGCATTTTGCCAAACAAGGTGCTAAGGTCTATATCAACGCGAATGATAAAGATCAGGCTGAAACCATTGCTGAAGCCTTATGGCAAGTCGAGCCTAGTGACTTTATTGGCCATAACTTAGTTGGTGAAGGGCCCAAATATGGCACCAGTATCGAAATCGGTCATCATGGGGTTAAGCCTCTATGGAACCGCCAACTGGTAATTAATTTGGCCGAAAATAACACAACCTTTGCGAACAAGTTTAACGAAGTGGTAGACTTCGTGCCTTGCGAAGAAAAAGCCAAGCAACAAGCGCGAGAAAGATATAAAATCTACCGTCAAGCTGGCTATCAGCTACAGACTATCGCAATCGAAAACGGTTAACGTAGCTAAACCGCAACCAAATATAGACAGGTCAATCCTTATAGATAAGGCGATCTTCCGTAAGATCCCTCACTTATAAAGATTGACTAAGCATTAACCATCAACGTATCCATTTTAAGAGCGCTATGGAAAAGACATACAACCCAACTTCAATTGAACAAGCTCTATACCAAGCTTGGGAAGAAAAAGGCTACTTTAAGCCACACGGTGACACGACGAAAGAATCATACAGCATCATGATCCCGCCACCGAACGTCACTGGTAGCCTACACATGGGCCACGCGTTCCAAGACACCATCATGGATACACTTATCCGTGCTGAACGTATGAAGGGTAAAAATACCCTTTGGCAGGTAGGTACTGACCATGCGGGTATCGCAACGCAAATGGTTGTTGAGCGTAAGATCGCAGCAGAAGAAGGCAAAACGAAACACGATTACGGTCGTGATGCCTTCATCGACAAAATCTGGGAATGGAAGAACGAGTCTGGTGGCACAATCACTAAACAGCTTCGTCGCCTAGGTGCATCGGTAGACTGGGACCGTGAGCGTTTCACAATGGATGACGGCCTATCTAACGCCGTTCAAGAAGTGTTTGTTCGTCTATACGAAGAAGACCTAATCTACCGTGGTAAACGTCTAGTAAACTGGGATCCTAAGCTGCACACAGCTATCTCTGATCTTGAAGTTGAAAACAAAGACAAGAAAGGCCACATGTGGCACTTCCGCTACCCTCTAGCTGATGGCGTTAAGACAGCAGAAGGTAAAGACTACATCGTAGTTGCAACAACTCGTCCGGAAACCATGCTTGGTGATACGGGCGTTGCAGTTAACCCAGAAGATCCACGCTACAAAGATCTCATCGGTAAAGAAATCCTACTTCCTCTTGTTGATCGTCGCATCCCTATCGTAGGTGATGAGCACGCTGACATGGAGAAAGGTACAGGTTGTGTGAAGATCACCCCTGCACACGACTTTAACGACTACGAAGTTGGTAAGCGTTGTAAGCTACCAATGATCAACATCCTGACCTTCGATGCCAACATCCGTAACGAAGCAGAAGTATTCTGCACTAACGGCGAAGCAAGCGACGTTTACGCAACTGACCTACCTGAAGAATTCCAAGGTATGGAGCGTTTTGCCGCTCGTAAAGCAATCGTTGCGAAATTCGAAGAGCTCGGCCTGCTAGACGAAATCAAAGATCACGACCTAACGGTACCTTACGGCGACCGTGGTGGCGTGGTTATCGAACCAATGCTTACGGACCAATGGTACGTGCGCGCTGCACCTCTTGCAGAGCCTGCTGTTAAAGCGGTTGAAGATGGTGACATCCAATTCGTTCCTAAACAGTACGAGAACATGTACTTCTCTTGGATGCGTGATATTCAAGATTGGTGTATCTCTCGTCAACTTTGGTGGGGTCACCGTATCCCAGCATGGTACGATAACGACGGCAACGTATATGTAGGCCGTACTGAAGAAGAAGTACGTGCAAACAACAACCTTGCACCTGTTGTTGTTCTTCGCCAAGACGACGACGTACTAGATACATGGTTCTCTTCTGCACTATGGACGTTCGGCACGCAAGGCTGGCCAGAGCAAACTGAAGACCTGAAGACATTCCACCCTTCAGACGTTCTAGTAACAGGCTTCGACATCATCTTCTTCTGGGTTGCGCGTATGATCATGATGACCATGCACTTCAACAAAGATGAAAACGGTAAAGCACAAGTACCATTCAAAACAGTTTACGTAACGGGTCTTATCCGTGACGAGAACGGCGACAAGATGTCTAAGTCTAAGGGTAACGTTCTTGACCCTATCGACATGATTGATGGTATCGACCTTGAGTCTCTAGTAGAGAAGCGTTGTGGCAACATGATGCAGCCTCAACTAGCGAAGAAGATCGAGAAGAACACACGTAAGACGTTTGAAAACGGTATCGAACCATACGGTACAGATGCACTGCGTTTCACTCTTGCTGCGATGGCTTCTACTGGTCGTGACATCAACTGGGACATGAAGCGTCTTGAGGGTTACCGTAACTTCTGTAACAAGCTATGGAACGCAAGCCGTTACGTGCTGATGAACACAGAAGAGCACGACTGTGGCATGTCACTGTCTGCAGAAGAGCGCGCAAACCTTGAGTTCTCTCTAGCGGATAAGTGGATTGAATCTCAGTTTGAGCTAGCAGCGAAAGAGTTTAACGCTCACCTAGACAACTACCGTCTAGACATGGCAGCGAACACGCTTTACGAATTCATCTGGAACCAATTCTGTGACTGGTACTTAGAGCTGACTAAACCGGTTCTATGGAAAGGCACTGAAGCGCAGCAAGTTGCAACTCGCCACATGCTGATTACTGTTCTAGAGAAGACGCTACGTCTTGCTCACCCTGTTCTCCCTTACATCACTGAATCAATCTGGCAGAGCGTTAAGCCGCTAGTAGACGGTGTTGAGGGCGAGACAATCATGACGCAAGCGCTTCCTCAGTTTAACGAAGAGAACTTCAACGCTGAGATCGTAGAAGACATCGAGTGGGTTAAGACGTTCATCACTGCTATCCGTAACCTGCGTGCGGAATACGACATTGCACCTAGCAAAGGCCTAGAAGTAATGATCAAGGTAGCAGACGAGAAAGATGCAGCGCGTATCGAAGCAAACAAGGTAGTTCTAAACTCTCTTGCCAAGCTAGATAGCTTGACGGTTCTTGCTCAAGATGCAGAGACGCCTGCGTGTGCAACTAAGCTGGTTGGCAAATCTGAGCTAATGATCCCAATGGCGGGTCTGATCGACAAAGACGCAGAACTTGCTCGCCTTGATAAAGAAGTGAAGAAAACTCACGGCGAAATCAAGCGTATAGAAGGCAAGCTAGGTAACGAAGGCTTCGTTGCCAAAGCACCTGAAGCGGTTATTGCAAAAGAGCGTGAGAAGCTAGTCGGTTACCAAGAGACCCTAGCGAAGCTAGAAGAGCAGAAAGCGACAATTGCTGCTTTATAAGCAAGTCACGATTCATTGTGAATAGCAAAGCCCACCGTTTGGTGGGCTTTCTTTTATCACTTTACTGCTTAGTCGAAGCGAGAGGTTTTTTATCAACTCTCGACTTACCACTTTAGACTTACAATGGAATCACTTTACCGATGTAAGGTAGGTGACGGTACTTCTGAGCGTAGTCGATACCCACACCCACAACAAACTCATCAGGGATAGAGAAACCAATCCAATCTACTGGAACATCAACTTCACGGCGTGATGGCTTATCAAGTAGCGTACAAATACGAATCGACTTCGGCTCACGTAGAGACAGGATCTCTTTTACTTTGTTTAGCGTGTTGCCCGTATCGATAATGTCTTCCACTAGCAGTACATCCTTACCTTTGATGTCATCATCCAGATCCTTCAGGATTTTTACATCACGAGAACTTTCCATTGAGTTGCCGTAGCTCGATGCCGTCATGAAATCAACTTGGTGTGTCAGGTTGATGGCACGTGCCAAATCAGCCATAAACACAAATGAGCCGCGCAAAAGGCCTACAAGAACAAGATCTTCGCTGCCTTGGTATTGCTCAGTAATCTCTTTACCAAGAGTGCGAATGCGTTCCTGAACCGCTTGCTCAGAAATCATAATCTCTACTTTATGCTTCATAATCATCTCATTATCTGAAAATTCGGCGCTATTCTACCACCGAGTGCCGCATGACAATAGGTGAAGGCACGTCCAAACCCTCATTCTTTATTTACACCCCCGTCATGTGCAAAATTTGAACTGATACTAGGTTTATATTAATCAACTGTGCCTAATATTGACCCAAGCAATATGCATCAGTACACTGAAGCATCATTATTATAAAAATCAATTGAGTAACTAAGGGGAATACCCCCGTTTACTCTAGTCACAAACGTGCATTGGAATAAACAGACAACCTAGAGTTGTCACAACAAACCCAATCAATGTACGCCAACGTTACTTAGGCAAGGAACTTAATATGGACTCACCTACTCAAAAACAAGATGTAGGCTTAACGGACAAACCTAAATCTAGACCGAGAACTCGGTTATCGCCACAAAAACGCCGCGAACAGTTAATGGAAATTGCGATGGAAGTGTTTGCTTGCCGCGGTATCGGACGTGGTGGACACGCTGATATTGCTGAAATAGCAAATGTTTCTGTTGCAACCGTATTCAACTACTTTCCAACTCGAGAAGACTTAGTTGATGATGTGCTGCAATTTGTTGAGCGAAAATACTCAAACTTCTTATCTGACAGCATTGACCTCGATAAGCATGCAAAAGAGAACCTCAAGTGCATTACTGATGCGATCATCCAGATGGTTCAAGAAGATTGCAGCTGGATCAAGGTCTGGTTTGAATGGAGCGCATCGACACGCAGTGATGTGTGGCCGCTCTTCCTATCAAGCAACCAAACTAACCTCAAGCTGCTTCAACACATGTTTAAAGTAGCAATGGAGCGTGATGAAATTTGCGATGAGCATGATGCTAACCACATTGCTTCACTTTTCCATGGCATCTTGTACTCACTCTTTATTCAAGGCAACCGTATTGAAAAATCTGATGAGCTCAATGCCCTCGCTGATAGCTATCTAAATATGCTGTGCATCTACAAACAAGAGCAGTAACTTATACATACTCTGCTTATAGCAAAAACGACAAAGCCGCTTCATTTGAAGCGGCTTTATATTATCTATGGAGTGAGTGTAAACACTCACTCCACTTGTCAGAAAGATTACTTTCTTTTCACTGCTTTCTTGTTTGGAAGGTCAGTGATTGAGCCTTCAAATACTTCAGCGGCTAAGCCAACTGATTCGTGCAATGTTGGGTGAGCGTGGATAGTCAGAGCAATATCTTCCGCATCACAACCCATCTCGATAGCTAGGCCGATTTCACCAAGTAGTTCACCACCGTTAGTACCCACGATAGCACCACCAATTACACGGTGAGATTCTTTGTCGAAAATGAGCTTAGTCATACCGTCTGCACAGTCAGACGCAATCGCACGACCAGACGCAGCCCAAGGGAATGTCGCTACTTCGTAGTTAATGCCTTCCGCTTTCGCTTCTTTCTCTGTCTTACCAACCCAAGCAACTTCTGGCTCAGTGTAAGCGATTGAAGGGATTACTTTCGGGTCAAAGTAGTGTTTCTTGCCAGAGATAACCTCTGCCGCCACGTGACCTTCATGAACACCTTTGTGAGCAAGCATTGGTTGGCCAACGATATCACCGATAGCGAAGATATGAGGTACGTTAGTACGCATCTGCTTATCAACATTAATGAAACCGCGCTCGTCGATTTCTAGACCTGCTTTTTCACCGTCAATAAGCTGACCATTTGGCACACGACCGATAGCAACGAGAACCGCATCGTAACGCTCCGCTTCTGCTGGCGCTTTCTTGCCTTCCATTGAAACGTAGATACCATCTTCTTTCGCTTCAACTGCTGTCACTTTCGTTTCTAGCATTAGGTTAAACTTGTCTTTGATACGCTTGGTGTAAACCTTAACGATATCTTTGTCTGCTGCAGGGATAACCTGATCAAACATCTCAACAACGTCTACCTGAGAACCTAGTGAGTGGTAAACCGTACCCATCTCTAGGCCGATAATACCGCCACCCATAATAAGCAGTTTGCCAGGAACTTCATTAAGCTCTAGGGCATCAGTAGAATCCCAAATACGTGGGTCTTCATGTGGGATAAATGGCAGTTTAATTGGGCGAGAGCCCGCTGCGATAATCGCATTGTCAAAGTTAACAACCGTTGTTTCACCTTCGCCTTCTACAGCGATTGAGTTAGGACCAGTAAATTTACCGTAGCCGTTAACAACCGTCACTTTACGTTGCTTAGCCATACCAGAAAGGCCGCCCGTTAGCTGGTTAACGACTTTCTCTTTCCAGATACGGATTTTATTGATATCCGTTTCAGGCTTACCAAATACAACACCGTGGTCAGCCATCGCTTTTGCTTCTTCGATCACTTTTGATACGTGAAGCAGAGCTTTTGATGGGATACAACCCACGTTTAGACAAACACCACCTAGTGTGCTGTAGCGCTCAACTAGAACCGTTTCCAAACCTAGGTCGGCACAACGGAATGCAGCTGAGTAACCAGCAGGACCCGAACCTAGTACAACAACTTGGGCTTTAATTTCTTTGCTCATTTTGACCTCTTGTAGTCATTATCCCTAACAGGCTAATTGAGGATTGATTGTTTTCTTTCGCGTTTTTCAACGTTTTCAGACCGACCAACAGTTTACAGAGATGTTAACGGTGTGAAAAGTAAATCAATTTAGCCTGTGAGCCAGACGACAATTCATTGAGTAAATGTCATCTTCTTATAATTTAATAGAGGCGACTACTGCCGCCTCTCGAAGTTTTCGTCGATTATAGAACCAGACGACGAATGTCTGATAGTGCACTATTTAGGAACGTAATGAAACGCGCACCTTCAGCACCGTCAATCACACGGTGATCGTATGAAAGAGACAATGGAAGCTGTAGACGTGGTTCGAACTCTTTACCGTTCCACACCGGCTTCATCTCTGACTTAGACACACCTAGGATACCAACTTCGGGTGCATTTACGATTGGTGTAAATGCCGTACCACCGATGCCACCAAGGCTAGAGATTGTGAAACAACCGCCTTGCATGTCTGCTGCAGTTAGCTTGCCAGCACGTGCTTTCTTAGACACAGCCATTAGCTCTTCAGATAGCTCGTAGATGCCTTTCTTGTTCACATCTTTGAATACAGGAACAACTAGACCATTTGGCGTATCTACTGCGATACCTACGTTTACGTACTTCTTAAGAATGATGCTTTCGCCATCTTCAGAAAGAGAAGAGTTAAACGCTGGGAACGCTTCTAGCGCTTTAGCGACAGCTTTCATGATGAACACAAGAGGAGTGATCTTCATACCAGTGTCTTTCTTCGCTTCGATTGCATTCTGCTCTTTACGGAATGCTTCTAGCTCAGTGATGTCAGCGTTATCCCACTGTGTAACGTGAGGGATCATTACCCAGTTACGGTGTAGGTTTGCACCAGAGATCTTCTTGATCTTAGAAAGCTTCTGAACTTCAGTTTCGCCGAACTTGCTGAAGTCAACTTTTGGCCAAGGCAGTAGACCAAGAGCAGAGCCATCGCCTTTGCCAGATGCGGCTGCACCTGCGCCAGCTTCAAGACGCTTAAGTGCATCTTTAACGTAAGCTTGAACGTCTTCTTTCAGTACGCGGCTCTTACGACCTGTACCTTTAACCTTAGATAGGTTAACGCCAAATTCACGGGCTAAACGACGTACTACTGGAGACGCGTGAGCGTATTCGTGATTCTCTTGGAAGTCATTCGCTGCAGGTGCCGCTTCAGCTTTTGCTGCTGGGGCAGGTGTTGGAGCTGCTGCCGAAGGAGCCGCTGCTGCAACTGGAGCTGCAGGAGCTGAACCAACTACTTCGCCTTCCGTTGTAGAGAAAATCATGATTAGAGAGCCTGTCGTTACTGAATCGCCTTCAGCAATCTTGATCTCTTTAACCGTACCTGCAAATGGTGCTGGTACTTCCATAGAAGCTTTGTCGCCCTCAACAGTAATGAGAGATTGCTCTTCTTCTACTGTATCGCCGACCTTAACCATGATCTCAGTAACTTCTACTTCGTCACCGCCGATGTCTGGAACGTTCACTTCTTTATTAGCCGCTGCCGCTGGAGCCGCCGCAGGTGCTGCTGGTGCTTCAGCAACTGGAGCTGGTGCAACTGCGCCAGAACCCGCCACAGGAGAACCTGCGACCTCAAATACCATCACAAGAGAGCCAGTCGTTACTGAATCGCCTTCAGCAATCTTGATCTCTTTAACCGTACCTGCAAATGGTGCTGGTACTTCCATAGAAGCCTTGTCGCCTTCAACCGTTAGAAGAGACTGCTCTTCTTCGATTGAATCGCCAACGTTAACCATGATTTCAGTAACTTCTACTTCGTCACCACCGATATCTGGAACGTGTACTTCTTTAAGTTCTGCTGCCGCTGCTGGTGCAGGAGCTGCCGCTGGAGCTGCTTCAGGAGCAGGTGCCGCAGCACCCGCCTCTTCGCTCTCGAAAATCATGATAAGAGAACCAGTAGTAACCGAATCGCCTTCCGCTACTTTGATTTCTTTAACAATACCTGCTTGAGACGCCGGAACTTCCATAGAAGCTTTGTCGCCTTCAACCGTGATCAGAGACTGTTCTTCTTCAACCTTGTCGCCAACGCTTACAAGAATCTCAGTAACTTCAACCTCATCCGCACCAATGTCAGGTACATTAATTTCGATTGCCATTGCTTATTTACCTTCTAGTTAAGCGCTGTATTAAGCGTATTGTGGGTTTGTTTTTTCAGTATCGATGTTGAACTTAGCAATTGCTTCAGCAACTACTGATTTCTCAACATCACCACGTTTAGCCAGCTCAGTTAGCGCTGCAACAACTACGTAGCCTGCGTTAACTTCAAAGTGACGACGTAGATTCTCACGGCTGTCAGAACGACCGAAGCCATCAGTACCCAGTACTTTGTAAGACTCTGTTGGCATGAACGCACGTACTTGCTCAGCGTAGTTCTTCATGTAGTCCGTCGCAGCGATCGCTGGTTCGTTACCTAGAACAGTCGTGATGTAAGGTACTTTTGCTTCTGCTTCTGGGTGAAGCATGTTGTAACGCTCTGCGTCTTGACCGTCACGAGTTAGCTCGTTGAAAGACGTTACAGAGAATACATCAGATGCTACGCCGTACTCTTCGCTTAGGATAGTCGCTGCTTTGCGTACTTCGTTCATGATAGTACCAGAGCTCATTAGCTGAACTTTACCCTTCGTGCCTGCATGAGTTTCTAGCTTGTAGATACCCTTACGGATGCCTTCTTCAGCGCCTTCCGGCATTGCTGGCATTGCGTAGTTTTCGTTCATTACTGTTAGGTAGTAGTAAACGTTCTCTTGCTCAGGACCGTACATGCGACGGATACCGTCTTGCATGATTACCGCTAGCTCGTAAGCAAACGTTGGGTCGTAAGAGATACAGTTAGGGATAGTGTTCGCTTGGATGTGCGAGTGACCATCTTCGTGCTGTAGACCTTCACCGTTCAGCGTTGTACGACCAGCTGTAGCACCTAGTAGGAAGCCACGAGCTTGTTGGTCACCTGCTAGCCATGCCATGTCACCAATACGTTGGAAACCGAACATTGAGTAGTAGATGTAGAATGGGATCATTGGCAGGTCGTTTGTGCTGTATGAAGTTGCAGCAGCAACCCATGAAGCCATAGAACCTAGCTCGTTGATACCTTCTTGAAGAACTTGACCAGATGTCGCTTCTTTGTAGTAAGAAACGATACCTTTATCTTCTGGCGTGTACTCTTGACCGTGTGGGTTGTAGATACCAACCTGACGGAATAAACCTTCCATACCGAACGTACGTGCTTCATCACAGATGATTGGAACGATGTTCTTACCAATGTTCTTGTTCTTAAGAAGGATGTTCAACGTACGAACGTATGCCATAGTCGTTGATATTTCACGCTTCTGTGCACCAAGTAGAGGAGCGAACTCTTCTAGCTCAGGAACTTTGAACTCTTGAGTGAAGTTTGGAAGACGAGCAGGCGTGTAACCGTGTAGAGCGTTACGACGTGCGTGTAGGTATTCGTATTCAGCAGAACCTTCTTCCAGTTTTAGGTAAGGAAGTTCAGCGACTTTCTCATCAGAAAGGATGTCTTGTAGGCCTAGACGGTCACGTAGGTATTGTACGTGAGTCATGTCCATCTTCTTAACACCGTGTGCGATGTTCTTACCTTCTGCAGCTTCACCCATGCCGTAACCTTTAACAGTCTTAGCTAGGATTACAGTCGGCTTACCACCTGTCTCTTTTGCATTGTTGAATGCAGCGAACAGTTTAGAAGAATCGTGACCACCACGCTTCAGCTCGAAGATTTGGTCGTCAGTCATGTCTGCAACTAGTGCAGCTGTTTCTGGGTACTTACCAAAGAAGTGCTCACGTACGTAGGCGCCATCTTTAGATTTGAATGTTTGGTAGTCACCGTCGATAGTTTCGTTCATTAGTTGAAGAAGCTTACCAGTGGTGTCTTTAGCTAGTAGAGAATCCCAGTTGCTACCCCAGATAACTTTAACAACGTTCCAACCCGCACCTTTGAATAGGCCTTCAAGTTCTTGAATGATGCTACCGTTACCCATTACCGGGCCGTCTAGACGCTGTAGGTTACAGTTGATTAGGAAACATAGGTTGTCTAGCTTCTCACGCGCAGCGAAAGAGATAGCACCACGTGATTCTGGCTCATCCATCTCACCGTCGCCTAGGAAAGCGTATACACGTTGAGCAGAAGTATCTTTAAGGCCACGGCCGTTTAGGTACTTAAGGAAACGTGCTTGGTAAATAGCAGAGATAGGACCAAGACCCATAGATACTGTTGGGAACTGCCAGAACTCAGGCATCAGTTTAGGGTGTGGGTATGAAGGAACACCTTTACCGTCTACTTCTTGACGGAAGTTGTCTAGCTGCTCTTCAGTTAGACGGCCTTCAACGAACGCACGAGAGTAGATACCTGGTGAGATGTGACCTTGGTAGTAAACTAGATCGCCACCGTCCGTCTCGTTTGGAGCACGGAAGAAGTGGTTGAAACAAACTTCGTAGAACGCTGCAGCTGACTGGTAAGAAGCCATGTGACCACCTAGGTCTAGGTCTTTCTTAGAAGCACGCAATACGATCATGATTGCGTTCCAGCGAATAATCGAACGAATACGACGCTCAAGAGTTACGTCACCAGGGTAAGCTGGTTCTTGTGCAGCTGGAATGGTGTTGATGTAGTTTGTGTTGATACCCGTTGGCATATCAACACCATCTAGACGTGCTTTTTCTAGAACTGTTTCTAGTAAGAACTGGGCACGTTCTACACCTTCTTCACGTACAACTGACTCAAGAGCTTCTAACCAATCCTGAGTTTCCGGTGCATCTACGTCATGCTTCATGTCAGACATGGCGATCTATCCTTTTGTTGGTTTGATCTACTTAAACTTGTGAAGAGCCGAGTTACGACTCATTACCACGTTGAATCCTTCTCAAGGAGCGCTCGCGACGAGTCTCTTCTCGAGTTAAATCCAATAGAGTTTCTTCGATATAAGCCAAGTGTGAATGTGACATCTCGCGCGCCTTTTCAGGCTGACCCGACACAATCGCCTTCACAATATTGGCTCGGTGTTTACTTACTTTCTCAACCACTTCAGAGCGGCGATGTAATAGTTCTAAATTCTGTACAATATTCTGCTCTAGCAATGGCGCTAGGCTTCGAACCACATGCAATAACACAACATTGTGAGCGGCTTCAGTCAGCGCAATCAAAAATTGCATAACCGCTGACGATTCCGCGCGAATATCTCCGCGCAACTGCTCTTGTTCAATCACGACTTGGCACTGTTCAATGCGTTTAAAATCTTCTTGTGTGCCTCGTAAGGCGGCAAAGTAGGCTGCGATGCCTTCCATTGCGTGTCGTGTTTCTAGTAGATCAAGTTGTGTTTCTGGGTGATTCGCAAGCAAATCGAGAAGGGGGTTTGAAAAGCTCTTCCCTATCGATTCACTAACAAATGTTCCTCCGCCTTGACGGCGGATAAGAAGCTGCTTTGCTTCTAAACGTTGAATTGCTTCTCGTACTGAAGGTCGAGAAACATCGAACTGCTTCGCCAGTTCGCGCTCAGCGGGTAGTCGTTCCCCTGGCGCTAACGTCCCTTCTACAATCAGCCTTTCGAGCTCCTGCTCAATCACATCGGAGAGCTTTGGCTGTCGAATCCTTTGATAAGCCATTATTCAACTTCTTTATGTTGCCATCAGGGTTAATTGGTATTACCAATTTCAACTGACGCAAAAATTAGCATAGACGAAATATCCCTGTCTAGAGAAAAGTTGATTTAAATCATAGAAAGACCACCGCAGACACAGTGCGTTAACATTTTATCAAAAGAAAAGCACAAAAGTAGGTCAGACCAATTAAAGAAATATTAAATGGGATTTTCTGGGCTAGAAAATCCACTGGTTGGATGTGTTAAACAAGATGATGTGAATAGAGAAGGAGATGGAAAGTATTCACACACAAGCAATCTCATGTGTGAATATACAAACGAAATTAGTGAATGAATAGATTTGTCATACAAATGAACCAACAGAGTGTGCTAGCGATCACACTGCCTACCCCTAAGGGGATAGAGGTTCAAGGTGTTCCACCATCAATTGCAGCGATGAGTTGCCACGAAATTCATTAATGTCGAGGCGATAAGCTAATTTGACCTTTTTTACCGAAGCATCAGGCCATCGGCGTAAATCAACATTAAAGGCGATACCATCCAACATAATGTTGGTTGGGTGTCCTTTAAACAGGGGCTCAACCATTAACTTGAGGTGCTTCTCCCCGACTAACTTTTGATGCAGCACTTTGAACTCACCATCGAACATCGGCTCTGGGAAGGCTTGTCCCCAAGGGCCACCACCACGAAGAAGCTCCGCAGTCTGCATAGAGAACTCTTCAGGCTTTAATTCGCCGTCAGATAAAAGAATGCCCTTCAAAGCCTCTTCATCAATATCTTGCTTAACCGCTTCGTCAAATAGTTGAGCAAATTTCTCAAAATGCTTTTCTTCAATAGTCAGTCCAGCCGCCATAGCATGACCGCCAAACTTCAAAATAAGTCCTGGGTTTTGTGTATCAATACGATCCAGTGTGTCACGCATGTGCAGCCCCGGAATCGAGCGGCATGAGCCCTTAATCGTGCCTTCACCACCATCTGCAAAAGCAATCACCGGGCGGTGAAACTGCTCTTTGATACGCGAGGCAAGGATACCAATAACCCCTTGATGCCAATCGCGCTGGAAGAGCACTAAACCGTGGGGTAATTGACTATCTTCACCAAACTGGAGTCGCTCACAAAACGCCATCGCCTCTTGCTTCATGCCCGCTTCAATCTCTTTGCGGGTTTGATTGAGGCCATCGAGTTCATTTGCCATTCGACGCGCAGCATGGATGTTGTTACACATCAAAAGTTCGACACCAAACGACATATCATCCAAGCGACCCGCTGCATTAATACGCGGCCCAAGAGCAAAACCAAAATCTGTTGCGACCAAACGGCTGGCATCACGTTTGGCGACTTCAATTAAAGCTTGTATACCCGGCCTCGCAAGCCCAGCTCGAATACGCTGCAGCCCTTGATGCACAAGAATACGGTTATTATCATCCAGTGGCACGACATCGGCTACCGTGCCGAGTGCCACAAGATCTATCAACTCCATCAGCTTAGGTTCAGCGACACCTTGCTGGGCAAACCACCCTTGCTGACGCATGTGAACACACAGCGCCATCATTAAGTAGAAGGCAACACCCACTCCCGCTAACGCTTTTGATGGGAAGGCACACTCTTCCAAATTAGGATTAACCATCGCATCAACGTTGGGTAAAACATGCCCCGGTAAGTGATGGTCAGTCACTAACACCTGTAATCCTTTTTCTTTGGCATAACGCACGCCATCGATAGAGGAGACGCCATTGTCGACTGTCATGATCACTTCAGCATCAAGCTCAAGGACTTGATCCACCACCTCGGGGCTAAGACCATAGCCGTCTTCAAAGCGGTTTGGTACCAGATAATCCACGTTGCTTGAACCTAGCATACGCAGTGCCAACACAGAAAGAGCTGAGCTAGTCGCGCCATCGGCATCAAAATCGCCGACAACGATAATGCGCTTGTTGTCACGAATAGCAGCAAACAACAGTTCTACGGCACGTTCTATGCCGTGAAGTTCGCGAAAAGAGTGCAAGCCTTTGGCTGTTTTAATTAATTGCTGATCCGAGGTGATGCCGCGTGACAGATACAATCGGCGTAACAAAGGATCTAAACTTTCAGGCAGACGTGTTATGTCGACATCCGGGCGACGCTGAATCTCTATCATGATGGCGTGTTTTTTCCCGCTTTACTGTTTATCTAATTGCTTAATCAGGGCCTCTGGTGGCATGTAACCACTGATCAACTCACCACTCTCTGTAAACAGTGCAGGTGTACCAGAAATGCCCAGCTTACGACCCAATGCAAAGCTTTGCTGAACGGTATCTAAACACTGCTCAAACTGGTCATTACGCTCTGGGAATTGGCGATTAACCTTGCCATTGTGCATCGCTGCCTGTTGATCATCGGCACACCAAATCTGTGCCATTTGCTCTGCTACTGGGCCTTGAGGGCCTTGGCGCGGGTAAGCAAGGTAACGAACAGTGATACCGCGTTTATTGTACTCACCCATATCATTGTGCAGTTTGACACAGTAACCACAGGTGATATCAGTAAAGATGGTCAAGACATGCTTTTCGTCATCAGCCTTAAACTCAATCATTGAATCGGTATATTGAGCAATCAGCTCAGCATTTTTCGGTTGCTGGCGCTTGGCGAGGATATCTTCAACATTGCCGTCACCATCAAAGCCATACAAGGTACCAGCAATGAAGTGTTCGCCATCGAGCGAGCTAAACAGCACACCGCTTGATGTTTGCACCTCTAATAAACCTGGGATGTCTGCAGGAACAATATCAGAAACCTGCAAACGAAGAGCCGTAAACTTTTGGATTAGCGCTGCTTTATCAAATGAATCAGAGATCATCATTTTTTCGGCCGCTGGCGCCGCTGGAGCTGAAACACTCTCCTCTGCGTTGCATGCAACAACAAATAGAGAAGCTGAGAGTAATGAAACTGGGCGTAAAAAACGCATAGTGTCTTCCTATAACATTGAAAAATTGATTGTCATTACGCGCGAGGATGGTGCTCACTGTGGATCTGTCTAAGACGTTCCGTCGCGACGTGTGTATATATTTGTGTGGTTGATAAGTCACTGTGACCCAACAACATCTGTACCACACGCAAGTCTGCCCCATAATTTAATAGATGCGTTGCAAAGGCGTGGCGCAGAACGTGAGGCGAGAGTTTATCTGTGTCGATTTGCGCTCTCACCGCATAGTGTTTAATACGATGCCAGAACGTCTGTCGGGTCATCTGCTTGGCACGCCGGCTGGGGAATACCACATCCGACGTTTGTTCCCCTAACAAATCAGACCGACCATTCGCTATAAAAGTTTCAATCCAATCTACCGCATTTTCACCCATAGGGACCAAACGCTCTTTGCCACCTTTACCCACAACGCGAACTACACCTTGACGCAAGCTGATGTTCTCCATTGTCAGGCTCACTAACTCAGTAACACGCAGACCCGTTGCGTACAGCAGCTCAAGCATAGCTTTATCGCGCAGCTCTAGAGGGTCATTAGGGTCTGGTGCATCAAGTAGAGCATCGACCTGTTCCTCAGAAAGATCTTTCGGCAACCTAGAGGGCAGTTTAGGACTGACAATCAATGCTGATGGGTCATCACCACGAATTTTTTCTCGATGCAGGTACTGAAACAATCGGCGAATTGCAGAGATCATTCTTGCGCGAGACGACTGTTTGTAATCCTGATCCACCAGCCACGCTTGATAGTCTTGTAGGCCCGATAAGCTAATAAAATCGAGGCGGTAGTTTTGCGCCCCCATCCACTGTAGTAGCTTCATCAGGTCATTACGATAAGACGCGAGGGTATTCTCAGATAAGCCACGCTCCATCCACATTGCATCAAGAAACTGCTCGACGATACCGTGATCTGGACTGGCTAGTTGGGTGGTGTTGTTATTGTCCACTTTTTCTCCAACAAAAAAGCATCTTAACCTTACTCTTGGCCACAGGTTAAGCGAGAGTCTGTTTGAATGCCATAAAAATGTATGCTTATATGCTGTCAGATAGAAACAACGCGAAAGTAAATAATGAAAATTGGTTTGTTTTACGGCTCAACAACTTGTTATACCGAAATGGCAGCAGAAAAGATGCGCGCAATTATCGGTGATGAACTGATCACACTACACAATGTAAAAGAAACACCGTTGTCGCAAATGAACGGCTATGATTTGCTTATACTCGGAATTTCAACTTGGGATTTCGGTGAAATCCAAGAGGACTGGAGTGCATTATGGGAGCAAATCGGTGGCGTGTCGCTAAAGGGCAAAACCGTCGCGTTATTCGGCTTAGGCGATCAAGAAGGCTATGGCGAATGGTTCCTCGATGCGATGGGCCTGCTCCACGACGAGATTAAAACCACCGGCGCAAACATCATCGGTTACTGGCCCAACCAAGGCTATGAGTTTGAAGCCTCAAAAGCCCTGACTGAAGATGGCTCTCAATTTGTTGGACTGGCACTGGATGAAGACTCTCAATACGAACTGAGTGATGAACGTATTGCAGGGTGGGTTGAGCAGGTGTTGACGGAGTATTCGGAGTCTCTATAGCCAAAACAAGAATACAGATTTCAGAGTACAGAGAAAGCCCCCCCTTCTGTATTCTGTATTCTGTATTCTGTATTCTGTATTCTGTATTCTAGCTTTCCACAATTAAGCGACGAAACTTCCCCCATTCAAACACCAACCCCGGATCGCTCTTCCTCATCGGCGCGATATATTGATGCCCAGTCAGTCGTTGTATCGTCATTTTAGGGTAACGCTGCATTAACTGTTTTGTCACTTGCGCTAAAGCCTGATATTGCGCTTCGGTGTAGGCAGTATTATCCGTGCCTTCAAGCTCGATACCGATGGAATAGTCATTGCATTTATCGCGTCCTGCGAAAGAGGACACGCCTGCATGCCACGCTCGGTCTTGAAAAGAGACGAACTGCACCACCTCCCCATCACGACGGATAAGGCAATGTGCAGAAACTTGCAACGCTGCGATATGGGCAAAAAACGGATGTTCTTGCGCGCACAGTTTGCCAGTAAAGAATTGCTCGATGTAAGGCGTACCAAACTTCCCAGGTGGTAAACTGATGTTGTGCACTACCAACAGCGAGATGTCCTCTTTATCTTCGCGTTGATTAAAGTGCGGAGACGGGACATGCCTTGCTGCGCTATACCAACCGTTTTGATCAATCATTCTTTTGCTCTAATTCCAACTGCTTTGGGTTGAGTTTACCCCGAGCATGTATTTTTCGGTATTTTTGAGCTGAATTTTTTGTCCGCTAGGCGTATCATTTGCGCCATCTTCTGTTACCAATAAGATTTGCGATGAAAAACACACACAACAGCCAAGAGCGTCTTGATTACCTTAAGCAGCAACTTCCTCAAGAGATCACCCGAGCAGTCGCAGATACCCTGCGCGAAGATTTAGGTGGTACGCTTGACGCTTCAGTGGACATTACCGCAACTCTTATTCCGGCAGACGCAATCAATACCGCGACCATCATCACCCGAGAGCATGGCGTGTTCTGTGGTCAAGCGTGGGCTGATGAAGTCTTTAAACAGCTCGGTGGCGAGGTGACCATTGAATGGCACGTGCAAGATGGCGATAAAGTAGAGCCAAACCAAACCCTGTGCACACTGACAGGTCCAGCACGCGCGCTGCTTACTGGCGAGCGCAATGCAATGAACTTCATTCAAACACTTTCAGGCTGTGCAACGACTGTTGCTGAATATGCCTCCAAACTAGAGGGCACAGATTGCCGCCTGCTAGATACGCGTAAAACCATCCCGGGCCTACGCAGCGCGTTAAAATATGCTGTCGCTTGCGGCGGCGGCTACAATCACCGTATCGGTGTATTTGATGCTTACCTCATCAAAGAAAACCACATCATTGCCTGTGGCGGCATCACCCAAGCGATCACGACCGCGAAAGAGCTTAACCCTGGTAAACCTGTTGAAGTTGAGACTGAAAGCATTGAAGAGCTACAACAAGCGATTGAAGCTGGCGCTGACATTATCATGTTAGACAACTTCACCACCGATATGATGCGTGAAGCTGTCGCTATCAATGCTGGCCGCGCAGCCCTAGAAAACTCTGGCAATGTAACACTAGAAACGATTCGTGAATTCGCTGAAACAGGCGTAGATTACATCTCGGTTGGTGCGCTAACCAAGCACTTAAAAGCGATGGACCTTTCTATGCGTTTTAAATAATCGCGTAACGTGAAACGTGGATAGATGAGAAAGCTGGCTGATTTGCCGGCTTTTTTGGTTTTTGGGGAATACAGAATACAGAATACAGAATACAGAATACAGAATACAGAATACAGATAGGCTGCCTTTAAAACGAATACTGTCAAGTACCGCCGATTCAGCCTTCTCTAAATTGATAGTTTTTTTGAATCTCAAGCCGCACACCTTCTGTACTCTGAAATCTGTATTCCGCTCTTCACCTACTCCCCTTTTTTGATCTCACTCGAATCTTCCCATTCACCATTTTCTCATTTACATCAATTTTTTGCGTCTCACTCGCGCAACACATCAACTCCGATACTCACACTTTGGCTGTGATTTTATTCTGCTAGCACTTTCGCGAATACAGATGGAGATGAAAATGAAGCGAACTAAACAGAAAGGTTTTACGTTGATTGAGTTGATGATTGTGGTGGCGATTATTGGGGTGCTGTCGGCTATAGCTATTCCTGCTTATCAAAATTACGTAAAAAAGTCTGAAGCAGCTACTGGCTTAGCTACAGCAAAATCTTTGGTAACAAATGTGGATATGTTTATTCAGGAAAAAGGCAGTTTTCCCACAAATGATTCAACTGGCTTTACGGCAGTAGGAGCCTCTACAACAATGAATAAACTAGGTACACTATCCTTTGAATCAATTAGTGGCGCCAACGGGACAATTAAATTTCAATTCAATTCTAATTCTTCAATTGAAACCGCTTTTGTCTCCTTAGCAAAAGCAAATAGCGGATGGAGTTGCAGCTTCACAACTAACAACAAGTTAGAAGCTAATGAAATACCAAAAGCATGTAAACCTTAACCAAATGACCAACCTCCCCTCAATCCTGCGCCAAGCTAGCCTAATCAGCTTGGCGCAAGAGCAACAGGTGATCGAGCATATTGGAAGCCAGGGTGTTACTGCACCACAGGCAATGCTCGATCTTCACCTGTTTGAACCCAATGAGCTGACGGATCACCTAAGTCAGATTTTTGGGTTATCAGAAGTTGCGTTAACACGCTACGATTACCTTCCCCTTTGCCAGCAACTTGGGTTGCGTGAGCTGATCACTCGCTATCAGGCTCTACCTATTGTCAGTGATGGTTTTAACTTAACGCTAGCGATTGCCGATCCGACCTGCATCGATGTCGAAGACGAGTTTCGTTTTGCCACAGGCATGCAAGTCGAGCTGGCGCTGGCAGATCATTCTGCCCTCAAAGCCACCATTCGGCGTCTCTATGGGCAATCGCTGGATAAATCAGAAAATCGCAGCAAAGAGATCAGCCAAGATGAACTGGAGCAGCTGGTTGAGCTGAGTGAAGATGAGATTGAGAACATTGAAGATCTCAGCCAAGACGAGTCACCAGTTAGTCGCTTTATCAATCAAATCTTACTTGATGCGGTGCGCAAAGGTGCGTCAGATATTCACTTTGAGCCTTATGAAGAGGCCTATCGAGTGCGCCTGCGCTGCGATGGTATTCTGGTAGAGGTACAAAAACCCTCATCACAGCTCAGTCGGCGCCTCTCTGCTCGCATCAAAATTCTTGCCAAGCTCGATATTGCGGAACGGCGCTTGCCGCAAGATGGACGTATCAAGCTGCGCCTCAACGCCCAGACCGCTATCGACATGCGTGTATCAAGCTTGCCGACATTATGGGGAGAAAAAATCGTACTGCGACTGCTTGATAGTAGCGCGGCTAGCCTAGACATCGACAAACTCGGCTATAACCCCCAGCAAAAACAGCTCTACTTGAACGCACTCAAGAAACCACAAGGTATGATCCTTATGACGGGGCCGACAGGGAGTGGGAAAACCGTCTCACTTTATACCGGCCTAAAAATACTCAATACCCCTGAAGTGAATATTTCCACCGCCGAAGACCCGGTTGAGATCAACCTCGCCGGGATCAATCAGGTTCAAGTGCAACCCAAAATCGGCTTTGGCTTTGCTCAAGCACTGCGATCTTTTCTGCGCCAAGATCCAGACATTGTGATGGTTGGGGAGATC
Source organism: Vibrio agarivorans (assembly GCF_030409635.1). NCBI lineage: Bacteria > Pseudomonadati > Pseudomonadota > Gammaproteobacteria > Vibrionales > Vibrionaceae > Vibrio > Vibrio agarivorans. Next base: position 1,454,704 of record NZ_JAUFQF010000004.1, on the reverse strand, counting down.
CGCGATCTAGAAACCGCTGAGATCTCGGTCAAAGCCGCACAAACAGGGCACTTAGTTCTGTCTACGCTGCATACTAACTCTGCCGCGGAATCTATCTTTCGCTTAAGCAATATGGGGATAGAGCCGTTTAATTTGGCCTCCTCGCTTAGTCTCATAATCGCCCAGCGTCTTGCTCGGCGATTATGCGCACACTGCAAGCGGCCCCATCAAGACGCTCACACTCTGCACGCGATTGGTGTTACTGAATCGCAGGGTATTTATCAAGCAAACCCCGAAGGCTGCACCGAATGCACATCGGGCTATGCGGGGCGTGTAGGAGTTTATGAGGTGATGGCATTCAATCAAGATCTTATCAACGCACTCCTCAATCGTGCCAGCGTCTCTGAAATTGAATCGATCGCCGTGCGTCACGGCATGAACACACTCAAGCAATCCGGTATCGAAAAACTCCAGCAAGGGGTCACTAGCCTACAAGAGCTCCAACGCGTTTTATATCTCTAGCCCTCGATGCGTCACTCTGAACGCACGGAATTCACTCTGAACACACGGAAGTCGCTCTCAACATACGGAAGTCACAATGAAATCAAATCAACAGCATCAGCTCAAAAACTATCGCTGGCGTGGTATCAACAACAATGGAAAAAAAGTGTCTGGGCAAATACTGGCATTAAGTGAACTAGAGGTACGCGATAAACTCAAAGAGCAGCACATCAACATCAAGAAAGTCAAAAAAGGCAGCGTGTCATTACTGACAAAACTTACCCATCGCGTCAACACCAAAGACATCACCGTGCTCACTCGCCAACTTGCTACCATGTTGACCACTGGCGTGCCCATCGTTCAAGCACTCAAATTGGTTGCTGATAACCACCGCAAAGCCGAAATGAAGTCTATTCTGACCCAGATAAGCAAAGGGGTAGAAGCTGGCACACCGATGTCGAAGGCGATGCGAACGGCGAGCGCCCACTTTGATGCATTGTATGTTGATCTTATCGCTACCGGTGAGCAATCCGGTAATTTGGCTCAGGTATTTGAGCGCCTCGCCACCTACAGAGAAAAAAGTGAGCAACTAAGAGCAAAAGTGATCAAAGCTCTAATCTACCCTTCGATGGTGGTGCTGGTTGCACTGGGTGTCTCTTATCTGATGTTAACAATGGTGATCCCGGAATTTGAATCGATGTTTAAAGGCTTCGGCGCGGAGCTGCCTTGGTTTACCCAACAGGTTCTTTACCTTTCTCATTGGGTGCAGGCATATAGCCTGTGGATTGCCGTCTCCTGCGCGAGCCTGTTTATCGGAATGAAACTGCTAAGGCAAAAGTCCCAAGCAATAAACCTTCACACCAGTCGACTTGGGCTCAAGCTCCCAATCATCGGAGAGGTCTTGAGCAAGGCCTCAATTGCCAAGTTCAGCCGCACACTCGCCACCAGCTTTAGCGCCGGTATTCCGATACTCTCGAGTTTGAAAACGACCGCAAAAACCGCAGGCAACATGCACTATCAAGCGGCCATTGATGACGTTCACCGCGACACTGCCGCCGGAGTCCCAATGTACATTGCAATGCGCAACACCAACGCCTTTCCTGAGATGGTATTGCAAATGGTGATGATTGGCGAAGAGTCTGGCAAGTTGGACGATATGCTCAATAAAGTCGCGTCAATCTACGAGTTCGAGGTGGACAACACCGTCGACAATCTCGGCAAGATACTCGAGCCTCTGATCATCGTCTTTCTTGGGATAGTGGTGGGTGGCCTTGTAGTCGCGATGTATTTGCCGATCTTTAACCTTATGAGTGTGTTAGGATAAGTATTTCCTTGGCTACGTTAGGTGGTGTTAACGCCTAATGAGCTGCAGTGATAACAAGCTCATGAATTCGCTTGTTATGTTTCTCTGAGTTTGAGTGCAAATATGGATGTGTTTATCTATTACCCGTGGTTATTTGTCGCCTTTGCTACGGTTTTCGGTCTGATTGTCGGCAGTTTCTTAAACGTGGTTATCTACCGCCTGCCAAAAATGATGGAGCTCGATTGGCGTAAAGAGTGCGCAGAGTACTTTCCTGAATACAATATTCCCAAGCCAACCGAAACGCTGACACTCAGCAAACCAAACTCAAGCTGCCAGAACTGCAAAACGCCAATCCGTATTATTGATAATATTCCAGTTATTAGTTGGTTGTTGCTGCGTGGGCGCTGCCATAAATGCCAGAGTAAGATCAGCCCACGCTATCCGCTGATTGAATTGGCCACCGCACTATTGTGTTACTTAGTTGCAAGCCACTTTGGATTTAGTGGTTACGCCATTGCCTTGCTGTTCTTTACCTTTACCTTAGTTGCAGCCACGTTTATCGACCTCGATACTATGCTACTCCCAGACCAACTGACCTTGCCTTTGATGTGGGGAGGGATTGCTCTTGCACTATTTGAGTTCAGTCCTGTGAGCCTACAAGATAGCGTTGTGGGCGCAATGGCCGGCTACCTCTCTCTTTGGAGTGTCTACTGGGGCTTCAAGCTGCTCACTGGCAAAGAAGGCATGGGCTACGGTGACTTTAAACTGCTCGCAGCCCTTGGAGCATGGCTAGGATGGCAAGCTCTGCCTATGATCATTCTGCTCTCCTCTGTCGTTGGACTGGTTTTCGGTTTGATTCAATTGCGACTGCAGAAGCAAGGAATAGAGAAAGCGTTCCCATTTGGCCCTTATTTAGCCATCGCGGGCTGGATAGCAATGCTGTGGGGCGAACACATCTTATCTGTCTACTGGTCTTACGTTTTAGGTTAATCACATGCCATATGTTGTAGGTTTAACAGGCGGTATCGCTAGCGGTAAAACGACGGTTGCCGATCTCTTTCATCAACACTTCAATATCGACATCGTTGATGCTGACATCATTGCTCGGCAAGTCGTTGAGCCCAACACCGCAGGGCTAGGTGCCATTGTTGAGAAGTTTGGCACTGACATTTTACTCCCAGATGGCACTCTGGACAGGCGTCAGCTTCGAGAGCGTATTTTTGCCGCCCCGCATGACAAGCAGTGGCTAAACGAAACCCTACACCCATTAATTCGCGCAGAAATGGCGCATCAAGTGGCGCAGTCTCAATCAAGCTATGTTCTTTTAGTCGTGCCTTTACTGGTAGAAGGCGGTCTGCAATCTATGACCGATTGTGTACTGGTTGTGGATGTTGATGAAGAGACTCAACTTAGTCGAACGATGGAAAGGGATAAGGTCTCCCGTGAACAAGCACTTAACATTGTCAACTCTCAGGCAAATCGACAAGAAAGACTAGCTATTGCAGACGAGATCATTAAAAATAATAGTAATACTGACAGTTTATTACCGCAGATCGAGGCGTTACACGCAAAGTTTGTGGCATCGAGTAAAAACCGCCAACAAGGAACGTTGTAGACACGGTTTAATAAGGCAGATTGAATGAGCGTAACCAAGTTTGAACACCCACTAAATGAGAAGACACGCATTTACTTGCGAGTGGAATCCCTGCTCAACACGTTAACCTCATCATCCAGTTTCGAGATTCGAGATCATCATCTGCTTTTCTTTCGCTCGCTGTTTGATCTGCTTGAGATCTTCGACCAGATTCAACTAAAAAGTGAATTGGCGAAAGACTTGGAAAAACAACGTCTCACCTACAAAAGCTGGTTAAACATCGAAGGCGTCAACCAAGAGATGCTAGGCAAGATCTTAGGTGATATTGATTTAGTACACTCTGCTTTGTTATCTGCGGAACGCTTTGGTCATTCACTCAAAGAAGATCGCTTCTTGAGCACCATTCGTCAACGCTTTAACCTACCTGGTGGGGCTTGCTGTTTTGATCTACCCGCTCTGCATCACTGGCTACACTCAAGTAGCGATGAAAAACAAGCTGATGTGCAACGCTGGTTAGGGAGCTTACAGCCTCTCAAAGAGGCGCTAAATCTATGGCTAAAACTCACGCGTGAAACCGGCCAGTTCCGCAACCAGCAAGCTAACAATGGCTTCTTTCAAAGCGATGCCGAAGAAGCGAATATTTTACGCCTCACGATTCCATTGCACTACGGTGCCTACCCAATGATTTCAGGCCACAAAAACCGCTTTGCAATTAAGTTTCTCGACTTCCGTACTGGCCAGGCCATCAATCAAAACATTGCGTTCGAGCTTGCCGTTTGCAACTAAACTGAATTCATCACCCTATATCTTCAAAGAGCTTAGTATGACCAAGAAAACCACCATTGTTCCGTGCCCACAATGCGGCCAAGATGTTGAATGGGGCGAGCAAAGCCCATACCGCCCGTTTTGTAGCAAGCAATGCCAAATGATCGACTTTGGTGAATGGGCCGACGAAGAAAACAGCATTCCCGGTGCGCCAGATATGTCAGATGCCGATGGTTGGTCGGAGGATCAGTACTAGAGGGAGGTTGAAGGTTGAAGGTTGAAGGTTGAAATCATCTTTCATTTTCATGCGAATAACACCATTAGAACTGCAATATTAGCCACTCACATATTCTGTATTTAAAATACATATTCCTTATCGCATAAAAAAACGGAGGCCTGATGGCCTCCGTTTTTATGAGAACGCTATAAATAGCATTACTTCTTAGCAAGTTTCTCTTTGATACGAGCTGACTTACCAGAACGCTCACGTAGGTAGTACAACTTGGCACGACGTACTGCACCACGGCGTTTAACTTCAATGCTATCAACCATTGGAGAGTGAGTTTGGAACGTACGCTCAACACCTTCACCGTTCGAGATTTTACGAACTGTGAATGCTGAGTGAAGGCCACGGTTACGAATAGCGATTACAACGCCTTCGAACGCCTGTAGACGCTCACGGTCACCTTCTTTAACTTTAACTTGAACTACTACAGTGTCACCAGGTGCGAATGTAGGTAGGTCTTGCTTCATTTGCTCTTGCTCAAGAGCTTTGATGATGTTACTCATTTTCTTTAATTCCTAGAATAAACTGATACTAATTTAAATAGGTTACTGACTGCTTTGCTGAGAACGATACTCTTTGATGAACTCAACCAGCAGTTGTTCCTGTTCGTCAGTCAGAGCTAGGTTTTCCAGGAGCTCTGGTCTTCTTAGCCAAGTACGGCCTAACGACTGCTTGAGTCGCCAGCGACGAATGTCCTTATGGTTTCCAGACTTAAGTACCGCAGGTACGTCTTGTCCATCTAACACTTCAGGACGTGTGTAGTGAGGGCAATCCAGTAAACCATTCGCAAAAGAGTCTTCTTCTGCTGACGCGAAGTCTCCCAGTACGTCCGGTACAAACCTTGATACTGAATCAATCAACGTCATGGCTGGAATCTCACCACCCGTCATCACAAAATCACCAATTGACCATTCTTCGTCAACCTCAGATTGAATGATGCGTTCATCTACCCCTTCATAGCGACCACAAATAAGAAGCAAGTTCTTGTTTGTAGCCAACTCTTCAACTCCTTGCTGGTCGAGCTTACGACCTTGAGGAGAAAGGTAAATGACTTTCGTCTTACCCGGTGCGGCCTGTTTTGCTGCATGAATGGCATCGCGCAAAGGCTGTACCATCATCAACATACCCGGTCCACCACCGTAAGGTCTATCATCAACAGTGCGATGCTTATCGTGAGTGAAATCGCGAGGATTCCATGTCTCAATCGATAAGAGACCTTTTTTAACCGCTTGACCTGTTACTCCATAGTCAGTAACACTGCGGAACATTTCAGGAAACAGGCTAATTACGCCAACCCACATGCTCTATCGCCTTATTACTTGGAGCTAGAATCCAGGATCCCAGTCAACTTCGATCCGTTGAGCTGCGCGATCAACTTTAATGATCACTTGCTCTTCAAGGAACGGGATTAATCGTTCCTTTTGTCCGAAAGCATCTTTCAGATTCGCTTTTACAACCAGAACATCATTCGAGCCCGTTTCTAGGATGTCTGAAACGACACCTAGGTCGTAACCTTTTGTGGTTACTACTTGCATACCGAACAATTCACGCCAGTAGAATTCATCTTCTGACAGCTCAGGAAGTACCGCGGGGTCAATAGCAATTTCAAAGTTCGTCATTAGATGCGCGTCTTCACGAATATCTAGACCTTCCAGCTTAGCCACCATACCTTTGTTATGGCGCTTCCAGCTTTCTACTTTGTACTCAACCCACTCACCCTTTTGTTTAATAAACCAAGGGCTGTAATCGAAAATACTTTCAGATTCATCTGTGAAAGAGAAAACTTTAAGCCAGCCACGAATGCCATAGGTAGCACCAAACTTGCCTACAACAATTTTTTCGTCTTGCTTGCTCATTGTTTCTTTACCTTCCATCGATTTTAAGCTGTTCAATTAAGCCGCTTTTTGAGCGTCTTTAACTAGCTTAGCAACGCGGTCAGAAAGAGATGCGCCTTGACCAACCCAGTGGTTAACGCGATCTAGGTCTAGACGTAGACCTTCTTCTTGACCTTTAGCAGTTGGGTTGAAGAAACCAACTTTCTCGATGAAACGGCCAGTTGCTGCGTTACGGCTGTCCGCAACTACGATTTGATAGAATGGACGCTTCTTAGCGCCGTGACGTGCCAAACGAATGGTTACCATGTCGTCCTCTTTGCTTTTTCAAAAATAAAATTAACCCCAAAAACCGCTCTTTAAAAAACAGTATGGGGTCTCGTGCCAAAATAAAGCTCCGGAATTTTACTCTTATTCCAGATCAATGCAAGGTGTTTAGCTATTTTTTCACCAACATAAAACCAGAGTTTAGTTTGTGACCTAGCTAACACCTTGAAAATAAATATGCTGAAAGGTTTATGGTTGGATTAGCGACCAAATGGATTGAAGCCGCCGCCTCCGCCCATACCACCCATTCCGCCCATCATGCCTTGCATGTTGCGCATCATGCCTTTCATGCCACCCTTCTGCATTTTCTTCATCATCTTCTGCATCTGAGTGAACTGCTTGAGCAGTTTGTTCACGTCTTGCACCTGCGTGCCTGAGCCCGCAGCAATACGCTTCTTACGTGAACCCTTGATAAGCTCTGGACGTTGACGCTCTTTCATCGTCATAGAGTTAATGATGGCTTCCATCTGCTTAAACATCTTGTCATCGACTTGATCTTTGACGTTATCAGGTAGGTTCCCCATACCCGGCAACTTATCCATCATGCCCATCATGCCGCCCATGTTTTGCATCTGGCCAAGCTGCTCACGGAAGTCTTCAAGGTCAAAGCCTTTCTTCTCTTTGAACTTCTTCGCCAGTTTCTCTGCTTTTTCTTGGTCGACATTCTTTTGCAGGTCTTCAATCAGTGACAGTACGTCACCCATGCCAAGAATACGTGAAGCGATACGATCTGGATGGAACGGTTCTAGTGCGTCAGTTTTTTCACCCACACCCAAGAACTTGATTGGCTTGCCAGTAATGTGACGAACAGAAAGCGCAGCACCGCCACGCGCATCACCATCAACCTTGGTCAGGATAACACCGGTCAGTGGTAGCGTATCGCCGAAGGCTTTTGCTGTGTTTGCCGCATCTTGACCCGTCATTGCATCAACAACGAAGAGCGTTTCTACCGGAGTGATAGCTTGGTGAAGATCTTTGATCTCCGCCATCATCTCTTCATCAACCGCAAGACGACCCGCAGTATCGACAAGTAGCACGTCATAGAATTTCTTCTTCGCATGGTCGATAGCAGCGTTAGCGATATCAATCGGCTTTTGGTCAGCTGACGAAGGGAAGAAATCAACACCAATATCACCCGCTAGGGTTTCAAGCTGTTTGATTGCCGCTGGACGGTAAACGTCAGCAGAAACAACCAGAACTTTCTTCTTATCACGCTCTTTAAGAAGCTTAGACAGCTTGCCGACACTGGTGGTTTTACCCGCACCCTGTAGGCCCGCCATGAGGATAACTGCAGGTGGCTGAGCTGCGAGATTGAGTTCCTCATTCGACTCACCCATCACCGCTTCTAGCTCACGCTGAACGATCTTAATGAACTCTTGGCCAGGAGTCAGAGATTTAGAAACCTCTACACCTACCGCGCCTTCTTTTACACGCTTGATGAAATCGCGTACCACTGGCAATGCGACATCAGCCTCAAGCAACGCCATACGCACTTCGCGCAGGGTTTCTTTAATATTGTCTTCGGTCAGTCGACCTTTGCCGCTGATGTTTTTCAGCGTCTTGGATAAACGATCCGTTAAATTATCAAACATCTTTCTCTCTTCGCTTTTGTGCGATCATTACTATGAGTATACCTTAGCCAACCTCGGCTTCACACCCTTGCGACCGGATCGGTGTCTAAATCACTCAATAATCAGCAAGATTGCTGATAGCCCCAAAGAGGGATGCACGTTATACTACTGACATTCAAGTAAGAATACGCTTTGCGGTTCTAACCAAGACGCTCAGAGAATACTCTAGAATAATGGACCAAATCATCGCTCTTGCTGCAGCTCTTTTTTACGCTGCTGCCATCGCCACCATCATTCCCGGACTGATCCAACAAACGGGAATCCGCTCAAAAGCAGTGTTTATCAGCGCTGTATCTGCTTTGGTGCTTCACGGATGGCTATTGAGTGACTTGATTCTCGATGGTTCTGGGCAAAACCTTCGTATCCTAAACGTCGCTTCCCTAATCAGTTTCATTGTTACCTTTGCACTGAGCCTTTCAATGCTTAAGATTCGAGTGTGGTTCTTGCTACCCGTAGCTTATGGGTTTGCCATTATCAATCTGCTCGCTTCAGCCTTCTTGCCCGGCTCTTTTATTACCCACCTAGAGCATGCGCCAAGTTTGTTAATTCATATTTCTTTAGCTTTGTTCGCCTATTCTACGCTGACAATTGGGGCCTTATATGCCCTTCAGCTAGCGTGGCTGGATCAAAAGCTGAAGAAAAAGAAAGCACTCGCGATTAACCCTAACCTGCCTCCTTTGATGTTAGTTGAGCGACAGCTGTTTAAGATCATTACGGTGGGCACCGTTTTACTGACTCTGACACTAATGACAGGGTATGGGTTTGTCTATGACATGTTCGCTCAAGGCAAAGCTCACAAAGCTGTTCTCTCGTTTATCGCTTGGATTGTCTATGTTGTGCTGTTATGGGGACATTACCGCCAAGGCTGGCGTGGTAAGAAAATCACTTGGTTTGCTCTCGCTGGTGCCGCCCTTCTCACTCTTGCTTATTTTGGTAGCCGCTTTGTAAAAGAGATCATCCTCACTTAACAGGATGACAATCGAAACTTGACACTCTGGGAAGAGTTGGACATAAATTAACCAAAACTGTAATTAAGGACACCTAACACATTGGACGACATATCGACTGGCATTTTGTTCGCCATACTCGCCGCCCTAATTGTTATATCAGGATACTTTTCAGGTTCAGAGACAGGGATGATGTCTCTCAACCGCTACCGCCTTAGGCACTTAGCAAAGTCAGGCCATAAAGGAGCAAAACGTGTAGAGAAGCTTCTTAGTCGCCCCGATCGCCTTATCGGTCTTATCTTGATCGGTAACAACCTTGTCAATATTCTTGCTTCAGCTATCGCTACTGTTATTGGCCTTCGACTCTATGGTGATGTCGGCGTTGCCATTGCGACAGGTTTGCTCACACTAGTTGTATTGGTTTTTGCCGAAGTCACACCTAAAACAATCGCGGCGATTCACCCAGAGCGCGTCTCGTACGCAAGCAGCATTTTACTTTCTCTACTGATGAAGCTGCTCTCGCCGCTGGTCATTTTGGTGAACTTTATTACCAACGGGTTTATTCGCCTGCTTGGCTTCAATGCGTCACACACGGTTGAGGACCACCTCAGCACTGAGGAGTTGCGAACGGTCGTCGCAGAAGCGGGCAGCATGATCCCACGCCGCCACCAAGACATGTTGGTATCGATTCTTGACCTTGAGCACGTGACGGTAAATGACTTGATGATCCCACGTAATGAAATTACGGGTATCGATATCAATGACGACTGGAAGTCTATCGTACGTCAGCTGACTCACTCACCACATGGTCGAATCGTACTGTATCGTGATCAGATTGATGAAGTGGTTGGTATGCTAAGCCTGCGTCAAGCCTATCGCTTAATGCTAGAAAAAAATGAGTTCAACAAAGAGACTTTACTCCGCTCAGCGGATGAAATCTACTTTATCCCTGAAGCAACACCACTCAATGTTCAGCTACTCAAGTTCCAGCGCAACAAAGAGCGTATTGGCCTGATTGTGGATGAGTATGGTGACATCGTGGGTCTTATCACCTTAGAAGACATTCTCGAAGAAATTGTGGGGGAGTTTACCACCTCGATAGCCCCTAGCCTTTCTGATGAGATCACCCCGCAGCAAGATGGTAGCTTTGTGATTGAAGGTAGTGCGAATATTCGTGACATCAACAAAGGTCTTAAGTGGACTCTACCTACTGATGGTCCTCGCACGTTGAATGGGCTTATTCTCGAGCATTTAGAAGATATTCCGCAAAGCCAGGTGAGTGTACGCGTCTCAGGCATGCTGATGGAAATCATCGAAGTTGATGAAAACAAGATAAAGTTGGTAAAGGTTTACCCACCCAAAACACAAAAGAAAGCCTCTTAGTCAAACTGAGCGTGGGTCGAGTAAAACCCCATTATAAAAAGGGCGTGTCATTATTTATGACACGCCCTTATTCTGTTTGACTTTCTTCTATTCGAATGTCTTCAATTCAAGATGGCGAAGATTAGTCAACCTTCAACTCTTGGAGCATCGACTCTGGTAGTGCCAACTCATCATTCTTATTCACACTGATACCAGCATCAAGAATTGCTGTTGCAATAGCTTTTGCGTCATCTAGTGAATGCATCGCTGCAGTACCACACTGATATTCGTTCAGCTCAGGGATCTTGTTTTGGCTTTCTACCTTCAACACATCCTGCATTGATGCTGTCCACGCAGCAGCAACATCTGCCTCAGTTGGCGTGCCGATTAAGCTCATGTAGAAGCCAGTGCGGCATCCCATTGGAGAGATATCAATAATCTCTACTGAATCACCATTAAGGTGCGCACGCATAAAGCCCGCGTAGAGGTGCTCTAGAGTATGGATCCCTTTTTCCGATAGGATATCTTTGTTCGGAGCTGTAAAGCGCAAGTCAAAAACGGTAATCGTATCACCCTTTGGCGTTTGCATGGTTTTCGCAACACGCACAGCTGGCGCATTCATGCGAGTGTGGTCAACGGTAAAACTATCTAGTAAAGGCATCCTGTTTCTCTCACTAATCTATTGTTTGTTCGTTTAGAAAAACCACCAGCGGCGGCCTCTCTCTAATTCATCTCGGCACTGCTTGAGTTGCCATCCATAGTCTTTGGCTTGTTGCTCAACATTGCGCGCAACCTTGATCAGCCAAGGTTTAGAGCTATAGGTTTTTCGCTTATAACCACCCCGGCCTTCATGATAGGCAAGGTATTGATTATATGGGTCCCATAATGACACACCGAGCTGACGGCGTGTCTCACTCGTGTACCAACCAATAAACATCATCGAGTCGCCATAGTTGGTACGAGAACCACCGTGTTTGGTCGCAGATTGAAAGTCAGACCAAGCAGGGTCTTGAGCCTGAGCGTAACCATAAGCTGTGCTAGAGCGCCCCCATGGGATAAAACCTAAAATGTACTTCTTAGGCGGTCTTGCATCATGACGAAAACTACTCTCTTGCTTCATAAACGCCATAGCAACGTTTATCGGGGTCCCCCACTTCTCTTCCATTTTCACTGCATCTTTATACCAACTCGAGTGTTCGCGAAAGATCTCACAGATATTATTTTGATTTGAAGGTGGTGGCGTCGCACATCCTGCTAAAACAGTAAGTGCGACTACGCTAAGTAATCCCTTACTCGCAGTGGTTCGTTTCATCCCTAACCTTTTATTTTAAATAGTCAAAGTACTGATTAAGATACTCATCAAATGTTAAGGTGTCTTGATTTTCCGTCTGCTTTTGTGCACTGATCGAGCGTTCAACTTCCGCTTCCATCTCTTGCTGCGAATAGAACTGATAGTTATGGCTCAAGTGGGTCTGCTTAAACCCTTTGCCAAGCTCTTTACCTACCGCACCAATACCGCCAGCTTGCTTGGTCTTCTCAAGTAACTGACCCGAGATAGTAAGCTCTGGGTTATCAATCCACTGAGACAACTTGTCACACACTTTCTGGTATTCGGTACCGCCCTGCGCATTGTCCATTTGCACAGCAATTTGGCGTAACTCTACAAAGACTCGCTTAGCCCACTCTTGTAGCGTTAGAACCTCACCTTGGCAGCCAATAGTCAGCTCAAGACCCACTTTACGACCATCAGTAATAACCTTGTTCCAGTTCTCTCGCCAACACGTCAACTCACAGTCGTCCATAGGGTCAGAGTCTGTTAACGCTGTCCAAGTTAGGAACAGGTCAAGGAAACGAACCTGATCTTCATCGATGCCGACAGGGCTAAACGGGTTAACGTCCAATGAACGTACTTCTATGTACTCGACCCCACCACGCTCTAGAGCTTCTGACGGTTTCTCACCACTACGTGCCACTCGCTTTGGACGAATAGGTGCATAAAGCTCGTTTTCAATTTGCAGCACATTACTGTTCAGCTGACGGTATTCACCATCCACTTTGACTCCGATTTCAGCAAACTCTTCCGATGGCGTTTTTATCGCTTTGTTTAAGCCTTCAAGGTACTGCTCTAGGCTATTAAAACCAATACGCAATACACTCTGTGCGCTGTTGGTATAACCCAAATCGCTCAGACGTAATGACGTTGCGTTTGGTAAGAATAGAGTTTCACCGATATTTTCAAACGGCAGCTTGGTGTCACGCCCCTGAATAAATGAAGAGCACAACGCTGGCGACGCACCAAAGAAGTAAGGAATTAACCAGCCAAATCGGTAGTAGTTACGAATCACGCCAAAGTACGCCTCTGACTTGCTCACTTCACGCTCTTGTTCACTCTGCTCACCATAAAGAGCATCCCAAAACGTTTCAGGGAATGAGAAGTTAAAGTGCACACCCGAAATGATCTGCATCAAGCTGCCATAGCGGCGCTTCAAGCCTTCACGATACAAGGTTTTCATACGTCCAGAGTTAGAGGTGCCATATTGTGCCAACTCGATGTTGTCTTCGCTGGAAACAAAGCATGGCATCGATAGAGGCCACATTGACTCGTCATTCAACTTGGTTTGTGTGAAATGATGAACGTCTTTTAGCTGAGCCATCAGATCATCAACCGAATGGCTTACAGGAGTAATAAACTCCAACAACGACTCTGCAAAGTCAGTCGTGATCCACTGATTTGAATAGGCAGAACCGAGTGATGAGGGATGAGAGCTTTGTGCTAAAGATCCATCTTCCTGATAGCGCAGGGTTTCGCGCTCGACACCTCGAGTGTAGTCATTGAATACTTGGGTGTGCTGGGTGATTCGCTCCAAGCGGGCAACAAAATTAGTCAAAACACAATCACTTATTGTTGGGTTTGCGCCTTTATATCGAAATACAGATATAGAGATAAGGCAGCAATCGGGACGAGCCTTCCCACCATGTAGATATAAGGCATAGTAGAGAAGGCATAATTGTTTTGTATATTGGTATTTTAGTGGAGTATTTCAAGCTCGACTACGGGAATATTTAGTGCTTCTAGCTGAGGCTTAAGATTTTCAGCATCTCCAACCACAATGATCTGGTAGTCACTTGGGGTAAACCACTTCTTAGCTAGGGCATTTAATTCATCCTTGCTGACGGTGCTGACAATCTCATTGCGCTGCTTAAGATAATCTTCATCAAGACCGTAGATCAAAATTGAGCTGAGCAACCCTGCCTTTTGCGAAGGTGTTTCATACTTCAAAGCATCCTGCTGACCTACGGCTAAACGCATAAACTCAAGCTCTTGATCTGTCATGCCATTTTCACTGTAGTTTGCTAGCTCCTTTTGCATTTCAACTAGAGAAGGAATCGTCGTGTCTGCTCGAACTTGCGCATTGAAGACCACGGCTCCCACTTCCCGGTTTGCCGCAAAATACCCACTCGCACCATAGGTATAGCCTTTGTCTTCACGTAAGTTCTGATTAAGGCGGCTGTTAAAGTTCCCCGCCAAGTTAAAGTTCGCTAAAGATGTGCGATAGACCTCTCCAGTCGCATCAAAAGGTAGCCCCTGACGCACAAAACGGACAATACTTTGTGGCGCGTTCGGCTTATCAACTAAATAAATCGTTTGCTCACCTAACTTAGGCAGCACTTCAGGTTGAATCAGTGGTGAAGCCTCTCCCTGCCATTCACGTAAAAAGCTCAATTGAGAACGTACTTCACGAGCGCTCAGATCCGAAACCACAACCGCTTGCGTGCCATGCGGTGTGTAGTGTGTTGTAAAGAACTGTTTTACATCATCCAACGTTAGGCGCTCGATCGACTCAAGCGTGCCATCATTAGAGCGTGCAAAAATCGAGTCTCCATACAGCACTTGGCGTGTTGCTTGTGAGGCTAGCCAAGTAGGTTTTTGTTGCTGATACACCACTCCCTCAATCATTTGCTGCTTGAGGCGGTCAAAATCATCCTGCTCTAGCGCAGGTGTGAACAGTACCTCTTTGACAATATTCAGTGTTGGCTCTAAGTTTGCCGTCAGAGCAGAAACCGTCACCACGGTTGAGTAACTTGCTGAAGAGACTGAGATTGAACTACCGAGCTTATCAAGTTCGGCCTTGAGCTCTTCAAGACTGCGGTCTTGGCTGCCCTCTTGAACTAACGAAGCGGTCAAGCTCGCTAACCCTTCTTTGCCACGCGCCACCTGGCGCTCACCTGCAGGAATATAAAGCTGGATCGCGGTTGTTGGCGTCTCCTTGTTAGCTGTACCCAATACTTCTATGCCGTTATTAAAATAGAAGTCATATAGATCCGGAAGTTGTGCTGTCACCCCTTCTGACACCTCAGGCATCACACTGCGATCAAAGTTGTCCTCAACGGTGCGATAATCTAAGGTGCTTGCATCAACCTTGGTATACTCCGGCAACGTTCGTGGTGGCGTGGTAAATGTCGCTTGTTTAACCGCCTTATCAGTTTGACCTCTAGGCACAACACTCAATGCAACGTAAGGCTTGTTCGCGATAAATGATTGATAAGCTTGGTCAACGCCTTGTTTATTAGCCGCACGAATCTTTTCTAGCTCGCTCTGAATTCGGTCTGGCTGCTGATAGAAGGTTTCATTGGATGCAAGCTGAGAGACTTTACCGCGAACACTTTGCAGCGCAAATACAGCGCTTGCTTCAGCTTGACCTGTGATTTGCTCTAAGCGCTCTTCTGCTACCCCTTTATCAGCAAAGTCATCCATCACCTGCATGACTTCAGAATAAAGCTCATCAAGCTGACCTTGCTCACCCGATGCTCCCATCGCGTAGACATAGAAGGTACAGGCAAGTTCACCACAATCATGAAATGCACCCGCATCAACGGCTTTACGCGTTTTGACGAGCTTCTGATACAGCTCACTGTTGGCTCCACTACCTAGCGCGCTAGCGAGCATATCGAGGTTCACCTGCTGCTCTGAGCCTCGATATTCGGTTGACCAACCGAGCACTAACATCGGCTGCTGGATACGGTCTTCTAAGGTAATGAAACGCTTCTCTTCAAGCGTAACTGGCTGCTTTGGTGCAGCTTGTACCTCTGGCCCTTGCGGAATCGAACCAAAGTACTTATTGATCCACTCTAAGGTCTTCTGACTATCGATATCACCACCAATGGTGATCACTGCGTTATTGGGGCCATACCATCGCAAGAAAAAGGCTTTAAGGTCATTGACATCAACACGGTCTAAATCTTCAACATAGCCGATGGTTTGCCACGAATATGGGTGACCTTCTGGGTAAAGCGCCTCACCCATGCGTTCCCAAATAAGGCCATAAGGTCGGTTGTCATAATTTTGCGCGCGCTCGTTTTTGACGGTATCGCGTTGAATTTCAAACTTGCGCTGCGACACCGCCTCTAGCAAGAACCCCATACGATCAGCTTCCAACCATAAGATCTTTTCTAGCTGATTGGACGGTACTGTTTGGTAATAGTTTGTGCGGTCACGGTTTGTCGTCCCGTTTAGGGAACCTCCGGCCTCCGTCACAATGCGGAAATGCTCTTGATCACCCACATGCTGACTCCCTTGGAACATCATATGCTCAAAGAAATGTGCGAAGCCTGACTTACCGACCTCTTCACGAGCGGATCCCACGTGATATGTAACATCGACATGCACTAGTGGGTCTGAATTATCCGGTGATAACACAACGGTTAAGCCATTATTAAGGCGATATTTTGCATAAGGGATTTTAATATCTTTACCATCAGTAGAAGGCAGAGACTCCTCCACTAAGGTTATTCCTCCCGGTAGAGAAGACGTTGGTATTGCTACCTTCTCAGTTTGGCTGCACCCAAGCAAAGCCGTGGCAGACACTAAACCCACCAACATGGTGTGTTTCTTAAAAACTCGCATCGTTTCCCCTTAGAAAAAACCGTAAAAAAGTGCGGTGAGAACACAATAACGTGCTGCTTTACCGATTAGGACTAAAAGCGTGGATAACCAAAAGTTCATCCTCAACCAACCAGCAGCGAGACACAAAGGATCGCCAATCACTGGTAGCCAGCTAAAAAGCAGCGACCAATATCCATATTTTTTTAAATAAGCTATGGCTTTATGACCATGTTTTTCAGACTCAGTTCGATTTGGGATCCAAAGCCCGATCAGATAGTTTGTCATACCGCCTAAGGTATTACCGATAGTGGCAACGATAATGATCCAAGTCGGTGAATAAGTTCCAAGAGATAAGGTCGCAATCAAACTAGCCTCAGAGCCACCGGGTAATAAGGTCGCACTCAAAAAGCCGGTAATAAATAACACCCAAAGTGCCGAATCAGAGAACCAAAGAGCAACCTCTGAAAATAAAGTAGAGAAGAAATCAGTCATTCGCGAAATAAAAGTGCCAAAGTGTGGGGGGAAAAGCAAAAAAAGGGGTGCATTTCAGCACCCCTTGGAATATATCGTAAAACCATCACGCTGTACGGTTTGTTTACGAAGTTTGACAATTTACTGATATTTCTTCACTTATTGGTCAATGTATGACACTAACCAACGCTTGTATTAACCAACTTTACCCAACAAGCGCAAGAAGAATACCAGCGGCTACCGCTGAGCCTAGAACCCCTGCAACGTTTGGTCCCATCGCATGCATCAACAAGAAGTTTTGCGGGTTAGCATCTAAGCCCACCTTGTTCACTACTCGCGCTGCCATTGGTACAGCAGAAACCCCTGCCGCACCAATCAATGGGTTGATGTCTTCTTTCGACAACTTGTTGAGCAATTTTGCCATTAGGACACCCGCAGCGGTACCAATACTGAATGCAACCGCACCTAGGGCAAGAATACCCAACGTTTCTAGGTTCAAGAACTGCTCTGCTTGTAGCTTCGAGCCAACCCCCAGTCCCAAGAAGATCGTTACAATGTTGATCAACTCGTTTTGCGCTGTTTTTGATAAACGATCCACAACCCCCGCTTCACGCATCAGGTTCCCCAAACAGAACATACCGACAAGTGGCGTAGCTGATGGCAGGAACAGAATTGTCATAACCAACACCGCCATAGGGAACAAGATCTTCTCACCCTTGCTCACATGACGTAGTTGAGCCATTTTGATCTTACGCTCTTCCTCATTAGTCAGCGCTTTCATAATCGGTGGCTGAATGATCGGAACCAGAGCCATATAGCTGTATGCCGCAACCGCGATAGCACCGAGAAGATCTGGAGAGAGCTTACTGGCCAAGAAGATCGCTGTTGGCCCGTCTGCACCACCAATAATTGCAATCGACGAGGCATCTTGCATGGAAAACTCCATACCCGGCACATAGTTGAGTAAGATTGCCCCGAACAGAGTAGCAAAGATCCCGAACTGTGCTGCCGCCCCTAACCACAAGGTTTTCGGATTCGCGATCAGCGCGCCAAAATCCGTCATCGCGCCGACACCCATAAAGATCAACAGCGGGAAAACCCCAGACTCAATACCGATGTAATAGACGTAGTAGAGCAAGCCGCCCGGTTCGGTAAATCCCGCATTTGGAATATTCGCTAACACCGCGCCAAAACCAATCGGCAGTAGCAGTAGTGGCTCAAAACCTTTACGGATAGCAAGAAACAGCAGCGTACAGCCGACTAAGATCATGCATATCTGACCAAACTCAAAGTTGGCTATCCCTGTCCTAGACCAGAGAATCAATAATCCTTCCATGATTCTCCCTTACGATAAACTAAGCAAAGGAGCGCCGACAGTTACCGAATCGCCTTCTTTTACATGGAGATCTTGCACTACGCCACCTCGCGCCGCACGGACCTCTGTTTCCATCTTCATCGCCTCCAGGATCAGCAGTACATCACCCTCGGCCACTTGTGCACCCGCCTGAACATTCACTTTAAAAATGTTACCTGCCAATGGTGCTGGCACAGCCTCGGCATTCGCTGCTGGTTGTGCTGCAGGAGCGGCGGCTGGTGCGCTTGCGGTCGATGGAGCAACAGACGTCAACTGGCCTTGCGGACCCACTTCAACGTCGTAAACCTGGCCATCTACTTTAACACTGTAAGTTTCAATGCCACCTGCAGCAGGAGCTGCTTGAGGTGCTGGAGCAGGCTGGGCATCCGCCTCTGTCGGCGCAGGCTCAAACGCATCAGGGTTGCGACGGTTCTTGAGGAATTTCAGTCCAACTTGTGGGAAAAGTGCGTATGTCAGAACGTCATCAGCCGTGTCTTCAGCAAGAGAAATACCATCTTGTTTCGCCTTTTCTAACAAGTCCGTCGTCAGGTTATCCAACTCGTCTTCGATAAGATCCGCTGGGCGACATGTGATCGGCTCACCACCATCAAGCACCTTGGCTTGAAGTTCTGCATTAAGCTCTGCTGGCGCAGCACCATATTCGCCTTTTAAGACACCCGCAGTTTCTTTAGTGATGCTCTTATAGCGCTCCCCCGTCAACACGTTAATCACCGCTTGCGTACCGACAATTTGTGATGTCGGTGTCACCAATGGAATGTAACCCAGATCTTTACGAACGCGAGGGATCTCTTCAAGTACCTCATCGATACGATCAGCTGCGCCTTGCTCTTTTAGCTGGCTTTCCATATTCGTCAGCATGCCGCCAGGCACTTGTGCAATAAGAATACGTGAATCCACGCCTTTCAGCTGACCTTCAAACTTCGCGTACTTCTTACGAACTTTGCGGAAATAGCTGGCGATAGGCTCAAGTTGATCCAATTTCAAATTGGTGTCGCGCTCTGTGCCTTGCAGCATCGCAACAACCGTTTCTGTTGGGGTATGCCCATAAGTGCAACTCATAGAAGAGATAGCGGTATCAAGAATATCGATCCCCGCCTCGACAGCTTTGACTGCGGTAGCCGTCGATAAACCTGTGGTTGCATGGCTATGTAGTGCAAGTGGCACATCACAAGAAGCTTTAATGCGCGTGATAAGCTCTTCTGCCTCATAAGGCTTAAGCAGACCAGACATGTCTTTGATACACAGAGAATGACAACCCAAGTCTTCAAGACGCTTGGCAAGGTCAACCCATGTGTCGGCGTTGTGTACAGGGCTCGTTGTATAAGAGAGTGTCCCTTGAGCATGCGCACCAACATCGACAGCAGCTTTAACCGCAGTTTGGAAGTTACGCACATCGTTCATCGCATCAAAAATACGGAAAACATCCATACCATTCGCATGCGCACGTTCAACAAACTTCTCTACAACGTCGTCACCATAGTGGCGATAGCCTAAGAGGTTTTGACCGCGCAGTAGCATCTGCCGGCATCGCTTGTTTTAGTGCTCTCAAACGCTCCCATGGGTCTTCACCCAAGAAACGGATGCACGAGTCAAACGTTGCACCACCCCAAGTTTCTAGTGACCAGTAACCGATCTTATCGAGTTCTGCTGCGATAGGCAGCATATCTTCTAAGCGCATACGTGTCGCAAAAAGCGATTGGTGGGCATCACGCAGCACCACATCGGTAATCGAAAGTGGCTTCGACATGCTCATTAACTCCTTTTAAATATAATCTTGAAATCTATTTCGCTGTTGCTGTGCGATATTGATGAACCGCAGCAGAAATCGCAGCAACCACACTTGGGCTTACTGCTGGCGTTGAATTAGTTTGGGCACTCGTCGTGGGAATGATCGCCTGTGGCGGTACCTCTTCAGGCACCAGCTTCGACATCAACTTCACTAGATATACGAGAATGGTGAGAAATATAAAGACAACGGCCATCCCAGTTAGCATGAGAGTTGCCGCATCCATTAATTGGCTTCCAATAGTAGTCATGTTGCTTCCTTTCTTGTCATCCTGACAACTGCACTCTTATGGGGCATCCCGCCCTAAATGAGTGACCTAGCATTATCTCGACTGGTGAAATTTTGTCAATTTTGTTTAGTCGCTGTTTCTAAAATAACATCTAAAAACCAAATAATTCACATACTTGATGCAAATTGGCGATAAACAGCGACCTTCACCGATTGTTTAACTACTAGACAGGCTAATTGAAAGCACAAAATAAAACTGCGATTCGGCTTCTAAAATTCAACACAAAGGGCGTGAGGAAAATCACAGTGTTGATGACGTAACTGGCACAATACACGCTTTGAGTATAGCAGCGCTTTAGGTATATCTGTGCTTTGGGTATAAGAGCACTTCGACGCAAAGCAGGCAAACTAGGACGTGACAAGAGTTCCGTTGATCCGAGCAACTTTAATCGCATCGTGTCGAGAATGAACATCCAGTTTTTTGTACAGTTTGTAAATGTGACTTTTGATCGTGCTTTCTGAAAGATATAACTGAGTTGCAATCTGTTGATTAGAAATGCCACAAGAGAGCAGCTCTAAAATCTGCCTTTCGCGACTGGTCAGATCTTCGTGCCGACACTCTAACGCGGCATCCGAATGTCGATAGTGATGCAATAAGGCTTCAAGGTAAGAGCGCGGTAGCCACAGCCCTCCTGAAAATATGTACTTTACCCCTTCTGCCATATGGCTCACCGATGCGTTTTTAAGTAAGACGCCCTTTAGCAGCTTCCAGCGTAATAGATCTTGTTTAACTGCACCAGTGGGCACATTGTGGACCATCAAAGGCCAGCCAAAAAGATCAAAATCAGGCAGCCGGCTTTGTAGCTCAGGCTCATTTAGGCAATCGTAGTCGACAAAAACCAAGTCAACGCGCATCTGATGGCTACGAAATATGGCATCTTGTGGGGTACATAAACCCACATCTATATTCGGGAGTTGCTGTAGCTGTTTCGCAATCAGGCTCGACTGCAAGTTGCTTTCAGCAAGTAAAAGTAGGTGTCTTGTTATCATCATCTTCACCACTTCACTGACGTTGTTACACTGAGCACTCTTTGCCGACAGCGGTGTGGCCAAACAAGAGCTGATAATTTTATCGATACACAAAATATAGCACTCAAGACTGATTTCATGCGCCTCTATATCCTGCTGATTGGGTAAGAAAGTACGCCCATGGCTCATGCACAAATACAAAAATTAATACCTATTCGCTGTAAGGTCTTGTTATTAAGAGTGCTACTTCAAAGCCTCTCATTGCTCCCAATCAATCTCTCAACATTTGTTGTATATCGCTACAAAGTCAAAACCTACTTATTCAACCTTTTTTCGTTTCAACCTTCATACCCCAAACAAACTTCAGACAATGATCGAGCTTAAGGCATTGTTATATTGAACATTAATCATATTGTGGCGATTCGTTTTCCCCCTAACCTATTACACTGAAATGGCATTTCTCAGGTATGAGAATTCACTCGGTGACGATCTATCTACACTACAAACTGCTTCCACCAAGTTGGAAGCAACAAGAAGGTATGTGCAGTAACTATTAGGAAATCACAGAATGGAGTAACAACATGACTCTTCACAAAACAGGACTTGCCATCGCTGTGTCAGCGATCCTTATGAGCGGAAGTGCGTTTGCATTTGGGCCAGATGCAACGAATGAGGTTGATGACGGTAGTGGCAACAGTCAGTGGGCAGAAAGTGCAAATACGGTAGACAGTTATGACACGACAACACGCACGGTAACCGATAGTCAAAACTCGAGCACGAGTTCTACCTATGACAATGATACATCGACAACCACCGATCAAAGTGTGGCTGATAGTCATAACTCAATGTCAGAAACTAACTCAAGTTACGACAATGACACCGCAACTAACACTGATAACAGCCTAGCCAACAGTCAGAACTCAGCCACTGACACAAGCTATGACAACGACACGTCGACCAACACCGACAACAGCCTTGCCAATAGCCAAAACTCAGCCACTGACACAAGCTATGACAATGACACGTCGACCAACACCGACAACAGCCTTGCTAATAGTCAAAACTCAACAACTGATACCAGCTACGACAACGATACGTCGACCAACACCGACAACAGCCTTGCTAATAGTCAAAACTCAGCCACTGACACAAGCTATGACAACGATACGTCGACTAGCACCGACAACAGTCATGCCAATAGCCACAACTCAGCAACTGAAACCAGCTATGATAATGACACATCAACGGATAACAGCTTGGCTAATAGCCAAAACTCCGCAACGGAGACAAACTCAAGTTATGACAATGACACCACGACAGAGACTGCAACCAACACGGACAACAGTTTGACTGATAGTCAAAACACCGATAACAGTCTAGCCAATAGTCAAAACTCTGATATCGATACTGACAACAGTCTGAATGACAGTCAGAACACCGATAATAGCCTAACCAATAGTCAAAATACTGAAAACACCAGCGACAGTTACAACACGATTGAGATGGATGTTGAAATGGTTGTGGCAAGCTCCAATCTCATGGGACAAGTCTACTCAACAAGCGTGAATTATGATTCAAGCGATGAAGACTACGTACTCAGAGTGGAAAATGTCAATAACCTTGGCGGCTTCAACAATGCGGCGGGTATTACAACTGTGGCGCAAAATGCGGGGGCAAACTCTTTAGTTCAACAATCTGTTGCCACCAACGCATCGCTGTTCACAGAATAGCGAGTTAGGAGCTCCCTATGCGTATAGCACTTTGTGCACTAAGTACGATGGTTGCTATTTCTGCGCATGCAGAAGAGATTACGTTGTCTGACGAAATTAGCCTAGACGATCTGAACAACACTCGAGGCGGTCAACACATTGAGCTTGACCTATTCCACACCACTTCAGATATCGATGGTTTATTAGCAGACAACGTTGCCTCCAACACGGTAAGCGGCAATAACATACTATCACCTGGGGTTTTCGCTGACAGTTCTGGAATCTCAAACGTTATTCAAAATACAGGGAATAACGTTCTCATTCAGAACTCGACCGTTGTTAACCTTACACTCAAGTAACTCACACTCAAGTAAATGATATGAAGATATCTCTTACTCTTACCGGGCTGGTGCTGATGTTCTCGACATCAGCCTGGGCTTTAGAGTTTTTATCTCACCGAGCGCACTACTCTGTTCCGATTAAAAGCTATAAGGAGATGGTGTTTGGTGATGTGTTTCGTCAAATCTACGACTTCAGTTGCGGGTCGGCTGCGCTTGCCACAATGCTGACCTATCACTATGACAAACCCACTAGTGAAGAAGAAGCCTTTAATGCGATGTATCAAGCCGGAGACAAACAGATAATCAAAGAAAAAGGGTTTTCTCTGCTGGATATGAAAAGCTATCTGCATCACCAAGGACTCAACGCCGATGGTTTTCAAATCGAACTAACAAAATTGAAAAGCGTTGGTGTACCAGCCATCACTTTGGTGAACTTTGATGGCTATATGCACTTTGTCGTAATAAAGGGTATCAACGATCACTCGGTAATACTCGGAGATCCTTCTCGAGGCACGCTGGTGATGCCTATCGAGCAGTTTCAACCCTATTACCAAGGCATTGTCTTACTGATAAAAAACCAAGCTCAAGTCGGTAAGCAGAACTTTGTCAGTGATAACCACTTTTCAATCTATACTGCTTCACCATTAAAGAGCGGAATCAACCGAGATTCGTTAGGTATTTTTACTCTCACGCTACCTAGTTATGGTGAAAACTAGGATAGCCAAGACTCGTCAAGGAAGGCCAGCATGAGAATACATACACTGCTGTTTGTTAGCTTGCTTTATTGCTCCCTAACTCACGCTTCAGAATTAGAGTTAGATAGCCCAACACTCAGCGAGCAACAGTTGGCGAGCTACCGAGGCGGTTTTCAACTTTCACCAGAATACACCATCAATATTGGGTTAAGCATCACTAGCGCGATCAACGGTGCGCATATTTTCACAACCCACATTGCTGATCTTACGATACGAAACGGGGTGTTGATTGCGATTGAAGGCAATAGTCCAACGAGCCTCGTCAATATCATTCAATCAGGCAGTGGTAATCACGTATCGTTGACACAAGAGCACCCAAGCGCCTCTGGTATTACAGATAGCACCACGTTGGGCACTGGTGTCATCAATATCATTCAAAATACAACGGATAACAGCATCCTTGGGCTTAGCACCGTCATCGATATTGAGGCACAAGCAAGCCAAGCGATTGAACAGATCAAAGCAACACAGCAACTCAATGATGCTCTGATGAGTCATTTTCATTAATCAATCTAAGCATACAAACCACTACGAAGCAGTTTGAAGGTTAAAAGTTGAATGGCACTCGCAGTGTCAGTTGAAAATCAGGAGCATCTTCGGTCAACCCTGCTTGCGCACTGATATTGATCGACGAACGCGGACTATAGGCATAGTTAAAACCAAAATTGAAATAATCAAGTTGGAGCGCCTTGGCATTTTCTGTTGTACTGCCGTTTAACTCACTTTTCAAAATGGTTTTGTGGCTCCAGCCCAGATTAAAAGAAAGCTCTGGGTTAATCGCAAACCCTATCCCCGCCCCAACAGAAATGGTATCTCCTAGCCCAACTTTTACCTTTTCACCTGAGACAGTGACATCATCTTCAAAGTTGTAGATATAGCCGACGTTAGCGAACAAAACTGCAGGCGCAGTCGGGTAGATCATCGATAAACTTGGCTCTACACTCCAAAACCCTGAACCCGTTGGGGCCTCAGTAAACGCGCCATTATCACCAATAGAGACATCATAAGGAGACTTACCAGTATTCGACTTAACTCGCAACCCACCTATCCAGTAGGGTGTTGAGTTAAAATTAAACTGATGGCGCACTGCTAGCTCTATATCCCCTAGCCCACCACCATCCACACTGGTGTCAACAAACTCCCCTAGCGCACCATTTTGACCGTCATCCCCATCACCAAGTAAACGGGCAGATGCAGAGTCATCACGATAGACATAGGGTAAGCGAAGCTCAATTTCCGTGGCATCGGTTAAACCATAGCGCGTAGTCAGCCCCAGAGTTAATGTAGTTCTATCCGCATCACTCACTTCGATGAGCCCAATCAGTAAAGTGGGTAACACCGTATAACCCACTACTGACACTTTTTTGGCTGAGTTTTGTGTGTAACTCATTGAGGCATCAAAAGACCACTTTCCCTTAGGAGTCAGTATGCCTGAACGTTGAATCACATCGGTCACGTCTTGCGCACGCCCTGGCAACCGAGCCTCATCACTCCCCCAACTCATACTACCGGCAGAGCTGATGAGAAACAGAGTGGCAATCTTAAACGATCGGTTCACAAATATATTAGGCAGCATCGGATATGCCTCAAGAAAAAGTAAGGTGTTAAACAATTAGATGAGACGAATGGATCATTCCCTAAACGAAAGTTTAGTTTTGCGATTGTCTTGAAACAGACACAGCTCAAGGGTAAAGAGATTAGGAATAAACAAAGGTTCTGAATGACAGGCATAAAAAAACCTCGCATTAAGCGAGGTTTTAAATAGTGGCGCGTCCTGGAGGATTCGAACCTCCGACCGCCTGGTTCGTAGCCAGGTACTCTATCCAGCTGAGCTAAGGACGCACAAAGTTTTTAGTACTGAACTATTAAGTTCAATCCAAGGTCTGTGACCTAAATAGTGGCGCGTCCTGGAGGATTCGAACCTCCGACCGCCTGGTTCGTAGCCAGGTACTCTATCCAGCTGAGCTAAGGACGCGCAAAGTTTTTAGTACTGAACCATAAAGTTCAATTCAAGGTCTATGACCTAAAGAGTGGCGCGTCCTGGAGGATTCGAACCTCCGACCGCCTGGTTCGTAGCCAGGTACTCTATCCAGCTGAGCTAAGGACGCGCAATAATTTTAGTAACGAACAATACTGTTCCATACAAGGTCTGTGACCTAAAGAGTGGCGCGTCCTGGAGGATTCGAACCTCCGACCGCCTGGTTCGTAGCCAGGTACTCTATCCAGCTGAGCTAAGGACGCGCAAAGTTTTTAGCATTGAACAGTGTAGTTCAATTCAAGGTCAATGACCTAAAGAGTGGCGCGTCCTGGAGGATTCGAACCTCCGACCGCCTGGTTCGTAGCCAGGTACTCTATCCAGCTGAGCTAAGGACGCGCAATAATTTTAGTAACGAACAATACTGTTCCATACAAGGTCTGTGACCTAAAGAGTGGCGCGTCCTGGAGGATTCGAACCTCCGACCGCCTGGTTCGTAGCCAGGTACTCTATCCAGCTGAGCTAAGGACGCGCAGTGTGAACCATGTCACATAAACTTTCTTTTGAAACAAAAAAATTGACTCTAGGTCAATATCCATTTGCGTAAAAATGGCGGTGAGGGAGGGATTCGAACCCTCGATACGGCTACAAACCGTATACTCCCTTAGCAGGGGAGCGCCTTCAGCCTCTCGGCCACCTCACCGTCAATTCTCCACAAGTCCATAGACTCATAAAGAGAATATGGCGCGTCCTGGAGGATTCGAACCTCCGACCGCCTGGTTCGTAGCCAGGTACTCTATCCAGCTGAGCTAAGGACGCGCTGTTTGTTTCAATTTGCTAAAAAGAAAGCAGTGCAAGAATGGCGGTGAAGGAGGGATTCGAACCCTCGATACGGCTACAAACCGTATACTCCCTTAGCAGGGGAGCGCCTTCAGCCTCTCGGCCACCTCACCGTCTTGCGGAGGCACATATTACGATTTACCAAAAATAAGTCAAACATTTTCTTGGCAAAATTTGGAAAAAATCGAACAACCGTTGGCAAATTAACCAAAGCATTCAAAATTTGTACTTTTATGTGCCACAAGTAACAAAAAAGCCAGCATATCGCTGACTTTTCCTGTGCTAATTAGTAGCTGCTTGGAGCAACGTTGCCATTGCCTTTTTCAGCTTGAATTCGCATGTAGATTTCTTCACGGTGTACAGAAACTTCTTTCGGAGCGTTAACACCAATACGTACTTGGTTACCTTTAACACCCAAAACAGTCACAGTCACTTCATCACCGATCATTAGAGTTTCGCCAACACGGCGAGTCAAAATTAGCATTCTATGCTCCTTGAGTCATCTCTTTAGCTATAAGGCTTAATTATCTAACAAAAATTGACGACGGGTAAACCGCCTATTACCCCAGAAACGCCTTTTTCGGATGAAAATCCATGGCTTCCGCCGTTGTAATGTAAGCATCATGCAGTATGTTTGCAGCTTTGTCGATACAATCTGGTAACATAACCAAACTCATTGACTGTTTAGCCATAGAAACATGAACTACATCAATATCCTGAGGAGCCAATAACTGCGAGGTATGCTCGGCTAATTGTTCGGCAGCAGTACCAACAACGGTCAATAAACTCACGCATTGATAGCCTAACAACTTGTCTTCACACACCTGTTGCAACTTAGCTAAACAGTCCTCTTTTAGTAACAAAGAGGATTCATTGACGACATCCCATACTGAGACACCTAACATCATGCAGTGTTTGCGAATCGCTTCTACTGATTCCGGAATAACTGAAACCAATGTCAATCCCCGCTGAATAGCTACACCACACACGGCTTGCTTGCACTCTTCACCTTTAATCAAACTTCCCTGATTAACGTTGAAGGTCGACAACACACGCAAAGGCACTTGCTTTTGCCATGCTGTCTGCACTGAAGGTAAATGTAGCACCTTTGCGCCTTTTCGTGCCATTTCTTCCATCGAAGGAAAATCGACAACATCAAGACGTTGTGCTGACTTTACGACTCTAGGGTCACAGCTATACACGCCATCAACATCAGTAAAGATCTGGCACTCATCAGCCTTTAGTGCACCAGCCAATGCGACAGCACTGGTATCTGAACCACCTCGACCAAGAGTTGTTATATCCCCATTTTCATTGATCCCTTGAAAGCCTGCGACAATGATAATTTGTTCATCATCGAGTAGCTGTTCAATTTTACTCGTATCAATGTGTTTTATCGTGGCATCGTTATGTTGGCCATCAGTAATGATGTTAGCTTGACCGCCAGTAAGAGAACGTGCGGAGTGCCCAAGTTTACTTAACGTCATTGCTAATAGTGCCATTGACACCTGCTCTCCTGCGGAAAGCAACACATCGAGTTCTCTTGCGTTAGGCACACAATCTACCTGCTGAGCTAGGCCCATAAGGCGGTTTGTCTCACCCGACATTGCGGAAACCACAACGACAACTCGATTCCCATCATTTTTTGCTCTAATGATGTGTTCAGCGACAATATGAATGTTCTCAATTGAGCCCATCGAAGTGCCACCGAACTTTTGCACGATTAGGGATTTTTTCACCAGTCTTCACCTTCCCGAGACAATTTGTCTCTTTAGTACCAACCCAAGAATAGCCTAAAAATCAGCCATTAATGACCTGATAAAATTAAATAAAAAAACCAAGTGGTTTGTCGGCGCGGATTATACGCCAAGAAAACCACTTGGTTACAGTTATTACATCAATTTTTATTGAAGTAGTACGTTATAGACGTTCTTCTAACCAACCGCGCACTGATTGTAGCGCTTCAGGAAGTGTCGATACATCGGTACCACCAGCTTGTGCCATGTCTGGACGACCGCCGCCTTTACCGCCGACTTGCTGTGCAACCATGTTAACGAGCTCGCCCGCTTTCACTTTGCCCGTCAGATCTTTCGTAACGCCTGCAATCAAGCCAACTTTATCGTTCGCCACATTTGCAATTAGGATAACGCCACTACCCACTCGGTTTTTCGCATCATCAACCATGGTGCGTAGGTTCTTGTTATCTGCACCCTCAAGTGCTGCAACCAGAACTTTAACGCCAGCGATCTCTTCAACTTTTCCCATGATGTTGGCACTTTCCGCTGCCGCCATCTTGTCTTTCAGTTGTTGAATTTCTTTCTCAAGAGACTTCGCTTTCTTCGCTGATTCAGCCAGTTTCTGCTCCATCTTATCTTGAGCCGCTTCTACTGCATCAAGTGCTGCGTCCGCTGTAACGGCTTCAATACGACGAATACCTGCTGCGATACCACCTTCAGATGTGATCTTAAACAGACCAATATCACCAGTATTATGAGCGTGGATACCACCACACAGTTCAGTGGAGAAGTCACCCATAGAGAGAACACGAACTTCGTCGTCGTATTTCTCACCGAACAGTGCCATGGCACCTTTCTGCTTCGCAGACTCGATATCCATAACGTTCGTTTCGATTTCGTGGTTACGACGCACTTGCGCGTTGACTAGACGCTCAACTTCTTTCAGCTCTGCTGGCGTGACAGCTTCTAAGTGAGAGAAGTCAAAACGTAGGTTTTCAGGCTTAACCAGAGAACCTTTCTGAGTCACGTGCTCGCCCAGTACCTTGCGCAGTGCAGCGTGCAGTAGGTGAGTTGCTGAGTGGTTAAGAGAAATTGTCGCGCGACGCTCTGCATCCACAACAGCTTCTACTTCGTCACCCTTAGCCAGAACACCTTCCGCTAGAACACCGTGGTGCGCAATTGCGTTACCTAGCTTCTGGGTATCTTCAACCTTGAACACACCAGAGTCAGTTTTTAGCACACCCGCATCACCACACTGGCCGCCTGATTCAGCGTAGAACGGCGTTTCGCCAAGGATGATAATCGCTTTGTCACCAGCAGATAGAGAATCAGCGGCTTCACCTTCAACGAAGATTTCGGCAACGCTGCTCTTCCCTTCTGTTCCTGTGTAACCACAGAATTCAGAATCAACACCAGACTTGATGGTTGCGTTGTAATCAGTACCAAATTGGCCTGCTTCACGAGCGCGTTGACGCTGCTCTTCCATCGCTTTCTCAAAGCCTTCTTCATCGATAGTGAAGTCACGCTCACGTGCAACATCGTTGGTTAAGTCAGCTGGGAAGCCATAGGTATCGTAAAGTTTAAATACGGTTTCACCGTCAAGCTCTTTACCTTCAAGTGCGTCTAGTGCTTCGTTAAGAATAACCATGCCACGCTCTAGTGTGCGACCAAAGTTTTCTTCTTCGATACGCAGTACTTTTTCAACCACGGCTTGCTGTTTCTTAAGCTCGTCTGCTGCAGAGTCCATTACTTCAGCAAGAACACCAACTAGCTTGTGGAAGAATACACCCTTCGCACCAAGCTTGTTACCGTGACGAACCGCGCGACGAATAATACGACGTAGAACGTAACCACGGCCTTCGTTTGACGGCATCACACCATCAGCGATCAGGAATGAACAAGAACGGATATGGTCAGCAATAACACGCAAAGACTGGTTCGATAGATCATCGTGACCGACAACTTCAGCCGTCGCTTTGATTAGCTTTTGGAATACATCGATTTCGTAGTTTGAGTGCACACCCTGCATGATTGCAGAGATACGCTCGATACCCATACCTGTATCAACCGCAGGCTTAGGTAATGGCTCCATCGTGCCATCAGCATGACGGTTGAACTGCATAAATACGTTGTTCCAGATCTCGATGAAACGGTCACCGTCTTCTTCAGGAGTGCCAGGACGACCGCCCCAGATGTGCTCACCGTGATCATAGAAGATTTCAGTACATGGACCGCAAGGACCAGTATCACCCATTGTCCAGAAGTTATCAGATTCAAACTTCTTGCCGCCTTCTTTATCACCAATGCGAACAATCTTGTCAGCAGGTACACCGACTTTCTTGTTCCAGATCTCGAAGGCTTCATCATCTGTTTCGTAGACCGTTACCAGAAGTTTCTCTTCTGGTAGGCCAAGAGTCTTAGTCAGGAACTCCCATGCAAACGCAATTGCGTCTTCTTTGAAGTAATCGCCGAAGCTGAAGTTACCTAGCATTTCAAAGAATGTGTGGTGACGCGCTGTAAAACCTACGTTTTCAAGGTCATTGTGTTTACCACCCGCACGTACACAACGCTGAGCCGTAGTTGCTCGAGTGTAGGCGCGCTTTTCTGCGCCTAAGAAGCAATCTTTAAATTGGTTCATACCTGCGTTAGTAAATAGCAGGGTTGGATCGTTGTGTGGAACCAACGATGAACTGTCTACGATTTGGTGTCCTTTGCTTTCAAAGAACTTAAGGAACGCGTTACGAACCTCGTCTGTGCTCATGTACATGCAGCTCTTCCTGAAAATAGTCGAGATAAAATTTTGGGTATTGTATATCCAAGGGGGCTTTGATGCTAGGGGGATCACTGTTCTTCGAGGGCGTATTGAATCTGCTCAAAGCTAAACCCACGATATTGCAAAAAACGAACTTGCTTGGCGTACTCTTTTTGATCTTGCGCTTTTTTGCCTTTGAACTTTTTTTCTGCCGTCTCCTTGGCTAACTCAAACCAGTCTGTGCCCTCTTCTTCTAACGCGATTTCAATGATTTGCTCACTGACACGTTTTTGTTTGAGTTCTTGCGATATTCGCCTCGCGCCATGTCCTTTATACACATGCTGTCTTACTTGGCTTTTCGCGTAACGTAAGTCGTCGAGGTATCGATGCTCCAAGCAAAATGCAATCGCATGAGTGATTTCATCGTCTGAGTAACCTTTGATTTTGAGTTTTTGAGCGAGCTCGAACTCACCATGATCTCGTCGACTGAGTAAGTGTATTGCAGAGTCTTTAGCAGAAAAGGAAGGAGGGGCGGAGCGGTTATACATAGTCGGTCATTACTCGTAGCTTAGATAAACGAAAGCCCCGCAAATGCGAGGCTTTGTCAACAATAAGGAGTGCTTATAGCTCTTCTTCTTGAGGCATTTCACCTGTCTCTGGTGCCTCTGGCTGTGCTGGCGTAAGAAGCATTTCGCGCAGTTTTGCATCAATTGCTTTTGCTGCTTCAGGATTCTCACGCAAGAACTTACCTGCGTTCGCTTTACCTTGACCGATCTTGTCGCCGTTGTAGCTGTACCAAGCGCCTGCTTTTTCAATCAGTTTGTTCTTCACGCCCAGATCAATCAGCTCACCTTCGCGGTTAAAGCCTTGGCCGTAAAGAATTTGCGTTTCAGCTTGTTTGAACGGCGCAGCAATCTTGTTCTTAACCACTTTGATGCGAGTTTCGTTACCCACAACTTCGTCACCGTCTTTGATAGAGCCCGTACGACGGATATCAAGGCGAACAGAAGCGTAGAATTTCAGTGCATTACCACCAGTAGTTGTTTCTGGGTTACCAAACATCACACCGATCTTCATACGGATTTGGTTGATGAAGATACACATACAGTTAGACTGTTTTAGGTTACCTGTTAGCTTACGCATCGCTTGAGAAAGCATACGAGCTTGCAGACCCATGTGACTATCGCCCATCTCACCTTCGATTTCAGCTTTTGGTGTTAGTGCTGCCACCGAGTCGACAACCAATACATCGATTGCACCAGAGCGAGCCAATGCATCACAGATTTCTAGTGCTTGCTCACCGGTATCTGGCTGAGAGACCAATAGTGCATCGATATCAACGCCTAGCTTTTGTGCATAGATAGGGTCAAGAGCGTGTTCAGCATCAACGAAGGCACAAGTTTTGCCCACTTTTTGCGCAGCTGCGATAAGCTCCAGAGTCAGAGTTGTTTTACCTGAAGATTCTGGACCGTAGATTTCAACGATACGACCCATTGGAAGACCACCAGCACCCAGTGCGATATCCAAAGACAGTGAGCCAGTAGAAATCGTTTCAACGTCCATTGCGCGGTTGTCACCAAGGCGCATGATTGAGCCTTTACCGAATTGCTTTTCAATCTGACCTAGCGCAGCGGCGAGCGCTTTCTGTTTGTTCTCGTCCATCTCTTTCTCCAAAAACTCATCCACTGTGATGAGTACGATATTAGTTCGACAAAGTTGCGTTTTAACTTCGTTTTATTTGCTGGTTATTATACTGTTGATTCATACAGTGTCCATACCTGTATGAGAATTTTTTATCCACGTTATGCGTCACTGTGATCTAGGTAGCGATAAACCTTTGTTAACACATACTCTATTGCTTGATGGCGCACTTCACTGCGATCGCCTTCAAAATGGCAAGTCTCCACCAATTGCCATCCTTTATTACTAACAAAGGCAAAACAAACCGTGCCGACAGGCTTGTCTTCACTTCCTCCACCCGGTCCTGCAATACCACTAATAGAAACAGCAATGGTCGCTAATGAACGCTCTAGTGCCCCTTGCGCCATTTCAATGACCGTGGCTTCACTAACAGCGCCAAAGCTTTCGAGTGTTTGCGGTTTGACACCAAGCATCTCAATTTTCGCTTCATTGCTGTAGGTAATGAATGCACGGTCAAACCAAGCAGAACTGCCGGCAATATCGGTAATGGCACTCGCTACACCACCGCCAGTGCATGACTCTGCAGTTGTCATGATTTGACTCTTAACACTTAACTTGAAGCCAAGCGACTGGCTTAATGCATACAAGGATGACATCTTCTTTCCTCTAGCAAAAATAATGCACTTACCATAGTGGCGTCGAATGTATTTTCCAAGCGACAAAAACAAAAATGGGCACATCAAGTGCCCAAGATCAGTCTTAAGACCGAATAAAGAAATTATAAAAAGTAACTGTAGGTAAATTTAAGCTCAGTTCCCCTGCGGTTATGCCCAAAACTTTGGTCTACATCATCAAAATACTCAGTGTACGTTAGCTTTCCCCAATGCTTGCTATTACTAGTAAGGGGCATCTGAAACGCTGTGTCCAATTGCAACTGATTAATAGTACCAGTCATACCGCCCATATCTAATGAGCTAAATTGTGGGTTGATTTGAATGTGAGTCCCATTTTTATGCAGGTAGATTGAGTTTAAGAAATTAAATTGAACCCCATAAGCGTAATCATCTACGATATCGAGTTTAGAAAAATCATTGTTATTTTGTCCTATTGCTAGAGCTAAGATCGGAAATGACAACCAATTGCTAAAAGGCGTATCGACACGGACAAGCCCCCCAAGTGCAAACAATCGATCAGAAACTCCGTCGGTAAAACTGGTTTCGATGTAGTCCAACGAGACACCAAACATTGGAGCATGTTGCCAGTCCGTATGAGTTACTTCGAAGTAACGCGCTCTTACTTGAGATAAGTTGAAGTCCTCACTACCCACTTTACCATTGTCTTGCCCTTGAATCGTTAACTGTCCCAAGAACAAATTGCCATTGCTCTTGCCTCCTGACATCTGGCCAACGAGTTGAACAAAATCATTATCATCCTCATTAAAGCTTTGTTTGCCGTATGTCACACTGACAACCGATGATACTTTCGTGTGGTCACCAGGGTCGGGGGCATCAGTAGGTTCGATATGGTCATCGGCAAGAATGGTCAAAGGGGCTAAGCTGAGGGTTGTTGCTAAGGTTATTTTTTTTAGTAGAGTCATTGCGAGGCCTATTATTTTTTGTTTCAACGTTACTCGGCACTCTATGCCTCAACGATTTGATTAGATAACCAAATAAAAAAACAATAAGTAAAAAAAAGTAGTTTAAGCGTTAATCCCCCTCAATTTACCTTACGCGGAGCTCTCCAAAAGAGCTCCGTTGACCATAGATGTACGTCAAACAACTTTGTGCACCACCCCTCACTTTATTAAATCAGTTGCGTTACTGCATTCCTGTCTTGCTACAGATCAATGACATTAGATAGTGCGAATCACTACCCTGAATCCGTGTATACAACAAATAATATTACAATGACCGACCTCACCCTTGAGCCCCCTATTTATCAATTTGGTGATATCCAATTTTCACCTACATCAGGAGTAGTCTTGCAAAATAAGGAGTTCACTCTCCTGCGTGCGCGTGAAGCAAATCTTCTAAAAGCTCTGGTTGAAGCTTTCCCTGAGGTGCTTTCTCGGACAGATATAGAAACACAACTTTGGAAGGACTCTTACGCAACTAATGCAACCATTAATCAAACAATTAAAGCGCTACGTTTCTCTCTTAAAGATGAAGCGCGCACAATCATCAGAACCATCCCCAAAAAGGGATATGTGCTATCACGTATTCCAAAGATCATCGTTGAAGAAAGTAATCTAAATATTGGTGCGTTTAGTCAGCCCGATAAGCAAGTAGATATACAAGAGCGAAAAAGCAAACTGCATATTTCAATGCAATGGCTAGTAACACTAGTTTGCCTTCCTCTTGTCTCCTTTTATCTCGGTCACTTGCAAGCGACACCTGAAGTACATGAGCGTATCAGTCACCAATACAGAGGAGATTGGTATTTATCCAATGACATACCACAGGAAGTCAAACAACGCTTATCTGACAATTCGACAGCAGTTACCCAGTATGTTCTAAAAGATAAGTCAGGCCTGAAGTCATGCCACTTAGTTGAGGAGGTGATGACATGCAACCTCATCGATTAATACTTGCTTTGTTGACCCTTGCTCTTTCAATAGGTGGATATTGGACGGGTAAACAGTTGGCTTCTGCCAATCACGTACCGATCAGTCATGAGCTGCGTGGTGTATGGAAAGGTTTAGGAACGTTTCAATATCAAGGTCAAGTAGTTGAAAGTCAGATTGTACTGATTGTTGATGGCTCTAATAGTCGCATCTCTATAACAAACTCACTTGATGAGGCAAGCTACACAATAGATGCAAACTTGGCTCCGCATTCAAACTTGCATGAAAATATTTACATCGACTTCAAAGACAGAAGCACCAATGGGCTCGAGGAGTTTACCCGATTGACTGGACTTTCTGTTCCCCCCTCTCCTGGGTTGTTGAGCCTTCAAGCTTGGCACCTTGAGAAGGACTCTATTTTCATTAATGTTTCTAATTACCGAGATGTCATATCATCTTATAAAATAACGAAAGAGCACGACCTCAACTAGCGGCTAAAGGCGGAATTTAGGTTTGTTTAGATAAATCATTTTTTATATTTGAAAGATACTTTTTTTGGTTGGTGTAGTAGGGCATGACCCTCTTACATTGGAGTAAAACAACTCTAGTTTGAGCTCCAAGCTCACCAACCTAAAAAGGTATATAACATGACGGTATCTGCTCCTTCTGTCCCTACACCAGAAGAAAAAGTTGGGCTCGCCAAATGGTTCCCTCTCTTTGTTCTTCTCGCCGCCCAGTTTTCAACCATGGCCGATAACTCGGGCTTAGCTATATCAACGGAATCACTGATTGCACTTCACGGGGCAAGCATGCCTCAAATTCAAATGGCAAATGCTATGTATCCGCTAATTGCCGGTGCAGGTATGATTGCTGGCGGTCTAATTGGCCTCATTATCGGTTGGAAACGTCAAATGGTGATTGGTGCCGGTATGTTAGCTTTCGCCTCTTTTGGTGCCGCTTTGGCTCCAAACATGGAAGTGCTTAACTATGGTGCTCGTGTTGGTGCAGGTCTGGGGGCTTGTTTGCTCATCCCGGCGGTGCTGGCAAATGTTGCCGGTATCTACAAGGGAAAAGACCAAGCCATCGCTTTCTCTGCTATTGCGGCACTGGTAGGGCTAGCAAGCGCCGTAACACCACTACTATTTGGTTTTATTCTTGATGTGGCTAGCTTCCAAGTCGCCTTTACTGGACTGGGCTTTTACTGTTTACTTGTGATGTTTGGCAGCATGAAACTGCCCACGCTAGATACCGAAGCGTTTAAAGGTAAACTCGACACCGTTGGTATCGCACTTGCTGGCGTCGGTCTACTTTGCTTCGTGACTGGCCTACTTAAGATATCTGAGTGGGGCTTAGTTGCGCCGCTCACTGATTTCACTATCCTTGGTGTTTCTCCAGCGATCCCAACCGTGCTGCTAGGTAGCTTTATTCTTAAAGCGCTTATGGTATGGGAACGTCGATTCGAGGAAAAAGGTGGTACTCCTTTGCTACCATCATCTTACGTTAAAAACCCTCAAGTTGTAGTCGGCCTCGTTCTTTGTGCCACCATCTTCCTGCTGTTTGGTGCAACCGGCTTCATCAACGTATCCTACATGCAGTTGGTCGCAGGCATGAGTGCATTTGCGTCTGGTATGGCACTGTGTGCTTTTGCTTTGGGTATGATGATAGGTTCGCTTGGTGCGCCAGCCAAACTGTCAAACTGGTCTTGTCAGCGCATCTGTCAGCTTGGTTTTATTGTTGCTGCAGCTGGTACTGCATTAATGTTCCTTGGCTTTACAGCCGAAGGAATTACTGTCTGGCAATACGTATCCCTAACCATCTTTGGTATTGGTGCTGGTCTTCTTGCCTCTCAGGCTTCTATCGTCGTGACTTCTGCTCTAAATGAAAGAGAAGCGCAGCAATCAGGCGGCATTCAAGCAACATCACGTAATGTAGGTCAAGCATTTGGTGTCGCTATTTTAGGCTCAGTGATGCTTTTCTCACTCACTGGTGCGATTAAATCTAACGTTGCAGAGCATGAGCTACTAAGCCCTGAAACCAAACAAATTATCGTTGAGCAACCGTCTCTGCCGTTTGTCTCCAATGATATGGCTATCACATTGATGAGTGATTTAATCGCAGATAAAGAAGAACAACGTATTGTGCTTGAAGTTATGGCTGACTCTCGCCTTCAATCTGTTCGGTACGCTCTGTTTGCTTTGATTGGGTTGATGCTGGGTGGTCTAGGGCTATGTTCTAGGTTGCCACAAAAATCCCTGATGAAGAGCTAAAACTTAACTGTATTGCCTCGGTTTAGACCGAGGCTTTTTTTTGTTCTAGTTCTATCCTTTTCCTTTATTCAAGGGCTTGCCATGGTCAACACTGCAGAACCAAACAAACGCTGGGTTTTATACATTCTTTGCCTAGCTCAATTTACCCTTTCAGCCGATGTGGCTAACCTCTCTATTTCTACCGCAACGCTCGTCAAGGCCTTTAATAGCGATATTGCTTCCATACAACTACTTGGAAGTATTCAGCCTCTAATTGGCGCAGCTCTAATGCTCTCATCTAGTATGATAGGCCTGATCATTGGTTGGAGAAGACTATTGATTGGTGGGATGAGCTTAGGTCTTATCTCAAGTCTGGGCTTTCTTGTATTTCATGATATTCGATCTGTTAGCCTGATCGCTCGCCCACTGGCTGGTGTTTCATCTGCAATGATTTTACCCGCTGCCCTGGCACTGGTTGTAGCTCACTTTCCTGGTAAGAAGCGAGCGATAGGTTTTGGTGCGATGGCAGCTGCAACAGGTTTAGCCGCCGCTGTAATTCCACTGTTATCAGGCTGGATTCAAGACCACTTGCATTGGCAATGGACGTTCACGTTTATTTCGTGTTGTTATCTATTTACGCTTGTTGGTGCAGTCCTATTCATTAAACCTATCCATTCGAATCGACCCGCACGATTCGATGTACTCGGTGCTTTGCTTGGTTCATTAAGCATCATCACTCTTTTCTTCGGTTTACTTAAAGTACCCTATTGGGGGCTAATATTTTCACAAGATGGAGCAAATTTACCCAACGGGCTGCAATTTTTAATGCCGATAAGTCCTGCTCTTATCCTTCTGAGTATAGGAGCTATATTGTTAGTAACGTTTATATTTCAACAACAGCAATTTGAACGTAAACACGGCTATGCACTCCTTCCAACTAAGTGGCTAACAACTCAAGCTTCTCGCACCGGTTTCATTGTCCTTTCTCTCATGTACGTCACTCTTGGCGGGAGCAGTTTCATCATAGTGACTTACTTACAAGTGGCGATAGGGCTTTCATCAATACATTCTGGCTCGATTATCTTGCTCTTTTCTGCTGCGATGATCCTTACTTCCATCATCACACCTCTGGCATTCAAACACATTTCTGTCAAAGTGTTGTGTGGTAGCGCATTTATCGGTATCGCCCTAGCTGCAGCTAATTTACTGCTTTCAAGCTCAGCGCAAGGTATCTTGACCAGCTTTTATTTCGGCATGGTTTTGCTTGGGACCTCTATCGGGATCTTAGCTTGTCAATGCCCTGTATTAATTACCAACGCTTTATCAGAAAGAGAAGCTGAGCAGTCTGGTGGGTTGCAGGCAACGGTCAGAAACATCGGCTTAGTTCTTGGAATAAGCCTGTTTGGAGGGGTGAATCAAACCGCTCTCGACCACATAATTCGCTCAGACAATGAAATACTAATGCACTACCCAGTTCACTTTCAGTCTGTTGTAAAGTCTGCGTCACATATCCCTTACGTAAATAATCAGGCCACTCAGGATATCGCTACTCAATATCAACTTGATGATATTCAGAGTACTTACCTCATTACTGTCAATGCAAAGGCAAGAGTAAAAGGTTTCGATTTGGTTATGCTGACATTAATGTCTGTCGCCCTAATTGGTCTAATCTTGAGTACCAACATCACAACATCAAGACAACCAACGGCGCTCCCTCTGAAAAAAAATGACATTCGCTAGTTTTCAATGAAAAAAAGCCCACTGAAAAGTGGGCAAAGGCAAAACTTAAAAAGGAAAATATACAGGCTGTAACTTAGGCCAATTCTGGTTGCTGCGGCTCTGAAACCACATTGTGAATAGTCACCTCTCCCCCTAGCATCGTTGCATGAACCTTAATGTCTTTGACGTGCTCTTTGTTCACGTCTATTGGACTCTCATCAAGAATCGCTAGGTCCGCTAATTTACCGACTTCAATTGAGCCCTTCATATGCTCGTGCCCCATCAAATACGCGGCGCCCAAAGTCACGGCATGTAGCGCTTGCTCTGCCGTCAAGCACTCATCTTCACCATAGACATTACCCGAGAAGATACATTTTCGGTTCATTGCTCCCCACATCATAAACAGTGGGTTAACCTGCGTTACGCCATCATCGCAATGGATTGAAAAAGGAATCTCTTTTTTCACCGAGCTCTGGAATGGGTTAAGTCGCTTAACAAGTTCTGGGCCTACCGTTTGAGTTGCGTGTACGTCACCCCACACAGGAATATGTGTACCAAATAGGTTATGGCAAATACCCAAGGCTTTCATACGATCCATTTGATCATCTGTGACCATTTGATTGTGCTCAAGACAATGGCGAGCTTTGGGCATCGGAGTATCTTTTTGCATACGCTCAATCAAAGCAATAAGCTTCTCAGTGGTGCCGTTGCCATTACAGTGGAAAGAGATGTTGTAACCAGCTCTGTGGAAAGGCAAAACTTCTTGGTAAATAGATTCTATATCTCGAGTTAATGGTGTATTCGGTTTTCCATTGTAGTAGCTAAAGTCTTCACGTAAGTTTGCAGTAAAGCCTTGGATAGAACCATCCGTATTCACAAACTTGACACTTGATACAGCTAAACGGTCATTGTCGTCTTCTTTAAGCAAATTAGTTTTTTCCAAGTCATATACACCGACCAATGGGTATGCCGTTAGACGCAACTTAAAGTCTTCATTTTTTGATAGCATTTTGTATAGAGCAATCGGGTCTTGTGGTAAACCCATACCACAATCTGATACCGACGTTACACCTAAAGCGTGGGCAATTTTTGAATACTCAATCATACAGTAAGGAACGAGCTCAGGCTGGGAGGCAAAGTCAAAAGCGCCTTTACCTAGCGCACGGTAGAGATCTTTCATCTCTGCGATTTCGCCAGTGAGCTCTCCATTTTCTTGTAAAATGAAGTTAGGATCATCTTCCGTGCTATATCCTACTAAATCGATAGCTTTTGTATTCATTGTCGCCAAATGCACACTGGCATGCATAAAGAAAACTGGTGAGTCACTAATAATGTCATCAATGAAGTAACGGTCAACTTTAGTACCGTCAGTCATGAGTAGTGGGTCAAGCCCCCAAAGGTTTAACCACTGCCCTGTTTTTCCTGCTGCATCATGCTCCGCTTTCAGCTGTTGTAAGCGTGCTCTTAGAGTTTCTGCTGTGCTACAACCTTTAAGGAGTTTACTACCCACCCCTAGTCGATCATACTGACCTGCGTATTCAAACATTCCTGTAAACAATGCGGCCATAAACGGGTGCATATGAGCTTCTATAAAGCCAGGAACGATGGTCTTGTCCTGAAACTGTGTATCCAGTCGATATTCTTGTTTGTGGTTGTTTAGATAAGTTTCAGCTTGGTCTCTCGTGCCAGTAAACTGAATTTTGCCTTCTTTTACCACCACCGCTGTTGCAGCAGGCTGCTGCTTATTGACCGTGATAAAACGTCCAGTATAGAGCACCGCTTCTTCGCTATAAGTCAGGCCAGGTTTCAAAAATTCTTTATTTGTCGTCATGGAATAATCTCCAACGTGTAGGGCTAAGTTAATTGTTTTTCGTTACCCATTCACCATGATGGAAATCGTTCACTGCTACCAACAAATAAAAGTAGTTAAAAATAGAGAAATGTATTCTAGGTCACTCTCAACAAAAAAAATCTAAATTCAAACTACATAGCATCTCAACGCCCAACCTAACCACCTGATTTTATGTCAAAAAAAACCTGAACCTCAAAGCCGCCTAACGGTATTCTTTCCTGCTCATTTTGCCTTTGGTCTATTTCTTTATAAAGATAAGCCGCAAGTATGACTGCACCCGATAGCCCAATAAACACTAGTTTGCTCAGCACTCGCTTGCTTTGAATTCGCTTCATAAGTTTCTCTTTGCTTTCAGAACGGATGAGAACCTTATAGCGCTCTGAAGCAAGGAGATCGTTGTGCAATATCTCCCTCCAACCGAAATTTACTTTTTATCATTTTTTCAATAACGCAACCCACACTCTAAACTACATACCTTTGCTTTTTCACTCTGTTTTCCACAAGCAAGAAATACTGGTTACCCCTTTTCGCTATAGTTTGATTGGCGTATCCTAAGCGGCTAGAAATTGGAACCAAAGGCGAGCGTAGTGAAAGCACAACAAAAACATACTCCGATGATGCAACAGTATCTAAAACTGAAGGCTGAGAATCCTGACATTCTACTGTTTTATCGTATGGGGGATTTTTATGAGCTTTTCTATGATGATGCAAAACGAGCATCGCAACTGCTCGATATTTCACTGACTAAACGTGGTTCATCCGCCGGCGAGCCGATCCCGATGGCTGGGGTGCCTTTTCATGCGGTTGAAGGCTACTTGGCGAAATTGGTTCAATTGGGTGAATCTGTCGCCATTTGTGAACAGATTGGCGATCCTGCCACCAGCAAAGGTCCGGTTGAACGTAAAGTCGTACGCATCGTCACGCCAGGTACGGTGACAGACGAAGCGCTGCTTTCTGAGCGTATTGATAACCTGATTGCGGCTATCTATCACCATAATGGTGGTTTTGGATATGCCACACTCGATGTGACTTCAGGGCGCTTTCAGTTAATTGAACCTGAGAACGAAGAAGCGATGATTGCAGAGCTGCAACGTACTTCTCCGCGCGAGCTACTATTTCCAGAAGACTTTGAACCCGTACATATTATGACAGGGCGCAATGGCAATCGCCGCCGTCCAGTTTGGGAGTTTGAATTAGAGACTGCTCGACAGCAGCTCAATCAACAGTTTGGCACTCGCGATTTGGTCGGCTTTGGTGTCGAACAGGCGGAGCTTGGCCTGCGCGCTGCGGGTTGCTTGATCCAATATGTCAAAGATACGCAGCGTACTGCACTACCTCATATTCGCTCACTGACATTAGATCGCCAAGATCATAGCGTGATCATGGATGCCGCAACTCGTCGTAACCTTGAGATCACGCAAAACCTCTCGGGTGGCACAGACAACACCTTGGCTGAAGTGCTTGATCATACGGCAACGCCTATGGGAAGCCGAATGCTCAAGCGTTGGTTGCATCAACCTATGCGTACCATCGATACACTAAACCATCGTCTTGATGCGATTGCAGAAATTAAAGACTCCTCTCTATTTGCAGACTTACAGCCCGTACTCAAACAGATTGGTGATATTGAACGTATTCTTGCGCGTTTAGCACTGCGCAGCGCTCGTCCACGTGATTTAGCGCGCCTGCGCCAAGCGCTACAACAATTACCAGAGCTGCAAGCAAACCTTGAATCGGTGGAGCACCCATACCTCAAGCAATTGGCTCAATTCAGCGCACCAATGGACGAAATGTGTGAACTGTTAGAGCATGCGATCAAAGAGAACCCACCTGTGGTTATCCGTGATGGTGGTGTGATTGCTTCAGGCTACAACGCCGAGCTTGATGAATGGCGTAAGCTTGCTGATGGAGCTACTGAGTATCTCGATAAAATGGAGCAAGACGAGCGTGAACGTCACGGCATTGATACCCTCAAGGTCGGATACAACAATGTGCACGGCTTCTTTATTCAGGTAAGCCGAGGTCAAAGCCATCTCGTACCGCCACACTATGTGCGCCGTCAAACACTGAAAAATGCTGAGCGCTATATCATTCCTGAACTCAAAGAGCATGAAGACAAGGTTCTCAACTCCAAATCTAAAGCACTCGCACTAGAGAAAAAGCTATGGGAAGAGCTGTTTGACCTGCTATTGCCGCAACTCGAGCCAATGCAAAACCTTGCTTCTGCACTGTCTCAACTGGATATTCTGCAAAACCTGGC
This sequence comes from Vibrio agarivorans, assembly GCF_030409635.1. Taxonomy (NCBI): domain Bacteria; kingdom Pseudomonadati; phylum Pseudomonadota; class Gammaproteobacteria; order Vibrionales; family Vibrionaceae; genus Vibrio; species Vibrio agarivorans. The sequence continues at coordinate 1,411,015 of NZ_JAUFQF010000004.1, read as the reverse complement.
AGAGCGCGCTGATACCTTAGATTACTGTCGCCCTATCCTAAGTGAACAAGCGGGAATTGAAATTCAAGGCGGTCGCCACCCTGTCGTAGAGCAAGTCATGGAAGACCCGTTCATTGCCAATCCAATTAGCTTGAACGACAAACGCCGCATGCTGATCATTACCGGTCCGAATATGGGCGGTAAATCGACCTATATGCGCCAAACAGCTCTAATTGCATTGCTGGCACATATTGGTTCATTTGTCCCTGCAGAGTCGGCGCATATTGGCTCGGTTGATCGTATATTTACCCGTATCGGTGCGTCCGATGATCTCGCATCTGGGCGCTCGACCTTTATGGTGGAGATGACAGAAACGGCGAATATCCTCCACAACTCTACGAGCAGCAGCTTGGTGCTGATGGACGAAATTGGTCGCGGCACGAGCACCTATGATGGATTATCTTTGGCTTGGGCAACGGCAGAGTGGTTAGCAAAGAAAATTGGAGCGCTGACACTGTTTGCAACCCACTACTTTGAGCTAACAGAATTACCACAACAAATTGATACGCTGGCAAACGTCCACCTTGATGCCGTTGAGCATGGCGACAGCATTGCCTTTATGCACGCGGTACAAGAGGGAGCGGCAAGTAAGTCTTATGGCCTTGCCGTCGCAGGGTTAGCCGGCGTGCCGAAAACCGTGATTAAAAATGCACGTGCCAAACTCAATCAACTTGAGCAACTCTCGACTCAAGAGACAGTGAGTACACCAACGACTGGCGAGCCAAAAGCTGAGATTCAATTGAGCTTAATTCCTGAGCCAAGTGAACTCGAAGAAGCATTAGCGACCATTGACCCTGATGAGCTAACACCTCGCCAGGCACTTGAAGCGCTGTATCGATTAAAGCAGATGTTATAATCACTCCTCTCTAAAACAATAAGGGCGCTCAACTGAGCGCCCTTATTCTATCTATCGTATTTCGTTGTGTTTACATCGGTGATTACTGCTCATCATCAAAGCTAAACAGATTCTCCATGCTCAAACCCTGTTTAATCAAGATTTCACGTAGGCGGCGCAGTCCTTCAACCTGAATTTGGCGTACGCGTTCGCGTGTTAGGCTAATTTCACGACCTACCTCTTCTAGCGTTGATGGTTCATAACCAAGAAGGCCAAATCTACGTGCAAGGACTTCTTTCTGCTTTGGATTCAGTTCATCAAGCCAATGCAGTAGCGAGTGTTTGATATCGTCATCTTGGGTTGATACTTCTGGGTCAGCATGAACCGCGTCTGGAATAATATCTAAAAGCGCTTTATCGCCATCACCACCAATAGGTGTATCTACTGAGCTGACGCGCTCATTGAGGCGAAGCATTTTGCTTACGTCACCAACAGGCTTATCAAGTTGCTGTGCAATCTCTTCTGCTGTCGGTTCATGGTCCAGTTACTGTGATAACTCTCGAGCAGTACGCAGGTAAACGTTAAGCTCTTTTACCACATGAATTGGCAAACGGATTGTACGAGTTTGATTCATCAATGCTCGTTCGATCGTTTGACGGATCCACCAAGTTGCGTAGGTTGAGAAACGGAAGCCTCTTTCTGGATCAAACTTCTCTACCGCGCGGATCAAGCCTAAGTTGCCCTCTTCAATCAGATCAAGCAGTGCAAGACCACGATTGCTGTAACGTCGAGAGATCTTAACCACTAGGCGCAGGTTACTTTCGATCATACGCTTGCGTGCTGCTTCATCACCTCGAAGTGCGCGGCGAGCGTATAATACTTCTTCTTCTGCAGTTAATAATGGAGAAAAGCCGATTTCACTCAAATAGAGCTGAGTGGCATCCAAACTTTTAGTGGACGCTTCAAATTCCTCTTTGGGGGAATCTTTGCCAACGACCGATTCAGATGAAGATGCTTCGTTGTCCTGATTTAGTGTGGTGTCCACTTCAGAATCTAGCTCAAAATCTTCTACTTTTGCTGCTGTGTTGCTGATACTCATAAGCGCCTCCCCTGGCGAGCATGCAAGACATTACTACTTAAAATGTCACCGAATCACTCATTTCAAAGTAAAACAAAACTACGGCAAATATTTTTTGGGGTTGACTGATTTTCCTTGGTAACGAATTTCAAAATGTAAACGTACGCTAGCGGCACCGGAACTTCCCATGGTGGCGATCTGTTGTCCTGCTTTTACACTTTGTCCTTCATTAACAAGCAATTTATCGTTGTGGGCGTAAGCACTTAAATAATCGTCGTTATGTTTCACGATAACCAAGTTACCATACCCTCTCAGTGCGTTGCCTGAGTAAACGACACTTCCATCTGCAGTTGAAACGACGGCTTGTCCTCTTTGACCGGCTATATCGATCCCTTTGTTGCCTTGATCCCCTGCAGCGAAGTTTTTGACCACTCTTCCTTTTGTTGGCCATAACCATTTGGCCACTTTACCGTTTGTTGGTTTCGAGTCATTAACTTTTTTGTTAACAGATTGTTGACTCTTAGTTCCAACATACTCCTTTGATTTCGATTGATCAACCTGCTTTTGAGGTGGAGTTTGTTTAACTTGTGAGCTTGCTCCATTTTGGTTTTTTGCCTGCGCCTGAGTAGAGTTATTGCTCTGCTGTTGTGGCTTAGCTTGAGAGGCGGGCTGCTGTTTTTGAGCGGTAGAGGCAGCAGTTGTCTTAGTGACTTTTTTTTCTGGCTCTGGTGGGCGCTTTCCATAAACTGGCGCTTGATAAGACTGACCCCAAAGCCTTAATTTTTGCCCAGGGTAAATCGTGTAAGGCTTTTGCAAGCGATTGTTCTGTATAATTTCTTTAACATCTTTATCGGTGACATAGGCGATAAAATACAGGGTGTCTCCCTTCTGAACCTCATAAAAGCTGCCACGGTGGCTACCTCTTTGCGTATTTTCATATTTACTCAAACCTGAGACAGGGGCAGGTGATGATGATGCACACCCCACTAGCACTGTTACCCAAGCCAACAAAATAATACGTAAAGAGAAAGTCATATTTACGCGACGTCTCCCGGTACAAGCGGAACGAATCTAACTAATTCAATCACTTCTGATTGATAGCTATCCCCAGTGCGCTTAATACGCAGAAGCTGCTGCTCATCACTGCCCACAGGAATCACCATCACTCCACCATCAGAAAGTTGATTTAAAAGTGCTTGTGGAACGGTCATTGCTGCTGCAGTCACAATGATGGCATCAAATGGTCCTTTAGCCGGCCAGCCTTTCCAACCGTCGGCGTGCTTGGTGGAGACATTGTAATAATCCAATTGCTTGAGACGACGTTTCGCCTCCCATTGCAGAGCTTTAATGCGCTCAACCGAATAAACGTGCTCAACCAACTGCGCCAAAACGGCGGTTTGATAACCTGAACCCGTACCAATCTCTAGCACTTTACTACTATGTGTTAGGCTAAGCAGTTCCGTCATCTTCGCCACAATATACGGCTGTGAGATGGTCTGCCCCTGACCAATAGGCAGAGCATTATTATCGTATGCTTGATGGACCATCGCCTGCGACACAAAATGCTCTCGTGGTAATCGGTAGATAGCATTAAGAACCGCTTGATCTTGTATCCCATTCGCGACCAAAAAGGCGATCAAATTGTCAGCTTGTGGGTTAGACATTAACGCTCATCCTTTAACCACTCGTTCATTGCTCTGATTGATTCATGCGCCGTGAGATCCACCTGCAGTGGTGTGATTGATACAAAACCATGCTCAACCGCATGGAAGTCCGTACCCTCACCAGCATCTTGCTCTTTACCCGGAGGTCCTAGCCAATAAATATCATGACCACGCGGATCTTGCTGCTTGATCATATTCTCGGCGTGATGTCTTGCACCTAAGCGTGTGATTTTTATCTCGAAATCATCACACTTCTTATCAGGTATATTAACATTGAGCAAGCGATTCGTAGGAATTGGTTGCGCAAGATGTTGCTCAACTAAAGTTCTAGCCACTTTTGCCGCTTGTGCGAAGTGATTTTTACCCACGAGTGAGAAGGCAATAGACTGCACACCTAAGAAGTGGCCTTCCATTGCGGCAGCAACCGTGCCCGAATAGAGAGTATCATCACCAAGATTGGCGCCGTGGTTAATACCACTTAGCACCAAGTCGGGTAGGTCGTCTTTCATCAATTCGTTTAGGGCAAAGTGCACACAGTCCGTCGGCGTGCCTTGTACAGAAAATACGCGTGGTGCAATCTCTGTAACTCGCAGCGGCTGCTCTAACGTCAATGAGTTGGACGCTCCTGAGCGATTTCTATCAGGTGCTACAATAGTGATCTCGGCAATGTCGCGCAGGGCATCCGCTAAATGGTGAATCCCTTCTGCATGCACGCCATCATCATTACTTAATAATATTTTCATGCGTTATCGTACACTCGCTCAACGGCAACCTCTTCCACAAGCTCACGCACAATCGATGTCGCAAAAGAGCCTGCATCTAAACTAAAAGATAGCGTAATACTGTCGCCTTCCACTTCCCAACTTAACTGCTGTGGTTTCAAAGCAATCGCACGGCGATCATGACGCATGCGGTTGCCGCGAATTAAAGCCATCAAATCAGTTTCATCATCGACGATAGGTTGCTCTAGTGCCAATGCTGCGCCTTGGGTCGGTAGCGCGTTATCACCTGCAAGGGAAGCGGTAATCTCAGCGCGTCCAGAAGCGAGGTCTTGATTAAATTGTGGCAGTTGCTCACTGGTAAGTGGAGAGGTAAAACCTTGCTCACCTTGCACAGCAACAATATCGCCTTCAATGACTTGCTCAAAAAGCCCTTGCTCAATACGGGCAGAGACGATGCGGTTAAAGATCCATGAACGTGCTGCCGAGAGATATAAACTGCGTTTATTTTGATTGCGAGTACGCACATTGTCTCGACCCCAACGACGCGCTTCTGACAAATTGTTGCCATCGCGACCAAAACGCTGTCCACCAAAGTAGTTTGGCACACCCAACACTTGCACTTTTTCTAGACGAGACAACACTTCTGCTACATCAGACACCTCAGTTAGGCGCAGCTGAAACGCATTACCAATCAAGTCGCCCGGGCGCAGTTTTTTGTTATGACGCGCCGTGGCCAAAATCTTAATGCTTGGGTATTGCGCGAGAAAAGCACTAAAGTCAGGCGTTTCACCCGACGGAAGATGGACACTGAGCCACTGCTCAGTCACTGCGTGGCGGTCTTTCAGGCCCGCCCAACTGACCGCTTTTGATGGCACGCCGCACGCTTTCGCTAACTCATTCGCGACAAAGGCCGTGTTCTCTCCGGTCTTTTGAATGCGCACCATTAAGTGCTCACCTTGGCCTGAAAACTCAAAGCTTAGGTCTTCGATAACGACGAAATCGCTGGCTTGCGCCTTAATTTTTGCTGTTGCACTTGGCTTACCAAACGCATAAGAAAATTCACTTAAAATATCTGACATCTCTACGACTCCTGCTTAAACAGCAATACTACAGCTTCTGTCGCAATGCCTTCTTTGCGCCCAGTAAAACCTAAACGCTCTGTGGTTGTTGCCTTCACATTAACGTTGGCGACATCCGTTTCTAAATCTTGTGCAATTACCGCACACATCGCATCGATATGCGGTGCCATTTTTGGCGCTTGAGCCATGATAGTGACATCGGCATTACCCAATACGTACCCCTGCTCTTTGACACGGCGGTAGACATCTTTGAGAAGCTCGCGGCTATCCGCCCCTTTCCATTTATCATCGGTATCAGGAAAGTGACGACCAATATCACCCGCAGCAATCGCACCTAAAAGCGCATCACAAAGTGCATGCAGTGCGACATCACCATCGGAGTGAGCGATCAGTCCTTGTTCGTAAGGAATGGCGACCCCGCCAATAATCACTGGGCCTTCACCACCAAATTTATGTACATCGAAACCATGACCTATTCTCATGATAAAGGCTCCTTACTCTTGATTAGGGGATTGATTCATTAGGTAAAACTGAGCAAGCGCTAAGTCTTCCGGACGGGTGATTTTAATATTGTCAGCGCGCCCCGTCACTAACTCTGGCGCATAGCCTGCAAATTCGAGTGCGGAGGCTTCATCCGTTACCTGATACCCCTGCTTGAGCGCCTGTTCTAAAAAAGTTTTTAACGAATTAACAGGAAACAGCTGCGGAGTGAGTGCATGCCAAAGGTTCTCTCTATCAACGGTATGGTCAATACCTTGGGCAGAGTTGCCACGCTTCATGGTATCTCGTACTGGCGCAGCAAGAATCCCACCAACAGAGTGTGATAATGCAGCGGCCTTTAAACGATTGATATCGTCTTGCTGCAAACAGGGTCTCGCTGCATCATGCACCATCACCCATGCATTACCCTGCTCTTTGCTATCAATATATTGCAATGCAGAAAGAACAGTATCAGAACGCTCTTTGCCGCCTGTCACACGGACAACTTTAGGGTGTTGAGATAGTGACAGAGCATCAAAGTAAGGATCATCGGGAGAGATGGCGATAATCACTTCCTTGATATCATCGCGCTGAAGAAAGAGAGCTGCAGTGTGCTCGAGAATCGTCTTGCCTTGCAAAGTCAGATACTGTTTAGGTTTATCTGCTTGCATACGACTTCCTACACCCGCGGCAGGAATGATCGCGTAAATGGTTTGCATTGCTAACCTTTAATTTATGGTTGTGAGTCCTCACCGACTATGCGGTAAAAGGTTTCATCTTCTTTGACCATGCCCAACTCATGTCGGGCACGCTCTTCTATTGCATCTAAGCCTTGACGCAGATCGTCAATCTCCGCGAACATTTCATTGTTTCTATCACGAAGGTTTTGGTTCACCTGAAGTTGAGCGGCTAGCTCCTTCTTAGTGGTTGTCAGGTCCGCTACCCCATTTTTCCCCAGCCACAAGTGATATTGTAGCCAGCCTAGGATAAGTAGCAGCATCAAGGCAAAGAGTCGCATGATGTTAGCCCATCATTAAGAAAGTAAACAGACCGAAACCCAGAATGAGTCGGTAGATAACAAATGGTGTCATACCCATACGTGAAATCAACTTCAAGAAGAAGTGGATACATAGGTAAGCACTGATAAATGACACGATCACACCCGTGGTTAAATGACCAATATTGATCGCTTCGCCACTCATCACAAGCTTAAGCCCTAAATAAGAGCCCGCAAGCAGAATGATTGGAATCGACATTAAAAATGAGAAGCGAGCCGCTGCTTCACGAGTAAAGCCAAGGTGTAATGCCGCGGTAATCGTAATGCCCGAGCGAGAAGTGCCCGGAATCATCGCCATCGCTTGAGCAACACCAAGGTAAAGGGCTTTCTTCCAGCCAACTTGGTATTCATCCATGTTCTGTTGTGCATTGCGATCAACATACCAAAGCAATAAACCAAAGACGATGGTTGTCACTGCAATCACCCACGCACTGCGCAGATAAATTTCAATAATGTCTTTCATCAACAAGCCAAAGATACACGCCGGAATCGTGGCAATAATGATCATCCAAGCCAAAGTAACTTCTTTGCCACGCTCACCCTTGAAGATCGATCCAATAAAGGCTTGAAGTAGTGTCACCACTTCTTTGCGGAAATAGATCATTACAGCGGCAAGCGTACCAACGTGCACAGCCACATCAAAGGCCAACCCTTGATCATCCCACCCTAGCACAGCAGAAGGCAATATCAGGTGGGCTGAGCTAGAAATCGGTAAAAACTCCGTTAAACCTTGAATTAAGGCCAACACAAACGCTTCAAAATAAGTCATTGTTATCTCTTAGTTATTAATATCAAACCAAGGCTCTACCTCGGTCAGTTTTTGGGTTAAAACAGGTTCGCTAGCTTGCCACAACTGTTTGACAGTTTTTGTAGTGCCCGGAATCAATAAGTCAGGGCTCAGCTCAAACAAAGGCTGAATAACAAAGGCAAACTTATAGATATCGTCACGCGGAAGCGTTGGCTTGTCAGAAACCAAGTTACCATACAGCAAGATGTCGAGGTCCAAAGTCCGTGGCTGGTTCTTTTGCGCATTGCATGGCCGGCCCCAGCGTACTTCAATTGCACGAAGTTGTGTTGCGAGCTCGTCAAGAGAGAGTAAAGTATCGAACTTCACCACGAGATTGAAAAAAGGCTGGCTCTCAAAACCAACAGCCTCACACTCATAAATAGTCGAGACCAACAGGTTCGACCCAAGCAGAGCTAACTCTTTCAACCCGGCTTCGACATGCTGATGACGCTCAATATTGGTGCCGAGACCAATATAAACGGTGGTCATCGCACTCCTCGCTCAATCACAACACCCACGCCACGCGCTTGAGGCACTGCGCCAGGTTTCGTCAAACGGATACGAATCCAAGTCACAGAAAAACGATCCATAATGATCTGCGCGATCTCTTCCGCAACTCGCTCAACTAACAAGAAGCGACCGTTCTCAATATGTTGTAATACGGCCTCACTGACTTGTGAGTAATCCAGTGCATCGTTGACATCATCACTTAAACCCGCAGGACGGTTGTCATGCGCCATCTCGATATCGAGTACCAGTTTTTGTTTGATTTCCTGCTCCCAGTCATACACACCAATGGTTGTGATCACTTCGAGCTGTTCGATGAAAACAATGTCCTTCACTATGACGTTCCTAATGCTGTGGCACCGAATAAGGGAGAGGTCGGATACCTAAACGAGTTGAAAGCACATACTATACTGTGCGCATCGCTCAATATTGACATCGATGGCTGTACCATTCTCTACATGCCGATTGATCGAGTGAATAAAGTAGTGCATAGAAAAATATCGCGATATGATACCAGTAATCGCTCGCAAGACCATCTTTTAACACGAGTAACGCCTAATGACGCCACTTGCACTCAGTATGATCATTTTTGCCTATTTGCTAGGCTCGATCTCGAGTGCCGTTTTGATTTGTCGATTGCTACGCCTGCCTGATCCAAGAACCCAAGGCTCACATAACCCAGGGGCCACCAACGTCCTACGTATCGGTGGTAAAAAAGCTGCAGCTTCGGTGTTGTTGTGCGACATGCTCAAGGGGACAATCCCAGTCTGGTCTGGCTATTTTTTGCAGATAGATTCGTTGCTATTAGGTATCGTGGCAATGGCCGCCTGCTTAGGCCATATGTACCCTATTTTCTTCCACTTCAAAGGTGGCAAAGGGGTGGCAACAGCTCTGGGAGCGCTTGCGCCTATTGGTCTCGATCTAACGGGGCTAGTGATTCTGACTTGGTTAGTGATTGCCGTACTGTTTCGCTACTCATCTTTGGCAGCGATAGTTACGGTACTTGTCGCGCCGTTTTACACTTGGCTTATCAAACCGCAATACACACTGCCTGTGGCGATGCTGTGCTGCATCATTGTGCTGCGTCATCACCAAAACATACGCCGCTTGTTTGAAGGCACTGAGCCAAAAGTGGGCGAAAAAAAACGCGCCTAAGCGCGTTTTAATACGGATTCAATGTTTCACCTTATTTCAAAGGCTCTAGACTATCAATTGGCCAGCGTGGCGTGGCCTGTACGCTAAGATCTGCGACTTCACCATTTTTAAGTCTCTGCATGCCGGCAAACGCAATCATCGCGCCATTATCAGTACAAAACTCAGTACGCGGATAATAAACCTCACCACCTATCTTCTCAGCCAATTTGGCCAAATCCGCTCGCAAGCGGCGGTTTGCACTCACGCCACCGGCAATCACGATACGCTTAAAGCCTGTCTGCTCAAGCGCGCGCTTACATTTAATGGTAAGCGTTGCACACACCGCTTCTTCAAACGCTAATGCGATATCTGCGCGAGTCTGCTCATCATCGCCATTCGCTGCAATCGTATTAGCAGTAAACGTCTTAAGACCAGAGAAACTCATATCTAGACCCGGACGATCCGTCATTGGTCGAGGGAACTTAAAGCGACCCGGTGTGCCTTTTTCTGCCAGCTTTGACAGCAATGGACCACCTGGGTAATCCAATCCCATCAACTTAGCCGTCTTATCAAACGCTTCGCCTGCAGCATCGTCAATCGATTCACCTAGAATCTTATATTCACCAATGCCTTTCACTTCCACCATCATTGAGTGGCCACCTGAAACCAGCACAGCAACAAATGGGAATGGCGGTGGATTATCTTCTAGCATTGGCGCAAGCAAATGCCCTTCCATATGGTGCACAGGTACGGCAGGCACACCCCATGCATAAGCAAGACTACGGCCGATCGTTGCACCAACTAACAGAGCGCCGACAAGGCCAGGACCTGCGGTATAAGCCACACCGTCAATGTCTTTCGGTGTGAGGCCAGCATCTTTCAATGCCTCTTTGATAAGAGGGATTGTCTTTTTCACGTGATCGCGTGACGCCAACTCAGGAACAACACCGCCATAATCCGCATGAAGCTTCACTTGACTGTATAATTGGTGAGACAACAGGCCCTGCTGATCATCATAGATAGCGATGCCTGTTTCATCACAAGAGGTTTCAATGCCAATAATACGCATGGTATTCTCGTTTCACTTTCGATAATTCTCTTAATAGGTGCAATCTTACCGTGCCTTGCCTTTGCAAACAAATTTTGTACAGACAATAATCGACAAAAGGCTTTACAAAGCTAGTGTGATCGGATTAAAATTCCGCACCATTTTTGATCAAGCTGGTTATCGACCGAACCAATTGGGTTCCGTCCTTTATTTCCAGCGTTAACGAATAACCCCTGAGGTGAAAGGCATATGCCAGTAGTTAAAGTACGTGAAAACGAACCGTTCGACGTTGCACTACGTCGTTTCAAACGCTCTTGCGAAAAAGCAGGTATCCTTTCTGAAGTGCGTCGTCGTGAGCACTACGAAAAGCCAACTACAGTTCGCAAACGCGCTAAAGCAGCAGCTCAAAAGCGTCACGCTAAGAAGCTTGCTCGCGAAAACGCTCGTCGCGTTCGCCTGTACTAATAACTAAGCTCGGTAACGGACTATAGTTATGGCTCTTATTGATACTCTCAAAGAAGAGCAAAAATTAGCGATGAAAGCCAAGGACAAACCGCGCCTTGGCACTATTCGTTTAGCTCTTTCGGCAATTAAGCAACGTGAAGTTGACGAACAGATTACTCTGTCTGACGACGACATTCTTGCTGTGTTGACCAAAATGGTTAAACAACGTCGCGATTCTGTTGCTCAATATGAATCTGCAAATCGTCAAGATCTAGCAGACGTGGAAAAAGCAGAAATTACAGTACTTGAGGATTTCATGCCTCAACCACTCACTGATGAAGAAGTGGCTGCACTGATTGAAAGTGCAATCGCAGATTCAGGTGCAGCGGGCATGCAAGACATGGGTAAAGTAATGGGCGTTTTAAAACCGCAAATTCAAGGGCGTGCAGATATGGGTAAAGTAAGTGGTTTAGTTCGCGCTAAACTGGCTTAAACCCAAATCCCAATTACAACAAGCCGTGCTATCCTTCGGAGTGCACGGCTTGTTTGTATCTGAAACACATACCTAATAAGCTAGGTATTTTCTCATTTCAAAAGGGTTGTTTTTACTTCTATGGCTGGACACATTCCTCGCGCTTTTATTGATGATGTACTTGCTCGGCTTGATATCGTCGACATCATCGACGCACGTGTAAAGCTAAAGAAAAAAGGCAAAAACTACGGCGCTTGCTGCCCTTTCCATAATGAGAAGACCCCCTCATTCAGTGTCAGCCAAGAGAAGCAGTTCTATCACTGCTTTGGTTGTGGTGTTCACGGTAATGCTATTGACTTTCTAATGGAATACGAACGCTTAGAGTTCGTTGAAGCTATTGAAGAGCTTGCCTCTTTCCTTGGTTTAGAAGTGCCAAGAGAGCAACGCCCTGGCCACAATCAGCAGCATCAAGGCCCAACAGCGAGTACAGAGCAAAAGCGTAACCTCTACGATTTAATGGGCAGTATTGCGCAGTTTTATCGTCAGCAACTCAAACTCGGCACCAGTAAAGTCGCGATTGATTACCTCAAGCAACGAGGGTTATCGAAAGACGTGGTGCAAAAATTTGGTATTGGTTACGTCGCTGATGAGTGGGATCTGGTACGCAAGAACTTCGGCCAAAATCGCCAGACTCAAGATATGCTTGTCAGTGGTGGCATGCTGATTGAGAACGACAAAGGCAACCGCTACGATCGTTTTCGTGGGCGTGTCATGTTCCCAATTCGTGACCGACGTGGCCGCGTAATTGGCTTTGGTGGGCGTGTGATTGGCGATGGTACACCAAAGTACCTTAACTCACCTGAAACACCGATCTTCCATAAAGGTAAAGAGCTTTATGGCCTTTATGAAGTGATGCAGGCGTATCGCGAACCACCACAAGTCTTGGTGGTGGAAGGTTATATGGATGTAGTTGCACTTGGGCAGTACGGCGTAGACTATGCAGTAGCATCACTGGGGACATCAACCACCGGTGAGCACATTCACAACCTATTTAGACAAACCAATACGGTTGTTTGTTGTTACGATGGTGACCGAGCAGGTAAAGAAGCCGCTTGGCGCGCACTTGAAAACGCCCTGCAATATCTAAAGTCTGGCAACACACTGAAATTCTTGTTCTTACCCGACGGGGAAGACCCAGACAGCTACATTCGCCAGTTTGGCAAAGAGAACTTTGAACAGCAGGTACAAAGCGCTATTCCGCTCTCTGAGTACTTGTTCCAAAACTTAGTTGAAACACACAGTATCAATTTAGGCACCAGCGAAGGGAAATCAACTCTGCGCAATGTCTCTAATGAGTTGATCAATAAAATCCCTAATGAGGGGCTGCAACAAGAGCTTGATGAACGTCTCGACAAACTCACTGGTTTTATGGGGCATCGAGAAAAGCGTAAAGCACAGCCAGAAACTCGACCGCAGCCACATAAAGAAATCAAACGTACGCCAATGCGTGCTGTGATTGCTTTGCTTATTCAAAATCCGAGCTATGCTGATATGGTGCCGGATTTATCAACAGTGAGACATTTATCACTTCCTGGGCTAAGTTTATTGATAGAGGTGCTTGAATATTGCCAATCGAGCCCCAATATCAGCACAGGCCAGTTAATGGAACAGTGGCGGGGACGCCAAAATGAGACGCTTCTGTCTCGTCTCGCGAGTTGGGATATCCCACTCGACGATGATAATCAAGAAGACATATTTATCGACTCACTGGACAAAATACTTGCCCAGTGCGTAGAACAACAAATTGAAAACCTGCAGGCAAAAGCAAGAAGCGTCGGTTTATCAACCGAAGAAAAAAGGGAGCTGCAAGCGTTAATGCTTGATTTAAAAGCGTAACCCTGTTGAATTAGTCAGCACAGATAAAATTTGTTATCATTCGTGGTTTGCATTCGCATACTAATTTCTTTACCAGATACGAAGTTGGATACCGTCTATGGAGCAAAGTCCGCAGTCACAGCTAAAACTCCTTGTAATTAAAGGCAAAGAGCAAGGCTATCTGACCTACGCAGAAGTTAACGACCACCTACCAGCAGAGATCGTCGATTCTGAGCAGGTAGAAGACATCATTCAGATGATCAACGACATGGGCATCAAAGTAGTAGAAACTGCACCTGATGCTGATGATCTTGCCATCAATGATGATAACAACATCACCGATGAAGATGCTGCTGAAGCGGCAGCTGCAGCGCTATCTAGCGTTGAGAGCGAAATCGGCCGCACCACTGACCCAGTGCGTATGTACATGCGTGAGATGGGTACAGTTGAACTACTGACGCGTGAAGGCGAAATCGATATTGCGAAGCGTATCGAAGACGGCATTAACCAAGTTCAAAGTGCGGTAACAGAGTACCCTGGTACTATCCCATATATTCTTGAGCAGTTTGACAAAGTTCAAGCTGAAGAGTTGCGCCTAACAGACATCATCTCTGGTTTCGTTGATCCTAACGATGACGGAACTGCAGCACCGACAGCAACACACATCGGTTCTGAGCTTGCTGAAGCTGATCTAGAAGATGAAGACGATGAAGGCAACGAACAAGATGGCGACGAATCAGAAGACGATGAAGAAGAAGATACAGGTATTGACCCTGAGCTAGCGCTGGAGAAATTCACAGAGCTACGCAATACCTTTCAAAATCGTCAACTTGCTATCAACGAGCACGGCCCTGACAGCGCGCAAGCGAAACAAACAGGTGAGCTTGTTAAAGAAGTATTCGCCGAGTTTCGTCTAACTCCGAAGCAGTTCGATCACCTAGTGAACGAGCTACGCACTTCTATGGATCGTGTTCGCACTCAAGAGCGCCTCATCATGCGTTCTGTGGTTGAATACGGCAAAATGCCTAAGAAGTCATTCATTGCCCTATTTACTGGTAATGAATCAACCGAAGCATGGTTAGATGAAGTATTAGCTTCAGACAAACCATACGCAGACAAGATTCGTCGTAGCGAAGATGACATCCGTCGCTGTATTCAGAAGCTTTCAATCATCGAAGAAGAGACTTCTTTGACAGTTCAAAGCATCAAAGACATCAGCCGCCGCATGTCTATCGGTGAAGCAAAAGCTCGCCGTGCGAAGAAAGAGATGGTAGAGGCGAACTTACGTCTTGTTATCTCTATCGCGAAGAAATACACCAACCGTGGGCTACAGTTCTTGGATCTTATCCAAGAAGGTAACATCGGTCTGATGAAAGCGGTTGATAAGTTTGAATACCGCCGTGGTTACAAGTTCTCGACTTACGCAACGTGGTGGATCCGTCAGGCAATCACGCGTTCGATCGCTGACCAAGCACGTACAATCCGTATTCCGGTTCACATGATCGAGACGATCAACAAACTGAACCGCATCTCTCGTCAAATGCTTCAAGAGATGGGCCGTGAGCCACTGCCAGAAGAGTTGGCAGAGCGCATGCAGATGCCAGAAGACAAGATTCGTAAAGTGCTGAAGATCGCTAAAGAGCCAATCTCAATGGAGACACCTATCGGTGACGACGAAGATTCGCATCTAGGTGACTTCATCGAAGATACGACACTAGAGCTACCTGTTGAATCAGCAACAGCAACTAGCCTACGTGGTGCAACACGTGACGTCCTCGGCGGCCTAACTCCACGTGAAGCGAAAGTTCTTCGTATGCGTTTCGGTATCGACATGAACACTGACCACACGCTAGAAGAAGTGGGCAAGCAGTTCGACGTAACGCGTGAGCGTATCCGTCAGATCGAAGCAAAAGCACTTCGTAAACTTCGTCACCCAAGCCGCTCAGAAACCCTGCGCAGCTTCCTAGACGAGTAATCGAAACAACAATATCGAACAAAAGGTGAGCGCTTGCTCACCTTTTTTTATATCTGCTATCTAAGTGGATAAAAACTAGGCGCATTTGCCCCCTACACTCTCTAGACAGCACTACCCCCATCCCCTATAATCAACCACCTATCGGCCCCTTAGCTCAGTGGTTAGAGCAGTCGACTCATAATCGATTGGTCCGCAGTTCAAGTCTGCGAGGGGCCACCATATACAGAAAGGCCTGAGAGTGATTTCACTTCTCAGGCCTTTTGCTTTTCTGCTGTTTGTGTAGCAAATGTGTAGCAAACTATCTCCTCCCTCTTTCGACCACCTTCTCAGGTTTATTAATTAAATATGCTGCCTTCGGTAGTGTGTGATTAAATGCATATACAACTTTATACTCAGGATGAGTGTCTGATATGGCAAGGAAAAATGAAGGCCTTCTATGGCAACTTATGGATGCACCTTGGTGGATGAGTGTATTCGTATCTGCGACATCATATGTAAGCTTGGCTTATATAGCCCCAAATATGCTTCTACCAAGTGATAACATGCTATCAATAGCATTTGCTGACATCTTTCAGAAGCTTGCTCCCTACTTTGCGATTCTCTTTATTATTCCCGCTCCTATTTCATTCATGAAGCAAGTAGCTCGAGGGGTCCAGTTCAGGAAAAAAGTGACAAAAATCATTACTGTGCCTAATAACTCCAAAGCAGTTATCAACGATATGAGCTGGATTGAGTTTGAAGCATTCATCGGGGAGTTTTTTCGTCAGAATGGATATGAAGTAAAGCAATATCTATCACACTCGCCAGATGGAGGTGTTGATATTGAACTACGCAAAAATGGAGAGCTGAGCTTAGTACAATGTAAACACTGGAAAACGAGAAAAGTTGGTGTTCAAGTTCTTAGAGAAATGTACGGTGTCATGCTATCACAGCAAGCAGCTAGGATGATTCTCGTCACGTCTGGTAGCTACACTAGTGAAGCTAAAGAATTCGCTAAAGGCAAAAGATTTTGGTTAGTAGATAAAGATGAGTTAGTAAACATGATTGAATCGGGTAAGCAGTCACTAAATAGTAGCACTCCCGCGCCTCCTAAGCCTAACCTAACTTGTCCTGTGTGTAATAGCACTCTTGTCATCAGAGTCGCCAAAAAAGGTCAAAACAAAGGGAAGAACTTTTATGGTTGTGAACGTTTTCCCGACTGTAGATTTACCCAAGACATCCATCAGAATTTTAATACTTAAACATTCAAAACCAGCAACATAACAGTTACCATACGGAATACAAATTAATCACAACAATTTAGGTATTAAAGCAGTGAAAAATACAACGCTCATAGGCTTACTTTCTATTGGTATGGTTGGATGCTCTAGTATTCCAATGAATGCTCAATCTGAGTATGAAGAATACTCTCTACCAGATTTAGACACTGTGGTAGAAGTGCACGTTGGCGAATCTATGATTGATCAAGGTAAAGCCACTACATCCAATGTTCTAACGGTAAATAACCATATTCAAGGTACTTGTTTCGATATCCTGAAAGGAGACTACTTAGAGAGAGGTTCTGACAGTAAAGGTAAGCAGTTTTTCCACTCAGAAGGAGTAAACGGTGCAAGAGTAATCAAAGCGGCGCTCTGCGACCCTGCGATAGCGTTGTCTATCAACTCTAGTGATAAAGTCTGCGTATCAACACCATTTGTAACAGAAGCATCCTGCTATCAAGGTGATGCGACTATCAGCAAAAAGACTATGACAGGTAACAGTTCATTCAGACAGTTACTAGTTTACAGCGGCTCAGTCGGTGACAAGATCAATATCTCTTATCGCGAGCTTTCGAATGATGTAGCTAGAGGCGCATTCACTAACAACGTTGAGTACGACATGACTAAATCTAACATTATCAAATACAAAGGAGCAGAAATTGAAGTTCTTGAGTATGATAACATGTCGATTAAGTATGTGGTGAAGCAGCATATCAGACCGGACATTACATATTGATTTGGTAGCCCTTAGCTCTAGATTAGTTAGTATTCTCTAGAGCTAAGAAAAGTCTAGTGTTCACTAAGTTAATGGCTCAGTAAAAAATTTAAAAAAATAGTCAGTTAGACTAGGCTATCCTTTGGTAAGTATATTTATTAAGGGATAGATTATGAAACAGAACATTCTCACCCTTGTAACTGCTATTTTCGCAGTTGGGTGTACTAATAACAATCAACCAGGTAACTCCCCATTAGGTGACGACGTACTTAAAAACACCTATTACACCAACTCCTTCCAACCAGTTCAGCCTTTCGCCTTTGATAAAAGCAAGTACGCTATTTCAAACTTCTCTGACGATTGCAGCAACACTACAAACTCTAAACTGAGAAAAACATGTTGGTTAAATAATTTACCAAACAGCGAAGATTACGTTTTTATCGCAGATACTAGTTCTTTTGGTGAATTAAAGTATGGCACTACTGGTGTTAGCGCTAAAGGTGGAAAGTATGAAATAGTTTCTCAATGGGTTCGTTTTATGAACGTAAAACCTTTAGATGCTGAAGGTGCAGTTAAAGCAGGTGAAGATCATAAAGTAGGTATTGGAGCAAGAATTGTAGCAACTATTAGTACTAACGAAGCTGATATAAATTTAGGTGATTTATTTGCTGTAGCCGCAGCTGCTGAAAGAAAACAAGTTACTGGAAGTCTGCTATTCACTATCCAAGGGATTCACGGTAAAGGTGTAGATACATATACACCCAAAGTATCCAAATTGGACACTGAAAACCTACTTAAAGCATTAGAGTCTATACAAAACATCAAGATATTGTTGCACAACGACGAGTCAATTGAAGTTACGGGGCAAGTTGTAGCCATACGTAGCTACCCCCAACAAGATATTAAAAACAGAAGCTCGCTTGAAAATAGTACATCTTCAGGTCAAGGGTGGATTTATGTAGGTCATTTTGATGACAAGGGTAAACCTCTCGGGGTAACAAACCTAGTTGTAAGCGACGCTAATCAAATCATTGGTACCCTCAAAACCAGAACAAACGTGAATGTCAGGTCTGACTATCCTGATTTCCCATTTTACAAATTAGCACCAGCAATCAACACCGTAGCGCAGGGCAAAGACGTTAGAATTATAAACACTATTTCTACTGGTAATGGAAAGCTATGGGCTTTTGTCGAATTTCCTCTCAACTGACTCAGGGTTTGTTTTGATTATTTGTCAATAACCAGCAATATTTACAGGCAAATCGTATAGCGAACAATGCGACGACAAAACTATTCAGGAAAAAGCCCAGCATGTGCTGGGCTTTATTGAAGTAGACATGGAAGTAACAATCAACTTAAAGTGCCATTTTGTAAGTTACTCTTCTGGAACTAATTTATCCTCACCAGTATTCATGTCTGCAATTTCTTTTATTTTCAATTCGTAATCAACGTAACAATCCAGTTGGTGAGGATCTACTTGTGTGGAGGATGGAAGTTCATAAGTAATTGCATCACCATTCTTGTCTTTTCTCTTTTTACTATATATGAAGAATTCAGCATATCTATTGGGAGCAGTACCCTCAAAATTTTGCATCAATAGCTTTTCTTTCGAGGTGTTGTCTATGTGGCAAATTGCATCGCCATGCAGATCCATAGCTAAACTCTTTTCATATGGCTCAATATAAACAACTCTTTCTATACCCGCTGCTACAATGTGTCTAGCGCAACTATGGCACGGGTATGTAGTACAGTAGAGTGTTTTACCAACAGTGTTTGCATTTGATTGCCTTGTCAAAGACACTATTGCATCCATCTCTGCGTGTATCGCTCTTGAATACTCAATTAATGATTTAGCTTTTGAGTTATTAAAAATCTTGTCTGCGACCTTTTCTGGGTCTTTGACACCTTCACCTTTAAGTATCTCGAAAATTTCATCTTTTAAGATCGACTTATGTTTATCATTTTGACAACCAGACTTGTTATAGCACCGCTTATCTGGACCACCATCAGAGTCGTACAAACCACCTTTGAACTTTGGAACATCATTGCAGCCTGTAGCTACAATTTGGCCATTATCATCCATGATGGCAGCACCAACTTGACGAGATAAACAAGCTGAAGCCAGTGATGCAGAGTAAGCAGCATATAAACCACGCTCATCTCGTTTTGGTGTAATGCTACCGACTCCATGGATTAGATTAATAAACCTTGAAATTGAGTTATTTAGCTCCTCTTTTTCATCAAGATTTCTAATAAAGTAATCTGATTTTTGGATAGCTTTTTCAACGTGCTGGCCATTTCCATCACTGCTTTTTCTATCTCTTTCAATAAGCTTTGCGATTTCAGTTGAATCGGTAATACCTTCTTCTCTTATGTTTTTTTCTCGCTCATCTTGAGTCCTCAAAAGGCCTAACATATAGAAATTCCTTCTATATACCTCTTGGAAAAGCTCCACCTCTTCATGATGTTTTATTTGGTCAATCACGTAAGCTACTTTTTTCGTGACCTTAACGGCTTTTCCTTGCGTTTGCTTACTACCGAATAAAGAGTTACGGACAATACCGATTCTTCTGATTCCCATGTCTGCTACAGCAGTATTGGATTTTTTACGCAACTCATCCCCCAAGTCCTGCAAGGTCTGATAACGTCTATATTTTCTTAATTCTAGTATTTCTTTAGAATTTGGCTGAGTATGGGCAATTAATTCACTCAAGCGAATGTGTTCAACATGGTAGTTAGCTTTGCGAAGTTCAGTGACTAAAGCATTTTTTAGGCGCTTTATTCCAGCACCTACAGCACCGCACAAACCAATAATGAGTTCTTGAGAGTGTCTTGAACGAATAGCCTCAAGGGAGTTACTGTACTGGTTCTCTGAAGCAGAGTTACTTAAAGAGTTGTCATTTTGTGCTGTATGTTGTTCTGCTGATGGGGAGGGGGCTATGGTATGTTGCTGATGTTTTGTAGACATAATAGAACCTGATTGAAACCTAACCAGATCCTATTATGTGAATCAACAATCTACCAATCAAGCTTATCAGCAGCTAGTTTCATATTTTTTTTAGCATTTTCGAACGCGATCAGTTTTTTTCGATCAGTCAAAGAGTGAACGGATGCCACCTTGGTCTTCATTTCGTTGTTTGATACACGTTTGTTCTTAATGCTTTGGGAAGCCATTCGTACCACACTCATAGTATTCACCTTGAAAAAAAATCGTGCAAATTATACACAAGCAGTCCTTGCTTTCAATATGCCGTGCTTTCGATTTCCAAATCAACATAACATTACTAGTCTAGTATAGACAATCAGAAACACCTTTTTTGTTTAGAATCTGACGTTACTTCAACGTTTCAAAGCTAAATAGTGACCTCGTTAACAGTTACAAAATTGAGCGTTTCAAAGGCTAAAATATTGTATAGATAGCCCGTAATAATTGACAATTACTTACTCCACTTACCCCACCTTGAGCGCACCAAGTGGAGTAAGTGAAGCATTGTTACTAACTTCACAATTCAAAAAGGTATGACAGAAGGGAAACAATATCGATTTATCCCGTTTAGAGCTTTCTTTTCCAATATTCCCTCCTTGCTCAATAAAGATAGTGCTTTACCCACCACGTTGCCTTTTGATACGTCAATTCTCAGATATTCACAAACCTGCTTTGTTGTCATCCATTCTCTAGCTTTACCATCACAAAGCTCAATATGTTCAGATAGCGTATTGTACCAAACACCTTTATCCACATGCTTAGCCGACACATTAGCCACTAACTCTTGCTCACTCCTAGAGAGCATCCAAGCCTGATTCTCAATCAACAACATATACTTAACTTCTAACCAAAATTGCTTCAGACAATCAGGGTTTACTAACGTTAGCTCTCCTGAAGGTAAATACTCCCAGCCCAAAACCTCATTCAATCTGTCCATGTTGGTTTCACCAACCAGTTCGATTACAGCATACCTAGTGTTACCAGTTTCATCCTTTAGAAAGTCAGTGCCATTTACAGTTGCAATTAAGTTAGTCTGCCGATCTTTCTTAATATCTGTTCGACCATACGGTGGGCGAACGGTGTCACACCCTCTACTGATAAAAGCCTTCAGTGCGCCTTGGCAGTTTTTGGTTGAGCGTTCTAACTCTCCCAACTCTACAATCCAAGATCGTATAACAGATAAAACACTATCCTTATTATCTGGGTTTAGCTCTGCTCCTTCCAAAAATGCCCCAACATGGACACGAGCAATACGCTCCACAAAAGCAGTCTTTCGGAACGATTGCTCTCCTTGCAAGATTGGAACTAACTTCGATTTAAAGTTAGTTTTTACGAGTGAGGCTACACACCCTACTAGCCAGCGCTTTAACACAATTTCTGTCACTTCTGGGCTCTTTGAGTCAAGGCAGCTGATTACCCTATCAACCCTTTGAACACCGTCCCATTCACCATTTAACCACTCTTCAACAGGGTGATAGCTATTTTCAATTGCTATAGCGCTAAAATGATCGTCAATTGCAGACTTTGGCAACCCGTGAATAGATGATAATGAAATCAACTCACTTCTCACAAACTCAGGAGAGCCGAGACTTCTAGAGGAGCGAAATATGTCTGTCTCCAAAGTCATTTGGTTGAATCTGGCGGTATAGCCAACACTATCAAGTAAGGCCTTTAGGTTATCTGCAGTATTCAGAGCAATTACCTTTCCTGATTCAGTGTACTTCACATGAGGGAAGCAAGGATGGTTACTTTCATTTGGCATTTACACACCTCCATGAACAAGTTGGTTTAACTTTTCATGGCTATCTAGCCATTTATCTAGGTCCTCTTTGATATAACGTACAGCCCTACCAATCTTGATAAAAGGAGGGGCTACCGTACGATTTTTCCTTGGGCCTTCCATTCTCGCTTGACGCAAAAACGAACGACTCATTCCTATATAATTTGCTGTTTCTTGCTCTGTCAGCGCAGCTTTGCCACAAAACTGAATGCTCATGATTTAGTTCTCCGTTTGATTAAGTTGAAGAACATAAAAACCTGTAAAGCATGCATGTGCAGATATCAGTGCAACTAACAGTGAACTTTTTTTCTCGCCCTACTGATTAAGTTTTGAAAGCTTCTATAGCTCAACCCTTCATCCGAACCATTCTTGTAATAGATTTTCTCATCAGACATATCGTGGATTATCGAATCGACATCATATTCTCCTTGCTCCAACCGATACTTAGCTCGAATAGCATTCCAAGCCTCTCTCGATGTAGCTTTCGGATATTCGTTTAAGACTCTCTCGATAATGCACTCCAATGGATGTACGGTTATTTCAGGCTTTAAGCCCTGACTACTTTGGTTTGAGTACCGCTGATTAACCGGTTTAGATTCAGTAGCACCTAAGCAAAAAATCTGGCTTAACTCTTGGCTTTCTAGCCTGATATCACAAGGTTTCAAGCCTATAGGGCTTACTTTCACAAGCTTCCTATCGGTTGATAAAATCGATTTGAATCCTGAAAGGTATTCTTCGAATGAAGTTGGCTTAGAAGCTTTCATTTCCTCGCTTACAGTGAGCAACTCAGCTCCAAAATCGCTAGACTCAACAATTCTTCCTACTGCAATAAAAGGTTTGTCCGGCACTTCACCATCGTAGTCATAAGCTTTAAATACACGGCTAGGCAAACCATTAAACCTAGTTCGGATATCATGAATAAACTTTATCGCAGTGGGTTCAACAATATGAAGCTCTGAAAGCTCAACATCTTTGTTGTCACAAGCCAATGTAATTGCCAGTTTTACTGGTAAAAGAACCATGCCTTGGTAATCAAATAAACCTAATAGGGTGTCATTAACCACTAAGCCAAGATCTTGCTCACGAACAAAGCAATAAACATTTATTTTTCCGTCATAGATTGCGTCAATGACTTGCTCTGCGTTAAGGGAGGTTCTTTTCTCAATTTCAGAAAAGTGGATATAGGTTCTAGAATCTTCCATGATTGCTTGCGTTATCCTATTAGGTTTACAGCTGCGGCTTTATGCTCTGGAGCTAAATGTGCGTAACGTAGTGTCATCTTTAGGTCGGAGTGACCCAAAAGCTCACGAATCGTATTTAAGTCAACACCAGCCATTGCTAAGTTACTGGCAAAATCATGTCTAAGGTCATGAAAATTAAAGTCTTCAATCCCTGAAGCCTCGATGACTTTCAGCCAAGGTTTCTTGATATCTGTCAGCTGGGTGTTGCCACCAGATGTGAATACCCAAGTGGTATTGGGGGTTTGAGCTTTCCACTGAACTAGAACTTCAAACACCGAGTCATTAAGTGGTATGTTTCTCGTTTTTTTTGATTTTGCATTGCTTGCTTTAACGACTAAATATCTGTTTTCGAAGAATACATCATTCCACTTTAACGAAAGTAACTCCCCTCGTCTAAGTCCGGTATTCATGGCTGTGAGCACTATCGGCTCCAAATAATCTACAAACCTTACATTTGATAAGTCAGGCAGTAAGTCCTTATTCCGTTTCTCACGATGTTCATTAGCACTTTTGCGTTTATCCCTTATGAGCCTGCTCCTAGCATCAATAGCTTTAAGCAAGTTCTGCCTCTCATATGATGATAAATATCTAAGACGAGTGTTATCCTCTTTGATCGTCGTTACTTTAGAAAGCTCATGGGATTCTATTATTCCCCACTCCACAGCCCGAGATAGAGCGCCTTTGAGTGAGTTAATCGAGTAATTGATGGTTGCTGGTGCTCTTCCTAACTCTCTTCTTTTAGTCACCCAATTCTGAACTTCCCAAGCAGAGATTTCACTAAGCTGCTTATCTAACAAGAAATCAAATCGACTCACCAAGTGTTGATAGGTTTTCTTAGCTGTTTTCGGGTTTCTAGAAACTAGAAACGGGTAATACTTTTCTTCTAGGTATGAACCAAGTCTATGGCTTTTCTGAATCAAATAATCTTGTTTGGCGGCTTTTTTTTCACTCTGAACATCTACACCTTGAGCAACCATACCTACCTTTTCTTTAGCTATATCTCTCGCTTGAGCTGGTGTTAACTGACTAGTTGAACCTATCAGGTAGTTCACTTGCTTGCCGTTCAAGCGATAAAAAAGGTAATACTTCATTCTCCCTTTCTGAGAAATCCTGACATGAAAACCTACTACCTCAGTGTCATTGAGGCGCTTATCTTCTACTTTGAGATTCTTTAATGCACTAGCTGTAATCTTGGCTTTGATAGGCATTTACTATTTCTCCGCTTCTTCCGTGTAGCAAATATGTAGCAAAACAATTGTACAACCATAAACCAACGTGAACAAAAAAGAAACAGAACTCAATTTAAGCCATTGTTATTATATGCTTCTATTGTTTGCCTATGTTCACTGCGATTCCTCTAATAACATACAAAAACGCGCTCATAATCGATTGGTCCGCAGTTCAAGTCTGCGAGGGGCCACCAAATTCGTTCTATAAGAACAAGAAAGGCCTGAGAATGATTTCACTTCTCAGGCCTTTTGCTTTTGTGGTTATTTATAGCAAACCAATACAACCTACCATTAACTGGTCGTCTTTTTTTTTCTACAAACAGGAGCAAATGCCAGTTAGGGGTTCCATCGTGTTGGGGTTCAGCAACTCGAAAGCCATAAAAGCGCACATTTAGTCGATTTAAGTTCGCCCTTATGAGTACCCAATTACAATTTAAGTAGTCTTGCCCATCTAAAGGGGTGAGAGTGTCCTAAATTCTGTGTAACTGTCTAAGTGATCAAATACTCCAATTCAAACTTTGCAGCACTCAAATACAAAAAGCCCGGTACGTTTGGGTACCGGGCTATCTTATACTATTGAACTTCGAGGGTACTTTACCTACGCATATTGAGCCACTAACTCATTCCAACGAACTCGCTGCTCGTGAAGTCGTCGCTTCATCTGTTGGCATTCGAGCTTCGCTACTGAAAGCTCATACTTCTTGGTTAGCTTTTGCTTTCTATTTTCGAGTAGCTGCTTTTGCATCTCATAGTAATCGCTCATATTCGATACCAGTTGATCATATTCAGTCTGCAGGCGCGAAATAATAAACTGGCAATTCGGGCGCTCTTGTAGCTTATCTTTTGCTTGATTGAGCTTAGCAAGGGCGCGTGCTTTCTCGATTCTAAACTTAGGAGTGACTCTTAAGTGACTGGCTAAGCCGCACCAAGACAGTGTTTTAATCAACCATTTGGTTGGATCGTACTGCCACCAGCGCACACCATTGCGATAGTCGCCTTCAAAAATATGGTGGAAGTTATGATAACCCTCTCCGAAGGTAAATATTGCCAATATGCCATTGTCACGCGCCGTGTTCTTCGTTGTGTAAGGCTGTGAGCCCCATATGTGAGCAAGAGAATTAATGAAAAAGGTGGAGTGATGACTCAGCACCAGGCGAAGCACGCCCACGACGAGCAACATACCAATAATATCTTGATAAACCACACCTAATAGCAATGGAATACCGACGTTGGTAGCAATAGCCAGAGGTACATAGTATTTATGCTGCGACATCACAACCTTGTCTTTTTGCAGATCTCGGCAGTTACTGTAGTCGTTGTAGTTGTCTTGGTTGTAGTTTCTTAACATCCACCCAATGTGGGAGTACCAAAAACCACGCTTAGCGCTATAAGGGTCTTTGTCGTTGTTGTCGACAAACTTATGATGTGGACGATGATCAGAAGACCAATGCAGCGCACTATTCTGCAACGCAAATGCACCACCTATAGCAAAAATTGCTCTCACCCAAGTGTTGGCTTGATAAGCTTTATGAGACCACAATCGATGGTAGCCCGCAGTAATCGATAGGTTACAAAAGCTATAGGTAATCAAAAACCATAATAGGTGCTCCCAACCATAACCATTGAGCCAACCATAAACCGGAACTCCAACCACGGCGACGATTGCCGTTAAGCTGAAGATCATAACATTGAGCCAAATAAGCGGCGGCTTATCTTGAGCAACTTGTGTGTGCTGTGTCATTTCCCTAAACGCCATTGAGTGAACAAGTGTACGCTAGAATATCAGCGTACACTTGTTCACTCAATCTATTTTACTGGGCAAATTTGTGTCTTTTCATGTCAAGTTCACATTTTTATGTCGTCATTTTTTGTTCATTTATTTACCACCAAAGCGTCACCTAGGTTGTTTATTTTTGGCATAAGTGACGCTAGATGGAATCTAACTATGACAACCAGCCCTTTTCGTTTGCCTAGGAAAACACCGTTTGGCATCGGTGAAAACGTCGCCGAGTGGGCGACAGGCCTAAGCAAACTAGACCAGCTCTATGCGCAGCGCCCTGCCAACTGTACAACGGAAGAGTTTCTGCGCTTTGCTCTGGAATCATTAGGGATCAGCTATCAAATTGAAGGTGGTCAATTGAGCTCTGTTCCAAAGACTGGCGCTACTGTTGTCATAGCCAATCACCCACTAGGGGGGATTGAAGGAGTTATTTTGGCGGAGTTGCTGCTTTCCGTCCGACCTGATGTGAAGATTTTAGCTAATCAATATCTGTCGCTCGTTCCTGAGTTAGCCTCTCTGTTTATTGGTGTCGATGTGTTAGAGCAAGATCGCACTAAACGTACCAATACTAAGGCGTTAAGGCAGGCCAATCAGCACCTTGCTGAGCATGGCTTACTGCTTATCTTTCCTGCTGGAGAAGTGTCACACCCTACCCAGCGAGATCTGTCTCGAGTAGAAGACAAAGCTTGGCACCGCTCTGTTGCCTCCCTAGTCAAACGCCACAAAGCACTCACCGTCCCATTCTTTATTCATGGTCATAACTCCAAGCCTTTTTATGCAGCTGGAAAAATCCACCCAATGCTGCGCACGGTGTTACTAGGACGCGAGCTGCTCAACAAGAAACAACAGCCGATAAAGCTCACTATTGGCACGCCAATAAAATGTAAAGAGCTGGCGAACCTAAATGATCAACAAGCAGTGTATTACTTACGTCTCAACACTTATTTATTGCGACATCAAGCACGACAACGAAAAGTCACTCATCTTACAACTCAGCATGTTGAGCCAATAAGCTCACCCAAGCCTTTAGAGCTGATCTTAGCTGAGATTCAAGCCCTAAAACCTTCGGCTCACTTACTAACGAGTGGGCAGTTCAGTGTCTACTGCGCCGCATTCGATGACATCCCACATCTTATGCATGAGATTGGTCGAGTCAGAGAAATCAACTTCCGAGCAGTTGGCGAAGGCACAGGGAAAGCGATCGATGTCGATCAATTTGATCGCGACTATCTTCATCTGTTCGTCTGGGACAACGAAAAACAGTCTCTTGTGGGGGCATATCGACTCGGTCTCGTGGATAAAATCATAGCGAAGCAAGGAATTGAAGGGCTCTACTCTCGAACCCTGTTTGACTATCAACAAGCCTTTATCACTCGTATCGGGGAAAACAAAGCGATAGAGATGGGACGCTCCGTCGTTGCAGCTGAATATCAGAAAAGCATGAGTGCCCTATTGCTGCTTTGGAAAGGTATCGCTACTTTTGTCTCCCATCACCCTCAGTACACCACCCTATTCGGTCCTGTCTCTATCAGTGACGAATACAATGACACCGCCAAACACTTACTGACAGAGACACTCTCTTTACATCACTATGACCAAGAGTCAGCAAGCCTAGTAAAACCAATCAACCCTATGCTCAATGAGCACTACCAGTGGCCGAGCGAACTACTGAGCTCTCTAATTGACTTGCAACTTCTCTCACGGGTTATCGCTCGCATAGATGATGGAAAAAGTGTCCCTGTGTTACTAAGACAATACCTTGGCCTCAACGGTAAGTTAGTGAGCTTTAATGTCGATCCTGATTTCAATAATGCCCTTGACGGGCTGATCGTTGTCGACCTGGCTTCGGTATCTGTTAAAACACTTGGCCGTTACATGACGATGGATAAAGCTCAAGCGTATTTAGAACTTCATTGCGCCAAGCCTTCGTCGATTTTTTAATCATCACTAGGCGATGGAGCTTCTCTCTATCGCCACCCGCCTTTTTAGAACGTTACAGATACAGATACAGATACAGATACAGATACAGATACAGAAAACATCTCAGCTACACTAAACCTAGCAATTATTTAAGTTACTAATTTATAGATAATTTAACGCATACGAGACTTTATCATCGTTAAAAAATATCTTGTTATATTTGAACTATTTATATCCACATCACAATTATTTCGTGATCAATCTTTCAAATTGAACCCAAAAATACTAGCGTATCCAAGATTCTTATTTTACAATGCAAAATAACTACAGAATGCACGACTACTTCAGATAGGAAATTGACCGATGAGACTGATTCCTCTTCAAAATGCAGAACAAGTGGGCAAATGGGCAGCACGCCACATTGCAGATAAAATCAATAAGTTCAACCCAACTGCAGATAAACCGTTCGTACTCGGTCTGCCTACAGGTGGCACGCCTCTGAGCACATATAAAGAATTGATTTCACTATACAACGCTGGCTACGTTAGTTTTAAACATGTGGTGACATTTAATATGGACGAGTATGTGGGTATTGATCCTAATCACCCTGAATCTTACCGTTCATTTATGTACAACAACTTCTTCAACCATGTTGATATTCAAGAAGAAAACATCAACCTGCTTGACGGCTTGGCTGATGACATCGATGCACACTGTGCTGCTTACGAAGAGAAGATCAAGTCTTACGGCAAGATCAACCTATTCATGGGTGGTGTAGGCATTGATGGTCACATCGCTTTCAATGAGCCTGGCTCTTCACTACAGTCTCGCACACGTATCAAGACGCTTACTGAAGATACTCGCATTGCGAACTCTCGCTTCTTTGACAACGACATCAACCAAGTGCCTAAATTCGCACTAACGATTGGTGTAGCGACGCTGCTTGATGCACAAGAAGTGATGATCCTGTCTCTCGGCCATAACAAAGCACAAGCTCTGCAAATGGCGATTGAAGGCTCTATCAATCACATGTGGACGGTAACCGCGCTGCAAATGCATCCGAAAGCCATCATCGTTGCTGACGAGCCTGCACAGCAAGAGCTAAAAGTGAAGACTGTAAAATACTTCACTGAGCTAGAAGCAGAGAACATTAAAGGCCTGTAACACCTTTATTGATATACAAAAAAACCGCTTCACTACTTTATATGCAGTGAAGCGGTTTTTTATTATCTAAACAGTTCTATGCTAGGAAGTCAGGGCGTTTTCTCGACCTAGGTTTTGAATCAAACTGGTCACTGCCAGAACGATGGTTGAACGCACTTTTTGAAAGTGGCGCATCAGGAACATCTCTTTCATCTCATCAGACAAACCCACGACTAAATCCGAAGAGAACTCGATTGGCATCGTCTGCTTAATCGCTTGGACACGATTAAGCTCAAACAGGATGTTTTCATCACAGAAGTCCACCTGTCCTTCCTGCACCTTGACCCACTCTTTTAACGTGACAAAAATCTCGATGTCGTCGTAGGTCTCTTTACTCAATACACCCAAGCCCAATAGCAGCTTTGCTCGAATCATGATCTCCCCAAGCGGCCCATCAGAAGTCAGCAATGGGTCCACCACAAACTTCACTGCATAGTCGTCCTTTTGAAAGATATTCTGCAACAAGGCATCCACCATATCTTCTAAGGCATCATACGCGCATAGCAAGCACTCACCGGCATCGTTTGATTCGGCGAGCGCTTCTAATAATTCGACTTCGTGGCTACTGTGTATTGGCATGGGTACTTCACAAGGAAACAAGTTACGGCAAAAACGAGAAAGTGCCACTGCTGTGGCACTTTCTCGAAAAATTACTTCAGCGCAAGATAAGCTTGCTCTGCTAGTGTAACAACTTCGTCATCAATATTCAGCCCTGAATAATGTGCCAACGTTGCTGCAAAACCTTTTTCTGCGAACATAGCCTGAAGTTCAACCGCTTGTGGGTCATCGTCATTCTTATAATGGAACGCTGCGGCAATACCTTTGATCAAGTGACCATTTGGCAAACCGTATTCGAGTGTGCCATTGAGTGGTTTAATCAAACGATCTTGCGGACTCAGTTTGCGGATTGGCTGACGACCAACACGGTCAACTTCATCACGCAGGTATGGGTTAGCAAAACGGCCAAGGATCTTCTGAATGTATGCAGCATGTGCTTCAGGATCAAAACCGTAGCGCTTGATAAGCACCGCACCACTCTCTTCCATTGCAGCTGTGACTTCTGCACGAATTGCATCGTCTTCGATAGACTCTTTGATTGTCTCATGACCCGCGAGTACACCAAGATAAGCCGTGATCAAGTGACCTGTATTCAAAGTAAACAGCTTGCGCTCAACAAATGCCATTAGATTATCTGTGCATTCCATACCTGGAATATTAGGGATCTCACCTTTAAATTGTGTTTGATCGACAATCCATTCGCTGAACGTTTCAACTGTTACCGCCAGTGGATCCGTTTCACCTGCTTCTGCTGGTGGTACGATGCGGTCTACCGCTGAGTCAACAAAACCCACATTCTCTTCAGCAAATGCTTTCACATCTTCATTTAAGTGCTCAAAAACCGCTTCTTTTAGCTGGCTAGTACCGCGTACCATGTTCTCCGCTGCGATGATATTCAGCGGTGATGTGTTATTTGCAGCCGCGCGTTTTTCAATACCTTGCGCCACTGACTTAGAAATGATTTTTAGAACTGTTGGACCAACCGCTGTTGTCACAATGTCTGATTCTGCAATGCAATCAACAACCGCATCTGTGGCTGAGTTAACAGCAGTCACGTTACTTACAGTTTCAACCACACACTGCTCACCAACCACTTTCACAGCGTACTCATTGCGTTTTAGTAGCTCAGAAACAACCGTTTCATTCACGTCAGCGAACGTAACCTTAATGCCTGCGTCCGATAATAGTTTACCAATAAAGCCACGACCGATGTTACCTGCACCAAAATGTAACGCTTTCATAATTATTAACCTTTTATGTGTGAATCTATATAGCTGACTACTCGACATCTCACAAAGCAGTAACCTATAAAGACTGAATCGAAAAAGGAGGCCAGTGGGGGGAAGACTGGCCTCATTCACTCAGGAGCTAGACTCGAAGCCTATTAACCGTTGAGAATACGTAGAACATCTTCTGGGTTAGTCGTGTTCTGTAAGCACTCAACTGCTTCTTCATCATCAAGTGAATTCGTAATCGCCATCAACACCATGTTGTGCTCATCGCCTTGAGCTGCAATACCGATAACCATCTTGGCAATATCGTCTTCGTCTTCTCCCCATTGGATGCCCTCTGGGTACTGACAGAACACGATGCCGGTTTTTTGAACATACTGTTTCGCTTCAATCGTACCGTGCGGAACGGCAATCGATTCGCCAAGGTAAGTCGACACCAACTCTTCACGAGCAAACATGCCGTCGACATACTCAGGAGAAACATTACCCAGTTTGACCAGTTGCTCACCGGCAAACTTAATCGCGTCTTCTTTCTTCGTTGCAGTTAGACCAAGGAAGATGCTGTCGTTTGTTAGAGATAATGTGTTCTCTTCTTCTTGAGCTTCTGCCGCTGGAGCTGCTGGAGCAGACTCTTGAGTAGCACCGCCTTTTTGCGCTTCTACAAGCTCAGCAACCAATTTGTCGTAAACAGAGCCATCTAAGAAGTTATTCAAAGAGATGTGCATTGCACCCGGCACTGTGCTTCGAGCACGGTCAGTGAGGTCTTTATGCGTAATAACAATTTGTGAATCGGCTGGTAGGTTGTTGATCGCATGGTTAGTGACAAAGATATCAAGACCCGCAGCTTCTACTTTCTTACGTAGCAAACCTGCACCCATTGCACTTGAACCCATACCCGCATCACAAGCAACATAAACCGCTTTCACGTCAGCTAGGTTGATTTCTGCACCAGACACTGCACCTTTAGAAGATGATTTCATATCTTTCATCTGCGCTGATGCTTTCTCAAGTGAATCTTCATCTTCTGCTTGAGAAGTGGTTTTCAGCAGGATTGATGCCACGACAAACGAAGTTGCTGCTGCAGCAATAACTGACAGGATAACGCCCATGTATGCACCTTTTGGTGTCATAAGCAGAATCGCGAAGATTGAGCCAGGTGAAGCTGGCGAGATAAGACCAGAGCTAAATAGTACGTTTGTGAATACACCAGCCATGCCACCAGCGATAACCGCTAGGATTAGACGTGGGTTCATTAACACGTATGGGAAGTAAATCTCGTGGATACCACCTAGGAAGTGGATGATTGATGCACCCGCAGCTGACTGTTTTGCGCTGCCTTTACCAAATACCATGTAAGCCAATAGAAGACCTAAACCAGGACCTGGGTTTGCTTCAATTAGGAAGAAGATTGAGCGACCAATCTCTTCTGATTGTTGAATACCTAGTGGTGAGAAGATACCGTGGTTAATTGCGTTGTTTAGGAACAGAATTTTCGCAGGTTCAACGAAGATAGATGCAAGTGGAAGCAGACCCGCTTCAACCATAGCGTTTACACCCGCCGCAAGACCATTTGAGAGAACCTTAACCGCAGGACCAACCAGGTAAAAAGCAAGGATCGCACAGATCATACCGACGATACCTGCTGAGAAGTTGTTGACCAACATCTCGAAGCCACTCTTCACTTTACCGTGAACAGCCTCGTCAAATTTCTTGATTGCGATACCACCCAATGGACCAACAATCATCGCACCCATGAACATTGGAATATCAGTACCAACGATAACACCCATAGTTGTGATAGCACCGACCACAGCGCCTCGGTCGCCGCCGACCATTTTACCACCCGTGTAACCAATCAATAGTGGCAGCAAGTAAGTGATCATTGGGCCGACAAGCGCAGCCAATGTTTCATTTGGCAACCAACCCGTTGGGATAAATAGCGCAGTGATAAAACCCCAAGCGATGAATGCGCCGATATTCGGCATAACCATGTTGGAGAGGAAACGACCAAAGTTTTGCACTTTGATCTTTGCATCAGGTGATAACATAGGGGACCTCGATTTTATTATTAGGTGGCAGTAAAGCCAAAATGTGCTTGTTCAAAAGTTGCTTAAAATGTATCACAACATTTCAAAAACACCTCAAGCCGAGACTTTTTGTGATAGACATCACACACAATAAGATGGGGAGCACGAAACACAGTGATACAAATCACATTTTGTTGCCGTCACTTAATTACATACCAACTTAGATGATAATGAATAACATTCAATGCAGATCTAGATCACACTTATTAACTACACATACCCAAAATAGTTAGTGATAGAAATCACACTATAAAGATCTACTCATCCCTCTTATTTATTTTACGCTTAGAAATAAAACAATTACAGCTCAAGTATCATACAGCTAGTACATAAAACCAAGCCTTTGTAATTTAATTACAAGCTCTCTCACGTTAATTTCACGCTGAATATGTTTAAAATATAAGGAAGTTCTATTGAATCGAGGGGATAAAAATGAAAGCAGTACTGTTTGATATGGATGGACTGATATTTGATACGGAGGTCGTGTATAAACAGAGTTGGCAACATGCTGCACGCGAGCAACACTTAGAGCTCACTGATGCGTTTTACCGAAACTTCATCGGTGTTCAAGACCCAGAGTGTGAGCGCATGTTGGTTGAGCACTTCCCAGAGCGTTTTGATATCACACGCTACAAACGAGATCGAGATCAGCACTTCCACACTTTACGTGCAAAGGGTATCGCAATAAAACCAGGATTTGATGCACTTTTTAATGCGATTAAGCAACGCTCGCTGCCCACAGCGATTGTGACATCCTCTCATCACGCTGAAGTCGCACATAACTTTGCCAATACCCCATACCTCTCGCAGTTTGACTTAATCATCACTGCAGAAAATGTAGAGAAAGGAAAGCCCCACCCCGACTGCTATCTTATGGCCTGCGAGAGACTAGGGCTTGAAGCAAAAGATTGCCTTGTATTAGAGGATTCAAATAATGGTATAAAAGCAGCGCTCGCAGCAGGGTGCCAATCAATAATGATCCCAGACCTGCTGCCGCCTGATGAGGGTATCAATGAGCGAACGATTGTGCTCGAGTCACTCAATGAAGTCATCAAGCGCTTGCCAAAATTAACTAGCTAAATGACTTAAAGGGATTGTTGATAAAGCAGGTGCGCAAACTATTGACGATGTCTGTCACGGCTAAAACGATCGTCGATTTTACTTTTTGATTGTGCCGAGCAATAAACATATCCATCATGCTCTGTGATAAACCGCTGAGCATGCTTGGGTCATACTCAATAGGCATACTGCGTTGGATCGCTTTGATCGAGCGAAGTAGGTTCAAAACTCGAAGATCGGTAAACGTAACGCTTTCAGGGGTAACTTCTGCCAACTCTTTGAGCTCACAAAATAGCACGATGTCTTCGTAAAGCGCTTTAGGGATCACCTGTAACCCCAATAGCACTTTGGTGCGCATCATCATATCACCGAGCGGGCCTCGAATACTTAAAAGCGGCTCTATCACATTCTTGATAGCGTAATCATCAGACGCGAATAACCCTTGCATCACTGCTGCGATTGCGTCATCAATTGCATGGTAGACCGCACTGAATACCGATGCTTCGCTGTCTGCCTGTGATATCACCTCGAGTAAGTCGGCCTCACTAGGAAAGTCTCTATCCTCTTGAGAGATAAAATGTTCATTGTGAGACGGGATGGTGCGATTAATCATGACATAGCCCCGATGCAGTATGCCTTAATTCTCTTATTGTCATTCAAGCCAACGTTCGTTTGTCCCATTATCGTTAAATTCGATTGATCACGCGAAGAAACTCCTCCTTGCTCGCTGTCGTTTTCAAGAACTCAAGGCTTTCATCATTATCTAGTGCCCCACTGACTAAAGAGATCATTTGAATGTGACGTTCACCGCGAGCAGCAATCGCAACAACGAGCTTTGCGACATCCTCGCCATCTTCATCCCACACAACACCATTTGGGAACTGGCACACCACCACCCCTTCACTCTTTATATACTGTTTACCGGCTATCACACCGTGCGGTAAGGCGATTGACTCACCAAGATACGTTGAGAGTAAGCGCTCTCTATCAAGCATACATTGAATGTATTCTGGCTCGACATACCCAAGTTTAACCAGTTGCTCTCCGGCAAACTCGATGGCTTGCTTTTTGTCAGTCATATCTTTGCCAAGAAACACATTTTCTCGAGAGAACAGAATCGGCTCTTGTGCAATGGCATCTTCAACCTCGATGGTTTCTAGAACGGAAAACCCCACTTCATGCTCTACTCGCTGACCACTCGGTTTGATATTCGCCTCGACTTTGAGCAACACCACCGCACTAACAAATGAGACAAGTGTGGAACTCATTACACAGGCAATGATCCCCAAGTAGGAGTCTTTCGGTGTCATTAGAAGAATCGACACTATCGAGCCCGGTGATGCGGGAGAGATTAGGCCAGCATCAAAGAAAGACAGTGTAAAAATCCCCGCCATGCTGCCCAGAACAAGGGCAACCAACAAACGAGGTTTCATCATGACATAAGGAAAGTAGACCTCTTGGATGCCACCAAAGAAGTGAATCACCGTCGCGCCTGCCGCCGTTTGCCTTACTTGACCTTTGGAAAACACCATATGGGCTAACAGAATACCCAAACCAGGCCCAGGGTTAGCCTCCAGCATGAAGAAGATAGATTGACCAAACTCTTCAACTTGATAGAGGCCAACCGGCGTAAACACACCATGATTGATCGCATTATTTAAAAAGAAGATTTTCGCGGGTTCGACTAAGATCGCAACGAGTGCGAGCGTGCTGGTATCAATAAGCACTTCTACACCAGCAATCAGCATTGCAGTGACTACTAAAACAATTGGCCCGATGATGTAGTAGGCAAAAATCGCACTGCCCATTCCCACGATGCCTGCTGAAAAGTTACTCACCAGCATCTCAAAGCCTGTTTTGGTGCGCTTTTGAGTAAACTCATCGACACATTTGATCACCCATCCAGCAAGTGGACCAACGATCATTGCTCCCATCAGCATGGGAACATCAGAACCAACAATAAGCCCCATAACCGCAATTGCACCAACAACGGCACCTCGTTCACCTGACACCAGACGGCCACCGGTATAGCCAATCAATAGTGGCAATAGAAAAAACAGCATTGGCTCAACCAATGCTGCAAGTTCACTATTTGGCATCCAGCCTGACGGTATAAACAGAGCGGAAATCAAACCCCAAGCGATAAACGCACTTAAATTGGGCATGACAATACTAGAAAGAAAGCGCCCAAAACCTTGCGCTTTTAATCTCGAATTTGGTGACAACATCTAACCAACCTCGTTGAAATAAGGAGTCGGTACTTTTAGAGCACTAACGTAAGTGTGAAAAAATGTAACACACCGCGACTCGACAACTGCATTTCTCGGTCAGATATAAAGACCCCGATCACATTTTAGTCTGATATGGAATTTATGAATTAATGATATCAATCACACTAATGACCTGTCTTAACCAAGGTTATCACTATAAATCACATGTTCAGAGCTTGTGTGAAAGTAAGTAACACACTTAGACATAAGGTTTTGGTAAGCAATTTTGCATGAAAAAAGCCTCCCAGAGCTTTTGGCTCATGGGAGGCTTATAACATAAATTGTCGCCCTAAATTTTAGAACAACCTGTTGATTATTCTACTGTAACAGCCTTAGCTAGGTTACGAGGTTGGTCAACATCAGTGCCTTTAATCAGTGCAACGTGATAAGACAGTAGCTGCATTGGGACGGTGTAGAAGATTGGCGCAGTGATTTCGTCTACATGTGGCATCTTGATGATCTTCATGTTCTCATCGCCTTCGAATCCGGCATCTACATCTGCAAATACGTACAGTAGGCCACCGCGCGCACGAACTTCTTCAACGTTAGATTTCAGCTTCTCAAGTAGATCGTTACTTGGTGCAATAACCACAACTGGCATATCGGCATCGATAAGCGCTAGAGGGCCGTGCTTCAATTCGCCCGCAGCGTATGCTTCTGCGTGAATGTATGAAATCTCTTTAAGCTTAAGAGACGCTTCCATCGCAATTGGGTAGTACTCGCCACGACCTAGGAACAGAGTGTGGTGCTTGTCAGCGAAGTCAGGTGCTAGTGCTTCAATCTCTTTATCAAACGCTAGGGCTTGCTCAATCGCTGTTGGCAGTTTGTGCAGTGACTTAACAATCTCTGCTTCACGCGCTTCATCAACACGACCTTGCAGGCGACCGATAGAAACCACCATCATTAGCATGGCTGCAAGTTGGGTTGTGAATGCTTTAGTTGACGCTACACCAATCTCTGTACCCGCACGAGTCATGAATGCAAAGTCTGACTCACGTACTAGTGAAGAGCCTGCCACGTTACAGATAGTCATTGCTGCCATGTAGCCTTTTTCTTTTGCTAGGCGCAGTGCTGCTAGTGTATCTGCCGTTTCACCTGACTGAGAAAGTGTCACTAGTAGGCTGTTTGGACGAACCACAAAATCACGGTAACGGAACTCTGAAGCGATCTCTACATCACAGCTCACACCAGCAATTGATTCGAACCAGTAACGTGCTGCCATGCCTGAGTTGTATGATGTACCACACGCAATGATCTGCACGTGATCCACTTTGCTTAGGATCTCTTCAGCATTAACACCAATCGCATTGGTGATCACAGATGTATCAGAGATACGACCTTCCATTGTGTTGATCAATGCTGTTGGCTGCTCAAAGATCTCTTTTTGCATGAAGTGACGGTATTTGCCTTTATCACCAGCATCGTGCTCAGCATTTGACTCAACGATTTCACGCTCAACCGCATTGCCTTGCGCGTCAAATACTTTTACGTCACGGCGAGTGATTTCTGCTACGTCGCCTTCTTCTAGGTACATGAAGCGGCGCGTTACGCTAAGAAGTGCAAGTTGGTCTGATGCTAGGAAGTTCTCACCAACACCAAAGCCAATCACGATTGGGCTGCCTGAACGAGCGACAACAATGCGCGATGGATCTTTACGGTCAACCGCTACAGTGCCGTAAGCACCATCTAGTTGTATTGCTGTTTTTTGCAGAGCTTCTAGCAAAGAGTCTGAAGTGCGTAGTTCCCACTCAACAAGGTGAGCAATCACTTCTGTATCCGTTTGAGATTCAAATACGTAGCCACGACCTTGCAGCAATTCACGCAACTCTTCGTGGTTTTCAATGATGCCGTTGTGTACTACTGCGATGTCACCTGACATGTGTGGGTGAGCGTTGATTTCTGAAGGTTCACCGTGTGTTGCCCAGCGTGTGTGTGCGATACCAGTACCACCGACAACTTTCGCTTCTTCAACGGCGTCAGCAAGTTCTTGTACCTTGCCTAAACGACGAACGCGAGTCAGGTTGCTTTCTGCATCAACCACAGCCACACCTGCCGAGTCATAACCACGGTATTCTAGGCGGCGAAGACCTTCAACTAAGATCTCAGCGACATCACGTTGAGCGACAGCTCCAACAATTCCACACATAACGTTACTCCAAAGTAGTTTTTCTCATTCACAGGCAGCAAGCAAAAGCTAACGAATGAGTTAATTAAAATTTAGTGAGCGCAAACAACCTTTACGCCTTTGTTTTCGATGGCTTCACGTTGCTCCGAACCAATGTCTTTATCAGTGATAAGCACATCAATATCGTCCCACGCGAGCTCTAAGTTTGGGATTTTTCGACCAATTTTGTCAGACTCAATCATGACAATCACTTCACGAGCCACTTCCGCCATGACTTGACTTAATCCGACCAATTCATTAAAGGTCGTGGTACCGCGCTCTAAATCGATACCATCCGCACCGATAAAGAGTTGGTCAAAATCATAAGAGCGCAGCACAGACTCGGCGACTTGGCCTTGAAAAGATTCTGAGTGAGGATCCCAAGTACCGCCAGTCATTAGAAGTGTAGGTTCATTTTCTAACTCATTCAGCGCATTGGCGACCATCAGCGAGTTGGTCATCACAACTAAGCCGCGTTTTGAGGATAACTGCTCAATTAAAGCACCTGTCGTGCTGCCGCTATCAATCAAAATGCGATTGTGATCACGAATCAAACCGGCGGCGGCTTGAGCTAATGAAACCTTACGAGTCGAAACATTTTTGTTCAGTTCTTCGGTCACCACTTCTTTCGGTAAAGCAATCGCACCACCGTAACGGCGCAACAACTGACCATTTTTTTCTAGTGAAGCGAGATCCTTACGAATAGTGACCTCTGACGTTTCAAACAATGCAGAAAGCTCTTCTACGCTCACTTCTCCCTTTTCATTAACTAGGTTAGAAATCGCGTGGCGACGCATCTGTGTATTTCGTTTCGACATTTACTCTGTGTCTTTAAGTTTCAAATCGAAAGCAAGTATAGTCGAAACGAAAGTTAGCCGTCCATTTATTTTGATCTAAAAAATAAAAAAATCAGGCCAAAACCTTGTCCTAAGACAAGTTCTGATCGTGAAATTTGCCGCTTACAGTGTTAGAATTCGCGCACCAAAAGAAAATTTATTACAGAATTTGTCTCGATTTTTCCCTTTTATCGACATTATTAAGGGAAAAACAGAAAGATTCTTTCATTTAATCGAAATGAAATAGTCATAAAATGACTAAAGTCGATGAAAGACTTTCAATTAGAAATTGTGGGTATCAGAGATGATATTGATGAGGAAATGAGCACATTTTCTCCTGTTATCACCTACAATTCAGGCTGACTGTTTAACTTTCAAATTGTAACAATACTTACCGGAGAGTATTTTCCATGAAAAAGACCAAAATCGTATGTACGATTGGCCCTAAAACTGAATCTGTAGAGAAGCTAACTGAACTAGTAAATGCAGGCATGAACGTAATGCGCCTGAACTTCTCTCACGGTAACTTTGAAGAGCACGCTGCACGTATCACTAACTACCGCGAAGTTATGGCGAACGTTGGTAAGCAACTTGCTATCCTTCTAGATACTAAAGGTCCAGAAATCCGTACTATCAAACTAGAAGACGGCAACGACGTTGATCTAGTCGCTGGTCAAGAATTTACTTTCACTACAGACGCTGCTGTAGTTGGTAACAAAGACGTAGTAGCAGTTACTTACGCTGGTTTCGCAAAAGACCTTTCTGCTGGTAACACTATCCTTGTAGATGACGGCCTAATCGAAATGGAAGTTATCTCAACAACTGAAACTGAAGTTAAGTGTAAAGTTCTTAACAACGGTGCTCTAGGCGAAAACAAAGGTGTTAACCTTCCTGGCGTATCTGTTCAGCTTCCAGCTCTTTCTGAAAAAGACAAAGCTGACCTTAAGTTTGGTTGTGAGCAAGGTGTTGACTTCGTTGCAGCATCTTTCATCCGTAAAGCAGCTGACGTTAAAGAAATCCGTGAGCTTCTAGACGCTAACGGCGGCGAAAGCATCCACATCATCTCTAAAATCGAAAACCAAGAAGGCGTTGACAACTTCGACGAGATTCTTGAGCTTTCTGACGGCATCATGGTTGCTCGTGGCGACCTAGGTGTTGAAATCCCAGCTGAAGAAGTAATCTTCGCTCAGAAGATGATGATCGAGAAGTGTAACCGTGCACGTAAGACTGTTATCACAGCAACTCAAATGCTTGATTCTATGATCAACAACCCACGTCCAACTCGTGCAGAAGCGGGTGACGTTGCGAACGCAATCATGGACGGTACTGATGCGGTAATGCTTTCTGGTGAAACTGCGAAAGGTAAATACCCAGTAGAGTCAGTTGCTATCATGGCTCAAATCGCTAACCGTACAGACGGCGCGCTTAAAGCTGAACTAGGTTCTCGTCTAGACAGCCCACGCCTACGTATCACTGAAGCAGTATGTAAAGGTGCAGTAGACACAGCTGAGAAGCTAGCTGCTCCACTAATCATCGTTGCTACAGAAGGCGGTAAGTCTGCACGTTCAGTACGTAAGTACTTCCCATCAGCAAGCATCGTTGCTCTAACAACTAACGCTAAGACTGCTGCTCAGCTAGTTCTTACTAAAGGTGTTCGTCCAGTTCTTGTTGATTCTATCGACAGCACTGATGAGTTCTACAAAAACGGTAAAGAGTACGCTCTTGAGTCTGGTTTTGGTAAGAAAGGCGACATCGTAGTGATGGTATCTGGTGCTCTAGTAGCTTCTGGTACAACTAACACAGCTTCTGTTCACGTACTATAATTCGTCGAACAACAAGCAAAGAAAAAGAGAGCCTCGGCTCTCTTTTTTTATATCTGCAACATAGCACTTGTAAGCTATTACCGTTAAACCCTTTAACTCAATCCTATCAGTCTCTAGAGATATTCTTCACGACTCAAGCAACGTGATACTCGATTTCTGCCGTTTGCTTTTGATTGATAAAGCGCGATGTCAGCCCATTTATAAGAGCGGTCTCGATCCCCGGTCATATCGGTAAATCCAGCACTAATGGTCACGTCGATATCTTGATGGCTTGATACCGCGACTAAGATTCTCTCTAACACCTGTTGCGCTTCATCGAGCGTGGTATGCGGCATCAGCAGTGCAAACTCTTCTCCACCAATACGAGAAACAAAGTCTGTTACACGTAAGCTATCAGTCAGTATCTGACCAACAACGCGAATCGTTCTATCACCTTCATCATGCCCCTTCTCATCATTGACGCGTTTAAAGTGATCAATATCGATCAAAGCGAGGCAAGAGGGTTGCTTGTCACTGTACCGTTCAGCGATGGAAGCTGAGCGCGTTAACTCATGTTCAAATTTACGACGATTCCACAGCCCTGTGAGGTCATCCAGTTCACTGAGCGCTCTTAAACGTTCTTCTAGCTTCTTACGCTCGCTAATATCAACGAAAGAGATAATGTAGTAATCAAGCTCCCCTAAGGGTGAGTAATCGGGTTGAATACGTGTTATCACCGAAACGGTACCACCATCGCGAGTATAGATAAGTAACTCACCTTCCCAAGACTTGTTAATATCAATTTCGTTCAACACCGCTTGAGTAATGGTATTGCTGTCTTGACCAAGTAGCTTATCCAGTATTTTTTTGTCCTTGATATCAACGTCACTGTACCCAGTTAGTAGTTGAAACTCTTGGTTCACCAAAATACCACGATTATGCTTGTCGGAAATCAAGACCGCAGACATACCATTAAGCGCAGCTCGGGCTAACTTGCCATCCATATCGCGGCGATAGTAGTACATCAAAACGAAAGTAATCGGTAACAGAATAACCAGCAGCAGCATCAAGACGAAGAGTGCTTCTTGGAGAAGATCACTAAACCCCTGCTGCGCACGACTCTCAAGCTCACTCGGTGGCATCTCAATCATCGCGTAGAGGGCACGCTCTGGCAAAATACCGACAAAGGTAAACACGTACAGCGTGCCTTCATCAAAATAGTAACCTCGGTGGCTCTCTTGCATTTTTTGCCAGATCAGCGGGTTCATTGTGGCAAAGTTAAAGTGGCTACGACTTGGAAATACTTCGCCAAATAACATATGCTCTTTTTGGCCTGCAACATAGTAGCCACTGTGAGAGATCAGATCAGCCGTAAGTGTAGGGTCTGGTGAGAACACCACTAAGTTAGTTAAATAGGTAACATCAAAATCAAGTACCAAGTAGCCGACTCTCTCGCCTAGAGCAGAGACTGGAGTCATGATTTTCATCACAGGGCGCACTGGCGAGCTCACAACACCGGATGCTGCTTCTTCAAACTCTATCTGCCAAGTGCCAAACTGATCGTTTTGTAGAGACTGGAGATAATCAAACAAATCGGTCCCTTCGACATTGCGATACTCTGTACTCGGGCTTGCTCTATCATTCTCACGATCGTAATTTACCTTGAGCACCTCTTGCCCTGTCAGAGAAATAGCTCTGATAGAGCGATACCACTTTTGACCTGCGGCTACAGATGCCCAAACTTGCTCCAGAATGCGTCTATTATCTTGATTAGGTTCAAGGATATAGTCGTACATACTCTGGTTTTCAGCCAATAGGCGTGAAGACGAAACCAAGCGCTCGTTAAGAAGGTAATACTCTCGTTCGATGTAATTCAATTGACTCTGAGATTCAG
Organism: Vibrio agarivorans; assembly: GCF_030409635.1. Classification (NCBI taxonomy): domain Bacteria; kingdom Pseudomonadati; phylum Pseudomonadota; class Gammaproteobacteria; order Vibrionales; family Vibrionaceae; genus Vibrio; species Vibrio agarivorans. The sequence continues at coordinate 1,367,804 of NZ_JAUFQF010000004.1, read as the reverse complement.
TAATCGCGCGCTCAATATTATCTGCGCGATTTTCATTATATCGGTGGTAGTAGTGACCAAATAACAGACCGATAAAGAGCAATAGAATAACAGTAGAATAGGCGATAATACGCAGGGGCTTCACTCAGGCTCTCTCTTGTAATTCTGTCAAAGTCAGCCTACATACTTTCATGCAGACTATTTAATATTCAGGCTAAACAGCCCATTATAACATTAGACTAACAATGACTTTAAGAGAGAAAACATCTTCTCTACGCAATAGCAGCAAAAAGCGGACATCAGTCAGAGATTTTAAACACGACATCGACTTTATCTCTAATAACGATAGTTTTATCAGTATAAGAGTCTGATTCGACATTACTGTCCATAGCAACAGCTCGCATAACACGTGGCTGGTTTTGCTGATAGGTAATCTCCCACACTTGGTCAACTTGCTGCCCAAAACCTTGAGCTAACGACTGTGCCTTTGTCTGGGCGTCCTTGATAGCAAGCTCTAATGCCTGTTGTTTGAACTTGTCGTATTCGGTTGTTTGCAATTGAATGTTATCCACTCGGTTGATACCTGATTGCATCGCAAGATCCAGATAAGCATTCAACGACTCTAACTCATTAATCGTCACCGTAATGGTGCGTGTGGCTCTGTATCCCACCAGCTCTGGTTCGGCATTTTTAGGGTAACGGTATTGAGGAGAAATATGCAGATTAGAACTTTGTATCTCTTCGCGCTTGAGCCCTTTGCCTTGTGCTTGCGTTAAGAACGTCTCCACTGCCTTATCAACTTGCTGCTTGGCTTCTTCAGCACTTTGCGCAGTCTCTTCGACACGAATAGACACAACTGCGCTATCTGGGGCTGCGGTAATTTCACCATAGCCACTGGTGCGGATATGAGGAAAATCTAAGCCTGCAGCCGAGGAAGTTAAGGGGAGCAATGCACCCAGAACAATGGTTGCTGAGAGGGTCAAACGAGAAGTTAAGTGTTTCATCACAAGAGTTCCTTAATTTAGTGCCTCGAGATTAGCATAGAGAATTGAGCGCAATCGCTACAGAGTCTGACCGCCATACTGACAAAAAATTCACATCAGTGCTTTTGGGTTGCCATGGTCAAAAGCTGTTGAATCGTCTCTCTTAACCATCGATGCCCTGAACTGTGCTCCATGCGCCTATGCCACAATAAGGTGTGGTTGAAAGAGCGAACCTCAAAAGGCAGTTCAAACATATTCAAACGCATTTTTTGCGCATATAGATTCGCCAGTGAGCGCGAGACGACCGTCAAGTGATGAGTTTGTGAAGCCAGCATCATTGCAGAGAGAATGGAATCAGATTGAGTCACGATGTCTCTCTGCCTAAGTGGCTCTAAGCTAAAGAAGTCCGCTATAAACTGATTGGCTCGACGCAAGCTCTGAACAATGTGTTTTTGACTAAAATAGAGCTCTTCCGTCAATACATCCCCCTGCTGCAGCTGAGGGTGAGACACAGAAGCAACCACGACAATTTCATCTTTCAGCACGGCTTGAGAGCTGAATGAGTTCATTAAGTTATCTTGAATATCCACCACTAAATCCGTTTGGCTCTCCACCAGCTTTTGTGAAATATCAATGTCTGAGCTCGGGGTCATCGACAAATTGATCTTACAGTTGCCGACGATGGGGTGGTCGATGTAGGGTAACAAAAGGTGTTGGATTACTTCATTGGTTGTCACGTCAAAACGATGTGGCTTGGCTGGGTCAAACTCAACAACTTGCTCTAATGCGACATCAATCATCTGTGTCGCTTGCTCTAATTGCTCCGCCAGTAGATTCGCAGCCACAGTTGGCGCTATACCTCGCCCTTTACGCACAAACAGGTCGACGCCTAGCCCGGCTTGTAAGCGTCGTAAAGCATTGCTGACTCCTGGCTGGGACATGTTTAACACCTCTGCCGCCCGAGAAATCGACTGCAATCGATAGACCTCAATAAAAATAGCAAACTGGTTCCAGTTAACGTTGCTAGGCATATACATTCCAATTTGAAATAGTTTAAATAAAATTTAGTTTATTTTTTATAATATGTCACTCCCCTACTATCTCTCTCAACCTATTTGATTCAACCGAGAGAGACTATGAAGCTGAATAAGACGTTAATCGCACTTTCAATGGTCAGTTCACTCCCCGTTTTGGCCGCAGGGGGCTCAAAACCTGTGGGTGACATTACTGCCTATGGTAAGCCAGCGAGTGAGCACACGATTCAAGCGAACCACACCTTTGCAGAGAGCTTAGATTTTGCTGATGTGGACGCCTTTGCCAATAACGATAAAGGGCTTATCGTTCCCCTGACAAATGAAACACGTAAGAGTTTAAGCGATCGCTTCTCACACCTGCATAAGGGTCAGTCTATTGCTGCAAACGCGCCAGATACGGTCAACCCATCACTGTGGCGACAGGCTCAGCTCAACCACTCTGCCGATGGGCTCTATCAAGTTCGTGAAGGTATTTATCAGGTGCGAGGCACCGACCTCTCATCAGCCTCATTTATCCGCAGTGAAAATGGCTGGATTGTCTATGATGTGTTGCTCACACAAGAAGCCATGGCAGCATCACTGGACTTCTTTCTAGATAACGTACCTGAGGGCGGCGATCTTCCTGTGGTTGCAATGATCTACTCTCATAGTCATGCGGATCACTTTGGTGGCTCAAGAGCCATTAAAGACCGCTTCCCTGATGTTAAGGTCTATGCCCCACATGGCTTCATTAAAGAGACCGTTGATGAAAATGTATTAGCAGGCAATGCCATGTCACGCCGTACTGCTTATCAATACGGTAGTACCCTAGGCAAAGCCTCTGAAACGGGCGCAATAGATGCTGCACTCGCCAATGGCTTGTCACAAGGCATGATCACGCTAGTCGCACCAGATGAAACCTTCCCGAGCAGCGAAGATCAAAAATTCTATAGTACAACGATTGATGGGCTAGAGATCGTCTTTATGGATACCGCTGGCACTGAAGCGCCATCAGGCAGTGCCGCTTATATTCCTTCAATGAATGCGCTCTGGACAGGTGAGATGATGTATCACGGTATGCATAACATCTACACGCTACGTGGTGCAAAAGTGCGTGATGCCCTCAAGTGGTCAAAAGACATCAATGCGATGATCAACGCGTGGGGTGGCGATATTGAATACCTCTTCGGCTCTCATTCATCACCGATTTGGGGTAATGAGAACATCAACGAATTTATGAAGTTGCAGCGCGACAACTATGGTTTTGTCCACAACCAAACCCTGCGCTTAGCCAACAACGGTATGGTGATGCAGGATATTGGCGCCAAGATCACGGATGAACTTCCTGAGTCTATCCGCCAAGCATGGCACACCAATGGCTACCACGGCACATATAGCCACAACGCACGTGCGGTCTACAACATGTACTTAGGGTACTTTGATATGAACCCGGCGAACCTCAACCCACTGCCAGTCAAAGAAGAGGCAGAAAAATTTGTTGAGTACATGGGCGGCGCCGACGCTGTAGTGAAAAAAGCCAAACAAGACTTCAGTGAGGGTCACTACCGCTTTGTGTCAACTGCACTAAACAAAGTGGTGATTGCACAGCCAGATCACCTTGAGGCACGCAAGCTACTCGCAGACAGCTTTGAACAGCAAGGTTATCAAGCCGAAGGAGCGGGTTGGCGAAATATCTTCTTAACGGGCGCACAAGAGTTACGTATCGGTACCATGCCTGGCGCACCAAAAACGGCATCGCCGGATGTGTTAAGTGAAATGACGGTCACGAACCTGCTTGACTACTTAGCCGTTCAGGTCGTGGCAAAAGATGCGGATAAAGTGCCATTCACCATGAACATTGCCGTGCCTGATATTGATGAGAAACACTTTGTTGAGATGTCGAACGGCAACCTTAGCAACATCGAAGTATCAGATTTTGGCCAGTCAGCCGATGCGATGCTAAGCATCAACAAAACCGACCTGACGAAGATCTTACTCGGTGAAACCACCATGGCAGACCTTCTCAAATCAGGTCAAGCCAACATCGAAGGTAATGTTGAGGTATTGAACAAGCTGCAATCGGTCTCGGTTCGCTTCGATGATAAGTTTGAAATCGTACCTCGCCCTGAAGAGGGGCAGAAAGTCGATGCGCAACTTTACGGCCCTGTGAAAAGCGCCCTATAACAATGACTCAGTAATACTGCGTCTGCCTGCTCTAACTCATAGAGCGGTTCCTTTGACCGTAGTGCATGCTAACGCTACGGTCTTTTTTCTTCTTTGACACTATGGAAAGTGCGAACTGGAGTCTATATGTCCACTCTTTCCTTATTGAATTGCTATCAAGCGAAACTATCTCGTCACTTCGTTGTTCTATTACTATCTCTTGCACTCTCCTTGCCAGCGTTGTCATGTACTCTTGATGGCGGCGCATTGTTTCAAACCCTAGGGACCATGCCACAAGGCACATTCTCTGTCGCATTGGCCATCAATGACGCGAAACAGAAAGAGACACTGACGATATCTTCTAAGCACAGCCAACGCTTAGATATGATCATGTGGCAAATGCAAAAGCAGCTTGAACCACAATATAATGGAGAGGTGTTTGATGTCAGCTTATATGAGATCTCTGGAAACCATTTTATTCAATTAACGGGCAACGGTGAAACCGTCACCGCGACTGCGCATCTTTTACCTAAAGAGAATAACCAAGCATTTATAGTCAGCGATGCTTCGGTGCTTTTTGCTTTGGCCAATCAATCCCTTTCCTTCACCAAGGCGCGGGAACTTGGGTTGTGGCAAAGTCATGTAAAAGCGATTAATCTGGATAGATTGCTTTTTCGCGCCTTTAGCTAAACCTCTACTGCGCCCCCCATACGAGATCATTTTGCATGGATGCTAATTCTGACTATATCGCCCAAAAGTCACACGACCTGTATTTGTGGACACTTGAACACCTGGCCCAACACAGCATCGACTTTTCTCAATGGCAACATGAGCCGATTTTAGACTTCGTCACCGATGTTAAAGTCGCGCAGCAGCTTGGTTGGCAAGGTGTCCACAGCAAAAGCTTGTTCTTAAAACTAAAAGGGACAGAGCGCTATGCTGTCTACCTCACCGATAAAGACTCGCGTCTGGATAGCAAAGCGATAAAAGAGGTTCTAGGCAAGCGAGTGTCGATTTGTCCCGATCAAGAGATGGTGGATAAGCTGGGGTGTTATCCCGGTGCAGTGTGCCCTTTCGGGCTTGAAGATGAGATTAGTTTAGTCATCGATAAACGCCTTCTCGAAGCAAATGAAGTGCTCTATACCCCCGGAAGGCCAGACATCACCTTTGGTTTATCACAATCAAGCCTCAAGCAACTACTCACTACTTTGAGCAACCCTATTCACTTGCTTTAATACCAGATACAAAAAACGAGGCCAAATAGGCCTCGCTTACTTTATCTTCGTTTCTTGGTATTCAATGTCTTAAATCTATTGAGGCTTACGCCTCAACTTTATTTAAATGCACATCCATTTGTGGGAATGGAATTTCAATACCAGCTGCATCTAAGGCTTCTTTGATTGCTTGTTGAGAATCAAAGAATACGTCCCAATAGTCGGCAGTTTTGCACCATGGACGAACTACGAAGTTAACCGACGAATCTGCTAACGCTAAAACGCCGATCGTCATATCAGGATCTTTAAGAATACGCTCGTCTTTTTCTAGCGTTTCACGGATCACTTGCTTCGTCAGTTGAAGATCTGAATTGTAAGAAACACCGATTACCATATCTACACGGCGTGTATCGTGACGAGAATAGTTAGTGATTGCACCGTTGATCACAGAAGCATTCGGAACCACAACCATCTTGTTATCTGGTGTTTTTAGAACGGTTTGGAAGATCTGAATTGACTCGACTGAGCCAGCAACACCACCGATTTCAACGTAATCTCCGGACTTGAATGGGCGGAAAGCCACAATCAATACCCCTGCAGCGAAGTTCGATAGTGAGCCTTGAAGAGCAAGACCGACTGCTAAACCGGCAGCACCAATAACCGCAACGACTGAAGCGGTTTGTACGCCGACTCTGCCTAGTGCTGCAATAAGAACAATCACAAATAGCAGGTAACGAACTAAACCATGGATAAACTCAACGACCGCTTTATCCATTTTTTTCTTTTCGAGCACTTTCGAAACGCTATTCGCTACCGCTTTAACGATGATATTACCGATAAATAGAATCAGTAGTGCAGAAAGAATATTCACTCCGTACTGAATCAATAGATCGCTATTATTCGTTAACCATTTTTCAGCTTCTGCAACTCCATCCACAAGTGGAGTCTCAATGCCTGTTGATTCTGTTGACATAGTTAATCCTTAAAATATCTAACCTAAATGTCCCTGTGTCTTAGATATAAAAAATAAGAGCACACACGAGCATCTGCTGTTGGCTATTGTTACTTCTATTAAAACCAAACAGAACACTCACTCTTTTGGAGCGGCGGCATTTTACCAACAACCACCTAAAAAACAGCTCTTTATTGAACAACTTTCACTATTTTCTTACAGCCTAAGCAACTTTTTGACGACTTTCCATACTTTTGTTGCCATTTCGTTAATAATTCATCTTTAGGCACAAAAAAACCCGCTCAAAGAGCGGGTTAGATATATTAGATGTGACGATTTAATTCAGTCGAATTATAGTACGTCTACAGCGTTTAGGTCAGCGAATGCTTTCTCTAGGCGAGCAACCATTGAAGCTTGACCAGCACGTAGCCATACGCGTGGATCGTAGTACTTCTTGTTTGGCGCGTCTTCACCAGTAGGGTTACCGATTTGACCTTGTAGGAAGTCACGGTTCTCAGCTTCGTATGCACGAACGCCGTCCCATGTAGCCCACTGTGTATCAGTATCGATGTTCATTTTGATAACACCGTAGCCGATAGACTCTTGGATTTCTGCTTCAGTAGAACCAGAACCGCCGTGGAATACGAAGTTTAGAGCGTTAGGTGCGATACCGAACTTCTCTGCACAGTATGCTTGAGAGTCACGTAGGATAGTTGGAGTTAGAACAACGTTACCTGGCTTGTAAACGCCGTGTACGTTACCGAAAGAAGCCGCGATAGTGAAGCGGTGTGAAACAGCGCTTAGTTTCTCGTATGCGTAAGCAACGTCTTCTGGAGAAGTGTAAAGCTCAGATGCGTCCATATCAGAGTTATCAACGCCGTCTTCTTCACCACCAGTACAACCAAGTTCGATCTCGATTGTCATGTTCATTTTAGCCATGCGCTCTAGGTACTTAGCACATGTTTCGATGTTCTCTTCTAGAGACTCTTCAGAAAGGTCTAGCATGTGAGAAGAGAATAGAGGCTTACCAGTTTGCGCGAAGAACTCTTCACCCGCGTCTAGTAGACCGTCGATCCATGGAAGAAGTTTCTTAGCAGCGTGGTCAGTGTGCAGGATAACTGGAACACCGTAAGCTTCAGCTACAGCGTGAACGTATTTAGCACCAGCAACAGCGCCAAGGATTTGTGCACCTTGACCTTCAAGTTTAACGCCTTTACCAGCGAAGAAAGCTGCACCGCCGTTTGAGAACTGAACAACAACTGGAGACTTAACTTTAGCTGCTGCTTCTAGTACTGCGTTTACAGAGTCAGTACCAACAACGTTTACTGCAGGAAGAGCAAATTTGTTCTCTTTAGCTACTTCAAATACTTTCTGTACGTCGTCGCCAGAGATAACACCTGGTTTTACGAAATCGAAGATCTTAGACATGGAATTAATCCTATATATTCTGTCGTTTAAAATTAACTGTTACGTTTAAATTTTTGCAAACGTTTGCTCACAACACGTCGAATTCTAGCAGAAATCAATTAGGCGTGCAGCAAACAGAAAAGCGGGAGAATAACTCTCCCGCTTTTACAAAGTTACTTAGCGCGCTCTTCTAGCATCGCTACTGCTGGAAGTACTTTACCTTCAACAAACTCAAGGAAAGCACCGCCGCCTGTTGAGATGTAAGATACGTCAGCTTTGATACCGAACTTGTCGATAGCCGCTAGCGTGTCACCACCACCTGCTACAGAGAAACCTGCAGATTCTGCGATTGCTTTAGAGATACCAGCTGTACCTGCTTCGAAGTTCTTGAATTCGAATACGCCTACAGGGCCGTTCCAAAGGATAGTTTTCGCGTTGCCGATGATTTCAGCAAGTGCTGCTGTTGAATCTGGACCTAGGTCGAAGATCATGTCGTCGTCAGAAACTTCTGAAACATGCTTGATTTCAGCTTCAGCGTTCTCGTCAAATGCTTTCGCACATGCAACGTCAGTTGCTACTGGGATAGAACACTCTTTCATTAGTTTCTGAGCAGTTTCAACTAGGTCAGCTTCGTATAGAGACTTACCTACGTTGTGGCCGTCAGCAGCGATGAACGTGTTCGCGATACCGCCACCAACAACAAGTTGGTCAGCAACTTTAGATAGAGACTCAAGAACCGTCAGCTTAGTAGATACTTTAGAACCACCAACGATAGCCACTAGTGGACGCTCTGGGTTGTCCATCGCTTTACCTAGTGCTTCAAGTTCAGCAGCTAGTAGAGGGCCTGCACACGCTACAGGAGCGTTCATGCCAACACCGTGAGTTGATGCTTGTGCACGGTGCGCCGTACCGAATGCATCCATTACGAATACGTCACAAAGTGCTGCGTATGCTTTAGATAGTTCTTCTTCGTTCTTCTTCTCGCCTTTGTTGAAGCGAACGTTTTCAAGAACAACTAGCTCACCAGCGTTAAGCTCTAGACCGTTTAGGTAGTCTTTCGCTAGTTTAACGTCACACTCAAGTGCATCGTTTAGGTAGTTAACAACAGGTTGTAGAGAGAACTCTTCTGCGTACTCGCCTTCCGTTGGACGGCCTAGGTGAGATGTCACCATCACTTTAGCGCCAGCTTCTAGACACATTTTGATAGTAGGAAGTGATGCAAGAATACGTGCATCTGAAGTTACTTTGCCGTCTTTTACTGGAACGTTAAGGTCAGCACGGATGAATACGCGTTTACCTGCTAGATCCAGGTCAGTCATCTTGATTACAGACATGATTTGTCCTCTCAACTTAATAATTAATGTTTGTTAAGCCCGGCATCCGGCCGAGCTCGTTAATCCTTCAAACTACTAACGAATATGGAGACTTTATATTTATTTTCAAGTGAAAAATAAATATTTCTCTCGATCCCCTTATTCGCTCTTGTCTGATGCTTGCATTGCCAGTGCTGTATCCAGCATTCGGTTGGCAAAACCCCATTCGTTATCGCACCAGACGAGCATCTTGACGAGATGCCCATTGCTCACTCTTGTTTGGGTTCCATCAACGATCGCACTGTGGGGATCATGATTAAAATCGATGGAAACGAGCGGCGCTTCAGTATAGTCAACGATACCCCGTAATGTACACTGAGAGGCATTCACAATGGTTTGATTTACGTCATTAACTTTCACATTTGTATTAATTGTGACACTTAAGTCCATCGCGGTCACATTTACCGTCGGTACACGCACAGAAATGGCCTCAAATTTGTTAGAAAATTTCGGAAAAATTCTTTCAATCCCTTTATGAAGTTTTGTATCAACAGGGATGATGGACTGACTCGCTGAGCGAGTTCGACGTAAATCAGTGTGATAGGCATCAATGACTTGCTGGTCATTCATTGAAGAGTGAATCGTGGTGATGGTGCCAGAATCAATCCCAAACGCATCATCGAGAGCTTGGATGATTGGCACAATACAGTTAGTCGTGCACGAACCGTTTGAGACCACCTTGTGCTCTGCGCGCAAAGTGTCTTGGTTAACACCATAGATAATTGTGTTGTCTAAATCGTTGCTGCCAGGGTGAGAAAACAGCACTTTGTCTGCACCAGCTTGAATGTGCGCCTGACCATCTGCCTGTGAGCCAAATACTCCGGTGCAGTCGAGCACGATATCGACCCCTAAGTCTCGCCAAGGAAGCAGATCAACCTCTGCCAAATGCAGAATACGGATGGAATCGTATTCACCACTTTCATGGTGAACGTAGATGTGTTCTTGATCGTTGGAGATGCGCTTATGAAAACGCCCATGACTGGTATCATATTGAAGCAGGTGAGCCATCGCATCCGGTTGGGCCAACTCGTTTACTGCAACGACCTGAATCTGTTGATGCTTACCGCTTTCATAAACCGCTCTAAGAACATTGCGCCCAATGCGGCCAAATCCATTAATGGCAACTCTTAACATCGCCTTATCCAATCACGTCATTTTTCGTGCTGCAAAGTCTAACTCAATACGCTCTTATACCCAAGTAATGAGACCCAGTTCACTATACGAATCTGCTTTGTGATCTGGCGCATTTTTTCAATCGTGTGACCCATGAGGCATTTTGTTTACCCTCAAGAACATACAAAAAGACCGAGCAATTGCTCGGCCTAATCCAATCGGATGTAACGAATTACTCTTCGTCGTCATCTTCTTCTGGGTAAATCGCGTCTTCACCCTCGTAGAACGTACCCCACCCGTCATAGATGATGTCGTACTTCTCTGCAAGATGGACCAGCTTTTCTACCTGTGCATCAATCGCTTCTGCATCAAGTGCAGACTCCATTGTTGCATCACAGCATAGAAGCTTCTTGCCATCTTCATCTTCGGTTTCTTCTGCTTCTAATACTTCAAAGCCCATTTTGAACGCTTCAACAACGGCTTTTTCTAGCTTGTCAAAATCTTCAGCGAACAGATGGTGCTCAATGTCGTAAAGCGAGTCAGGATCGCTACCATCTTCCAGCAAAGCTTGAATGATACCGCGGGTCTCTTCCTTCTGAAATTCAATCAATTCTTCAACAGACATGTATTCATCTTCATGAGACATATTAAGGGACTCCAAGGTCAATAAGTGATGGTTTGAGATTTCGTGGAAATATGGCACGGATCTTTATCAAATACCAGATATTCGCACATAAATCGCTTGCTTAAGGCCAATTTTCAACATTTAACTAACAATAGTTGCTGACAAAGGGATTTGGTGTTTTATGGTAGCTCTAATTTCCTATCTGCACCCAGCGTTCTGCTTTAGTATGGCAATTGAACGCATAGAGCTCTATATAAACCCTCCTTAGTCGCATAGACAGTCAAATTAGCTCGAATTGACTACAACGCCGTTTTTGAAACAATATCTTACAAAACATCCCGAACTAAAAATTGTTATCTGTCTAAGTGAGCTTTTACAGTATGAGCGCCCTACTTTTTGACTTGCATCTTTATAACAAGCTTGTCATAAATACGGGTTAGGAATAATTGGTAAGGATACAAAATGAGTAAGTTGTACGTTGGGTCCGAGGTTGGACAATTAAGGCGAGTGCTACTTAACCGCCCAGAACGCGCGCTCACCCACCTCACTCCATCAAACTGTCATGAACTGTTGTTTGATGATGTACTGGCTGTTGAAGCTGCAGGTGAAGAGCACGATGTATTTGCAAATACATTGCGTAATCAAGATGTCGAAGTACTGTTATTGCACGACCTTCTCGAAGAGACACTGGCGGTACCTGAAGCCAAAGCCTGGCTACTCAACACTCAAATTTCAGATTTTCGTTACGGCCCGACTTTCGCTAATGACCTAAGAGAATACTTAGCCTCAATGGATGACCACCACCTAGCCACCGTGCTTCTTGGTGGATTGGCCTACTCTGAACTTAAGCTTAAGTCGGACTCGATGCTACCTAAAATGCACCGACCTCTCGACTTTGTCATCGAGCCTCTGCCTAACCACCTGTTTACTCGTGATACCTCTTGCTGGATTTATGGCGGTGTTTCATTAAACCCAATGATGAAACCGGCTCGCCAGCGTGAAACGAACCATTTACGTGCCATTTATCGCTGGCACCCAGTGTTTGCTGGCCAAGACTTTGTGAAGTACTTCGGTAATGAAGACTTGCACTACGATAACGCCAATATTGAAGGTGGTGATGTTTTGGTTATCGGTAAAGGTGCGGTGCTCATCGGTATGTCTGAGCGCACCACACCACAAGGTGTTGAGAACCTCGCCGCTAAGTTGTTTGCTAATGGCCAAGCGACACAAGTCATCGCGATTGAACTACCGAAGCATCGCTCATGCATGCATCTTGATACGGTCATGACCCACATGGATATCGATACCTTCTCCATGTACCCAGAGATCATGCGTAATGACTTGCCCACTTGGCGAATCTCACCGAAAAATGGCTCAGTAAAAGTTGAGCAAGTCCCGAACTTCATTCATGCGATTGAGCTCGCACTTGGGTTGGACTATCTCAAAATCATCACTACGGGCGGGGATAGCTATGAGGCAGAACGTGAGCAGTGGAATGATGCCAACAACGTCCTTACCGTAAAACCTGGTGTTGTGATTGGTTATGAACGTAACGTCTACACCAACGAAAAATACGACAAAGCTGGGATCACTGTTCTCCCTATTCCGGGTAATGAGCTTGGACGAGGCCGTGGTGGCGCTCGCTGTATGAGCTGTCCTATTGAGCGTGATGGGTTATAACAGCAAAAGGATCATGGTAGGCCAAAAGCTTTTGCAACCCCATAACCCAAATGCAAAAAAAGCAGCTTAACGCTGCTTTTCTTTTGTCTTTATGTGGTGAGATTACTCTGTACCACCCACCGTTATTGCATCGAGTTTTAGCGTAGGTTGACCAACCCCAACCGGAACGCTCTGGCCCGCTTTACCACACACACCCACGCCACGGTCGATGTCTAAATCGTTACCGACCATAGACACTTGCTGCATAGCTTCAATGCCTGAACCGATTAGGGTTGCGCCCTTAACTGGTCGAGTGATCTTGCCATCTTCAATCAAGTAAGCCTCTGACGTTGAGAACACAAACTTACCTGAAGTGATATCTACCTGACCGCCACCGAAGTTAGGTGCATATAAGCCTTTCTTAACCGTAGAGATAATCTCTTCTGGGGTATGCTCTCCTGGTAGCATGTAAGTATTAGTCATACGCGGCATTGGTAGATGCGCATATGATTCACGTCGTGCGTTACCCGTTGGGTTAACCCCCATCAAGCGAGCATTGAGCTTATCTTGCATGTAACCTTTCAATACACCGTTTTCAATCAGGGTATTGTATTGACCATTCACACCTTCATCATCGACATTCAATGAACCACGACGATCGGGCATCGTGCCATCATCGACAACCGTACAAAGGCTTGAAGTAACCTGCTCGCCCACTTTACCGCTAAACACAGAAGACTCTTTACGGTTAAAGTCCCCTTCAAGGCCATGACCTACAGCTTCATGTAATAATACACCCGGCCAGCCAGAGCCTAAGACCACAGGCATTGTGCCTGCAGGTGCCGCGTCCGCTTCGAGGTTAATCATCGCTTGGCGAATCGCTTCATCGGCGAAATGATACGCACGTTGCTGACCTTCCATATCATCAAGGAAGAAATCGTAGCCCATGCGGCCACCGCCACCCGCGCTGCCTCGCTCACGGCGACCGCCACGCTGTGCTAGCACGCTAATAGACAGACGAACTAACGGACGAATATCACCTGCAAACGTGCCATCGGTTGCAGCCACCAGCATCTGCTCATGCACGCCGCTTAGGCTCACTGATACCTCTTGAATAAGTGGCTCTTTGGTACGAATGTAGGCATCAAGCTCTTTGAGTAGCTTGGTCTTTTGCTCTTTCTGCCAAGAATCCAGTGGGTTTACCGCAGTGTAGAAGGATTGATTATCGCTACGGTTGAATGCTTTTACCTTGCCATTTTGACCTTGCTGGGCAATGCCACGAGCGGCAATCGCACTCTGCTTTAGGCTATCAAGTTGAATTTGATCCGAATAAGCAAAGCCCGTTTTCTCACCGGTGATGGCACGGACACCGACACCTCGGTCGATATTGAAGGAGCCATCTTTAATGATGCTGTCTTCCAACACTAACGACTCGTGCCAGCTAGATTGGAAATAGATGTCAGCGTAATCAATCTGACGAGTAGCGATACTTGAAAGCGTATCGGCGATATCTTGCTCGGTTAATCCTGCTGGGGCGAGAAGTGCCTCTTCAATGCGGTCTATGCTCATAAGTCGCTCTTATATAAATACTAAGTGAATCATCTTGAACTAAATCAAGCGATTTTGAAATCTTGAATGCTGTATGACAGGCATATTCTGCCTGAGCTCATTCACAACGGAAAGGTCTATATCCGCGACACCGTTTTGTGCGCGTTGACCCAATTCGAGTAACACCTCACCCCAAGGGCTGATAATCATCGAGTGTCCCCATGTCTCTCTGCCACAAGGGTGCACACCGGTTTGATTGACGGCCACGACATAGGCTTGGTTTTCGATGGCTCGAGCCATCAAGAGTGAACGCCAGTGTGCCTGACCTGTCACGGCGGTAAATGCCGCTGGAACAAGAAGGATATTGGCGCCTAAACGAATCAGTTCAGAGTAAAGCTGCGGGAAGCGTAGGTCATAGCAAATGGACAGGCCTAAATGGCCGAAAGGTGTCTGGATGGTTTCAATTTTACTGCCTGGGGTAAAGGTTTCAGACTCTCTATAGCTACGATGTGTGTCATTCACTTCCACATCAAACATATGCAGCTTGTCGTAATGGGTAACCAGTAGCCCCTGATCGTTAAACACCAAGGTTGTGGTAGAAACCCCACTGCTGCGTTTGATCGGCATACTACCAATGATCAACCAGATCCCCGCTTCTTTGGCAAGCAAACCTAATTCGAGCTGAAGTGGTCCCATACCAAGGTGCTCGGCGACTCGGTGATAATCTTCTTTGCGACCGAACACCAATGCGTTTTCAGGCGTGATGATCCATTTCACTCCTTGCTTCGCTAAATGGAAGACCTGCTCTTTAATATAAGCGAGATTCTTATCTGGGTCTGGCCCGGATGTCATCTGGATAATGCCGACACGTTCCATGTCTTTTGTTCCTTATTTGTCTGCTTCCGCTCTTAACTCTTCTGGTAAGGTAAACTCGCCACGACTGCGTGACATTTCACTCACGGTAGGGGCATCAAATGGGCCTTTCACCTCATAGTTAACCTGTGTGAAGACCTCTACGATAGGTGATACGACCGTAGTGATAGCCAGAACGTACAGCGCGGTTTGTGGTGTAACCGCAAACGCCGTTAAGACCGGAATACCTGAGGTAATATCCGGGGTAAAGTTGACTTCAGCATCCACCGTTTGATCATTTAGGTTTGCTAAGCCTTTAATACGCATTTCACCTGCAATAGCGTCCATCTTAATGTTGTTAGTGAGGAACACTCCGTTACGGAATTGGCCACTACCCGTAATCGAGTTAAACGCCATACCGCGGTCAAATACATCGGTAAAATCAAGCTGCATCTTGCGAATGATCGAATCGAGACTGAACATGCCAAGCAAGCGCGCAGCACCACTCACATCAGAGATAATGCCCTTGCCAAGCTTGATACTAGCATCACCTTGTAGAGTATCGACTTTCATCGACCAAGGCGCGCCATCCCAGCGGGTTTGCCCCTTAAACTCAAACGGTGCCTGTTGAATACCGGAGCTAATACCAAAGCGCTCCATCACATCACTGTTGTTATCGCCTTTCACGTCTACTTTCAGCTTTGTATAGCTTTGATCTTCCGTCAATGTCCATTGCGACGAAATATCCACTTGGTTACTGCCACTTTCAATCTGGATCGACTTCCAATTGAGAGTGTCACCTTCTCTTTGTAGATCAACATTGACCTTACCCACCTTGTAACCCTGCAACCAAAAATCATCAATCTTGAGATCAATGTTGGGGATGGTTTGGTGTAATTGACGATCCGCATCAGAAATCAATGGCTGATCCGGCTCAAGGCTTTCTATCAGAGTCGGCTCATCTGCTAATGCTTCATCAAGGCCTGGCACATAGATATTCAGATTCTCTAAAGCCACCGTCAGGTTAGTACCATTTTGATAATCGGCCTTACCCGTTGCTTGCTGACTCTCTAAACTGAACGTCCAATCATTGCCTTTATTGCGCGCACCAAAGTTAACATCGTGCCAATCTATACCGGCGAAGGTGAGAGTTTTCACATCTAAGTCGACACGCTGTGGCATTGGAACTTCAGGGGTATTGAGCTCATCAATCACCACTTTAACTTGCGGCGCTGCCTGCTCCGATAAACTCATCCATTCATCTAAGTTAAAGCGCGGCGATCTAATTTGAGCACTATGCCCAGCAATAGGACTGATTTTAAAACTGCCATTGCCCACCACTAAATGCGTCGCACTAAGCTCTGGGCGATCTGGGCGCAGGTCAATTTCCGTCTGATATTTAGCTCTCGGCAACTCGAGTCGTGCAGAAACCATTTGCTGGTTGCCAGACGCTTGCAGCTTAACCGAACCAGCTTGGTTTTTCGGCTTATCAAGCGGGTACGGGTAAGTACTTGCTAACTGGTTAAGATTAGCTTCACCTTCGATTTGATACGTAAATCCGACATCGTTAAGCTGAATATCTAGCCCCATATGCCAAGGGGCATGACCAGACAGTGGGTTCAACCAACGCGCTCCAACATAAGGCAACAGAGGCTCAACTTCCCAGTCACCTATCACATCAATACCTACCGAGTAACCACGCCCTGCATTTTCGCCAGCAAAGTCGATTGAAACGGGTTGCTTGAGTAGATCAGCATTCAAGCCTTTCGCAGTCACAACATCATTATCAAACTCAATCGAGCCAGTAACAGATTCAAGTATCATTGGCGGGGCATCAATGGTGACAAAGTTATCTTTAAGATCCGCTTGACCCCATGCTCGCGCTTCACCTTCATCACTAAACGGAATGCTTAATTGGAAACTGGCCTGCACGTCCCCTTGAATATCAATCGCTGTCAGCGCTGCACCCACAGAATCGACAAGGGGTGAAGCTGTCATATAGTCTCTTACCGCAGGGCCTGGGCCATAAGCCTGCGCCTCAATCTCAATATGACCGTCACCACTCAGTGAAGGGATACGCCCTGTCACTCGTGACGCTTTAAGATCCATCAGGGTTGCAGAGCGTGAATCGAGATACATCGATTCATTTTCAAACAGCAGATCCAGCTGCAAATCGGTAAGCAGTGGCCACGATGTTTCAAAACTGTATTTTGCGTCTTGTAAGCCGACCCAAGCTTGGAATATGCCGTTATTTTGTTTGTAAGGGAAATGACCGAGTTCGCCATACCAAAGCAGTTTCGCCGTTTCTACACGACCACCTTGAATAGAAGTCGATAAGTAGTCGGTTAGACCTTGGCCTAGAGCCAACGTTGGCAGGTAGCGCCAAGTCTGGCCGGCATTGAATAGATCCGCTTCTGCATAGAACGACAAGAACGGACTTTGATCTTGTGGAAAGTCTAAACGGAAAGCCCCAAGCACCTGAATATCAGGCGTCGCCGCGGTGACTTTATCAGACCATAGTGACCAGCCATGTTCATCACGCTGCCAGACAATATCGGTGTGGGCTTGACGCATATTGAGCGACGCTTGAAAAACATCACCATAAGGCAGTACGTCGTCAAACAGAGAGAGGGTCGCCTTCGCTTGATAAGCATCACCCGCGACCGCGACGTTGGCATGATGTACCCCGGGAAGCAGTCCCCACTGAGTCATCCCAACATTATATAGATCAGCAGAATAGGTGAGTGAATCAATACCCCCCGCCATTGAAATACGCAGGTCTTCCACCTGCCCTTTTGGCGCTAGCTCAGTCAGAAATTCTGAGGTACTTTCCGAATCAGGAAGCAGTTTGACCAAAGGGGAAACGGCCGCAATATCGAGTTCAGATAAGTTAAGACGCCAGCCTTTATCGGTAATATCAAAGGCGAGATCTAACTCAGGCCACTCGGTATCATCAGTGCGAACATTCAGTGAGTGACCACTTACTTTTAGGCCATTATCTAGAGGAAAAAGCTTAAATACGCCAGACTCCACCAGCAATTCGTGCTTTTCACCCTCGATCCAAATCAGGTCTGAAGGCATCACTTCTAAGTACGCATCCACTGGCTTGCTATTGGCCAATGTTAACCAAGCCGCAAAACTCAACTGACCGCTTTGAATACCGGTTTCTGCCTGCAAATATTCCGTCATCCAAGGGCCAATCGACATCGAGTCAGCCTGAACATAGAACTCACCAGACACATCTGCAAGTGATCCATGGTCGTAAAAATCAGCACTGACTTTCAACTCATTGAGGTATGCATCAGACACACTGACCACACCTTCACCACGGTGACGCTTACCACTGTTATTCCAGCGCAGCTTGTTGATTTCTAAAGAGCGCGGCTCGCCATCTATCGCAATGTAGCTAATTTGTGAGTCATACAGAGAGAAGTCTTCTAATTGGCGTAAAAACAGCTGCTCAACTTGGCGTAGTGGCTGGCTACTATTTTTCGAATCACTCGGCTTTTGTGCCTGCGTATTGCGACCAAACAAGTCAACCGACTGTAAGTCCATATCTAAGCCATGAACATTCAGCTCAGCAATGATCGGCTTGAGTGACAGCATAGACCGGATTAAATCAAACTCGATATCTAAACGCTGCGCCGACATATGAATATCAGAGGCTGCGGGTAAATCAACACTGATGCTCTGCAGCGAAATCGAAGGATGGGTGTTACGCCAATACCCACGTACATCGTCAATTTGCAGATCGAGTCCGGTGTATTGGTTTACAAAGTGATGGATTTCACCTTGGAATTGATTGAGCTTAGGTAAAGTGACACGCAGGGCTGTGACGGCAATAGCGAGAACCACCATTGCCGTAACCAATAACCACAAAATACAGTGCCAGAGGCGTGTCATCGACTTACTCACTCGAGCCTCTACATCATGACAACGTCAAATTGCTCTTGAATGTAGAGCGGCTCGGCTTGAATACGCACCTGTTTGCCAATAAAGACTTCCAGCTCAGCCAGTGCATGCGACTCTTCACCCTCGAGGGCCTCAGCAACCGCAGGCGCGGCGTAGACTACAAAGTTGTCGGCATCATACGCACGGTTAACACGGGTGATTTCACGCAAGATTTCATAGCACACCGTTTCAACGGTTTTCACACTACCTCGACCTTCACAGGTTGGGCAGCCGCTACAAAGCACGTGCTCAATACTCTCACGGGTACGTTTACGCGTCATCTCGACTAAACCCAACTGAGTAAAGCCATTGATGTTGGTTTTAACTCGGTCGCCACTTAACGCCAACTCTAATGAGGTAAGTACTCGCTTACGATGCTCTTCAGATGCCATATCGATAAAGTCGATAATGATGATACCGCCCAGGTTACGCAGGCGGAGCTGACGGGCAATCGCCTGAGTCGCTTCAACGTTCGTGTTGAAAATCGTCTCTTCAAGATTACGACGACCAACGAAAGCGCCGGTATTGATATCAACCGTCGTCATCGCTTCTGTCTGGTCAATGATCAAGTAGCCACCAGACTTGAGCTCAACTTTACGCTCAAGTGAACGCTGAATCTCATTCTCGGTATCGTACATGTCAAAGATGGGCTTTTGGCCTTCATACAGCTCTAGCTTGTCTGCAAGCTCAGGAACGTATTCACAGCAAAACTCTTTGAGGTTTTCATACTCAAGGCGCGAGTCCACCAAGATTTTGGTGAGTTCAGTGCCGACAAAATCACGCAACACACGATGAGAAAGACCAAGCTCCCCGTAAAGCGTGGAACGCGTAATGTACTTGCTGCGGCGCTCTTTCACTTTGCCCCATAGGCGCTTCAAGAACTTGGCATCTTGCGCCAACTCCTTGCAATCGGCCCCTTCTGCGGCAGTACGAATAATGAAACCACCATCTTCATCACAGTATTGAGAAACAACTTTCTTCAATCGATGGCGTTCGTTCTCGCTCTCGATACGCTGAGAAACCCCAACGTGGCTTGCGCCCGGCATAAACACCAGGTAGCGCGAAGGTAGAGTAATGTCGGTCGTTAGGCGTGCGCCTTTAGTGCCTAGTGGATCTTTCACCACTTGCACAACAATATCTTGGCCTTGGCGAACCAGCTCAGAGATATCACGCACTTGAAACTGCTTCTTCTCATTCTCGGCCACACATTCAGTATGTGGAACGATATCAGATGCATGCAAAAATGCCGCTTTGTCCAAGCCAATATCAACAAAAGCAGCCTGCATGCCTGGTAGCACTCGACTCACTTTGCCCTTATAAATATTGCCAACGATGCCACGTTTTGCCTCTCGCTCCACGTGGACTTCTTGAAGGGCTCCCCCTTCAATCATCGCAACTCGAGTTTCACTCGGCGTTACGTTAATCAGTAACTCTACGCTCATGTGCGCACCCCAATCTTAATCTAAAAATTTGCGCAACAGCTGGTCAGTTTCATAGAGTGGCAAGCCGACTACTGCGTAGTAGCTGCCCTCGATACGAGTCACAAAGCGTCCACCTAATCCTTGGATCCCGTAGCTTCCAGCTTTATCGCATGGTTCGCCTGACTGCCAATATTGTTCTATTTCTTGGTCACTAAGTGGCTTAAACCATACGTCGGTGATCACCACCGATGTTTCTATTCTTTGTTGTGAAATAACACTCACTGCGGTCATCACTTGATGTTGGCTACCTGAAAGTTGGCGCAACATCTGTGTTGAGTGTGCAAGATTGTCTGGCTTTTCCAGTACCTGATCCCCGCACACCACAATCGTATCGGAGCCGATCACGACCGCTTGGTCATTATTGACCAGCATAAACCCTGCTCTAGCTTTGTCTTGAGACAAGCGAGCCACATATTGCTCTGGTGTCTCACCCGCTTGTTGAGCTTCTTCAACATCTGGCTTTACAACCGAAAAACGGTAGCCAAGTTGGGTAAGTAACTCAAAGCGTCTTGGTGAGCCTGACGCTAAAACTAAGGGCTTATCGCACATCGATTTCTACCTAACTTTTAAGATTACTTAATATGCCAATGGCGACGAACACGGCGCAGTAAAAGGAACATCCACGGCCATAAAATACAGGTCACTAATCCGCTCCATAACGAAGCTGGATTGAACACAATATCTTGAATCAGGTATTCCCCAAGGAATACCATCACCTCAAACAGCATGGAGAACAAGGCGATAATTAACGCCTGCTGCCAAAGCGCCATGTTACGTAATACTAAGAAGTTTAGAGCAACCAAATACACAATGATGGAAAACATCATACCTCGGATCCCTAACGTAGAACCGAGCAGTATATCCCACAACAGACCAAGGATTAGCGCCGTGCCTACATTCACTCGATGTGGCAATGCCATTACCCAGTAGCACACTACCAGTAATAGCCATGCAGGACGAAATACATCAAAGCTACCCGGCCAAGGCAGGGTTTGCAGCACTAGCGCAATCACAAATGTGATATATATGATCAGACGACCACCTAATGGACTACTCCTCATCGGTGCTCTCCTCAACCGTATTCATTACCTTCTCAACACGCTCATCGTTTGGCCACACTAACAGCAGGTAACGCAGGCGTTCAAAGTCAACCGTCGGGTCGGCTTGAATCGAGGCAAACTCACGTCGTGTATCCTTGTTCACCGAGCTGACTACCGCGACTGGGTACCCTTCTGGGTAAACACCGCCTAAGCCTGAGCTCACAAGAAGATCGCCTTCTTGAATATCGGTGCTGGTAGGAATGTGCTCGAGATCGATCGTGTCAATCTTGCCCGAGCCTGCAGCAATCACGCGGATATCATTACGCAGCACTTGCACCGGTATCGCGCTGTTACTATCACCAAGAAGCAGAACGCGACTGTTATTGGCACCAACGAATGTCACCTGTCCAACAACACCACTTTCATTGATCACCGGCTGGCCTTCAAATACGCCATCGAGTGAGCCCTTATCAATCACCACTTGGCGACTGTAAGGCGTGGTATCGACAGCCATCACTTCAGTCACGACCTTACGCTCGTCACGAACAAACGGAGAGCCAAGTAACTCACGTAGGCGTTGGTTTTCTTCTTTGTATTGCTGCAACAGCAGAAGTTCACTCTTGAGCACTTGCACCTCTTGACGCATCGCCAAGTTGGAGCTGCGCAACTGACCACGTGTATGGAAACGGTCATAAAAACCATCAAACATACGGCGCGGCGTATCCGCCACATAGTGCAGTGGTGAAACTAAGGTGTTGAGAAAATAACGGACACTTGAAAACGCATCTAAACGACTATCAGCCAGCATAAGGCTGGCTGATAAAGTAACCGCTATTAGCAGGCGTAATTGAAGTGAAGGTCCTCTGCCAAAAATCGGCTTCATAGGGATAGAGTTCCTTGATCATCAAGTAGCGCAATCATAACGCTACTCTCTGCTGTGTATTACGGTAACAATTACTCTTCGACGAAAAGATCACCACCGTGCATGTCGATCATCTCTAGGGCTTTACCGCCACCAAGAGCAACACACGTTAGTGGATCTTCTGCAATCACAACTGGGATACCTGTCTCTTCTGCAATCAGACGGTCAAGATCACGCAGTAGCGCACCGCCACCCGTTAGAACCATACCGTTTTCAGAGATGTCTGAAGCAAGTTCTGGTGGGCACTGCTCTAGTGCTACCATCACTGCAGATACGATACCAGTTAGTGGCTCTTGTAGCGCCTCTAGGATCTCGTTTGAGTTTAGGCTAAAGCTGCGCGGCACACCTTCTGCAAGGTTACGGCCACGAACTTCAATCTCTAGCACTTCATCGCCAGGGTAAGCTGAACCGATATCGTGTTTGATTTTCTCTGCTGTTGCTTCACCAATCAAGCTGCCGTAGTTACGGCGAACGTAGTTAATGATCGCTTCATCAAAGCGGTCACCACCGATACGCACAGATGATGAGTAAACCACACCGTTTAGCGAGATAACCGCAACTTCAGTCGTACCACCACCAATATCGACCACCATTGAGCCCGTTGGCTCTGATACGCGCAGGCCAGCACCAATCGCTGCTGCCATTGGCTCATCGATAAGGTAAACCTCACGAGCACCAGCACCTAGAGCTGATTCACGGATCGCACGGCGCTCAACTTGGGTGGAGCCACAAGGCACACAAACCAATACGCGTGGGCTTGGCTTTAGGAAGCTGTTTTCATGCACTTGCTTGATGAAGTGCTGCAGCATTTTTTCAGTTACGTAGAAATCTGCAATCACACCATCTTTCATCGGACGAATTGCAGAGATATTGCCAGGTGTACGACCTAACATCTGTTTTGCAGCGTGACCTACTGCTGCAACGGTTTTACCGCCACGACCTTTATCCTGACGGATAGCAACAACTGAAGGCTCATCAAGGATG
Source organism: Vibrio agarivorans (assembly GCF_030409635.1). NCBI lineage: Bacteria > Pseudomonadati > Pseudomonadota > Gammaproteobacteria > Vibrionales > Vibrionaceae > Vibrio > Vibrio agarivorans. The sequence goes on along the minus strand of NZ_JAUFQF010000004.1, from coordinate 1,344,545 downwards.
ATCCCTTGGCCTTTTACATAAATCAGAGTGTTGGCAGTACCTAAATCGATCGATAGGTCGTTTGAAAACATGCCACGAAGTTTTTTGAACATATTCTTTGCTCGTCCTGCAAGAATTAGAAGATAGAAAATTGCTCTAAATGTACCAATGCCTTGCTAGGACAGCAAGGCATTGGTGAGTAAACATGGAGGAAAACCCGCAATTTCTGACAGATTCTTAACCTAAGTAAAAATTTATCGAGTTTATTGTCCGGTTAAGCCCGGTTCTCCACGGAAGATAATGCGATCATTGCCGCGGTAGACACCAAAGGTGACTAATGTGGATGGATCTTCATCGCCTTTGTTTCGCCAGTTATATTGAAGCCAAGGTTGGGTGAAGTGTCGCGCTCCACAATCAATATCCGATGGATTATCTCCCACCTCTCCCTGACGCAAAAACAACCGTACGGTTTCTCTATCGGTATTGGTTCCTGAACGTGAAGCTAGCAAGTTGTTATTGGTACCACTACTTACTGAGCTATCGGTGCCATCAAACGAAAATCTCGCGTCAGTGGTCACACCATCCAGAGCACAATACTTGTTGTGGTCAAACCCCGAAGCATCATCGTCGTTGTTCACAACGAAACTACTACCATCAAAATACTCCACTCGCAACGGCACACGAATACTACCGCTTGTTGAGCCTGAAACATCAGCTAAAGCCATACGCCCATAGCGAGCTGGCGGTTGGCTCAACAGCGAAGAGCGAATCTCACTCGGTTTATCCAATTCAAAAGTAACAGGATCTGAGCCTGAGATCTCCAGTCCAAAATCAGTCCCAATCGACGATGAATCGCTAGTATTGAACGGCCCATCAACCGACGTTATAGCACTGCCCTCACCTTTACGATTAAATACCATATTTGAGAAAGCAGAACGCCAGATAGCACTGCTAGAGCCATCATCGACCCAGAGGTCTGCGTTATCATTGACCCAACCTTCAAGTCTGTCCCAGTAAGTCCCATATAAAGCGAACTCAGCACGATAATCAGATTTCACCAGTGAGTAGTTCCTGACTTCTTTTTTAGCTCTATTGTACGGGTAGATGTCTACTTCCAATGAATCATAGGGCTGACTTAAATAAGCGACACCACCCTGATTGACTGGTGCGTTCCAATTCGTCTTCTCAATAACGAAATAGGCAGGATAAAATCGCCCAATCAAACGATAGCCAGTATTAATTTCCAACAGTGGATCTTGAATACCAAAGTAATATTGCTCGCTAGAAGCCGCATTCAGTTTCAAATAACCGACTTCGCTCCAATTAAGGCCAGATACTGTGTACGTGCCACTGCCATCATTATTAGCGGCGTCATAACGAACCTCTTGTCGAACAAAAGCACCAGGGTATTGTGGCCCCGGTATTATTTCAGACAGGTTTATTGATAGGCTTGGTGACGCACTATTACTGAAGTTTTTAGTCACGTAGGCAGTATCACAATAGCCGCTGGTCTCAACCTCACCACTTTCACTCCCTCCTCGCCAGCGTATCGGCAACACGTTGACCGAGAAGTCCGCTCCAGCCTCAATAAATGCATCACCACTAACTAGGTCACCCGACTTTAGGTGATCGCCACAAATCGCAAACGACCACGGTCTAGAGTACACATCGAATCTCCCCTCTAGCTTATCGGAGCCCTCGATAGGACAATCATCAAAGCCTTCACAATTGAAGTTGTTGTCAGTCAGGATAACCCCTACCTTCCCTGACTCATCAAATTGAAGGTTGTTGGTGGCAATCCCCTGAGCAAATGTAGGCGCATAGCTAAACGTACCCAAACCAATCCCGCCTTGTTGAGCTGTAGGCACTTTGAGCGCTTGAGTGACTGTTGGAGTCCCGTTGTAACTTACCTCTATTGGCTTATCTGATGTATCACATGCTAATACTCTTGCATTGGTTGCAGTTGGCTTACCGGCAATTGCGTAAACATCAGCAATGTCGAATTTATAAGGAACAAACTTATAATCTTCAGAAGTATTACTTCGATAGGTGCTGCCTTGAATTTGCGCTTCAGCATACAAACCCGACTTGGTATGCGCCACGCCTCCAGAACTCAATGTAAAGGTGGCAACACCCGCATTCGCTTGGCTTGTTTGTGGCGTAAAACTATTGCCATCGAGTGTGACACTGCCATTGAATGCGGTATATACGCTATCTCCGTTGTAGACGGTTGCAGTGAGGTCTATGTCTTCACAGGTCAGTGCAATGTCGGATATTGGGGTGAGTTCGATGCGGTAATCTTGAGGAGGAAGCCCACAACCTAGATCCATGTATTCTAGCTTTGCGCTGCCGTTAATAAGAAGTTCATCAGCAGTGGCTGCCCCGAAAACACTCATGCCTCCTTCCAGCCTGATTGTATCTCGGCTAAACAAATAGGCTTCAATTGCAGGACCAGTATCCTGAAGGTCAATAAGTGCATTAGTATTGCCTAAGTTTTCAGCCCAAATAATTAATGGAGCACTCTCGACTTGTAAAATGGCATTGTCGCTCAATCGAATTTTATTAACTTTCAATAATGTCGAATTTGGAAAGGTTACTTTTGCACTACCTTCAATAACTAGTTCACCAATTTCATAAACAGAAGCTGACATAGTGTACTGTCCGGCATTCCGAATAGTTAACTTCGAAAAGTTAGTACCGGGAACTTCTTGAGGCGTACTGTTATGACCAAGGCTCAGTTCATCTCCAATTATATTTAAGTCCAAGATAGGTGGCTCATTAGTCAATAGTAAATCACTATTTGGACGGCACTCTTTGCTATCACATGCAGTCTGAGAGTCCCAACCTTTACTAACTCTATTAAAGCCAACCTCTCCGAGTAAATTAACTGTCCCAATAAGTTTCCCATTTGAATCTGCTGGGAAATTAAAGTGAGACTTGGATGAGCCTACCCAACTCTGTGCAACAGCAGGAAAATAAGGACAGATATCTGGAATTTCTGGCTCTACAAGCTCAAATGCAAAGTGTCCTACTTCCTCGGGAATATGGCCTCTATTGAAGTAGTCCTCATCAACAACAAAGCTCACTTGAGCATCATCAGTAATTTCACAGCGACGCAACCAACCACCATGCCCGCCAGCTCGCTCTTGTTTGTTGGCTATAATCCCGTCAACTTGATTAAGTTGAGTTTCAACCCACGAGTTTTCGCAGCCGTCTGACATTGAACCAGGGTAACCTTGAGAGCTCGTGTCCGTTCCTCGAGCAAACTCAACAATATACTCTCCAACATTTAAGTTGCGGATACTCTCTGTCGCAAGAAACCCTACACGCTCTGTATTGTAAGGCGTACTTTTTGAGGCTGAAGCCTCCAAAAATAGAGAGGCTGATACCTGGTCTTGATTCGTCCTTGCCTTTCCTGATGTCAGCCATTTATCACCATTGTTATTAGATTGAATCTGATGCAGTACAACGGGGTTGGTTGAAAAAGGGGAATCTAAGCCAAAATCAATGAAATCAACACGTTCAGAAGATTGAGAGCCATTCTTCGATTTATAACGAGCGGTATCAAGGTAACCCGCTAGCACAGTATGGCCACCAAAATTGGCTATACCAGGTTCTACAACAAGATAGCTCACACTGCTCATCTCAGTGTCTCTGTTGGCACCTAGAACATTTACTGACTTGTAAGACACTTGAGCTTCTGTCCGTGACACAGAAGAAATGTTCAGCGTTGCTGGCCTGTGATTATCCGGCTCTACTGTAGAAATAGTTGGCATCACAAATACAAGCGGCACGAAGTCATAAGATTTACTAAAACGAATCGTACAGTTACCCGAACTACAATCCACAACACCAAACTCATATTGAGCATCATCAGAAAATTCTGGAGGCGGAGGTGTGACAATTCCACTTGCACACTCCAAGTCGTCAACACTTTCACCCTCCACATCAATATGAACTGAGTTTAGCGATGAGAAGTCTGCGATCACGTCATCAACTTCAAGCCACTGATCACCCTGTAAAAGGTAATACTGCAGCAATCCTTGTTTATTGCCCGAGACACTAGAATCAAAAGTTAGCAGTATCTGGTAATCTTGATTACTCTGAATCTCGTCACCAGCTCTCATAGTCACGACAGAACCCTCAGGACCGATAGCTGGGTTGTCCGTCCAAAGCGCTAATGCATCTTGGTTACCGCCACCAACACCTTTATCCGCCCACACTGTTTCTTGATACTGTGCATTAGTAATTGAGAAGCTTACAGAAAAGTCACTATCGGAACGCAACGCATTACAAGTACCGGGCGCAAAGTCATTTGCATGAACAAACGAAGATGAGACCATCAAGGCTAATGCAACCCAAAAATGCTTAATCATTCCCTACCCCATACTTCATGACGTCTTTCTACTTGGTGTATTCCCGTGCCACACGTAGCCATGCTCTCTACCTTAAAGTAACTGCGCTCGCCTAACTCACCCATTTCCACACACATGGACTCAACAGTACATCTATCAAATGAAAGTGAAGCGATATTCTGCCCGCCACAAATGCTGGTCACAGCACCTGAACTATTGAGTGGATATATCCGTGTCAGCACCTCCTCTGTTGAGGACGTAGCCGCTAACCACGCATGCGTGCCATTCACTTCACGCACATGGCTATCTTGATTTGACCATTGGGTTCTATTGAGCATCGCTGCCATCATGCCCATCACCACAATGACAAAGATAGCGACAATTAACACACTGCCTTGTTGTTTTCTTGGGTTAGGGAACATTTAGCACCTGTACTTCTTGTTGGTAGGTCGACTGTTCTTCTTGGTAATACATTTTCATTTCAATATGCACTAAAGCATTTTGATTTAAGCTTGGAGGTTCATACGCGAGGTAAGAAAAAGTTACCGAGTCTGCTAATGGAATATCATTGCGGTACAGCATCTCGCTCGAACTATCAAAACAGTAGGTGATTTGTTGACTGGGTTCGTACATATAAAAACGATTGGCGACTGACTCTTCACTTAAAACATCAATCTGACACTCAACCCCATCGCTCGCCGCTCCAGAGCCATCATCAGAATCAAATAGGCACGAGTCTCCGGATATACTTTCCAATGTATTAACAACAAAGCTATTGTCTTGTAGAGATTGACTACTAGTAGGGTTTATCACCATTCTAAGTTCAGTAGAGTTTTCAGGCCCAATATCAATCCAGTCAGCCCACGAGTCCTGCCCAACAATAAAGTCCATCGTGGTGTCATTGTCGCCACTAAGGGCGTAAAAACCAGAAAACTTTATTGGGTAAAATGACAAACATTGGCGTGCAGTTGTCGAGAATGGCTGGCTGAAACTATTCGGCACAGCGTGACGAATCTCTCTTGTCATTTTTTGCAAAACAAACTGTGCTTGAGTATGCAGTTTCTGCCTCTCTACTGTTTGAGCAAAACCCTGCGTGCCATACTGAACGAAGCCAGCAATGCCCAGTGCAATGATGGCGACAATAATCAAGGTAACGATCATCTCAATTAGAGTAAAACCACGATTTTTCATCAGTAATTCCCTCTAAATGCACTGAACACGTATGGACCGTGACCCGCTGCGGCTATTTCAAGTTGGATTTTTTTCAGTACATTCTCTTGCTCGTATGTCACTGTTATCGCAACTGTAAAGTTTTGATAAGTGCCATCTGGATCTGAAACTAAATAATTGAGCTCTCTGCAACTCCCACCGCTACAGTTAGGTCGGTACACAACTGAGTTACCATCCGCTGCGCCATAGTCATCGACATCATTAAAATTATAATAGAGCAACCCACTAACTGGGTCCGTTGCAGGGGTACTTTCAGCACCATCTGGGCCAAAGTCACTGATAGAGGCACAAGCCTGGGTACCCGTTTCTCCACAACGTTCTAGCCCACCATCATGAGCACTATTTTCATCAAAAGAGCGTGAGAGTATGTGATTAAACAGGGTTTCGGCCAAAGCCGCTGCTCGCACCTGATATTGTGGTTCAGCAGAACGCTGGACATTCGGCACTAGCATAGTAGTGATAGTCAACATCGCTATAGCCAAAATCACAATAGCAATGACGCTCTCAATTAAGGTAAAGCCTCTCGTTTTAATTAGCACAAGCACTCCCCTTTAGAGACATAGCCTTGAGAGTTAATGCACAGTGATGCTGTGACATCACCGTCGTTGATTGTGATTTCAACGTTAGGTTCAGAGAGCGCTTGCCCTTTGTCGAGAATGGGGTTACCCAATAAATCAAAACTCACTGAATCAAGTGATTTATTCGCAGCACACACTTGTTCTCCAGAGAAGCTACCTGAATCTACTACAACAAAATCACTACGCTGTAATGCGTTAAGCTCACTTTGAGTACACGAATACTGTGAACCAAGGCATTGATCTTTAAATGTCAGAACAAATGGCGTTAAATCTCCAGACTCATCATGCAAATTCGACTGCATCCGATTCACTTGCACTTGGCGAATAACCGAAATAACCGCTTCTTGATAGGTATAAGCAGAAAAAGAGGATTTGCCTAGGTATCGGCTGGCAGCATAGGTAGACACAATTGCGACCAAAAGAATCACAACGATCAATTCGACTAAGGTAAATCCGTTTTTCTTGTTCATATAAAGGACTTGGTGGAAGCAATTAGGATAAAGTATAGCTCTTTCAATAAATTAGTAATGAGATCGCATTTGAAGATTCAAAAGTAATGGCTGTATGTCAGACCTAAAACAACTTATTTCAGGTCTGACAGAACTCAATTAACAGTTATCATCAACTACTGAGGCAAAGGCAATTTCATCAATTTCTACACCTTCCGCTTGTTGATATTTAACATAGCATTGAGTGTCTTCTATTTTTTGAACGTTGTCGTCCAACTCTTGCGAATAAAAGGTAGCGACAGTGTACGCTATGGTGTTGCTGTCATTCCCAGTATGCGCAATAGCCCAGTCGTTACTATCCAATCCAGTTACAGCTAGCTCAATACCGGCAGAGCTTGCTGTTGGGAATCCCCATTTCGTTTCTATACCAGCTACATCAACTGCTGAAGAAGAACGCTCTTGATTCTCAATGGCGGCCTTACCGTAGGTAATACCTGCAGCACCATCCATTGCTCCTTTTAAGCCTTGAAGAGCTGATTTTCGAGCATCTTCCTGCAGATTTAAGAATCGAGGAGCCGCTGTGACTGCAAGGATGGCAAGTATGACAATTACAACGACAAGCTCAATCAAAGTGAAGCCTTTGTTTTTCATAAATAGTCCTTTAAAAAAGGCCAGCAATGCTGGCCTTTCGTTATGAGTTAAAAATTAGCAATCATCAGCTGTTGGCGATGTAATTGTTGGTGCACCAGCAGAGGCATTTGTCGAATAAACTACAACACAGTTAGAGGTATTATCAGTTCCAACAAAAGAGTACACGATACCCGTAGCTGCACTTGCATGGCCACTAACTACTTCCCAATCACCATCTGTTGATGACAAACCATCCACAGCATTACCAATACCCGTTGTTGTTGCCGCTGGGTAGCCGTAAGTAAGTTCAATACCATTAGCTCTTGAGACTGCTGTAACAGATGGAATTGTTTCAACACCATCAATAGCCGCTTTACCATAAGTAATACCAGCAGCACCAGCCATTGCACCTTTCAGACCTTGAAGTGAAGAAGCACGCGCATCTGACTGCAGGTTAAGAAACTTAGGCGCTGCAGTTACTGCAAGAATACCTAGAATAACGATGACTACCACTAATTCGATTAGCGTGAAACCGCCTTGTTTTTTCATGATTACTCTCTCTTTATAAAGATAAATTTAAATAAGACTGCAGAGTTACTGCAAAGTTACGGTCACGCGACCAGTTTCTAATTCATACACAAATTCATGTCGGCTTGTTCCTTCGCGCTGCACATAAATACATGTATTGTCACTCTCATTGGCGGAAGCTGCGAACTTATAGCTTGTATCTGCATCCGCTTCTGATTCAGTACCCACCTTAGGAGCGCTTTGTAATAGGTTCTCCATTAAGTCGATACAGTTTTGTTCTGAGGTTCCTTGCGATGGCATATTCGCTTCTTCTTTTAACGCGTATGGATAACCATCTCTAAAACCAGTATCGCTTCCATCGGTGTTTTTTGAGCGAGTCAGCCAAAACTCTGTGCCATCATAATCAACATAATTATTGCCACTGTCATTTGGTCTCGCTAACGCTTCCCACTGAGCTCGAGCAGAAAGTACACCTGTTGCGTAACCGCCAGCCACACCTTCAATACTCGCTTTTTTCGCTTCTTCTGTAATATCAAGAAAACGTGGAAGCGCTGCCACAGCAAGCAAACCAAGAACCACAATAACTACAACCAGTTCCACCAAAGAGAAACCTTGTTGTTGATACTTTTTCATTTTATTTACTCACCCTCTGAAACAAGATCACATTATACGGCAATAATGTAATTACAAAAGTCCAATATTGTGAACTGAACATTATATTTTCGTCAAAGCCACATCAATTCTTATTCGACCATTGACCAAACTAATAATTATCTCGTGCTCACTTAAGTAATAGAAATGACAAGATAAATTATCTTTATCTTCAACCATCTCGATACGATCTAGCTGACCATTAAACACTTCGCCCTTTGGATATAAAACCGTCCACCAATAGTCACAATTGTTGTAACCATTTTCATCCACGGGAGTTACCCAACCTTTGTTGCTCATCACCAGCGACTTGTCATTAACAACTAAAGTATTCGGTTGCTTCATCAGCAACCAGTCTTGGTGATAACTGTTAGCCTGCTCCAAAATACGCTTGCCAGCGATAATATACGCGACATCGGTCACCGGATTTTCCATTTTGCGCCAAGACCATAAAAAAGCCGCGATTAAGCTGACGATTAAGCAAAGCCAAATTGCAGTTTGTATTCGATCACGCTGGTTTGCCATGCTTAACCCTTAATTGCATCCAGCATGCCCCACATCGGTAGGAAAATACCCAGCGCAAGAATCAATACCATGCCCGCCACAATGACCAGCAAGATCGGCTCAATGCGTGCGGTGAGCGTTTTAAGATCGTAGTCCACTTCGCGCTCATAAAAGTCCGCCACCTCAAGTAACAACTCATCAATTCGACCCGTCTCTTCACCAACAGAAATCATCTGAATCACCAAGGGAGTGAAGATGTTGCTCGTCACTGCTGTGGATGACACCGTGCTACCCGACTCAATTTGTGACTTCATCTCTAACAGACGGGCTTCTAAGTATTTGTTGTCCAACGCTTCCGCAGCCAGGGCTATCGACTGATTCAGTGGCACACCCGACTTAAGCATCAAGGCAAACGTTCTTGAAAAACGTGCCATCAAGGCGCGATTCACTATTCCGCCAACAATAGGCATCTTTAGGCGAATCTTGCCCCACTTCTCTTGCCCTTCAGCGGTTCTTACCCAGGCCTGAAAAGCGAACAGACCACCAAAAATCGCTGCCAACATCCACGCCCAGTAATCAACAAAGAACTCTGACATACCGATGATAATGCGGGTAGGCAGTGGCAAATCGACACCAAAACGGCTGAACATACTGGTAAATTGCGGAATCACTTTGATATTCAGGATGAACAACGCAATCACGATAAAGCTAATCACAAATGACGGGTATCGCATCGCCGTTTTTATGCGCTTACGAGTTTCTACTTCTTGCTCGTAGTAACCAGCAAGTTGCAGCAGCGCTTCATCTAAGCGACCCGTGTTTTCACCCACATTGACCATTGAAACAAACAGTGGGCTAAATACGCGTGAATGCAACTGCATTGAGGCCGCCAAACCGCGACCATTAGTCAGTTCAGCACATACCTCTTCCAGTGCTTCTTTGAGTTGTTTATTTGAACAGTTCTGTGCCAAGCCACGCATGGCTCGGAGCAAAGGCACGCCCGCCTTGGTCAGGCTGTAAAGTTGGCGACAAAAGATAACTAAGACTTCTAATGGCACTGCTGGCTTAAACAAGTGTTGCAGATCAAAATTCAGACCACTAGAGCTGCCTTCTGATATCTGTGTAGGAATAATCCCCTTGTTCATTAGCGCTTCCGCAGCCAACTCTTCGGTTGCTGCTTCTATCTTTCCGTTGGCTTTATTGCCATCAAGATGTCGTCCTTGATATTGATAGGTTGGCATATCGACCTCTATATCATGATCGCTTCAGTATTACCTGAAGTATCACCTTCCCCTAGACTCATCACTTCATCTAGGCTGACAACACCTTGCAGTGCCAGCTCCATCGCTGATGCAAGAAGTGGCTTATAGTCTTTGGCTTTTCTTGCTTGCTGTGCAAATCCAACCGCATCATTGCCGCGCAGACAATCCATCATATCTTGGTCGAACTCGAGCAGTTCAAACACACCGATTCGGCCACGATAGCCCGTCAAGTTACAGTTCTGACACCCCGTGCCGTGACTAAAGCTTGCCCCTACTTGATTCGGGAAGCGCTGCGTTAACCACTGCTCTCGATGGCTGTCTACCACATCCTCTGTCTTGCAATCTGGGCAGACTCTACGCACCAGACGCTGAGCTAATACTGCACGTACTGAACTCGCGACCAGGTAACCCGGCGCCCCCATATCCATCATACGCAGGGCACTATCAACCGCGTCATTGGTGTGGAGTGTGCTTAACACTAAGTGACCAGTTAGTGCCGCTCGCAGTCCGATTTCAACCGTTTCTTGGTCACGCATCTCACCGATCAATATGATATCAGGATCCTGACGAAGGAAGGTTCTTAGCACAGTAGAGAAGTCTAAATTGATCTTTGGGTTGACCTGAACCTGGTTCACTCGAGGCAGGCGGTATTCCACAGGATCTTCCGCCGTGATGATCTTTTTGCCCGGTTTATTCAGCTCAGTTAACGCACCATAAAGTGTGGTGGTTTTACCGGAGCCCGTTGGCCCAGTAACCAGAATCATGCCATGAGGACGCTTCAACTGACGGCGGAATCGCGTAAGTAGCTCAGGCGGTAAACCCGACTCTTCCATCGCACGCACACCACTGGATTGATTGAGCAGACGCATGACCACCGACTCACCATATTGCACTGGCATGGTCGACATACGAATATCAACAGATTGTCCTTTGGCACGAATGTTAAAGCGGCCATCTTGTGGCAAACGCTTCTCTGAGATATCGAGATTGGCCATCAACTTCAAACGCAGCACTAAGGCAGAGGCAATATTAACTTCGTTGAGCAGCGTTTCATGCAAAACCCCATCAATACGCTGGCGGATACGCAGCAAATTGGCATCTGGCTCAATGTGAATATCCGAAGCATTGACCTGAATCGCATCTTCAAACAGAGAGTTGATCAGTTTTACTACTGTGACTTCATCGCTCTCGCTGTCGTCATCAGCTAAGCTAAAGTCAAACGCATCGGTCGTTTGGTGCTCTGCTTGCAACTGCTCGGCAAATGAGGCGATCTCTTTGGTGCGGCGGTAGTAACGATCAAACCCTTCAACGATCTGTTTCTCTGGAGCAATCACAAAATCAATGCTGTGATTGGGCAATTGACTCAACAGGGCTTCTTGCGCGAAGAGATCCGCAGGATCGCTCATCGCCACACGCAGTGAGTGATCCGTTTGACCAATCACCAGCGCGCGCAGGCGACGCGCATGAACTTCAGGAAGCAGCTGCACCGCATCAACGTCAACTTGTGCACGACTCAAGTCAATCAAGGGCAAGTTAAGCTGCTGAGACAAGAAGTTAAGCATCTGCTGTTCGGTCAAAAAACCTAACTCGATCAATGCTGCACCAAGCTTTCTGCCCGTCGACTTTTGCGCGGTCAGTGCTTGTTGTACTTGAGCTTCAGTGATGATCCCTTCTTCAACTAACAGGTCACCTAGACGCTTTCTTAGCTTAATTTTCACTGTCGCCCTCCTGTAAGGTACGAATTAACTTCAATCGATCGTGAGCGAACGCTTGAGACTGCTTAGAGATACCAATGGTCGTCAGTGACTTTTGATAAGCTAACTTGGCGCTGTCCAGATCAAGTTGTCTCTCTTGTTGGATGGCAAGCCCTAACCACCAGCGAGCATTACCTTCATCCAAACTGACCAAGCGCTGATAACTGTCTAAAGCAAGATCATCTTGTTCTGCTTTCTGAGCAAGTGCTGCACGTAGCGACAAGTACTCCACCGAAGGTGTATCTGATAAAGGAACTAGAGGTGTCAGTGCCGCTTCATGCTGCTTCTCTTTGATTAGCATTTTTGACAAAGCGATACGCAGCGTTTCACCATCTGGGTTCAGTTTTATTCCCGACTGAAGGATCTCAAAAGCCTTTCTCGCATCACCTTTGCCATAAAAAAGTGCGGCATATTGCTGACGAACTTTTTCGTCATAAGGCGTGTGACGCAGCGCTTCGTTATAAGCAGACAGCGCATCTTGAATGTTATTCGCATCAATCGCTTTCTTTGCGCGCTGCACAGCATTATTGGCTAGCTGCTCTTTGGTTAGCTCTACCTGCTCAATCATCACATTTTGTTTTGGTGCTTTGGCTGGCACGTCGACTTTGGCCACCAATATTGGCTCAGGTGTCGATTGTGAGGCTGTCGCTTTCTGCTCTACAGGCATAGTCGCGGCTTTCGTAATCGATGCTTGAGGCTTTGTGACTTTTTTCACCTGTGGCTCTGGGGTTGTCTTAACTTGAGCTGAATAAATTGGCGAGGAAGCCGTTGCTGCGCGTTGAGTTGGAGAGACTATCCCCTCTTGATAGCTCTGGGGTTGCCCATTTATTGATAGTGAATGACCTGTTACTGGCTCACTGGTGACATAGCTTTGCTGCTTGGCCTGCTGAGAGACAGCCCAGCCACCCACGGCTAAAGTTAGGGCAAATGTACCGACAACCCAAGGCAGCACAGAGCGGCGCTTAACCGAAGGAATATGCGCTTTCTCTATCGACGTTGCTGTTTCGCTATTCTTCTTAGCTAGCTCAGATAACGCGTTATTAATAACACTCATGAGTTACTCCACCCCCATAATGTGGGGGTTTTAAATTTTGGTTTGCAGCTATCCAGCGTATCGTGAATAGCAGCAAACACATGTTCATTGTTAATCAGGGTTGCTTGGCGACTGAACGCCAATATGAGCGCCTTATGGGCAATCTGATTGATCAAACGTGGGTTGCCCTTTCCCGCTCGCCAAATGGCTTTTTTCAACGGCAAAGTGAATATCTCACCCTGCTCTGTGGTCGCTTTTATTCTCGAGTCAATATAGGCTACGCCTTCATCCAAGGTGAGTGGCCTTAACTGAGCACTAAAGGTAATGCGCTGTCGAAACTGGCGTAAATGGTGTTGTGCTAAACGTTCGTCCAACTCTGGCTGCCCTAAAAGCACGATTTGCAGCAGTTTATTACGCTCAGTTTCTAAATTTCCGAACAGACGCAAGACTTCTAGAGCCTCATCCGATAACGCTTGAGCTTCATCCACCAGTACCACCGTGCGAAGCCCCTGTTTCGAGAGTTCAATCAAGCGAGCCTGAATCTCTTCGACTATCGATAGCGGCGTGGTTGAATCTAACCCGAGCTCTGTGGCCACTGCGATACGAACTTCGTCACCGGTTAAAGCAGGGTTAGGTAAGTACACCAGTTGCGCCACTTCTGACAGATGATTGATCAGCATCCGGCACACCATGGTTTTACCCGAGCCTACCTCACCCACAACCTTAATGACGCCCTCCCCCATTTGTAGCGCCGAAAGCACGGTTTGAATCGCCTCATAATGCGACTCTAACCCGAGAAACAGATCCGTATCAGGGGTTAGATGAAATGGGTATTGAGATAGACCAAAATGTTCAAGGTACATCTTTTCAGTCAGCAACCTACTGTTCTGGGAACCACTCTTGAAGCAGATCTCTCGAGCGCTCAAGCTCTTTCTGCCACGTGTTGACTCCAACAATGGTTGGCTTTAGCAAGATCACCAATTCGGTTTTTTCCGTGTACTCGGTGGTATTGCGGAACAAGTGGCCCAGAGCAGGCACATCACCCAAGAATGGGACTTTAGACACCGCTTCCGACGTGCTCGACTTCATCAAGCCACCAATCACCACGACATCACCATCACGCGCACGGATCACAGAATCTGACTCACGAATTGAGCTTCTCGCTAGAGGTAAAACCACCGATTGATCACCAAAACCAATCTCTTTCACCTGCTCTTCGACTTCGATAACAGAAGGGTGGACATGAAGCAGAACATTACCGCCATCATCAATCTGTGGTGTGACATCCAGTGCGATACCCGAGAAGAAAGGCGTTAATTCAAAGTCAGGTGACGCTTCAGAGTTATCACCTGAGCCGACAACACTTGAGAAATCAGTTACGTAGTACTCATCGGTACCGACTTTAATCACCGCTTTTTGGTTATTCGTTGCTGTGACGCGTGGACTTGATAGCACGTTCAAGTCACCTTGAGTGCCCATAAAGCTCAATACGGCTTCAAAGCTGCCATCGGAAATCGTCACGTTAGTTTGTCCGCCGAGTAAGCTACCAATAGTGTCCATACCCGGAAGCACGCTGCTACCAAGGCGATCAATCACAACCGCGCCGTCATCAAACGATAAGTTCGACCAATTAATGCCTTGCTGATAGCCGTCGCTGAGTGTGACTTCGAGGATTTTTGCTTCAAGGATCACTTGACGCTGCATACGCTCTTGAGAGACACCCAAGAACTCGCGCACTTCACGCAGTTCATCAGGGTAAGCACGCACGGTAATCACGCCTGCTTGTGGTGTTACTACAACACTGCGTCCATCACCTGAGCCAATAAGGTGATTCACCGCGACTTGCAACTGTGGCCAGAAGTCACTCTCACTGATGGTTTCAATCTCAGTACCGCCACGCGATGTAGTACTGTTTGACGAGCTTGAATTCGAACTAGACGAGCTGCTCGAAGAAGAGAAGTTCGATGAGCTACTGTTGTTAGAGCTGTCGTCTGTATTGGTAATTGTGCCTGTGGTAATCGACGTTAGTGAACGTCCATTGCGGCTTAACTGCAGATAATCAACTGGAATAGTAACCGTACGTAAGTCTGCCGGGAAGACCTGAATCACCTTACCCTTACGCGTCACTTCATAACCATATAGGTCGCGCACCACTGATAACACTTCATCGAGTGTCACATCCGTCAGGTTCACCGTTACCGTGCCACGCACACCTGGGTGAATCGCGGCGCTATATTCCGTGCCCTCGACCAAGCTAGTAAAGAATGCTCGAGCATCAACCTCATCGGCCTTGATGCGATAGCGCTTCACCGTCTCATAACTCTGTATGCCAGAACCATCCAAGTCTGGCATCAAGTCCGCTTCAACCGAGCTCGGTAGCTGAGCCAAGCTGCGGCTATTGGCTTCGTTAATCGCTTCATTCAAAGCGCCCTTTGCTTCTACAGGGTCTCTGTGCCCCATAGAACAACCAACTAGCGATGCCACTGCAATGGCTAAAGTGAGTTTACGCATAACTTTACCAATACCTTATTCTTTTATTTCTAGTGTGAACATCTGCAATTTCCATTGCTTACCTGCTCGTGAGAGCGTCACATCTTGATCTGTTATCTGATTAACGCGATAGCCGTTAACGGTATCTCCAGCCGACACCACTCGACTGTTTAAAATCGCGCTACAGTTAGCCTTCTCTGGCTGACAAATAATGCTGTTGAGCTTAGGTACCCGATAGCTTCGTTTGGCTGGCGTGGTTGTTTTCTTTGGTGCGCTCCAGCCCAAAGGCGCGGTTGGGTCTTGCGCAGCAAAACTACTCACACTCACCACTGATAAGGCTATCAAAAGAAGTTGTTTAACCACCGATAAACTCCTTACGCGCACCTAAGGTGTACACTTCCATGATTAATCGAGCTTGAGGATAGGTCTCAACCTGGTAATGAAATTTGCGCCAGTAGTACTTCACTGGAAGCGTCTCTAACGCTTCAAGGTAAGTTAATACATCGAAGTACCCACCCGTCAGCTCTATTCGGACTGGATGAACGTAATAGCTCGA
This sequence comes from Vibrio agarivorans, assembly GCF_030409635.1. Classification (NCBI taxonomy): domain Bacteria; kingdom Pseudomonadati; phylum Pseudomonadota; class Gammaproteobacteria; order Vibrionales; family Vibrionaceae; genus Vibrio; species Vibrio agarivorans. The sequence goes on along the minus strand of NZ_JAUFQF010000004.1, from coordinate 1,328,546 downwards.
ATCCCCCTGACCTGAATTGAGCCTCTCTGCCCCCATTGAGCTCAGAGAAACAAGGTTAAGTTTTTGTGATTGCTGCAATACACTTTCAAGTAAGAGCGACATCTGACTTGGCGTCACCAACTGGTCTACAACGCCTGAAAGTTGCTGTGACAACTTTTGTGAGTCTTTGAGTAAGCGTTTGTACTCAATATCGATCTCTTTGTTTGGATCTTGTCTTAATCTTGCTGTGAGTTGCAATAACTCGCCCTGCAAAACTTGATTCGAGGATTGAGTGCTTGCTAACTGCCTTTGAGCAACCGAAACCTTGCCTAGCACAGGCTCGATAACCAGTGTGACCATCAACATCACTACAGCAACGAAACCACAAAGCGTGATCAGCCACTTCTCTCGAGTACTCATTGCATCAAACTTGTCACTTAAGGACTGCCAATACTGCTTCATTACTGCTGCCCTTTCTTGGTATTCAATTCAAAGGTCACAATGCCATCGTCATTACGACCGATATTCAATTGCTCAAAGCTACGTCCGACCAAGCTGACTTCTTGCTTAAACTGATTGACCCAATTCGGCACCGATGACGCTGTTCTTGCCAGACCTTTTAGGTCAAGGTTTGTCTGGTCGATATAAATGCTAGATAGCGAAATGTCATTGCGCCCCAACTCTGATAGCGAGCGCATCACACCCGAATAGCCCATCTGCTGGGATTCATCGTATTCATTGATCACTTGCAGCGCGCCTTTCATGGCAGCGACTTCTTTTTTCAGTCGATCCACTGCGGCGACTTTCTCAGCATCCGGTCGATGCTGCTCTAACTGCTTATTAAGCTCTGCTCGCTGCGCAGTCAGCTGAGAACGCTCTTGATTAACAGAAGCCAACTCTTTATTCAGCTTCTCAAGTTGCCAGCTGTAGATACCGTAAACCCCGACTAAAATTACTGCTGCTACGCCCCAGCCTGCAACCACATTAGTCAGTGTGAAAAACGCTTTTTTAGGCTTTAGATGTGATGGGAATAAGTTGATTTGTAAGCGCTTGAGATGAGCGGCTGTGGTTGCCAAGATTAAGCCGGACTCTGTTGGCGGTTCAACTAGTGGCAGGCTCTTTACACTCAAACGTTCGTTTAGTGCCTCAATCAGCTCTTGCTGCTCCTCCTCATCACAACACACGTGCAGTTGATGGAAAGAAACACCTTTGACTTGAGAGCTGAGATAGTCGATAGAGCGCTGCAGCTCTAGTGCAAGACCATCCAATTGCAAAGTGGCGCTGGCCACACCAGTTACAGGTGCAACAACGCCACGCAAAATACGTTGGAAAACAACTTGATGTTCTTGGTACGCACTGATGCGGAACTGACCGCCCTTGCTACGCTGCAGGAGCAGGAAGTTTATTTGTTCGCCCGCAGACTCTCCCCAAACTTCTTCTTCGGTAGTGAGTCGACCAAGCTCACAACCTATCGATTTAAAACCCTCAATAAGCTGCATCACCAGAGGCTTACGCACAACATACGCTTGGGCTTTATTGCCAGTAGGCAGCTCAAATGCATCAGCCACGACTTCTGTTACACGCTCAGTGATCAATTCTTTGAGCAAGAAAGGGAGTGCAACTGGCCACTCTTCTTTAGGAAGCTTAGGTGTATCGATTTGATAAGAGTGATACAGCCCTGAATGCAAAACAACATCAACGCGGCCAACAATAGCGTTTTTCTTTAGTGCCGACAGCAGTGTTGACTCCCAGCCGGACGGTTCAAGCTCGATCACTTTTACCGCAGGTTCGGTCGCCTCTGCTTGAGCTTCTTTTTTTGTTGAGCTTAAAAGGTAAATAGCCGCGGGCTGAACAATCACTATTGAGCTCGCGTCATTGCCGCCTTTTTTATTCAACCTTTGAATTAGCGAATTTATCATGTCCGTTTTTACTTTTTCTTCCAACGATTACGACGACCCGGCTTTATCGCTTGTACTGAATTGTCATAATCTATTTTTTTATTAGTATTTTTTGTCGCAATGAGAAGCGGTGTTTCACTTTGATATAGGCGACCTTGAACTCCGGACACCCCTAATTCTTGCAAAGCTTTTACCTCTGCTTTTGTTTCAACACCGACACCGACAACCGTTGCATCCTTGCTTTCGCATGCCCCTAGCATACTACGGATAAATAACTGGTTCTCATGACGCTGATCGATTCTCTTAATTAAACTGCGATGGAGTTTCAAATAAGAAACATTCAAGTCTTTCAGGTAGTAAGTGCTCACAATGGTTCTACCCGCTTGTCCTACGATAGCTTGGCAACCTAACCCTGTCAGCATCCTGATAACCGGGCGCATATAATCTAGATGTTCCACCAAGGCGCCTTCAGAAAACTCAAAAGAGAGCCTTTGTCTCACACTGCTCGTTTGCTGCAATAATTCATCTCTAAACCATCGTAAATGCGCTTTGTCTGCAAATGGCTGGACATACATATTGAGGGAAACATGCCCTTGTAATCGACCTAGCGCTAACTCACGGAGTACTCTCGTCAGCATCGCTCTATCAAAACGCGACTCATAACCCACAGATTCAATCGCTAAACCAAAGCGTGATGCTTTGAGCTCACCTTTTTCGGGGTCATTAAGACGAATAAAGACCTCATTGTGAATCAGAGATTTCTGATTTTCCTTGCCAAGCAAATAGCAAGGCTGTGTATAAATGACTAATTTTTCGGGTTGAAGCACATCATCAAACAAGGTTCTCCAACGTACACTTCCTCGCTCCAAACTTTCTGGAGCTTGCTTCTCAAAATTACTCCAGCCACTGGCTCTTTGCAGTTGCGCGCTTTTAAGTGCGGTTTCCACTTCACCTAATATGCGACTTGGGTGCTCACCTTCTTGGTAATGCGTCACGCCAATGTGGCACCAATCGTCAGCATCCAGTGGAGTAAGTGGTGTCAGCTTTTCAAGCTGTTTAATACAGTTGTTGGCAATGAGCGTGATCTCTTTACTATTTTGATGCGGAATCAATAGAGCAAAATCACTCGAATAATAACGAGATAACATGGCATCAGGATAACGCTGCACAATATTTGAAAGGCTCTCTGCCACCTGCACAACAAAGTTATCAACGGTTTCCTTGTCATTCGATTCTTTGAGTGCATCCCAATCATCGATTCGCAGCATGAGCACGCCGCCTCTCGAGCCACTCTCGTTTAACGTTGAATCCAACTTACTATCAAAGAGGATACGGTTAGCATTCCCGGTCACACTGTCTAAAAAGGTTTGGCTACGAATAAAGGTGTCGAAACGACTTCGCTCTTGCCGAGCGTCTTGAAGCTCAGCAATCAGCTTGTCTAATGCCTCACTAGCAGTATATGGCCACTCTAAATCATGTCCGCGAGAGTACTGCTCTACTCGGCCAGCCAGAATCATTCGTCCACGCTCTTCGAGCAATTCTGAACCATAGAGTTGCTGTTTTAACCATCCAACGCCACGAACCAAACAAAAGGTAATCAAGCCAAATGCAAGGGTGATCGACCACATGGCGCCTAATGAGTAGCTATAACCTAAATACGGAGGAAGGATTGTAAAAACGATGCTGTAGCCCGGGTTGCGCTCCAACTCGAACTCTTTATTCATCAACAGATCTTTATCTGCTCTAGAGGACGTGTTTTTGTAGCGATAAACCACCCCAGCCTGCGAAGAGAGTTTCATCTCCACAATATTGCTGGCTTGCAGCATTTTAGGGATCCAACGCTGCATGGAGTATGCCGCATCGGGGTCTTCCATCTCTTTATCCACAACCTCTGCAATGCCCGCCAGAGATTGATGAATATATTCTTGCCCGATACGCTTGAAAGAGAGTGCACCACCGACAAATAGAATAAAGGTCGCACTGATTACTATCATAGTAACAAATGCCACCAGCCGAGTGCTTAATTTAAGGGTCGGTGTATACCTTGCCATCCGTTGCAATGCTTCCTTAGCGTTATAAGTCTCGCAGTATAAAAGAGACCCTATCCGAGAGTCGAGATTTTGACGTGAATTAAGTTAAAAAAGTAGAAGTACCCTTGATTATCAGCGCTTTTTCGACGCATTTAATAACCGGCATCTATCGACATAATTAAAGTTAGAATTATAAATAATAGTTAAGTACGCTTTTGCCTCTTTGCGAAAAAAATAACCTCAGTAAAATTACTGAGGTTATTATTAATAACAACACTATTCGGTTTTAGCGAAATACCATTCGTCAGAACGGAATGTCGTCATCGAAGTCCATTGGTGGCTCATTGTACTGAGGCTGCTGCTGAGGTGCATTTTGTTGCTGCGGAGCCGCCTGTTGACGTGGCGCTTGAGCTGCTGGTTGCTGAGGTTGACCCCAAGATTGTTGAGGTTGACCTTGGTTACCACCTGCAGGCATGCCGCCACCTTGCTGAGCACGACCACCAAGCATCTGCATGACACCGTTGAAGCCTTGAACAACAACTTCTGTTGTGTAGCGATCTTGACCATTCTGGTCTTGCCACTTACGAGTCTGTAGTTGACCTTCAATGTAAACTTGTGAACCCTTACGTAGGTATTCACCTGCCACTTCAGCTAACTTGCCGAATAGTGACACACGGTGCCACTCTGTTTTTTCACGCTGTTCACCAGTGGCTTTATCACGCCAACTTTCAGAAGTCGCAATCGTGATGTTTGCTACTGCACCGCCGTTAGGCATGTAGCGAATTTCCGGATCGTTACCTAGGTTACCTACTAGGATAACTTTGTTTACTCCACGGCTAGCCATGATTTGCTCCGTATTCATATTTCATTTCAAAAGACAGGCGATAGGATAGCATGCTTGATTACTCATCGCCTAGTTTGCAAATTCTATTATCAGCGTAAACGCGACTTTTGTAGCCCCTACATCAACATGATTTCGCGAGTCATATCAATAACTCTCATCTTACCTTTCAGTGACTCAGGATTATTTTTATACCCTCAACGCACTTTTCATTCGATACGCAACGAGTGGCATTTATTTATGCTCTTATGATGCAAACTAACAATAACTAAGGAGATCGTATGCGAACGAGGGGAGATTATGCTCGCACACTGTACTTTCTATGTGAGGACATAAAAGAGAACCACCTGCACATCAACCGCATTGAAAGCCAGCTTCGTAAGACCATTTATAAAACAACACCAGCAGGATTAACTGAAGAAAAACCAAAACACCGCAATAAGATAGTCATCGTCGATTATCGCTCGCGCTCACTTTTTCTCAAGGAGCTTGCCCTACTCTCTGTCGACATTGACAATTTTGATACGGTTCTGATCAATGTTACCGATCGATTAAGCACCGATGAGCTTCTACGCTATGGCAATTTGAAAGGCCTGTTTTACAGGCATGAGCCAACAGAGAATATTACCCAAGGTCTAACCGAAATTATCAATGGACAAAACTGGCTGCCACGAAAAGTGACAAGCCAGCTTCTCTATTATTACCGAAAAAACCTCAAGCCTAAGAAGCCGCCGATTGTTGTTGATCTTACCGCGAGTGAGCTGCAAGTGCTTCGTCACTTGGCTGACGCCACCAATAAAGAAATAGCTGACTTACTTTGCGTAACTGAATTCACCATTAAGTCCCATTTGCAGCAAATTTTTCGCAAACTCTCTGTTAAAAATCGATCACAAGCGATAGCATGGGCGGATCACTATCTGTTGTCATGATTAGATGCTGAGACTTATTTCAGTCTTCCCCGAGACAATTTCCGTCAGGATTCATGCTTAAGTCATTTACACAGTGATAATCTAGCGGCAGGACATAACTAAAACACATAGGATTTTTTGACATGATTAAGAAATGTCTGTTTCCAGCGGCAGGCTACGGTACGCGCTTTTTACCAGCAACCAAATCTATGCCGAAAGAGATGATGCCAGTGGTGAACAAACCACTGATCGAGTACGGCGTAGAAGAAGCGATTCAAGCAGGTATGAATGGCATGTGCATCGTCACAGGTCGTGGTAAGCACTCCATCATGGATCACTTCGATAAAAACTATGAGCTAGAGCACCAGATCAGCGGCACGAATAAAGAAGAGCTGTTGGTCGATATACGTGAAATCATCGACAGTGCCAACTTTACTTACATTCGTCAGCGCGAAATGAAAGGCTTAGGCCACGCAATCCTAACTGGCCGTGAGTTAGTTGGTGACGAACCATTTGCTGTTGTTCTTGCAGATGACCTTTGTGTAAATGAGCAAGAAGGCGTTTTGGCACAAATGGTGGCACTGTTTAAACAGTTCCGCTGCTCAATCGTTGCCGTTCAAGAAGTACCAGAAGATGAAACCCATAAATACGGTGTGATTTCTGGTGAGATGATCAAAGACGATATCTTCCGCGTAGACGACATGGTTGAGAAGCCAGAGAAAGGCACTGCGCCAAGTAACCTAGCTATCATCGGTCGTTATATCCTTACCCCAGATATCTTTGAGCTGATTGAAAACACTGAGCCAGGTAAAGGCGGTGAAATCCAGATCACTGACGCTCTGCTAAAACAAGCAAAAGCGGGCTGTGTTCTTGCGTATAAATTTAAAGGCCAGCGTTTTGACTGCGGTAGCGTTGAAGGCTACATCGAAGCAACCAACTACTGCTTCGAGAACTTGTACCTAAAAGACGAAAAAGCGGCTGAACTCGGCAAGCACGCGACACAAAAATCAGAGTAAATGTAAAAAACGCTCTAAACTCTAATCTAAGGCCACTCAAATGAGTGGCCTTACTGTTTTTATAAACAGTATTTCTTTGAACACAGCGCACACTATGTAATACTTAATCAACTCGGAGTTTACAGCGTAGTCAATATGGACAACATAGAAGTTCGTGGGGCGAGAACCCACAATCTAAAAGATATTCACCTGACCATTCCCCGCGACAAGCTGATTGTCATTACAGGCCTATCGGGTTCAGGTAAATCCTCCTTAGCGTTCGACACCCTCTATGCCGAAGGTCAAAGACGCTATGTAGAATCACTTTCTGCTTATGCTCGTCAGTTTTTATCCTTGATGGAAAAGCCTGATGTTGACCATATTGAAGGCCTTTCTCCTGCTATCTCGATAGAGCAGAAGTCGACATCACACAACCCTCGTTCAACGGTGGGTACGATCACCGAAGTGTACGACTATCTACGTCTGCTTTATGCTCGTGTCGGTGAGCCTCGCTGCCCAACCCATAAAGTGCCACTCGCTGCGCAAACCATCAGTCAAATGGTGGATAAAGTCATTGAAATGCCGGAAGGAAGCAAAATGATGCTTCTCGCGCCGATCATCAAAGAGCGTAAAGGTGAGCACGTAAAAACACTGGAAAACTTAGCAGCCCAAGGTTTTATTCGTGCTCGTATTGATGGCGAGATCTGTGATCTCTCTGATCCTCCGCCACTTGAGCTTCATAAAAAGCACACCATTGAAGTCGTGGTTGATCGCTTCAAAGTGCGTGATGATCTGCAACAAAGGCTCGCAGAGTCATTTGAAACAACGATAGAGCTATCCGGTGGTATTGCCGTTGTCGCACCAATGGATGGCGCAGGTGAAGAGATCATATTCTCTGCCAACTACGCTTGTCCGTATTGTGGCTATAGCATGCAAGAACTTGAGCCTCGCCTATTCTCATTCAATAACCCGGCAGGTGCCTGTGGGACCTGTGATGGCCTTGGTGTTCAGCAGTACTTTGACCCAGACCGAGTGATCGTCGATGACGCTTTAAGTCTGGCTGAAGGTGCTATTCGCGGCTGGGATCAAAAGAACTATTACTATTTCCAGATGCTAACGTCACTGGCGAATCATTATGACTTCGACTTAAATGTCCCTTTTAAGTCGTTATCCAAACCGATCAAAGAAGTGATCTTAAAAGGATCTGGACGTACTGAGATTGAGTTTCACTACGTTAATGATCGTGGCGACATTCGTGTGAAACGCCATCCTTTTGAGGGGATCTTAAATACACTAGAGCGACGCTATCGCGACACTGAATCAAATTCCGTACGTGAAGATTTAGCTAAGTACATCTCCACCAAGTCTTGCTCAAGTTGTGATGGAACCCGCCTACGAATTGAAGCGCGCAACGTGTTCATCAACGAAACCACCTTGCCAGAAATCGTCGAGCTGAGTATTGCTGATGCTCTAGCGTTCTTCCAAACACTTGAGCTTGAAGGCCAGCGGGCGCAGATTGCCGACAAAGTCATGAAGGAGATCAACGATCGCCTACATTTCCTCGTCAATGTGGGTCTCAACTATCTTAACTTGTCTCGCAGTGCTGAAACCTTATCAGGCGGCGAAGCACAACGCATTCGTCTCGCTAGCCAAATTGGTGCAGGCCTAGTAGGTGTAATGTACGTTCTCGATGAGCCTTCCATTGGCCTCCACCAGCGCGATAACGAACGCCTGCTTAAAACGCTGAATCATCTGCGCGATCTTGGTAATACGGTCTTGGTTGTCGAGCATGATGAAGACGCCATTCGCATGGCAGATCATGTGATTGATATTGGTCCAGGAGCAGGGGTTCATGGCGGTAATGTGGTCGCAGAGGGTAAAGTCGATGAGATCATCGCCAACCCGAACTCTCTCACCGGTCAGTACCTCAGTGGCGATAAAGCGATTATCGTTCCGCAAGAGCGTACCCCGGTCGATCGCAAGAAAATGGTCACGCTCTCTGGTGCGTCTGGAAACAACCTGAAAGATGTCACCCTCAACTTACCTGTTGGTCTATTTAGCTGTATTACTGGGGTTTCTGGCTCTGGTAAGTCAACGCTTATTAACGATACCTTCTTTAAGATTGCTCATACCGAACTCAATGGTGCCACTACACAGGTGCCTTCACCTTACAAGAAGATTAAAGGCCTAGAGCATTTTGATAAGGTCATTGATATTGACCAAAGCCCAATCGGTCGCACACCTCGCTCAAACCCAGCGACCTACACAGGTATATTTACACCGATTCGAGAGCTTTTTGCTGGTACCCAAGAATCACGTTCGCGCGGTTATAAACCGGGACGATTCAGTTTTAACGTGCGTGGCGGGCGCTGTGAAGCGTGTCAGGGTGATGGCGTAATCAAGGTAGAAATGCACTTCTTACCGGATGTCTATGTTCCATGTGACGTATGTAAAGGCAAGCGTTACAACCGAGAAACACTGGAAGTTCGCTATAAAGGCAAAACTATCGATGAAGTGCTTGAGATGACGGTAGAAGACGCTCATGTGTTTTTCGAACCGGTTCCAGTCATTGCAAGAAAGCTAAAAACACTTGTGGATGTCGGCCTCTCCTATATTCGCTTAGGGCAGGCAGCGACTACCCTATCAGGTGGTGAAGCCCAGCGCGTTAAACTCGCTCGAGAGTTATCGAAAAGAGATACAGGTAAAACCCTGTATATCCTTGACGAGCCTACGACAGGTTTGCACTTCCACGATATTCAGCAACTGTTGACGGTACTTCACCGCCTGCGCGATCACGGCAATACCGTGGTTGTCATCGAGCATAACTTAGATGTTGTCAAAACAGCGGACTGGATTATCGACCTCGGCCCTGAAGGAGGGCAAGGTGGAGGCCAAATTATTGCTGAAGGGACACCTGAAGATGTGAGCGAAGTCGAAGGTTCTCATACTGCTCGGTTCTTGAAACCTATGTTAAAGTAGGCAAACCAGATAGAATACAGAAACCAGCGTAATGCTGGTTTCTTCTTTTAAGGACAAAGAGTTAGACGACTATGGCCACAATTCATGTGAGTGGAACACAACTGGAACAAAGTAAACCTGTCATACCTTTAAACCAACCATTCATCACCTGTCTGGCATTGGTTTTCTTGCTTTTGATGCACGTATTTATGCCAAACCCAGGTGGTTCTGGCTTAGCCTTGTCATTCAACAATACCGTTTGGGCAGGTATTAGCTTGGCATTAGGCATCGGCTTCTATCAAATCAGTACTAACCACTATCTGCGATACAACAAATTCACTGTTGGATTACTGATCGCCTGCGGCCTTCTCACTTTACCGATAGCCTACCCTTCTGCGTATGTCGACGGCGCTACAACACGATTGCTAGGTCTTTGGGGTGGTTTTTTACTCTTCGTTGTGTTGCAGCAATTTCGTTTCAGCAACAAGGACAAGCAGCGGATCCTCGAATACATTGTGCTTGCCTGCTTAATCGAGGCGCTGATCGGTTACATTCAATACTTCTTTCTTGAGCCAGGCAATGGCATGGGCTATAACACCGTAGCGAATCGCCCTTACGGCATCTTTCAGCAACCGAATGTGATGGCCAGCTTTCTGGCTACCGGTCTTGTCATTTCTGGCTACCTACTCGCCCGTAAGAACAACAAATACAGCTCGCTTGGTGATACGGCGATTCTTTACCTCACTCCAGTCATGACTACGCCGCTACTCGTCGTACTCTCATCTCGAACAGGCTGGCTCGGCGCACTCATTGGTGTCTCGCTTATCATTCCTTATTTGCTACGCTTCTCAACCAAGCGTCGAGCGTTTACATGGATAGGTTTAGTCATCTTGGGCGTAGCGCTTGGCTTTAGTGCAGCTCAATCACAACAAAAGTCCGATTTTATTGGTCAAAAAGCCGATCTTGAAAGTCCGCGCCGTTATACCTTTCCACAAACGCTGGATATGGTGATTGAAAAGCCGTTTACTGGCTGGGGTTACGGCAACTTTGAGTCTACCTACACCCTCTATACCGCACGACAGCATCAAATTAACGGCAACTACCCACCAGGCTTGCCTGCAATGGATCACCCCCACAACGAAACCTTATATTGGGGAGTGGAAGGGGGAATCATTCCACTTTTAGGTCTTATACTGACTGCCGTTCTTACCTTTACTCGAGTTGCTCAAGCGAAGAAGGGAACCAGACTGGCGCTTCTTGCCCTCTTTGTTCCAATACTGCTCCATTCACAGCTAGAATATCCGTTTTATCACTCAGCAATTCACTGGGTAACACTCATCATTCTGCTCTACTGGCTTGATCAGCGAGTCATACGCAGCAGCACCTTGCACTTCTCTGCAATAACAAAGAGCTTGCTACGGATCAGCAGTTTAATTGTGCCGACACTGACCATCATGTATATGGCTAGCGCACTGCATTCAAACCATGTTCTCACCCAATTTGAGCGTTCATATCCAAAAGAACCAGAAATTCTTGAACGAGTCTCGAACCCACTGGCATGGCAAGATCGCTATAACTGGGATATCTACAGTACCTACCTAGATATCGGTCTTCAGACTGGTGAGAAGGCTTACATTCAATCCTACATTGATTGGTCACTAGAAATTATTCAGCACAAGCCGCGCCCGGCATTCTATAAAAATCTAGTACTGGCGCACCTTGGCATGGGAGATGAGATCAAAGCAGCGCAAACTCGTACAGAGGGTGAATTCTTGTTCCCGAACACGGATTTTTCAACAGTAACCTATGATGGGCCTAGCCAAGCGCAAGATGTCACTTCGCAAGCCAGTGCTACAACATTGAGTATGAGTGAAGAAACCAGCGCTGAATAACAACAAAGGCCGCAGAGATAGTCTCTGCGGCCTTTGTTGTTATCGATATCATTTAAACCGTCGGCCCTACTTGAGCTTTTCTTCCAGTGCTTTCAGGCACAAGGACACATTTTGCTGTGACGCTCCATAACCCATCAAACCGATACGCCACGCTTTACCAGCAAGCGCGCCTAAGCCAGCGCCAATCTCCAAGTTATATTCGTTGAGCAGTTGTTGACGAATTTTCGCCTCATCGATGCCCTCAGGAATATACACGGCATTCAGCTGTGGTAAGCGATAAGCCTCCTCAACAACAAACTTAAAGCCCAGAGCCTCTAGGCCTTGTTTAAGTTTCTGGTGCATCTCTTGGTGACGCTGCCAGGCACTCTCTAAACCTTCGTTTTGCAGAAGTACTAACGATTCGTGAAGCGCATAGAGGCTATTCACTGGTGCTGTATGGTGGTAGCTACGTTTACCTTCACCACTCCAATAGCCGAGTACTAAGCTTTGATCTAAAAACCAACTTTGAATTGGGGTATCACGCGATTGTATCTTCTCAATCGCAGCGGCAGAGAATGTCACTGGAGATAAACCAGGAACGCATGACAAGCACTTCTGGCTACCTGAGTAGACCGCATCCAGTTGCCACTCATCCACCTTCAGCGGCACACCACCCAAAGAAGTCACAGTATCAACAATCGTCAATGCACTATGACGCTTAGCCAACGTACCGAGCGTTTGAGCATCGCTCAATGCCCCCGTTGAGGTTTCTGCATGCACAAACGCGAGGATTTTGGCATCAGGATGATTCAAGAAGGCTTGCTCGACCTTTTCCGGTGAAGCAGGCGATCCCCACTCATCATCCACAACAACAGCTTCGCCCCCAGCGCGTAATACATTTTCGCGCATGCGCTCGCCAAACACACCGTTACGGCACACAATAACCTTATCTCCCGGCTCAATAAGGTTAACAAAGCAGGCTTCCATTCCTGCACTGCCCGGAGCAGAAACCGCAATAGTAAATTCATTCTCCGTTTGGAAAGCGTATTTGAGCAACGCCTTTACTTCATCCATCATTTGAATAAATAGAGGATCAAGATGACCCACGGTGGGGCGACTCATCGCCTGAAGTACCTGTGGGGAGATATCTGAAGGACCGGGGCCCATTAGAATACGTCTTGGGGGGATAAAACTTTGGATAGACATTCATCACTCCATAAATCTATTTGTTGTTATTCATTGTATTGCTACACAGTAAATCAGTTTCACTCGAGCAATATTCGTTATTGGGCTTTTAATTATAGAGGTACTACCACTGTTCAAGAGACAAAATGGTAAAACTGTTGCCAAGGTCAAATATTCATTGACATTTTTATACTAAAGCCGTTCAATGATTGGACAATAACAGAAGAGGAGCGCTGCCCAGGCAGGTGCATAGTGGAATCGCAATTCCAATACTATTCACTCAGGGGGAGTAGCGCCGAGATGGGAGCATATTGCGATGAACTCCTGTCGGTTGAATGGGCTGAATCCCTTCAACTGTCATCAGCCCTGCCTGATGATGAGCTTCTGAGGTAATCGAATTTATCAACTCGCCTCTGAACGCTCCCCTCCTCTTCAAACACACTGGATGTATTAATTTTTGAAGTATCAGGAGAACAACCGTGAGCACATTCAATGTCGCCAAATTTGGCGGAACAAGTGTCGCAAATTTTGAAGCTATGAGCCGTTGTGCCTCAATCATTGAGAGCCACCCATCGACCCGCCTTGTTGTAAGCAGCGCATGTTCAGGTGTCACTAACCTGCTTGTTGAACTGGCTAACGGTGTTCAAGAACAAGAGCAGCGCGCTGCCGTTCTTCAAAAGCTAGCCGATATTCATGAAACAATTCTAGCGAAGCTAGAGAATGCGGCTGAAGCGGCTGAAGCGGCTAATGAAGTTTATGCCATCCTTGATACGGTCACTAGCCTCGCAGAGGCAGCCTCCATTCAATCAAGCACAAAGCTGACGGATCACCTAGTCGCTTGCGGTGAGCTTATGTCAACTCACATTCTCGCCCAACTCATGCGTGAGCGCGGGATCAATGCAATTCGTTTTGATATTCGAGACGTCCTAAAAACTGACAGCAATTTTGGCCGTGCAGAGCCTAATCTCGAGCAAACAGCGCAGCAAGCGAAAGAGCGACTGATCCCACTGTGTCAGGAATATGTCGTGGTGACTCAGGGCTTTATTGGTTCTAATGAGGTCGGTGATACCACAACCCTAGGCCGTGGTGGTAGTGACTATAGTGCTGCACTCATTGCTGAAGCCGTTGAGGCTTCAGGGTTAGAAATCTGGACAGATGTGCCGGGTATCTACACAACCGATCCTAGAATCGCTCCTAAGGCAGCCCCAATTCCAGAAATCAGCTTTAGTGAAGCTTCTGAAATGGCAAACTTTGGTGCAAAGATCCTACACCCTTCTACACTCGTGCCAGCATTACGTCACGATATTCCTGTTTTTGTTGGATCTTCTCGTGAACCAGAGAAAGGTGGTACTTGGATTCGCCACCATGCAGAGACTTCTCCGCTTTATCGTGCTCTTGCTCTTCGCAACAACCAAACTATGGTGACATTACGCAGTGCAAAAATGTTCCACGCGTATGGCTTCCTAGCCAAAGTGTTTGAGATCTTGGCAAAACACAAGATTTCAGTCGATCTTATCACTACCTCTGAGATCAGTGTGTCACTGACTCTTGATCAAACTGATACCTGTGGTGGTGCCCCTCAACTTCCTCAAGCTGCAAGAGAAGAGCTTGAAGAGCTCTGCCATGTTGAGGTTGAGCATAACCTAAGTGTAGTGGCCTTGATTGGTAATAACATGAGCTCTTCAAAGGGATCGGCGAAACAGGTATTCGGTACACTTGAAGACTTTAATCTACGTATGATCTGTTACGGAGCAAGCCAACATAACCTTTGCTTCTTACTGCATGAGTCTGTCGCTAAACAAGCGATCCAGCGTCTACATCAAGAGCTGTTCGAGCAGTAATTCCATACCCCAGATATAAATAAGCCCCTACAAGTGAGGGGCTTATCATTAATGACTTTCACTATCCGTTAATGTTCGGCCCTAGCCATTTCTCAGCCTCTAGTTGATCCCAACCTTTACGGTCAGCATAACTTGCTACCTGATCTTGTTGGATCTGAGCGATCGCAAAATAGCGTGAGTCTGGATGTGAGAAGTACCAGCCCGATACCGATGCACCTGGCCACATGGCATAGCTCGACGTCAGAGACATCTCTATTGCCTCTTCAACATTGAGTAGCTCCCAGAGGCTGCCCTTTTCTGTGTGTTCAGGACACGCAGGGTAACCCGGGGCTGGGCGAATACCTTGATAGTTCTCTCGGATTAACTCTTCGTTGGTCAACTGCTCTTCGGGTGCGTAGCCCCAAATATCCGTTCGAACACGCTCATGGAGGTACTCAGCAAAAGCTTCAGCAAGTCGATCAGCAACTGCCTGAATCATGATGGCATTATAATCATCACCTTGCGCTTTAAACTCATCCGCAAGTTCACGCTCACCAATGCCTCCAGTCACAGCAAATCCGCCAATCCAGTCTTGCTTGCCACTCTCTTTCGGTGCGATATAGTCTGATAGACAGTAGTTATACCCTTTAGGCTTCTCTGTCTGCTGACGTAAGTTATGCAGAACTTTGGCTACCTTAGTGCGTGACTCATCGGTATACACTTCAATATCGTCGTCGACACTCGCTGCTGGGAACAAGCCACACATACCACGAACTTTGAGTAGCTGCTGTGATTCAATCTTATCTAACCACTCATTCGCATCCGCAAACAGTCGCTGTGCTTCTTCACCGACTTCTTCATGTTCAAATATCTTTGGATATTTACCAACCAAAGACCACGTCATAAAGAACGGCGTCCAATCGATATACTGACGAAGTGTTGAAACATCAACATCATCGAAGACATGGATACCCGGCTTTGCAGGGTTAGGCGGAGTGTAGTTCGCCCAATCAAGCGCAACCTTATTCGCTCTCGCTTGCTCAAGTGTCACAGGCTTAGTGCGTGGCTTCTTACGATTGTGCTGATCACGAACACGCTCATAATCGGCACCGAGCTTTTCAACAAAACCAGGCCTCAACTCATCAGATAACAGCGATGTGCAAACACCCACTGCGCGAGACGCATTGTTTACGTATACCACTGAATTTTTGTAGTTCTGTTCAATCTTAACGGCCGTGTGAGCTTTCGATGTTGTTGCTCCGCCAATCAACAGAGGCAAATCAAAATCTAGGCGCTCCATCTCTTTAGCCACATGAACCATCTCATCAAGTGATGGGGTAATCAGCCCTGATAGGCCAATAATGTCGACATTTTCTTCCTTGGCAACCTTTAAGATCTTCTCACAAGGTACCATAACGCCAAGATCAATAATTTCGTAGTTATTGCACTGCAGAACGACACCCACAATATTCTTACCAATGTCGTGAACATCACCTTTAACCGTCGCAAGCAGGATTTTACCGTTGGTAGAACCAGCTTGTTTTTCTGCGTTGATGTAAGGCTCAAGGTGGGCGACGGCTTGCTTCATTACGCGTGCTGACTTAACAACCTGAGGAAGGAACATCTTACCTTCACCAAACAAGTCACCCACGACATTCATGCCATCCATTAGGGGGCCTTCAATCACCTCAAGTGGCTTACTAGCATTGACTCGAGCTTCTTCAGTATCGTCAACGATAAACTCTGTTATACCTTTTACGAGAGCGTGCTCTAAACGCTTTTCTACTGGCCAACTACGCCATTCAAGAGCCGATGCATCATCTTCTTTGCCAACGCCTTTACCTGCGTATTCAGCTGCAATATCAAGAAGGCGTTCAGTACCATCATCACGACGATTGAGGACAACATCTTCTACCGCATCCCTCAGCTTTTCAGGGACGTTGTCGTAGATCTCGAGCTGACCAGCATTCACGATCCCCATATCCATACCATTCTTAAAGCAGTGGTAAAGGAACACAGCATGAATCGCTTCTCGTACATAGTTATTTCCACGGAAAGAGAAAGAGACGTTAGACACACCGCCAGAAATCATTGCATAAGGAAGGTCACGTTTGATGTCTGCTACCGCCTCAATGAAGTCAACAGCATAGTTGTTATGCTCTTCAATACCCGTTGCGACAGCAAAAATATTCGGGTCAAAAATGATGTCTTCCGGTGGAAAGCCAACCTCATCAACTAAAATACGATACGCATTCGTACAAATTTCGAGTTTTCGTGCGCGAGTTTCTGCTTGGCCGACTTCATCAAAGGCCATAACAATGACGGCAGCCCCATAGCGACGAATCAATTTGGCCTGTTCAACAAATTTCTCTTTCCCTTCTTTCAAAGAAATAGAGTTAACAATTCCCTTGCCCTGGATACACTTTAGGCCCGCTTCAATAACTTCCCACTTAGAGGAATCAACCATGATAGGGACTTTAGAAATCTCAGGTTCTGACGCACACAGATTAAGGAAGCGGACCATACATGCTTCTGCATCTAGCATCCCCTCATCCATATTGATATCAATGATCTGAGCACCGTTTTCAACCTGCTGACGAGCAACATCTAAGGCTTCATCATAAAGCTCTTCTTTGATTAAACGCTTGAAGCGAGCTGATCCGGTGACGTTAGTTCGCTCACCAACATTGATAAACAGGGTATCTTTTTCTATTGTAAGCGGCTCAAGACCGGAGAGGCGGCAGGCTTTGGGAATATCAGGAAGTGCTCGAGGAGGCAAATTCTCGACGACTGAAGCCATCTGACGAATATGCTCAGGAGTCGTACCGCAACAACCACCAATCAAGTTTAAGAAACCGCTAGCTGCCCACTCTTGTACATGTGATGCCATTTCCTCAGGAGAGAGATCATATTCACCAAAAGCATTCGGTAAGCCAGCATTTGGGTGCGCAGAGACAAAAGTATCAGAAATACGCGATAGCTCTTCTACGTAGGGACGAAGCTCATCAGGCCCTAAAGCACAATTTAGACCAAAAGAGATTGGGCTAACGTGGCGTAACGCGTTGTAAAACGCCTCGGTAGTTTGGCCGGAAAGGGTACGGCCAGAGGCATCGGTGATCGTGCCAGAAATCATTACAGGCAGGGAATAACCCAACTCCTCAAAAACACTTTCAACGGCAAAAGCACAAGCCTTGGCATTCAAAGTATCAAAGATTGTTTCGATAAGAATGAGATCGCTTCCACCTTTGATCAAGGCATGAGTAGACTCGGAATAAGCCTCAACCAACTCATCGAAGCTGACATTACGATAGCCGGGATCGTTTACATCTGGAGAAATAGAACATGTACGGTTAGTTGGCCCTAAAACACCGGCCACGTATCTAGGCTTATCTGGTGTCTTTGCTGTCCACTCATCTGCAGCTTCACGAGCTAGCTTGGCAGCGGCAAAGTTAATCTCTTCGCTAAGGCTTTGCATATCGTAGTCAGCCATCGCGATAGTGGTCGCATTAAACGTGTTTGTTTCTAGTATATCTGCGCCCGCTTCAAGGTATTCTTTGTGAATATCCTTAATCAGCTCTGGCTGAGTAAGAACCAACAGGTCGTTGTTTCCCTTAAGGTCACAATGCCAGTCAGAAAAACGCTCACCTCGATAATCATTTTCTTCCAGCTTATGTCCTTGAATCATGGTGCCCATGCCACCATCGATTAACAAGATTTTCTGCTTCAATTGAGCTTCAATCTGCTGCCTTAAATTCGTTCCCACTTTACAGCCTCATTCCTTGTTCATTTCCTACATCCTACCACACAATTTGCAGATATCTAGACGTCTAAATGACAAACAAAAACTCACCAAACTTTACTTTTCCATCTGTTGGTCGTTTTTAGTAAATAAAGCGTTAGTTACGAACAATATGAATGAAAATGAAGTCAGACAACGAAGCAAAGAGAAAGTACATCCGCTGGTATTTTTGGATGCCTGAAGAGCCATTTAAATCACAAGCAAGCGGGTTAGCAGTTCAGCTTAAACAACCAGGCTGGTTTCGCCATAAGACGTTGGGAAGAGCTGTTATAAAAGACATCAGCATGGGTGGGGCTGGTGTTCTAGTATCAAATCGAATTAAAGTGCCAGACAAGATTATTGTTTCAATACCTGATGGCGATGAGTTCAGTGCAGATGTGGTTTATCAAAGAGATGAAGGCGAGCTATTCACATTTCTAGGGATAACTTGGTCCGATACAAACGACGAAAAACGCATGGATTTGATTAATCAGGTACAAGAATTAACAAACCTAGAAAGTCGCCTTCAAGTGACAACTGTAGAGCCAGAAAAATAGTCCGCTCACCAATTATGTTTCGAGGTGAGGCTCAATTTATCGTTGAGTCTCCCTTTATATGACGATAAACGTAAAAAAGCCCTAGTCTTTCGACTAGGGCTTAGTATAAGTGGCGGAGTGGACGGGACTCGAACCCGCGACCCCCGGCGTGACAGGCCGGTATTCTAACCAACTGAACTACCACTCCGCAGTGGTCTATTTAAAGTCTTATCTAAAACGTGCTTTAAACAGATAATGTTCAAAGCCTGGCGATGTCCTACTCTCACATGGGGAAGCCCCACACTACCATCGGCGCTATTGCGTTTCACTTCTGAGTTCGGCATGGAAATCAGGTGGGTCCACAATGCTATGGTCGCCAAGCAAATTCTGTTTTTCGTCTTCACTTTTTCTAAAAAAGTGAAAACAAAAAGTCTGGAAAGCTTCTAAAAGTTATCAATACACATTCAAAGTTCTTAGCTTTGAGTCCATCAAAACCCCTTGGGTGTTGTATGGTTAAGCCTCACGGGCAATTAGTACAGGTTAGCTCAACGCCTCACAACGCTTACACACCCTGCCTATCAACGTTCTAGTCTCGAACAACCCTTTAGGACGCTTAAAGCGCCAGGGAAGACTCATCTCAGGGCTCGCTTCCCGCTTAGATGCTTTCAGCGGTTATCGATTCCGAACTTAGCTACCGGGCAATGCCATTGGCATGACAACCCGAACACCAGAGGTTCGTCCACTCCGGTCCTCTCGTACTAGGAGCAGCCCCCTTCAATCTTCCAACGCCCACGGCAGATAGGGACCGAACTGTCTCACGACGTTCTAAACCCAGCTCGCGTACCACTTTAAATGGCGAACAGCCATACCCTTGGGACCGACTTCAGCCCCAGGATGTGATGAGCCGACATCGAGGTGCCAAACACCGCCGTCGATATGAACTCTTGGGCGGTATCAGCCTGTTATCCCCGGAGTACCTTTTATCCGTTGAGCGATGGCCCTTCCATACAGAACCACCGGATCACTATGACCTGCTTTCGCACCTGCTCGAATTGTCATTCTCGCAGTCAAGCGGGCTTATGCCATTGCACTAACCACACGATGTCCAACCGTGTTTAGCCCACCTTCGTGCTCCTCCGTTACTCTTTGGGAGGAGACCGCCCCAGTCAAACTACCCACCAGGCACTGTCCTCACCCCAGATAATGGGGCTAAGTTAGAACATCAAACATACAAGGGTGGTATTTCAAGGTCGGCTCCACTAATACTGGCGTACTAGTTTCAAAGCCTCCCACCTATCCTACACATGTAGGCTCAATGTTCAGTGCCAAGCTGTAGTAAAGGTTCACGGGGTCTTTCCGTCTAGCCGCGGGTACACTGCATCTTCACAGCGATTTCAATTTCACTGAGTCTCGGGTGGAGACAGCGTGGCCATCATTACGCCATTCGTGCAGGTCGGAACTTACCCGACAAGGAATTTCGCTACCTTAGGACCGTTATAGTTACGGCCGCCGTTTACCGGGGCTTCGATCAAGAGCTTCGACCTAAGTCTAACCCCATCAATTAACCTTCCGGCACCGGGCAGGCGTCACACCGTATACGTCATCTTACGATTTTGCACAGTGCTGTGTTTTTAATAAACAGTTGCAGCCACCTGGTATCTGCGACTCCCCATAGCTCCATCCGCAAGGGACTTCACCGCGAGGAGCGTACCTTCTCCCGAAGTTACGGTACCATTTTGCCTAGTTCCTTCACCCGAGTTCTCTCAAGCGCCTTGGTATTCTCTACCCGACCACCTGTGTCGGTTTGGGGTACGATTCCTTACAATCTGAAGCTTAGAGGCTTTTCCTGGAAGCATGGCATCAATGACTTCACTACCGTAGTAGCTCGACATCGTGTCTCAGCCTTAAAAAGAGCCGGATTTACCTAACTCTTAAGCCTACGCACTTGAACCTGGACAACCATCGCCAGGCCCACCTAGCCTTCTCCGTCCCCCCATCGCAATTGTAAGAAGTACGGGAATATTAACCCGTTTCCCATCGACTACGCCTTTCGGCCTCGCCTTAGGGGTCGACTTACCCTGCCCCGATTAACGTTGGACAGGAACCCTTGGTCTTCCGGCGAGGAGGTTTTTCACCCCCTTTATCGTTACTCATGTCAGCATTCGCACTTCTGATACCTCCAGCAGACCTTACAGTCCACCTTCAGCGGCTTACAGAACGCTCCCCTACCCAATGACTAAAAGTCATTGCCGCAGCTTCGGTGTATAGCTTAGCCCCGTTACATCTTCCGCGCAGGCCGACTCGACTAGTGAGCTATTACGCTTTCTTTAAATGATGGCTGCTTCTAAGCCAACATCCTAGCTGTCTAAGCCTTCCCACATCGTTTCCCACTTAGCTATACTTTGGGACCTTAGCTGGCGGTCTGGGTTGTTTCCCTCTCCACGACGGACGTTAGCACCCGCCGTGTGTCTCCCGGATAGTACTCACTGGTATTCGGAGTTTGCAAAGGGTTGGTAAGTCGGGATGACCCCCTAGCCTTAACAGTGCTCTACCCCCAGTGGTATTCGTCCGAGGCTCTACCTAAATAGATTTCGGGGAGAACCAGCTATCTCCAGGTTTGATTGGCCTTTCACCCCTAGCCACAAGTCATCCGCTAATTTTTCAACATTAGTCGGTTCGGTCCTCCAGTTGATGTTACTCAACCTTCAACCTGCCCATGGCTAGATCACCTGGTTTCGGGTCTATATCCAGCAACTCGACGCCCAGTTAAGACTCGATTTCTCTACGGCTCCCCTAGATGGTTAACCTTGCTACTGAATATAAGTCGCTGACCCATTATACAAAAGGTACGCAGTCACACCACGAAGGTGCTCCTACTGCTTGTACGTACACGGTTTCAGGTTCTATTTCACTCCCCTCACAGGGGTTCTTTTCGCCTTTCCCTCACGGTACTGGTTCACTATCGGTCAGTCAGTAGTATTTAGCCTTGGAGGATGGTCCCCCCATATTCAGACAGGATATCACGTGTCCCGCCCTACTCGATTTCACTGATGATGAGATGTCGACTACGGGGCTATCACCCTTTACTGCCACGCTTTCCAACGTGTTCGTCTGTCTCACTAAAAGCTTAAGGGCTAGTCCAATTTCGCTCGCCGCTACTTTCGGAATCTCGGTTGATTTCTTTTCCTCGGGGTACTTAGATGTTTCAGTTCCCCCGGTTCGCCTCACTAACCTATGTATTCAGTTAGTGATAACACCTTATGGTGTTGGGTTTCCCCATTCAGGAATCTCAGACTCACAGGTTTTTACTACCTAATCTGAGCTTATCGCAAGTTAATACGCCTTTCATCGCCTCTGACTGCCAAGGCATCCACCGTGTACGCTTAGTCACTTAACCATACAACCCCGAAGGAGTTTCGAGAAATTTGAGTTGTTTAAACAACCAAAGTTGTCTGCAATTTTTATACATGATGCAGACTCGATTTTGCCGGACTCAAATATTAAGTATCTTTCGATACTTTCCAAGAACACTTGAATGTGTGTTGGTACCTAAAACCGTAGTTTTAGGATTTGAGAACTTTTAATTTGAATAACAACACATCTCATAGAGATGGGGATTGTTGTTATTCGTCAGCTTTCCAAATTTTTAAAGAGCAAATTACTTCTCATGAAGTAACCATTTTTAAGAGCACTTAAGGCTTTCTATTTCAAAAGAAATGCGCTTAAAGATGGTGGAGCTAAGCAGGATCGAACTGCTGACCTCCTGCGTGCAAGGCAGGCGCTCTCCCAGCTGAGCTATAGCCCCATCAGTGTGATGTCATTGCCAATTTCTTGGGAAGGAAATTGGTGGGTCTGAGTGGACTTGAACCACCGACCTCTCGCTTATCAGGCGAACGCTCTAACCACCTGAGCTACAGACCCGACATCGTCTCTTTCTATAAACCATCAATCTGTGTGAACACTCATCGCAATAATCATCGTATAAGGAGGTGATCCAGCCCCAGGTTCCCCTAGGGCTACCTTGTTACGACTTCACCCCAGTCATGAACCACAAAGTGGTGAGCGTCCTCCCGAAGGTTAAACTACCCACTTCTTTTGCAGCCCACTCCCATGGTGTGACGGGCGGTGTGTACAAGGCCCGGGAACGTATTCACCGTGGCATTCTGATCCACGATTACTAGCGATTCCGACTTCATGGAGTCGAGTTGCAGACTCCAATCCGGACTACGACGCACTTTTTGGGATTCGCTCACTATCGCTAGCTTGCTGCCCTCTGTATGCGCCATTGTAGCACGTGTGTAGCCCTACTCGTAAGGGCCATGATGACTTGACGTCGTCCCCACCTTCCTCCGGTTTATCACCGGCAGTCTCCCTGGAGTTCCCGACATTACTCGCTGGCAAACAAGGATAAGGGTTGCGCTCGTTGCGGGACTTAACCCAACATTTCACAACACGAGCTGACGACAGCCATGCAGCACCTGTCTCAGAGTTCCCGAAGGCACCAAAGCATCTCTGCTAAGTTCTCTGGATGTCAAGAGTAGGTAAGGTTCTTCGCGTTGCATCGAATTAAACCACATGCTCCACCGCTTGTGCGGGCCCCCGTCAATTCATTTGAGTTTTAATCTTGCGACCGTACTCCCCAGGCGGTCTACTTAACGCGTTAGCTCCGAAAGCCACGGCTCAAGGCCACAACCTCCAAGTAGACATCGTTTACGGCGTGGACTACCAGGGTATCTAATCCTGTTTGCTCCCCACGCTTTCGCATCTGAGTGTCAGTATCTGTCCAGGGGGCCGCCTTCGCCACTGGTATTCCTTCAGATCTCTACGCATTTCACCGCTACACCTGAAATTCTACCCCCCTCTACAGTACTCTAGCTGACCAGTTTCAAATGCTGTTCCGAGGTTGAGCCCCGGGCTTTCACATCTGACTTAATCACCCACCTGCATGCGCTTTACGCCCAGTAATTCCGATTAACGCTCGCACCCTCCGTATTACCGCGGCTGCTGGCACGGAGTTAGCCGGTGCTTCTTCTGTCGCTAACGTCAAATAATGCAGCTATTAACTACACTACCTTCCTCACGACTGAAAGTGCTTTACAACCCGAAGGCCTTCTTCACACACGCGGCATGGCTGCATCAGGCTTGCGCCCATTGTGCAATATTCCCCACTGCTGCCTCCCGTAGGAGTCTGGACCGTGTCTCAGTTCCAGTGTGGCTGATCATCCTCTCAGACCAGCTAGGGATCGTCGCCTTGGTGAGCCTTTACCTCACCAACTAGCTAATCCCACCTGGGCTAATCTTGACGCGAGAGGCCCGAAGGTCCCCCTCTTTGGCCCGAAGGCATTATGCGGTATTAGCTATCGTTTCCAATAGTTATCCCCCACATCAAGGCATATTCCCAGGCATTACTCACCCGTCCGCCGCTCGACGCCCTTAACGTTCCCCGAAGGTTCAGTTAAGTCGTTTCCGCTCGACTTGCATGTGTTAGGCCTGCCGCCAGCGTTCAATCTGAGCCATGATCAAACTCTTCAATTTAAGATTTTGATGTCCATAAGGACTGACTCAATGAATACTGACTTCAAAACTCATTCTCACTCGAAAGTAAGAAGTAATTTTAAAGCTATTATCGTTCCAACAGAACGATAATGAATTGACTGTGCTGATACCGAAGTATCAATTGGTCACTCAGTTCATTGATAGTCATTGATTCCGAAGAATCAGTTTTTGATTTTACTTTTATAAAAAAGTAAAAACCAAAAGTGGATTATCATCAACGAGTGCCCACACAGATTGATAGGTTTATATTGTTAAAGAGCTTTGCTATCAAGGCCTTAACCTCGAAGCGGATGCGTATAATACGCGATTGACTCTGTAAGTCAACATAAAACTCTAAAATAATTTAGAACTCTATGGTGACTTGCTTAAGTAATAAGCAAAGTCGAAATTAAAGCCTGGCGATGTCCTACTCTCACATGGGGAAGCCCCACACTACCATCGGCGCTATTGCGTTTCACTTCTGAGTTCGGCATGGAAATCAGGTGGGTCCACAATGCTATGGTCGCCAAGCAAATTCTGTTTTTCGTCTTCACTTTTTCTAAAAAAGTGAAAACAAAAAGTCTGGAAAGCTTCTAAAAGTTATCAATACACATTCAAAGTTCTTAGCTTTGAGTCCATCAAAACCCCTTGGGTGTTGTATGGTTAAGCCTCACGGGCAATTAGTACAGGTTAGCTCAACGCCTCACAACGCTTACACACCCTGCCTATCAACGTTCTAGTCTCGAACAACCCTTTAGGACGCTTAAAGCGCCAGGGAAGACTCATCTCAGGGCTCGCTTCCCGCTTAGATGCTTTCAGCGGTTATCGATTCCGAACTTAGCTACCGGGCAATGCCATTGGCATGACAACCCGAACACCAGAGGTTCGTCCACTCCGGTCCTCTCGTACTAGGAGCAGCCCCCTTCAATCTTCCAACGCCCACGGCAGATAGGGACCGAACTGTCTCACGACGTTCTAAACCCAGCTCGCGTACCACTTTAAATGGCGAACAGCCATACCCTTGGGACCGACTTCAGCCCCAGGATGTGATGAGCCGACATCGAGGTGCCAAACACCGCCGTCGATATGAACTCTTGGGCGGTATCAGCCTGTTATCCCCGGAGTACCTTTTATCCGTTGAGCGATGGCCCTTCCATACAGAACCACCGGATCACTATGACCTGCTTTCGCACCTGCTCGAATTGTCATTCTCGCAGTCAAGCGGGCTTATGCCATTGCACTAACCACACGATGTCCAACCGTGTTTAGCCCACCTTCGTGCTCCTCCGTTACTCTTTGGGAGGAGACCGCCCCAGTCAAACTACCCACCAGGCACTGTCCTCACCCCAGATAATGGGGCTAAGTTAGAACATCAAACATACAAGGGTGGTATTTCAAGGTCGGCTCCACTAATACTGGCGTACTAGTTTCAAAGCCTCCCACCTATCCTACACATGTAGGCTCAATGTTCAGTGCCAAGCTGTAGTAAAGGTTCACGGGGTCTTTCCGTCTAGCCGCGGGTACACTGCATCTTCACAGCGATTTCAATTTCACTGAGTCTCGGGTGGAGACAGCGTGGCCATCATTACGCCATTCGTGCAGGTCGGAACTTACCCGACAAGGAATTTCGCTACCTTAGGACCGTTATAGTTACGGCCGCCGTTTACCGGGGCTTCGATCAAGAGCTTCGACCTAAGTCTAACCCCATCAATTAACCTTCCGGCACCGGGCAGGCGTCACACCGTATACGTCATCTTACGATTTTGCACAGTGCTGTGTTTTTAATAAACAGTTGCAGCCACCTGGTATCTGCGACTCCCCATAGCTCCATCCGCAAGGGACTTCACCGCGAGGAGCGTACCTTCTCCCGAAGTTACGGTACCATTTTGCCTAGTTCCTTCACCCGAGTTCTCTCAAGCGCCTTGGTATTCTCTACCCGACCACCTGTGTCGGTTTGGGGTACGATTCCTTACAATCTGAAGCTTAGAGGCTTTTCCTGGAAGCATGGCATCAATGACTTCACTACCGTAGTAGCTCGACGTCGTGTCTCAGCCTTAAAAAGAGCCGGATTTACCTAACTCTTAAGCCTACGCACTTGAACCTGGACAACCATCGCCAGGCCCACCTAGCCTTCTCCGTCCCCCCATCGCAATTGTAAGAAGTACGGGAATATTAACCCGTTTCCCATCGACTACGCCTTTCGGCCTCGCCTTAGGGGTCGACTTACCCTGCCCCGATTAACGTTGGACAGGAACCCTTGGTCTTCCGGCGAGGAGGTTTTTCACCCCCTTTATCGTTACTCATGTCAGCATTCGCACTTCTGATACCTCCAGCAGACCTTACAGTCCACCTTCAGCGGCTTACAGAACGCTCCCCTACCCAATGACTAAAAGTCATTGCCGCAGCTTCGGTGTATAGCTTAGCCCCGTTACATCTTCCGCGCAGGCCGACTCGACTAGTGAGCTATTACGCTTTCTTTAAATGATGGCTGCTTCTAAGCCAACATCCTAGCTGTCTAAGCCTTCCCACATCGTTTCCCACTTAGCTATACTTTGGGACCTTAGCTGGCGGTCTGGGTTGTTTCCCTCTCCACGACGGACGTTAGCACCCGCCGTGTCTCTCCCGGATAGTACTCACTGGTATTCGGAGTTTGCAAAGGGTTGGTAAGTCGGGATGACCCCCTAGCCTTAACAGTGCTCTACCCCCAGTGGTATTCGTCCGAGGCTCTACCTAAATAGATTTCGGGGAGAACCAGCTATCTCCAGGTTTGATTGGCCTTTCACCCCTAGCCACAAGTCATCCGCTAATTTTTCAACATTAGTCGGTTCGGTCCTCCAGTTGATGTTACTCAACCTTCAACCTGCCCATGGCTAGATCACCTGGTTTCGGGTCTATATCCAGCAACTCGACGCCCAGTTAAGACTCGATTTCTCTACGGCTCCCCTAGATGGTTAACCTTGCTACTGAATATAAGTCGCTGACCCATTATACAAAAGGTACGCAGTCACACCACGAAGGTGCTCCTACTGCTTGTACGTACACGGTTTCAGGTTCTATTTCACTCCCCTCACAGGGGTTCTTTTCGCCTTTCCCTCACGGTACTGGTTCACTATCGGTCAGTCAGTAGTATTTAGCCTTGGAGGATGGTCCCCCCATATTCAGACAGGATATCACGTGTCCCGCCCTACTCGATTTCACTGATGATGAGATGTCGACTACGGGGCTATCACCCTTTACTGCCACGCTTTCCAACGTGTTCGTCTGTCTCACTAAAAGCTTAAGGGCTAGTCCAATTTCGCTCGCCGCTACTTTCGGAATCTCGGTTGATTTCTTTTCCTCGGGGTACTTAGATGTTTCAGTTCCCCCGGTTCGCCTCACTAACCTATGTATTCAGTTAGTGATAACACCTTATGGTGTTGGGTTTCCCCATTCAGGAATCTCAGACTCACGGGTTTTTACTACCTAATCTGAGCTTATCGCAAGTTAATACGCCTTTCATCGCCTCTGACTGCCAAGGCATCCACCGTGTACGCTTAGTCACTTAACCATACAACCCCAAAGAGTTTCAGAAGAAATCTTGAGATTGTTTAATCAAACAACCAAAGTTGTCTGCAATTTTTATACATGATGCAGACTCGATTTTGCCGGACTCAAATAACTCTTTGTTTCCGCTTTTTAGAAAAAAGCAGAGGCAAAAAGTGGACTTTCGTCACTTCCAAGAACACTTGAATGTGTGTTGGTACCTAAAACCATAGTTTTAGGATTTGAGAACTTTTAATTTGAATAACAACGCATCTCAAAGAGATGGGGATTGTTGTTATTCGTCAGCTTTCCAAATTTTTAAAGAGCAAATCACTTCCAAAGAAGTAACCATTTTTAAACACACTCGTAAGAATGCTTAAAGATGGTATCCCGTAGGGGAGTCGAACCCCTGTTACCGCCGTGAAAGGGCGGTGTCCTAGGCCTCTAGACGAACGGGACACGGTTTGTTCATTTCTGCTTTAAAAGCAGAAGCAAACTAAGCTCAAATTAAACCAATCAATCTGTGTGAACACTCATCGCGACTTATTTGTCTTCACTTTAAAAAGTGAAAGCAAACTATCCGTTTCGTATAAGGAGGTGATCCAGCCCCAGGTTCCCCTAGGGCTACCTTGTTACGACTTCACCCCAGTCATGAACCACAAAGTGGTGAGCGTCCTCCCGAAGGTTAAACTACCCACTTCTTTTGCAGCCCACTCCCATGGTGTGACGGGCGGTGTGTACAAGGCCCGGGAACGTATTCACCGTAGCATTCTGATCTACGATTACTAGCGATTCCGACTTCATGGAGTCGAGTTGCAGACTCCAATCCGGACTACGACGCACTTTTTGGGATTCGCTCACTTTCGCAAGTTGGCTGCCCTCTGTATGCGCCATTGTAGCACGTGTGTAGCCCTACTCGTAAGGGCCATGATGACTTGACGTCGTCCCCACCTTCCTCCGGTTTATCACCGGCAGTCTCCCTGGAGTTCCCGACATTACTCGCTGGCAAACAAGGATAAGGGTTGCGCTCGTTGCGGGACTTAACCCAACATTTCACAACACGAGCTGACGACAGCCATGCAGCACCTGTCTCAGAGTTCCCGAAGGCACCAAAGCATCTCTGCTAAGTTCTCTGGATGTCAAGAGTAGGTAAGGTTCTTCGCGTTGCATCGAATTAAACCACATGCTCCACCGCTTGTGCGGGCCCCCGTCAATTCATTTGAGTTTTAATCTTGCGACCGTACTCCCCAGGCGGTCTACTTAACGCGTTAGCTCCGAAAGCCACGGCTCAAGGCCACAACCTCCAAGTAGACATCGTTTACGGCGTGGACTACCAGGGTATCTAATCCTGTTTGCTCCCCACGCTTTCGCATCTGAGTGTCAGTATCTGTCCAGGGGGCCGCCTTCGCCACTGGTATTCCTTCAGATCTCTACGCATTTCACCGCTACACCTGAAATTCTACCCCCCTCTACAGTACTCTAGGTGACCAGTTTCAAATGCTGTTCCGAGGTTGAGCCCCGGGCTTTCACATCTGACTTAATCACCCACCTGCATGCGCTTTACGCCCAGTAATTCCGATTAACGCTCGCACCCTCCGTATTACCGCGGCTGCTGGCACGGAGTTAGCCGGTGCTTCTTCTGTCGCTAACGTCAAATAATGCAGCTATTAACTACACTACCTTCCTCACGACTGAAAGTGCTTTACAACCCGAAGGCCTTCTTCACACACGCGGCATGGCTGCATCAGGCTTGCGCCCATTGTGCAATATTCCCCACTGCTGCCTCCCGTAGGAGTCTGGACCGTGTCTCAGTTCCAGTGTGGCTGATCATCCTCTCAGACCAGCTAGGGATCGTCGCCTTGGTGAGCCTTTACCTCACCAACTAGCTAATCCCACCTGGGCTAATCTTGACGCGAGAGGCCCGAAGGTCCCCCTCTTTGGCCCGAAGGCATTATGCGGTATTAGCTATCGTTTCCAATAGTTATCCCCCACATCAAGGCATATTCCCAGGCATTACTCACCCGTCCGCCGCTCGACGCCCTTAACGTCCCCCGAAGGTTCAGTTAAGTCGTTTCCGCTCGACTTGCATGTGTTAGGCCTGCCGCCAGCGTTCAATCTGAGCCATGATCAAACTCTTCAATTTAAGATTTTGATGTCCATAAGGACTGACTCAATGAATACTGACTTCAAAACTCATTCTCACTCGAAAGTAAGAAGTAATTTTAAAGCTATTATCGTTCCAACAGAACGATAATGAATTGACTGTGCTGATACCGAAGTATCAATTGGTCACTCAGTTCATTGAAATCTAAGTTGAAGCCTAAGCTTCATTTTGGATTATCATCAACGAGTGCCCACACAGATTGATAGGTTTTAATTTTTAAAGAGCTTCTCTTCTTTTGTGACCTGAATCACTTTGGAAGAGGTGGCCATTCTAGAGGTTTAATTCAAAGTGTCAAACACTTTTTTTGAATTATTTTCTTTTCTAACTTGACCTGTCTAACTGGCTTGAAACCCTTGTGAGCCCTTGCCCTGTCGACGAGGAGGCATTATAGAGATCGCCATCACATTGGCAAGTGTTATTTCAATAAAAGCGCAAAAATAACGATTAAGTGGCGATACTCACATCAAAGCCTCATTTATCCCACTTTACCCCAACTTTGCCAACGGAAAATCCACAAAGTTATCCACAGCCACTCTTTCCTAGACATAAAAAAGGCCACTTTTCGTGACCTTTTCTCATTTGATTGGTAGCTAAATTCATTTAAATGCCAGAACCATACTGTTCTCCATCATCTTCATGAAGTCCACATTCTCTTTTTAAACCAAAAAAGCGAGTTTGTTCTTCCGACATACCAGGCTCCCACTTTTGCGTCGTATGAGTATCTCCGACAGACAGGTAGCCTTGCTCCCAAAGCGGGTGATACGGTAAACCATGTTCTTTTAAATAGTAGTGAACGTCTTTGTTCGTCCAATCAATCACTGGCAAGAATTTAAACACACCATTTTGTACTGACAGAATTGGTAAACTTGACCTAGATTGCGATTGCTCTCTTCGTAAACCTGAAAACCAAGTTTGTGTATTAAGGTCAGCCAAAGCGCGACGCATAGGTTCAACTTTATTCAGTTTGTTGTATTTCTCTATTCCCTCTATACCTTGCTCCCATAATTTACCGTGGCGTGCTTCTTGCCAGTTAGGGCTTTGATTGGAACGATAGACTTTGAGATTCAACGTAAGCTGTGCACTCAATTGGTCTATAAAGGTATAGGTTTCTGCAAACAGATACCCTGTATCTGTAAGTATGACGGGAATATCCGGTTTTGCCTGAGTTAATAAGTGCAACATCAATGCAGCTTGTATCCCGAAACTGGAGGACACTACATGATTACCAGGTAAGTTCTCCAGAGCCCATTCAACTCTTTGTTGCGCAGTTAGCTGTTCTAACTCTGCATTGATTTCTGCAAGACGGAGAATCTGCTCCGTCTTAGTTAATGAGAGTAGTTCTGCTAACTTCCATTTAGAAGTGACAGAATCAAGCATGAAAGTCCCTCTTCGATACAATAACTTCTTCAACAATTCCGGTTCTAATAACGAAATCGCCAAACGCTTCTTCCGCTTCACGCTCTTTCGCCCAGCGATCGACTAAAGAATCAATCTCTTGCAGTATTTGTTGATCAGTAATGTTTTCTTTATACATTTTAGGTACTCGCGTACCTGCTTTGTTACCACCTAAGTGAAGGTTGTAACGACCTGGCGCTTTTCCGACTAGGCCAATTTCTGCCAGCATGGCGCGACCACAACCATTTGGACAACCGGTAACTCGAAGAATAATGCTCTCTTCTTTAGTTAAACCATGACTCACTAATATCTCTTCGACTTGGGAGACAAACTCCGGAAGAAAACGCTCGGCTTCAGCCATTGCCAAAGGACAGGTTGGGAACGCGACACAAGCCATCGAGTCTTTACGCTGCTCGCTGATATCGTCATCCATCAACCCATGTTCGCGTGCAATTTTCTCGATTTTGGCTTTTTGGCTCTTAGCAACGCCCGCAACGATTAGGTTTTGGTTTGCTGTCATGCGGAAATCACCTTTATGTATCTTCGCAATCTCAGCGACACCCGTTTTTAGTGGCTTGCCTGGATAATCAAGTAAGCGGCCGTTCTCAATAAAGAGGGCCAAATGATGCTTACCATCAATTCCTTCAACCCAACCTATACGGTCTCCACGCTCAGTGAACTCATAAGGCCGGCTCTCTTGAAACTTAACATCAGCACGTTTCTCTACTTCTGCCTTAAACACATCAATACCGACACGATCGAGTGTGTATTTTGTTTTGGCGTTTTTACGATTTGAACGATTCCCCCAATCTCTTTGGGTCGTCACAACCGCGGCAGCAACATCGAGTGTTTTTTCTAGTGAGACAAAACCAAAGTCGTCTGCTTTACGAGGGTATGTTGAAGTATCTCCATGAGTCATCGCCAATCCACCACCCACCAGCACGTTGAAACCGACCAACTTGCCTTTCTCTGCTATTGCAACGAAGTTAAGGTCGTTTGCATGTACATCAACATCATTCTGAGGCGGGATCACAACGGTTGTTTTGAATTTACGTGGTAGATAGTTGCTACCTAGGATCGGCTCTTCATCTTGTGTCCCTTCTAGCTTTTCACCGTCCAGCCAGATTTCAGCGTAGGCGCGTGTTTTAGGAAGCAGGTGCTCACTGATCTTTTTCGCCCACTCATAAGCTTCTTGGTGTAATTCGGACTCGACTGGGTTTGTCGTACACAACACATTTCGGTTAACGTCACCAGCAGTTGCAATCGAATCAATACCAATACTATTTAAGGTTTGGTGCATTAGCTTGATGTTTGGCTTGAGTACACCATGAAACTGAAACGTTTGGCGCGTCGTAAGGCGAATACTGCCATACATCGTATGTTCACTAGCAAACTTATCGATCGCTAGCCATTGCTCTGGCTTAATGATGCCTCCCGGCATACGCGCTCGAAGCATCACATTATGCAGAGGCTCTAACTTCTGCTTCGCTCGTTCATTGCGGATATCGCGGTCATCCTGTTGATACATGCCATGAAAACGAATGAGCTGGAAGTTATCAGCGGTAAAGCCACCGGTGATCTGATCGCTCAAATCAGCCTCAATTGTACCGCGTAGAAAGTTGCTCTCTCTTTTAAGGCGCTCGTTATCAGACAGTGGGCCTAACACTTCACCTAATACTTCTTGTTGCTGACTCATTAGTACACATCCCTTTGATAACGTTTTTCTTTGCGTAATGTATTCACTAGCTCTTCTGCCTGCTCTCGGGTTTTCTTACCCTGCAGTTCAACCACTTGAACTAGTGCTTCATGGACATCTTTAGCCATTCGTGTTGCATCGCCACACACATAGATATAGGCACCTTGCTCTATCCATTGCCATACCTGTTCAGCGTTTTCCAAAATACGTTGCTGAACATATACCTTTTCTTTCTGATCTCGGCTGAATGCTACATCTAGTCGACTCAACAGGCCTGACTTGAGGTATTTTTGCCACTCAACCTGATATAGGAAATCTTGGGTAAAAGTACGGTCGCCAAAAAAGAGCCAGTTTTTACCTTCAGCGTCACGATTGTCACGCTCTTGAATAAAGCTACGGAAAGGCGCAATACCTGTGCCAGGACCAATCATGATGATAGGAGTGTTGTCGTCACTAGGAAGTTTGAAATTATTATTGTTTTCAACGAAAACTTTCACCTCTCCCCCTTTTTCTAAGCGTTGAGCTAAAAAGCTAGATGCACCGCCATAACGCTTTTCTGCTCCTTGCTCATACTCAACTAACCCAACGGTTAAATGCACCTCTTCATCCACCTCACTTTGACTTGATGCAATGGAGTAAAGTCTTGGGGTAAGTTTACGAAGCAAACCAACCAACTCTTCTGCAGTTAACTTGGCTTTCTTTTCAGCAAATACATCAATAATTTGGGTATTCGCAGCGTATTCACGCAGCTTGTCTTTATCTTCCACCAGCTTTTGCAGCTTTTTACTTCCAGACAGCTGCGCAAACTGTGTTACCAATTGAGGGTTCGCACTCGTAATTTCAAACTTGCTAATGAGCGCACTGTGCAGAGATAAGCTCTCTCCATCAATGGTGACGCTCTCGACACCAGATAGTCCGACACGCTCTAAAATTGCTTTGGCTAAATCTGCACTGTTTTCAAACCATACGCCCAGCGCATCACCGGGTTGATAGGTCACACCAGAGTCTTCTAGATCAATCTCTATGTGACGTACATCTTTGCCTGAATCTCGGCCAGTGATTTTTTGGCTAGTGAGAAGCGTTGCTGTATAGGGATTTTGCTTGTTGTATACCGATGCTTGGTGAGCAGGTTGACCTACTGGTAACTGCACGACATCCGCTTCTTGTGCTGATGCCAAATCCTGCTGAACAATATCCAACACTTTGCCTGACCAATCTGCAGCAGCCGCTTCATAATCGACATCGCAATCAACACGATCGATAAAGGCGCTTGCACCTAGCTTTGACAGGTAGGCATCAAAATCTTTGCCTGTTTGGCAGAAAAACTCGTAGCTCGAATCTCCCAAGCCAATGACAGCATATTTGAGATTGTTAAGTTTTGGCGCTTTCTTTGATTGGAGGAATTCGTGAAGCTCGATTGCGTTATCCGGAGCTTCACCTTCACCATTGGTAGAGGCAACAATAATCACATGCGTTTCTTTCGCGAGTTGCTTGCCTTTATAGTCAGAAGCATCAAATAGCTGAGCTTCAATACCTAGACTTTTCGCTTGCTGCTCTAGAGATTCAGCGACACCTTTTGCATTGCCCGTTTGCGATGCAAAAATAATAGTCAGTTTACCTGCTGGTTTTGCTGCTACAGCGGCAGCGGCAGCGGCCTGCACAAGCGGAGCACTCGCTGATGAAGATTGAGGTTGGGCTTGGGCCAGACCCCAGAAATAACCACTGACCCAAGCCAGTTGTTGTGATGATAAGTCAGTAACCGTTTGCTGCAGCTGCCCTAGCTGCTGGTCATTGAGCGGTGCGGCTAGCGCCGGCAGTTCTTGTTTTTGAGAGTTTCCATTGGACATTGTCACGACATCCCTATTCATTGCGTGACGATAGATTAACCACTCTCATTAATAACAAGAAAGAATAGAAGTGAATGTTTTATAACTTTTTGTACGGATAGGTTAGTATCGCGTTAATGATTAGATATCCTCAACCCTCACCTGCTGAAAGCCAACAGCCATTGCCGATTTAGACGCGTGGTCAATATCTTGGTAGAGACACTCTTCACCATGCGCGTCAGTTAACAACACGAGCCCACCTCTGCGGTGGCGAAACTCAACCACCCAAGATCCCTCTTGAATTGATGGCTCTATGATCGCTTCCACCAGTTGGTCGGTGCGATATAGAGCTCGAAGTTCTGATATTGTCATATTACTTCGCCCACTCTTACTCACTAACAGCATTAAGCATGGTGCATATTTTTAGATTGAGCGAATAAAAAAAGCGCTACCTTTGACGGATAGCGCTTCTTGACAATATTTTTATCTATTAGAACTGATACTCAGCCCCTACAAACCAGCCACTGACGAAGATAAACTCCTTTCCGTAGCCTTCTGCATTAACGTTAAAATCTCGTGACTCAATATCAATCGCACGATAGCCACCTTTTAATGCTAACTGGCGCTGCCCCTGAAATGCAAAGCGGTATTGGATACCTGCTTCAAGGTCTGTTGTTTTCAGATCGTTGCGGTCACTAAACTCCATGGAGCCAATCACATCAAAGTTGGTGTTGGGGACTCTAATCTCTGCTTGCGCGAACAAGTTCCAGGTATTCTTATCGAAATCAATTTTTTCCCCAGAATCACCGTTAACAAACTTAGTATTTGAGTAGTTGGTAAACGCAATACCAGCATCAAAATGCAGCGCATCATGAGTCAAAAGGTTGTAGTAAAACATCAAGTCTGACTTATCGAAGGCCATATAGTCAGCATCGACTGTCGTGTAACGGAAAGCGACATTTGGCCAATACTTTGCAGAATGCTCATACGCCAGAGAAAATGATGGGTTATCACTATCATCACGGTTAATTTCGTTAACCTTGGTCTGTCCCCACCAATAGTCTACGCCCACTTTAAACAGCGACTCGTCCTGCGCCACAGCAGCAGGCGAAGCAATAAGCCCTAAACCTAATAAACTGCCACAAATCTTATGCATGGTATTCATGTGTTACTTCTGTCCTATTTCGCACTTGTTTATACATCTAAATCCGCTGGAATTTTTGCCAACGCTGCAGTCACGACTTCAATGCCTGAACCAGGCTTGTGAGCATTCTCACTGATATGACGGCGCCATTGACGCGCACCCGGCATATTGTGGAAAAGCCCTAACATATGGCGAGTAATATGACCTAAATATGCGCCTTTTGCCAATTGTTGTTCAATATACGGCAGCATCTCTTCGACAATTTGCTTACGCTTTTTAATCGGCGTCGTTAAGCCAAACACACGCTGATCGACTTCAGCGAGAATATACGGGTTCTGATAAGCTTCACGTCCAATCATCACGCCATCAAGGTGAGCTAGGTGCTCTAAGGTTTCATCTAGGGTTTTAACACCACCATTAACCGCGATGGTCAACTCAGGGAAATCCTTCTTGATTTGATAGGCTCGAGGGTAGTCCAAAGGCGGAATTTCACGGTTCTCTTTCGGGCTCAAACCACTTAACCATGCTTTTCGTGCATGGATAGTAAATTGCTCCACGCCCCCCTTTTCTGCCACCGTTGATACAAAGTCGGTTAAGAATTCATAAGAGTCTTGGTCATCGATACCAATACGCGTTTTCACGGTGACTGGGATGTCTACAACATCACGCATCGCAGAAACACAATCCGCCACCAGCTGAGGCTCTCCCATTAGGCACGCACCAAAACGACCATTTTGAACTCGGTCTGACGGACAGCCTACGTTTAAGTTAACCTCATCATAGCCGCGCTCTTGGGCTAACTTCGCACAATGCGCCAAGTCTTGTGGGTTTGAGCCACCAAGTTGCAGCGCTAATGGATGTTCATCTTCGTTATAAGCAAGAAAATCACCTTTGCCGTGAATAATCGCGCCAGTGGTGACCATTTCGGTATACAGCAGGGTCTGTGTAGATAGCTTACGATGGAAGTAACGACAGTGGCGATCTGTCCAATCGAGCATAGGCGCAACTGATAGACGAGAATGGAAGAAATCTGCATTCTGACCTTTGAGTTCTCCACTGTTATTGTTTGATTGTGTAGCACTGTTTTGCATCACGTTACCCATCTTAATCATTTTACTGACCATACACTGAAGCACTTTTCAGAGTATGAAATTGCATTTTGATGGCCAGTCTTTGACCAACTATCACTAAAGAGCGAGGATTCTACATCAAGATGCGTACAGACCCAAGCACTGCCACAGACTGTTTAGCCTCAACCCTTTTCTATACAGAGCGAGTCGTATTTAATTCAGTCACACTTATGTTCTAAAGCCGATTCATCTATCAATATCGAGATCCAGTCGACACTATTTTAACCATACAGCGACTATGCTTATTTTAGTCTCTTCTACTTGAGGGCATGATAATGAATTACAAACATATTTTAGTTGCATTAGAGCTGTCTGATGAAAGCCATGTATTGATTGATAAAGCGGTTTTCTTAGCCAAGCTCCTTGATGCAAGGATCTCCTTTATCCATATCGATGGTACTCATGGTGAGATTTATCATGAACTGGTTGATATGAAAGAGGAAGGGGCTCAAAGACCACTATCTGTTAATGCAATGGAGCAGTTACAAGAATTTGAAAGTTATATGGATTACCCTCTACGAAGCTTCCTTGTCGGCACTGGAGATTTGGGTGACAAGATCCATGAAACCGTGGTAGACCATAATGTCGACCTACTTATCTGTGGCCATCACCAGGACTTTTGGAGCAAGATAATCTCTTATTCACGCCACCTGATCCATAAATCACCGGTGGATATTCTGGTCGTGCCTATTGCTACAGACTAATCTATTCCAATCGCATGGTATTGACTCATTGTTAATACCATGCACCCTTTCTATATGTACCACGTTATATCAACAAACCCTCTCTACTACTGCTCAATATATATTGCCTATCATTGCTCTTGAAAAAGTAACAATCAGCTCACACACCTTGGTGTCACATCAATATTTTTCGTCAAAGCACTTAGATAATGGTTAGTTAATGGTATACTTCGAGGCTCGATTTAATAGGTGGTAAGAGTATTGAACACAACTCTAGTTAATCAGATTGAAGATATTTGCAATACGCGCGGGGTCCGTCTCACCCCTCAACGTAAGCGTGTGTATGAATTAATCTGTCAAAGTCCCAAAGCTTCTAGTGCTTATGAGCTCCTTGATTCACTTCGAGAGACCGAGCCAAGCGCTAAACCACCTACTGTCTATCGAGCTCTAGATTTTTTGATGGAGCAAGGCTTTATCCATCGCGTGGAGTCAACCAATAGCTATGTGTCGTGCAACCGTTGTCACGACCAAAAACACTTTTCACACTTACTCATCTGTGATCAGTGTGGCAATGTGATTGAACTTCAAGACAGTGATTTAATTGCATTATTAGCAAAGCATGCCGAGCAGCACGACTTTGCTATTCAAAACCACGTTATTGAATCACACGGAACATGCCCATCGTGTAAAAAGCAATAAGATAAGAAGTAAAAACAATGCGCGCCGAATTTGTAAACCCATTTCTAGCTTCACTAATTAATGTCCTCAAAACGATGGCATCTTTAGAACTCAAACCACTGAAACCACGAGTAAAGAAAGATGAAATTGCTCGTGGTGATGTTTCTGGCCTTATTGGTATGGTTGGAGATCAGACCCGTGGTTCTATGTCGATCACCTTTGATGAAAAACTCGCTTTAGAAATCATGGAAAAAATGCTGGGCGAGCGCCCGCATGGTGTCAACGAAGAGGTCACTGATATGGTTGGTGAAATCACCAACATGGTGACGGGTGGCGCAAAACGTATCCTTTCAGATAACGGCTTCGATTTTGATATGGCAACACCTGTGGTTGTATCGGGCAAAGGCCACACGATTCGCCATAAGTGTGATGGCTCAATTATCATCATGCCATTCACGTCTGAATGGGGTAACGCCTTTATCGAGATTTGTTTCGAATAGCTATTTCGATTTTCATACTATCTAAAAAAAGAGGTTGGCCTAGGCCAACCTCTTTTTTGTTTACTATATCAATACATTAAGCTTTGAGAGCTTTAAACGCATTGATTAGACCATTCGTTGAGCTATCGTGAGATGACACCTCTTGTGCATCCGCAAGCTCAGGAAGAATTTGGTTTGCTAGTTGCTTACCAAGCTCTACGCCCCACTGATCGAAACTGAAGATATTCCAAATTACACCTTGTACAAAGATCTTGTGCTCGTACATCGCAATTAGGTTACCTAGAGAGCGAGGGTTAATCTCTTTCACTAAGATAGAGTTAGTTGGGCGGTTACCTTCAAATA
Organism: Vibrio agarivorans; assembly: GCF_030409635.1. Lineage (NCBI taxonomy): Bacteria > Pseudomonadati > Pseudomonadota > Gammaproteobacteria > Vibrionales > Vibrionaceae > Vibrio > Vibrio agarivorans. Next base: position 1,289,132 of record NZ_JAUFQF010000004.1, on the reverse strand, counting down.
CCTTGAACGGTACTAGGTTTGCCACTTCTTCCTCTGTTTTACCTGCAGCTAGAAACTCTGCTTTCACCGTTTCTGCCGATTTACCAAACGCCAATGCTTCTGTTTGAGCAAAGAAGTTCGACATTAGTTTCTGGTGGTGATCACCAGTTGGGTTATGGCTAATTGCTGGTGCAATGAAATCTGATGGGATCAGTTTTGTACCTTGGTGGATCAACTGATAGAACGCGTGCTGACCATTTGTGCCAGGCTCACCCCAAATGATTGGGCCTGTTTGGTATGTCACTGCTTCACCAGTACGGTCAACAAACTTACCGTTTGATTCCATGTTACCTTGCTGGAAGTATGCAGCAAAACGGTGCATGTATTGGTCGTAAGGCAAGATAGCTTCAGACTCAGCACCATGGAAGTTGTTATACCAAATGCCGATCAGCGCAAGGATCACAGGGATGTTGCTTTCAAGCTCTGTTGACTTGAAGTGGTTATCCATCTCATGAGCACCTGTTAGTAGCTCGATGAAGTTATCGTAGCCAACACCTAAGATGATCGAAAGACCGATTGCAGACCATAGTGAATAACGGCCACCAACCCAGTCCCAAAACTCAAACATGTTGTCTGTGTCGATACCAAACTCAGAGACTGCGCCAGCGTTCGTTGAAAGTGCTGCGAAGTGTTTCGCTACGTGCTCTTCATCACCCGCCGATGCAAGGAACCAATCACGAGCACTGTGGGCATTCGTCATTGTCTCTTGTGTCGTAAACGTCTTAGATGCCACGAGGAACAGAGTTGTTTCTGGGTCAACTTTCTTCAATGTTTCTGCAATGTGGGTACCATCAACGTTAGAAACAAAGTGCATGTTTAGACGTGTTTTGTATGGCGCAAGTGCTTCTGTCACCATGTATGGGCCAAGGTCAGAGCCACCGATACCGATGTTGACTACATCAGTAATCTCTTTACCTGTGTAACCTTTCCAATCACCACCAATCACGCGCTCTGAGAAAGACTTCATTTTCTCTAGAACTGCATTCACTGCAGGCATTACGTCTTCACCGTTTACCATGATAGGCGTGTTGCTGCGGTTACGCAGTGCTACGTGAAGAACTGAGCGACCTTCTGTTTGGTTGATCGCATCACCGTTAAACATCGCTTCGATAGCCGCTTTTAGCTCGGTCTCGTTAGCCAACGCAAACAGGTGCTTAAGCGTCTCTTCGTTGATAAGGTTCTTTGAATAGTCGACTAGGAAGTCTGAACCAAAACGAGTTGAAAATTTGTCAAAGCGCGCAGAGTCTTCAGCAAAAAGTGCTTTAAGATCCATGTCCTGAGCTGTTTCGAAGTGTGCAGTCAGTGCATTCCAGGCTTGCGTTTGAGTTGGGTTGATATTTTTTAACATGTCATCTATCCCGATGTTACAGTAGGTTTCATTCTAACTGGCTATTGTTTCCCCCAAGCCAGTAGAATCCCCGATTTAGCAAATATAAAAATTCGATGCCATTAAGGCAAATTGTAATTAGTTTTCAGTGTTGGCATTATGAATCACGTCACTCGTTATGTTATTGAGTTAAGTCACGAACCCTTCAAATGCCAACAGAAATCGTCGCAGCTTCAATACTGCTGCTGGTTAACAAAAGAGGCTAATCTATGTGGTCACAAAAAACCATTCACATGCCATCATTTTCACGTGGTTTTCATCTAATAACTGATGAAATTGAACAACAATTACCACAAATCTCTCAACTGGATGTTGGAATCCTACACCTATTTATCCAGCATACATCCGCGAGTTTAACGTTAAATGAAAACGCAGACCCAACCGTACGGTCTGATATGGAACAACACTTTAATCATCATGTTCCAGAGCGTGCTCCTTACTATCGTCATACCTATGAAGGCGATGATGATATGCCTGCACACATAAAGTCTTCTCTTCTAGGGGCGAGTGTTTCTATCCCAATTACACGCGGTCGTTTAGCTTTAGGCACATGGCAGGGCATTTACCTCGGTGAGCACCGCGATCATGCTGGAGGCCGCACCATTATTGCTACTGTGCAAGGTGAATAAGCATAACGCAACCTGCTTTTAGAAGGGCTGGTTTATCATAACCCTAAAGGTCCGATCATCTTCTGACTGTGCAATTTCAGTGCGCACAACAATGCCTTCAACTTGAAAGCGAATCGCCCCACCTAAGCTCCATTTCATATCGGTATGGAGCTCTTTTAAATCATAATCATCTGAAACACGTCCTACCTCAGCAAATACCACCCACTGCCACCAAGGCAAATCGTAATAGTTGATTAGTGGTACGTCGCCAAGGGGTTGCCAATCAGGAATAACACGATATTCCGCGGAATAGTGTATGGCTGACCGGCCATGATAGCGCCCCCCGCCATAACTGCGCAGACGATATAATCCACCCAATCTGACTTGCTCATGTTCCGGTGGACGGCCACATTGCTTATTGGCTTGGCTTGGAAGGCAATCTTTCCAAGTGGGAGTGTCTGCAGTATAAAAATTCAATGCGATCACTTGCTGATCAAACCAGTCACCTAGCTCACCTAACGAATAGTACTGACTATTCTCAAACTCGGTCTTTACCCACGCGTCATCCGTCGACCAACTGTCAGCCCCAACGATAACATTGAAAGCAGTATGTGACCCTTTTGTGGTGCGGCGAGCTGAATCTCTGTTATCCCAATCAAAGCTGATTTCAAATGCCTTGGCTTGCTCTTTATTTTTGTCAAAAGAGAGCTCGCGTGAGCTATAAAAAGGTTTGAAGTAAATCGAGGAGATACCGCTCTCTAGAGGAGAGGCAGTTCTAACCTTTCTCTCTGGAATAAAGGCGCCCATTAAGCCATTATCCGCAATACCGCCCCAAGGAAGCAGGTAGCGAAACTCAAGTTTGTACTGATCTTCAAGGCCGTCGGTCAAGGTGAAATTATCAATGTCGGAGCCATTATCACCCTGCGAACCAAGGTAATACTTGTTCTCATTATAACGGGCTTGATAAAGCTGGGCTGTGGCGGTGATATTTGAAGAGAGAGCGTAGTTAAATGCGGAGAGAAAGCCTACATAGCTATCTTTATCAGTATAGAGTCCCATACCAAAAAGCGCCGCTTGTGGTTGACCGACTCCTTTTGCTACACCGGCTACACCAAATGAGTTCCCAAGCGATTCAGTCTGAAAATAAAACGGAACAACAGCAAAATCCTTCTCTTTGGCTTGAACTAAGCCACTAAAGCAAGCGAGCACAAAGCCCGCTACGAACATCCATTTCATTCGTTATTCACTTATGTATTCCATATCGACACGAGATGTGAGTTTAGTCACCAGCTCATACGCGATAGTCTCAATATGTTGAGCTACCTCTTCTACAGGGAGTCCTTCTCCCCATAAAATGGCCTCATCACCGACGTTATCTGCTGCTTCAGGGCCCAAATCGACCGTGAGCATATCCATCGAGACGCGTCCGGCTATCGGCACTCTGCGCCCATTAACCAACACTGGTGTGCCATTCGGTGCCATTCTCGGGTAGCCGTCACCATAGCCGATGGCAATCACTCCGACTTTGGTGTCCCTTGCACTTGTCCAAGTGCCACCATAACCGACAGACTCTCCAGCTTTCACATCGCGAACCGCAATCAGGTGAGATTTTAACGTCATAACAGGCTTGTACCCCAACATTTGCGCTGTATTGTCACTGAAAGGCGACACGCCATACATAATAATGCCAGGACGAACCCAATCATTATGACTGTCAGGCCGAGAAAGCACACCAGCAGAAGCAGCAAGTGAACGCTCTCCCTGACAACCGTGAGTCAATGAATCAAAGAGATCTATTTGAGCTTGGGTCACCGGTTTTTTCGGCTCATCAGCACTGGCAAAGTGACTCATGTAACGCAGAGGCTTAGCGACATTTGCACACGCATGTAGGCGTTGAACAAAGTCATCATATTGCTCTGGGCGCACGCCGAGTCGATGCATACCACTGTCTATTTTCAACCAAACAACCACCGGAGTTTCAAGCTGCGCTTGTTCTAGTGCCTCTAACTGCTCTTCACAGTGAACCACTGTTTGAATGTTGTTGGTGATAAGCACCGGTAAGTCCATCGCAGAGTAGAAGCCCTCAAGCAATAAAATAGGCTTAACAATACCGCAAGCACGGAGCTGCAAGGCTTCTTGAATTCTTGCCACGCCAAAAGCATCTGCACCCTGAGCATGCTGAGCAATATGGCGCAGCCCATGGCCATAGCCATTGGCTTTTACGACAGCCAACACTTTGCTATTGGGGGCTTGCAGACGAACCTGCTGCAGATTATGTTTTAACGCAGAGAGATCAATACAGGCGATGGCTGCTTTCATGTAACTACTTGATGTGCTCATTGTGTTACTCATCGTCAAACGCAGGGCCAGCATAATTATCAAAGCGAGAGAATTGACCTTGGAAGGTCAAACGCACAGAGCCAATCGGGCCGTTACGTTGTTTACCGATAATAATCTCTGCAATCCCTTTAAGAGAGCTTTCTGGGTTATACACTTCATCACGATAAATAAACATAATCAAGTCGGCATCCTGCTCGATAGAACCCGATTCACGCAAGTCTGAGTTAACTGGTCGTTTGTCCGCGCGTTGCTCTAGAGAGCGGTTAAGCTGAGACAGTGCTACAACAGGCACATTCAGTTCTTTTGCAAGCGCTTTAAGGGATCGAGAGATTTCCGCAATTTCTAGTGTCCGGTTCTCCGATAAAGAAGGTACGCGCATCAACTGAAGGTAATCGATCATAATCATCGACAGACCACCGTGCTCGCGGGCAATACGACGAGCGCGAGAGCGCACTTCCGTCGGTGTCAAACCAGAGCTGTCATCAATGAACATATTCTTCTTCTCCATGAGCGTGCCCATAGTCGAAGAGATCCGCGCCCAATCCTCATCATCAAGCTGACCGGTACGGATTTTGGTTTGATCCACGCGAGATAGGGAGGCAAGCATACGCATCATGATCTGTTCCGCAGGCATCTCTAGTGAGAAGATCAATACTGGTTTATCCTGATCCATCGCTGCGTTTTCACACAGGTTCATGGCAAACGTCGTTTTACCCATCGATGGACGTGCCGCCACGATGATCAAATCCGAACCCTGCAGACCAGCCGTCTTCTTGTTAAGATCATTGAAACCCGTGTTCACACCTGTGACGCCGTCTTGAGGTGTTTTGTAGAGAATTTCAATACGTTCAAGCGTCTTCTCTAAAATCGAATCCACGTTTTGCGGACCTTCATTTTCGCTGGTACGATCTTCTGCGATTTTGAATACTTTACTTTCGGCAAGATCAAGCAGGTCTTCCGAGCTACGCCCCTGAGGGTCATAGCCTGCATCTGCGATTTCGTTAGCCACACCAATTAAGTTACGCACCAACGCACGCTCAGCAACAATATCAGCATAAGCATTCACGTTTGCCGCACTTGGCGTGTTTTTTGCAAGATCGGCCAGGTACGCAAAGCCACCAACGTCTTCTAACTGCTCACGCAGCTCTAAAAACTCAGATAACGTGATTAAATCGAGAGGTTTACCCGCTTCAAGCAAATCGCGAACAGACTCGAAAATCAAACGGTGTGGACGGCTGTAGAAATCATTGCTAACAACGCGCTCGGCCACGGTATCCCAACGCTCATTGTCCAGCAGCAATCCGCCTATGACAGATTGCTCGGCTTCAATTGAGTGCGGTGGTACTTTAATCGCATCCACTTGGGCATCGTAGTTCTTTTTCGAATTTGAAGACGATCGAAAGTCCGCTTGTCTGTCAGCCATGTTATTACTCAGATAAATTCTCTTGGTGCGTCATTATAACGGGATTCTTTTAATTTAAGTAGAGATGCAGATGTTTCTCTATAACTTGTGTAGAATTGACCGTCCAATGACTATCTGTTCATTTTCTTAGCCTAGAATCCACGTTTTTCATTCAGAGAGGTAGGGGCGGTGTTCAAATTACTGCTTGTCAGTGCCAGCGTACTTGCCAGTACCGCTGTACTTGCAGACGATGATCAACAATTTGAGACCATTGCTATACCTTCACCATGGAACAGTGAGGTTGAGTTTGGCTATCAAGCTCACACGGGTAACTCTGATACACAGTCTCTCAATTCGCGCCTAGACGTCGAATATATTTCTGGTCGTCATCGTACCTATGGAGAGTGGAAGTACTACCTTCTGTACAAAGATGGCGACGAAGATAAGCGTCAATCGACATACTCATTACAAAGCGACTACAAGTTAGGCCCAAAAACCTATCTCTACGGTAGCTTTCGCGGTGTTGATTCTAAATACAGCGCGTACTTCAAAGACTATACCCTCTCCGGAGGTCTTGGTTATCAATTCTACAACACCGATCAGTTTGTCCTAGAGCTTGAAGTCGGTCCAGGTTATCGCTATCAAGAGCCGAACCTTGATGAAATCGATGATGACGACATTATTTTCCCGGATCTTGTAGAAGAAGCGATTTTTCGTAGTAACTTAAATACCAAGTGGAGCCCACTTGATAACGTCACCTTTGCGGCTGAAATTACCTTAGTATCAGGCCAAAGTAATACACGAATAGACAGTGACTTGAGTTTCACCAATACGATTACTGAAGATATAGCGCTAAAGATCAGCCACTATCGTGAATATCATGATCGTGTGCCAGAAGGCTTAAGCCAAACAGACAGTGTTGTCTCTGTTAGTATCGTTGTCGCTTTCTAGCCTTTCTTATCTTAAGCGTGCTCCATTCTCTCGCTCATCTTGGCTTCAAATCCCAGACATAAAAAAACACCAGCCCGAAGGCTGGTGTTTTACAATCTGCACTTACAGTGTCAGCGAATACTGAATTACTCAGCAGCAACAACTTGTAGGTTGATAGCAGCGAAAACTTCAGAGTGAAGTTGGATGCTGATTTCGAACTCACCAGTGTTACGTAGAGCACCTTCAGGAAGGCGAACTTCGCTCTTAGCAACTTCAACGCCTGCAGCTGTGATAGCGTCAGCGATGTCACGAGTACCGATAGAACCGAATAGTTTACCTTCGTCACCCGCTTTAGATGCGATAACAACAGCTTCTAGAGCGTTAACTTTCTCAGCGCGAGCTTCAGCAGCAGTTAGTTGCTCAGCAACTTTAGCTTCTAGTTCAGCACGACGAGCTTCGAACATTTCAACGTTAGCTTTAGTAGCCATAACTGCTTTACCCTGAGGGATAAGGAAGTTACGAGCGTAACCAGATTTAACGTTTACTGTATCGCCAAGACCACCTAGGTTACCGATTTTATCAAGTAGAATAACTTGCATTGTTTAATCCTCTTTCTTAATAAACCGACCGATTACTGATGCTTATCAGTGTACGGTAGTAGTGCTAGGTAGCGTGAACGCTTGATTGCGCGAGCTAGTTGACGTTGGTATTTAGCGCTTGTACCAGTGATACGGCTAGGAACGATTTTACCAGCTTCAGTGATGTAGTTTTTAAGAGTTGCTACGTCTTTGTAATCAATCTCTTGTACGCCTTCTGCAGTGAAACGGCAGAATTTGCGACGACGGAAGAAACGAGCCATGGGCTATCTCCTGATCTTAAATAAGTAAATGTGTCGTCTAATCGATGCTTTAGCCAAAGCCTCAATATCTAATTAGACGAGGTACTAAATCTGAGTATGAATTACTCAGCAGCTGCTTCTGGCTTAGACTCAGCACGCTCTTCGCGACGAGGAGCACGCTCAGCACGCTCTTCTTTTTGCTTAAGCATGATAGACTGCTCAGTGATAGCTGTCTTAGTACGCATGATCATGTTACGTAGAACTGCATCGTTGAAACGGAAAGCAGTTTCTAGCTCATCGATTACAGCTTGGTCAGCTTCAACGTTCATTAGAACGTAGTGAGCTTTGTGAAGCTTGTTGATTGGGTAAGCCAGTTGACGACGACCCCAGTCTTCTAGACGGTGGATAGTACCGCCAGCTTCAGTGATAGTACCAGTGTAACGCTCGATCATGCCAGCAACTTGCTCGCTTTGATCAGGGTGCACCATGAATACGATTTCGTAATGACGCATAGGTTGCTCCTTACGGATTAGTAGCTTCCACGAGTGGCTCGGTCGTCCAGAGGAAGCAAGGAACTAATAAAAGTGACCGAGAATTAAGGAACGCGAATAGTACAGAATAGCAGCAGGATTGGCAAGAGAAATGTTTAGCGGGAGTTGACGTACAGGTTCAAGGTTCAAGCAAAGAGAACACAAAGCTATCTCCCCTATTAACGAACAGAACAAAGACGGCAAAAGTCATTGGGCAAATTCAGCTCTCTAACCTCTGTATTTTTCTTAATCACTAAACGCAAAAAGAGGAGCCGAAGCTCCTCTTTTCAGATGCGTTCTTCAAAATGAAGAGTGCAGCTTAGATTCAACTAAAAATTAGTCGAAGATCTTAGCAACAACACCGGCACCTACAGTACGGCCACCTTCGCGGATTGCGAAACGTAGACCTTCGTCCATAGCGATAGGAGCGATTAGTTCAACAGTCATTTGAACGTTGTCGCCTGGCATTACCATTTCTACGCCTTCTGGAAGCTGGATGTCACCAGTTACGTCAGTTGTACGGAAGTAGAACTGTGGACGGTAACCTTTGAAGAAAGGAGTGTGACGGCCGCCTTCGTCTTTAGAAAGTACGTATACTTCAGACTCGAACTTAGTGTGTGGGTTGATTGAGCCAGGAGCTGCTAGAACTTGACCACGTTCAACTTCGTCACGCTTAGTACCACGTAGAAGTGCACCAACGTTCTCACCAGCACGACCTTCGTCAAGAAGCTTACGGAACATCTCAACACCAGTACATGTAGTTGTAGTAGTGTCTTTGATACCAACGATTTCTACTTCGTCACCTACTGTTAGGATACCGCGCTCGATACGGCCAGTTACTACTGTACCACGACCTTGGATTGAGAATACGTCTTCGATTGGTAGTAGGAACGGCTGATCTACAGCACGCTCTGGCTCTGGGATGTAAGAATCTAGTGCTTCTGCAAGCTCAACGATCTTGTCTTCCCATTGCTTCTCGCCGTTTAGTGCGCCAAGAGCTGAACCTTGGATTACTGGTAGGTCATCACCTGGGAATTCGTACTCAGAAAGAAGTTCACGAACTTCCATTTCTACTAGTTCTAGTAGCTCTTCATCGTCAACCATGTCACATTTGTTCATGAATACGATGATGTATGGGATACCAACCTGACGGCCTAGTAGGATGTGCTCACGAGTCTGAGGCATTGGGCCATCAGTTGCAGCAACAACTAGGATACCACCGTCCATCTGTGCAGCACCTGTGATCATGTTTTTAACATAATCCGCGTGTCCTGGACAGTCTACGTGTGCGTAGTGACGAGTTGGAGTGTCGTACTCAACGTGAGAAGTTGCGATTGTGATACCGCGCTCACGCTCTTCTGGAGCGTTATCGATAGATGCGAAGTCTTTCGCTTCACCGCCGTACACTTTTGCAAGAGTAGTACAGATAGCAGCAGTTAGAGTTGTTTTACCGTGGTCAACGTGGCCGATAGTACCAACGTTAACGTGCGGTTTAGTACGTTCAAATTTTTCTTTAGACACGATCGTGTTCCTTCCTAGTTATGATTCGTCACGGTCTGAATTGACCGAGACGCGCCAGAATTTGCTATTTTATGCGCCAACGTCCGTCAGCGCAATATTTGGACGCTCTGATCTTTAAAAAAAGCACATACTTTTTTATAGATCAAGCTGCCAGATTAGTAACCACGCTCTGCAACGATTTTATCTGCGAAGTTTTTCGGTACTTCAGCGTACTCGTTAAACTCCATAGAGTAAGACGCACGGCCTTGAGTTGCAGAACGTAGGTCTGTTGCGTAACCAAACATCTCAGATAATGGAACTTGAGCACGGATGATCTTAATACCAGCCACGCCTTCTTCCATACCTTCGATCATGCCGCGACGACGGTTTAGGTCACCAACAACATCACCCATCCAGTCTTCTGGGGTAGTTACTTCAACATTCATCATCGGCTCAAGAAGTACTGGTTGTGCTTCCTGAGAACCTTTCTTGAATGCCATCGAGCCGGCAATCTTAAATGCCATCTCGTTAGAGTCAACATCGTGGTAAGAGCCATCAAACAGCGTTGCTTTAACATCTAGTACCGGGTAACCCGCTACTACACCACTGTTCATTTGCTCTTCGATACCTTTCGATACCGAGCTGATGTATTCCTTAGGAACCACACCACCCACAATTTCGTCAACAAAGACAAAACCTTCGCCAGGTTCAGATGGCTCAAGTTTAATCCAAACGTGACCGTACTGACCACGACCACCAGATTGACGTACAAATTTACCTTCAACTTCCGCAGTGCCACGGATCGTTTCACGGTATGCAACCTGAGGTTTACCAACGTTACAATCAACGCTGAATTCGCGCTTCATACGATCAACGATGATATCTAGGTGAAGCTCACCCATACCAGAGATCAGAGTCTGACCTGTCTCGTCGTCCGTTTCCACGCGGAAAGATGGATCTTCCGCAGCTAGTTTACCTAGTGCGATACCCATTTTTTCTTGATCTGCTACAGAGCGTGGCTCTACAGCAATCTGAATTACTGGGTCTGGGAATTCCATGCGCTCTAGAATAACCTTGTGGTTAGCGTCACATAGAGTGTCACCAGTCGTTACGTCTTTCAGGCCGATTGCTGCTGCAATATCACCTGCACGAACTTCTTTGATCTCATCACGCTTGTTTGAGTGCATCTGTACGATACGACCAAAGCGCTCTTTCTTCTGCTTCACAGAGTTGTACACTGCGTCGCCAGAGTTAACCACACCTGAGTATACGCGCATGAATGTCAGCGTGCCTACAAATGGGTCTGTTGCGATCTTAAATGCTAGAGCTGCAAACGGTTCGTTGTCGTCAGCGTGACGCTCAACTTCGTTTTCGTTCTCATCGATACCTTTAATTGCAGGAACATCGATTGGAGAAGGCAAGTACTCAACAACTGCATCTAGTACTGCTTGAACACCTTTATTTTTAAACGCACTACCACATGTAGCGAGTACGATTTCATTATTTAGTGTACGAGTACGTAGCGCTTCTTTGATTTCCGCTTCAGACAGTTCACCTTCTTCAAGGTACTTATCCATTAACTCTTCTGTTGCTTCAGCAGCTGACTCAACTAGGTTGTTGCGCCACTCTTCAGCAAGTTCTTGCATGTCAGCAGGAATGTCTTCGTATGTGAAGGTTGTGCCTTGATCGGCTTCATTCCAGTTGATCATCTTCATTTTGATAAGGTCGATAACACCTTTGAAGTCATCTTCCGCACCAACGTTCAGTTGGATAGGCACTGGGTTTGCGCCAAGACGGTTTTTAATTTGATCAACAACACGAAGGAAGTCAGCACCAGCACGGTCCATCTTGTTAACAAACACCATGCGTGGAACGTGGTATTTGTCAGCTTGACGCCATACTGTTTCAGATTGAGGTTCAACACCTGATGAACCACAGAACACAACAACCGCACCATCGAGAACACGCAGTGAGCGTTCAACTTCGATCGTGAAGTCTACGTGCCCTGGAGTATCGATAATGTTGACACGGTGGTCTGGGAATTGCGCTTCCATACCACGCCAGAAAGTTGTTGTTGCTGCAGAAGTGATAGTAATACCACGCTCCTGCTCTTGCTCCATCCAGTCCATTGTCGCAGCACCATCGTGCACTTCGCCAATTTTGTGAGAAAGGCCTGTGTAGAACAGAATACGTTCACTGGTCGTTGTTTTACCAGCGTCTACGTGAGCAACAATACCGATATTACGGTAGCGCTCGATTGGTGTTTTGCGAGCCACAATTAAATCCTCTTCAAATGGGACATAGGGACTATTGCTATGTCGAGAAGCATGACAATAAATGAAAAATACTATGCTTCAGATATAGCAATAGTTCCTAGCTTGCGCATAGGAACTATTGGGGTGCTGCGAGAAAACTCGCAGCACGGCAAAGACATTACCAGCGGTAATGTGCGAACGCTTTGTTCGCGTCAGCCATTTTATGAACGTCTTCACGTTTCTTAACAGCTGTACCTTTGTTCTCAGACGCGTCTAGCATTTCAGCAGCTAGGCGTTGAGCCATAGATTTTTCACCACGCTTACGCGCAGCTTCAACCAACCAACGCATAGCAAGTGCGTTACGGCGAACCGGACGTACTTCTACAGGTACTTGGTAAGTTGAACCACCTACACGGCGAGATTTAACTTCTACCGCTGGGCGAACATTTTCAAGAGCTTCTTCAAATACAGCTAAGTGATCTTTACCAGATTTCTCAGCCATTGTGTCTAGTGCAGTGTAAACGATTTTCTCTGCAGTAGATTTTTTACCGTCAACCATAAGGATGTTAACGAATTTTGCCAGCAGTTCTGATTTGAACTTTGGATCTGGAAGGATCTTACGCTGACCGATGACGCGACGACGTGGCATGGATTTTCTCCGTTGTCTTCTTCAGGTTTTATCCAAAACTTTTCAGTTTTTTCAAAAAAATAAAATTGAAAATAAGTGTTTGGCCTTACTTAACGCTTTCTTTTAAAAGAAAGATTAAGACTTAGGACGCTTCACACCGTACTTAGAACGACCTTGTTTACGGTCATTAACGCCAGCACAGTCTAGTGCACCACGTACTGTGTGGTAACGCACACCCGGAAGGTCTTTTACACGACCGCCACGGATTAGAACAACTGAGTGCTCTTGAAGGTTGTGACCTTCACCACCGATGTACGAAGTTACTTCGAAACCGTTTGTTAGACGTACACGACATACTTTACGTAGTGCCGAGTTAGGTTTTTTAGGTGTAGTAGTGTAAACACGAGTACATACACCACGTTTTTGTGGACACGCTTCTAGTGCAGGCACGTTGCTTTTAACAACCTGCTTTGCACGAGGCTTACGCACCAACTGGTTAATAGTTGCCATTAACTAGCTCCTGATTTACTGAAAAGTAAGCTTTGTGAAAAATCTATCCCCAATCACATGTGGTAATTAGGGACGCAAAATTTTATTCAGAGGTGGGAGGTGTGTCAAGAAATATACAGATCTTTTTTGCTTATAAAGCACTCAAAGGGGCTAATCGAGAGTAATTGACTGGATATGCAGTGTCGTTAGCTGAACAAAACCATCAAAATCCACTTTATTTAACGATGGGCTCACGCGCTCCTCAATCCCACGAGCTTGTAGATCTTCGCGCAACACCGAGACATTTAACCCCTTCAAATAAGAAAAAGCCTGATGTTGGCTTATTGCTGCGTAGACGGCACTTTCAACTAATAAAACAGAGTCCTGCTCTGATGCCAACCTTTGAGCTTGGCCCAAAGCAGTGATAGATTTTGCAATAATCAACATAGCAACAGCCTTAGAAAGTCAGAACAGAGTGGCATTGAGTAATCTGCTGGCGAATCTCATCCGCACTGAGGTGCTCTACATCAATGATAAGGTCAGCATGAGAGCACCCGCGTTCTGCTAGTGAATCCTTACAGACATAAACCTGTTCAATATCATACAAATCAAAGAGCTTCATCATTGGTGCATAATCTTTACTAAGGATGCTTTCGGTAGACTGCCCTGCGAGCAATTGGAGCACACCATCACCGATAAACATGACTTTAATCGACTCACTATACGCCGATGCCGCTAATAACGCGTCAATACCTTCGCGGCCGCTGCTCGTGCTATGTGGGCCTTGAGTAAAAAGATATCCGAGTGTTTTCAAAACTGCACCACCCTATCTTGCGTTAACATAGCCTCGGCTAAACTACCTAAACCCGCTTGCTCAAATGACAAAGCAAGGTTGTCTTGTGTCAAACCATGTTGCTGTGCCTCACTCTCTCCGACAACACCGCGCCTTAGCGCTGCAGCGACACAGGTTTCGAGACGCACAGAATGCTCATGAGCGAGGGCTTGCCATGCTTTCACTAAATCAAACTCATCATTGGCAGGTACCGTCAAAGCCGAGCCGTTATACACCCCGTCTTGGTAAAAGAACACACTTGTCAGTGTGTGTCCTTGCTTTAGCAAACTTTGCGCAAACAGATAGGCACTACGCGAGGATTGCGTCCCGTAGACACCGCTGTTGACTACCAATGTGTAACTCAGTGAACTCAAATTTCTTCGTCCTCAGTCTTGCGCTGACGGATATACAAGTAAACGGTATGTTTTGAAATGTTCAGACGGTCGGCAACTCGGTTAATCGCATCTTTAATATCAAAGATGCCTTTGTCATAGAGCTCCATGACTATCTGGCGGTTCTTGGTATTATTCGATACCGATTTATCCGCATTAATCTCTTCGATAGTGCGCTCAACAGTTTGGTCTACCAGCTCTTCAACATCACTGGCAAAATTTACCGATGATGCCGCTTGTTTCGCCTCTTCTGTCGGCATAAAGGAATTGAGAACCTGTGAGAATGGCGCATCTAGATTGACGTTAATACATAACAAACCGATCACTCGGTTCTCACCGTTTCGAATTGCCACAGTGATGGATTTCATCAAAACGCCACCCTTTGCTCGGGTGAAATAAGAACGTGAAAAGTTGCGCTCTGAGCCTTCAATATCTTTTAGCATTTTCAAGGCAAGGTCGGTGATTGGAGAGCCGACCTGACGACCCGTATTTTCACCATTCGCGATCTTGATTGCTGATGTGTTTAAGTCTTCCAATGAGTGCAAGACAATTTCACAAAACGGACCAATCAAGCTGGCAATGCCATCAACGACGGCTTCATAAGATTTCAAAATAATCTTGTCGTGCTCGCTAAACGGCATCGTATTGACCGATTCCATTTCCATCAGAGCATCGACATTAATTGCTTCTGTTGATGTCACTTCACTCTCCCCCATTCGCAACATCCAAATTAGTTTCTATCTAAAGTAATAGCCGCCAATCAGCGACCCAAGTAACTAACTGGGTATAAACTCAACAAATTGATGTAAGTTTATCAGAAATTTTTAATCGAACACTCATGTATTCGATCAAACTCTTTGTGATTTTGTGCAAATTTCGATGTTCACCACACTAAGGCTATAAAAAAACCCGGCAAACAAGCCGGGTTTTCGTTATCAAAACTGAGTCAGTTAATTACTGAGCAGTCTCATCAACAATTTGTACTAGCTCAACTTCAAATACTAGTGTTGAGTTTGCAGGGATTGTTGGCGTGTCTTGGTCACCGTAAGCAAGCTCTGGCGGGATAACAAACTTGTACTTAGAACCTACAGGCATTAACTGAACACCTTCCGTCCAACCTTCAATCACTCGGTTTAGTGGGAATGTTGCTGACTCACCACGGTCGTATGAGCTATCAAACTGAGTGCCATCGATAAGTGTACCTTTGTAGTGTACTTCTACCGTTGCTGTTTCAGCTGGCGTATCACCCTCTGCTGGAGTAAGCACTTGATACAGTAGACCAGAATCAGTCTTCACTACGCCGTCTTCTTTCTCAAACTCAGCACGGAAATCTGCACCTGCTTTTTGCGTTTCAGCTGCTTGCTCTTCTGCTTGAGCTTGTAGTGTTTCAGCAACACGCTTGTCTAGAGACTCTAGTGCTGCACGCGTCTCGTCTTCAGAAAGCGCAGACTCAGCAGTAAATACATCTTCAATACCTTTCAGTACTAGCTCTTTTTTCAGTTCAATACCAAGCTCTGCAGGTTTTTCAATGCTTGTTGATAGGTAAGAAGCAAAAGAGGCACCAATTGCGTATGCCGCTTTATCATCCTCTGATTCAAAGTTCATTGCAGCGCCTGATTGAACTTGCTCAGTTTGCGCTTCTGGTGCGACTTCGACTTTTGGTTCTTCTTCTTTTTGACAACCAACTGCTAGTACAACTGTCGCCGCAAGCAGTGAAACTTTAAACATAGATTTCATTAAATTCTCCAACTGATCTGGATGTAATCTGATAATAATTCTGTCCACAATTATGCCATTACCTCTGGCATGCACAACCGAGTTGTACCACTATAGACATACGTTTAGTAAATTTCCCTATAAATTAAGTCAATAGTTTGTCAGTTACACGATTTCTAACAAAAAACATCGTATGGATCAGCTTATTAGCGCTCAACGGATGCTTTTTTGGCCCGACACAAGTCGCTCAATGGGAGCTAGAACCCCAAGGCACAACCAGCTTTGGCTTAAGTCGCGATGCGAGGTTCGCTCTCACCTACTCACCAGAGAACCAGTTGATTCTCTGGGACTTAACACTCGATAAAAAACTGGCTGAGCTCGGAGAGCTTGACCAGGATGCGAGCCACGTATCGAAAATTCGTCTCTCTGACAATGGCCGCTTTGCCATCACCACCAGCCAAACCAACTTCGCAGTTTGGGACCTAGGGTGGACAAAAGCTGAAGGCCTATGGTCCATATCCGATGGACTCATTAGGGACGCTGATATTGCCAGTAATGGTGAACAAGTCCTGCTTGGCCTTACAAACGGTAAAGCCATCTACGTAGACTTAGTCACTGGAAGGCGCATAGAGTTCCTTGCACACAACGAAAAAGTCAATTCAGTCGCTATTGCTCCCAATGGCAGGTACGCCTTATCGGGTGGTAATGACTACCAAGCCTACCTTTGGGACACACAAACAGGTCTGGTGGTGCATGCCTTTGAGCATGAACAGCGTGTCAATCGCGTAGCCTTACAGCGTGACGGAGAGTTAGCATTCACCTCCGATGGCGGGAACCAAGCGGTTATTTGGGATCTAAAAACGGGCAACAAAGTCAGTGAGTTGAAAAGCTTCTCAAGACAACTCATTTTTTCTAGCGCTCGCTTTTCTGACGATGGTCAGTGGCTAATCACTGGAACCCCTGCTGGGCAAATTGCAGTATGGGAAACATCCTCTGGGAAAAAAATTCAGCAAATGGAGGCGAAACCGCAAAAAGATACACGCCCTCCACGAGCCGTGGTGTATGATGCAGCCTTTGGTGAACAGCAGGTCGTCTCAGGTACATCTGCGGGAATTGCACAAGCATGGGAGTTTCAGCCGTAATATGTCTCAAAACAATGAAGCACTAGAACAACGTGTTAATGATTTAGAGTGTCAATTAGCCTTTCAAGAGCAGACTATCGAAGAGCTCAATGAAGCACTGAGCCAACAGCAATTGCTGATCACGAAGATGCAAGATCAGATGAAGTATGTTGTGGGTAAAGTAAAGAATATGGACAGTTCAAACCTCGCTGACCCCTCTGAAGAGGCGCCACCACCTCACTATTAGTGGATAGTAAGTCTATATTTCTAGGCGAAACAATACACCATAACCAAGCCACTCACGACCAAGCAACCACCAATTCTTCTCAGCTGATTTTCCGGCTGAGAAATAATTTCCAACAGCATTTTTCTCCAGCTGTTCGGTACTAGAAGCGGCCCTAAGCCTTCCAAAATTAAGAAAATACCCATCGCAAGCAAAAATGTTTCTAGCATCTGATGTTGTTCCTATATCGTTTCGGGTTCTATTTTTAAATCATTTAAAAAGAAAAGGCTCCCATTGGGAGCCTTTCACTATGCTTTAAAACTAATCATTAGTTTGCCGCTGCACCGTGAGCGTTGTTCATGTACTGGAAGAAGTCACTCTTCGGATCAAGAACTAGGATATCGCTCTTGTCACTGAATGATTTCTCATATGCACCAAGTGAACGTAGGAAACCGAAGAACTCTGGATCTTTGCTGTATGCATCAGAGTAGATCTTCGCAGCTTCTGCATCCGCTTCACCTCGAGTAACTCGAGCTGTTTTATCGGCTTCTGCTAGTACTGTCGCGACTTCAAGTTCGGCTTGAGCACGAATGACTTCCGCTTTCTCACGACCTTGAGAACGGTGACGACGAGCTACTGATTCACGTTCAGCACGCATACGACGGTAGATTGATTCACTGATTTCGTCAGGAAGGTTAATCTTCTTCATACGGAAATCGACAATCTCAACACCTAAGTCAGCCATTGCACTGTCGGTTGTGCCAGCAAGAACATTTTCCATGATCTTGTCACGCTCACCGTCAATCTCAAGAGCTTGCTTCGCCGCTTCAGTTGCTACTTCTTCGTCATCTAGAGAGTCTGGAAGTACATCTTCATTACGTGGACCAGAGACAATCTGCTTGATTTCACGCGCACCGATTTCAGAACGTAGTACGTCCATCACTTTACGTTCTAGTAGAGCTTCCGCTGTTAGGTTGTTACCACCACCTGTTGTTAGGTAGAAACGACCAAAGTCAGAGATACGCCACTTAACGTAAGTATCGATAAGCACGTCTTTTTTCTCAGACGTTACGAATCGGTCAGTACGGCCTTCCATCGTTTGGATACGTGCATCAAGAGTTTTCACACGATCAAACAGTGGCATCTTGAAGTGCAGGCCTGGCTCATAGATTCGGGATACGCCGTTGTCATCAAGTACACGACCAAAACGAATTACCATGCCACGCTCGCCTTCTTGAACAACGAAAAGTGACATCAAAAGCAGTGCTAGCGCAACAACTAGTACAGGGATCATTAACTTACGCATTATTAGTATCTCCCTTGACGTGTGCCAGTTGAACGCGAGTCAGAATTGGAATCAGACGTTGGAGCTTGCGATTCTAATTCAATTTGATCGTAGCTAGACGATGAGCGTTGAGTACGCTTGGTATCGGTTTTGCCTTCACCCGCTAACTTATCGATTGGTAGGTACAGTAAGTTGCCACTTGATTCCGAATCAATCAGTACCTTAGAGGTGCTCGTGTAAACTTGCTCCATCGTATCTAGGTATAGACGATTACGTGTTACCTCAGGCGCGGCCTGGTATTCAGGAAGCAGCTTCTCGAACTGAGCTACTTGACCAAGTGCTTCGTTAGTAATGCGCTCAGAGTAACCAAGAGCTTCTTTCTTCAGACGCTCTGCTCGACCTGTTGCCTTCGGCAAAATATCGTTGCGGTACGCTTCTGCTTCACGTTCAAAACGCTCTTCATCCTCACGAGCAGCGATAGCATCATCAAATGCGTCTTTTACTTGCTCAGGTGGACGTGCAGATTGGAAGTTCACATCAACGATAACCAAACCCATATCGTAGCTGTCTACGATATCATTCAGAGTCTCTTGTGTGCTTTGACGGATTTGTTGACGACCACTGGTCAGAATACTATCCATCAAAGAGTCACCGATCACCGCACGTAGTGCAGAGTCGGTTGCTTGACGAAGACTGTCATCCGCATTAGTAACGACATACAAGTATTTGTATGGGTCAGCAACACGGTATTGAACATCCATCGCTACTGTCACAACGTTTTCATCTTTTGTCAGCATTAAGCCAGATGAGCGTAGTGAACGAATCGCCTGAACGTTAACAGGAGAGACTTCATCAACAAAACGTGGGCGCCAGTTCAGACCAGGATCAACGATTCGATCGTATTTACCTAGACGTAACACAACACCACGCTCGGCTTCACCAATTGTGTAGAAGCCTGCGAAAACCCAGATAGCAATTGCAATAACCGCAATAACACCGAATCCTAAGAATCCACCATTAGAGCCGTTAGATGAGCCACTGCCACCTTTACCACCAAACTTACCACCCAGCTTTTGACTCAGTTTGCTGAAAACTTCATCCAAATCTGGTGGTCCTTGCTCACGGCCGCCATTTTTCTGGCCGCCACGATTATTGTTACCCCAAGGGTCATTATCGCGGCCATTATTGCCGTTGTTATTACCAGGCTCGTTCCACGCCATTAGTAAGCTCCATCATTTGATATGACGTTATACTGTAGCAGTCATTTAAGTAACTATAAAGTCACGTAAAACTGCCCCTTCTCTTTTTTCGAGTCGCTGCCAATCAACATTCTGCATGCGGATATCAATAAGAAGATTTCCCTCTTCATCGTAGCCTTCATTCAAAATGCACTGTTTCTCGAAGAACACGCTGCGGATTCGCCCCTGATAAGCAGGCGGTATCTGCAATTTGTACTCGACCATTTGACTGGCAAGACGTTCTTTTAAAGCATCAAAGAGCAAATCCATACCGATGTCTGCCATCGCAGAAACCCAAACGGTAGTTGGAATTCCCTCGTCATCTCTTTCAATACGAGGTTTTTGCCCTTCTAGATTATCGATCTTGTTCATGACCACTAGGGTCGGTATCTCAGAGGCATCGATCTCCTCTAGTACCTCGTGAACAGCATGAATGTTCTCACGAAAACGCTCATCACTGGCATCAACAACGTGTAACAAAATGTCAGCTTCTTGCGTTTCTTGTAACGTTGCCTTAAAGGCTGCAACAAGATCATGCGGAAGGTGACGAATAAATCCTACGGTATCTGCCAAAATCGCAGGACCGACCTCTTTGAGCTCTATCTTACGCAGTGTAGGATCTAACGTTGCAAATAACTGGTCAGCGGCATAAACGCCCGCCTCAGTGATGCGGTTAAATAATGTCGATTTACCTGCATTGGTATAACCAACTAGGGAGACGGTAGGGATTTCAGCGCGTCGACGGGCTCGACGTCCTTGCTCTCGCTGCTTAGAGACTTTCTCTAGACGGCGAAGGATCGCTTTGATCCTGTCACGCAGTAGGCGTCTGTCGGTTTCAAGCTGGGTTTCACCCGGCCCTCGAAGACCAATACCACCTTTCTGTCGCTCCAAGTGGGTCCATCCACGAATTAATCGAGTAGAGATATGACGTAGCTGCGCAAGCTCAACCTGAAGTTTACCTTCATGCGTTCTTGCACGCTGAGCAAATATATCGAGGATCAAACCAGTTCGGTCTAACACTCGACAACGACATAGCTGTTCTAGATTTCGTTCTTGAGCAGGGGAAAGGGCGTGATTAAATATCACTACATCTGCCTCTTCACGCTGAACGGCCTCAGCGATCTCTTGGGCTTTACCCTCTCCGACATAATACTTAGGGTGCGGCGACTGACGGCTGCCGGTAATGACCTGCAGCGACTGTACACCAGAGGAAGAGACTAGCATTTCAAACTCTACTAGATCTTCCCACTCACCCTCTTGCGTGAAGTTGATATGAACAAGTACGGCTCGCTCACCGGCTTCATAACGGTCAAACAAGCGTTCAACTCCTTTGTTCTATGTGATTAATCAGGGATTAATCTTCTGATTTTTCTTGTGGGCGGTCGTTTTGAGGACGCTCACCGCTGTGATGGCTCACTGGACGAGCCGGCACAACTGTAGAAATCGCATGCTTGTATACCATCTGGTTTACTGTGTTTTTCAACAAGATAACGAATTGGTCGAATGACTCAATTTGACCTTGAAGCTTGATACCGTTAACCAAGTAGATAGATACAGGGATACGCTCACGGCGTAATGCATTTAGAAATGGGTCTTGTAGAGATTGCCCCTTAGCCATTTTATTTTCCTTATTTGTATTTATGTTGTTGTTATTTAGCTAGTGGTGCTTTGCAATGATTTGCGCTGCTTTGTGCATCTGAGCTAAACAGTTTCAAGTGACCACACTTACTAAGTAAGAATGATCTTTCGCGCAAAAGCAAAAATATTATACACAGTAAACTCAATCGCTGGCTATTGCCTGAGAGAGAGTTTCTAAAGCGAGATCAACATTTTCGCTATCCAACCAAGTCAGATCATCCCAGCTGCGCAACCAGGTGATTTGTCGCTTGGCTAATTGACGAGTTGCACACACTCCTCGAAACTTTGCCTCTTCGAGTGTGGCGTTCCCGTCCAAATAGTCCCACATCTGTCGATAGCCGACGCATCGAATAGAAGGAAGATCAGGGTGAAGATCGTCACGCTGATACAGCGCTCGCATCTCATCCTCAAATCCTGCTTCCATCATTTTGTCGAATCTTAGTTCAATACGACGATGGAGCTCTGCCCTATCCTTGGGAGCTATTGCAAACTGTTTGACACGGTAAGGGATGGGTTCACCCTTTGTCGCAGTCAACTCAGTAAGAGTTTTACCTGAAATTCGATAAACTTCCAATGCCCTAGACAATCTTTGTGGATCATTAGGGTGTATTCTTTGTGCTGAGACGGGATCAACCTCTCGAAGTTGGTCATGCATCGCCTGCCAACCTAGTGATTGCGCCTCTTGATCAATCTGTGCTCGAATCTCTTGATCGGCCGCTGGTAATGGAGACAACCCTTCCAGCAATGCTTTATAGTAAAGCATTGTTCCACCCACCAAGAGTGGGATCTTACCTTGAGCAACAATATCGGCCATCTCTTTCAACGCATCACGTCGGAAATCTGCTGCTGAGTAGGCTTCACTAGGATCAAGAATATCGATAAGCCTATGAGGGGCTAACTCAAGCTCTCTCTCGTCAGGCTTCGCTGTACCGATGTCCATATCGCGATAAATCAATGCCGAATCCACAGAGATGATTTCAACGGGATAACGTTGTCTCAAACGGATGGCTAAGTCTGTTTTACCTGAAGCCGTAGGGCCCATCAAAAACAGTGCTAGAGGTAACTTTTCATTCATAATTTAAACGCAGAAATCGTATCGGTAAAGTCGATACTAATCATAAGATTAGAATCGTCTAATGGTAATTGACCATGCCAGAGCTGTTCTAGTTCCCCTAAAATTTGAACCGCTTCAGACAAAGTGTAGCTAGGTTTCTCAACAGTCACCTGATTTGCTAACCATTTCGTCATGCGTTCTAGAGATTGAGGATCGTTTGTCTCGCAATTTTGAGCCGCGTACGATAACAGATCCGGAATCAGTTGTTGAAGGTTTTGTTGTCGCATCGGTTGCGGTACAGCCATGACCATCAAGGTTGATTTATCTTTCTCAACAATTTTGATCCCGAGCTTCAGCAGCATAGGTTGGATCTTTTGCTGCGCTTGATATAGCTCATCTTCCACCTTAATCGCCAGCGGAATCAATAACGGCTGCATGGTTAGAGGCCCTTGTTGTGGGTTTAGCTGGCCATATTGCTTCCACCACTCTGCTCTTGCTATCGACAACATAAAGCAATGACCATCATATTGAGTGAGAAGGTAGCGCTGTTCAACGATACAGATGGCTTTCCCAAACTCTTTGGCTACTATTGTTTTGGCCTTCGCTGAGGCTTGTGCTAGCGCAGGCTGTTCTGAAGTTATAGAAGCAGATTCAACCGAGGTTTGAGCCTTCGTCATATCAGGAGTTTGCATCAATTCCTGATATGCTTTTACCTCTCTTTGACTCGGTGAGCTCTTCGGTGCTCGCTCGCGAGGGCTCGAAGCACTTTTGGAGGCTGGGCGAGCTTCTGCCTGCCACTCGCGCCCCGCATGACCTTCGTTGATTTGCGCAGTGCTCACTGTCGAGACTTTATTCGGATAAGAGGCTGTATTTTCAACCGCTTGATTGAGCTGCTGATCGATTGCTACCGCAGACGAAACGTTGGAGTGAGAAGCTTGATTCTCATCAGCATGATGAAAAGCCGACCCTGTTTGCTTTCGCTCATCAATATTCAAGCTTTGGGCAAGTGCGCCAGCCAGTGCTTGATAGATAAAGTCGTGAACTAGCCTTGCTTGGTGAAAGCGGACTTCATGTTTCGCAGGATGCACATTGACATCCACTTGGTGCGGATCAATTTCAATAAACAGCACATAAGTAGCAAATTGATCAGGCCTCAGGGTAGTTTCATAGCTTTGACGAATCGCGTGATTGATCAATTTATCGCGCATCATACGGCCATTCACATAGCAGTATTGAAGATCGCTTTGCTGTCGAGCTCCCTCAGGTGTAGTGATCCAACCATGAAGTTTAAGATCGTTATGCTCCAGCTCGACTTTTAGCATTGAACGAACAAACGCAGCGCCACACACTGCACCAATGCGCTTCTCCGCTTGCACTTGTGTTTTTGCTGCTCGATATTGACGAATCATCTTTCCGTTGTGACGCAAGTTTATCGTGACATCAAAACGACTCAAAGCAATACGCTTTAATAGTTCATCAATATGCGTGAACTCAGTTTTTTCGGTCTTTAAGAATTTACGTCGTGCTGGCGTATTAAAAAAGAGATCTAACACCTCAACAGAAGTGCCCACAGGGTGTGCAGCCGGCTGGAGCTTTACCTCCATATCTCGACCTTCGGTGTAACACGACCAAGCCTCTTCTTGCGTTGTCGGACGTGAAGTCAACGTCAGCCTTGCGACGGAGCTGATACTGGCGAGAGCCTCACCCCGAAAGCCTAAACTTATGATCGCTTCAAGATCATCTAGAGTGTGAATTTTCGATGTTGCATGACGACTAAGGGCTAAGCCAAGCTCATCTTTAGGGATCCCTTTCCCATTGTCACGGACACGGATCATTTTGGCGCCACCCTTCTCGATGTCTATATCGATACGAGTCGCACCAGAGTCTAAGCTATTTTCCACCAGCTCTTTTACTACCGACGCTGGTCGCTCGACTACTTCACCAGCCGCAATTTGGTTGGCAAGACGAGCGGGTAAAATCTTAATCGTCATTATTCTACTTACTTGGGATAGTTAGTACCTGTCCTACCGCTAATTGGTCAGAGCGCAAGTTATTCGCTGACCGAATACTTGATACCGACACACCATACTGATTGGCTATTTTTCCGAGGAACTCACCTCGCTTAACCGTGTGCTTTCTCGGTGGTATATCCGCAACACTAACAGTGATCTTTAACTTCTGACCCAGCCTTAACGTATCCGACTTAAGGTTATTTTCGCGTTTAATCGCAGCAACGGAGACCTTATATTGTTGCGCGACTTTACCTAAATAGTCGCCCCTGCCAACAGTATGAGTGATGGTCTTGGTTTGCACAGTCGGTGAGCTACTCGACGCTGCTACGGTGATCTTCAGTTTCTGACCTAATTTTAGGGTATCTGACTTAAGGTTGTTCTCCCGCTTAATCGCAGCAACAGACACATTGTACTGCTGAGCAATCTTACCGAGATAGTCGCCCTTTTGAACCGTATGTGTGACCGTTTTGGTCTCAACCGCTGGTACATTATTCGGCACTGCTGGCGCCGCGCGGTTAGTCGCAGGTATCGACAACATCTGGCCTATCGCCAAACTGTTACTTTTCAGATTATTCGCGTTTCGGATCGCGGTAACTGTTGTTCCATAACGATTCGCAATAACAGAGAGGCTCTCTCCTTTTTGCACTTTGTGCTTTATCGTCTTACTTCGATTGGCAAACAGTGTTCCTTCAGGCGCGTTACTTTCAAAATACTGGACTATTGCAGTTGTTAAAGCACGAGCAAGCTTGTCTTGATGCGAACGCTGGAAGAGCAACTTCTCTTCAGTCGGGTTTGAAATAAAGCCTGTTTCAACAAGAACAGAAGGAATGTCAGGTGACTTCAATACTGCCAAACTGGCGTTAATCGGCTTTTTCTGGTGCAAATGGGCAACCTTACCCATTTCATTCAGAATTTTTGTCGCTACTTTATAGCCCTCTCGTTGAGAGAACTGGAATTGCATGTCGATCAATGTCTGACTGACATTTCTATCGGTATTATTGTTGGCAAGAAGATCGCCAGCACCGCCTAGGAGTTGGGATTGCTCTTCGTGATTTTGAACCCACTTAGCGAGCTCAGAGTTAGCACGCTTGGTGTTCAATACAAAGACTGAGCCCCCACGCGGTTTAGGAGAATGGAAAGCGTCTGCATGAACCGAAACCAAAAGGTGTGCACCGCCCTCTCGAGCCAGCTCTGAACGACGATTCAAGTTAACGAAATAATCACCTTGACGCGTCAGTACCGCCTTCATGCCCGGTATTGCATTGATGTTCGCGGCAAGCTTTTTAGATATGGCCAGTGTTGCATGCTTCTCATACTTCTTTGAAGGGCCAATAGAGCCGGGGTCTTCACCACCGTGCCCTGGGTCAATTGCCACGACAATATCGGCATTACCAGTAAGTTGAGAAGCATCTCTACTCACCTGAGATGCACTGCTACTGGCTGCCGGCGCTTTCTTTTCTGCATGAGGCATATCTACGACTAAGCGATAACCGTATTGCCCCCCCGGTGTCGGAGCCAGTTTAAATACTGATGGCGTGGTTTTCCCTTTCAACTCAAAAACAAGTCGAAATGTACCTGATTCAGGGGGAGAGCTTTTGCGTATGCGCTTAAGTACAGGGCTATCCGTTACGTTAACCGGAAGCTTTGCCGCTAGCGTTGTATTTTTGAGATCGACAACGACGCGGTCAGGGCTACTCAAAGTAAAGTAGCTGTGTACCGCTTCCGACTTAAGATCAATAACGACACGAGTCTCTTCTGGTGAAGGCCAAACTCGAATACTCTCCAGCACATTGGCTAGAACTGTCACTGGTATCAATGCCAGTAACAGAAAAAGGGAAAAACCTCGTCTCCACATAGCGAATTACTCAGCTAACTCCATTTGTTCAACTAACTTGTTTCCATACTCTGTCATCGCTCGCAGTGTCGCTTGACGCTGCTCACCGTCATAACGGATATCAATATGCAGATCAGGCTCAGGGAGCATACCCTCTCCTTTCTCTGGCCATTCAACTAAGCAGATCGCATCATCTGTAAAATAGTCTCTTATACCCATAAATTCGAGTTCTTCTGGATCCGCCAAACGATAGAGGTCGAAATGGTACACCATCCAGTTTGCTAGCTGATAAGGTTCGACCAAGGTGTAGGTCGGGCTTTTGACATTCCCGACATGCCCTAAGGATCGAACGAAGCCTCGGCTAAATGTTGTCTTCCCGGCTCCAAGATCTCCATGCAGGTAGATCGTAGTTTGCTGAGAACAGCGCTGTGCAAGATGATCGCCTAGCTTAATCGTCTCTTGCTCATCTTTTAGGAAAAATGTCTTTGATATCATTTAATTCTGGCAATACTTAGTTGTCATTCTCGGCGATCTTTTTCTGAAACGTATGTGTTTCCGTACAGAAATAAAAAGCTGTCTAAATTTCAAGTATATATAATTCAGAGATAGGGAAATAGTAAAACGCAGATAAATTGACAGACAACTTTGATCTTTGCGTATTTTTTGATGTTCATTTTACGTGAGATCCGCTAGGATCGGCGCCCGCAAAAAGGAGCACTCCTCTATGAACCTAATTGAGCTGGCCACTAATATTAAAACTTGGGGTAAAGAACTTGGCTTTGATCAGGTCGGTATCACCGATGTTGATCTCAAAGCACATGAGAGCTATCTACAAAACTGGCTAGACAATGGGTATCACGGAGAGATGGATTGGATGGCTCGTCACGGCATGATGAGGGCACGTCCTGAAGAGTTGCTGCCCGGTACATTACGTGTTTTAAGCGCTCGAATGGATTACTTACCACCAGAGGCTCAGTTTGCGTCAAACCTAAAAGATACTCACTCTGGCTATATTAGTCGTTATGCTCTCGGTCGTGACTATCACAAGCTCGTTCGTAACCAGCTAAAAAAGCTTGCTCAAAAAATAGAGCAAGAAGTTGAAGCTCTTGGGTATCGCCCCTTTGTTGATTCAGCGCCTATTTTGGAGCGTCCGCTAGCCGAAAAAGCGGGACTAGGCTGGGTCGGGAAGCACTCGTTACTTCTCAATAAAGAAGCTGGCTCTTGGTTTTTCTTAGGTGAATTACTGATTGACCTACCTCTTCCTATCGATGTGCCTAAAGATGAAAATGAGTGTGGTCACTGCGTAGCATGCATTACCTCCTGCCCGACACAAGCGATTGTAGACAACAAAGTTGTCGATTCACGCCGCTGCATTTCATATCTCACGATTGAATATGATGGCATTATTCCGCTTGAGTTTCGTAAAGCAATAGGTAATCGAATATACGGCTGTGATGACTGCCAGCTCGTTTGCCCGTGGAATCGTGAAGCTGAGATTACGCAACATACTGACTTTCATCGCCGAAATGAGTTTGATGATGCGCATTTGCTAAAGCTATTTTCATGGAGTGAGGCCGAGTTTCTTGAGCGAATGCAAGGCAGTGCTATCCGACGAATCGGCCATACACAATGGCTGAGAAATATCGCTATTGCGATTGGAAACGCGCCTTA
This sequence comes from Vibrio agarivorans, assembly GCF_030409635.1. Lineage (NCBI taxonomy): Bacteria > Pseudomonadati > Pseudomonadota > Gammaproteobacteria > Vibrionales > Vibrionaceae > Vibrio > Vibrio agarivorans. The sequence goes on along the minus strand of NZ_JAUFQF010000004.1, from coordinate 1,261,170 downwards.
CAGTGAAGACTATATCCCTGCATTGACAGAACGACTTGGAATAGATGAAGGTCTAGATGAGCATTTACTTTGGGCTATAGCCGAGCAGAAAGCAGCGTTGAATAACGTACCCAATGTCGATAGAAAAAAGCAGAGGCTTATCAGAATAGTCGAAAAAGGGCTGTCACGAGACGCCTAAATTTCATAAATCACTCACACATTTTTTGAGCTAGCTCTAAAAAGCTGACTTTGTGGAAAAATTTTCTCTGGTTGTAAAAATTCACCTCTCGGTGAAAGTTAGCCACATCACAAAAAAATGATAAAGATCAAAAAACAATACTATTCCTGTCAAGTTCTAAACTACAAATTTATTTGATAGATTAAATTAAACCATTAAAAACAATAACTTAATTACGTAAAGGACAACCTTTACTTTTCTTCATCATCTGATGATCCTAAAGCCTGTGTAGGAATATGTTGAAAGATCTTAATTATTCACCAACTTATCCACAAATGTAAACATGTGGATAACTCTGTGAATCGAATAGGGAAATGCCCATCTATCAAACGATAGAAGGGGTACAATTCATCTTTTATACAGACAAAAGCGCACTTGATTAACATGCAATCAAGTTTCATATCTTTATGGGGGATTATGCTTCACAGCATGAGGAAAGAGCGTTATCGGATTTCAGAGAGATGAAATTGGTTGCGGGGGCCGGATTTGAACCGACGACCTTCGGGTTATGAGCCCGACGAGCTACCAAGCTGCTCCACCCCGCGTCCGATGTTCATTGTTAAGTACAATGAGAACTTTTTATTTGGAGCGACACACGAGGTTCGAACTCGTGACCTCAACCTTGGCAAGGTTGCGCTCTACCAACTGAGCTAGTGTCGCATATCAACAGCAAGCGCTATTGATTAAATTTGGTTGCGGGGGCCGGATTTGAACCGACGACCTTCGGGTTATGAGCCCGACGAGCTACCAAGCTGCTCCACCCCGCGTCCGATGTTCATTGTTAAGTACAATGAGAACTTTTTATTTGGAGCGACACACGAGGTTCGAACTCGTGACCTCAACCTTGGCAAGGTTGCGCTCTACCAACTGAGCTAGTGTCGCATATCAACAGCAAGCGCTATTGATTAAATTTGGTTGCGGGGGCCGGATTTGAACCGATGACCTTCGCTGGGTTTTATGAATGGCTGAGCCCGACGAGCTAGCGAATCACAATACCACTAAAAATTGGTTGCGGGGGCCGGATTTGAACCGACGACCTTCGGGTTATGAGCCCGACGAGCTACCAAGCTGCTCCACCCCGCGTCCGATGTTCATTGTTAAGTACAATGAGAACTTTTTATTTGGAGCGACACACGAGGTTCGAACTCGTGACCTCAACCTTGGCAAGGTTGCGCTCTACCAACTGAGCTAGTGTCGCATATCAACAGCAAGCGCTATTGATTAAATTTGGTTGCGGGGGCCGGATTTGAACCGACGACCTTCGGGTTATGAGCCCGACGAGCTACCAAGCTGCTCCACCCCGCGTCCGATGTTCATTGTTAAGTACAATGAGAACTTTTTATTTGGAGCGACACACGAGGTTCGAACTCGTGACCTCAACCTTGGCAAGGTTGCGCTCTACCAACTGAGCTAGTGTCGCAATGTCACTGTTAGGCACAATGAAAGCCATTTATCTGGAGCGACACACGAGGTTCGAACTCGTGACCTCAACCTTGGCAAGGTTGCGCTCTACCAACTGAGCTAGTGTCGCAATGTCATTGTTAAGCACAATGAAGGCTATTTATTTGGAGCGACACACGAGGTTCGAACTCGTGACCTCAACCTTGGCAAGGTTGCGCTCTACCAACTGAGCTAGTGTCGCATATTCTCTTGATGAGAATTGGTTGCGGGGGCCGGATTTGAACCGACGACCTTCGGGTTATGAGCCCGACGAGCTACCAAGCTGCTCCACCCCGCGTCCGATGTTCATTGTTAAGCACAATGGAAGCTATCTATCTCTAATAAAAGAGAATTGGAGCGACACACGAGGTTCGAACTCGTGACCTCAACCTTGGCAAGGTTGCGCTCTACCAACTGAGCTAGTGTCGCTTTTCAACAACGTTTCCGTCGTTTAGGGCTGCGAATTATAAGAGCATTTTTTTGTGATGCAAGTGCTTTTTCTAAAAAAAATCCAAAATTGATCCAGTTGATGAAAAAGCATCCATTACACAGCCTATGTCGGTGTGATTTTAATCAAATTAGCGCAATTAGATCTTAAAGATCGTTTCGCGGTAGTATTTTAGCTCGGCTATCGACTCTCGAATATCATCTAAAGCTAGGTGTGTGCCTTGCTTTGAGAAGCCATCCAACACTTCCGGCTTCCAGCGACGAGTCAACTCTTTAAGAGTGCTAACATCAAGGTAACGATAGTGGAAATACTCTTCTAGCTCTGGCATGTGCTTGTACAGGAAGCGACGATCTTGACCGATGCTATTGCCGCAAATAGGTGATTTCCCTTTAGGCACCCATTTTTCTAAGAATGCGATGGTTTGACGGATCGCCTCTTGTTCATCAACATCACTGTTCTGAACTCGCTCCACCAGCCCACTCGCCGTATGCGTATTGGTACACCAGTCATCCATCTTATCGAGCTCAGCTTGTGGCTGTTTTACTGCTAAAACAGGGCCTTCTGCCAAAATATTAAGCTCACTGTCTGTCACAATGGATGCAATTTCGATGATTTTGTGAGTTTCAGGATCTAACCCCGTCATCTCGAGATCAACCCAAATTAAGTTCTGATCACTGAAAGACATAGTTCTGTCGCCTATTTGTTTGCACATAAAAAAGGTACTATACCCAAATTAAGATCCTCAAGATAGAGCGTACAATCCCTCTAGCTTGGTCACACGATATTAGAGAGTTAACGTGGCGAAAAAGAAAAAGCTGACAAAAGGTCAGGTGAGACGAGTCAGAAGCAACCAGAAAAGAAAGCTCAAGCAGCAAGACACTGTCCAGTGGGATGAGACTATGCTTGGCGCGGTAAAATCTGGTTTGGTGATCACTCGCTTTGGTCAGCATGCCGATATTGAAGATGCACAAACGAAAGAAGTGCATCGATGCAACCTACGCAGAGGAATCGAAAGCCTCGTCTCTGGGGATCAAGTTCTTTGGCGAGCAGGCCTTGAATCAATGGATGGCATCTCAGGGGTTGTCGAAGCCGTTGAACCTCGCACGTCTGTTCTTACTCGTCCAGACTACTATGATGGTCTAAAACCTGTTGCAGCAAACGTCAACCAGATGATCATTGTCTCTTCTGTCCTGCCAGAGCTTTCACTTAACATCATCGACCGCTATTTAGTGGCTGCTGAGACACTACAGATCGCACCTTTGATTGTACTCAACAAAATTGATTTATTGACAGACGAAGAGCGTGAGAAGTATGCCGAGTCACTAAATGAATATACAAAGATCGGTTATAAAGTTCTTTTTGTTAGTAAGCAAACGGGTGAAGGCGTCAAAGAGCTTGAAGCTGAACTTATCGATCGTATCAATATCTTCGTAGGTCAATCTGGTGTCGGAAAATCAAGCCTAGCAAACGCACTGATGCCCGAGCTTGAGGTTGAAGAAGGTGCAGTATCTGAAAATTCAGGACTTGGTCAGCACACCACAACCGCAGCACGTCTCTACCATATTCCAAGTGGCGGTGACTTAATTGACTCTCCGGGAGTACGTGAGTTTGGCTTGTGGCACCTAGAGGCAGAGGAAGTCACTAAAGCGTTTGTTGAATTTAGACCATACTTAGGTGGTTGTAAGTTCCGTGATTGTAAACACCAAGACGACCCTGGTTGTATCCTGCAACAGGCCGTTCAAGATGGGAACATCAACCAAATTCGCTTTGATAACTATCATCGAATTTTGGAGAGTATGAGCGAGGGTAAAGCTAACCGTCAGTATTCTCGCAATAAAAAAGCGGACCTATAAATGAACCCAGCTACAAGATGATGACTTTTGTGGCTGACAACTGGGTAAGGTTTGAGTAACATCTCGCGCCCACAGCATGACGAAAACAAACAAGATTGGATTACCATCATGGATAAACTTAAAGTTGGATTGCAATACTGGCTTCCACAGCACGCATTGACGCGTCTCGTCGGTAAACTTGCTTCAGCTAAGGCAGGCGGCTTGACGACGACCATCATTAATTGGTTCATCAAGCAGTACAAAGTCAATATGGATGAGGCGCTTCACTCTGATCCAAAACACTTCAAAACGTTCAATGAGTTTTTTGTTCGCGAACTCAAGCCTGGCATGCGTCCAATTGTGGAAGACGAAGCCGTCTTAACACATCCAGCAGACGCTTGTGTTAGCCAGTTTGGCCCTATTGATAATGGCTTACTTATTCAAGCTAAAAACCATAACTACTCGGCTCTTGAGCTACTTGGTGGCGATGACGCTCTGGCACAAGAGTTCGCGGATGGTGAGTTCGCGACACTTTATCTGTCCCCTCGCGATTACCATCGTGTACACATGCCTTGCAAAGGCACGTTGCGTCAAATGATCTACGTGCCTGGCGATCTTTTCTCGGTAAACCCGCTGACCGCAGAAAACGTCCCGAACTTATTCGCCCGCAACGAACGCGTTGTGTGTATTTTTGATACCGAGTTTGGCCCGATGGCACAGGTGTTGGTCGGTGCAACGATTGTTGGCAGCATTGAACTGACGTGGGCTGGTACTGTTACACCGCCGCGCGGCAATACCGTTTACCGTTGGGATTATCCGGCTGAGGGTGACAACGCAATCACGTTCGAAAAAGGCCAAGAGATGGGGCGCTTTAAGTTAGGCTCTACGGTCATTAATCTATTCGCTAAAGACGCGATTCGCTTTGATGACAGTATGCAAAACACGGCACCTACCGTGATGGGCACAGCTTACGCTCACAAGCAATAACGCTGCACCATAAAGGTCATCAAGCCTCGCATAAGCGGGGCTTTTTATTGCCTATCATCCTGTGCACTGTGGTGTTTTGCTGTATTTTTGACCTAAAACAAAGTATCGATGGATTGCACAAGTCAGCTTCTCATTATTCAAACTGGCTCGACGTACCCAGCCATAAGCTACTGTATTCTAATCGAAGATTTTGATTTTGATGGATTAGTAACATGGCTGTTCGTTTTCCTGCTTCAATGATTAAACTCCTTTTTTGCCTAGCAATTCCTCTGTTCATTCTGATGCTACCAACAGAGTCAATTCCGATTGCTGAACTGACTGTTATCCAACATCGTTTGCTGGCTATTTTCCTTCTCGCCGCATTGCTATGGGTATTTGAGCCAGTGCCCGTCTTTGCCACCTCGATACTTATTATCGCCCTGCAGTTGGTGATGATCTCTGATAAAGGGCTTCATCTATTTCGAGCTGAAAACAGCGGTGCTCAGCTTGGTGAATTAATGTCTTATACCGACATTTTTAGTGCCTTTTCTTCACCTATTATCATTCTATTCATGGGGGGCTTTTCGCTCGCTATTGCCGCATCAAAGTACAATCTAGACAACAACCTTGCACGAGTACTGCTAAAGCCGTTTGGCACTAAACCGGCGTTTATTATGCTTGGCTTGATGTTAATCACTGCCGTGTTCTCAATGTTTATGTCCAACACCGCGACGACAGTAATGATGCTAGCACTGCTCGGCCCTATCGTAGCCGCTGCTCCAAAGGGGGATCTCGGCATCAAGGCGCTTGTGTTGTGTATCCCAATTGCCGCTAATACGGGCGGTATCGCGACACCAATTGGTACACCACCCAATGCGATTGCATTGCAATACCTTACTGGTGAGTATGCTATCGACTTTCTATCTTGGATGATGATGGGACTGCCGTTTGTCATAATTCAGCTGACCATCGCTTGGTTTTTACTACAAAAACTATTTCCAAGCTCCAAAGATGAACTCGTATTGAATCTGAGTGGCAAATTTGAGCAAAGTTGGCGTGCATGGGTAGTCTATGCAACTTTCGCTGTCACCATTCTATTGTGGATGACGACACAACTTCACGGCATGAACACCTATGTTGTCTCCATAGTCCCTTTAGCCGTTTTTACTCTTACTGGAATTATGGGCAAAGAAGAGCTGAAGCTAATTAACTGGGATGTTCTTTGGTTAGTTGCCGGGGGTATTGCGATTGGTTTAGGGCTAGACCGCACTGGGCTTGCAGAATCTCTTGCACACACAATTCCATATGACAGTCTCTCTGCCGCTGCGGTTCTTGTTTCACTCTCGATTGTCTGCTGGTTGATGGCGAACTTTATGTCTAACACCGCAACGGCCAACTTACTCATGCCTATCGCGGCTGCCATCGGTGCCTCGATGGACAGCCTTGTCGCGGTGGGAGGCATTCAAGGTCTACTTGTGGTTGTTGCATTCTCCGCATCACTTGGCATGATTTTACCTGTATCAACCCCTCCAAACTCTTTGGCTTACTCTACGGGGCTCATTGAAAGTAAAGATATGGCTAAAACCGGTTTGATTATGGGTGTCATTGGTTTAAGTATCGTTTACTTAGCGGTGTGGTTGTTCACCTAAACGGTTTATCCCACGACGCATCTCGGGCATAGTATCTCCCTCTTAAGCCATTTATTTAGAGGAAAAAATGGGATACGAATGGTTAGCGCTTGCCGCGGCTTTCTTATGGGCGGTAGCAAGCTTAATGTCTGTCACACCAGCTGCACATCTTGGCACATTTGCATACAGCCGCTGGCGCATGGGGTGCACATCACTCATCCTAACAGCAATGGCCTTATATACAGGAGGTTGGGCGAGTGTGACCTCTCCTGCTGTGACCCCAATGGTTCTCTCTGGCTTAATTGGTATTTTTATCGGTGATACTGCCCTTTTCGCCTGCTTAAATCGCATGGGACCAAGACAGGCGGGCCTGCTATTTTCGTGTCACGCGGTCTTTTCAGTCATTCTCGGTTTCTTTATTTTTAGCGAGACAATGACGTCAATAGAGCTTGTGGGATCATTGCTGGTGTTCATTGGTGTGGCAGGGGCGATATTCTTCGGTCGCAAGAAACCCTCAAGCTCTAAACTCGAGCAAGTGTCAGGCTCCCTTCATCTTGGAATTAGTCTCGGTCTTGTCGCGGCTTTGTGTCAGGCGCTCGGTGGCATTATCGCCAAGCCTGTCATGATGACAGACATCGATCCTATCGCCGCTTCAGCCATTCGGATGATCTCCGCTTTTGTTGCTCACTCTTTGTTTCGCCTTACTGGCGCAAAAATAGCAAAGGCAACACAACCGATGAATCGTCGTATTTTTGCTATTACTGCGCTCAACGGGTTCATTGCTATGGCGGTCGGTATGACCCTGATTCTTTATGCGCTCAAAGATGGGCATGTTGGAATGGTCGCGCTGCTTTCATCAACAACGCCCGTTATGCTACTTCCACTGCTATGGCTTTACACTAAGCAACGCCCAAATCGTTACGCATGGATAGGGGCATTTCTGGCCGTAAGTGGCACGGCACTCTTGGTGTACTAATTCGGAACATATTGCTGCGACCTATTAAATCGATAGCTACAATATGCTTTATATCATGGTGGTTATCATCAATGATGACGCTAGCAACCCGGATAGACTGACCAAAAATGTTGTTATCTAGAGAAATTTATTACCCTGCTAGCGGCGATAATTTGATCTTAGCCTACAGTTTTGGTTTAAAAGTGTAGTAAAATTACGCTAATTTATTTCAAGGTCATCCGACCGAAAATTTCTACTGATTTGACGAGGTCAATACTATGTCTGCTAAGAAGCCTATGGCTCTAGTTATTCTTGACGGTTACGGTCACCGTGAAGATACCGCAAGCAATGCAATCGCTAACGCGAAAACTCCTGTAATGGATGCGCTACTAGCAAACAATCCAAACACTCTAATTTCTGCATCTGGTATGGACGTAGGTCTACCTGACGGTCAAATGGGTAACTCTGAAGTGGGTCACACAAACATCGGTGCTGGCCGTGTTGTTTATCAAGACCTAACTCGCATCACTAAATCTATCGCTGACGGTGAGTTTGCTCAAACTCCTGCGCTAGTTGAAGCGATTGATTCAGCAGTAAAAGCAGAGAAAGCAGTACACATCATGGGTCTTATGTCTCCAGGTGGCGTACACTCCCACGAAGATCACATCTACGCAGCGGTTGAAATGGCAGCTGAACGTGGTGTAGAGAAAATCTACGTACACTGCTTCCTAGATGGCCGTGATACACCACCTCGCAGCGCAGAGAACTCTCTAAAGCGCTTTGAAGACCTGTTCGCTAAACTAGGTAAAGGCCGCGTTGCTTCACTCGTTGGCCGTTACTACGCAATGGACCGTGACAACAACTGGGACCGCGTACAAGTTGCTTACGACCTACTCACTCAAGGTAAAGCAGAGTTCACATACGACTCAGCGGTTGCAGGCCTGGAAGCAGCCTATGCTCGTGAAGAGAACGATGAGTTTGTTAAAGCAACAGCAATCAAAACTGAAGGTCAAGAAGATGCGGCTATCGTTGATGGCGATACAGTGATCTTTATGAACTACCGTGCTGACCGTGCTCGTCAAATCACTCGCGCATTCGTGCCTGACTTTGATGGTTTTGAGCGCGCTGTATTCCCAGCAATCAACTTCGTTATGCTAACGCAATACGCAGCGGATATTCCTCTAGCAACGGCATTCCCACCAGCGTCTCTTGAGAATACTTACGGTGAGTGGCTATCTAAGCAAGGTCAAACACAGCTTCGTATCTCTGAAACTGAGAAATACGCACACGTGACTTTCTTCTTCAACGGCGGTGTTGAGAACGAATTTGAAGGCGAAGAGCGTCAACTTGTTGCTTCTCCAAAAGTAGCGACTTACGACCTACAACCAGAGATGAGCTCGGCTGAGCTGACTGAAAAAATGATCGCAGCGATCAAGTCAGGCAAATACGACACCATCATCTGTAACTACCCGAACGCAGATATGGTCGGTCACACTGGCGTTTACGAAGCGGCTGAGCAAGCAATCGAAGCGCTAGACGCAAGCGTTGGTCAAATCGTTGATGCAATCAAAGAAGTGGGCGGTCAAATGCTGATCACAGCTGACCACGGTAACGCAGAAATGATGGTTGACCCTACAACTGGTGGCACGCACACTGCTCACACAAACCTACCAGTACCTCTAATCTACATCGGTGATAAAGAAGTAGAGTTCAAAGAAGACGGTAAGCTATCTGATCTAGCACCAACAATGCTTTCTCTAACAGGCTTAGAGATCCCAGCTGAAATGTCTGGTGATGTTCTAGTTAAGTAATTCACTTAACAGACGTACAATATCAAACCCTAGCCAGCTGGCTGGGGTTTTTTATTGCTTTTTTCAGCACTTTGACGTCAATATTAACAGACTTTAGATATACTCACTTTTCGCTCATTTAGTAAGGATTGCTGTCTCTATGACCGTCTGCTCTCGCCCTAGGTTGAAACCAACACTGCTAAGCCTAAGTGCGGCTGTGCTTTTAACTCTGACATCAATACCTAGCTACGCTGACTCCAAGAACGCATTGAAAGGAGTCAAGACCGAGATAAGTCGCCAGCAAAAATCTTTAAGCTCACAACAACAAGAGCTTGATAAGCTTCAGCAATCATTGAAACAACAAGAACTCGCGATCAACGCCAGTGAGCAAAAGATCCGTCAAACTGAACAATCACTGACGAATACCAACCAAAAAATTGCGGTGCTCAACCAACACATCACACAGTTGAATCAGCAAAGAGACGAACAGAGCGCACAATTGGCTGAGCTACTTAAGCTTTACTACATGACACAAAAAGGTAAAGCACCTGCCAGTATCTTAGGCACTGATGCCGAAGAAGACCGGATCAGTCAATACTTCCAGCACATTGCTAAAGCGCGAGCCGCCGCCATCAAAGAGCTTGAAGCCACTTATCAAGAGTTGAATCAATCAAAGCAGCAACTCTCTGCCGAAAAAAATCAACTTGCGACACTGCTTGAACAACAAAAAGAGCAACGCCAATCACTTGCGAATAGTCAGAAGCAACGTAAAGGGACTATCGGCAAGATTCAAAACAGCATCTCTTCAGATAAGGTCTATTTGGCTGAGTTGCAAAGAAATGAAACACGGTTGCAGGCAGAGATTGCAAAGGCAGCAAAGCGTGCATCTGTGCCTATGGATGGGCTAGCTAAACAAAAAGGTAAACTCCCTTGGCCAGTCAAAGGTAAGGTGTTACATCGCTACGGCAGTAAACAAGCCGGTCAAATTGACTGGAAAGGTGTCGTCATTGATGCCGAATACGGCCAGAAGGTGAATGCGGTTTATCCCGGCACCATCGTATTTGCCGATTACCTCCGCGGCTATGGTCTAGTGGTTTTACTCGACCACGGCAAAGGAGATATGACGCTATATGGCTTTAACCAAACTCTCTTGAAGAAAGAAGGTGATAAGGTGACGGCTGGTGAAGCCATAGCACTGGCCGGTGATACCGGAGGGCAAAGCCAAGCTTCGGTCTATTTTGAGCTTCGCCGCAATAGTAAGACCTACAATCCATCGAGTTGGCTAAAATAAACCAACTCGAAAAGCAGTAAACGCGACTCTATAAGAGTCGCACTCTAATACGCCGCTTCCACCGCAGCGATAAACTGCTCAATCTGCTCCCTTGGCAAGGCGTTGATTCCGGCAGCTGCAGCTCGCCCTCCTCCTGTAGCAAAACCTGAACAAATATCCCCGGCGCCTTGTTTATTTAACAGGGGAGCGCGCAGTGAAACCGTCAAGCTACCCTCTTTGTTTTCACTCAAAACGGCGTGAGCCAACTGTGGATTTTGATTGGCTAACAGATTACCGAACACCCCACTAATGCGCCTTGATGCTGGCGTATTGGGCAGCTCATAGACTCTGAGTTTATCACTCTGGTAACTCGCAGGAAGCGCATCTGCAAGTGACATATCTTCGGCATACGCTTGCTTTAATTGAGTGAAGGGAGACTTCGAATCATTGATAGCATCAAACGGTGATGAATATTGCAACAACTGGCGAAACAGATCAGCAGGATCATAATGAAGGTCATCTAGCGTTGAGCCGTAGCCATTGTAGTTGATCAGAGTGCCCAACTGCTTTAACTGCTCACTCTGCTCTTGGGTTAAACCAGCCTGCGCAGACAAAGCATCGGCTTTCGCAATCAAGTTATCACCATAGGCAGCGGTAATCGCCCACAAATGGTATTGCCCTTGCAGCTGTTGATCGACAATCAATGCGGTACAAATATTGGGGTCTAAGTCGATGTGAGCTGACAAGTTTTCATGCTCTGGGATCTCGCCTGACTTATGGTGGTCGGCATAAGTCACGATAGCCCCTTTGGCGAGTAACTCCTGGAGTCCTCGTTGGTTCTTCTCCATTGAGATATCCAGAACCGTGAAGGTATCTCCTGGAAAAATGGGCCGTTCGAGCTGCAGTTTTTCTAGCAGCTGAATATCCCGCTTAACCCCAGTAACCAACACAGACTCTTTCGGCTCAGCCAGCCTTAACTGCAGCAGTGCAATGATGCCATCGGCATCACCATTAAACACATCAAAGTGCTTCGTCATCTCTGTATCCTTTACTTCTTACACCCTTCCTTGGGCTCGGCACTAATCACTATGCTTGGCGAGAATACCATCTTCAAGCAGCTGTAGCTGTTCACGCCCTAGTGGCGTAGCGACAGGTTTGACGATGAAGATCATCTGCAACATACCCTGATGGACAACTTGTTCCGTGATTTTCTCGCCAGCATTCATAGCCGAACGATACGCTAACCAACTGCTCGCAATCAAATGCAAAGAAGTGACAAATTGCGGTATTTCTTCCTCTGTCACAGCAATGAGACCAAGGCTATGGAAGGTACGCATGATGTTTTTTAGATTCGCCTGTAGCTTACTCTGCACCGCGATATAGTCCTCATGCAGCGATGCATCTCGTTGTAGGATATCCGGCAAGTTGGCGTAAAAGAAGCGATATTTCCACATCAAATTGAAGATAGAATCTAGGTATTGCTTAAGCAATACCAAGCTTTCTGACTGTTCTTGTACTGGCTCAAAACGCTCTAATAACTCTTGGGAGTAAATTAAGAATATCTCGCGAACGATCTCTTGCTTGTTACGAAAGTGATAGTAGAGGTTGCCCGGGCTAATATCGATGTGCGCAGCAATATGATTCGTCGTGATGGTACGTTCACCATGCTCATTAAAAAGCTCTAGGGCAGCGAATACAATTTTGTCCCTTGTTTTCATTCTCTTTATCCGTTCTAAACTTGGGGGAATTCCAGTATATACCGAAGCATCATTAAGTGGATGCCTATCTATTCTCTAGGAACAAATCGTATAGAAATCAAATATAAAAACGCCCGAGCGATGCCGGGCGTTAACATTGCTTACTTGTGGTAAGGCTTTGATAGTTCGTGAACAGCGTCAACGAATACACCGGCATTCTCAGGCGGTACATCTAGGTGAATACCATGACCTAGGTTAAACACATGACCTGTACCCGCATCACCAAACCCTTCTAAGATACCCGAAACTTCCTCACGGATACGCTCAGGTGACGCGTAAAGCATCGATGGGTCCATATTGCCTTGCAGTGCCACTTTATCGCCGATACGCGCTTTAGCGTCTGCGATATTGATTGTCCAATCTAGACCTACCGCATCACAACCGGTTGCTGCAATTTGCTCAAGCCACATGCCACCGTTCTTAGTAAACAGAGTCACTGGAACACGACGCCCATCATTTTCACGAATCAAGCCATCAACAATCTTGTGCATGTATTGCAGCGAGAAAAGGTTATAGTCGCGCGGTGTCAGTACCCCGCCCCAAGTATCAAATACCATGACTGATTGCGCACCCGCTTTAATCTGTGCGTTTAAGTATTCGATAACACTGTCTGCCAGCTTATCAAGCAGCATATGCAGGGTTTGAGGCTCTGCATACATCATTTTTTTGATCTTAGTGAACGCTTTCGAGCTACTACCTTCAACCATGTATGTAGCGAGCGTCCAAGGGCTACCAGAGAAGCCAATCAACGGCACATCGCCATTCAGATCTTTGCGAATTTGACGCACGGCATTCATAACATATTGAAGTTCACCTTCTGGATCTGGCAAACCAATTTTTTCTACATCGGCCTTACATGTAATCGGCTTATCGAACACAGGGCCTTCGCCAGCCGCAAAGCGCAGTTCTAAGCCCATCGCATCAGGAATAGTCAAGATATCCGAAAACAGGATGGCAGCGTCAAGAGGAAAACGACGGAGTGGCTGAAGCGTCACCTCAGAAGCCAGCTCAGCATTTTTGCATAGAGACATAAAGTCACCCGCTTGAGCGCGAGTCGCTTTATATTCTGGTAGATAACGACCCGCCTGTCGCATCATCCATACAGGCGTGTAATCTACTGGCTCTTTTAGCAGCGCGCGTAGATAGCGATCGTTCTTTAATTCTGTCATTCCATCTTCCCAATTTAGACTGATTTTTACGTTGAGTATTTTAACACTGTTCTGATCAAAAAAGTGCAGTGCTTTGCGCCCTGGATCAAGTTATTCACTTTAATCACAACGCTTAATTTGCACCCAACTCTAATCAGTGTTAATTATTTGTTTGCTAGCGAAAATTACTATAATAAAGAGTTTGTTAAACTCGGTATCTCATAACGACATCTTACTTACCCCCTCCTTCTAGGAGGGTTTTTTTTGCCTTAAAGAAGGTGAATTTCGCTATGACGCTTTGATATCTGCAACAGTCTGCTCTATCAAGGCTCGTGCAATCGTCCCATGGGGGGCGACTTCTGGCATCGAATCGACACTAAACCAATCTGCATCCGACAACTCTTGATAATCTGGTCTCACTTCCCCTGATTGATAGTCAGCGAGAAACGCCATCATCATACTCGAAGGGAAGGCCCATGGTTGACTGCCAAAATAGCGAATATTGCCAACTTCAATGCCCGTCTCTTCTTTGATTTCTCGCGCTACGCATTGCTCTAGTGTCTCACCCACTTCTAAGAACCCTGCGATCACGGTGTACATGCCATTGCGGTGTCTAGGGTGCTGTGCCAATAGTATCTGCTTATCTTTGCGTACGGCAACGATAATGCAGGGAAAAATTCTTGGATAGTGCAAGGTGCGACAATCACCACACTGCATAGCCAGTTGATTATTGTTTAAATGGTTTCGACCTCCGCACACAGGGCAATAGCGGATAGATTGTGTCATGTGGCCGAGTTGAATGGCCTTGCTCATCAAAAGAAACAGCGCCTCTGGAAAGTGTAAGCAGTCTCTTAGAGAGTACATGTCCAGTTCACTGGTCACGTCCGCTTCATTCACCCAGTAATACGTTTTATGCTGATACTCTCCAACAAAATGCGCGTTTTCTATCGGTAAATTAAGTTCTTTGGCACTCCCTTCTGGCAGCTGGCCATCTTGCAACCAGATTGTGCTGTCTTTAACAACAATCCAACCGACACAACTTGCTTCATTTATATCACGATTTTTTAACATCCGTGCACCTCATCGCTTGCAGAATCATCATTTTACTGGCAATCTAAATTCATACCAAATTTATAAAACTCAGTTGTTGTTAGGGTCTTTGACTCGACTAGGAATAGCATAGATACCTGCTGCAGGTATCTGTTGGAGCAAAGGAAGTCGGTCTCCTTGTTGGTGATCCAAGCTAGAGGTAAGAGCGTATGCTAAACAAATTCAAACAAACACAAGCACAATGGGGTGGTTCGAGTGATGTTATCGACCACTGGTTGGAAACGCGTCAGTCTCTGATCGTAGAGTATTGTAAACTCGCAAATCTGCAACCATCTTCAAATGCACAAGGTTTATCGACACTGCCTACTGCAGAAGAACTGCAAGACTTCAGCCAACACTTGGTTGATTACATCTCGGAAGGTCATTTTAAAATTTACGATATGGTCATGGACAAGTGGCGTTCGACTGGCTTTAAAGCAACTGAAGATATCGACCAAGCGTACGCCAAGATTGTCCTCACCACTGAGCCATTACTCAGCTTTACCGACAACTACGCAGAAACTAACGAAGAAACGAATCTAGATAGCCTTGATGCTGACTTATCAAAGATTGGCGAGATTATTACTCTAAGGTTTGAAAAAGAAGACCAACTGATTCAATTGATTGCGGACAGTTTGGCGATTCCGCCTGGTGCTTGATTTCAAGGTTGAAGGTTGAAGGTTGAAGGAATGATTGAAAGCTTGTCTTTGGACAAGCTTTTTTATTGTCTGTAGAAACCGCTACGTTGCCCTTTCTAGAGCCAAGTGACACTTTCTAAAATCAAGATGTAAAAAAGGCACCCGAGGGTGCCTTTTGTCTATTTGCTCAACTAACGATTATTCGTCTGAAGAAAAGCCAGCATTCAGTAGTGCAGCTAGGTTATCCGTCGCTTGCTCTGCTGATGGGCCTTCTTGCTCTTCAGCACGCTTAGCTTGACGCTCTTGGTGGTAAGCGAAACCAGTACCCGCAGGGATCAGACGACCCACGATTACGTTTTCTTTCAGACCACGTAGGTCATCTTTCTTACCAGAAACCGCAGCTTCAGTTAGAACGCGAGTTGTCTCCTGGAACGATGCCGCAGAGATGAACGACTCAGTTGCTAGAGACGCTTTCGTGATACCTAGAAGGTCACGTTCGAAGCGAGCTGGCTCTTTGCCTTCAGCTTCAAGGTCGCGGTTAGCAATCTTAACGTTCGCGTACTCTACTTGTTCGCCAGGTAGGAACTCAGAGTCACCAGCGTGAGTGATCGTACACTTACGAAGCATTTGACGAACGATAGTCTCAATGTGCTTATCGTTAATCTTAACGCCTTGCAGGCGGTAAACTTCTTGTACTTCATTCGCGATGTACTGAGTCACTGCGTGGATACCACGTAGGCGTAGGATGTCATGCGGGGTCTCTGGACCATCTGCAATTACATCACCACGTTCAACCTTCTCACCTTCAAACACGTTTAGCTGACGGTGCTTAGGAATCATCTCTTCGTACGTATCGCCACCATCACGAGTGATGATTAGACGACGCTTACCTTTCGTTTCTTTACCGAATGACACTGTACCTGTGTGCTCAGCAAGGATCGCAGGCTCTTTAGGCTTACGAGCTTCGAATAGGTCAGCTACGCGTGGAAGACCACCGGTGATATCTTTGTTACCGCCAGATTTTTGAGGGATACGTGAGAGAGTATCACCGATACCCACTTCTGCGCCGTCTTCCATGTTCACGATCGCTTTGCCTGGTAGGAAGTAGTGTGCTGGCATATCAGTACCAGGGATCATTACATCGTTACCTTGCTCATCAACAAGTTTGATAGCTGGACGCATATCTTTACCTGCTGCTGGGCGAGCGGCTGCGTCAGTTACTTCGCTTGAAGATAGACCTGTTAGGTCATCAGTTTGACGAGAAACTGTTACGCCATCGATCATGTCAACGAATTGGATGCGACCTGCCACTCCAGTGATGATTGGCATAGTGTGCGCTTCCCAGTTAGCTACTGTATCACCAGCAGTTACTGCATCGTTGTCTCCTTTCGACAACATAGAACCGTATGGAAGTTTGTGCTTCTCTTTCGTACGACCGAACTCATCAATGATGGTTAGTTCAGATGCACGAGAAGTGATCACTAGTTTCTTATCTTTGTTGATAACAAACTTAGCGTTGTGAAGCTTCACAGTACCTGTTGTCTTCGCTTGAATGCTGTTCTCTGCTGCTGCAGTAGATGCCGCACCACCGATGTGGAACGTACGCATTGTAAGCTGTGTACCTGGTTCACCGATAGACTGAGCAGCGATAACACCCACTGCTTCACCTTGGTTCACTAGGTGACCACGTGCTAGGTCACGACCGTAACACTGTGCACAACAACCGAAGTCTGAATCACAAGTAACTACAGAGCGCACTTTCATGCGGTCTACTGAGTTCTCTTCCATGATCTGACACCACTTCTCATCAATTAGAGTGTTTCGTGGGATCAGAACATCTTCAGTACCAGGCTTAAGAACGTCTTCTGCTACTACACGACCAAGAGCAAGTTCTGTTAGGGCTACCTTAACATCACCACCTTCGATGTGAGGCATCATGTCGATACCTTCGTGAGTACCACAATCGTGTTCGTGTACTACAACGTCCTGCGCTACGTCTACTAGACGACGAGTTAGGTAACCCGAGT
This sequence comes from Vibrio agarivorans, assembly GCF_030409635.1. Taxonomy (NCBI): domain Bacteria; kingdom Pseudomonadati; phylum Pseudomonadota; class Gammaproteobacteria; order Vibrionales; family Vibrionaceae; genus Vibrio; species Vibrio agarivorans. Next base: position 1,243,965 of record NZ_JAUFQF010000004.1, on the reverse strand, counting down.
TCGCAGTTTTCAGTGCCGTATCCGCAAGACCCTTACGAGCACCGTGCGTTGAGATAAAGTACTGAAGTACGTTTAGACCTTCTTTAAAGTTCGCAGTGATCGGCGTTTCGATGATTGAACCATCTAGACGCGCCATCAGACCACGCATACCCGCTAGCTGACGAATCTGAGCTGCAGAACCACGAGCGCCCGAGTCAGCCATCATGTAGATGCTGTTAAACGACTCTTGTTGCTCTTCTTCACCGTCACGGTTAACAACCGTTTCAGTTTTCAGGTTATCCATCATCGCTTTCGCTACGCGATCGTTGGTCGATGCCCAAATATCGATCACTTTGTTGTAGCGCTCACCCGCTGTTACAAGACCAGATTGGTACTGCTCTTGAATATCGCGAACTTCTTCTTCAGCTGATTCGATCTCGTCGTACTTCGCTTGAGGTACAACCATGTCATCGATACCAACAGATACACCAGATAGTGCCGCGTATGCGAAACCGGCGTACATGATTTGGTCAGCGAATACAACTGTGTCTTTCAGACCAAGCTTACGGTAAGCCTCGTTCAACAGGTTAGAAATCTGCTTCTTACCTAGCTTTTGGTTTACTAGGCTGTATGGCAGACCTGATGGAACGATTTGCCACAACATTGCACGGCCGATAGTTGTATCAACCATCTTCGTTTCTGTTGTGCTGTTACCATCTTCATCAACAACTGTTTCTGTAATACGTACTTTAACGCGAGCGTGTAGTTCAGCGGTCTTAGTGCGGTATGCCTTCTCAGCCTCTTCAGGGCCAGCAAGGTACATGCCTTCACCTTTCACGTTGATCTTGTCACGTGTCATGTAGTAAAGACCCAATACAACGTCCTGAGAAGGTACGATGATCGGATCACCTGATGCTGGCGACAGAATGTTGTTTGTCGACATCATCAGCGTACGAGCTTCAAGCTGTGCTTCTAGAGTTAGAGGCACGTGTACCGCCATTTGGTCACCATCGAAGTCAGCGTTATATGCCGCACACACAAGTGGGTGTAGCTGAATCGCTTTACCTTCGATTAGTACTGGTTCAAACGCCTGGATACCTAGACGGTGAAGTGTAGGTGCACGGTTAAGCAGTACTGGGTGTTCGCGGATAACTTCGTCTAGGATATCCCAAACGATCGCTTCTTCGCGCTCTACCATCTTCTTAGCAGCTTTGATTGTCGTCGCCATGCCACGAGTTTCTAGCTTGCTGTAGATAAATGGTTTGAATAGCTCAAGTGCCATCTTCTTAGGAAGACCACACTGATGTAGACGAAGGTATGGACCTACTGTGATAACAGAACGGCCAGAGTAGTCTACACGTTTACCTAGAAGGTTCTGACGGAAACGACCTTGTTTACCCTTGATCATATCAGCAAGAGATTTCAGAGGACGCTTGTTAGAACCTGTGATCGCACGACCGCGACGACCGTTATCTAGAAGCGCATCAACAGACTCTTGCAGCATACGCTTTTCGTTGCGTACGATGATGTCCGGAGCTGCTAGCTCTAGTAGACGCTTCAAACGGTTGTTACGGTTAATCACACGACGGTATAGATCGTTCAGATCAGATGTCGCAAAACGACCGCCATCTAGAGGTACTAGAGGACGTAGATCTGGCGGAAGTACTGGAAGCACAGTTAGGATCATCCACTCAGGGTTGTTACCTGATTGAACGAACGCTTCAACTAGCTTCAAGCGCTTAGTGATCTTCTTACGCTTAGTTTCAGAGTTAGTTGTATCCAACTCTTCACGCATCTGCTCGATTTCTGCAGGCAGATCCATTGTGCTCAATAGATCTTTAATTGCTTCTGCACCCATCTTCGCAGTGAACTCATCACCCCACTCTTCTAGACGGTCTAGATACTCTTCTTCAGTAAGCATCTGAGACTTCTCTAGATCAGTCATACCCGGCTCTGTTACTACGTACATTTCGAAGTAAAGAACACGTTCGATATCACGTAGAGGGATATCCATTAGTAGACCGATACGAGACGGTAGTGATTTTAGGAACCAGATGTGAGCAACTGGTGATGCAAGCTCGATGTGGCCCATGCGGTCACGACGAACTTTAGTTTGTGTAACTTCAACGCCACACTTCTCACAGATAACACCACGGTGCTTCAGGCGCTTGTATTTACCACAAAGACATTCGTAGTCTTTAACTGGACCAAAAATACGCGCACAGAACAGACCATCGCGCTCAGGTTTGAACGTACGATAGTTGATCGTTTCAGGTTTTTTAACTTCACCGAAAGACCATGAACGGATCATGTCTGGTGAAGATAGACCGATTTTGATTGCATCAAATTCTTCGGTCTTATGCTGTGCTTTTAGAAAGTTTAATAAGTCTTTCACAATCAGCTCCTGTAAGGAGTTAAAAGGAGCCCACCTATCGATGAGCACCTTCTACCAAATAATCACTTGTATCACTCTTGGCGCACAGCCAAGAGTGACCGGGAGGATTACTCTTCGTCTTCTAGCTCGATGTTGATACCTAGCGAGCGGATCTCTTTCAACAATACGTTGAACGATTCTGGCATGCCAGGTTCCATGCTATGGTTGCCATCTACGATGTTCTTATACATCTTAGTACGGCCGTTCACATCATCCGACTTAACGGTTAGCATCTCTTGAAGGGTGTAAGCAGCACCGTATGCTTCTAGTGCCCATACTTCCATCTCACCGAAACGCTGACCACCGAACTGAGCTTTACCACCAAGTGGCTGCTGAGTTACTAGGCTGTAAGAACCTGTAGAACGAGCGTGCATCTTGTCATCAACAAGGTGGTTCAGTTTCAGCATGTACATGTAACCAACAGTTACAGGACGCTCAAACGCATCACCAGTGCGACCATCAAACAGAGTAAGCTGACCAGATTCTGGTAGATCACCAAGTTTCAATAGCTCTTTGATTGACTGCTCAGAAGCACCGTCAAATACAGGCGTCGCGATCGGTAGACCACCACGTAGGTTCTTGATTAGCGTGCGAACTTCGTCATCAGTTAGGGATGCAATATCCACTTTCTGACGCGTATCACCAAGATCGTAAACCTTCTGTAGAAGATCGCGGAACTTAGCCAGCTCTTGCTGCTCTTTCACCATCTGGTTGATCTTGTCACCGATACCTTTCGCCGCCAGACCTAAGTGTACTTCTAGGATCTGACCGATGTTCATACGCGAAGGTACACCCAGTGGGTTCAGTACGATATCAACAGGACGACCTGTTTCATCGTATGGCATGTCTTCAACAGGGTTGATCTTAGAGATTACACCCTTGTTACCGTGACGACCCGCCATCTTATCACCAGGCTGGATGCGACGTTTAACCGCTAGGTAAACCTTAACGATCTTCAGTACGCCAGGTGCAAGGTCATCACCTTGAGTGATCTTGCGACGCTTAGTTTCGAACTTCTTATCGAAGTCAGCTTTAAGCTCGTCGTACTGCTCTGCTAGTTGCTCTAGCTGAGTTTGCTGTGCATCATCTTCTAGCGTTAGCTCTAGCCACTTCTTACGTTCGATAGTGTCTAGTTTCGCTTCAGTGTAACCACCTTCGATTAGAAGAGCTTTAACACGGTTTAGAAGGCCACCCTCAAGAATTTGGAACTCTTCAGTTAGGTCTTTCTTCGCTTCTTTAAGCTGCATCTGTTCGATTTCAAGCGCACGCTTGTCTTTCTCTACGCCATCGCGAGTGAAGACTTGTACGTCGATGATCGTACCTGAAACAGAGTTTGGTACACGCAGTGATGTATCTTTAACATCTGATGCTTTCTCACCGAAGATAGCACGTAGTAGCTTCTCTTCAGGTGTTAGCTGAGTTTCACCTTTAGGTGTCACTTTACCAACTAGGATGTCGCCACCCTTAACTTCAGCACCAATGTAAACGATACCTGACTCGTCTAGTTTAGACAGAGCAGATTCACCTACGTTTGGAATATCAGCAGTGATCTCTTCAGCACCAAGCTTGGTATCACGCGCCACACAAGAAAGCTCTTGAATGTGGATAGTCGTGAAGCGGTCTTCTTGAACTACACGTTCAGAAACAAGGATCGAGTCCTCGAAGTTGTAACCGTTCCAAGGCATGAATGCGATACGCATGTTCTGACCAAGCGCTAGCTCACCAAGGTCTGTTGAAGGACCATCAGCAAGAACGTCACCACGCAGTACTGGTTCACCTGGCATCACACATGGACGCTGGTTGATACACGTGTTTTGGTTCGAACGAGTGTACTTAGTCAGGTTGTAGATATCGATACCCGCTTCGCCAGGAATCAACTCTTCTTCGTTAACCTTAACTACGATACGAGATGCGTCCACAGACTGGATAACACCACCACGTTTAGCAACCGCTGTAACACCAGAGTCAACTGCGATGTTGCGCTCGATACCAGTACCAACTAGAGGCTTGTCTGCTCTAAGTGTTGGAACTGCCTGACGTTGCATGTTCGCACCCATCAATGCACGGTTCGCATCATCGTGTTCTAGGAACGGGATAAGCGACGCAGCGATAGATACTACCTGGTTCGTTGCAACGTCCATGTAGTCGACGTTTTCGCGAGGGTGTAGACCAGATTCACCTTTCTGACGAGCTGTGATTAGCTCTTCAGAGAATGTGCCTTCTACAGAAAGAACCGTATTCGCCTGAGCGATTACGAACTGACCTTCTTCGATAGCAGATAGGTAATCTACTTCATCAGTAACAACGCCATCTACAACGCGACGGTATGGAGTCTCTAGGAAACCGTACTCGTTACAACGCGCAAACGCAGATAGAGAGTTGATTAGACCGATGTTTGGACCTTCAGGCGTCTCGATAGGACATAGACGACCGTAGTGAGTTACGTGAACGTCACGTACTTCGAAGCCAGCACGCTCACGCGTTAGACCACCAGGACCCAATGCAGAAATACGACGCTTGTGCGTTACTTCTGAAAGTGGGTTGTTTTGGTCCATGAACTGAGACAGCTGTGAAGAGCCAAAGAATTCTTTAACTGCAGCAGAAATCGGCTTAGCGTTGATTAGGTCTTGAGGCATGATTGCATCAAGATCACCAAGGCTTAGACGCTCTTTAACTGCGCGTTCTACACGAACTAGACCAACACGGAATTGGTTTTCAGCCATTTCACCAACAGAACGGATACGACGGTTACCAAGGTGGTCGATATCATCCACTTCGCCAATACCGTTACGGATAGCGATAAGCTTCTTCATCACTTCGATGATATCAGTTTCGTCTAGAGTACCCTGCTCTTGAGCGTCTTCACGCATGATTGAGCTGTTAAACTTCATACGACCAACAGTCGATAGATCGTAACGCTCATCAGAGAAGAATAGGCTTTCAAATAGCGCTTCTGCAGCTTCTTTCGTTGGTGGCTCACCAGGACACATCATGCGGTAGATTTCTACTAGCGCAGAGATACGGTCAACCGTGCTGTCGATACGTAGCGTATCAGACATGAACGGACCGTGGTCTAGGTCATTGGTGAATAGAACTTCTAGAGCTTTGTGGCCAGCCTGAGACAGGTTAGCTAGCGCTTCTAGGCTAAGTTCTTGGTTCGCGCCAACGATGATCTCGCCAGTCGCTTCATTGATGTAATCTTTAGAAGCAACTTTACCAACGATGTACTCTACAGGTACTTCGATGTGCTCAACGCCGTCTTTTTCAAGTTGGCGGATATGACGAGCCGTTACACGACGACCTTGCTCAACGTAAGTTGTGCCGTTTGCAGCAATATCAAATGTTGCTGTTTCGCCGCGTAGACGATCCGGAACCAACTCCATTAGAAGAGTTTGATCTTTAACTTCAAAGTTCACCTTCTCGAAGAATAGACCAAGGATCTCTTCTGTCGATTTGCCTAGTGCGCGAAGGATGATCGAAGCTGGAAGCTTACGACGACGGTCGATACGAACGTACAGGTTATCCTTAGGATCAAACTCGAAGTCGAGCCATGAACCACGGTAAGGAATAACACGTGCGTTATATAGAACTTTACCTGATGAGTGAGTCTTACCCTTATCGCTGTCGAAGAATACGCCAGGGCTTCTGTGAAGCTGGGATACGATAACCCTCTCGGTACCATTAATTACGAAGGTACCATTGTCAGTCATGAGTGGAATTTCACCCATGTAGACTTCTTGTTCTTTAATGTCTTTTACAGTACCTGCTGGCGCGTCTTTATCAAAGATCACAAGGCGTAGTTTTACGCGTAGTGGTTTTGAATAAGTTACACCGCGGATTTGACATTCTTTAACGTCAAAAACTGGCTCACCAAGACGGTAGCTAACGTATTGCAGCTCAGAGTTGCCGTTGTAGCTCTGAATTGGGAAAACAGAACGGAAAGCAGCTTCAAGACCGTACTGTCCCTCAGGATCCTGTTCGATGAATTTATCGAACGAATCGAGCTGGATCGATAGCAGGTATGGAATGTCCAACACTTGTGGACGAGTACCAAAGTCCTTACGGATGCGCTTTTTCTCGGTATAGGAGTAAACCATGGGGTTCCTCAGCTCGCTGATAAGTGACCCAAACTGCCTCTCACATTATGAGACAGTGACTAACTGCTGTTTCTCAAGTAGTGACCACCCCATTCCTTGGAAATGAAGCGTTTTTTGCTAGATATAGGCGCCGAAAACAGCGGAAAAATTGCCTATACCCTACAGCGCAAAAAGGCTGATGGTTAAAAAACCATCAGCCAATAGCCGTTAGGCTAAGAAGCTCAAGTAATAATTACTTGATTGCAACAGTTGCACCAGCTTCTTCTAGCTGAGCTTTAAGAGCTTCAGCTTCGTCTTTTTCAACGCCTTCTTTTAGAGGTGCTGGAGCACCGTCTACAAGAGCTTTAGCTTCTTTAAGACCTAGGCCAGTTGCGCCACGTACAGCTTTGATAACTTGTACTTTGTTACCGCCAGCAGCTTCTAGGATTACGTCAAATTCAGTTTGCTCAGCAGCAGCTTCGCCACCAGCAGCACCGCCAGCTACAACAGCAGCTGCAGCAGTAACGCCGAATTTTTCTTCCATAGCTTCGATTAGTTCAACAACTTGCATTACAGACATTTCTGCAACTGCGTCTAGGATTTGCTCGTTAGTAATAGACATAACAATTCTCTTTTAAGTCAACAATAAGTTTATTAAGCAACCAGTAAAAAGCAAGGCTTATGCCGCTGCTTCTTCTTTTTGGTCGCGAAGTGCAGCGATAGTACGTACCAGCTTGCCTGCAGAAGCTTCTTTCATGCACATCATTAGGCGTGCAATAGCTTCGTCGTAAGTTGGTAGTGTTGCTAGTACTTCTGCGTCAGTAAGTGCGCCTTCAAAAGCAGCAGCTTTGATCTCGAATTTATCATTCTCTTTAGCGAAGTCTTTGAAAAGACGCGCTGCAGCACCTGGGTGCTCGTTAGAGAACGCGATTAGAGAAGGACCAGTGAAAGTGTCTTGTAGACACTCGTACTCAGTACCTTCAACCGCACGGCGTGCTAGAGTGTTACGCACGACTCTCATGTAAACACCAGCTTCACGAGCTTGTTTACGTAGAGATGTCATCGCGCCAACTTCAACGCCACGAGAATCAGCTACAACTGCAGAAAGTGCACCAACGGCTGCTTCGTTGACTTCAGCAACAATTGCTTTTTTGTCTTGAAGGTTTAAAGCCATCTTGGATTTACTCCTGGTTGTCGTTACACCACTCACTATCATCACGACAGTGAGAGCTTATTAGGTGCAGTCCCAGAAGAAAGTTTACTAATTAAAATAAATCTTTCAGTCAGTTCGGGCACCATCTACGTAGGATGATTAAGTTTGACAAGTCAAACACCTACGGTCTTGGACGGAGACTGGAGAAAAATTCAACAGAATTTACTCAGCCCCAACCACAAATATTAGGCGCGAAATTATACACTAATTTCGCACCTTTGCAAATTGAATTAGCTAGCTTGAGTATCCAGGCTCGCTTGATCAACAGCAACACCAGCACCCATTGTAGTAGAGATGCTTACTTTCTTCAGGAAAGCGCCTTTCGCTGAAGATGGCTTAGCTTTCTTAAGAGCAACTAGAAGAGCTTCTAGGTTCTCTTTGATCTGCTCTGCAGAGAAGTTAGCTTTACCGATAGTAGTGTGGATGATGCCGTTCTTGTCGTTACGGTAACGAACCTGACCAGCTTTAGCGTTCTTAACCGCTTCAGCAACGTTAGGAGTTACAGTACCAACTTTAGGGTTTGGCATAAGACCGCGAGGACCTAGGATAGTACCTAGTTGACCTACAACGCGCATTGCATCTGGAGAAGCAACAACTACGTCAAAGTTCATTTCGCCTTTCTTAACTTGCTCAGCAAGATCTTCCATACCAACGATGTCTGCGCCAGCTTCTTTAGCTGCTTCAGCGTTTGCACCTTGAGTGAACACTGCTACGCGGATTTCGCGGCCAGTACCGTGAGGTAGTACAGTTGCACCACGTACGTTCTGGTCAGATTTACGAGCATCGATGCCTAGGTTAACAGCAACGTCTACAGACTCAACGAACTTAGCAGTTGCTAATTCTTGAAGAAGAGCAACAGCTTCGTTGATTTCGTATTCTTTAGTTACGTCAACTTTTTCGCGGATTACGCGCATGCGCTTAGTTAGTTTAGCCATCTTATTAACCCTCTACCACTAGGCCCATTGAACGAGCAGTACCAGCGATTGAACGCTTCATTGCTTCGATGTCAGCACCAGTCATATCAGCAGCTTTAGTTTCTGCGATTTCTTGGAGTTGAGCGTCAGTTACAGTACCCACTTTTTCAGTGTTTGGACGACCTGAACCAGACTTAATGCCAGCAGCTTTCTTAAGAAGAACAGCAGCAGGTGGAGTCTTAGTTACGAACGTGAAAGAACGGTCGTTGTATACTGTGATAACAACAGGAGTCGGTAGACCTTTTTCAACAGATTCTGTTTTCGCGTTGAACGCTTTACAGAATTCCATGATGTTAACACCGTGTTGACCTAGAGCAGGACCAACCGGTGGCGACGGGTTTGCCATACCAGCTGCAACTTGCAGTTTGATATAAGCTTCAACTTTCTTAGCCATGATATTTCCTAATTTTGGGTACAAACGCTAGCTATACAGCTTGCTCCCCGTGGTTTCATAAAGAACTTCTTTACAGCATTGCTGTAAAAAGGCGCGAAATTATAGTCATAATTCGCGCCTTACACAACCCTTTAAAAGGTGTTTTTTTAATCAAGTTTTTCCACTTGACCAAATTCAAGCTCAACTGGTGTTGCACGACCAAAGATCGATACAGACACTTTCACGCGGCTCTTCTCATAATCCACTTCTTCAACAGTACCGTTGAAGTCAGCGAATGGACCATCATTAACACGTACCACTTCACCCGCTTCGTACATTGTACGTGGACGAGGCGCTTCGCTTGCTTTCTCAAGACGATTAAGAATCGCGTCAGCTTCTTTATCAGTGATAGGTGCAGGACGGTCAGAGGTACCACCAATGAAGCCCATTACACGCGGAATACTGCGCACTAAGTGCCATGACTCATCGTTCATGATCATTTGAACAAGAACGTAGCCAGGGAAGAATTTACGCTCAGATTTACGACGTTGACCCGCGCGCATCTCAACAACTTCTTCTGTTGGTACTAGTACTTCACCGAAGTATTCTTCCATGTCGTGCATTTTGATGTGTTCACGTAGAGATTGAGCCACACGACCTTCAAATCCAGAGAAGGCTTGAACTACATACCAGCGTTTTTTTGGAGCTTCACTCATGAATAAAAACCCTCTATACCCCAGTTATGAATGCAACCAGACGAACCATGATGCCGTCGATGCCCCATAAAGCTAGAGCCATTACAATACTTACAGCTAAAACGATTAACGTTGTTTGTGTAGTCTCTTGACGAGTCGGCCAAACAACCTTGCGAACTTCCATACGAGATTCTTTCGCAAAGCTAATCGCAGCTTTTCCTTTCGTTGTTGTAGCAGCAACACCTAGTGCAGCCGCGATAAGAACAACAACACCTGCAGCTCGGATTACTACAGACATTTCGCCATACAGGTAATTACCTACAACAGCGGCAGCCGCAAGCGCAAAGGCTACGATCCACTTAAATGTGTCTGCGCCATTTGAGCTTTCAGGAGTTTCAGCATTATTTGCTTTCATAAAACCAACCTGTGATAAGTCTTAAATATAGACGACAACAACCCCGCTGTTGCAGGGCTCACTACTTTTTGCAGTTTATCCAAACAGAGAAATAAACGACAATTACCTTAGCAATCAAGCAGTTAACTCGATCAAAACTCGACGCTAAAACAAGAAATTATTAGTTAAATTTAATAGCCTCTTGTTTCAGCGCAGAAAAAGGGCATCAAATGATGCCCTTTTTACTAGTGTTTCGTCAAATCTTAATCAAAGATTTTCGCTACAACACCAGCACCAACTGTGCGGCCACCTTCGCGGATTGCGAAACGTAGACCTTCGTCCATAGCGATAGGAGCGATTAGTTCAACAGTCATTTGAACGTTGTCGCCTGGCATTACCATTTCTACGCCTTCTGGAAGCTGGATGTCACCAGTTACGTCAGTTGTACGGAAGTAGAACTGTGGACGGTAGCCTTTGAAGAAAGGAGTGTGACGGCCGCCTTCGTCTTTAGAAAGTACGTATACTTCAGACTCGAACTTAGTGTGTGGGTTGATTGAGCCAGGAGCTGCTAGAACTTGACCACGTTCAACTTCGTCACGCTTAGTACCACGTAGAAGTGCACCAACGTTCTCACCAGCACGACCTTCGTCAAGAAGCTTACGGAACATCTCAACACCAGTACATGTAGTTGTAGTAGTGTCTTTGATACCAACGATTTCTACTTCGTCACCTACTGTTAGGATACCGCGCTCGATACGGCCAGTTACTACTGTACCACGACCTTGGATTGAGAATACGTCTTCGATTGGTAGTAGGAACGGCTGATCTACAGCACGCTCTGGCTCTGGGATGTAAGAATCTAGTGCTTCTGCAAGCTCAACGATCTTGTCTTCCCATTGCTTCTCGCCGTTTAGTGCGCCAAGAGCTGAACCTTGGATTACTGGTAGGTCATCACCTGGGAATTCGTACTCAGAAAGAAGTTCACGAACTTCCATTTCTACTAGTTCTAATAGCTCTTCATCGTCAACCATGTCACATTTGTTCATGAATACGATGATGTATGGGATACCAACCTGACGGCCTAGTAGGATGTGCTCACGAGTCTGAGGCATTGGGCCATCAGTTGCAGCAACAACTAGGATACCACCGTCCATCTGTGCAGCACCTGTGATCATGTTTTTAACATAATCCGCGTGTCCTGGACAGTCTACGTGTGCGTAGTGACGAGTTGGAGTGTCGTACTCAACGTGAGAAGTTGCGATTGTGATACCGCGCTCACGCTCTTCTGGAGCGTTATCGATAGATGCGAAGTCTTTCGCTTCACCGCCGTACACTTTTGCAAGAGTAGTACAGATAGCAGCAGTTAGAGTTGTTTTACCGTGGTCAACGTGGCCGATAGTACCAACGTTTACGTGCGGTTTCGTACGTTCAAATTTTTCTTTAGACATGATGTGTCCCTCTAGGTACGGATTTAGGTGGCTTTGATGACCACGCAACCAAAATAGTTTGGTAATAGGCTTACTCTCAACCAATAAACTTAGTTTAGTTAAGAGAAAGTATCAAAAGGAAATGTTTACTTGAGAGCTGGTGCTGATAGGCAGACTCGAACTGCCGACCTCATCCTTACCAAGGATGCGCTCTACCACCTGAGCTATATCAGCACTCTAAATGAGTGGAGCGGGCAGCGGGAATCGAACCCGCATCATCAGCTTGGAAGGCTGAGGTAATAGCCATTATACGATGCCCGCAACACGTAACTCTTGGTGCTATTCCCTAAAGAATATGGTGGGGGGGGACGGATTCGAACCATCGAAGGCAGTGCCGGCAGATTTACAGTCTGCTCCCTTTGGCCACTCGGGAACCCCCCCACAGTACTTGTATCCATTTTCGTCTCATTGCCCTAGGCAAAGTGAAAATGGTGCCGACTACCGGAATCGAACTGGTGACCTACTGATTACAAGTCAGTTGCTCTACCTACTGAGCTAAGTCGGCACAAGTGGGGCGCATTCTATTGAATGATTTATTCGCTTGCAATACTAAAAGTGAAAAAAATCGCGAATTTAAACACAATTTTTGTTTGCAGCGTGATTTTGTACAAAAGTTATGCATCAACCACATTAATCTGACCTCAATATTTGCATTCTATTATGTGTGCGGTATGTTCCTCGCAGCGCCCTGCTAGATATAAAAACAGCGGCACGTTTTATAAGTTCAATGATATTGATTACGGATAACACCATGACCCCTTACCTCAATTTTAATCGCCAACAATGGGCTGAGCTGCGTAACTCGGTTCCCATGACTTTGAGTGAGGATGACTTACTAGAGTTGCAAGGGGTTAATGAAAGCTTAACCATGGAAGAAGCGGTTGAGATCTACTTACCGCTGGCGCGTCTCATCAATCTATATATCGAATCTCGCCAAGGACGTAATACGGTTCTCAATCATTTCCTTGGCAACACAGCAACCAAACCTCCCTTTATCATTGGTATAGCCGGCAGTGTCGCGGTAGGTAAAAGCACGACTGCACGTCTACTGCAGGCCTTGCTGGCTCGCTGGGATAACCACCCTAAAGTCGAACTCGTCACTACTGATGGTTTCCTCTATTCAAAAGAAGAGTTAGAAGCTCGTAACATCATGCACCGTAAAGGCTTCCCAGAATCCTACGACATTCATCGATTGGTCGATTTTGTAGCAAAAGCCAAAGCCGGTCAGTTTCCATTGAGTGTACCGGTCTATTCTCACCTGACATACGATATCACCGACGAGGAGTACGTCATCGATACGCCTGATGTCATCATCATCGAGGGGCTAAACGTACTGCAAAGTGGGATGGACTACCCTCATGAGCCCCATCGCGTGTTTATCTCGGACTTCTTGGACTTCTCGCTGTATGTCGATGCTGAACCAAGTGTTATTGAGCAATGGTATGTTGAGCGTTTTTTGAAGTTCCGCAAAGGCGCGTTTATGGATAAAGAGTCGTACTTTCACCACTATACTCTGCTTTCAGAAGCCGATGCCGTGGCTAAAGCGAAATCTATCTGGGCAAATATCAACGGTAAGAACTTGTTCGACAACATTTTGCCTACGCGTGAGCGAGCACGCCTCATTTTGAAGAAGGGTGAAAAGCACTTGGTCGAGCAGGTGTTATTACGAAAATAGCGAAGAAAGGTTGTCCCTCCTTCGCTATCACTTGAGGTTTAATACAAGCCTGAAGATGACCTATGCTGAGGTTTACTTTTACACTGGGTCTTGCCCATACTGATTCGCGCCATCAGTGCCTTTCATCAAGCCACACTCAACAAAAATCCACAAACCACAAACTAAAGCACCAAACGACACCAGTGTTTGAACGAGTGTCGGCTGTGAAGCCGCCATCTCACCGGCTGGGACCGCCAATCGGCCAATCACCAATGGGATATTGAGTAATAGAAACCAGGTAGGTCGATTTCTATCGTGCCAGCGCTTGGCTGTAATCGCGAGATCTGGGATCAGTACCAGCAACAGAAATGCTGGCAGTAATAAGTGCGAAAGATTAGGAAATAAGGTGTTAATGCCAATGGCAAACCCGAATATCGATAGGTAGTACACTACATTCCATAACCAAAATGTCTTACGACCAACGCGACCTTGAAAAGAAAACAGTAACTCTTTCATTGTTGTCCAACTTGTTATTTTACATCTGCCCCACTCTGCGGTGGGCGACATCGTTATACCACAGTTGGCTCAGCTAAGGGCCGTAAATCGAGCTCAATTCACTACTTTCTGAAAGCAGCTTCGATCCATGTCGCGAATATTTATCGTCAAACTTCGAATCTGGCTCGCCTGCGCTGCGAGCACCTCTATCAAAGCGCGAGACAAATCTCGTTTCTGTTCCTCTGTTCGTCCATCAAGCAACTCAAACGTCACGTGAATAAAATCACTGTCGTCTTGCTCTTCGCCAAGTAGCCAATGATGACAGCGCAACGTACGTGACTTAATCGATGCGACGTCAAATAAACCACTCTCTATCGCAACTTGATGTAGGTCTTCAAGCAGTCCTTGTACATTGACCCGCTCTTCAACTGTATTGGAGTACTCCATAACCAAATTTGGCATCTGATTCTTCCTTTGTCCGTTTGGTGTTTTTCGCTCCTTTTATACCCTTTAAGCACGACAAATCGTCGCCTAATTGATGTTTGTGTCTATGGGGTCACAAATAGGTCATACAGCGAAACCCAGAAAGATATGACAGGAGTCATGATCTGGCAAAATTTATCTGTTATATTCATTCGCACACTAGTGAATGACCTTGCGGGGGCAAAGACGGTCATTCACAAAAGATTTTTTATTATTTTTATTTAATTAGATATGGAGATATTCCTATGCGTCGTCCTGTAGTGATGGGTAACTGGAAACTGAACGGTAGCAAAGCAATGGTAACTGAGCTACTTACTGGCCTTAATAAGGAACTTGAAGGCGTAACGGGCGTTGACGTAGCCGTTGCTCCACCAGCACTTTACATCGACCTTGCTGAGCGCCTAATCAAAGAAGGCGGCGACAAGATCATTCTTGGTGCACAAAACACTGACGTAAACAATAGCGGCGCTTACACTGGCGACATGTCTCCTGAAATGCTGAAAGACTTCGGCGCAACTCACATCATCATCGGTCACTCTGAGCGTCGTGAATACCACAACGAATCAGACGAGTTCGTTGCTAAGAAATTTGCATTCCTAAAAGAGAACGGCCTAAAGCCTGTTTTCTGTATCGGTGAATCTGAAGCACAAAACGAAGCGGGCGAAACTGAAACAGTATGTGCTCGCCAAATCAATGCAGTGATCGACACTTACGGTGTTGAAGCTCTAAACGGCGCTATCATCGCTTACGAACCAATCTGGGCTATCGGTACTGGTAAAGCAGCAACAGCTGAAGATGCACAGCGCATCCACGCTTCTATCCGTGCTCTAATCGCACAAAAAGACGCAGCAGTTGCAGAGCAAGTAATCATCCAATACGGTGGTTCTGTTAAGCCTGAAAACGCTGAGTCATACTTCGCACAGCCAGACATCGATGGTGCTCTAGTTGGCGGCGCTGCTCTAAACGCAGCAGGCTTCGCTGCAATCGCTAAAGCAGCGGCAGCAGCAAAAGCTTAATTCTAGTATCCAAATCTAGATAGACAATAATGGTCAGCCATCGCTGGCCATTTTTTTTATGTTCCCTTCCCGATAAATCAAGTAACCTACACCTCTCTTTCTTGTATTGATAAGTCTTAGTAGTGGTGAAGGGATGTTAGACAAACACGGGCTGTTATCCAATCCTGTCACACAAGTACTTCGACAAATGACGGTGCCAATGACCTTTGGCATGATCGCGGTTTTGATGTTTAACCTAGTCGATACTTTCTTCATATCCCTACTGGGCACTCAAGCTCTTGCCGCTATCAGCTATACTTTTCCGGTCACATTCGGGGTCAACTGCATTACGATGGGCATCGGGATGGGGCTCTCTACTCATATCGGTCGCCATTTAGGAAAAGGAGATACTCGACAAGCTGCCGCCCTATCCACTCACGGATTACTCCTTGCCATCGGATTAGTCACCCTCGCCGGATTAGCTGGTATTCTATCGATTGAACCTCTCTTTCGCGCTTTAGGTGCCGAGGCATCGCTCATCCCGATGATTAGAGAGTACATGCTGATCTGGTATCTCACGATCCCACTACTTGTCATTCCGATGGCAGGCAACAGCGCGATTCGCGCCTCAGGCGATACCAAAACACCGGCAAAAATCATGATGCTCTCGGGGGTACTCAATGGCCTTCTCGACCCTCTATTGATCTTTGGTATCGGCCCTTTCCCAGAGTTAGGTATTCAAGGCGCTGCGATTGCCAGTGCTATTAGTTGGTTAGGCGCACTATGTGCCTCTTTGTATGTCCTCAAGGTTCGTGAAAAGCTCTTGTCATGGCCACAAACCAAACGCTTGATTCATGATTGGATTGCCATTCTCTCTGTCGGTTTACCTGCCGCATTTTCTACAGCGATGACGCCTCTAGCCGGTGCCATTTTGATGAAAATGCTTTCGGCCTATGGTAACCCTGCGGTCGCAGCCTATGGCGCTGCGCAACGTGTCGAGTCGATCCTTATCTTAGTTTTGATGGCACTGACCTCTGCCCTAACCCCTTTTATGGCGCAGAACTTTGGGGCTAACCAACCACAGCGCAGCTTTCAAGGGCTATTTCTGAGTATGCGCTTCTCTATCGCCTTCCAGCTTTTGATTTTTATTGTGATGGTGCCATTGAGCCTACCTATCGCGGCGCTCTTTTCACAAGAGGAGCAAGTGAAAGGCCTACTGTGGCAATACCTGTTGTTGGTTCCGTTGAGTTACGGCTTTCAGGGGGTATTGATGATGTTGAGCTCGGCCCTGAATGCGCTGCATAAACCTCTGCTCGCTTTTCAATGGAACGCGATGCGCTTGTTTCTGTTTACACTGCCAAGTGCATGGTTAGGGGGCGTTTTATATGACGTTGAGGGTGTCTTTATCGGCATTGCCGTGGGTAATATCATTGGCGGGTGTTTAGGGTACCTCTACGCTTTGAAGCTTCGCAGACGTTATATTGCGCCAAGTGAGGCACACTCAGCGCAATAAAATTACAGGACAGGTCTGACAAATAGAGAGGGACTAGGCTTCCTCTTCTTCCTCATCGATTTCAAAGTCAACATCGAGCGGCTCTTGCGACAAGATAATGCCCGTGTTATCTGCGTAGAGGTAATCTTCAGGCAAGAACGTGACACCACCGAAGTTAACCGCAACATCCATCTCACCGATACCTTCTTGGTTTGAGCCTACAGGGATAGAAGCCAAAGCATGGATACCGATATTCATATCTTCAAGCTCATCCACTTCACGGACACAGCCGTAAACAACAATACCTTCCCACTCATTCTCTTCCGCCATCGCGGCGATTTCAGCATCGATAAGCGCACGTCGTAAAGAACCACCACCATCAATCAGAAGTACACGCCCTTCGCCATCTTGCTCAAGCACATCGCGAATAATGCCATTATCCTCAAAACACTTAACCGTACTGACTTGGCCAGCAAAAGAGGCACAGCCGCCAAAGTTAGTCAACATCGGTTCAACCACGTCAACTTGATCGAGATAAATATCACATAGTGCAGATGTGTTGTATTCCATAGCGGTTCTCTCTGTCCAATGAGCCTATTTCGAGTATATCGCCTCAACAAGTCATTGCAATGACGGTCAGTTTTCTAGCTCACAAATAGGGTAAAAATAGTCAACAAAACAAATACTAAGTTTGAGACTAGTGCACATTTCACCATCTGCGGCAGTTGGGGGGCCAGTTCACGTGCCTGTTTGGCCTGCTGGACTACGCGCAAATGACCGCGCGTCACAACAAGTGCAATGAACCAAGCCGTCAGCAGCCATACGGGTGTTGCCAGCACAAGATTAGTCACCATCAAACTCGCGATACCTGAAATCACCAAAACATAATGATAGCGTTTCGCGCCCTCAAGGCCCAATCGCACTGCCACTGTGCGCTTGCCACAC
This sequence comes from Vibrio agarivorans, assembly GCF_030409635.1. Taxonomy (NCBI): domain Bacteria; kingdom Pseudomonadati; phylum Pseudomonadota; class Gammaproteobacteria; order Vibrionales; family Vibrionaceae; genus Vibrio; species Vibrio agarivorans. Next base: position 1,226,276 of record NZ_JAUFQF010000004.1, on the reverse strand, counting down.
TCGGCATCATTCTCTATATCGCGCATGTTATTCACGTTGAGCACCGCAACAGAGAGTAAGCCACAGCCGATCGCCGGCAAGATGGTCATCGCTGAAAGTGTACCGGTATGCAGAAAGTAGGTCCCTAACACGCCAAGCAAACCAAAGAAGGTAAACACTGAAACGTCACCCAAGCCGACATAACCATAAGGCTTTGAGCCCATGGTATAGGCAATTGCAGCGCCAATCGCCAAGATACCTAAGCCACAAAACACAATCACGTTATGCAGAGAATCAAGAGAGTAAGTGACCAGAGCCAAACCTGAAGCGATGGTTAGAAGCACGTTGATCGCTATCGCTTTACGCATCGTCGCAAGACTGACCGCCCCAGATTGAACCGCGCGCATCGGGCCAACGCGATTTTCATTATCCGTGCCTTTCTCTGCATCACCATAATCATTGGCAAGATTCGATAAAATCTGCAATAAGGTCGCCGTCAGAAGCGCAAGCAAGGCGACAGGCAGTGAGAAAACCCCTTCACTGTATGCCAAAGCACTGGCAGTAATGATAGAGGTTAGCGCGAGAGGCAACGTTTTAGGTCTTGCAGCACTAAACCATACAGACAGTGTTGCTGGTGACGATGTTTGAGTCATGAAGCTAAATCAATCAGTTGTTATTAAATCGTATTCTGTCACAGGATAAATCTGTGTCACAGGTCTCTAAACGAAAAAAGGCCGCTAAAAGCGACCTTCTTTGTATACTTGTGGTGTGATTACTTCACACGACCAACGTATTCACCCGTACGAGTGTCAACTTTGATCACTTCGCCGATTTGAATGAATAGAGGCACACGTACAACAGCACCTGTTGTTAGTGTCGCAGGCTTACCACCTGTACCCTGTGTATCACCTTTTAGACCAGGATCAGTTTCAGTCACTTCTAGCTCAACGAAGTTTGGTGGGGTTACTGCGATTGGGTTACCATTCCACAGTGTCAGCATACATGTGTTGTTTTCTACCAACCATTTTGCGTTTTCGCCCACTGCTTTTTCGTCAGCTGCGATTTGCTCGAACGTTTCAGCGTTCATGAAGTGGAAGAATTCGCCATCGCTGTATAGGTAGTCTAGGTCTGTATCTAGAACGTCTGCAACTTCAACGGTCTCACCAGACTTGAATGTTTTCTCTAGAACCTTACCAGAAAGCAGCTTACGGATTTTAACACGGTTAAAAGCCTGACCTTTGCCTGGTTTTACATACTCGTTTTCGAGAATGACACAAGGCTCGTTATCAAGCATAATTTTAAGACCGCCTTTGAATTCATTCGTGCTAACAGTAGCCATTTTTTCCTCTTACCATTCTTCGAGTTAAATTTAATGCCGCATATCATAACCCGAAAAGTCGATTCTGTTGAGCAAAACTGGCTCAAACAGCTAGCTAATGGGATCTCTGATCCGACAAAACTGCTAGAACAGCTCGATATTGATCCCACGCCATGGCAATCAGGGTTTGCCGCACGCTCTTTATTTGCACAAAGAGTGCCTTTGAGTTTTGTAGAAAGAATGGAAAAAGGCAACATCCATGACCCGCTATTGCGCCAAGTTTTACCTGTTGCTGAAGAGTTTGATCAGCCAAGCGGCTATGTCACTGACCCTCTGGGTGAGCAAGATAATCAACAACCAGGTCTATTGCACAAGTACCGCAACCGCGTATTGATGATCCTAAAATCGGGCTGCGCCGTGAACTGCCGCTACTGTTTTCGTCGCCACTTCCCTTATCAAGAGAACAAGGGAAGCAAATCAATATGGCAAGAAAACCTCAACTACATCAATGATCACAAAGAGCTCAATGAAGTGATCCTGTCGGGTGGCGACCCGTTGATGGCAAAAGATCATGAACTGGTATGGCTCGTTGAACAGCTAGAGCAAATCCCACACATTAAACGTCTGCGCATACACACTCGCCTACCTGTGGTTCTGCCTGCTCGAATTACCGATGCATTGTGTGAGTTACTAGAGCAAACCCGTTTGCAGATTGTGATGGTGACACACATCAATCACGCCAATGAGATAGACGCCAGTGTTGAGTCCGCAATGGCGCATCTAAAAAAGGGCGGTGTAACTCTGCTTAATCAAGGGGTACTGCTCAAAGGAGTCAACGACTCTGTTGAAGTACAAGTCGCGCTAAGCAACCGCCTATTTGAAGCCGGAATCTTACCCTATTACCTGCATGTGCTTGATAAAGTACAAGGAGCTGCGCACTTTTATGTCAGTGATGACAACGCACGCAAGATTATGGCGGGATTAATCGAGCAAGTCTCTGGATACCTTGTGCCAAAGTTGACCCGAGAGCAGAGCGGTAAGAAAAGTAAAACCCCACTCGACCTGCATCTTGAATAGTTATCTTATCGACAAATATATTTCGTTTAACCCTGTAAGATAATCCGCCCATACTCGCTCTCTTTTATTAGGGGGCCAGTATGGATCATCTCATTTCAAACATTATCGATATCGCACCATTTGAGTGGATGGCACTGATGTGTTGTGCCATCAATGGCTTAATGATCGGTATCGAGCGCCAAACACGCGGCAAACCTGTCGGTATTCGCACTTCGATCTTAATCATTGCAGGCACCTACATGTTTATGACTTTAGCAAGATCTCTGTCTATCAACAGCTTGGATCATGCTCGAGTTCTCGGCCAAATCATTACCGGCGTGGGCTTTTTAGGTGCAGGCGTGATGATGACGCGCGATGGCAAGATCCACGGTGTCACCTCCGCTGCCATAATCTGGCTGCTTGCGGCACTCGGTATGACGATAGGGCTAGGCTATTGGCATCAGTCTATCGTACTCACCGCACTCGCTTTAATTGTGCTGTTGGGGGTCGACAAAGCGGAAAACCAATTTAAGGCACTGCGCCGTGGGGTTCATCAAAAGTTTCAATTGCATCGCAAGACAAGAACGAAGGTGCCTCGTTCGCTCGACAAGTCAGAATAGCGAACCGTCACCCAAATAATTCAAACACGGACGTTTGAAGAAGTAACACAGCGTATTGCCATGAATATCACAAATATCAATTAATTAATGCCAATGCATCACGATTATTGACCGAAAACAATGAAGCACCAGATGACAAAAATGTGGCACACAATAAGCATGTTGGCTCACATTCCAGCACACCATTCTCCGATACGATGAAGAAAAATAACTCATTGGAGATGCGATTATGTTTTACGTACATATGCTGTTATTGCTCACCGTCATATTCATTGGTATTCGCCATGGCGGCATTGCTTTCGGCCTATTAGGTGGTCTCGGGGTCTCTATCCTCGCGTTTGTCTTTGGTGTGGCACCTGGCACCCCACCCATCAGTGTGATGCTGATTATTCTCGCAGTTGTCGCTGCCTCTGCAACCTTAGAGGCTACTGGTGGCCTAAAGCTCTTAGTGCGTTTTGCCGAGCGCTTACTGCGCAAGCACCCAAATCAGATTGTCTTCCTTGGCCCACTGTGTACTTACTCTCTAACCGTGCTTGTCGGTACCGGTCACTCGGTTTACCCACTACTGCCGGTTATCTACGATGTGGCTTACAAAAAAGGCATTCGCCCCGAGCGCTCTATGGCTATGGCGACGATAGCCTCGCAAATGGGTATCACAGCAAGCCCTATCGCTGCAGCGGCCGCCGTTGTTATGGCAACAGCCGCTGACAACAATCTCGACATTAGCCTAGTTAACGTCTTGATGGTGACAATCCCTGCTACCTTGATTGGTGTTTTGACCGGGTGTTTATGGAGCTTGAAACGCGGTAAAGATCTTGACCAAGACCAAGAGTTTATCGAGCGCTGTAAAGATCCAGAATTCAAAGCACAACTTATTGATGTAGAGGAAGGCTCAAGTGAGGGTGGTATCGCCCCTACGGCTAAGCGTGGCTTGATGATTTTCCTTGCTGGTATCGCAACCGTCATCTTTGTCGCGATGTTTGGTAAAGACTTGTCCCTGCTGCCTGATGGCGTGAATATGTCTGTCGCGATTCAGTTCTTGATGCTCTCTGTCGGTGCCATCATCTTGCTGGTCACTAAGGTTGAGCCGAAAAAAATCGTCCACAGTAACGTATTTATTGCCGGTATGACGGCGGTGATCATCATCTTTGGTATCGCTTGGATGAGTGACACGATCATTGGTTTCCACAAGCCTTACTTGATTAGCCTTGTGAGTGATATTGTGGCTGCGCATCCATGGACATTCGCGATTGCCATGTTTGTTGTCTCTGTGTTCCTAAAGAGCCAGGCGGCGGTTTTGACCATCATGTTGCCTCTTGGCTTTGCAATGGGGATCCCTGCGCCAGTACTCATCGGTGTGCTACCAGCCTGTTATGCGTACTTCTTCTTCCCGTTCTACCCAAGTGACCTAGCGGCTATCTCATTTGACCGCTCTGGCACAACGCGAATCGGTAAGTACGTTTTGAACCACAGCTTCTTGCTGCCGGGATTCATTGGTGTAGTTACCGCGACTGGTGTGGGTTATGTCATCTCAATGGCAATCAACTAGCCCTTTAAAGATGTAAAAAAGCCAGAGCATTCAATGCTCTGGCTTTGTCATTTTAGAGAGTGAGATTAAGCAACTGGTTCGGTTACCTTCTTCTCTACTTTCACTGCAGCTACCTTAAACTCAGGAATTTTAGCGTGTGGGTCTTTCGCGGTATTGGTCAGTTTGTTGACTGGCGACTCTGCAAAATGAAATGGCACAAACACCACCCCGGTTTGCATGCGCTTAGTCACAAACGCAGCAATATCAATCGAGCCACGACGAGTGGATATCGTCAGCATTTCGCCATTACCAATGCCCATCGCTTCCGCATCCGCCACACTGATCATCGCGCGTGGGCCCGCAAGGTTATCTAACCCCTTGGTCTTACGCGTCATTGTGCCAGTATGGAACTGCTCGAGGATTCGCCCAGTGGTAAGAATCAACGGATACTCTTCATCTGGCAACTCCGCCGCGTATCTAAATGGAATCGCCTCCATTTGACCACGCCCACGAGTGAACTGCGTTTGGTGCATTATACGCGTGCCTTGCGGATTGTTCTTATTGCTCGGCCACTGCATACCATCGGCTGGAATCGCATCCCAACGCAAACCCGCATATTGAGGTGTAACTCGCGCGATCTCATTGGTAATTTCACTCACGTGTTCATAGTGCCAATTACCGCCCATCGCATTAGCTAACTCTTGAATGATCACCCAATCTTCTTTGGCTTCACCCGGTGGATTCACTGCTGGATTTAAGCGTTGAACACGGCGCTCTGTGTTAGTGAAATGCCCTGACTTCTCAGCAAATGAGCATGAAGGCAGAACCACATCCGCATACTGCGCTGTTTCTGTTAAGAAGATATCTTGCACCACTAGGAAATCGAGCGCTTCAAGACCTTCAAGAACGTGCGCTTGGTTTGGATCACTTAGCACCGGGTTTTCGCCCATCACATACAAACCACGAACTTCGCGCTTACAGGCGGCATCAATGATCTCCGTAAGGGTCAAGCCAGTCTCTGTCGGCAAGTGAGGCGCATCCCACTCAATCGCAAACTTCTGATGAATAAGCGGGTTGTACACCTTTTGGTAGCCAGGGAAGTTATTTGGCAGCGCCCCCATATCACACGCACCCTGTACGTTCGATTGACCACGCAGTGGGTTAATACCGCCCCCTTCGATACCAATGTTGCCACACAATAACTGCAAGTTAGCAATAGAGCGCACATTGTCGTGCCCGGTCGTATGCTGAGTAATACCCATGGCGTAATAGACTGCGGTGCGCTTCGCCGTGCCGATGGTACGTGCCATAGCAAAGATGTCTTCAGCTTTAATGCCTGTAACCAACTCAACCTTATCAAGGGCATAGTTTGGTGACATCACCTCTTGCAGCAGCGTATCGAAGCCATCAACGCGGTCTTCGATGTATTCCATGTCATACCAACCGTTTTTGATGATCTGCTGCATCACACCATTGATCAGCATCACGTCAGTTCCTGGGCGCTGCGCTAGATAAAGCTCGGCATGATCAGCCAATTCAATACGCTTTGGATCCGCAACAATCAAGCGTGCGCCATGGTGGCGGATTGCCTGCTTGATGTGTGAAGCAATAATAGGGTGCGCTGCCGTGGTATCTGAGCCAATGACAAAAATCACGTCTGAGTGTTTGATACTCGGAATATCATTGGTCATCGCACCACTGCCTAGCGATGCCTCTAGGCCTGTCACTGTTGAGGCGTGACACAGGCGAGCACAGTGATCGACATTGTTGGTGCCTAATTCACGGCGAATGAATTTCTGGAACGCATAGTTATCTTCATTAGTGGTTTTTGCTGAAGAGAATCCCGCCAGAGCATTACTGCCGAACGTCTGTTTGATTGAGCTGAATTTGCTTGCCACCAAATCAATCGCTTCTTGCCATGAAGCTGGCTGCAGCCAACCGTCTTTACGGATAAGAGGAGTCGTAAGGCGCGCGTCACTACCGATAAAGTCAAAGCCAAAGCGGCCTTTAACACACAGCATGCCTTCGTTCACTGGTGAGTCACCACCTTTGACATAACGAACCTGGTTAGTAGCTTCATCAACGTGCATGCTAACCTTGCACCCCACACCACAGTAGGTACAGATAGTATCAACAACTTTCAGTTGCTCGATGCGGCCCTGCGCTCGGTCGCGACCATCCATCATTGCGCCCGTCGGACAGACTTGAATACACGCACCGCATTGAACACAAGCTGAATCACCCATCAAGGTTTGGTTTGGGCCAAAGTTCGGACGACACTCAGGACGAGAAGCCGGACGACCATCTTTGTTGGTCATAAAGCTCAGCACGCCATGCACCGATTGCTCTCGGCAAGCTTGCACACACTGACCACAGCTAATACAGCGGTTTGCATCAAACACAATAAACTCAGAGCTGTCGTCAATGGCAAACTTCTGGCGGTTATCACTGCCTCTTAAGTTTTGCCATTCCGCATTCGACTGAATCTCCACCGCGCCATCAAAAGATTGTTCGGCACTGTATTCGGTTGAGTAATCACGCAAATCACAATTGGTATTCGCCTGACAGCCACACTCTAAACAACGAGCGGCCTCAGCCATCGCCTCGTGATTGTCAAAGCCTAATTCAACTTCAGCAAAACTCTGCTCACGCTGCGCGCTCGTCAGCTCTGGCATGATCTTACGCGCGACTGTTTGGATACGTGAGAACTGCTCAGGATCTACCTGCTTAACAGATTTACCCTTACGAGCATTAAATGGCGTAACTGGGATCTGCTCCATGTTGCCATCAAAGAAACGATCAATCGCCTGCGCCACAATGCGTCCATCGGCAACAGCTTCTACAGCAGTTGCTGGGCCACGTCGAAAATCACCAATACTAAAAATGTTACCGGTTCCCGTGTGCAGCGTATCTGGATTAACATCAGCCGTGTTCCAGCGAGTAAGCGGGATTTGCAGCGCTTCTTCATCCATAAAGCTCAAATCTGGCTTTTGTGATACGGCGGCAATCACGGTATCAAACTCTTCAGTGAAGAACTCACCCGTTGCTTTGGGACTACGACGACCCGAAGCGTCAGCAGGACCGAGCGCCATCTTTTCAAGGCGAATCGCGCTAACACGCCCCTCATCATCTGCGATGTTTTCTGCTGGGTTAGTCAAGAAGTGGAACTTGACCCCCTCATGTTCAGCTTCTTCAATCTCGTAATCTTCAGCCGGCATTTCTGCGCGCGTACGACGGTAAATCAGCGTGGTGTCGGCACCATCACGTACAGCGGTTCGCGCACAGTCAATCGCGGTATTACCGCCACCAATGACGGCGACTTTCTTACCTGTTCGATATGTTTTCTCGGTCACATAGTCTTTTAGGTAATCGACACCGAGGTAACAACCGTCAAGGTCACTACCGGTATAATTCATCTCTACCGCTTTCGATGCGCCTACAGCAAGACACACCGCATCATAATCTTCACTCAATGAAGATAAGGTAAAGTCTTCACCCAGTTTTTTACCGCACTCTACCTGCATGCCATTGCGACACATCAGTTCAATTTCTTTATCAAGAATACTCTTAGGTAGACGGTACTCAGGGATACCGTAGCGCAGCCAACCACCCGCGTGAGGCATCGACTCAAACACGGTGACTTCATAGCCTTCATTCGATAAGTAATAACCTGCCGTCAGTCCACCAGGGCCACTGCCAACTACCGCAATACGCTTCCCATTCAACGGCTTTTTCGCTGGCACGTAAGCTTCTTGAGCGGCCAAATCTGCATCTGCAGCATGGCGCTTGAGCTGGCGAATCGCAATGGAGTCATCGACTAAACCACGACGACATTCAGTCTCACAAAATGCTGGGCACACACGGCCAATCGAGAGCGGCATAGGGAGAGTGCGCTTAATCACTTCGATGGCTTTTTGGTGGTCATTTTGCGCAATATGGTACAGATAAGACTGGATATCCACACCCGCAGGGCAAGCCGTTTTACACGGCGCTTCACAGTCAGCGTAGTGGTCTTCCATAATGCGGTTTAGTGCTTTTCGGCGATGCTCACTCAAGTAATCAGATTGAGTCACTACACTCAAACCATTGTAAACATCAAGTTCACATGAGCGTTTTACACCACCACTTTCAACTTCAACCACACACAGGTCACAGGGGATTTTTTCATCGGTTTTGTTTGCACCGCAAAGAGATGGAATCTCTACACCGCAGACTTTTGCGGCTTCGAGTAGTGTAAGCCCTTCTTCAACGACTCGATATTTTCCATCGATCACAATTTGTATCATACGTGCCTCCTAAGCACTGAATAGCTCTATTCTCTGAGCCTTTTTATTGTCCTTTTTATCAATACTCGCCCGACAACTGGGCGGCATTGTTATTCCACAATCTTACTATGGATAAAGCGAAAATGGTCAATTGTCAGACAATTTATTTGACTGGTTGGAGGAATGAGTCATTTATTAATAACGGATAGGTAGGATCAAAAAAGGCCAGCAATGCTGGCCTTTAAACTCATTAACGACAGCGAAGACTACGGACGGGCAACAAAACCCACGGCCGCATAGGCTTGCTTCAATGTTTCTGCTGCGCGAGCTGATGCTTTTTCTGCGCCCTCTTTCATTACAGCGTCTAGGTAAGCACGGTCTTCACGAACGCGGCGGTATTCCGCTTGGATTGGCTCAAGCATTTCTACCAACGCTTGGCCGACATCTTTCTTAAATGGACCGTACATCTCTACGCCTTGGTATTTCGCTTCAATCTCTTCAAAGCTCATGCCGGTTGCTGCAGAGTAAAGACCCATTAGGTTAGAGATGCCCGCTTTGTTTTCCCAATCATTCGCGATACGCGGCGGTGTCTCTGTGTCTGTTTGCGCCTTGTTGATCTTCTTGATGATTGACTTCGGCTCTTCAAGCAGAGTGATCACGTTCTTACGGTTATCATCTGACTTAGACATCTTCTTCGTCGCATCTTGCAGGCTCATTACACGCGCATTCACGGTTGGAATGTACGGCTCTGGCACTTGGAAGATAGGTTGCTCAGGGCTGTAGATGTTGTTAAAGCGTGTTGCGATATCACGCGCCAGCTCAAGGTGCTGTTTCTGATCGCTACCCACTGGCACTTGGTGTGCACCGTAAAGCAGGATGTCAGCAGCCATCAATACCGGGTAATCGTACAGGCCAACGTTCACATCGTTCGCGTAACGCTGAGACTTGTCTTTAAACTGAGTCATACGATTCAGTTCACCCATCTGGGTGTAACAGTTAAGAAGCCAACCAAGTTGAGCGTGCTCTGGTACATGTGACTGAACAAATAGCGTGCTCTTCTTAGGGTCAACACCAACTGCAAGACAGATTGCTAGTGCATCGAGAGTCGCTTCATGCAGTGCTTTCGGATCTTGACGAACCGTAATGGCATGAAGGTCTACGACACAGTATTGGCAATCGTAATCATCTTGCATCTGTTGCCATTGACGTAGAGCACCCAAGTAGTTACCGATACTTAGTTCACCTGATGGTTGAACACCACTCAATACGATGGGTTTGCTCATGGGAATAATTCCTTTGACTTCTTAATCTAATAAAATGAAAAAACCGTGTGAGTTCTCCCCACACGGTTATGTCAGTGTACTTATTAACAAGTATTTTGCTAGTAGTTTCGTTGTAATTACGCAGAAACTAAAACTAGGTCAACTATTTCAGCGACAGTGTCTGCAACATGGTGTGGGTTCACCTTACTGATTGGCTCGCCATGGTTGTATCCATAGGTTAATCCAAACGAGTAACAGCCCGCATTTTGTGCAGCCAAAATGTCATTTTTCGAGTCGCCGACCATCAGCATTTGCTCAGGTGTGACTTGATGTTTTTCCATCAACCAATTGAGCGCGATTGGGTTCGGCTTTTTCTCTGGAAAAGTATCTCCACCAATAACATCAGTAAAGTACTGTTCAATCTCATGTTTGGCTAAAACATCAGGAACAAATTTTGATGGCTTGTTAGTTACCAGTGCAAGAACAAAACCCGCTTCATGCAGTGCTGCAAGTGTCTCTTTCACTTGAGGGTACAGGTGGCTGAGCTTGTGTCTGGTCTTCTCATAAAAGTCATCAAACAATTCACGCGCTTCGGCGCGTAACTCTGGAGAAAGCTCTGAGCTAACAGTTAGGCTTTGACTCAATGAACGACCAATTAAAATGTCAGCGCCATTACCCACATAATCACGCACTTGCTCTTCTGTGACCGACGGGTAGCCCAGCGCTTGGACAGCTTGATCCGCAGCGACCGCTAAATCGGGTACGCTATCTAAAAGAGTCCCATCTAAATCAAATGCGATGAGTTTGATGTTGTTCATTCGAATTCCCTGAAATTGTGAGTGCTTATTCCTCCCCAGATAACAGGAGGAAACAAGCTCTTGCTATTGCTCCTCCCCCTTTTCAAGGGGGAGGCCGGGAGGGGGTTAATCTCCACCAACTTACGCACGGCTAAATTAATAGAAACATTAACCCCACCCTAGCCCTCCCCTTGATAAGGGGAGGGGATCTTAGTTATTTAACCTGCGCCAACTCCGCACGCATCTCATCAATAACCTGCTTGTAATCAGGCTGGCTAAAGATAGCAGAGCCTGCGACAAACATATCTGCACCCGCTTCTGCGATCTCTTTGATGTTGTCGACTTTCACGCCGCCATCGATTTCTAGGCGAATATCGCGTCCTGACTCATCAATCATCTTACGCACTGCGCGCAGTTTATCTAACGTATTTGGAATAAATGACTGGCCACCAAAACCTGGGTTAACTGACATCAACAAAATCATATCCACCTTGTCCATAATGTACTCAAGGTGGCTCAGCGGTGTAGCTGGGTTCAACACGACACCAGCTTTACAGCCATGCTCTTTGATCAGTTGCAGCGTGCGGTCAACGTGCTCAGAGGCTTCAATATGGAAAGTAATCATTGAAGCGCCAGCTTTAGCAAAGTCAGGAATAATACGATCAACTGGCTTCACCATCAGGTGTACGTCGATTGGCGCTGTAATGCCGTAATCTCGCAACGCTTTACACACAGGTGCACCGAATGTCAGGTTAGGTACATAGTGGTTGTCCATCACGTCAAAGTGAACAACATCTGCGCCTGCAGCAAGTACTTTCTCTACATCTTCGCCAAGGCGAGCAAAATCAGCGGATAGGATAGATGGAGCAATTAGGAAGTCTTTCATTACGAACCTCGATGGATGAACGGCGGTTAAGAGTTGCGCGCCATTCTACCTAACCAAGGTATGAGAGCAAACGATTAATTCGACGGGGTTTCGTTTGTCGCTTTATACAGCGCTAGAAGCTCATCGACTTTGTTGCGACCGGCGCCATTACGACTGATAGTGCGCTTCACCTTCACTACGTTCAGCTCTGCACCGTGATAAAGACGGCGCGTTAACGTTGTATCGTGATTTGAAATCAGTACAGGGATGTCTCGCTCTAGTGCTGTCTTTTCCGAGATATCCGCTAATGCCGCTTGATCATCTAACGAGAACCCATTACCGGCATAAGAGGTAAAATTGGCAGTATTAGAAAGTGGTGCATACGGCGGGTCGCAATACACAACACAGCCTTTGCGAGCGCGTTTGAATGTCTCTACATATCCCTCGCAAACAAACATCGCTTTCTTCGCTTTCTCGGCAAAAAACTCCAGCTCTTTCTCAGGGAAATACGGCTTTTTATAAGAACCAAATGGAACGTTGAAGCCCCCCTTCTTGTTGTAACGGCACAGGCCATTAAAGCCGAAGCGGTTCATATACAAGAAAGCAAGCGAGCGGTACATCACATCATCAGTTTGATTAAACTGAGCGCGAATATCTAAGTAAGCTTCTTTGCGATTGTTCTCTGGGGTAAACCAACGCTTTGACTCTGAGATATAAAGCTCTGGATCCGTTTTAAGCAGGTTATACAGATTGATAAGATCGGGGTTAATGTCAGCCAACAGGTATTGGTCAAAGTCGGTATTCAAAAATACAGAGCCGGCACCAACAAACGGCTCGACTAGCTTGCGCGCATCTGGCAAGTGACGTTGAATATCTTCAACCAGACCATATTTTCCACCAGCCCATTTTAAAAAGGCGCGCTGCTTTTTCATCTACTGCTCTGTTGTATTTTCTGACACTAAAAAATTAGGCTGCGGAATGTAACATATTTACCACCCTAAGTAACCTTTGAATCGGCGCTAGGGAGCATGATTAAAATTAGTTCGCCGTTTCTATTTCGCGATGAACTTGAGCCATCGCTTTGGCCCAAGGGCTCAACTGCTGAACCTCATTCGGTAACGTGACAACCGCATCTCTCGCTGCTTGAATCGTAGGGTAATTTTCAAAAGTGACGATAAACCACTTTACGTCATCTCTCAGCGTAGGGTAAATCCGAACTTCACCGTCAACTGGGTGTTCATCGATAAACAGCTGAACCTCTTCAAGGGTATTGAGCGCAGCGAGTTGCAGCGTGTAACTGCGGGGAGAGTATGCTAACAGCTCCTCTCGTGCAAAAGAGAAGTTAATCTGAGTTTGTGGTGGCTGCTCAACCACCTCTGGCTCAACCGGCGCAAGCTCTGGGGTCGCAATAGTGGTTTCCTCTGGAGCTACCTCTTGAATCACCGTTTCTTCAAGCTCTTTCAGTTCTGGAATCGTTTCTGATGTCGCACTCTCGTCAAGCAAAGCATCGACCACATCTGAGGTAATCACCACACGGCGTTCACTATCATCAATGCCTACCGTTGCTGTCGAATCTGTGACGGCTTGTGGCAGCGACGCACTATCATCTTCCGCCTCTGCGAAGCTTGGGTCTGCACGCTCAACTCGCGAGCCCGTCGCCGAAGACTCAGGCAGTGTTGGAATTACCGTTTGCTCGACCATCGACTCGATACGAGCACGGTTATCATCTGGTGAGCTTTGCTGACTCAACCACCAATATCCGCCTGCTATCAATAACAGCAACAGCAATACGATAAGGATGAGTGTGCGAGGTGAACCCACTATCGAACGAACGATAACGGTCTTCTCTTTTTTCTGAGCTGCGAGTGCCATAATCTCTCCCGGATAACGTGTCACTTTTGCAAATGACTGCCGAACCTGCTTTTCCATATCCGGTTCAACATAACGCATAACTAAAAATTCAAAGAAACGTTCTGCCTCTGGTTCAGCAAGCTGGTCGATATCCAATTCGATCGGCTTGAGATCTTGCCCATAGCTCAACCGTTTTAGCAGAGGATTTACGCTGTTATTGTGTGCCATCAACACAATGTTGATGGACCAATCACTGCGCTGATTAGCAGCAACACTTAGTAACCATAGCTCACTAAGCAGCTGTTCTGAAAGTAAATGCGCATCGTCGATGACCAAAATGAGATCACAAGGCTCGCCCTCTAAAATCTGCTCGAGATTGTCGGCAAGCTGAGTATTGGTGTAGAAGCCCTGTTTAGGAAACCACTGCTCCATTAATGAAGCGCGGCGCTGATCTTCAGTTTGATTTGGATGACAAAGCAGTAAAGCTTGGTTCTTCTCTTGCGCCCACACCTCTAAAAAGCGCTGCGCTAACCAAGTTTTACCTGCTCCTTGTGCACCACCCACGACCACAAGGTTTGAGCCAAAACGAGTCAGTAAAGAGAGCCTTTCTAACAGATCTCCCTGTGAATCCAGTTCTAACACTCGAGAATCGCGCATCGCGTTATCAGCCTTACTCGCTATAACCTATGTGGTGCAAATCGATTATACCTGACGGCAAAAGTCGATTGCTTGCTCAAGAATGGCTTCTGGAACACCTTTTACCACCTCTGCAGTACCAATCGAAGTTGGTAGTACCAGGCGCAATTGACCCGCTAAGACTTTTTTATCGCGCATCATGTGCGTCATAAAATCTTCAAAGCTCATAGAGTCAGGGGTTTGAACCGGCAGTTTTGAACGCTTCAACAGATTTAAGATACGATCAAAATCCGCTTGTTTAATCAAGCCTTGCATCAATGCGGTTTTCGCCGCCAAGACCGTCCCAGCGGATACCGCCTCACCATGCAGCCATTGACCATAACCTAGCTCTGCTTCAACCGCATGACCGAAGGTGTGGCCAAGGTTGAGCAGTGCTCGAATGCCAGACTCTTTTTCATCTTGAGCCACCACTTCCGCTTTGATCTGACAACAGCGTGCAATCGCATAGCTCAGTGCTTGCTCATCAAGTGCGTATAGACGGTCTAGGTTTTCTTCCAGCCAAACAAAAAAGTCTGCATCATAGATAATGCCGTACTTAATCACTTCGGCAATACCGGCCGCAAACTCACGCTCAGGCAAGGTTTTGAGGCAGTTGGTATCAATCAGCACCGCTTGTGGTTGGTAAAAAGCACCAATCATGTTTTTACCCAGCGGGTGGTTAACGGCGGTTTTGCCACCAACCGACGAGTCTACTTGCGACAATAGTGTGGTCGGGATTTGGACAAAATCGACGCCTCGTTGATAACACGCTGAGGCGAAACCAACTAAGTCACCAATCACACCACCACCAAGGGCCACGACGACAACATCGCGAGCGTAGTTACCCTCGATGAAAAAATCCATTACCTTATTGAAGGTCTCTAGGCTTTTGTACTGCTCACCGTCAGGGAGAGTCAGTAACGCAGTGTCGCAGTTTTGCTGCTCAAGAAGAGAGAGTATTTTATCCGCGTACAGTGGGGCTACCGTGACATTGCTGATCACCACAACCTTTTGTTTGGCAGATTTTTGAGAAGATAAGAAAGAGAGTTGAGCCGGATCATCAAATAATCCGGCACCAATTGAGATTGGGTAGCTTCGTTCGCCCAACTCGACCGTAATCCGTTCCATGGTTGTTCTCCGCTAAAAATAAAACG
This sequence comes from Vibrio agarivorans, assembly GCF_030409635.1. Taxonomy (NCBI): domain Bacteria; kingdom Pseudomonadati; phylum Pseudomonadota; class Gammaproteobacteria; order Vibrionales; family Vibrionaceae; genus Vibrio; species Vibrio agarivorans. Next base: position 1,210,906 of record NZ_JAUFQF010000004.1, on the reverse strand, counting down.
TATTAACGTTCTTCTAGCATTTTTACGATCTGGTTGGCTACCACTTTTGCACTTTGATCGTCAGTACGCACTGTGTAGTCCGATACTTCTTCATAAAGTGGGTTGCGCTCGTCGGCTAGCGATACAAGCACTTCTCGCGGATCGTCCGTTTGTAGCAATGGACGTTTCTTGTCGCGGTTAGTGCGCGCTAGCTGCTTTTCGATAGTCGTTTCTAGATAAACAACAATACCGCGAGCAGAAAGACGATTACGGTTTTCTTTGCTGATAACAGAGCCGCCGCCCGTTGCCAGTACGATACCTTGTTCTTGAGTAAGATCGTTGATCACCGTTTCTTCGCGCTTACGGAAACCGTCTTCGCCTTCAACATCAAAAACCCATGCGATATCCGCACCAGTGCGTTCTTCGATAACCGTGTCGGAGTCAATAAACTCCATGTGTAATTGTTGAGCTAGGTGGCGGCCGATTGTGCTTTTGCCCGCGCCCATAGGTCCAACAAGAAATATGTTTCGTTTTTCAGCCATGTTAGCAGTAACTTACAACTTTAAAATCAATGACATCGCTACAAGAACCCTCTTTATAAGAGCTCGCATATTGCCCTCTTGTAGCACCAATTCCTCACAGACAGACGTGATAAGACCCGAAATTATCTAGATATGGTGCCACTAATGCAAATTTATTTTTCCTGTTGCTCGAATTAATGATCGAATTCCAATAAAGCCGAGTTATTGAACCACGACTTTAGGTGTGACGAAGATGAGTAATTCGCTTTTACCAAACTGCTCATAAGTGCGTTTAAACAGCGTTCCCAGCAGCGGTAAATCCCCCAACAGTGGGACTTTATCGGTTGAGTTGGTCACGCTGTGCTGGAATATGCCGCCCAGCACCACGGTCTCACCATTATTAACCAATACTTGAGTACCAATTCGCTGGGTATTGATGGCGACCGCCTCGCCGGTGCCAGTTTTGACTACTTCACCCGGTCTATCTTGGGTCACACTCAAATCGAGCACTAAACGATTATCCGGCGTGATCTGCGGCGTCACTTTCAAACTTAACACCGCTTTCTTAAATGCAACTGTCGTTGCGCCACTTGATGAGGACTCCAAATACGGGATTTCCGTGCCCTGCTCTATATAAGCGGGCTTCTTGTTGGTGGTAATCAATCGAGGGCTTGAGATAATCTCGGCTTTTGATTCTCGCTGAAGGGCTGATAGCTCCAAATCGAGTAAGGTGTCTGAACCGAGTTTCGCAACCTGAAACGCGATAGAGGAGGCATTAGTCGATGTTGCCGCCAGGTTGACATTAAGAAAGTCTTCTATTGGCAATGTATCTTCATCAAGCAGGCCCTTTTGAAACAAGTTGCTCTCGATACTGCCCCCGACAGTATTATTGCCGTTAGTAGAGGTGAACCCCCAGCGCACACCTAACTCATCCATATCCCCTTCATTAATTGATACAAGGCGCGCTTCTATTTGTACCTGCTTCACTGGGATATCAAGCGAACTGACAATTTCTTGAATGACTTCTATGTTCTCCGGCAACTCACGAATCAATAGAGAATTGGTTCGTTCATCAATACTGATAGAGCCACGCTCAGAGAGCATGCTAATCGCCCCTTGCCCACCAATCATCTCCGCAATCTCTGAAGCTTTGGCGAAATTGACTTTAATGATTTCAGAGGTGAGCTCACCAAGCTCCTCCGCCAAACGGGCTTTCTCCAGTTGCTGTTGCTCCCGCAAATCGAGTTCTGCTTTTGGTGCCACCAAAATGACATTGCCATCAACACGCTTATCTAGCCCCTTAACCTGAAGAATAATGTCGAGCACCTGCTGCCAAGGCACGCCATCAAGGCGCAACGTCAGGTTGCCAGAAACAGAATCCGAAACCACAAGGTTGAAATCGTTGTAGTCCGCAATCAATTGCAGCACGTTGCGTACAGGAATATCTTGGAAGTTAATCGATATCAGCTTGCCTTCTTTCTCAAGCGCGTTTGGAGTATGGATCTGCTGCTCTTTCTGCTCGCTGATCGTTACTTCAAGGTACTTGCCCTTTAAGCGGTATTCATAGTGATATGGCCCCTGCATCGACACCAGCAAACGGGTGCTAGGCTCATTACGAAACACCTCGATACTCTCTACCACGCTCGAGAAATCTTTCACATCGAGTAGATACAGCTTGTCACTGCTGACATCTGTTTTTAGCAACTCGATATTCAAGCCTTGTGCTGTTCTTTGCAGATCCACCACCACTGAGGGTGAAGCTAGCTCAACAATCACTAATGCGTCTCGATCCGTATTTAAGCGAAAATCGATACTCTGCAGTTGATTCGCAGCGTCTGCCAGGGCTAGTGGCCCCCATAGAAATGCAAGGCAGACCAGCCAGATACGGAAAATACAACTCTTCATTGTGACAACTCATCCTTTAGTTTTAATGTGTTTGGCGTATCGCCGAATCTATTTCAATGCCAGTGTGACTGTGCGTGTGTTCCAGCACCCAAGCCCGTCAGGCATCGTCTCTTTTATCACCAGTCGGTTACTCGCGACTTTCGTCACCTTGCCATTGTTGAGGCCAATGTATTGACCCTTGTGGATCTTGAGCACATTACCCTGTGGGGTTTGAATCAGAGCCGATACCTCGCCACCACTGCCCATCACGCCACGTAATTTCAACTTTGATAGTGGATAACGCTCAAGTTTGCCGTTTTTACGTCGCACTGCAGGTTGCCAGCAGTCACGGTTCACCGTGGGTTGGTCAAGCACCAAGGCCGCCTGAGGCAGCACAAAAGGTTGACGGGCTTGCCGCTGTGAATAGATAGAAGCACGAAAGTCCATCGCCGGTGCCAAACTCTGTATCTCGTTTGAAGCACGTTGCTCTACCTGCTGCACATAGTCTTGCAGTGACTCTTGATTTGCCTTACAACCGAGCAATGAAATGAGCATTAGGGTTACCGTAGGCCAATTACTTTTCATCCTGCACCTCCGGCTTAAATTGGTAGGTGTATGCCCTTACGCGAAAGTGCAACGTGCTGCTCTCTTGGCTGACCCGCTGCCAGTCCACATCATCAAAATTAATGATGCGTGGCAGCTCGGCAATCGCTTGAGAAAACTCACCGATATCGTGATAAGTCCCCGTCAGCTCGATATTGAGCGGCAATCGATAGAGGAATGCTTGATTCTGCTTTTCTCCCCAGTCGATGCGTGTAAAGGTCAGGCCGTTTTCTAAACCTTTGTCATTGACGGAGGCAAGCATACTCGCGAGCTCTTTTTGCACAGGGAGTTGACTAGAAAGGTAATCATATCGTTGCTGAAGCTCATCAAGTTGAGCTTTAATTTTAGGCAGAGCCGCGGCTTTGTTGGCTTTTATTCTCAGCGTCGTTTTGAGGGTTTGCTCTTGCTGCTTTAGATGATTCACCTGCTCATGTTTTGGCGCAAGGTAGAACCAATAACCGACACCTTGCAGTGTGGCAATCAATAGTATGAGGGCGACGCCTTGCGCCCACAATGGCCATTCAGGAATCTCGTCCAGCTCAAGATCTCGAACATCAACCATGGCTTACCCCCTGTTGCGTGACATTTGTTCGATTTGAGATAGACGGTGCGGATTTGAAGTTCAGCTCAAAAGAGACTTTGAAGGTCTGGTATTTTTTACCAAACCGCGGCTTGCCATGAACAATAGAGTGCATCTCTACATTGGTGAGTTGCGATGACTTTTCTAGACTATCGAGCATGGTTGCTAATCGTGCCGTGCTGTCGCTGATACCGGTTATTTCGACCTCGACGCCGTTCATCTTTATCTTATCAACGTAAACACCTTCAGGAATTAACCCCGGGACGAGGTTCATAAAGTCGGTGGTTTTATTGCGCCTTTGCTGTAATTTCTCCACCACGTCCAAACGAGTCAGCAGTGCCTTGTGCTCCTCTTCCGTCACTTTCATCGCTTTGATACGTTGGTCAATCACATCAATTTGCTGCTGCAAATAGTGTAAACGCGCTTGCTGCTGAGTACGCTGCTCATCGGCATATCTCCCTAAGGCAAATTGCCCACCACCAGCCAACAGCAGGGCTAATACCACCAATTGAAAAAAGCGCTGTCGATGCTGCTGGCGACGAGACTCTCGCCAAGGCAGTAAGTTTATACTAGGCTGCATAATGCTGACTCTCCCACTGGCGAGCGCCTATCGCAGCCCCTAAAGCCACGGCATATTGATGTTGACCGTCAAGCGCATGAGTACTCAATTTCGGCTTAACCTGACAAAGTGAAAATGGTGCAAGCCTTTCACAGGGTAAATCCATCGCTTGTTGCAGCTGCTCTTCAATGAGTGCATGGTAAGCCCCTCCACCAGTAAGCCATACTCCGTCAATAGATTGAACACGACCATTTGGTAGCAGTTGCAGCTGCCGCTGCAAGCGCTGACTCAACTGCCGACTGAACGCTAACGGATCGTCAGATAAGCTCTGCTTTCCTTGCCCTGAAGGGGTGGCGATACCCAAAGGAATGTCTTTATAGAAAGCTTGCTCACCCGCTATACACATGGTTGATTGCAGGTGGCCGATGTTGACTAATAGCCACGATTTGCCGTGTTTTTTCATCGCATATTGACCGATATTGAGTAACGCATGCGCCTGAATATCCATAACGTGTGGCTTAAACCCCGCCTTTTCTGCAACGGTTTGACGCGATTCAATCACCTCCTTTTTACTGGCATACACCTGAAAAGCGCGTGTCGCACTGTTACTTGGCGTAGTTGAAGAAACATAGTCAAGGCACAGCTCCTCTATCGGAAACGGAGATTGATAGGAAAACGCCTGATGGATCGCAAACTCTTGTTCGCTCTGTTCAATAGACGCATCAATTTGCAGGATTTTGCTGATTACTGCGTTGTCTGGTATCGCTATGGCAGCGCGTTGGCTAAACCAAGGAAGCTTTTTCTTTAGATCTTTAAGTTTCTTGACACTATCTTGATAATTGAGCGTGTAGTTATCGGAAAATACCGCCTCGCTCACGGGTAGCTCATGAAAGCCGACAATTGTGAAATGCTGTTTTTCGGGCTTTACGACGACAGCCTTGATACTATGGCGGCCAATATCTATACCCGTGATCAGTGACATACCCATGCTCTAATGCTCCCTTGTTAAAACCAGTAAGATTTTTCTTTTGCTGCTAATTTGAGCGATAATTAGCAAAGAGCTGGTTTTTGGCTTAGAGTACAAGGGTTTGCTGCTAGGCAGCCTTAACAAATCAAGGATTCTTCGGTGAAATTCATAAAGCGACTATTTGTTTTCACATTGGTTTGCATGATTCTTGGAGTCAGTGCAATTTTTGCCATGTATTTTTACGTGGAAAAAGATCTCCCTAACGTTGATGAACTTCGTCACGTTGAACTCGAAACACCGATGCAGGTGTTTAGTAAAGATGGCAAGCTGATAGCTCAGTTCGGTGAGAAAAAACGTATTCCAGTCCAGTATGAGGACATTCCTCAAGAGCTCATCGATGCGCTGATCGCCACTGAAGATAGTCGTTTCTATACCCACTATGGGGTTGACCCTATCGGTATCACCCGTGCGGCGCTCGTCGTTGCGATGTCAGGCAGTGCCAAACAGGGTGCAAGTACCATTACTCAGCAGCTAGCGCGAAACTTCTTCCTTTCTAACGAAAAGAAAATCATGCGTAAGATCCAAGAGATTTTCTTGGCGATGAAAATAGAGCAGTTGCTGACTAAAGAAGAGATCCTTGAGCTCTACATTAATAAGATCTTCCTTGGCTACCGCTCATACGGCTTTGGCGCGGCTGCACAGACCTACTTTGGTCAAGACCTGCAAGATCTGAGCTTGGCTCAGATAGCCACACTCGCTGGTATGCCAAAAGCACCATCGACGATGAACCCTATCTACTCGCCAGAGCGTGCCACCAGTCGTCGTAATATCGTCCTAATGCGTATGCTCGAAGAAGGCTATATCACTCAAGCTGAGCACGATGATGCACGCAATGAAGAAATGATGTCGAAATACCACGGTGCAGAAATAGAGCTTCGTGCACCATATGTAGCAGAACTCGCACGCGCATGGATGGTGGAACGCTATGGTGAAGATGCATACACCTCTGGCATGAATATCTACACTACGGTTGATTCAAAGCTTCAAGAAGCTGCGCACAATGCTGCTATTGAAAACCTGTACGCCTATGACGAGCGCCACGGCTATCGCGGCGCGCGTGAATCGGCATGGAAGGAAGGGCAGCCAGCACTCTCTAGTGATGAGATCAAACGCTTTTTGCGTCCACACCCTATCTATGGTGACTTACGCCCAGCGGTTGTGATATCAGTGGATAAAGACAGCGCACAGGTTCAAGTTAAGAACCGTGACGTTCAAACCATCAGTTGGGATGAGATGAAGTGGGCACGCCCATTCATTAACGATGACCGTCAAGGTGCTGCACCGAAAACCGCTTCAGAGATTATGGCGGCTGGCGAAATGGTCTGGGTAAGAGAGAAAGAGCAACCTGCGACGGAAGACAATCCAGAGCCGGCTTCAATCTGGCGCTTAAGCCAAGTACCAGAAGCAAATACCGCCTTTATCGCAATGAACCCAGAAAATGGCTCGGTAACGTCACTTGTGGGCGGATTTAACTTTGTTCACAGCAAGTTTAACCGCGCTACTCAATCTGTTCGTCAGGTAGGTTCTAGTATCAAGCCATTTGTGTACTCAGCAGCGCTCGATAACGGTATGACGCTTGCCACGCTAGTCAACGATGCGCCAATTAACCAGTGGGACAAGAGCCAAGGCACCGCATGGCGTCCAAAGAACTCACCGCCAACCTACACAGGCCCAACTCGCGTGCGCATTGGTCTTGCACAGTCAAAGAACGTTATGGCCGTTCGCGTACTGCGTAGCGTAGGACTTGATGAGACTCGTGATTACTTGACTCGTTTTGGTTTCAATAAAGCTGACCTACCTCGCTCAGAAACGATCGCACTGGGTGCTGGCAGCCTAACGCCAGTACAAATGGCGCAAGGTTACTCCGTCTTTGTGAATGGTGGCTACTACGTAGAGCCTTACTACATTGAGCGTGTTGAAGGGCCATATGGCGATTTAGAGTTCCAAGCAGAGCCTCTGACTATCTGCCATCAAGATTGCACAACAGCTGTCGATGATGAGTTCCAAGAGCAAGATCTTGAGTCTCAATACGCTCCACAAGTTATTTCTGAACAAACCGCATTTTTAATGCGTGAAATGATGTACAGCAACGTTTGGGGTGGCGGTAACTGGCGTGAAGGCACTGGCTGGAATGGCACGGGTTGGCGTGCGCAAGCTTTGAAACGTCGCGATATTGGCGGCAAAACAGGCACGACCAATGACTCGAAAGATGCTTGGTATAATGGCTATGGCCCTGGCGTTGTCGCCACCGCTTGGGTTGGCTTTGATACCCATACTCGTAAACTAGGTCGTACTTCAAGCAATAAAAACCTCGGTAAAGACCAAGTCACGGGCGCTGAAGCAGGCGCAAAAACAGCGCAGCCTGCATGGGTGGACTTTATGGATGTCGCCCTCACTGACGTACCTGAGCATCGCAAAGATATTCCCAAAAACATCGTGCGTGTACGTATCGATCGCAACAGCGGTTTGCTGACCAACAAGTTTGATGGCTCATCGATGTTCGAATACTTCGAAGAAGGGACAGAGCCAAAAGACTTCGTTCCAAGCGCTGGCTCTGGCAACATCTATTCAGATGGCGATGGTGAAGAGCTGTTTTAGCGAATAACCTATTGATATTAAAAAGCCCAAATCACATCTGTGATTTGGGCTTTTTTGCATTAGTCCCCTCGCCTTATCAAGGGGAGGGTTAGGCGGCTTGTCAACATACGCAAATGCTTGTTGGTGTGGCAAAGGCCTTTTAACCCCCTCCCGGCCTCCCCCTTGAAAAGGGGGAGGTGCAAAAAAACTACGCTAGTGCTTCTTGAATTGACTTAGCTAATTGCTCGAATCGACCACGCAGTGGTGACCCTGGACGATAAGCCAGCACAATACGACGTGAAGGTTGTGGATCAGTGGCTTTCACGTAACACACCCCATCCTTCTCTTTTTCTTTTGGTACAGATAGCTCTGGTAACAGGGTGATCCCTGCGCCTGCTGCCACCATATTGCGCAGCGTTTCAAGACTCGTCGCTTTGAAGCGGTCATCATCTTTCGCACCGGCAGCAAAGCAGAAGCCCAATGCCTGATCGCGCAAACAGTGCCCATCACCCAGCATCAAGACCGTCTTACCATTGAGGTGTTCCATCTCAATCGTCTCTTTCTGTGACCATTCATGATCGCATGGCACCGCGAGTGTCATAGGCTCATCATAAAGTACAATTTCTTTAAACTGCTCTGTTTCAGCTACCGCTGCTAACACTAGACAATCAAGCTTGCCATCTTGCAGCTGACTCACTAACTGATGCGTTTGCGCTTCATGCAAAAACAGCTCTAACTCTGGGAACTGCTCTTTCAGTGACGGAATAATCTTTGGCAACACGTAAGGCCCTACTGTCGGGATAAATCCAATATGCATCGGGCCAATCATCTCTCCGTTTTGACCACTCGCCATCTCTCGAAACAGTTTTATCTCAGCCAAAATACTCTTGGCTTGCTCAACGAGCTGTAAGCCTGCGTCAGTAAACAACACTTTACGACTGTTACGCTCAAGCAATGCCGTACCAAGCTCATCTTCAAGTTTGCGAATTTGGCCACTTAACGTTGGCTGACTGACAAAACAGGCCTCAGCGGCTTTGCGAAAGTGTTTATGCTCTGCAAGGGATACTAAATACTCAAAATCACGAATATTCATTTTTCTGCCTTTAATAGAATTTACCTATTAAAACGATAACACCAAACGATTATCCCTATCAAAGCATTTTGGTAATAATGAACCCATCAAAACAGAGAGCAGCTTTAAGCCCTCAACTTTTACTCTTTATTTTTCTATTTAGGACTCGACAATGTTTAATGAACAACAAGTATTAGCGGCAAAAGTAGGTCAGCCAGTTCCACAAGTGACATTCCCAACTCGCCAGAACGACCAGTGGGTTAACGTAACAACAAATGACCTATTCAAAAATAAAACCGTGATTGTATTTAGCTTGCCTGGTGCCTTCACTCCAACTTGCTCTTCTAGCCACTTACCGCGCTACAACGAACTGTTTTCAGTTTTCCAAGAGCACGGTGTTGATGACATTCTGTGTGTATCAGTTAATGACACCTTTGTGATGAATGCATGGAAAGCAGATCAAGAAGCAGAAAACATCACCTTCATTCCAGACGGAAACGGTGAATTCACTGACGGCATGGGCATGCTAGTAGATAAAGATGACCTTGGCTTCGGCAAACGTTCATGGCGCTATAGCATGCTAGTGAAAAACGGCATCGTAGAGCAGATGTTTATCGAACCAAACGAGCCTGGCGACCCGTTCAAAGTTTCGGATGCAGACACAATGCTCAATCACATTGCGCCAGCACACAAAGTGCAAGAATCTATCACTGTATTTAGTAAACCAGGTTGCCCTTTCTGTGTGAAAGCAAAGCAAGCATTGATTGACCAAGGCCTACAGTACGAAGAGATTATATTGGGCAAAGATGCAACAACTGTGAGCCTGCGAGCTATTACTGGCCGCACAACGGTACCGCAAGTCTTTATTGGTGGTAAGCACATCGGCGGTAGTGAAGAGCTAGACAATTACTTCGCGCAATAATAACTAGGCTTGGGGCTCGGTCCCCAGGCGATCTTTTGGCTTAAATCTTTAAAGCCTAGGTTTCAAATTAAAAATCTCTAAGAAAACAGCAAATGCTCATGGATGAGCACCTTAGAGTACTGAATTCCAAAAACAACTAATACAACTGTCCAAGTCCTTTCCCCAACTTCTCATTGTCAAGGTTGGGGATTTTTTTTACCTGCCGTTATACTCGCCTTACTACAAAACAATAACCAACAAGAGTACCTCATGTCCTGTCAAAACTGCCAGCAACATTGGTTCTGGAAAAAAATCGGCCGCTGTCAGCGCTGTATGGATCAATTAACGGTATTATCCGTCGCGTGCTGGGGGCTGTGGTGGTTTTTCTTTCGTGATGATCCGAAAAGTATCGAGTCAATTACGTTGGTGATGGCAGGGTTTGCTTTTAACGTTTTGTTGGCATTGCATCTTTTGATGAAGTTTATTGTTCTGCCGATGCGAGGGAAGAAGTAATTTACGTGCCCGCTATTGGTTCCCTCCCTTGGGCAGGGTGGGATTGTAAGGGTTTATCAACACATCTTTGCGCCTGCGTTTGTCCGTCGCCGTTTTAACCCTCTCCCGGCTTCCCCTTGAAAAGGGGGAGAAGCAAAAACACAAGCCCCAAAAAAGAAAAAAGCCCCGATATCAATATGATTTCGGGGCTCTCTTAGATTCTTCTAAGAAAAAGCAGTGGTACTTTAATAGACCTGCTCTTTCTTAATTGGTTCCCAATAAATTCGATCTTTTTGATCTTTTTTTGGGCATGCTGCACCAAATTTACGCAACACTTTGTTTTGCAATTAGTTGTTCAGCAAAGTTGATTTCTAGCGCCACCTCATCACAGGCATGTTGGCGAGGGCACTGATCACAGTCTTTCAGCACTTTCTCAGGCAACAAGCTCTTAGACGTCGGGATAAAATCATGGTTCATAAAGAATTCTGGCGTGCGCGTTAGCACAAACACTTTCTTAATCGCCATCTGCTTGGCTTTATCCACCAAGTGCTGAACAATAGCCGTACCATGGCCTTGACCATGCCAGCCCGCTTCAACACCCAACGAGCGAATTTCAGCTAAGCCAGAGTCATACACATACAAAGACGCACAACCAGTCACCTCTCCATGATGTTCAGAGACCGCAAACGAGCCAATATCTCTTACTAGCTCATTACGTGAGCGAGGTAGGTTTTCACCCATGTTCGCCCAGTAAGTCACCATGCCTTCAAGCGACTCAATATCAGTCAAGCGCGCTGCACGTACTTTCACCGCAGAGGTATCACGCGCATCAAGACGCTTCTCAGCTTGTTCTACTGAAAATTTCACTTGGGTTGGTGATACGCCGCCCAACGCACTACGTTTTTCAAGACAGGATTCAATCGTGAGGATGTCATATACATCTTCTTCAATCACACCTGAGAAGGTTTTCAGCTCGTCTATTGATAGCTCTTCAAGGGCGCAACCTTTAGCAATGGCTCCTACAACCGCCACACCAACGATGTGGTGCGCTTCGCGGAATGGAATGCCTTTAGCAACAAGATAATCGGCAAGCTCAGTCGAGTTGGCATAACCTTGCTTCGCAGCTTCTAGAGTACGTTCACCATTGACTTTGATGCCATCGAAACACAACGCTGCCATTTCCATACAGTCGTTCCATGTATCAAGCGCATCAAACAGGCCTTCTTTGTCTTCTTGCATGTCCTTGTTATAAGCAAGAGGCAGTGCTTTTACGGTCATCATCATCGCCGCCAAAGAGCCATAGACACGTCCGGTCTTACCACGAATAAGCTCTAGCGCATCAGGGTTTTTCTTTTGTGGCATTAATGAAGATCCGGAGGTCACTGTATCCGCAAGTTCAATGAAGTTTGACTCACCAGAGTTATAGAAGATCATGTCTTCAGCAAGACGCGATAAGTGAAGCATAGAGATAGAGGCGATCGACATCAGCTCCATCACATGGTCACGGTCAGAAACAGAGTCGAGCGAGTTTCTGGTTGCTCTTCTAAAGCCAAGGTTATGCGCAAGCTTTTCACGATCCATCGGATAGGCAGTACCCGCCAAGGCACCAGAGCCAAGAGGACACGTATCCAAACGTTTAATCGCATCGTTTAGGCGAGAGTAATCACGCTCGAACATTTCGACATAAGCTAAACACCAGTGCGCGAATGTCACAGGTTGGGCTCTCTGCAAGTGGGTGTAACCCGGAAGGACTGTGCCTTGATGCTCTTTAGCAACCGAAACCATTTGAGATTGAAGGCGGTCTAGAGCTAGCAGAAGCTGCTGACCTTGCTGACGACACCAGAGTTTCAAATCTGTCGCGACTTGGTCGTTACGAGAACGGCCAGTGTGAAGTTTTTTACCTAAGTCACCGACTTTGCTGATCAGCTGCTGCTCAACCCATGAGTGAATATCCTCTGCATCAGACGCCAGTATCTGATGTGGGTCTTCCATCACTTCAAGCTTTAGCTCATTCAGGGCAAGTTCTAGTCTTTGCTGCTCATCCTCGGTCAATACGTCAACAGATAGCAGTGCCTTAGACCAAGCAATAGAGCCAACAATATCTTGCTCGGCCAATCGATAATCAAAGCGAAGTGAATCGTTAAAATCTTTGAATCTCGTATCTGCCGCTTGGGTAAATCTTCCGCCCCATAATGCCATTGTCACTCTCCTAATGCTCACTAATCACTGCATAAGCGAAGCTTAGCCCTGATTTAAATCCATGTCTTTTTTGGTATGGTTCAAACTTACGGCAAAAGAGAACAAATTGGAAGTATTAATTCATTTATTTTACATAAATATTCATAGCGCTACATTGTGTGGAAAGTGAGAAGTGAGAAGTGAGAAGTGAGAAGTGAGAAGTGAGAAGTGAGAATGGCTGTTTCCCTTACACCTTTCAACCAAGAAGTAAAAGGCCGTGACAATAATCACAGCCTTTCTGTTTCGTTAGTGCTTCAAGGTAAACCTTTATCTGACGACCTACTTCTCTTTCTTCGCCTCATTCAAAGCACGAATGCGGCTTGATAGTGAGTAAAGACGAATAAAGCCACCAGCATGGCTTTGGTCGTAGACCTCATCTTCGCCGAAGGTTGCAAACTCTTCTGAGTATAGGCTGTTGTCTGAGCGCTTCTGAGTCACAGTAGCTTGGCCTTTGTAGAGTTTAATCACCACCTCGCCATTCACGTCTTGAGCAAGCTCTTCTGATGCTGCCAGAATTGACTTACACAGTGGCGTAAACCAACGGCCATCATAGACAAGGTGAGACGCTTTCACACCTAGCTCTTCACGAAACTCAAACGATGACTTATCAAGAACCAACTGCTCAACGGCGCGAAGCGCTTCCATCATGATAGTGCCTCCCGGAGTTTCGTAGCAGCCACGAGACTTCATGCCAACAAGGCGGTTTTCTACGATATCGATACGACCCACACCGTGTTTCGCGCCTTTTTCATTCAAGTAAACTAGGGCGTTGTATGGTGTCATTGCTTCACCATCGACACCAACCACTTCGCCTTTTTCTACTTTGAGTGTGACGTACTCCGCTCCATTCGGCGCTTGCTCTGGGTCTACTGTCCAAACCCAGCAATCTTCATTTGGTGCATTCCAGGTATCTTCCAGCACACCACCCTCAGTTGAGATATGCCAAGCATTCGCGTCACGAGAGTAGATTTTAGTTAGAGAAGCAGAACATGGGATATTACGCTCAGCAAGGTAGTCGAGACACTCTTCACGGCTCACAAGATCCCATTCACGCCAAGGGGCAATCACATGTAGGTCTGGTGCAAGAGCTGCAAATGCACCTTCAAAACGTACTTGGTCGTTACCTTTACCTGTACAGCCGTGACACAATGCGTCAGCACCGACTTTACGTGCAACTTCAACCTGTGCTTTAGCAATAATAGGACGCGCCATTGATGTCCCTAGCAGGTATTTGCCTTCATAGTATGCGCCTGTCTTTAGTGTTGGGTAGATGTATTCCGCCACCATCTCTTCTTTTAGGTCAGCAATGTAACACTCAGAGGCACCTGACGCTTTTGCTTTCGCTTCGATACCTTCTAGCTCTTCTTCGCCCTGGCCGACATCCGCGACAAACGCCACCACTTCACAGTCGTAGTTCTCTTTGAGCCAAGGAATGATTACCGACGTATCAAGACCGCCAGAATATGCGACAACAACTTTATTTACTTGAACTTTACTCATCATATTTCTCCGTGTTCCCACACTCAGCTTGGCGGCCCGTGGGGAGGTTTACATTTAAATCCGTTATATTGATTTGGTTTAGCTTGGCAAGAACTGGGTACCGATATTCTTACCCGCAAATAATTCTTTGAGTTGGTCTGGATAACGCCAGCTGGCAACTTCAATTGAGCGACCTAGCTCCTGCGCAGCTTGAAGCGCCGCTTCAACTTTCACAATCATGCCATCAGTGATGACCTTGCCCTCTATCAAAGCATGGGCTTGCTGCTCATCAAGCGAGTGCATCAGATGCCCTTTACCATCCAACACGCCGCTCACATCCGATAGAAGCACTAAATCAGCATCCAGTGCGCCTGCAACGGCCACAGCCGCTTGGTCAGCATTTACATTCATCAACTGCCCTGCATCCGTTAGGCCTATCGAGCTAATAATGGGTAGTGCGCCACTAGTGAGAACCGCTTGTAAAAGCGCTGAATCGCCCGGTGTTGCTTTGCCGACAGCACCTAGCTCTGGGTTAAGCTCTTGTACCTGACACAAACCGCCATCTGCTAAGCTCAAGCCTGCTGTTTTAAGGCCTGCTGCAATCGCTTGGCCTTGCAGTAGCTTATTTGCTGTACCGGCTAGTGCACCCGCAATCACAGGAATCTGCTCGTAAGGCGTGACACGCAGGCCCTCTTTCTTCACTGTCTCAAGATTGAGCTTACTCATCAAGTCATCGACCAAGTAGCCACCACCATGAACAATCACAATCTGGCGCTGTGCTTGTTGTTGATAGTTAGCAATAGCAGAAAAGAGTTGCTGCAGCGTATCGGTGCAAGAGAGTGCTGCGCCGCCAAGTTTGATCACTAGAGGTGTCGTCATGATGAATCTCCTTACACTAATGCGGTTAGTGGCTCAAAGCCGTAATGAATGTTTAGGCACTGCATCGCTTGGCTAGAAGCACCTTTTAGTAGGTTATCAATCGCAGAAACCACGATGATGTGTTCACCCTGAACCTTCCAGCCAATATCGCAGAAAGGGGTGTACTGAACATCTTGCAGGCGAGGAATGGCATCTTTAATACGCACGGCCGGCTTGTCGTGATACGCCGCAATGAAAGCCTGTTCAACTTGCTCTGCTGTTGTGCCGGCTTGCAACTTCATGGTGATCGTCGCAAGAATGCCACGCTTGAAGCTGCCCAAATGGGGCGTGAAAATAACATCCTGCTCTAAGTGCGCAGCAATCTCTGGCTGATGGCGGTGATTAAACACGCCGTAAGGCTGCAGACTCACTTCACAGAAACTATTCGTCATTGTCGCTTTACGACCTGCCCCAGACACGCCACTTGTGGCATTAATGACAGGCCATTGTGCGCTATCCAATAGACCAGAAACAATTAATGGCTTAATGGCCAGTTGTGAAGCCGTTGGATAACAACCCGCAACAGCAACAAGGTTCGCTTGTTGAATCGCCTCTTCATTCCACTCTGCTAAGCCGTATGCGGCATTTTCCAGGTGTTGGTCGAATTGGTGATCAAAGCCATAAAAGTCACTATAAAATGCTTGGCTTCTAACACGATAAGCACCGGATAAGTCAAACACCTGACAGCCGTATTGCAGAAAGACTGGCGCAAGGTCATGGCTCACCTCATGAGCGGTAGCAAGAAAAACCACATCGCAGCTCTGTGCGACTTCGGCCACATCCGTCAGTGGTAACACAGGAGCATCAATAATGCCGTCAAGCTTGCCATGTAGCTGGGCAATCGGTTTATTGGCATCTAAGCTATTGGCGGACACATACAAACCTGCTAGCGTGAGGTTTGGATGCTTGTGCACCATGAGAGCCAACTCCGCTCCGGTGTATCCACTTGCGCCGACAATGGCTGTTTTTAATCGCTTTGACATCTTACCGGTTCCATCTGGTTTGTTTACTGCGTTGCTAATGACTACAAATCTAAAATATTTGCTTTATTTTGATTTTTTATTCATTAAAAATGATTTAATATCCGTTTTACCGTCAATTTCACACTCTGTCAACAGGGAAAGTAAAGAGAATATGCAATTACCTCAATTTATCGACGTTTATCAAGGGCTGATTTCGACCCCTTCTATTAGCTCGACTGACCCAAGCTGGGATCAAGGCAACGCCAAAGTCATTGAAATGATGGCGACTTGGTTTGCCGATTTAGGCTTTGCTGTCGAAACTGAACAAGTCGAACCAGGTAAATACAACCTGATGGCAAAGATGGGCAACGGTGAAGGTGGCTTGCTGCTCGCCGGTCATAGCGATACCGTGCCCTTTGACGAGGGCCGTTGGAGCTTTAACCCACACGCTCTCACCGAAAAAGACGGACGCTTCTACGGTCTAGGCACTGCGGATATGAAAGGCTTCTTTGCCTTTATTATTGAAGCGGTGAAGAAAACCGACTGGAGCCAGCAGCAAAAACCATTGTATGTGTTAGCGACATGTGATGAAGAGACCACCATGCTCGGCGCTCGTCACTTTACCGAGACGGCACCGTTTAAACCGGATTACTGCATCATTGGTGAGCCTACGAGCTTGAAACCCATTCGTGGGCACAAAGGTCATGTGGCCAATGCGATTCGTGTCACTGGTAAGTCAGGACACTCATCTGACCCAGCTCTCGGTGTCAACGCGATTGAGATCATGCACGAAGTGTTGTTTGCTATGATGAAGCTGCGCGATAGGTTAGTAAAAGAATACCACCATCCGGGATTTGCTATCCCAAGCCCAACATTGAACCTTGGTCATATTCACGGTGGTGACAGCGCCAACCGCATCTGTGGCTGCTGTGAACTGCACTATGACGTTCGTCCTTTACCCGGCATCAGCCTTGATGGGTTAGACAATATGTTGCGTGATGCGTTAAAAGAGGTCGAAGCAAAATGGCCTGGACGCATTTCTATTACCGCGCTGCATGAGCCTATCCCCGGCTATGAGTGTCAACATGACCACCCGTTTATTGGCAGTATTGAGCGTATCGCTGAATGCAGCTCTGAAACAGTGAATTACTGTACTGAAGCGCCTTTCTTGCAACAACTTTGTCCGACATTGGTGATGGGCCCAGGCTCGATAGACCAAGCGCACCAGCCAGATGAGTTTCTCTCGCTGGATTTTATTGAGCCAACGATTGATGTTTTAAGTAAAGCGATTCGCGAGTACTGCTTCTAGCTCTTAGTTCTCTCCCCTTATCAAGGGGAAGGTTAGGGTGGGGTTAAGGCGGTTTATCAGCTCACGCCAACACTTGCAGATGTGGCTCTGGCCTTTTAACCCCCTCCCAGCCTCCCCCTTGATAAGGGGGAGGAGCAAAAATAACATGCGTTGTGTTTCTCGCTCTTAGTCCCCTCCCCTTATCAAGGGGAGGGTTAGGGTGGGGTTAAAGCGATTTATCAGCACACGCCAACACTTGCAGATGTGGCTCTGGCCTTTTAACCCCCTCCCAACCTCCCCCTTGATAAGGGGGAGGAGCAAAAATAACACGCGTTGTGTTTCTCGCTCTTAGTCCCCTCACCTTATCAAGGGGAGGGTTAGGGTGGGGTTAAAGCGATTTATCAGCTCACGCCAGCACTTGCAGATGTGGCTCTGGCCTTTTAACCCCCTCCTAGCCTCCCCCTTGATAAGGGGGAGGTGCAAAAATAACACGCGTTGTGCTTCTCGCTCTTAGTCCCCTCACCTTATCGAGGGGAGGGTTAGGGTGGGGTTAAAGCGGTTTATCAGCTCACGCCAGCACTTGCAGATGTGGCTCTGGCCTTTTAACCCCCTCCCAGCCTCCCCCTTGATAAGGGGGAGGTGCAAAAATAACATGCGTTGTGTTTCTCGCTCTTAGTCCCCTCCCCTTATCAAGGGGAGGGTTAGGGTGGGGTTAAAGCGATTTATCAGCTCACGCCAACACTTGCAGATGTGGCTCTGGCCTTTTAACCCCCTCCTAGCCTCCCCCTTGATAAGGGGGAGGTGCAAAAATAACATACGTTGTGTTTCTCGCTCTTAGTCCCCTCCCCTTATCAAGGGGAGGGTTAGGGTGGGGTTAAAGCGATTTATCAGCTCACGCCAACACTTGCAGATGTGGCTCTGGCCTTTTAACCCCCTCCCAGCCTCCCCCTTGATAAGGGGGAGGAGTAAAACAAACTTTACGTAATAAATTTTCAAAATAACTTTCCACATCTCGACATTTTGCCGTGATAAGTTCACATTATTTGACTAATGGCGATATTTTTCGCTAGATTGTCACCTTGAAGATAAACATTGGATGTAATTTTTTTACAAGGCAGGACGTTATGAACGAGAAGTACGCTGCACTCACAAGCAATGTAAGCATGTTGGGTCGATTACTTGGTAACACTATCCGAGACGCACACGGTGATGCGATTCTTGAGAAAGTAGAGACCATTCGTAAGCTATCCAAATCAGCTCGTGCAGGCAGTAAAGCAGACCGAGAAAAACTGGTTGATGAGATCAAAGGGCTACCTAATGATCAACTGACACCCGTTGCTCGTGCCTTTAACCAGTTCTTGAATCTGACCAACATGGCAGAGCAGTACCACACAATTTCACGTCACTGTGATGCACACGTGTGTGAACCTGACACCATCAATACCTTATTCTCTAAGCTTGCTCAGCAAGATGTTAGCAAGCTAGATACCGCTCAAGCGATCCGCGACCTCAACATCGAACTTGTGCTAACCGCACACCCAACCGAAATCACGCGTCGCACCATGATCAACAAGCTGGTGAAGATCAATGAGTGTCTGTCTGATCTTGAGTTGAACGATCTCTCTATTCGTGAGCGCCAAAAAACTGAGCGCCGTCTAGAGCAGTTGATTGCCCAAAGCTGGCACTCAGATGTCATACGTAAGCAGCGCCCGACGCCTCTTGATGAAGCGAAATGGGGCTACGCTGTGGTGGAAAATTCGCTGTGGCAAGCTGTGCCTGAATTTTTGCGTGAATTTGATGGTCGATTGAAAGACTACCTTGGTGAAGGCTTGCCTCTTGATGCTCGTCCGGTTCACTTCTCTTCTTGGATGGGTGGTGACCGCGACGGTAACCCGTTTGTGACGCACACCATCACACGTGAAGTGATGCTTCTGTCTCGCTGGAAAGCGGCTGATCTTTACCTTTCAGATGTCAATGAGCTTATTACCGAGCTTTCAATGACTAAGTGCAACGATGAAGTTCGCGCACTAGCAGGTGAAGAGTCTCACGAACCGTACCGCTGCATTCTAAAACAGCTGCGTGCTCTGCTTGAAGAGACAAAAGAGATCCTTGATGCGAAGATCAATGGTCAAAAGCTTGCAGTCAAAGCTCCACTACAAAACGCCGACCAACTGTGGAAACCTCTTCTATCGTGTTATCAATCATTGCACGAGTGTGGCATGAGCATCATCGCAGAAGGCTCACTGCTTGATACTCTGCGCCGTGTAAAAGCATTTGGCGTGCACCTAGTTCGTCTCGATATTCGTCAAGAAAGTACACGTCACTCTGATGTTCTTTCTGAACTGACGCGTTACCTAGGCCTAGGCGATTACGATCAGTGGAGCGAACAAGACAAGGTGGCGTTCCTCACTTCAGAGCTAAACTCTAAGCGCCCTCTTTTCCCACGTGACTGGCAACCTTCAGAACAGGTTCAAGAGGTCATTGATACCTGTAAGATCATTGCGGCTCAGCCGCGTGAAGCGTTCGGTGCTTATGTGATTTCAATGGCGCGTACCGCATCCGATGTATTGGCTGTACACCTGATTCTGCAAGAGTCAGGTTGCCCTTACCGCATGGATGTCTGCCCACTGTTTGAAACGCTAGAAGACTTAAACAACGCGGAAAGTGTTATCAAGCAACTGATGAGCATCGACCTATACCGTGGCTTTATTCAAAACCACCAGATGGTCATGATTGGCTACTCAGACTCTGCAAAAGATGCAGGTGCAATGGCAGCCGGTTGGGCGCAATACAGCGCGATGGAAGCGCTGGTTAAGGTGGGCGAAGAAGAAGGCATCGACCTAACACTGTTCCACGGTCGTGGTGGTACTATCGGTCGTGGCGGTGCGCCTGCGCACGCAGCCCTACTTTCTCAGCCACCAAAGAGCTTGAAAGGCGGCCTGCGTGTTACAGAGCAGGGCGAGATGATTCGCTTTAAGCTTGGTCTACCTGAGGTAGCCGTCAACAGCTTCAACATGTACGCCAGTGCGATCCTGGAAGCGAACCTTCTGCCACCACCAGAGCCAAAACAAGATTGGCGCGAGCTGATGGAAGTGCTGTCTGAGGTGTCTTGCGAGTCTTACCGCAACGTTGTTCGTGGTGAAGCGGACTTTGTTCCTTATTTCCGCCAAGCTACGCCTGAGCTTGAGCTCGGCAAACTGCCACTAGGCTCTCGCCCAGCTAAGCGTAACCCAAACGGCGGCGTTGAAAGCTTACGTGCGATCCCTTGGATCTTCTCATGGAGCCAAAACCGCTTGGTATTGCCAGCTTGGTTAGGCGCCGGTGAGTCAATTCAGTACTCTATCGATAAAGGCCACCTTGGTCTTTTAGAAGAGATGTGTCGTGAATGGCCATTCTTCTCAACACGTCTTGGTATGCTTGAGATGGTGTACTCAAAATGTAATATCGAGATCTCTCGCTACTACGACGAGCGCTTAGTCGAGCCAGAGCTGATGCGTTTAGGTGATCGCCTACGCGATCAACTGCAAACCGACATCAAAGCAGTACTGAATGTAGAAAACAACGAGAACTTGATGCAAAGCGACCCTTGGGGCCAAGAGTCGATTCGCTTGCGTAACATCTACGTTGAGCCATTGAACATGCTGCAAGCAGAACTACTCTACCGTACGCGTCAAACCGAAGAGGCGGATCCTGAACTTGAAGAAGCCTTGATGGTAACCATTGCGGGTATCGCTGCTGGTATGCGTAATACTGGATAACACGACATTGCGACACAAGTAGCATTGCAACTTTGAGAATCCCTGTAAAAAGTGTTAATTGGACACGTTGCAGGGATTTTTTATTTATAACAAAGTCAGACAGTTACTGACAAAATCATCACTTCCTTGCCATTTTGCATATATTCCACTCTACACCTACACTTCTGTTTAGGTATACTATGCGGCTAATATGAAGTTGCTAATTCAATAAGCGACTCACCCTAGGTGAAAACCGGCTTACATTAAGGTGACATTTCCCACAGATAAAAGTGGGCATAAGTGAAAACGATCAAGACAAATGCCATAAGAGCAGACTTGGTTTTTGCTTACTGTTAATTTTTGTTTATTAGTATTTTGGATATAAACATGTCACTACCTCACGTAATACTGACAGTGTTGAGCACGCGCGATGCGACGGGCTACGACATTACAAAAGAGTTCTCTTCGAGCATTGGATACTTCTGGAAAGCGAGCCACCAGCAGGTGTACCGTGAACTAAATAAGATGGCTCAAAGTGGCCAAGTATCTTGTGTTTTAGAGCCTCAAGAAGGCAAACCCGACCGCAAGGTTTACTCTATTACTGATGCAGGTAGAGCAGCCCTCGGTGTATGGTTTGAACAACCGACTGCTGAAACGACCGTTCGTGATGAGTTCTGTGCGAAATTAATGGTCTGCGCTGTTGAAGAAGTAGAACCGTTTAAGGCACAACTGAATATGCTGATCGAAGAGGCGCATCGCTTCGTTGAGCATTACAACGAAATTGAACACGCCTACTACGGCGACCCTAAAGTGCTGGACAAGCAGCGCCGCCTAGAGCGTTTAACCCTGCGCCGCAACACTAAGCTTCGTCAAGCTTGGATTGAGTGGGCAGAAGAAGTCAAAGCTGAACTTGACTTGATGTAATTGAAAAAATGGCCTCATCACTTGATGAGGCCATTTTCATTTGAATGCGTAATTTACGGCTTTAGATACCATCCCCGCCAACAAAGTACTGCGACTTGCCATTGAACTGCTGGTCCATGTCCAGAGACGGCTTATCTGTTTTCGGCCGGCCCACTATCTTAGCTGGCACACCCGCCACGGTGGTATGCGCAGGCACGGCTTGCAGAACAACCGAGCACGAGCCAATCTTCGCTCCCTCGCCCACTTCGATGTTACCAAGAATTTTCGCCCCAGCGCCAATCATTACGCCTTCACGAATTTTCGGGTGACGATCGCCGCACTCTTTACCCGTACCGCCTAAGGTGACGTCTTGCAAGATAGAGACATCATTCTCTACCACTGCTGTTTCACCAATCACGATACCCGTCGCATGGTCGAGCATGATGCCCTTACCGATCTTCGCTGCTGGGTGGATATCCACCTGACACGCGACTGAGATTTGGTTTTGTAAGTAGGTTGCCAGTGCCACTCTGCCCTGCTTCCATAGCCAGTTGGCAACACGATAGCCTTGCAGAGCATGGTAGCCCTTTAAATAAAGAAGTGGCATTGAGTACATTGCAACCGCAGGATCTCGGTTTACGGTGGCACAAATATCACAAGCCGCTGACTCACTGATAGAAGGGTCAGCCGCTAACGCTTCTTCCACCACTTCACGTACAGCCATGGCAGGCATTGAAGCCGTTTTCAATTTGTTTGCCAGAATGTAGCTTAGCGCCGCCGCTAAGCTCTCATGCTTGATAATAGTCGCGTGGTAAAAGCTCGCTAGCATCGGCTCTTGCTCTGCTAGCTCTCGTGCTTCCTTGACGATGCATTGCCACACTTTCTGTTTTTCACAGCATTTCATTGCCACTTCCTAAATTCTCTTTCTCTTTTTGCCTAGCGTTTATGCTTCGGCTTTTTTATCTCGCGCTAACAAGTCTTGTGCCGCTTGACGCGCATCTTTGCCTTGATACAACACTTGATAGATTTGGTCGACAATCGGCATCTCTACCCCCATGCGGTTGGCTAATAACCACACTTCCTTGGTATTGCGATAGCCTTCAACCACCTGACCAATCTCTTGTTGTGCTAAGTCGACATCTTTACCTTGGCCTAAAGCTAGACCAAAGCGGCGATTACGTGATTGGTTATCGGTACACGTTAACACTAAGTCACCCAAGCCCGCCATACCCATAAAGGTTTCCGGTTGTGCGCCCAGCGAAGCGCCAAGGCGAGTCATTTCCGCAAGACCACGAGTGATCAGGGCCGTACGCGCATTCGCGCCAAAGCCAATGCCATCAGACATGCCAGCACCAATCGCAATCACGTTCTTTACTGCGCCACCAAGCTGCATACCGATGAAATCTGAATTAGCGTAAACGCGGAACGTCTTACTGCAGTGGATCTTGTCTTGCAGCTCTTTCACAAATTCTGCGTCTGGTGAGGCGACCGAAATGGCCGTTGGCATCCCCATCGCGAGCTCTTTGGCAAACGTAGGACCAGAGAGTACTGCCAGTGAATATTGGTCACCAAGTTTATCGTGAGCCACTTCTTTTAGCAGACGACCTGTCTCAGGCTCTAGGCCCTTCGTCGCCCAGCAGATACGCGCGTCTTCGCGCAGGTAGGGCTTCATACTGCCAAGCACGATACCAAACACATGGCTTGGCACGACAACCAACACATCACGGCTTGCCGCTAATGCACGCTCTAGATCAGATTCAACAATTAAACTGTCTGGAAATTCGATTCCCGGTAGAAACTCATGGTTGGCACGATCGGCCTCAAGTTGAGCCATATGCTCTAGCTCATGTCCCCAGATCACCACATTGTCGCCATTACGCGCCAAAGAAATCGCCAGAGAAGTACCGTAGGAGCCTGCGCCAATCACCGTCATGCTGATCGGTTTGCCGTAAGGAAGCGCGTTTGAAGCTTGAGTCATAGAGTCAACCTTTGAATTTATCTCTCATTAGTCTAGTGCATACACGGTGCTGTCGTACTGATGAGAGTGGGAGAGTTAAGCGACTATTATTAAATAAATAACCGTCTAGTGTGAAACAAAAAATGCACAAGATCTTGGGTTAGACCTTGTGCATTCGAAATCTTGTTAGATTGTCAGCTGCAATTATGCGTCAGCTTGCTGACCTTCTTGCTGTGCTTGTTGCTGTAGGTAGTTCATGAACAATGCGTCAAAGTTAACTGGCGCTAGGTTCAATTGTGGGAACGTACCTTTAACGACTAGGCCTGAGATAGTTTCACGCGCGTAAGGGAATAGGATATTCGGGCAGAATGCACCTAGACAATGAGCTAGTTGGCCCGCTTCCATTTTCGCTGCTGTGAAGATGCCACCTTGTTGGATTTCACATAGGAAAGCTGTTTCTTCAGCGTTCTTAACTGTCACAGTAATGCGTAGAACCACTTCGTATACGCCTTCACCTAGCTCACGGCTTTGAGTGTCTAGATCCAGTTTTACATCTGGGTTCCACTCTTTTTGGAACATTGTTGGTGAGTTTGGCGCTTCAAAAGACAAGTCTTTTAGGAAGATGCGTTGAATTGTGAAGTTTTGCTCTGGCGCTTGTGGTTGTGCTGCTTCAGCCATTTTTATTTCCTTTAAATTTTGTTTACTACACTCGGTAGCTCTTTGTGTTATCTCGAGACTAACCGAGCGCTTTAAGAATAACTAGGTGTTGTTGCGATTTCGTGTCTACTCTCACAACTCTTGCTCAATTCCGGCTTTTATTTCGCCAATTGAACACAGAACCTGAAGAATTACTTCTTACCACGTACCAGTGGTAGGTTCGCTTCGTTCCAAGAAATCAAACCGTTCTTAAGCAGGTAAACCTTCTCAAAGCCTGCTTTTGCAAGCTCATTTGCGCTTTCCGCGGCAGTTTGACCAGTCTTACATACTACGATAATTGGGTTCGCTTTCTTGTTTTCAAGGCTACCTAGGTTACCCGCTTTGATTTCTGACGGTAAAATGTGAACTGAGTCAGTAATATGACCCTTTTTGTACTCATCTTTTGAGCGAATATCGACAACAACACCGTCTTCTTTATTCATCATTTGAGTCACTTGGTTAGCGGTGACTTCTTTATATGCTGCTGTTGCTGACTTATAGATGTTCGCAATCAATGCAATAAACAAACCCACCCATACCAAAGACATAATCATGTTCTGTTGGAAAAACTCTAAATATTCTTGCATATCCGCTGCTCATTTCCTGATAAACCAAGCCCACTCCCGTATGGAGTCAGCTGAAAAAATTAAGTGGCAAGTATAACCACTCGCCGACAGCCCGACTAGGGGCTTTTCATGCTTTACTACAATCAAAGGCCTCGAAGTGAGATCTCTCCACCAATATGCGCCTCTACACCTTGCTCGGTCTCGATTAACACCGCGCCTTGTTCGTTGATCCCACGCGATATACCCGATATTTCACGCTGCCCCATCATCAACTTAATCGGGCGATTGAGAAAGTTATCCACGCGATTCCAGCGCTCAACAAATCTATGCATGCCCTGCTCTTCATAATCTTGCAGGGCAGTTTGCCAAGCATTGATAAACGCAACGCACAATTGATTCCTATCGACGTCACCTTGTATTAGACGCAGTGGGTGACTTTCATGCTCTTCAATCACTTGTTTAAGAGAGACCCACGGCTGATCAATACCTGGTATTTGCTCTGACATGGCAATGTTCATGCCCATACCAATCACAAGGTGTGCCGCTCCGCCCGCTTGGCCAGACAGCTCAACTAAGATACCTGCCAGTTTTTTATCCTGATAATAGAGATCGTTTGGCCACTTCAGCTTCACATCAGCAACCCCTAACGACTCTAACGCCTCCACTACGGCAACGCCAACCACCAAGCTCAGGCCCATGGCAGCCGCCATACCGGCCTCTAAGCGCCAATACATCGACAAGTATAGGTTAGCACCAAACGGGGACACCCATTGACGACCTCTACGGCCTCGCCCTTGAGATTGATATTCGGCAATACAGGTCGTGCCGCTTTCCAAGCTATCCACTTGATTAAGCAAATATTGATTGGTGGAATCAATCACTGGGTGAAGCATTACTGGCGCATGGGTGTGAGAAGCGATACGCTCCGCATCAAGCAGCGTCATGGGCTCGGCCAGTTGATAGCCTTTACCTTGCAAAGAGAAAACTTCAACGCCCCACTCTTGAATGCCTTTAATGTGTTTGCTCACTGCCGCTCGGCTGATGCCAAGTGTTTTGCCAATCTCTTCGCCAGAGTGAAATCCACCTTGAGCGAGCAGGCGTAAAATATCGAGCTTGGCTTTTGGCGTGCGTGGGATCATTGCAACTCTCCCACAATACGCTCTAAGCGCGTCTCTTGCACTGCCCCCATAAAACGCACCTCATGCTCAAGTGCAATACGATATTTTTTCCACACCGCATTACGCACTGTCGCGGCGAGCAACACCACATCATTAGCACTGGCGTTGTCTTTATTTACAATCACTAAGGCTTGATTAGGATGAATTTGAGCGCCGCCTTGACGCTGGCCTTTGAGGCCACATTGGTCGATAAGCCAGCCTGCGGCAACTTTCATTCCACTTTCTGCTGGGTAAGCCACCATGTTTGGGTATTGCTCAACAAGCGCTTGATACTGCGCATTGCTGATCACAGGGTTTTTGAAAAAGCTGCCCGCATTACCGCTTTTCGCTGGGTCTGGGAGCTTTTCCATACGCACCTGACACACGCGCTCAAAAATGGCTTTGGCGGTCGGCTCCTCAATCTCTTTTAAAGGGCCATATTGCGTGTTCGCTTGCCAGTTTTTATCTAGCTTTAAGCCCACAGCAACCACAATCGCTTTCTCATACAGCGCATGTTTGAAAATTGAATCGCGATAACCAAACAGGCACTCATCACGCGTCAATCTCTTAATGCTGAAGGATTCTAGGCATAAAATATCGACATACTCACACACATCGGCAAACTCAACACCATAAGCCCCAATGTTTTGGATAGGCGCAGAGCCGCAGCAGCCAGGGATCAAGGCGAGGTTTTCCAAGCCGTCATACCCTTGCTCGACACACCACGCCACCAGCGATGGCCAGTCTTCACCACCTTCGATGTGCAGATGAAAGGCTTCATCTGTTTGTGTGACTTGTTTTCCAAGCAGTTGGTTAATGACAACGATGCCTTGATACGCCTCGGTAAACAGCATATTGCTGCCCTTGCCAACGAACAGCTTGGGCAGGTCTTGCCATTGAGGTGACTGATAGAGCTCAATAAGCTCTTCAACAGAAGAAACTTCAACAAGATGTTGGCACGTTTGTTCAATACCAAATGTGTGATAAGGCGCTAAGCTAGTATGAGATTTGAATTGCATGCGTACTGTTTGAACCGGTGTGTGAGGTCAATTAAACTGCCCACATCTTACACCAAAACCTAAGCCACTTGTTTATCGCAATGTTAGATATTGAGCCACTAGACCCAATAAAACTGCCTTTAGTCACGCGCCTTTATAAGCAGTACTACCCTTCAAAGCCTAAACGCGATGAGTTGATTATCGTTGGCTATATAGAAAAGCAGCTGTGTGCGGTGGTGCGCTTTCGCACCATTGAAGGCTATCGCCTGCTGACGGGCATGCTGATTGCGCCAGAGCAGCAAGGAAAAGGTTTAGGACACCAGCTACTCAATTACTGTCAGAGTGAAGTGCTCAGGGAGAAAGATTACTGCTTTGCTTATACACACCTTGAAGCGTTTTACGCACAGCATGGGTTTGAGGCTGTCGCTACAGATGAACTTCCTGGGGCGTTGAAAGGGCTTTATTTGCGCTATACGGGGAGTGGGAAGAAGTTAGTGGCGATGAGGTGGCAAAACCAATAGTGCAGCTCTTGTCCCCTCCCCTTTTCAAGGGGAGGGTTAGGGTGGGGTTAACGCAACTTTTTAGCACACACAAGCGCCTGCGATGGCCGCTAGCCCTTTTAACCCCCTCCCGGCCTCCCCCTTGAAAAAGGGGGAGGAGTTAAGCACAACCTCACACCCCGTTACATTTGTTCACCCCTTCTGTGCGCTATTTCTATACTTGGGAAATAGAAATTTGCTACTATCCAATGTTCGCAATTTTGCATACAGATAGGTAATACTGACACCATGATGGTCACTCGCAATCTACTTTCACAACTTCCAACGCTCGCGATGGCACCGGAGCAGTTTGATGTGCTGCACTCAGCCAAGGCCTTCAAGACCAAACTACTTGAAGCGATTGCTGGAGCAACAGAGCGCATTTACTTGGTGGCTCTGTACCTAGAAGATGACGAAGCGGGTCGTGAAATTATGGATGCTCTGTATGCCGCCAAGCAGCGCAACCCTGAGCTTGATATCAAAGTGTGTGTTGACTGGCACCGTGCACAGCGTGGGTTGATTGGCGCAGAAAGCTCAGAAGGCAACGCGCAGATGTACAAAGCCTACGCCAACAAGCATGAACATAAGGTGCCTGTTTATGGCATTCCTGTTCGCGGGCGTGAAGTCTTTGGCGTGCTGCACCTGAAAGGCTACATTGTTGACGATGAAGTTATCTATAGCGGCGCCAGCTTAAACAACATCTACCTGCACCAAGAAGAGCGTTACCGCTACGACCGTTACCATATCTTCCAGCACAAAGCACTGGCAGATAGCATGATAAATTTCGTGCAACAGGTGATGATTGACCACCCCGCTGTGAACGAGCTCACCAGTGACTCAAAGCCTCAAACGCAAGAGATCAAGTCGGACATCCGCCAGTTCCGCTCGACCCTATCTCGCGCCGAGTACCACTTTTCACCAGAGAAAGTCGGCGCAGAGAAAGTGGCTATTACGCCCATCGTTGGGCTTGGCAACAAACGCAATAAACTCAACAAAACCATCACCCAATTAATTGCTGCAGCAAAAGATGAAGTGTTTATCTGTACCCCTTACTTCAACTTCCCACGCAGTGTGGCAAAAGAAGTGAAAAAAGCGCTCAAGCGCGGCGTACAAGTAACGATTGTAGTGGGTGATAAAACCGCGAATGATTTCTATATCTCGCCAGAAGAAGAATTCAAAACCATCGGTGGCGTGCCTTACCTCTACGAGATGAACCTGCGCCGCTTTGCCAAAGTTAATGAGTCACATATTGCCAGTCGCAAGCTCTCGATTCGCCTGTGGAAACACGACGCCAACAGCTATCACCTAAAAGGTATGTGGATTGATAAGCGCTATATGCTCATCACGGGTAATAACATTAACCCACGCGCTTGGAAGTTGGATTTAGAAAATGCCATTTTAATTCAAGATCACTACCACCACCTCAACGATAAATTTGAGGCAGAGCGCGAACAGATCCTTGAGCACACGCAGCTCATTTGCACGTATAAGCAAGTCGAGAAGATTGAGAATTACCCAGAATCGGCGCAGAGATTAATTCGTAAGATCAAGCGAGTGAAAGCGGATGGGGTATTGAAGCAACTGCTTTAAGTCACTCTCAAAAAAAACAGAAGGTGCCGCGCCTTCCGTTTTTTTATTCAATGCAGCTACTCTCATACCTCTGAAGCTCCGCCCCACCTTGCAGTATAAAACCGTGATAGCGTGCTTTGACTAACTGATAGTCCAACGAAGGCGCATACCAAAACGTGATCCGCTCTTCTCCGGTTTGTTTCACCGGAATCACGTCGATCTCGCCCCACTTATCAAGCTTAATGGTCGTGAGATCTTTGACCTGATAATCGTACGGCTCTGGCCCATCGGTGGCTTGACGCGTGAGTGAAAAAGTTTTGTCACCATCTAACACATGCTGGCGGATCTGCACAGATAGGGTATCCACATCGCGCAGCGGCTCACCGTCGTTTTGATATTGCGTCACCTCGCCATCGAGATCGACAGCAGTTTCACTGCCATCGTCAGAAAAGCTGACTTTCATATCACGGCTCTTAAAGCCAGACACCACTTGATGAAAAGACGTCGTCAGCCAGCTGTCACTCTCTTCTGACCAGGTCAGTGTCGCTTCTTGATCGTATTGGGTGCCAATACCCAAAATGCTGGCCTTACTTTGAGAGGTCACGGTCGCGTTTGTGCCCTCCCACGTTTCCGTGCGATTCATGTAGCCGGTGCGAATACCACTGAGATAGATGTGATAATACGCTGTCTTTTCACACTGTTCGGGCGCCGATGAAACTGTGGTATCAGCGGTGGCAGCCATGCTGGTTAGCAGTGCCAAAATGCTCACTGCAGCATACTTCATCGAAGAGCTCGCTTCATTAATGATTACCCTAAAATACTTCGTTGACGTTGAGATAGAAGGCGGTCTCGTTTTGGCCAAAACCGACATCGGCTCTTAGATTGATTTTATCTTTGATGCGGAAACGAAAGCCCGTCCCGTACGAGGTAAGGATATCATCACTGAGCTTAGAAATTGAAGGGGCAACACTGCCCGCGGCGCCCCAAAAGACCATGCCAAGACGCTGAACAATCGGCAGGCGGTACTCCATTTGCCCCATCATCATGTGGTCGTCTCGATAACGCCCTTTGATATAGCCACGCATCGCACTTGAGCCGCCAAGATCCGGCATTGCATACCAAGGCACATCCCCTTCACTGAATTGGCCTTGTACCTGCCATGCAATCAAACCTGGAACCGGATTCAGGTTAATGTAGTTCGCCACCTCTAGATCATAGAGGCTATATGTTTTGTCACTTTCAAAGTTCTGATACAGCCCTGCATCCAATTGGAAAAGCCACCCCTCACTCGCATTCAAGCGATAATCCCGCGAGTCATACACACTCGACAACACCACACCCGCACTGGTGCCACTTGGGAGCTCATAAAAGGGCGTCGAGCCGTTATCTCCCACCACATGCTCAAGTTTGTCTGCTTTCGCGTAGGTAATCTCGCCGCCGACACCAAGATAGTAATCACGGCCAAATGCCGTCATCCACGTCGGTTTAAACGAGTACAACACCTCATCAAACTCGTGTTTATTGCTATCAATGTCACCTGCGGCAATGCCTTTGCCATAATAGACTGAGGCTTCGTTGTGCAGTTCCACATCGAGCAGTAAACGCTGCTTACCTTGATTGAAATAGGTCATATTTTCAATCGACACGCCATAAGACTTATTCTGCGAAATGAACGAGTTCACCACCAGTGAAGACGGCTGCTCTGCACCACTCGAGCCATCAGTATGATAAAGCCCCACCATTAATAGCCCGACGCCAAACTTTTTCTCAGGCGTGTAGTAGGCCGTCGGCAGGTAGCTCATATCGATGGTTTTGCTCTCATCAAATCCGCCATCCGCGCCAAAGACATCCAATAAGTCATCGACAAAGGTATGCTCAAGGTATTCAGGGGTATCAAACAGAGGCTCAACAGAAGAGGCATACACAGAGTGACTGAGCGCGAGAGCACATAATGGCCAGAGCGGCAGCTGAGGCTTGGTATTCATGGACGTCCTTGAAAGAAATGACAACTTGTTAATGAAGCGAGCATTATAAACATTAATCGTGTGAACGTTGAGTGAACAACGCAGAGTTTTTTCGATGTGATTCACATCTCTATTTTAGTTTTAGTCATTAGTAGAGCCCCATTAAGATTATTGCCACGAGGCGACCTCCCTCCCATAAATGTGAGAAGACCGCTTTAACGCCTGCGCCCGAGGTTGAGATTTGCCTCATCCATTTCTAGCCTAAAAAGAATAAACAACAAAAAAATCAGAGAATTAACTATGCCATTTGCGCTTGTAAACCTGACGAAAAAAGGCCTATTGGTCTTCGTATTCACGGCTTTAGCAGCCTTAGTGATACATATTGATGTGCGACTCTTCGATAGCAAAGCAGGCGAAGATTCACTCATTGAATACAGCCAAGATCTTATCCTGCTATTTTTAGTTATCTACCTCTTTATAAAAGGGCAGAAACACCAAGCGCATCAGGGTCTACTGTTTCTTATGAGCGCTTTCTTTAGCTGCTTATTGATTCGCGAGCTTGATGGCGTGTTTGATCACATTGTCCACGGGTTCTGGAAATACCCCGCCTGGATCATCGCTATCAGCGCCTGCTATTACAGCTTCTTCGTGCATCGCGAAGCCACTCTCCGTTCACTGACACAGTATATGCAACACCCAAGCTTTGGCCTCATGCTTGGTGCAATGGCGCTACTCATGATTTTTTCGCGCCTTTTTGGCATGGGTGATCTTTGGGAGTATCTTCTACAAGGCGGTTATGCTCGCGCAGCAAAAAATACCGCAGAAGAAGGCATAGAGTTGGTCAGCTATACCTTAATCGCATGTGCAAGCGTCTGGTATTGCTTATCGCTAGCTAACATCGAGAAAGATTAACTGCCTTTCTCGCTGAGCACCTCGGTTGATATCACAACGCTCTCTTGCAAAGTGACATTGACCTCTTTTTGTTCACCCAAGCACCCATCAGAGATCCACATCACACCAAAGATTGGGATCGCAGCCGGCAGTGCGACACACCCGGTTAATGCCCACCAATGAGGCGATTCTCTTAAATGGTATTGCAACTCCTCTTTATCACTATAAAAGCGAATTCTTTCTGGTTTGCCGAGTGTTTCATAAAGATCCGAACGCGTCATTTTGGGCTCGACAGCGTCAAGCTTGTCTATACTAGAGCACCCTGTCAGCACCGCTAATCCAAGTGCCATCATCGAAAGATTTTTCATATCACTCACATCTTCTCAACAAATGAGCATGCATTATAGATACTAGGAGAACGGATTCAATTCATCATTTGAACTGACACTCGAAGACGGCCTCAGTTATTCCAAGCTCTACGCAAAACTATCACCCAATTGTCACAATCACTTACATATACCGAATCCCCCTCTTTAAGCGTTTTCCCTTACACTTTATAACCGCCAACAATGCAACTGGATGCACTTATTGGAAATGACTTCTCTGGCAATGTGCAACTAGACTCATCTCGTCGAGGAAAATCATGAACAAACACCCTATTATGAGTGAGCTCTTCATCAAGAGCTTTACTGTCTTTATCATTCTTGCACTTGCTGCTCTCGTCATTCACGTTGACGTGCGCTTACTTGGTAGTCATGCTGGTGAAAGCTCTTTCATTGAATACGCTCAAGAAACAATTTTACTGGTTGTGGCCTTGCTTTACTTTAGTCTTTGCCGCACTGACTCATACCGTAGCTTTGCGGTGCTGCTGGGTGGTTTCTTTACTTGTCTACTGATCCGTGAATTAGATGGGGTGTTTGACCAGATAGTCCATGGTTTTTGGAAGTATCCAGCTTGGGCGGTAGCGATTAGTTG
This sequence comes from Vibrio agarivorans, assembly GCF_030409635.1. Lineage (NCBI taxonomy): Bacteria > Pseudomonadati > Pseudomonadota > Gammaproteobacteria > Vibrionales > Vibrionaceae > Vibrio > Vibrio agarivorans. The sequence goes on along the minus strand of NZ_JAUFQF010000004.1, from coordinate 1,177,874 downwards.
TATTTACTACAGTTTTTTCCGACACAGAGAAAGCACACTCGAAGCATTTCAAGCCTACTTGCGCCACCCGAGTTTTGGCTTGATGCTCGCAGCCATGGGCACTCTCATGATGTTTTCTCGACTCTTTGGTATGGGTGACCTTTGGCAGGTCATTCTGAATCACGGCTATCACCGTGCAGCAAAAAACATTGCAAAAGAAGGGACAGAGCTCCTCGCCTACACTCTCACTCTGTGTGCGGCAGCTTGGCATGTGATAGCCATTCGCAAACCAAACTCAATCTACTCGTAAGTCGCTCAGAAAACACACCAAAAGATAAGTCCATTCTTAGTTGCTTCTGCTAATTTAAGATTAAGCAACAAAAAACGCGGTTACCCGCCCTCAAGCCTTGATTGGTATGTTTTCCGAAATAAAAATGCGACTAGACACCCTAAGGCTACTGCGGCCTTAGGGTGCACATCGAAATCTGTCGATTAACAGCTCACTTTCAATTAGTTAATTGCACCTCATATCTAAGGTGAGACACTATCATCCGCCACTCAATTGCCATTGAGACACTTGTTCATACTCGCTTGGCAATCGGCTATGTCGATAAGTTTCCCTAAATTAGGCCAACTCGAGTGGCTAAATGTGTTTAGGTTTGTACACTCAACAAGACCAATAAAAAGAAGGGAAGTTTGATGACTTCCCTTCTCTTGAATAAACAAACGCTAACTGATGAAATCCGATTCGTTAGTTAGGGTTGCGCATTTGGAATGTAGCGACCTTAAATTGTCTCGGTGTTGTTGAGTGCGTCAGCATATGCCACTCCCCATTTAAGACAAAAAGATAACGCATGTAATCGCCTTTCGCTCCCCAGTACTTTGTGCCATACAGGGCATCATCGTAGCTCAAAGTTTTCAGCGCCTTGTCAAAAATAGCAATACCATCTTGGTACACAAATACAGCCTCATCTTCAACATAAGGGTTATCCATCGCGAGGAATGAAGTATCTAACACCGTATTGTTTGCCGTGTTTTGATTAACATAAGCATGACTAAAGAACTGACTGTCCGCCGGCTTATCCTGTGCATGCAGTATCAACTCGCCTTCTGTAAGGTGATCGACATTCAGGTACTCTTTTCCGTAAACGTCTTTTGTGTAATCGCTGTTAGCCAAAATGCTCTCACCAATATGAGCCACAACCGGTTGATAGCTTGAACGCTCAAGACTTAATGTCTCTTCAGGAGTATAAGCAAACGGTGCTTGTGTCGCATCTTCCCAAACAAGCCTTTGCAGTGCTGGGGATGAGCCTGTGCCCACCTTACCGTAACAATGCACCGCAAACCTCTCCAAATCTTGCGTTAAGCTCACACCTAAATGATAACCTGCTGTTCTATTGGTCTCACAATACTCACTGACATCTTGAGGGTATTGAAGTGGCACAGTTGTCTCTACCGCGAAATCAGAAAGGTTAAAGAACATGAAAGAGATAGGTGTATCCAGTGGCGAGCGCTCTTGCTGGACAATCATTAGATGATTCGGGTGCGTCAATTGCTGTGCGATCCGCTCAGCACGAAGTGTCATCGGCGCTTCAAGCCAAGTTTGTGTCTCAGGAAAATACCGGTGGAAAGTCAGTTCCATGGTTTTTTTAGTCACAACAATCAAGTTTCCTGATTCATCAAAAGCAACGGCACCCTGAACATGCATCGATGGGATTGTGGATAAATGTTCATAATCATCAAACTTAACTCGATGCGTTTCCTCTAGATTTGATAGGTCGACAATATGAGTTTCATAAGTGTTGATTGCGGTTTTGATTGTAATTAATGCCAGACCATTACCACCGCCATTAATCATGTGGTTACTGCTGTCTACAAAACCATAATCCAATATTGTCACCGGCTCAGAAAAACTCTGCCCATCAAACCAAGATAACAACACACCACTATTATTGTTTGCGGAACTGCCAGAGTTCCAAACAAAATAGACACGATCATTTTGTGTAAACATTTGCTTGAGATACAGGCCTTCTGGATCAGGAACAATGACCTGGTTCCACTGGTATATATCTGGGTTATCTGTCACTTGAAGATCGATAACGGCCGAAGCAATATTGCTATCCTCAACAAGCTCAAACTCTATTCCTAATTCGCCTAATCGCTTTTGGAGACTCTCGTTAATACTTCCGAGCGTAAATTGGGTTTCTCCGCTGCGTAAAGCCCGCGTATTGCTCTCACCTAGCTCAAGCAGAGTGTAGCCTTGCGCATCTGTCGCTTTATCATCAAAGGCAAACTCAGCGTCATTATACGTTTCAAGTTTTTCATTTGATAACGCCACGACTACGGTGTTTGAAAGAATGTCATCCTCGGTGATCTGTAGTGTGTTGCCACTTGATATATTTGGCAGAATGCTTATCGCCTCGGCAGGGAGTACCGTCACTGTCTCTGTCGCAGATTGCTCATCAAAACTGAGTGTGATCTCGACCTCACCTTCTGCATGTGACTGCAACATATTATGAGTAAAACTCGCAATGTCCTCATTAGAGCTCAACCATGTTGCCTCTTGCGTAATGTTGTCTGAGGACTCATCGCTGTAGTGCGCCCAGGCTTCTAAAGCCATGGAATAGCCATCAATAAGCTCTGGTGTATGATTTCGGATCTCTAGCTCAACAAGCTCAGGTAGCACCTCCATCACTTCAATAAAGGTCGACTCAGAGAGTCCATCAAACGTGGCACTGATCTCAACACTCCCTGCGCCAATACCTGTGACCATACCAGCGTCAACCGATGCAAACTCACCATTGCTTGTTGACCAAGAAGCAACTTCAGTCACCTCTTTTTCACTCTTGTCACTATAGAAGGCCGTTAACGTCAATGATTGAGACTCCCCAACAAACATCGAAGGCTCAAACCCTGACAGCTCTATACTTTCTAGCGTAATCTCTTCATCAGGCGCAGAAATAGAAAAACTCGCGCTATCAAATTTACCTTGATAGGACAAATCCAATTGGGCAGCGTCTGTCACTGCCAGCGCGGTCAGAACACTACCGTTGACTTTTGCCGCATCCATAGGTGTCACGCTCCACTGAGCTGAATCAGTGATGTCTTCAGTATTACCGCTACTCCAAACGGCTTTTGCCGTGAGAGAAAACGTACTACCAACCAACATATCGTCTGGCTTTGAGGAAATAGAAACCGAGATGAGCTCATCGGCTGGTGGGGGTGGGTTGTCACCACTACTTGAATTACACCCGGTCAGAACGACCACAGGCAGAGCTACGCTCCAATGCCAAGCTTTCACATCTTACTCCTTGATTGCAGTGAAATTATGTGCATTAAAGCTTTTTTGGAAACAAAATCACACAACACTGAAATACTTAGTAACATATTTAACAAATTAAACATTGATGTCGCTAAGGCTCACTTGAATGATAATCACTCACTCATTGTAGGCTGATAACTTATTTGCGATTTTTATTTTATTCATCAGCTACCACATCAAAAGGATATTGAAATGCAAAAGCTGCACGCCGTTGGCTTATTCAGTTTATTTCTCATCACAGGTTGCAAGGACTCGATTCGCATTATTGATTGATGATCTGTATGAATGTACGACGGCGAAAGTCGATGGCCAAATCTACAATGTCGAAGCCTTTGCAGTGCTTGGCACAATCGGGTATGTAAAAAATAGCCTCGTACCCCACTCTGACTGCACACCAGCCATCATCGAAAACCAAGCCGGAACCACCCACTATCGCTACTATCAATACGGCCAACCCGCCAACAGTAAAGAGGGCGTCAGCTCATTGAGTTTTTGGCGCTCTACCAGTGGCCAGCCGATGCTTAACGCCACTCGCCTTGAAAATAATGGGGTGATCACACGTGAAGATGGGACATTAAATCGCATTCAGTTGATGGAGTGGCAGGAGTGGTTTGGTGATGTCCTCGCTCAAAATGCATTTAATGGCTCGCTTGAGCATAGCGTGCTGATTGAAGTGGGTGAAAACAGTAAAGAGCGCCGCTGGGATGACAACGCACAGCAGTGGCAATGCATCTACCGCAACAACGGCTCTCTTATTGAAATTTCCGATGCCTGTATAGGAGAGCCGTTCAGCGACGAGCAGCACCTTGGCCTATCCATTCCATCAGAGCCTTACCTTGAGCAACTCGAGAAAACCAAACGTCGTTATCAAACGGACGAAGACAAACTTATCCGTGATCTCAATGACTATTTTGGAGACTGGTATTAACTTGAGTCCATTACTGCTCAGCTGATAAAGCCATTGATTCTGTACAACGACTGATAGAGTGCATAGCGTTACTGAATAAAACTTCTCTTAAACCTTTCATGGTTATCAACATTAGATTGCAGATCGTCTTGATCCCAGATCTGCAATTCCCATGGAAAGTAAAAATTACTTCGATTCTTGAAGTAGACGTGCAAGCCTTTGTAACCCTCTTTACTTCGAAGGTACCAGTTTTTCAAGTAATGACACTGATTACCCGCATTTCAAATTGTACGTTGAAAGGCGTTATCGTCCCGCCTTTAACGCTGAGCCAACAACGCCATCATATTACGCTTCGCCTTAAACTCGATTTGCAACTGCGCTATCAACGCAAGATAGCGCTCTCGATGTGCCGGTTTGATACTGTATTGCTCGATGTCATCCAATAACGTGTTGGCTTCATGATAGGCCCGGTTATTGGTTTGCCTAATGCGCTGTGCAATCACCTGATAGTAGTGCTTAAACGCCCATGTCGTATCCTCATCGAGTACACGATGGCATAAGCGCATCAATAGCTCGTCAGAAAGCGGTGAAGCCTCTGCTTGAGCCATTGCTTTGTCATGCACCCGATGATGAAGGTAATACTCAATCAGACTTTCATTGGCGCCGAGCCGACGCCAAGGATCTTGAGTGCTCTCAAAAGTCACTTGAAGCTGCGTTTCACACCACGCCTCAATCGTTTCATCGGGCGCTAATGTCGCTTGATAATCTATCAATACACGGTACGCCTCAAATGTTGCATGATGTGCAAACCACGCCTGCGCACTTTCCCACGCTAACATCGGCTCATCGAGCGCGATTTGAACATCGATTTTTGTGCGCAAGCAAGCGTTCGCCTCAAAAGGTGTTGTGGCCAATCGCTTGGCTCGAAGCCAGTGATCTTCTGCGACAAACTCATCATGATGCTTGAGGTGTAAGCGGCAAACTTCAAGCCAGTCCTTACTCGATGTCGCGCTTTGCTGCAGCCACTTCGACTCTTGTTGCCAATGACCCTCTGCACGTGCTTTCTCTAGTAAAGGTTTCGCCAAATACCACCTTGCTGTCGAGTTATCTTCCTCCATCAGCGCTTGTTCACAGCGAAAATAAAAGGCTTGTAAAGCCTCACTCGAACCCGGCGTCGTTTCAATATCGGTTGGGATATTCAGTATCGAATGCTCTTGGGTATAACGATGAAACAGCCACTGACCTTTCTTGTCCCCACTCCAATCAAGGTTCGGGAACACTTCAAGTTGCCAGACTTTTAACTGTTGCTCGAGTTCAAAACGATAACCGTAGGAGTCATCTATCTTGTCAAACAGGCTCACAAAGCGATCCTCTGCGTAGCTGAGCAGTCGCCATTGCGCCTCTGCACCAAGGTTAGTCATTCCTTCCCAAACCAACGTTAATTTCACCAAGGCTTTGTCAAAATACCGCTCGACTTGCTCTGGATACCAAATTGCGCGTTTAGGCAAAGCGGCGGTGATGCGCTTTTTGAGCTCTTTTTCTGGGAGCGCCTGACGGGACATAAGCATCTTTTGATGCCAAAAATCATAAGTCTCACTGTCGGATTCAATCAGTGATAGTGCAATATCGGCCAGCTCTTCTACCGGCTTTTCACGCAGCCATTGATAAAGGGAGAGCTCGGGTTGTGCTCGAGGTTCCGTCTCGACGCGATACTCGCCAACGCCTGAGTGAGGTTGTGCTTGCTCTCCCCACACCATCAAGGCGGTGGCAACCGCATGCTTGCACACCGATTGATATTCGGCAGCAGGGCAATTGCACGCCGCATAAAAACCGTTTTCTTGACTGACCACAACAGAATAGGGACGCGTCCCAAGCACTTTGGCGACCGCTTTGTCATGGGTTTGTGTTTCAATTTGTACCTTGCCGTTTTTAGCGAGCGATTTTCCTCGGCTAATCGTTTGAGGCTCTGCGAGCGCTTGAAGCATTTCCATGATAGACATTGTTAACAAACCTTATATTTCACGATAGTCCGTCTCTGCTGTTTCAGATGCACCGCGCCCTACTGTTGGCTAGCGCCCTTTAACTCAATGCTATCCATACTATCGTTAATCCATTTTTGTGCAAAAATGGTTTATGCTTTTAGAAATAGAGAGACTCGGCTTCGCCAACCCACAAACCGATAAAGGAGTCTATTTTGATACAACGCTATATCAACTGGATAGACAAACACATTGTCGCTATCGCTTACATTGGTGTTCCTATCGTTGTGATCGTCACGATTGCACTGAACATCTGGCTATTTTAACTTGGCCACACGCGAGAAACATCGACCTTGTGAGGATTCACAAGCTCATTGTTCTGCGCTTCGAGAGCAAACCGACATTCACTCCCGGGCTTGTTCATGCGTATGTTAACCATCATATATCACCGCTCTTTAAATGCCGGATTTAGAAGGGTAGCTGATACTGGGACCAGTCCAACTTTGAGCCCAAATGGTTTAAACACTTTGTCGAGAATATCCGTTTTGAACAATTTGCTACTGGCTGAAAACGGCTCTGTTGTATTTCTGTGTTGTTGACGCTGTCACACAATATCTTACGATCACTATAGCGTAGTGACTACAGTATAGTGGCTATAGTATAGTGGCTATAGTATAGTGGGTCTAACATGGTCACAGACAGGTTTGCGATATGAAAATTTATACTAACTATTTTTCGCTTTCAGTTGCCAAGGGCGACAGTTTTTTCAACCGAGAAGATGAGATCGAAGAAATCAAGTTATCCATCATGTCCTCCGATAGCATTTGGATGTCCAATTGGCGACGGTTCGGTAAAACTTCCGCACTGACCGAGGCTTGCCGACAGTTGACGCTTGAAAAAGATGTCTATGGGTTCAATGACGTCATTTTTCTCAATATTGATTTAAGCTCATGTGCAACAAAAGACATGGCGTACAAACTGATACTGAAAAATATCGCAACTGCGGGTGAGAAGTGCTTAAACAATAAACAAAAGGCGTTGAAGCTTTTTACAGACTCATTGAATGGTATTAGTCGGTTCGTGAAGCTGTTTGGCTTAACCGTCGGTGACTCCCAACTTAATGTAGAGCTTCGAGATCGGGTAGACGCTGACAGTGTTAGTATCGGTGAGGCGTTGCGGGTACTTGACAATGTTGCAGTCGAGCAAAATATCAAAATCATTATGATGTTAGACGAATACCAACAAGTAAACGAGATTGTTGGTAAGGATGAGAGAAAATCTGGCAACCCTATTTCATGGGATATTCGCTCTGGCCTACAACACTGTGAGAACATATCCATCGCTTTTTGTGGTAGTCATAAGCGAATGATGGAAAAACTTATAGAGAAAGAAGAGGCGCTTTACAAAATGTGCTCAAAGGTTGAACTCCCACGGTTTTCATTTGATAAATGCAAGTCTAGAGTCCATCAAGTCGCCAATGAGTGCAGGTTCACTGTTGAAGCAGGTGTTGCTGAGGCTATCTATAACTACACAAACGGTCATCCGCGTGATTTCACCTTGCACTGCAGGGAAGTGTTCAAGCAAGCAAGCAAAAATAACACCGTAATAACGATTAGTATTGTTGATGATGCGTGGCAACGCGTAGTTGTGCGTGACGGTTTAAGCGATGCAAAAATACTAATTGCCAGCAAAATGAGCGCAAAGAAGAAAGCAGAAGTTGCATTGCTTTACTATGTAGCGAACCACGCGGTATCTGTGCTAGAGAATAATCCTAGTGTACAGCTTGAACTGTCGTATAGCGCAACGGCTTTGCGTGTAGCAAAGAATCTATTGATTGAAGAAGGGTGGATTTATGTTGACCATGATGGAAATTATGAGATTACTGAGCCGTTAATCAAAGATGGTCTGATTATGATATCGGCAGATCTGCTCTAATCTTGAGTTGGAACCCCTAACAACACAGAAATACGCAATGGGGCAAGGCTCTTCACTAGGAGCAAAGCTAGTTGATCTATAACCACTTGAAATTGCTTAAACCCAGGCGATGCGTCTACTTTTACTAAACCAAAACGTTTGTGAGCTTTCCTGATTCATTCTGTGTTAGATTTTGGGTGTTTTGAGATCATTTAAAGAAGCCTCCTCTATCATCACTACCTTAAACACAGTAAAGTAACGACAGTGATTAACACTGTAGCTAGGCTAACAACAATGAACTCAAACCCAGATCGTTGGAAACAACGTTTACAGAATTTAAGCAAAGCACAGCAAAGACTAAAAAAGGCCTGCGCGCAAGATAGTTATAATGAACTAGAACTCGCTGGCCTAGTGCAAACGTTTGAGTTTTCCTTCGAACTAACTTGGAAAACACTCAAAGATCTGCTCGAATTTGAAGGTTTTGATGTAGCCTCTCCACGCAGTGTCATCCGCACGGCCCTTGAGGCGAGACACCTATCATCACAACAATGCGAGACGTTGTTGGAGGCACTAATCAAACGTAACCTTTTGTCACACACTTACGATGAAGAAAATGTTCTCGCGGCTCAGAAGCTCATCTTGGGCTCATTTGCCCCGGTGATTGAACAAGTGACAGAGTATTTAAAAGCCAAGCAAGGTTAGGCGAATGACGTACATGCACAACTTCGACTCCTCCGCAGCGGCCATGGGCCTACAGCCACACCAATATCAGTTGATTGAAGCCATTGTTCTTCGACATCCGCTCGTAGAACAGGTGTGGGTATTTGGCTCAAGAGCAATAGGAACTTTCAAAGACAGCTCCGATATCGATCTTGCCCTTGACGGTGCAAATCTTTCTATGAGTACCATCGCACAAATTCAGGACCAATTTGAACAGTCATCACTCCCTTATAAGGTCGATGTCGTGAACAAACGCACTATCACATCACAAGAGCTGCTCGCACACATTAATCAACATGGGATCCAACTAAAGTAACCTGCAGCCCTCTACCCGACCGAAGATACTCCACTCATTACACAGAGTAAGAGGCTGTCGTAAACCTTGCCGGTCTGGGGGCTAAAGTGCCATCTAAGCTCAAAAAAGCGGCTTGAACAAAAACCGCCCTAGAAGTAAGGACAAAAGCACAAGCATAGGACGCTATTTTGTGGCAAACAGTCACAATTAAGGACACATCTGAGCCTAGGACAGGCTCTAGGACAACGGACTTGTTCATGCGTATGTCAACCATCATGTATCACTGCTCTTTAAGTGCAGAATTTAGGAGACTAGCTGATACCGGGACCAGTCCAACTTTTAGCCCAAATGGTTTAAACACTTTGTCGAGAATATCCGTTTTAAACGCTCCTCGATCATTCTCTATCTCAGAGATTGTCTTTCTTGAGACTCCAACCATCTTTGCAAAAGCGTCTTGTTTGATGCCTAGCACTTCCATTCTCAGTTCTTTAAGAGCTTGACCTTGCGTTAAGTCTCTAATGAGCAAAGCATGAATCACCTTGTTTATCCGACTTTGCCTTTCCAATACAGAAACCGCCTTCGCATTTTTAGAAGCTCGTTTCTGCACGCCCTTAGTCTGAGTGCTAGAGGTTTGATCTGAAGAGCTCTGTACTGAGCTAACGGTATTTTTTAAGCGAGCTTGATTTGAACGTAGTCGTGCAATGGTGTCGTGCACAGACTCTGATGAGGAATTCAAAGCTTGTCCATCTTGGCGTTTTGAGTCATGACTACTCATAGCAATCCCCACTTTTCTATTTTTGATTCAATGAAATCCATACCGATGCTTGGCATTGCTAAAATTTGTTCAGGTACACCTCGTTTTTGAAGCCTATCTTTCAAAGTTAAACAGTTTTTTGCCAACACTTTTAGCTCATGCATCAGCACTTCTTTTAGCACTAAGTCTGATAATGTGTCGGCAATGCCTTCAAAGTCATACTCTCCACCTACCTCAAGTGGTGATTTCCATTTGGTGGCTCTAGGTATCCCCTCTGGATCGGCTTTCATTGGAGCAAAATCATAGACAGGAGCGAGCTTAATAAACCCATCTCCTTTAACGAAAGAAGTATTTCTTCCGTGATTATCGCTGTTACCAAATAGGATGTTCACGAGATCTCTTTTTACCCACTCTATAACAAAGTTTTGAATATCAAACTGATACCCTTGTTCCGTGACCATATGACTATTCATTATTTTATCAATGAGTGCTCTAATGGTTTTTTCATGCTCAAGAATACTAGCCGGTCCCTTACTTAAAATAGAGTAGACCGATTCCATAGCGAAACGCTGCATGACTCCTTGTTGATCGAAATAGACATCAAATCTCGGCAGCCAAAGAGAAGGGTAGTTTTCTCCTTCTTCTAACCTCATGCACTCTAGGGGAATAGTTTCTATCCCCAAGGTCGTTAGCTCATGGTAGAAATGATATTCAGCTCGTAGAATATTACAGTCCGTCTTTCCTCTTGAGCCTCTGGGGTATTTGACTAGATAGTGTGTATCTTGGTTTTTATTGTCGTCTTGATAGCTATCAATCCAAATTCTATTTTCTGAAGAACAGCGCAACAATAGCTTAGGAGCTTCTCCTCCAGCACCCGTTGCGCCACCTGCCACTGCTCCTCTTTCCTGCGCATAGTCTAGAAAATCACTACCACGATTGATAACGTCATTTGTCGAGAAGAATAGTGAGTCAGACTTTTCTGAGCGATTAGGAAGTGAATCTTTAATCCTTAAGTTACCAACTGGAGAGATTGTTCCATACTTCAAGAGGATAAAGTCTTGCTGGTCAATAGGTAGATCTTCAATATCAAGCTGTTTGACCCAGTATCGCCGACTGGCCCCACTCGGCATTATGTCATCGAGAAACCTCAACCAACCTGGACGTCCTTTGTCATCAAAGAAGAAACTGACAGGGTGATTTAGTGATACGGCATGCCGATCATCTCTATCTATCGACTCAATAGCATAGTCAGGCAGGTAGTGAATTTCAGTTGTAAAGAAGTTACCTTCCTCACTTTTCGGGAATGTAACCTGAGCTATGTCAGACCATTGATCTGATAAATAAGCTTGTATCGTGAGTGATTCCATTAATACCCCCCTAATTTATGAGAGCTACTTTACTCATAAATTCATCTTATCCAAATTTAAGTAACTTAGTCTACTCATTATCTGAAACTTTAGGTTTTATTGACACCTTAAGTTATCAATAAATGTAGAGTAATATGAGCCGTTCATGACGCTCAACGAGATGCGCCAAGCATAAGCGTTCACCAGTAAGTACTTGAACTGGTGAGTTATAGATTGAATACATTTGGGTAAGGTGCCGAAGGGTAACGGTCCGTACTATTTCCGTTAGTACCGATAAGGCTCTCAAGTCGCATGAAGCCTGGTTCTAGAATGTAGATAGTTAAGAACATAGGTGTTCTGTATTTTCTCTTTTACAAAACCTACGATCTGACTTGAACATTCTTATACGCCCCTTTAGACTATGTACATAAATACGTACATGAACACTTTGGAGTAAAAATGGACGCAATTAGCTACACAGCCGCCAGAGCAAACCTTGCTACTACTATGCAAAAAGTATGTAATGATCATGCTCCAGTAATCATTACACGCAAAAGCGAAGCACCTGTCGTCATGATTTCTCTTGAGGATTATGAAGCGATGCAAGAAACCACCTACCTATTGCGTGCTCCGATGAATGCTCGTCGATTACTTGAATCTATGGCAGAACTGGAGTCTGGCAATGGGCAAGAAAGAGAGCTCCTTGAATGAAACTCACTTTCTCAACCAATGCTTGGGAAGATTACCTATACTGGCAAAAAACCGATAAGAAGCTCCTCAAAAGGGTCAATACGCTAATAAAAGATATACAGCGTGAACCCTACAATGGCCTAGGAAAACCAGAACCACTCAAACACGGCTTATCTGGGTATTGGTCACGCCGCATCAATGATGAGCATCGCATCGTCTACCGTTATCAAGACAATACCATTCTTATCGCTCAATTGCGGTTTCATTACGGCGTATAGCCTTGCTACAAACATCAAATTCGAACATCAACCAGGTCGCGAGGGTGCTGGCGCTCCCCCTGCCCATTACATTCCACTACTGGTCAATACCGCACTGAACTATCAGCGAACCGATGTGTTACTGACGTGGGCACACCACGAGGCAATAGGTATAACGCTCAGCGTCTATGTGGCCGATTTCCTAGCGTCAGAGTTGGTACTATAAGGCAATCAAGCGTTTACAAAGCGCAGGTATGAATGAAAAGCAAGCCGAAGAAATGGTAAACCTTTTCGGTGAAATGTATGGCAATGAAGCTGCAACTAAAAGTGATCTTGAAGTGCTTCACAAGGACTTAAAAGCTGACTTAAGCGAAATCAAAACAGACTTATCATGGATTAAAAAATTCATGTTCGGTGTTGGCGTGGCGGTACTTATCGCAGCCCTTAAATACATCTTCTTAGGATAACCATAGTCGCCCTACGAGGCTGCTTTTACACCCACTGATGATAATAAGTTCTGACGCTATTGATTGGGCGTGTGCTGAGAAAAGCGCTCATGAACATTTAGATATACCCGTTCAACTTGAAGATGCAGGCTTGAGAACTTGAAAAGTTATCACTAATTCGAGATGTCAAAGAGCCTACGATCTCTGGAAGTCAGGCATACTTAAAACTGTACAATAGAGAATTACTAGCTGCTCTGATCTCCCGTTTATTCAAAAGTTCCCATTTATAATGATCTTGCCGTGTGCTCACCCCTCCATTTTTGCGCTTTTTTCTGGATAAACCGAACAACAAGATCTACACTAGGATCAAACTAGATTTCTAAGTAACCCTATGATTGATAGTAAGTTATAGCCAGCGCTGCAAAAAACCAACCTTAGATTGACTCGGTGAGACGGCGCTAGGATCAAGAGGGTGATTGTTGTTGATTTGTAAGCGTTTTTTTCGATCTCCCTAAGGGTCTCGATCGCGGGCAACCATTGGGGCCACTTGAAGAGAACAAGCAAAAACAACGCCTTACAAAGGCTCCGCACAAAGCCTGCGTCTCATTTCAACGCAAAACCGTCTCAAGCCAAACACTTTCACTGAGACCAAAGATAACCCACTCACCACTTTTTTGCGCCGCAATGAGCACATTTCACGCCGCTATCTGTCGCTGTCGCACTCAACAACACACTCGATACGTGATGCGTAAATCCGTCCGAGCACCCAGTTCCCTCATCGACATGTCGCCTCGAGATGGCTCTCCAAACTTACTCATCTCCGCATCATCGGTCACAGCAAAGCCAGCACAGCATTGCCAGCACAACAAAGTCACTTTCGACCGCCGTGCTAAGCGTGCGCCGTTTCGTACAGACGCCCCTGCCACACCCATCACTTAACCCATAAAAAACCACGAAGTTGCATACCCAAAAACAACAGAACAACACAGCAAGTTGCATATGCATATGTAGTGCATATTCGCAACCACTTTAACTAAAACTAATGCGATCAATCGCTCAAATTTCAAACAAAACCTTGATTCTCATATCAATCTGGCGCATATCATAAGGTATGGCTCATTTTTGAAGCAGAATCACTGACTTAAAAATGAGAACCAAGAAATTAATGTGTATGGCTCAATGTTCTTATCTTGACAACGCCAATACATCAATATGCAAGGAGCGCTATGGCCAGACACAAAAACATCCCTCTTCGGGAACTGAACTACCACTATCACCCCAGCGTCATGGCGCTGATACAGGCGCAGCCTTTTACCCTGAGCGCCCAGGGGGGACTGGCCGACATTGACGATCTGACACTCGAAGCGCTATTGAGTGACATCACCCTGCACACGACCTTACCCGAGCCAGAGGCGCCGTATTGCCTGCTCTGTTTTGATCCCCTTTTTGAATTTCTGAAACAGCACCCCGGGGCTAAACGCCACCACGTCAGACTCTACTTTCATGAGCATGAGGACGTAGCTATCAATACGCTCAACTTGATTCAGCCCGCCCTCACTCATCAGTTATCGAGTCTGTCCTTGCCAAGTCTCGCACTGCGCCAAGAGCGCCTAAAAGATCTCGCACCGACACCACAAAAGCGCGTACCTACCAAGGCGAAGCTCGCCAAATGGGCCGGCGTCACCCCGAGTGCGCTGCGCGCCTGTCACAAGGAGTGAGCCAATGAGCATTGCCGCTATCGCCAACAAAAATCGAGCCCAGAGCGCCGGCGCGCCGCCACCTAAGGCACGCGCTCACGCCCTTAAACTGCTCAGTGCCCTCATGCGCCTTAAACGCTATTACCCCACCCACAAACAAAAAAGAGACAAAGTCACCGCCTACGACCGCGCACTGTTTCACTTTTTGTATCTGTGGCTCACCGGCGGCCTAGAGGGTTGCCAAAGTATAGAAGACTTCCCGGACATCAAAGTGGTCACCAGCAGCCAGCCCTGCGGCCCTTATCGTCTTCGCTCAACTCAGGTCAACTGTAAGATCTCTTGGGTCGAGTACGCACTGCCGTACCCGGCGAAAACTGGCACAGAGTGGCTATGGCAACCTATTCCCAAAGGGCTCAATGAGTGGTTCTCTCTTGCGCTCACACAAACCCAGCGTGCGGCTGACATTTGGGTGTTATCACGCCAAGAAAAACGCACTTTTCTGCGTTTTCTGCACACAAAGTGGCGCACCCCCACCCGACTCAAGGGCGAACACTTAGTCAGGCGCGATCGCCTGTTTGGCTATTTTGATAACATGGTGAAATGTGACTCTACCCTGCCCGTCACAGCCAAAGCCGTCATTTTGGGCGAAATGCGCCTCCATCACCCCTGCGCGCTGCGTTATCAAATCAGCACCAGTGATGAGATCCGTCATGAGCTCTTTCATCACTACAATAACTATCTCAATCGCCTGCTCAAAGCCATCCCAACCGACATATACAACGAGAGCCTAGATGTCCTAACGCCTTGCTCGAATCGTAAAATAGGCTTACTGCACTCCTCTCACGCGTTGCCCCCGCACCTACAAACCCCAGGCAGCATTGAAGCGTTTCACCTTGAGATGGGCTCAGCTACCCGAACACATCATGCGTTGCCCTTTATCCAAATTGGCTCGATACGCCCCATCGCCAACCATCAGGTCAAACGCTTGTTTCAGGCTCTTGAGCGAGAAGGGCAATCACTCGAGCGCGCTGAGCACAGCCTTGAGAGCTTAAAAACGCTGCACAACTTTTATGCCTTTGAGCTGTCTTTGCTGCTGATCGCACTGACCGGCACGCGCCCCACCCATCACATCAGCATTGAAAGACAATGGTGTTTTAACCTGAGAGAGGCCATCGTGCGCGATAAAGGCAAGCACCGCCCTATCTGGCTGTGTGATGGCCTGAGAGCGCGAATTAAGCGCTATCAGCACGTGCAACACAATTTGCGTATGCGCGGCGTCGCTTGTTCATTCCCACACTTGTGGTGCCTGCTCGATGAGAAATACCAAACACACACCATTACCGCCAAAAGCTTGAGACTATTTATGGCCGTGCGATGGCAAGCACTCTACCCAGGCGAAGCGGTAGTGCCGTACCAGCTGCGCCACCACTTTGCTCAGCATGCTCTTGCGAACAATAAGGTGCGTCTATCACTGCAAGAGATTGATTATCTGATGGGGCACAGCGAGCTAGGGGAGGGACTGGGCAGTGACATGATTTACCCGACGGCAAAACACACCTTAAAGCGCTTTCTCAATGAGGGCATTGAACACATCGGACTCAAAACGGAGGTGGCCTAATGGAGCAACGGCTTTGTGCCAAGTGGATCTGCGACTACCACCACACTAATGGGCTTGACGTTGAGCCACTTGAGGAAATTGAGTGGGTGCTCACGACACTTGCGCCGCAAGCAAGAGAAATCACGCCAGAGCAGCTCAAACGCCTCAACTTGGCCATCTCGCAAATCAAAGATGGTCGTCAACGGCGACGAAAGAAAGCGCGCGATCAATGTCTGTATTACCTCAAAGAGGTCAATCACTGGCCAATACCTGAAGTAGCTAGCACCCAATGGCGCGACACGAATCGGGAATGGATGATGTCGATATTAGCCCATAGCGAGCAAGCCACTGCGCTGCTTGACGGTCATCGCTTGCAAAGCCCCGCATTTTATCAAACGCGCTGGGCACACCTGGGATGGACCTTGCTCTTGCTTAACATTGAAGTCGCGCCACTGCCGCTAAAAGACTGGCAAGCCATCTTACAAAACCCAGACGCCATCGAGTGGTTTGACGGTCAATACACGCTCAAAGTCATACACCGAATTGATATTGCCGCCTTTGCCAGCAAAAGCACACCCAGTTTTACGCGATACCCGCTTTCCCCCGTCGCCTATCGCGCTCTAGAGCAATACTATCAATCGCCGAGCGAAGTGCTCAGTATCAAAGCACTGACCGAAGCGCTCAATGACTGGGTATCAGGTGAGCCATATTATCTTGAGCCAATCAGCACGCACCAATGGCAGCGCGCGTTTGCCTGCCTTTGGTATTATCATCATGAGCTTGGCGCCTCCCTTCTCAAAGACGTGTGCGATCCGACGCGCCATGTGGCAACGCTCCATCCCGTGCGCACCAATACGCTTACGGCCAGTGAGCAAAAAGCGCTCTATACGCCGCCATCGTTCACCCCAACCGTGACATCGAAAAAGAAAAGCGCCACCACCTGGCCACACAAAGCGTTGATCCGCTATCACCAAAACTTGCGCCAAGGCCGCATCATACCCAAGCCTAAAGCGCCCGACTGGCAAGAGGACAATATTCTCCCAGCGCTGCTTTTTCATCGCACCGAGACCCTGTTTGTCGAAGGTGGCGTCAAACGCGAGAAACTCCACGGTCAATCGATTGTGCGCTACAACAACTTTCACTCACACCTCACCCCACTGAGCTTTGCTACCGCCATCACGCCTGACGCTCTGCATGAGTGGGTTCGTGAGCAGTGGACACGACTTGACGATAGCAGCGACGGCTACCATTTCTATCAATTTCTTTGCTCTATGGCGCAGCACTCGCTCATCGACCACTTAGATCTGAGCCTGTTTCAGTCGCCCAGTTTACCAAGCAAGGTAGACCCATTTTGTCTTATGCCAGAGCACATCGACAGCTTAGTCGAAACATTGTTAAATGCGCCAGGGGGGCATGGCATGCAGCGAATTTTCTGCGCGGTGGCCGCCCTATTAGGTTTTTATGCTACGTTGCGCCGCGGGGAGACGCTGCGCTTGAGGCTCGGTGATATCAGCGTTCACCCACAAGATCGCCAATGCTTTATCATTGAGATCACCAAGACAAAAGAAGGGGATACAAAAAACAAGAAACCGCGCACCGTGCACGCCTACTTGCCAAGCGAGGCGGCAAAGCTGGTGCGTGTGCTGCAAAAAATAAAAGAGGGAGGGTGTAAAGACGATCCTTTGCTTGGGTTTTCGTTTGAGACCATCGGCGATCGCGCGCGGCGCTACTTGTATCCGGTGACACAAGCGCTCAAAGGGCTCTTTGGCCAATCGGTGCGCTATCACCACCTCAGACACAGCGGCGCGCAGCTGCTGGTGCTGCAAGGGCTCACCCTCGCCTTTGACCGAGACGAGAAGCACTTGATGGGGATAGGCCCGCTGACACGCTCACTACTCACACCGCAAACCTGTCAAGCCCGTTTTCACTTTTGGCTCGAAGGGCAGCCACTGCGTGAGGTCAATAGCGCGCTGTTGCTCGATGTCATCACCGAAGAGTTGGGTCATACCCATTACGCCACGACGCGTCGCCATTACCTGCATGGCTTAGAGTTATTTCTCGCCCTCGTCAAAGACAAAAACGAGCGCTATTCGCGCGACAAACTGCGTTATGTCCTCGGTATGCCAGCGGGCTCGAATGATATCTCTCGTGTGGTAGCCCAGCTTTGCCCTGACTATGCGGCGCTACCTCACATTGAGAAAAAGCACTACAGCCCGGCCTTGAGTGCATCAAAGCTCTTTCATCGCCTAAATCCCAAAGGAGTCGTCAAAGACAAGGATGGGGCGACAAGCACAGCAAAACCCGAGACAAACTTATATCAACTCTGGTTTACAAGCTTACCCAAACAGATGGTCAATACAGACTCGACGCATCTTACGCTGTTTTGCCATGATACCTTTGCCGCTCGCAGTCAACCGGCTTTCTCCTTTAAAGAACTTGAACAGGCATGGCAAGTGCTCTCGCATAAAGGGCAAGCGTTAACCCTGAGTCCAACGCAGCAAACCCAACTCAAAAAGCTCGCGCCATTTTATTGTGTTCATCAAGAAACCCTGTCTCTGTATACCTGTGTCAAATTCAATCAACCAGATTTGGCCGCAGTGCAAGCGCTCTTTCAAGAAGGCCCGTTTTGTCACTTCGATGTCCAATGCCTACTAGTACAAAACCGTAAACGCCTTAGCAGTCTTAAGGTCGCTCGATTTATGGCGCAATTTCAAACTCTAGGCTTTGCCGTTGAGCAGCAAAAAATCAACCACGGAGACAGTGCGCTGTATCTCATCATCGATACTCACCTATCGCCTGACTTCTTTCAACATCAGTTTAAACACTATTGGCAAGCCCTCCTTCCTGATAGCCCACAGGAAGACCTTGCCCCGTCACATTCTACTGTCATGGAGACGACACTATGAGCCATTGCATTCAATTCGAGCCCCATATTCACTCTCAAATCGACGATTTGATCGCAATCATTCCCAAAAAAGATGACAAAGCTTACCTCACGCTTCTCATCGACAAACACCAAGTTCAACTGATTGGAGGGGTTAAAGAGAACCTCAACCTCATTACCTTTGAGCACAATGACGCTTGGGGACTCAAAAAAGGCCAATGGTCACTGTGTGCCACCTCTTTCATCCAACTCTGGCAGCTGACGAACCTTGAGAAACATAAAGCGCCTTTCGCGTTAAAGGTCGAGTACCACAAAGATACGCCCTACCCCAAAGTAGATAACTTAACTAGTGAGACCGGTCGGCTTTTCATTGAGGCTCAACCTCCCAAAGAAGCTCATTTGGCGTTTCAGGAAAAAACGCGACAGCTTGTGACCCAGAAAGTCAGCACTAAAGCCGCCCAAGCGATAATCGAAGTGGCGGATACCTATCGACCTTTTGATACCTTCGAGCTGGATTGCAAGCAGCAGGTTGTCAAAGTTGAACGCCAGGGTGTGCCGACCCCTTACGATCTACCCGAGAGTTTTGAGCCAGAGTTCGACCTTTTGTTGAACAAACAAAGCCTCGATAACTTAAAGCAATTGGCTTTTGATACCTCAGCCGAACACATCGACATTTATATGGATGATGAACAGGCCATATTCAGCGATGGTCAGCGCATTCTTTCAAGCTCACTCGCCTCACTGAAAGACTACGCTCAAAAACAAGAAATTGAATACGAAACCAAAGCGAGACTGATTGTCAATTTGATCGACTTTAAAAAACAAATTGACGACTATCGCAGCAATGCCAAAGTCAAAAAAGCCAATCAAGCGCTCATCTACATCGATAACGACTGTGTGATGATTGGAGGGTTAACCGAAGAGACAGGGCTGCATAGCTACCTCGACGTCGCAGACAGCAAAACCGACCGCACAACGGTCTTTCGCGTCAATTTAAGTGAGCTGTCTAAAATCAGGCTGCAAGATGTGATCACCAAAAAAACCAAACAAATGAAGGTGCAATTTCTAAAAACCACACAAGGCGACTATAAGCTTGGCTTTTATAACAACATCAATAAAACGCACCCTTATGCTTACGTCCACGATGTCGAATACGCTCCACAGGAGATCGCACGCATGCAAAAAGAAAAAGAGAAATTGGACGCCTTAATCAACCCTGAAGGCCAACAGATTGATGGTATCGGGTTCGATGATGTGTAGTGCTCGTAGAGAACTCGTAAAGAAAACGAGGCGTACTCACGACAACCAATAGGAGAGTAAAAAGGATAAAAAACAGACACAATAGCTGGACATCCATCCAGTAGGCGACTAGATTATTTATTAAGCAATCACCAATAGTCGTTATTTTCACGCTATTGGTAAGCTTTGAGGGCGCATCGCCTCACTCTGAGTTTTTATGAGCAACGATAGAGGACACAGAGACAACGATGCCAACATGCAGTTGGGGTGAAGTGGCGGCAACCACTCCACCCCGTACCGGCTGCCCGACGTTAAAGCGACCCAGCCGATGGAATGAGTCTACCCAATTCCACCGGTCAGGGACAGATCTATTTAAAGATCGCAACCGATGGAGAAGTCGTCATGGCTCATCTACGCGTGCGCCCCAATGGGGTGATCCAATTTGACCTACACATGTACGGTCAGCGTTTTCGTGAAGGCACGAAAATGAACGCTACACCAAAAAATCTCAAACAAGCGCAAGCCACCCTCAAGCAAATCAATGCAGAAATTGATTTGGGCACCTTTCAGTATCGCAACTATTTTCCGCACAGCAAAAAAGTCGCGCTATTTGAAGCGCTTGAGCGTGAAAAACACCCTGACCATCACTTTCCGTTTTTTGACACCTACGCCCAAGAGTGGTTTGAGCGTAACAAAGCCAAGTGGAAACCGAGCTATCAAGGCGTATTGTGGAATAACATCGAAAGCTATTTGCTGCCCGAGTTTCGCAATACGCTGATTTGTGACATTACCCTCGCGAGCATCGATTTTTTCCGCCAAGATTTGATGTCGCTGAAAAAGCCGGATGGGTCACGTAAGCTGACCAACAAGCGCATCAATAACATTCTTTGGCCGCTAATTGCGATGATTTCGCTCGGCGCAGAAGAGTACAAGTTTGAATATCCGTTTCGCCGCTACAAATCCCTGCGTGAAGAAAAAGCCGAATCTCATCCGCTTACCGCCGAAGAAGTGCAGCGGTTTTTAGATGCGGTGGATAAAGAGTGGCGAGACTACTTTCTGATTCGTTTTTGGACCGGTATGCGCAGCTGTGAAATTCATGGTTTGCAATGGGAGCATATTCACTTTGAGCACCGCCAAATTCGTATTCGCCAGAACCTAGTTAATGGGGAGGTTTGCGATGTCAAAACGCCGAAAAGCCGCCGAGAGCTGCAAATGTGTGACACGCTCTACGCTGCTTTTGAGCGCCAAAAACAGCGTGCCAACACCAGTGACGGCTTTGTCTTTGTCGGCCCCAATGGCTTAGGACTCGATACGCATTTTGTCAGTGAAAAGCTCTGGCATCCAACACTGAAAAAAGCGGGACTAAAAAAACGCCGCGCCTATGAGACGCGCCATACTGCCGCCGTACTGCACATCGCCGCGCATGAGAACCCGCTTTATATCTCACACATGCTGGGTCACAGTGATACAAAACTCTTGTTTGAGGTGTATGCACCCTATGTGGCCAATGCCTCACGCCAAGATGGGGTGGCTTTTGATTCGATGATGAAAGGAGCGCTGTAATGAAAGTTCTGACCTTTGATGAGCCTGAGCACTTTAAACGCAGCTTAAGCGATGACAAGCAACTGGCCGCATTTGCACTCGGGGCGCAATCGACGATGATTCATCATCTGATCCACAGCGAAGAGTATGAAGGCGTACCCAATGATTTGGCCACGCAAAAGACGCTCGAAAAGTTAGCTCGGCAGTTTGTTTATAACTACCAGCAATGCCCAGAACGTTATCGCGCCCTTAAGCGTTATAAACAGATGCTGGTCGATAGTGAGCCACTGATGTGTGACGATATTACACTACACCTTAAATATCCCGCACTTACATTAGCTAAGTACTACTACTGCTTGCAGCAAACCAAAGACAACATGGACTCCATGAAGCTCTGGGAGCGCCATCTGCGATTTTGCAAAGCGCTGTGTTTTGCGCTCAATGAATATTATGCCGAGCCACGCAGCCTCATCGAATATCGGCACAATATGGTGCAAATCGAACACCGACACCAAAAGCAGAGCTATTGCTACATTGAGACCAAAGTCCCTATTTGCTTTCATGTGCTAGGTTACCGATTCTTTCAACTGCCATTTCCTTGGCTCTAATAAGTAAAAAGGGCGTGATGAGAATTCATCTCGCCCTTTTCATTTTTTACCGCTTACGCCGGCTCTGCACTTGTGCACTTCACTGCATCAGCAATGACATTGGCCCAATGATTTGCCGCTTCACTATCAATCGCCTCTACCATCACTCTGATAAGAGGTTCGGTACCGGACTTACGAAGTAAAACACGGCCTGTCGCACTTTGCGTGTGACTACCAAACGCCGCTTCAGCTTGGTCGACAGCTTTCAGCACTTCCTCAGATTCAAGAGGGTCTACTCCACCAGCAAAACGTACATTGATAAGCACCTGAGGCAGCATATCCATATCTGAAACCAATGAGGCGAGATCACGTCCTGTATTTTTGATTACAGAAAGAACTTGAAGTGCTGCCACAATAGCATCACCGGTGGTTACTTTATCTCGGCAGATAATATGACCTGAGTTTTCGCCGCCAAGCCACCAGTTTTTCTCTAGCAATTGCTCCATCACATATCGGTCACCAACATTTGCTCTCACAAATGGAATACCTAGGGCTTGAAGCGCGAGCTCAAGCCCCATGTTTGACATGAGTGTGCCAACAACACCACCATTTAGACGACCTTCAACTAAGGCTTGTTTTGCAAGGATATAAAGGATCTGATCGCCATCAACAACATGACCGTTGCCATCGACAAGCATAATGCGGTCACTGTCACCATCAAGTGCAATACCGAGATCTGCCTTTTCTGCAACCACGCTCTCTTTGAGCAGCGCAAGATCGGTTGCACCGCACTGTGCATTGATGTTTAAACCATTTGGCTTATCACCAATAGACACCACATCAGCACCCAGCTCTTTAAAAACATTAGGCGCAATATGATAAGCCGCCCCATTAGCACTATCGACCACGACCTTCATTCCAGCTAACGTTGCTTTTGAATCGAAGGTTCCTTTACAGAATTCGATATAACGTCCTGCTGCGTCATCCATGCGCGTCGCTTTACCCAATAAGTCAGACTCAACACACACTACTTCTTTATCGAGCTCAGCTTCAATCTCAAGCTCTACGCTGTCTGGTAGCTTTTCACCTGTAGCGGAAAAGAACTTGATCCCATTATCATAATAAGGGTTATGAGAAGCACTGATCACAATACCGGCTTCTGCACGGAAGGTCTTAGTTAGGTACGCGACAGCTGGTGTCGGGATTGGACCACACATAACGGAGTTAACCCCAGCTGCAGACAAGCCGGCTTCAAGCGCAGACTCCAGCATATAGCCAGAGATACGCGTATCTTTACCAATAATGACTTTCTTTGTGCCCATACGAGATAGCACACGTCCAGCTGCCCAGCCAAGCTTCAATGCAAAATCAGGGGTAATTGGAAAAGTGCCGACTTTTCCACGTACACCGTCTGTTCCGAAATATTTACGTTTCATTATCTTTCTACTTATTATTTTTCGTTGGACGAACCCAGTTCGCTTTTGTTGTTGGTTTGACTCGAGTTAATACCAACTCAGATTCACCGGTATCTCGCGTCAATGTCGTGCCTGCCGCAATCGTCGCGCCAGCTCGCACTCTCACTGGGGCAACCAGTTGTGTGTCGGAGCCAACAAAGACATTGTCTTCAATCACAGTCTTGTGCTTGTTCGCGCCATCGTAATTGCATGTGATGGTGCCTGCGCCAATATTACACTGACGACCAACCTCAGCATCACCGATATAGCTCAAGTGATTTGCTTTCGAACCTTCACCCAAGCTAGCATTTTTCACTTCAACAAAATTACCGACATGAGCGTCATTAGCAAGTGACGTACCCGGTCTTAATCGAGCAAATGGTCCTACCGTACAATCTTGACCGACAATCGCGTTTTCAATCACCGTATAAGGACGAACAAGCGTATTGTCTGCAATGGTACAGTTTTTAAGAACACACCCCGTACCTACTGTGACGTTTTGACCAAGCGTGACATCCCCTTCGATAATAACGTTGGTATCAATTTCAACGTCCATTCCACACTCAAGAGAACCTCTCAAGTCAAAGCGCTCAGGATCGCGGATCATCACGCCTTGTGCTAAAAGCCTTTGTGCTTGGCTCTGTTGAAAAGCGCGTTCAAGTTTGGCGAGTTGGGCACGGTTATTCACACCTTCCACTTCAATCGTTGACATAGGGTGAACCGCTTCTATCGCTCGCCCTTCATTGTGTGCCGCCTCGATAATGTCTGTTAAATAATACTCACCTTGTGCATTATCATTACTCAGCCCGCTCAACCAGCGTTTCAAATCTTTACCCGAAGCAACAAGGACGCCAGTATTGACTTCTTGAACAAGCTCTTGCTCTCGCGTCGCATCTTTTTGCTCAACGATGGCAACAACAGGTCCATTTTTTCTAACGATACGACCATAACCTTTCGGGTCATCAAGAATCACCGTTAATAAAGCAATTCCTCCCTCAGGTTGCGCCTCCAAAAGATTTTGAAGCGTCTCTTGTGAGATTAAGGGAACATCACCATAAAGAACCAAGATTTGCTCATCATCAGCGAACTCGTGAGAAGCTTGATCGACAGCATGGCCCGTACCAAGCTGCTGTGACTGTTCAACCCAATTGACTGGCTCTGATGCCAGTGTCGATTTCATTTGTTCACCGCCATGACCATAAACCAAGTGAATACTACTCGCATTGATACTCACGCAAGTATCAATAACATGTTTTACCATTGGTTTATCAGCCAAAACGTGCAGCACTTTAGGTAAGCTCGAATACATTCGAGTCCTTTTTCCTGCTGCTAAGACAACTGCACTAAAACTCATTTTTACCTAGCTATTTTCGTATATTCAATTACATAATAATAAGGCAGTTTGAAATTCAAACTGCCTATATACTAAAACCTATATAGTTGACACCTTAGTCACTACCAAATAAGTCTCTTGTATAAACTTTCTCTGCGACATCACGAATCTCATCAACCATGCGGTTCGACACAATCACATCACAAGTTGATTTAAATTCTTCTAGATCACGAATAACTTGCGAATGGAAGAACTCTTCTTCTTTTAGTACCGGCTCATAAACCACAACTTCGATACCTTTCGCTTTAATACGCTTCATTACACCTTGGATGCTCGAAGCTCTGAAGTTGTCAGAGCCTGATTTCATGATTAAACGATAGATGCCAACACGTTTGGGATTTATTCTCAAAATAGACTTCGCTATAAAGTCTTTACGCGTGCGGTTGGCTTCTACAATAGCACCAATAATCTCGTTAGGCACAGCTTCATAGTTTGCGCGAAGTTGCTTGGTATCTTTCGGCAAACAGTAACCACCATAGCCAAACGATGGGTTATTATAATGACTGCCAATACGAGGATCTAAGCCCACACCTTCGATGATTTGCCGTGAGTTCAAGCTATGCGTCTCTGCATAAGTATCAAGCTCATTAAAATACGCCACACGAAGTGCAAGGTAAGTATTTGAGAAAAGCTTTACCGCTTCAGCCTCTGTTGAGTCTGTGAACAGCACTGGTACCTCTTTGTCAATGGCACCTTCCAATAATAAGTCTGCAAACACTTTTGCTCGCTCTGATTGCTCACCGACAATAATGCGTGAAGGGTTTAAATTGTCGTAAAGAGCTCTCCCTTCTCTTAAAAACTCGGGAGAAAAGATAATATTATCACAACCCAACTCTTCTGAAATACGCTTGGTATACCCCACTGGCACTGTTGATTTAATGACAATAACTGCATTTGGATTAACCTCCCTCACCTCATTTATCACAACCTCTACAGATTTTGTGTTAAAAAAATTTGTTTGCGGGTCATAATCGGTGGGAGTTGCAATCACTACATAGTCAGCACAGCTATATGCTTCATACACATTACCCGTTCCAATTAAAGATAACGGTTTGTTCCTCAAAAAATCCTCGACTAAACCATCCTTAATCGGAGATATTTTATCATTGATCAACTCTATTTTATGCCGATCGATATCCAAGATCGTCACATTTCTGTTTTGAGCAAATAAAAGCGCATTAGATATGCCAACGTACCCAGCACCAACAACGGTAATATTCATAAAAGCCACACTATATAAATTTAGTAATGACTTTTATACCCCTTTCACGATTAACCTTTTATTAACCAAATAAGAAGGCCTTATGAATCAATTTCCCAATAGTCTCGCCCAGATGCGATTCCAGTTGTGTATAGAAAAGGCAAGCATTACTGCAACACCCCCGATCTTTATATATTGACTACACATTCATTGCTTACTGCGTCAGAGGATTGTTTATGATTCCAAACCAAATCACCAATGCCATCTGTTGGTGCAAATCCCGTTGGTGCATCCAATAACAATTGTCTTATTTGCTCATGATCCACTGCATGACAAGCTAAGTCCATTTGCTCAAGCAAGGCATCGTACTCATCGATCGGCAAATAAACCTCATTGGCGGTCATGATCCGCTCATGCGCGGTGCGTTTGACATTGTCACCAATCAGCAACTCTTCATAGAGCTTCTCGCCGGGGCGCAGACCCGCAAACTGGATCTCAATATCACCATGAGGGTTCTGTTCTGATTTCACCTCCAAACCCGAGAGTTGAATCAGGTTTTTCGCTAAATCGACAATTTTGACAGACTCGCCCATATCCAGCACAAACACATCACCGCCTTTCCCCATGGCGCCGGCTTGGATCACCAATTGCGCTGCCTCGGGAATGGTCATGAAAAAGCGCGTGATATCGGGATGAGTGACCGTCAACGGTCCACCTGCGGCAATTTGCCCTTTAAATAGCGGGATCACCGAGCCTGACGAGCCCAGCACATTGCCAAAACGAACCATGCAAAAACGCGTGCCGTTGGTCTTTTGGTTTTCTTGCTCAGCTAACGCCTGAAGGCCAAGCTCAGCCATACGTTTGGTCGTCCCCATCACATTGGTTGGACGCACCGCTTTATCGGTGGAGATCAACACAAATGACTCCACGCCCGCCTCAATCGCGGCTTTAGCGGTATAGAAGGTACCAAAGACGTTGTTACGCACCCCCTCCACCACGTTGTATTCCACCAACGGCACATGCTTGTAAGCCGCAGCGTGATACACCGTCTGCACGCCAAACGTTTCCATGGCCGTTTTTAAGCGGTGCTCTCGCTGTATAGAGCCCATGAGTGGAACAATGTCACACACAAGGCCTTTTTCTTGCTTAAGCGCATTTAGCTCACGGTCGATTTGATACAAACCAAATTCTGACAACTCAAACAAGACCAACATGGTGGGATTTTGCATGATGATCTGACGGCACAGTTCAGAGCCGATAGAGCCACCGGCGCCCGTCACCATGACCACTTTGCCTGTGATGTTCGCCTCAAGAAGCACTTGCTGAGGAGCGACGGGATCGCGACCAAGCAAGTCCTCAATTGGGACATCTTTTAGCTCATCAATTTTGGCCTTACCCGACACAATGTCCGTCATATCAGGCACGGTTTGTACTTCCACTGGCAGCTTAGCCAGCTTATCAAGAATGACTTTACGACGCGCACGAGAAGCGCTTGGCACTGCCAGTAGCACTTGGTCAATATCGTATTTGTTGATGATCGGCATCGCATCCTCAACGCTGATCACCGGCAAGCCCAAGATCACCGTGTTCGTCAATGTCTCATCGCCATCGATAAAGGCGCGCACACGATAGTCACCGGTGGCTCGAAGCGCGAAGGCTAACTGACGACCGCCTGAGCCCGCCCCATAAATCACCACTTCTTTGCACGTTTTGCTGCGCGACTGTGCAACCAGTGAACGTACAATCACGCGAGGACTGCCGCAAAACAGCGCTAAAAAGGCGCCGTAAATGATCGGCACCGTGCGAGGCAACGGATCGCTCATATAAAAGCTCAGTGCTCCCATCAGAAGTGCAGACAACACAGCGCCCGCGGTGACCACAAACAGCGCTTGGAAAGTCATATAGCGTAAGACCGCGCGGTAAAGCCCGAGACGAGCAAACACCGTGACAGTCGCGACCGTCACCGCAATCAAAATGCCCCAAACACTCGGCTCATGCCAGTAACTGAAGTCACCGAGCCGCACTATCAATGCGAGATGGAACGCGAAAAAAATGAGCCCGCAGTCAATCAGCACACTAATGATGCGCTTGTTGCTGCGAGGTAATTGCCATAGAAACTGAAGACGTTGCATAATATTCGTTATTTTAATTTTGACTCAAATGAGTCTCTCACATTTGATGATAATTCCCAATAAGGTAAGCCACACTATTGGGAAGCGCCTGCGGTGACAAAGTGCCCTAGATGGCGGGCCATTTGTGTCTCTGGCTGAGACACAAAAGGAGGTAAAGATTTGAATCGAAGAAAGAAAAGATAACCTTAGAGTCACTGACTCTAAGGCTGGGCACTATTTACGCTGTGCTTCTAACAACACCTCACGCACCACCTTACAGGTTTTTTCTAATTCTTTATTAGTCAACGTTGGGTGAACCAAAAACATTAAGCTTGTTTCCCCTAACGTGACTGCATTAGTTAGGCGTTTTTCTGGACGCCACGGCGTGTTATCAAAAGCTTTTTCTAGATAAACTTCAGAGCAACTCCCTTGAAATGCGGGGACACCACGTTCAACAATGGCTTCGACAATGCGATCTCTTGACCAACCATCAGCAAGATTTTCTGGCTCTACAAATAGATAGTGTTTGTACTCAGCATGCTCACTGTATTGTGGCACTTCAACTCGGCGAACTACAGGAAGGCCAGCAACCGCTTCATCAATTTGTGCAGCATTCACTTGACGTTTCTCAGTCCACTCAAGCATCCGACTCAGTTGAATACGACCAATCACCGCTTGCAACTCTGTCATGCGCCAGTTAGTACCAAAGGACTCGTGCAACCAACGAAAGCCCGGTGGATGCTCGCGATTGTAAATCGCATCAAAGCTTTTACCGTGATCTTTGTACGACCACATGGTTGACCACAATGCCTTATCATTGCTTGTCACCATGCCGCCTTCACCGCCGGTTGTCATAATCTTATCTTGGCAGAAAGACCATGCACCAATGTGACCAATAGTTCCTACGCTGCGGCCTTTGTATTTCGCACCATGTGCTTGAGCACAGTCTTCGATGACGTAAAAGCCGTGCTGCTGTGACAGCGCCATAATGGCATCCATCTCTGCTGGCATACCAGCAAGGTGCACCACAATCACCGCTTTTGTTTTTGGCGTAAGTACCGCTTGTATAGATTCCGCCGTAATCGCTTGGCTGTTTAGGTCAACATCCGCAAAAACGGGTACAGCACCGGAGGTTACAATTGACGAAGCGGAAGCAAGGAACGTTCTTGGCGTAGTGATCACTTCATCGCCCTCGCTAACGCCCAAGGCTTTCAATGCCACGTCGAGTGCAAGCGTGCCGTTACCAAGAGCAATCGCGTATTCACAACCAGCCCATGCCGCGAACTCTTTTTCGAACTCACGACACTCGTCACCAGTCCAGTAGTTTACTTTGTTTGACAGTAGCACACGGCTCACTGCATCAGCCTCTTCTTGAGTAAAAGAAGGCCATGGAGAAAATGGTGTATTAAGCACGATGTCACCTAATAAGTGTTATTTTTCTGATTTGATAAGCGTATGAGCAGGAGAGCCCACTACGGTTTGAAAATCTGGAATGTCGTTAATTAGCGTCGAACCAGCGCCAACAATAGCATCACGACCGACGACGATAAGTTGTTTCACTTGACTACCGATCCCTATCCAAGAATTTTCGCCAACTTCTACACCGCCAGCCAAGCTTGCATTAGGACTAATGTGAACCCCCTCAGCAAGCCTACAATCATGTTCCACGACAGAGCTAGTATTAATGATACAACTCTCTCCTATATGACTAAATGGATTCACAACTGCATTTGCCATCACCACTGTTCCTGCTTTGATGTTGGCGTATTCACTGACTACCGCATTTGGATGGGTTAACACATTGAAGTTCGCTCCTGCAGCACTCAACTCACGTTGTTTCGCACAGCGCGTCGCGTTATGGCCTATGGCAACCACGACCACATGATATTTGCTTGCCGTTGCCAAAAGTGCTGCAGTATCACCAGAGATATCCCAATGCTCAACAGAGGTTAAACTAGGCCAACGATCATCAAAAAACGTGATATGTTGATAGCCGTTTAGCTCTGCAATTTCTGCGACTACCTTGCCATGTCCACTGGCTCCTAAAATGGCGCAGCTTTTCATGATTGGCGACTACCTTGCTTTTCTGAGCCCGTAAATGGCTCTATAGTAACGTGGCCGTCTGCAGATATGCCTTCTTTCACGAAGACCTTTTTTACCGTCATGAAAAGAACCTTAATATCTAGCCACAATGTTTTATTATCTACGTACCAAACATCTAAGGCAAACTTTTCTTCCCAGCTGATCGCGTTTCGGCCATTTATTTGGGCCCAGCCCGTTACACCAGGACGAACATCATGGCGCCTTGATTGTTCTTTGCTGTAAAGCGGTAGGTACTGCATGAGCAACGGACGAGGCCCAACTAAGCTCATTTCCCCTTTTAACACATTCCATAGTTCTGGAAGTTCATCTAAGCTGCTGTTTCTTAACTTATCGCCAAACGGCGTCATGCGCTCAGAGTCCGGTAGCGGATTCCCTTGTTGATCCACCGCATCCTTCATGGTACGAAACTTCACCATTTCAAAAGGCTTTCCATTCAAGCCCGGACGAGTTTGACGGAACAGAACCGGAGAACCAAGGTTTTTACGAATCTTCCAAGCAACTAATGCAATGATAGGAGATAACAGAATAAGCGCGAAAAGAGACGCGAGAAAATCAAACAGTCTTTTCATCAGAAAGCTCCATAATTTTTAGGATATCAGCATTCACCTTATGGACGTCGAATTTTTCATTTGCCATGGAGTGACTTTTATTTCCCATCACTGACCATTGCTCTTGGTTTTCGATAAACCAAATCATACGTTCCGCGAGTTGCTCTACATTCGCCTTCTCAACTAACCAACCGTTTTCTCCATTGACAACGGTTTCACGACACCCAGGAACGTCAGTTGTTAGAATTGGGCGCCCCGTCGCCATAGCCTCTAATACAGTACGAGGCATCCCTTCATGGTAAGAAGGCAACACATAGATCGAACAGTTTTCAATAAAAGGACGAACATCTGTTGTTGCGCCGCTGTACTCAATAGCACCAGAAGATACCCATTCATTGACTTCTTCTAGCTTGATGCCATCAGGAGAAGGGTCTTCTGGGCCAACAAGTTCAAAGACCGCTTTAGGATATTGTTGTTTTACTATCTCTGCCGCTTTTGCATATTCCCGAATACCTTTATCCCCAAGTAAGCGAGCAATAAGTAAAAAGTGAGGCTTTGGTTCTAAAGGCGATACTTGGTAATGACTAAGATCAACGCCAGAGCCATTGACAAGAAAGCACTTCTCTTGAGGTACGATTCCTTCATTTATAAAGACTCGCATATTGTCTCTGTTCTGAAAAATAACACCCTTTGATTCCTTCAAAGCTATGTAATATAATAACTTTACAAGACGGTTGAGGGTATTTTTTGCGAACCCTCCCTTTTGAAAAGCATAGCCAAGCCCAGTAATCAACGCATAAAAAGATGTAATGCGAGCAAACCTTGTAGCAATACCCCCCCATACTATTGGTTTAATCGTATAGGCTAAAACAATATCTGGTTTAAAAGACCTAAACTGAAAAATAAACGAAAGCAACGTCTTCAAATCACTTAACGGGTTCAAACCACTCCTTTCTACATCGTAGTCAACATAAAAATCAACTACGTTCTCTATTTGCCTAACTTCTTCGGCATCTGCCTTGGATGCCATAGCAATAATGGAGCAACCTTTACGTTTAATTTCTTCTAAAAGATGCGCTCGAAAATTAATTAAAGAAGATGGCAACGTTCCAACAACTAAAATCATGTTTTTCTTGATTTTCATCAATAAATCTCTTCAAACTTCTTGGATATGGCGGATATGGAATAACAATCAGATATATAATTTGAAATCGACTGTGCTTCAAAGTTAAGGTTTAAACAACTTTCAATACAAGATGCGAGTTCTTTACTATCTACTTGACATACTTCTCCATACTTATCAATTATAAGCTTGCTATCCCCGACATCAGTAGCTGCAACCTTTAATCCAGATAACATTGCCTCGCCAATCACATTTGGAAACCCCTCGGAATAAGAACTACTTACATAAATATCAAACGCAGGATATATGCCACTTAAATTATCTCTAGGCCCTAACAAGAAAACCCTGTGCTTTATGTTATCAGGAAGGTTAATTCTTGAATTAGTATCATTCACATTATCCCCAAAACAGAATAAATATGCATCGATTCCTTTTCTTACAAGCTCACATAACGTATCAAAAAGAAGATCATGCCCTTTAACAGGATGATACCTACCTACATTAATTAACTTATAAGAATTAGGAGGTAACTTATCAAACATGTCTGAGATTTCGCTATCTATACAGTTATCGAATTTAAAAAAGTCCGTATCGAAACCATTTGGAATAACTATAGAATTTATTTCGGAATAGCCTATATCAATGTGAGAATTCTTGCTTTTAAAACTATTAAAGGTAACTACATCTACATTGGAACTTAACCGGGCTAAAAAGCGAATTAAAACTCTTGTTCTAAACCTATCCTTACCTAAGTTGTCTAAAGAGTGTCTGACGTTCCAGATAACTTTACATTTATTTGAAAATAAAAAGCTGAAGATCATGGCGTGATACATCCATGCCATAATTGTAATTTTATTATCGTAGTATGACTTTGATATGAATTTAACAATGGTCAGAAAGTCTTTTGTAAAATATAATACTTTTACTCCTGATTTGGTTAGCCTATCTTCATAATATTTATTATTAGTAAGAGATATGACTATATGGCACAAATCACTCTGAGAAGAAGTTACCTTGTAAAGCATAGCTTCAGCACCACCACGACCCAGACCTGTTATAATATGAATAACCTTCTTATTTTTCACAGTGGTGCCTATATATTTCAACCAGTTTATTTGAGATAATTTCTTGAGAAAAATTTTCCATTACCACAATCCTACCATTACTGCCCAAAGAACGCCTTTGAATGACAGACATATTGATTACACTGTCTAAACTATCTACCCATTCATTTTCAGTGTTAGCACCAAAACCAATGGTGCCCATCTCTAGGATTTCCTTATTCATACCAAAATTTGACACCACGACGGGGATACCTACTGACATGTACGTAAGCATTTTGTAACTACACTTGCCTAAAGACCAGTTATCATTAGCTAATGGCATTATACCTACATCGAACGAGTGTAGTTGCGTTACTTCTAAATCCTTTGACCATTTTTCAAAAATAACCTTGCTCTTTTCTATCTTTGAGAAGCATGGTTCTTCATTTGAAACTATCTTTATTTTAACATGCGGGTACTTGTCAATAATTATTTTTAGCGATGACTCAATTTCGTAAAGAAATTTAAAGCCACCCGATGTACCTGACCATCCAATGACAAAATCGTTGTTATCATCACTACTGCACTTGGGAGTATAGTAATTATGATCGACTGCAGTTGGGACAACATATACTGGCTTATTGAATTTTAAATAGTAGCCTCTCAAGTAATCATTACCACAAATAATAGCTAAGGAATTTTTAGCTATATAGTCAACACTTGAAAGTCTACTATTTAAATGAACAGCATCATCAACATCGAAAATGTATTTCCCTCTAATTAACGATTCAGAAGAATAAAGTGTAGAGATCATTGGCTTTTGTACAATAACCAGATCATACTGTCGACTTTTAATGGTTCTAATTATGTTATCAACTAAAGCTAATATAAACCAGATAAGCCTCTTTTCTTTAGGGGGAGTAGAGTTGTGCTTGGCAGGAATCTCTAGTACGTCAATTCCTTTTCCCATAAGGGAGCTTAAGTGTTGCGTAATTCTAAATCGTGCACTTGGGACGTTAGTTCCAGATGTTAATGCGACAACTTTCAAGTTATTAACCTCGTTTCAAATATAAAGTATTTCTTACGACATTCCCTAGCAAAACAAAAATCAACAGGTATTTAGAATATAAGAAAATGGGATATGCTACTGCAAATAAAATAGTCGCTGACAATATCGCTCTGTCGAGTTTCTCATCCACTCTCCAACGAAATCCAAACAGGCATCCTAATGCCATCAAAATAGAGCCTAAAATACCGATTTTTGTTAATGCAATGATGAAAAAAGAATCTGTAAAAGATAAGCTATTAGAATAAGTAAAACCAACACCCAGCAAAGGATTATCTGAGATAAACTCAAAGTTTTGTTTAAGAGAACCGCCGATATACCTTGACTGAAGCCCGTTTCCTTGATCACCTAAAAGGTAATCAAAAAGATCATTCGACATTTCCAAGTTGAATAATAAAAAAATCAAAATAAAAACTAACATTAACACTAGACTATATATTAAAACTTTACCGTCAAATAATAAATAACATGAAAGAAAAGCAACGACAAAAAGCATCATTATCGATGTATATGAAGATAAACCAATCATCATCATTGTCAAAATTATAATAATAGCAATATTTAGTATTGCATTAACTTTGTTTTTAATCATCCATATAGAAAGTAAAATGAAGTAAGCATAAAAGAATCCCGCTAATGAGTGACTACCGAAAATAGAAACAGGCTTTTCTCTAGCTAGCATGCTTTCCAATAGCGTATCATAGCTGCTAGAATAAAAATTCATGTATATTAGCTTTATTGACTCCAAATGAAGTGGCGCTACCCCCCAAAATACTACCCAAAGGATCATTAAATAGTATGTATACTTTATATTGCGATTATACTCATATTGAACGCTACTAAAGCTAATTAAAACTATAAAACACCAACAAATAAGAATGGGCAATTGACCCATTGCTAGTTCATCAAAAGGACTAGTAACTGTTGATAATATATATAAGATAATAATTGGGGTGACTAACAGTAGGCTTGGAAAATATATTTCTTTTTTATACACTAGTGTAATTAATAGCATTACACACAGAATAAACGATTGTAGAGGAGGTACCCAAGAAATTATATCAGATAAGAAAGACGTAGGAAAAAAAATAGCCAACAGCAAAATAACATTTAACTTCAAAGCATTCATAATTTAATTATTACTATTTATATATTTTTTCAACTGAGGGTAAAACATAGTTGTAATCAAAGCTATATAACTCAGAGCACCTACAACAATTGAAATTACAAACTGAAATATTGAATCATTAGGGATTTGAATAACAATTAATAGCATTAGCAAAGAAGATACTGTCACCTTAAATAAAAACCCAACATCTATCGAAGGATACTTGAATATTTTCCTTCCAATCAGGTAAGACATCGTCATGTAAACAAAACAACCTATGCAATAAGAAAAAGCACTGCCTTCTAGACCGTACCCATCAATTAACATAACATTTAGAGCAACTGAAGTAAAAGCGCCGCAAAATACTGGTAAGAATTGCTTGCCATTTTTCTTTGATATATGAAAAGCATAATCAAAAATTAGAGATTTAAGTTGAACGAATAGGTTAGCAATGATTAAAAAAGGGACAATTGGAATTACCCTTAGGTAAGCTTCTTCTGGAAGAAGAAAATAAAACAGACCTTTGGAAATACCAATAAAGCCTGCTGTAACTGGTAGTAAAATTAATAGAACCCACTGATTTGATTTCGAAAAAATATTATATCTATCTTCGTCATTCTTGTTATAAGCACCGATAACAATTGGATAAATAGCTAGTTGAACCACACCCATTACCGAAATTATGATCATTTGAACAGTATCGCTACCTAATGAAAAGTATCCGGTATAAGTCTCGTCAAGCATTACAGTTAGAAGTATTTTGCTCGAGGAATTAAGTACATATAGCAAAACATAAGTCAATATTAATGGGAAACCAAAAACAGCAATTTCTTTTATTGAATTAGGGATAAAATCTTTCTTTCTTAAGAAAAGTAACTTGTAAATATTTGGCGTCGATAATAATATATAAGAAGCTATTAATGCATAAACAACCCCTGGATATATATATTCTGTATAATAGAAACATAACGCAAAACTAAAAAAAACAACTCCCCTGATGCCCTGAAAAATACCAAAGGCTAATACTCTCTCTTCTGAATTAAATATTCTTTGACTTAATTCAAATCCTCCTAGCGCTACGGCTAACAAGGCAATTAAATAACTACTGGTCTTAAAGTTATCTTCGATGAACTCCCCAAAGATAAAACACAAAAAAAGAACAAGTATCGAACTAATAAAATAGAGTATTAAACCACTATTGATGATTTTGATTTTTACATCTGCGCTAGACTTCGGTATCAATCTGCCAAGAGTCACGTTAATCCACTGAAAAGCGATAATCGATAGACCACTTGCAATTGATATAACTAACGAATACTGACCATATTGGCTAGGTGTTAGCCAACGACTAAAAAAATAAGTAGTAAGCATGATGACTAAAAGAGGAACAAACTTAGCAACAATATAAAAACCAATTTTTTTTAACATATGCATTAGATGGCATCTATACTAGATAAGGGAGCCCCTTCCATATCTTTGATAGATAATTCAGGGTCGCCCCCGCTCAAAGGCCAATCAATACCTAAGTCACCGTCATCCCATGCAATAGATACTTCCGCTGATGGGTTATAGTAGTCAGTACATTTATACACGAACTCAGCGTCTTCACTCGTAACATAAAAGCCATGGGCAAAACCTTCAGGAACCCATAACTGCCGTTTGTTTTCGGCTGATAAGTACACACCAACCCACTGACCAAAAGTCGATGAGTCTTTTCTAATATCGACCGCGACATCAAATACTTCACCAGTGACGACTCTCACTAGTTTCCCTTGCGTATTTTCTGTTTGATAGTGTAAACCTCTAAGAATGCCTTTCTTAGACTTAGAGTGATTGTCCTGTACAAATTGTATTGGTTTGCCAGTCACCAATTCTTCAAATCTCTTTTGTTGCCAGGTTTCCATGAAAAAACCTCGCTCGTCACCAAACACAGAAGGCTCAATAATTTTTACATCAGGTATATCGGTATCGATAACTTTCATATATTAACTCATGTACTGTTGAATATTGTTAAGTGCAGATTCCCAATCACTTGGATTCACTTTAAATATTGTTTTAATTTTCGAGCAGTTCATCTTCGAATTTGCTGGGCGTACTGCTAGTGTTGGGTACATCTCCGTCGCAATCGCGGTAAGTTTTGGAGCTTCAAGTAACCCGTGTTTTTCTGCCTGCTTGAAGATTTCTTCAGCGAACTCACACCAGTTCACATGAGGAGCCCCTGAGAAATGATATACACCGTAGTACTCTGGATTGTCTGTAATATGTAATTGATTCATCATGGAGATTAAAGCGCCAGCGATGTCTCCTGCGTAAGTTGGGCCACCGTATTGGTCCCCTACGATAGTCAGTGCATCACGGTCTTTCCCTAAACGAAGCATTGTTTTGACAAAATTATTGCCATGCTCTCCAAATACCCAAGCCGTACGTAAGATTATGTGTTTATCGTTTGATTCAGCAAGAACTAGCTCACCAGCCAACTTACTTTGTCCATAAACACCTAAAGGACCTGTTGGGTCGGTCTCTATATAATCACCTTGCTTATTACCCGAAAACACATAGTCAGTCGATATATGCAAAATGGTACTATCAATCGCTTTAGTCGCTTGAGCAAGAAAGTCAGGTCCATTTTGGTTAACGGCATACGAAAGTTCTATTTCCTCTTCGGCTCTGTCAACTGCGGTATACGCTGCCGCATTAATCACAAAGTCGGGTTGGAACTCATTCACAACAGAAAAGACATCATCTTTGTTCGTGATATCGAGTTCATCTCTGTCAACCGCCAACAATTCGACCCTATCTTGCAGGCTCTCTACCAAGCAGTGCCCTACCTGGCCGTTACAGCCAGTCACTAATACACGCATCACTTCGAATCCTTTACTAGACGCATCAAATATTGACCGTATTCATTCTTCATCATGGGCTTAGCCAAGGTAGCCAATTCATCTTTAGTTAACCAGCCATTATTAAAGGCGATTTCCTCCAGGCAGGCTACTTTCAAACCTTGCACATTTTCAATCGTCTGTACAAAGGAAGAAGCTTCATGAAGGCTTTCATGAGTGCCTGTATCTAACCAAGCAAACCCACGCCCCAGTAATTCAACGTTCAACGTACCATCATTGAGGTACATTTCATTCAGGGTCGTGATTTCCAATTCACCACGCTCAGACGGTCTCACCTGCTTCGCCATCTCAACAACGCGGTTGTCAAAAAAATACAGCCCAGTGACCGCATAATTAGATTTTGGTTTTGCTGGTTTTTCTTCAATCGATACAGCTCTCATGTTGTCATCAAATTCTACAACACCAAAACGCTCAGGGTCTTTCACTTGATAACCAAACACTGTCGCACCCTGCTCGCGTTGCGCTGCATTTTTAAGAGCTGCAGTAAAGTGTTGACCATAAAAAATGTTGTCACCAAGCACCAAGCAACAGTTGTCATTGCCAATGAAGTCTTCACCGATAAGGAATGCTTGAGCAAGACCGTCAGGGCTCGGTTGTACTGCATACTTTAGATTGATGCCATAATCAGATCCATCACCGAGCAAACGCTTAAAACTCTCATTGTCTTCAGGTGTCGTAATAATCAGAATGTCACGAATACCCGCTAGCATTAACGTAGAAATCGGGTAGTACACCATTGGTTTATCATAGAGAGGAAGAAGTTGCTTAGACACTCCACGAGTAATAGGGTACAAACGAGAG
Organism: Vibrio agarivorans; assembly: GCF_030409635.1. Taxonomy (NCBI): domain Bacteria; kingdom Pseudomonadati; phylum Pseudomonadota; class Gammaproteobacteria; order Vibrionales; family Vibrionaceae; genus Vibrio; species Vibrio agarivorans. Next base: position 1,138,868 of record NZ_JAUFQF010000004.1, on the reverse strand, counting down.
CCTGAACCTCCAGCAAGAACAATACCTTTCATATTAGTGATTCACTCCTAAACGCTCGCCTGCGTAAGAACCATCCAAGACTCGGCTCCACCAAGTTTTGTTGTTTAAATACCATTCCACCGTCTTGCGAATACCCGATTCGAATGTTTCTTCTGGCTTCCAACCTAATTCACGTTCAATCTTAGACGCGTCGATTGCGTAACGTACATCATGTCCAGGACGGTCGGTGACATAAGTAATTAAATCTGAATACGATTCAACGCCTTCCGGTTTTTCCGGCACCAGTTCTTCAAGAAGCGAACAGATTGTTTTTACAACTTCAATATTGGCTTTCTCGTTATGACCACCAATGTTATAAGTCTCGCCGACCACACCTTCAGTCACTACTTTGTAAAGCGCACGAGCATGGTCTTCGACAAACAGCCAATCACGAATTTGCATTCCGTCACCGTATACTGGCAGTGCTTTACCTGACATAGAGTTTAAAATCATCAAAGGAATTAGTTTTTCAGGAAAATGGTATGGACCGTAGTTGTTCGAGCAATTGGTCACCAACGTTGGTAGACCATAGGTACGAAGCCAGGCACGAACTAAATGGTCGCTTGAAGCTTTTGAAGCAGAATATGGGCTAGACGGTTCGTATGATGTAGTTTCAGTGAACAGGTCATCTGTACCTTCCAAATCACCATACACTTCATCCGTGGAAATGTGATGAAAACGAAATGCTTCTTTCGCTGAAGGTTCCAAGTCATTCCAGTAAGCACGAGTCGCTTCCAAAAGTGTATAGGTACCGACTATATTGGTTTCGATGAACGCTGCAGGGCCATCAATTGAGCGGTCTACATGAGACTCTGCCGCTAGATGCATTACGGCATCGGGCTGGTACTGTGAAAAAACTCTGTCCAATTCCGATCGGTTACAAATGTCGACTTTTTCGAAATGATATCGCTCATTTGATTCTACTTCGGCAAGAGACTCCAAGTTGCCAGCATAGGTTAAAGAATCAACGTTAATAACCGTATCGTTGGTATCAGCTATAAGATGTCGAACCACAGCGGAACCAATAAAGCCTGCTCCACCAGTAATCAAAACTTTCATTGTATTAACCTATAAATTTTTTGTACCAAGGCATCGCCTTATTTATTCCACTCTGAATGCGGTATACGGGAGCGTAACCTAGTTTGTCCTGTGCCTTTGTAATATTTGCCTGTGAGTGCCTTACGTCACCCGCACGAAAATCGCGATAAGTAGGAACTGAACAATGTTGAACACCGAGATCGTTCAGAGCGTTCTGAATAGAAAAGTAGAGCTCATTCAAAGTTGTTCTATCGCCAAGAGCGACATTATACACTTCATCTTTTGCTTCATCATCGGCTGTCGCGGCCAAAATATTCATTTGAACTGTATTATCGATAAAGCAAAAGTCTCGGCTGGTTTCTCCGTCCCCATTGATAAACACTTCCTCATTACCAAGCATTGACGCTGTCCATTTAGGAATCACTGCCGCATATGCACCATTTGGGTCTTGCCTTGGCCCAAACACATTGAAATAGCGAAGACCAATGGTTTTAAAACCATAAGTGCGTGCATATACACCTGCATAAAGCTCGTTCACATACTTGGTTACTGCGTAAGGAGACAATGGGTTACCGATGTTTTCTTCAACTTTTGGCAGCGCAGGATGGTCACCGTATGTAGAGCTAGAAGCGGCATAAGTGAAACTTTTCACTTCCTCTTGTCTTGCGGCATCAAGCATGTTTAGAAAACCGGTAATATTTGCTGCGTTTGTCGTTAATGGGTCCGCAATAGAGCGAGGCACTGAACCTAACGCAGCTTGATGCAAGACATAGTCAACGCCTTGAACGGCTTGCTTACAAGCTTTTGGATCACGGATATCACCTTCAATAAAGCGAAAACGTTCCCACTGTGCTTCACTTACTAGGCTCTTTACTTCATCTAAGTTGTGTTGGTGACCGGTTGCGAAGTTGTCTAACCCCACCACGGTTTGATTAAGCTTTAGTAGCTTCTCCAATAGATTTGAGCCGATGAAGCCTGCGACACCTGTTACCAACCACGTTTTTGGTGATTCCAGTAACTCTTGGTGGATTTGTTCGTATTTGGTCATTGTGTTTTCCGTGAGGGGAAAGTCTAGGGTCTAGGGTCTAGGGTCTAGGGTCTAGGGTCTAGGGTCTAGGGTCTAGGGTCTAGGGTCTAGGGAACATAATCTCCCTTTTCTTCCCTAACAAAACCTTTCCGGATTTTAATTAAAGCGGCGATCATGGTTGCTAATTTTTTGCATTCTGCAACCACTCTTAAACCGCTTTTTATCTATGTAACCTATATCGATGCCAATATAAGTTTGTGTAAGAAGTTCACCTAAAGAGCCTTTAGCGTAATAAAGAAACCGCGTTTCTTTTTTCGCAGTTTCTCTTTTAAGGCCTTCAGCTATATTTGAAGGTACAGACAGAGCCGAGCGTGTTATTTGGTCTTTAACTCCATAATCTTGGCATTCTCACATGAGTTTATAGACGAGGCTTGCCAATCATGATGACCGTTTCCAATCTTCTAACTGTTCGAATTTCATAGTTCGGCTCTGAAGTTCTAGGTCCTTATAGACGCATGTCTACGCTTTCTTTGTCTAGAACGTATTTCAAGTCGTATAGAACGTGGGCTGGCTTACCAAGTGCGCGGATCTTCTCTACGCCCATCTCTTTAAACTCGTTGTGAGATACCGCCATGATGATCGCATCGTAATGACCCTGTTGTTCCTTCTCACACAAGGTTAGGCCGTATTCGTGTTGCGCTTCTGAGTTTGAACACCAAGGGTCCATAATATCTACATTGATGTTGTATTCTTTTAGCTCTGAAACAATGTCCACCACTTTAGTGTTGCGTAGGTCCGGGCAGTTCTCTTTAAAGGTAAGACCCATCACGAGTACATTCGCCCCCTCAACATGAATACGCTTCTTAAGCATTTTTTTCACAAGTTGAGAGACAACATATTGGCCCATGCCATCGTTGAGTCGGCGACCTGCTAAGATCATTTCAGGGTGGTAACCCACACTCTGTGCTTTATGCGTTAGGTAGTAAGGATCTACACCGATACAGTGGCCACCAACCAAACCCGGACGGAAAGGTAGGAAGTTCCACTTGGTGCCAGCAGCTTCCAGAACTTCTAAAGTATCGATACCAAGTTTGTTAAAGATGATAGACAGTTCGTTGATAAGCGCAATGTTGACGTCACGTTGCGTGTTTTCGATAACTTTTGCTGCTTCTGCTACTTTAATAGACGACGCTTTGTGTGTGCCCGCAGTAATAATGGTTTTGTAAAGTTGATCTACGTACTCAGCCACTTCTGGTGTCGAACCACTTGTGACTTTCAGAATGTTAGTAACACGATGCTCTTTGTCACCTGGGTTAATACGCTCTGGCGAGTAACCTGCAAAGAAGTCTTGATTGAATTTCAAGCCGGAAACACGCTCTACTACAGGGATACAGTCTTCTTCTGTCGCGCCAGGGTACACTGTTGACTCATAAATAATCACATCACCATTTGAAACAATGGTGCCTAGTGCTTCTGATGCCTTAATCAGCGGTGTTAAATCTGGCTGCTTGTGCTCATCGATTGGGGTTGGAACAGTAACAATATACACATTACACTCTTTCAACTCTTCAAGAGAAGCCGTATAGCTCAAATGTGTTGCTTCTGCTAGTTCGCTATCACTACACTCTAAAGTAGAGTCTGTTCCTTTTTTCAGTTCATCAATGCGAGTTTCGTTAATATCAAAACCTACCGTGGGTTGTTTTTTACCAAACTCTACCGCTAGAGGAAGACCAACATAACCTAAACCAATGATGCCAACTTTGGCATCTTTCAACGTCAATTTCATATATTAAACCTAAGTAAATTGCATTATATCTATTTTTTACCTCAGTAATATTGATACTCACTGAGACACTTTCTTTGATTTTGAGACAGACCAACTTACGCCAGCCCTCATTAACTCTCTGTTTTCGCTTAATCGAGCAAAGTAGCCCCAATAGCCACCCTATTGAGCGCGCTCTTCTGGCTCTTCTTCTTTACGAAACGCAAAGCGCACCAACACAATGGCCACACCGAGCATACCGCCGAGTAGCGTTGCCAGCACACAAATCAGCGCGCGCTTTGGCCCGTCTTTCTCTTCAGGCGCCACTGCTGGGTCGATGGTTTTAAACACAAACTCGTCTTCCACTTCCGCGAGCATCTGCGTTTTGTATTGTTCTTCAACCAGTGAGTAGAACATGTTTTGCAGCTCAACCACTTGCGTGCGATTGATTTGCCCTTGCAGGTATTCAATCTTAGAGCCCGCTTCAGACAGCGCTTTTTCTTTCATCCAATCATTGATGTCTTCAACCATCAAGGTTACCCACTCTTGGGCAATAAATGGTGATTTGCTGATGATTGAAATGGTCACCATGCCATTTTCTTTGTCTTCTGACACACTGAAGATGTTTTTAAACTCTTTATGAGCTTCCCAAAGGGTGGGCTCTAATGACTCACCTTCGCCCTCATCAAACACCCACTCCTTCAGTTGCGAGTCATAAAGGTCTGCATCGTAAGTAACGCGGTTCGCTTCTTCATTCCAAGACTCGATAGCCATCAGTGGCACCAACAAGTCGTGTTTTTGGATAAAGGTTTCAATGAACTTACGCGACTGAAGGACAGCTAACGCTTCAACTTTAGGATCGGCTTTATCACCACCACCAATACTCACCCCGGCAAACGCAGCAAGGCTGCCAAGCGAGCCGGACAAGCCACCACTACCACTACTCTGAGTTGGTGTCAGTAATACTTGAGACTTATAGGTATTCGGTTGAGAAAGAGCAAATAATACCCCACCCACAGCAAATACAAATGTAGTAAGAATGATGATCCACTTTCCACGCCATAGGGCGAAAAAAAGCTCTCTTAAGTCAATCTCATCATCGTTACTTTGAGGTTGTGGGTAGTAGCTAGGGGGGAATGGGTAGCTCCCCTCTTGATTTGTTGTATTTTGTGGTTTTGACATAATTTTCTTGGTTGAAGGTAGAAGGCTGGAGGATCTATAACTTCAGCTTCCTACTACGTTGTCAGTTCATTTGGGTTTGTTTGGCTTTGATTAATGACTTTATCATCGCATAAAGTTGTTTTGCTTCTCTGATGAGAGTGCTACCTATAGTGTTGTCTATGTAGCCGATCCTTATACCAATCATTAGCTGGGTGATAAGCTCTGCTGTTGAGCCTTGAGCTATGTTCAAAAATCGAACTTTCTCTTTGAGGCTATCACGTTCTTCTCCCTCTGCAATATTTGACGGTATAGACAAACCAGCTCTCGTTATCTGATCTTTGAATCCATAATCTTTTAAGGATTTTGTCACAAGATAGATATCACAACTTAACTTGCTTGAACGCTTCCAAATATCGAGTTTCTCGAATCTCATTCTATTGCCCACTGAGTTTAAAGTGAGCAGAGTTACAGTATGAGTAAGAGAACACAAAAGCTCTGTTTGAGACTGCGAGTTAAATCAAAAAGTCATCTAGGTTGAAAGTTGAAGGTTGAAGGTTGAAGGTTGAAGGTTGAAAAGCGTAACTCCTCAAGCCTTTTTCCTCCAACCTTGGCTTCAACCATTAGTCCTTGATGGCACTCCAAGCAACACCCAACTGGTAAAGGATCTGCGTTGCCGAAGTAATCGTGCTTAGACCATCTAAGTAATCCACGTCCACAGGCACGATGATCGTATCGCCTGGCTGTAATGACTCGCTGCTACGGCTAAACCAGTATGAGTTATTCGGGATCATGACTGAGCCGTCAGCGCGGACAACGTAAACACGGTCGGTGTCAGCTTGTTTATTCGTGCCGCCTGCAAGGTTTAGGTAGTCGTCGACAGTTTTCGAGTTATCAAACGTATGTGTCGAAGTGAACTGAACTTCACCAATAATAGAAACCGTTTTCTCATACTCAGGAATAAACAGCTTATCTTTATTGGCTAAAACCACATCCGCTTCATCGTCACCGTTTAGAATCGCGGGCATATCAATGACCATACGACCAAGTGCTGGTGTCGAGGTGAGGTTTTGTACCAACTGCATCGCTTCTGTTGGGCTCGATGAGAAACTTGCCGATGACGAGTTTTTACGTAGAGTCAAACCCGCAATTTGTTGCTCTAGCTGCCCACGAAGGAACTGCATCTGTTGCTGCTCACGAAGCTTCAAACGCTCACGTGCATATACAGCGCCATCTGGGTAAGCAAATTCGGTAAGACCACCCGCGCGTTCAACCAAGTCGCGAATAGTGTCGCCGCGATTGACTGCATAGCTACCAGGGAACATCACTTCACCTTGCAGCTCAACCACCATTTCTGACTGCCAGGTTGGCTTTTTGAAGATAATCAAACGGTCTTTCGAGTGTAGGCGAGGTGAGGCATCTGGGTTACCTGCCAATAATGCACTCAAATCAATACGCTGATGGCTTAATGCCGTTGTCTCATCTTCATAGTTACCGCTATTAAAGCGAGTCAGTTCAGCTTGAGATACAAACGCAGACTCTAGTAAGCCGCCAGCAGCAACAATCAAGTCAGCCGTTTCCATGCCTTTCGTCAGCGGGTAAATACCTGGGTATTTTACGTCACCGGTGATCTCAACTAACTGCACCGGCGCCCCTTGATGCGACTGCTCTTTTAAGCGCTCAATGATAGGCTCGAGCTCTTTAGCTCGGTGAGAAAGCTGGTTTGAGTCAGCGATTTCTGACACCTTCGCTTGGCCTTCTTCGTTTTGCGTTGGAGAGTTTTCTGTCACAGCGCCAGTTTGCGCGTCGACGGTCGTTTGCTCTTGACCACCTTGACGAGCATTGCGCTGCGCTTCTGCGCGTTGCTCTTGAGCTTGAGTCAAACGCTCCATTTCAAGCGTGGCTTCACTTTGCGAGCCTCGGCCATACCAAAACTCTGAATCTACGTTATTACTTAGGATAAAGATGTGGTCACGATTATTTAGCACCACATCATCTTTTGAGTTAGGTTTAGTGATGGCCTTTCTCAAGCTAAATTGCAGAACTTCCACTTCACCACGCAGCGACTTTTCTCGCACAATCAGAGCGTAGTCAAGCTCAGCGCCTGCGCGAAGGTCTTTATCAATCGATTTAAAGATATCAGACACACGCATGCCGACTTTAAACTCATGGACACCTTGACGGGTCGCTTGACCGCGAACACCCACCGCATTAACGAAGTATTGGTTGGCTTTCGAGATAAAGATTTCATCACCGTCTTGGATCTTGAAATTGCGACCCGATGATTTATTAAGATCAACCGTATCAACGACAATACCCGATTGAGTCTGACGACGTACGCTGACTGTGCCCAAATACGCCGCGGCTTTTGTCCCGCCCGCATAATCAATCACCTCAGATAAAGGCGTCGGCTCAACCAACTCAAAATGTGCGGCTCTTAGCACTTCACCTGAAATGGTCACCGTTGATTTTTTAGCCGGTATAAACAGCGTATCGCCTTTTTCTAAACGCACATCTTGGCTTGAGTCACCATTGAGCAATAGATCGTATAGGTCGAGTATCGCAACCACTTTGCCTTCACGCTTCAGTTGCACTTCACGCAATGAGCCCGTTTCTTTCACACCACCAGCGGCAATCAAAGCTTGAGTGAGAGTCGTAACACCGCTGACATTGTAAGCGCCTGGTTGAGTGGCTTCACCAGTAATAAAGACTTGCATCATGCGCATATTGCCCATAGAGACAAGCACGTTACCACCGATAATTCGCTCTTGGATCAGTGCGGTTAACTCTGCGTTGACCTGACTAAAAGATTTGCCAGCAACACTAACAGGACCAATGCGTGGCAATGAAATTTGACCATTACGATCAACCGTTGCTAACTCTTCTCCGTCCTCTTTACCGAACATTTGAATGCGAATTTCATCACCTGGGCCGATGATGTAATCGTTCGGAACAGGAATGCTATCGAAAGTCGTAAATGTATCAGGTATGCCTTTCAGCACATCATAACCAAACGCCGTTAGCTCAGTAGACTGTTTAATCTCCTTAGCGGGCGCCTCCGGTGTCGGTGTCGGCATTGTTTTTTCTGGTGCCGCAACAGGCTGCTGTGGCTGAGATGATGCACTTCCTGCGTTCAAGGCATTTAAGTCAACGCCATATTGACGAGCTAACTGCTCTTGTTGCGCTTTTGGCAGTTTTTTAAATTGCTCAATTTGCGCTGGGGTCGGTTGTGCCCAGGCCAATTGACTGACGATTAAGCTAGTCGCCAAAGTAACTTTATTAAACAACTTCATGTGACGTTTAAGTTCCTTGCTAACGCAGATAGTTAGTAACGGTATTCGTAACCAAAGAGGAAGTTAGGCTCATCAATGGTTTTGGTTAAAGAGGTATAATCGATGTATCCCAATCCAAAGCTGAACATGCCTTGCTGGAATGGGATGTGATAATCAATTTGGGTGGCTTTTTCTTGCGTGCTATCAGACTCAGAGTTTCGATAAACCGCCGTTATTCGATGGTCATTATTGAGTAGCGCATATAGTGCGACAGAGGCGCTATCTCCCCAAAGCAACGAAGAGTATTCATTCAGCACCTGCTGCTGTGCACCTGTCCAACGATCACGCTGCTGCTCATCGACATGCTGACCTTCCAAGACGAGCGTCATTTCCGCATCAAAAGCTTGGAACTGACCTTCCCAACCATAGCTTGTCGCTTGAGAATCATGGCCAAATTGGGTCTGTTGCCAATTGGCATAAACCGCATGTGATAATTGAGCGACTTTCGGTAAAGATAAGCGAGCATCGATACCATAACTGGCCAATTTCTCATCTTGATTGTCTTTATCTGAAAGTTGATAGTTAAGACCAAACTCTAATTGCGCCATAGGTTTCGCGGTAAAGCGGTTTAACCATACGTAATTGGACTCTTGGTTGATATAATTGATAGCACTATCTAAATTCCAAAACCCGATCACTGGCATTTGATCGCCTACCCAAGACAGTTGCAATGACGGAGAGTTCTCGCCAAAGTTTCCTTGTTGTAGGTTATGTTGCCATGTCGGCCCCCACCAGCGCTCTAGATAGCCCAGTGAGATAAGTGCAAAACCCGCATTAAACGATAAGTGACTGCCTTTGAAGTTCACATCGGTATCGTAGTCAGACTCGACGCCCGATAAATAACTTGTCGGCTTCATCGAGTCGGCATAGTTAATACTCAGCCGAAACGAAAAGTCTTCGCTCATGTGGTCGTAGCTCGTATAAATGCCCCAATGGTCAGTACCCATCGAACCGTAACCCAAATGAGCCTGCGGATTCGATTGATAAATCGCTTTCGCCATCACGTTGCCACGAGCAAACTGTGCATTGTTCATTGTGTGACGAACATACTGCACGGCATAGCGTGTGTTGTCTGGCGTATGGGCGCGTTTAATATCGTCCCCGATCACGTTCCAGCGCAATGGGTAGCTACTGAGCGGCGCTTGCAACAATAAATTGTCAGATAGTTTGTGTAGAGAGGCTCTAAGAAAGGGATCGTTAGTTTCGACCCACGGTGAAGCGTTCACCGCAAGAGGCATAAAAACAGTCAATGGTAGCCAGCGAGCTACCTTAACACTCACCTTGTATTTATTGGAATTAAGGTGCTGTTTTGTTTGGGCCGTCATGAAACTAACCTTTGTCCGAAGCCGTAACGTTGTGTAACTTTCGTACCAAAACCATCATTTTGGTACGCTACCGCCCTTAGGTTTGGCTCCTAAAGGCAAAGTTATTTTTTATAGTATGTATTTTTTAGAGGCGCGATTGTAACTCAACAGGGTACAAAATGTAACTCCCAGTAGATGACAATTTCATAAATTAATGCGTGATGCCTCGTAGGCATTTGGGTTGAAGTGGATGAATAAACGACAGTAAAGATAAGATTAATCAATGAAATTCATTGGTATCTATGGGTATACACCAAATGGAAATACAAGCACACGTAAATCTAACACCTTACTTACAAGTTACTCACCACGGTGGTAAACACACCGTGACAGGCTCCTGTCATAAACTTGCCATTCAAAAAAGAAGTGTGCTGATCGATTGTGGGTTATTCCAAGGCCAAGAGCATCAACCTCTAGACATTCCATTTTCAATAAAACACATCGATGCGGTGCTCCTCACTCACAGCCATATTGACCACATCGGCAGGTTGCCATGGCTGATCGCTAAAGGCTATCGAGGCCCGATTTATGCATCTGAAGCGACCTGCGCCCTAGTGCCACTCATGCTGCTAGATGCGTTAGTTTTGCAAAGGCTACAAGCTGGGCAAGCCAAGCGAGTGCTTGGTATTATTAAAAGGCACCTCAAGCCGATGAAATATCACCAATGGATACCACTGCCATTGAGCGGCATTAAAGCGTGTTATGCTCGCTTTCAACCAGCTGGGCATATCCTCGGATCGGCTTATATTGAGATTAAACATAACGAGCAGGTTGTGGTGTTTTCTGGCGATCTCGGCCCTCGCAATACACCGCTTTTGCCTGATCCCGCTTCTCCTAAGCGCGCTGACTTTCTATTTATTGAATCAACTTATGGAGACAAGCAACACGAATCCGTCAAACAGCGTTCACAGAGGTTGCTAACCATCATCAACCGCTCTCTCGAAGACGGCGGCGTGATTCTCATTCCTGCCTTTAGTGTTGGCCGCACTCAAGAGCTGCTGTTTGATATTGAGTCTTTGATGCATCGCCATCAACTCTCCAGCCGACTACCGATTATTCTAGATTCGAAGCTCGCCAATAGGGTGACTAAAGCCTATCGACACTATCGCAAGCTATGGAGCAAAGAAGCCAAAGTCAAACTGCAGCAAGGGCGGCACCCATTGGCTTTTGAGCAGTGCATCACGATTGATGGTTACAGAGAACATCAAAGAGTCGTCAACCGACTTAAGCAGTCGGGGGAGCCTGCGATTGTGATTGCGGCTTCGGGGATGTGTACCGGTGGGAGAATACTTAATTATCTCAAGACGCTGCTGCCTGATAAAAGAACCGATGTGATTTTTGCTGGCTATCAAGCGAAAGGGACGTTAGGGCATGCGCTTCAGTCTGGTGAGGAACGTGTGGTTATAGATGATGAGGTAGTTGAGGTTAACGCGCAGATTCATTCGATGTCTGGGTATTCAGCGCATGCGGATCAGGAGGATTTACTTCGGTTTATTGAGGGGATTGATGGTGGGGTGAAGGAGGTGCATTTGATTCATGGGGTGGTTGAAGGTAAGGCGGAGTTTGCGGGAATCTTGGGCGAGACAGTTGCTGGAAGGATTGTTGTGTGAGTTTGAGAATGAAAGAGCTTACCCCCTCCTAGCCTCCCCCTTAGCAGGGGGAGGGACTAGTTTCGCGATCGCTGGAGGTTATGAGATTCGCTCAATCTTTTACGAGCACCCCAGCCCTCCCCTTTTCAAGGGGAGGGCTGGGGTGGGGTTAAATCTTTTCTATAACTCACCCACTAAACACACGTCCCTTTTGCCAATATTTATCCAGTGCTATACTCCCCCCATTACGCATCATAGAGATAGGAAGTAGTTATGATTATCGTCACGGGTGGCGCTGGTATGATTGGCAGCAATATTGTTAAAGCTTTAAATGAGAAAGGCATTAGCGATATTTTAGTGGTAGACAACCTGAAAAACGGTAAGAAGTTCCAGAACCTGGTTGATTTGGATATTGCGGATTATATGGATCGCGATGATTTCCTTACTCAAATCATGGCCGGTGATGATTTTGGTCCTATCGATGCGGTATTCCATGAAGGTGCTTGCTCTGCTACTACTGAGTGGGATGGCAAATACATGATGCTCAACAACTATGAGTATTCAAAAGAGCTGCTTCACTACTGTCTTGAGCGTGAAATTCCATTCCTATACGCTTCATCTGCCGCGACTTACGGTGAAACGGATACGTTCATCGAAGAGAAGCAATATGAAGGCGCGCTGAATGTTTACGGCTACTCTAAGCAGCAGTTTGATAACTATGTTCGCCGCGTATGGCAAGATGCCGAAGAGCACGGCGAGACGCTTTCGCAAGTTACTGGCTTCCGTTATTTCAATGTTTATGGTCCACGTGAGCAGCATAAAGGCTCAATGGCGTCTGTCGCTTTCCATTTGAACAATCAAATGAACGCGGGTGAAAACCCGAAGCTGTTTGCTGGCAGTGAAGACTTTAAGCGTGATTTTGTGTTTGTCGGTGATGTGGCTGCTGTGAACCTTTGGTTCTTGGAAAATGGCGTATCGGGCATTTTCAACCTAGGCACTGGTAATGCGGAGTCGTTTAATGAAGTTGCGAAAGCGGTGATTGCGTATCATGGCAAAGGGGAAGTAGAGACCATACAGTTCCCAGAGCACTTGAAAGGCGCTTATCAAGAATATACGCAGGCGGATTTGACTAAGCTTCGCGCTGCGGGGTGTGATCATGCGTTTAAGACGGTCGCGGAAGGTGTGGCTGAGTATATGGCAGAGATTAATCGCTAAAAGGAAGAGGGAATACCGAGTTTAGAATACAGGGGGGAGCGCTTGAGCTCTAGAGTTGCAATGACCACCTCTGAACTCTGTGTTCTAGAAAGGCTGGAGGCTGGAGGCTGGAGGCTGGAGGCTGGAGGCTGGAGGCTGGAGGCTGGAGGCTGGAGGCTGGAGGCTGGAGGCTGGACAAGTCTTTTCCTTTTTCCTCATACCTTCAACCTTTTTTATCTTAAAATCAAACTTAAGTTCACTCCCCTAAACAAAAACAGCAACAGGCTATGAACAGTGCCCTATGAATAACAAAGAACGTAACGATTTCGATCCTAAAGCTTATAACCCTGAGTTTCAGTGGTCTTTTTTGGCGCCTAAGTATTGGGGGACTTGGTTGGTTGTGTTTCTCGCCTTACCATTCGCTTTAACTCCTAGAAAGTTTAGAGAAGTCATTGTGACGAAGATTGTTAAGTCACAGATGAAAAAAGGACGTGGGGCTATTAGGCGTGCCTTGATTAACTTACTGCTATGTTTCCCAGATAAGACAGAGCAAGAGAGGTTTGAGATCCTCCAGCGCAACCTGATCACAGCGGGCGTCTTTCTTACCGGCTTTGCGGCTGTTTCACTTAGGAGTAAACATTGGCTTAGTGAAAAAACCGTCGTGACGGGATTAGAGCACTTAGAGCTTCTGCAAAAAAATAATCAACGTGCCATTTTACTTGTCCCGCACTCATGGGCTATCGATATCCCCGCCATCTTACTAGCTTCAAAAGGCTTACCCGTATCCGCTATGGCAAACAGCCAAAAAAACCTCGTTTTTGACTGGTTAATGCACAAACAAAGAGTTCAGTATGGCGGGCGAGTTTACGATCGTAGTGGTGGTATCAAACCTTTTATTAAATCAGTGAAAGATGGGTATTTAGGTTACTACCTTCCAGATCAGGATCATGGTCCAGAACAAAGTGTTTTTGCTGATTTTTTTGCAACAGAAAAGGCCACCTTACCGGCTTTAGGTAAGCTTGCGAAGGTCAGCCGAGCGAAGATCGTGCCCGTTTTTGCTAGCTACAACCTAGAGACTGGCCAATACGAAGTTGACATAAGCCCCCCAATCGATGACCTCTCAGGCCATGATGAAAGCGACGCTCGCGTCATGAACCAAGTCGTTGAAACCTTTGTTGAACCAAGGCCTGAACAATATATGTGGATATTAAAGCTACTCAAGACTCAACGTGATGGGAACGAGCCCTATCTACGAAGTGATCTTTACCCTTAAATAGTTAGTGGTAACACAATGAAAATAGTGGTAATTAGCCTAAAACGGGCGACTGAACGTCGAGCGACGATCACCAAGCAACTTGATGAACTCTCACTCGACTATCAAATATTTAATGCTATTGACGCAGAAGTACCATGTCATTTGCACCATGATAAAAGGCGAGATAAGAGCACCGTTCGACGTCTTGGCTATAAACTCGTGGCGGGAGAAGTCGCCTGTTATGCCAGTCACTATGAAGTGTGGGAGCTTGCTGTAACTCTTGATGAGCCCGTCTTAGTCATAGAAGACAATGTTAAACTTCTCCCTGGTTTCAAACAAGCTTTAGCATCGCTGAAAGAAGCAACCCACCGGCATCATTATATCAAACTATTTGCTTACTTCCCTAGGCAGGATCAGTTAGCTGAGTCACTCTCTGAACGCCTGAAACTGTACCGCAGTAGAAAAAGGTACAGCGGCGCACAAGGGTATATCATTACACCCTATGCCGCTAAGCGCTTTATTAGTGCCTCTCAAGGTGGCTTTTATGAGCCCGTCGATGACTTCATGGAAAAGCCCTATAAACACAGCATAAAAACTGTGGTGACCAAACCTAATTTGGTAGAAAGACTCGCGATTAAATCCACCATTTCCAGTGCTTCTGTCCAACGCAAAGACAAAAGTGGTGCCTCACTGCTCACCAAGCTAGGCAATGAAGCATTTCGAAGCTACGAGAAGTTGAGAAATAAAATTGAGAGTCTCAAAACTCTATAATGTAATTTGGGTCGATAACAAATATGTACCAGCAATAAAAAAGCAGCCTAAACAAGGCTGCTTTTTTAGGACAAAATGTCGATTAGAACTTGTGACTCCACTGTCCCCAAGCCATTAGGTTTGTATCACTGGCAATATCATCATGATACGTTGAATACGTGAACTCCGTTCCCAGCTCTATTTCCCCGACAGGGATAGGGAATGCGTAGCTAAAGTCAATATTGATCGCGTCTTCACCAATCGGTGCGACGGGGTTCCCTCCTGGTGCAGGGCGATTACTGTTATCACGATTTAGCTCTAGGTAACGGAAGTTCGCTTTCCATCGATGCGCAGTTCTGTGCTGAGTTCCCACAAAACCAATCATATACGTTCTGGCATCATTATCGTAAGTACTGCCTATAGAGCGGCCGTTATATCTATAGCCCGACTTATAAGTACTGTGCTCATACATACAGTTGTATTGATTCGAGTAATTACACCAAGCTTGTGTATCCGAGTATTCAATAAAGCCTGTGACAGTATTGCTCACAGCTTCAAAGGTCAAGTCCATGCCATAGATGTAACCCCGCTTACTAAATGGCGGGATGCCCAGATGGAAGTTATCCTCACCAGACTGCTCATGGTAAAGAGAGTATGGCATACCATTCACTGTATCCGTCCAACGCCAATCAAAAGACGCAATTTGGTTAGCTGGATTTTCACCTGACCAAACATTGGTATCACCAATCAGCACACGCCAAAACGTGTCTAGATCACACGACTTTTCTGAACCATCTGGTGGATTACCACACATCTGAGCCGCGCGAGTTACACCAAACTCAAAGTTGGGATGAGGGCGAATAGTGCCACGGAAAGTCCACAAGAGTGTGTCTTCCATATAACGATCATCATCCATCCAACTAAAGCCGGTGGTCAGTGTCCAAGGCCCCAACCACTTTAAAACAGGTGCCTCAAAGGCCTGTGGATTATGGCGTGTTATCGAAACCGTTGGCATTGGGCGAGCATTCGTGCCCATCAGTAATACGGTATCCCAACCCGGCCCGTACCATTGCTGTTGATATCCCGCAGTAAAAATCCAGTTGCCGGCAATGGCGGCCATATACGAGTTGTCTAACCTTACCTCTTCATCATCTGGCGCATTAACTGAATAGGTCGCTTCGATATTGTATGACCACCAACTTCCAGTATCCGTGTAACCTGCCGTCACTTCCCCTTGCTTGCGAACGGGAGTACCAAAATGCTGGAAACGCAACGCTTCAGTTGCCCCACCCATTTCAAGCTTAACGTTGTTCGTTTGCTGGTTTCGATGTGCACGCCTCACACGCTGATACGCATCCTTGAGCATCGGACTATTCGCTAGGTGGCGATAGGTGTCCATGTCATTAATTACGCCATCCCACATCAAAGGGTAGGTAGTGACTGGAACGCGAATAACCTTGGCACTGGACAGTGCCTGAATATCGGCTCGAAGATGAATATCATCCGGGTTTACCCAAGGTGCAGCATGCAAAAGTGAAGTGCATAAAAAAGTACTACTTGCACATAAAGCGCGCGCCAAACGAAAATTTCTAATCACGTCGTTCATTCCATTTTTGAGGTGGTTCGTCACCTATCTTAATATACTCTAGCTTTTTAAACTGACTGATCCCAGTTACAGGTGTGTTTAACACATACCCATCAAGCACTTGTGAATAGTATTCTACATATTTTTTAGCCATCATGGTGGCATTAAATGTATCACGGGCATATTCATGACAACGTTTAGAGTCAAAAATCTCTGTCTGCTCGATGGCGGTGACTAGATCAGATTCGCGATGAGAGAGCACACCGACGTCTTCATTGATCAGCTCAGGCATTGAACCGTAGGGCGATGCAAACACTGGACAGCCAAAATACAAACTTTCAGTGACCGCCAAGCCAAAAGGTTCATGCCACGTCACAGGGAATATAAGACCTTTTGACCTATTCATCACCTGTGCTTTTACTCTGTCATCGACCAAGCCACGAAAGTTGACGTGGCGGTCAAATGTAACACGAAACCCCATCTTGATGTTCAGGCGTCTACCGCCCATCACCTCAAGACGCTGCTTCGCTCTCTTTGTAATATCGATAGCCCCCTGAACATTCTTTACCCGCCAAGCTGCCTTCCCAAGAAAATGAAAGCTACTGCGTGATTTAGCTAGATTGGGGGCAGTATAGTTATTCCAGTTAAGTCCATTATGAACATAGGCCTGTGCGCCATGATTGTGAGCATGATTTTTAGAGACAAAAATTGTATTCGCGTCATAGTCCCCTGCACTTGCATTCCCGTGTTGGGTTTTCACATAAGGGATATCGACAGGCTCAAACGGTGCGTGAAAATGGATAATGTCTATATCTTCAGGGATTTGCAATGCCAATGGCACACTGTCTTGATACTCTATAACTCGTAGGTTCTTCGCTTGGGTTCCTTTACCTGCTAACAATGTAACGCGATGACCTAAGCGATGCAGTGCGTGTGCTAAGTCCCAAACCACTCTTTCTGTTCCTCCATAAAATCGTATAGGAAGAGTCGCCTGTGTGTAGATAAGGATATTCAACTGGTGTAACCTTGTTTCTCTATAATAGCTCGATGAACAAATTCTGGGACAAAGTTGGTGACATCACCACCGTGAATCGCAACCTCTCTCACCAGTGTTGATGAGAGAAACGCAAACTCTTCCGAGGGTGTCAAAAACAAGCTTTCTAGCTCCGGCTTCAAACGCCTGTACATTGTCGTTAAGCCGAACTCATATTCAAAATCCATCGTGGTTCTTAGTCCACGAATCAAGATAGTGGCTTGATTGTTGGTCGCAAAATCCACCAATAAGCCACTAAAGCCTTTCACGGTGACATTTTCTATGTCCTGGCATACTTGTTGGAGTAGATGCACACGCTCTTGCAAACTAAACATGGTGTGTTTACTTGGACTTTCAGCCACGCCGACTACAAGGTGGTCAAACATAGATGCAGCTCGGCGAATAAGGTCAAAATGCCCATTCGTCACAGGGTCAAACGTTCCTGGGTAAATAGCTATTTTCATGTGGTTTTACTTCTTAAGTTTCAAATCTGAGATTAATCGCTCAAAGGTCTCAATCACCCGATCCGTTGTAATGCGTGCCATGAGTTCTTCACCTTTAACTCTGGTCCCCCAAGCAAGCTCTTTACTCGGTTTCCCATGTTGTTCTAACACCACCTCTTCATAGACTGATACGACCCAGTTGAGACTATTATAAGGGCCCGTTCTTTTAGGGTTACTGTGTGCATAGAGCCCAATAACCGGTGTCCCCTGAGTGGTTGCTAGATGCGCAGGCCCTGAGTCTGGTGCGATGACGACCTGGGCATCACGTAGTACAACACACAGCGATTTTAGGTTGGTTTTCCCTACCAAATCGAACAAATCAAATTGACACGCGCCGATAATTCCATCTGCTAGAGCTCGTTCAGCCGCACTCGGCCCTCCCGTGATCACGACAGCGAAACCGAGCTCTACCGCCCGCTCAGCCACTTTAGCATAACGTTCCGCAAGCCAATTTCGTTCTGGCTTACTTGCGCTAGGGCTGATCACAATATACTTTGCTGGCAATAAAGCTTTAACGCTCTCATCTTGCTTAGAAAGCGGGATAAACCATTCAGGAACCACTTTCGGGCACCCTATGTCACTAGCAAAACACATAAAGTTATCAAGCACATGAATCGCTCTCGTCGATGGCAGCTTTTGATTGGTAAAAAGCCACTGGCCCTCTTTCGCGATGCCCCAACTGAACCCCAGTTTGGTTTTAGCTCGAATACCTAATGTCAATACACTTGCACGCAAAGCAACTTGCATATGCAAAAGTAAATCAAACCTTTGGGAGGACAGTTGCTTCCACACCATTTTCATACCAGTAAAGCCCTGTGTTTTATCAAACACCACAACCTCTACACCCGGTAAATCTCCCAATAGCTGTGCTTCTACTTTACCCATAATCCAAGTAATTTTGCTTTGTGGGTAGGTGTTTTGGATGTGTTGTACGACTGACAAGGCATGGCAAACGTCACCAATGGCCGACAAACGCAATATGCAAATCGATCTCACCATTAATTACTCAGCCTTTAAGTACTGTTCAAGGCCAAGTTCACACCACTTGAGTTTCTTCTCAACGGTATTATGAAAAATCGCGTCGTTGTGTGGCAGCGCATCGCGTGCATTTTCCTTGTGATAAAGGTGTAATCCCGCACCTGCAAACTTTAAATACAAACGATGGTAGCCACTATTTAGCATACGATGAACAAACTCGCTGTCTTCGCGCCCCCACCCTTCAAAGGCTTCGTTAAACCCATTGACTTTTGTTACCTCCGCTTTCCAAAAGCTCATATTGCAACCCCGTGTTGCAGCGTCGTTGTCGCGTTGGTAGGAAAACAAACGGCTCAGCAGGTTACTGGAAATGGTGTTTTTCCGATTACGGATATCACTGGCAAAAGGAGACAGTGACATTGGCTTAATCATCAACTCGCGGCTTCGAGTTGGCCCGACTTGTACACGCCCCCCTTGAATAAACCATCCTGGTTTGGCTGCCCGTATATGATCCTCAATAAAGCTTGGTGGCATCACTATGTCACCATCGATCATAATCAGATACTCACCCACCGCATTGGCTATAGCACGGTTTCGAGACATCGCTAAACGAAAACCCTCATCCGGTTGCCAACTATGGATTAGTGGTATAGGAAACCTTGACTGATAAGACTCAATTAGCGCTTTCGTCCCCTCACGCGAACCGTCATCGGCGATTACTACTTCGTCCGGCAATCGCGTTTGAAAAAGAACACTTTTCAGCACGGCCTCTAAGGCCTCTTCCCAGTTGTAGGTCGTGATAATTAAACTAACTGTTGTCACGATTCATTCCTCTCAATAACAGCTAATACATGAGATAATACATTTTGTGGGTGAATATTACGTTGTAGGGCATATGTTGCATCTGGGTGAGCTTGGAATATAGACACATTTCCTCTGACTTGTTGTTCTGCATCGGCCTCATAAGGCTCTCGCTGATAATCCTCAATACTCATCTGATATGGCCATGGCCCCCACATCACCGCATTGGCTACGCTCACAATACAAAAAATGGGTATATCAAACGCTGAGGCCAAATGCGTAGTACCCCCATCCGGTCCAATATAGCCAGCGCTTTGCTTAACCACTGTGGCCATCTCTGCAATCGAGAGCTTACCAGATAAATCAATCACCTGTGGATCATCCTCTAGCCCATTCATTACTTCAGAGACTAACCTTTTGTCGCGCTCAGATGGCGCGCCGGTGAGCACTAGAGAAATACCAGAATGAAGCAGGCCATCAACCAATTGACGCCAATTGGAGATAGACCACTGCTTCAAATCATTAGACGCAGGAACATGAAGTACCAAATAGTGCATAGGTAATGACAATGCGACAGGAATAGATGGCACAACAATTTGAGCTTGCACCTTAACGGGCAATGGTTCGAGTAATTTCATACTGCGCACCATGCGGTGCTCACGATCATCATCATCAAGTACACAATGATGATTAAACGGCGCTTTACTTCGCCAAGTACCGAGCATATTTTGGTTCAAAACCCGCGCTTGCCAACTTGTTTTGCTGCCAAGTTTGCCAAACAAAAAGGCATAGATTTCACTTTTTCCCGAAGCTTTATCGTTAATCACCCAGTCATAGCGCCTGAAGTGTGATTGGAGTAGCTTCATCATGCCAGATAGTGAGAACTTATCTTCCACAACCAACAATTCATCAAGATCCCCGTTGCCCTCAAGGGCAAAGCGCCCCTTATGAGCCACTAGTGCCGTAATTGATGCTTTCGGATAAGCACTACGCAAGCTTCGCAAGACACCAGTCATCAGTAACGTATCACCCAGATAGCGGGTTAAAACTAGTAAAATTTTAGGCGCTGTCAAATCGGTAGCAGTCAAGTGCTCACTCGCCATGAGATTTTGGTTCCTATCACTTTAATTCAGATGATAGTATGCCACAAAACCTCCTCTTCATCACGGCACACTATGTTCAATCTAGTTCAGCACAACAATGTTACCTACTACTTTGACCCTAAGAAATTGAGCGTAAAGGTCGAAGATGCTTTCAATATAGAGTTTTGGCGCCGCAGTAACTTAATCATGGGTAGCGCGACTGGTCGAGGAACTACTTGGTTTGTCAAAGAGCAATCCAACGAATTCGCTATTCGCCACTATTATCGTGGTGGGCTCTTGGGAAAGGTGGTACGTGACAGTTATTTGTATTTAGGAATGAAGAAAACGCGTAGCGTCGCTGAACTAAATGCCCTTGAACAATTGAAGAAAAGTAACGTGAACGTACCAAGTCCAATCGCTGCGAAAGTGACCCGGCATGGCCTGTTTTACAAAACCGATATCATCACCCAGAAAATTCATCAATCAAGCGCGCTGGTCGATAGATTGCAGCGCGAAGTGATGTCTGCGGATATCTATCAACGCATAGGGCAAGAGATAAAAAAAATGCACCAAGCTGGCGTAAACCATACTGACTTAAATTGCCACAATATTCTCATCGACAGTAAACAAACAGTCTGGTTGATTGACTTTGACAATTGTCGAATTGAACTCGGGAATAGCAGTTGGAAGCAAAGCAACCTAAAACGATTATTGCGCTCATTTAAAAAAGAGCAAAGTCGTAAAGGTATCAAGTTTGAATTGAGCGATTGGCAGCACCTGCTCACAGGGTATGGCGTATCAAGCCTATCCGACGTTTAATCATCATCTTTATATGGGCGAAACAAACGCAAGCGCTTTGGCTGAATGTTACTCAACACATGCATTTTATAGAAATTGCGAGTGTTACTTTTTATTTTCACCCAAAAACCTTGCTGCTCATCACTAATCTCACTAGCAAATGTACCATCTTTACTCCCCTGACGGACCAGCGGTGGATGACTCCAGTATAATGATATCGCAAGCTCTTCAGCCACTTGAGAAATCAGTGAGTCAAAGTTTTTATCAATCAGATTTGCTTCCAAGTACGTCACCATAGTTTGTGCAAAGTACTTATCAACGATATAACCAGCAGCCATCTTATTTTTCCCTGCACGGTATACCAATTTACCTGGCTTTCGATACCATATTGGCACCAACTCTGACGCTTCTTCAATATTGATTAGCCAATTACGCTTACTCTTAACCTCGGCCAACATTCGACCGATTTGAGACAATATGTCCTTATCCACAAACACATCGTTTTCAAGTATTAGACAGTAGTCTTGATCACGTTCAAGCATATACTTGTACGATAAGTAGTGTTTGTAGTTGCAAGACATTCCTCCCAAAGTCAATCCTGGGCCGAAAAAGTCATTGATAATGTCATTGCTAAGCGCATCAGCATCACCTTCCTTGATGAACTCATAATCAGTGAGCCCAACACTCGGTAAGTGCTCAACCAGATGTGCTTCTCTATCTTCATGTCCTGTTGTGGGGTGAATAACATAAGTAGGTATATGCGGCATAGTTTGTCCAGTTCTGTGTGTTGTGCACCGTTAGGGGCCTATTATTTCAACCAGAATACACTAGGTGTAAATAAGCTCCAAACAAAGCGCGTCGAATGACTCTTTAAGCAATATACTCGTCAATGATATCTAGTGCCCGTGAAAGTGCCCCTTGATTGGCTTTAACAATAGAAAGCCCTGCAGTTGCACCTTGCTCATAAGGCGCAGGACAAGCTTGGAAATCTCTAATATATTTTGACACAGCTTGAGCATCTTCGGCCACATTAAGAGCACCAACACTCATAAGTTGGGTGGCAATATCTTGAAAGTTATAGTAGCTAGGGCCGGTCAGACAAGGCTTACTAAGAAGTGCTGGCTCGACAAAATTGTGCCCACCCACTTTTTTCCCTAAAAGACTCCCTCCCATAAAAACCATATCGCTTGCACCAAGTATGTGTAACATCTCACCCATTGTATCAGCAAGGTATACGTCAACACTGTCTTCTAACGTTTGGTCTTTTAACTGAGTTTTTCGAGCGCCCAACAGCCCCATTGAAACAATGTTTTCAAACACACTATCAAAACGCTCAGGATGCCTTGGCACTAACACTAATAACAAGTTAGGCACATGAACTTTAGTAAGCTTATACGCCTCTAACATCATCTCATCTTCGCCCGCATGCGTGCTAGCCGCGACGAATACAAGTCTTCCAGTATATGACGTTTTCAACAATTCACTTTGATCTTTTATCGATTCAGAAATCGACACGTCGTACTTAAGTGACCCCATAGTCGAAACACGCGTTTCGGCTACACCAAGCTCTATAAAACGGTCAGTATCATCATCATGTACCGTCAAAATTTGGTTAAAATGAGCAAGTGACGGAGAAATAAGGTCTTTGATTATTTGATAATTGTTCTGTGATTTTTCTGATAAGCGAGCATTAACTAGTAGCATCGGCACCCCACTCTTTTTGACAGTTCTCAATGTGTTCGGCCACACTTCAGTTTCCACTACGAGCAACAGTGAGGGCTTCACAACGTGTAAAAACCGTCGAACACACCAAGAAAAGTCGATGGGCATATAGCGATGTTCAATGCCAGCCTCCATCGCAGCTACCTGTTCAGCTCCTGTACTGGTGGTAGTAGTTACCAATATCGTCGCATCGACATAGCGTGCTTTAAGATCCAAAATAAGTCGTTTGCTGGCTAATACCTCACCGACTGAGACAGCATGGATCCAAATTACCTTGGCACTCACACCTCTCAGCACGGGCGTAAAACCAAAGTGTTCTTTCCAACGAATACCAAACTCAGGCTTATTGGGCCGTTTACGATAAAGCCCCCACAGGAGAATTGGTGACACTAAGGCCAAAACAGCAGTGTAAATGAGACGTGCTAACCTAGCTTTCATCACAACGTACCTGATCGAAACTCTCGATTGCCTCTATAGCATGTTGGGGAACTAAATCTACTAAACACTTAAGGTGCTGCTTAGGGCACTCACGCTGAAAACAGGGACGACACTCTATGTCAGTGTTAAGCACTCGGAGTTTACTGGTCAGGGGAGGGGTGTACTTGGGCGAACTCGAACCATAAATTGCCACTACGTTACAACCCACAGCTGCAGCGATGTGCATCAAGCCCGAATCGTTACTAACCACAGTTTGACAAGCGCCGATCAAGTCAATCGCTTCTATTAATGACGTGCGACCGGCTAAATTGGTGCAGTGGGCGCGGCTCGATTCGCTCATCAATTGCTGAATTTGACTCGTCACTTCTGTGTCTTTCTTTGAACCGAACAGCCACACCTGATGACCCTTATCTATCAGTTCTTCTGCAATTCTCGAGTAGTGCTGCTCTGGCCAGCGCTTCGCCGGGCCAAATTCTGCCCCTGGACACAGGCCCAACACGGGTCTATCCATATTGAGTTTGAGCTTAGCTAGGGCTTGCTCAAGCGCGTCTGCCGATAGCGATAGTTTAGGATAAGGCAACGACTCCAATGCACCTAAGCAACCGCTGCCTGTCATTTCCTGCTTCTTGTGCGCGAGAGCTACATAACGCTCGAGCATATATTGAAATGCTCTTTTGTTGGTGCGAAGATCGTTAAGTAATCCATAACGGCACTCCCCTTTCCAACCAGTACGTACAGGAATACGCGCAAACCACGGGATCAATGCAGACTTAGCTGAGTTAGGTAGCGTAAATGCTAAATCATAATTCGCGCCTCTGAGTACCTTGCCGATTCGATAACGTGTTCTCAAGTCAAAGTCGCCATGGCCAAGTGGCATATCCAACGCCTCATTCACTTCTGGCATACGATCTAAAATCGCTTTACACCACCCCGGCGCTAAGACATCAATTTGGGATTCTGGGTGCAAACGTTTTAGCTCAATGTACAAACCTTGTGACATCACCATATCGCCCACCCAAGACGGGCCGATTACTAAAATTTTTTTCATAGTTGTCATATTACCTGCGACGACAATTCAAAGTAGCGCTCAAGCGTTTTGATACACACTAACCGCTCTAGTTCTGAGTTCAGAAACGGTGCGACGTGCGCGTGTGCATTCTTTATAATTGCTTCCGCTTTCTCTGGGTTAGCCAAGTAGTAGGCCATTTTCTCATCAAAGTCTGACCAATCATCTTTAACTTCAATATAGTGCACACCCGCCTCAAGCTTGCCCTCCATAAACCAAGTTTCAAATTTCATCTTTGGCGTGATCACCACTGAGTTGGAAGACATCGCCCATTTCAGGTTTGAAGCTACATCGTTACCTTCTAAACACACCAAAAACTTGTATTGAAGCTGCTCATTGACATCCATATAAGGCTTTTGCCATCGTGTTTCAAAATACTCTGAATCACTAAAATTTGGCTGGCCAGCATCCATCAAAGGGTGATCAAACATTTTTCTCATAAAACTGACACGATGCGATTGTTCGCCGTGCACGGCACCACGAAATATCGCCATATTTTTCTTATCTCGAAATGATGTCGTATCATTGACAAAACGAAAATGTCTTGGTGTATCGAGCTTAAACAGTACGGAGTTTTCGTTTTCTGAGCGCTGCGGTCGCGCTTTAAAGAGAGTCGGTTTATCGTTAACATGAGTCTCATCACCAAAGTGGTACAAGAATCGAAAAGTACGTGGAAAATAACGCAAGTATTCTTTTAAATCGAGAAAATATGCCGTATTTCCCTTGCGTTGGTATGAGTTGTACGTTGTAGCTTTAGCATCTAGGGAAAAGCCCTGCTTAAGCGCGCAATAGTAGTTAATACGAGTCTGAATATACTCGTGTTGATTATGCCATTTTTTTTCAAGGTGAGTACGGTAGCGCTGCAGTATAAAGCGGGGGATACACAACCACGCTAGCTTTCTTACATAAAACTTGAACATACTATTGCTGTCTCTTGACGTAATCTCGGAAATAAAGGTCCATATATTTTACAAACGTAGAGTGCATTGCCATCCAAGCAATCACAAACCCGTGTCGGCCATCCAAAAAGCCTTTTTGAAAAATGAACATACGGATAAATGCCCAAAATGCGTGCGTTAATGCTGAAAACAAGCCACCTTTTTTACGACCTTCTCGCTCATCCGCCCACAATTCAATGTAGTGGGTGCTTTTTCGAATGTGATGATGCAAGTTTTCATAGGTATCGTGATACAAGTAACCATCAAGCTTTACACTCGGTCCCTGATGCGCGACTTTTTCATGAACAAGTGAGTCTGTATAAGCTGCATCACCACGCTTATATAAACGAACAATCCAGTCTGGCGACCAACCACTATGATCAATCGTTTTCCCATAAGCCGAATTTTTACGATTGAGTTGATACACACTGCCTTCGCTATGAGCTTCTATCGCTCGGCCAATACTGACTTTTAGCTCTTGAGAAACCACTTCATCGGCATCTAACCACAGTATAAAATCCGACTCTACATAAGCTTCAGCCCGTTGCCTTTGCTTACCAAAACCTTGCCAATCAGTATTCACATAAAACTTGGAGGTGTACTTTCTCGCTATCGTTTCAGTCTCATCCGTGCTGCCTGAATCTAATAGGACAATTTCATCCGCCCACTCACGTACGCTATCTAGACAGCGAGCAAGCTTTGCTTGCTCATTTTTTACAATCAGCGCAACTGCTAATGTAGACATGTTGATTCCTCGTAAACTATCTCAAGCCTTGGGTTAAGTCGACTTCGATGATTTTATGCGGCGGTGTACGCTTCTCTACTGGCGGCGGGGTCATGTAGTTTGGGCCATATTTCGAACTCAAATATCCGATAATATTTTTCGGTACTTTTAGCTTCAAACCATCAAAATCAAGCTCCTTAGCAGGGAAGATATCTTCTTCTAGAAAGCTATCCTCATGCCCCATAGTGCTCCATGAAACCGGTTTTTGGTCATTGTATTTTGCCATGCACTCATTAACCTTCTGATAGGTTTTAAGCGGATGTGGGTAAACCAGCGTATAGATGGTCTTACGCAAACTGCCTAGCAGCCCTGGGTATGGTTTGACTCGACGAGAGAAGGCATTAGTGATATCAAATACTGCTTTGTCATCAGCTTTAGTGGTGTTCTTATCCATCGGTAAAATGTCAATAAACAGCCCTTGGTGCATTTCGCTGTGCTCAAATCGTTCCTCCACAAATGTCGTATTGTTCAAGCGTACTTTGGAAAAAAAGAGATGAAATCCTGAGTCAGTGAGGTAATTTTGTAAAAACAAACTTTTTGGAAATTTTGGCGCTAATTTAATCATGCGCTCGTAATCATCACGCGGAATCGCCAAATCAACATCATCATCCCAAGGGATGTAGCCAGAATGGCGATATGCCCCCAAAGCCGTACCACCTATCGCTACATAGCGAATATTTTCCTTATCAAAAAAATCAAGTAATTCCTTGAGCATCTCTGTCAACTTACTGTGTACTTCATTTATATCGTAGTTGTTGTATTCCACACTAAACCTCTTTTTGTCTATTTGTCGACCTTCATTGCTCACTACAACGTGTCATATTTTAATACTTGCTCAACACCCTTGCGATAAAACACAATATCACCACTCTCATACTGTCCTTTTACCGCACGCAAAATAGGGGCAATACCCTCTTCGATGCTCATCACATTATTATTGCTGATGGTCAACTTTTGACGAATTTTAGTATCAATAGCCCCTGGGCACATCGCAACCACATCGTAACCATCATGGACCAACCCGCCAGAAAGCTTGAGAACACCAGCTTTTGACGCGCAGTATGAGGTCCAATCTTTGTAGGCGTTGTAGGCAGCTGTCGAGGCAATATTTATTACTCTTGTCTCGTTATTTTGGGCCAACGTAAACTTACAGCATAGATATACCCCGATAAGGTTAACGTTAATATCTTTGATCCACAGCTCGGGATCTGACTCCTCAATCCTCGCAGAATACAATGTACCTGCTGCATTTATGACAATATCAAAGTGACGTTTTTGAAAGTAAGTTTTCACACTATCAATCAAAGTAACATCGAGCTCAGTTCGACTTGGCGTATGGATATCATAATCTTGGCTAACTATCAGAGCCGCTTTGAGAGCTTTAGCGATATCACCGTTGCCACCGGTGATTAATACCTGAATTTTATTTTGGCTCTGGGATCGGATGTTCATCACTGTCCTTTATAAGCTGTTTGTATTGATCGTAAATTCTCTGCTTCAGAGTCGTTGAGCTTACACCCATTCCATACGGTAGGTAGTACACTTCCACTCCAAGCTCTTTCAGGTAGTCATACTTACCAAACCAGTCATCACCAATCACAAACTTATCAATGTTTAATTTTTGTACAGTTTCGGTATGTTCTAACGTGTGTTGCGGAATGACTAAATCTGGTGCACGTAACCCTTCAATGATAGCAATGCGTTCTTCAAAAGGTACCACTGGCGGTTTTTTGTATGAACACACCAACTCATCGGTACTTACACCAACAATCAGTGTGTCACCCAGGCCTTTTCCATAATTGATCATTTTTAGGTGGTTACTGTGGAACAAGTCAAATGTCCCTGACACATAAACTATACTCATATTGCTACTCTCTAAAAAAGGGGCTCGTGTTACATTGCTTGGCATCGGTCACAATAGAAGGTATTCCTTTGAGCAATTTTTTCTTCCTTTATGACGGAGCCACAGTGTAAGCAAGGCTCGCCAGCACGACCATACACATTGAGTTCTTGTGCAAAATAGCCTGGCTTGCCATCGGGGCGCGAGAAATCATTCAATGTCGTCCCCCCCTGCTCAATAGCGCGATGTAACACTTTTTTTATCGCATTCACGAAACGTTGCCATTCCAAAATCGACAACTGGCTAGCTGGTCTTAAAGGAGATATTTTAGCAGAAAACAGTGCCTCATTGGCATAGATGTTCCCCACGCCTACCACATATTTATTATCCATAATAAACGACTTAACAGCCGTGCGCTTACCCCTAGCCTTTCGTAATATATAGTCAGCATTGAACTCATTAGATAATGGCTCTGGTCCGATATTCTCTAATACTGGATGAGATTCACCTTTCTCACACCAAAGCCACGCTCCGAAGCGCCTAGGGTCGTTGTAACGGAGGATTTTTCCATTAGTGAGCTGAAGATCAACGTGATCATGCTTGGCTGCCGGAAAATCAGCATCTAGCACACGCAATGAACCCGACATTCCTAGATGAACAATTGCTGTGCCTTTGAGCGTTTCGATTAACAAGTATTTTGCTCGGCGGGAAATTTGGGTGATGACCTGCCCTTCAAGTTGCTTTAGCTCCTTTTGAGGGATATCCCAACGTAGTTTAGGGGCTCTGAAGGAGAACTTGGCGATGGTTTGGCCTTTGAGGTGTGGGGTGATGCCTAGGCGGCTGACTTCGACTTCGGGTAGTTCGGGCATGGGTTGTGCTCGCTTTGGGTAGATCCTGAAACGAGTTCAGGATGACGCGTTTTGTTCAGAATGACGACTTTGGTTTAGGGTGACAGACTTTTTTCAGACGCTTGCTTTAGGTGTCAGAATTTTGCTCTGGGTGCCAAGGTTTTGGTTACGGTATCAAATAGTCGACATCAAATGAAATCGCTATCCACTGCTGCTGCCAGTTTTGGAATACCCAAAATTCATCGCTACGGTAGAAAGTGATTCTGTGTGGCTCTTCTACGTCTTGATACCACACCTCGATCGTTTCGGGTGATCCTAGGCTTGAGCGAATCGCTGTAAAGACGTCTTCTTCTAACAGGGTACCCTCTAAAGCTCGCCAACGGGTGATGAGCTCTGAAACAGGCACGTCTTTAATGTTTAAGTTAGACGTCCATTGGCTATCTTTCCATTTGAACTCTGCGCCATTGAAGTATAGGGCCTCGACTTTGTGGTTGGGATCTAGGAGTTTTGGGAGCGATGAGGCCACTTCAATGGGTTCTATTATTTCTGGTTCGGCTTCACCAATTAGATAAGTTTGGATTAGCTTAGGCGCGTTCATGAGCACCATAAATGCGATGATGCCGAGAATTAGTATGTTGTTCCAACGGCGCTGGCGCTGGGTTGATCTCTTTCGCATGTGCTCACCCTCGGTTTAGTTATTGATATGAGGATACTTTACGGGATATTTTGAGGTTGGGGAAGGACTTGGGGTGAGTCGTTTACGGGGCAATGGACAAGGGACAAGGGACAAGGGACAAGGGACAAGGGACAAGGGACAAGGGACTTTATCGGCATTTGAGCTACTCACAAGCTTTGAGGGTAAATTAATCGAGGGTAACGCGCAGTTGCCTTTTACCTTGAAGCGAAGCGCCCTTTCTTCTTGTACCTTTTTCTTCAAGCAATAAAAAACCCGACTCGAAAGCCGGGTTTTAACACAATCTTCAAGGAAGCGATCAATTACTTGATTTTAGCTTCTTTGTACATAACGTGTTGGCGAACTACTGGATCAAACTTTTTGATCTCAAATTTGCCTGGCATGTTACGCTTGTTTTTGTCAGTTGTGTAGAAGTGACCAGTACCAGCAGATGATACTAGACGGATTTTCTCACGAATGCCTTTAGCCATTGCCTAATTCCTCTTAAACGTTTTCGCCACGTGCACGAATATCAACAAGAACAGCATCGATGCCTTTCTTATCAATGATACGCATGCCTTTAGCAGTTAGACGTAGTTTAACAAAACGTTTTTCGCTCTCTACCCAGAAACGATGAGTTTGTAGGTTCGGCAGAAAACGGCGCTTAGTAGCATTGCGTGCGTGTGAACGGTTGTTACCCGTTACTGGACGCTTACCAGTTACTTGGCATACTCGGGACATGAATGTCTTCTCCAAATCGTTTCAGCTCGATATCAACCTTGGTGGCCGAACCTCTCTATTTCTGAATAAAGCAGAATCTAGAGGTAAAAACCGTTATGGAAAATCCATACAAGGCTATCAAAGGTCGCGCATTATACTAACTTGACTAGCATTGCTCAAGACCCGAACAGATCCTTTTTGCAGGTTTTCGTGATCTTTTTTTGAGCAGAGCTGAAATTAGGTTAAAAATTGTCGGAGGATTGTAGCAGATTTCTTCGGGTGAACAACTAAAATTCGTCATTTAGTTTTAAGTGACTGAAATGCGCCAAAATCCATATTTGATAAGGCTTTATGTGATGCACATCATTGGCGAGTTTTGAGTTAAAACTGTACAAATACACAGCCAAATGATTAACTAACTTTAATCTCACACAAATTTTTTTGCTATGTCACAACTATTGTCTGCTATTCCACTGACTTCTTTGACCGGTGTTGGCGCTAAAGTCGCCGAGAAACTGACAAAAATTGGTCTCAACAATGTTCAAGATTTGTTGTTTCACCTTCCCTTGCGCTATGAAGATCGTACGCGCATCTATCCCATGGCACGCGTCCATCCTGGGTTATGGGGCTGCGTGAAAGGACAAGTGATGGCGACGGATACCATTTTCGGTCGCCGTAAAATGTTGACGGTCAAAATCAGTGATGGCAATGGCACGGTAACGCTACGCTTTTTCAACTTCACTGCAGGGATGAAAAATAACTTCACTCAGGGCAAAACGGTTGTGGCCTATGGTGAGTTCAAGCGTGGCAATATGGGACTGGAGATCGTTCACCCTGAATATAAGCTGCATACAACAGAGCGCACCGAGAAGCTTGAAGATACACTCACGCCCGTTTACCCAACCACAGAGGGCCTAAGACAGATTACGCTGCGTAATTTGACCGACCAAGCCCTGAAGCTACTCGAGGGAAGTGCAGTACAAGAGTTGCTGCCAAGCGGTCTCTATGACCATCAAATTACGCTTTCGCAAGCTCTGCATACGATTCATCGGCCCCCGCCTAATCTCGATATGGAAGCGTTTGATGAAGGGAAACACCCTGCCCAGCTGCGTTTGATACTTGAAGAGTTGATGGCGCAGAACCTTTCTATGCTGGCTGTGCGCACACAAGGTCATCGTGATGCGGCTTTGCCTCTTGCTGATTCAAACAAACTTAAGCAACAGCTGCTCGATTTGCTGCCGTTTCGTCCGACAGGCGCGCAGGAGAGAGTTGTCAGTGAGATTGAAGCTGATCTTGTTCAGCCTCATCCAATGATGCGCCTGGTTCAAGGGGATGTCGGCTCAGGTAAGACGCTTGTGGCCGCATTAGCCGCCGTTAGAGCGATTGAGCATGGCTATCAGGTGGCTTTAATGGCACCAACTGAGCTTTTAGCCGAGCAACATGCGGCTAACTTTGCCAGTTGGTTTGATTCGATGGGCATCTCTGTCGGCTGGTTGGCGGGCAAGCTTAAAGGAAAGGCGCGAGAAAAGGAGTTAGCTCGTATTGCTTCTGGTGAGGCGCAAATGGTCGTTGGGACACATGCCCTATTCCAAGAGCAGGTTGAGTTTAAGAAACTTGCACTAGTGATCATTGATGAGCAACATCGCTTCGGTGTCCACCAGCGTTTAGAGCTGCGCGCAAAAGGCGAGAAACAGGGCGTTTTCCCTCATCAGTTGGTTATGACCGCGACACCGATTCCTCGGACACTGGCAATGACGGCTTATGCAGATTTGGATACCTCAATTATCGATGAGCTACCACCGGGACGGACACCAATTCAAACCGTAGCGATTCCCGATACCAAACGTGATGACATTATTGAGCGTGTGAAAAGTGCCTGCCTTAATGAAGGCAAGCAAGCTTACTGGGTGTGTACGCTGATTGATGAATCTGAAGTGCTTGAGGCGCAAGCGGCTGAACAGATCGCTCAGGAGCTGAGTCGAAAAATCCCTGATGTAAAAATTGGGTTGGTGCACGGACGGATGAAATCTGCCGAGAAACAAGCTGTGATGCAAGATTTCAAAGACAACAAACTGCACCTGCTTGTGGCCACTACTGTGATTGAGGTGGGCGTAGATGTGCCCAACTCTAGCTTGATGATCATCGAAAACCCAGAGCGTCTTGGTTTGGCGCAGTTACACCAGCTACGTGGCCGTGTAGGCCGTGGTTCGGTCGCAAGCCATTGTGTACTGCTGTATCACTCTCCGCTATCTAAAACCGCTCAGAAGCGCTTATCGGTACTCAGAGAGAGCAATGATGGCTTTGTTATCGCACAACGAGACTTAGAAATCCGTGGGCCTGGTGAGCTGCTTGGTACTAAGCAGACGGGCTTGGCCGATTTTAAGATTGCGGACTTGGTTCGAGATCAACGGTTGATTCCCGAGGTGCAGAGACTGGCTCGTCATGTTCATGAGCAGTATCCGGAGAATGCTAAGGCGATTATTGAGCGATGGTTGGGGGAAAGGGATCATTATGCTAAGGCGTAATGGGTCAGATTTGAAAAGGGATTAGCCATTACTGAATGGATACAACCAAGGAAGGTTAATGAGAAGAATCAATAATATTCCAGTTCTAAAAAAGACTCGCCAAAAACTTCGAGTAAACATGCCTCAACCAGAGGTTTTACTTTGGCAACAGCTTCGCGCTCGTCAGCTCAACGTGAAATTTCGCAGGCAGCATAGTATCAACCGTTACATCGTCGATTTTTACTGTGCCGAGCTCCAGCTCGTTATCGAGCTAGATGGTGACTCTCACTACACCCCTGTTTATCAGCAAAAAGACGAGTTACGTGATCGCTATCTATCCTCTCTAGGGCTTTCGGTAATGCGATTTACTAATGAGCAGGTTGTTTGTCACTTGGATGATGTACTAGAACAAATATGGCACTTTATCGATAAACATAATGCTTAAGTTTAACCCCCTCCCAGCCTCCCCCTTGAAAAGGAGGAGGAGCAAGAGCAAAAGCTCAGTCGCTGACGCTCTTTGTTCCCTCCCCTTATCAAGGGGAGGGTTAGGGTGGGGTTAAAAAACTATCAACTTATGCAGGGCTTGGCATTTGCTGACCGTGCATTTAACCCCCTCCCAGCCTCCCCCTTGATAAGGGGGAGGAGCAAGAGCAAGAGCTAACTTTACTTCTTCACCGTAGGAAAACTGATCTGCGCCTTTAACCCACCCTCACTGCGATTATTAATCACAATCGCGCCGTTGTGCTGGCTAATAATACGTTTGACGATTGCTAGCCCAAGGCCTGTGCCTTCACTGCCGCGGGCGGTGTCGCCTCGGGTAAAAGGTTCGAACAATTTGCTTACTTGTTCCTCTGCGATACCCGGCCCGTTGTCTTCAACCGTTACTGATACCAATTGTTTGTCTGCCGTCATGCCTGTGGTGATTCTGATCCAGCCATTACCGTAACGAGTTGCATTCATGACCAGGTTGGCTACCGCGCGCTTGATAGCGATTGGGCTTCCTTTTGCATCGAGTAAATCATCGCTCAGTACCGCTTCAATGCTGACATCAGGGCCATACTCTGCTGACGCTATTTCTTCTGTCATACCATTGATATCGACGCTGACAAACTGGTCGCTTTGGACGGGCTTAAGGTAATCCATAAACTGGCCGATGATCTCATTACACTCTTCAGTATCACTGATGATGCCTTCGGCTAGATAGTTATCTTCTGGCGACATCATCTCTGTCGCTAAGCGAATTCGAGTCAACGGTGTGCGAATGTCGTGACTGATGCCCGCCATCAATAGCGCTCGGTCTTCTTCAAGGGCTTGGATGCCTTTTGACATTTGGTTGAAAGCGCGAGTTACGGAGCGAATTTCTGTCGAGCCGCGCTCTGGTAAGGGTTGTGGTATTTCACCATGTCCGACTTTGATCGCCGCTTTCTCTAGAGCCAACAAGGGTCTGTTTTGTACTCGAATAAACAGCCAGCCGCCCAGCACTAGCACCAATGCCATGATGACGCTGTTATAGAACAGTGGTGAAAAGTCTTCTTCTTGCAGTTCAGTGAGGGGGATACGTATTACCGAGTCAGGCAAGGCGTCTAGGCTCATCCACAACACATAGCTCTCATCACCTAGACTCAAGCGCACTTCTGTGGGTTGACCAAGCTCTTGGCTCATGTCTTCGCTCATCAGATCAATCGCCATCGCATTTTGGAATTTCTGCCCTAGTTCGCTATCTTTGGCATGTAAAGTTACACCTAGCTCACGCAGTACACGTTGACGCACGGGACGCTCTAACTCTTCGTCAATTGCTTGTCCGTTGTCCATCATCAGTTGGATTTCATAGCTCAACAGTTTATTGAACTGGCCTAAACTTGGCAGCAACGCATAGTTGAATACTGCGTAATAGGAGTAAATCTGGCTGGCGACCAAGATGGTCAAAAACAGAATGATGGACTGAGTGATTGAACTACGAACACGCATATTAATCCTTAATACAGAGTGCAAGGTGATGTTGATTGACGTGAGTATACTAAAAAGGCGCTCCAATGAGCGCCTTTCGTTTCATTAAGTCAGCTTATACTGCTTTGCCATCTGGAACAAAGACATAGCCTAAGCCCCATACGGTTTGAATGTAGCGAGGTTTGCTTGGGTCAACCTCAAGCATGCGGCGTAAGCGAGAGATTTGAACATCGATTGAGCGTTCCATCGCGGAGTACTCACGACCACGAGCCATGTTCATTAGCTTATCACGAGACATTGGCTCACGAGCATTGGTCACTAGCGCTTTTAATACCGCAAACTCACCCGACGTCAAAGGCATAGACTCTTCACCGCGGAACATCTCACGTGTGCCAAGGTTTAGACGGAAGTCACCAAATTCAACTACTGATTCAGCAGAGCTAGGCGCACCCGGTGCTTCTACGTTTTGACGACGCAGTACTGCTTTGATACGAGCAAGCAATTCACGTGGGTTGAAAGGTTTTGGCAGGTAATCATCTGCACCCACTTCAAGGCCCACGATACGGTCAACCTCATCGCCTTTTGCTGTCAGCATCAGGATAGGCAGTGTGTTATTCGCGTTACGCAGACGACGACAGATAGAAAGACCATCTTCACCTGGTAGCATCAAGTCCAACACCATCAGGTTGAAGCTCTCGCGAGTTAATAGACGGTCCATCTGTTCACTATTGGCGACACTGCGCACTTGGAAACCTTGCTCCGTAAGGTAACGCTCTAGTAATGCACGCAGACGCGCATCGTCATCGACTACTAAGATTTTAAAGTTTTCTTGCATGAAACCGTCCTATTAATAAGAGGCGATTGCCGCCCATACAGCACTTAGCTATCGTGCTTGGTTGGCGTTGGTACAGGATTATGCGCAAAATGTAACATTTTTTTCTGCACCAAGGTTGAGATAATTGTTAATGAGTATTTCTTGAGCAAAGAGAAATTAAGTTACTCTTTTTCATACTCAATGGAATTGATAAACCACTCCTTGTCGCCTTGTGGTGTGCGAACGACAAACTCATCATCGACTTCTTTCTTGAGCAAAGCTCTTGCCATTGGCGAATCAATTGAGATGTAACCCTTTGAGTCACCATAAATCTCTTCAGGGCCAACGATTCGAAAACGCTTTATATCACCGTCTTCGTTCTCAATTTCTACCCAGGCTCCAAAGAACACTTTTCCTTCCTGCTGTGGTGAGTAATCGACAATCGTGACGTCTGGAAGAAACTTACGCAGAAAGCGAACGCGGCGGTCGATTTGGCGCAATAAGCGCTTATTGAACGTGTAGTCGGCGTTTTCGCTTCGATCGCCAAGGCTTGCAGCCCATGTGACGATTTTTGTCACTTCAGGACGTCGCTCATTCCACAGATAATCGTGCTCTTGTTTGAGTTTGTTGTAGCCCTCACGGGTGATTAGTTTGGTTTTCACTTGGTTATTTCTAGTTTTATCAATCAATACCCTTTCCACGGAAAGGCGTTATCCCCTCCCCTTATCAAGGGGAGGGCTAGGGTGGGGTTAATACGCACTAACCTCGTATATCACGGTGTGCGTTAACCTTCTGAGCAGTTAACCCCCTCCCAACCTCCCCCTTGAAAAAGGGGGAGGAGCAAGAGCAACAGCTCAGTCGCTAACGCTCTTTGTCCCCTCCCCTTATCAAAGGGAGGGCTAGGGTGGGGGTTAATACGCACTAACCTCATGTATCACGGTGTGCGTTAACCTTCTGGGCAGTTAACCCCCTCCCGGCCTCCCCCTTGAAAAGGGGGAGGAGCAAGAGCAACAGCTCAGTCGCTAACGCTCTTTGTCCCCTCCCCTTATCAAGGGGAGGGTTGGGGTGGGGTTAATACGCACTAACCTCATGTATCACGGTGTGCGTTAGCCTTCTGGGCAGTTAACCCCCTCCCGGCCTCCCCCTTGAAAAAGGGGGAGGAGCAAGAGCAACAGCTCAGTCGCTAACGCTCTTTGTCCCCTCCCCTTATCAAGGGGAGGGTTAGGGTGGGGTTAATACGCACTAACCTCGTATATCACGGTGTGCGTTAGCCTTCAGGGCAATTTACCCCCTCCCGGCCTCCCCCTTGAAAAGGGGGAGGAGCTAAATCAGATTACTCTGGTTTACTCGTATAGATATACTGCTCATCACTGCTGACTACTGCACCATACTTCAAGAAATTTTTACCTAGAATCATGCTGTATTCAAAGCGTGAGCGGTCTTGCAAGTTAACCCGCACTTTCTTCTCTACATTACCGAGCTTCACATTCATCATCACGACTGGACGTACATTGGTTTCTTCGCCCTTTTTCGCTTTGATGCGCATAACATCAACCACCTCTAGTGTGAACTCTTGCTCTTGTCCGGAGCGATTGCTGTACGTGAAGCTCGCCATTGGCACACCATCGCGCTCAAACTGCTGAATATCTGTTGCGCTGATAGAGGTAATATCTGCACCGGTATCTAGCTTAACTGGGAAGGTTAAGCCTTCCACCGTTGCTTGCTCAATGTAACCGGCTTTAAATAGTGGGTAACTATCAAGAATATGATCGGTACGCGTGTCCACCAGCACTTCGTTTTTCACCAAGTTTTGACCCAAGACGAAATATGGGTCTTGCTCTTTCGGTCCGAGCTTTGTCAGTGCAACGTCTCGATCGTCCGTCACATCAGCCATCGTCAGTTTTGTGTTGATGATAGGGCGAACCTCGTCGCCGACTCTGACCTTGCGCTCAACAGGCTTGGTGATGCGAACTGGCTCACCACGCTGATCTGTGAGGCTAAAAGTGACAAACTCTTTCTTACCTTTCTTGGTCAAGCGGTAATCTTTGACTTTCAGTAGCGATGTTTGAACCACAAAAGAGGGCTCAGCATCCATAGGAATGCCTTCCACTTGTATCTCTTCGACTGGAGAGACCACCAACGCACCTTCACTCACGGCTTGCTTATAACTCTTTCCTTTACCATTCAACCATTGCTTTTTGTCGGTATCAATCACAAACCACTGATTAAGTATCTCATGGCCTAGACGCAGCTCAGATGAATTGTCTGAACGGTCATCGGGATAAGCTAACACCATCTTAGTGCCTAACTCACCAAACTCGACTGGAAGATAGACGAGCGGTCGCTCGTTGCCAGAGACTTTTAACATTCGCACTAAAGGCAGCGTCATCGGCTTTGACTCATCATCACTATGTAAGGTGAAGTTGACTGTTTCTGCCTCTTCATCCACTTTGACGTTTGTCGCATGGAAGATGGTGTAGCGGTTGGCGAAAGAGAGACTAGTGGTATAAGGCAAGCCCTCAATATTAAGCACCTCGCGTTTACCAATCAGCTGTGAGTCAGACTTTGACTGCAAAAAGTCGTAGCCGGTAAACACCCATGCATGTTCACGCAAGAACGTTTTGCCGATAAGGATCGGAGAAGAAAAATGGGCACGGTCGGTCAGGTTCACCTCCGTCATCACCGTTTCTCCTGCAATAGTCATAGGGAGTTTGACTACTGGGCGATAGATAGGCTTTTCACTCGTTCGGCTGCGCACAACACTCGGACGTGACAATGGAAGCTCAACATTCACATGCTCACCAGTGTAAGGGTGCGGTATAACGAATGTCACAAAGCCGGCTACCTCTTCAGCAACCTCATCGTAGCTATCGAGCCACCAGTTACTTTTCGGGCCGCCGTATTCATCGACCATTTTTTCCAAAAATTCCTCATCTTTCAGGCCTTCATATTTCGGATTGGTGCTGTAGACATGCACATCGATAGCGTGCATCGATGTCGTATCGGCGCCCGTATCAATCTTTCCGGTAAAGGCAACACCCTCAAGCTCTGGGATATCGCTGTAATACACATTTTCGATGCCACCAAGTACGGGGCGGTCATCAAGCATAAATAGGGGATGTTGAGTCGTGGCATCTAAGTGCTCATACGATTGAGCCGAGGCTGCAGGTATGGCTGTGCCAAGCGCCAGTGAAAGGCTTGCGACGAGAGTGAGTACTGTTTTTCTCATTCTTTCTTTCCGTGAGTTAGGTACAAGTTGGCAATGGCGAAACTTGTATGACCGCTATGAGCGGCGAATTGTCCCAAATAAAAGGCGACACATCATGTTGATTCATAAAGTTTTGACACATTTCTTACCAAAGTAAATGCCACTTGCGAAATAATTCTTAGAATCTAAGAACATGTCACTATTGCAAAAGCTCCCTCTCACCCCTATATCCTGAAGTTAGAACAAACAATGAGGCCACCGGAATGAGCCAAACTATAAGCCAACTGATCGCGCAAGAGTTGAATGTGCGCGTTGATCAAGTCACGGCCGCTGTCACTTTGATTGATGATGGCAACACCGTCCCATTTATCGCCCGCTACCGTAAAGAGGTCACGGGTGGCCTAGATGATACCCAATTACGTAACCTTGATAGTCGCCTAAGCTACCTGCGTGAACTGGAAGACCGTCGTAGTACGATTCTGAAATCGATTCAGGAGCAAGGTAAGCTCACACCCGACCTAGAAAAGTCTATCCATCAAGCTGATAGCAAGACACGACTAGAAGATCTCTACCTACCCTACAAACCAAAACGTCGCACCAAAGGACAAATTGCGATTGAGGCAGGTCTCGAGCCTCTCGCTGATAAGCTTTGGCATCACCCTGAAACCGACCCTGAAAGCGAAGCGAATCAATTCATTGATACCGATAAAGGTATTGCTGACAGCAAAGCGGCACTGGATGGCGCACGCGCGATTATTATGGAACGCATCGCTGAAGATGCCGACCTATTAGAGAAGGTTCGCTCTCACCTTAATCGCAACGCACATTTAGAAGCACGTGTTGTCGCGGGACAGGAACAAGCGGGTGAGAAGTTCAAAGACTATTTTGAGCACTCAGAAGCGATCAGCAAAGTGCCTTCGCACCGCGCGCTGGCAATGCTGCGTGGTCGCAATGAGGGCATGCTCACCATTAGCATGAACGCCGACCCTGAGCAGGAAGAAGGAATTCGTCAGTCTTACTGTGAAACCATTATAGCCGATCACTATGGTATCACCCTGAGCAGCGCACCTGCTGATGGTTGGCGAAAGCAGGTGATTAGCTGGGCATGGCGCATCAAGGTATCGATGCACATGGAAACCGAGCTTATGGGCGCAATGAAAGAGCGTGCCGAAATTGAAGCGATTGAGGTTTTTGCCACTAACTTAAAAGACCTATTAATGGCGGCACCTGCCGGCCCACGTGCTACTCTGGGTCTTGACCCAGGCCTACGTACAGGCTCTAAAATTGCCATCGTTGATTCGACGGGTAAAGTACTCGCCACTGAGACTATCTACCCTCACCCACCTCAGAAACAATACGACAAGTCAGCGCAGATCGTGGATCAGTTGGTGCGCAAGTTTAATGTCGATTTGATTGCAATTGGTAACGGCACCGCTTCACGTGAAACGGATAGTTTTGTCGCGGATTTAATCCAGCGTGGCAATCTCAAGGTGCAAAAAATCATGGTCAGCGAAGCAGGTGCTTCCGTGTATTCGGCTTCTGAGCTTGCGGCTAAAGAGTTCCCGAATATGGATGTGTCACTGCGTGGCGCAGTTTCCATCGCTCGTCGCTTGCAAGACCCACTGGCAGAGCTGGTGAAGATTGATCCGAAATCTATCGGTGTTGGTCAATATCAGCACGATGTAAGTCAGTCAATGCTGGCTAAACGCCTTGATGCGGTTGTTGAAGACTGTGTAAACGCAGTGGGTGTGGATGTGAATACCGCTTCCGCTGCGCTACTGACTCGCGTGGCAGGGTTAACCACCACCATTGCGCAGAACATTGTTGATTTTCGTGATGAAAACGGCCGCTTTGATGCTCGTACAGCATTGAAAAAAGTGCCACGCCTTGGGCCTAAAGCCTTTGAGCAGTGTGCAGGCTTCTTGCGCATCATGAACGGTAAAAACCCGCTTGATGGCTCTTCGGTTCACCCAGAAGCCTATCCGGTGGTTAAAGCGATTGCAGAGAAAAATAGCAAAGACATCAAAGCACTGATTGGTGACTCTTCTTTCTTGAAGTCACTGCACGCAGTGGATTACACCAATGACAACTTTGGTGTACCAACCGTTACCGACATTATCAAAGAGCTCGATAAACCGGGACGTGACCCTCGACCTGAGTTCAAGACTGCCACCTTTGCTGAAGGTATCAATGAAGTGAAAGATCTTGAACCGGGTATGATTCTAGAAGGCGTTGTTTCGAATGTGGCTAACTTCGGTGCGTTTGTGGATATAGGTGTCCACCAAGATGGTTTAGTGCATATCTCTGCGCTGACTGACCGCTATGTATCTGACCCGCGTGAAGTAGTAAAAGCAGGTGACATCGTGAAGGTGAAGGTGATGGAAGTAGATATTCAGCGCAAGCGTATTGGTCTTTCTATGCGCCTTAAAGATGAACCTGGTCAGGATAATCGCACGGGGCGCAGTTCAGCTCCTCGCGGAAATGCAGCTAAAGGTCGTGATAATCCGCGTGGTGGTCAACGCAGCCGTGAAGATTCAGGCAATGGTGCGATGGGTGGTGCATTTGCTGCAGCGTTTGCTAAAGCGAAGAAGTAGATTCTATGCTCTTGCTCCTCCCACTTTTCAAGGGGGAGGCTGGGAGGGGGTTAATAGCACTGCAATCAACGTGACACCTGCGATTGGTGATAAACCATTTTAACCCCACCCTAGCCCTCCCCTTGATAAGGGGAGGGAACTAAAAGCGCTAGCTAATCGACTTTGCTCTTGCTCCTCCCACTTTCAAGGGGGAGGCTGAGAGGGGGTTAATAGCACTGCAATCAGCGTGACACCTGCGATTGGTGATAAACCATTTTAACCCCACCCTAGCCCTCCCCTTGATAAGGGGAGGGAACTAAAAGCGCTAGCTAATCGACTTTGCTCTTGCTCCTCCCACTTTTCAAGGGGAAGGAACAAAAGCCAAAAATAAAAGGGTCAGAGATACGGTTATCTCTGACCCTTTTTCATACTTAGCCTTACAAAACCGCTATCACATCAGAAGGTGGATGCGGAGCGACGGAGTGGCCGTAGTGATACTGAATCACAGTGCGGCGTCTTGCCATCTGACCTTCTTGGATTGCAGCTTCAATGATGTGCTTAGGCAACCTAAAACGTATGGTATATCCCTTACCTTGATCCTCGCTGTAGCTGTTAAGCGCTAATAAGCTGAATAATCGCTCGAGCTCGCTCTGAGGAGAGTCATCTTCATGTTCCTCCTCCGGTTCGAGATCGTAATCTGGGTGCTCCGCTGGGTCCCATGACGATTGACGCTGTCGCTTCTCATCTTCTTTGATTTTTCTCTCGGCATTGGATTTAGCCAACTCTACCGCAGGCTTCACAGGCTCTGTTGTTCGATTTTCTCTTGCAACCTGCTCCGTTTGCACGTTCACTGACGGGGCTATTAAAGGCATGCTGACATTGCTTGGTGAAACAATCATCGAGTCCTCCTCAACCGCCATTACACCCATAAACCTTGTGCTGCCTCAGAGAAAAAACACAAGCCGTTATGAATGACTAACGCTAGGTTAGTGATCCGTTATCGACCAGAAGTGGCAAATACTTAAACAAAATCAGCCAATAAATGTAACAAGTTGCTTATTGAATTCTTCAGCCTCGGTGATGAAAGGCGCGTGTGAGGATTGGGCAAATACGAAGTGGGGACTTTCTGGTACTAACGTTTGTACATCAGAGGCAACTTTCACTGGCACTAAGCCATCAAGACGACCATATAAACGTAAGATGGGTTGTGTCACCTTAGGGAGCGCCTGCCTTAGGTCAACATTGGCCAAAAAGCCCAGACCTAGCTTCAACGCTTCGGCATTCGGCTTTGGTCGAGACAACACAGCCTGCTTGATGGTTTTCACATCTTGGCGAGCAGACGGACTTCCCATCGCTTGCAGCGCCATAAACCGTTCGATAGTGCTATCAAACTCAAGAGTCAACTGCTCAGTAAAGGCAGAAAGCACTTGTGGCTTAATTCCGCGCCAAGGAAGTTCAGCAGCAAATTTTGGAGAGCTGGCAACTGTCACCAGCTTGGCCACGCGTGATGGGTGTGATATTGCCACTTGGCTTGCCAATAACCCGCCTAACGACCAACCAATCCACGTCGCTTGTTGCGGTGCTTGCTCGACAAGTAAATTGACGATCTCGTCCATGTCTTGCGCCTGTACATCAGATGAATGACCATAACCCGGAAGATCAACAACATGCACGGTATAGTGCTGAGCGAGTTGACTGGCCATTGATTCCCATACCGCGCCATTCATCCCCCAGCCATGCAATAAAATCACATCTGGCCCCTGGCCTTGTGTCTGCCAGTGTAATCTTGTGTTCATGCTCGCAAAGTCTCCTATTTACCGCCCTATTTTGCCTCCCTTGAGAC
Source organism: Vibrio agarivorans (assembly GCF_030409635.1). NCBI lineage: Bacteria > Pseudomonadati > Pseudomonadota > Gammaproteobacteria > Vibrionales > Vibrionaceae > Vibrio > Vibrio agarivorans. Next base: position 1,095,665 of record NZ_JAUFQF010000004.1, on the reverse strand, counting down.
AAAATCAGTCCATCACTTAATCACTCTTGGTCTCTGTATGTTATCGGATTGGTGGCAAAAAAACATCGCAAGGCTCACTGACCCGAGCTGTTCTCTATGTGGCATGCATATACAGCCCGAGCAGCTTTTGTCTTCTCATCATGCCTTTTGGTGTACGTATTGCCGTAGCACTATCATTGAACACAATCGTTGTCAGTGCTGCGGGTTACCGACTGAAAGCCCACACCACGCACACTGTGGTGCATGTCTAAAGTCACCGCCCTTGTGGAATAGGCTGTATTGCCTTAGTGATTATCAGCCGCCGCTGAGCCATTTAGTCAGCCAACTCAAATATCAACGTCAGTTCTGGCATGCCAGACCACTCGCTATTGAGCTGGCCGAAATTATCGATGACCCAGCCCCTATCATCACTTGTGTCCCGATGCACTGGACAAGACGAATCTGGCGTGGTTTTAACCACAGTGAGCACCTTGCTTACTTTATTAGTCACAAGGTAGGTAGCCACTTTGAACCCAAACTACTACGCCGCTCTAAAATGACTCGTCCACAGCGAGGACTCAGCTCAAAACAACGAAAAACCAATCTCTATCACGCATTTGAAGTGGCTGATAGACCACTTGGCAAGCACGTAGCGATTGTGGATGACGTCGTCACAACCGGAGCCACCATCGAACAATTATGCAAATTATTGCTTGATGTTGGCGTGGAAACCATTGATATTTATTGCGTCTGTCGTACTACCCTGAGCAATAACAACACGAGTCTCTAGCCACCTTCCACTGGTTAAATAAAACACTAGACCTCATCGTTATCAGGAGTAGAATATAAATAGTTTACAAAAATAGTCAGGTATTAGCCGTGTCAAATCCGATTACGATTACTGAATCAGCTCAAGCTCACTTTGCCAAGCTATTGGCTCAACAACCAGAAGGCACCAATATCCGTGTTTTCGTGGTAAACCCAGGAACACAAAACGCTGAGTGTGGCGTGTCTTACTGTCCACCGGAAGCAGTTGAAGCTACCGACACGGAATTTTCTTACGAACCCTTCTCTGCATACGTAGATGAACTTAGCCTTCCTTTCTTGGATGAAGCTGAGATTGATTACGTGACAGATAAGATGGGTGCACAGCTTACGCTGAAGGCACCAAACGCAAAAATGCGTAAAGTGTCTGACGATGCACCACTGATTGAGCGCGTAGAGTACGTGATTCAAACTCAAGTGAACCCACAGCTTGCTGGCCACGGTGGTCACGTGAACCTTGTAGAAATCACCGAAGAGGGTGTTGCTATCGTTGCCTTTGGCGGCGGTTGTAACGGCTGTTCTATGGTTGATGTGACGCTAAAAGAAGGTATCGAAAAGCAGCTTATCCAAGAGTTTGCTGGTGAACTAACAGGTGTTAAAGATGCGACTGAGCACCAAGCAGGTGAGCACTCGTATTACTAAGTTCAGCATTTAGGTTTCGAACATTCGCTTAAAGAGCTGCCTTCTGGTAGCTCTTTTAGTTTCGACTCACTTAAGTTATCGATTGCACTCATACTTAAGCCAATTTTCCCCTGCCCGACTCTTTTCTTACCTATCCCTTTTCACCTATAGTAAGGCTATCTATATCTCGATGGCGTCATGCCCGCAGGGAGCTTCCCTTGAAAAAACGGACCTTACCTAACATCCTTGAAACTCGCGTGGCCGCGAAATCTCGCTTGTTTACTATTGAAGCTCAAGATCTTGAGTTCAGTAATGGTGAAAAGCGTACCTATGAGCGCATGAAGCCGAGTGGCCGCCATGCGGTTATGATGGTGCCGATTACTGACGCTGGCGATATTTTACTTGTTAGAGAATATGCTGCTGGCACTGAGCGCTACGAGCTTGGTTTTCCAAAAGGGCTTATCGATTTAGGTGAAACCGCCGAGCAGGCCGCTAACCGAGAGCTAAAGGAAGAGATTGGCTTTGGTGCTAAAAACCTTATCCCGCTTAAAGAAGTGGTGCTCGCCCCCTCTTATTTCTCAAGTAAGATGACCTTATTTGTCGTTAAAGACTTGTATGTAGAAAAACTCGAAGGTGATGAGCCAGAGCCCCTTGAAGTGGTTCGCTGGCCATTGGCACAGGCAGAAGAGTTACTGACCCACTTAGATTTCTGTGAAGCCCGCAGTATCACGGCTCTGCTGCTTGCACTACGCTTTTTAGATAGCCAGTAATGACTTAAGTAGTGCTGATTACCACTGTTTGAAGCTTCAATGACTACTGGATAATTGTTTAAAGGACTATGCATGACCACCTCAAACGACCTCTCCCCGCTGCTGCCCAATGTGATTGAGATTGCCCGCTCAGCAGGACAACTCATTCTCGACATTTATCAGAAAAGGCAGTATGAAGAGTTCACTAAGTCAGATGAAACCCCTGTCACCAGTGCCGATATTGCCGCGCACAAGCTCATTACTAAGAAGCTGTCTGAACTGACGCCTGATATTCCGGTTTTATCCGAGGAAGCTGCTGATATCAGCCTAGAAAAACGCTCTCAATGGAGCCGCTACTGGCTGGTTGACCCACTAGATGGCACACAAGAGTTCATTGCTCGCAGCGGCGACTTTGCGACGATTATTGCTCTAATCGATAACAATCAGCCTATTATGGGGGTGGTCTACGCGCCCGTATCCGGTGTCACCTATTATGCCTATAAAGATAAAGGGGCATGGAAAATTCCTGAAATGGCTGAAAGCGTGCGCATAAAGTCACACCAACACCCGGGTAAAACCCAGCCAATTGCAATTGCAATCAGTCGACGACAAGACATTAACCGTATTACCAATCGTATGAGCCCAGCATGGAATTATGAGTTGGTGCCTCTTGGCTCTGCGGCGCTCAAAGCTTGCCTAGTGGCTGAAGGTGCTGTGGATTGTTATCTAAGGCTAGGGCCTACGGGTGAATGGGATACGGCAGCGACGCAGTGTATTGTTGAGGAAGCCGGTGGGCGTATTTTAGATACCCAGCTTGAACCACTCTCTTACAATGAACGTGATACGTTGGAGAACCCGAATTTTATTGTGCTCGGTGATGAGTCATTAGATTGGGGCGAGATTTTGGAGAACAAAGACTAGCGCTCATTGACTCATAGCTGTGTCATTCTGAATTTGTTTCAGAACCTAACTGCGGCGCGCGTGATGAGTAGACCCTGAAATGAATTCAGGGTGACGACTTCTATTGCGATGACGCAAGAAATAAACAAAAGGGCTGGATTACTCCAGCCCTTTAAAATTGACGCTAAAACCTACCCTTCTGGCTCAACTGATAACGACCTTGGTTATCAGGTTGGCCTACCAAACTTAGCTGGCTTGATAGGATAGCTGGAAATTCTGCCTCTGGCTTAAACCAGCCTTGTGAGTCATAGCGGTTGTTCGACTCTAGCGTTGCGCTGAACTCACCACTGACTTGGCTGCTGGCTAAAGCGCCATTAACTTGCCATTGACTGTCTTGGCACGTGATATCGGCGATCACTGGGCCTAACAAAATAGGACCCACTGGCGTGCTTAACTCGCCTGCTGCCCATGCTATAGTGCCCTCTGCTGACGCACAGTAGGGTTGATCAAACTGATAATCACGCATCGTTAGCTCAACTTGACCAATCGCATCGATTGGCACCGGCATCGGCAGTTGTGACATCACATAAGAAGCAGGTACTGATGCAACAAACTGTTTTGCATAAGGGCCAGATAGCCCCACGCCTACCGAGCCTCGACCACGTAAATCTATCGCACTACCACGACCAAAGCGGATATCGGCTTCAAGACGGCCCGTCAATAGAGAAGAAGGCTTCACCTGCCACTGCAGTGAACCTATCTGCTGACCCTGCGCGGAAACGCGCTGAGCCTGACCATTCCAAATCGTTCCCGAGACGCCCTCAATTTGAGCGACTTGCTTAGGCAGATAACTTAAAGCAAAGCTGGCAGGAACATGCGCAATCACACTCACCAAGAAAACAACGAGACACAAGAGTGAGATGAGAATAATACGGCGCATTAGTTACCCCCTTTTTGGAACTGCAGTCGCTTCACATCAACAACGCCAGTGCGCTCAGTGCGGTCAACATCAAGAAAAGCGACCTCAACACCTTGCTGCTCTTTAAGGTAAATGACCCAATTGAGTAGCTGCTCAAAAGGGATCGGCTGTACCCAAACCTGCATCATGTCGTCACGCGGCGTCATACGGATGATCTCGACTTGATAACGACTTGCAGAGGAGTAAATCAGTTGGTTGAGCGGCTGATTACTCGTGACAATACCACCTTGAGCACGCAGCTCTGTCACTTCATCAGCTTTGCTTGAAACCCAGCTTAATAGCTGTCTCTCACTGTCGATGCGCATACGGGCATTTTCAGCTCTCGCTTGCAAAGGCTGAACCAGGCCCCAATACAAAATACCTAGCAAGGTAAACCCGACACAAATTCCAACTAGGCGCTGTTCGCGCTGAGAAAGACCTTGCCACCAATTTTTCACGGTTGCTAACTGTTCCATCATCACCCTCTACTGCGCCTTAATGGTAAACGTGCCGGTTACCACTTCTTGATTTCTATTCAGAGGGCCCTGCTCAACGTCAAAGCGCTCCGCTAACGCAGTACGTGCCTTTTCAAAGCTCTCGAAGTCAGCACCTTGCGCGACCAAGCGTACCTCTCCACGGCTAGAGTCAAAACGAATGCTCTGAAGCTCAATCGCCGGTCTCGCACCAAGCGAGCTTGACAGGTTGGCAAACCAGTTCAGTAGCGAATCTTCACCGGCACCACCTGATAGGCGAGCAATTTCAGACTCCATTTCACGCCTCAAGTAACTGGTCGTTGGAATGCGGCTTTTCCCTGTTAGATCACGGAAGATACGCTCACTTTCGGCGCGATAAGCACTTGCTTGTGATTCATAGCGCTGGATCTCTAGCAGGTATTGCCCCATCAACACGACCAAAAGAACACCTGCTGCAATCGCGGCTTTACGCCACACTTTCCAGTGCTTCATGATTGAGGAGCTTTGCTTAAATACGCCCGTTAACAGGTTAGTCTTACTCGCTATCGCTTCTGTTGCCAAAAGCTGCATTGGTAATTCTGCGGGTGCATTGTGCCACTCTTGCCCATCTGTAAGAGTCAGCTCAGGAAGTGGGGTATAAGCTTGTAATGGCAAAAACTCATCATCGGCTTTGACCCAACTTGATTGAGCAGTCAGCGATAGCCACTGTGCTGGAACAACAGCGCCAAGCTCAGCGCCTTTTTTAATCAACCACTCATCACCCAATTGAACAGCACTTAAACCTTCATCGTTAGTTGGCAGCGCAAGTACATCTGGCATTACTTTCTTAACGTCGAAACCAAGCTCTCGGCAGTGGTTTAAGGTGCTTTCAAACCAAGATAAATCTACAGCTGACACCCACGCTTCATCCCCTTTCTTATTCAGAATGGTACAGTGCAAGTCATCGACATCTTGCGCCAATTCATCTTCAAGTAGAAATGGCAGCATTGACTCAAATTGGCGACTGGCGCCCTTTGGTATCTCTACGCGATTCAATGCCACATCGGTGGCTGATAGCAATAAAATAACGCTACGCTGCTGAGCATAACCCTGTAGCGTCTCTAGTTCTGATGCATTCGCTAGCTCACCACTAGCAATTACTTCATTATTCTGTGTAGACCACACCAACCATGGAACGGGAGAGTTCGGTTGGCTAGTTAGTCGAACGGTCAGAAACTCGCTCACTGATCCCTCCAAAACGACGGCGTACTACCGACGCTGTTTCCCTATTGTCACTATACAATAGGCTTCTAATTCTTACTCTAGACTGCTCAACCCAAACCTGAGCGTCTAACTCAAAATACTGGCTATCCACACCTAAAAAGGCTTTAGCTTCGTCACGAACACCAGCCTCAACACTGGACATTTCAGACTCGGCAAGGAAATCATCAACTGAATCCCATCCATCATAAGGGCGTCCCTCAATCAGGTTTTTCGCATCACTGTCAGAGAGGTGTGGATGAAACATAGCCTCTAACAATGGCGCTTGATGCGGCTCGATAGTATTGACATTTAACACCCACTGGTCTGTTGGCAATGCACACACCATCGGCGCCACTTTCTGCATTATCTCACCGGTCACACCATTAATCGCTCGCAGCTCGCTGCTGTCGGCAATCCAGCTGTTTGCGGTTAAATATGCCGGCTGCACACTCTCGTAGTAGCTATCTTCAACACCACTAATGGTCTGTGTACTGTTATCAGGGTCGATAAACTCATAGGTCGAGTCGGTAATGGTTTCCGCAAGGTAGTTATCGACATCCATCGCCTCTAGAAGATACTGCCATACACGCATAATATAGGGACGTTGGTTTGAGTTAGTTGGAATCGTTGCAGAGCCAATCGCATTCAAATTCAAACAGGCTTGGCGATCCCAAATTCGCCCGCGCGCCACGCCATAATCCAGAGGATAAGTCTGCTCCTCTAGGGCCCAAGCCTGAGAGGTATTAATCGTGTCACTGTCTTTGTAGCTCTGCTCGATACCAACAACAGCAAGAGCTTCAACCCCCAAGCTATACCAATACGCTTGCTGGTAATTAATCTGATTGGTCGCGCGTTTAAACTGGGTAAACAAGCGCCCAGACATGCTCGCCGCTATCGACGCCATCACTGCCAGTATCATTAACACGACGATGATGGCTACGCCTCGTTGTTTACGAGCAAAAGAGGCTTTACGAGATTTAACCATCCGTCTCACCGCCCGAATTTGTCAATTGGCCACCAGAGGTGAGGTAGATTCGCTCTATTTCACCATAATCTTCTAACTCCAAAGTGACCGACACTGCGCGAGGCAGTCGGTTGGAGACCGTCCACTCTTTAAGCCATTCAGAGCCGTTGTAAAAGGTCACTTCAAAACTCTCAACACCACTAAGCAGTGGGGCAACGATGGGCTCTTGCCCTACCGGCGTATCAGGGTAGCGCCACCAAGCACGCTCAAGCACTTGCTCTTGTGTGCGATATCCGACCTTTGTCACCTCTCCGCGAGGGAACTGCTGCTCTGGGTTATGCCAACCCAAACGCGTAAATACGAGACCTTTGGTATCAGAATCAAGTAGGTAGTCTTGCCAAAAAAGCAGAGCAGAACTTGGCTCTTCACCATTGGTGCGCATCGTACGCGTTGCCATCTGACGAAAATCATTGTCCATCATAACCAGCGCACGCTGAATTTCTTTCAGTCGCTCACTACGCTGCATCGACAGCTCATTACTCTGTTGCACCTGATTAAGCACTTGGTATGCGCCAACACTTAAACTGGCAAAAATAGCGATAGCCACCAGCACTTCAATTAAAGTGAAACCGCGTTGAGTTTTATTTACAGGCAATGAGCTAACTCTACGGGACATAACTTCTCACCGTAACAGAAGGCGAACCCTCTTTGGTTGTAGCGACACTCACATCAAATGCTTTGAGCAAGTTGTCCGAGGTTTTTACTGGCGCGACTTGCCAATACCAAGTTCGACCCGCCAACTCTTCAGTGCCCTTCTGTGCTCGCAGTCTGTTTGGCTCCAACATCACCTTTGCCATCTGGTTATCCACCACCATGGCGGCGAACGTCTTCTCTTCAAGATAACTTAGAGTATTAATATGCTGGCTCACCGAGCGGATCACCGCTATAGCAGCCGTGGCAAAAATCGCTAAAGCGACTAATACCTCAAGCAATGTCATACCCGATGTTTTGCGTCTCATCACTACTCTTCCCCCGGAGCCGGTTCGCCCGGAGCAAGGCGATGAATCACGCCATTTTCTGCGACGACAATACGCCAGTTATCGTCATTCACTTGTTCATCATTGGCCAAAATATTCAAACTAAAGGGCGTGATCTCACCACTTGAGAGAATAAAAATCTGTGGTGGTCGAGGTTTACTGTCGTTCTCAACATCTGCAAACATGTCCTCATCAAACAGAGAGCCTGGGTTAAACAGACTTTCATTATTTGACCAAACGTCGCCACCCAAAGCCATGCTCATCATTAAGCTGTCAGGCAGTGCGATTTCATTGGCCATGCCTTCTAGCTCCATCGCTTGCCAACCTTCATCACCAAGGGACATTAGATGAATACGATTCTGTTTTTCGTCTATTCGTAAGCCGTAGTTATGTCCACTCAACAGGGCTTCATCATTAAGCAGCTGCAGCTGTAAGAACAGTCGCTGGCTCTCTTCTTTCGCCTGATCTTCTGTCGAGTTCACAAATGTTGAAATCACGGCAACCGCACTGACCGAAACCAGCACTAACACCAACAGCAGCTCTAAAAGCGTAAAGCCATTGCTTCGACTTAACTTACTCGGGTTTGAGACAAAAAACACAATCACACTCTAAGATATGGGGTAAGCAAGGGCTTACCCCAATCAATACTATTACTGGAAGTCTTGCAGATTCCAGTTACCGATATCAGCAGCAGCGCCTTCGCCACCTTCTTGACCATCCGCACCTAGGGTGAAGATATCAATTGTGCCGTTATCACCAGGGCTTAGGTATTGGTAATCGTTACCCCAAGGGTCTTTTGGTAGGCGACGGATATAACCATTGTCACGGTAATTACGTGGCTCTGGATTGCTTGGCTTAGTCACAAGCGCTTCAAGGCCTTGGTCTGTTGTTGGGTACACGCTGTTATCTAACTTGTACATATCTAAGGCATTTTCTAAAGCAACAATATCGGTGATCGCTTTCTGTTGGTCCGCTTTCTCTTTGTTACCCAATAGGTTTGGCACAACAAAGCTCGCCAAAATACCCAAAATAACCACAACCACCATTACCTCTAGCAGGGTAAAACCTGATTGTTTCTTTAGTTTGTTTCTCATTTTCTTCTCCAAAAACAACACTATCAAGGCCTGAGATAGGCCATGGAATCTAATTCTCCTCCCCCTTATCAAGGGGGAGGCCGGGAGGGGGTTAACCATCCTCAACTCAATCGCAAAATTCTGCATTTGTTGACAGGCCGCATTAACCCCACCCTAACCCTCCCCTTCAAAAGGGGAGGGAACTGTTCTTCCCCTCCTCTTAAAAAACGGAGGGAGTTGTTTTGCTCCTCCCCCTTATCAAGGGGGAGGCCGGGAGGGGGTTAGCCCATACTCACTCAATCACAAAACTCTGCATTTGTTGAAAGGCCGCATTAACCCCACCCTAACCCTCCCCTTCAAAAGGGGAGGGAACTGTTCTAGCCGCTCATTAAGTTATTCATTTCTAGGATCGGCATCATGGTCGCCATGACAATGAACAAAACCAAGCCAGCCATCAATGCAATCAAGACCGGAGTAAAAATACCCAAAGCAATGTTCACCGTGGATTCAAAGTTAGCGTCTTGTGTGTCTGCCGCGCGAGTAAGCATCGATTCCAATTGACCACTTTGCTCACCACTGGCAATCATATGCAGCATCATTGGCGGGAACAATTTGGTCTGATCGAGCGCTTTACGCAAACTCGCACCTTCACGGACATTGTCCGAAGCGACGGTCACTTGCTGCTTGATAAAGTGGTTAGACATAACATCCACCGCCACTTTCATCCCTTCAAGAATCGGGATCGCACTAGATGTACAAATCGAAAGTGTACGCGCAAAGCGAGCCGTATTCAGCCCTTTACTGATGCGTCCCATCATTGGCATAGCAACGATTTTTTTGTCCCAAGCCAGACGGATATTGGGTTTAGACAAAGCAAACTTAGCAAGATAGACCAAGACAATGACGGAAATAAGAATCGCGACGCCCCACTCTTTGACAAAGTCACTCGAGGAAAGCAAGAACTCGGTTGATGCTGGCAGGTCTTGCCCCATCTGAATAAACTGGCCGACAATTTCTGGTACCACTGCAGCAAGCAGAAACGCGACGATACCAACAGCGAATACTACAAGTACGACTGGATAAATCAGAGCTTGTTGCAGCTTAGAGCGCATCTTCTGACGGTTTTCTGCGTAATCAGCGAGACGCTCAAGTACCGCATCAAGGTGCCCTGACTTTTCCCCTGCCGCCACCATTGAACGAAAGAGTTCATCAAAGATATGCGGGTAATCAGCCAGACTATCTGCCAAGGTATAACCTTCGGTCACTTTTGATCGCACTGCAGCCAACATGTTTCGAATACGTGGTTTTTCTGATTGCTCAGACACCGCTTTCAAACACTCTTCGAGTGGCATACCCGATTGTACTAGTGTCGACAGCTGGCGAGTGATCAGAGCCAGATCAGGAGTACTGATACCACGTTGAAAAGCGACTTTCTTAGCCGAAGAGGCCTTGCTCGATTTTGCGCGAGTCTCCGTCACTTCAACCGGAATTAAGCCCTGCTCTTTAAGACGGGCACGCACTTGTCTGGCGTTATCACCCTCGATAACGCCTTTCTTTTGCTTGCCTTTTGCATCCAGTGCCTTGTATTCAAACGCCGCCATTAGCCTTCCTTAGTGACTCGTAACACCTCTTCAAGAGAGGTCTTCCCTTGCAGAACTTTACTCAAGCCATCTTGACGAATGCTTGGGGTGTGCTCACGTACACTCTTTTCAATCGCCTGCTCACCGGCCTCACTATGAATCAGCTCTTGAACCTGCTCATCCACCAGCAACAGCTCATGAATACCGGTACGGCCACGATAACCTTTGTTATTACAATGTTCACAGCCGTTTGGACGGTAAAGCGTTAACTCTTGCTCTGCTGGCACACCAAACCACTTTTTCTGCTCGTTATCTGCTTGATAAGGCGTTTTACAGTCATTACACAGAGTACGTACTAGGCGCTGCGCAAGTACGCCAAGCAAAGATGAAGAGATAAGGAACGGTTCAATTCCCATATCACGCAGACGTGTGATCGCGCCAACAGCGGTATTGGTGTGCAGCGTCGACATCACCAAGTGACCCGTCAAAGAGGCTTGTACGCCAATTTGCGCTGTTTCTAAGTCACGGATCTCACCCACCATGACGACATCTGGGTCTTGACGCAGAATTGCACGCAAACCACGAGCAAACGTCATATCTACCTTTGGGTTCACTTGCGTTTGACCGATACCATCGATATCAAATTCAATCGGGTCTTCAACGGTTAAGATATTGCTTTCGCTGCTGTCGAGCTCTTGCAGGCCCGCGTACAAGGTTGTTGATTTACCAGAACCGGTTGGGCCAGTAACTAAGATAATCCCATGTGGACGAGCGATGATATTGCGGAAGTTTTCATGGGTTGCAGGCGTCATGCCTAAGCTATGCAGGTCTAGACGCGTCGCGTTTTTATCAAGAAGACGCATTACCACACGCTCACCGTGTGAAGACGGCATGGTTGATACACGTACATCGACCGCACGGCCACCGATACGCAGCGAGATACGGCCATCTTGCGGCACGCGTTTCTCGGCAATATCCAGTTTTGCCATTACCTTGACACGCGAAACAAGCAGCGGGGCAAGCTTGCGGCTTGGCGCTAGAATATCACGCAATACACCATCGACACGGAAACGAATCGACAGAGATTTTTCAAAGGTCTCGATATGGATATCCGATGCGCCTTCTTTGATGGCTTCACTGAGCATCGCGTTGATCAGTTTAATGATCGGGGCATCGTCTTCTGATTCGAGCAAGTCTTCATCTTGCGGCAACTCTTCAGCTAACGAGAAGAAGTCATCACTGTCAGCGCCAATATCTTCCATCAACTGACGCGCTTCGCTCGAATCACGTTGATACACCTCAGTGAGTTTTGTATCGAACGCTTCTTTACTCATAGAGTGCAAAGTGAATGCACGCGGTGACACGCGCTGCACTTCCAGCAGCGCTTTCATAGAGATAGGCTCTAAATGATAGAGAACACTGCCCTCGTCACCATGCTCCAATACCATTTGAAAACGGTTAGCAAAGCTAAAAGGCAGACGGTGATGAATAACCTCTGCTTCCATTACTTCGCTTCCATTTGATCAATCAATGCTTGTAGCTCTGGAGCATATTCACGCGACTGACCAAATTCAGGCAGTACTGGAATATGTTCATCATCCATCAGTCTCAAGCCTTGCTCTGCTTTCAATAGCTGCTCTGCACGTATGTAGTTGTACTTACGCTGAGAAATACCATCCGCTGACATGCCATCACGAATAATGGTTGGCTTAATGAATACCATCAGATTACGCTTTTCAGTCTGCGTGCTGGTCGATTTAAATAGCTGGCCAAGGTAAGGAATATCACCAAGTAGTGGTACTTTTGATTCACTCTCTAGTGCTCGCTCATCAATCAAGCCACCTAATACAATCATTTGGCCATCATCAACCATGACTGAGGTATTAATTTGACGCTTGGCAAAACGTACATCCACTGCCCCATTGGCACCTAACACGTTAGATACTTCTTGTTCAATATTAAGCTGAACCGAGTTGCCTTCGTTGATTTGAGGGACAACTTTCAACTTGATGCCGACCTCTTTACGATCAACGGTTTGGAATGGATTATCGTTATTCGAACCAGCAGTAGAGCCAGTTACAACCGGAACTTCTTCACCGACGATAAACGAAGCTTCACCGTTATCCATCACCGTGATGCTTGGAGAAGATAGGATGTTAGAGTGAGAATCTGTTGATACCGCACTAATTAGAGCTGTCCAGTCTCCCATCACTACACTCATTGCAGCACCGTTAACGCCTGATAGTGCCGCTGCTAGTGTTGAGTAATCACCAGCTTCAGTCGTAGTTTCATTACGCAGGAAGTTACCATCTGTATCGTACACTGCTGTTGTAGTCGTTGTATCCTGAGCTTCCTCAAGACCAACCATCACACTACCAATCGATGCGCCTGTGTTGCCGTACTGAATCATGGCACCCGTTTCTAGGTTACCCCATTGAACACCAAGGTTGATACCATCACCCTCTGACATCTCAACGATAAGGGCTTCAATCAATACCTGAGCACGGCGAATATCAAGTTGAGAGACGATCTCTTGCAGGGCATTCATAATATCTGGCGGAGCTGTCATTACTAGCGCATTGGTGTGTGGGTGAGCCGCAATCGTCACCTCACCACGTACATTTGATGAGCTGCTGCCTTGCCCAGCTGATTTTTCAGCTTGCAGGTTTTCAGAAACACCGCGCAGCACATCTACAAGCTCTTCCGCTTTCGCATACTTTAGGTAAACCACTCGGTTATTACCCTTGCTTGCCATTTCAACATCAAGCTGCTTAATAAGACGCTTTAGCTGCGCGCGAACTTTTGGATCGCCTGAGATAAGAATTGAGTTAGTGCGGTCATCGGCAACTAATTTAGGCTGCATGTTCGGTGGCGTGTTCTTCGCATCGGTTGTCTTATTAAGGGCTTCAACGATACGCACCATTTCGGCTGCTGACGCATTTTTCAGGTCAACAATTTCAATCTCTTTATCACCAGCTTGGTCAACACGCTTGATGATTTCAGCTAGGCGATTAACTACTGCAGCGCGACCCGTGATCAAAATGATGTTGGCAGGGTCGTAGTGAACCACGTTACCGGCACCTGCGTTATCATTTAGCTGGCGTAAAAGCGGAGACAGTTCACGCACTGATACATTACGCACCGCGACAACGCGTGTCACGACACTATCGCCTGCTGCGCTGTCATCGCCGACAACTGGAATCGCAGAGGTTTTTGCGTCTTTCGCCTTGATGACTTTGAGGATACCGTTGTCCATCTCAACTACAGCGAAACCATACACTTCCAATACGTTGAGGAAGAAGCTGTAATACTGCTCTTCTGTCAGCATATCGTAGCTTCTTACATCCACCTTACCTCGAACAGAAGGATCGACAATAATGGTTTTCTCGAGGTTGCGGCCAACAATGTTGATGAACTCTTGTATATCAGTGCCTTTAAAACTTGCACTAAAGTCTTCAGCTAGAACGGGCGTTGTTGTTAACAAGCTTCCTGCCAGTAGCCAAGCACTTTTCTTAAGCCAATGCTTCACGGTGTACTCCTAAAACTGAGCGGTTTTCTGACTCAGGGTTTAAAACTGTATATAGACATCGTACGGTTGACCGTCACGTTCTACCGTGAGGCTCAACTCGGTTAAGTTGCCGATATCTTGAAAAATCTGACCCATTGCCGCTGGATCGGTTAGGTCTTGTCCATTGAGTTGCGTGGCGATATCGCCATTTTGCAAACCAATCGACTCAAATAGTTCTCGGTCCTTACCTGGACTCAAGCGATAACCCACGACATCGCCATCGCGTTTGACTTGCGACATGCGAACATATTGGAAGAGTTGTTGCGGATCTTGCGAAATTTCCTGTTGAATTTGCTCCAAGCGGTCACTGTCCGGCTCTGGAGCAGCAGCTTGGCGTGATTGTACAGGATTTGCAGCAGGAGATTGTGAACGTTTGGTGTAATCGATGCCGTCGAGCATCAAGGTCTCGTCTCGACCAGAATTTTCAATGATCACGCGGTCGACAAGCACAGCTTTTAACTTAGCTCGAGTGCCTTCAATCGTTTCATCAAGGCCATACGTAGCCTGTTGGCCGCGATTGGCAATAACAGCGAGGCTCTTATTCGCACTGGTGCTTGCCACAACGCCTACCAGCGTGAGGTTCAATTTGGTTTTTGGCGCGTCAGTCACTACTGGTTGTTGGCGCTCAACTGGCGCAGCATCAGCCTGATAACGGCCGAACCAGTGCGCATTATGAACATCAGATAGATCAATAGAAGAGCGGCTTGAGTCGCCACTTGCAGAAACTTGCCCCGCTCGCCAAGGCGTGATCTCGGTTTCAGGCTCAAGGAGCATCCATACCATCTTGCCAAGAAGCCAAGCGGAAGATGACAGCAATACAATAACAAGCAGAGTGCTGATACGTCGTTGGTGCTGTTTTAGTAGGTTTAATAATGACTGTCCGTCAAAACGAGCCAAGTTGAAGGCAGTTGTAGCCAAACCCATGTCCTTATTGAAATAAATTGGTGCGCTATTATAGATAATAAATATTTCACTATATCATACACGCAAAGTAGACACGCTTTTTTGTTCTTTACAAAGCATTACACCTTGAAAAAGTGAGACCGCGCTACCATTGTGTGTGTGATTCGTTAATTAATGGTAGGAGAAACCAAGTCAGTATGGGTTCCAACAACACACGCAACGACCAAGGTGATCAAGCAGTACGTCTCGATAAATGGCTATGGGCAGCGCGTTTTTACAAGACACGCTCTATTGCTCGCAATATGATCGATGGCGGTAAAGTGCATTATAATGGTCAACGCAGCAAACCAAGTAAGGTTGTTGAAGTGGGAGCCACTGTTGCCTTGCGTCAAGGTCACGAAGAGAAAACTGTCGTGATCGAGCGTATCTCTGACCAACGTCGCGGCGCGCCTGAAGCGCAAACGCTATATAGCGAAACCTCGGAAAGTGTCCAAAAGCGTGAAAGCAATGCGATGCAACGTAAGCTACACGCCCACAACCCGAGCCCTGACCGACGCCCTGACAAAAAGCAGCGTCGCGATATTATTAAGTTTAAACACCAATAAGCTGGAGCTTCCTTCTATGGCAAACAATGTTTTAAATCGCTACCTATTTGAAGACCTTTCTGTACGTGGCGAGTTGGTACAATTGGATGATGCATACCAACAAATTATCTCCAGCAAGGAATACCCAGCAGCGCTGAAAAAGCTATTGGGTGAGCTCGTGGTTTCAACCACACTATTAACTGCAACTTTGAAGTTTGAAGGCTCTATTACTATCCAACTTCAAGGTGATGGCCCTGTTTCTCTTGCCGTCATCAACGGCGATCACGACCAAAAAGTTCGTGGTGTTGCTCGTTGGGAAGGCGATATTGCTGATGATGCTGGCCTGCACGACATGATGGGTAAGGGCTACCTAGTCATCACTATCGACCCGAAAAAAGGGGAGCGTTACCAAGGTGTCGTTGGTCTTGAAGGCGAGAACCTGACAGAAGTGATCGAAAACTACTTCGCCAACTCTGAGCAGCTAAAAACTCGTCTTTGGATTCGCACTGGTGAGCACGAAGGTAAACCACACGCAGCAGGTATGCTTATTCAAGTTATGCCAGATGGTACGGGCACACCAGATGACTTCGAGCACCTAGAGCAGCTAACCAACACGGTAAAAGACGAAGAGCTATTCTCTCTTGAATCTCAAGAGCTGCTTTACCGTCTCTACAACCAAGAGAAAGTACGCCTGTTCGAACCTCAACCTGTTGAGTTCTTCTGTGGTTGCTCACGTGAGCGCAGTGCTTCCGCTATCATCACGCTTGATCGCGCTGAGGTTGATGACATCATCGCTACCGAAGGCAGCATTGCTTTACACTGTGACTACTGTGGCAGCAATTACTCTTTCGATTCTGCGCAAGTTGCAGAACTCTATGCTGATGCGCAAGGTGGAAACGGCAACAACACCATCCATTAATTCGCTTAGATTATAAAGCACGTTAAATTCGTACTAGACCAGCCTTCGAGCTGGTCTTTTTTATGCCTAGGTTTCCTCTAAAACCCCGCCCTTATCACAATTTTATTTAACTTTATTTTTACAACTTATTAATATTAGAGCTATAGCGCAAACGTTTCAGTTAACGATAGAATATTTCAACCAGCTTGTGATGTAGGCATTAAAACCACAAAAAATTGGTGGATATTTTTTGAACTATCTCCCTGTTTTAACCCCGTCGCGTTGCTAGCATGGTGGACAGATTAAAATAAAAACACTCTTACAAAATCCCTACACTTCTTAAAAGGAGCACCTATGACTGTTATGGAACATACAAAGGCTGCAACACTTGATCTTTCCAGATACGGACTTGTTGGCGTAAAAGAGATTGTTCGCAATCCCAGTTACGACCAGCTATTCGAGGAGGAGACTCGCCCAGAATTAGAAGGTTATGAAAAAGGCACAGTGACTGAATTAGGCGCTGTTGCTGTCGACACGGGTATCTTTACCGGGCGTTCGCCTAAAGACAAATACATTGTCAAAGACGACTCAACGCGCGATACCATGTGGTGGTCTGATCAAGGTAAGAATGACAATAAGCCAATTTCTACGGAAGTTTGGCGCGATCTAAAACAACTGGTAACAGAAGAACTTTCAGGCCAACGCCTGTTCGTTATCGATGGTTACTGTGGTGCTAACCCAGATACTCGCCTTAGCGTACGTATCATCACAGAAGTGGCTTGGCAGGCTCACTTTGTTAAAAATATGTTTATTCGCCCAACAGAAGCAGAGCTGCAAAACTTTGAACCAGACTTCGTGGTGATGAATGGTGCGAAGACAACCAATCCGAAGTGGCAAGAGCATGGTCTGAACTCTGAAAACTTCGTCGCGTTCAATTTAACCGAGCGCATGCAGATTATCGGCGGTACTTGGTACGGCGGTGAGATGAAAAAAGGTATGTTCGCAATGATGAACTACCTACTTCCTCTGCAAGGCATCGCATCAATGCACTGTTCTGCAAACGTTGGCGAAGCGGGCGATGTCGCAGTCTTCTTCGGCCTGTCAGGTACGGGAAAAACCACGCTTTCCACCGATCCAAAGCGTCAGCTGATTGGTGATGATGAACATGGTTGGGACGATGACGGTATCTTCAACTTTGAAGGTGGCTGTTATGCGAAGACCATTCGTCTATCTAAAGAAGCTGAGCCAGACATTTATAATGCGATTCGCCGTGACGCACTGCTTGAGAACGTGACGGTTCGCAATGACGGCTCTATCAACTTCGATGATGGTTCGAAAACAGAGAACACGCGTGTTTCGTACCCAATCCATCACATCGACAACATTGTTAAGCCAGTTTCAAAAGCAGGCCACGCACAAAAAGTCATCTTCCTAACCGCTGATGCGTTCGGTGTGTTGCCGCCGGTTGCGAAACTGACGCCTGAGCAAACTAAATACCACTTCCTATCAGGCTTTACCGCAAAACTTGCCGGTACAGAGCGTGGTATTACCGAGCCAACACCAACCTTCTCTGCCGCGTTTGGCGCAGCGTTCCTAACGCTACACCCAACTCAATATGCAGAAGTACTCGTCAAGCGTATGGAAGCCGCTGGTGCAGAAGCTTACCTTGTAAACACAGGTTGGAATGGCACAGGTAAACGTATCTCTATTCAAGATACACGCGGCATCATTGACGCTATCCTCGATGGCTCAATTGATGAGGCAGAAACCAAGCAGATCCCGGTATTCAATCTAGAAGTACCACTTGACCTACCGGGTGTTGATAAAGAGATCCTAGATCCACGCGATACTTACGTTGACCCACTACAGTGGGAAAGCAAAGCCGAAGATCTCGCGCAGCGCTTTATCAATAACTTTGTTCAATACACTGACAACGACGAAGGCAAATCACTGGTTGCGGCTGGTCCACAACTTGATTGATTAAAATAAAAACTGATAAGTAGATTACAAGCCCTTCTTTTGAAGGGCTTTTTTTGTTGCTGTGAAACACATTCTGTTCCAAGCTATAGACTCAAGCCGTCTAAACAACGTCATAAATCACACAAGGAAGCAGTGAATGAAGAAGTGGTTAGTCATTATCGTGATAACCCTGTTGTTACTCTTTGGTGCCAGCATCGCCCTGCTTTGGTGGTTGCCCATAGAGCATAAGACGCGCTTAGTGAATGCCTTTCTTGAACCCTATGCACTGAGTGTCGAACGTGTTGACTACACACCGCCCTACAAGTTGCAGGTTGAAGGTTTGTCTAGCGAGGATAATGACCTATATCTGCCTTCCGCGACGGTTTGGCTCAATCCCGGCATCATCCATGACAACCAAATTATTATCGACAGCGTGCTGATTGAAGGGGTACAGCTCAACGATCAACAACGTTTACGCTCGCTACCTGTGTTTAATGCCACTTTTCTTGAGCATATCAAGTTTCACCAGTTGGCATTGAAACATGTGGATATGGATTTTGAAGGATGGATTCTGCGTGATGCGAGTATTCAAATTGCTTCTCCTCGCTGGCAAACGCCCGAGCAGCGGCTGCCGTATGGCGACATTCAGTTTCAAGCCGATCAAGTGTATATAGAAGGCGAAGCGCTCAACGATGCACTGATGAATATCGTTCATCAACCTGATAAAACCACGGTTTACGGAGCCTCATTTGAGTGGAATAACGCCAAGTTTAGTGGCCAGGCAGAGTTAATTGATGACTATTGGTCACTGATCAATGTCACTATCCACCAGCTCGATATTGCCTTAGAGCAGCAGCAGATTGATGAGCTCCATTTTGAGCTACTCGATAATTTTAAAATCAATCATATTAATAGTTTAGATCTAATTAGTAGCCAGATATCTACCGAGATCTGGCAGACTGAAAATCTTAACCTTTCGATCGAAGAGATCCATTTAGATCAAAACATTTGGCAACAAGAACAGGGCTATTTCTCGTTTGATGCTGACTCTATCTCGTTTAAAGACTTTGCATTTGTGGCACCTAAAGCCAAGGTCGTTCTCACCCCGAATCAATTTAATATTGAAGAGTGGGACAGTGACTTGTGGCAGGGGCGTTTACAGGTATCAGGGCTTTGGACACCAGCAAGCCTAAAGCTCAAAAAGCTGCACATGTCAGGAGTCAAGCTACTTGATGACACCCTTGAACAGTCAGGGCTAATCAAAGAAAAGTTATCTACATTCAGTAATATAGCCATTGATGACTTAGCTATTTCTCGTAGTCAAATCGTGCAAATAGAAACAGAACCTTTTTGGCAAGCGTCTGGTATCAACGCCAAGGGTAAGCAGCTGATTGTGAAACAAGCTGATCAATGGGGAATGTGGCAAGGCGACCTTGAACTTTCTATCAACAGCGCGAGTTACGATGACATCATCACCACTCAGGGCATTATTGAAACGCATGTTGATAAAGATGAATGGCGACTCAACCGACTGTTTATTCCTTTAGAGCAAGGCTACATTGATGCCAAAGGCTTCAGAAAGCTCTCTGGTAACAGCCTACCTTGGCAATTAGATTTCACGATTGATGGCTTGCCTATTAATACCTTTCAACAGTTTGACTGGCTACCTTTTGAGATCAGTGGCCTGTTAGATATGCAAGGCGATCTCAAAGGTTTGAGTAAAACTAATGAGATACTGCGCTACTCAATGGATGGGCATCTCGATATTGGTTTTCGTGATGCCACCTTGATTCATTATGCAGAGCAAGGCGACGATACTCAAACAAAGGTTCAGCCGTTTGAAATGTCGCGCTTATACAGCACCTTTCATCGCGGGGTGATTAAATTTAAAACGAAAGAGTTAGTAGGCACTCACTTTGATGGTGAGTTCAGCGGCGAGTATGACTGGGTTGAGCCTAAAGATGAGCCGTTGTGGATTAAGTTTAATGGCGAATGTGAGAGTTGGTGGTTGGATGTGTTGAGTGGTGATACTCGGGACTTTAGTGACTGTGATGAATAAGCTCTTGCTCCTCCCCTTATCAAGGGGGAGGCTGGGAGGGGGTTAGATCAGCGATAATCACTAGTCTTGCGCTCGCTGTGAGTCCGCGTGTTAACCCTCCCTTTATAAGGGGAGGGAACAAAAGCCTAGGCCAAAGTCTCCTGATAATTCGGCAACAACATGTAAGTACCCACAAACTCCACAGACGGCGTATTGCCACTATAAATAATCACGCTGATAACAATACGCGCCTTGCGACCCGTGGCGAGCCTGTCTAAATCTCCCGAAATACCATCAAGCGAGGTTTGTGCGACTGGGTTTTCCGTCACTGGATGACGATAACGAATTTGGCTATCCGCCAACACGATGTCCGCCATCAAGTTACGCTCTTTCATCAGTAGCCAAGTCATCCCCCAACCCGTTAGCGTCGCTAGGGTGAATGCCGAGCCAGCAAACATGGTGTTATGCGGGTTAAGGTTTGGGTTTAATTGAGCGCAGCACTCAAACTGATAGCCCGTATACTGGTTTATTTTAATGCCCATCTTGTCGCTGATCGGGATTTGTTGCTCCCAGCGCTGTTGCAGTTCTTGGCACCACTCCGGTTTGCGCAGAACATTCGCCATTGGGTCTAGCGGCTTGACCATCTGTTGGTGACGCACTGGGCCGCGCTCATTGCTAAGCTCACCGCGCAATTCAAAACCGTTTTTCTCGTAGAAAGCAATCGCATCTTCACGCGCATTACACACCAAACGTTTTGCGCCCTCTTGGCGAGCTAATGATTCCAATGCCACCAGCACCAAAGAGCCCAAGCCCTTGCTGCGGCGATTCTGTTTCACCGCCATAAAACGGATCTGGCCCTCGCTATCTGGCGTAATATACAAACGCCCTATCGCCATTGGACGGCCACGGCTATCGGTGATCATGCGGTGATAACTCATGGTATCAAACTCATCACGCTCTGAGCCTACCGGCATACGCCACGGCTCACGTAGCATTTGCCAACGGAACTGATAATACTTGTTCCACTGATTCTCGGTTTTTGGCGTAATAAGTTTGAACATGCTCTTCCTTTAGAATGGATTAAGCCCTTGAGGGCTCGCTACACCTGTAGCCAGAATGTCACCGGACCATCATTGATCAGCGACACTTTCATATCTTGCGCAAATCGACCGCGCTCTGTCGGTAATACTAACTCACATTGGTCAGCAAAGTAGTCGTACAAGCGTTCAGCATCCACTGGATCAGCACCACGAGAGAAACCTGCGCGCGTGCCTTTCTTGGTATCTGCAGGCAGTGTGAATTGCGAGACCACTAACACTTTGCCTTCCACTTGCTGAACGTTTAGGTTCATCTTACCTGCGTCATCTTCAAACACACGGTAAGTGGTCACTCGCTCCATCAAGCGCTTGGCTTTGGCCTCGTCGTCCCCTTTTTCGACACCAAGTAAAACCAACAAGCCTTTCTCGATTTCACCTACCACTTCACCGTCAACTCGAACTGCGGCCTCACTTACTCTCTGGATCAGGGCTATCACTGTCTACCTCTAAGCTCTTCTGTTGTTTAACACTTTTTTGTTGCGAAGAGTTTACCACGTGAGAGTCATCTCTCCAGTGTTCTCTCTCACCCAGTGCAGCCGTCACCTCTGCGCCGAGCAGCACAATCATCCAACACAGATATACCCACACAAATAAAATAGGTATCGCCGCCAATGCACCATAGATGAGCTGATAGGAGGGAAACTGAGTAATGTATGCCGCAAACGCCTTTTTACTGAGCTCGAACAGCAGCGCTGCAACCATACCGCCAATGACTGCATGGTGAAAACGCACCTTTTTGTTCGGTACGACAAGATACAGCACTACAAAAGCAGACGTTGAGAGAATGAAAGGCAACCAACGTAACAACAGGTTATAAGCCCCTGACGCCACTTCATGACTTAATATGGTGAGTGAGGTGATGTAGGAGGTGGCTGCTAAACTTGCCCCGACGAGAATCGGTCCGAGCGTTAAGATCATCCAGTACATTGAAAATGAGATGATCGCACGGCGCTTTTTCTTTACTCGCCAGATGTAATTGAGGTTCTTGTCGATATTTGAAATTAGCATCATGGCAGCAATAAACAGAGCGGCACCACCGACGGCGGTCATCTTACCCGTATTCGCGACAAACTCTGCGAGCGCACCCTTCACGGCTTGACCTGCCGCAGGCACAAAGTGAGTAATCACAAAATCTTGAATCGCTTCACCAGCTCCTGAGAAGATCGCAAACGAGGAGAGAATAGAAAGCAGCACCGTCAGCATCGGCACGATAGAGAGCAGCGTGATATAGGCAAGATAACCCGCATTCACATTCACTCTATCATGGTTCATTCGCCTGCCGAGATAGTGCAGAAAGTAGTAAACCAGTAACAACCGCCCTTCAAGCTTCGGGCTTAAGTAGTTCTTCATTCAAGTCATCCATGAACCATACTAAGCAATATGGCTTAAATTTGAGTGTACGGAGATAAAATTTTCCTTCGTAACACATTAAGTTATAGTTATTAACATACTTATTCTAATCGAAAGGAAGTCGATATGCGCTATCTCATTGCCGCTGTGATCACATTGATGACACTGACTGGCTGCTCATCCACCTACTATGCTGCTATGGAACAAGTGGGCTATCACAAGCGAGACATTATGGTTGACCGAGTGGAAGATGCCAAAGATTCTCAGCAAGAGGCTCAACAAGAGTTCACCAGTGCACTTGAGGCGCTTTCAGCGTTAACCAATTTTAATGGCGGTGAGCTGGAAACGGTCTATAAAGATATCAATAGCCGTTACGAAGCCAGCGAAGCGGCTGCGCAAGATGTGAGAGAGCGAATTGAAGCGATTGAGGATGTCTCTGATGCATTGTTCGAGGAGTGGCAGCAAGAGCTAGAACTTTATAGCAACGACAAATTGCGCCGCTCAAGCGAACAAAAACTACGAGATACCAAGGCTTCCTACCAAACCATGCTAGCGGCAATGTGGAAAGCTGAGCAGAAAATGACGCCTGTCCTCGATACGCTGCGAGACAATACGCTGTATCTAAAACACAATCTGAATGCGAGTGCTGTTGGCTCTCTTCAAGGCGAGTTTATGAGCTTAGAGAGTGATATTGAACTGGCGATCGAGCAGATGAATGCCGCGATTGCTGAGTCGGATAAGTTTTTGCAGACGTTGAGTCAGTAGGTTCAAGGTTCAAGGTTCAAGGTTCAAGGTTCAAGGTTCAAGGTTCAAGGTTCAAGGTTCAAGGTTCAAGGTTCAACAGTGTTTGCGATAGCTTGAGATGCGCAATGTCTGTATTCTGAAGTCTGTATCCTTTTCTCGAACGGTAATATGGCACCTATCATTATTTCTGGCGGGCCGGGCGCTGGCAAAACAACTCTGCTTAATGCGCTTGGCGCTCTCGGCTTTGCTACCTTTCCCGAAGGCTCTCGCACGCTTATTGAACAGCAATCACAGATCGAAGAAGGTGCTCTGCCTTGGACGGATCTACCCGCTTTTGCCAAGTTATGTCTTGAGTTGATGAGTGAGCAAAAGCGTCTTGCCAATCAGTATAAGACCGCTTTTGTTGACCGAGCCATTCCCGACATTATTGGTTATCTCAAGATGGGGCAATGTCAGGTAGATGAAGTTTATCGTTTAGAGAGCGCTGACTATCATTCACAAGTGTTTGTTTGTCGTCCTGAGGCGTCGATTTATGTACAAGATGACGTGCGTCCCCATAGTTATGAAGAAGCACTGGAAATCCATGAACTACTTTGTGAAGTATATATGGAGCTTGGGTTTGAGGTGATTAATGTACCTTGGGGGAGTGTTGAAGCGCGGGTTGAGTTTGTGAAAAACCAGCTCTGGCTTTAGGTCCACCTCTTCAGCTAGATTCTGAAATGAATTCAGAATGACGATAATATTGGCCTACGCACCCATATCCAAGCACTGCGTCACCCTGAATTTATTTCAGGGTCTACTTTGAAATTAGTACATACAAAAAGCCCCGAGCAGCATCGCTACTCGGGGCTTTTTAATCTTACCAAGTAATCAGCAATTACTTAGCGTTACGCGCTTCACGCTTACGATCACTTTCCGTTAGGAACTTCTTACGGATACGGATGCTTTCAGGCGTTACTTCTACTAGCTCGTCTTCATCGATGAATTCTAGAGCTTGCTCAAGCGTGTGCTTGATTGGTGGAGTAAGAACCTGAGCGTCATCTGTACCAGATGCACGAACGTTGGTTAGCTGCTTACCTTTCAGTGCGTTTACTGTTAGGTCGTTGTCACGGCTGTGAATACCGATGATCATACCTTCGTAAACTTCAACACCGTGACCGATGAATAGACGGCCGCGCTCTTGGAGGTTAAACAGTGCGTTAGTTAGTGCTTTACCTGCAGCGTTTGCAATCAGTACGCCGTTAATACGTTGACCGATTTGACCACCTTTGTGTGGACCGTAGCTGTCGTATGTATGGTAAAGAAGACCAGAACCAGAAGTCAGAGTCATGAACTCAGTTTGGAAACCGATCAGACCACGAGATGGCATGATGAAGTCCATACGCACACGGCCTTTACCATCTGGTGCCATGTCTTTCAGTTCACCTTTACGTAGACCGATGTTTTCCATGATGCCGCCTTGGTGCTCTTCTAGAACATCAATTGTTACCGTTTCAAACGGTTCCATTAGCTGGCCATCAACTTCTTTGATGATAACTTCTGGACGAGATACTGCTAGCTCGAAACCTTCGCGACGCATGTTTTCGATCAGGATAGACAGGTGAAGCTCACCACGGCCTGATACGCGGAATTTGTCTGGATCGTCTGTTTGTTCAACACGTAGTGCAACGTTGTGTACTAGTTCTTTCTCTAGACGCTCAAGGATGTTACGTGACGTTACGTACTTACCTTCTTTACCTGCGAATGGAGACGTGTTTACTTGGAACGTCATCGTTACTGTTGGCTCATCAACAGACAATGGTGGTAGCGCTTCTACATCACCCTGTGCACATACTGTGTCAGAGATTTTTAGCTCGCCAAGACCTGTGATAGCAATGATGTCACCCGCAGCTGCTTGGTCAACGTCGTGACGCTCTAGGCCAAGGTAACCTTGAACTGTACCTACTTTACCATTGCGCGTCTTACCATCAGCGCCAACAACAGTAACTTGTTGGTTTGGCTTGATAGTGCCGCGAGTTACGCGACCAACACCGATAACACCTAGGTATGAGCTGTAATCAAGCTGAGAGATTTGCATCTGTAGTGGGCCATCAAGGTCAACGTCTGGTGCAGCAACTTCATCAACGATAGTTTGGAACAGTGGTTCCATGTTCTCGCCTTCTTCGCCTTCTTCGCGAGTTGCCCAACCGTTTAGTGCTGAAGCGTAAACCACTTGGAAGTCTAGCTGCTCATCAGTCGCACCTAGGTTATCGAATAGATCGAATACTTGGTCCATAACCCACTCAGGGCGAGCACCAGGGCGGTCAATCTTGTTGATTACAACGATTGGCTTAAGACCGTGAGCGAATGCTTTTTGCGTAACGAAGCGAGTTTGAGGCATTGGGCCATCAACCGCGTCTACAATAAGTAGCACACAATCAACCATCGACATAATACGCTCAACTTCACCACCGAAATCCGCGTGTCCTGGAGTATCTACGATGTTGATGCGGTAGTCGTTCCAGTTAATGGCAGTGTTTTTCGCCAGAATGGTAATACCACGCTCTTTCTCGATGTCGTTCGAGTCCATTACGCGCTCTTCAACTTCGCCGCGAGATTCTAGCGTGCCAGACTGCTGAAGTAGCTTGTCTACTAGGGTCGTTTTACCGTGGTCAACGTGCGCGATAATCGCGATGTTTCTCAATTTATCAATCTGTGGAGTTGCCATGAATTTGCTTCACTCAGGTATAGTCGCCGCTCAGTTATCAACACACCTTACCAATCGAAAATTAAGGAATGATGTAGCTGGCCACGAGTTTGATTAAAAAAACGGCCGTTAATGTACCAGATTTTGGTAAAAATCACACGATTATGTGATCTATCACCCGTTACATTCAAGATCATAGATTACGCCACGCTTTTTCGCCGTGATTATTGTTCCAACAGATTGACATCTTTTTTCTTTCAAGGCTGAATGGATGCACCAATGTGGTACAAAAAAGAGCAAACTCTTTTGTTGTGCACAATCTTGGTGCAGATGGATTCTATTTTGGTGCAGAGAGCTTTTACTCCTTAGAACCAAAATACGTAAACCACTGAAAATAAAGGAATTGAAAAATTGGCACGCTTTTAGCAAACGATAAACCAGCATCGAATAGCACGATTGAAATAAACCTATTCAATGCTGGATTCAAAGAATCGAGCCATTTACCGCTTTAAATACACTGGAGGTTATCCAAGATGTCAGTAGAAAACGTTCTATCACTGATCCAAGAAAACGAAGTTAAATTTGTTGACCTACGCTTTACCGATACAAAGGGTAAAGAGCAACACGTTTCTATCCCTGCACACCAAGTTGACGCAGACTTCTTCGAAGAAGGCAAAATGTTCGACGGTTCTTCTGTAGCAGGTTGGAAAGGTATCAACGAGTCAGACATGGTAATGATGCCAGACGCATCTTCTGCTGTTCTTGACCCGTTCACTGAAGAAGCAACACTAAACATTCGTTGTGACATCCTAGAACCTTCTACTATGCAAGGTTACGACCGTGACCCTCGCTCAATCGCTAAGCGTGCTGAAGAGTACATGCGCTCTACTGGTATCGCAGACAACGTTCTTGTTGGTCCTGAGCCAGAGTTCTTCCTATTTGACGATGTGAAATTCAACACTGACATGTCTGGTTCTTTCTTCAAGATTGACGACATCGAAGCGGCTTGGAACACAGGTTCTGACGTAGAAGGTGGTAACAAAGGTCACCGTCCTGGCGTTAAAGGCGGTTACTTCCCAGTAGCTCCAGTTGACTCTTCTCAAGACATCCGCTCTGCAATGTGTCTAATCCTTGAAGAGATGGGTCAAGTTGTTGAAGCTCACCACCACGAAGTAGCAACAGCTGGTCAGAACGAAATCGCAACTCGCTTCAACACGCTAACAGCTAAAGCGGATGAGATTCAGGTTTACAAGTACGTTGTACACAACGTTGCTCACGCATTTGGTAAAACGGCAACATTCATGCCTAAGCCACTTGTAGGTGATAACGGTTCTGGTATGCACGTTCACCAATCTCTTGCTAAAGACGGTGTTAACCTATTTGCTGGTGACAAGTACGGCGGCCTATCTGAAATGGCGCTATTCTACATCGGCGGTATCATCAAGCACGCTAAAGCAATCAACGCATTTGCTAACGCGTCTACTAACTCGTACAAGCGTCTTGTACCAGGCTTCGAAGCGCCAGTTATGCTAGCTTACTCAGCTCGTAACCGTTCTGCTTCTATCCGTATCCCTGTGGTACCAAGCCCTAAAGCGCGTCGTATCGAACTACGCTTCGGTGATCCATCTGCGAACCCATACCTATGTTTCGCTGCAATGCTTATGGCAGGTCTTGACGGTATCAAGAACAAGATCCACCCAGGTGAAGCAATGGATAAAGACCTTTACGACCTACCTGCAGAAGAAGCAGCAGAAATCCCAACAGTGGCTTACTCACTAAAAGAAGCTCTAGAGTGTCTAGACGCTGACCGTGAGTTCCTAACTTCTGGCGGTGTATTCTCTGACGACTTCATCGATTCTTACATCGGTCTTAAGTCTCAAGACGTAGAAAAAGTAAACATGACAACTCACCCACTTGAGTTTGAACTTTACTACTCTGTATAAGACTCGGATTTCAATGTAAGCCGATAGGTTTTCATACCGAATATTAGGCTCGCCTCGCAGGCGGGCCTTTTTTATGTCGCCCTGTTTTGTTGTTGGTTTAGCATAAACCTACCGCGCTCAATAGGACGAAAGCATGCGTATCTTTTTATTCCTCTTCACCGCCGTAATAAGCGTATGCTCTATGGCGGACCAAACGGTTTATACTTGGGTCGATGCTCAAGGTGTTCTGCACTTTAGTGATACTCCCACGGATGTCAGTGCCGAGACACTTTCCCTGCCAAGCTACTCTGTTACCTCGCCAGTACCGGTAGATGTGCCTGATCTGAGCACCGAACAACAATCAGAAAAACAAGGTCAGCAAACTGCCGCTGGATCCCCAGCAACAGAACCCCAAAAAAAGATCGCACCACTGACCATCCATTTTCTCTCTCCTGCTGATGACCAAACGATTCGCAGTAATCGTGGGTTAATTTCGATTCAAAGCCAACTCAATCGCAGGCTTGCGATTGACGAAAGCCTTCAATTGTTCATGAATAACAAGCCCTATGGTGCACCAACCCATAAGCCTTTGTGGGAGCTAAAAAATATTGACCGAGGCAGTCACGAGTTTACGGTCAAAGCACTGAAAGGCGGCAAGGTAATTGCATCATCAAGCTCTATAACGGTGCATCTTCACAGAGCGAGCATTAAGTAACGTTTTTATTGCCTTCAACTGCTGTAATTTTACTTTCTCTCCCCATCATGATGCGCCATACTTGATAGCAATGCACCATTTTAGTGCATGAGTTATTTACTCACCGGTTCAAGTACAAGGATGCAGAAGTGAACACTGAACTCAGTCACGCCATACTCAACAATGTTGTTACCGCGACAATGATGCTCGATGAGACGCTTGTCGTGCGTTATGCCAACCCAGCGACTGAGCAACTCTTTGGTCAAAGTGCCAAGCGCCTGACTGAGCAACCGCTCTCGAAACTGATCCAACACGCCTCAATGGATCTCGCACTGCTCACGCAACCACTGCAGACCGGTCAAAGTATGACAGACAGTGACGTTACGTTTGTGGTCGACGGTAAACCACTGATGTTAGAGGTCACAGCAAGCCCGCTCTCTTGGAACAAAGAGCTGATGCTGTTAATTGAGATGCGCAAGATCGATCAGCAGCGCCGCTTAAGCCAAGAGCTTAATCAGCACGCGCAGCAGCAGGCAGCAAAGCTGTTAGTACGCGGCCTTGCACACGAGATAAAAAACCCACTCGGTGGATTACGCGGTGCCGCTCAACTTCTTGAGCGAGCTTTACCTGAAGAAGACCTCAAAGAGTACACACAGATCATTATTGAGCAGGCAGACCGCCTAAGAGCGTTGGTTGACCGCCTGCTTGGCCCGCAAAAGCCCGGTAAAAAACAAGAAGAGAATGTCCACCTGATCCTTGAAAAGGTGCGTCAACTGGTTGAGCTAGAAGTAGGCTCTGATGTGGTCATTGAGCGCGACTATGACCCTAGCCTGCCTGATATCTTGATGAACGCCGACCAAGTTGAGCAAGCGCTGCTCAATATCGTCAGCAATGCTGGCCAAATATTGAAGAAGCAAGACCACGGCCTTATTACGATTCGCACCAGAACAGTGCATCAAGCCAATATTCACGGTAAGCGTCACAAACTTGCTGCCCGTATCGAAGTGATTGATAACGGCCCAGGTATCCCGACCGATCTGCAAGATACCCTGTTTTACCCCATGGTCAGTGGCCGAGAAGGTGGCACAGGCTTGGGATTATCGATAGCACAGAATTTAATTGACCAGCACCAAGGCAAGATTGATGTCGAGAGCTGGCCAGGCAGAACCATCTTTACGATCTATTTACCGATATAAACGACTTACCGATATAAAGTCGGAGACAATGGTTTTGCCCAAACAATGGCATTTATGCCAACTAAAACAGATTAATGATTATGACTTTGTCAGTTTGCAAGCTTAAGGATAATAACTATGAGTAAAGGATATGTATGGGTCGTCGATGACGACAGCTCTATCCGCTGGGTAATGGAGAAAACCCTCTCCTCAGCGAACATCCGCTGCGAAACTTTCGCCGATGCAGAGAGCGTCTTGCTCGCACTTGAGCGTGAAACACCCGATGTTTTGGTCTCCGATATTCGTATGCCAGGTATCGATGGCATTGAACTACTACAACAGATTCAATCCCAAAGCCCTGACTTACCTGTCATCATCATGACCGCGCACTCTGATTTAGACGCTGCGGTGAATGCGTATCAAAAAGGGGCATTTGAATATCTACCTAAACCGTTTGATGTGGATGAAACCTTAAACCTTGTTGAGCGTGCACTCGCGCACCGTCAAGAGCAGCGCCAAGAGTCGATGAAGGAAGAGCTCGACACCAGCACGCCAGAAATCATTGGTGAAGCGCCTGCGATGCAGGAAGTGTTCCGCGCGATCGGTCGCCTCTCTCGCTCTTCGATCTCCGTTTTGATTAATGGTGAGTCTGGTACAGGTAAAGAGCTTGTGGCTCACGCCCTGCACCGCCATAGCCCTCGTGCGCAAAAGCCGTTTATTGCCCTCAATATGGCCGCTATCCCTAAAGATTTGATTGAGTCAGAGCTGTTTGGTCATGAAAAAGGGGCGTTTACCGGTGCTAATAGCGTACGTCAAGGACGCTTCGAGCAAGCGAACGGCGGTACACTGTTCCTTGATGAAATCGGTGATATGCCGCTTGATATTCAAACGCGACTATTGCGTGTTTTGGCGGACGGTCAGTTCTATCGTGTCGGCGGCCACTCTGCAATCAAAGTGGATGTACGTATTGTCGCGGCAACCCACCAAAACCTTGAGAAGCTGGTACACAAAGGCGACTTCCGTGAAGATTTGTTCCACCGCCTCAATGTGATTCGTGTGCAGATCCCGGCACTGCGAGAACGTAAGCAAGATATCGAGCAACTGACCCTGCACTTCCTCAAGCGTGCGGCTGACGAATTGGGTGTCGATACCAAAACCCTTCACCCTTCGACCATTGAGGTTCTCAACCGTCTAGACTGGCCCGGTAACGTGCGTCAGCTAGAGAACGTCTGTCGCTGGCTGACAGTGATGGCAAGTGGTAGTGAGATTTTACCTAACGATCTACCGAGTGAATTGATTGATGAGAAGCCTGCTATCACTAATGACGGTGTAGGTTCATGGCAAAATCAACTTGCTAGCTGGGCGAAAAACACCATTGCCCAAGGTGACTCTGACATTCTTGCTGTCGCACTGCCAGAGTTTGAGCGCATACTACTAGAGGCTGCACTCGACCACACCAATGGCCACAAACAAGAAGCAGCAAAAGTATTAGGCTGGGGACGAAACACCCTGACACGCAAACTCAAAGAGCTCTACTGATCACTCGGCAGACAGTGTATTGCTCTGTCTGCCTGATTTACTGTACTTCGTACTATTGTCGAAAAAACAATCTGTGCTAAACTCCTGAGCCCTTTTTTTTGGATTCTGACGTGCCACATGTTCCACTCTCGCCAACTGCCTTTACGAAGTGCCCTTATGATGCCATTTGCCATCATATTTTTGTGCACTATTGGCACCATAATCGGCATTCAAAAATACAGCTATGAAAAGATTTTGGTTGATGCGAGTAACCGCCACCTTAACTCGATTACCGAGCACACGGTTCGTCGTCTCAGTCAGTTTCTAGAGCAGCCCTATCGAGTCAGCCTTTCTATCAGCCACAACATTGGTTATCAATCACTCTATGACCAAGGTGACACTTCATCCGTTGAAGACTATCTAAGGTTCAGCTTCGAAAAGCTGTTTAGCCGTATTGATCATGTGGATGTGATTGGCTTTGGTGGCGAAGGCGGGGATTATATTGGTTTTCGCAGAGAGCAAGATGACCAGCTCTCATTGCTGCTCAAAGATGAGCGTACTCACGGTGATTTGCTGATCTTTGCTGGCGATGACATCAACAGCCCAGTGCTATCCACGATTGAGCATTACGACCCTCGTGTACGCCCTTGGTACACGCCAATTAAGTCAAATCAAATACCGATGTGGTCACCGATTTATGCTAATGCCGATGACCGAGAGGAGATCACACTCACTGCCCTTGCCCCTATCTTTGAACAAGGGGAGTTTCAGGGGGTAATCGGTACTGATATTCGCATCAATACATTCAATGAGTTTCTGGCCGACTTAGCGAAAAACTCATCGTCACTGATCTATATTGTCGACCAAGACAAGCGCATTGTTGCGCAATCCACCTCAACGCCGATGATCTCAAGCGGAATCGCTGCATCAAAAAAAGATGAACGTATCTTTGCCAGCGAAAGTGAATCTTTGGTCGTGAACCAAACTGCAACGCTTTTCAATCGCCAAGACTTAACCGAGATCTCGCAATCGACTCGCCCAGACTCAAAACGCTTTGATATTGAAATAGAGGGCGAACGCTACTTTACCTTCCTTACACCGTTCAACGACCGATATGGTCTAGACTGGCATATCGTGGTGAGCACGGCAGAGGATGATCTCACTGGCCAATTCTACTATCACCAAGTCATTAGCTGGCTGATAGGGGGCATGGTATTTATCATTGGCCTGTTGCTCAGTTTTCTAGCACTCAATCGCGTCACAACGCCAATAACTGAAACGGTCACTGCAGCACGTAAACTGGCACAAGGTGAATGGGCTAGCAGCCTACCGAAAGCGGGTAATATCTATGAAACCAACCAGCTAGTGACCACATTCAGCGAAATGGCAACCAACCTCGAAGCCTCATTCAATGCGCTTCGAGACCAACTGGTATTCGATTCATTAACCGGGCTCTATAGCCGCGAGGGACTGATACGCAGCGCAGAAAGCCAATCGCCGCTCACAGGTTATCTGGTTTTAATTGGCATTAACCAATTCCGAAGCATCAATGAGAGTCTTGGCTACAACCGTGGCGACCAACTACTGATTGATATTGCCCAACGCCTCAAAGCGCAGTTTGGCAATGAGACACTGATTGCGCGTATTGGTGGCGATGAATTTGCTATCTATCTGACAGATATTAAAAATGACAATGAAGTACTGACCAGCGCAAATCGCCTGCAGTCACTATTCTCGTCCCCAGTTAATGTCGAGCAAGAGCAGGTGGTGACCAGTATTTCACTCGGGATTGTGTCCTCTGAGTGTGCGAATAATGATATGGCACACTGGCTGCGCAGCGGCAGTATTGCACTGAGCAATGCAAAATCAGAAGAGAGCCTCATCAGCTTCTACCAACAAGAGATGGGCACACTCTCGCTGCAACGGACGCAGCTCATCGCCAAAATGAAACTGGCCATTGAAAATCAAGAATTTGTACCTTTCTACCAGCCTCTGGTCGACCTGAATACAGGCGCCACGATTGGGGCTGAAGCACTGGCGCGCTGGCAATCACCTGTTGATGGTTTAGTGTCTCCAGCTCAGTTTATTCCAATCGCGGAAGATACAGGTATGATCGGCGATATTGGCGAGCATATCTTAACCCAAGCATGCCAAGACCTAGTGCAGATGACCCGCCGTGGTCAATGGCAAGCGGACTTTCAGATGCACGTAAATTTATCGGTTGTTCAGCTCAGATCGCCTCATTTGATTGCACATTTAACGCAAATCATCCAAAAAACCGGCGTAGATACCCGCAAGCTAACCCTTGAAATTACGGAATCTAAAATTGTCGATAGCAGTTCAATTGTGGTGCAAAACCTACAGGCCATTCGCGACCTCGGTATCGGTATCGCGATTGATGACTTTGGTACTGGCTACAGTTCTCTGGCGTATCTTCATACACTGCCCTACAACCACCTCAAGATCGATCGCACCTTTATCAACCGACTCGATGAGGTACAACTGGAAAATTCCGTGGTTGCGGCCATCATTCAAGTCAGTCGTGGGCTCAATGTCAGCGTGGTCGCTGAGGGCATCGAAACTGAGCAGCAAATGCAAAAACTGCAGCAACTTGGCTGCCCAATCGGCCAAGGTTTCTATTTCGGTAAGCCAAAACCCTTGGTTGAGTGGTCTCAAGCGTAAATCTGCTAAGGCAAACGATTACTTAGAAACTGCTGACAATTTGTTCTGTCCCTTGCCCGTCGATTTTGTTATACACGTTGCGAAAACAACTCAACTACACTCAAGTAACACTCATTTGCAGGGAAACTCATAGATGATCACCAAAAACCTTCCCCTTACCGATTTGCACCGTCACCTTGATGGCAACATTCGCACTCAAACCATTCTCGAACTGGGTCAACAGTTTGGTATGGACTTGCCAGGACACGATGTTGAAAGTCTGACGCCACATGTACAGATCGTAGAAGCGGAGCCTTCATTGGTCGCGTTTCTCTCGAAGCTCGATTGGGGTGTGGCGGTTCTTGGTGATTTGGATGCGTGTCGCCGCGTAGCTTATGAGAATGTGGAAGACGCACTCAACGCACAGATTGATTACGCCGAGCTGCGTTTCTCGCCTTATTACATGGCAATGAAGCACAACCTACCTGTCGCCGGTGTGGTGGAAGCGGTGGTTGATGGTGTGCAAGCGGGTGTACGTGACTTTGGCGTCAAAGCCAACCTTATTGGTATCATGAGCCGTACGTTTGGTACTGAAGCTTGTCAACAAGAGCTCGATGGTATTTTGGCGCATCGCGACCACATCGTCGCAGTAGACTTGGCCGGTGATGAACTAGGACAACCAGGCGATCGCTTTGTGTCTCATTTTAAGCAAGTGCGTGACGCGGGTCTTAATGTGACGGTACATGCTGGTGAAGCGGCAGGTGCAGAGAGTATGTGGCAGGCGATCCAAGAGTTGGGCGCTACACGTATTGGTCACGGCGTAAAGGCGATTCACGACCCTAAATTGATGGACTATCTTGCGAAGAATCGCATCGGTATCGAGTCTTGCTTAACCTCAAACATTCAAACCAGTACGGTTGAGTCTCTGGCAGACCACCCACTGAAAACCTTCCTCGACCACGGCGTAATGGCGTGTATCAACACGGACGATCCTGCCGTTGAAGGTATCGAGCTACCATTTGAATATGAAGTGGCAGCTCCAAAAGCAGGCTTGAGCCAAGAGCAAATTCGTCAGGCGCAGATCAATGGTCTTGAGCTAGCCTTCTTGTCGGATGCTGAGAAACAAGCACTCCGCGATATCGCAGCCAAGCGCTAAACACGGTTGTCGCCAATCAATACAAAAATGCCGATGTTGGAAACATCGGCATTTTTAATTAGTAAACGTCTACCATTTGGTTTTGCAGAGCTGCAGTCCGAGCATCATCAATCGCACTAGGGTGCTCGGTTGATCCACTATGACCAAACAACGCATTCAGCATCTCTTCACTTTGCGCGGTGAGTACCAAGATTTCAATCCGACGGTTAATCGCACTCTGCGGCCTTTGCTCATCAAGTAGCATCGTGTCAGACATTGCTGTCACTTGTGAAACGCGATTGGCAGGCATACCACCGAATTCCAAAATCTCACGGGCTATTTGCGCACGCTGACCAGACAACAACCAGTTATTGCCAGCACTACGCTGGTTAAAGCCGGTTGAATCTGCATGTCCAGATATCATCAATGAGTTCTCTATCGTCGCAAACACCGGCGCAAGTGACAGCAGCAAATCCTCAAAGAAATGCGTCAGCGCCGAACCGCCGCGCAGAAACATCGGTTTATCTTCCCCATCATTGACCAACACGCGCAAGCCTTGCGGCACAATCTCAACGTGCAAATGGTCACTGACATTTAAGTGTTCACTGTACTCATCAATGAACTGCCCCAAGATAGTCATCTGCTCTTGCGTATCATAGCGACCAGCAATCAACGACAGACTCTCTGTACCCTCACCGCCATAGTTATTGCTGTCCCCATCTTTGACACTGATGGTCAGGCTATTGCCCATATCCGTTGGGTTAGTGGGTTGAGCACTCAACTGGTCTGGAAGTGCACTACCACCGAAATCAATCGGAAATAGGCTGTTGTTGTTGAAGCTCTCATCAACAGCGATTAAATCAGGGCTGCCCGCCAACTTACCAACAATACGCTCTTTCTCATCATCAGTGGAAACTTGCAGCACCCACATCACCATGAAAAAAGCCATCATTGCCAAGGTAAAATCAGCAAACGCCACCTTCCATGCACCGCCATGATTCCCCCCTTCCTCACGACGGCGGGACTTTCTAACAATGATATGTTCTGAAGGTGTACGCATTATTGGAATACTCTCTGAGTTACCCAACTCTCCATTTCAGCAAAAGTGGGTTTCACATCTAGAAGAATCAGCTTACGTCCTGCATCGACAGCAACAATCGAGGTTTTGCCTGAAGCGTAGGCCACCAAAATGGCGCGCACACACTCGAATGCGGATATCTCACGCTTAATCTTCTTCTCCATCGCCGCGCTGATTGGGTCGAACACGCAGTAACAAAAGAAGATACCAAGAAAGGTCCCCACCAAAGCTGCTGCCACACTGACACCAATCTGTGCCATGTCTGCATCGATATTCGACATCGTAATCACAATGCCCATCACCGCCGCCAAAATACCGAAACCTGGCATCGCTTCCGCCATACGGTGCATACTGCGAGACGGCATTAACATGTCATCTTCTATCGCGAGGATCTCTTGCTCTAGCATGCCCTCAAGCTCATGCGCTGAGATTTTGCCCATCGCCAATAAGCGGAAGTTGTCACAGATGAAAACCACCAGCTCTGGGTGCTCCATGATTTCTGGATAAGCAAGGAACAAGCTGCTTTGATTTGGCTCTTCGATGTGTTCATCCAAGGCACGCATACCGCCCGCTCGCACTTGCTCTAGAAGGTGGTGCATCAAAGACAATAGCTCTTGATAAAGACGACGCTCATCTTTTTTAACCGCTATCGATTTTGCCTGATGCCACATCTCAACAATCACATGATGAGGGTTGCCTAAAATAAGTGCGCCAATGCCCGCACCAAGAATAATCGCCAATTCTGCTGGCTGCCACATAGTGCCTAGATAACCACCTGCGGCGACATAGCCACCAAAGACACCAAAGATGATGACCATGATACCGATAAATTTTTGCATGATTTTTCCTTTAAAACTGTTGCTTGATCATCACTTGCAGATTCTTCACTGCCGACTTATGTAGCTGACAAACTCGCGCTTCTGTCAGCCCGACCACCATGGCGATCTCTTTTAAGCTCAGCTCTTTGAGGTAATACAAACTCAAGATGATCTGTTCACGCTCTGGCAGTTGGCCAAGTGCATAGCGAATTAAGTTGTGATCAATCACCTGTTGAGTCCCCTCATCAAAGGCCTCTGGCGAATAGGCTTCACCGCTTTCTTGAATTAGGGTATCGAGACTTTGCAGTTCTTCCGCTTGGCTAATTGATAACACACGGTGATACTCATCGCTGGTAATGCCAAATTCAGCCAAAATCTCCTTCTCACTTGGCTCTCTTGCCAGCTTTCTTGTGAGTACCTTGATCTTGTTCATTAAGTCATGAGCCTGCTGACGCAACTGTCTTGGTCGCCAATCTCGACGACGCAACTCATCCAGAATTGCTCCGCGAACTCTTCGTGAAGCAAACAGAGGAAAGTTATCATCAAGATCGCCATAACGGCGTGATGCCTCAAGCAGCCCCATCAATCCAAGCTGCTCCATATCATCAAGCCCGACCGCGGCAGTGCAGTGCGGACGCAGTTGATTCACGATACGTTTAACTAACGGCAGATACTGCCTTAGGATCTCACCTTCACTCTGCTCTGGGCGCTCGGTTTGAGGCGCCATGTACTCATCTGGTAAGCGACACTGTGCATCTAACATGACTCACTCCTATTTAGTTACTGCAGTACCAGCTTGGTAAACAACACATCACTGATGGCATGTTGATAGCCATTTTTCTGTAGCGTATTGGTCAGCTGCGACTTCACTTGTAGCTGTAGCGCTTCAATGTCGTCCATCTCTCGCATCTCTTCATAGCTCATCTGACTAAACATCTTGAGTAGAACGTTGTTGACCACAGGGCGATAAGCCAGCAAGTCTTCGTGTGCGTGGTTACTCAAGGTTTTGAGGTCGAGCTCCAGCAGCAAATAGTGCATGCGCTCTTCGCCGTTAAGTGAAATAACGAACTTATCTAGTGGCATAAAGTGCACTTGATTGTCTGACTGGCCATTACCTGCAAACAGGCTTTGTCCTTGAGGCAAGTTATTGCTGATCAGGTAGTAGGTACCACCAGCGGCACCCACAACCAGCGCGGCAGCCGTAAGGCCTGCCAAGATCAGTTTCACGCTTGGGTGATTAAAGTTAATCATCAAGAATTCCTTAGATTAAACGTGTGATTCGATGGTCGTCTTGACCTGAAGATTGGAGTGTCGACTCATGCCAGTTGGACTGGGCCACCACCTCTTGCTCAAAGCGAGGCTCATCGCCGTCTTCTTGTGGTTGGTCACTCACATCCACATCGACACTGGCACCTGCTAGTTGCTTCGATTCCAAATCAATACGCAGGCGTTCTGCTTGCTGAGAGATGACTTCGCGCAGCGTTGGATCACTGGCAAACAGCTGAACGTGGACCTTGCTGTTATCAACTTTCACCGCGAGCTCTAGTGTGCCAAGATGAGGAGGGTCGAGACGAATTCGAGCTTGAGAAACATCTTGGTTCATCTGCATTCGCACTCGATCTTTCAATACCGACAGCATCTGCTGACCCCAAGCTTGTTTGTTTTCATCGACTTTGATTGGCGCCCACTCTGCTCGCGCCGTGGTTTGCGCTTGCGTGTGCTGCACATCAACTGAAGGGTCAATTGCTGTAGAAGTGAAATTCGCCGATTGGGTCATCAGCATAGAGATATTCGCCATGCTGCCCGGTTTCACCGCTTGCAGCAGCTCTGGATTATTGTGCTCAGGTCTTACTGGCACCATGGCATTCGCCATCATGCGCTCAACCGCTTGTGAAAAGTTAAGCGTATGCTGTTCACTGTTAGCACTGCTTAAAGCGGCATTCGACAGTGACTGCTGCATCTGACCAAGCTGCACATCAACGCTATGTAATCCATCAGCACGGCGCATCATTTGCAATACTTGCTGCTGCACCTGATCATCAAACTGGCTCACCATCGAAATCACTCGAAACTGACCTTCGGGCGGTAACTGTGCTAAAAAGGGCTTATCTGCATCGAACTGCCAGCCTTCTTGATCGGCCAGATGCTTAAGCTGATCATATAAATCAAACCAGTATTCACCCGCTTCACTATCGCTGGTTACATCGGTAATTCCCAGCAGCTCTGCAAAGCTCAGCGCTTGGTCAGCAGAAGCAGACACCTGCTCTGTTAAACCCATCTGATGTGCAACAGGTGTTGGCATGGCTGCAATCACACTCATGCCCCGCTCCTTTCCACTTGGTAATAGCCTTCTAGGCCTTCACGTTCAGACTGCAGCTTGGCGAGTGTACGGCCAATACGCTCTTTTTCTACTTCACAGCGGTCTACTGCGATAGAGTGCTGAGTGCGCAAGGTAATGATGTCGCGCTGCATGCGTTTGGCCTTTTCAGGATTCAAATGCAGGTGCTCTAACACTTGGCGAATTTTCAGATCCAGCGTGCGCAACTTTTGCCACTCTTTTTGCTCGCAGCAGTGGTTAATATGCAGAGCCAGCTTGCGTAAATCGGTGCTAGTTATTTCCATGTGCCTCTCCGAAGTTTTTCCATCCCTCTTGGATATTGCTCATCACGGTGCGCACTTCGCCTAGCTTAGCGATGTCATTACTGGTACTTGCTTCAAAAAGACGCAGTGCACAGAAGTCATACAGACGATTCATCTGCGCCGCCATTTCACCGCCACGCTCCATATCCAGTGCACTGTTAAGGCCACCAATAATGTCGAGACAGCGAGCGATTGATTCGCCCTTCTCTTTTAGGCGCTGCGACTCCATGTGGCCTTCCGCACGCGTTAGCGTGTCAAGAAAGCCCTCAATCAGCATCAATACCAACTGGTATGGGCTAGCCGCGGCCGCTTGCGCTTCAACATCAACTTGTTGGTAAGCATCAAAACCAGACTCTTCAGTAAACATTAGGGTTCCTTAGTACATAAACATTGAGCCGGTAGACTGCATCTGTGACATCACTTGCTGCATCGCAGTGTATTCACGCAGGTATCGGTCATAGGTTTTTTCCATGCGGTAATCGAGACGTTCTTTTTTGTCGTCAACGCGGTCGATGTTGCCTTGGAGGGTGTCTTGGCGAGATTTAAGTAGATTGCTGCCGCTATTGCTGCTGCCGGTGTACGGTTCAATCACCTTCTCAAGATTGTTCAGCACACCTTGTTCACCAAAGAACAGGGCATCAATTTTTTCTGGCTCTTCTGCAAGCACTTTTTCAAAGCGCTCACCGTCGATTTTTAGAGTGCCATCGCGGTTTGCTTCAATACCGATGCTGTAAAGTGTGCCTTCGCCGTAGAGACCACGCATCGTGTTGTTGAGAGTATTTTTGATACTGCGAGCGGTTGAATCACTAGCTAGAACGCCAGCTTCAGTGATTTTTTCGTAGTCATTATCTTCATCATCTGAATCATCATTTTCGATTTGATACTCGGTTTGAGTGTGCTTGAGCAGCACTCGCATCAGTGTGTTGTATGCATCAACAAATTCCTCAACCGCTTCCTTTGATGCTTCTTGGTCTGTGCCAACAACCAGCGTGATTGGGACATCACCTGACTCTTGAGCTTTCGTGACATCGAAAGAAACTCCGTAAATGACATCATCAAAAGTGTTATTGCTACTTGTTACACGTAAGCCATCCTCTCCACCAAGATAGATAACCGCGTCTTGTGCTCCACTTAACTCGTTGTAATCGAGCTCGCTACCATCGCTCA
Organism: Vibrio agarivorans; assembly: GCF_030409635.1. Taxonomy (NCBI): domain Bacteria; kingdom Pseudomonadati; phylum Pseudomonadota; class Gammaproteobacteria; order Vibrionales; family Vibrionaceae; genus Vibrio; species Vibrio agarivorans. The sequence goes on along the minus strand of NZ_JAUFQF010000004.1, from coordinate 1,054,629 downwards.
AATTGTCAAAGCGAACTTCAAAAGAGTTTTCCGTTCCAGTGTCTTCGGAGCTCAACAGCAAATTCAATTCACCATCAGTACGAACAACACTCGCAGTCATTCCTTCCAACTCATTAACATGATCAGCTAATTGATGAATATCTTCGAAGTCAGCAAAGTTAATAACCACCTCGCCCTCTTCACCAGGTATATTCAGCGTCATAGAACCTTGTGCTGGTAAAGTGCCATCACCAAAGCCGACAGTCCCTTGTTGAGCTTGAGCTAATTTCTCGACAAAAATGTCGTATGACCCCTCTCGAGCATACCTGTCAGCCGATGCACTGATATATCCATCTTCACTTACTGTTACTGAGTTCTTTACAAAGCTGTTATCTGCTTTATTAATGTCATCAAGTGCTGATTTAAAGCTACTAAACGCAGAATCAATCTCTTTCCACGCGTTGAGCTGAGTCTCATACATTTTTTGTTGGTTGGCATATTGAATATCAAACGGCTGACGCTGAATCATTACCATCTGCATCGCCATTTGTGCTGGGTCGATCATTTCACTCTTCCTACTTATTTGTGCTGCCTATCCGGCTCAGTGATTCAATCAGGCCTAACACACATCTATCACCTTTTAGAGCAAGATGTGTTCCAAACTTAAACCTGTTCCTATTTGACGCATTTCAGCACTATTTCATCGCTAAAGGCGTGATTTTTGCGCATTTTCAGCGCCATTTTGACATTAAGCGGAAGGGCCACTTCCGCATAACGGAAGCATCGAACTTCACCTTTGATTCCGCTTGAAACTGATAAAGATCCATCAGGTTTCTAACAATAAAAAACGACAAATAGTGGGTGTTTATTAATTGATTTGGTGGGGGTTATTGAGGAGAAACTGTACGTAATAGCATGACGATAAAACACGTCACCCTGAAATCATTTCAGGGTCTAACAACCACGCGTTGAGATGGTCAAATATCGTGAGTAGATGCTGAAATAAATTCAGCATGACAGTGCAAGTGGCCGACAAGACCGACAGAGATACAAACTAAAAAAACCGCAGCCAAGCAACTGCGGTTTTCATAAAACTATAAGGAAAGGAGCAATCGATTAGATTAGGCTCATTACCATGCCAGACATGCCGTTTGCTTGAGAAAGCATAGACATAGACATTTGCGTTAGCATCTGGTTTTTCATCATGTTTGAAGATTCAACAGCGTAGTCTGTATCCATGATACGGCCTTTCGCCATTTCAGTGTTTTCACGCATGTTGCCCAGGTTAACTACTGTGTGGTCTAGACGGTTAATAGTAGCACCTAATTCAGAGCGAAGAGCACCGATACCAGATGTAGCAAGTGAACCGTCAATGTCACCAGAATCATCAGTAGTAAACTTAATACCACCACCATTTAGTAGCTCATCGACAGAATCCATACCCTTCGCTGCGCCTGAACGAGTATCAAGATTAAAGATATCCTCGTCCGTCAACCCATCTGTTTTTAGTTGAGCAATTTGCTCAGCAGTAAAGCTAGTAACTTCGTCAATATCCCAACCAGCTGCTGCTGCTTCAGTGTGATCTGTGAATACATCACCGTTAGCGTCAGTCCAACCACCAGCTGCAGAAAGATCTATACCTTTTAGAGCTGTAATTGCATCGCGAATATCACCTAGCCCCTCTGATACATCAATAGTTAGAGTTTCATTTGTTGATGCACCAATTTGGAAAGTAATTTGACCGTCAAACTGACCACCAACAGCAAACAGGTTGTTACCTGAGCCGAACTGAGTATTTGCAACAATGCTATCTAGCTCGTCAACTAACTGATTCCACTCAGCTTGCATTGCTGTGTGTTCATCAGTTGAGTTAGTACCGTTGGCAGCTTGTGTTGCAAGGTCTTTCATACGGTGACCGATGTTAGTCATCTCATCAAAAGCACCTTCCGCTGTTTGCAGCATAGAAACTGCATCTTGAGAGTTGCGAGATGCCGTAGATAGGCCATTCACTTGAGATTGTAGGCGAGTTGCAATTTGTAGACCTGCTGCATCATCAGAAGCAGAGTTTACACGGAAACCTGTTGAGATGCGCTGCATCGCTTGGTCCATTGACGCAGATGTCTTATTCAGGTTGTTTTGCGTCAATAGTGACGTGTAGTTAGTGTGGATAGATAGCATGGTTAAGTCCTCTTTTGGTTATGCTGTATCTCTTACATAGCTACAAAACGTCATGCTCAAACGGGAGCTTAAATTCAAAATCGCTGCTTTTTTCATCCACGACAAGAAAAAAAATATCTTAAGTTCTATTTCTGCCTTTTTTGTGTCAAATACCGGGTATTTGAGCATCTGTTCCGTCAACTAGATAACCAAAACAAGAATCGCCGTGACACCAAAAGCCACAACTAACACACGTTTAAACCACAAAAGGTGAGAGTTATCGCGGTCAGAGTTGATAGAGATTCTATCATTTGCGCCCCATAACAGTTGCAACGGCTCGACCATATCCAATCCGCGACTCACTAAATGCCAACCGCCGCTGATTGAAGGAATAAGCTTCAATACCTGTTCATTGGCCAGCGTTGAGGCAAGGAGCTGCGTCTCCCCTTGAGTTATCTGCCAGCGCACCTGATGAGCCTGTCCCTCTAACTCAAATTTTGCTGTCAATACGCCACTCTCTGTTGGCATACGCAGCGTGGGTGACACCATTTGCTGCACTTGATACAAGGCATCTTTGCTTGTTGCGGTGTTGGAATGTGGCGGATAAAGCATTCTCACCACCTGCCACTGGGCAAGCGGCATGGTTAAATGCGGCAGTTGCTGCTGGCCATGCCTAGCTGGCACGTGCGTGGCACTTTGTGCAGGTTGTGAGAGTTGCTGTTCACTTTTCAGTTGCTGTGGTTCGATGCGAACCAATTTTTCGATGCCGGGTGGAAGTTGAGACTGCATGGGTTGCCTCGCTATATTAATAAGTCGCGGATAAAGCTCATCACTTCTGAGCGAGAGCTCTGACATCTACCGTCATGCTGAGCTTGGCTCAGTATCTTGCTGAGGGAGTCTCAGGCTGTTTCGCGTGTTGGGAGTAGGCCCTGAAACAAGTTCAGGGTGACGGTATTTTTGAGTTCTGTCTTTGGTTCTGGTAGTTCAATATCTCTAAAAAAGCCCTCAATAGTGAGGGCTTTTATGATTATTCGTTTGGTTATCCAGTTAGCGAGAGAGCAATGCCACGACAGTATGACGGTGCACATTAGCCTGCATTTGAATATTGCGATACACCTGAGTAAAGCTCATCTCGACTGGTAGAATGCTAGCAAGGTCTTGTTGTGCTGATTCTAAAGACAAATCAGACAACATCGCGTGCTGGTTACTGATGCTCGACATCTTCTCATTGATGTTGCGGCGATAATCACGCAGCTCTTGTACACTGGCTTTCACCTGTTGAATTAGCTGCTTGGTTTCTTTTTGACTATTGCTCAACGCTTGGCGATCGGTCTTAAGTTTGGTTGGCTCAAAACGCAGCTGAGTGGTTTCAACTCGAGCTCGATTGGCTTTACCGGCAGGGAATCGTTCCCCTTGGCCTGTCACCTTTAAGCTCTGCTGCAGGCGCTCCCAGTCACCTTCATTGGCACTAAAGACCAATTGGCGCTGCCTGTCTAAACCGACACCAATACCATGCTCGTTAAACGCATGACGAAACTGCTGCGCTTGCTTTTCTGGGCTGGCATTAGCCGGGATTTTTACTGGAACGGCACTGGCTCCGCCTTTACCAAGATTAAAAACCAACATTTCATCTCGGCCCACCACACGCTGCGTATCCAAGCCCTTCATCTTAAAAGTGGTTTGGGCTTCACCATGGTAGATAGGCTTGAGCTGGCGGCTTATTAACGATTGCCCCTGATATTTTGCATTTTCGTAGCTGTTTTCTAAACTCGTCGTGAGTTTTTCAATATGGGTTTGCAGCTGATGCGAAGCCTGAGAAGAACGCGCGGCATGACTTAATCGCTTATTAAGCTCAGTCAGCCCTTTACCTATGTCCATCAAGCTTTGCTCGGCAACTTGCGCTGAAGCCAATTGCTGCTGCGCACGCTGAAGCAAGCTCTGTTGGCGAGTGTGCTCCGGCGTTAGGGTGCGAGATAGGCGAATGGGATCGCGTTGGCGACTCTCTGCAACCGAGCTTGTTTGCTCTGCGCGTTTGGCAATCACACTCGGTTGATGATTATTACCCGCCGATGCTGATCTTAAATCGCTAATTTGAGAAACCATAGTGATTTATCTACCTATCTTATTGCTGTTTTTCTAGTGAATAATGTCTTGGGTTACATCATGCTAAACAGCGACATGTTCGCCGTTTTCATATAAGTCGCTTGTGTCGCTTGCAGTGCCAACAGATAGTTATTGAACTCAATCATGGCGTCGGCATAATCTAGATCTTCTAGCTGACCAATCAGATGATTGTTGAATAGCTCCACTTCACTGTGACCATCTGACATCGTCATAATAGTGTTTTGGCGCACACCTAAATTGGTGATTTCACCGGTGACCTTACCTAATGCATCATCGAGCATTTTTACGCTCTGCTCGATAATATCGCTATCACCTGCAGAAAAATCTGGATCACGTAACTCTTCTACCAAAGCATCAATCTGATTGAATAGGTTGCTGTCACCAGAGAAGAACATATCGCCAGCATTAACATTTAGCTTCACTGTCACACCATCGCCAATCACCACCTCACGTACGCCTGAGTCTCCGTTGTAGACCCAATTACCGTCTTCATCTTTCTCAAGTGGCTTAGTGTTCACTTCGTTGCCTGAGAAGATATATTTGCCATTCTCATCTTTGGCATTGATGAGCGATACCAGCGTGTCTTGCAGCTGTTCAAGTTCACTTGCGATTGCTTCACGCTCATCAACACCATTGGTGTCGTTACCTGCCCACAACATCAAGTCGCGAATTTGCTGCATTACATCTACAGAATTCGAAAGGTACGTCTCTTGGCTTTTCAGCGCCAAATCAGCAGAATCGATATTGCTTTGGTATTGGCTAATCGCTGCTTGTTGACGGCCCAAGCTCATCACTCGCGTCGCAGCCATTGGGTCATCCGACGGCAATAACACACGCTTACCCGTCGCCATCTGCTGCATCAGTTTGTTCAAGCCTAACGAGTTGTTGTTAAGGCTTGAAGACATCATTTGGCTGTATTGATTAGTACTTACACGCATGAGTTTTCCTTAGTAAAACAGCTGCATTACAGAAGCAAAGGTTTGGTTTGCGGTGCTGATCACCTGCAAGTTGGCTTGGTAGGCTTGCTGATATTTCATCAGATTGACCGCTTCCTCATCCATATTGACGCCACTCGTGCCCGATTTTTCGACTGTGGCTTGTACGTAAATATTACCCGCGGCTTGATAATCAGACTGTGCCTGGCGAGATTTCACCGCCACATCGCCCACTAACGAGCTAAACGCACCGCCGAGTGTTTGTGTGCCTAAATGGCCAATATCAAATTCACGCTCTTGGATTTCGATCAGCTTGAGTAAGTTGCCGTTGTCGCCTGGTGTACCATCACCCGAAAGAGCGAGATCTTCTGGTCTGAAATCAGGGTCAATCGACAAGGTGGCGGCTGGGTTGCCTGGGTCAAAGGTAAACAGTGGCTTACCTGCATTGCCTTCAAGGTCAAAACCTTCAGCGAGCTGATCGTTAAACGCAGTGGCAAACTCCAATGCAATATCGTTGATCACTTCCATCGACGGCTTAAGTACGTCGTGCTCGTAATCATCCAGCGCCCCTAGTTTGCCACCGATATCAGAGCCGATTGGAAAGTCTTGGCCGTTGAAGCTCAGGCTCAACACTTTACTTTGCGGGTTATTCGGGTCGGTTTGCAGACCAAACTGAGCGACTTGATTACCGCTCAGCAACGGCTGACCATTTGGCAGTGAGAGATCTAGGGTGCCATCGCCTGCATCCGTTACGCGCACTTCAACAATCTCAGACAACTCAGTGATCAACACGTCACGCTCATCTTGCAGTGCAGAAGTGTTCGCACCGTTGGCTTCGCCCTTACGGATCTCTTCATTGAGCTTGTTGATGTTGTTAAGCAGGCTATTGGCTTGTGATACCGCACTGCTGCGCTGCTCGTTAAGATCGGAATATTGACCGTCTAGCGAGCTGCTCAGCTGATTAAAGCGATTTGCTAACGCCTCTGCTTCACTGATGATTTGCATGCGATGTGCTGAGCCATAAGGCGACACGCTCGCACCGTTCATTGCAGAGAAGAAGCTATTAAAGCCTTGATCTAAATCCATCGAGTCCGCAGACAATAAATTCTCTAGACGTTGCAGTTGCTGTGCTGAAGTCGACGTTGAGCCAATCATTGAGCTAGCACGGAACAGTTGATTGGTTTGGTATTGGTCAGTGATGCGGCGAATACTATTGACGCTCACGCCATTACCCGCCTCGCCCATGCCTTTTGGGCCAACTGTGCCAAATACGGCTTGTTGGCGGCTATAGCCAGGAGTATTGATGTTGGCAACGTTTTGCGCCGTGACATTCATACCCATTTGGCTTGCGGTCACACCGGATAAACCAATGTTCATCAAACTCATAATGTTGACTCCTTATCATTCACAAGCAGTAACGGTTGCTGGAATGCTCGCGTGGATTGTTGTTCTGCAAGCGTTTGTTTCTGCTGCTGTTGTGAATATAAAGCGACCGTCTGTGGCGTTTCCTTAAATTCATTTGAAGCCATTTCCGGCGCTGACTCCGATAAGCCTTTTGATAGCTGCTCGACGATCGACTCCGCGAGACCTAAACGGCCTTTCGCCATCTCAATTGAGATCTGACCATCAAAGAACTCTTGGTAGGTTTTTAGCTCTCGACTACTAAACAGTGGGTTATCTTCATCATTGCTTAAGGCCTCACTGGCTTGACGCATCTGCTTGAGCACCATCTGTAAAAACATCGACTCAAACTGTTCTGCGACGCCTTCAAGTGCCTCTTTTTCATCGGCTAACTTGAGGTCATTCAAGCTACGGCTATCAAAAGCTGTCACCGCACTTGTATCACTGCTAAGGCTGTTTTTAGCAATGGGTTGATTCATCATGGCACTGGCTGGCATCGCCTGCAGCGCCATCGGGTTGACTGGCATAATTGTTACACTCATTGCTGCGCTCCCTATATCACCACAAGCTCGGCATTCAGTGCACCTGCACTATTTAATGCCTGCAAAATTGCCATTAAGTCATCCGGTGACGCACCAAGGCTGTTTACCGCTGTCACTATAGTTTCGAGCTCTACACCTTCCGGCCAGATGAACATCGGGTTAGCCTCTTGAGTAATGTCGATGTCCGTTTCCGGCACGATTGCGGTGTTGCCCCCAGCAAAAGCATTGGGTTGGCTGACGTTGAACGATTCACCAATCGTCACCGTTAGGTTGCCGTGACTGACCGCAGCTCGGCCAATTTGTACCCCTTGACCAACAACCACCGTACCTGTGCGCGTATTAAACACCACGCGAGCACGCTGCCTACCGATATCCACTTTCATCTCTTCTAGCATCGACATAAATATCACACGCTGCTCTAGATCTTCCGGGGCTTGCAGTTCAATACGAGCGTGGCTCACGGCCACTGCGGTATCTGGGCCAAACATCTCATCAACGGTGCGCGAGATATTTCTTGCGGTAGTAAAGTTAGGTTGTAAGAGGTTCAGCGTCACGACTGGCTTAGAGACGAAATCAGACGGAATTTCACGCTCGATAATCGCACCAGAAGGAATACGGCCACTGGTTGGGACGTTAACCGTAATGCTTGAGCCAGTGCGACCTTCTGCTTTAATCCCGCCAACCACCAAGTTGCCTTGTGCGACAGCGTAAACCTGCCCATCAATCGCACGCAGTGGTGTCATCAGCAGAGAGCCGCCACGTAAGCTTTTCGCATCACCAATCGATGATACGGTGATATCAATGGTTTGGCCTTTGCCCGACATCGGAGGAATCGATGCATGTACACTGACCGCCGCGACGTTGCGCAGTTTAGGGTCAATATTGTCATCTAGCTGTAAGCCGAATTGACGCAGCATGTTAGTCACCGACTGGCTGGTGAACTTCACTTGGTTGCGGTCACCGGTGCCATCAAGGCCAACTACTAGGCCATAGCCCACTAGTTGGTTCTCTCTCAAACCTTGAATATCAACTAAATCAATCAGATGACGTTCGCTCGCTGAAAAAGAGTCATTCGCTTTGACCTGATGGGTGAAAATAATAAAAACCGTGACGAGAAAGAGGCTGACGACAGCCATAACTTTATTAATCATTGCAGCCTCTTACAGTGGAAACAGCGGGTTCACAAACAGCTTGGTCAACCAACCTGCTTCGTTTGCATCAGCTAAAATGCCGCTTTGCGAATACGTAATGCGCGCATCACCCACTCGCTGTGATGAAATTTCATTGCCGTTGTTGATATCATCAACACGCACTAGGCCATTAAGACGAATGAATTCATCCCCTTGATTTAGGCGCAGCCACTTTTCTCCCTTGATGCGAAGTACACCATTTGGCAGAACCTCGTGCACCATAACCGTGATAGAACCACTCAACGAGTTACGCTGAGAGCTGGCTGAGCCGCCATTAAAATCACGATCGCCAGATAAGCTTCCTGAGCCACTGCGGGCACTACTTCCGGTGTCGTAACCACCAGAGACCCCAGCGGAGGAGCTTTTACCAAAGTTGGTGTTGGCTTGCTTACTCGAGCGCGTATCTTCATCCAGCGACACGGTTAAGATATCCCCCACGCGATAGGCGCGGCGATCTTGGAACAGGGTCCAAATATAGTCATCGCGATACACCGAGCCTGAGCTTGCATCTGGCAATGAATAATCCAGTGCTGGCGGCGCATATACGTCATCGTCTGGCGCCGGTCTATCTTCGATTAAGGGCGTGCTGTTCGAAACACAGCCTGCTAATACCCACACACTACAAAGCAGTGTTAGCCATCTCAGCATGAGTGATACCTTCCTACCGCTTAAAGAACTTGGTTAACGTATTGCAGCATCTCATCAGATGAAGAGAGTGCTTTGGCGTTCATCTCATAGCCGCGCTGGGTGGTGATCATATCGACCATCTCTTCCACCACTTGCACGTTTGAGCCTTCTAACACCCCTTGCTTAAGCTGACCAAATGCACCTTCACCTGCGATACCATCGATTGGCTCACCACTTGATGCCGTTTGGCGATACATGTTGCTACCAAGTGCTTCAAGGCCGGCTGGGTTAATAAAGTTTGCTAAGTTGATTTGGCCAATATCGACTGGAATGTCGTTGTTCGCGACTTTCGCCGTTACTGTGCCATCGTTACCAATCGTGATCGTTTCTGCATCATCTGGGACTTGGATGTTGGCAGCCAAAGGCAAGCCTTGAGCGGTGACTATCATGCCTTCCGAGTTCAAGTGGAACTGACCATTGCGTGTATAAGCTAGCTCACCATCGGCTGTCTCAAGCTCAAAGAAGCCCTGACCATCAATCGCCACATCAAGGCTTTGATTGGTGGTTTGATACATGCCTTCAGTGAACACTTTCTGTGTACCAACAACACGTACACCCGAGCCAAGCTGAATGCCGCTAGGCAGTTCGTTTACTTCATCAACCATCGCACCTGGCTGGCGCTGAATCTGATAGAACAAGTCTTCAAATGCGACGCGGTCGCGCTTGTAACCTACCGTGTTTACGTTAGCTAGGTTGTTAGAAATGGTCGCCATTTTTGCATCTTGAGCGGCTAGACCGGTTTTACTAATCCATAGTGCTGCGTTCATCTATTTATCCTCTACGCTCGAACTAAGCGGTTACCCGCTTCAGCGATTTTTTCTGCGGTTTGCATCATTTTTAGCTGCATCTCAAAGTTACGACTAAGCTGCATTGACGCGACCATCTCTTCTACAGCAACCACGTTGCTCTGCTCGAGATAGCCAGACACCATCATCACTTCACCATCTTCTGCGGGTGCGATGGGCTCTTGGCTACCAAACAAGCCCGTTGAAAGCTTTTGTAGCTCTGTGGTGTCTGGGTTGATTAATTTCACCTGACCGACATCAATGGCGATCTCTTCCCCTTCAGGAACGATGCTAATCGTGCCGTTATCACCAAACTCGATAGAGCTATAGAGCGGGACATTGATTGGTGCATCATCGTTGCCAAGCAGTGGCATATCGTTAATAAATAGATCGCCTTCTGGGCTGCGTTCAACATTACCTGCGCGGGTGTAAACCTGCTCTCCGGCATCGGTTTGCACCGCAAAGAAACCATCTCCACGAATCGCAAGGTCTAACGCTCGGTCTGTTTGCTGCAGGGCTGCTGGGTCAAAACGTGTACCACTGGTTTGAGGCTGCACAAGTGCACGAGTGTCATACGCCGCACCTTGAACCGCATACGACTGAGCACGCTCCATGTCAGCACGAAAGCCGTGCGTATTGATGTTGGCCAGGTTATTGGTGGTGATCTGCTGCGCGGTAAACACTCGAGATGCCCCCGACGCAGCGGTATAAATCATCTTATCCATCTAGATGAGCCCTACAGATTGAACAGAACTTGAGTCAGTTGCTGCTGAGTCGATAGTGATTGCGCATTGGCTTGGTAGTTACGCTGAGCGGTCATCAAGCCTACAAGTTCACCTGTGAGATCAACGTTTGACTCTTCAAGATAGCCAGCGCTCAGTCCGCCTAATGTGCCCGTACCTGGCGCGCCAACCAGAGGCTGACCTGATGCTTGTGTCGCGCTCCATGCCGTAGAGCCCACTTGAACTAAACCACCGCTGTTCGGGAAATCCGCTAGCACTACTTGCCCCTGCATCATCTGTTCACCATTGCTGTAGTTGGCAAATAGGAAGCCATCTTCATCAATGCTTACACCGGTCAGTTCGCCTGCGGTATGACCATCAGAGCGGTTGGTTGATACCGCAAAGTCACTACCGTATTGCGTTGTACCGCTCATGCTGATATCGAATGACATCGCTGACGCGCCATTTTCTGGGTCAAAGTTGATGCCTACATTGCCTGTTGGTGCCGTTAGGTTACCGTCGGTATCGAACGTCATTGATGTGGTCTCATCAAGCACTTCACCGTTCATGGTGTAGTGCACTTCCCACTCATTTTCGTCGGTTTTGACGAAGTACTGCGTTAGGGTGTGCTCATTACCTAGAGAGTCATAAACGGTGGTGGTGTAAGACGAGTTGTAGCTGTCGTTGTCTTCTGGATCGAATTCATTAACCTCGGTATCAATCACTGAAGCGCCTGCATCTAAGTTGGCTGCAAAATCAACGCTGCCCGTTGCCTTTGCGGGTACTGAGCCCGTTTTCACTTGCAAGTCGGCCACTGAACCTGTCATCACATTGCCGTTAGCGTCGACGTTATAGCCTTGCAGGCGGTCACCGTTGCTGTTAACGATAAAGTTGTCTTTGTCTTGGTGGAACATACCTGCGCGAGTGTATGTTGTTGAACCGTCTGCACCTTCCAGCATAAAGAAGCCATTACCACCAATCGCCAGATCCATTGAGCGACCTGTCATCACCATGTTGGCACCATTAAAGCTTTGAGATACCGATGACATTTCTACACCGCCACCCATGCCGCCGTTCATTACCGCTGCAAATTCGGCGCGTGACGATTTATAACCAACCGTTGAAACGTTGGCGATGTTGTTACTGATGGTGTTTAGCTCTTGTGAAGTGGAGTTCAGGCCACTCATTGCAATGTTAAAGCTCATTTGAATTATTCCTAAATTTCTAAAATGCTGTCATCACTGGCAAAGACCTAAGGTCTAGTTACGGGCCAGACGACTCATAAATGGAGAGACTGTTGGCGCATCATCACTAGGTTCTAGGTCGCCATATTGAGTCACTTGGAAGAACGGTACATAGCCAACGCCAGAGATTAAGAACTCTGGTGAGCCGCCACCTGGTGGAATACGCATCTTGTCGATCACGCCTTCAATCATCAGCTCTGGTGTGTAATCTGAATCGTCTGTTACGACTTTCAATGCGTAATGACCATCGGTAAGACCTAATGCTTTCGGATCAAGAGCAAACTCCACTTCACCTTCTTTGTTTGCGCCAAGTTCGATCGTCTTAACCAGTTGAACCGCATCATCACGAATCTCGATGTTTAGCGTTTCAACCGAGCTAGTCAGGTCAATCACGCCGTTGTGGGTTTCACCTTCAAACTCGATCTCATTGGTCGAGACGCGTACTTCCTGCCCAACCATGCCTGCCGTGGTTAACACCTGAATGTTGTCCAGCAGTACCATCTGGTTGGTGACTGTCGAGTTCATGTTCTGCATCGTTTCCACCTGAGTCATCTGCGCGAGCTGCGTCATGAACTGTGTGGTATCAAGTGGGTCGAGAGGCGTTTGGTTTTGGATCTGTGCGATCATCAAGGTTAAGAATGTATTGTCTTGACCGCCGTTTGAGGCAATCTGACCATCACTGTTGGTTTGGCTATTAGAGCCATCTGACATTACCGCTAGCATCGTTTACTCCTATTGCCCTAGCTTGAGCAGGCCTTGCTGCATGCTGCGAGTACGACTTAACACGTCGACATTGGTTTCAAAACTGCGTGATGCTGACATCATGTCTGCCATCTCATGCACCACATCCACATTTGGGTAGAACACATAACCATCAGCATCGGCTATCGGATTCCCTGGCTCATAGCGCTTGTCTAGCTGACCGTCGGTATTGACGACATCAAGCACCTGCACACGAGCACCTGCCGAGAAACTTTGTTGCGAGCCAAACAGCGACTGCTGATGTTGTTCATAAACCGTTGCAAAAACTGGCTTACGTGCACGATAAGTCTCCGCTTCTGTGGTTGAGCCTGAGTTGGCATTGGCTAAGTTACTGGCGATGGTATTTAGGCGCGTGGTTTGCGCCGTCATCGCTGAGCCTGCTATCTGGTAAACATCGGAAAATGACATAAATTACTGACCTGTAATGGCTGTCGACAGCCCTTTAAACTTCATATTGAGGAACGTTAAACTGGTTTCAAAGTCCATTGAGTTTTGTGCAAATGCTGCCTGCTCTACGCCCAGCTCAACGGTATTGCCATCCACCGAGTTGTTGTATGGATTGCGATATTTAAGCTGCTCAGTAGACAGCTCTATCGAATGACCTAATTGAGCACGAGTCTCGACTTCAGCTAGCGCTGCTTGAAAGTCGTAATCACGCGCTTTAAACCCTGGGGTATCCACATTTGCTAAGTTGCCTGCGATCACCTTAGAGCGCTCTGCACGCAGATTGAGTGCGTGAGGATGAACGCCAAGAGCACTATCAAAACTGATTGTCATTGAGTATCCTTGCCAATAATTTCTAGGTTAGGCGCTAGTATTAACAAGTTACGTGCCAGTTTTTAAGTTATTGATTTTTAATAAATTGAAATCAAAACCTAAGTGCTTAGGAAGTAATATTTCCGCCCAATAGGAAGTGGCTAGGAAAGGGGAAAGGTTGAGCAAAAAATGAAGAAGAATATTTGTCGACAGGCGTTAATCGGACTGACCGGTTTAGTCTTGGTTGCAACATCGGTGGCCAGTGAAGGTGCAGACAGCAGACTCAATGACGTTATTTCAGCAGCGATTGAGTCGGATATCACACGCCAGATTGAAGTCAGTCAGCAAAACAATGGCTGGCAATTGGAACAGCCAGAGATCTCAACAACCTTGCCATCAGGCAGCCATCGGCTCGCATGCTCACAACCACTTGAGGTAGAAAGGCGAGATAAGCGCCGCTTTCCTGCAGGTAACTTACGTTATCGAGTCACCTGCTCTGAGGTGTCTGGTTGGAGCATTCAGGCTCAAGCGCACTTTGATGCACAGGTGCAAGTCGCCTATGCTAAGCACACTATTGCGAAGGACAGTTTAATCTCGGTTGAGGACATTGAAATGCGCACTATGCCGCTCTCACGACTCAGTCGTGATTTTGTTGCTCTACCTTCACGTCTGATTAATCAGCGCGCTCAGCGACAGATCCGTCAAGGACGGATGATTTCACCCGAAAGAGTCAGTGCGCCCTATATCATTCAGCGTGGCGAACAAGTGGTCATGATGGCGAGTGGTGATGGCTTTTCTACATCCACAGCTGGAGTCGCGCTGGAAAGCGGTTATGACAACCAACAAATTCGTGTTCGTAATGTCCGTTCTGGCAACATCATTAACGCCATCATCATCGAGCCTGGCAAAGTACAAACGCTGTTTTAATTTATTGGAATGATTTTAAGGCGCTAGGTTTGTGAGTCGTTATTAGTAAGTGACCCACTTAGTAGAGAGAGACAGACAATGAAAATTGGTCCTAACACGAATCCAAGCATGCTAAAAACTCCGGTAGTCAAAGAGCCGGTGACGGATAAAGTAAAAGAGAGCAGCGCACAACCAAGTGCTGATGTGACTCACTTATCGAAAGTAAGCCAGCAAGCTCGTGAACTTGAATCTCTACAACAAGAGCTTCATGACTTGCCTGATGTTGATCTAGAGCGGGTAAACCAAATTCGTGCAGAGCTAAAACAAGGTGATTTTAAGATTGATTTAGATGAGCTAGCAGGTGCTATCTTTAACACCCATCAACGCGACTCATAATGAGTATGAACAGCGATAAAATCGCCGCGATTAAAGCATTTATTCAAGAAGTAAGCTTGGATGTAAAAGATTACCAAGCACTCCTTAAGGTGCTGCGTACTCAGCATATTTTGCTAGCGCAACGCGATTCACAACGCCTTGAGCAAACTGCCGCTCAATATCAACAGTTCCTCGCTAAGCTTGAGAATCGTGCAGCAAAACGCAGCCAGCTGCTGATTAAAATTGGCGTGTCATCCGACGCACAAGGCGTTGATAAGTTAATTAACGCTCTACCGGACAGCATCGCACAACCTTTAACCAAGAATTGGAATAAGCTACAAGCCGTGGTGTCTGAATGCCAAGCGCAGAATGAACGCAATGGTAACCTGCTCTCTATGCAGCACAGTATTTTGTCAGAGCTGACGCATAAATCTGAGCCGCAAACCTACTCTCCTGAGACCTACCCAGCAGAATAACCCCAGAATATCATCTGGGGTTACTGTCGCTGTATCATCTATCCATTCAGCTGACGCTGGAAATAACGCTGTGCTCCAATTTCATCATTGAGCTTCTGCTCAGCTTTCAATACTTGAGAAAGCTCGGCTTTATGTCGCTTATCAAGCACGGTATCCAAACTTTTTACTCGGATATTTTGCTGTTGCAGGTGATGCTGTAGGCGTCGTTGCTCTGCTTGCGCTAATGCAAAGTGCTGCTGCTGTAGCTTTTCTAGATGCTGTAAGTTACCACGCAATTGATGACGATTACGCCACGCCATGGCACTTTCACCATCATTGACCTGACACTCATCATAGATGGTTTTTAGCTGCTGAAGGTTGTTCTCAAAGCGCTCACTTTGATTACGTTGCTGCTGCAGTTGTTGCCCCAATTTTTCCAATCGGTCTTGATTGATATCGCGAAAGCGCTGTAAACCTTGTTTAGCGGCCATTTGAGATCTCTCCAATTAGCTGCGCGAGTTGTTGCTGTGACTGTTCAAACGCCGAGGCTTCATCTTGCGCCTGCTGTAAAAAGCTCATTAAAGCAGGATACACTCGAACTGCGGTATCCATCACCTCGTCATTACCAGGTTGATAACCACCCAATGGGATCAGCTCTTTGACCTCTTGATAGCGACTATATAGATGCTTAAATTGCATCACATTTTGTACCTGTGGCTTGTCTACCACTAGCGGCATGGTTCGGGAAATGGATTGAGCTATATCGATAGCCGGATAATGGCCTGATTCCGCCAGTTGACGACTGAGTACTATATGGCCATCCAAGATCGCACGGGCACTGTCAGCAATCGGGTCTTGTTGATCGTCCCCTTCAGTCAGAACGGTATAGATAGCGCTCATACTGCCTTTGGGGTTACTACTGTTACCTGCTCGCTCAACAAGTTGTGGCAGCATACTAAACACTGAAGGTGGATAGCCTTTGGTGGCCGGCGGCTCGCCCAAAGCCAAACCAATTTCTCGTTGTGCCATCGCATATCGAGTTAAAGAATCCATCAACAAAAGTACGTCTTTACCTTTATCACGATAGTGCTCTGCCACACGGTGACAAAGCTGAGAGGCACGAAGACGCATCAGGGGTGACTCATCGGCAGGTGAAGCAATCACGATGGCTTTGGCTAAGCCTTCAGCGCCAAGCGCATGCTCAATAAACTCTTTCACCTCACGGCCACGCTCACCAATCAGACCAACGACGACGACATCGGCTTGAGTCTCACGGGTAATCATTCCTAGCAAGACACTCTTACCGACACCACTACCCGCAAACAAGCCCATACGCTGACCTTTGCCCATTGTCAGCATACTGTTGATCGATCTAACGCCAACATCGAGCGGCTGAGTAATCGGCTGGCGCTTCATTGGGTTTACCGCATTTCCCTGCAAGCTGATCCGCTCACCTAAACCAAGTTTTCCCAAATCATCAATAGGCTCACCGAGACCATTCACAACACGGCCAAACCAGCTATCACTGATCGAAAGCTGACACTCCCCCTCAACTGGCCATACTCGGGCACCAGAGAAGAGGCCCGTTGCTGGGCGAATCGGCATCAGATACGCCACGTCGTGATTAAAGCCGACGGTTTGCGCTTCAATCTTGTCTCCGCTGCCCGTTTCCACCAAGCAGCGTTGACCGGTAAGAAGTCGACATCCCACCGCTTCGAGCATTAACCCTGTGACCTTAACCAAGCGACCCGTCACTTTCGCGACGGGTACGGTATTGATTGAGGCCATTGCTTCTTCTAAACGTTGATCAATGGCATTGCTCATAGACTTGGCTCTAACATTTCTGCTTGCTCATTAGCGGGCTCTTCAAGAAGGTGCTTTTGTACTGACTGCATGCAGGTTTCTAAACGCTGATCACAGCCTGCATCTGCTTCAGCAGTTTTGGTGACAATGCGGCAATCTCCTTGACGAAGACTTGGGTCACAGACAATGTTCCACTGCTCTATCTTCTCAGCAGCCACCTGTTCGATTTGCGAGAACTCCTCTTGCGCCATCATCACTTTAATGCCTACTGGTTCACTCGGTAAGGTTTCGAGTGTCTCTTCGACCAAAGCCAAAATCTGCTGAGGTTGCAACGTCAGCTCACAACGGATCACTTGCTGAGATACCTTTCTTACCAGCTCGCATACCTGTTCACGTTGGCGACGCTCTTGCTCTGTGAACAAGCTTTTCAACTTATCTGTCATCGCCACAAAAGGGACAGCGGCCTCAAGAAAGGCTTTCTTTCCTTCAAGTTTACCCTGCTCTACCCCTTGTTCGTGACCCGCAAGTAGGCCCTGTTCAAAGCCTTGCGCTTGGCCTTTCTCTAGGCCCTCTTTGACACCTTCGTCATAGCCTTTGGTCATGCCAAGTTGAAAGCCCTGACTGTATTGCTGCTGAATATCACCACTGATGCTCTCGGATGTCTCTAACTCATCAGAAAAATCTTCTTTTTCTTCACTGCTGCCAAGAACATCGAACTCATCAAAGCCGGTAAATTCACCAAGACCAAACTCGTCATCGAGTGATGGTTCAGCAGGCTGCATTGTGGCATTGAGAGCAGAGGGCTCAACAATAGGTGGAAAACGAAAACTACGATATTGATGCGGCTCAAGGCGCATTATGCGATTGCGTCGAGACATGTTAATCCACCGTTTTCTCTTGATAGAGCTGTAAGGTGATTTCACCAGACTCGTTTAGCTCACGAACGTACTCCATGATCTCCTCACGCGCACGCTTGACTTGGCTCATTGATACCTTACCCATTGCAGCCATTTCAGACTCAAATGACTGACGCATACGCTTAGGCAGAATAGAGAATATCGACTTGCGTGTCTGAGCATCCGCGCCCTTCATCGCCATCGCCAATGTTTCAATTGGCACTGACTCGACAATCTGGGTGCGAATCGCTTCTGATTGACGAGTAAGAATGCCGAACTCATACATTTTACCCTTCAGGCGCTCTACCAGTTCTTGGTCATGCTCTTGCAGTGCTTCCATGAGACCGGCTTGATCACCTTGATAACGGTTGATGATGTCAGCCGCTTGCTGCTCACCTTCCACAAGCGAGTTGGCATTGTCAGCCAGATATTCAATACAACGATCAACCAGCTCTTGCAGCTCCTCTGCCACTTCGCGAGTGACTTCACTTAAATTAGCGATACGGAACAGTAGCTCTTTCTGCGTCTCTTGGTCATATTCTTCTATCGTTTCTGACGCAATATTCGCGGGCAGAAAAGCAATAAACAGCGCTCGCATCTGAATGTGCTCATAGCTCAGGAAGTTCGCTAACTGGCTTGGTTGAATCCACTGTAGGCGTTGCATCACCGTGCGTACTTCATCACCGTAAATACTATCAAGTAGGTTTCGTGCTAGGCGTCCGCCCAATGCTTTGTCCAGTGTTCGCTGGAGGAAGGTGCGCGATGCTCCACTGATCCCAGACTGTGCTCGGAATTCATCAAAAAAGCCCTGCAACACAAATTGCGCTTCAATACTTTTGATCGCAGGTTGATGAGCCATAGCATGGCTCACCTTCAACAATTCATCACGAGACATATGCGCCATGACTTTAGCTGCTGCATCTTCTCCCATGCTAAGCAACAGGATTGCCGCTTGCTCAATCGGGTTTAGCAATACGTCATCAGGTAGAGATACATTATTAAGACTCATTTGAATTCACCCACTTTTTCACTACATCAGCGACACGTTCAGATTCTGCATCGGTTAACTTTTGCAGATGCTCTACTTGAACCTCTAAGTTTGAACCTAGTGGCGGTAAGTCATAGATATCTTGACTTGAACTGGCACCACTATCCTCAGCAAGGCCACCGCCGCCCATCATTGAATCAATCAGCGCATCCGCTAGGTCTTGGTCATTGTCAATCTTGCCAGTAGGCATCGAAACCGGCGCGGCTGACGCGGCAAGGCTTGGTGCTGCTGCCATTGATGTGGACTCGGATACGGCTTTCACTGTCGGTGTAGCCAGTGAGCGCACTAAAGGACGCAATACAAAGAAAATAAAACTTAAGGTGATCAAGGCATACAAGCCATATTGGATCAGCGCAAGATTGTGTTGTTGGTGCCACCAAGGCACTGATTCTGCAACCACTTCTGGTTCCCTCGCAAAATTGAATGCATGCAGACTAAACTGGTCTCCACGATCATCGATATACCCCACAGAATCTTTGACCATCTGTGCAATCTGCTCTAACTCGGCTTGCTGCCAACCCTGTTCGTTGACCGCATCATTGAGTAACACTGAAACCGATAGATGCTCAATACCGCCTTGTGCCATCTTGGTATGACGAACCTTGCGGCCAAAATCATACTGACGTGAACTTTCAGCACGTTCATTGCGTGACTCGTTATTGGCCCCTTCACCATCAACTGGCGCTTGGTTGCTTAGTGCTCCTGGAATACCCAAAGCCATTTGGCCCTGAGAGTTATCTTGCTTGCTGAACTCCGAGCGCACCACTGGGTCACCATCGAGCGACTCTTGTGTCTCTTCTATCTGGTCAAAATTCAGTGTTGCAGACACTTGAACGCGAAAGTTACCCATACCAAGCAGAGGCGTCAGCATATCTGTCGCACGATGCACAATATCTCTCTCAGTGCGCTGCTGCATTTCGTGGAATTGAACACTCAAGCGATTTTGTGCGCCGTCACGAATGTCTGCGCTCAGCAGGTTTCCGTGCTGGTCCACCACTGAAACCCCCTCTTGAGGCATACCAGTTATGCTGCCACTCACCAAGTTCACAATGGCTTCGACTTGCTGATACTCTAGCGTGCGCCCAGGTAGTAGCTCTACCATGACCGCCGCAGATGGCTTCTCCTCATTGATACCAACAAAGAGGGTTCGATTAGGGATAGCCAAATGCACGCGTGCATAGTTCACAGAATTAATCGCAAGAATTGTGCGAGCTAACTCTCCCTCAAGGCCCTGACGGTAACGAGCATTTTCAATAAATTGACTAGTACCTAACCCTGTCGCCTTATCAAGAATATCCAAACCCTGTGGCAGTTGGGCTTTTACACCGTGTGCAGCCAGAGTAATTCTCGCGTCAGCCAATTTGTTTTCAGGTACCAACACTTGCCCTGTATGGTTATCGATTTGATAAGCAATCTTCACCTGAGTCAAAACATCGAGGATTTCTGCGCTGTCGTAGCGCTCGGCCTCACCATAGAGTGCTCGATAAGGTGTCGATTTGGTCCATAGGATCACAACGATAAACGCGGTAATTAACGCGGTTAACGCGGCTATAACCATGGCTTTGTGATTGCTCGAGGTAAATTCACGAGCCTTGCTTTGCCACTGTTTCCAACGAGCAGGTTGCTCTGTGCCGCTTGGCTGGCTTTCTAAAGTTGTTACGCTCATTTAACCCTCACTAAAGTGGCATTTTCAGTACATCGTCATACGCTGACAGTACTTTGTTTCTGACTTGAGATAATGCTTGGAAAGAGATGCTGGCCTTTTGGCTTGCGACCATCGCACCAACCAGATCATCAGATCGACCTGCATCCACGTCAGCAGTAAGCTGACTGGCGTGCTGCTGATGATCATCAACTCGGCGCACCGCCTGTTTCATTGCAGTATGAAAATTATCTTTTTGAGCAGTATGTGGATTAGCGTGGACTTCGATCCCCGTTTGAGCGCGCTCTCGCATCGCCCCCATGTTACTGATCATGCTCTGCTGCATCGCAGATTGTTGCATTGACATGAAAATGACTCTCTCAATTAAGCCGCTGAATGGGCATATTGGCGAACGGTATCGACATCGATTCCCTGATCTCTCATAGCCGCAAGCTTGTATCTCAAAGCTCGCGTTGTAATTCCTAAAGCTTCTGCGGTTAAGTTTCTGCGCCCGTCATATTTAGCCAACGTGTCGAGAATGAACTGATTTTCAGCGTGCTTTTTAGTGCTCTTTAGTCGCGCCTGTGGCTGCATCTCTGGCGTCAGTGGACGGTCGACGGCCGCAGCAACACAGGGCAGTGTCGGCAACATAAGATCTTGTGGAGTAATCCATGTGCTATGACGCATAACTAATGCGCGTTGAATGGTGTTCTCTAGCTCACGGATATTGCCAACCCAGTCATAGGTCACAAGGGCTTGTTGAGCTTCTGCGGTTAAACGACAGGTTTCATTACAGCCTCGATTATATTTGGCAATGAAATGGTCAGCTAACGGCAGGATATCTTCTTTGCGCTCGCGCAGCGGTGGCCATTGCAAAGGCAGCACATCCAAGCGGTAGTACAAGTCCTGTCTGAATTTACGCTCAGCGACTGCTTGCTGAAGGTCTACGTTGGTAGCGGCGATAATTCGGATATCAAGCTGGATCGCTTTGTGGCTGCCGATACGCTCAACTTGACGCTCTTGCAAGACACGCAGCAATTTTGCTTGGACCGCCATCGGCATTTCACCAATCTCATCCAATAGCAGCGTCCCACCTTCAGCTTCTTCAAACTTACCTGCTTGGGCTGAAGTCGCTCCCGTAAATGCTCCCTTAACATGGCCAAACAGTACCGCTTCTAGCATTGACTCCGGAATAGCTGCACAGTTAATCGCAACAAAAGGCGCGTCCTTGCGTGATGAATGCTGGTGTACATATTTTGCTAGCACTTCTTTACCCGTCCCAGACTCACCGGTGATGAGTACTGTGGCATCTGTTTGTGCTGCGCGGTGAGCAAGTTGCAGTACTTGTTGGCTGCGCCAACTGCTGGCAACGAGATCATCAGAGGTTCGGCGCACGGTTGAGACGCGCTGAATCAAGTCAATCAATTGCTGAGGTTGATAAGGCTCTAGCAGATAGTCCGAAGCTCCGGCACGCATCGCCTCACTTGCCAACTGGTTGCTGGTGTAATCCACCATGGCGATGGTGGTCGAGTGCGGGGAAAGATGCTTTGATTTTTCGATCACTTCTAGCAGCGCCATATCTGTGAGCTTAGATGAGGCGATTAAAATAGCGTCTGGCGCTGCGCTTAAACGAATCAGGGCATCAAAGCCTGCGGTAAAGCAAACACAAGAGTAACCTGCGCGCTCGATATCTTGCTGAACACGGTATGAGTGCTCAAGACAAGGATGAGCAAAGATAATCTGAGTGCGTCCATCGCGATTCACGATGCACCTCCTTGAACCAAGCGCACTTGAACACGACGGTTTTTATGTCGTGTTTGAGCATCACTATGGTTGACTTGAGGGTAACGCTGACCATGAGCTCGAACTTGAATCTTTTTGCCATTAACGCCCTGACTCACAAGATAGTTGCGCACTTGATTAGCACGTTGACGGGAAAGCTCAATATTACTCAATGCATGCCCCTGATCATCCGTATGACCATCAATTAAAATAGTCGTAAGGGAAGAGTCCCAGCTGATGTACTGAACCAAATCATCAAGCACGCGCTTATCGCTCTTAGCAAGCTCGGTCGCGTTCGAGTTAAAGTAGAATTGGTTATCTTTGGCCTGCGAGTAGCTCATCGGTAACAAGTTCGCCATACAGAGCTTCATTTCTTGCATTGGGTGGGAAAAATTAACCGCTGGGATATCCCAACTGATCGGCTTACCTGTCTGCTTATCCAATACTGAAACCTGCGCCCAAGCGCCTTTTTCCATCTGATTCAGCAAAGACTTAATCGTCTGAGCATCATAAAAACGCACGCCATACTCTCCTGCTGAATCTCCGTCTAACCAACGCTCAACTTGAGCATTGATGCGCCAAACCTGCTGGTTAACGCTCAGCCATGCAGAATCGAATGCGGCTGGTCTTTGAAAGGTTTCAATCAATAACTCTGGCTCTTTACCTGATTGAACTTGAATGCGAGCATGGCCATCAAACTTGAGAGGCGTCTCCATCAAACATTGGAATCGGTTGCCTGAAAATCGCCATTCCACCAAGTCCAATGGTTTTTGAATGGTTTGTGCGAGTAGCAAGGTTGGCATAGTGAACATACCAACAACTAGTAACCTAATAAGTGTCATGTTTATTCCTTCAGCAACTCGATAAAACTTACACATGTAAGTCAGAACACCGCTTACCTTCTATCTATCTCTATTTTTAATACGACATAATCACGCAACAAATATAGAACTCAATTAAAAAAGAAGATTAAATAGTAGGAAATAATAAATTCGAGAACATGCTATTTGCGCTTATTAATATTTTCCATAGTAATGACACTGGTTATTTTCTCTACTTGGGCGAAGATCACACTTTATCAGCAACAGGATGCAATGCCATTAACACACTTTTACACATTGACATTAAAACAAACACTCCCCGCAAAAACCATGCGTTAATCAAGCGTAAAAATACTTAACAAATATATATACCTAGCCATAACAGAATAGTGGAAACACTATTAATAAAACTATCATTAAACTGTAAATAACTGTCTGTAAAGGACAAATACACCTATCAACACATTCTTAAAAACACCACTTACCCACTTCTTAAATAAAAATTATAAATAATTTAAAAGTGTGATCTTGCTCCATCAAAATATAACCAACAATATTATTCCAACTTTACTTAGTGCTTAATGTGCTTGAATTTGACACTGTCCAGTCAATGTCAAATATAAAAGCCAGACAATATACGAATCGAATCACAACATTTAGATAAGCTCAGGCCAAGCATGAAAAGCAATAACAAGCACATCCAAAAAGAAAGTGAACAACTCGATGTATTTAATATCGACCCAAGAACATTAGGTCGTCCATTAAATATTGCTAAGGCAAACCTAACCCCTAAGCTAAAGAGTATTGAAGAGACACTCACAATGGCGATCAACTCAATGACTAGACGTTGTGATAGTCAAGTCGAGCTAAAATCAATCACCATTGATATGAAACCTTCAGTTCCGCTGCACACTGCGCCTAGTTTTTTTAGTCACTCATCCCACAAGGGGGTTTGCCGCCTAGAACTGAGTCTGCACTTGCTTGCTCAATTAGCGGAAGCTTTCTATGGTGGCAAACCCTGCTTTTCAGCTAACGCCAGTAGCAATGTGACTCACTTACGACTAAATGCGAGTGAAAAGCGTGTTCAAACACGCCTGAGTTCCGTTGTTCTGAATCAGATTGATGCGAACTGGAGCCCTCTCGACAATAGCCCTGAATTTAATACGGCTTGCTTGTCTGTGCGTTTCGATATCGTCATCGGTGAGCTAAGAGGTGAGCTGAGTTTACAGTTAGACGACGAGCTGCTGATCGCTCTAGGAGAGCCGACTAAAACCACCAGCTATACCTCAGAAGAGATTAATGACAAGCGCAATCACCAGTTACGCCAAGTTCCCGTTAAGCTAAACGCAGTGCTTGCACAGCAGCGTATGCCTTTAGAACAAGTCGCTCAGCTTCGTGTGGGAGACATCATAACTTCAGATATTAAAGAGATTGTTGAGGTGAGCTCTGGCGAACAAAAACTGTTCCTTGCTCGCATATCAGAACAAAACAATCACTTGGTATTGCACATTACTGATCACATCAATCAAACCGAGAATTTTTCATCATGAATGACCAAACCCTAAATCTGTCCTTAGAAGAGGATCTGAACTTTGATGCGGAAGTTGCGGATATTTTCTCTGAGACCACGACTGCGCCCGAAGAAGCTGCACCTGCCACTCATGCTCCACGCGAACTGAGCTTTTTCCGTCAAATCCCAGTGTCTGTGACGCTAGAAGTCGCTAGCACGTCACTGCCGCTAGGAGAGCTAATGCAAGTTGGCCCCAACTCTATCATTGAACTCGACAAACTTAACGGTGAGCCGCTTGATGTGAAAGTGAATGGCCACTTGTTGGGTCATGCTGAAGTGGTTGTCGTGAATGACAAATACGGTCTACGAATTACTAGCATTGCGGAAGACGCATTGAATGAAGTCTCGCTATAACTCTTTGTTCAAGCAGATAGCCCTTGGATTATTTGCTGTTATCGGGCTGGGTCTGTTTTCAGACCTGGCTTTTGCTGATCAAGGTATTCCTTTTATCACCGTTACCGATGGTGAGAGCAGCGAAGAGTATTCTGTCAAAGTTCAGATCCTAATACTGATGACAGCGCTGACTTTCTTGCCAGCCATGCTGATGATGATGACCAGCTTCACGCGAATCATTGTTGTTCTAGCGATTCTTCGTCAAGCACTCGGCTTGCAGCAAAGTCCACCAAACCGAATTTTGATAGGTATCGCTCTGACCATGACCATGCTACTGATGAAGCCGGTCTGGACGCCAATTTATGAAGAAGCTTACAAGCCTTATGAGGCAGGTGAGATTACGCTGCAACAAGCCTTCTCAGTGGCTGAGCAGCCCGTTCGTCAATTTATGCTGACGCAAACCTATGAGAATTCACTAGAACAGATGCTGCGTATCGCTGGCGATCCTCTCGACCTAGAACCTGAAGAGATTAGCTTTGCTGTCTTGATGCCTGCGTTTGTGATCAGTGAGCTAAAAACCGCCTTTCAGATCGGTTTCATGCTGTTCATCCCCTTCTTGATCATCGACATTGTGGTCGCCAGTGTGTTGATGGCCATGGGTATGATGATGCTCTCTCCGCTCATCATATCTCTGCCGTTTAAGTTAATGGTGTTTGTAATGGTCGATGGCTGGGCGATGACCGTTGGCAGCTTAAGTGCCAGCTTTGGAGGGCTCTAGCCGTGAACCCTGCAATAGCAAATCTATACTCCGACGCCATCTATATGATTATCACTATGGTGGTTGTCTTAATTGGTCCTAGTTTGCTCGTCGGCTTGGTCGTGGCTATTTTTCAGGCCACCACACAGATCAATGAGCAGACGATGAGTTTTTTACCTCGTCTGCTGACGACATTACTGATGCTGATTTTTGCCGGCGGCTGGCTGCTGCGCAATATCAGTACCTTCTTCAATGACCTGTTTTTCACTATCTCAAACATAGTAAGTTAGGTCTAATGTACGCGTTATCTTTTGCTGAAATAACTGCAATGTTGGGACAAGTCTGGTGGCCGTTTTTCCGTTTGTCTGCCGCCTTTCTTACCATGCCCTTTTTTGGTGACGCCTACATTAGCCCGCGCCTGCGAGTCTTCTTCGCTCTCTCTATCGCGATAATCTCTGGCCCTTTGCTGCCAAGTATGCCGGAAGTCGATCCGGTTTCTGTTCAAGCTATCGCGATTGCCCTTGAGCAGGTTGCAATCGGCGCCATGCTTGGTTTCTGCTTGCAGTTTTTGTTCGCGGTAATGGGTATGGTTGGCCAAATCATGTCAATGCAGATGGGCTTGGGCATGGCCATGATGAATGACCCTGCAAATGGGATCTCGATTGCTTTGATTGGTAACTACTTTTTGATGTTCACCACTTTGCTGTTTCTCTCCCTTGATGGTCATCTGGTAGCGCTGGATATTATTGTCCAGAGCTTTGAGCGCTTTCCTGTCGGTGGCGGGATCAGCGAATACTCTCTTCGTAACCTTATCAGTCTTTTCAGTTGGATGATTGTGGCTGCGGTTTCGATTGCCCTTCCTACCATCGCAGCCATGCTCACCGTAAACCTGACTTTTGGTGTGATGAACCGTGCGGCGCCGTCACTGAACGTATTTGCTCTCGGCTTCCCAATGTCGATGATGTTGGGTTTATGTGCTGTTTTACTTTCACTGTCTGGCTTACCAGCTATCTACACCGAATTGTCGCATGACATCCTATACCAGATGCGTCAGATGGGGGGTAACTAAGCATGGCAGAGAATCAAACCAGTCAGGATAAAAGCGAGAAACCCAGCCCCCAGAAACTGCGCAAAGCCAAACAAGAAGGACAAGCAGCCAGGTCCAAAGAGTTTGTGGTCGGTGTACTGTTTATCGCTATCGCCTTATTTCTATGGGTCTATGGTCATTTCCTCGGTCAGCAAGCGGAAAAGCTGTTTGTGATTAATTATCAGCTCTCGTATGACGAATTACGCCAACCGGACGTGATGGCGAGAAAGCTTGCCGAGAGCGTAATGTTGCTTGGTGGGTTGTTTGTGCCTATGGCTGTGGTACTGATTCTAGTCACGATATTCAGCTCGATGATCCCCGGTGGCTGGGTGATGTCACTCAAGCTCATCAAGCCCAAACTGAGTAAAATCAGTCCGATTGAAGGGCTCAAGCGCCTTTTCTCTCTTAAGTCTCTCGTCGAATTGGTTAAATCTATTCTCAAGATCGTCTTTATTGGCGGCGTTCTATATTGGCTGCTCAGTAGCAATCTTGCCAACTTAATTGCTGCGCAACGTGCACCGCTTGAACAAGGGATCGGCCTCACTCTCAACCACCTGATTAAAGCCTTAATCTATTTCGGTTTTGTCGTGTTACTCATTGGTTTAATCGACATGCCTTATCAGCTTTGGAACCACACCAAGCAGCTCAAGATGACCAAGCAAGAGGTCAAAGAAGAACATAAAAACACCGAAGGTCGTCCCGAGATTAAGCAGAAGATTAAACAACTTCAGCAGCAGATGTCGCGTCGTCGAATCGACAATTCAGTGCCGACAGCGGATGTGGTGATCACTAACCCAACGCACTATGCCGTGGCCATCAAGTATGACCTCGAACGTGCTGGGGCACCTTTTGTCGTCGCCAAAGGGGAAGATGAAATGGCACTGCGTATTCAAGCCATTGCCAGACAAAACTATATTGAGGTCTTAAACCTACCGCCACTTACACGCGCGGTTTACTTTAATACCCGAGTTGACCAAGAAGTGCCGGGGCCACTGTTTGTCGCTATCGCCCATGTCCTGACCTACGTCATGCAGTTAAAAGAGTACAAGCGCGACCGTACAGCTAAACCGACACCCCTGCCGCCATTGGTGATCCCTAAGGCGCTGCAACATGACTAACTTACCGAATTTCATTACTGACTGAATCGCTAATACGAGTAGAACACCTTATGAAAGAAAGACTCAATCTATTATTCCCTGCGATTAAAAATAGCTACTTCGGCATCCCGATCTTGCTATTGACTGTACTCGCCATGGTCATTCTGCCACTGCCACCCGTGCTGTTAGATACGTTATTTATCTTCAACATTGTTCTGGCGGTGATCGTATTGCTGGTTGCGGTATCGAGCACTCGACCACTCGACTTTAGTGTCTTCCCAACCATCTTGTTGGTGGCGACACTCATGCGCCTCACGCTTAACGTTGCCTCGACTCGTATCGTATTGCTTGAAGGCCACAATGGTGGTGATGCTGCCGGTAAGGTCATTCAAGCCTTTGGTAATGTGGTGATTGGTGGTAACTACTTCGTCGGTATTGTGGTGTTCATCATCTTGATGATCATCAACTTCGTCGTTATCACCAAAGGTGGTGAGCGTATCTCGGAGGTATCAGCTCGTTTTACTCTCGATTCACTGCCCGGTAAACAGATGGCGATTGATGCCGACTTGAATGCTGGCATCATCGACCAAAACCAAGCCAAAGAACGCCGTAAAGAGATTGCTCGCGAGGCGGACTTCTATGGCTCGATGGACGGTGCCTCTAAGTTCGTTCGGGGCGATGCGATCGCGGGTATGTTGATCCTCATCATCAACATTCTTGGTGGTGTCACTGTCGGTATGGTGCAGCATGATCTCAGTGCTGCGGAAGCCTTCCAACGCTTTGCTCTCTTAACCATTGGTGATGGTCTGGTTGCTCAAATTCCATCGCTATTACTGGCGGTTGCGGCAGCGATCATCGTGACACGTGTCAGTGATTCAGGTGAACTATCTGATGACGTGCAGCAGCAGATGCTGGCGTCTCCTGTTACGCTAGCAACGGCATCAGGTATCATGCTGGTGATCGGTATTGTCCCAGGTATGCCGCACCTCGCCTTTTTCAGTTTTGCCGCCCTACTTGCTTTCGCCGCTTGGAAGCAGAGTCGAAAGCAACTCAATCCAGAACCACTAGAGCAAGCAGAAGCGGTTGCAGAGGCGGTTGCACAAGACGATGCCCCTACTCTCAACTGGCATGATGTACCGCACGTTCATCCACTCTCACTCGAGCTTGGCTATCGCTTGGTTAACCTTGTTGATAAAAACCAAGGAGAGCCTTTAGCCCTGCGCGTGCGTGGTGTACGAAAAACCATTACTGAGCAAGCCGGCTTTTTGGTGCCAGAAATCGCAATTCGTGACAACCTTAAGCTCAAACCCACTCAATACACGATTTCCCTGTATGGCGAAGTGTTAGCCAAAGGCGAGATAGACCCTGAACGTCTAATGGCACTTGCCGTCGGTGAGGTTTATGGTCAATTGGATGGCGTGTTAGCCAAAGACCCCGCCTATCAATTGGATGCCGTTTGGATTGAACCCAACAACAAGCCTCAAGCTTTGAATCTCGGTTATTCTGTGGTGGATGGTGCGACAGTAATTGCCACTCACCTAAGTAAAGTGATTAAAGAGCACACGGCAGAGCTGTTTAATCATGATGATATTGAGCGAGTGATGGAACGCCTTGCTCAGCACTCGCCAAAACTGGCAGAAAGCTTGGCCACTCAACTGACCCACCAGCAGCAGATGCGTGTTTATCGTCAGTTGTTGGCAGACCAAGTGCCTGTAAAAGATACACTCAATATCTCTTCTATCATGCTCGAGAGTAGTGAAATCACCAAAGATCCAATACTCATCGCTTCCGATATCCGTGTAGGTTTGAAACGCACTCTTACTAATCACCTCGTGGGTACGAGCAACGATTTCAATATTTTTACCCTCAGCGATAGCTTAGAAAAAATGCTGATGACGGCGCTTAATAAAGCGCAGCAAGCTGGTGCGGTTGCACTTGATAGCTTCCCGGTTGAGCCTACCTTGCTGGCACAGCTGCAGCAAAACATGCCGAATATTCGTGAGCAACTCAAGCAGAATGGCTACAAACCAGTGCTTCTGGTTGCGCCACAACTAAGGCCTTTACTGTCTCGCTATGCTCGCACCTTTGCCAAAGGCTTAGTGGTGCTGTCATACAACGAGATCCCAGAAGACAAAAACATTAATGTGTTAGGACACTTAGGTTAGAACACCCCTAATAGAGGTGCTGCTTTGCATAAGGTGGCACCTCTATTTCCTTTTCCTTCCGTTACTAAGCACGTGGAAAGGCAAAGGCCGTCACTTGATCAATATGATTGCAACCAAGCGCTAGCATGATTAAGCGATCAATCCCCAACGCCACGCCCGCACAATCAGGCAGTCCTGCTTCTAATGCCGCAATCAAATGATGATCTATCGGTTGTGGTTTGAGACCCATCGCTAATCGCTTATGGTTGTCCTGTTCAAAGCGAGCGAGCTGCTCTTGCGGGTTGTCCAATTCATGGAAGCCGTTTGCCAACTCGATGCCTTTAAAATAGACCTCAAAGCGATCCGCTACACGTGCGTCTTGGGGATTAATTTTCGCCAGCGCCGCTTGTGAGGCAGGAAAATCATAGACAAAAGCCGGCGCATCTTGGCCAATCTTGACTTCAACACCAATGCTAAATAACAGCTGCAACAAGGTATCTCTGTCTTGCTCTGGCATAGCAATATCTTCAAGACCAAGCGTGCAAGCAACCCGTTTCAACTCATCCATTGACGCTTCCAAAGGACACACACCCAACACCTCAAGAAAAGCCTGCTGGTAGGTCATGCGATGCGCAGCTTGGCACTGCAATACCAACTGTAGTAACTCATCCATCTCATCCATCAGCTTATGATGATCAAAGCCAACGCGATACCACTCAAGCATGCTGAATTCCGGGTTATGGTGGCGACCATTCTCTTCGTTACGAAAGGCTTTATTGATTTGGTAGATGCAACCACTGCCCGCGGCAAGCAGACGTTTCATGTGAAACTCTGGGCTAGTCATCAAATAGAGCGTCTGCCCCTTGGCATATTCAGGGCCAACAAATTCGGTGTTGAACGTATGCAGATGAATGTCTGTTACCGTGGCATGACTCATGGCCGGTGTATCCACCTCCATAACCTCACGCAGAGCAAAGAACTGGCGGATTTGACCTAGAATTTGAGCGCGCTGCTTAAGCTGCTCAATAGAAGCGGATGGCTGCCAAGCCACAGAAGTCGACATAACATTTTCTCATCAATATAGAACCGCGACAGTTTACTCCTCAAGCTCACTAACCCCAAGCTTTACCCACCGGTGATAGCAATCACAAATCACTCAAATTTTGCATCGCGCGAATAAATACCGAATAAAAAACCTAAGTAAATCAATTTTTCCTTAACCTGAGTCTTTTACACTGGATTACCACTTTGGGATAGGTGGCGATAATGAGCCTTTTAATTCATACACTTATCAATAAGGCTCGCATAACAGAACAATGTCAAAACGGGCGAAGTAGAACGCCATTTCACTTACACACACTGGAGGATAACTGTGAAAACAATTACCACAGATATCGCAGTCATTGGCGCTGGCGGCGCTGGTCTGAGAACCGCAATTGCTGCGGCAGAAGCAAATCCTGAGCTAGAGATTGCTTTGATTTCTAAAGTTTACCCGATGCGTTCGCACACCGTTGCAGCAGAAGGTGGCTCGGCAGCAGTAATTAAAGATGAAGACAGCCTCGATAATCACTTCAACGATACCGTTGGTGGTGGTGACTGGCTGTGTGAGCAAGACGTGGTGGAGTACTTCGTTGAGAACGCTACCCGCGAAATGATTCAAATGGAACAGTGGGGCTGCCCATGGAGCCGCAAAGAAAACGGCGAAGTTAACGTGCGCCGTTTCGGCGGTATGAAGGTTGAGCGCACATGGTTTGCGGCAGATAAAACCGGCTTCCACATGCTCCACACCCTATTCCAAACCTCAATGAAGTACAGCAACATCAACCGCTTTGATGAGTACTTTGTGGTTGACCTGATTGTCGATGAAGGCGAAGTTCAAGGCCTAATCGCGATTCACATGTCTGAAGGCGAACTTGTTACCATCAAGGCAAAATCGGTTGTGCTAGCAACAGGCGGTGCTGGACGCGTTTACCATTGTAATACTAATGGCGGCATCGTCACTGGTGACGGCATGGCAATGGCTTATCGCCACGGCGTGCCACTGCGTGATATGGAGTTCGTTCAATACCACCCAACAGGTCTACCTGGCACGGGCATCTTGATGACAGAAGGTTGTCGCGGTGAAGGCGGTATTATTGTCAATAAAAACGGCTACCGTTATCTGCAAGACTATGGCATGGGCCCTGAAACCCCAGTGGGCGAGCCGAAAAACAAATACATGGAACTGGGCCCTCGCGACAAGGTGTCACAAGCGTTCTGGCACGAGCAACAGAAAGGCAACACCATCAAACACCCGCTAGGTGATGTGGTTCACCTTGACCTCACTCACCTAGGTGAAGAGTATCTGCAAGAGCGTCTGCCGTTCATCTGTGAACTATCAAAAGCCTACGTCAACGTTGACCCTGCCAAAGAGCCAATCCCAATTCGCCCTACCGTACACTATACCATGGGCGGGATTGAAACGGATGGACAGTGTGAAACTCGCATTAAAGGTCTATTTGCCGTCGGTGAATGTGCTTCGGTTGGTTTGCACGGTGCGAACCGACTTGGTTCAAACTCACTGGCTGAGTTTGTTGTCTTTGGTCGCGTAGCGGGTGAAAACGCTGTGAAGCGTGTTGATGAATTTAAGGGCTGGAACGAAGACGCCATTAAGGCGCAAGTTGCCTCCGTTGAAGAGCGCATCAACGCACTACTCAACCAAGAAGGCGATGAAAACTGGGCAGATATCCGTACAGAAATGGGGCACACCATGGAAGCGGGCTGTGGTATCTACCGTCAAGAAGACTTGATGCAAGCAACCATCGAAAAGCTGCAAGAGCTGAAAGCCCGCTATAAGAAAATTGGTATCAAAGACAAAGGTAAGGTCTTCAATACTGACCTACTTTATGCGATTGAAGTCGGTTACGGCTTAGAAGTGGCTGAGGCTATGGTTCACTCTGCGATCTTACGTAAAGAGTCTCGCGGCGCACACCAACGTCTCGACGAAGGCTGTACTGAACGTGATGACGAACTGTTCCTAAAACACTCGCTCGCGTTCTACCAAGCCGATGCCGACCCACAAATCGACTACAGCAATGTGACGATCACTAAGTCACAACCTAAAGCTCGTCTGTACGGTGAAGCCGCAGAAAAAGCAGCAGCAGAAGAGAAGAAGGCCGCGGAAGCACAACAAGCGGACGTGAAGGAAGAGGAGCAAGCATAATGTCACCTAATCGTATTCAGAAAGTCGAAATTCTGCGTTATGACCCAGAGCGCGATTCGGAACCGTTCTTCCAGACGTTTGAAGTACCTTTCGATGAAACTATGTCGATTCTTGATGCTATCGGCTACATCAAAGATAACCTCGATAAGAACCTGTCTTACCGCTGGTCTTGTCGCATGGCGATCTGTGGTTCATGCGGCATCATGGTCGATGGTGTGCCAAAACTGGCATGTAAGAGCTTCCTGCGTGACTACCCGAATGGCGTCAAGCTTGAGCCACTAGCGAACTTCCCAATTGAGAAAGACTTGATTGTCGATATGACGCCATTCATTGAGCGCCTAGAAGCAATTAAGCCGTATATCATTGGCAACGATCGTACACCAGAAGATGGCACCAATATTCAAACACCTGAGCAGATGGCCAAGTACAAGCAATTTGCAGGCTGCATCAACTGCGGCCTTTGCTACGCAGCGTGTCCACAGTTTGGTTTGAATCCTGAATTCATTGGCCCAGCGGCATTGACACTAGCACACCGCTACAACCTGGATAGCCGTGACAATGGCGCAGCAGAGCGTATGCCAATGATCAACGGTGAGAATGGTGCTTGGGGTTGTACGTTCGTTGGTTACTGTTCTGAGGTTTGTCCGAAGAATGTTGACCCTGCGGCAGCGGTTAACCAAGGCAAAGTCGCATCGTCGATGGACTTTGTGATTGCGATGCTAAAACCCGATGGCAAACCAGTAAAAGAGGAGGCGTAATCATGAGTAACCGTAAACCGTATGTACGCGAAGTAAAGCGAACTTGGTGGAAAGGCCACGCTTTCTATCGCTTCTATATGCTGCGTGAAGCAACGATTCTGCCCCTGATTTTATTCACTCTGTTCCTTACCGTAGGTATGGGTGCACTAGTGAAAGGTCCTGAAGCTTGGGAAACTTGGCTCGGCTTTATGGCAAACCCAGTGGTGATCGCTATTAATATCGTTGCGCTGGCAGGCAGTTTGTTCCACGCGCACACCTTCTTTAGCATGATGCCTCAGGTAATGCCGATTAAAATCAAAGGCAAACCGGTAGAGAAGAAACTTATCGTGCTAGCTCAATGGGCGGCGGTTGCTTTCATTTCACTTGTCGTACTGATTATTGTCTAAGGAGTTTATTGTGAGTCATACCAACACTAAGG
Source organism: Vibrio agarivorans (assembly GCF_030409635.1). Taxonomy (NCBI): domain Bacteria; kingdom Pseudomonadati; phylum Pseudomonadota; class Gammaproteobacteria; order Vibrionales; family Vibrionaceae; genus Vibrio; species Vibrio agarivorans. The sequence continues at coordinate 1,020,251 of NZ_JAUFQF010000004.1, read as the reverse complement.
TAGATACGGCACCAAAACGCTCAGACGAGCCTATCTGGTGGGGCCTATTCGGCGCAGGCGGCACGTGGTTTGCGATGCTAACGCCAATCACCATCTTCGTTATCGGTGTTCTTGTACCGATGGGATTGGTTGAGTTTGATTACGAACGCGTTTCAAGCTTTGCCAGCACCATTATTGGCGGTCTGTTTATTATTGCAACGCTCGCTCTGCCAATGTGGCATGCGATGCACCGCCTACATCACGGCATGCACGACCTTAAAATCCACACCGGCGTGGTAGGCAAGATTGCCTGCTACTGGGTGGCTTCAGCGATTACTTTGCTAGCTATCATCTTTGTTTTGATGGTTTAAGTATTCACTTGCTGGAATGAAAAAGAGATGCCCTTTGGCATCTCTTTTTTCGGTTCAATATCACTATCGATTAAAGAATAAAGCGGCTTAGATCTTCATCTTCTACTAGCTCACCGAGCTTGGCTTTCACGTACGCTTGGTCAATCACTAGCTCACTGCCCGCTTTGTCGGTCGCCTCGAATGAGATCTCATCCATCAAGCGCTCCATAACCGTATGCAGACGGCGCGCACCGATGTTCTCTGTCGTTTCATTCACCTGCCAAGCTGCATCAGCAATCTGATTGATGCCATCTTCTGTGAAGCTGACGTTGACGTCTTCAGTCTTCATCAACGCAGTGTACTGCTCCGTCAATGATGCTTTTGGCTCAGTAAGAATACGTTTAAAGTCATGGCTTGATAGTGCTTCAAGTTCAACGCGGATCGGTAGACGGCCTTGCAGTTCAGGGATCAAATCTGATGGTTTCGCTACTTGGAATGCACCTGAAGTGATGAACAAGATGTGGTCGGTTTTCACCATACCGTGCTTAGTTGAAACCGTGCTACCTTCAATAAGAGGCAACAGATCACGCTGAACACCCTCACGCGATACATCTGGGCCAGAGCTTTCGCCACGCTTACAGATTTTGTCGATCTCATCGATAAACACGATGCCGTTGTTTTCAACGTTGCTGATTGCGCTTTCTTTCAGCTCTTCTTGATTCACCAGCTTCGCCGCTTCTTCTTCAGTCAGTGCTTTGAAGGCATCTTTGATCTTCAGCTTGCGCTTCTTCGTAGTGTCGCCTGCTAGGTTTTGGAACATACCTTGTAACTGGTTGGTCATCTCTTCCATGCCAGGAGGCGCCATGATCTCAACACCCATTTGCGGCGCAGCGATATCAATCTCGATCTCTTTGTCGTCCAGCTTGCCTTCACGCAGCTTCTTGCGGAAGATTTGACGAGTATTTGAGTTGTCTTCTGTCTGTTCGTTTTGACCCCAAGCATCACGTGCTGGTGGCAACAGTGCATCAAGCACACGCTCTTCCGCTTGCTCTTCGGCGCGGAATTTTACTTTTTCCATCGCTTGCTGATGCGTCATCTTGATTGCCACATCCGTCAGATCACGAATAATGGTTTCCACTTCTTTGCCAACATAACCCACTTCGGTGAATTTTGTCGCTTCTACCTTAATGAATGGCGCGTTAGCAAGTTTCGCTAGGCGACGAGCAATCTCAGTTTTACCAACACCTGTAGGGCCAATCATTAGAATGTTCTTTGGTGTCACTTCTGCACGTAAGCTCTCTTCGAGCTGCATACGGCGCCAGCGGTTACGCAGTGCAATCGCTACCGAGCGCTTTGCATTGTCTTGGCCAATAATATGGCGGTTCAGTTCATGAACAATTTCGCGAGGAGTCATTTCAGACATAGGGATTCCTTAATTCGTTAAAACAGCAAACACGACTATCTTGGGATTATTCAGCTTGCGCCGGTGTTTCTAGTTCTTCGATAGTGTGGTGATGGTTGGTGAATACACAGATGTCACCAGCGATTTTTAATGATTTCTCCGCGATCTCTTTCGCGTCTAAATCTGTGTTCTCAAGTAGCGCTGTCGCAGCAGCTTGAGCAAAGTTACCACCTGAACCAATCGCGATCAGGTCGTTTTCTGGCTGAACCACATCACCGTTACCCGTGATGATCAGAGAAGCCGTTTCATCAGCCACCGCCAATAGCGCTTCTAACTTACGCAGTGCACGATCACTACGCCAATCTTTTGCAAGCTCAACAGCCGCTTTGGTCAAATGACCTTGGTGCATCTGCAGTTTACTTTCAAAGCGTTCAAATAGCGTGAACGCATCTGCCGTACCACCAGCAAAACCAGCCAGTACTTTGTTGTTGTATAGGCGGCGAACTTTACGCGCATTGCCCTTCATCACAGTGTTGCCAAGTGACACTTGTCCATCACCGGCGATAACCACTTTATTATTACGGCGAACAGATACAATCGTAGTCATGAGTCAGGCCTTATATTTGAATTCACATTGGATATAAGGATTATATGAGGATATGGGGCAGAAAATTCAAGGGGTGCGGTTTTAACGGATGACCTATTGGTCATCAGAGTTAAATACGCATGATCATGAAGAAAACGTCATGCTGAATTCATTTCAGCATCTAACCATACGTTCCCTACACACTGATAGTAGATTCTGAAACGAGTTCAGAATGACATTTGAAACAGACCGTCAATTAGGCACTTACTCGTTTCCTAAAAATAAAGCCCACTCATTTGAGTGGGCTATAGAAACTACTGCGAATCTTTCCAAATCGCGCAAGGCTCAATCTTAGCGCGCTCTAGACGATGCCTATCTCGCTCCGCATCACGCTTCATGTCATAAGGGCCCAGCACAACACGATACCAACTGCTGCCTTCGGTTTTACGCACCTTGCTTTCTATGCCTTGGAAAGCGATATCTAGCTTACGCGACTCGGCTTGCTCAAGAGACTTATAAGCGCCACATTGCATGATATAAGGAATATCAGAAACCTGTAGCTCTTTGGCTTCCACTTCAATCTGGCGATTAGGCAGTGTCTCTACGTAATCCCACTTCTCTTCAGGCTTAGGCGGCAACACCTTTTTCGGTTTTGGTACCGGCTTCGGCTGAGGCTTAGGTTGAACAGCGACAGGCGCTTGTGGCTCTGGGTCTTGACCTAATAGGTACAACCCATAGCTGAAAATGCCAAGTAATAGGATCGCGAGAAGCCCACTACGCCACGGTTTACGTCGTGGAGTGGAGCGTTTGGTTGGCCGCTTGGGTGTCCCTCGGCCACGTTTTACGTAATCTTTTGCCACAGCAAATAATATAAATTGGTGAACGACATTCCGCATGGTAAAGCAGAATGCCGTTCTAGAACAGACTTAACCGGAAAAGGGGGACAAAAACGGGCAACCGGTTCTATTTGGTGCAAAATTGCGAGAATTCTGACACTTGCATCGACAGAATCTAAACCAATCTTGGTGGCGCAGCACTGTCACGAATCACCAGCTCAGTCTCAAGTAAACGAGACCCTGCTCGAACATCATGACCACGCAATACTTCCAGCATCATGAGCATGGTTTGACGGCCAATTTCATAGCGTGGTTGAGCGACTGTCGTTAATGGTGGATCGCAATACAAGCCAAAGTCGATGTTATCAAAACCGACAACAGACAAGTCTTGCGGAACGCGGAAACCAAGACGTTTCGCTTCCTGAATAGCGCCAATAGCTTGCGTATCACAGTGACAGAAAATCGCAGTCGGCGGCTCTGAATTAGACAGCAGCTTACGCACGCCTTTCACGCCACCCTCAAAGTTGAAATCACAATACTCTACATATTCAGGCTTCATCTCTAGGCCTGCTCGACGCAAGGCTTGCTGATACCCTTGATGACGGAACTGACATAGCGTAGACGTGTTAGGACCTGAAATCTGCGCCACTTTCTTATGGCCAAGTTGTGTCAGGTAATTCACGGCCTCAAAGGCAGACGTCAGGTTATCAATATGCACCGTTGGCAGTTCAAGCTCTGGGGCATATTCACACGCCATCACCATCGGCGGCAGGTTTTTTTGCTCTGATTTACTCACATCAAAAGGCAAGTCTGAACCTAGCAGCAACATACCATCTGCTTGCTTGGTGAAGACAAGGTTTACAAAAGAAGATTCGCGCTTCTTCTGTTGGCCACTATCACCTAGTAATACTAGGTATCCATGCTCCATTGCGGCATCTTCAATACCACGAATGATCTCTGAGAAATACGGGTCACAGATATCAGGCACAATCGCGACAATCGTTTTTGATTCATTGCGACGCAGATTACGCGCTAAAGAGTTTGGTGAATAACCCGACTCCATTACGGCATCTTCGACCTTCTCTCGCGTTGCTGCTGAGACTTTCTCAGGGTTCATCAATGCACGGGACACCGTAGCAGTCGAAACGCCTGCCAATAAAGCAACATCCTTCATTGTCGCCATTACATCTGTCCTCTCGTTTTCATCTTCAATTTTTACTCCGTAGCAAACAATTAGTGTATGTATTTACGAATTTAATGTTACGGGGTGATTAACATTTCTTTCAGTAAAAAGGTGATATGACTCACAACACAACAGATCAACTAATGGCATATCGCCGTTAGCTGAGGTCTTGTGGCTCAATATCTAAGCTCCAACGCACTTTTTTCGCCAATGGCAAAAGCCCAATGGCAGGCTTAGCGCTAGAGAGCAATCGCTGCATCTGAGCGCGGGATTGCGTTTGTAATAGTAGCTGCCAGCGATATTTCCCCGCTCGCTTTGACAGCGGTGCTGGTGTCGGCCCAAGTACAACATCTCCTTGAGAATACAGCGGATGTGCTTCTAGGGTGTGGCGCACTTGACGCAAAAACTGCTCAACCATCTGATTGTCGTTCGCTTCCGCTTTAAACAAGGTTAAAAAGCTATAAGGCGGTAGCAGAGCCATTTTGCGCTCTTGCAGAGCCGTATCCGCAAATTGGCTATAGCCTTGAGTCAGCAGTGCTTGCAGCAACGGATGCTCTGGGTGGTGCGTTTGCAAAATCACTTCACCACGCTTACTGGCTCGGCCTGCTCGGCCTGCGACTTGAATAAAGAGCTGAGCTAAGCGCTCTGAAGCACGAAAATCACTGCTATACAACGAGCCGTCGACATCTAACAGGGCCACTAGGGTCACATTGGGAAAATGGTGCCCTTTAGCCAGCATTTGTGTGCCAATCAATATCTGATGATCGTTGTTGCGAATCGACTCTAGCGCCTGTTCAAGGCTGCCTTTTCGACGCGTGCTGTCACGATCAATACGAATGGCGCTGTAATCTGGGAACAAGCTGTTTAGCTGTGTCTCTAACTGTTCAGTCCCCACTCCGACAGTCACAAGGTGCGAGCTACCACACCCCTGACACTGATGAATCACCGGGCGTTGTGAACCACAGTGATGACATCGAATCTCATTGCTATTTTGGTGATAGGTGTAATACGCCTCACAGCGATGACACTCCGCGATCCAGCCACACTCATGACACATCAAAGCTGGCGAAAAACCGCGGCGGTTGAGAAACAATAACACCTGATTACCCGCTTCAAGGTGTTTACGCATCTCTGCGATGAGTGGCGCCGACAAGCCCCCTTCCAAATAAAGCCCCTTAATATCAAGAACCTTATTGGTCGTCGGTTTTGCCGAGCCTGCTCGCTGCGTTAAATGCAAGTGGCTGTATTTTCCTGTACGCGCATTGTGTAGCGTTTCAAGCGCTGGGGTCGCTGAGCCAAGAACAATCGGAATGCCCTCTTTGTTGGCTCGCATAATAGCGACATCGCGCGCGTGGTAACGTAGGCTATCTTGCTGCTTATAAGAGCTGTCATGCTCTTCATCGACAATGATGATACCGAGGTCAGCAAATGGGGTTAGCAGTGCTGAGCGCGTACCGATCACAATGCCACATGCCCTATCGCGAGCAGCCAACCAAGCATTGAGGCGCTCAGTTTCGTTGAGATTAGAGTGCACAACTGTGACAGGCACATTAAATCGTGAAGCAAAACGTTCGATAGTTTGCGGGGTCAGGCCGATTTCCGGCACCAAAACCAAAGCTTGCTGTCCGCGCTCTAGCACCGGCTTTATCAGATTAAGATAAACCTCGGTCTTGCCCGAGCCCGTCACCCCCTCGAGCAAAAAACAGCCGTAACTCTGACGGTGATTGACACTCGCAATCGCCACGGCTTGCTCTTCATTCAGCTTTGGTTTTTCTACCTCTCGCTCAACCTGAGCTCCCCAAGGTTGAATTTGGGGTAATCTCGATTGCGCGGCAATCCAGCCTTTTTCTTCAAGGGCTTTTGTGACGCTGGTTGAAACGCCCGCATCATTCAATTTCTCTCGGGTTAAGCCGCCCGACTCAAGCAACTGTAGTGCTAACGCTTGTTTTTTTGCACGGCCAACGCCGGCCATTAATTGAGTGCGTCCTTCCTCTGTAAGGTGCCACTCAACAATCGCTTCCACTTGTGCAGGCTTGCCTTTTTTCAGTGCCGCTGGCATTGCATTGGCGAGCGTATCACCCAATGGGTATTGATAGTACTGACTGCACCAAGTTAAAAGCTGGAACAGAGAGTCAGGCCACAACGGCTCAGCATCTAGCACCTGCTTAATCGATTTCAGTTTGTCGAACTCTGACTCGCTAGCAAAAGCCGTCACAATACCAATCATGGTTTTGGGTCCAAACGGCACGGCTACTCGCCCGCCAATCACCGGAAAAAGGTGAGCAGGAATTAAATAATCAAACGATCTGTCCAGAGGTACTGGCAAAGATACACGAGCAATAGATGGGCGCATGGACTGACTGAAAACGATTGCGGAAGCGTCATATTATACTCAAATGCCCCTCAATCCAATGATTGAACCGATGGGCAGTGAAAAAGTTGGCGATTTTTTTAGCAAATCAGTTGATCCCTAACGCCGCTTTCTTTACTATATCGCGCCTTAGCTATATGGCTTAATTTTGCTCACGCAGCAGAATCAGCGGTATAGCAAGTAAAAACGTTTTTGTTAAATTACGTGTGGTGTCCAGCGTAGAGTTGGATAGCGACACGGCCCAATTGAGGTTATCCCTATGAAAACTGGTATCCACCCAGAATACAAAGCTGTAAAAGCAACTTGTTCTTGCGGCAACTCTTTTGAGTTCAACTCAACTCTAGCTAAAGAATCTATCCACCTAGACGTGTGTGACAAATGTCACCCATTCTACACTGGTAAGCAACGTATCGTTGATACAGGCGGCCGTGTAGATCGCTTCAACAAGCGTTTCGGTGCTCTTTCTTCTAAGAAGTAATTCTTCTGAAGTAAGTACAAAAAAGGACGTCATCGACGTCCTTTTTTAATGCCTAAAATTCACCAGCCAATAATCATTATTTTCTTCTAACGCGCAACACCTCAAGCGCGTGCGACAATCCTCTCGAAGCATCATCAAACAGTACTGGTCTGATCTGCAGACTTTTATTCTACGAATTTACCTTAGTTCACAATTTAGCCTAGGTTTATGATCCAGCTTCCACTAAAATATTGCTCTGTCTCACATACATGGATTTATAGCAGCTCTCATGCCTAACGATAAAAACGACGCTACTCCACTTTCTGCTGAAGAACAATTTCGCCAGCAAGCTCTCGACTATCATGCTCAACCTACCGCAGGTAAAATTGCAATTTCACTCACTAAACCAGCTGATTCAGCGAAAGATTTAGCACTCGCATACAGCCCAGGTGTGGCAGAGCCAGTCCGTGAAATCGCCCTCAATGCCGACAACGTTTATAAATACACCTCTAAAGGCAACATGGTTGCGGTTATCTCAAACGGTACAGCGATCCTGGGTCTAGGTAATCTTGGCCCTATGGCTTCTAAGCCAGTAATGGAAGGTAAAGCGCTGCTATTTAAACGTTTTGCAGGCCTTGACTCGATTGATATCGAAGTTAAACACCGCACCATTGATGAGTTCGTTGATACGGTAGCGAACATTGCAGACACTTTTGGTGGCATTAACCTTGAAGACATCAAAGCACCGGACTGTTTTGAGATTGAAAAACGCCTCATCGAGCGTTGCGATGTACCTGTATTCCATGATGACCAACACGGTACCGCCATCGTAACGGCAGCCGGCATGCTTAACGCCATCGAACTGCAAGGTAAAAAGCTCGAAGACTCTACCATCGTCTGTCTAGGTGCAGGCGCTGCTGCAGTGGCCTGTATGGAACTCCTGATCAAGTGTGGCGCAATGCGTGAGAAGATCTACATGCTTGACCGCAAAGGCGTGATCCACACTCGCCGCGATGACCTAAACGAATACAAGCAATTGTTCGCTAACAATACCGACAAGCGCACATTAGAAGATGTTATCTGCGGTGCTGACCTGTTCCTTGGTGTATCAGGCCCGAACCTACTTCCACCAGAAGCACTGAAGCTGATGGCGGACAAACCGGTTGTGTTTGCGTGTTCAAACCCAGATCCAGAAATAAAACCTGAGCTCGCTCACGAAGTGCGTGATGACTTGATTATGGGCACGGGTCGCTCTGACTACCCGAACCAAGTGAACAACGTACTGTGCTTCCCATTCATCTTCCGCGGCGCGCTTGATGTGCGTGCAAGCGAAATCAACGATGAGATGAAATTGGCAGCCGTTGACGCCATTCGTCAGCTCGCTAAAGAGCCAGTACCCGCTGAAGTATTAACAGCAGCAGGCGTTGATGCGCTGGAGTTTGGCAAAGACTACATCATTCCAAAACCAATGGACCCTCGCCTACTACCACGCGTGGCAAAAGCGGTGGCGCTAGCCGCTGTTGAGTCTGGTGTAGCACGCATTGAAATGCCAGAAGGCTACATGCAAGACTAAGATCTGCACACATTAATGCCAGTGAAATGCATTCACTGGCATTATTCATTCAGTAGCACGCATTTTTGTATCAAATCATTTCAAGCGAATTTACTCAGCAACAAGACTCGTTACACTCATCTAGGTCGAATTAACCGTATAGCGACCCGTGATACTATCCGCTTCTCAAACTGAGATTTTTTACTCTCTTATTGACCAACCTGATCATGTTCAGCAACAAGCTCTGAATCTACTGGCGCAGCAAGACTCTGAGCAACATGAGAAAATAAGGTCAATGCTAGCCTCAGAGCAACTGAACCATATTACTCAACTGCTACGGCACAGCGCCTCAACAGTGTGTTACCAATCAGAAAATCTCGTTGGGATGCACATCGACAAATACCGCTTGGAGCAGACACTTGGTCAAGGGGGGTTCGGCCAGGTCTATCTAGCTAAGCGAGATAATCACACCTTTGATCAACAAGTCGCTATAAAGGTATTTGAGCCATGGGTATCAAAGATACTGAGCCAGACCCCAATCTCAGCACAGCCCTTTCAAGAGGCGCACATACTTGCCAGGCTTAATCATCCCAATATCGCCAAAGTGTATGACGGTGGGTTCGAACAATTTGGTGGGCAAAGCACCATTTACATTGTGCTTGAATATATTGAGGGCATTACACTCGATAACCATCTTAAACAAAACGATTTATCATGTAATGACTGCCTCGATGTCGTTATTCAGATGTGTCGTGCTATTGAGCATGCGCATTATCATCAAATACTGCATGCCGATATCAAGCCCAGCAACACCATTATTACACCTGACGGCAAGGTTAAGCTGATTGATTTCAATATCGTGCACCACCTGCACCAGATAGCTGAAGGCCAGCAACTCTCGGCTTACAGCCGTCAATTTGCTAGCCCAGAGCAGATCGCGGCCGAGCCTCTCACCAAAGCCAGTGATATCTATTCTTTAGGAAGGACTTTACAGCATCTAACAGCGAGTCTGCCGTTTTGCAATGACATTCATCAGGTGGTTCAAAAAGCGACTGAACCTAACCCAACAAAGCGCTATTCGTCAGTCACTCACCTGCTACGTGATGTTGAAAACATTCGTCAACTGCGCCCAATATCATCGCGTTGTCACGACAAGAGCTACCGGATTTACCGCGCTATCCAGCGTCACCCTATCTCGATGATGCTTGCCTTTTTTGCGATCATTTCCGTGGTGTTATTAACCTTTGCCATGATTGATAGGCATCAACAGTTAGAATTTGAAGAGAAGATCGCCTCAGAGATGGTCATTCAACTTAGGCAATCGATCTACGATAAATCCGTGCACGAGTTCGACCTCACCCACGAGATTTTGGATGATTTCACCCAGCGTATTGAAGAGAGCCGCGTCATACCAAGCCGTATTCATAAAGCGCTAATCAATGAGATGCAGCAGCCGTACCCGGACCATGAGTAATTACTAATGCCGACCTGTTTAATTCAAAACTACCTCGCGGGTAACAAAGCCGCTGAAGGCAAACTATACCGCCTAGCCTATTCTCGACTTCGCGATATTGCCCGCCATACTCGATCACAATGTGGCCTCAAGCACGGAGAAGAAAACAAGGTGTTGTGTGACAGCGTAAATGCCACCACCGCGCTGGTTCACGACGCTTATCTAAAGCTGAATCCGCTATCTCCCGACAGCGTAAATAACCAGAGGGAGTTTTACTTACTAGCAGCGAAAGCCATGCGACAAATTTTGATTGATAACGCACGCGCTCAGTCTGCACAAAAACGTCAACCTATGACCTCTTTACACCCCTTTTCAGAAACAGAAGAAAACGAAATCATAGGTGTGGTGAGCTTTGAAAAATCCCTCGACCGTTTCAGTTCTCGCTACCCACGTCAATCCGATGCCCTCAAACTCAAATACTATATCGGCCTCACCATTGATGAAATCAGCCAACTCCTCGAATGCAGCACTAGCTTAGTCGAAAAAGACCTGCGTTTTTCTCGTGCGTGGCTGCAATCGCGTATGCTTGTCGCAGAAGTTTCGTAAAAAACTTTACGGAAAACATCGACCTTCTTCGTGCCTTGTTTGGTTTTTATTTGAGCGGTAAAACATACACCGCTCACTAAGATGTGACGCGCATTCAAATAATTACATCTTCTATCGTGTTCTTTGTTAACTAACAGTGACAAAACACGTTGGACAAAAAAATAAATTCGAATCAAGCAGGATCGAAAAAAATGAAACGGCTTACAGCACTAGCAATGTCAGTGGCGCTAGGGTTACCCCTTGTTGCAAACGCAAACGTAGACACACGCTCTTTCGCGATGGGCGGCACTGGTGTCGCATCAGCAACATACCTCACCAGCAGCATTCACAACCCAGCACTTGCTTCTCAATATGGTGAGAGCGATAACTTTGGCATGATCTTGCCAACATTCAGCGCTCGTGTGCACGACAGCAGTGACATGGTAGACACCATCGATCGCTTCGATGATGCATTTATGCGTTGGGAAGACCAAATTAACGACGGTGATTTAAATGCCTCTCCAGAAGAGTGGCAAAACATCTTGCGCGAGCTTCAAGGTGAAGTACTTACGGCAGAAGCGAGCACTGGCATTATCATCGCGATTCCAAACAAATACCTTAGCACTAACTTTTTCGCGCTTTTAAACGCGAATGTCATTGGTGTACCGGTAGTCGATGAAAGAGACCTCAACCCTGATCTCAACGACCCTGATGATTTACACTCAAGTGTCTACGCTCTCGGTGGAGCAACACTAGATGTAGGTTTAACCTTCGCCAAGCAGTTCGATTGGTTTGATAAGCCCCTGCACCTAGGTATCTCACCAAAAATACAGCAGATGCTATCTCTTGGCTATGGTGAAGCCGTGAATGATTTCGAAGACGATGACTTCGATTTTGATGATGCTAACACTGATGCGGCCTTCAATATGGATATTGGTGCTGCATATGAACTCACTGACAAGTGGAACTTGGCTTTCTCTGCACGCAACCTGATTTCACGCGAGCTAGAGACCAATGAATATCTTGGTCAAACATCGACTTATGTAATTAAGCCAGAATATGTAGTTGGTGCCTCTTACGATCGCGGTTGGTACACGCTTACTACCGATGTCGACCTGACTTCAAAAGAGTATTTCAAAGAGATCGACTACAAGACTCAATACGCACGCTTTGGTGCTGAACTAGACGCGTGGCGCTGGGCACAGATTCGTGTGGGTTATGCGCACTCAATGACCGATCATGCTGATGACTTGTTGACTGCAGGTCTTGGCTTGAAGCCATTTGGCTTGTTCGGCTTGGATATCTCTGGGTCATACGGCGAAGACAACAACTACGGTGTCTCTGCTCAGATGATTCTGCATTTCTAATCTGCGCTAACCAAACAAAACTGTTTCAATATCAAAGCCCCCATGAATGGGGCTTTGTTCTTTTTAAACTCCACCTTATCCCTACCTTTTTTCTGCCATTTCCTATACCATCGCGCCACTGTAACAAAATGTAACTCACACAAAGCAAGCTGCGCATAATAATGACAATATCGACGACACAATGCTTTTATCGCTGGCTCGATGCCAAACCCGATGAACAACAGCGCCTTCTTTTACACACACAACAACAATGTCCTGCCACATTTAGCCAGCTCAATCGATTGATTACTGAACATAATGCCCCTTTACTCACACAGCTTATTGAGAATCAGTCTAAACACCTTATTACCTCGGATAACTGGTGTGAACTTGAAGGTGCGACGATCGATAAGTATCAACTCATCACCCTATGTGGCCAAGGAGGTATGGGGGCGGTATTCTTAGCCGAAAGGGCCGATAAACTCTTTAAACAGCAAGTTGCGATTAAGTTCTACCACGCCTACTTGAATGAGATAAGCTCACCAGAGTTTCTTCTCAAGGAAGCTCAGCTGATGGCGAACCTTAACCATGCATCGATTCCCAAAGTCTATGATGCGGGGCTATACAACAACAGCGTTTACATTGTGATGGAGTATATTGAGGGAGAAACCCTCGACAATTACTTAGCGCACACCACACTGTCTACAGAACAAAAATACCAATTGTGTCTCGAGATCTGCCGCGCGATTGAACACGCTCATCAATACTGCCTGCTACATGCGGATCTTAAACCGCAGAACATCTTGATTACCAAAGATGGCAAACCAAAAGTTCTAGATTTTAATATTGTTCAGCCGAGCTTCACGCAAAGCTCACCTACCACGATGATGCTCAATAGTTACAGCTGTGGGTTCTCAAGCCCTGAACAACAGCAAGGGCTAACACTCTCGGTACAAAGTGACGTTTATTCTTTAGGCAAGGTTATTGGCCATATCTTTTCGCCAAGCTCGTTTAACTATGAGCTTAATGTGGTGCATGCGGTGGCGTGTCATGATGATGTCTCTATGCGTTATCAGTCGGTGTCCGAACTCATTCAAGATCTGGAAAACCTCGCTGATAAAAAGCCCATTTCACAACTGAAGAACCAATTTTTCTATTGTTTAAGAAAAAGCTTTGAGCGTTACCGTGTTCGTTGGTTATTGAGCTTTGCTTTAGTCATGGTGTTGACTGGATTCAGCGTAGTACTTACCGACAAAAACCAATTCTTAAGACAAGAAATGACAGCACGAGAACTATTAGTAAAAGAGCTAGCGAATCTATTCTACGTAAGCCGAAAGACGCTACAAAGTGAAAGAGATATGGTGTCAATTGTTCACAACATGCATGAATTGGTGTTGCGAAAAAGCGACCTACCAATTGACATAAAAACACGGCTCGCTTACGCGTTAATGCTGCCCATTTCAGACAAGCATTCACTTAAAAAAGATAAGACAATCCAAATACCGTATAGAAGACAATGAACAAAGATTGGAATCATTTGACGCAACTGATAGTAGCTTGGCAACAAGGCGATCAACTGGCAGAACAGCAACTTTACCAATTGTGCTATCTAAAGCTGCGAGCGATTGCTCATGCAGCACTGGCCAAATCGCAACACAAGTTCGGTCACAATAATACTGTCCTCTCCAAAGCTATGCTTGATACTCATGCTCTGGTTAATGAGGCATATATCAAGCTTGCACAATGCCATTCTTTAGAATTGAAAAACCGTAAGCAGTTTTTCCTATTAGTCGCCAAAATTACTCAACAGATTTTGGTGGATAATGCCCGAGCAATGAAAACAGACAAGCGCGCTGCAGCCAATCCATCACCACAACTAGAATGCCTTGATATCGACCATTTTCTCTCTGCCGCTAAGCTCCTGGAGGTGTTTGAATATCACTACCCTCGCCAAGCAAAGGCACTCAAACTCAAGTACTTTTCAGGTTTAAAGTTGGATGAAATCAGCTCATTAATGAGCTGTAGTAAAAGCTTAGTGCAAAAAGACATCCACTTTTCAAAAGCTTGGCTTAACGCCTCACTGCCACAAAACTAGATCTGCATCACACTTAGTCACTCTTTTTTCTCTGTTTTTCCTTAAAGTTCGTTCCTTGCTCCGATCTGCACTTACACGAATAATCGCGCTCGATTCAGTAGAACTGAATCGCCTTTTTTTTATTCAATCTTTAAGAAGCTAATTACAATGAAAAAACTCAGTTTACTATCACTGTCAGTGGCGGTAGCCCTTACGGGATGTGGGTCAGATGATGATAACAGTTCAGTGACTAACCCTGGAACGGGCGTTACACCTTCTCCAGCCGCAAGTCGTTTTATCGATGCTGAAGTAGATAACCTGTACTATACCGATGGAACAAACTCCGGTATGACATCCAACGGCGGTGAGTTTTCTGTCGAAAATGAAGCAACAGTCACTTTTTATGTTGGTGGAGAAGCAGGTCTTAAAGTAGGCGCGGCTTCAAATCGCGATGTATTGAGCCCATTTGAAGCCTCTGGTACTTATGACCGTGCAGTTAACCTAGCTATTTTGCTGCAAAGCCTAGATGAAACAACCAACAATGAAGAGCTAATTACTCTTCCAGATCTGTCTGAATACGCAGTCGAACTGAGTCAAATCAATCTGGATGACAGAGAATCAGTACACAGCTTCTTATCAGAAACTATGCAGTTAGAGCCAGTGACAGAAGACGCTGCAGTAAAGCACATGACGGATGCACTAGATGGTGTAGATCGTGGTTTAGATTCGCCAGTACCTATGTTTGAGCGTGGTAAAGGACACATTATTCGTGAAGTGAGCGTATCTCAAAATGTTCGCTCTATCGTTCCTGAATTTAACTATGACCACACACAACGCTATGTTCACGCCGATAAGACTGCCTCTCTAGAGACATTTGATATTGTGCGTGATTCAGGGCGCTGGGATTACCGCTTAGATGCAGAAGAATTAGTCATGCTTAAAGGCAACAATGATTCAGGCTTTAGTTCGACCTATGCGGCTGAGTTCCTAACCTGTATTGAAGAACATGGCGAAGCAAGCAAATATGTTGAAAACGATGGTGAGAGAACTTGTGATGGTTCAAAGGCTGAAATTGATGACAAGTTTGCTATTAATAATGCCTTTTCTTACAAGTTCAGCAACCCGAACAAAGCAACAACGGAAGATGAAGCACTTAACTACTCATCTGAAGACCCAGAAGAACGTAGCTCTGTTGAACTCTTCATGCCATTTGTTCTATCTGAGACACAAGCTGAATTGAACAAGGTCGAAGAAATCGCGCCATACAATGATGCCGACGAAGATGATGATGAGGTCTCTATGCAGGCAAACATCTATGCTCAGTCTTACGATCCAGTAACAGAAGTTCTTACCATTCATGAGAAGAAGTTCTCTCTCAGTGATGATGTGCAAGAGGGTGATGAATTCGACTATGACACAGTAAGAAGAGCCGTTGAGAAGACTAAATTTATCTACCAAATCGAAGACCAAGAAACTGACCGCTATGTTGACTTTATTGGTACTTGGGTAGAGAAAGAAACGTGTAACGATGGTCAGGTTGCTGAGCTGAAATTCAAGTTCGATGCAACTGGGATGATCATGTCAGGCACAGAATGTAATAGTGGTTCACCGGTCACTATCGAAGAGGAAGGTCCGTACTCTTATACTGATCTTAGCAATATCGACTACTGGTGGTTTGGTCAAGAAGGTCGAGAGTCAAAAGCAACACTGGCAGAACTTAACACTACCGTTCGTTTCTGTGACAGTGATGACTACAAAATGGGTGACGTTTGTCCTAGCGATGACGAGTACTTCGTGACTTGGACTTATATGCCAGCGGGTAAAAATTTGGATCAAGGTTATCTAACACGTCGCAAGATGTCGCCAAACGGTGAAACTCGCAACGTAAGCTCAATGCAGAAAATCGACTAATTAAATTCCATACATATCAAGATGCCACCTCATGGTGGCATCTTTTTTTGTCGTCGCTCTACTTAACACACATTACATTGAGTAGTGACTTACCCGAAAGTTGATTCACCTGCCCGCTAGTAAACAGCCCTTTGCGCTCCTCCCCCCAATACGGCAGATGAACGGGCCACTCTCCTTTATCCATAATTTTGGCATCGAGAAACTGCTGCCACTCCCTATCATTCGGCAGGCGCATATTGATCTGTTGGCAGGTTTTGGTTGCTGACGCATAATTTAGGCGTGTCCATGGTAGGCCATGCTCCATATAAAACTGCTCATCACTGAACATCAAATAGGGCACCGCATAATTGAGGCCATTTACCACGCTTTCTAGGCGAATAGCCACTTCTGAAGCGTGTTTACTGGTGTTTGTTTGAGGCAAATTGGCAATGGCAACAGGTTGGGTTGCCGCTGGAGCGATCTTTTTAGGCTTCGCACTGGCAGTCGCTGCGGGTGTTGGCTTTTTAGGCTTTGGGGTTACCACAGGCTGAGCTTTTTCTGACTGTGCTTTTGCAGATGAAGCTGCGCCTTGCTGATATACCGCACGTACGAAGGCTTCGTTATAGCCCTTAACGCGCTTTACACTGCGCAGATCGGCATTGGCTTCTGGTAAGGTCTTATACGGGCCAATTAAGCAGCGCGAGCCTTTGGGCTCTGGTCGTGCCCACACATCAGCTTTGATCACATCGTAAAGTGGCTTCGCTTCTTTGAGGGTTAACGGTTTAGACAAGATGCCGCACTGAATCCAAAACATCGATGTTGGGTGCTTTGGTTGCTGCTTACCCCACAAGCCATCACCAACTGGGCAACTCGCATTCAACACAGCCAGCTCAGAGCTTGACGCCTGTGTCGCATCACACAAGAACTCCTCTGCCTGCACTGATGGGCTACTGAGCCCCCACCATAACGTGCCAACAATTATTGCCGCTGTTTTACCCCAATGGCGCTTATTCACGTCCATATTTCGCTATTCCTTTACCGCTTTAACCATTCCTGACAAGTTCAATGCAAAAAAAGAGCCGCTTTATGCGGCTCTTTCAACTTTCGTTTTCTAGAACCTGTAAGTTCTAGTTTATACAGCTTTTGTTACTCGCGTAGGTAAATGGATCACCCTTTGTAGATTTTCGGGTTAAACACATCACGCAGCCAGTCGCCTAGCAGGTTGATCACCAAGACCAGTGTCACCAGTACAATGCCTGGGAAGGCAGTAATCCACCATGCGCCAGAGAAGATGTAGTTAAAGCCTATGCTGATCAGTGCACCCAATGACGGCTGGTCTACCGGTAGACCTAAACCTAAGAATGACAGTGCCGCCTCAGACATGATGGCATTAGCAATCTGTACTGTTGAGATAACCAAGATTGGAGACAAACAGTTCGGCAGAATGTGACGGAACATGATACGCGGTGCTTTAAAGCCCATCACACGTGCCGCTTCCACGTATTCTTTCTTCTTCTCTGCCAATACGGTAGCACGCACAGTACGTGCATACTGCGGCCACTCGGCGATACCGATAATCACCACCAGCATCACAACCGCATATTGACTGTAGAACTGGCTACCAAAGCTCGCTTTGAAAATAGCAGAGACGATGATCGCGACCATCATGGTTGAAAAAGAGAGCTGAATATCAGCAAAACGCATTAAGAAGCTATCAATACGACCGCCAAAGTAACCCGCTGACAAGCCAATCACAATGCCTAAGAACAGCTGTAGACCGACAGCTAGAAAGCCAATGGTCAGTGATAAGCGAGAGCCGTATAGGATGGTCGATAAGATATCGCGACCTTGTTCGTCAGTGCCCAGCAAGAACTCAGGTTCACCACCATCGAGCCAAGACGGCGGCAGCTCTGAGTTCATAATATCGATTGAACCCAGATCATAAGGGTCACTTGGAGCAATCAATGGCGCGGCTAATGCAGCGAACAAAAACGCAAGAAATACAGCGAAGCTGAACATCGCCACTTTGTCGCGAACAAAATAGTAAATAATGTCAGAGTTCTTAAAACGCTCCCAACGAGAAGGAGCTGCTGCTACTTGTTCCATGATTATGCTCCTTTACCAGTAATGTTCACAGTTGGGTTAATAAGACCATACAGAAGGTCAACGATGGTGTTCGTCACCACAAAGATAAGACCAACGAAAATTACGTATGCAGTAATAAGCGGTGTATCAACGCGGTTAATCGCATCTAAGAACAGCAGGCCAGTCCCCGGCCATTGGAATACGGTTTCGGTCAAGATGGTGTAAGCCACCATAGTACCTATCTGTACGCCCCCGACTGTAATCACAGGCAGCATGGTATTTTTTAGCGCGTGCTGGTAGTAAATCTTATTAAGCGCCAAGCCTTTGGCTTTACCAAACTTAATGTACTCAGAGCTCAACACTTCGAGCATTTCAGAACGTACAAGGCGAATAAACAGCGGTAGCATGATAGACGCTAGCGCAATACAAGGCAGAACAAGGTGACGCAAACCATCAAGATTGAAGAAGCCTGACTCCCAGCCGAGTAGATTGGTGGTCTCTCCCCGACCATAAGAAGGCAGCCAGCCTAGCTCAATTGAGAACACATACATCAACATGATTGCAGTAAGGAATACTGGTATAGAAATACCGACACTACTGCCCGCCATCACTACTTTGGTAAAGAAGCTCTTAGGGTGAATCGCAGAATAGACACCGAGCGGTATTGATAACACTACGATGATTAAAGTAGCACCAAACACCAACTCTAGAGTCGCGACTAAGCGGTCAAGAATCACATCCACCGCTGGTCGTTTGAAGAAATAGGATGTGCCGAGATCGCCTTGTATAGCGTTGCCGACAAATCGTGAATATTTTGTAATGAAGGGATCATTCAAGCCCAGTTCATCACGCAGTGCTTGGCGCTCGGCTTCTGAAACCGACTGACCAACCAGCTCACGCAATGGGTCCCCGAGGTTGTCTTGAATGGCAAACGCCACCAAACTGATCACAAACATCACTATCAGTGCCTGATACAGGCGCTTGACCAGAAACGAAAACATTCCTTGCCCCTTAACTTTCCATAAATTTCAGTCTGTAACTCTGACTTTTCTCTTTCCTTGGTGTAACAAGCCTCGCGAACTTCATTAATGGTTCGTCATTTAAGCAAATTAATCTGGAAACAAAAGAGTGAGTCGAATGTTCAGTCTTAAAAATGGCACCTAGCCCGACTGAACAAAGCTAAGTACCAAAAACTGTGAGTACCCACTAACTGGGTACTCACTGACTACCTTACTTATTTAACCTTCAGGTCACCGAAGTAAGGGAAGTTCATTGCGTTTACGATAGGTGCAATTTCAACGTTAGATTTTGCTGCCCACGCTAGGTTCTGCCAGTGTAGAGGAGCAAACGCCGCATCGTTGTACAGGATAGTTTCAACTTCTTGTAGCTGAGCTGCACGTTTCGCTGGGTCTGTTTCAACGTTTGAAGCGTCAACCAACTTGTCTAGCTCTGGGTTTGAGTAGTGACCACAGTTGTACTGACCACGACCCGTCTCTTCGTTACGCGTCATTGTTAGAAACTCAGAGAAGTTCGCTGAATCTTCTGTATCAGAGTGCCAACCGATCATCAGCATGTCTGCTGCACACTTATCAAACTCTGGCCAGTATTGCGCTTTCGGCATAGTTTTCAGGTCTACCTTGATGCCGATTTTCGCTAGCATTGCCGCTGTCGCTTGCGCCACTTTCGCATCGTTCACGTAACGGTTATTTGGTGCCATCATGGTAAGAGTGAAACCATCTGCGTAGCCCGCTTCAGCCATTAGCTCTTTTGCTTTCTTAACGTCGTAACGTGGCGTTAGCTCTGCTTTGTAGCCAGCATAGCCTTCAGGGCCTTGCTGACCCGCTGTTGTAGCGAAGCCGCGCATGATGCGCTTAACGATACCTTCGTTGTTTATCGCGTGAACAATCGCCTGACGAACACGAACGTCTTTTAGTGCTTCATTGCTGTTCTGGTTCAATTGGAACGTGATTAGACGCGTACCAGGTAGTGTTACCAAATCAACACCGTCTGCTGATTGAACACGGTTGTGATCGTTTGGTGCAACAGGGGCAATCATGTCAACGCCGCCAGAAAGCAGTGCTGCTACGCGAGTCGCATCTTCTTTGATTGGCACTAGCGTTAGCTTATCAACGTTACCTGTGTCTTCATCCCAGTAACCGTCAAAACGCTCAAATACGGTTTGTACGCCCTGCTCACGAGAAGCAACAACGAATGGACCGGTACCTGAAACGTTAGTTGAAGCGAACGAGTTACCGTGCTTAACCACTTCTGCTTTGTCTTTGCCGTCTTCAGTTGAGCCAGAGTAGAACTTGCTGTCCATTGGGAAAATGTAAGTTGCTGTCTGAAGAACCAGTGGATATGCGCCTTTAGAGATGATTTCTACAGTGTAATCATCCACCTTTACCATCTTCTCATACGGTTCGAAAATCGCTTTAAAGTCTGGAGAGTCTTTTAGACGGTCAAAAGTCCAAACGACGTCGTCCGCTGTTAGGTCGTTACCAGAGTGGAATTTCACGCCTTCACGTAGCTTGAAGCGGAATGTCGTATCATCAACACGCTCCCAAGATGCAGCTAAGCGAGGTTCAAAATCTAACTCTTGTGTGTAACGAACTAGCGGATCAAATACCATGTGCGACATTTGAAGCGTACCACCAGACAACTGCTCATGTGGGTCAAGTGATACTGGGTCAGCATCGTAAGCGACTTTGATTTCAGCCGCGGCTGCACCAAAGCTTAGGCCAGCTGCCATTAATGCCACTGCTATTTTGCTTTTCATGGTTTTCATTGCATAACTCCTTATGCGGGAATCCAATCCCTAGTTGTTGTGTTTGCGTCTGTTTGTTCCAAGTGAACTTGGCTTTGTTATTACTCCCAACCACTGAACGACCTGCGTTGGGAGTGAATCTAGTTCTAACCTGCTGCTACAGCGATGTCTTCACGCAGACCAGTAAACTCTGGCATCAATGAGATCAGCTGTTTGCTGTATTCATGCTGCGGGTTAGTGAAGAGCTGCTCGGTTGGAGCCACCTCTAGCAAGGTGCCCATCTGCATCACGCCGACTCGGTCACACATCTGACGAATAACCGGTAAGTCGTGGCTGATAAACAACATGGTGAGATTCAGTTCATCCTGCAAGTCCTTAAGCAGGTTGAGGATCTGTGCCTGTACCGAGACATCGAGCGCCGATGTTGGCTCATCACAGATAAGAAGACGTGGGCGCGTTGCTAAAGCACGCGCGATAGAAATACGTTGACGCTGACCGCCAGAAAATTCATGTGGATACTTCACACCCGCCATGCGACCCAAGCCAACGTGATCAAGTAGATCGTTCACGATCGCACGGGTTTCCGCTTCATTCTTTGTCAACTTATGGAAACGAATCGGCTCTGCGATGATATCGAAGATTTTCATGCGTGGGTTCATTGAGGTATATGGGTTTTGGAACACCATCTGCATTTGACGACGCAGCGGGCGACGCTCTTTCTCTGAACGAAGAGACGTTAAATCAATACCTTCAAAACTCACTCGACCTGAGTTTGGTTCGTACAGACCCGCAATTACTCGCGCAATGGTTGACTTACCCGAGCCTGATTCACCCACAAGACCAAACGTCTCACCTTCTTTGACATCAAAGCTCACGTTGTTCGACGCCTGAACGTATTCGCGACGGCTCTCAAATAGAGAGTCTTTGGTAACAAAGCGAAGATTCACATTCTCCACGTTTAGAAGCGACCCAGTGTAATCTCGATGGTCCTGGCTTTGACCCAACCAGTGATTTTTCACATCTAGCGGCTTCATCTCTTTTGCTTCTTCGATGTAGCTCACCAACGGGAAGCGGTCGAGTTTGATGTCTGAACGCGGTACCGCTGAAATCAGGCTATGTGTGTACGAGTGCTCTGGCGTGCCTAGCACTTGTTTCGTCGGGCCAAACTCTACAAGCTCACCACGATACATAACCGCCACACGATCTGTAACGTTAGAAACCACACCCATATCGTGAGTGACCAACATACAGCCAACGTTATTCTTGATACACAGCTCACGAATCAAACCTAGGATTTGGTCTTGGATAGAGACATCCAATGCTGTCGTTGGCTCATCGGCAATAATCAGATCTGGTTCACCCGCGAGTGCAATCGCGATAACCACACGTTGACGCATACCACCAGAGAATTGGTGAGGATACTGTTTAAGACGGTTTTCTGGTTGCGGGATACCAACTTGATTCATCAAAGAGAGTGCACGCTGGTACGCCTCTTCGTCTGTCACCTTCATATTGGCGTGAATCGTCTCTTTTAGCTGCTGTTCTACAGTGAAAAGAGGATTCAATGAGGTCATTGGGTCTTGGAAGATAAATCCAATTTTTGAGCCGCGAACTTTACGCATCTGCTCTGGAGATAAGCCAGAGATCTTTTCGCCATCGAGGAAGACTTCACCATCAGCAATAGTGCCTGGAGGGCTAAGCAGATCGATCACTGCGTTACCTACGGTTGACTTACCAGCACCCGATTCACCAACAACACCGACGATCTCTCCTCGTTCAATATTAAAGGAAAGTGCTTTTACAGCGGCGTGTACACCATGACGAGATGGGTACTCGATGCGAAGATTTCTAACTTCTAAAAGAGACATGTATCAGACCTCTACTGCTTTAGACAGTTTTCTGCCCTGTCTGAGATTCGGTTATCGCGCAATCCACGCAAAACACCAAATCAATATGATTCCATTCAAACCAGAATTTTATTCTGGCTAATTACAAGGAACACAATGTGGCAAATATTTCACGAAAAAGCAACAAACAAGGGATAAAAACTCAATTTTCACTGTCAGAAGCATATCTAACTGAATATTTATTAATCGATTGATATATATTAATTCACGACTATATTTCACTCTTCGTAGCACAATACTCGGCAAATATGGGCTACAAGCTAGATCAACCTTTTCTCCCCATCCAACCCACGCACCAAATCAGTGCATAAGTAATGAATAGATGCCAATCCGGATCAATTTAACATTATTAAAACAACCAACCTTTTTATGTCTATTAGGCAAGATTATTACCTACCTATTCGTTATATAGGCAGTTGAATAAACTTCACGATATTCATTGTTTAGGATTATTGCTTGCGTGATGGGCGATTTTGGTGCAATGAATTTGAGTTGGGAGATCGAGGGGGAATTTGCGGGTTATTTTTTGGAATACAGAATACAGAGTTCAGAGGTGGTCGCTATTTAGATCTGTATTCTGAACTCTTCTTTTTCCCCTAAACGCAAAAAACCTCTGTCTTTCGACAGGGGTTCTGTGTAGTGGTCGGTGAAGAGGGATTCGATCGGACTGGCGCTCCAGCCCACGAGCCGCATGTACTTTCCTTTTCCAGATAGCAAAAAACCCTCGTCTTTCGACGAGGGTTTCGTGTAGTGGTCGGTGAAGAGGGATTCGATCGGACTGGCGCTCCAGCCCACGAGCCGCATGTGCTTTCCTTTTCCAGATAGCAAAAAACCCTCGTCTTTCGACGAGGGTTTCGTGTAGTGGTCGGTGAAGAGGGATTCGAACCCCCGACCCTCTGGTCCCAAACCAGATGCGCTACCAAGCTGCGCTATTCACCGACTTTGTTTTATCTCTTGCGAGAAGGGAAGCTGTTGCTACCGAACCCATTAAATGGGAAATAATGGGGTGGCTAACGAGATTCGAACTCGCGACCACCGGAATCACAATCCAGGGCTCTACCAACTGAGCTATAGCCACCATCAATTTTTGTATTTACCGCTAAAGTATAGCCATAAATGAAAGAGTGGTCGGTGAAGAGGGATTCGAACCCCCGACCCTCTGGTCCCAAACCAGATGCGCTACCAAGCTGCGCTATTCACCGACTTTGTTTTATCTCTTACGAGAAAGGAAGCTAATGCTACCATACCCATTCAAAAAAGAAAGAATGGGGTGGCTAACGAGATTCGAACTCGCGACCACCGGAATCACAATCCAGGGCTCTACCAACTGAGCTATAGCCACCATAATTTTTTAACCGATATCTCCTCCAGGGCAATGGTACGCCCGAAAGGATTCGAACCTTCGACCTTTGGCTCCGGAGGCCAACGCTCTATCCAGCTGAGCTACGGGCGCATGCCCTATCGGCGGAGTGGAATAATACGGATATCACACTAGGTCGTCTAGTGTTTTTTTTAACTTTTTTTGCGTTTGATGCCTTTTTCGTCAATCAAAGTGTGACGAGTACCTATTTTGGTCGTAAAAAACAGTGACAACCCAGTTTTGATCGGTTTATCGCAACAAACTATCGGGATATAATCACCTGATATTTACAATGATTTAACAGCCGTGTGTCTTTGTTTCTCACAAAGCAGCGCATGGAAGCCTCTAACAACAATAAAAAGGTCGGTTTTTTGCCAACCTAGGAACGTAAAGTGAGTTTATTGGATATGTCTCGTCGAATGATTAGTGCTGTTTTTGCCACCTTAGCTTTTTCTAGTGCCGCAATGGCCGCCAATGTTAGCCAAGCTGACTACGATGCGATTGAGCAGCGTATCAAGCCGGTTGGCAATGTTTATCTTGCTGGTAGTGAGCCTGTCGTAGAGGAAGTAGCAGCTGGCCCTCGTGATGGTGCAACGGTTTACGGTACCTTCTGTACTGCTTGTCACGGTATTGGTGTGAGCGGCGCTCCCAAAACCGGTGATGCGGGCGATTGGGCACCACGTATCGCTCAAGGTATGGATGTGCTCGCTGACCACGCGATCAACGGCTTTAACGCAATGCCACCGAAAGGTTCATGTATGGATTGTTCAGATGATGAAATCATTGCAGCGATTGAGCATATGATTGAAGGGATATAGGTAGAGAAGGTTGAAGGCGGTATTGTTGCCTGGCTTCAACGTCAAGTGCTTGGAATACAGAGGTGCTCGCATGTAACCTCTGTATTCTTCTTTCCCTTATACCTCCAGCCTATTATTTCCCCTACTTCTTAAACATCGAACGTAGGTTGGCAATATGAGCCTGCCCTTTCGCCATACGCTCCTCTTGCGTTACTGGCTTTTTCACCGTTTCCCACTCAACATCGTCAAATGGTAATTCATCTAAGAAGCGGCTTTGGGTTGGCTTAATCAGCTCACCATACTGGCGACGTTCTTTACACATGGTGAAGGTCAGCTCGCGCTGTGCACGGGTAATGCCTACGTACATTAGGCGGCGCTCTTCTTCGACATTATCTTCATCGATACTGGTTTGATGCGGCAGGATCCCCTCTTCAGTCCCCATAAGATAGACGTATGGGAACTCCAAGCCTTTCGAGGCATGCAGCGTCATTAACTGAACAGCATCACTGTCTTCATCATCTTCACCACGTTCCATCATGTCACGCAGAGTCAGGCGTTGTACCACCTCTTTTAACGTTTTCTCTTCTTGATCGTAGTTGTCCCCTTCAAGGTCAGCCACAATCCAAGAATAGAGATCAGAGACGTTCTTCATGCGCATCTCTGCCGCTTTAGGGCTGCTAGATGTTTCGTAGAGCCAATCTTCGTAATTGATATCACGCACCAATGAACGCACGGCTTCAACCGTGTTACCTCGCTCGGCTTGATCGGCAACAGCCACCAGCCATTGAGTAAAGCGACGCAAGTTTTCTAAGCCACGACCAGAGAGGGTTTGTTCAAGACCCAGCTCAAAGCTACATTCAAACAAGCTCTTACCACGCATATTGGCGTAGCTGCCAAGCTTCTCTAGCGTCACAGGGCCTATCTCACGGCGCGGCGTGTTAACAATGCGCAAAAAGGCATTATCGTCATCAGGATTCACTAGCACGCGCAGATACGCCATGATGTCCTTAATCTCTGCTCGCGCGAAGAAGGAGGTACCACCCGAGATCTTGTAAGGCACACGGTTTTGCATCAAAGATTTTTCAATCAAGCGAGACTGGTGATTGCCTCTATATAAGATGGCATAGTCGCCGTAGTTGGTTCGATTAAGAAATTTGTGAGCGATGATCTCACCGGTAATACGCTCAGCCTCGTGTTCTTCATCTTTTGCGTTTAATACCTTGAGCTTTTCACCATCAGGGATTTCAGAAAACAGCGACTTCTCATAAACATGTGGGTTGTTGGCAATCAAGATGTTCGCTGCGCGCAAAATACGGCTGGTTGAGCGATAGTTTTGCTCCAATTTAATCAGACGTAAATTGGGGTAATCTTCGCCAAGCAGGACTAAGTTTTGTGGTTTTGCGCCACGCCAAGAGTAGATAGACTGATCATCATCTCCAACCACGGTCAAACGGCCACGCTCACCCACCAGCAGCCTAACCAACTCATATTGACTGGTGTTGGTATCTTGATACTCATCCACCAGCAGATAACGAATACGACTTTGCCAACGCTGACGCACCTCTTCGTTACCGCGCAAAAGCAAAACAGGCAATAGGATCAGGTCATCAAAATCGAGCGCGTTATAGGCTTTCATCTGTTTGTCGTACATCTCAAAGCAGAAAGCAAACAACTGTTGCTGTTCACCCTGCGCTCTTGCTTTCGCTTGATCGGGCGTCAGCATGTCGTTTTTCCAGTTAGAGATGGTGCTCAGAAGCTGTCTTAATAGGTCTTTATCGCCATCAAGCTGCTTCTCGGTTAGCTCCTTTAAAAGGGCTAACTGGTCTTGGTCATCAAATAGAGAAAAGCTCGCCTTTAAGCCAAGGTGTTTATACTCGCGTTTGATCAAGTTAAGGCCTAGCGTGTGGAACGTAGAAACCATCAACCCTTTCGACTCGCCTGTACCTAAGGTTTGTCCGACACGCTCTTTCATCTCACGCGCCGCTTTATTGGTAAATGTCACCGCGGCAATATTTCGCGCTTTGTAACCGCACTGCTGAACCAGATAAGCGATTTTATTGGTGATAACACGCGTTTTACCTGAGCCAGCGCCAGCAAGGACGAGGCAAGGGCCTGACACATATTTCACCGCTTCATCTTGAGCTGGATTCAGTTTCATTGGGTTACTCTCTATGACTAAATGATCGGACCTAGAATGTTAGGCCGGCAATGATATACCCAATCCCTACCTAGATGCGAGCCTATCAAGGTTAAGTGCACCGCTTGACCTATCTCTATTATAAGCACCATTACCGCGCACATCAGTTACACTTACTTACATCTGTTATAACCAGGTTGGCCATTAATAAACAAAATGAATCTAAAGTATAAATAACTTTTTATTGATCTGTACCCAGAGTGCTGACTTATAATGAATGAACGTTCATTCACTTGGAGGATTTATGACGAAACGAGAATCCGATAAGCGACAAAGAATCCTGGAGTCAGCCGAAAAGCTGATTGCTGAAGTTGGATTTCAGGGGCTTTCAATGAACCGACTCGCCAAAGATGCTGAAGTTGCAGCAGGCACTATCTATCGTTATTTCAACGACAAAGAACACCTGTTAGACGAGGTGCGTATCGATGTTATGCGCCGAGTAGCGACTGAAATTCAGAGAGATCTTGATGACTCGTTAGACGTGAAACAACGCTATCGACAAGTCTGGTTCAACATCTGGCACTTAGCTGAGTCAAATGCGTCTTCCTTTAGTAGCCGTTTGCAATACGACTCCTTGCCTTGCTCTGATTTCTACCGAAAGCGAAAGCAAGAGCTACAATTATTCTCTAAGGTCAATCAGATCTTTGAAGATGGTAAAGCACAAGGACAGTTAAAACCCATAGCGAATGAAATTCTTGCAGGGCTGACATTTGAAGCCTGTGCAACGATTTCTCGAAAAAATGCAATTGGGCTGTACACATTAACCCCAACGGATATTGAAGCCGCATTTGATGCTAGCTGGGATGCCATTATTAATCACTAATTCGGAGTTCAGAACAGAATGAAAAAGTGGACTTTCTTCATGTTGCTTATCGCCATCTTGCTATTTGGTAGCGTAATTGGCTTTAACCTTTTCAAGCAACAAAAAATCGCTGAGTACATGGCGAACCGACCAGAGCCAGAGTTCCCAGTCACTGCAGTAAAAGTGGATGCCGTCGATTGGGTGCCGGTTATCGATGCCATTGGCTTTATCGAGCCAAACCAAGGTGTCACCGTGGCTAACGAAACCAGCGGTGTCATCAAAAAGATTCTTTTCGATTCAGGTAAGCAAGTAGAAGAGAACCAAAAACTGGTGTTGCTTGATTCTGAAGTTGAAAAAGCGAACCTCAAGAGTACACAAGCACGCCTACCTGCTGCCAAAGCTAAATATCAACGCTACCAAGGCCTATTCAAAAAAGGCTCGGTGTCTAAAGAAGCTTTTGATGAAGCGGAAGCAACTTACTTCTCTCTTTTAGCGGATATCGACAGCTTAGAAGCGTCGATTGATCGCCGTGAAATCAAAGCGCCATTTTCAGGTATCGTCGGTATTCGTAACGTTTACTTGGGCCAATACCTGCAAGCAGGTACGGATATTGTTCGCCTAGAAGACACCAGTGTCATGCGCCTGCGTTTCACTGTGCCACAAACAGATATTTCACGTATCCACATCGACCAAAACATCGAAATTTTCGTAGACGCGTACCCAGAAAAAACCTTTTCTGGCTCTATCTCGGCTATTGAACCTGCGGTTAACGTGCAAAGTGGCTTGATCCAAGTTCAAGCTGACATTCCAAACAGCGATGGTCTACTCCGCTCTGGTATGTTTGCTCGTGCACACATCATTCTACCGAAGATCAGCGACCAAGTGACCCTGCCGCAAACTGCGATTACCTTTACGCTATACGGAGACAACGTCTACATCATTACTGAAGAAGACGGGGAAACACGCGTTAAGCAGCATGTGGTAAAAGTTGGCGAACGGGTTGCTGATATCGCCCATATTCTAGAGGGTGTGAAGCCGGGTGATACTGTTGTCACATCAGGTCAGGTGCGCTTGAGTAACGGTGCGAAAGTTCGCGTGGTTGAGAGTGATGCTGCAACACCACCTGCTGAAACTCCGATGCTGTAAGCGAGGTTACTATGCGTTTTACTGATGTTTTTATTAAACGTCCGGTGCTCGCGGTATCAATCAGCTTCTTGATTGCCCTGCTTGGTATCCAAGCAATGTTCAAGATGCAGGTTCGTGAGTATCCCGATATGACCAATACCGTAGTGACTGTCACAACCAGTTACTACGGCGCGTCAGCGGACTTGATTCAAGGCTTTATTACCCAACCTCTTGAGCAGGCAATTGCTCAGGCTGACAACATTGACTACATGACCTCATCGTCGGTACTCGGTACCTCGACGATCACCGTCAACATGAAGCTTAATACCGATCCGAATGCGGCTTTGTCAGATATTCTGGCCAAAACCAACTCGGTGCGTTCGCAGCTGCCGAGTGAAGCCGAAGATCCAACGGTAACCATGTCGACAGGTTCAACAACCGCGGTACTTTACATTGGTTTCACCAGTGATGAACTGTCATCGAGCCAAATCACTGACTACCTTGAGCGTGTAATCAACCCGCAGCTGTTTACGGTTAACGGTGTGTCTAAGGTCGACCTATACGGTGGCATGAAATACGCGCTGCGTGTTTGGCTAGACCCTGCCAAAATGGCGGCGCTCGATCTCACCGCGACGGATGTGATGGGCGTGCTGAATGCCAACAACTACCAGTCAGCGACGGGTCAGGCAGTGGGCGAATTTGTTCTGTATAACGGTAGTGCTGATACGCAGGTATCGAACGTGGCAGAGCTAGAAAATCTGGTTGTGGGCTCGGTTAACGGCAACATTATCCGTCTGGTTGATATTGCCAAAGTGACGCTTGAAAAGAGCCACGACGTGTATCGCGCCAGTGCGAATGGCCAAGAAGCTGTGGTTGCCGCGATCAATGCGGCGCCAAGTGCCAACCCAATCAACATTGCCGCCGATGTCTTAGACTTATTACCGCAACTTGAGCGCAACCTGCCGAGCAACATCAACATGAACGTGATGTATGACTCGACTGTTGCCATCAATGAGTCCATCAATGAGGTGGTGAAAACTATCCTTGAAGCAGCATTGATCGTACTGGTCGTGATCACCCTATTCCTCGGCTCATTCCGCGCCGTACTGATCCCTATCGTGACGATTCCACTCTCTTTGATTGGTGTGGCGATGGTGATGCAGGCGATGGGTTTCTCTTGGAACTTGATGACCTTACTGGCGATGGTATTGGCAATCGGTCTGGTGGTAGATGATGCGATCGTTGTCCTTGAGAACGTCGACCGTCACATCAAGCTTGGCGAATCACCATTCCGAGCCGCGATTATCGGTACGCGAGAGATTGCTGTCCCAGTTATTGCCATGACACTGACGCTTGGTGCGGTTTATGCGCCAATCGCGTTGATGGGTGGTATCACAGGCTCACTATTTAAAGAGTTTGCTCTCACGCTAGCGGGCGCGGTATTCGTTTCGGGGATCGTGGCACTGACACTCTCACCAATGATGTGTTCAAAAATGCTCAAGGCGAACGAAAAGCCAAGTAAGTTTGAGCAGAAGGTTCACGGCGTGCTTGATAGCATGACTGAGCGCTACGCGAAAATGCTGAAATCGGTTATGCAGCATCGCCCGGTGATTATCGGCTTTGCGGTTATCGTTTTTGCTACTTTGCCGATGCTGTTCAAGTTCATTCCAAGTGAGCTTGCACCATCTGAAGATAAAGGCGTGGTGATGTTGATGGGTACCGCACCATCGAACGCCAACCTCGACTTCATGCAAAACACCATGAACGATGTGAACGAGATTCTATCGGATCAGCCAGAAGTGGCATTTGCTCAGGTGTTTACTGGTGTGCCTAACTCAAACCAAGCCTTCGGTATCGCATCGATGGTGCCTTGGAGCGAGCGCGAGGCAAGCCAATCAGAAGTGGCGAACCGTGTGAGTGGCTTAGTGGGTAATGTACCTGGCATGGCGGTAACGGCATTCCAGATGCCAGAACTGCCTGGTGCAGGTTCAGGCCTACCGATTCAGTTTGTTATCACCACACCGAGCAGCTTTGAGAGCTTATTTACGATTGCGAGTGACATCTTAGCAGACGTAACGGCGAGCCCACTGTTTGTCTACACCGACTTGGATCTCAACTACGATTCGGCAACGATGAAAATCAGCATCGATAAAGACAAGGCCGGTGCCTACGGCGTTTCGATGCAAGACATCGGTATCACTCTGAGCACTATGATGGCGGATGGTTACGTCAACCGTATCGACTTAGACGGTCGTTCGTATGAGGTGATCCCACAGGTAGAGCGTAAGTGGCGTCTAAACCCAGAATCGATGAACCAGTACTATGTACGAGCAGCGAATGGTAATGCGATTCCACTCGGCAGTTTAATCACCATTGATGTCGTGGCGGAGCCTCGCTCACTGCCTCACTTCAACCAACTCAACTCTGCCACCATTGGTGCGGTTAACAGCCCGGGTGTCGCGATGGGCGATGCGATTAATTGGTTTGAAGACATCGCGCAGAACAAGCTACCAAGTGGCTACAACCATGACTATATGGGTGAGGCTCGCCAATACGTAACGGAAGGTAGCGCCCTTTATGCCACCTTTGGTTTGGCTCTAGCGATCATCTTCTTAGTATTAGCGATTCAGTTTGAATCACTAAAAGACCCTATCGTTATCATGGTTTCTGTGCCATTGGCGATTTGTGGTGCTCTGATTGCCTTGGCTTGGGGGGCGGCTTCAATGAACATCTACTCGCAGGTCGGGTTGATCACACTGGTTGGTCTTATCACCAAGCACGGTATCTTGATCTGTGAGGTGGCAAAAGAAGAGCAACTGCACAACAAGCTATCGAGGATGGATGCGGTTATGGAGGCAGCGAAAGTACGTCTGCGCCCTATCCTAATGACAACTGCGGCGATGATTGCAGGTCTTATTCCACTGATGTACGCCACAGGTGCCGGTGCCGCGCAGCGCTTTAGTATCGGTATTGTTATCGTTGCGGGTCTTGCGATTGGTACGCTGTTTACCTTGTTCGTACTGCCAGTAATCTATAGCTACCTAGCTGAGAAACACAAACCGCTTCCTATCTTTGTTGAAGATAAAGACCTAGATAAGCTAGCGCGTGTTGATGAATGCAAAGCCGCTCATCGAGAGCTCGCTGAGCGCAACTAGTTCATCCAAATCGACTTAAGGCCACGAAAGTGGCCTTTTTTTCGTCTGATACAGCGACAAATTCGTATTGATTACATATTATGTGAGCAAATTGATAGGAGTTAGATTCAACATGTTTGATCCAAAGAAATTAGAGCAAGTTGCTAAGCAAATTCATGACTCTATGCCTCAGCCAGTCAAAGACCTGGGTGCAGACGTAGACCAAAAAGTACGCCAAGTGATTCAAGGCCAACTGAATAAACTTGATGTTGTCAGCCGTGAAGAGTTCGATGTGCAGACTCAAGTGCTACTTCGCACACGTCAAAAGCTGACGGAAATGGAGCAAAAGCTGGCGGACTTGGAAGCGAAATTAGCTGACAAATAAACTCAGTACGCTTCAAAAGAACAAAGGCTTGCCGTGTTAATGGCAAGCCTTTTTTTTATATGTTGTGTTTGTAATTATTCGCTAACTGACGCTGTTTAGAGATTAAGTAATTAACCGCCTACTGCGATGTGCTTCATGTCTGTCATGTAGCCGCGTAGCTCTTCACCGATGTACTCTACTGGATGATTGCGGATAGCATCATTCACTTCGATTAGAGTTTGGTTGTCCACTTGGTTTGAAGACTCGCCTAGACCTTTACCAATCACGTCTGTGTTCACTGAAGGCATGAACTTCTCGCGCAGTAGCGGCGTTGCTACGTTAGCGAATAGGTAGTTACCGTATTCAGCAGTATCAGAGATAACCACGTTCATCTCGTACAGGCGCTTACGTGCAACTGTATTTGCGATGAGCGGTAGTTCGTGTAGTGACTCATAGTAAGCCGACTCGTCGATGATGCCAGAAGCCGTCATTGCTTCGAAGGCTAGCTCAACACCAGCGCGAACCATAGCAACCATCAAGATACCGTTGTCGAAGTACTCTTGCTCAGCAATTTCAAGGTCGCTAGATGGGTAGTTTTCAAACGCTGTCTCTGCGGTTTCTTCGCGCCAGCCTAAAAGATTCTTATCTTCGTTTGCCCAGTCAGCCATCATAGTGCTTGAGAACTCACCTTCGATGATGTCATCCATGTGCTTGTTGTAAAGCGGACGCATCAGCTCTTTTAGCTCTTCAGATAGCTCAAATGCACGGATTTTCGCTGGGTTTGATAGGCGATCCATCATGTGTGTGATGCCACCAAACTTAAGTGCTTCTGTAATGGTTTCCCAACCAAATTGAAGCAGCTTGCCTGCATAGCTTGGGTCGATGCCATCAGCAATCATCTTCTCGTAGCATACGATAGAGCCAGCTTGAAGCATGCCACATAGAATAGTTTGTTCACCCATTAGGTCAGATTTTACTTCTGCTACGAATGAAGACTCTAGACAACCAGCGCGGTGACCACCTGTTGCAGCAGCCCATGCCTTAGCGATATCCCAACCTTCGCCTTTCGGGTCATTCTCTGGGTGAACAGCAATCAGAGTTGGAACACCAAAGCCACGCTTGTACTCTTCACGAACCTCAGTACCAGGACACTTAGGTGCCACCATCACAACGGTGATATCAGGACGAATTTGCATACCCTCTTCAACAATGTTGAAGCCATGTGAGTAGCCTAATGCTGCGCCTTCTTTCATCAGCGGCATAACCGTTTCTACAACGTTAGTATGCTGCTTATCAGGAGTTAGGTTAACCACTAGGTCAGCTTCAGGGATTAGCGTCTCGTATGCGCCGACATTGAAGCCGTTCTCTTTTGCATTTTTGTAAGACTGGCGCTGCTCATCGATTGCTGCTTGGCGCAGAGCGTATGATACGTCTAGGCCAGAATCACGCATATTTAGGCCTTGGTTAAGACCTTGCGCGCCACAGCCCACGATGACTACTTTCTTACCTTTAAGGAAATCTGCTTCTGTTGCAAATTCTTCACGATCCATAAAACGACAGCGACCTAATTGGTCCAATTGTTGGCGTAGGTTTAGGGTATTGAAATAGTTAGCCATGAGGGCTTCTCCTTACAGTGAATTCATCCATCAAACTTGGTTGAGGTCAGCATCTTTGCTGAATGATTCCATACTAAATCAGGCATTTGATTGCTTAAAGTGATATATTCACAACTTGTCGTTGCAAATAATGCAACAGCCAATTTTTGCAAGGAATGCAACACGCAACCATGAATATCAAGTCTCTCCAATTGTTTATACATTTGTGTGACAGCCAAAGCTTTAGTCGTACAGCGACTGCGATGCACATCAGCCCTTCGGCATTAAGTCGTCAGATTCAAAAGTTGGAACAGGAAGCGGGTCAAAGACTTTTCGTACGAGACAACCGCAGTGTTGAGTTAACACCCGCCGGTAAGAGTCTGTTTCCTGTTGCGATGCGAATCGTCTCGGAGTGGAAGCAGTTCCATAACAGCACCAGCAATGAAGAGCAGGTACTGAAAGGGGAAATTCGCCTATTTTGCTCTGTGACCGCAAGCTATAGCCACCTGCCCGATCTACTTTCAGAGTTTCGTCTCCAGCACCCCTTCATCGAGTTCAAGCTATCTACTGGCGACCCAGCTCAAGCGATTGATAAAGTTCTGAATGATGAAGCAGATATCGCTATTTCAGCACAACCAGAGCCTCTGCCTGCGCGACTAGAATTTGAAACCATCAGTGAGATCCCGCTATCTGTCATCGCCCCCTCCGGTGTCAGCAGTTTTAGTGAAGCCTTGATGGGCAATGAGATAGATTGGGGCAAGATACCTTATATCGTCCCAGAAGCGGGAGCCGCTCGTGAGCGCGCCAACAACTGGTTTAAGGCGATGAAGATAAAACCCAATATCTACGCGCAAGTGTCTGGGCACGAGGCGATTGTCAGCATGGTTGCGCTGGGTTGTGGGGTCGGCATTGCGCCAGATGTGGTGATCAATAACAGTCCGGTAAAAGAGAAAATCATTCGCCTTAAAGCCGCCTCTATTCCACCATTTAAGCTCGGAGTGGTATGTAAAGGCTCACAAAAAGATAACCCTTTAGTACGTGCCCTGTGGCAAGTGGCCGAAAACACTTATATCGCGCCTTAACAACAAGCAGAAAGTAAAAGAGCGAACCCTATGGCTCGCTCTTTCTATCATTATGTTCAACAGTGCAAGTTAGATAACTCGTGAGAACTGTTGCTGACGCGCCTTATCACGCAAATACTTATCGAAGCACATACAGATGTTTCGGATCAGCAATCGGCCACGCAGAGTCACTTCTATGTGAGACTCACTGACCGTAACTAACTCATCGTTGATAAAAGTTTGCAGCAACTCTAAATCTTGTTTGAAGTATTGGTTGAACGTCAGACCAAATGTCTTCTCAATCTGCGTCTTGTCTAGCTTAAAGTTACAGATAAGCTCTTTAATGACTTCACGGCGAATCAAATCATCGTTATCTAGCACAACACCACGCCAAATTGCATGACGCTGCTCTTCCACTTGCGCGTAGTATTTCTTCAGCTCTTTCTGATTCTGAGCGTACGCATCACCCGCCATTGAAATCGCGGAGACGCCGAAGCCAATCAAGTCACACTCGCCTTGCGTTGTGTAGCCTTGGAAATTACGGTGCAGCTCACCTTGGCGCTGAGCCACTGCAAGCTCGTCATCAGGCAGCGCAAAATGGTCCATACCGATAAACTGGTAGCCCGCACCCGTTAAGGTTGCGATGGTGTCTTGCAAGATGGCCATCTTCTCTTTGGCTTGTGGCAGATCTTCATCTTTGATTTTACGCTGCGCAGCAAACAACTGTGGCATATGGGCGTAGTTAAACACCGATAAGCGACCCGGTTTCATCTCCAGCACTTGCTCGAGTGTTGCCGCGAAAGATTCTTTGGTTTGCTTAGGTAGGCCGTAGATCAGGTCAAGGTTTGTTGAACGGAAGCCCAGTTTTTTCGCTCGCTCAACCATGGCAATAATGAACTCTTCATCTTGCTCACGGTTAACCAGCTTTTGCACTTCTTTGTTGAAGTCTTGAACACCTATACTCAGACGGTTAAAACCTTCAGAGCGAAGGTGATCCAGCATGGTTAGTTCGATTTCACGTGGGTCGACTTCAATACTGATTTCGGCCGTCTCATCGAATGAGAACTCCCCTCGCAGGATAGCCATCACTCGACTGATTTGCCCTTCAGTTAGGAACGTTGGCGTACCACCACCAAAGTGCAGCTGTGTCACGCGACGACCTTGCAATAGAGAAGCGCGAGTACGGATCTCTAGCTCAAGCATGTCGA
Organism: Vibrio agarivorans; assembly: GCF_030409635.1. Lineage (NCBI taxonomy): Bacteria > Pseudomonadati > Pseudomonadota > Gammaproteobacteria > Vibrionales > Vibrionaceae > Vibrio > Vibrio agarivorans. Next base: position 983,788 of record NZ_JAUFQF010000004.1, on the reverse strand, counting down.
GGTATTCATCCGCTTTGTGCGAATGACGAGTGATCACCTTATTACAACCGCAGTAGTAACAAAGCTTATGACAGAACGGAATGTGGATATACAGCGACACAGGACGCTCTGAGTATTGCGTGCACGCCATATCGTAATCAGAAACCGTAAACATCTCATGAAACTCCAACGCCGTTGGGTATGAGGTATAGCGCGGCCCTGAATAGTTATATTTATCCAAAATCGCTTGATCCCAAACAATCTGTTGCTGGTTACTTTCCAGTTGAGACTCTACTTCATGAGACATGGTTCTAATTCCAATTTATCACTGTGTTGGCAGGTGTCGCTTGCGCTACACCATTTGAATGTTGATTTGATTGTTCAGTGGTTGGATCTGCTGCTTGAGCTGTTTTAACTCCTCAACAATCGCCTCTGACAAGCGTGACTCAGCCTTTTGACGGGCTAAGTTCTGTTTCATTCGCTCACGTTTTTCCAACGTTTGACGCTCTTCACCTCGCGCCATATCTTTCACTACATGGTAGAGCTCAGAAATAGCTGGGTATGTTGCGTCAAAGTCCACTCTATCATCACCCTGCACATAATCCATAATGCAATACACACGGATACTGATTTCAGAGAGATCACACTGCCCCTCAATGCCTGCGGCACAAAGAGTGCTGACATTATCGAAGATGTTGCTATTGCGTTTATCAATAGCCAGCTTCATATGGTGCTGTTGCAACTCCGTTTGCTTTTTTAGTTGCAGCAGAAGGTAACCAGCGTAGCTGGCCAGGCCAACCACAATTAGCCCCCCAATGATCGCTAATAAGGTTACATTCATGGCAATGATTATCCTTTAAAGTCGTTCAGGTCGAGATCTTCAAACTGAGAAAGAAGGTCTTCGTCAGTTGCTGGACGCTTCGCCGCTTTCTTTGGCTGCTCAACAACGTCTGCTTCTTCCTCAAAGTCCTCTTCTTCTTGGTCTTCTTCATAAATACCAAGCTGCTTCATCAGTACTTCCATACGATCCATTTTCTGATCGACATACTTCTGAAGGCCGGCACCCAGTTTTTCACCATTCTCTAGACGATCCAGCAGCACCAAGAATTGTGCATCATTTTCAATTGCTGCCAATTCTTGCTCTGCAGAAACACGGCGCTCTGCTTTGCTCTTCTTCTTAGGCGCTTCAACAATTAGAGGGATTTTCTTCTTGCTGCCTAAGCGTGGGTCACGTTGTTGACCCTGTGTTTGTGCTTTCTCAGATTTTGCATCTGAGTTGCGGTTACCGGTTTTTAGACCTTTACGTTTTTTTAGTCTTTTACGCTCACGGCCTTCTACATCAGACTGTGTACGGTTACGAACAACGATAACGTCTAGGTTACCGCCTGATCTTGCTTTCTTTGTACGACTCATTGCTGGGTCTTCCTCAGTAAAATTACATCTTTACCAATAAATTCAAGTTCGAGCCTATCCCGCTCTGCTAGGAACTGAAACGTAGCACGGCTAAAAAAGACCACATGGGTTGGGTCATTTTTATAGTGCCACGCAGCAAACGCCTCTGCGTCGATAACCATCTTGGTCATAAGACCAATCCAGCCTCCCGGCTTAACCAGATTCAACCATTGTTGCCACACTTTACCCGGCTCATAAAGGTGTTCAATCACCTCGGTCGCCGTCATAAAGTCATAGGCCTTACTCAATACTTCACGCTCAGGATGATAATAAATATCATACAGCGCCATTGAGTGCCCCGCCTCTTGCATCATTAAGTGTAGTGTTGGACCAGGTCCACAGCCAAAATCGAGGCCAGATGAAGCGGGTTGTATACGTTCGAGTATGGGGTCGACGACTCGTGAAAGAAAGCCTCGGTAGCCCATATCTTGCGGATTATTATCATGAAGATCGTAGTGAGACTTTTCTGCCTCAGCACCCAGTCGCAGCTCTTGCGGCACAAACACTAACTGACAACGCTGACACTTCTGATAGCTGCGGCGTTTGTCTTGATGAAAGTGCTGTGTGTCATTGTGATAACACAAGGGACATGAATGCATAACGAGATCCTCAAATAAGGATGCGAAACATACCAGAAATAGAAAAAAAGCGATAGGTCACCCTATCGCTTTCTGACTGCCTTAGCGGCTAAAATGTGTTGCACTCAATCGGGTGCACCAATAATCCATTTGTTTTTTGCGCTTTCCCTGCAAAAGTTTTTTGTTTGTTCATCATCCTGATGAGTTTTCGCGTTCCGTCTTGACTTCCTGCTGCTGGGCTAATCTTTAGCCTGCTCCATTCCACTGTCTTTTCCTTAGACGTAAGTTAACCATCCTTATCACAACAAGCATCCTGCCTATTGTTCTTTCCATGGTTGAGACTTCCAAGCTCCCTGCTTGCATCCTTGGAGACCATCTTGGTCTATTGTCCTTGTTTCAGCGTCCTGCTGATGGGGTTACTTTATCTCAGCCGCCTTCTTGAACAAGCTCAAAACACCAATTTTTCAATCTGATTTCATGATTTATTTACCAATCACATCAAGATCAATAAGTTAAAAAAAATAAAGCGTAAAACGCCATTTGCACTATGGCAGATCTCGCACAATGCGTCAGGCAAATAAGTGTGCTACTTGTTTTTGCACTGATGGTGCAAATACGTGCTACGTCACAAAACAAAGAAGCACCCGATTGGGTGCCTCAACATTCATGACTTAAGCTGTCTAAAACGCTTGTGTTGTCTAAATCACTAGTGGGTATTAGTGCAGACCACCGACATATTGCGACAAGATAGCGATATCTTCATCGGTCAACTTCTTAGCAATATCGCGCATCATCGCGTTCATATCGTTTGCACGATCGCCTGAGCGGAATTTCTCTAGCTGCGCTTTAATATAGTCAGGCTGCTGACCGGAGATTTTTGGAAAGCCCGATAGCTCAGTTCCATTTCCGCGTGGGCCATGACAAGCAATACAAGCCGTCAAGCCGCGTTCAGCATCACCCGCACTGTAGAGCACCTTGCCTGCATCAACGACATCTTCTGGCGTTGTCGCGTGGGCAATAGGTACTGACGCATAATAAGCCGCGAGATCGGCCATATCTTCGTCGCTCAAGGGCATCGCCATACCACTCATCACTGGGTCGTAACGGCCTTGCTTACCGGCACTGGTCATTCCCAGCTTGAACTCTTTTAACTGCTTTTCAATGTACTTTGCGTGTTGACCTGCTATGGTTGGATAGATAGGCAGCTGGCTATTGCCGTCTGCTCCATGACAAGCTGCACACGTGAGAGATTTTGCCTTACCTGCTTCTATATTGCCTGTTGCCCATGCCGAACAACTGGCGATAAGGCTTAAGATTAGCGCTAATTTCTTCATGACATTCCATTATAATTATCAAGCTTCCAGTACCACTCTGAGGTGTTACTCATGGTACACTATTGCGACCTTGTGCCGAGCACAGTTATTTTACACAATTTCACAAAAAAGTAATCAATCGACTACACAAAGTCGAGATGGAGTTAACAGTGAGCGTAAAAATTCATTATCAAAACACCCACTTCATTACCAGTGCGCCAGATATTCGCCACCTGCCGGAAGATGAAGGGATCGAAATCGCGTTTGCTGGGCGTTCCAATGCGGGTAAGTCTAGCTCACTGAACCGTTTGACCAACCAGCGCAGCCTGGCTAAAACCAGTAAGACACCAGGTCGTACGCAGCTCATCAACCTTTTCAAGGTGACTGACGGCTGTCACATCGTTGACTTGCCTGGATATGGTTTCGCGCAAGTTCCACTTGAAATGAAAAAGAAGTGGCAAAAATCTCTCGGTGAATACCTACAGAAACGCCAGTGTCTGAAAGGGCTTGTGGTATTGATGGATATCCGTCATCCAATGAAAGATCTCGACCAGCAATTGATCTACTGGGCAGTCGACAGCGGTATCCCGGTTCAAGTTCTGCTAACCAAGGCTGATAAGCTTAAGCAAGGTGCGCGCAAAGCGCAGGTGCTCAAGATCCGTGAAGATGCGAAAGCTTTTGGTGGTGATGTTCGTGTTGATGCCTTCTCTTCACTGAAAGGTTTGGGCGTTGATACACTACGCAACAAACTTGATGAGTGGTTTGCCCCAGCCATTGAAGCTTTGGCACAAAGTGACGAAGAGCTAGATGGTGATGCTCAAGAGCAACCTGAAGAGTAAGTTCTTGTATAAGTTCTGGTAACAGTTTTTTAAAAAGCCCTGCCATAAACGTGCAGGGCTTTTTTGTATCTGTCATTTAACGATCAAATGTCTAAAAACAAAAACCCCACTGCAGGGAGTGGGGTAACGGGAGAGAATATATTAGGTAATAATTGTTATGCGTCTAGCATTCCCGATTTCCAGCTTTGAATCAAGCCTAGACCCAAATACCCCACCCTCGCAACAATCACAATTAAATCACTATTAAACAATCACTTAACATGAATGGCTTTATTCTAAGTAGCTTGGTTAGTTATTAAAAATAACAAAAGTGTGACTGTCATTTTGCAACATTTCCGTTTGCTAACCTAAGCCAACAGCAAAGAAAAATGGCATAACAAAATAGAGAGATACGCTGTGGGTTTGTGACAAATTGAAGTAATAGAAAGAGAGAAAATTGGAGCCTAACATTATGATTTATATAACGAATAACTTTTCTTTCGCCCAATAAAAAACGCCCCAGCTAAAAACTAGCTGGGGCGGCTGAATCAGCCTAATCCAATAACGTGAAACAAAAGGTCTGAAAGATAGAACATCTTACCTCTGTACCCTACGCAGATAAATGTACAACAATCAGTCAGAAAATGAAACTGCTTTTGTAGTTTTTTTTCATTAAAATTTTATTAACTTACACTAAACACTTGCCAGTATTAGGTTAATTAACGACAAAAAAAGCCAGCACTTGTGGGCTGGCTCATGTTATTTACGCAGTTTTGTCTATTTTTTGTCTAGTGCGCCTGATCCCAGTTGTCACCGTGACCAGCGTCTGCAACAAGAGGAACCTCAAGTTGAGCCGCTGATTCCATCAATTCCTGTACTTTACTTTCAATTTCGGACAAAGCTGACTCTTCAACTTCCAAAACCAGTTCATCGTGTACTTGCATCAAGAGTTTCACACGACCATTGCCGTTTTGCTCAATCCACTCATCCACCAATAGCATGGCTTTTTTGATGATATCGGCTGCGGTACCCTGCATTGGTGCGTTGATGGCTGCGCGCTCTGCAGCTTTGCGGCGCATGCCGTTACGTGATTTGATTTCTGGCAAATGAAGACGACGACCAAAGATGGTCTCGACATAGCCCTGCTCAGATGCAGCGCTGCGAGTATCTTCCATGTATTGCATCACACCAGGGTAACGTTCAAAGTACTTGTCCATATAAGACTGGGCCTCGCCACGAGGAATACCCAGCTGCTTAGCTAGACCAAACGCACTCATACCATAGATTAGACCGAAGTTGACGGCTTTAGCTCGGCGACGCTGCTCGCTGCTCACGTCAGCAATATCAACCCCAAGGATCTCAGCCGCAGTCGCTGCGTGAATGTCTTTGCCCTCACGGAATGCTGATAGCAAGGCCTCATCACCAGACAGGTGCGCCATGATACGCAGCTCAATCTGAGAGTAATCGACCGCTAAGATCTTACAACCATGCGGTGCAACAAAGGCTTGACGAATACGGCGCCCTTCTTCGTTGCGAATTGGGATGTTTTGCAAATTTGGATCTGTCGATGACAAACGACCCGTTGCCGTCACCGCTTGATGATAAGAGGTATGTACTCGACCCGTTTCTGGGTTGATCATTTTCGGCAGTTTATCGGTGTAAGTCGATTTTAGCTTAGCTAAGCCGCGGTACTCGAGAATCAGCTTTGGTAGTGGGTAGTCAAGCGCCAACTCTTGTAACACCTCTTCATTCGTTGAAGGAGTGCCTGATGGCGTTTTCTTGATAACAGGTAGTCCCATCTTTTCAAACAGAATGGCTTGCAGCTGTTTTGGTGAGTTCATATTGAACTCTTGCTCTGCAACTTCAAAAGCTTTTTGCTCAAGCTCATCAAGGCGTGCTGCAATCTCTTGCGACTGCGCGCCAAGCAGCATGTCATCAATAAACACCCCCGTGCGCTCGATACGAGACAATACAGGCACCAACGGCATCTCAATCTCTTGATAGATACGGTTGAGCTTGTCATCTTGCTCTAAGCTTTGGCTCAAACGGTTGTGTAGACGCAGCGTGACATCTGCATCTTCTGCGGCGTAAGGTGAAGCCTGATCGAGTTCAATTTGATTGAACGTCAGCTGCTTTTTACCTTTACCAGCAATCTGCTCGAACGAGATACAGCTGTGCTGTAGGAAGCGTAGTGCCAAGCTATCCATGTCATGCTTGCCACCAACGCTATTAAAAACATAAGACGCGAGCATGGTGTCATGCTTGATGCCTTTCATTTCGATACCATAACGTGCAAGTACGCTCGCATCATACTTGAGGTTCTGACCCACTTTTGCCTGACTATCATCTTCTAGAATCGGCTTCAATTGCGCGAGCACCCAATCACGATCTAGCTGCTCTGGAGCATCTAAGTAGTCATGAGCCACAGGCACATACGCAGCAACGCCTTCTTCTGTCGCAAAAGACAAACCCACCAGGTTCGCTACCATGTAATCTAGGCTGTCTGTCTCGGTATCAAATGCAAAAACATCGCTGGCTTTGAGTTTGTCGAGCCATTTGGCAAAAGTCTCTTCGTCAAGTACCGTCTCATACTGGCTTCTATCAATGGTCACTGCCGATGTGTCCATATCAGACTGAGCCGCGCTTGCTGTTGCAGTCGCGCCCGCTGACGCACCATCGGCCTCAACCACGCCAGTGCCACCTTCAAGCAGTTCATTCAGCCATGATTTAAACACCAACTGACCGAACAGCTTAATCAGCTCATCTTTGTTTGGTGTTTGCTTAACTAAGGACTCTGGTGTCTCTTCGAGTTCAACATCCAGTTTGATGGTCGCCAGCTCGTATGACAGCAAAGCATTATCTTTGTTATCAACCAGCTTCTTGGCCATCGTTTTTGAACCACGGAAACCTAATGGCGCAATATCGTCTAAGTGATCATATAGCTTACTTAGGCCGCCAATGCCTTGCAGTAGTGCGGTTGCCGTTTTATCACCCACACCCGGCACACCCGGAATGTTATCGACTTTATCTCCCATCAGCGCTAGGTAGTCGATGATGAGCTCTGGCGGGATCCCAAACTTCTCAACCACACCTTCACGATCCATTACGACATTAGTCATGGTGTTAATCAGCGTGACATTTTCGTCCACCAACTGCGCCATATCCTTATCACCGGTACTGATCAGCACTGGCATGCCTGCTTGAGATGCCTGATAAGCAAGTGTACCGATCACGTCATCCGCCTCGACGCCAGGAATCGAAATCAACGGCAGACCCATTGCACGAATGACGTTGTGTAGTGGTTCAATCTGACAACGTAAATCATCAGGCATCGGTGGACGGTTTGCTTTGTACTCTGGATACATATCGTCACGGAACGTCTTGCCTTTTGCATCAAACACTACCGCAATTCGATCCGAAGAAAACTGACGCATCATGCTACGAAGCATGTTGACCACGCCATACACTGCATTAGTCGGAATATCACCGTTACTCATCGTGCCTGGATAAGCATGAAAAGCGCGATAGAGGTAAGAAGAGCCATCGATAAGAATCAACGGATTATCAGGAATACGAGCCATAATTTGAGGTATCCAAAGATAAGCTAAAAATAGTGTGCCTAGAATGCCACGAGAGGGACTCGGTTTCTATGCTGATACAGTGGAAATACCTGCACTTTTTTCTTGACAACAGAACCTCCCGCTTGTGGATAAGTCTGTTTATATAATTTTGTCGATTGTGTCTAACTGTTCACATCAAGCGAAATAAAAATAGTTAAACCCCTGTTTTAAAGAGAATTAGACAAAGATCCACTCAATTCTTTTCGATCGCTTATTGATCCTTAATTGTGGAAAAAACTGTCGGGCCCCATCCTATGAGGGCTTCAATTACGATCCAGTTGCGCAACAGATATGACTAAAACATAGGCAATTAAAAGCCAAGATCAATTAGAGCTGAGATAAAAAAGAAAAAGCGGTCTCGTAGTGAGAGCCGCTTAGCAAATGAGGTTGTAATGATTTTCAGAAGAAATACTGCCATTACACCGGAAGCTATAAATTACACTGGAAGCAATGTGAGCAATGTCGTGTCTCAGCAAACAAAGCCATTAGTCATACCACTCTCGTGGCTTGGAAGCGCCTTTCCACCCGACACCTCCCTAACAGCTTTATTCCCTTTGACGAAACAAACAGTAATGATTCTCATTTTCAAATGCAAGCATTAATTGAGAATAAATATCATTTGATTCTTAGGTTGCGATCAGACACTCGGTTCAAGGCTGCTCAATACCGAGATCAAACCGACTAGATCAACGCAGCTCACAAGCAATCAATAACTTAGTGAAATGAATACGAGACTCCTGCAATGGATCAACACGTTCAAAATCTTCAATTTGGTAGTGATTGCGGATCAACAAACGCAACATACTCGGAAACTGATTACGAGATTTCACTTTAAGCTCGCGATAGCCCTTATCTACCACCCATGCCTCTTGATAGTCCAGTAGCTTTTGCGCTACCCCCTTGCCTCTCGCTAATGGAGACACACCACCGAGCCAGCTGTAGTAAGTTGTGTCATCCAGTCGATAGCCAATTTTAAAACCCAGCAACTGCCTATCTTCAACGGCCACCAGCACTAGCACATCATGTTTGTCACTCAAGCGCTCAGATAGGCTTTCGACTGTCTCTTTTCGAGCAAACTCACCGATTGTTTCTACTACTTGAGTCACCTCATCAAGGCTTCCAACTCGAACTTCAACCCCAGACATCTCTCTTTCTCCCAATAAAAAGGCTGATACCTCCATTCAGAGATACCAGCCTATATCAAACCTAGTAAAATTAGTCGGACTTCAGCGCTTTCGCTGCTTGCGCGTTATCTTCAGCCAACCATTCAGCAACCTGTTTAGCAAAGTACGTCAAGATGCCATCGGCACCCGCTCGCTTAAAGCACAGTAGCGATTCAAGCACCGTATCACGCTCACTCAGCCAACCGTTTTGAATCGCCGCTTTGTGCATCGCGTATTCGCCGGACACTTGGTAAGCAAAAGTCGGCACTTGCAACTCACTCTTTACACGGCGCACGATATCAAGATAAGGCATGCCTGGTTTAACCATCACCATGTCAGCGCCTTCATTGATGTCCATCGCCACCTCTTGAATGGCTTCATCGCTGTTGGCTGGGTCCATCTGGTAGTTCTTTTTATTACCACCCTTCAGGTTCGATGCTGAGCCGACTGCATCACGGAATGGGCCGTAGTAGCAAGACGCATATTTCGCTGAATAAGCCATGATCTGCGTGTTCACATGCCCGGCTTCCTCTAATGCTTCACGGATAGCACCGATACGACCATCCATCATGTCCGAAGGTGCAACTACATCTGCGCCCGCTTCGGCATGAGACAACGCCTGCTTGATGAGCACCTCTGTGGTTTCATCATTTAATACATAGCCTTCATCGTCGATAATGCCGTCTTGGCCATGAGTCGTGAATGGATCAAGCGCTACGTCAGTGATCACGCCCATCTCCGGCACATGCTCTTTTAATTCGCGCACGGCGCGTTGCACTAAGCCCTCTGGGTTGAACGCCTCTGCTGCACATAGACTTTTCGCATCTTGATTCACCACCGGAAACAACGCGATAGCGGGTACACCAAGTTGAGCAAGGTATTGCGCCTCTTCGAGCATCAAGTCAATGGATAGACGTTCAATGCCCGGCATAGAATCAACAGACTCACGGCGATCTTTACCCATCAAAATAAACATTGGGTAAATCAAATCACTTGCAGAGAGCTGGTTTTCAGCCATTAAGCGACGGCTAAAGTCATGTTTGCGCATACGGCGCATACGGCGAAGTGGGAACTGACCTAATACTGCTGCTGACACAAGATTCTCCTTGGCTAGTAATATCCTCAAACTCAAGTAAGTCGGCATGTCATCGCCCTATCGCTTACTTGAGAAGCTCTGTTAGAATCATATCACTATGCGGTAATCTATCTAGCAAATACAACACAAAATCACTGCTTGCTTTGAAAAACCTCGAGAGTAAGCTATCCCCATTACTTACCGACGAATTTAGCACCGATATGATTGATACCCACGCTCACATCTATGCCAGTGAATTTGACCAAGACCGCGATGACGTGGTGCAACGCGCCCTTTCACAAGGTGTAAGTCAAATTCTGCTACCTAACATCGACCTCGACTCAATAGAGCCAATGCTTACGACCGAAGCCCGCTATCCAGACATCTGCCGTTCAATGATGGGGCTGCACCCTTGCTATGTTGACGGTGATGTCGAGCAAACACTGGCTATCATTAAAGCTTGGTTTGATAAGCACGCTTTTATTGCCGTTGGGGAAATCGGTATTGATCTCTACTGGGACAAAACCTACCGCAATGAGCAAGAGTGGGCTTTTACCACACAGCTGAACTGGGCCAAAGAACTTAACCTACCCGTCGTGATTCACACTCGTGATTCGATTGAAGAGACATTGACACTGCTTGAGAAAGAGCAAGATGGCCAACTTAGCGGGGTTTTCCACTGCTTTGGTGGCAGTGTCGAGGAGGCTAAAGCCATTAACGATCTTGGCTTTCATCTAGGGCTTGGTGGTGTCTCGACCTTTAAAAATGGCGGGATGGACAAGGTGATTCCACACCTCGATCTTAGCAAGGTGATTCTAGAAACCGACTGCCCTTACCTTGCGCCAGTCCCACACCGAGGTAAGCGTAACGAGCCAGCCTACACTCAGCTAGTCGCACAAAGAGTCGCTGACTTAAGGGAGATGGACGTCAACGCTGTTGATGAGCTTACGACACACAATGCGAGACAGCTGTTTAAGCTCTGAAAACGTAATAAAAAATAACGCGCAAAAACAAAAAGACCAAGCGGATTTAGCTTGGTCTTTTTCGTTGAAATGAGCACTTATTATTCTTGCTCTTCCGCTTCAGGTACTTCTTTACGAGTGTAGAACCGAGCAAAGAACAGACCAACCTCAAACAGCAAACACATCGGTATCGCGAGCAGTGTTTGTGAGATCATATCGGGTGGTGTGAGCATCATGCCCACGATAAAAGCCCCCACAATGATATATGGACGCTTCTCTGATAGAGTTTTTGGATCGGTCGCTCCAGTCCAGCACAATAGAATAATGGCAACCGGCACTTCAAAAGCTATACCAAACGCCATAAATAGCGCCAATACAAAGTCTAGGTAGCTCGAAATATCGGTGGCAAACTCCACCCCGCCTAATGAAATGGCGGTAAAGAAGCCAAAGACCAACGGAAACACGACAAAATACGCAAAAGCCACACCACAGTAAAAGAGCAGCGAGCTAGAGAACATCAGCGGCATAATCAGCTTACGTTCATGTTTGTACAAACCCGGCGCTACAAAGGCCCAAACCTGATACAAAATAAACGGTACTGCCACAAACACCGCGCTGATCAAAGTCAGTTTGAGTGGTGTAAAGAACGGTGAAGCAACATCGGTTGCGATCATCGTTGCCCCTTCTGGTAGACGCTCTACCAGTGGCGCTGAAACAAATTCATAGATTTCGTTTGAAAAGTAAATCAAGCCAATAAAGATCACCAATACGGCAGCAATGGCACGCAGTAGTCGATCGCGCAACTCTAATAGGTGCGCTATCAAAGGCTGGGTTTGCTCAACAGAAGACATAATCATCCTCTTGGGAGTGACCATTAACATGTGCCTTGCGACGCACAAGTCATGGGGTTCATAAAGGCAAAAAGAGCTGCAAAAATGCAGCTCTTTATACTAATCAGCTTTAGAGTCTGACTGCTTAACATTCAGTGATTCTGTCGCCGGAGGCTCACTCACTGATGTTTTAGGCTGAGTATCAACCGTTTCTGCTTGAGTCGGCTCAGCAGGCACTTTATCTGACGAGGCCGCGTATGGTCGCTGCACGTCTTGCGCTGCTTGCTTTAGCTCATCGATGGAAGACTTTAACTCTGGAGAGAGGTCTTGCATTCCCATTTGCTCAGCTTTCTTTAGGTTCTCTTGCAGTTCTTGAACCTTGAGCTCATGAGACAGTTCATCTTTGACATTATTCGCCATTGCTTTCGCGCCGGAGATAAATCGAGACACACTGCGAATCGCATGGGGAAGGCGTTCTGGTCCAAGCACCACCAGCCCCACTACAGAGATTAATACCAGTTCCCAAAAACCGATATCAAACACGGATTAAGCCTGCTCTTTGTCTTTCTTCGTTTCAGCAGAAGCTTCTGTCTTCTGCTGCTCGATGTTCTTCTGTTCGAAGTCAGCGTCTTTCTTTGCTGCTTCCTCATCACTCATCGCGTTCTTGAAGCCTTTTACAGCGCTACCTAGATCACCACCGATGTTACGAAGCTTTTTCGTGCCAAACAGTAGAACAACGATTACGGCAATAATAAGAAGTTGCCAAACACTAATACCACCCATTCTCTATTCCTCGGGTTATTATTAAGAAAAGTCTCAATTAACGACGGTATGCTCGCCAGCTAAACAGCCAAGCCACACATCCACCTGCCGCACCAACCAGTGAGAGATCATCATACTGATGGTGATTCATAAGTATCGCTGAACACACCATAAGTGTGGCACCGATACCAAACAAAAATTGTCCAGTCGCTTGATTACGTTTGGAATCTCGATACCCTTGATAGAGCTTTTCCATTCTCACGTTCATCGACTTACCTTGCTTCAAACTATCGTACAGCAGTTCTGGTAGTTCAGGCAATTTTTCAGCCCAAAATGGTGCGCGATCTTTCACCGCGTTCACAACCGCTTTTGGCCCCACCTGATTCATCATCCACTCTTCAAGAAACGGCTTGGCCGTATCCCATAAGTCTAGTTGCGGATAAAGCTGTCGACCTAATCCTTCAACATAAAGTAGTGTTTTTTGCAGTAAGACCAGCTGCGGCTGAACTTCCATATTAAAACGACGTGCTGTGTTGAACAGATTAAGCAGTACATGACCAAACGAGATTTCACACAACGGCTTAGCAAAAATCGGCTCACACACTATGCGAATAGCAAACTCAAACTCATCAACGTTAGTTTCACGTGGAACCCAGCCCGACTCGACATGCAGCTCTGCCACACGGCGATAATCGCGATTAAAGAAGGCTAAGAAGTTTTCAGCAAGATAACGCTTATCGTCACTATTCAATGTGCCAACAATACCGCAGTCTAAGCCAATCCATTGCGGGTTCTCTGGATGAGCCTTCTCAACGAACACGTTACCTGGATGCATGTCGGCATGGAAGAAGCTATCGCGAAACACCTGAGTAAAGAAGACACTCACTCCACGCTCAGCCAGCAGCTTCATGTTGGTGCCGTTGGCTTTTAAGCCTTCAATGTCTGAGACCTGATAGCCGTAAATACGCTCTGATACCATCACCGTTTGATTGCTAAAATCGGTGATCACCTCCGGCACATACAGCTCTTCGCTGCCTTCAAAGTTACGACGCAGTTGAATAGCATTCGCCGCTTCACGACGTAAATCAAGCTCATCAAGTAGCGTTTTTTCGTATTCACGAACGACTTCAACCGGCTTTAGCCGACGCGCTTCTGGCAGCATTTTTGCAACCAAGCGCGCCATGCGATACATCAGCTTGAGATCAGCATCAATCACCGAGCGAATGTCTGGGCGAATAACCTTGAGCACCACCTCTCGGCCACTGTCTTTCAACTTGGCCGTATGAACTTGCGCGATAGAGGCAGACGCAAGCGGCACCTCATCAAAGCCAACAAACCACTGCTCAAGTTTACCGCCCAGTGCTTGCTCCATTTGCTCACGCGCTAAACGCCCGTCAAAAGGAGCAACGTTGTCTTGTAGCTCAGCTAAAGGATCAGCGATATGCGGAGGAAGCAAGTCGCGACGCGTCGACATCATCTGGCCGAACTTGATCCATACCGGGCCAAGCTCTTGCAGTGCTTCGCGCAGACGCTCACCCAACTCACGGTCAGTGTGGCGATTCTTCATCCAAAAGAGAGATTTGCGTAACAAGCGCGGGGCTTTGAAGCGCTGGGAAACATCAGCACTAAAGTTTGACTGCTCATTCGGCAATAGGTCATCTAGCCCATACTCTAGATGGACTTGAATGATTCGATAGAGACGCTTTAGCTCTGACGGGCTCATAGCGACTCCAGTAAAGCATTCAGACGCGCTTCAATGCGCGCCGCTTGGCTTTTTACATCATCTACCTGATCACAAAAATGCGCCACTTCAAGCGGTGGTGGCGCAATACGCCACTCTTCTGTCAGCACTTCTGCGATGTGTTGTTGATGACGCTGCGCGCGCTGCTGCACAAACTGCCCAACCTGCTTCGCACTATACACAGCGGTATGTGCAAAGGCATCACCGGTCGCTTTGGACAGCCACTCTTCGAGGTTCGGCTTCACCTCATCAAGCAGCTTGGCTAAAGATTGAGCGAGTTGAATATCGCCCTCTAACTCAAGCTTATCTTGTTTGATCAAGCGTGTAATATTCGATTGGTCTTTCAGTTCTGGCAATACTGCAAGGGATAAAGAGAGATCACAATCTGGCTCACCTTCGTAAGCCGCTAGCACATCTATCTGCTGACTAAATACAAACGTCAAAGCATGATTGAGCTCTTTCAGGTGAACTCGAATCACCTTACCTTTCAGGCGAGTAAGGCGTTGCTGGGCTTCATCGCTCTCTTTAATACACAGATTCAGCGCTGTTTCGATTCCAGCAGTGACCAAAGGCATCAATGGCATAGTGACTCCCTAAAACTTGTAGCCTCGGTGCAGCGCAACAATACCACCCGTTAGGTTGTAGTAGTTGGTTTGCTCAAAACCGGCTTCTTCCATCATGCCTTGCAGCGTATCTTGATCTGGGTGCATGCGAATGGATTCTGCTAGGTAGCGGTAGCTCTCAGCGTCATTCGCTACCAGCTCACCCATTTTTGGTAGCAGGTGGAATGAGTACGCGTCATAGATTTTTGAAAGCGGATCTAAAATAGGTTTTGAGAACTCAAGAACCAGTAAGCGACCACCTGGCTTTAGCACTCGGTACATAGAGCGTAATGCTTTGTCTTTGTCTGTTACGTTACGCAGACAGAAACTGATGGTGATCGCATCAAAATAGTTATCAGGGAATGGCAGCTCTTCAGCATTTGCCTGTACGTAGTGGACATTGCCGACAATGCCGGAATCACGCAACTTATCGCGACCCACATTGAGCATGGAGTTGTTGATATCCGCTAAGATTACATGGCCCTTCTCACCCACAATGCGAGAGAATTTTGCGGTTAAGTCACCAGTACCACCACCAAGGTCAAGAATGCGCTGACCTGGGCGGGCACCACTGCAATCAATGGTAAAGCGCTTCCAGATGCGGTGAATACCACCTGACATCAGGTCATTCATTAGGTCATATTTTGCTGCCACAGAGTGGAAGACTTGCGCTACTTTCTGCACTTTCTCTTCTTTAGCGACTGTTGTGAAGCCAAAGTGAGTGGTGCTTTGATTATCTTGCTCTAGTTGCGTGTTTACACTGGTGTCCGTCATTATCTTTCCTCTTGGTGCAGCGAACCTCGTGGGGAAGAACTTAAGCGTATGTCACGCCTCCCAAATGCTGCAGCGGACTAGTTTACTTTATCCTCTATCGGTTGTCTTTCTGCTTGTTGCATTTGTGTATCTGGATCATTGTGCGACAGCTCAGCTAGCGCCGGAGAGATCGGTCTTTTGATTTCAACCCCTAACTGTTTAAAGCTTTCAGCCTGACGAATCGCATTTCCACGCCCTGTGGCAAGCTTATTCATTGCGCCTTGGTATTGTTGATTGGCTTTATCTAATGCGCCACCAAGCCCTTCCATATCATCGACAAACAGGCGCAGCTTGTCATAAAGCTTGCCCGCTCGCTCGGCGATCAATTTGGCATTTTGGTTCTGCCGGTCATTGCGCCATAAATTGTCAATGGTACGCAGCGCGACAAGTAACGTGGTTGGGCTCACCAACAAAATGTTGTTATCGAATGCATCACTCACAAGGCTTGGGTCTGCTTCAATCGCCACTTGGAAAGCCGGCTCGACCGGAATAAACATCAACACATAATCGAGGCTCTCAATGCCCTGTAGTTGATGGTAATCTTTCTGGCCAAGTCCTTTTATATGACCTCTAACCGATAGCAAGTGCTCACTTAATGCACTATTTCGCTCAGCATCATCTTGCGCATTAAAGTAGCGCTCATACGCTACAAGCGTCATTTTTGCATCGATAATCACCTGCTTTCTTTGTGGCAGGTTAACGATGACATCTGGCTGATAACGCTTACCGGACTCGTTTTTGTAACTGGTTTGCGTCGTGTATTCGTGCCCCTCGCGCAGGCCAGATTCCGCTAGTACTCGCGCTAACACCACCTCACCCCAGTTGCCTTGTTGTTTGTTATCCCCCTTCAAGGCATTGGTCAGGTTCACCGCCTCTTGCGTCATTCGCGCATTGAGCTGTTGCAACTTGTGCAGCTCGTGAATTAGAGTGTGGCGCTCTTTGGCTTCTACAGTAAAGCTATCATTTACCTGTTTCTTAAAGCCTTCGAGTTGCTCTTTAAGGGGTAACAGTAAACCCTCTAGGCTGATTTTATTTTGCTGATCGACCTTGGCGGTTTTGCTCTCAAACACCTGATTTGCCAGCTGTTCAAACTGTTGCTTTAGCCGCTCTTCTGCCTGCTCTAACAGTTGCACCTTCTCTTGGTTAGCCTTGCTCTCTTGCTGATGACGCGCTTCCTGCTCTCGCAAGCTCGCCTCAAGCTCTGATTTATGCTCACGCATGCTATCGAGGTCACGCGCATACTGCTCTCGCTCTTGGCGCAGTGCATCAAAGTGGCGTAGCTTTTCTAACATCGCCATCATTTTGCCGTGGGTCTGTTTGAGCTCATGCGCTGCTTTATCACGCTCAATATCTAGCTCATCTAACTCTTGCTGACTCGAGGCTAAGCTCTGTTTAAGCTGCTGGGTTTCCGCATTGAACAGCTGGCTTTTAAGCGCTAGCTCTTGCTCAAGAAGCTGACATTGAGTCTGCATTTTGTTTTTCATCCACCAGCTCGCCACTGCAGCACTGACCAAGCTGCCTCCTGCGAGAGCCAATAGTGTGGTTTGATGATCCAGTAGCCACTGCATGGGCACTTTCCTTTTATCAGCGAGTTAACCTTCAATAATGGTATTTTTATACTGGATAAATGTCCAGTTTTGACTCATAACAGAGTGACTATAAACTAAGCTCCCTTTCTCCTAGCTTTAATGGAATGCATCATGAACGAGCGCCGTGCGCTGTTATTTGGCTTATCTGCTGTTTTACTTTGGTCAACGGTCGCCACCGCTTTCAAACTGACTCTGGCTGAGTTTTCTCCGATCCAAATGCTCACTATCGCCAGTATGGTTTCCGCACTTGCACTGTTTATCGTCTGCGCGCTCAAAGGCACACTCCAGCAGATCGTGCCAACCTTCGTAGCGAACCCTTGGTACTACCTTCTGCTCGGTTTAATTAACCCGCTTGCTTACTACCTAATTCTATTTAAGGCTTATGACTTGCTGCCAGCATCACAGGCACAAGCGATAAACTACAGCTGGGCAATCACGCTCACATTGATGGCGGCGATGTTCCTTGGTCAAAAAATCCGTAAACAAGACTGGGTTGCCTGTGGGTTGAGCTACTTCGGTGTGATTGTGATTGCGACTCAAGGGGATCTATTAGCCCTTGATTTTGAGAGCCCTCTTGGTGTTGGTCTTGCCCTGCTCTCTACTCTGCTTTGGGCGGGCTACTGGATCCTGAATACAAAAAACAAAGCAGACCCCATCGTAGGTGTGTTGCTTGGCTTCTTCGTCGCTATTCCTTTTGCCGTTGCCTTGATGGTGTATGAAGGTATTGGCTTTGCAAACGTCAGTCACAAAGGTTGGTTGGCTGTCAGCTATGTCGGTTTGTTTGAGATGGGCATTACATTTGTGCTGTGGTTATCTGCCTTGAAGTTAACTAATAATACGGCTCGTATCAGTAACCTGATCTTTGCCTCACCCTTTATCTCTCTTATTCTACTTTCCACCATCATCGGTGAAGAAATACACCCGAGCACACTCATGGGCCTGGTATTGATCATCACCGGATTGGTGATTCAACAACTTAAGTTTAAAGCACGTCAAAGTATCACTGAACAGGGATGAGAGTAGCCTTCAATATAATTGCATCCCAACTCGATCATATCCAATGATAGGCGTATGATTGCGCCTTGATTGATTTGCTGTATCAAAAGCACCCTGTGTAGCAAGCGCCGAATGCATCATAGAGTGCAAAATAACAAAGGATTGAAGCACCACATGTCCAATAATAAGCCAGCAATGCTTCAAGCGAGCCTTAAGCAGTTTTGGAACGGCCTTGATGACCATGCCTGGATTAAAGACCTTAACGGGGTCTATGTGCAATGTAATGCTGCCGTGGAAAAAGCGTGGCAAAAAAACCTCTCGTCAATTATCGGTAAAACGGACTATGAAATTTTTGATCGCGACCTAGCGGACAAATTTCTCATTACCGACAATATTGCACTCACGACGGGCAAGCAGCACATCGTTGAAGAGTGTGCTCGAGCAAATAGTGATGGCCAAGAGATCTGGCTAGAGACGATTAAGTCACCCGTTGTAGACGAAGATGGCAATATTATTGGTGTATCGGGCATGACACGAAATGTGACTCGTCGTAAGCAAGTAGAAAACCAACTCGCCCTCGCAGCAAAAATCTTTCACAACTCGAATGAAGGCATGATGATCACCGATGTGCGAGGCAACATCATGGACGTCAATCCTGCCTTTTCACAGATCACCGGATTTGAGTTAAGTGAGGTCATTGGTCGCAACCCGAGAATGCTCCAATCAGGCCTGCATAAAACCGACTTTTATCGGGCGATGTGGGACAACCTAGACAATGAGCATCAATGGAAAGGCGAGTTTATCAACCGCCGCAAAGATGGCTCTCTATACCCACAGCTGACGACAATCACCAAAGTCTTCGATAACGATCATCAGTTGATGAACTTCATTTGTGTGTTTGAAGATGTCTCAGTGCAAAAAGCGCATGAAGAGAAACTAGAGAAGCTGGCATTTTTCGACCACCTAACTGAGCTGCCCAACCGAGCAACACTGCTCAATACGATGAATGAGCAGATCATTCACGCTCGTACGGCAAAACAGATGTTCGCCACGCTGTTTCTCGATATCGACCACTTCAAACACATTAATGATTCATTTGGCCACCAAAGTGGAGACCAAATACTGACAGAACTGGCTCGACGCTTACGCACACAGCTTGGTCGTCAAGACCATATTGCGCGTATTGGGGGTGATGAGTTCGTGATATTAATCACTGACATCGTCTCTGCCGTTGAGGCAACCGCAATCGTCGAACGTATATTCAGCCTATTCAGTCAAAACTTCGACCTGCTGCCTAATGAGTCACTGCGTATCTCTACCAGTATCGGCATTGCAATGTATCCAAATGATGGACTGGATGCAGAATCTCTGCTCAAAAATGCGGATACTGCGATGTATCTCGCCAAGAACAATGGACGCAATGGTTATGCGTTTTATACGCCCGAGCTGACCGATGTTGCCCTATCTCACGTGCGAATGCAGTCGGCACTGTATAATGCACTGGAGCACGATCAGTTCCACCTTGTTTATCAGCCACAATATTCACTATCTGATCACTCCCTAAAAGGCTTTGAAGCCCTGCTCCGTTGGAACCATCCTGAATTGGGCTTTGTTTCACCCGCGCAGTTTATCCCTATTGCTGAGCGTACTGGGCTCATTCAACCCATCGGTTACTGGGTGTTAACTAGAGCCTGTCAGCAAGCTAAGCTGTGGCTGGATGAAGGACGTAAATTTGGCAAGATTGCGGTCAACGTTTCCGCGGTGCAGCTAAGGCAGCGCAACTTCATCGACAAGCTAACACAAATCTTGCTCAACACGGGTTGCCCAGCAAGCCGGATAGAAATCGAAATTACCGAGGGATTTCTGATTGAGAATAAAGACCAAGCGATTCATGACTTACAACTGTTGCAAAAGCTCGGGGTAACGGTTGCACTTGATGATTTTGGCACTGGCTTCTCATCACTCTCATACCTCAAAGGCTTGCCACTGAATAAACTCAAAATTGATCGCTCATTTATTAACGATGTGCCCGATGATAACGAGAGCAACTCAATTGTGAATGCGATCATTGCCATGGCACAAACCCTATCGTTAGAGGTTATTGCTGAAGGCATTGAACACCCTGAGCAGCTAAAGCACCTCAAGAATAATGGCTGCGATAGTGGCCAAGGCTACTTCCTAGGAAAACCACTCTCGGTTGAGGATGCGAGCAAACTGATTGCTGAATAAAATCAACCCACCAAGCGTTGTAGCGTTTGGTGGGTTGCTGTGACTTTGCGTTATTGTGGCGAGTTATACCCACTGCCCGGCAACAAAACCCGAGCTCCAGCACCATTGGAAGTTATAGCCTCCCAACCAACCGGTGACATCCATCACTTCACCAATGAAGTAGAGACCTTTTATTGATTTACACTCCATGGTTTTAGATGAAAGCTGATCCGTATCTACGCCGCCAAGCGTCACTTCTGCCGTGCGGTAGCCTTCAGTGCCGTTTGGCAAAATAGTCCAGTTCTCTAGCAGGTGTACAATTTGTTCAAACTGCTTCGCGTTGTATTGCTTGAGTGGCTTGTCATCTAACTCTCGACGAGCAATCAACACTTCTACGAGGCGCTTTGGTAGCACCTTGGCCAGGGTATTCTTTAGGCTTTGATTCGGGTGTTTCTCGCGAGAATTCTCAAGCAGTGTTGCGATATCGTCATTCGGAACTAGGTTAATGCTAACCGACTGACCGGCCTTCCAGAACGAAGAAATTTGTAAAACAGACGGGCCAGACAAACCACGGTGCGTAAATAGCAGCGCCTCTGTAAACATAGTGCCGTCTTGCGCGGTAATTTCACTTGGAATCGCAATGCCAGAAAGCTCATCGAGCGCTTGCTTATCTTCTTTGTGTAGCGTGAATGGCACAAGCCCTGCGGTCGTAGGCATCACAGATAAGCCAAATTGCTCTGCAATCTTATAGCCAAATGGCGTAGCGCCTAATTTAGGCATTGATAAACCACCTGTCGCAACCACTAACGAGTCACACGTGAAAGCCTGTGTGTTCACAGTTAAAGCAAAGCCTTGCTCTTGCTGCTCAATGGAATGGACGTCGGCTTGGTACTGAAAGGATACGTTCGGCATATCACACTCAGCCAGCAGCATCTTGACGATATCTTTGGCAGTATGATCGCCAACACAGAACAGCTGACCATGATCGCGCTCTTCAAACTCAATACCATGCTTGCTCACCATGGAGATAAAATCCCAGTTGGTGTATTGCGAGAGCGCTGATTTTACGAAGTGAGAGTTATTGCAAAGGTAGTTTTGAGCAGTGACATCATAGTTAGTGAAGTTACAACGACCGCCACCAGAAATCAGAATCTTACGCCCAGGTTTCTTAGCATGATCAACAACGAGTACACGACGCCCTCGCTTACCAGCTTCAGCCGCACACATTAATCCTGCTGCGCCCGCACCAATAATCACCACATCGACGTGCTTACTCATTACTCTTTACCCACTTCTGAAAATAAAAAAGGATGCGCAAATGCACATCCTCCATGATTGGTGGCTATTTTAACGGCAAAGCCTATGAGTGCCAACTGTAGATTTAGATCACAGAATAAACACAGCCAACACCGTTACAGCAAGTAGCGACATACTCAATACAAATAACCCCCTGACACGAACACACTTATCGATGAACGTATTGTCATGGTGTTGTAGGTACTCTCTGGTTCGCAGGTAGTGGAACAGTCTTACCTGTTTCGTATAGTTACCATGCGTTGTAAAGAATCCGCCACCATCGACCTGTTGATACAACAGTGGGTGGGCTTCGCGCATTATGTATATTAGGGATCGCAGTGCAGTGAGATACCGGGCCAAATTGACCATACTCACTACCATTAATGAAAATAGAATTACATCGCTGCTGATCATCTCTCCTCCCTACATCTTGTCATGGGCAAGCAGAGACGATCAGACTGTTCCTTAGCGCAGGGCTAGCAGGATGAGATCTTACTCCGCAGGCGTATCCATAATCGAAGATGAACCTTCTTTTGCCATTGCCGCTAGATCCTTATCAATGAAGAACAACGCTTTACCATCTTCACCAACCAGATCCAGCTTGTCTAAAATCCCCTTAAATAGCTTCTCTTCCTCGTGCTGTTCTGCGACGTACCACTGCAAGAAGTTAAAGGTAGAATAGTCTTGAGACGAGAACGCCACGTGAGCCAATTTGTTGATTTTTTGCGTAATCATCTGCTCGTGCTCATAAGTTTCTCGGAACACATCTCCCAAGCTATTAAATTGGTGCTTTGGTGCTTCAATCGCACCCAGAATCGGCATCGCACCCGTCTCACTTACATACGTAAATAGACGCTGCATGTGCTCCATCTCTTCTACAGCATGAGCACGTAAGAATTCAGCCGCTCCTTCAAACCCCTTATCTTCACACCAAGCACTCATTTGTAAGTATAGATTGGATGAGAAAAATTCCAGATTAATTTGCTCGTTGAGCTGTTCGACCATCTCTTTCGCTAACATTGGAACTCCTAGTACCTTTATTCTAATATCCGCTATTGTACGCCCGCAACACACGCAATAACGTGACTTGTTTTTGACTTATCGGCATACCATTGAGCACAAAGATAACACTTTGTACCAAAGAAGTGGATATGAGATCACCGCAACATTCCCCCATAGGGGTTAGTGCTAAGCTGAAGTTAACTAAACGATATTCAAGGAGGTGTTGTTATGAGTTATCAACATATTCTAGTCGCTGTCGACCTCACGCCAGACAGCCGATTATTGATCGATAAAGCCGTCTCTCTCGCCCAGCCGCTTGGAGCAAAAGTGTCACTGGCACACATCGATGTGAATTACGCTGAACTTTATACTGGGCTGGTGGATATCAATCTTGCACAAACGCAAGATCAGGCTGCGGCGGGTTCGTTGCGCCAGCTGAACGAACTATGTGAAGAGACCGATTATACGATATCAAACACACTCGTAGGTGCGGGCGATCTCAGCAGTGAACTGTGTGATTCGGTAGAAGAGATGGATATCGACCTTGTGGTCTGTGGTCACCACCAAGACTTCTGGAGTAAGCTGCTTTCATCTACTCGACAGTTAATCAACTGTACGCCGGTTGATGTGCTTGTGGTGCCAATTAAAGACTGACCGCCACAACTAGTGTAGAGGAGGACAAGAAGCGTCTTCACTTAAGCTTGGAATCGACACTTGTTCGATTTTACGCTGCAGTTTGAGGTGCTTCTTGGCTAGCTTACGCTGCTTTTTCAATACTTTCTTCATCGCCTTGAGATGCTTTTTTTGCTTCTTGAGGGCTTTCTTGGCTTTTTTCAACGACGCTTTGCTGTCTTGATTATCTGCACCGGATTCTGTGCTCTTTTGAAGCGCAACCGGTCTGCTCACGTCTTCTGTTTCTATCTCAGTTTGACTCACCGAAGAAGAGAGCGCCTCTTGGAGCAAACCACACTGGCTTTGCTCTGCTTTCTGTGCGCGGTTTTGACATGAGATAGGAGGAATGGCGGCAGGCTTACATAGGCGAGATTGATCGTCAGCACTGCGAGCGCATGAACGACATACAAACTTAGGCTCGGCCACCAAGCGGTGGATATCCCCAAGATGCTCTTGAATGTCACGTCGATTCAGTTTGCACAAACGTTTTGTCATCTCGCTCAACCTAACTATAAATAATAATGATTCTTAGTTAGGTATAACTCGAATTATCGCTCGGTGCAAGCGGTGAATTAGTTCGTACTGTCCATTGCTGCTTTGACATAAACATCAAAGCGATTCTTCTTGGTTTCAATCTTCATTGATGGAGTTTGCTCGGCAAGATATGGTGCGTAGTCTGGTCTTTTTACCACGACACGCTTGGCCGCTAGATTCATCGCTGGCTGCCACAAACCATCAGCATCATGATCAGCCCCAACAAGTGACTGGAATACTCGCATCTCTTTTTTTACTAGTGCTGATTTTTTCTTATTTTCTGGGTGCGGATACATAGGATCAAGGTACACCACATCTGGCTGAACAAAACCCTCGCGTGAGGCCAGTTCATCTAACGCATCGTGGCTTGAAGCATGGATTAAAGACATTCGCTCGCTCACCCATGGGCCGATTTCTTGGTCTTGCATCGCGCGTGAGAGGCCATCATCTAACAGTGCAGCAACGACTGGGTGACGCTCTACCATTTGCACGCGACAGCCTAATGAGGCAAAGACAAATGAATCACGCCCTAGCCCTGCTGTACCATCCAACACCGTTGGCGTAACCCCTTTGTTCAAACCTACTGCTTTGGCGATTGATTGCCCTTTACCACCACCAAACTTACGACGGTGTGCGACAGCGCCGGAGACAAAATCGACAAAGATGGCACCGAGCTTTGGCTCATCCAATTTACGTAGCTCTAAGCGGCCCTGTGACAATACCAACGCAAACTCACTATTGCCGTCATGATGGAGCCCCCAACGAGCAACCAGTTGATCAAAATGAGTCGATTGAGAGGTATCTTCACAGATAAGCTGTAGATGCAAGGTAAGCTCCAGAGAATTTGAAATAGTCACAATGAGAGTGTACCCAATTTTACTGGGATGCTCTAAGATGAACAGCACTTTTCACCAATAGCAATAGAGTCTACCGATATGCAGACAACCAAACTGGATGACCTTGACCGTGCAATCCTAAAAACCCTGATGGAAGACGCACGTACGCCTTATGCTGAAATGGCTAAAGAGTTTGATGTCAGTCCAGCAACCATTCATGTACGTATCGAGAAGATGAAAGCCGCAGATATCATTCAAGGCACAGAAGTTATCGTTAACACCAAAAAACTGGGTTATGACGTGTGCTGTTTTATTGGTATTAATCTCAATGCTGCGCGTGATTATCACTCGGCGCTAGAGAAGCTGAATGCGCTAGATGAGGTGGTGGAAGCCTACTACACAACGGGGGCGTACAATATCTTCGTTAAGTTGATGTGTAAGTCGATTGAGGAGCTGCAGTTTGTTTTGATCGATAAACTGCAAGCGATTGATGAAGTGCAATCAACAGAGACACTGATCTCTTTGCAAAACCCCATCAATCGCAATGTAAATCCGTAGTTGGCTACAGATTATTTTTTAGCAAGGAACTCGCGTAGCTCTTCTGCACTGATACCTTGCTCTGCCAATTGCTTGGCTAAGATATCCACTTGCTCTGACTTACGTGATTCGATCACTGCTTGAAAATGGAAAACCATATCGCGTAGATTCTCGATTGGCACTTGTTTGGCTGCGCTTCGAATACGCTCCGCGCTTTGGTTGCCCAGCTCACTAAGTAGCTTACCGAACATCACCTTCTCTGGGCTCGACTCTAATTGCTCGAGTACTTTTGCCATTTCATAAGTCGTTAACGACATGATAGTTTTCCACTGTCTGAACCCAAACTCAGTATTTTATTAGAACGTATTTTACAAGCAAAGCCTAAGGCCGACCTGAGTGGGTAGTTGAAAAGAATTTAAGGCGTACAAATATACCCACAAAGTGCGCAAAAACAAAGCACTGAACGTCATGTTTGATCGCAGTTAAGCAAGTTTTGTGTGCCAGCGTTTACCTTGCTCTGTCAGGAGAATAATCAGCCCAGGTGCACTTAGTAGCATTAAAAACACCATATGATGGCTCGACTGGCCAAACCAGCCTTGAGTCAATGTAACCAACATACCTGCGCCTGTCATTTGAAATAGGCCAAGCAGCGCCGATGCGGTTCCCGCCTTATCGCCAAACGGCGCTAAAGCTTGTCCAGCCGCTGCGCCAAGAATCAACGCAAACCCGGTTGAAGCAATAAACACAGGCAGCATAAACGCGATCGGTTGTGTAGAGCTTGCGCCATAGCCCATTAATACCGCTGCGAACAACAGCAGGCTAATACCTAGAATCAATGTTCGGTAAGCGCCTAGGGATTGCAGAAACTTAGGTCCAATAAAGCAAGCGGCAATATTAATAACCGCATTAATAGTAAACCAAAAGGTAAACTCAGACATTGATAAACCAAGTTGTCCCATCAATAGATTCGGCGCTGCGGTTACATAACCTAAGATCACTCCCATCGCAATCAGACACAGGGTGGCATGGAACAAGAAATGGCTATTACCCAATACATCTTTATAGTGCTGAACGTTAACCAACTTCACCGCTTGTTTCGGTTGATTGGAGCTTGGCATCAACAGCATCACGATACCACCAACAACCACAGCAAACACGGCCATTGTGGCGAAGTTAGCGCGCCAACCAAACCATTGAGTTAACCACGCGCCTAAAATTGGCGCCATAGCTGGAATAAAACAGATAATGCCATTGAGGTAGCTGATCATCTTGCCACTGTTTTTTGCGCCATAGATGTCGCGCACGGAGGCAAAAGCAGCAACCGAGGTCGCACACGCACCAACGCCTTGAAGGATACGTGCCGCCAGTAGCCACTCAATACTACTACTGAACCACGCTAACACCGATGACACTCCATATACAGCAGCACCAAGCAACGCGACTTGTTTACGGCCTACGCTATCGGCGAGTGGTCCTGCAAACAGCTGGCCTACGCCCATCGCAATCATAAACCAAGTAATCGTATCTTTTACGAGCTCTGGTTCCACGTGAAACTCTGCGCCAATCTCTGGCAAGGCAGGCAAATAAATATCAATGCCGAGTGGGCTAAATAGGACCAGCAAAGCTAATACGATAAACATCGACTTAGAAGCAGATTGGGATGACATAGGGGGCTCACCTTGAATAGTGTAATTTGGTGAGCATCGTATAGAATCATAGGTATGACTAGAAGTGGTAATTAGTCATAACTATTATTCCATAGAGATATAAAGCGTATGAACAAACTCAACCGTATCGATCTCAATTTATTGGTTCAGCTCGATGTATTGTTTGAAGAGCTAAACGTCACTCGTGCAGCACAGCGCCTCTACCTAAGCCAGTCTGCGGTGAGTAAAAACCTCGCTAAGCTGAGAGAGCAGTTCGATGACCCACTTTTTAACCGAACCCCGCAAGGCTTAAGCCCCACTCCACGAGCACTAAAGCTGCAACCGAAGATTCGTCAAATGGTTCACCAGCTCGAACAGATCACCGAACCTGAGATCTTTCTGCCACAAACCAGCCAACACCGATTTCAGATTGCCGCGGTGGAAAGTGTTTACCCACTCGTGCTTCCCTACTTCATGCCCGAAGTCTTTAACCATGCACCGAACATCAACTTCTCAACCCATACTTGGGATAGAAATACCTTTAAGCGAATTCTCGATGGCGAATTGGATATGGGCATCACAGGCAAAGATATTGATATCAGAGACGCACGCCTCACGATGCTCGCGCCTCATGGTATTGCCGAACAAGAGATTTATCGCGACGAACAGATGTGTGTTGTACGCCACGATCACCCAGTGCTCAAGCAAGATTGGAATCTAGAAACCTATTTAGCTTCGCGACATGTTCAAGTGCGTTGTGATGGTAACGACCGCTGGTTACTCGACTATCGATTGGCTGACCAAGGCCTAGAACGAGATATCGCCATAACCGTCCCTGATTTTAATAGTGCCGCCAGTCTTTGTACCTATTCCGACCTCGTGTTCACTGCACCGGCCCATTTTACCAAAATGGTCAGTCACCAACTTGGGCTCAAGCTACTGCCATTACCGATGGACTTCCCACCCATGGCATACACTTTGTTTTGGAGTAAAGAGAGAGAATCTGACCCAGCAATAGACTGGCTTAAGCAGATTATCGTAGAAAAAACCGCCCATCTGAGATAAAAAGAAGGTATAGACACTCGTATCACCCTAGGCATGCGAGCTCAATAACAACAAAGGAATACGTCCTCATGGATCAACAAACACAGCAAAAAGTTAGCGAGCTAAGAGACTGGCTCACTGCACAACAATTTGACGCCTTTATCCTTCCTCATGAAGATGAATATCTGGGCGAATACATTCCCGCTCACAACGAGCGCCTGCACTGGCTAACCGGTTTTACTGGCTCGGCTGGTGCCGCAGTGATTGCCCAAGAGAAAGCCGCCATTTTTGTTGATGGCCGCTACACTGTGCAAGTTACTAAGCAAGTCCCACAAGACGTATTTGAGTATCGCCACCTTATCGAAGAGCCTGCGCTTGATTGGATCATTGACAATGTACCAGCGCAAGGCCGCATTGCGATCGACCCACGTATGCATAACGCCAATTGGCTTGAGACAGCACAAGCGAAACTGAGCAAAAAACACCAGGTGGTATTGATTGATAGCAACCCAATCGACCTACTTTGGAGCGATCGCCCTGCACCGCTGCTGTCTGATGTACGTCTAATGCCAAGCCAATCCGTTGGTGTCGATAGCGCCACAAAGCGCAGCAACATCGCAAAGATTGTTGAAAAAGCAGATGCTGATGCTGCCGTGATTACCGCGCTTGACTCTATTGCTTGGTTGCTGAACATTCGTGGTCTCGATGTGTCACGCTTACCAGTGCTGCTCTCTCACGCGATATTGCACAAAACAGGTCAGGTAGAGTTTTTTATTGATCCAGCAAGACTGCCGAGCGATTTTGGCCAGCACGTAGGCAAAAGCGTTGATGTATTCGCACCAGAACAACTCCAAGCTAGACTTGAGCTTCTCACTGACCAAGCTGTGATTGTAGACCCTGCAACTTCAAATGCATGGATTAAGTTAGTTCTGCAAAATTGTGGCGCTAAGGTAATTGCGCAAGCTGATCCTTGCTTGCTGACTAAGGCACTTAAGAACGAGGTTGAAATTGCTGGAATGAAAGCCTGTCACGTTCGTGATGGTGTCGCGATGGTGAAGTTCCTATCGTGGTTAGACAACAATGTTGCGCAAGGCAATCTGTTCGATGAAGCGCAACTCGCTGATCAGTTGGAGGCATTCCGTCGTCTTGATCCTACTCTGATTGACTTGAGCTTTGATACCATTTCAGCAGCAGGCGGTAATGCCGCTATGTGCCACTACAACCATGAGAACCAGCCACAGCCAGGTCAACTAACAATGGACTCACTCTACTTAGTCGACTCAGGTGGTCAGTACCTCGACGGCACAACTGACATCACTCGTACGATTGCGATTGGTACGCCAAGTGAGGAGATGAAGCGTCAGTTTACTCTCGCACTAAAGGGCCATATCGGTATCGCACGCGCAAGATTCCCTGCTGGCACTCGTGGCTATCAGCTTGATACTCTCGCTCGCCAACATCTTTGGGCGGAAGGGTTTGATTATGACCACGGTACAGGCCATGGAGTCGGCCACTTCTTGAGTGTGCATGAAGGGCCACAAAGCATTTCCAAACGACAAATTGACGTAGCATTAGACAAAGGTATGGTGTTGTCGAATGAACCTGGCTACTACCGTGCAGATGCCTTTGGTATTCGCATAGAGAACCTTGAGTTGGTTGTAGAGCAGCCAACACAAGGTGACTTCCCAGTGCTAACGTTTGAGTCACTAACACGCTGTCCAATTGATGTACGTAACATCGACGTCAATCTGCTGACTAAGCCTGAGCTTGCATGGCTCAACCAATACCATACTAAAGTGTGGGAAGATCTCAATTCACTGGTTGAAGGAGACGTACGCGAATGGTTGCAGCAAGCGACTCAGCCGCTACACCATAGTAAATCGTAACGACGAATAACCGATACCCAATATAGAAAAAGCGCCTCGAGGATAACTTCGAGGCGCTTTTTATTATGTTTGTGTTTCCAAGCTCATGTAGTGTTTCACGTGAAACACTACATGATTAATAGCAAGTTGTTGTTACTACTATCCAGAATAGGCTGAATGCCAATCACGCCACACTGGGGCAAAACCCTTCGCTTCAATCGCGTGCTCTACCTGCTCTGCACTGCGCTCATCACTGATTTCAAACTGCTCAAGTTCAATATCATCCATAGCATAACCGCCAGGTTGTGTCTTGGACGCTGCCGACATAGTCGTGATACCCAAGGGCAACACTGCATCGCGAAACGCCTGAGACTCTCGAGTTGAAAGTGATAATTCAACCTCTGGATTAAGCAGACGGTAAGCACAAATCAATTGCACTAATTGTTTGTCATTCATTACCGACTTTGGCTGCAATCCACCTTCACATGGGCGTAACCGTGGAAAGGAGATCGAATATCGCGTCTGCCAATAGGTTCTTTCTAGATAGTCTAAGTGTGCTGCAACATAGAAGCAGTCAGTACGCCACTCTTCTAGCCCAATCAACGCACCAATACCGATCTTATCGATACCTGCCTGTGCTAAACGGTCGGGCGTTTCTAAGCGGTAATTGAAGTCTTGCTTCTTACCACGTAGATGATGCTGAGCGTACGTTGAAGGGTGATACGTTTCTTGGTACACCATCACCGCATCTAGGCCGAGTGTTTTTAGCTCAGCGTATTGCTCTTGTTCAAGTGGCTGAACTTCCATAGCGAGATAGTTAAACTGCTGCTTGATAACTGGGACCATCTGCCTGAAATAGTTCATGCCGACTTTGGTTTCATGCTCACCCGTCACTAACAACACACTATCAAACTTCATCTTTTTAATAGCAGCTAACTCGGCTTCAATTTCCTGCTGGTTAAGCGTACGCCTTTTGATTCGATTCTCCATAGAGAAACCGCAATATGTACAGGCATTAGCGCAAAGGTTTGATAGATACAATGGAATATACAACGACATCGTATTGCCAAAACGCTTGCGAGTTAGTGCGTATGACTGCTGAGCCATCTGCTCCAGATAAGGTTCTGCAGCGGGGGAAATCAACGCTTTGAAGTCCTCAAGGTCACGCTTGGATTTACCCAATGCCCTTTTGACATCCGCTGCTGTTTTGCTCATTATTGATAACGAAATGTCATCCCAGTCGAGTTGATTAAAGCGCTGTAAAAAGCTCATGCCGTGTCCTTATCGATTACAATTCATCAAGGAATGATGTCAGAGGGCTTGATGCAACCGCATGTGATACTTGCCCTGCTAGTCCAGCTTCATAAGCACTGCGCCCAGCCTCAACCGCTTGTTTAAACGCACGAGCCATCGCGACTGGATTCGAGGATGCGGCAATCGCCGTGTTGACTAACACCGCATCTGCACCCATCTCCATTGCACGTGCTGCGTGAGACGGTGCCCCTATCCCTGCATCCACGACCACTGGTACATTGGCTTGGTCGATTATTATCTCGAGAAAGTCATGCGAAGCAATGCCCTTGTTCGAACCGATAGGCGCACCAAGTGGCATTACCGCAGCGCAGCCCACTTCTTCAAGTCGCTTGCACAAGACAGGGTCGGCGTGACAATACGGGAGTACAACAAAGCCATCACGCACCAACTGCTCAGCGGCGGCAAGTGTCTCGATTGGGTCTGGCATTAGATATTTAGGGTCGGGATGAATTTCTAACTTGAGCCAATTTGTGCCGAGCGCTTCACGTGCCAAATGAGCAGCGAAGATAGCATCTTTGGCATTCTTCGCACCCGAAGTATTCGGCAGTAAGTTAACGCCACACTCCACCAACGGCTTAAGAATATCGTCTTGTGTATCGTTAACATCAACACGTTTTAGCGCCATGGTCGCAAGTTCACTTGCAGACTCTTTAATAGCTTGAGCCATTAATTGGCTATTAGCGAACTTGCCTGTTCCGGTAAACAGGCGAGATGAAAAGGTTTTATCGGCAATCGTAAGCATGGTTTATCCCCCAGCAATCGCTTGAAATAGTGAAATGGCGTCACCCTCATTGAGGTGAGTCGACGGCCATTTATCACGTGAAATTACATGGTTATTGATCGAAAAGACGCAGCCCATACTTGGCAGCGAGAACTGAGTAATTATGTCTTCTAAGCTCGACTTCGCTTCTACTTGATGGGCTTGGTCGTTAATCATTATGGTTATCGTATTCATCATTTTTAGAAGTAACTATTGATTTGGATTCTCTGACTGACTGCCGCGATCGCTACATACATGGCAGGTGCTATCCACTGAAGTAGATAGGGCTTGCCAAGTTAAGCTGAGGCCATCAAACAGGTGAAGTGTATTTGTCTTTAACACTAGCGATTGCAGCGCCAAATATTGGATCGCCGCTAGCGCTTGATAGTTGCCCATCGTGCCAACCACTGGACCGACTACCCCACTGTCTGAGCATTTCCCAGCCTGAGGCAGTTCATCAAATGGGTAGATACAGCGATAGCAGCCTTGGTCTTTGTGATGCTTAAAATCAAACATACAAAACTGACCTTGCCACCCAATAGCCGATGCAAAGATGAGTGCAGTAGATTGATTGAAGCAGACTCGGTTAATCAGCTGCCTCGATTCGATGTTATCCGTGCAATCGAGTACCGTGTCCGCAAGCATGACTTCAAGGCTTAGCTGCGCTTCATCTAGGCGTTTGTTGATTGTGCGAATCTGACAACTGGCATTAAGCAAACGCAACTGATGAGCCATCGCATCAGCTTTACCGTGTCCGACTTGTTCTTCACGATAGACAACCTGACGCTGTAGATTGCTCGAATCTACAGCGTCATCATCAACAAGTACGACACGGCCGACACCAGCGGCGGCCAAATAGAGCGCAGCTGCTGAGCCTAAGCCCCCACAACCAACAATAAGTACATGGCTGCTTCGTAGCTTGTTCTGCCCTGCTTCTCCAATGTTTGGCAGCGCAATCTGACGTTGGTAACGGATAAACTCTTTATCAGACAGCATCGGTGAATACCTTGCGCTCATGCTTATCACCGTCACGATTTTCGGACTGCATTAGTGCATCAAACGCTTTTTTCACTTGCAGTGGCTCATCAGCAAGCGTGATTGCTCTGACAACCGCGAGGCTCGAAACACCACACTCCCAGACCTGTTGAGCATTGCTCAAGTCGATACCGCCGATCGCTACCGTTGGATAACCTAACTGGTCTTGCGCATAGGGTATCGAATCAATCAATTTCTGATAATGAGCCAAACGTACTAAGCCCTGTGGTTTGGAAGGCATCTGCTTGGTTGTCGTTGGAAAGATATGGCCTAACGCGATATAGCTAGGGTTAATCTGAACAATACGCAGCAGCTCATAATAACCATGCGTCGATAATCCTAGGCAAATACCCGCCTTAGCGAGTTGGCTAAGATTCGACTCTTCAATATCCTCTTGCCCAAGATGCACACCATACGCACCATGCTTAATCGCTAACTGCCAATAATCATTAATAAACACCTGAGCGTCGTATTGACGTCCAACTTCAATGCTTCGTTGGATCTGCTGCTCTAGATCCGGAGTGCTCGCATCTTTGATTCTTAACTGCGTTGTTTTGACTCCCATCTCCAATAGGCGCTCAATCCAGTCAGCGCTATCGACAACTGGATATAGCCCTATTGCTTCTTTATCCATAGCTGGAAACTGGGTTTGCTCAGCATTTGCCGCCCACCCAACACGAACACCTAACCTAGACTCTTCGA
Organism: Vibrio agarivorans; assembly: GCF_030409635.1. NCBI lineage: Bacteria > Pseudomonadati > Pseudomonadota > Gammaproteobacteria > Vibrionales > Vibrionaceae > Vibrio > Vibrio agarivorans. Next base: position 950,044 of record NZ_JAUFQF010000004.1, on the reverse strand, counting down.
GAACGGGGGTTGGGAAATCACGAAAATCGTGCGCCCATGTTTCACGTGAAACATTCATCTGTGCACGCGCAAACGTAAGAGCATCTTCGAGCGGAAAATCTAAAGCCAGCAGTGTGACGACCCACGTGAAGTGATCGCTTGAGTCGCGGTTAGAGCGATCGGAGTAACGTATTACCCGAGTCTCACCTTGATGTTGCCAGACATCCATCAAGCTCCCTTCATCGATGACTGAGAGTAAGATACGATTTTCAGTACGCTCAAGTAGAGCAGCATCGGTTATGCAGAGCGTGGTTTGATAGGCAAATTCCAAGTCAACTTCACACCCACTGTCTTGTGGGTGCTGTAGGTTGTGCTTAAGGGTTAGCGTTTTTGTATCGGTTTGAATCTGGAAGCAAGGCGTTGGGCTTATGCCCAATTCAATGGCATCAATCGCAAAGCCGTGCTGCTTTGCGACCGATAAACACTGCTGTAGCGATTCCGTTAATTCAATCTGCTGACGCGGTACGAGCAGTTGCATTATTTAGTCCTCTAACGTTGCCGCTGGATGATAAAGTTCAGAGCCAGTCTCTAGAAATTCTTGGGATTTTTGACGCATACCTTCAAGCGGGTTATCGAGCATCTTTATCTCAATCGCTTGGTCAGCAGCGACTTGCTCTGTGTCTTTTGCGTATTCGCGTACCTCTTGAGAGATCTTCATTGAGCAGAACTTTGGCCCACACATCGAACAGAAGTGTGCCACCTTACCCGACTCTTGGGGTAACGTTTCGTCATGGAAACAGCGAGCCGTATCAGGGTCAAGAGACAGATTAAACTGATCTTCCCAACGGAACTCAAAGCGAGCTTTTGACAGCGCATTGTCACGTACCTGAGCGCCAGGGTGGCCTTTTGCGAGATCGGCGGCGTGAGCAGCGAGCTTATAAGTAATAAGGCCTGTCTTAACATCATCTTTATTCGGTAAGCCTAAGTGCTCTTTCGGTGTGACATAACACAGCATCGCGCAGCCATACCAACCAATCATGGCCGCACCAATCCCTGAGGTAATGTGGTCGTAGCCGGGAGCGATATCGGTAGTCAGCGGACCTAACGTGTAAAATGGCGCTTCATGACAGTGTTTAAGCTGTTCATCCATGTTCTCTTTGATCATATGCATTGGCACGTGACCTGGGCCTTCGATAATGACCTGAACGTCATACTCCCAAGCCACTTTAGTCAGTTCACCAAGGGTGCGTAGCTCAGCAAACTGCGCTTCATCATTAGCATCAGCAATCGAACCCGGACGCAACCCATCTCCCAACGACAACGCAACATCGTACTTGGCACAAATCTCACAGATCTCGCGGAACTGGGTATAAAGGAAGCTCTCTTGGTGGTGAGCCAGACACCATTTAGCAATGATAGAGCCACCGCGAGATACAATGCCCGTCACACGCTTTGCAGTCATAGGCACATAACGCAGTAGCAGGCCGGCATGAATGGTAAAGTAATCTACCCCCTGCTCTGCTTGCTCAATCAGCGTGTCACGCATCACTTCCCAATTAAGGTTCTCAGCAACACCATTTACTTTCTCGAGCGCTTGATACATAGGCACAGTACCAATCGGCACTGGGCTATTACGCAGTATCCATTCACGCGTTTCATGAATGTTTCGTCCCGTTGAAAGGTCCATTACTGTATCTCCCCCCCAACGTGTCGACCACACTAGCTTCTCAACTTCCTCTTCAATAGATGAAGAAACTGAAGAGTTTCCGATGTTGGCGTTCACTTTGACGAGGAAGTTGCGACCGATGATCATCGGCTCTGACTCTGGGTGGTTTATATTGGAAGGGATAATCGCGCGGCCTTCTGCAACTTCTTGGCGAACGAACTCAGGGGTAATGTCTTGTGGAAGGTTCGCACCAAAATGCTGACCAGGATGCTGCTGAGTCAGCACTTGATCGCGATATTTTGCGCGCCCCATGTTCTCACGAATCGCGATGTATTCCATTTCTGGCGTTACAATACCTTTGCGCGCATAGTGCAACTGCGTGACACGTTGTCCCGCTTTCGCGCGGCGAATACGCGGCAAATTGCCGTAGCGCAGTTCATCTAAAGTATCATCTTCTAGACGCTGCTTGGTGTACACAGAGCTCACATCATCGAGTAACTCTGTATCAAGACGCTCTTCGATCCACGTTTCGCGTAGCTTTGGTAAGCCACTATAGAGGTCGATAGTATGCTCAGGGTCGGTGTAAACACCAGAAGTATCATAGACGCGAATCGCCTCATTGGGCTCATAAATAGGCTGCTCTTTAGTGCCACCTACGAGAGTATCTGCAAGCGCTATTTCGCGCATTGGGACACGGATATCGGGGCGTGAGCCCTCAACATATACCTTGCTTGAATTTGGGTATGGTTGGACAGATAAGGTATCAATAAACTGTTTGGCTTCCAGTCTCGCTTGTTTGCGATTCGACATAGCATTTTTCCTTTATAACTATAATTGGGATAAAAATGCTTGGCGGATAGATGCGACAAGAGGCGTCGAAAGAGGTTGAGCGGTTCTTCCGAGCTTAATAAAGGTTCATATAGAATAGTTGAACGCTTTCTCTTGTTCCCTTCGCTGGTATTAACCAGATCAGGTTCAACGGATCCCGAATGAACGGTCTCAGCCTTAAGGCACTCCGACAAGTATCAGCTCACTATGTTGCTGTGAGTGGTTCGATTATAGAAAAATGTTGGCGACAAACCAATCGGATCACTCAATATTGTTAGCTCTTTATCAAAATTTGAAAGCCAATCCAGGCCGCTGAAATACTTAGAAATACATTGAGCAGCACATTAAGACCCATCTTAAAGAAAGCGCCTTGCTGCATCAGCAGCACATTGTCCATAGAAAAAGTAGAGAACGTAGTCAGTGCCCCTAAGAAGCCTAACCCAATAATTTGACGCCATGGCTCAGTAGCGAGAAGTTCATTCTCAAAGGCAGCGATCAGGCAGCCCATCGCAAACGAACCGATGACATTGACGGTCAATGTGCCATAAGGGAAACCACGACCAAAAAGCTGTACACACAACTCAGAAACTAAATATCTTGAACAAGCACCAAAAGCACCACCGAGCGCGATGAAGCCCAAAATGGAAAACTGACCCATTTCCCCTCTCCCTTTTTTGCAAAAACTGCCGAAAATTTATGCTGATAAGTATACGTGTATACCAGCAAACGACAACAAAATGAGAAAGTTACAGGCGTCACTTATTCCAAGCTAACAACGCTTTACTGGTCAGCATGCACAAAAAAAGGTGCCCAATGGACACCTTTCTTAAAATCGAGGTTTGATGATTAACCTTCTAGCAAGTTATTGCCGTTAATAGCAATCTTGCGAGGTTTCATCGCTTCAGGGATCTCGCGCTCTAGATCAACGTGCAACAAGCCGTTTTCCATCGTCGCACCAACCACCTTGACATAATCTGCTAGTTGGAACTTACGCTCAAAGTCGCGCTCTGCAATACCTTGATAAACGTAGTTCTTACCCTCATCTGCTTTACGCTCACCTTTTACGATCAACATATTTTCTTTCTGTGTCAGATCGATTTGGTCATCGGCGAAGCCTGCTACTGCCATAGTAATGCGGTAGTGGTTTTCATCTTTTTGCTCGATGTTGTATGGAGGGTAACCGCCTGAAGTATTTTTCGCTGAGTTTGCTTCCATCATATTGAATAGACGATCGAAGCCAATTGCGTTGCGGTAAAGTGGAGTGAAATCTACAGTTCTCATAATGCTATCCTTTTAGTAAGCAATAGTCTTAGCGTTAATACTGATGATCAAAACTGTGGCTGATCATTTTGCTCGCTAAGAGATCTCTCGGCACTCCTCTTGGTCTCACCTCGGACGACTCTGGGACATGCTTACGGATCAAGTTTAAATTGTTTGCCACTTCCCTATCCTCTCGTGAGCAATAGTTCGTTGGCACTTTAAAGAGGGAAAACTTCTAGTCTCTAGCAAGTTCGTCCACCTCTTCATAAACAGATATAGGGACGAGTCAAAACGCTTTCAAGAGAATAAATACAAATAATTTATAACTGCATGATTTTATGTAGATTAAAAACTAAAAAACACCGCCGTTTTTAAGGGCGGTGTTTTAACTTGAGTCGTGATTGAGAGCGAGAATCTAGACGTCTAGGTTCGCTACTTTCAATGCATTTTCTTCAATAAAGTTACGACGTGGCTCAACTTGGTCACCCATAAGAGTCGTGAACAGTTGGTCAGCACCCACCGCATCTTCAATCGTTACCTGCATCATACGACGCGTTTCTGGATCCATTGTCGTTTCCCAAAGCTGATCTGGGTTCATCTCACCTAGACCTTTGTAGCGCTGTAGGCTTAGACCACGACGAGACTCTTTAATTAGCCAGTTTAGGGCTTCAACGAAGCTGTTTACTGCTAGAGTACGCTCACCACGCTTGATGTAAGCACCCTCTTCGATCAAACCATTTAGCGCTTCAGAAAGCTCAGCCAGCTTGCTGTATTCTTTAGAGTTGATAAAGTCTACTGAAAGTACATGCTCATGAACAACGCCATGAGTACGAACGATGATCTTAGGTAGATTTAGACCAAGCTCTGCATGCTGCTCAACCTCAAAGCTGTACTGGCTTGCACCCACTTCTTTGGCGTTTAGCTGCTCAACTAATGTCTTAGTCCAAGCTTCAACTTCAGCGGTATCGTGACACTGCTCTGCTGTTAAACGCGGCGTGTAAACAAGCTCATGCACTAACGGTTGTGGGTAGCGACGGCTCATGCGCTCCACCAGCTTCATGCCTTTGTTGTATTGCTTAACCAAAGACTCAAGAGCTTCACCGGCTAATGCTGGTGCTTCAGCGTTCACGTGCAGAGATGCGTTATCTAGCGCAAGTGCAACCTGGTATTGGTTCATTGCATCTTCGTCTTTGATATACTGCTCTTGCTTACCTTTCTTCACTTTGTAAAGCGGCGGCTGAGCGATGTACACGTAGCCACGCTCAATAAGCTCTGGCATTTGACGGTAGAAGAAGGTCAATAGTAGCGTACGAATGTGCGAACCATCGACATCGGCATCGGTCATGATGATGATGTTGTGGTAGCGTAGCTTGTCTGGGTTGTACTCGTCACGACCGATACCACAGCCAAGAGCTGTAATTAGGGTTGCAACCTCTTGTGAAGAGAGCATCTTATCGAAACGCGCTTTCTCAACGTTTAGGATTTTACCTTTCAGAGGAAGAATCGCTTGATTCTTACGGTTACGGCCTTGTTTTGCGGAGCCGCCTGCCGAGTCACCCTCCACTATGTAGAGTTCAGACAGTGCAGGGTCTTTTTCCTGACAGTCAGCAAGTTTGCCTGGCAGACCAGCGAGGTCTAGTGCGCCTTTACGACGAGTCATCTCACGCGCTTTACGCGCTGCATCACGTGCACGCGCTGCATCGATAATCTTAGTACATACTGTTTTCGCTTCTGCAGGGTGCTCAATCAAGAACTCTGATAGCTTCTCACCCATTGCAGATTCAACCGCTGATTTCACCTCAGATGAAACTAGCTTGTCTTTGGTCTGGCTTGAGAATTTAGGATCAGGAACCTTAACTGAGATAACGGCAGTCAAACCTTCACGCGCATCATCACCTGATGTTGCTGTTTTTGCTTTCTTCGAGAAGCCTTCTTTGTCCATGAACGAGTTCAGGGTACGAGTTAGGGCCGCACGGAAACCAGCAAGGTGAGTACCACCATCACGCTGCGGAATGTTGTTAGTGAAACAGTAAATATTTTCTTGGTAGCCATCGTTCCACTGCATTGCCACTTCTACTGCAATGCCATCTTCACGCTCTGAGTTGAAGTGGAATACTTTCTCGATGATTGGCGTCTTGTTGGTGTTCAAGTGCTCTACGAACGCTTGGATACCACCCTCATACATGAAGTGGTCACCTTTATCTTCTTCGCGCTCGTCGCGTAGCTTAATCGATACGCCAGAGTTTAGGAAAGAAAGCTCGCGTAGACGCTTAGCTAGGATATCGTAATGGAATTCAGTGTTTGAGAATGTCTCTTCACTTGGCCAGAAACGGATTTCTGTACCGGTTTTATCAGTATCGCCAATCACGCCTAGTGGCGCTTGCGGCTCACCATGGTGATAAGTTTGAGTATGAATTTGACCACCACGATGAATCGTTAGTGTAACTTGCTTAGACAGTGCGTTTACTACCGAAACACCAACACCGTGCAGACCGCCCGAAACCTTGTATGAGTTGTCATCGAACTTACCGCCCGCGTGAAGTACCGTCATAATAACTTCCGCCGCAGAGACTTTCTCTTCTGGGTGCAATTCTGTTGGGATACCACGACCGTCATCGCGTACTGAAACCGAGTTATCCTCATGAATAGTCACAATGATGTCTTTACAGTGACCTGCCAACGCTTCATCAATTGAGTTATCCACCACCTCAAATACCATGTGGTGCAGACCTGTACCATCGTCTGTATCGCCGATGTACATACCCGGACGCTTACGTACCGCATCCAGACCCTTCAGTACTTTAATACTCGATGAATCGTAATTTTCAGACATGAGTTACTCTCTATTTATCCTTGCTCAATATTGCCCTGTTCCACATGGAACAGCCTACCAGTGTCATCTCGCATATCAGCGATCTGCTCCTCGGTAATTGAGCTTACAAAAACTTGAGCCCCCGTCGCCTTTAAGCAGTCAGCAAGACGCTTACGACGTTGGCTATCTAATTCAGATGCAAAGTCATCAATCAAATAGATACACGGCTTATCCGTTACTTGTGTCAAATGCTGACCTTGAGCAACGCGTAGCGCGCATACCATTAATTTTAGTTGACCGCGTGACAGCACATCCTCAACCGGAGTGCCGTTCACTTTAATGCGCAGATCAGCCTTATTTGGGCCACTAAAAGTGTACCCGAGTGACTGATCTCGCTCGAAATTTCGTTCTAGAAGCTGGTCATAAGGGGTATCCTTTTCCCAGCCCCTATAATACTTCAATTGAATATCAAATTCTGGCAAAAATGCTTGGCACATCTCCTGTGCCACTGTGGTCATCTGCGCCACATACGCTTCACGCCACGAACTGATTTTTTCAGCCAGCTCTGCTAGCTGCTTATCCCAATAACTCAGCTCGCGATAGCTTTTGGCATCTTTGAGCAACGCATTGCGCTGCTTGTTAAGGCGCTTAAACCGCCCCCAAGCTTCATGGAACCCTGCCTCGGTGTGAAACACGCCCCAATCAATGAACGCGCGGCGAAACTTAGGCCCATCAGTGAGCAATTCAAACCCTTCTGGGTGAATTAATTGCAGCGGTAATATCTTGGCAAGCTGCGCCAACTTTTGTCCAGACTGACCGCCTATTTTAACCTCTGTTGAGCCATCGCGCTGCTTATTTATGCCAACAGGTAGCTCAAATTGGTCTTGTGTCAAAGAATGCTCTTTAACACGGCCATGAACGAACAGCTCTGGCTGCTCATTTTGAATCACACGACCGGTTAACGTACTTTTAAAAGAACGGCCGTGCCCAAGCAAATAGATTGCTTCTAGGACACTGGTCTTGCCGCTGCCATTAGCTCCGACAAGAAAATTAAAGCCTGGTGACGGGGTGATGTCACAGGCTTTAATATTACGGAATTGCTGAATAATCAGCCGAGAGAGAGGCATTCTAGAGTCGAATTGGCATCACAACATACATTGCGCTGTCGTCGTCTGCATTCTCTAGTAGCGCACTCGCATTGGCGCTCGACATGGATAAGCGAACCGTGTCGCAACGCAACGTGTTCAATACATCGAGTACGTAGTTAACATTGAAGCCGATTTCAATCGCATCACCCTCAAACTGAACATCAAGCAACTCTTCTGCTTCTTCTTGTTCAGGGTTATTCGCAGTGATACGCATCTCACCACCATCTAAGTTGACACGCACACCACGGAATTTTTCATTCGACAGGATAGCGGCACGTGAGAACGCTTGGCGCAGCTCATCACAGCTTGCTTCCAGTGTTTTATCGGTGCTTTGTGGCATTACGCGGCGGTAATCAGGGAAGCGACCGTCCACCAGTTTGGAAGTAAAGATGAAGTTGTTTACCTCTGCGCGCAGATTTGAGCTGCCAATTTGCAGTTCAACCAACTGCTCTGGAGCATCGAGCAATTTCACCAACTCTTGCACACCCTTACGTGGCAAGATGATCTGCTGCTTCTCTGCCGATGCTGTCAGTTCTGTTTGCGAGACCGCCATACGGTGGCCATCTGTTGCAACACTGCGCAGTGTCGTGCCATCAATCTCAAACAGCATACCATTGAGATAATAACGTACATCTTGGTTAGCCATTGAGAACTGAGTTTTGTCTATCAGAGCCTTCAATTCAGCCTGAGTTAAGCTGATGGCCTCTTCGCTTTGCCAATCTTCAATATTAGGGAAATCATTCGCAGGGAGTGTGGCTAATGAGAAGCGGCTGCGACCAGAACGCACCTGAACACGCTCAGCTTCGAGAACAAACGTGATTTGTGCAGAATCAGGTAGGCTGCGACAGATATCGAGAAACTTACGTGACGGAACAGTAATGCTGCCCGCTTCACAATCACCTTCAAGCGCAACTTTACTGACTAGCTCGACCTCAAGGTCTGTCGCGGTCATAGAAAGCGTGTTGTTCTCTACTTTGATCAGAAGGTTGCCCAAAATAGGTAAGGTCGGACGACCACCCAACGCACCAGACACTTGCTGAAGCGGTTTAAGTAGGTGTTCACGTGCAATAGTAAATTTCATTGTTTGCTCTAATCGTTTATTTGAACAAGGTTTTGTCTAGCTTAACCCGAACCGCTTTATGACGATAGTGTACGGATTAGGTTAGAGTAGTCTTCTTTAATGTCGTGGCTCTCTTCGCGCAATTGTTCTATCTTGCGACACGCGTGTAGCACCGTCGTATGGTCACGACCACCAAATGCATCACCAATTTCCGGTAAGCTATGGTTTGTCAGCTCTTTAGCGAGTGCCATCGCCAATTGACGTGGACGCGCGACTGAGCGAGAGCGTCGTTTAGACAGCAGATCCGCAACCTTAATCTTGTAGTACTCGGCCACTGTCTTTTGAATATTATCAATAGTCACGAGCTTCTCTTGCAGAGCTAACAAGTCACGCAATGCCTCACGAACGAAATCAATCGTAATTGGTCGCCCAGTAAAGTTAGCGTTGGCGATAACACGGTTCAATGCACCTTCAAGCTCACGAACATTGGAGCGAAGTCGTTTGGCAATAAAGAACGCCACTTCATCGGCAAGGTGGATCTGGTGGTCTTCTGCCTTTTTCATCAAGATCGCTACGCGAGTCTCAAGCTCTGGTGGTTCGATCGCGACGGTTAGGCCCCAACCAAAGCGAGACTTAAGACGATCCTCTACCCCACTGATCTCTTTTGGATAGCGATCAGATGTCAAGATGATCTGCTGATTGCCTTCAAGTAACGCATTGAAGGTATGAAAGAACTCTTCTTGCGAGCGCTCTTTGTTTGCAAAGAATTGGATGTCATCGATAAGCAGCGCATCAACACTACGGTAGTAGCGTTTGAACTCTTCAATCGCGTTGTTTTGCAGTGCTTTAACCATGTCTTGAACGAAACGCTCAGAGTGCATGTACACCACTTTCGCGTTTGGCTTGTTATCAACAATCGCGTTACCTACCGCATGCAATAGGTGAGTCTTACCAAGGCCCGTTCCACCATATAAGAATAGAGGGTTATAGGCAGCACCTGGGTTATCTGATACCTGACGCGCCGCAGCTAAACCAAGTTGGTTTGACTTACCCTCAACAAAGTTCTTAAAACGATGCTTCGGGTTTACATTTGAGCGGTGATTAATATCGGCGATCGCCTGTACATCATCATCCCAAGTTTTGTGTACAGGTTTACGTGCCTGCAACTGCGCAGGTGCTGAAGACTCAGCAGCAACGTCTGCAGGTGTGCGCGTTGGCGCCGGTTTTGGTGCTTGAACTCGGCGACTGCCGACCTCAAAGCGAAGATTCGGTACGTCATTGCCACAAAACTGTTGCAGCAGACGATTGATATTATTGAGGTACTTGTCGCGAACCCAGTCAAGAACGAAACGGTTTGGCGCAAAAAGCGTCAACGTGTTGTCGTTTAATTCAGCCTGTAGAGGGCGAACCCACATGCTAAATTCTGTAGCAGGTAACTCCTCTTGGAGCTGCTGCATAACTTGCAACCAAAGCGAAGATGACACGGTGACCCCACTCAATAGATAGATAAACTTGGAAAGACCCGCAATTTTACCTGTTGATAACTAAGATCGCCAGCAAATGATCGGCCGATCAGTGAATAAGATCGAAGTTATTCACAGATATTTTGCCGAAAAAGCTGAGATCATCACATCGATCACCCAGATTACTCACAATATGATCCACATTCGGCCACTTTTCCCCAGATCCGCACTTTGGTGATAACTCTGTGAATTACGTGGATCAAAGGTGTGTTTTGCGACTCATCTCAACTTATTACAATGCAACATAGGTTATGCCACAAAGTTATTTATTCAAACGTAATAAGAAAACGTAGTATCTCCCTCTACATAATTAAGGAGTTGTATTATGAAAAACTGGATGAAGGCAGCCATTGCTGCTATTGCACTATCAGCAGCAACGGTACAGGCCGCTACGGACGTTAAAGTCGGCATGTCAGGACGCTATTTCCCATTTACGTTTGTTAAGCAAGACCAACTGCAAGGTTTTGAAGTTGATCTATGGGATGAAATCGGTCGTCGCAACGATTACAACGTTGAGTATGTGACTGCGAACTTCTCTGGTTTATTCGGGCTTCTTGAAACCGGTCGTATTGATACGATCTCAAACCAAATCACCATGACTGACGCACGCAAAGCCAAATACCTTTTTGCAGACCCTTATGTTGTGGATGGCGCGCAAATTACAGTACGTAAAGGCAATGACAGCATCAAAGGCATTGAAGACCTTGCAGGTAAAACCGTGGCGGTCAACCTAGGCTCGAACTTTGAGCAATTGCTGCGTGAACGTGACACCGACAACAAGATCAACATCAAAACCTACGATACAGGTATCGAGCATGATGTGGCGCTTGGCCGTGCCGACGCGTTTGTCATGGATCGCCTATCGGCTCTTGAACTGATCAAAAAAACCGGTCTTCCGCTACAGTTAGCAGGTCAACCGTTTGAAACGATTGAAAATGGCTGGCCATTTGTTGACAATGAGCGTGGTGCAGAACTGCGTGATGAAGTGAATCAAGCGCTTTCTGCTATGCGTGAAGATGGTACGCTAGCTAAAATTTCTGAAAAATGGTTTGGTGGCGATATCACTCAGTAAGCGCATCCATAGTGAGTAATCACTAATCTATAATTTGAATGTTTGTCCAGGTGGGATTCTAGGATTCCACCTTTTTTATTTATTAAGGGAAAGTCATGGGTTTTGATTTTAACTACATGCTCGAACTGATGCCGATTCTTCTTAAGTACTTAGGTACAACGATGGAGATGGCGGTATGGGGGTTGGTCTTTTCACTGATTTTGGCCGTGGTTATCGCCAATATTCGAGTTTTTAAAATTCCTGTACTCAACCAACTCAGTCAGCTTTACATCAGCTTCTTTCGTGGTACACCTCTGCTGGTCCAACTGTTCCTCCTTTATTACGGTCTACCACAGATCTTCCCTTTCTTAGTTGGGCTTGATGCATTCAGTGCATCAGTGATTGGTTTAACGTTGCACTTTGCTGCTTATAAAGCAGAAAGTATCCGTGCTGCCATTATTGGTATTGATCGCAGTCAGATGGAAGCCAGCCTATCGGTGGGAATGACAACCCCACAAGCAATGCGCCGAATCATTTTGCCGCAGGCAACACGTGTCGCGTTACCTTCATTGATGAACTACTTCATCGATATGATCAAATCCACCTCTCTCGCCTTTACTCTCGGAGTCGCAGAGATCATGGCGCGCGCACAAATGGAAGCCGCTTCCAGCTTTCGCTTCTTTGAAGCTTTCCTCGCGGTAGCACTTATTTACTGGGTCGTCGTGATTGTGCTGACCCGCGTACAGATTTGGGCAGAAGAGAAACTCAATAAGGCGTATGTAAGATGATTAAGCTAAATAACATTCATAAGTCATTCGGTGATACCGAAGTACTCAAAGGTGTGAGCTTTGATATCAAACAAGGCGAAATCATCGTGATTATTGGCTCTAGTGGTACCGGAAAGTCCACCCTATTACGTTGTGTGAACTTTCTAGAGCAAGCTGACCAAGGATCAATCGCGATTGATGATATTGAAGTCGATGCGCAGCAACATACCAAGTCTGAAGTGCTCGCATTGCGCCGCAAAACTGGCTTTGTATTCCAAAACTATGCGCTGTTTGCCCATATGACGGCACGTCAGAACATTGCTGAGGGGTTAATCACTGTCCGTGGCTGGAAAAAAGACCAAGCCCACGAAAGAGCGCAGCAAATTCTCGATGATATTGGTCTGGGAGACAAAGGGGATAGCTACCCTGCAGCCCTGTCTGGTGGACAGCAGCAACGGGTGGGTATTGGCCGCGCAATGGCTCTACAACCTGAACTACTGTTGTTTGATGAGCCAACATCCGCACTCGACCCTGAATGGGTGGGCGAAGTTCTTAACCTAATGAAAAAGTTGGCAACTCAGCACCAAACTATGCTGGTAGTAACCCACGAAATGCAGTTTGCCAAAGAAGTTGCTGACCGAGTGATCTTCATGGCAGAGGGCCATATTGTCGAGCAAGGTTCTCCACAGGATATTTTTGATAATCCACAAGATCCTCGCTTGCGCAAGTTTTTAAACCAAGTTGGAGCTTAACGCTAAAGATCATCTTCGATCGAAAGATCCTTGAGATTTTATTTTGTCTCCGTATAATCGCCCGACCGGAATTGTCACACTATGAAAATTGACGCCTAAGTTGATATTTCATGCACTGACACAGAATCTGTGATTGACAGTAAATGTGACAGTGATTACAATTCCGCCTCTTTGTTGAGAGGCGTCGGTACTTAACGCTACCTTTCCTCTTATATATAGAAGAAAGCAATAGCCGCCCACGCCGGGTTAACATTGACCTAAAACTGATCAGTAAAGGTATATATCATGAAACGCACTTTTCAACCTTCAGTTCTAAAGCGCAAGCGTTCTCACGGTTTCCGTGCACGCATGGCGACTAAGAACGGTCGTAAAGTAATTAATGCACGTCGTGCAAAAGGCCGTGCGCGCCTTTCAAAATAATTCGCGATTATTTTGAATAAGTACGCATTCCATCGGGAGTTACGCTTGTTAACTCCCGAGCATTACCAAAATGTCTTCAAGCAAGCTCACCGAGCTGGCTCACCTCATTTCACTATCATTGCTCGAGAAAACTCTCTTTCTCATCCAAGACTTGGCCTCGCCGTTCCTAAAAAGCAAATCAAGACTGCGCCTGCTCGCAACCGCTTTAAACGTATTGCGCGAGAAAGCTTCCGTTTACGTCAGCACAAACTTCCTAACAAAGATTTTGTTGTCATTGCCAAAAAAAGCGCCCAAGATCTAAGCAATGAAGAAATGTTCAAGCTATTTGATAAGTTATGGCGCCGTCTTTCTCGCCCCTCGCGTGGCTAGCAATCGCCCTAGTCTATCTATATAGATGGATTATTAGTCCTATGATTGGGCCGCGTTGTCGCTTCACTCCTACTTGCTCAATGTATGCCATTGAAGCATTGAAAGCTCACGGTTTTTTAAAAGGTTGTTGGTTATCTGGCCAACGTCTATTAAAATGCCACCCAATGAATGATGGCGGGTATGACCCCGTCCCTCCGCCCAAAAACAAAGACAGAGATTAAACAACGATGGATTCTCAACGTAATATTCTGTTAATCGCTTTGGCTTTGGTCTCTTTCCTACTCTTCCAACAATGGAATGTAGAGAAGAATCCAGCGCCTCAGACGCAGCAGACACAATCAAACAGCACATTGCCTGCCCCGGGTTTTGCTGACGATCTCGATCCTATGCCTTCGCAGCAAGCTTCAGCGAAAACGATTACTGTGACGAGTGACGTATTGACTCTGTCAATCGATACAGTAGGCGGTGATATCGTTGCAGCTGATCTAAACCAATACGCTGCAGAGCTAGATTCAGAAGAGCGTTTCGTTCTACTACAGAATGAGCAAGGTCATCAGTTCATCGCACAAAGTGGTCTAGTTGGCCCACAAGGCGTTGACCGTAGCAGCACTGACCGCCCTACTTACTCTGTTTCTGCAGATAGCTTTACACTTGCAGACGGTCAAGACGAGCTTGTGATTCCAATGTCGTACACAGCTGACGGCATCGAATACGTTAAGACTTTCACTGTTAAGCGCGGCAGCTACGCAATTGATGTGGCTTACGACATCGTGAACAACTCTGGTAGCACAGCTAACGTGGGTATGTACGCACACCTACGTCAGAACGTAACAGACTCTGGTGGCAGCCTAACGATGCCAACTTACGCTGGTGGTGCATACTCAACTGAAGATACTCGCTACAAAAAATACAGCTTTGACGATATGCAAAGCCGTAACCTATCTCTGAACCTACCAAACGGTCAGGGTTGGGCTGCGATGATTCAACACTACTTTGCGACAGCGTGGATCCCACGCGATGAACCAGGTACAAGCCTCTACACTCGCGTGATTGGTAACCTTGGTGACATCGGTGTTCGCATGCCTAACAAAGCAATCGTAGATGGCGGCGAAGCTCAATTCAAAGCAACACTATGGGCAGGCCCTAAGCTACAAAGCGAAATGGCTGACACTGCACCAAACCTAGACCTTGTAGTTGACTATGGCTGGCTATGGTTCATTGCTAAACCTCTACACACTTTGCTTTCATTCATTCAAAGCTTCGTGGGTAACTGGGGTCTGGCTATCGTAGGTCTGACGTTCATTGTTCGTGGTGCAATGTACCCACTAACAAAAGCGCAATACACCTCAATGGCAAAAATGCGCATGCTTCAGCCTAAGCTACAAGCAATGCGTGAGCGTCTAGGCGATGATCGCCAACGCATGAGCCAAGAGATGATGGAACTGTATAAGAAAGAGAAAGTAAACCCACTGGGTGGCTGTCTGCCTCTTATCCTACAGATGCCTATCTTCATCGCTCTATACTGGGCGCTAATGGAGTCGGTTGAGCTACGTCACGAGCAATTCCTATGGCTACAAGATTTGGCCGCAATGGACCCGTACTTCATCCTGCCTCTTCTAATGGGTGCAAGTATGTTCATCATCCAGAAGATGAGCCCAACAACAGTGACAGACCCAATGCAGCAGAAGATCATGACCTTTATGCCGGTGATGTTTACCTTCTTCTTCCTATGGTTCCCATCAGGTCTAGTACTTTACTGGCTAGTATCGAACATCGTTACTTTGATCCAGCAAACACTTATCTACAAAGCGCTTGAGAAAAAAGGTCTACACTCTAAGTAACCTTTAAGCTTCAAGAAACTCGAAGAAAGGCGGCCAAAAGGTCGCCTTTTTGTTTGAGGCTGATTACAATTCTTCCCATTACTATTTATGCCCACTGGGCTCAAAGTGTTTAAGGTCATCTTATGACAACAGAGACTATCGTTGCTCAAGCTACCGCCACAGGCCGCGGTGGTGTTGGTATCATTCGTGTATCCGGCCCGAAAGCCAATGACGTAGCCCTTGCAGTAACAGGCAAGGCACTTAAGCCACGTTATGCCGAATACCTACCATTTAAGACAGCACAAGGCGTAGAGCTTGACCAAGGCATCGCACTCTACTTCCCTAACCCACACTCCTTCACCGGTGAGGACGTTCTTGAACTACAAGGTCACGGTGGCCCTGTGGTGATGGATATGCTTATTAAGCGCATCCTTGAAATTGAAGGCGTGCGACCAGCTCGACCTGGTGAGTTCTCTGAGCGTGCATTCCTCAACGATAAAATGGATTTGACCCAGGCTGAGGCGATTGCTGACTTAATTGATGCAAGCTCGGAAGAAGCGGCAAAGTCCGCTCTCCAGTCTCTACAAGGCCAATTCTCCAAGCGAATTAACACGCTGGTGGAATCACTTATTCATCTACGTATCTACGTTGAAGCCGCTATCGATTTTCCTGAAGAGGAGATCGACTTTCTCGCTGACGGCAAAGTCGCGGGAGACCTTCAGCAGATCATCAATAACCTTGACGCGGTTCGCAATGAAGCCAACCAAGGCGCAATCATGCGTGAAGGGATGAAAGTGGTTATAGCAGGTCGTCCAAATGCCGGAAAATCCAGCCTACTCAATGCCCTTTCAGGCAAAGAGTCTGCTATCGTGACCGATATTGCAGGGACCACACGTGATGTCCTGCGAGAGCACATCCATATTGATGGTATGCCTTTACATATTATCGATACAGCAGGCCTACGCGATGCGTCTGATGAGGTAGAAAAAATCGGTATCGAGCGCGCTTGGGAAGAGATAGAACAAGCCGATCGCGTGCTATTTATGGTGGATGGCACAACAACAGACGCGACCGATCCAAAAGAAATTTGGCCTGATTTTGCCGATCGTCTTCCTGATAATATGGGTATAACCGTGATCCGCAATAAAGTCGATCAAACCCAAGAAGAGCTCGGTATCTGCCATGTGAATGCCCCGACACTTATCCGCCTGTCAGCCAAGACAGGCCAAGGTGTTGACGCGCTGCGCACCCACCTTAAAGAGTGCATGGGCTTTGCTGGTAACAGCGAAGGGGGCTTTATGGCACGTCGCCGTCATCTAGATGCGTTAGAGAAAGCCGCTCAGCACCTTGATATTGGCCAGACCCAACTTGAAGGCTACATGGCAGGAGAGATCCTAGCTGAAGAGCTGCGTATTGCACAGCAACACCTCAATGAGATTACCGGTGAGTTTAGTTCTGATGACCTGCTCGGCCGGATTTTTTCATCATTCTGTATCGGCAAATAAGTTTAAAGGGAGGGTCATCTGGCCTTCCCTTTTGTTTTTATCACTATCTGTTCTCAATGCGTTTAGCGCTGAATACAGCGTGCTAAACGACGACAAAAGGAAGTAACAATGATCCACATTATCACAGGGAGTACGCTTGGCGGCGCTGAATACGTGGGTGACCACTTAAACGATCTCTTGCAAGCGCAAGGGCTAGAAACTCAGGTACACAACCAGCCTAACCTCGATGAAATCGAACACAGCGGTACCTGGTTACTGGTTACCTCTACACATGGTGCGGGGGAATACCCTGATAACATTCAACCTTTTATCCAAGCTCTGCAAGACACACCACCAAAGATGAGCAACGTAAAGTTTGCGGTTGTTGCTATTGGCGACTCCAGCTACGACACATTCTGCGCGGCAGGAAAACACGCCTATGATCTTCTGGAAGATATTGGCGGCACTCCTGTCACCGATTGCCTACTGATCGATATACTTGAGCAAGCCGTGCCAGAAGATGCCGCTGAAGAGTGGATCAATACACATATTGAGCGATTTAAGTAGCAAACAGCCATCCTGGTCCTGTAAAAGCAGCCTAAAATTGGCTGCTTTTTTATCGCCTGTGTATAAGTGATGAAGAATCAAGATGTTTAACTGATGGATTTGTGAACAGCTCACCTGTGGATAACTAGTCAACTTTCCTATGATCAAACTATAGTTATCCCGAGAATAAGTTTTAAATCTCGCTGCCCCTGTGAATAACCACGGTTTTTGATCCCAGCTAATCCTCGATCAGATCAAGGTAAGATCACAAGATATGATCGCCTTGAGATCCATGATCCTATTGATCATTTTTGATTTATCCACAGAGATCGTCTTCCTTAATAATAGATCTAATAAAAGATCTATATATAGATCATAGATAAATACAATCTTGATCCCTTCCTGACAAAAAATGGAAAAGCGATTTTCTCTCCACCAGAAAAGAGGTAAAATACCGCTCTTTTATTTTATTTGCTTTGAATACCTGAGGTCGGTTCATGCTTTATCAAGAGAAATTTGACGTCATCGTTGTCGGTGGTGGTCATGCAGGAACGGAAGCCGCACTTGCGTCAGCTCGCACAGGACAGAAAACGCTATTGTTAACTCACAATATCGATACATTGGGCCAAATGTCGTGTAATCCGGCAATTGGTGGTATTGGTAAGGGGCATCTTGTAAAAGAGGTGGATGCAATGGGTGGTCTAATGGCCCAAGCGATCGATCATGCAGGTATTCAATTTAGAACACTGAACGCTTCAAAAGGTCCAGCAGTACGAGCGACTCGTGCTCAAGCTGATCGTGCGCTTTACAAAGCGTATGTGCGTAATGTTCTAGAAAACACGCCTAACCTAACGCTATTCCAACAATCGGTTGATGATCTGATCGTAGATAATGATCAAGTGATCGGCGTTGTGACGCAGATGGGTCTTAAGTTTCATGCCAAAGCAGTCGTTTTGACAGTAGGAACTTTCTTGGGCGGCAAACTGCACATTGGTCTTGAAAACTTCTCTGGTGGTCGTGCTGGTGATCCACCGTCCATTGCTTTAGCGGATCGTCTACGTGAAATGCCTTTCCGTGTTGATCGCCTAAAAACGGGTACGCCACCGCGCATAGACGCACGCAGCGTCGACTTCTCTCAACTTGAAGTACAACATGGTGATAACCCAACGCCGGTGTTTTCATTCATGGGAAATCGAACTCAGCATCCGCGTCAAATTCCATGTTTTATTACTCATACCAATGAGAAAACGCATGATGTTATTCGCGCTAACCTAGATCGCAGCCCGATGTACGCTGGTGTGATTGAAGGTATTGGCCCGCGTTACTGTCCATCGATTGAAGACAAAGTCATGCGCTTTGCCGATAAGAACAGTCACCAGATCTTTATTGAGCCGGAAGGTTTGGATACGCACGAGCTGTATCCAAATGGTATCTCCACCAGCTTACCGTTTGATGTCCAAATTGAGATTGTTCGCTCGATGAAGGGATTTGAGAATGCGCATATTGTGCGCCCTGGTTATGCGATTGAGTATGACTTCTTTGATCCGCGTGACCTAAAACAGACTTATGAGACAAAATTTGTTCGTGGTTTGTTCTTTGCTGGGCAGATTAATGGTACAACCGGGTATGAAGAAGCGGCTGCACAAGGCCTCATGGCAGGTCTAAACGCGAGCCTCTTTAGTCAAGACAAAGAGGGTTGGAGCCCACGTCGTGACCAAGCGTACATGGGTGTATTGATTGATGATCTGTCAACGATGGGCACCAAAGAGCCGTACCGTATGTTCACGTCTCGAGCAGAATATCGTTTGTTGCTCCGTGAAGATAACGCGGATTTGCGCCTAACGGAACAAGCTCGTGAACTCGGTCTAATTGATGATGCTCGTTGGGCTCGTTTCAACGAGAAGATCGACAACATCAGCAAAGAGCGCCAACGCCTAAGTGAAACGTGGATCAATCCCAAATCCGAGGGGGTTGAAGCACTCAATGAGCTGCTAAAAACACCAATGGCACGTGAAGCGAGTGGCGAAGATCTTTTACGTCGTCCAGAAATTACTTATTCACAGCTGACTGAGCATGATCATTTTGCACCAGCACTCGATGATCAGCAGGCGGCAGAGCAAGTTGAGATCCAAGTGAAATACGAAGGGTATATCAAGCGCCAACAAGACGAGATTGAGAAGTCTTTGCGTCATGAAAATACTCAGATTCCGTCAGACATCGATTTTTCTGATGTGAAAGGTTTGTCGAATGAAGTCGTTCACAAGCTGAACGAAGCAAAACCAGAAACGATCGGCATTGCTTCGCGTATTTCTGGTATTACACCAGCAGCTATCTCTATCTTGCTGGTTTATTTAAAAAAGCACGGCATGTTGAAAAAAGGTGAGGAAATACAATGAGCGCATTACGAGCCAAGCTAGACCTACTCTTAGCTCAAACGGACCTCGAAGTTTCTGAACGCCAACGTGAGCAGCTTGTCGGGTATGTCATGCTGTTGGATAAGTGGAACAAGGCGTATAACCTCACCTCTGTTCGCGACCCAATGGACATGCTAGTGAAACATATTCTCGATAGTGTCGTGATCAGTAAATACCTTGATGGTGAGCGATACATCGATGTGGGTACCGGCCCTGGTTTACCGGGGATTCCTCTGGCAATCATGCAGCCAGACACCTCGTTTGTTCTACTCGATAGTTTGGGCAAACGAATTCGATTTATTAAACAGGTGATTCATGAGCTTAAAATCTCAAATGTCACCCCAGTGCAAAGTAGGGTCGAAGAGTATGACCCTGGAGAAGGATTCGATGGCGTATTGAGCCGAGCGTTTGCTTCCCTAAAAGATATGATTGAGTGGTGTCACCACCTTCCAAAGCCGGATAAAGGCGTATTCTTAGCTCTTAAAGGACAGTACTCAGAGGATGAGTCGGCAGAAATTCCAGCATGGTGTTCTGTGATCGATATCAAATCTTTGCAAGTTCCTGAATTGGAAGGTGAGCGACATCTTGTAATCTTATCACGCACTGCATAACAGCGAGATGGACCGTGGGTAAGATTGTAGCGATAGCAAATCAGAAGGGTGGCGTGGGGAAAACGACCACCTGTATCAATTTAGCCGCCTCAATGGCGGCGACAAAACGTAAAGTATTGGTGATTGATTTAGACCCTCAAGGGAATGCCACAATGGCAAGTGGGGTCGATAAGTACGATATTGAAACAACTGCTTACGATTTATTGGTCGAAGACGTGCCATTTGAAGAAGTGGTCTGTCGTACAACAAGTGGTCATTTTGACTTAATTGCCGCCAATGGAGACGTCACAGCGGCTGAAATTAAGCTTATGGAGGTGTTTGCGCGCGAAGTTCGCTTAAAAAATGCCCTTGCCCCAATTCGCGATAACTATGATTTCATATTTATCGATTGTCCTCCCTCTCTAAACCTTCTTACTATCAATGCGATGGCAGCGGCTGATTCAGTGCTTGTTCCTATGCAGTGTGAATACTTCGCACTTGAGGGCTTGACGGCATTGATGGATACTATCAGCAAGTTAGCAGCAGTAGTAAATGAAAACCTCAAGATAGAAGGTTTGCTGCGTACGATGTACGATCCTCGCAACCGCCTCTCTAACGAAGTTTCTGATCAACTTAAGAAACACTTCGGCAATAAGGTGTATCGCACGGTGATTCCGCGCAATGTTCGCCTAGCTGAAGCGCCAAGTCATGGTAAGCCCGCGATGTATTACGACAAATACTCTGCGGGAGCAAAAGCTTATTTGGCACTGGCCGGAGAGATGCTTCGACGCGACGAAGTCCCTGCTTAATCAAAATATAATAGGAACTATTGATGTCAAAACGTGGTCTAGGTAAAGGGTTGGATGCGCTACTCGCAACCAGCTCATACGCGCGCGAAAAACAACAAGTCGCGACGCAAAGCCAAGCGCTGTCCAATGATGGCACGCTGGCTGACTTATCAATCCACCAGCTTCAACCCGGTGTGTACCAGCCTCGTAAAGATATGTCTGATGAAGCGCTTGCAGAGCTTTCCGCATCGATTCAATCACAGGGCATCATTCAACCTATCGTAGTACGAAAAGTTGCGGAAGAGCGCTACGAAATCATTGCCGGTGAGCGTCGCTGGCGTGCTGCTAAACAGGCGGGCTTGAAACAAGTCCCTTGTTTGATCAAAAACGTGCAAGATCGTGCGGCAGTCGCTATGTCCCTGATCGAGAATATTCAGCGTGAAGATCTCAATGCGATTGAGGAGTCTCAAGCGCTAGAGCGATTGCAAGAAGAGTTTCAACTGACACACCAGCAAATTGCGGATGTGATTGGTAAATCTCGTGCTACGGTTAGCAACTTGTTACGCTTGAATCAACTAGAAGAGCAAGTGAAACTCCTTGTTGAGCAAAAGTCGCTTGAAATGGGGCATGCTCGCGCACTACTTGCGCTAGAGTCAGAGTCGCAATATCAAGTAGCAGAGCAAATTGTCAAAAAGAGCTTAACGGTTCGTCAAGCTGAAGCCTTAGTTAAGAAAACGCTCGCAGCCCAACAAAGTGGCGAAAAACTCGAAAATCTTCCAGTTGCTAACACAACTGTCAATGAAGAAACTTACTCTAAGCTAGAAAAGTTACAACAAGCCTTAGCGACCAAGGTTGACGTTAAGGTAGCAAAGAACGGTACAGGTAATGTCCTTATTAATTTCAAGGACGAAAATCAACTTGTTACAGTTTTGAAACAATTAGAAGCGATTGTTAAGTAATCATAGGTCACATTCTTAATCGAATGTTAATGCTGTCGATGGGCAAGCAATTGTCTTTTAGTTGATTGCAGATATAATTCTGCATGCTTTTTCATCTGTTTGCGTCTTATTCGCAGATAGGTGGATAGAAAGGGAAACAGGTACTCTAGATGTTAATTTCAAATAGAAGTGCACAAGGAAGGGCCGCATTACGCGTGGTTCATCTCCAGCTGATATTTGTCATGCTTATCGCGAGTATTGCGTACATGAAGTTTGGCCAAGATTCAGCTCGCTTTGTTCTTAAGGGTGGGTTGATCGCAGTCTTTGCCAACTACATTTACGCTCTGTTTGCGTTCCTTCCTCGACCGGATGCTGATGGCAGTGTGCTATTGGGATTCATACTCATAGGTTGGGCGCTAAAGCTGGTGTTTACCATGGTGATGTTTGTGTTGGTGTTCTCAGTATCTGAACTGCTCCAACCCGGGGCGTTTTTTACTGGGTACAAGCTGACCATCCTGATCTTCTGGTTATCACCAATATTATTTTTTCAAAAAAATGGGATTAACCATGGCTGATACTCCGCAGGAATATATCCAGCACCACCTCACCAACGCCAAGGTGTGTTTGGTCGACGGTGGCATCGCAACCAATAAAGGTTGTTATGACGCTGGGTTCTGGACGTTGCACTGGGACTCTCTGTTGGTCTCTGTGACGCTAGGCGCACTATTTTTGTGGTTGTTTTATCGGGTCGGAAAAAATGCAACCACGGGCGTTCCTGGAAAGTTTCAATGTTTCGTTGAAATCATGATCGAGCAGGTCGATGAGATCTGTAAGAACGCTTTCCATGGGCGTGATAAGTTAGTCGCACCGCTGGCGTTAACCTTGTTCACTTGGATCTTCTTAATGAACCTTATGGACTTGGTGCCGGTAGACTTTATCCCTCATCTGATGGGAGTGGCTGGTTTTGAATACTTCAAGCTTGTACCTACGGTAGACTTGAATATCACACTAGCGCTTGCACTAGGTGTCCTTGTACTGACGATTTTTTACTACATCAAGTACAAAGGGTTTAAGGGGTTTGTAAAGGAATTTACGCTTCATCCGATCAACAACAAAGCGTTGATACCTTTCAACTTAGTTCTGGAAACCGTTTCATTACTGGCTAAACCTGTATCCCTCTCATTACGTCTGTACGGTAACATGTACTCGGGTGAACTTATCTTCATCCTGATTGCCGTAACGTACAGCGCTGGTGTAGTGCTAGGTGGTCTAGGTGTTATAGCTCACATTATTTGGGCGATTTTCCATATTCTGGTTATTGTTCTGCAAGCCTTTATTTTTACAATGCTGACGATTGTGTATCTAAGCATGGCAAGCAATGACTCTCACTAATTATTAACTGTTTAATTCATTAAAAAACTATTTCGGAGATTATTATGGAAATTTATATGGTTGTAGCTCTACTACTAGGTATGTGTGCAATTGCTACTGGCTTCGGCTTCGCAATCCTAGGTGGTAAGTTCCTTGAGTCTGTTGCTCGTCAACCAGAGATGGCACCTGTACTACAAACAAACATGTTCATCCTTGCAGGTCTATTGGATGCGGTTCCAATGATCGGTGTTGGTATCTCAATGTACATGCTGTTCGCACTGTAAGATCCCTTTCTCTTTATTGAGTTACATCGTCTCGAGATGATGCTCGAGACATATCATAGATAAAGGAGGGTCATTGTGAATATCAATGCAACTCTGCTGGGACAAGCGATAGCGTTTATCCTCTTCGTATGGTTCTGTATGAAACATGTTTGGCCGCCAATCATCGCGGCTATCGAAGAGCGACAAAAGAAAATCTCTGAAGGACTAGAGTCAGCACAACGTGCCGATAAAGCTTTAGAGTTAGCGCAACATAACGCAGCAGATCAGTTAAAAGATGCTAAGAAGCAAGCACTAGAAATTATTGAGCAAGCAAACAAACGCAAAACTCAAATTCTAGATGAAGCACGTCAAGATGCACTGCAAGAGCGTGAGCAGATCCTTGAACAGGGTCGCTCAGAGCTTGAAGCAGAAACATTACGTACACGTAATGAGCTGAAGAAAGACGTTGCTGAGCTAGCGGTTTTAGGTGCTGAGAAAATTATCGAACGTTCGATCGACCCAGCTGCTCATCAAGATATTCTTGATGGGATTTCAGCGAAACTGTAACGGGAGGGCATCAGCATGTCGGATTTGACAACTATTGCTCGACCATACGCTAAGGCAGCATACGGCTATGCAAGCGACAATGGGGCCGTTGAAAAATGGTCTGAAATGTTGGCGTTTGCAAAAGAGATGTCTCTAGTTAAAGAACTAAAGACAGCAGCGTTAAGCCTGCAGCCAGAGCAATTGGTGCAATTGTATGTTGATGTTGCCGGTGAACAGTTTGATGAGCACTTTCAAAACTTCTTGAAAGTGATTATCGAAAATCACCGTACCTCAGCGCTCAGTGATATTTATCAGCAATACACGCGCTTAACTGTTGAAGCCTCTAATTCAAAAGAAGTATCTGTGATTACTGCTTTTGCAATGACTGAAGCTCAAATGACTGAACTTACTTCAAGCCTTGAAAAGCGTCTTGATTGTAAAGTACAGCTTGTTTGCACAGTAGATGAGGAGCTTATCGGTGGTGCTGTCATCCGTATCGGTGACACAGTATTGGATAACTCACTAGTTAGCCGTTTAACACGTCTAAAAGACACGATTCAGTCTTAATAGGGGAATTGGAGCAATGCAACTTAATTCCACGGAAATTAGCGAACTAATCAGACAACGAATTGAAAAGTTCGAAGTAGTTTCTGAAGCTCGCAACGAAGGTACTATCGTTTCTGTAAGCGACGGTATCATTCGCATTCACGGCCTTGAGGACGTGATGCAAGGTGAAATGATTGAGCTTCCGGGCAATCGTTTCGCACTAGCACTTAACCTAGAGCGTGACTCTGTAGGTGCTGTTGTTATGGGTCCTTATGCCGACCTTAAAGAAGGCATGAAAGTAACGGGTACTGGTCGTATCCTTGAAGTACCAGTTGGTCCTGAACTGCTTGGTCGTGTTGTAAACACGCTAGGTCAGCCTATCGATGGCAAAGGTCCAATCAACGCTTCACTGACTTCTCCTGTAGAAGTGATTGCACCGGGTGTAATCGACCGTAAATCGGTAGACCAGCCAGTTCAAACAGGCTACAAGTCTGTTGACTCAATGATCCCAATCGGCCGTGGTCAGCGTGAGCTAATCATCGGTGACCGTCAGACTGGTAAAACAGCGATGGCGATCGATGCGATCATCAACCAGAAAGATTCTGGTATCTTCTCTATCTACGTAGCAATTGGCCAAAAAGCGTCAACTATTGCCAACGTAGTACGCAAGCTAGAAGAGCACGGCGCACTGCAAAACACTATCGTAGTGGTTGCATCTGCATCTGAATCTGCTGCACTACAATACCTAGCGCCATACGCGGGTTGTGCAATGGGTGAGTACTTCCGTGACCGCGGTGAAGATGCACTGATTGTTTATGATGATCTATCTAAGCAAGCGGTTGCTTACCGTCAGATCTCTCTACTACTAAAACGCCCACCAGGCCGTGAAGCATTCCCAGGTGACGTATTCTACCTCCACTCTCGTCTACTAGAGCGTGCTGCTCGTGTAAACGAACATTACGTAGAGCGTTTCACTAACGGTGAAGTAAAAGGTAAGACTGGTTCTCTAACAGCTCTGCCAATTATCGAAACGCAAGCTGGTGACGTATCTGCATTCGTACCGACCAACGTAATCTCGATTACCGATGGTCAGATCTTCCTACAGACTGAACTGTTCAACGCAGGTGTTCGCCCAGCGGTTGACCCAGGTATCTCAGTATCTCGTGTAGGTGGTTCAGCGCAGACTAAAATCATCAAGAAGCTATCTGGCGGTATCCGTACAGCTCTAGCACAGTACCGTGAACTTGCTGCATTCGCCCAGTTCTCGTCTGACCTTGATGAAGCAACGAAGAAGCAGCTAAACCATGGTCAGAAAGTAACAGAGCTTATGAAGCAGAAACAGTACGCGCCAATGTCTGTTTTTGATCAAGCACTGGTTGTCTTCGCTGTAGAACGTGGTTACCTAGAAGATGTCGAGCTAGACAAGCTAGGCGACTTCGAGGCAGCTCTGCTTTCATATGCTCGTGCTCAGTATGCTGACTTTGCCGCTGAAATCGATAAGTCGGGCGCTTACAATGATGAAATCGAAGCGAAGCTTAAAGAGCTAGTGGACGATTTCAAAGCGACTCAAACTTGGTAAATGCCACTAGGTTTGACACTGACGGAGATTAATGATGGCCAACTCGAAAGAGATTCGTAATCAGATTGGGAGCGTAAAAAGCACCCAAAAAATCACGAAAGCAATGGAAATGGTTGCCACCTCCAAGATGCGTCGCACTAAAGACGCAATGGAAGGCCCACGCCCATATGCAGAGAGCATACGTAAAGTCATTGGTCATGTGGCAAATGGTACACTGGAATATAAGCATCCTTTCTTACTAGAAAGAGAAGCACAACGTGTGGGATACATTATTATCTCAACCGATCGTGGTCTATGTGGTGGCTTGAACATTAACATGTTCAAGCAAGCAACTATGTCGATGAACGAGTGGGCTGAAAAAGGTGTTGAAGTTGAGCTGGCAGTTGTCGGTGCAAAAGCAACATCTTTCTTTAACAGCCTAGGTGCAAACGTTGTGGCTCAGACTTCAGGTTTGGGTGATAACCCAACACTTGACGACTTAATTGGTGTTATCCAAGTAATGTTGAAAAAGTGTACAGAAGGGGTTTTGGACCGTTTGTACTTGGTGTCGAACGAGTTTGTTAACTCGATGACCCAAACACCGAAAATTGACCAATTGATACCTTTGCCTAAACAGCTAAGTGAAGATGATGATCAATTCAAACACGCGTGGAGCTATATGTTTGAATCGGATCAGAAAGTCCTGCTTAACACGCTAATGAACCGATTCATTGAATCGCAGGTTTATCAGGGTGTGGTAGAGAACTTAGCTTGTGAAACAGCAGCTCGAATGATTTCGATGAAAGCGGCATCTGACAACGCAGGAAACCTGATTGAAGAGCTAGAGCTTGTTTATAACAAAGCTCGTCAAGCAGCAATCACTCAAGAGCTTTCTGAGATTGTTTCAGGCGCGGCAGCGGTTTAATTTAGGTAAAAGAAACTAATTTAGAGGATTAACGATGGCTACAGGTAAGATCGTACAGATCATCGGTGCGGTAGTCGACGTAGAGTTCCCACAGAGCGAAGTACCAGCGGTATATGACGCTCTAAACGTTACAGAATCGAAAGAGCGTCTTGTTCTTGAGGTTCAACAACAGCTAGGCGGTGGCGTAGTTCGTTGTATCGTTATGGGTAGCTCTGATGGTTTACGTCGTGGCGTTGATGTAGTAAACACAGGCGCGCCAATTTCAGTACCAGTAGGTACTAAGACACTTGGACGTATCATGAACGTTCTAGGTGATGCAATCGACGAGCGCGGTGAAGTAGGTGCTGAAGAGCTTTACTCAATTCACCGTGAAGCACCAAGCTATGAAGAGCAGTCAAACGCGACTGAACTACTAGAAACTGGTGTTAAGGTAATCGACCTAATTTGCCCATTCGCTAAGGGTGGTAAAATCGGTCTATTCGGTGGTGCAGGTGTAGGTAAGACCGTTAACATGATGGAACTTATCAACAACATCGCACTTCAGCACTCTGGTCTATCAGTATTTGCTGGTGTAGGTGAGCGTACTCGTGAGGGTAACGACTTCTACTACGAGATGCAGGAAGCTGGCGTTGTAAACATCGAGAAGCCTGAAGAATCTAAGGTTGCGATGGTTTACGGTCAGATGAACGAGCCACCGGGTAACCGTCTACGTGTTGCACTGACTGGTCTAACAATGGCAGAGCGCTTCCGTGATGAAGGCCGTGATGTACTATTGTTTATCGATAACATCTACCGTTACACGCTAGCGGGTACAGAGGTATCGGCACTTCTAGGTCGTATGCCTTCTGCGGTAGGTTACCAGCCAACTCTAGCAGAAGAGATGGGTGTTCTTCAGGAGCGTATCACGTCAACGAAGAGCGGCTCTATCACATCTGTACAGGCGGTATACGTACCTGCGGATGACTTGACTGACCCGTCTCCAGCAACAACGTTCGCGCACTTGGATGCAACGGTTGTACTTAACCGTAACATTGCAGCTATGGGTCTATACCCAGCGATCGACCCACTAGACTCAACGTCTCGTCAGCTTGATCCACTGGTTGTTGGTCAAGAGCACTACGACGTAGCACGTAACGTTCAGCAAACGTTGCAACGCTACAAAGAGTTGAAAGACATCATTGCGATTCTAGGTATGGATGAGCTTTCTGAAGAAGATAAGCAAGTTGTATCTCGTGCACGTAAGATTGAGCGTTTCCTAACTCAGCCTTACCACGTAGCAGAAGTCTTCACGGGCGACCCTGGTGTTTACGTATCACTAAAAGAAACGCTACGTGGCTTTAAAGGTCTACTAGCGGGTGAATACGACGACATCCCTGAGCAGGCGTTCATGTACTGCGGTACTATCGACGATGCGCTAGAGAACGCGAAGAAGCTGTAACCTGAAACTGAATAAGGAGGCTTTATGAGTACCTTCCATTTGGACGTAGTGAGCGCTGAGAAGAGAATTTTCTCTGGTTCAGCTGCGAGCATCCAGGTTTCGGGTGAACAGGGCGACTTGGGTGTGTTGGCGAACCATACGCCACTACTGACTCGAATTCGTCCTGGTATGGTGCGTATCGTAACTAAGGACAAAAAAGAAGAGATTGTTTACCTGTCTGGTGGCATTCTTGAAGTCCAAGCTTACGATGTGACCATCTTGGCTGATACTGCAATTCGTGGTGAAGACCTTGACCAGGCAAAAGCTGAAGAAGCGAAGCGTCGTGCTGAGCAGCTCTTCAACGAAAACCATGGTGATGTAGACTTCGCACGTGCATCGGCAGAGCTTGCGAAAGCAATCGCTCAGCTGAAAGTAATCGAGCTGGTGAAAAAGCGTCGCTAATTCATCAACGATTGCATTCAAATCGAACAAAGGCAGCCTGTTGGCTGCCTTTTTGTTTGTTTTTTAGCTAAAATAGCAAGTCTTTAAAAAATATTAGAACTAGAGAGTTTTTCAATGAAGTTTAGCGCGGTGATTCTAGCGGCGGGCAAAGGGACCCGTATGTACTCCAACAAGCCAAAGGTTCTGCATACGCTTGCAGGCAAGCCGATGGTGAAGCACGTTATCGATACGTGTAATGGTTTAGGAGCGCAGAATATCCACCTAGTGTATGGTCACGGTGGTGAGCAAATGAAAGCGACCCTTAAGCAAGAAACCGTTAACTGGGTCTTGCAGGCGGATCAGCTTGGTACCGGTCACGCGGTAGATCAAGCATCACCAAGCTTTGCTGATGACGAAAAGGTTCTTGTTCTGTACGGTGACGTACCGTTGATCTCTGAAGAGACGATAGAAGCACTGCTTGATGCGCAGCCAACAGGTGGTATCGCACTACTGACTGTCGTGTTAGACAACCCAATGGGCTATGGCCGTATTGTGCGCAAGAACGGCCCTGTGGTGGCAATCGTTGAGCAAAAAGACGCAACGGAAGAGCAGAAACTGATTAAAGAGATCAACACTGGGGTACTGGTTGCTACTGGTGGTGATCTCAAGCGCTGGTTGTCAGGTTTGAACAACAACAACGCTCAGGGTGAATACTACTTAACTGACGTCATTGCGGCGGCGCATGACGAAGGCCGTGCCGTTGAAGCGGTGCACCCACAAAGTGCGATTGAAGTAGAAGGTGTTAATGACCGTGCACAGCTAGCGCGTCTTGAGCGCGCCTTCCAGCAGGGTCAGGCTAAGAAACTGCTAGAGCAAGGTGTAATGCTTCGTGATCCTGCACGTTTCGATCTTCGTGGTGAGCTGCAGTGCGGTATGGACTGTGAAATTGACGCTAACGTGATCATCGAAGGCTCAGTGTCTTTAGGTGATAACGTGAAAGTTGGCGCTGGCTCGGTACTGATTGATTGTGAGATTGACGACAATACCGTGATTCGCCCATACAGTGTGATTGAGGGTGCGACGGTTGGTGAAGAGTGTACGATTGGGCCATTTACCCGTCTGCGTCCAGGCGCTGAAATGCGCAATGACTCGCACGTTGGTAACTTCGTTGAAGTGAAAAATGCCACATTAGGTCAAGGCTCGAAAGCCAATCACTTAACGTATCTTGGTGATGCGAAGATTGGTCAACGTACCAACATTGGTGCGGGCACAATTACCTGTAACTACGATGGCGCGAATAAGCACCAAACTATCATTGGTAATGATGTTTTTGTGGGCTCAGACTCGCAACTTGTTGCGCCAGTGACGATTGAAGATGGTGTGACCATTGGTGCTGGCACTACGGTGACGAAATCGGTTGAGAAAGACCAGCTGGTGATTACCCGTGCTAAAGAGCGTCGCATTAATGGATGGCAGCGTCCGGTTAAAAGTAAGTAATTACTAACCTGATATAACTCTGAAAGAGCAACACTGAGAGAGTGTTGCTCTTTTTTATGGGTTGTTAGTCTATGGACGTTCAAATACGGTAGCGATACCTTGTCCCAAACCAATACACATGGTGGCAAGGCCGTATTTTGCTTCTTTGGCTTCCATCAAGTTGATTAATGTCGTGGAGATGCGAGAGCCAGAGCAGCCAAGTGGGTGGCCTAGTGCAATTGCGCCACCATTGAGATTCACTTTCTCATCCATCACATCCAGTAAGCCCAGATCTTTAGCACAAGGTAAAGACTGAGCAGCAAAGGCTTCATTCAGCTCAATCACATCCATATCATCGATAGTGAGTCCTGCTCGCTTAAGTGCTTTCTGCGTAGCGGGAACAGGGCCGTAACCCATGATTGACGGATCGCAGCCTGCGATAGCCATGCCTTTGATGCGGGCTCGAATCTCAAGACCAAGTTGCTGTGCTTTATCTTCACTCATGATCAGCATTGCTGATGCGCCATCAGATAGTGCTGAAGAGGTGCCCGCTGTTACTGTGCCATTTGCAGGGTCAAATACGGGGCGCAGTTGTGAAAGGCCTTCTACAGAGGTTTCCGGTCTAATGACCTCATCATGATCTAGGGTGAATAAGGTTCCGTCTTCGGCATGTGCTTCCGTCGGAAGAATTTCTGCCTTAAATCGACCTTCTATGGTGGCAGCATGTGCTCTAGCGTGTGAGCGCGCTGCAAATTCATCTTGTTGCTCACGGCTGATACCATGCAGTTTACCTAGCATTTCAGCGGTTAACCCCATCATGCCAGCTGCTTTAGCGACGTGTTTCGACATGCCCGGGTGAAAATCAACACCATGATTCATTGGTACATGGCCCATGTGCTCGACACCGCCAATAAGGCAGATTTCAGCATCCCCAGTCATAATGGCGCGAGTACCATCGTGCAGGGCCTGCATGGAAGAACCGCATAAACGGTTAACAGTTACCGCTCCAATTTCAATCGGTAAGCCTGCCAGTAACGCTGCATTTCGCGCAACATTAAAACCTTGCTCTAGAGTTTGCTGTACACAACCCCAATAAATATCTTCTATTTCAGTAGGGTTAACTTGTGGGTTGCG
The DNA here is from genome assembly GCF_030409635.1 of Vibrio agarivorans. Classification (NCBI taxonomy): domain Bacteria; kingdom Pseudomonadati; phylum Pseudomonadota; class Gammaproteobacteria; order Vibrionales; family Vibrionaceae; genus Vibrio; species Vibrio agarivorans. The sequence continues at coordinate 918,152 of NZ_JAUFQF010000004.1, read as the reverse complement.
CGCTAATATCCCTTTCATTAAATGAGCAGAGAGATCTTCAGCGCGAGTATGTCTGAAAGCGCCACCTTTAGAGCGGCCCATTGGTGTGCGTAGACAATCTACGACGACAACATTTCTTGTTTGCATAGTCATTGTGTTCATCCCTCCTTAGATTGAGCCTTGCTGTTGTTGGCCATAGAACGTCGTGCCTTTTGCTGCCATATCTTGCAACAACTGTGGTACCTGATACATAGCACCAAGTTCAGCATACTCTTTTGCCATAGCAACATACTCAGCAATACCAATACTATCGAGATAGCGGAATACCCCGCCACGGAAAGGAGGGAAGCCCAGACCATAAATGAGCGCCATATCTGCCTCTTGAGGGGTTGCAATAATGCCCTCTTCAAGACACAACACTACTTCATTGATCATAGGAATCATGACACGTTGAATGATGGTTTGGTCATCAAACGTTTGTGGTTCAGCACACACATCACTGAGCGTAGATAGAATCTCCTGGTTGAATGTCTTCTTAGGTTTACCTTTTCTATCAAGGGTGTAGCTATAGAAGCCGTGACCATTTTTTTGACCGTATTTATCTGCGTCAAATAATGCATCAATCGCATCACGACCTTCTTTCGCCATTCTTTCAGGGAATCCTTGGGCCATTACCGCTTGGGCGTGGTGTGCGGTATCGATACCGACGACATCAAGCAGATATGCCGGCCCCATTGGCCAGCCGAACTTGCGTTCCATGACTTTGTCTATTTGCGTAAAGTCAGCCCCATCACGGAGTAACATGCTAAATCCACCAAAGTATGGGAATAAAACGCGATTAACGAAGAAGCCAGGGCAGTCGTTGACAACAATCGGGGATTTACCCATTTTTGCAGCGTAGGCAACAACGCGGTTTATAGTTTCATCTGAGGTGTGTTCACCTCGGATGATTTCAACCAAAGGCATGCGGTGTACAGGGTTGAAAAAGTGCATACCACAGAAGTTTTCTGGCCGTTTAAGGGACTTGGCGAGCAGATTGATAGGAATCGTCGAGGTATTTGAGGTAATGACCGTTTCATCACTAACCTGCTGCTCTACTTCGGCAAGTACCGCAGCCTTAACCTTAGGGTTCTCGACAACAGCTTCAACAATAACATCAGAAGCTTCAATGCCTGCATAGTGTAGGCTCGGTGTAATTGAAGAGAGTATCCCAGCCATTTTAAAGCCATCGATACGACCACGAGAGAGACGTTTGTTCAGAAGCTTAGATGCTTCGGTCATGCCTAGGTCAAGCGATGCCTGAGCAATGTCTTTCATTATCACAGGTACGCCTTTTAGTGCAGATTGATAGGCGATACCTCCCCCCATTATCCCCGCCCCTAACACCGCTGCGCGTGAGGTGTCTTTATTTGCAGATTTTGCTGCTTTTTTAGCTAGGCCTTTAATGTATTGGTCGTTTAGGAATAAGCCAACTAAGGATTTGGCTTCCTCTGATTTGGCGAGTTTGACGAAGTGCTTACGTTCGATATCGAGTGCTTCTGCTCGATTAAAGCCAGCGCCTTCCTCAATGGCAATCACAGCAGTCATTGGGGCAGGATAATGTGGACCCGCTTTTTGCGCGACTAATCCTTTCGCCATGGTAAAGCTCATCATTGATTCAAGCTTACTCAGAGTGAGTGCTGATGTTTTTTGTTGGCGGCGAGCTTGCCAGCTTAGCTTTTCATTAATTGCATCGTTGAGCGTTTTGAGCCCGGATTCATAAAGCGTATCGACCTCGACAACAGCATCAATTAAGCCGACTTTTAATGCTTCGTCAGCGCGGCATGCTTTACCTTGTGTAATGATCTCCATTGCACTATCAGCGCCAATGACGCGAGGTAGGCGAACACAGCCCCCAAAGCCAGGCATGATGCCAAGTTTCGTTTCGGGTAGGCCAATGCTGGTGGTCTTATCACCAATGCGTATATCTGTTGCGAGCACGCACTCGCACCCGCCACCTAACGTATGCCCTTTCAACAGTGATATAGAGGGCATAGGTAAGTCTTCTAATTTAGTGAATATGTGGTTAGCAAACTGCAACCAATCATCGAGTTCTTTATCTGGCTTAGCAAAAAGGCCGAGGAACTCGGTGATATCTGCACCGACAATAAATGCATCCTTACTTGAGGTAAGTAGTAAGCCTTTTAACTGTGGTTGGGCAATAATGGCATCAAGGGCTTTATCAAGAGATTCCAGAGTGGCGAGATCAAGCTTGTTGACTGAGCTTGGTGAATTAAAGCAGAGCTCTGCAACTCCGCTTTGTACTTCCTTTACTTGAATAGTGTCTGATTGGTAAATCATTGTCTATCTCCATGACTTACAGTTGAGTTGTAGGGTTTTGTTGTATTTATAATCTGGTTAGACCAGTAATCATTAGTGTGCGCTGGGTTTTGTTGGATTTCAATACATTTTTTAAACAAGTGTTTAACATTGTGGTTTGTGTTGTCTATTCTGTCTAGCGGAGCGTTCGTGATAAACTGCCTAGAGAGTGAAAAAAAGCGAACCAGAATGAACTATCAGCCCTATTTAATCCCACTACAAGCCGCTACTTTTGAAGAAGAAATTAAAAAAAGTGTGTTTATTACCCATCTTGCTCACACACCTTCCATAGAGCATGCGAAAGCGTTTGTTGATGAAGTTAAGCAAACACATGCGTCAGCAAGGCATAACTGTTGGGGGTTTGTGGCGGGGAGACCTGAAAATTCGATGATGTGGGGTTTTAGCGATGACGGTGAGCCATCAGGTACAGCGGGCAAGCCAATCTTGGCACAACTATCAGGATCTGGTGTCGGGGAGATAACGGCTGTTGTGACGCGTTATTCAGGTGGAATCAAGCTAGGTACTGGCGGATTAGTAAAAGCGTATGGTGGTGGCGTTCAGCAAGCCCTTAAACTGCTTCAAACAATTGAGAAAAAAATAACCACAAACCTGATAGTAGAGTTAGACTACGGGTTCGTGCCAATTCTCCAGTCAATGCTTCCTCAATTTGGTGCTCAGGAAGTGGCAGCAAACTACGCTGTAAATGTTGAGTTAGTCATAGAGATTGAAGTGAGCCAAGTCTCTCTATTTACCGAAGCTGTCATTAACAAAAGTGGCGCGAAAGCGATCGTTCGCTCACAAAACAACGAATAACAAGGAAGAGTGAAGCCCTGCTTCGTTACTGATTACTCATGCAATTTCGATCCATTATCCGCATTGTCGGATTACTGTTAGCACTATTCAGTGTGACCATGCTTGCGCCTGCATTAGTTGCTCTTATCTACCGAGATGGAGCAGGCGTTCCTTTTGTGACAACTTTTTTTGTCCTGCTCTTTGCTGGTTTTCTTTTTTGGTTTCCCAACCGTCGACATAAGCATGAACTTAAAGCGCGTGATGGTTTCCTAATCGTTGTTCTTTTTTGGACAGTACTAGGCAGTGCGGGCTCCTTACCATTTTTGATCGCAGGCAACCCGGCCGTTTCGGTGACAGATGCATTTTTTGAGTCGTTTTCTGCATTGACTACCACGGGAGCGACAGTCATTGTGGGTTTAGATGACCTACCTAAAGCGATTCTGTTCTATCGTCAATTGTTGCAATGGTTCGGTGGTATGGGGATCATCGTACTTGCTGTAGCTATCTTGCCTGTCTTAGGTATCGGTGGAATGCAGCTTTATCGAGCTGAAATCCCTGGTCCAGTAAAAGACAGCAAGATGACGCCACGTATTGCAGAGACGGCGAAAGCACTTTGGTATATCTACTTGAGCCTGACAATAGCGTGTGCATTAGCATTTTGGCTAGCTGGCATGACACCATTCGATGCGATAAGCCACAGCTTTTCCACTATTGCGATTGGTGGCTTTTCTACTCATGATGCAAGCATGGGCTATTTTGATAGTTATGCTATTAATCTTATCACTGTCGTCTTTCTACTGATCTCTGCATGTAACTATTCTCTCCACTTCGCCGCATTTGCGTCTGGAGGCGTTCATCCAAAGTACTATTGGAAGGACCCAGAGTTTCGTGCTTTCCTCTTTATACAAGCAGTGCTGTTTTTTGTCTGTTTTTTGGTGCTGCTTAACCATCACTCGTACGATGCAACGTACGACGCTTTTGATCAAGCACTCTTCCAAACGGTATCCATTTCTACTACCGCAGGTTTCACCACGACGGGTTTCTCTGAGTGGCCACTGTTTTTACCCGTGTTACTACTTTTCTCTTCTTTTATAGGAGGGTGTGCTGGCTCAACGGGTGGCGGCATGAAGGTTATACGTATCTTGTTGCTTACGTTACAGGGAGCTCGTGAACTAAAACGTCTGGTTCATCCAAGAGCGGTTTACACGATTAAAGTGGGTGGTAGCGCTCTATCGCAGCGTGTGGTTGATGCGGTGTGGGGCTTCTTCTCTGCGTACGCTCTAGTTTTTGTTGTTTGTATGCTAGGGCTTATTGCAACGGGCATGGATGAGTTGAGTGCCTTTTCTGCTGTTGCAGCAACACTCAACAACCTAGGCCCGGGTTTAGGTGAAGTGGCTGTACACTTCGGGGAAGTGAATGATAAGGCTAAATGGGTGTTGATCGTCTCGATGCTATTTGGTCGATTAGAGGTGTTTACACTACTTATTCTTCTAACACCTGCATTTTGGAAAAGTTAGTAAAAGGAGAGGGCTTTGGAAAAGGCACTATTATTGTATTCTTCACGCGAAGGACAAACGAAAAAGATAATGCAGAGGATAGCATCCCACCTAACAGAGTGTGATGCTGAGCTTATAGACTTGCATCAACCTCTGACAGTGAAACTTGAAGACTACGATCGAATCCTTGTGGGGGCATCCATTCGCTATGGCCACCTCAATAAAAAGCTTTATCAATTCATTGAAGCGAATAAACAACTGCTCGAGAGTCAAAAAGCCGCCTTCTTCTGTGTAAACTTAACAGCAAGAAAAGAAGACCAAGGTAAAGATACGCCTGAAGGTAGCGCCTATATTAAGACGTTTCTAAAAAAGTCACCTTGGAACCCAAGCCTAATAGGTGTCTTTGCTGGTGCCCTTTATTATCCGAGATATAACTGGTTTGATAGAACCATGATCAAGTTTATTATGAGCATGACAGGCGGCGAAACCGATACAAGCAAAGAAGTAGAGTACACCAACTGGGAAAAAGTCACTTTATTTGCAGAAAACTTTAAAAATATGTAATTAAAATTGGTACTTTTAGAGGTTTTAGTCTGTTTTCTGGCCAGTTGCTAAAAAGATTCAAAAAAGTTTCAAAAAGGGCTTGCCAACTGATCGGCAATCTCTATAATGCGTCCTCACTGACACGGGAGACGCCGCAAGGAGTCAAGCGAAGTCAGTAAGTGCAAAAGCTTCAGGCAAATCGCTTGAAAAAGATTTTAAAAAAGTGGTTGACACTAAAACTTAAATCGCTAAAATGCACATCCGCTTTGAGAGAAAGACTTAAAGCAACGCTCTTTAAAAATATAAACCTATCAATCTGTGTGGGCACTCGTTGATGATAATCCAAAATGAAGCTTAGGCTTCAACTTAGATTTCAATGAACTGAGTGACCAATTGATACTTCGGTATCAGCACAGTCAATTCATTATCGTTCTGTTGGAACGATAATAGCTTTAAAATTACTTCTTACTTTCGAGTGAGAATGAGTTTTGAAGTCAGTATTCATTGAGTCAGTCCTTATGGACATCAAAATCTTAAATTGAAGAGTTTGATCATGGCTCAGATTGAACGCTGGCGGCAGGCCTAACACATGCAAGTCGAGCGGAAACGACTTAACTGAACCTTCGGGGAACGTTAAGGGCGTCGAGCGGCGGACGGGTGAGTAATGCCTGGGAATATGCCTTGATGTGGGGGATAACTATTGGAAACGATAGCTAATACCGCATAATGCCTTCGGGCCAAAGAGGGGGACCTTCGGGCCTCTCGCGTCAAGATTAGCCCAGGTGGGATTAGCTAGTTGGTGAGGTAAAGGCTCACCAAGGCGACGATCCCTAGCTGGTCTGAGAGGATGATCAGCCACACTGGAACTGAGACACGGTCCAGACTCCTACGGGAGGCAGCAGTGGGGAATATTGCACAATGGGCGCAAGCCTGATGCAGCCATGCCGCGTGTGTGAAGAAGGCCTTCGGGTTGTAAAGCACTTTCAGTCGTGAGGAAGGTAGTGTAGTTAATAGCTGCATTATTTGACGTTAGCGACAGAAGAAGCACCGGCTAACTCCGTGCCAGCAGCCGCGGTAATACGGAGGGTGCGAGCGTTAATCGGAATTACTGGGCGTAAAGCGCATGCAGGTGGGTGATTAAGTCAGATGTGAAAGCCCGGGGCTCAACCTCGGAACAGCATTTGAAACTGGTCACCTAGAGTACTGTAGAGGGGGGTAGAATTTCAGGTGTAGCGGTGAAATGCGTAGAGATCTGAAGGAATACCGGTGGCGAAGGCGGCCCCCTGGACAGATACTGACACTCAGATGCGAAAGCGTGGGGAGCAAACAGGATTAGATACCCTGGTAGTCCACGCCGTAAACGATGTCTACTTGGAGGTTGTGGCCTTGAGCCGTGGCTTTCGGAGCTAACGCGTTAAGTAGACCGCCTGGGGAGTACGGTCGCAAGATTAAAACTCAAATGAATTGACGGGGGCCCGCACAAGCGGTGGAGCATGTGGTTTAATTCGATGCAACGCGAAGAACCTTACCTACTCTTGACATCCAGAGAACTTAGCAGAGATGCTTTGGTGCCTTCGGGAACTCTGAGACAGGTGCTGCATGGCTGTCGTCAGCTCGTGTTGTGAAATGTTGGGTTAAGTCCCGCAACGAGCGCAACCCTTATCCTTGTTTGCCAGCGAGTAATGTCGGGAACTCCAGGGAGACTGCCGGTGATAAACCGGAGGAAGGTGGGGACGACGTCAAGTCATCATGGCCCTTACGAGTAGGGCTACACACGTGCTACAATGGCGCATACAGAGGGCAGCAAGCTAGCGATAGTGAGCGAATCCCAAAAAGTGCGTCGTAGTCCGGATTGGAGTCTGCAACTCGACTCCATGAAGTCGGAATCGCTAGTAATCGTGGATCAGAATGCCACGGTGAATACGTTCCCGGGCCTTGTACACACCGCCCGTCACACCATGGGAGTGGGCTGCAAAAGAAGTGGGTAGTTTAACCTTCGGGAGGACGCTCACCACTTTGTGGTTCATGACTGGGGTGAAGTCGTAACAAGGTAGCCCTAGGGGAACCTGGGGCTGGATCACCTCCTTATACGATGATTATTGCGATGAGTGTTCACACAGATTGATGGTTTATAAACGTAAAGAGATATGAACATCCCCCAAGATGTTCAAACACTTAGTGTCCCGTTCGTCTAGAGGCCTAGGACACCGCCCTTTCACGGCGGTAACAGGGGTTCGACTCCCCTACGGGATACCATTGGGTCGTTAGCTCAGTTGGTAGAGCAGTTGACTTTTAATCAATTGGTCGCAGGTTCGAATCCTGCACGACCCACCATTTCTCCTCTGAATTTCAGAGAGAAATATCTCAAGATGGGGCTATAGCTCAGCTGGGAGAGCGCCTGCCTTGCACGCAGGAGGTCAGCAGTTCGATCCTGCTTAGCTCCACCAATCTTGACTTCTTCCACAAGAAGTAAAACTCATGTGGGCGATTAGCTCAGTTGGGAGAGCACCTGCCTTACAAGCAGGGGGTCACTGGTTCGAGCCCGGTATCGCCCACCATCTTTAAGCACATTTCCTTGAAATAGAAAGCATTAAGTGTTCTTAAAAATGGTTACTTCATGAGAAGTGATTTGCTCTTTAAAAATTTGGAAAGCTGACGAATAACAACAATCCCCATCTCTTTGAGATGCGTTGTTATTCAAATTAAAAGTTCTCAAATCCTAAAACTACGGTTTTAGGTACCAACACACATTCAAGTGTTCTTGGAAGTATCGAAAGATACTTAATATTTGAGTCCGGCAAAATCGAGTCTGCATCATGTATAAAAATTGCAGACAACTTTGGTTGTTTGATTAAACAATCTCAAGATTTCTTCTGAAACTCTTTGGGGTTGTATGGTTAAGTGACTAAGCGTACACGGTGGATGCCTTGGCAGTCAGAGGCGATGAAAGGCGTATTAACTTGCGATAAGCTCAGATTAGGTAGTAAAAACCTGTGAGTCTGAGATTCCTGAATGGGGAAACCCAACACCATAAGGTGTTATCACTAACTGAATACATAGGTTAGTGAGGCGAACCGGGGGAACTGAAACATCTAAGTACCCCGAGGAAAAGAAATCAACCGAGATTCCGAAAGTAGCGGCGAGCGAAATTGGATTAGCCCTTAAGCTTTTAATGAGACAGACGAACACGCTGGAAAGCGTGGCAATAAAGGGTGATAGCCCCGTAGTCGACATCTCATCATCAGTGAAATCGAGTAGGGCGGGACACGTGATATCCTGTCTGAATATGGGGGGACCATCCTCCAAGGCTAAATACTACTGACTGACCGATAGTGAACCAGTACCGTGAGGGAAAGGCGAAAAGAACCCCTGTGAGGGGAGTGAAATAGAACCTGAAACCGTGTACGTACAAGCAGTAGGAGCACCTTCGTGGTGTGACTGCGTACCTTTTGTATAATGGGTCAGCGACTTATATTCAGTAGCAAGGTTAACCATCTAGGGGAGCCGTAGAGAAATCGAGTCTTAACTGGGCGTCGAGTTGCTGGATATAGACCCGAAACCAGGTGATCTAGCCATGGGCAGGTTGAAGGTTGAGTAACATCAACTGGAGGACCGAACCGACTAATGTTGAAAAATTAGCGGATGACTTGTGGCTAGGGGTGAAAGGCCAATCAAACCTGGAGATAGCTGGTTCTCCCCGAAATCTATTTAGGTAGAGCCTCGGACGAATACCACTGGGGGTAGAGCACTGTTAAGGCTAGGGGGTCATCCCGACTTACCAACCCTTTGCAAACTCCGAATACCAGTGAGTACTATCCGGGAGACACACGGCGGGTGCTAACGTCCGTCGTGGAGAGGGAAACAACCCAGACCGCCAGCTAAGGTCCCAAAGTATAGCTAAGTGGGAAACGATGTGGGAAGGCTTAGACAGCTAGGATGTTGGCTTAGAAGCAGCCATCATTTAAAGAAAGCGTAATAGCTCACTAGTCGAGTCGGCCTGCGCGGAAGATGTAACGGGGCTAAGCTATACACCGAAGCTGCGGCAATGACTTTTAGTCATTGGGTAGGGGAGCGTTCTGTAAGCCGCTGAAGGTGGACTGTAAGGTCTGCTGGAGGTATCAGAAGTGCGAATGCTGACATGAGTAACGATAAAGGGGGTGAAAAACCTCCTCGCCGGAAGACCAAGGGTTCCTGTCCAACGTTAATCGGGGCAGGGTAAGTCGACCCCTAAGGCGAGGCCGAAAGGCGTAGTCGATGGGAAACGGGTTAATATTCCCGTACTTCTTACAATTGCGATGGGGGGACGGAGAAGGCTAGGTGGGCCTGGCGATGGTTGTCCAGGTTCAAGTGCGTAGGCTTAAGAGTTAGGTAAATCCGGCTCTTTTTAAGGCTGAGACACGATGTCGAGCTACTACGGTAGTGAAGTCATTGATGCCATGCTTCCAGGAAAAGCCTCTAAGCTTCAGATTGTAAGGAATCGTACCCCAAACCGACACAGGTGGTCGGGTAGAGAATACCAAGGCGCTTGAGAGAACTCGGGTGAAGGAACTAGGCAAAATGGTACCGTAACTTCGGGAGAAGGTACGCTCCTCGCGGTGAAGTCCCTTGCGGATGGAGCTATGGGGAGTCGCAGATACCAGGTGGCTGCAACTGTTTATTAAAAACACAGCACTGTGCAAAATCGTAAGATGACGTATACGGTGTGACGCCTGCCCGGTGCCGGAAGGTTAATTGATGGGGTTAGACTTAGGTCGAAGCTCTTGATCGAAGCCCCGGTAAACGGCGGCCGTAACTATAACGGTCCTAAGGTAGCGAAATTCCTTGTCGGGTAAGTTCCGACCTGCACGAATGGCGTAATGATGGCCACGCTGTCTCCACCCGAGACTCAGTGAAATTGAAATCGCTGTGAAGATGCAGTGTACCCGCGGCTAGACGGAAAGACCCCGTGAACCTTTACTACAGCTTGGCACTGAACATTGAGCCTACATGTGTAGGATAGGTGGGAGGCTTTGAAACTAGTACGCCAGTATTAGTGGAGCCGACCTTGAAATACCACCCTTGTATGTTTGATGTTCTAACTTAGCCCCATTATCTGGGGTGAGGACAGTGCCTGGTGGGTAGTTTGACTGGGGCGGTCTCCTCCCAAAGAGTAACGGAGGAGCACGAAGGTGGGCTAAACACGGTTGGACATCGTGTGGTTAGTGCAATGGCATAAGCCCGCTTGACTGCGAGAATGACAATTCGAGCAGGTGCGAAAGCAGGTCATAGTGATCCGGTGGTTCTGTATGGAAGGGCCATCGCTCAACGGATAAAAGGTACTCCGGGGATAACAGGCTGATACCGCCCAAGAGTTCATATCGACGGCGGTGTTTGGCACCTCGATGTCGGCTCATCACATCCTGGGGCTGAAGTCGGTCCCAAGGGTATGGCTGTTCGCCATTTAAAGTGGTACGCGAGCTGGGTTTAGAACGTCGTGAGACAGTTCGGTCCCTATCTGCCGTGGGCGTTGGAAGATTGAAGGGGGCTGCTCCTAGTACGAGAGGACCGGAGTGGACGAACCTCTGGTGTTCGGGTTGTCATGCCAATGGCATTGCCCGGTAGCTAAGTTCGGAATCGATAACCGCTGAAAGCATCTAAGCGGGAAGCGAGCCCTGAGATGAGTCTTCCCTGGCACTTTAAGTGTCCTAAAGGGTTGTTCGAGACTAGAACGTTGATAGGCAGGGTGTGTAAGCGTTGTGAGGCGTTGAGCTAACCTGTACTAATTGCCCGTGAGGCTTAACCATACAACACCCAAGGGGTTTTGATGGACTCAAAGCTAAGAACTTTGAATGTGTATTGATAACTTTTAGAAGCTTTCCAGACTTTTTGTTTTCACTTTTTTAGAAAAAGTGAAGACGAAAAACAGAATTTGCTTGGCGACCATAGCATTGTGGACCCACCTGATTTCCATGCCGAACTCAGAAGTGAAACGCAATAGCGCCGATGGTAGTGTGGGGCTTCCCCATGTGAGAGTAGGACATCGCCAGGCTTTGAACATTATCTGTTTAAAGCACGATTTAGATAAGACTTTAAATAGACCACTGCGGAGTGGTAGTTCAGTTGGTTAGAATACCGGCCTGTCACGCCGGGGGTCGCGGGTTCGAGTCCCGTCCACTCCGCCACTTATTTAAGAAGCCTCGCTAAACGCGAGGTTTTTTTGAATCTAGAGTTTACTCGATTCAGACTACAGTTTAGGGGTGTAGCTCCAATTGGCAGAGCAGCGGATTCCAAATCCGCGTGTTGGGAGTTCGAATCTCTCCACCCCTGCCATATATCAAAGCCTCGTCGAAAGACGGGGTTTTTTTGTATTTGTTGCTTTTTCAAAGCAAGTGTTGGGAGAGCTAGCCGCCCGCTAGGTTCGTCAGCTCGGTCGAATATCTCCACTCCTGCTATACATTCATTAAAGCCTCGTCGAAAGGCGAGGCTTTAATGTATCTGGAGCTTTTTAGAAAAATAGATAGCTCAACGTTTAGGTGGGGCACTAATAGATGCTTCGCATCTTAGCCTTGATAGGCTTTGATGACTTCTTCAGCAAGTATCTCGATGCCTTTTTGCAGCTTTTCATCATCTTGAACATAGTTCATACGTAAGCACTGATGGCTGTGTTCCCAACTACTTTCTTGTCCAATAAAGAAATACTCTCCTGGAACGATCAATACCCCGCGCTCTTTTAAGCGTTTATAGAGCTCCATCGTTGTGATCGGTAGATCATCAAACCATAGCCATAAGAAGATCGCGCCTTCAGGTTTGTGGATCCTAAATCTCAGATCTTGAATTGATCGTTGGAGTAGCTCTATAGCTCGTTGCGATTTTTGTAAGTAAAACGGCCTGATAACCTCTGTACTTAATGGTAAGAGATCGCCCTTGTCGATCATGTGTTTGACAATTGCTGGTCCAACACTTCCTGGTGATAGGCTGATGATCCCATTCATATTTGCTAGAGCTTGAGTGACCTCTTCATTGGCGATGATTATTCCGCAGCGAACACCGGGTAAGCCAAGTTTAGATAAGCTCATGCACAGAATCGTATTGTCGTTCCAGAATGGTTTCACATCTTCAAAGATGATATTAGGAAAAGGCACACCGTAGGCATTATCGATAATGAGTGGAATGCCATTATCGCGCGAGTTTGTCGAGTTGAATGACCTCTTGCTCGGTTAGCACGTTACCTGTTGGGTTTGTTGGGCGTGATGCACAAATCGCTGCGACACTTTGATCTACTTTGAGTGAATTGAAATCAACATGGTACTTAAAGAGGCCATTATCAAGTAGTTCAATCTCTGGTTTGTATGAGACAAAGATATCTCGGTCAATACCGGCATCACCATAACCAATATACTCAGGGGCTAGGGGGAGCAATATCTTCTTGTGCTCACCATTTGAGTACTTTCCTGCTAGCAAGTTAAATAGATAGAAGAAGCCACTCTGACTGCCATTAGTTAGACTGATATTCTTTTCTGAAATATCCCAGCCATAGGTTTCTTTAAGCAACTCGGCTAATGCGCTGATAAAGGTGTTTTTCCCTTGAGGGCCATCATAGTTGGCAAGAGATGATACAAGCTCACCATTATTGAGCAGCTCTTGGCACGTAGAGTGAAAGTAATCGAGCATGGCAGGTATAGCAGCAGGGTTGCCACCACCGAGCATAATTGCTCCTGGTGTACGAAGACCATCGTTAAGGTCATCCATTAGCTGTGTGATACCTGAATACTGATTGAATTTTTCACCAAACTGAGAGAACTGCATTACCCGCTACCTGTCGGTTGATTGAACGATAAGAGATTGAAAATAACGCAACCAAGCGCTGAGTGAAAGGCTTTAGACAAAATAAAAGCCAGCTCGGATGAGCTGGCTGTAGATTGGCGTGAGAACTGGATTAGTTACCTGTGTAAACGATCAGAACCTTATCGTCTTCATATTGACGTTCAAAGGCATAGTAACCGCTTTGGTTGCGTGTAATATGCTGACCTTGAGCGACGGCAGGGTGACGTTTACGGAATTCACCAAGAGCTTGCCAGTGTTCTAGCAGTGTTGCTCGCTCACCCTCAATCAAATCCCACGGCATCGGAGAACGTGTGCCCTGATGCGAATCTGAGCCTGTCGGACCAAAGTCACGGGCTATTTCGTCGCCATAGTAGATTTGTACCGCACCTGGCGACATCATCAATGCATTAGCAGCTTTGTGCTGATCGTCAAAGCTCTTGCTTCGAGAGGCCCAGAATAAAGCAGTATCATGCGATGATAGGTAGCTTAATACATTAAACTCGCTGTCATTATTGATTGCTTTGGCGTAGCGATTAAAGTCTTGATCTAGCTTTGCAAAGCAGTCGAGAGCTTTAGGAGCAACATCGGTCTGAAACTCAAAGTTGATGATTGAGTCAAAGCCGTTGTTGAAGTAATCACTTTTTATGACACCATGAGCCCACACCTCACCAGTCATCCAGAACGGCAGGTCATCGAGCGCTTTTTCCGGGTTATTTTGTTTCCATTCAGCCAGCGCTAAGGTTGTGCTGTCTTTCAGCTCTTGCCACGCTTCCATCTCTACGTGCTTAGCGGTGTCAATACGAAAACCATCGATGCCGTAGTCCCTTACCCAGTCAGTTAACCAAGTAATGAGATGCTCTCTTGGCGTTTTTAGTTCATCGGTCGCATTGGTGTCTTTGTTATGAAAGAAGTTAGGCAGGCCAGTTTGCTTCTCTGACTCTGTTTTTAGATCGGGTAGGTAATTGAGCGACATCGTGATGTCGTTATAACCCGGAGCATCATAATTTCCTATATCTGTACGTAACCAATCGGTTCCCCACCATTTATCCCAAGCCTCTGACTCATTATATTTTATAAAGTCATTAAAGCTGTGCCAGCTTTGACCAGTTTTTGGCTTCCAATCCGTCCAGTTCTCACCAAGAACTTCTTTTGCTTCGTCATCATCGAGGTAGAGTTTACCGAAACCAAACTCTTGCATATCAGCGAGTGTTGCATACCCTGTATGATTCATGACCACATCCCAGACAATACGAATCCCTTTTGAATGCGCGGTATCAATGAAGGTTTTTAACTCGTCCTCGGTGCCCATGTTAGCGTCAAGCTTTGTCCAGTCCTGGTGATAGTAGCCGTGGTAGCCATAGTGCTTGAAGTCACCATTATTGCCACCACCAACCCAGCCATGGATCTGCTCTAAAGGTGAGGTTATCCAAATCGCATTGACACCCAGTGATTCGATATAGTCGAGCTTTTTGGTTAGGCCTGCGAGATCGCCGCCATGGAATGTCCCTATTTCTTGTTCACCGTCTTGAGTTCGCCCATAGCTGTTATCATTGTCAGGGTTGCCATTGTAAAAGCGGTCGGTCATGACAAAGTACACTGTTGCATTGTCCCAGCTAAAGGTCGCATCTTGATACACTTTCGCTTCTTCCAGCAGCAGTAGCCCTTGGCTATTGGGAGCGGCTTGCATCGTTACTTGACCATTTTCAACGAGAGCCTCATGACCAGAGAGTGCATCTCTTACAAGTGTGCCATCTGCAAAGGTTTGTTTAACGTCAATCGTTGTTGGCCCCTCAGCTGCTACGGGGCATGTATCGGTAAAGTTGGTTTTCTGCTTTGGCTTAACTTTTACCGTCAGTTGGTTAGTTTGTGGGTCGAGTTCAAATTGGTAGGTGTTAGCTTTATAGATACGCAGTGGTACATCGGATGTCTCTGCACAATTATCGATAGCCATCGGCGTGTTAAACTTGACTCGGCTTAACTCTGTGAGTGCATAAGTGTCACCGCAGGTTGCATTCTTTCCTGCAATGGCCAGATTGTATTGCCCTTTTTCGAAGTAATGCTCAGCTAGCCATGTGCCTTGACTGGTTTGCTCAAAGGCAACCTGGTCATCAGCAGCGGTCAGATAAATCGTATCTTGAGAAGTTTGGCTGCAAGCGGTAAGTATGGCGATTGAGAGGGCAATCGTGGTTTTATTCATTATATCTCTCCCTGATTAAACATCAGGGTTATATCAATAATGAACGCCTGCAAACTGAGTTGTAGAACATAAAAAAGGGAAGCCGCAGCTTCCCTTTTTATTAATCTGAGTATTGGATCTACTTCTGTAGTACCGAGATATCTGCAATCTGTAGGAACAGGTTACGCAGGTTATTCAATAGCGTTAAACGGTTCTTCTTAAGTGCTTCGTCATCAGCCATAACCATTACGTTATCAAAGAACGCATCAACAGGCTCACGTAGGTCAGCAAGCTTGCTTAGGGCTTCTTGGTAGTTACCTGTCGCAAATGCTGGCTCAAGTGCTTCTGTCATCACTTCAACGTTTTCTGCTAGTGCTTTCTCTGCGTCTTCTTGTAGAAGCGCAAGGTCGATGTCTGCTGCTAGCTCACCGTCGAATTTCGCAAGGATGTTACCAACACGCTTGTTCGCTGCTGCCAGTGCTTCTGCTGCTTCTAGTTCACGGAAGTGAGATACCGCTTTCACACGCTGATCGAAGTCAGATGGCTTACTTGGACGACGAGCCAGAACCGCTTGGATGATATCTACGCTGAAGCCAGCATCTTGATACCATGCACGGAAACGACCCAGCATGAAGTCGATAACGTCAGCTTCTACATTTTCGTTAGTCAGCTTGTCGCCTAATAGCTCTTTCGCTTTTGCGATAAGATCAGTCAGGTCTAGGTTGTAGCCGTTTTCAACGATGATGCGCAGTACACCTAGTGATGCACGACGTAGCGCGAATGGGTCAGAGCCCTTAGGTGCTTGGCCAATACCGAAAATACCTACGATAGTATCTAGCTTATCAGCCATTGCTACAGCAGATGAGATGCCTGTGCTTGGTAGGTCATCACCAGCGAAACGAGGCATGTATTGCTCGTATAGTGCTAGGGCAACTTGCTCGTCTTCACCATCGTGAGTTGCGTAGTGCATGCCCATCACACCTTGAGTATCGGTAAATTCGAATACCATAGATGTCATTAGGTCACACTTCGCTAGTAGACCTGCACGCTTAGATTTCTCAACGTCAGCGTCGATTTGCTCTGCGATGTAGCCAGCAAGCTCAGTAATACGGTCAGTCTTGTCTTTGATAGTACCAAGTTGCTTCTGGAAGATAGCTTGGTCTAGCTCAGGTAGACGGTCGATAAGAGGACGCTTACGGTCAGTGTTAAAGAAGAACTCTGCATCCGCTAGACGTGGACGCACAACCTTCTCGTTACCTTCGATAACGTGGCGAGGCTCTTTAGACTCAATGTTCGACACGAAGATAAAGTTCGGTAGTAGCTTCTTGTTGTCATCGTAAACTGGGAAGTATTTTTGGTCGCCTTTCATGGTGTAAACCAACGCTTCAGAAGGCACCTTTAGGAACTCTTCTTCAAACTTCGCAGTAAGAACAACCGGCCATTCAACTAGAGACGTTACTTCTTCAACTAGATCATCTTCTAAGTCAGCCTTACCGCCAACCGCTGCTGCTGCTTTTTGCGAATCAGCTAGGATGATAGCTTTACGCGCTTCGTAATCTGCCATGACTTTACCGCGCTCTTCTAGGATCGCTGGGTATTGCTCTGCAGAATCGATAGTGAACTCTTGCTCACCCATGAAGCGGTGACCACGGATAGTGCGGTCAGAGGCTACGCCTAGGATCTCGCCTTCGATAAGGTCAGCGCCCATTAGCATAGTCAGTGTTTTAACCGGGCGAATAAACTGAGTCGTCTTGTTACCCCAACGCATTGGTTTAGCGATAGGTAGGTTACCCAGTGCTTTAGCTGCTAGCTCAACAACGATTTCAGTCGTTGCTTGGCCTTTCACTTCTTGTTTGAAAAGCAGCCATTCGCCTTTGTCTGTCACTAGGCGGTCAGCTTGCTCAACGGTGATGCCGTTACCACGAGCCCAGCCTTGAGCGGCTTTAGTTGCATTGCCTTCAGCATCGAATGCAACAGAAACAGCAGGGCCACGTTTTTCAACGATTTTGTCTTCTTGGCCTTCTGCTAGTGCAGCAACACGTAGTGCAAGACGACGCGGTGCTGCGTACCATTTCACGCCTTCGTGCGCTAGGTTTGCGCCTTTCAGCTCTGCTTCGAAGTTGGCTGCAAATGCTTCTGCTAGAGTACGAAGCTGCGTTGGTGGTAGCTCTTCAGTACCTAGTTCAATTAGAAATTCTTTAGCCATGATTACTTCTCCTCGCCAGACTTTTTACACATTGGGAAGCCAAGTGCTTCACGTGATGCGTAGTATGCTTCTGCAACTGATTTAGTCAGGTTGCGGATACGAAGGATGTAACGTTGGCGCTCTGTTACAGAGATAGCTTTACGTGCATCAAGGATGTTGAATGCGTGGCCAGCCTTTAGAATGCGCTCGTAAGCTGGAAGCGGCAGAGGCTTCTCTAGCTCAAGTAGCTCTTTACACTCTTTCTCACACTGATCAAAGAACGTGAATAGGAAATCTACGTCTGCGTGCTCGAAGTTGTACGTTGATTGCTCAACCTCGTTTTGGTGGAAGATATCACCGTAAGTAACGGCGCTGCCGTCTGGTGCGATGTTCCATACTAGGTCGTAAACAGAGTCTACTTCTTGGATGTACATAGCTAGACGTTCGATACCGTAAGTGATCTCGCCAGTAACAGGCTTACACTCAAGGCCACCAACTTGCTGGAAGTAAGTAAACTGAGTCACTTCCATGCCATTTAGCCATACTTCCCAGCCAAGACCCCATGCGCCTAGCGTTGGGTTTTCCCAGTTGTCTTCTACGAAACGAATGTCGTGTACTAGCGGGTCGATACCAAGAACTTCAAGCGAGCCTAGGTACAACTCCTGAATGTTATCTGGAGATGGTTTTAGAGCTACTTGGAACTGATAGTAGTGCTGCAGACGGTTCGGGTTTTCACCGTAGCGACCATCGGTCGGACGACGTGAAGGTTGAACGTATGCCGTAGACATTGGCTCTGGGCCAAGTGCACGTAGACATGTCATTGGGTGAGAGGTGCCAGCACCTACTTCCATATCTAGAGGTTGAACAATAGTACAACCGTTTTGTGCCCAGTAATCCTGCAGCGCGAGGATCATTCCCTGGAAGGTTTTGATATCGAATTTTTGCATAGTCAGGTTCGCGCGATTCTTTTAAATGATAAGAAAAATAACGATCAAGTATACCGAGATATTGGCTTGGCGAGTAGAGGTAATCTTGACTAATTCGTCGCCAGAAATGTCGTTTAATGGAAAAATAGCAACACAGAGAGTGTGTTTTTCCTAAAAGGGAATTTTCAACTTGAGCTTTGTCGCTTTGCTGATTAAAATCCCGTCCGTCTTTGGGGAGTAGCTTACTGAGATAAAACGTCTGTTTTGTCCGGTTCGTTCGTCAACATAATTGGTGCAAAATCACCATGGCGCTCGAGACTCATCATCCACCGGTGAGTTTAGCAAGACCTTAGACAAATCATCACGAACCGGGGTGGGGCGTGAGGTTTGTCTATGGTTGTTATTTATTTCCCGCCCCTTAGAGCATGTCGTGAGCGTTTTAGCTATCTCAATTACCACCGTTGCCCTTGCGGAGATCGGTGACAAAACTCAATTATTATCTCTATTGCTAGCGAGTCGTTATCGCAAGCCTATGCCCATTATTGCGGCGATCTTTTTTGCGACAATTGCAAACCATGCGCTTGCCGCTTGGTTAGGGGTCGTTGTCGCTGACTATTTATCACCTGAAGTACTAAAATGGGTTATCGCTGCGAGCTTCTTAGCGATGGCCGGTTGGATTCTGATCCCTGATAAGCTGGATGAAGATGAGAGTATTTCTAATCGAGGGCCGTTTATTGCGTCGTTTATCGCTTTCTTTGTGGCTGAGATCGGTGACAAAACCCAGATAGCCACATCGATATTGGGCGCTCAATATTCAGATGCGTTGATGTTGGTGGTTTTAGGTACCACGATTGGTATGTTGCTAGCGAATGTGCCTGTGGTGCTTATCGGTAAGTTATCGGCAGATAAATTGCCGTTGGCGTTGATTCGCAAGGTGACGGCATTGCTCTTCTTAGGCTTGGCCGTGGCAGCAGCATTTTTCTGATGTTGAGCTAAATCATACTCTTGAACGAATTCAGGCTAAGGCGTGACGGGTGACATATTAGTTTCACAAATCTCGTGCTAATTTTAGATTGTGACTGATAGCCAGAGGGCAAGAGTATGCTTACACGTTATATGGGAATGACCGCCAAAAGTCAGAGCTACCTGTTCACTTTTGGTTTAGCGATTACGTTACTCGGAATGGTGTTGACAGATATGTGGCTGCCGATGGTGGCAGGGGCATTTATCTTAACAGCACTGACAGTGGAAGCATGGATTCGCGTGGCACATATCATCCCTATGCATGATGAAATGCGTGCGATGAGAAAGCAGCTCAATAAGTTGCAATCAGAAGTCCGTACTCTTGAATACGATGAGTAATCGAGAACCCTGAATATCAAAAAGGCTGCTTAATGCAGCCTTTGTTGTTTTATAGAGGCTAGAAATATCAAGCTAGCCCTTTTTTAATTAGATATTGGTACGGCAACTGTTCAGTTTGTGATGCAAGCAACTGATGATCCATAAAGCGACAGAAACTCGGAATATCGCGAGTTGTTGATGGGTCATCGGCATTCACAAGTAGTACCTCACCGTCTTCCATCGTACGAATTGTCTTCCTGACCATCATTACTGGCTCTGGGCAGCGTAGCCCTTGTGCTTCTAGCGTTTTATTTGCCTTAGTCGGATCGAAAGTCATCTCTTCTCTTTAGCGCAGTTGAATCAAGCGACAATCATACTCTTGATCAAAAAAGATTCAATATCACCTTGGCAAACGTCTATTTATAGATTAACTTAAATTAACAAGTTGATAACAAATGGAGTCTTGTTATGCTGTCGACGATGGAACGTCTATCGGTTTATTCGGTACTGTGCGTGATTGCAATGTGTTCACTGCTTCTTCAAGCAGGTAACGGCGCGTCACTTGTCCCCGTCATTGCGTTTTTCGCTGCGGTGGTGGGGATATTTGTCGAGATGCGATCATGGAAACCGACCTCGGAAGAGGCAGAAGATAATTAAGCACAGTATTACCCAGTCCAGATTTACTTTTAAGTCATATAATCTCCAGTTTTCTTGGGCTTCCCCGCTGAAAGGCGGGATTTTTTTTGCCTGAAAAAGGTACACTGATAGAAATAAAGAAGGTGTGAAAGGAACAGCGATGGAACTGGAAGAGGTTTATCGACGCGATCTCAATTTGCTGGTGGCATTGCGAGTCTTGATAGAAGAGAGCAGTGTGAGTAAAGCGGCGGCTAGGCTCAATCTGAGTCAATCAGCGATGAGTCGTGTACTGGGGCGATTGAGAGAGTTGTTGGATGATCCACTCTTCACTCGACAAGGCCAGAGGCTGATTCCGACTCAAAAGGCACTAGAGTTCGATCAAGCACTGGGGGAGCCTTTAGAGTCTTTACGACTACTGCTCTCGCCCAAAGAGTTTAATCCCGCAAGTTGCACTCAAACTTTTACCATCGCAACCACCGACTATGCGATGCAGACTATTTTGCCTTTTGCTTTGCCGCGTATTTATCAAGAAGCGCCACAAGTCTCGTTCAACTTCTTGCCGTTACAGCACGACCGTTTAACCGACCAACTGACCTATGAAGGGGCCGATTTTGCGATTTGCAGACCAACAGGTCCTGTTGAGCCCCTACAAAGTGAGACGTTGGGCAAGGTTGGGGTGTTGTGTTTATTGAGTAAGCAGCACCCATTAGCCAACAAAGAGATGACGCTAGAGGCGTACTTAGAGTGTCCGCATGCAATGATAGCGATCAGCGATGGTGTGAAGGCTCTGATTGATCAAGCTCATGTGGGAATGCCTGAGCCAAAAATGGTGCTGCGTGCTTATCACTTGGAGGCTGCATTAGCGATTGTTGACTCGATGCCATTGATTATTACCGTGCCCGCTGATTTGGCTTATCTAGTGGCAGAGCGATATGAGCTTGTGGTTAAACCCTTGCCTTTCGCTTTTACACCGTTTGATTACTCCATGATTTGGCATCCACGCTGTGAACATTCACCGGCTCAAAAATGGCTGCGAGAGACGGTTAAAGAAGAGTGCAGTCGGCTGATCGCCAAACGTATTGAAGATATTGGCCTAGCTTAAATGCAAAAAGCCGAGCGCGGAGGCTCGGCTAATATTGTTTCTACATCGTTTCGATGTTGGTGCTTAAGCGCTTAAAGCTTAATTACAACGCGTCCTGTTACTTGGCCGTTAGTAATGTCTTCAGCAAACTTTGGTGCTTGCTCAAGTGTCGCTTCAGTACATGCTTGCTCGAAGTAGCTTTCGGGTAGTAGCTCAACCAATTTCTCCCATGCCGCAATACGTTTTTCTGTTGGGCAAGAAACAGAATCTACACCCTGCAAGCGAACGTTACGCAGGATAAATGGCATCACGGTTGTCGGTAGGTCGAAACCACCCGCTAGGCCGCATGCTGCGACGGTGCTGTTGTAGTCCATTTGCGCAAGAACTTTGGCTAGTACTTTGCTGCCTACGGTATCGACAGCGCCTGCCCACACTTGTTTTTCAAGTGGACGTGCTGGCTCTTCAAACTCTGTGCGGTCAATAATGCGCGCAGCGCCTAGTTTTTCTAGTAATGGCCCGTTTTGCTCAACGCGACCTGTTACTGCAGCAACTTTATAGCCAAGCTGGGAAAGCAGTGTTACTGCAACAGAGCCAACACCACCACTCGCACCAGTAACTAGCACTTCACCATCTTCTGGCTTTACATCACCGTCAAGCAGCGCTTGAACGCAAAGCATGGCGGTAAAGCCTGCAGTACCAACCATCATGGCTTTCTTGCTATCAAGTCCTTTTGGAAGCGGCACGAGCCAATCGGCTTTTAGACGCGCGCGCTGAGCCATACCACCCCAATGATTTTCACCAACGCCCCAACCTGTTAGAACAACGCTATCACCAGCAGAGTAACGAGCATCTTCTGAGCTAACTACTGTGCCAGCAAGATCAATACCTGGCACCATTGGGAAGTTACGAATGATTTTCCCTTTGCCCGTGATGGCAAGGCCGTCTTTGTAGTTCAGTGATGAGTAATCAACATCGATAAGCACATCACCTTCAGGTAGTTGGCTCTCATCGATTTGAGAAATAGTCGCGATAGTACGTTTTTCTTCTTGGTTCAGGAGTAGTGCATTAAACATTGAGATTCTCCAATTAAATTCGCTCAGGAAACGAGATAAGTATAGCCACACTAGTGATATGAAAAAAATGAAACATTTACATTTAATGTATGCACAAAGCGCATTCAAAAACAGGTAAAAAAGCCAGTCTTGGTGACTGGCTTAGAGTTTAGGATAAAAAGAACTGATACGACGGGTTGTCGGTCTCATCTTTACACTGATAACCCAACTCACGCAGATGGCTCGAGAACTGAACGAGATCGGCTTCATCGAGTTCAAAGCCACAAAGTACGCGGCCGTAGTCGGCACCGTGGTTGCGGTAGTTAAACAGGCTGATGTTCCAGTGCGTGCCCAATGTGCTCAAGAACCTGAGCAATGCGCCGGGGTATTCTGGAAACTCGAAGCTATACAATCGCTCTTTGAGGGGTTTAGATGGCTTGCCACCAATCATATAGCGGATGTGCAGTTTCGCCATCTCGTCATCTGAAAGGTCAACAACAGGGTATCCACCATCACGAAGGTCAGTGATGATGCTCTCTAGTTCTTCTTGCCCTCCCATCAATCGAACACCGACAAATATGTTTGCCAGTTCATCATCGTTGTAGCGATAGTTAAACTCAGTCACCGCACGGCCACCGATGATGTTACAAAACTCAAAGAAGGCACCTTGACGCTCGGGGATCGTAACAGCCAGTAACCCTTCGCGCTTTTCACCCAGTTCACAGCGCTCAGAAACATAGCGCAAGCCATGAAAGTTGGTATTTGCACCAGAAAGCACCGTACCTAAGTTTTTATCTCTGAGCTGATTTTTCTCGGCAAATTTCTTAAGGCCAGCCAGCGCTAACGCGCCAGAAGGCTCTGCGATTGCGCGAGTATCTTCAAAGATATCTTTGACTGCGGCGCAGATTTCGTCGCTCGATACGGCGACATGCCCATCAATGTATTGCTGACAAAGGCGGAATGTCTCTTCGCCAATGCGCTTCACTGCGACACCATCAGCAAACATACTGACTTGATCGAGAACCACCGGTTCACCGGCATCGAGTGCGGCTTTAAGGCATGAAGAGTCTTCCGGCTCCACAGCAATCACTTTAATTTCAGGCATAAGCTGTTTGACCAGTACTGCAACACCTGCTGCTAAACCGCCGCCACCTACAGGGACAAAAATATAATCAAGGTGACCATTTTGCTGGAGCATTTCCATGCCAATGGTACCTTGTCCTGCGATCACCAATGGATGATCAAAAGGGGGCACGAAGGTGTAGCCGTGTAATTCTGATAGGCGCTCGGCTTCTGCTTTGGCCTCATCAAAGTTACTCCCGTGCAGGACGACTTCACCACCAAACCCGCGAACGGCTTCCACCTTAATGTCAGGCGTGGTTTTCGGCATCACGATGGTCGTCTTGATACCGAGCTTAGTGCCAGAGAGTGCCATGCCTTGAGCATGGTTGCCTGCAGAGGCTGCGATGACGCCCGCCGCTTTCTGTTGCTCCGAAAGGCTTGAGACCATGTTGTATGCACCACGCAGTTTGAATGAATGCACAGGTTGACGGTCTTCACGCTTAAGCTGCACGTTGTTATGAATGCGTGCTGACAAGCGTGGCATCTCTTGAAGTGGCGTAACTGTCGCCACTTCATAAACGGGAGCTCGGAGGATTTGGCGCAGATAATCTGCGCCCGTTTCCGTTGTTAATGTCATAAGCTAGCCCTCTAGCTTAGATTTGTCTCGTACTGCACCTTTGTCTGCGCTGGTGGCCATGCTAGCGTAAGCTTTCAATGCAAATGACACTTCGCGTTCACGTTGAGCTGGTTTCCAGCCTAACTGATCTTGTTTAGTGCGACGTTCTGCAAGCTCTTGCTCACCTACTTCGAGCGAGATTGTGCGATTTGGAATATCAATGGCAATGATATCGCCATCCTTGACCAAGCCAATCGTGCCGCCATTAGCTGCTTCAGGAGAGGCGTGACCAATAGAGAGCCCTGATGTACCACCAGAGAATCGACCATCCGTTAATAGAGCGCACTCTTTACCAAGACCCATCGATTTCAAATAGGTTGTCGGGTAAAGCATCTCTTGCATACCCGGGCCACCTTTTGGTCCTTCATAGCGAATAATGACCACATCACCCGCTTTGACTTTGCCACCTAGAATGCCCTCAACAGCATCTTCTTGGCTTTCAAACACAACCGCAGGACCGGTGAATTTCAGGATGCTCTCGTCTACACCGGCAGTTTTTACGATACAGCCGTCAAGAGCGATATTGCCTTTTAGTACGGCTAAACCGCCGTCTTGACTATAAGCGTTCTCTTTGGTGCGGATACAACCGTTCTCGCGGTCAGCATCTAGGCTGTCCCAACGACACTCTTGTGAGAAGGCTTCGGTAGTACGAATGCCAGCAGGGCCAGCACGGTAGAAGGATTTGACCTCTTCAGAATCAGTCAACATGATGTCGTACTGTGCTAGCTGCTCTTCCCAAGTCAGACCCAGTACCGTTTTTGATTGGTTGTTGAGAAGACCAGCGCGATCCAATTCACCTAGGATACCGACTACACCACCCGCGCGGTGGACATCTTCCATGTGGTACTTCTGTGTTGAAGGCGCAACTTTACACAGGTTCGGTACGCGGCGAGACATTTGGTCAATGTCTTCCATATCAAACTCAACTTCACCCTCTTGAGCGGCCGCCAATAGGTGCAACACGGTATTGGTTGAACCACCCATTGCGATGTCGAGCGCCATCGCATTCTCAAAAGCCGCTTTTGTCGCGATATTGCGTGGCAGGGCAGAGGCATCATCTTGTTCGTAGTAG
This sequence comes from Vibrio agarivorans, assembly GCF_030409635.1. Taxonomy (NCBI): domain Bacteria; kingdom Pseudomonadati; phylum Pseudomonadota; class Gammaproteobacteria; order Vibrionales; family Vibrionaceae; genus Vibrio; species Vibrio agarivorans. Next base: position 892,974 of record NZ_JAUFQF010000004.1, on the reverse strand, counting down.
CGACGAGTAAGCTCAACGATACGCTTACCAGCATTGACAAAGAGATCGCGACGATCTGCGTGAGTCGCAAGCATCGAGCCATTACCCGGCTGAGACAGGCCAAGTGCTTCGGTGAGGCAGTTCATCGAGTTAGCAGTGAACATGCCTGAACAAGAGCCACATGTAGGACATGCAGAGCGTTCAATCTGCTCACTTTGCTCATCCGAAACATTAGGATCGGCACCTTGCATCATGGCATCAACTAAGTCGAGTTTGATGATCTGGTCTGATAGCTTCGTCTTACCGGCTTCCATTGGGCCACCAGAGACAAAAATTACCGGGATGTTTAGGCGCATCGAGGCCATGAGCATTCCTGGGGTGATTTTGTCACAGTTGGAGATACACACCATTGCGTCAGCACAGTGTGCATTGACCATGTATTCCACTGAGTCAGCGATAAGTTCACGTGATGGCAGTGAGTAGAGCATGCCGCCGTGGCCCATTGCGATACCGTCATCGACTGCAATGGTATTAAACTCTTTTGCGATACCACCTGCGGCTTCAATTTCTTTTGCGACCAGTTGGCCTAGGTCTTTTAAGTGAACGTGACCCGGAACGAATTGAGTGAAGGAGTTCACAACGGCAATTATTGGTTTGCCGAAGTCTTCATCTTTTACCCCAGTTGCACGCCACAGTGCTCGAGCACCCGCCATGTTGCGGCCATGTGTGGTAGTGGCTGATCTATATTTAGGCATGTCGTAATCCTTCTCTTATGCTTCTGGGTAAACGTAATCTAACCAGCCCCACTTATCTTCAGTGGTGCCGTTGAATAGGCCAAAGTAGGCGTCTTGCATCTCTTTGGTGATTGGGCCGCGTTTGCCTGTGCCTACTTCAATCTTATCGACAGTGGCAACAGGGACAATCTCAGCGGCAGTGCCTGTCATAAACACTTCATCAGCAAGGTAAAGTGCTTCACGGGCAATGTTCGCTTCACGAACTTCATAACCTTTGTCACGAGCAATGGTCATGATCGAGTCACGGGTGATACCCGGTAGAATTGCGCTGGTTGCTGGTGGGGTAGTGATCACGCCATCTTTAATAACGAAGATATTTTCACCCGCACCTTCAGAGAGGTAACCATCGACACTCAATGCAATACCTTCATCGTAACCGTGGCGGCGAGCTTCGCCACCAACGAGTAGTGAAGATAGGTAGTTACCACCCGCTTTTGCCGCTGTTGGGATCGTGTTCGGTGCCGCTCGATTCCAACTCGAGATCATTGCATCTACACCGTTCTCTAGTGCTTCTTCTCCGAGGTATGAGCCCCATGGGAAAGCAGCAATAATCAGATCCATTTCGGTATCAACAGGAGGGCAAACACCTAAACCGACATTACCAACAAAGCCCAGAGGACGAATGTAAGCGCTATCTAGATTGTTTTGACGCAGCGTTTCGCGCGTCGCTTCCATGATTTCATCTACGGTGTATGGAATAGGGAAGCGATAGATCTTGCCAGAGTCTTTAAGGCGCTGAGCATGCTCACGGTGACGGAAGACAATCGGTCCTTTCGGCGTGTTGTAGCAGCGTACGCCCTCAAACACTGACGTACCGTAGTGCATCGCGTGAGTTAAAACGTGTACGTTGGCCTCAGCCCATGGAACCATTTCACCATTGAACCAAATGTAATCAGCTGTTTTTGTTGCCATTGTTGCCTTCCTTATGCGTTTACTCGTTGTTGTAGGTTGTTGTTTGGCAGTTCGTTGTTATTGATTTTGATAACATCTACGCTGATGACATCCCACAATTTTTCAATTTGATTAGTTAAGAATGAGATTGGGCGATCGCTATCGACAATAATCTCTACACTTGCAATTTTACTCTCGTGATTCTGAGTGCCTGCGACCTGTTTAACGACGAAGCCACGGTGGCGAACCACGCGAAGAACACGTTCAAGCAGTACCGGTTTATCGTCTGCTTTGATGTCTAATAAATATCTTTCCATTAGGTGTTCTCCAACATATCACTATTTGATGCACCAGGTGGTACAAGTGGCCAAACATTTTCTTCTTCATCGATCAGAATATGCAGTAGGTAAGCGGTTTTACTTTCCAGCATCTCTTTCAGTGCAGGCTCGACTTCTTCTTTCTTGGTAATGGTTTTACCCGGGATATCGAATGCTTTTGCCAGCATTACAAAGTCAGGGTTATCGTCGAGAATCGTTTCACTATGGCGGCCATCAAAGAACAGAGACTGCCATTGACGAACCATGCCAAGACGCTGGTTATTGATTAGCACCATCTTTACTGGGATCTGGCGGCGCTTTAGTGTGCCAAGCTCTTGAACATTCATCATGAATGAGCCGTCACCAGAGATAAGAATCGACTGATCGTCTGGTCGAGCAACGGCAGCCCCCATAGCGGCAGGTAAACCAAAGCCCATTGTGCCAAGCCCAGCGGAAGTAATGAAATTCTGCGGATCGCGCGGCTGGATGTGTTGCGCTGCCCACATTTGGTGCTGGCCCACATCCGTCGAAATCATGGATGACTCTGGCATCATGTCTGAAAGCTGTTTGAGCAGTAGTGGTGCATAGATAAGCTCACCTGGGTGATCATAGCGCCATTTAAAGCCGCTTCTTAGGCTTTCGGTATGGTGCAGCCATGGAGCGATATCGTGCTCTAGATGCAGTTGCGGCAGGATCTCACGAATGTCACCACGCAGAGCAGCATGAGCATGACGTAATTTATTGATCTCAGCAGCATCGATATCGATGTGAATGACTTTTGCGTTTGGTGCAAAGGTGTCTAGCTTACCCGTCACTCGGTCATCAAAACGAGCGCCAACAACGATGAGCAAGTCACATTCTTGCACCACTAAATTTGCTGCTTTTGTCCCGTGCATGCCTAGCATGCCCAAGTAATGGGGATCGTGACGATCAATCGTTCCTAAGCCTTTTAGGGTGCTGACAGAAGGCATTGGGTTATCAGACAAAAATGAACGTACAGTGTCTGTTGAGTGCGCCAACTGAACCCCACCACCGACATACAAGACAGGGCGTTTAGACTCTTTGAGTAGCGCATTGGCGAGACGATAAGACTCAGGTGTTGGAACTGGGAACGGAATATGCTCAAACTCGGGTAAAATTTCAATCGGAGCTTGGGCAAGCTGAACATCTTTAGCGATATCAACAATCACAGGCCCCGGGCGACCTGTTTTTGCTACCTCAAATGCTTCAGATAGCGTTGGGGCTAAGTCTTCGATATCGGTCACTAGGTAACTGTGCTTTGTACACGCAAGAGACATCCCAATCACATCCATTTCTTGGAATGCATCGGTACCGATATGGGAGCTCGCCACCTGACCTGTGATAGCGACGAGCGGGATTGAATCAAGGAAAGCGTCGGCGAGACCAGTGACGAGGTTGGTCGCACCTGGCCCAGAAGTTGCCATGCATACCGCAACATCTTGTTGAGCTCTCGCCATGCCGATTGCTGCCATTGCAGCCCCTTGCTCATGGCGACACAATATGTGTTCAACACCACCGTCATATAAAGCATCATAGATAGGCATGATGGCACCGCCCGGATAACCAAAAACGGTTTCAATGCCTTGTTGTTTTAATGCGGATACAACTAACTCTGCTCCAGTCATTGTGATCCTCCATGTATCGCTTCATTGCGATGAGCTTCTTGCTTGCACATCATGTGCGCTCCCGTTCTCTGTTCCAAAAGACTCAATTTAATGAGTTTTTAAATCGTAATAGTGTAAAAAAACCCCCGGACTTTTCAGTGCGGGGGTTTTTAAAATTCGGTGGTTATCTTTCGCCCACTCGACCCCGCGCGGTGTCAATAATGACCACGATAATCAGGGCTAGCAGAGTGTTAAGTGCGAAGATAGATTTCATTATTAATTTGGTTACGAATTGTCGTCTGCCTCTAGTGGTAACATACAAAACTGCTAAATGACAAGGGAAAATTTAACATCACTGCTGAAATTTTGAGTGATCGCATAGTCTGCTATATGTTTACTTCATGGATTTATATGTTTAATTTTTTGTACAAACCGTTACTTTATTTGGTTATATGTGTCTATAGTGGGGGATATGACTGATAAACGTTTGCGTAAATTGTGGTGAATTAGTCGGATTTTCTCTGTTTAACACCACTTTGTCCGGTTAGGCGTCGTTTTCTCATTTGTTTTTACATTGGCTTTGCACAATAAACTGGCGTGCATCGCGTTGTCTTGGAATGTGCTGTGACACTCAATGTGACTCCACTCATGATGCGTTCAATTTTCTGTATTATTGAGTAGGGAATAGATTCGAATGAGCCTTGCGATCATCCATAGTCGCGCCAGCGTTGGGGTTGAAGCGCCAGAAGTCACAGTTGAGGTGCATATCAGTAATGGTATGCCCGGCTTTTCGCTGGTGGGACTAGCGGAGACCACGGTAAAAGAGGCCAAAGATCGCGTGCGTAGTGCCATCATTAACTCAAATTTTGAGTTCCCATCGAAAAGGATCACGGTAAACCTTGCCCCCGCAGACCTGCCCAAAGATGGGGGACGATTTGATTTGCCGATTGCACTTGGCATACTGGCTGCGTCTGAGCAAATTCCATTTTCCGAGCTTGGACATAAAGAGTTTATTGGTGAGCTAGCGCTTTCTGGAGAGCTTCGGGCGGTCAAAGGCGTGTTACCAGCGGCATTATCGGCGACAAAGAAACAACGAACCTTAATTGTACCCCACGATAATGGTGATCAAGCGGCGTTAGTCGACAAAGACGCCCACCGCTCTGCTGAGAGTTTGCTCGAGGTGTGTGCGGAGTTATGTGGCCAGCAAAAACTGTCATTACATCAAACGCCGACCGCTGATCAGCCCCCCTCAGCAGAGCGTGATTTACAGGATATTATCGGTCAGCAGCAAGGCAAAAGAGCTCTTGAGATTGCGGCAGCAGGCAGTCATAACCTTCTGTTTTTGGGCCCCCCTGGTACAGGAAAAACGATGTTAGCCTCACGTTTGTGTGACTTGCTGCCGCAAATGAGTGATGAAGAGGCGATGGATACCGCCTCCGTGGCCTCGCTTACGCAGCAAGATATTAACGAACACAACTGGCGTCAGAGACCGTTTCGTGCTCCGCACCACTCGAGCTCTATGGCGGCTCTTGTCGGTGGTGGAAGCATCCCGCGTCCGGGGGAGATCTCGCTTGCACACAACGGCCTGCTGTTCCTCGATGAGATGCCCGAATTTGAGAGAAAAGTGCTTGATTCACTACGTGAGCCGCTAGAGTCTGGTGAGATTATTATTTCTCGAGCTCAAGGAAAAACACGCTTTCCCGCCCGTTTTCAGCTAGTCGGGGCGCTGAATCCAAGCCCAACAGGGTATTACGAAGGCAATCAGGCGCGAGTAAACCCACAAGTCATATTGCGCTATCTCAATCGTTTATCTGGCCCGTTACTCGATCGTTTTGATATGTCACTAGAGATCCCATCGCTACCTAAAGGCACGTTGGCACAAGGAGGAGAGCGAGGTGAGTCGACTTATACAGTGAAACAACGAGTGCTGCAGGCAAGAGAAACCATGCTGAGTCGGGGGGGAAAAGTAAATGCACTGCTAGGCTCACAAGAGATAGAGAGGGACTGTCCACTTAAGAAGGCCGATGCTGAGTTTCTCGAAAATGCGTTACATCGTTTGGGGCTTTCGATTCGAGCCTATCATCGAATCATTAAAGTGGCGCGAACCATCGCAGATTTAGAACAACAGCCGTCAGTAAACCGAGCACACTTGGCAGAAGCGTTGGGGTATCGTGCCATGGATCGTTTATTGAAGCAGTTGACTGCTCAAGCGGTGTAAGTAGCGAGTAATCTGACCATTAATACAAGGGCTTACATCCGGCTGTGGGATTAGTATAATTGGCCACCGTTTTTTATCTTCCAGTTTGTAAGGTCGTCTTTTTCCATGCTTGCCCAATTACTTATGGTACTCAACGCAGCGTTAGTCATTCTTAATTCAGCGGTTTGCTCTGTGCTGATTTGCTTGATAGCCATCATTAAGCTTTTGCTACCTACGCCAAAGTTGAAAGCGAAAGGGACGGCAGCGGCCAACAAAGTGATGTGGCTTTGGGCTACGGTGAATGCTGCCATTCTGGAAATTTCTAATGATGTTGAATGGGATGTCGAAGAGATCGAAGGGCTGCATAAAGACGGCTGGTATCTGATGATCAGTAATCACTTAAGCTGGACTGATATTGTCGTGTTGTGTTGTGTGTTTAAAGATCGTATTCCTATGCCGAAGTTTTTCTTAAAGCAACAATTGCTGTATGTGCCATTTATTGGCATGGCGTGTTGGGCGCTGGATATGCCATTTATGCGCCGTTATTCACGAGAGTACCTACTGCGTAACCCTGAAAAGCGTGGGCAAGATCTCGCGACGACTCGCCAATCGTGTGCCAAGTTCCAGCATACACCGACGACGGTAGTGAACTATGTGGAGGGTACACGGTTCACTCCACAAAAACAGGCGAAGAGCCAAGCGGGTTACGAGTATTTACTACAGCCTAAGTCTGGTGGAATTGCATATACACTCGCAGCGATGGGGGAGCAGTTTGATAGCATTATTGATGTCACCTTGGCATACCCAAACAATCCAGATCAGCCATTCAAAGAGATGCTGATGGGTAAAATGAGTAAGATTGTCGTTAGAGTCGATGTCTTGCCTGTTGATGAGAGTGTCACTGGGGATTACTTCAATGACAAGCCATTTAAGCGCGACTTTCAGCGTTGGTTGGTGCAGCGTTGGGAAAAGAAAGACCAGCAGCTTAAAGACATTCACCGCGAGTGATTTGGGAATAAAGAAAGGGGAGCGAATGCTCCCCTTTGACATAGTTAGGGCTGAGAGATTATTGCTCTAGCAGGTAATTAACCAGTTCAAAGTACTCATCGACAGAAGATATTGAGCTAGCTTCAACAAGGTAACGGTTGTTGACGATAACGGCAGGAACACCACGCAAACCGCTGTCTTGGAACTGCTTATCAAAGCGACGAACCATTGAGTCTACTGCGAAGCCATTAAACGTAGAGTCATATTTTTTCGCATCGATACCTTCATCAAGGAAGATTTGGCGTAGCTCTTCATCGTTACGTGGCGCTTGGTTTAAGTTGTGGATGCGGTTGAAAATAATCGGTGCCATTTTGTCTTCAACTTTTAGCGCGAGCATGGTTGCATAGGCTTTGCTCATCGATGGCCCCATTGCACCGCCCATAAATGACACGTGGTTTTTGTTCAGCTTTACACCCTCAGGAAGTTGAGCTTTTAGTTGAGCGATGATTGGCTCGAAAGAGTGGCAGTGTGGGCAATAGAACGAGAAGAACTCGGTCACAACCGGTTTCTTCGCCGGTTCAAGATCTAATACAGTGTAGTGTGTCCCTTCGTTAAAATTAGCGGCATGTGCCGAGATGCTGACTAGAATTGTGGCAAACAGTGCCATTAGTTTTTTCATTATATACTCCATTTTTACTACCACTGTGGCATCAAAGAAAGGGGTGCTTCCTCCAATGCCGCAAGTTGTTCTTTGAATGCTAAGACTTGGCCTTCCCAATACTTTGGATCATTAAACCATGGGAAGGCAATAGGGAATGCAGGGTCATGCCATCTTTTTGCCAGCCAAGCCATGTAATGCACCATACGTAGACCGCGCAACGGCTCGATTAGTTTCAGCTCAGATTGATTAAAATCGCTGAACTCTTGATAGGCCTCTAAAACCGTGTCTAACTGTGCGAGTTTTTCTGCGCGCTCGCCATTAAGTAGCATCCAGATATCTTGTATTGCAGGGCCATTACGACAGTCATCAAGGTCGACAAACATAGGGCCATCGCGCCATAGAATGTTGCCTGGGTGGCAATCACCATGTAGGCGAAGGTTAGTATCGACATTTTGCCATCGTTGGCTTACCGCTTGAATCAGCATATCGAGATCATTAAAAAATGCGTTCTCAAGATGAAGGGGAATAAACTGACTATTTTGCAGCAGCTCTCTCGGTTTATGTAAGTACTCTTCAAGGCCTATTGTTGGGCGGTGAGCAAATGAGGTTCGACTGCCGACTTTGTGGATGCGTCCAAGATAGCGCCCAACGCCTTCGAGTTGATCGTAGTTATCTACCTCAAATTGACGCCCACCGACGCTAGGGAAGACAGCAAAAGCATAACCCTGATAATGGTGAAGGGTTGAGCCGTTAAGTTTGAGCGGGGCTGCGACAGGAATCTCCGCTTCGACGAGCTCGAGGGTGAAGTCGTGCTCCTCCTGTATTTGCTCTGTGCTCCAACGTTGAGGGCGATAAAACTTGACGACATAGCGCTGACGCTCTTCGTCGGTAAATTGATAGACGCGGTTTTCGTAGCTATTGAGTGCCAGCAGACCTGACTCTGCTCGAATGCCAACGCTCTCTAAGGCATACCACATTAAATCAGGTGTCAAAGCATCAAAATTAAAAGATTGTTCGGACATAATGAGAAAAGGCTCATTGCTGAGCCTTGTTCCTTGTAGTTTCAATTAGAGCTTCTTAATGAAGCGACTTTCTACTTGAACGGTAAAGTTTCCACTATCGCTGAGTATAAACTGAATTGTGGATACGGGTGAGGATAATGTGTCAGGGTTGACGCCGAGGCTCATTGGTTGGCTTAGTACCTCGCCTGGTGCGACTTGTATGGTTTGACGCCCATACCAACTGACATCAGCAAGCCCTTCAACATCAAGTTGGTAGGTTTGTACTTGTTGCGTCTTGTTGATGATTTTTAGGGTGTAAGTGTTTTCAATTTCACCGGAGTTGTTGACCCGAAAGAGTTGGTTACGATCGCGAAGTACGCTTAAACCTGCTGGGTCTACACTCGCGACTTGAGTAAAGAACAAGCCGATCATCACCAGCAAAATTGCGCCATAACCGAGCAATTTTGGCCGCATGATTTTCGTTTCATCACCGGCGAGGCGGTGTTCCGTGGTATAGCTAATCAGGCCTTTTTGATAACCCATTCGGTCCATTGTATGGTCACACGCATCAATACAAGCCCCACAGTTGATGCACTCATACTGTAACCCGTCACGAATATCGATGCCCGTTGGGCACACTTGGACACAAAGGTTGCAATCAATACAGTCACCTAAACCCATCTGCTTGTGATCGGCCTTGCGAGAACGCGGGCCACGCGTTTCACCACGCTGGGTGTTGTAGCCAACAATGAACGTGTCTTTGTCGAACATGGCTGATTGAAATCGCGCGTAGGGGCACATGTGTAGACACATGATTGAGCGCATCCACCCCGCATTCCCGTAGGTGCAAAGCATGAAAAAGATAACCCAAAAAGCCGGCCAGAAAGCGACATCTAGGGTAAAAAATCCGAATATTAACTCTCGAATTGGCACGAAGTAACCAACAAAGGTAAAGCCAGTGAGCAGGGCAATGACTAACCAAGAAAAATGCTTGAGCCCTTTACGCATGGCTAGGTTTACGGTTAACTTTCCTGAGTCTTGCTTACGCCTTTTGTTGGCACTGCCTTCCAGTTTTTCTTCAAACCAAATGTACATGAAGGTCCACACAGTCTGTGGGCATAAATACCCACACCAGACTCGACCAAGAAAAGTGGTAATGAAGAATAAGCCAAATGCGGCAATCATGAATAAGAGTGCAAGCAGGGTTAAATCTTGAGGATAAAGCGTAGTGCCAAAGAAGTTGAACTGTTGCTGTCCAATATCCAGCAATACAGCCTGCCTTTCCCCAAAAGGAATCCAAGGGATGGCTGCAAAAAGAACTAGTAAGAACCATCCACCGTAGCGTCTTAGTTTTTGATAGGTGCCTTTGCTTTCTCGAACGTATATGCGATTGCTAGGATTGAATCGGTCATCCGCTCCCTTATGGGTTTTTGGGTTGAAGGTTTTAGGCGTCACGTTTTTGACGTCTATTTTTTCCTGACTCATTGGGCTTCCTTACGACGAGTCACATTGGGTGGCTCTTGTTATTATGCTGCGATTATAGCGAGATATTTACAATATTTTAGCTGCCCATATCACTTTTATAACCATCGCTTTACTTATGGCGATTGAGAAATCCCAAGCCTTGTTTTAGCAGGCAATAAAAAAGCGACCATAAATGGTCGCCTTGTGTCGCTGATTACTGGTTAGTCAATCAGGCCGCGTGCGCGTAGAATGGCCGTTTTGAAATCATCTTCTTGGTCTTTTTTAAGACCTGGGATCATCTCTTCTTTGTCGCTGTTGCGCATTTTAAGGTGGTAGATCAACACATCGTCGGTTAAGTCTTCCAACTTACCCTCGTAGCCCGCTTCTTGTGCCAGTTTAACGATGAATTCTAATAGGTTGAGCTCTTGGTCTTTAATCCACTCAGGTTGTAGAAGCTCTAGTAGCTCCTCAATACGATGACATTGCATCACTTTCTCCGCTGTACTTTCATTTTATAGGTAGTTATAGCGTTAAAGTACCAGATATCGGCGAGTAACCTCAAGAAACTTGGGACTTTGGAGAGTGCGAGAAAAGAAAAAGCGCAGTATGGACTGCGCTTTTCATTAAGCTGCTCTTACAACATTAGAAGAAGCAGGAGCTTGTAGAGCTTGTTGCTCCACTAACGTCATTTTTGGAGCTGCTTTCTTTGCCATCGGAGCGGAAACAAATCCACTGCGACGACGCATCGCACTGCGGTTGGTGTGCGAGAACCTGACTGTTGTTGGTCGCATTTAGATACCTAACTGTCAGGCATATCCATTGCCGAAGTAATGGCCTTACTGATCTTGAGTTGTCTTTTGTTTCAACAAAATCTTGCTCTATGGCTTTCGCCTATCCAATCCATCAGTAAGGAGTTGTGACGATCTGGCCGTCACTTAAAAGAGTACCACTGATCACAATATTGGTCGATAAATAAACATTCTTGTTTATGAAAAGTGTTTAATCAGCACTTTAGTTGCAGGCTAAATGGTGTATAAAGGGATGATAATTCGATGCATTTATAGACAACGCCGCATCGATGGTATGGCAAGGAGGTCAATATGTCTTTTCTCAAAAAAACCTTAGCAAGTTTTGGTATTGGTTCGGCGAAAGTGGATACCGTCTTGCAACAGAATGTCCTCTTTCCAGGGGAGCCAGTAGAGCTGAAAATTTTTGTCTATGGTGGTCGCATAGAGCAAGACATTGACAATATCGATGTAGATCTCTGTTGCCAGTATGTAGCTGAAGAAGCCGTTGAGCGTGGAAGCCATGGTGGTGACTCAATGCGAACTCGTCGAGTAAAACGGCCTTTTGTGCTTGGTCATTGGCAACTGCCATACACGTTTACGATTCATCCTGGGGAAACGCGTGAGTTCGATGTCAGTATTGAGGTGCCATGGAATACTCCTATCACAGTTGGCGAGTCCAAAGTGTGGTTAGAAACGGGGCTAGATATCTCTCATGCCATCGACCCAACCGACAAAGATGCGCTGACGGTTCGTCCAGACCCACTCACAGAAGGGGTGTTTTCTGCGCTAGAGGTACAAGGTTTGCGTATTCGCCAAGTCGAGTGTGAAGAGACAAAAGGGTTTTCGTTGCCATTTGTTCAAGAGTTTGAATTTGTTCCGACAACAGGACCCTATCACGGGCGTTGGCGTGAGCTAGAGATCGTAGCGAATCGCACGAGTGATGAATTGGAGTTATGGCTGGAAGTTGACCGCAACAAGAGTGGTGTAAAGGGCATGATGGCAAGCTTACTGGGTGGCGGAAAATTAAAGCGTCACATGGTGCTGTCTAGTCAGCTAACCTCCGAGCAAGCGGGACAACAGGTTATCGAGTATCTAGAAAAACACTGCTAAATTTGAGCTTACACATGTACGCTTAATCTGCCATACTAGCTGTTCAGTTTGAGAGTGAGTATGGTAGGTCGTAATGGATAACAAGCAAGCATACGGGGCGAAAGAAGAGTTTCTCAATGCGTTGACCCACGGCATTGGCATCGTATTTGGTATCGTGGGTCTTGCCATGCTATTAGTGAAAGCAAACAGCCAGCATGCCGACACTATGACACTGGTGAGTATGAGTGTTTATGGTGGCAGTATTATTTTGTTATTTCTTGCCTCTACCCTCTATCACGCCATTCCCCATGAGCGAGCAAAACGCGCGTTAAAAACCTTTGATCACTGTGCCATTTATTTGCTGATTGCGGGCAGCTATACCCCGTTTATGTTAGTGAGTTTACGAACCCCGCTTGCGATGGGGTTAATGGCGGTTATTTGGTTAATTGCCCTGGCCGGTATTGTACTCAAGGTAGCGTTTATCTACCGTTTCAAGCGTTTGTCTTTGATGACGTATCTCGCGATGGGGTGGTTGTCCTTGGTCGTGATCTACCAGTTGGCGCAAGAGTTAGATGTTCAAGGGCTTACTTTGTTGGCTGCAGGTGGCGTGATTTACTCGTTAGGGGTGGTTTTTTATGTCGCTAAGCGCATCCCATACAACCATGCTATCTGGCATGGCTTTGTCTTGGCCGGGTGCGCTTGTCATTTTCTGGCAGTCTATTGGTATGTTGACCCAATCTAACGCTACCAACTGCGGGTTTTTACTTCGGTGATCTCTGCGTGAATTTGGTACTGCTCTAACTCAGGCGCAGCGATTGTGAGCTCGCGCCCTTGAGTCGCCTGTTTTGGTCTAAGGTAGGTATCAGCAAGGCGCTTTATAGCCAACCATGCATCGGCCGATTGTTTGCCTACTTGATTTCCAGCAGTGTCGTATAGCGTGATCTCTACAGTGACTAATATGACCGACTGAGTACTTTGGTTGGTCACGGCGGTTGGAAATGTCACTGCTCCTTTTTGGTAGCTTGCAGGGCCGAGTACTAGGTCAATACCTGCATTTGATACCTGTAATGTTGGCTTTGAGTCTCCAACGGTGAATGCACTGGTTGATGGTAAGGTAACAACCGGTGCGGCAGCAACAGCCGGCGTTGTAGCTTCGACTACTTGAACCTCTTCTACCTCGCTAACCTCTGGCTCGACATAGTGCCAAGTAAAATCATCTTTGAGCATGACCTGGCGACCATCCTCAAGTGTCACAGTTTGAGCCGCAAAGGCTCCAAAGCTGGCGCTATATGCCAACAGTGCTGCAGAGAGCGCATATTTCATAGTTAAACCTCTTGGGCCAAGCCGTGTTTGATTGGCACTAACGACGCCAAAATGCCGGGAAAAATAGCACCATAAGTGTGAGAATTTCGAGTCTTCCCATAAGCATGCCAATACTTAGCACCCACTTAGCGGCATCAGGCAGAGGGGCAAAGTTTCCCGTCGGGCCAATCACGCTCCCCATGCCTGGGCCTACGTTGGCAACAGCGGTAATGGCACCAGAAATACTGGTGATAGGGTCGAGCCCCATCGCACTTAAGATGCCTGCAATGACAATGATGGTAATAAAGAACATCAAGCCAAATGCGACAACAGATCGAACAATGTCATCGTTCACCGGGCGTTGATTGTATCTCTGTACAAAGACACCAGATGGATGCACAAGTTTCATCATTTGTTTATTGAGTAGCGTTCGCGCGATTTGAAAGCGGAAAACTTTGATGCCACCAGAGGTTGAGCCTGAGCATGCCCCCGCCATCATCAAAAAGGCGAACAGCGTGGTTGGGAGTGCCCCCCATGCGGTAAAGTCTTCTAGGCCAAAGCCTGTTGTTGTTACAACGGATACGATGTTGAACATGGCCACCCGCAATGCATCAGCAACACCATATCCGTCGCGGATCACTAACCAAGCACTGATGATGATGCTGGATATAACAAATAAGTACGTAAAGCCTCTTACTTGCTCATCTTTTGATAGTGGCTGTAGTGTTTTCTTCTTCATTGCAGCGATGAAGAGCAGAAATGGTAAGCCACCTAAGAACATAAAGGCGGTCGCCACCCAATGCGCCCCGTTTGAAAAGTGATTCATTGAGCCGTCAGAAGTGGAGTATCCGCCGGTTGAAAGCGTCGTGAAGGCGTGGTTGATGGCTTCAAAGACCGACATACCGGTAAATAGGTAGGCGATGAGACAAGCAAGGGTAAGTGATAAGTACACGAGCACGATGTTTTTCGCGACGGTTTTGGCTCTTGGGCTGCTTTTATCTGACCAGTCAGAGGATTCAGTTTGGAATAGGCGCATGCCCCCAACATTGAGCATCGGCAGTACAGCAACCGCCATGACGATAAATCCGATGCCGCCTAGCCACTGCAAGGTAGAGCGCCATAATAAGATGCTTGGTGCCATCGCATCTAAGCCACTTAGTACCGTTGAACCTGTGGTGGTAATGCCCGACATGGTCTCGAAGTAGGCATCGGTAAAGCTGATATGGTTGATGAAGACAAAGGGCAGGGCAGCAAAGGCACTGGCGATGGTCCACACCAAGCTTGTGATCAGGAACATATCCCTAACACTAAGGCGAAATTGCCGTGTGCGGCCAATCGATAGACACAGGAAGGCGACAACGTGAGTGATGAGCAGGGATTTGCCAAACTCAAGAAAACCACCGGTACCAGAAAAGAACGCGACCAACGTTGGGATGTACATGAATAGGGCAAGCTTTGAGAGTACAAGCCCTATAACAAATAGCACCGGACGAAAGTTGACCATGACCTTGCCTCGCTTATAGGAAGAATGGACTCGGTTGGAAGAGTGCCTCTACGTCAGAGACGTACTTCTTGTTAACCAAGAACATCACCACGTGGTCGTCTTGTTCGATCACGGTACGGTCATGGGCAATCAATACCTCTTCACCGCGAACAATCGCACCAATGGTGGTGCCGGGTGGTAGTTTAATGTCACCAATGGCACGACCAACAACTTTTGAGGTGGTTTCATCACCATGAGCAATGGCTTCAATTGCTTCGGCTGCACCGCGACGCAGTGAGGATACGTTTACGATATCGGCTCGACGAACGTGGGTCAGCAGCTCTGAGATTGTGGCTTGTTGAGGTGAGATTGCGACGTCGATAACACCGCCCTGAACCAAATCAACGTAGGCGCCTCGCTGGATGAGCACCATCGCCTTTTTAGCCCCCATACGCTTGGCAAGCATGGCAGACATGATGTTGGTTTCATCTTCATTAGTCAGTGCGATGAAAACATCGACCTGATCGATATTCTCTTCAGTGAGGAGCTCTTGGTCAGCCGCATCTCCGCAGAAAACGATGGTGTTTTCTAAGTCTTCAGATAAACGCTCTGCACGTTGATAATTGCGCTCGATGAGTTTTACGCTGTAATTTTGCTCGAGGCGCTTGGCTAGGCTTGAGCCGATATTACCGCCACCAACAATCATGATGCGGCGATAAGGTTTTTCAAGTCGTTGTAGCTCACTCATCACCGAGCGAATATGGTTGCTGGCAGCCACAAAGAAAACCTCATCATCAGCTTCAATGATCGTCGTGCCTTGAGGACGAATTGGACGTCCTTGGCGGAAGATTGCCGCAACCCGAGTGTCAATGTGCGGCATGTGCTCACGCAGTGCTGATAAGGCGTTACCCACCAGAGGGCCACCATAGTAGGCTTTTACCGCCACTAGGCTGACTTTTTCTTCGGCAAAACTCACCACTTGCAGCGCACCTGGGTATTGAATCAAGCGCTCGATGTAGCTTGTCACTAACTCTTCTGGGGCAATTAAGTGATCAACTGGTACTGCGCCAGATTGGAATAGGGCTTCTTTCTCATTGAGGTATTCAGGAGAGCGGATGCGAGCAATCCGATTTGGTGTATTAAATAGAGTGAAGGCGACCTGACAGGCGGCCATGTTGGTTTCGTCCATATTGGTGACGGCAACCAACATATCAGCATCTTGAGCCCCGGCTTCTCGAAGTACATCGGGGTGGCTAGCATGACCATTGACGACGCGAAGGTCATATTTATCTTGCAGTTCACGTAGGCGATCGCTGTTTTTGTCTACGATAGTGATGTCGTTGTTTTCACCAACGAGGTTCTCAGCCAAAGTACCGCCTACCTGGCCAGCACCAAGAATAATGATTTTCATCTATTGCTCTCTTGAACGTAAATAAAGCCACCAAGAAAGGTGGCTATAAATCCTTGTTAATTATGCACTCTTTTTTAGTACAGCATAGTAGAAGCCATCCATATCTTCTTCGCCGGGTAGGATTTGTCGTCCAGGATGTGATGCATCACTTCCTATTAACTCAACATCACTGGTACGTGCGAGGAAGGCTTTTACTTGTTCAACGTTCTCTTGAGGAGTGATAGAACAGGTCGCGTAAACGAGAGTGCCGCCAGGCTTAAGCTGCTGCCACATGGCGTCAATGATCTCGCTTTGTAGCTTTGCTAGGGCTTCGATGTCATCTGCACGACGCAGCCATTTGATGTCTGGATGGCGACGGATAACGCCAGTCGCTGAACATGGTGCATCAAGTAAGATGCGGTCGAACTTGTCGCCCATCCACCACTCTTGCGGATAACGAGCATCACCACAAATAACATCTGCTTTGAGTTGCAGGCGATCTAAGTTGTCATAAACACGATCAAGACGTTTTGCATCAGCATCAATCGCAACTACTTCAGTATCGTTGGTGTGCTCAAGGATGTGCGCCGTTTTACCGCCAGGTGCTGCGCAGCAGTCGAGAATGAGTTCGCCCTCTTGTGGCTGCAGATAGTCAACAGAAAGCTGCGCTGCTGCATCTTGTACAGAAACCCAGCCACGGTCAAAACCAGGCAGCAGAGTTACATCACAAGGTTTGGCCAATTTTATCGCGTCCGCCGCTTGAGGATGAACGGTGAATTCAATGTTTTCATCATTGAGCAGTTCAACATATTCATCGCGAGTATGGTGCTGGCGATTTACTCGCAGCCACATAGGCGCTTTGCTATTGTTGGCGTCAACGATGTCTTCCCACTGCTCTGGGTAATGTTCTTGCAACAGCTTAAGCAGCCAATTTGGGTGGCCATACTTACCCGCATTGTGGCTTACTGCCAACTCATCAAGCTCTTCTTGATTGCGCAGGTAATTGCGTAGTACCGCATTAATCAGACCACGCAGATTAGGGCCGCGAAGTGTTTTGGTGGCTTCAACGGTTTCCGCGACTGCAGCATGAGAAGGGATCCTCATGAAACTTAGCTGGTAGATACCGACAAGAATCAAGTGGTGGAATACACGCTTTTTCCCCTTTAAAGGGTTATCCATCAGCTCACTTGCGATCGACTCTAGTCGAGGCAAGTAACGTAGCGCACCGTAACAAATCTCCTGCAAAAGAGCATAGTCACGAGGTTTTATCGTTTTTTGAGCCGCTGGGAGTGCGTGAGAAAGAGATTGGCCTTTATCGACCACTTGGAAGATTACGTTGGCGGCAGCTGCGCGAACATTCATAGTGATTACCTTGAATTAAGGGAGGGCATCTCTGCCCTCAAAATGTACTTTTTCGCTGGAGTGCAGCGAATAAATTGAGTTAGCAGAGTTGGGAACCCACTTCGAACCAGCTTGCTCTTGAGTTTAGGATATCTTGTACAGACATCGCTTTTTTACCCGGTACTTGCATTTGCTCTAGCACTAATATGCCTTTGCCTGTTGCCACGTAGATACCGGTTTTATCTGCTTGAATAATGGTACCCGCTGGCTTGTCACTGGTTTTATCAGCGACACGACTCTGCCAAACCTTAATACTGTTATCTGCAGCGCTAAAGTGGCTCATTGGCCATGGGTTGAAAGCACGCACGCAGCGCTCAATATGCTCCGCTTCATCGTTCCAATTAATGCGCGCTTCATCTTTGCTTAGCTTCTTCGCATAGTTAGCAAGAGCATCATCTTGTTTCTCTGCCGTCGCGGTACCGTTGGCGATATCGGCAAGGCAGTCAATCAATGCATCAGGGCCTAAGTCAGCCAGCTTCTCATACATTGATGCACTGGTGTCTGTTGGTTCGATTGGCAGCGTAGCGATCTTGAGCATATCGCCTGTATCCAGACCAATATCCATCTGCATGATGGTGACACCTGTTTCGCTGTCTCCCGCCCAGATTGAACGTTGGATTGGGGCAGCCCCACGCCAGCGAGGTAAGATAGAACCGTGTACATTGATGCAGCCTAGCTTAGGCGTATCAAGCACCGCTTGTGGTAGCAGCAGGCCGTATGCGACCACAACCATAATATCAGCGTTTAGATCAGTGAGAGCTTGCTTAGCCTCATCTGACTTAAAGTTTTCAGGTTGGTAAACGGCGATTTCATGCTCAAGCGCAATGGTTTTTACCGGGCTCGCGGTGAGCTTTTTTCCACGCCCAGCAGGGCGGTCTGGTTGCGTATAAACCGCGATGACTTCATGCTCTGAAGACAACAACGCCGCCAGATGACGGGCGGCGAAATCGGGAGTACCAGCAAAGACAATTCGTAATGGCTTGCTCAAGGTAATGCTCCTATTTTATTGGTGAGGCTCTATTTTGATTGTTTTTCGTTGAAGCGTTTGATTTTTGCAAGCTTGTCTTGGATACGCTTGCGCTTCAATGGTGACAAGTAGTCTACAAATAGTTTGCCCATTAGGTGGTCTAGTTCGTGTTGTACACAGATAGCCAATAGGTCATCAGCCTCAAATGCGAACTCTTTCCCATCACGGTCAAGTGCTTTTACGCTGACTTCAGCCGCTCGAGGCACAAGAGCACGAGCACCAGGAACCGAAAGACAGCCCTCTTCAATGCCATCCTCGCCACGTTTTTCTAGAATTTCAGGGTTGATAAGCACCATTGGCTCATCACGCGTCTCTGAAATATCGATAACAACAATACGCTGGTGGATATCAACCTGCGTCGCCGCTAGACCGATACCTTCTTCTGCATACATGGTTTCCAGCATATCATCTACGATTTTCTGGATTTCAGGAGTCACTGCTTCTACAGGTTTTGCCACTGTGCGAAGACGATCATCCGGGATTCTTAATACATTTAAAACAGCCATAAACACTCGAAATATTGAACTGTGCCGAAACAGCACGACGCTTGTTGGGTCAATTCTAGACATTTTATGACCTAAATGACAGCATCGAAAACCGTTAATTCGGAATCTAAGACCAAGGAAATAAGGTCATGACACGATACTCATACCCGCTTTTCGCCGCGACTTTAGTGTGTTTGCTAAGTCTGTCTACGTTGGCAAGTACTCAGGCGCCACACTTGTTGATTAAGCAAGATGCTCCTAAGACCTACACAGTCATTAAGGGAGATACCTTGTGGGATATATCAAGCCTCTATCTTGATAGTCCATGGTTATGGCCTCGGCTTTGGCAAGTCAATCCCTCGATAGAAAACCCTCACCTTATCTACCCTGGTGACAAACTGAATCTAATTTGGCGTAACGGGCAGCCTATGCTGAGTCTAAAGCCAATGGTTCAACTCAGCCCCAAAGTGAGAAAAGAGCCCAAAAAAGCAATCACAACCGTGAGAGAAGAGTTGGTATTGCCGTACCTACAATCAGACCGACTCATAGAAGCCTATGAGCTAAAGATGGCTGAGCGGGTTGTTGGAGCGAGTAATGGTAGCCGATATCTCACAGGTACGAATCAACTTTATATCTCAGGCCAACACACTATTTCACATCAACATAGAGATTCTCGTTGGGGGGTTTACCGCGAGATGAGTACTTTTGATGTCGATGGCAAAAAAGTGGTGGCGTTAAAAAAGGTGGCTGTAGGTGAGGTGAGTTCCGTGCATGATGACTTATCAGCTTTGAAAATTGCCACTCAACATCAAGAAATCATGGCAGGCGATATTGCTTTGAACGATCTCGAGCGTGACTCTGCGCTTGTCAGCACCACCTTTTACCCTCAGCCCGCGCCTACAGAGGGTGTTGTTGAGATACTGGGGTCATTAGAGGGGAGCCAATATGTCGGCCTGCATGGTGTCGTCATTGTTTCTGCTGGAAACGAGCAGGGCTTGGTGCAAGGCAGCATGTATGAGCTTTACCAGGCAGGCGTAACCAGCACCATTGAGAAAAATCAGTTTCAATTGCCTAGTAGCTTGGTTGGGCACTTGATGATCATTCGACCTTATTCTCAGTACAGTTTAGCTCTAGTAACACAAGCGGTTGCTCCTGTTGGGGTCGATCTTGAATTGCGTACACCACTTCAAACACTGGGCAAGTAATGAGTGAACAAGCGTTATATTCTTGGCTCACCTTGTGTTATACGCCAAGGCTCAGAGCGAAAGCATTCGACAAGCTAGTCAGCATGGCGGCTCCTCAACAATGGTTAAACTCGTCGGCAGAGGAGTTACAAGCCGCGGGGTTTACCGCTGGGCAGATAGAGTATTTGCAGGTTCAGAGTGAAGCTAAAGTCGCACCAATGCTTCAATGGGCCGAGCAGGAAAATAATCATATTATCACCTTGCAAGATGAGTGTTATCCACCCCTTCTTAAACAGCTATCTAGCCCGCCTAAAACATTGTTCATACAAGGGGATGTGAGTCTGCTTTCAGCAACACAGGTTGCGATGGTCGGCAGTCGCCATGCGACTATTGATGGTCTCAAGTTGGCAAAAAAATTTGCCAAGCAACTCGCTGAGAATGGACTAACGGTCACCAGTGGCCTAGCGCTGGGCATCGATGGGTATGCTCATCAAGGGGCATTGGATGCAAAGGGTAGTACCGTTGCGGTACTGGGTTCAGGGTTAAATCGGATTTATCCAGCCAAACACCGACATCTAGCGGAACAGATAGCCAGCAGTGGTGCATTGGTGTCTGAATTTCCACCGGAGACTCCTCCTAAAAGAGAAAACTTTCCTCGTCGTAATCGAATTATTAGTGGCTTATCAACCGGAGTGCTGGTTGTTGAAGCTGCAGAGCGCAGTGGATCACTCATTACTGCTCGCTATGCAGCGGAGCAAGGCCGAGAAGTGTTTGCTATCCCTGGCTCGATTCATTCTCCTACCTATAGAGGCAATAATGCTTTGATCAAAAGTGGGGCCTGCCTGGTACAAACAGTAGACGATATACTGTTAGAGATTGACACATTAGTACGCTGGACAGAGCAAGCCACACCGCTCTCGTTGTTCGCAACAGGGGAATCAACAACAATAGATACACAACAAGAATTGCCATTTCCTGAACTGTTCGCTAACGTAGGGTTAGAGCCGACCCCTATTGATATTTTGGTGAGTCGGACCCATATACCAATACAAGAATTAATGAATCAACTTCTTGAGCTCGAGCTGCTTGGTGTGGTGACTTCGGTCCCCGGTGGTTACGTTCGTTTAGGGGGAGGCAAACTATGATGATGGACATTTTGATGTACTTGTTTGAGACCTATGTCCATAGCGATGCAGAGTTACAAGTCGACCAGGACGAACTGGAAGATGAGCTGCTCAGAGCAGGGTTTCAAGACAAAGATATCGTTAAAGCGTTGCAGTGGCTGGAAGAGCTTGCATTGCTACAACAGACGGATGAGCACGCGGCTATTGCCACGGGAGATTTACGCTCAACGCGCATTTATACCAATACAGAATCGGATCGACTAAACCTAGAGTGCCGAGGGTTTTTGTTATTTTTGGAGCAAGTTGGTGTATTGAAGCCTGATATCCGAGAGATGGTGATTGATCGTGTTATGGGTTTAGAGACCAATGAGTTTGAGTTGGAAGATCTCAAGTGGATTGTGTTGATGGTTTTATTTAATGTTCCAGGGAATGAGAACGCCTATACGCTAATGGAAGAGCTTTTATATTCTAAAGAGCAAGGTGTACTCCACTAATAATCCCTATGAGCAGTAAAATTGATAACCAACTGTTTTCCGCCCATGAACACGCACTTGAACATGAGTCATGTCCGAAATGTGTAGAGCATGGTCGTAGCGGTGAACTAGAACTGCGCAACGGAAAGCACGGTGCTTTTCTTGGGTGCAATCAATATCCAGATTGTGACTACATACGGCCCTTGCATCAAAATGATGGCCATATAGTGAAACACCTGGGTGTCGCTTGTCCTAAGTGTCAGCATGAACTTGTATTACGCCAAGGTCGTTATGGCATGTTTATTGGCTGTAGTGACTTTCCAAACTGTTACCATATTGAGTCTTTGTCAACTCAGCCTGATGAGCAAGCGCCCGCAGCAATTGCCTGCCCAGAGTGCGGTAAGGGCCATTTAGTTGAGAGAAAAACACGGCATGGTAAATCGTTCCATGCGTGTGATGCTTACCCCAAGTGTCGTTTTGCTGTGAACCAAACTCCCGTCGCAGGACGCTGCGAAAAGTGTGGCTTTGGTTTATTGGTGTCGAAAAAGCGCGCCGCCGGAAATGTACTGATGTGTGCTGACAAGAAGTGCCAACATCAGCAACAAGGCTAGCAAAGACAATATTAGTAAAAATAACAAAGGAGCCATGAGGCTCCTTTGTTATTTATGACATCGCACAGACGTGCTTACTGATGCTGCGCGGCAAATTCATGCACTGCGGGATACGCATGCTGATCAAGTTGACTCGCGAGTGCGACCAACTTTGCTGTAAGTTCAGCTTTGTTATCCGCACAAACATTAATGTGCCCCATTTTGCGGCCAGGACGTTTGTCTTTGCCATACCAGTGAATGTGGCAACCTTCCATTGCGAGTAGCGATTGAGGCAGAGTGTCTTCACCCAAAATGTTGATCATAGATGTTTTACGAATGAGTTTGGTGCTACCCAATGGCATACCGCAGACGGCACGCAAATGGTTCTCAAACTGACAAGTCACGGCACCTTGCTGTGTCCAGTGACCCGAGTTATGCACGCGTGGGGCAATTTCATTCACAAGCAATTGACCATTTACGTCAAAGAACTCAAGAGCAAGCACACCGACGTAGTCTAGGCTGTTTGCAACGGCAGTAAACATGGCTTTAGCTTGATCTTGCAGTTGAGGATCTTCAATTGCTGTTGAGAGAGAGAGTACACCGTCAGTATGTACATTCTCAGCAAGAGGGTAGACCTCAACTTGACCCTCTTTACCGCGAGCACCCACAAGAGAGACTTCACGGTCAAAGGGAACAAATTCCTCCGCCACAATAGCTTGTGTACTGGTTGCAGCAATACACGCTTCCATTTCAGTCCAAATCGCTTCAACCTGGTCTTCAGACTTCAAGCGCCATTGCCCTTTACCGTCATATCCACCTAATGCGCTCTTGAGCACCATAGGCAAACCGACGTGTTCAATGGCACGAGTAAAGTCGTCACGTGTGTTGATTACGGCATATTTTGCGTTTTTGACGCCGGCATTATCAAGTAATGCCTTTTCAATACGTCGATCGCCACCGGCTTTAATCGCATCTGTCGTTGGAAGAAACTTACCGCTGCGTTCACAGATATCGAGGACATCATGTGGAATATGCTCAAACTCGGCAGTAATGACATCGGCCTGCTTAATCGCATTCTCAAGGCCGTGACCAACCACCGTTTGGGTCAGTGGATGAACGATATTCTCGCTGCCCACATCAAAAGCAGTGATTTGAATGTTGAGTGGTGCACCCGCAAGCGACATCATGCGTGCAAGTTGGCCAGCTCCAAGAACAAGCACTTGCATCGATTAATCCTCTGCAGGGTTTGGGTTAGCTAATACCGTCTCAGTTTGCTCTGTACGGAAAGCTTCCACTTTTGCCATCACTTCTTCATCGTGAGTACCGATGATTTGTGCAGCTAGGATCCCCGCATTTGCAGCGCCAGCTTCACCAATAGCTAGCGTACCAACGGCAATCCCCTTTGGCATTTGAACAATAGAAAGTAGAGAGTCCATACCTTTGAGTGCGCGAGATTGTACAGGAACACCTAATACAGGAACGCTGGTAAATGCGGCAGCCATGCCCGGAAGATGTGCTGCACCGCCAGCACCAGCGATAATAACTTTAATACCACGCTCTTTCGCACTGTTCGCGTAGTCAGCGAGTAGCTGAGGAGTACGGTGAGCTGAAACTACTTTGGTTTCGTAAGGCACGCCAAACTGATCAAGCATATCTGCTGCTAGTTTCATTGTTGGCCAGTCTGATTTTGAACCCATGATGATGCCGACTTTCATCTCTTGCTCCTAAATAATCACAAATTGAGGTGGTAAAGTAGATTTTGAGCGCATTATACGAGTATTTACGCCCCAAGCAAACGTTTGCGCAAGTTGTTTAACAAGAATAGTATTTGCACTATAAGACGAGTCATAGCAAAGTCTCTGTTCTAATGCGCAATATCGAATTTAGGGAGACATAACGTGGACAATTTCGCACTGGCAATTGAAGCCTTAAACCAAGGAGAAGTCATCGCTTACCCAACTGAAGGGGTTTTTGGTGTTGGTTGTGATCCTGATAATGCGCAAGCGATTCAGAAGTTATTGAACATCAAGCAACGCCCTGTTGAAAAGGGGTTGATTTTAATTGCGGCTAATTTTGCTCAATTAGAAGACTATATTGACTTGTCACAACTTACCGCTCAGCAATTGGAAACCATGCAAGCGACGTGGCCAGGGCCAGTGACGTGGGTTGTTCCAGCGAGCGATAAAGTCACCGATTGGGTTTCAGGTCAGTTTGACTCGGTGGCTGTAAGAGTGACAGATCACCCTCTGGTGCAGCAGTTATGTCTAACCTTTGGTAAGCCAATCACATCAACGAGTGCTAACTTGACAGGGCAACCTCCTTGCAAAACATTTCAAGAAGTTGAACAGCAACTGGGTAGCCAAGACGTCACCCTCGTTGAGGGGCAAACTGGTGGTCGCGAAAACCCGAGTGAAATTCGTGACGCGAAGACTGGGCAGGTTTTTCGCCAAGGTTAATTTTGCCAATGTTAAAGAGAACGACAGATAAATAAGGAACAGGTCGTGGTAGATAAAGAGGCGGTTAAAACGTTTTTGTTATCGTTGCAGGATGATATATGTCAGCAACTTGAGCTCGCTGACGGCAGTGGTAAGTTTGTTGAAGATGCTTGGACTCGAGAGCAAGACCACAAACTTGGTGGGGGTGGTCGAAGCCGAGTGATGAAAAATGGCGGCGTGTTTGAGCAAGGTGGCGTGAACTTCTCTCATGTGACTGGCGCGCAAATGCCTGCGTCCGCAACCGCTCATCGCCCAGAACTCGCTGGTCGTCGATTTGAAGCGATGGGCGTATCATTAGTTATGCACCCGAATAACCCATATGTACCAACGTCGCACGCTAATGTGCGCTTCTTTATTGCAGAGAAAGAGGGTGAAGCACCAATTTGGTGGTTTGGTGGTGGTTTTGACTTAACGCCATTCTATCCATTTGATGAAGATTGTGTTCATTGGCATCAGACAGCGCAATCAATATGCGCACCTTTTGGTGATGATATTTATGAGCAGCATAAAACTTGGTGTGATGAGTACTTTTACTTGCCTCATAGAGAAGAGACACGCGGTGTGGGTGGTCTCTTCTTTGATGATCTCAACCAGTGGGAGTTTGAACGTTGCTTTTCTTATATGAGAGCCGTAGGGGAAGGGTATTGTCAGGCTTATCTCCCGATTGTTGAGCGCCGAAAGAATCACATATACGCCGAACGTGAGAGAGAGTTCCAGCTCTATCGTCGTGGGCGTTACGTCGAGTTTAATTTAGTTTATGACCGAGGTACGCTGTTTGGGCTGCAAAGTGGCGGAAGAACAGAATCGATTTTAATGTCGATGCCTCCATTGGCTCGGTGGGAGTATGCTTATCACCCAGAAGCAGGCTCCGCGGAAGAGCGTTTAACCTCACAGTACCTAAAAGCCCAAGATTGGCTGTCACAATAAACAAGGAATATAGATGACTCAGCTAGTAGACCGTTATCTCGTGTTTGGTAATCCCATTACGCAAAGTAAATCACCATTTATCCATACCTTATTTGCCCGCCAAACCAATCAAGCTATGGAATACTCAATGGCTGAGCCAGAGGTTGGTGATTTTAAGTCGGCAGTCGAAGCCTTTTTTGCTAAAGGGGGCAAAGGTTGTAACGTAACAATGCCATTCAAGCTTGATGCATTTGAATATGCAACGACTCTGACAGAGCGTGCAAAATTGGCCGGCGCGGTGAACACCCTAAAGCGTCTTGATGATGGTGAAATTATTGGTGACAACACTGATGGTGCAGGTTTAGTTCAAGATTTACTTAATGCTCAAGTGAACTTAGAGGGCTCTAGAGTATTAATTATCGGTGCTGGTGGCGCGTGTCGAGGTGTGATAAAGCCATTATTGGATCAAAACCCAGTTGAACTCATTATTACCAACCGAACCTTTGCAAAGGCACAAGAGTTAGCAGATATATTTGCTGAATATGGGAATATCTCCGCTGTACCTTCTCAAGAGATAATAGACGGTTTTGATGTAGTGATTAATTCTACCGCATCAAGTATGACTGGAGACTTACCTGGGGTACCAAGCACAATTTTTACTCCTAGTACGGCTGCTTATGATATGGCTTATAAAGCTCAAGAAACTCGTTTCAATCAATGGGCGCGAGAAAACGGAGCCGGTAAAACGATGGATGGTTTAGGCATGCTGGTCGGTCAGGCTGCAGAGAGCTTTATGGTTTGGCGTGGGTTAATGCCAGGAACCAAGCAGGTACTACGTGAGCTTAGAAAGAACTTGGAAGGTCTGTGATGAATCAATCAATACTATTTCCAGACATTCAAACATGGGATGAAAAAAAGCAGCAGGTCACTTTTCCGGTGCAGCAGGCGGGCGCACTAATTGAATGTGCAATCACGAAAGTCCGATTAGAGCAGTTATCCCAGCAAACGTGCGACTCGGAGTTGAGTACGCTTGAGGCTTTTGCTCAAGTTCGGTTTGATATTGAAGAGCTTATTGAAGAAGAGATAGAAGAAGAGAACTTTAACTCTGATGGTCATATCGTACTGTCATAGTGTAGAGGTAATGCGGCTTCTTGGGTTAAGCTTCTATATAGACATAGACGGTTTAGCCCCTGATTAATGAACTATTAGCCAGGGGCTTTGTTTATACGTTGATAACGTGATTTAGGTAATCATCTTTGTTTTGCACATAGTTATTAGCTGAACGCTGTAAGAAAGCGATCTCTTTGTCTGAAAGGGGGCGAGCTTTTTTGACAGGGCTACCTACATATAAGTAGCCAGACTCTAGAACCTTACCAGGAGGAACAAGAGAACCTGCACCAATCATTACTTCAGATTCAACGATCACGCCATCTAAGATAATAGCTCCCATGCCGACCAAAACGCGGTCACGTATTTCGCAGCCATGTAACATAACTTTATGCCCTACGGTGACATCATCACCGATAATGAGTGGGTAGCCGTCTGGGTTTTCAGAGTTTTTGTGGGTAACGTGTAAAACAGTACCATCTTGAATGTTTGTGCGTTTCCCAATCCTGATGTGGTTAACATCACCTCTAGCAGCAACAAGAGGCCAAACACTGGTATCGTCATCTAAAACTATATCGCCAACCAATACTGATGTTTCATCTACAAAAACGCGCTTGCCAAGTTTTGGTGAGATTCCTTTGTAACTACGTAAAGACGCCATAACTACACTCTTAATCTATATATAGTGGGTAAATAGTGGGAAAGAGTAGTAAAAATAGCCTGTTTTGAATGAAAAAACAGCAAGTGATAAGAAATTATAAAAAAACTAATAAAAGGGCTTGCCAACTGATCGTCAATCTCTATAATGCCCCCTCGCTGAGACGGGAGAGGCCGCAAGGAATCAAACGAAGTCAGTAAGTGCAAAAGTCTCAGGCGAATCGCTTGAGAAAAGATTTGGAAAAGTGGTTGACACTAAAACTTAAATCGCTAAAATGCACGTCCGCTTTGAGGGAAAGCCTGAAAGCACGCTCTTTAAAAATTAAAACCTATCAATCTGTGTGGGCACTCGTTGATGATAATCCAAAACGAAACTTCGGTTTCAACTTAGATTTCAATGAACTGAGTGACCAATTGATACTTCGGTATCAGCACAGTCAATTCATTATCGTTCTGTTGGAACGATAATAGCTTTAAAATTACTTCTTACTTTCGAGTGAGAATGAGTTTTGAAGTCAGTATTCATTGAGTCAGTTTTCCTTTCAATAGAGAGGGGAACATCAAAATCTTAAATTGAAGAGTTTGATCATGGCTCAGATTGAACGCTGGCGGCAGGCCTAACACATGCAAGTCGAGCGGAAACGACTTAACTGAACCTTCGGGGGACGTTAAGGGCGTCGAGCGGCGGACGGGTGAGTAATGCCTGGGAATATGCCTTGATGTGGGGGATAACTATTGGAAACGATAGCTAATACCGCATAATGCCTTCGGGCCAAAGAGGGGGACCTTCGGGCCTCTCGCGTCAAGATTAGCCCAGGTGGGATTAGCTAGTTGGTGAGGTAAAGGCTCACCAAGGCGACGATCCCTAGCTGGTCTGAGAGGATGATCAGCCACACTGGAACTGAGACACGGTCCAGACTCCTACGGGAGGCAGCAGTGGGGAATATTGCACAATGGGCGCAAGCCTGATGCAGCCATGCCGCGTGTGTGAAGAAGGCCTTCGGGTTGTAAAGCACTTTCAGTCGTGAGGAAGGTAGTGTAGTTAATAGCTGCATTATTTGACGTTAGCGACAGAAGAAGCACCGGCTAACTCCGTGCCAGCAGCCGCGGTAATACGGAGGGTGCGAGCGTTAATCGGAATTACTGGGCGTAAAGCGCATGCAGGTGGGTGATTAAGTCAGATGTGAAAGCCCGGGGCTCAACCTCGGAACAGCATTTGAAACTGGTCACCTAGAGTACTGTAGAGGGGGGTAGAATTTCAGGTGTAGCGGTGAAATGCGTAGAGATCTGAAGGAATACCAGTGGCGAAGGCGGCCCCCTGGACAGATACTGACACTCAGATGCGAAAGCGTGGGGAGCAAACAGGATTAGATACCCTGGTAGTCCACGCCGTAAACGATGTCTACTTGGAGGTTGTGGCCTTGAGCCGTGGCTTTCGGAGCTAACGCGTTAAGTAGACCGCCTGGGGAGTACGGTCGCAAGATTAAAACTCAAATGAATTGACGGGGGCCCGCACAAGCGGTGGAGCATGTGGTTTAATTCGATGCAACGCGAAGAACCTTACCTACTCTTGACATCCAGAGAACTTAGCAGAGATGCTTTGGTGCCTTCGGGAACTCTGAGACAGGTGCTGCATGGCTGTCGTCAGCTCGTGTTGTGAAATGTTGGGTTAAGTCCCGCAACGAGCGCAACCCTTATCCTTGTTTGCCAGCGAGTAATGTCGGGAACTCCAGGGAGACTGCCGGTGATAAACCGGAGGAAGGTGGGGACGACGTCAAGTCATCATGGCCCTTACGAGTAGGGCTACACACGTGCTACAATGGCGCATACAGAGGGCAGCCAACTTGCGAAAGTGAGCGAATCCCAAAAAGTGCGTCGTAGTCCGGATTGGAGTCTGCAACTCGACTCCATGAAGTCGGAATCGCTAGTAATCGTAGATCAGAATGCTACGGTGAATACGTTCCCGGGCCTTGTACACACCGCCCGTCACACCATGGGAGTGGGCTGCAAAAGAAGTGGGTAGTTTAACCTTCGGGAGGACGCTCACCACTTTGTGGTTCATGACTGGGGTGAAGTCGTAACAAGGTAGCCCTAGGGGAACCTGGGGCTGGATCACCTCCTTATACGAAACGGATAGTTTGCTTTCACTTTTTAAAGTGAAGACAAATAAGTCGCGATGAGTGTTCACACAGATTGATTGGTTTAATTTGAGCTTAGTTTGCTTCTGCTTTTAAAGCAGAAATGAACAAACCGTGTCCCGTTCGTCTAGAGGCCTAGGACACCGCCCTTTCACGGCGGTAACAGGGGTTCGACTCCCCTACGGGATACCATCTTTAAGCATTCTTACGAGTGTGTTTAAAAATGGTTACTTCTTTGGAAGTGATTTGCTCTTTAAAAATTTGGAAAGCTGACGAATAACAACAATCCCCATCTCTATGAGATGCGTTGTTATTCAAATTAAAAGTTCTCAAATCCTAAAACTACGGTTTTAGGTACCAACACACATTCAAGTGTTCTTGGAAGTGACGAAAGTCCACTTTTTGCCTCTGCTTTTTTCTAAAAAGCGGAAACAAAGAGTTATTTGAGTCCGGCAAAATCGAGTCTGCATCATGTATAAAAATTGCAGACAACTTTGGTTGTTTAAACGACAACTCGAAACTCCTTCGGGTTGTATGGTTAAGTGACTAAGCGTACACGGTGGATGCCTTGGCAGTCAGAGGCGATGAAAGGCGTATTAACTTGCGATAAGCTCAGATTAGATAGTAAAAATCTTTGAGTCTGAGATTCCTGAATGGGGAAACCCAACACCATAAGGTGTTATCACTAACTGAATACATAGGTTAGTGAGGCGAACCGGGGGAACTGAAACATCTAAGTACCCCGAGGAAAAGAAATCAACCGAGATTCCGAAAGTAGCGGCGAGCGAAATTGGATTAGCCCTTAAGCTTTTAATGAGACAGACGAACACGCTGGAAAGCGTGGCAATAAAGGGTGATAGCCCCGTAGTCGACATCTCATCATCAGTGAAATCGAGTAGGGCGGGACACGTGATATCCTGTCTGAATATGGGGGGACCATCCTCCAAGGCTAAATACTACTGACTGACCGATAGTGAACCAGTACCGTGAGGGAAAGGCGAAAAGAACCCCTGTGAGGGGAGTGAAATAGAACCTGAAACCGTGTACGTACAAGCAGTAGGAGCACCTTCGTGGTGTGACTGCGTACCTTTTGTATAATGGGTCAGCGACTTATATTCAGTAGCAAGGTTAACCATCTAGGGGAGCCGTAGAGAAATCGAGTCTTAACTGGGCGTCGAGTTGCTGGATATAGACCCGAAACCAGGTGATCTAGCCATGGGCAGGTTGAAGGTTGAGTAACATCAACTGGAGGACCGAACCGACTAATGTTGAAAAATTAGCGGATGACTTGTGGCTAGGGGTGAAAGGCCAATCAAACCTGGAGATAGCTGGTTCTCCCCGAAATCTATTTAGGTAGAGCCTCGGACGAATACCACTGGGGGTAGAGCACTGTTAAGGCTAGGGGGTCATCCCGACTTACCAACCCTTTGCAAACTCCGAATACCAGTGAGTACTATCCGGGAGACACACGGCGGGTGCTAACGTCCGTCGTGGAGAGGGAAACAACCCAGACCGCCAGCTAAGGTCCCAAAGTATAGCTAAGTGGGAAACGATGTGGGAAGGCTTAGACAGCTAGGATGTTGGCTTAGAAGCAGCCATCATTTAAAGAAAGCGTAATAGCTCACTAGTCGAGTCGGCCTGCGCGGAAGATGTAACGGGGCTAAGCTATACACCGAAGCTGCGGCAATGACTTTTAGTCATTGGGTAGGGGAGCGTTCTGTAAGCCGCTGAAGGTGGACTGTAAGGTCTGCTGGAGGTATCAGAAGTGCGAATGCTGACATGAGTAACGATAAAGGGGGTGAAAAACCTCCTCGCCGGAAGACCAAGGGTTCCTGTCCAACGTTAATCGGGGCAGGGTAAGTCGACCCCTAAGGCGAGGCCGAAAGGCGTAGTCGATGGGAAACGGGTTAATATTCCCGTACTTCTTACAATTGCGATGGGGGGACGGAGAAGGCTAGGTGGGCCTGGCGATGGTTGTCCAGGTTCAAGTGCGTAGGCTTAAGAGTTAGGTAAATCCGGCTCTTTTTAAGGCTGAGACACGATGTCGAGCTACTACGGTAGTGAAGTCATTGATGCCATGCTTCCAGGAAAAGCCTCTAAGCTTCAGATTGTAAGGAATCGTACCCCAAACCGACACAGGTGGTCGGGTAGAGAATACCAAGGCGCTTGAGAGAACTCGGGTGAAGGAACTAGGCAAAATGGTACCGTAACTTCGGGAGAAGGTACGCTCCTCGCGGTGAAGTCCCTTGCGGATGGAGCTATGGGGAGTCGCAGATACCAGGTGGCTGCAACTGTTTATTAAAAACACAGCACTGTGCAAAATCGTAAGATGACGTATACGGTGTGACGCCTGCCCGGTGCCGGAAGGTTAATTGATGGGGTTAGACTTAGGTCGAAGCTCTTGATCGAAGCCCCGGTAAACGGCGGCCGTAACTATAACGGTCCTAAGGTAGCGAAATTCCTTGTCGGGTAAGTTCCGACCTGCACGAATGGCGTAATGATGGCCACGCTGTCTCCACCCGAGACTCAGTGAAATTGAAATCGCTGTGAAGATGCAGTGTACCCGCGGCTAGACGGAAAGACCCCGTGAACCTTTACTACAGCTTGGCACTGAACATTGAGCCTACATGTGTAGGATAGGTGGGAGGCTTTGAAACTAGTACGCCAGTATTAGTGGAGCCGACCTTGAAATACCACCCTTGTATGTTTGATGTTCTAACTTAGCCCCATTATCTGGGGTGAGGACAGTGCCTGGTGGGTAGTTTGACTGGGGCGGTCTCCTCCCAAAGAGTAACGGAGGAGCACGAAGGTGGGCTAATCACGGTTGGACATCGTGAGGTTAGTGCAATGGCATAAGCCCGCTTGACTGCGAGAATGACAATTCGAGCAGGTGCGAAAGCAGGTCATAGTGATCCGGTGGTTCTGTATGGAAGGGCCATCGCTCAACGGATAAAAGGTACTCCGGGGATAACAGGCTGATACCGCCCAAGAGTTCATATCGACGGCGGTGTTTGGCACCTCGATGTCGGCTCATCACATCCTGGGGCTGAAGTCGGTCCCAAGGGTATGGCTGTTCGCCATTTAAAGTGGTACGCGAGCTGGGTTTAGAACGTCGTGAGACAGTTCGGTCCCTATCTGCCGTGGGCGTTGGAAGATTGAAGGGGGCTGCTCCTAGTACGAGAGGACCGGAGTGGACGAACCTCTGGTGTTCGGGTTGTCATGCCAATGGCATTGCCCGGTAGCTAAGTTCGGAATCGATAACCGCTGAAAGCATCTAAGCGGGAAGCGAGCCCTGAGATGAGTCTTCCCTGGCACTTTAAGTGTCCTAAAGGGTTGTTCGAGACTAGAACGTTGATAGGCAGGGTGTGTAAGCGTTGTGAGGCGTTGAGCTAACCTGTACTAATTGCCCGTGAGGCTTAACCATACAACACCCAAGGGGTTTTGATGGACTCAAAGCTAAGAACTTTGAATGTGTATTGATGACTTTTATATAGCTTTCCAGACTTTTTGTTTTCACTTTTTTAGAAAAAGCGAAGACGAAAAACAGAATTTGCTTGGCGACCATAGCATTGTGGACCCACCTGATTTCCATGCCGAACTCAGAAGTGAAACGCAATAGCGCCGATGGTAGTGTGGGGTTTCCCCATGTGAGAGTAGGACATCGCCAGGCTTTAATTTCGACTTTGCTTATTACTTAAGCAAGTCACCATAAAGTTCTAAATTATTTTAGAGTTTTATGTTGACTTACAGAGTCAGTCGCGTATTATACGCATCCGCTTCGAGGTTAAGGCCTTGATAGCAAAGCTCTTTAACAATATAAACCTATCAATCTGTGTGGGCACTCGTTGATGATAATCCAAAATGAAGCTTAGGCTTCAACTTAGATTTCAATGAACTGAGTGACCAATTGATACTTCGGTATCAGCACAGTCAATTCATTATCGTTCTGTTGGAACGATAATAGCTTTAAAATTACTTCTTACTTTCGAGTGAGAATGAGTTTTGAAGTCAGTATTCATTGAGTCAGTCCTTATGGACATCAAAATCTTAAATTGAAGAGTTTGATCATGGCTCAGATTGAACGCTGGCGGCAGGCCTAACACATGCAAGTCGAGCGGAAACGACTTAACTGAACCTTCGGGGAACGTTAAGGGCGTCGAGCGGCGGACGGGTGAGTAATGCCTGGGAATATGCCTTGATGTGGGGGATAACTATTGGAAACGATAGCTAATACCGCATAATGCCTTCGGGCCAAAGAGGGGGACCTTCGGGCCTCTCGCGTCAAGATTAGCCCAGGTGGGATTAGCTAGTTGGTGAGGTAAAGGCTCACCAAGGCGACGATCCCTAGCTGGTCTGAGAGGATGATCAGCCACACTGGAACTGAGACACGGTCCAGACTCCTACGGGAGGCAGCAGTGGGGAATATTGCACAATGGGCGCAAGCCTGATGCAGCCATGCCGCGTGTGTGAAGAAGGCCTTCGGGTTGTAAAGCACTTTCAGTCGTGAGGAAGGTAGTGTAGTTAATAGCTGCATTATTTGACGTTAGCGACAGAAGAAGCACCGGCTAACTCCGTGCCAGCAGCCGCGGTAATACGGAGGGTGCGAGCGTTAATCGGAATTACTGGGCGTAAAGCGCATGCAGGTGGGTGATTAAGTCAGATGTGAAAGCCCGGGGCTCAACCTCGGAACAGCATTTGAAACTGGTCACCTAGAGTACTGTAGAGGGGGGGTAGAATTTCAGGTGTAGCGGTGAAATGCGTAGAGATCTGAAGGAATACCAGTGGCGAAGGCGGCCCCCTGGACAGATACTGACACTCAGATGCGAAAGCGTGGGGAGCAAACAGGATTAGATACCCTGGTAGTCCACGCCGTAAACGATGTCTACTTGGAGGTTGTGGCCTTGAGCCGTGGCTTTCGGAGCTAACGCGTTAAGTAGACCGCCTGGGGAGTACGGTCGCAAGATTAAAACTCAAATGAATTGACGGGGGCCCGCACAAGCGGTGGAGCATGTGGTTTAATTCGATGCAACGCGAAGAACCTTACCTACTCTTGACATCCAGAGAACTTAGCAGAGATGCTTTGGTGCCTTCGGGAACTCTGAGACAGGTGCTGCATGGCTGTCGTCAGCTCGTGTTGTGAAATGTTGGGTTAAGTCCCGCAACGAGCGCAACCCTTATCCTTGTTTGCCAGCGAGTAATGTCGGGAACTCCAGGGAGACTGCCGGTGATAAACCGGAGGAAGGTGGGGACGACGTCAAGTCATCATGGCCCTTACGAGTAGGGCTACACACGTGCTACAATGGCGCATACAGAGGGCAGCAAGCTAGCGATAGTGAGCGAATCCCAAAAAGTGCGTCGTAGTCCGGATTGGAGTCTGCAACTCGACTCCATGAAGTCGGAATCGCTAGTAATCGTAGATCAGAATGCTACGGTGAATACGTTCCCGGGCCTTGTACACACCGCCCGTCACACCATGGGAGTGGGCTGCAAAAGAAGTGGGTAGTTTAACCTTCGGGAGGACGCTCACCACTTTGTGGTTCATGACTGGGGTGAAGTCGTAACAAGGTAGCCCTAGGGGAACCTGGGGCTGGATCACCTCCTTATACGATGATTATTGCGATGAGTGTTCACACAGATTGATTAGGTTTGTAAGTTAAGAGTAAGGAAAACTTTTCCAGATGGGGCTATAGCTCAGCTGGGAGAGCGCCTCGCTGGCAGCGAGGAGGTCTGCGGTTCGATCCCGCATAGCTCCACCATCTTTAAGTGTTCTTCCTTAAGAATCTTTAAAAATGGTTACTTCTTTGAAGTGATTTGCTCTTTAAAAATTTGGAAAGCTGACGAATAACAACAATCCCCATCTCTATGAGATGCGTTGTTATTCAAATTAAAAGTTCTCAAATCCTAAAACTACGGTTTTAGGTACCAACACACATTCAAGTGTTCTTGGAAGTATCGAAAGATACTTAATATTTGAGTCCGGCAAAATCGAGTCTGCATCATGTATAAAAATTGCAGACAACTTTGGTTGTTTAAACGACAACTCGAAACTCCTTCGGGTTGTATGGTTAAGTGACTAAGCGTACACGGTGGATGCCTTGGCAGTCAGAGGCGATGAAAGGCGTATTAACTTGCGATAAGCTCAGATTAGGTAGTAAAAACCTGTGAGTCTGAGATTCCTGAATGGGGAAACCCAGCACCATAAGGTGTTATCACTAACTGAATACATAGGTTAGTGAGGCGAACCGGGGGAACTGAAACATCTAAGTACCCCGAGGAAAAGAAATCAACCGAGATTCCGAAAGTAGCGGCGAGCGAAATTGGATTAGCCCTTAAGCTTTTAGTGAGACAGACGAACACGCTGGAAAGCGTGGCAATAAAGGGTGATAGCCCCGTAGTCGACATCTCATCATCAGTGAAATCGAGTAGGGCGGGACACGTGATATCCTGTCTGAATATGGGGGGACCATCCTCCAAGGCTAAATACTACTGACTGACCGATAGTGAACCAGTACCGTGAGGGAAAGGCGAAAAGAACCCCTGTGAGGGGAGTGAAATAGAACCTGAAACCGTGTACGTACAAGCAGTAGGAGCACCTTCGTGGTGTGACTGCGTACCTTTTGTATAATGGGTCAGCGACTTATATTCAGTAGCAAGGTTAACCATCTAGGGGAGCCGTAGAGAAATCGAGTCTTAACTGGGCGTCGAGTTGCTGGATATAGACCCGAAACCAGGTGATCTAGCCATGGGCAGGTTGAAGGTTGAGTAACATCAACTGGAGGACCGAACCGACTAATGTTGAAAAATTAGCGGATGACTTGTGGCTAGGGGTGAAAGGCCAATCAAACCTGGAGATAGCTGGTTCTCCCCGAAATCTATTTAGGTAGAGCCTCGGACGAATACCACTGGGGGTAGAGCACTGTTAAGGCTAGGGGGTCATCCCGACTTACCAACCCTTTGCAAACTCCGAATACCAGTGAGTACTATCCGGGAGACACACGGCGGGTGCTAACGTCCGTCGTGGAGAGGGAAACAACCCAGACCGCCAGCTAAGGTCCCAAAGTATAGCTAAGTGGGAAACGATGTGGGAAGGCTTAGACAGCTAGGATGTTGGCTTAGAAGCAGCCATCATTTAAAGAAAGCGTAATAGCTCACTAGTCGAGTCGGCCTGCGCGGAAGATGTAACGGGGCTAAGCTATACACCGAAGCTGCGGCAATGACTTTTAGTCATTGGGTAGGGGAGCGTTCTGTAAGCCGTTGAAGGTGGACTGTAAGGTCTGCTGGAGGTATCAGAAGTGCGAATGCTGACATGAGTAACGATAAAGGGGGTGAAAAACCTCCTCGCCGGAAGACCAAGGGTTCCTGTCCAACGTTAATCGGGGCAGGGTAAGTCGACCCCTAAGGCGAGGCCGAAAGGCGTAGTCGATGGGAAACGGGTTAATATTCCCGTACTTCTTACAATTGCGATGGGGGGACGGAGAAGGCTAGGTGGGCCTGGCGATGGTTGTCCAGGTTCAAGTGCGTAGGCTTAAGAGTTAGGTAAATCCGGCTCTTTTTAAGGCTGAGACACGATGTCGAGCTACTACGGTAGTGAAGTCATTGATGCCATGCTTCCAGGAAAAGCCTCTAAGCTTCAGATTGTAAGGAATCGTACCCCAAACCGACACAGGTGGTCGGGTAGAGAATACCAAGGCGCTTGAGAGAACTCGGGTGAAGGAACTAGGCAAAATGGTACCGTAACTTCGGGAGAAGGTACGCTCCTCGCGGTGAAGTCCCTTGCGGATGGAGCTATGGGGAGTCGCAGATACCAGGTGGCTGCAACTGTTTATTAAAAACACAGCACTGTGCAAAATCGTAAGATGACGTATACGGTGTGACGCCTGCCCGGTGCCGGAAGGTTAATTGATGGGGTTAGACTTAGGTCGAAGCTCTTGATCGAAGCCCCGGTAAACGGCGGCCGTAACTATAACGGTCCTAAGGTAGCGAAATTCCTTGTCGGGTAAGTTCCGACCTGCACGAATGGCGTAATGATGGCCACGCTGTCTCCACCCGAGACTCAGTGAAATTGAAATCGCTGTGAAGATGCAGTGTACCCGCGGCTAGACGGAAAGACCCCGTGAACCTTTACTACAGCTTGGCACTGAACATTGAGCCTACATGTGTAGGATAGGTGGGAGGCTTTGAAACTAGTACGCCAGTATTAGTGGAGCCGACCTTGAAATACCACCCTTGTATGTTTGATGTTCTAACTTAGCCCCATTATCTGGGGTGAGGACAGTGCCTGGTGGGTAGTTTGACTGGGGCGGTCTCCTCCCAAAGAGTAACGGAGGAGCACGAAGGTGGGCTAATCACGGTTGGACATCGTGAGGTTAGTGCAATGGCATAAGCCCGCTTGACTGCGAGAATGACAATTCGAGCAGGTGCGAAAGCAGGTCATAGTGATCCGGTGGTTCTGTATGGAAGG
Source organism: Vibrio agarivorans (assembly GCF_030409635.1). Classification (NCBI taxonomy): domain Bacteria; kingdom Pseudomonadati; phylum Pseudomonadota; class Gammaproteobacteria; order Vibrionales; family Vibrionaceae; genus Vibrio; species Vibrio agarivorans. Next base: position 854,958 of record NZ_JAUFQF010000004.1, on the reverse strand, counting down.
GCCATCGCTCAACGGATAAAAGGTACTCCGGGGATAACAGGCTGATACCGCCCAAGAGTTCATATCGACGGCGGTGTTTGGCACCTCGATGTCGGCTCATCACATCCTGGGGCTGAAGTCGGTCCCAAGGGTATGGCTGTTCGCCATTTAAAGTGGTACGCGAGCTGGGTTTAGAACGTCGTGAGACAGTTCGGTCCCTATCTGCCGTGGGCGTTGGAAGATTGAAGGGGGCTGCTCCTAGTACGAGAGGACCGGAGTGGACGAACCTCTGGTGTTCGGGTTGTCATGCCAATGGCATTGCCCGGTAGCTAAGTTCGGAATCGATAACCGCTGAAAGCATCTAAGCGGGAAGCGAGCCCTGAGATGAGTCTTCCCTGGCACTTTAAGTGTCCTAAAGGGTTGTTCGAGACTAGAACGTTGATAGGCAGGGTGTGTAAGCGTTGTGAGGCGTTGAGCTAACCTGTACTAATTGCCCGTGAGGCTTAACCATACAACACCCAAGGGGTTTTGATGGACTCAAAGCTAAGAACTTTGAATGTGTATTGATGACTTTTAGAAGCTTTCCAGACTTTTTGTCTTCACTTTTTTAGAAAAAGTGAAGACGAAAAACAGAATTTGCTTGGCGACCATAGCATTGTGGACCCACCTGATTTCCATGCCGAACTCAGAAGTGAAACGCAATAGCGCCGATGGTAGTGTGGGGTTTCCCCATGTGAGAGTAGGACATCGCCAGGCTTTGAACAACATCGATTTGAAGCAGTCACGTAAGACTTTAGAGAGATTACATATTGTGGAGAGATGGCTGAGTGGTTGAAAGCACCGGTCTTGAAAACCGGCATACGTTAATAGCGTATCTAGGGTTCAAATCCCTATCTCTCCGCCACATTTAAAAAGCCCGCTAAGTGATTAGCGGGCTTTTTACTATTTGCCAAATACCATTTCATCAAAGTGTTCGCCTAGCGCCAATCTTCAGTGTTGGGCTTGAATGGAACGATTTCTGCCTCTTTTTCCACATCACATTCCCCACAGAGGGCTTCACGAAACTTTTGAAATTGTGTGAGTAGCTCTTTTCTTAATAATATATTGGCATGGATTGGGTTTTTACTACGACTGACAATCAGATCGATATGGCTTTGTTGCGCTCTGAGTCGCTGCTGCATATCGGGTGATGCTGATTCGATACATGCATTACACATATTTGCTTTTAACTTGTCAAAAGCCGTTGGGTCTTGCTTGGCTAACTGCATGAGTTCATCGAAAGAAGGCAGTTGTTGATAGCTACTTGAACCTGTTGACATTGCTTCACTCCCTAAAGCGACCTTGCTTAAAGTATATGCAACAATGCGATATTCCCCACTCCAACTTGCTCTAGTCTCAACTGTAAGAATTTTACTCGCGAATCATCAGTTGAAAGGGCGCTTGTTTTGTAAGCTAAATCACACTTTTTTTGCCTTTCCCCCTTGGGATTATGCCTTTCATACCTCATATATGAGGTAAGCGACGCCCTATATTATTGTGGGCAATTACCTCATTAAACATGGAAATTATCAGGAGAGACGACCAATGAACATTCGTCCATTACACGACCGAGTTATCGTTGAACGCAAAGAAGTTGAATCAAAGTCGGCTGGCGGCATCGTTTTAACTGGTTCTGCTGCAGAGAAATCAACTCGCGGTGTAGTACTAGCGGTTGGTAAAGGCCGTATCCTAGAGAACGGTTCAGTTCAGCCTTTGGACGTTAAAGTTGGCGATACAGTAATCTTTGCTGAAGGTTACGGTACAAAGACTGAAAAAATTGACGGTAAAGAAGTTCTAATCATGTCTGAAAACGACATCATGGCAATTGTTGATTAATAAGCAATCGTTGAGTAATTTTTTGCTCGATTCAAAAACGACTCAAAAAAACAGAATTTAGAAAGGAATAAAAGATGGCTGCTAAAGACGTAAAATTTGGTAATGATGCACGCATTAAAATGCTAGAAGGCGTAAACGTTCTAGCTGATGCAGTAAAAGTAACACTTGGCCCTAAAGGCCGTAACGTAGTTTTAGATAAGTCTTTCGGTGCACCAACAATTACTAAAGATGGTGTATCAGTAGCGCGCGAAATTGAGTTGGAAGATAAATTCCAAAACATGGGCGCTCAAATGGTTAAAGAAGTTGCCTCTCAAGCAAATGATGCAGCGGGTGACGGTACAACAACAGCGACAGTGCTTGCTCAGTCTATCGTTAATGAAGGCTTGAAAGCAGTAGCTGCAGGTATGAACCCTATGGATCTTAAGCGTGGTATCGACAAAGCGGTAATCGCAGCAGTTGAAGAGCTAAAAGCGCTTTCTGTTCCATGTGCTGATACTAAAGCAATCGCGCAGGTTGGTACTATCTCTGCAAACTCTGACACTAGCGTAGGTAACATCATTGCCGAAGCGATGGAAAAAGTAGGTCGCGACGGTGTTATTACAGTTGAAGAAGGTCAGGCTCTACAAGATGAGCTAGATGTTGTTGAAGGTATGCAGTTTGACCGTGGCTACCTATCTCCTTACTTCATTAACAATCAAGAAGCGGGTTCGGTTGATCTAGAAAGCCCGTTTATCCTTCTTATCGATAAGAAGGTATCAAACATTCGTGAGCTACTTCCAACTCTTGAAGCGGTTGCTAAAGCCTCTCGTCCACTTCTTATCATCGCTGAAGATGTAGAAGGCGAAGCACTAGCAACACTTGTTGTGAACAACATGCGTGGCATCGTTAAAGTTGCTGCTGTTAAAGCACCTGGCTTTGGTGACCGTCGTAAATCAATGCTTCAAGACATCGCTATCCTAACGGGTGGTACTGTGATTTCTGAAGAGGTTGGGCTAGAGCTAGAGAAAGTAGTACTAGAAGACCTAGGTCAAGCGAAGCGCGTTTCTATCACGAAAGAAAACACAACCATCATCGATGGCGTGGGTGAAGAAGCGATGATTCAAGGCCGTGTTACTCAAATTCGTCAGCAGATTGAAGAAGCAACATCTGACTACGATAAAGAGAAACTTCAAGAGCGCGTAGCGAAACTGGCTGGCGGTGTTGCTGTAATCAAAGTTGGTGCAGCTACTGAAGTTGAAATGAAAGAGAAGAAAGATCGCGTAGAAGATGCTCTACATGCAACTCGTGCTGCGGTTGAAGAAGGTGTGGTTGCCGGTGGTGGTGTTGCACTGATCCGTGCTGCTTCTAAGATCACTGAACTTGAAGGTGATAACGAAGAGCAAAACGTTGGTATCCGTGTAGCGCTTCGCGCTATGGAGGCCCCAATCCGTCAAATCACGAAGAATGCTGGTGATGAAGAGTCTGTTGTTGCCAACAACGTGAAAGCGGGTGAAGGTAGCTACGGCTACAATGCAGCAACGGGTGAATATGGCGATATGATTGCAATGGGTATTCTAGATCCAACTAAAGTAACTCGTAGCGCACTTCAGTTTGCAGCATCAGTAGCGGGTCTAATGATCACTACGGAAGCTATGGTCACTGACCTTCCTGCTAAAGATGCTCCTGCAATGCCTGATATGGGCGGTATGGGTGGTATGGGCGGTATGCCTGGTATGATGTAATCCTACCGACCTAAAATTCATAAAAGGCTCTCATTTATTGAGAGCCTTTTTCGTTTTGGCTGAGTAGAGAGTTATTCGTAACTATGAAGTATAGAGTCGATCTATGCCATTTCTCTTAGCAGCGATAGTGTCGATAGAATTTGATTGCTGGTACGGTTGCGAGGTTTAAACTTTAAGACCAGCTGAGCCACAAACTGGAAATGACTGAGTGTTCGACACATTTTTTGTAGGGCTTGCCAATCAGCCTCACTGACAATATTTTTCCAAAGTTCAACCGCTTGGATTTTCTGTTTCTTGGTTAAGTGCTCAATGCGACAAAGGTCCATTAACAACAGGAAAATATCGCGAGCCTTAAGCTGAGAGTTGGCACTTAATACAGATTCTTCGAAATCGACTAAGGTGATGTGTTGTTGTTCATTGACCAAAATATCACGCATTGCTGGGCGACCGTGCACTATGTCTCGATTGTGCATTTCACCAAACTGTGAAAATAAGGTATTGAGTAGTTCACCTTTAAAGTACTCTTTGGGTGCGCGATCAAGAGAAACGCCAGCATTTGGTGTTACAAAGAAGTCTTCAGCGTCTACCAAAATATGTGGGACATTGAGCCCTTCTTGGTAGAGGTATTGAATGGTGGTTTTCTCGTGATTAAAGCGTACTTTGGTATCCAGTGCCGCGTTGCTGCGCAGGTAGGAAAGAGATTCAAGTTTCGCTATTTTGGTTGATAGTGCACGAACAAAGTTAGACTTGTCTTCACCACACACCTTTACCCAATAGGTAGACTCGTCGTGTGTTAGTTTGTACACACCTGCGGTACTCTCTTTTGCAATGTTTTGTGCAGCAACTTCAAGCAAACTCATAACCTTGATTATTTTCGTGTTGTTAATAGGTAAGTATATCAACTTCATTTTGTGCTGTGACGCACAATTGTATCAATATGTACAAAATAGGCATAAAAAAACGAGGCGTGCAGGCCTCGTTTCTTACTTGATTCTAAATTAAAGAATGATATCGCGTACTTCTGGATCTTTACGCTCAAGGTAGTGTGTCGACTTGATGCGGCGAATAGTACGACAGCGACCACGAATAAGTAGAGTCTCTGTAGTCGCAATGTTACCTTGGCGAGTGATACCTTCAAGAAGATCGCCCTTAGTAATACCCGTGGCTGCAAATACGACATTATCGCTGCGCGCCATATCTTCCATCTTAAGTACTTTATGCGCCTCAACGCCCATCTCTTCACAACGACGAAGCTCTGCTGCGCCGTAGATGCGGTTCTCTTCGCTATCGCCTTTTACATCGTGACGAGGAAGCAGGCGGCCATGCATGTCACCATCAAGCGCTCGAATTACAGCAGCAGAAACCACACCTTCAGGTGCACCGCCGATGCAGTACATCATATCAACTTCACTGTCTGGCATGCACGTTAAGATAGAGGCAGCTACGTCGCCATCTGGCACAGCAAATACACGAACACCCATCGCTTGCATCTCAGCGATTACGCCGTCATGACGAGGTTTCGCTAAAGTAACAACAACCATGGTGTCGACAGATTTACCCAACGCTTTTGCTACGTTTTCGATATTCTCTTTCAGTGGTTTGTGTAGGTCGATGCAGCCTTTTGCGCCTGGACCAACAACCAGTTTTTCCATGTACATATCCGGTGCTTTCAAGAAGCTGCCTTTCTCGCCTGCTGCTAATACAGCAAGTGCGTTTGACTGGCCCATGGCAGTCATACGTGTACCTTCAATTGGGTCTACTGCGATATCAACAGCATCACCACCTACGCCTACTTGCTCACCAATGTATAGCATTGGCGCGTCATCAATCTCACCTTCACCGATAACAATTTCACCGCTGATCTCGGTTTTGTTTAGAAGAGTACGCATTACCTCAACGGCAGCGCCATCGGCAGCGTTCTTATCGCCACGGCCTAACCATTTATAACCAGCCAGTGCTGCACCTTCAGTAACACGTGAAAAGGCCATTGCTAAATCGCGTTTCATGATGACTCCAAGAGTAAATAGGGGAAAGATTTTGGTCGCGCAGATTCTAACACAGTCGCTAGTAAACGTTTGCTTTTTTGCTTAACCGAGATCAAAAGTGGTGTAAATGACAGCACAAAGTCAAGGTTGACGGTTTTTTGTGCAAATGACACATTTTCTCAAGATAGCAGGTGTTTCTATGCACAGTGCTAGGTAGAATGGGGCATACAGTGAAGAACACTTCATTCAAAACGGATAATTAAAGGTAGGCGACGATGTCTTTTGAAGTATTAGAGCAATTGGAAGCAAAAATCCAAACTGCAGTTGACACGATCACTCTTCTTCAGATGGAAGTAGAAGAGTTGAAAGGTGAGAAGTCACAATTAGAGTCAGAAGCGACTGAACTGCGTTCTGGTCGTGATGATCTAGAAGGTAAAATTCAACAGATGCAACAAGAGCATCAAGCTTGGCAAGAGCGTATTCGCGGCTTGCTAGGAAAAATGGATGAAGTAGAGTAATCCCAATCGAATTAAAAAAGAGCTGACCAAGGTCGGCTCTTTTGCTATCTGGGTATCGATTTTACGCTTGCGGTCGAACACCAAGAGTGTGGCATAGAGCATACGTCATTTCAGCACGGTTTAATGTGTAGAAGTGGAAGTCTTTCACCCCTTCTCGGCTAAGAATACGCACCATGTCTATCGCTTGGCTTGCCCCAACTAATTGGCGTGTTGTTGCGTCGTCTTCAAGGCCCTCAAACTGCTTTGCCATCCAACCAGGTACTTTGACATTATTCTGCGCTGCAAAGCGAGACGCTTGCTTGAAGTTTGATACGGGCAAGATACCTGGAACGATTTCAACATCAATCCCAGCAGCCACACAGCGATCGCGAAAGCGTAGGTAGCTTTCAACATCAAAGAAGAATTGTGTGATAGCTCGGTTTGCTCCAGCATCCACTTTACGCTTTAGGTTGAGAAGATCAGCCTGAGCACTTTTTGCTTCTGGGTGTACTTCAGGGAAAGCCGCAACAGAAATATCAAAGTCGTGGCGGCTCTTTAGTAGCTCAACAAGATCAGAGGCATACATATCTGGCTTGCCACCACCCGGTGGAATATCGCCACGCAGAGCGACAATACTCTCGATACCGTTGTGCCAATAGTCATCAGCAATCTGGATCAGTTCTTCGCGTGAAGCATCGATACAGGTTAGGTGAGGAGCGGCAACAATACCTGTTTCAGATTTGATCTCTTTGATGATGGAGTGAGTGCGGTCACGCTCACCTGAGTTGGCGCCATAGGTGACAGAGACAAACTTCGGCTTAAGCGTTTTTAGACGGTGTACTGAATTCCACAGGGTTTCTTCCATTTTCTCGCTGCTAGGAGGAAAGAACTCGAAAGAGACATTGATATTGTCTTCTGATAACTCAGCGATATTTTGGTTTAGCGCATCAATGTGGCTTGCGTGTGTGTATCCCATGTCATTCTCCCTGTGGTGAGGCTTCACCGAAATTTTCAATCCTGAAATTGACGTTTAGACGTCTATATGTCCACAGGATGTAATGAAAGCAGATTAATGTCAATGGCAATACTATGAAATTTCTTCATGTAGAAGATGAGGTTTTTTGAAACGGTGGTAAAGGACAATTGGGCTGACCGTGTGGCCAGCCCAAAGGGAGTTATAGTCTTCCAGCAAGCAGATTGAGATCCGACTGCAGCGCACCTGCTGTCACTTCTCGGCCTGCACCTGGCCCGCGGATGACTAACGGGTTGTCTTTATACCATTTGCTCTCAATGGCGAAGATATTGTCACACGGTAAGAGGTTGGCGAGTGCGTGCTCTTTGTTGAGTGCTTCAACGCCTACCGTCGCTTCTCCATTTTTCTCTAGTCGAGCGACATAACGCAAAACCTTGTCTTCGCTCTGCGCTTTCTCCAAGCGTTCCGCGAGTGCTTCGCTAAGGACAATCCCATTATCGAAGAAGCCATCGAGTGTCATATCTCGGAGCTCTTGTGGAACCAGCGATTCGACTTTGACCTTTTCTGGCTCAATGAAGAGGCCAGACTCGCGAGCCAAAATGACCAGCTTACGCATAACATCAGAGCCGTCTAAGTCCGAGCGAGGGTCTGGCTCTGTTAAGCCTTGTTGCCAAGCCAGGTCGACCAGCTCACTAAAGGGGATAGAACCATCGTATTGCTGGAACAACCACGAGAGAGTGCCAGAGAAAATACCTGACAGAGTAACGATCTCGTCACCACTCTCTCGTAGATCTCGAACGGTATGGTTTATCGGTAACCCTGCGCCTACCGTTGCGTTATAAAACCAGTGACGGTTTATCTTCGCGAAGGCATCTTGAACTTGATGGTAATATTCACTAGATGCTGAGCCGGCGACTTTATTTGCAGAAATCAAGTGCATGCCTTGTTGGGCAATATCGAGGTATTGTTCTGCTAATTGAGAGCTGGCGGTTACATCCAGCACGACGAGGTCATCATAATCTTGTAGCGCACCGAGTTGCTCGATCCAGCTTTTACCGTCGTGGGGAATGGATTCATCATCGAAGGAGGTCTCGATAGTCTGCGGGTTTATCCCTTGCGGTTTAAACCAGTAGGTTTGGCTATCTATCACGGCAACGAGCTCAAAGTTCATGTTGTGACGCTTTTCGAGCTCTTCTTTTTGTGTTGCAAATAAGCTTAACCAACTCGAGCCAATGTTGCCTTTACCACACAAGGCAATGGCTACTCGTTTTTGGGCTTGGAATAGCTGAGAGTGCAAACGGCTTACGAGTGGCTCTACATCGAGTTTACGTGTCACCGCCACAAGACTAAGCCCAGACTCTGACTCTGCAATAAACTCAATTGCAGAGCTCTTCAGTTGTTGATAAAACCCAAAGCAGTGGTTTGGATTTTTACTGACGCCTGCTCCAACTGCTGCCAACAGTGAGAAGCCTTCTTTGAGCTTAAGTTCTGCTTCAATCGCAGCGTCTTGTAAAAAGGCTAGAGCACCGTTAGCAATCTCTTGGGTATAGGCCAATTGCAATAAGTATTGATCAGCTTGGCTCTCGTAAGCCAGGGGCTCTAGCTGTGCTTGTTTCAGTTTTTTCAGCACATTTTGCTGCGCACGTTGATAGTCATGATTGTGAGCAAAGCGCAGTTGAATGAGTAATACATCATCAAGTGAGGTGATAATTTTAGCACCACGACCGGAAGCCAATACACGTTCGATACGGGTTGAACCAGCCTCTGGTTCGTAGCTACAGCGTAGGTGAAGATCCATTGCACTTTGTGCGACAGGCTGAAGTGTACGACTGTGCAAGACTGGTGCGGCTAGGCGTGCTAGTTCACTAGCTTCATCTAGGCGCAGCAGTGGCAACAGACAGGCATCGGAGACAATACGCGGATCGGCGCTGTATACCCCAGCAACATCACTCCAGATAGTAACGCGTGAAACCTCGGCTAGTGCACCAATAATGGTTGCAGAATAGTCTGACCCGTTGCGGCCAAGCAGCACGGTTTCGCCTTGATGGTTCTGTGCCATGAAGCCAGTGAATACGATTCGGTACTGGCTATGCTGTGCTAAAACCTCTTTGAGTAGTGGGTATGAGGCGCCGCGATCTACTTCGGGTTGAGTGCCGATTTCGGCACGCAGAAATTGACGAGAGTCCTGCTCTACAGCATTGAGGTCTTGCTCGTTAAGTAGATTGGCTAACAGTCGTGCCGACCACATTTCGCCATGACCTAGCACTGAGGCGCGTGTCTTAGCACTAACGGGGTAAGCCACTTCACCCAGTGCGCTGAACTCGGTGATCAAGTGATCAAGTAGGCGCGCTTTTGTGTCTGTTTGAGTGATGAGGCTTTCTACTAATTCAATCTGAAACTGCCTTAACTCTTGTAGTGTCTCATGTGCCAAGCGTCCATCACGCTCAAGGTTATCGAGAAACTCAATCAGGCGGTTGGTTGTTTTGCCAGCAGCAGAGACGACAATCAGATCATTGCTGTTCGAGTAGTCTTTAAGGATATTGACAACTCGGCGATAGCACTCAGGGTTAGCTAAGCTACTGCCACCAAATTTGTGTAACTGACGTGGGTGAGTCATTTTAAAATGCCTCCTTCGCTTGAGCGAATGCTTGTTCTAGATCGGCAATCAGATCTTGGCAGTCTTCTAGGCCGACAGACAGACGTAACAGATATTGTGTCACTCCTGCTTCTGCTAGAGCTTCTTCGCCCATTGCGCGGTGTGTCATCGATGCAGGGTGGCAAATAAGGCTTTCTACCCCACCGAGTGACTCTGCTAAAGAAAAGAGCTCGAGCTTACCGACAAAGAATTTAAGTTGCTCAAATGAGCCGCCGAACTCAAAGCTGAGCATTGACCCGAAACCTGACTGCTGTTTTTTCGCAATCTCATGACCTGGGTGGCTTGGTAGGCTAGGGTGGTAGACCTTGCTTACTAGGGGCTCATTAATCAGGCAGTCGAGGATTTGCTGTGAACTCTCTTCATGCACTCGCATGCGAGCTCCGAGGGTACGTATACCGCGCAGAGTCATGTAACTATCAAAAGGAGTACCGGTTGCGCCAATGCAGTTACCCCACCAAGCGAGCTCCTCGGCATGCTCTTCTGTTTTCGTGATCACCACACCACCAATGACGTCAGAGTGGCCATTGATGTACTTAGTCGTAGAGTGGATAACGAAGTCTGCACCGAGCTCTAAAGGCTTTTGGTACACAGGTGTCAAAAAGGTATTATCGACAGCAACCAGAGCGCCAACCTGTTTCGCTTGCTGACAAATAGCGGCAATGTCCACCACTCGAACCAGCGGGTTCGATGGTGTTTCTAACAAGATAAGCTTTGGCTTCTTTTCAAGTGCTTCATTGAGTGCTTGCGTGTCGGTTTGGTCAACAAACTGTACTTTGAAGTCGCCCTTTTGCGCACGAGTATTGAACAAACGGTATGTACCGCCGTAACAGTCGTGTGGAGCAATGATAAGATCGTCAGGGCCGAGAAATGCAGAAACCCACAAGTTTAGAGCTGAGGTGCCACAGTTTGTGACTACCGCCCCTTTTCCTGATTCGAGCTCATAAAGCGCTTGCTCTAGGAGGCCTCGATTTGGGTTGCCAGAACGCGTATAGTCATAATTTGGGACTTCGCCAAAGGCCGGAAAACCATAGTTGGTGGAGAGGTAAATGGGTGGAACAACCGCATGGTGTTGAGTGTCTGATTCGATGCCGGTGCGAACGGCAATTGTCGCAGGCTTGCGTGCGCTCATAAGAGTGTCCTTCCCAAAGAGTGATAGTGCTTCACAAAACGTTTATCTAAATCTGTTATAAACGTTTCTTAATCCATTAACCGACACTTTACTTTTCATAATGTGAGACGTCAACACTTCTAGACGTCTATATGTCTTTGCTCTTAGCCTTAAATCCGGCTAAAATCTCCCCCTTATCTATTTAGAACAACGACGATTGAAAGGTGTCTCATGGCAGACTGGAATGGCGAATACATTAGCCCTTATGCTGAGCATGGTAAAAAAAGCGAGCAAGTAAAAAAAATCACAGTATCTATCCCTCTTAAAGTACTGAAAGTATTGACGGATGAACGTACTCGCCGCCAAATTAATAACCTACGCCATGCGACAAACAGTGAGCTGCTATGTGAGGCATTTCTGCACGCATACACTGGCCAGCCTTTACCGACAGACGAAGATTTGCGAAAAGACCGCCCTGATGAAATTCCTGCAGAAGCGAAAGCGCTGATGACAGAGATGGGTATCGAGTTTGAAGCGTTTGACGAAGAATAGGAAAGTTTATCGTCGATAGGTTTTTGGGGAGTATTATTGGTAAAGCTCCCCAAAACTCTGCATTCGAATATTGATAGATTTGCGAAAAACTCAACTTATTTGCTGAATTGCCTGCTCGACAATTTCATCGATAGGCGCATCAATGTTGATAAATATGGTGTTGGGTTCACCGTATGGGCGCTCAAGTGTTTCAAACTGGCTTTTCACCATACCCTCTTGCATAAAATGCCCTTGGCGCGCACGGATACGTTCAAGTATTAAATCAATACTACCATCTAGAAAAATGAAGGTAACATTTTGGTTTCCCTCTCGGATTTGATCGCGATATTTTCTCTTGAGTGCTGAGCAGACAATAATACTGTTCTCTTTGTTTCTTTCGAAGCGATGAGCAGCGTCACGAATGCACTCTAGCCATGGCAAGCGATCGCTATCGTTCAATGGCTGGCCAGATGACATTTTTAGAATATTTTCTTGCGGATGAAGGTCGTCTCCGTCTATGAACTTATAGCCAAGTTTATGTGCTAAAAGCTCACCGATTGTGCTTTTGCCACAAGCGCTAACTCCCATGACGATAATGCTACTGCCAAGCATAATGTTGCTCCATATACACTAACAGACTTTATACTATTCTCGCTCTGGGAAATGCGTGATGGGTAAGTTATTGAGAGTTGACTTAAGTCACAGCTATCTATCAATAGATGAGGATTATTGGGTCATAAATCATAAAAGAGAAAGGGGCACCAACCAAGTGATGCCCCTTTCTGAGTGCGAGTATTAGTTCGATTTGCCTATCAACTAGAATGGAAAACCTCTTCAGCAGTTAGCGATGTCATGCTGCTGATTTTTTTCCAAATATAATAGAAGATAGCCATCATCATAATCATGCTAGGGATAGCGATTGCAGGGTAGCTATATAGCGCGAGCTTACCGACTTCTTCATTGAATGCTGCTGTGCCTGCTGGACTGGTTACAATCCATGTAGCAAGGAAGTAGTTCATCGCAGAAGAGAAGAAAAACGTGGTCGCAAATAGATGATTAGAGCGCAATAGACAGCGTTCAAATGCTTGCTCATTACCGCTTTGTGCCAGACGCTCTTTGATAAGTGGTAAGTTCAACACGGTGTCGTTAAATAGAACCTTTTTCACTACAGGGTAGCGAGTGTACGTAGAGACGAAAATCGCGATACCAATCAGCCCTGGGATCAGTGCTTCTTTTAGAGCCAACCAGCGAGTGTCTAACTCTAGTAGGCCAATACCACCGGTGAGCAACACGCTGATAAAGCCAAGTGCAGCGATAAAGTTAAACTTCTTATTGTTTATCAGCTCATAGCCACCATAAACCACAGGAAATGCGAGACCGACAACCAGTGCCATGACCGCGCCTAAGTGCTCATCACCACTGAACTTCATTAAAATGAACGATGGGATCAAGACGTTAAAGGCCACCTCAAACAGTGGGTTGGGCTTTTTGTTGTTACTTTGACTCATAGCTGTCCTGTTTTGGTACACAAAGAGAGTAAATGGCTGGAAATAGTATCCAAGTGTGGGTAAAACGCAAATGCCTATAGGGTGACAGGATGTTTCATTGCCTTATCCGCGACTAGGCTGGATAAAGAAAAGCCACTGAGATTTTGTTTGCTCAGTGGCTTTTATCAATTGCGACGAGATAGGCGTGTGCCCTATCTCATGGTGACGAACTCTTCGCTGCCAGTAGGGTGGATGGCGACAACAGCATCAAAATCTGCTTTAGTTGCGCCCATCTTCATTGCAACCGCAAAGCCTTGAATCATTTCATCAACCGTGAAGCCAATGCCGTGAAGACCAACGACTTTCTCATCTTCACCCGCACAAACTAGCTTCATCTTACATGGTTGACGGTGCTTAGTTACCGCGGTGTACATCGCAGTAAAGCCAGAAGTGTAGACTTTCACATTGTCTTTACCGTATTGCTCTTCCGCTTCCTGTGTTGTCAGGCCGATAGTACCGATTGGTGGGTGGCTGAAAACAACCGTTGGAACAAGGTCGTAGTCCATTTTCGCATCGGGTTTGTTGTTAAACAGACGCTCAGAAAGTTGGCGACCTGCTTTGACCGCAACAGGAGTTAGTTCAATACCGCCTTCCATGATGTCACCTACACAGTAGATGCCTTTCACGTTTGTTTCTTGGTATTCATCTACCTTAATGTAGCCGCGCTCATTAGTCGCAACACCGGTAGAGTCGAGATTAATTGCATCCGTTGCTGGATGGCGACCTATCGCCCAAATCACTTTGTCTACGTTTTGGCTGTTACCGTTTTCTAGGTGAAGCGTTAAGCTGCCATCGGCTTCTTTAACGATCTCTTTTGGCACGGAGTTGTTGTGCAGCGTAGGACCTTCTGCTTCCATTACTTCAACCAGTGTCTCAATGATCATTGGGTCAAAGCTACGGATTGGCGTCTCTTTACGGCAGAACAGGTGGGTTTCTGTGCCTAGCGCGTGCAACACACCTGCAATTTCAACCGCAATGTAGCCTGCACCGATCACAGCAACGCGTTTTGGTTGCTCAGCAAGATCAAAGAAGCCATTTGAGTCGATGCCGTGTTCAGCACCTGGAATATTTGGAATGGTAGGGCGTCCACCAACTGCGATCAGGATGTGATCAGCCGTGTAATGCTCGCCGTTTACTTCAACGGTTTTTTCGTCAACAAACTTAGCGAAGCCTTTAATCACATTCACTTTGTTGTTGCCCAATACGCGGTCGTAAGATTGGTGAATACGACCGATATAAGCTTGACGGCTTTCTACAAGCTTACCCCAGTCAAAGCCTTTCACATCCACATCAAAGCCGTAATCTGGAGCGTAAAGGTTCATCGCTTCAGCAACTTGTGCACCATGCCACATGACCTTCTTCGGTACACAACCTACGTTTACACATGTACCACCCAAGTCTTGCGCTTCGATAAGTGCGACCTTTGCACCGTACATAGCTGCGCGGTTTGCTGATGCGATACCGCCGCTTCCGCCACCAATACAGATATAGTCAAAATGTGTTGCCATTACTTTCTCCAGGAGCTTATTGATTTTGTGGATTGCCTATAAGAACTAGATTGGGGTGAAATCACCAAACTCAATACTGAACATATAGGAATCGATATCCTTAATAGTACGATGAGTCTAGCAACTTTATCTAATGGGAAAAAGTGAGTTTGATTATGACTAATAACGATGAGTATCTTGTTGATAGACCGCGAACGTAAGACGCCACTCGCTAATATTAGACGAAATGAAGTTAGGGAAAGGCTTTTCAGGCACAACGATGTGTGCCTGAAAGTTAGATGCGTAAAGGGTTACTCAGGAACAACCCACTCGACCTTGTAATGACCAGTAGCAGGTGCGATCGCCTGTTTGAGGAAAGGTAGAATCTCCTTCATTTGGCTTTCTAGTTTCCAAGGAGGGTTAATCACGATCATGCCCGATGCAGTCATGCCGCGCTCGTTAGTATCGGGAGAAACACCTAGTTCGATCTGTAAGATCTTTTTGATCCCTAGACTCTCTAATCCTTCGAGCATATCGTCAATATCATGGCGGTTTACTACTGGATACCAAATCGCATAGACACCGGTTGCCCAGCGCTTGTAACTTTGTGCAATGGCATTCACCACATCTCGATACTCTTTGGCCAGCTCATAAGGAGGGTCAATGAGCACTAAGCCACGACGCTCTTTTGGTGGTAAGCTCGCTTTAAGGCGTTTAAAGCCATCTTCTTTAAAGATTTTTACCTGACGATCGCGATGAAATTCTTGCTCAAGCAGTGGATAGTCACTTGGGTGCAGCTCGGTTAATACCATGCGGTCTTGTTCGCGAATTTGTGCACGTGCAACGCGAGGAGAACCTGGGTAATAGCGCAGAGCATCGCCATTGTTGAGCACTTTGATCGACTCTAGGTAACCTTCAATATCCGCTGGCGTGTTATCTTGTTGCCATACACGAGCGATACCTTGCTTATACTCGCTGGTTTTTTCTGACCATTCGTGAGTTAAGTCGTAACGGCCAACACCTGAATGGGTGTCGTGATAAACAAATGGTTTATCTTTCTGCTTGAACGCATCAAGAATGAGGCTTTGTACGATGTGCTTAACGACATCCGCATGATTGCCGGCGTGAAAACTATGGCGATAACTTAGCAAGGTGGACTCTCAAAACGCTACTCAGAGCGTGTCTTAGGAATAAAGATATAGTTACGATTATACGCCACTATTGAAAATTGCTGAACCTACCTATATTTAGATAAGTATTAATGAAAATAAGAGGGTCGAATGGTGGTGCCGCATCTCTAAACCCGTGACCGCATTCGAGCTTTCCACTACAAGGAATGATTATGTCCAATCCATTGTTGACGTTTAACGATTTACCCCCTTTTTCTGAGATCAAACCAGAGCACGTGAAACCAGCTGTCGAGCAAGCTATTGCTGATTGCCGTGCAAAAATAGACGCCTTGCTGGAGGGAAATGATCGACCGACATGGCAAAACCTTGTTGCCCCGATTGAGCAAGTCGATGACCGTTTGAGTCGCATTTGGTCACCAGTGAGCCACATGAATTCCGTGGTGAACAGTGAAGAGTTGCGTGAAGCTTATGAAAGTTGTCTACCACTGTTATCTGAATACGGTACATGGGTTGGTCAGCATAAAGGGCTGTTTGAAGCCTATAAGGCAATTAAAGCGAGTGATGAGTTTGCAACGCTGACTCAGGCACAAAAGAAAACCATCACAGATTCACTACGTGACTTCGAATTGTCAGGCATTGGCTTACCTGCCAATGAGCAGCACCGCTACGGTGAAATCAGTAAGCGAATGTCAGAGCTAGGTTCTCAGTTTTCAAACAATGTACTCGATGCCACGATGGGCTGGTCGAAACATGTCACTGATGTGGCGGAGTTAGCAGGCATGCCGGAGTCTGCACTTGCTGCGGCACAAGCGGCAGCAGAAGCGAAAGAGTTGGAAGGTTATCTTCTGACCTTAGATATTCCATCTTACCTACCAGTCATGACGTATTGCGACAATCAAGACCTGCGTAAAGAACTGTATGAAGCGTACGTGACGCGCGCCTCGGATCGTGGCCCGAATGCGGGCAAGTGGGACAACACTGAGATCATTAACGAGCAGCTTAAACTGCGCCATGAGATTGCGCGCATGTTGGGCTTCAACACTTTCAGTGAAAAGTCACTCGCGACTAAGATGGCTGAAAGCCCAGATCAGGTTCTGGGTTTTCTCAATGACTTAGCAACAAAAGCGAAAACTCAAGGTGAGCGTGAAGTTGAAGATTTGCGTAGCTTTGCAAGCAAAGAGTTTGGTGTCGATAGCTTAGAGCTTTGGGATATCGCTTACTACAGCGAAAAGCAAAAGCAGCACCTATTCCAAATCTCTGATGAAGAGCTCCGTCCTTACTTCCCAGAAAGCAAAGTCGTCAGCGGTCTGTTTGAGGTTCTAAACCGCGTGTTTGGTATGAGTGTGAAAGAGCGCGAGGGTGTGGAGACTTGGCACTCTTCAGTACGCTTCTTTGACATCTTTGATGTGAGTGAGCAATTGCGTGGTAGCTTCTATCTCGATCTCTACGCTCGTGAACATAAACGTGGTGGTGCATGGATGGATGAATGTCGTGTTCGTCGCATCAACGCTCAAGGTGAACTGCAATCACCCGTTGCTTACTTAACGTGTAACTTTAACCGTCCAGTGGGTGATAAACCGGCGCTATTTACTCACGATGAAGTGGTGACTTTGTTCCATGAGTTTGGTCACGGTATCCATCATATGCTGACACAGGTTGAAACGGGTGCGGTGTCAGGTATCAATGGCGTGCCTTGGGATGCTGTTGAGTTACCAAGTCAGTTCCTAGAAAACTGGTGCTGGGAAGAGGAGGCGTTGGCGTTTATCTCTGGTCATTATGAGACTGGCGAGCCATTGCCAAAAGAGATGTTGGATAAGATGTTGGCAGCGAAGAACTTCCAGTCAGCCATGTTTATTCTGCGTCAGCTTGAGTTTGGTTTGTTCGATTTTACTCTGCACACTGAATTTGATCCTGAAGTTGGGCCAAAAGTCCTTGAGACGTTGGCAGATGTAAAAGGCAAGGTAGCGGTACTACCAAGCCTAGAGTGGAATCGCTTCTCACATAGTTTTAGTCATATCTTTGCGGGTGGTTACAGCGCGGGTTACTACAGCTACCTATGGGCGGAAGTGTTGTCTTCAGATGCATTCTCTCGTTTTGAAGAGGAGGGTATCTTCAACAAAGAAACTGGTGCAAGTTTCTTGAACAACATCCTTGAGATGGGTGGTAGTGAAGAGCCAATGGAGCTGTTTAAACGCTTCCGAGGTCGTGAGCCACAGATTGACGCTCTGCTGCGCCACTCGGGTATCTCGGCGTAGATTTTTCGTTTAATCTAATGAAAAGAGCTCATCGTTTGATTAGCTCTTTTTGTTTATTTATCCATGACACGCCTGATCTGTCCATCAGCAGAGAGCGGTCCTGCCCCCCAAACAATCACGACCAATATCATTAGCCCCCACAATTGGTGATCATAGAAGCCCTTCTCCCAAAGAAGTGGGTAAGACACGACAGCAATAATGTTGAAAACGAACAAAATCGCAGCCATGGGCCGGGTAAAGAAACCAATCGCCAAGAATACCGGCAGAATCAGTTCGGCGGCTGTTCCTGTATAAGCTGCGATTTCCCACGGAAGGATAGGCACTTGGTACTCGTATTCGAATAGGAACAAGGTACTGTCCCAAGATGCGATTTTGACAAGGCCAGAGTTAAAGAACACCCACGCGACCCATAAGCGGCAAAATAGCAATAATAGAGGGACGAATATGGCTTGGAGCTTATCTACTAAAGAGTCGTAGCTTTCTATTTGGCTTTTTAAATTAGGCATAATCTCGTGTCCTTCTCATTATTTGTTATCCAGCGTAAATCCAGCGACAAGCGCCTTTTCCATCAGTACATTGAGATGAGTAAGCAGGTTAGGTGGTATTAGACCGAGTGGCATCTGTTGATGAATACAATCAATCAGTTTAAAAACCTCAGGGTCGATAGCCATGGGTGTGCGATGGCCATTGGGTAAGGCTAATATCACGCCCTGTTGAGGCGAGTGAATATCCAATGAGTCAAAGCAGTTGTTTTGTACTGCGTTGTACAACTCAAATAGAGCATAGGAACTTGAGATTAACTGCACCGAAGGGTAAAGCTGTAAGACAACGTCTCCTTGTTGCTCAGGGCTAAGCTCAGCGAGTGCATGCACTTGATGAACGTTATCGCCAATTGGATAACCCGCTCGATGAAAAGCAGTATCCATTGACCATTCAAACTGTGCGACCTCGGGAAGATAGGGCGCAGCCTCAATCACAGTCGGAAAATGTTCCAGAGTCTCGGTAAAATGATCGCCGTAATCACTCACATCACATTGGGTTAACGGGTAATGAAGTATGTGGTGACGGGCGAGTTGGCAGAAGCACTCCTCACCAACTAATAGCTCGACTATTGGGTATGTTGCAGACAAGACCTCACTGAGGCTGATGATAAAGTTATTGCGATAGATTTGGAGGCGATCGTCAGCAGTGAAATGATTACTGACAATGTTGCACTCCTCTCCATTTGCTTGATAGTGCAGTGCGCGAGCAAATTGAGACTGTAATTGACCAAGCTCCATACTACCCTCCGATGACTCGTGCTGTCTGGGTGACCATTGTCTGGCAGGCAATACCGTCGAGAAGTAGGCTCTGCGCCTTGCTAGCCTCATCAAGCAATACCTCTGGCTGAGGTATATCCATATCCCACTCAATTAAAGTGTGTCTTGGTCCAGCAATTTGAAGCCAATACCGATAGAGATCCCATACTTCATCACTTACAGGGTGACTGTGGGTATCAATCCATATCTCGCCTTGCTCAAGCGTTTTTACAGTAAAGCCAGCAAGGTGAATCTCATCTACTGCATTCAAAGGAATACCTTGAATGTACTCATGGCGATCAAAGTTATGATTGAATGCAGAGACATGAATGTTGTTCAGGTCGAGCAGTAAACGACAGTCAGTGCGCTGGTGGACTTCAGCTAAAAAATCCCACTCATTGATTGTCGAGTGTTGAAAGGCAAGGTAGCTTGATGGGTTTTCAATCAAAATAGCTCGCCCTAAAGTGTCTTGAACATCGAGCACATTGCGGCAGAATACCTGCAATGCTTCCTCAGTATAGGGGAGGGGGAGCAAATCATTAAAGTGATGTCCTCCCGATTGACTCCAGCTCAAATGATCGGAAATCAAAATGGGGTTGAGTTCATCAACGAGATTTTTTAGATGTAGTAGGTGTTGTGGGTTGACTCTCTCAACGCTACCTAGTGATAAACCGACACCATGACAACTTATGGGATAGTGTTGGGCAATGCCTCTCAGTTGTTGTCTGGCGACCGAGTGCGGCTGAAAGTAGTTTTCACTGTGTATCTCTAGCCACCCTGCGTTGGTTTTTTCTTGGCTAAAGTGGCGCATATGAGGATGGCGCAGTCCCACACCAATCAGCTTTTCAGGGTTAGAATTTGCGGCGTCATGAATTGGCATGCGACATCCTTGATTCAAGAGAGTAGAGCAGAGAGAGATAAGGTGGAGGAAGTGGTTGTTGAGCATCAACCACTTCCTAGACTCACTGAGTTATGATGATTGAGTACTACCACCAGTTAACTTGTCACATAGCCCTTTCGGTACAACGACAAACGCATCAGATTGGTTATCTTCTTTAGATGTACCAGCACAAGAGCTCGATTTGGTTGCACAGTCATTTTTACCGGCTTTGGCAACGCCATAGCATTTCTCTTTGTCCATTGCGACGGCGGGAGCGGCGGTAAGCATTGTGCCGCCTAGAGCAAGTAGACCTGTAACTGCGGCTGTAACGGCTAGATTAGACTTTTTCATCATCATTTCCTCTGATAGTTTCCTTTACTTTGTATTGGCAGGCTGGTTAATAATTCCCCAAGCTGCTTAATGAACAAGATAGGTATTACTGGCGAAAAATTTCGTTCCCGTTAACAAAAAGATCACAACCAAGGCATGGTTAATCGCTAACTGTCTGAAATGATGCAGTTAAAAAGTCACAAAAAAATCTGCAATTAGTGCCTCAAATATCCGCTGTGATTACGTTATAATCTACTTTTATGTATAAATAACCAGTAAGTAGACATCATGGATCCTTCCTTATTGCTCGATGGTCTAAACGACAAGCAGCGTGAAGCCGTTGCCGCACCTCTAGAAAATTTGCTGATTCTCGCAGGGGCGGGGAGTGGTAAAACTCGTGTTCTTGTTCACCGTATTGCGTGGTTGATGTCGGTAGAGCAAGCCTCACCGTTCTCTATCATGTCAGTGACCTTTACCAATAAGGCGGCAGCAGAGATGCGTGGTCGTATTGAAGAGCTCATGATGGGTAGTGCTTCGGGCATGTGGAATGGCACGTTCCATGGTATTTGCCACCGAATTCTGCGTGCCCATTATCTTGACGCAAAGCTGCCGGAAGATTTCCAAATCATCGATAGTGATGACCAGCAACGTCTGCTAAAGCGCTTGATTAAAGCGCAAAATCTCGATGAGAAGCAGTGGCCGGCACGTCAGGTCTCGTGGTGGATTAACGGCAAGAAAGACGAGGGTTTACGCCCAAATCACATTGACGCCTACCATGATCCAATTACTCAAACCTATTTACAGCTTTATTCTGCTTACCAAGAAGCCTGTGACCGTGCGGGCTTGGTCGACTTTGCTGAAATCCTGTTAAGGGCTCATGAGCTGCTGCGTGATAAAAAGCACATTCGTGAGCACTACCAAGCACGCTTTAAACACATCTTGGTGGACGAATTCCAAGATACCAACAACATTCAGTATGCATGGCTGCGTATGATGGCCGGGCCTGATAGTCATGTCATGATTGTCGGTGATGATGACCAATCCATTTATGGTTGGCGCGGTGCGAAGATTGAGAATATCGAGAAATTCACCTTGGAATTTCCAAGTGTGAATACGATTCGATTAGAGCAAAACTACCGCTCGACCAAAACGATATTGGAAGCCTCTAATACACTAATTGCCAATAATACAGAGCGTATGGGTAAAGAGTTGTGGACGGATGGTAAAGAAGGCGAGCCGATCTCGGTTTACTCTGCTTACAACGAACTCGATGAAGCACGTTTTGCCGTGAACAAGATTAAAGAGTGGCAAGATAAGGGTGGCGTGCTGAATGACGCAGCGATGCTGTATCGAAATAACGCACAATCTCGTGTGCTGGAAGAAGCGTTAATTCAAGCAGGCTTACCGTATCGAATTTATGGTGGCATGCGATTCTTCGAGCGCCAAGAGATCAAAGATGCACTCAGCTATCTTCGCCTGATGGCCAATCGCAATGACGATGCGGCATTCGAGCGAGTGGTGAATACCCCAACACGTGGGCTGGGCGATAAGACGCTCGAGACGATTCGTCTCGCGGCACGTGAACGTGGTTGTACCATGTGGGATGCGAGTAAAGCACTGCTTGATGAACAGGTGCTTCCAGGGCGAGCATCTGGTGCGTTGAGTCGCTTTATTGAGCTTATCAATGCGCTTGAAGATGACACCGATGAAATGTCACTGCACTCTCAGACAGACCATGTGATCAAATACTCGGGCTTGTTTGCGATGTATGAGCAAGAAAAAGGCGAAAAGTCGAAAGCTCGCATTGAGAACTTGGAAGAACTTGTGACGGCGACTCGCCAGTTTGAGAAGCCAGAAGAAGCTGATGAGATGAGCATGCTGACTGCATTCTTAACTCATGCCGCTCTTGAAGCAGGCGAAGGCCAAGCCGATGAGTTTGAAGATGCTGTTCAGCTGATGACCTTGCATAGTGCCAAAGGCTTGGAATTCCCATTGGTGTTTATGGTGGGGGTTGAAGAGGGTATGTTCCCGAGTCAGATGTCAGCTGAAGAGGCTGGGCGTCTAGAGGAAGAGCGTCGCCTTTGCTATGTCGGTATGACTCGAGCCATGCAAAAGCTTTATATTACTTACGCGGAGATGCGTCGCTTGTATGGCCAAGACAAATACCATAAGCCTTCGCGCTTTATCCGTGAATTGCCCGAGAAGTGTCTTGATGAAGTGCGCATGAAAGCGCAAGTAAGCCGTCCCGCCACAAGCGGTCGCTTTAGCCAAACAGCGGTAAAAGAGAACTTTAATGAAACAGGCTTTACGTTAGGCTCGCGAGTCATGCATCCAAAATTTGGTGAAGGTACGATCATCAACTTTGAAGGCAGTGGCCCACAAAGCCGTGTTCAAGTGGCCTTTAATGGTGAAGGGATTAAGTGGTTGGTGACCGCATACGCCAAACTTGAAAAGTTGTAATCGGTTAATCACAACAAGATAGAGCTGCTTGATGCGGCTCTTTTTGTTTGGCTCTGCTGATAAGCAGGTAAAGAAAAACCCCGAGGGCTTGCGCCCATCGGGGTTATAGTCTTACTCGCAGCAATCCGGCTACTAATAGGTGCTCCCTGCATCTATTCCTTGATAGTAGGCTGAAATCCGTCAGCTTATTCCTTTCATCGCCATCCTAGCGGTGTCCTTGACCCTATCCTGGTCCACTAACAATCCTCGTTAGCTCACTTCACTTGATCCCTGAGCGGTGTCCTTTCATCGTCCTGATGATCGTTCCTTGCCTCGTCCAGAGGTGTCCATTTCCCATCCTTAGTAGCTACCATCCTAGTAACTATTGCGTCCGTTCAATGTCCGTTTTGCTATCCATGCCGATCATTCATCCTGAATAACCGAATCTTCATCCTGAAGAGTACCAAGTCCTTGGCTGTTTCCTGTTCCGTGTCGGTATCCTTCCGACAGGTTCAATATTACGCGATTCGACTTTTGGAACAATCAGACTAGAGAAAAAAATCACATTGCGACTTCAGTCATTTTATGTAAATTCCAATTAAAACAATGAGTTATTGTTTGTTGTGGTGTTTTGATTAGGCATTTTGTGGCGATCTCCGTAGTTGTTTGTAAGAGATCTCTCACAAAGGGTGTTCCTCTTTAGCTATTAGAGTAGCCCGCTCAGACAGTGGTAGATGATGGTTAAACCGATGCCAGAGAACACTACTCCGCACAAACTATCAATATAGGGAGTCGCAGAGAGTAACTTACGCTGAAGGCGTTGAGTGGAAAGTAGCCACGCCAAAGCTCCAAACCATAGAAATGAAACACTCCAAAGAATAAACAGAGCTGCGCCTTTTCCAGCTAAAGACATACTCGCAGGAACTAAGCTCGACATCAGGCTGACAAAGAACACTAATGCTTTAGGGTTGAGGATATTCGTGATAAAGCCACGCTTGAATGCTTGGGCGTTACTATTGATTTCTAGCGTTGAACGGCTGAGGCTCGAATCAGACTGTCCTGTTTGAGCATTTTTCCATGTCGCAATAAGTGCCCCAAAGCCGAGATAGAGTAGGTAGCTACCGCCGGCCAATTGAATCAATGTATACAGCAAAGGTTGCTGGTGGATGAGATAGCTGACACCTGTCAGGCTTAAAATAGAATGTAGCAGAATGCCTGCGGATAGACCCAGAGCAATATAAACCCCGGTTTCTCGCCCATAGCGAGTGGCGTTTTGTACCACGAGAGCAAAGTCAGGGCCTGGACTCATCAGGCCAATTAAATGAACGGTTGCTAGTGTGAAAAGAGTAAACAGCTCATTCATTATGATTTCGCCCCTTTTGATTTGCGGATCCCATCGATGGTAAAGACAACGAGAGCACTCCAAATAAAGGTAAAGGTCAGTACCTTATCTGCAGTAAAAGGCTCATCGTAAATAGAGACCGCGAGCAAGAACATCAAACTTGGCCCAATATATTGGAAAAAGCCTAATGTAGAAAGCTTGAGTCGCGTCGCTGCGCCGGTAAAGCAGAGTAGGGGTAGTGTCGTGATCACACCTGCAGAAACCAGTAGTAGGTTTAATGACCATGAGTTGTTCATTAACGATGAGGTTGGCGTATCTGCAAAAATAAACAGATAGATTGCCGCTAATGGCATCATGATAACCGTTTCAATAAATAGGCCGACTTGTGCATCCAAAGCCACTTTCTTGCGCAATAATCCATAAACACCAAAAGAGCTTGCGAGAGCGAGAGCGACGATAGGAACTGAGCCAAAGGCAACCAATTGGACAATAACGCCAAGAGTGGCTAGTGCAACAGCAAACCACTGTAATTTGCGCAGTCGTTCTCCTAAGAAGAACATGCCAAGTAAGACGTTAAATAAAGGATTGATGTAGTAGCCAAGGCTGGCATCTAGCATCCGATTAGAATTAACCGCCCAAATAAAGATAAGCCAGTTTACTCCCACCAATAATGCGGTGCTACATAGATACATCATGGTTTTTTTGGTGCGTACCGCTTCGCGCACGGCATACCAACGTCGGCCAACATGAAGTAACCCTGCCAAGAGGATAACCGACCATAAAACACGGTGGCTGAGGATCTCTAAAGGAGAGACTTCACTGATGGATTTGAAATAGATAGGGGCAATACCCCACATGGTGTAGGCAGCAATAGCCAGCATGATACCTTGGCGTGTGCGCTGCTGTTCGTCTGTTGACATGCGACAGAATTCTCGTTGATTGGCAGGAAGAACGAAAGTATAAAAGCGGCTTACAAAATCACCTAACACTTTGCGGTTTTATTCAGCAACAAACCCCTCTACAATGTGGCGCTCCAACGCAAAGGTAAACTGAGAAGGTAAATGACCGCAACTCTACAGGTGCAGCAACCGACATATGCTGAGAGTGCTCAACAAGTATTAGAGCAAGTCTTTGGCTATCAAGCATTTCGTGACGGACAGCTGACGGTCATTGAGGCAGCACTAGAGTCGAAAGACAGTCTGGTGATTCTGCCTACAGGGGGCGGTAAGTCTTTGTGCTACCAGATCCCTGCCCTTGTTAAAGATGGCTTAACCTTGGTCATCTCTCCTTTGATCTCGTTGATGAAAGACCAAGTTGATCAGTTGAAAGCCAACGGCGTAGCAGCCGAGTGCGTGAACTCAACCATGTCGCGTGAAATGCTGATGTCAGTGTATCAGCGCATGAACTCGGGTCAGCTAAAGATGGTTTATGTGTCTCCCGAGCGCGTATTGATGCGTGATTTTATCGAACGTCTAGAAGGGTTAAACCTTTCGATGATTGCGGTTGATGAAGCACACTGTATTTCTCAATGGGGCCATGATTTTCGTCCAGAGTACGCTGCTTTAGGCCAGCTTAAACAGTATTTTCCACACGTTCCGGTTATGGGGCTGACTGCCACAGCGGATGACGCTACGCGCAATGACATCACTCAACGCCTAGGGCTTATCGAGCCTGAAGCCTATTTAGGTAGTTTTGATCGACCAAACATTCGATACACATTGGTTGAAAAGCACAAACCAGTCTCTCAGGTAGTGCGATTCCTCGGTCAGCAAAAAGGTCAGTGCGGCATTATTTACTGTGGAAGTCGTAAAAAGGTCGAAATGCTGACCGAAAAGTTGTGCAGCAACCACATTCGGGCGGCAGGCTACCATGCGGGGATGGATGCTGATGAGCGTGCTTATGTTCAAGATGCGTTTCAGAAAGATGATATCCAGATAGTGGTGGCCACGGTTGCCTTTGGTATGGGAATCAACAAACCCAATGTGCGTTTTGTGGTTCACTTTGATATCCCACGCAATATCGAATCCTACTATCAGGAGACAGGTCGAGCAGGTCGTGATGGTTTACCCGCTGAAGCGATGATGCTGTATGACCCTGCTGATATGAGTTGGCTACGCCGAATGGTCGATGAAAAAGAAGAGGGTCCGCAAAAGCAAGTTGAATCCCATAAGCTCAATGCAATGAGTGCTTTTGCTGAAGCGCAAACTTGTCGTCGCCAAGTTCTATTGAACTACTTTGGTGAATACCGCGAAAAACCGTGCGGTAACTGCGATATTTGCCTTGATCCACCACAGCACTTTGATGCCACCGAGCAGGCGCAAAAAGCGCTTTCATGTGTCTATCGCGTAAATCAAAGCTTTGGTATTGGCTATGTGGTAGAAGTGCTGAGAGGCATGCAGAACATACGTATCCGAGAACAAGGCCACGACAAGCTCTCCACCTACGGGTTGGGGCGAGAGAACAGCCATGACTATTGGGTCAGTATATTCCGTCAGCTTATTCACAAAGGGTTGCTGTTCCAGAATATCACTCGCAACTCAACACTCCAGCTCACGGAAGAGGCTCGTCCCATACTGCGCGGTGAACAACCTTTGGAGTTGGCGGTGCCGCGTCTAGATATCTCAGCACGCGCGGCAAAATCTGAGAAATTATCTAATAAGCACTACGACAAGAAGCTATTTGCCAAGTTACGCAAGTTGCGGAAATCCATCGCTGATGAGGATGGCCTGCCACCTTATGTCGTATTTAGTGATGCGACTCTGATCGACATGGCAGAAATCCTACCCACATCTTATGGTGAGATGTTAGCGGTGAATGGTGTGGGTGAGCGCAAGCTGGATAAATACGCCGATCCATTCCTTGATTTGATACAGGAGCATATCACGGTTCATGGATAATATACTGTACGGTTTCGGCCTTCTTGATTATCACGCGGAACAAGGACGCCTTGTTCTTCGCTTTCCAACGTTTGACTTTGATAGCTTTGAGCCTATTGGTGACCAAATGGTTCAATTGCTGTCTGCGACGGTTGTCGAGAAGCAGCAAGATGCTGATATACACTCATGGCTCATAGACTTTGAAGGTTGTCAGCTGTTTCTCAAAGCGGAGCATTATAGTGAGAGTGTCTGGCTTGAAGCGTTGGTACCAGCGCAATCGAAACAAGAGTGTGACTATTTGGCCGCGCTATTTCAGCGTAGTTTTTAACCAAACGTTTGCGCGGCTCTTAAGGAGAATCAACCCCTTGCAGCAGGAGTTGGTTAATGTATAATCGCCGCCCTCTGCTTATGTCTGCCTAAGGCGATATGAGATTATTTACATTGTTGGTAAGAGTCACGATTGATGAGTGATTCGATTTGGGTTCCCTCACCCCCAAACCAAACTAAAAAGGTATCGCATGAGTAACTTTACCCCTGCGCAGCAGCGCAACGCCCTTATCTATCTTGTCCTATTTCATTTAGGCATCATTGCATCAAGCAACTATCTGGTTCAGCTTCCCTTTACTGTGATGGGTTTCCATACGACATGGGGTGCATTCACCTTCCCGTTTATTTTCTTAGCGACGGATTTAACGGTTCGTATTTTTGGTGCTCAATTGGCACGCCGAATTATCTTTTTGGTGATGTTGCCAGCACTGATTGTCTCTTATGGTCTGTCGGTGTTGTTTTTTGAAGGGCAGTTTCAAGGCTTTGGGCATCTAACCGAGTTCAACTTATTTGTTGCTCGAATTGCCGCTGCGAGCTTCATGGCATATCTACTTGGCCAAATTCTTGATGTGCATGTGTTTAACCGTCTGCGACAGTTGAAGCAGTGGTGGGTTGCCCCTACGTGTTCCACGCTATTCGGAAATGCTTTGGACACATTGGCCTTCTTCGCGATTGCGTTTTATCAAAGTCCAGATGCATTTATGGCAGAGCATTGGGTCGAAATTGCGCTGGTGGATTACGTATTTAAGATTGTGATCAGCTTAGGTTTGTTTGTGCCGATGTATGGCGTTTTGCTGAATTACTTAACCAAGAAGCTCACCACCGTTGAAGATGAAACAGTGCAAGCTACGGCGGTTCAGCCCTAATTTTGTCTAGAACCAATAAAAAACGCGACACCAAATTTTGGTCGCGTTTTTTTGTATTTAGCCGTTAAGATTTGATCGTTAATGGCCAGCCAATATCAGTCTGTCGGTTAGCCTCAATTTCAAGTTCGGCTGCTGTAAGTGGATTGGCATTTAACCAATCTCCATTGATAGTGAGAGATAGAGCTTCACCATCAGAGGAGAGCAGCACTTGTGGTTCAAGCGCAGGACTTCGGCGATGAGTCAGCAAAACAGCGAGGCGCAGCAGTCGTAAAACACGTTTACCATTCGAGCCAGATAGCGCATGTTGCTCTGGTAGAGAGGTTAGGTGTTCACGATATCGACGAGCGGTTTCGGCCAAAAAGACCTTTTGTGCGCGGGTATAACCCGGTAGGTCGAGGTTACTCAGTAAATACGCTGAGTGTTCACCGCCTTTTTTGAAATCAATCGCTAGACCTATTTCATGCAGCTTTGCCACACTGTCGAGCAACATAATCCCCTGCGGCTCGGTTATCCAGTTATCTCCACCGGCTTGCTGTAAGAGCTTCGCTGCCATTGTGGCCACTTGCTCGCCATAGCCAGAGTCGATTTGATAACGGGTTTGCGCGCTTGCAATGGTTCGCGCACGAATGTCATCTTGTCGTAGCTCTGCCACCATCTCATAGGCCATCCCTTCGCGAAGCGCACCTCCAGCGAGAGTCATTGAGTCTATTTCCAACAACTCAAAGATAGCGATGAGAATAGAAAGGCCGCTTGGGAAAACAAGAGCACGCTCTAGTGTCAGGCCTTCGATTTCCAGCTCTTCCAAGTGATTAGACGTCATCGCTTGCTTTTGTAAGCGCTTAAGCTTGGCATGGGTAATAACTTCATCCATACCTTGGGTCAACATGATCTCTTGAAGGGCTTGTACCGTGCCTGATGCGCCAACACAGACATCCCAGCCAAGGGATTTATATTGCTCAAGAATAGGCAGCAGAGTCTGCTTAGCTGCTTCAATTGCATTGTCAAAGTTGGTGCTGTTAAGGAGACGATCTTTAAAGTGTTTTTCTAGCCAGGTGACACAACCCATTTTCAGGCTGGTCAGCGCTTTGGCTTCAAACCCTTCACCGATAATGAGCTCCGTACTCGCACCACCGATATCGACGACTAGGCGACGACCACTACCGCCAGACGTGTGAGCTACACCACGATAGATGGTTGCGGCTTCTTCTTCTCCAGATATGACCTGGATCGGATGACCGAGAATCTCATTCGCCTTCGCTAAAAACACATCCACATTGCCCGCGGTACGCAGTGTTGCTGTACCGACAATGCGGATGTTACTTGTCGGAATATCCTGAAGTCGTTCTGCAAACAAGCTCAAGCAGTCCCACCCACGTTGCATGGCTTCATGACTTAGCATGTTGTTTTCATCTAGGCCTGCGGCGAGACGAACCTTACGCTTAATCTTTGCCATGGTTTGTACGCTGCCATCGATATGACGCACAACGAGCATGTGAAAACTGTTCGACCCGAGGTCGATAGCAGCATAAAGAGGTGATGACATGACTTGGCTTGTAGACAACTTAAGAATCCCTTTGTTGACGTTGACGAGGGCGACGCTGAGGCTTACGACCGTTGTTGCGTGAGCCACCCGTGTTTGTACGGCGTTGTTGAGAGTTTGGCGAACGCGAATTAGTACGCATACGCAGTGGCGCTGGTAGATCCTCAATCAGCGCAGAAGCATCATAGTCTGAAACTGGGATGCTGTGTTCAATGTACTCTTCAATACCTGGAAGATTAATAGCGTAATCTTCACAAGCAAAGCTGATAGAGTGACCACTAGCGCCAGCACGACCAGTACGACCAATACGGTGCACGTAGTCTTCGCAGTCATCAGGAAGGTCGAAGTTAAAGACGTGAGTCACTTGAGGAATGTGGAGTCCGCGCGCTGCAACGTCGGTTGCAACAAGGATATCAACCTCACCCTGAGTGAATTGCTCAAGAATCTTCTCTCGTTTCTTCTGCGGCACATCACCCGTCAATAAACCCACACGGTGTCCGTCAGCAGCTAAGTGGCCCCAAACTGACTCGCACTTATGCTTTGTGTTGGCAAAAATGATAGCGCGATCTGGCCACTCTTCTTCAATTAGAGTTTGAAGCAGTGCCATTTTGTGTTCATTCGATGGGTAGAACAGCTCTTCTTGGATGCGATGACCTGTTTTTTGTTCAGGCTCAACCACCACATGCTCTGGGTTATGCATGTGTTCAAATGCGAGCTCTTGCACGCGGTAAGAGAGTGTCGCCGAGAACAACATGTTCAAGCGATCCTTTGGCTCAGGCATGCGACGGAACAAGAAGCGAATGTCTTTAATGAAGCCCAAATCAAACATACGGTCTGCTTCATCCAGAACCACAGCTTGGATGTGGTTAAGGTTAAATACACGCTGCTTGTAGAAATCGATGATACGACCTGTTGTGCCGATCAGAACATCAACGCCTTGCTCTAGCTTCGAAAGTTGCTTGTCATAGCTTTCGCCACCGTAAGCCAGTGCGGCTTTGATTCCTGTCGATTCAATCAACGGTGCTGCATCGTTGAAAATCTGGATAGCCAACTCTCGGGTGGGTGCCATGATGATCGCGCGAGGCTGGCTCGGTTTGCGGCCTTCATGTTCAGGCGTATTCAATAAGTGGTTAAAAGTAGCAGTTAGAAACGCAAGCGTCTTACCAGTACCCGTTTGGGCCTGGCCTGCAATGTCACGGCCGGTGAGCAATACCGGCAACGCCTTAGCTTGGATTGGGGTACAAAATTCAAACCCTTTTTTATCCAAACCTTCAATAATTTTGGAGTGTAAATCCAAATCGGCGAACTTCTGCTCTGTTATATGCGTCTTTTTCATTCCTATAGAATATCAGCTTAGGCTTGCAATACGGAAGTAAATACATTCCAATAGAGAACTAATTTACTGGTTATTACCTCACCAGTTTGAAAAAAATATTGGAGTGAATAATGAGCGACAAGATTTTGCAGCTAACCGACGACGGTTTTGAGAACGATGTAATCAACGCTGCAGGCCCAGTCCTAGTGGACTTTTGGGCAGAATGGTGTGGTCCATGTAAAATGATTGCACCAATTCTTGATGAAATCGCAGACGAGTACGAAGGCAAGCTAACGGTAGGTAAATTAAATATCGACCAGAACGCTGGCACACCACCAAAATTCGGTATTCGCGGTATTCCAACACTACTTTTGTTTAAAGATGGTGCTGTTGCGGCGACGAAAGTGGGTGCACTTTCAAAGACTCAACTGAAAGAGTTCCTAGACGCGAACGTATAATCTTTCAAAGTCCTGCTAAACCGCGCTGTCTATAAAGCGCGGTTTTGTTTTGTAACTCAACTAGATCTAGACTAGTCTCATATTTAGTGCTAATTTATCGCACGTTAATTATACAAACGTTCACTTCTTGGTCGATCCTGTGACCAAAATCTATCTTAACTAACGAACAGATCCTATTTTGACTAAAAAAGCATCCACCACAATGAATCTTACAGAACTGAAGAACAGACCTGTGTCTGAGCTTGTTAAGCTGGGCGAAAGCTTAGGTTTAGAAAACCTTGCTCGCCTGAGAAAACAAGACATTATCTTCGCCATCCTAAAAGCACACGCAAAAAGTGGTGAAGACATTTTTGGCGATGGGGTTCTCGAGATTCTTCAAGACGGTTTTGGTTTCCTGCGTAGCGCAGACAGTTCTTACCTTGCTGGCCCTGATGACATCTATGTCTCGCCTAGTCAGATTCGTCGTTTCAACCTACGTACAGGTGATTCGATTGCCGGTAAGATTCGTCCACCAAAAGACGGTGAACGATACTTTGCATTGTTGAAGGTAAACACGGTTAACCATGACAAGCCTGACAATGCACGAAATAAGATTCTTTTTGAAAACCTGACTCCACTGCATGCCAATGAGCGCATGGTGATGGAGCGCGGTAATGGTGCGACAGAAGATATCACTGCTCGTATCCTAGACTTAGCTTCTCCTATCGGTAAAGGTCAACGTGGTCTAATCGTTGCTCCGCCAAAAGCTGGTAAAACAATGCTGCTGCAAAATATTGCACAGAGCATTGCTCATAACCACCCTGAGTGTGAGTTGATGGTACTGCTTATCGATGAACGTCCAGAAGAAGTAACAGAGATGCAGCGCCTGGTTAAAGGTGAAGTAGTTGCATCAACTTTTGATGAACCAGCTTCTCGTCACGTTCAAGTGGCAGAAATGGTTATCGAGAAAGCAAAACGTCTTGTCGAACATAAGAAAGACGTGGTTATCCTGCTTGACTCTATTACTCGTCTTGCGCGTGCTTACAACACAGTTGTACCTTCATCAGGTAAGGTTTTGACTGGTGGTGTTGATGCGAATGCTCTACATCGTCCAAAACGTTTCTTCGGTGCGGCACGTAACGTAGAAGAAGGTGGTAGCTTGACTATCATCGCTACAGCACTGGTTGATACTGGCTCTAAGATGGATGAGGTTATTTACGAAGAGTTCAAGGGTACAGGTAACATGGAACTGCACTTGAATCGTAAGATTGCTGAAAAGCGTGTGTTCCCAGCGATTGACTTCAATCGCAGTGGTACTCGTCGTGAAGAGCTACTGACAAAGAATGATGAGCTGCAAAAAATGTGGATTCTCCGCAAAATCGTTCACCCAATGGGCGAAATTGATGCAATGGAGTTCCTCATCGATAAGCTAGCGATGACCAAAACAAACGATGAGTTCTTTGACGCAATGCGTCGTCAAAAATAACCCAGTTTTGTACTAGTTCGTGAGAGCGCTACCATTTTGGTGGCGCTTTTTTATTGCTTTATCATTAATGCCCTTCCACAATTAGTGTTATCACTAATCAGGGGAACACTATGCGACACGGATGGTTGATAGCTCTCTTGGTGAGCTTAATCGGAATGAATTCTGCTATTGCTAGCAGCATTGAGATTACACCACAGACGGCACAAACTTGGCTGAGCGATGCTCGCTCACAAAACAAAGTGTCTGCTCTGCTAGAACAATTGCAGGATAACAAAGTCGACTCTGTTAAGTTTGCTATTGAGCGATTAGCGATGCCTCAGCAAGAGGTTGTGAAATACATACTTCTTACTCAACTTGAGCAGCAGCAAATCGCACTCTCTTCACGCATGGCAATGTTTATCGATGCACAGCGAAACCTAAGACCCACCTATCAAGTGCTTGAGACCGGTGACGGTTACGAGTTTTCTGCCCCAGCCTTTAATTATCCAGCAACGGCAACTCGTCTTATTAAGCGTTGGCAAGTTGATCAAAAAACCATAGATCTGGTTATTCAGGCGGAGAAGGGAGAGTTGAACCTGCGAGAATATCTGGTAGGAGATGATGCTCAGTTAAAAACAAGAGAGAACCTTCTGATCCAAGAGATGGGCAGTCTATCTTCTCAAGCGCTTGAAACCCTTGTGCAGCAAATTACCTTGTCTAGAGTCAACCCGTGGTTGCCTGGATCTCGAGTGATGGTGAGTCTAGCAAGGGAATCAAATGATGAAGAAATATATCAACTGTTGTGGCGTATGAAGGCGGATAGTCATACAAAGCAAGAGTTAGCACGCTTATCTTCGGTATCAACAAGCTTTGCTTATCAGCAGGTAATGTCTGCAACAAACAACCCCATCCTCAAAGACCAAGCATTGCAGCAGCTCGCTCGCGTCAAGCCGATGTCGGATGAAATTCGAACTTTTCTCGTGACACGAATGACATTAGAAGAGGATGCACCCATTGTTGCTCAAGAGCTATTTGAGCAAGGCTACAGTCAATGGTTAGCGGAATTGGTCACTACAAATAGTCGTGTTCGAGCCAGTGCGATAAATAGTGTCTTGGCAAACTAGTCTTTCTAACGTGTCGCTTAATCGGTCATTTGATATACTCATGGCAATGATCACTTGCCAGTAGAAGGCCCATGAGCTTTAAGGATTTACGCGATTTTATTGACCATTTGGAAACAAAAGGTCTCTTAACACGTATCACTCACCCAGTTGATCCCGCCTATGAAATGACAGAAATCAGTGACCGTACCTTACGTCAAGGTGGTCCTGCGCTGTTGTTCGAAAATCCAATTGGTTCTGATTACCCTGTGTTAACGAACTTGTTCGGAACACCTGAGCGTGTCGCTATTGGCATGGGGCGCAATGACGTCAAAGAGCTGCGCGAAGTAGGAAAGTTGTTGGCTTACTTAAAAGAGCCGGAGCCACCAAAAGGCTTTAAGGATGCTTTGGAAAAGCTGCCAGTGTTTCGCCAAGTTCTAAATATGCCAGTAAAGAGACTGCGCAACGCACCGTGTCAGCAAGTCGTATGGCAGGGTGATGACGTTGACCTTGATAAGATTCCGGTAATGAGCTGTTGGCCAGAAGATGTCGCCCCGCTACTAACTTGGGGGTTAACTATCACCAAGGGGCCCAATAAGAAACGCCAAAACCTAGGTATCTATCGTCAGCAAAAAGTAGCCAAGAACAAAATCATAATGCGTTGGCTAGCACATCGAGGTGGGGCATTAGATTTAAGAGACTGGATGGAAGAAAACCCTGGAAAGCCTTTCCCTGTCTCAGTCGCTTTTGGTGCAGATCCTGCAACCATTCTCGGCGCAGTGACGCCAGTCCCTGATGCATTATCAGAATACGCTTTTGCAGGTTTACTTCGTGGCAAGAAAACCGAAGTAGTCCGTTCAATAAGTAATGACCTCGATGTCCCTGCGAGTGCAGAAATTGTATTAGAGGGCTATATAGACCCTAATGAATTTGCTGATGAAGGCCCTTATGGTGATCACACGGGCTATTACAATGAAAAAGAGCAACATCACGTATTCACAATTACTCATGTAACAATGCGCAATAACCCTATCTATCATAGTACCTATACAGGTCGTCCACCTGATGAACCGGCAGTATTGGGTGTGGCGTTAAATGAAGTTTTTGTACCGATCTTACAAAAGCAATTTCCAGAGATAGCCGACTTTTACCTTCCGCCAGAAGGGTGCTCCTACCGTATGGCTGTCGTGACTTTGAAAAAGCAGTATCCGGGGCACGCTAAGCGAGTCATGATGGGGGTGTGGTCATTCCTGCGTCAGTTCATGTATACCAAGTATGTGATTGTTTGTGATGAGAGTGTCGATGCGAGAAATTGGGATAGCGTTTCCGAAGCATTGAACCTGCATATGCTTCCTGAGAGAGATGTTCTATTTATCGATAATACACCAATTGACTCCTTGGACTTCGCATCACCTGTTGTAGGGCTCGGCTCTAAAATGGGTCTCGATGCGACCATTAAATGGGATGCAGAACGAGGTGATGAAGATACTGAGCAATTGAAAGTTGATGTAGAACGAGTAGAGCAGCAGTTGAACGCATCTATAAACTGCCTAAAGCACTGTTTTGTTCCACAGTCAGCGAATGGTGGCATAGTGATACTTGACCTTGATAAAACGCAACAAGGTCAAGGTAAGCAAGTGATAGAACAAGCTGCAGAGATTGTCGCTCAATTCACGACAGCAAAATTCATAATTGTTTGTGATGATGATGTCGATGTAACGGATTGGAATGACATCATTTGGGCAATCACAACCAGAATGGATCCTTCCAGAGACAGCTTCTATATAGATGCACTCAGTCAACCAAGCCGAGTTCTAGGTATGGATGCGACGAATAAGTCAGGAAGTGAGATAACACGAGAGTGGGGGACTCCCATTAAAAAATCACCACAATTGATAGAGAAAGTCGACAGTATTTGGGATGAGTTAAAGATACAATGAGCTTTACAGTCACAATCACGCCGGAAAACATCACTTTTGATGTTGAATCGGAGCAAACAATACTGGAAGGCGCGCTCAACAATAATATACGTTTTCCTAATCGTTGCCAGGTCGGTGCTTGTGCCGCTTGTTTGTGTAAGTTGATTTCAGGGGAGGTGACCTACCACCTTGAGCCCGTGTTAACTGAATCAGAAAAAGCACAAGGCTGGGTGTTTGCGTGCCAAGCTAAAGTAGAAAGTAATCTCATAATCTCTCTGTCAGATTAGAAGCCTTAATAGGATAAGAAACAAACATGACTATAAAGTGTAAAGTAAAGTCGATTGAGCCTTTGGCATGTAATACTTACCAAATCTTGTTACACCCAGAGACACCAGTCGCCTTCAAAGCAGGCCAGTATCTAATGGTTGTTATGGGAGAAAAAGATAAACGTCCGTTCTCTATTGCTAGTAGCCCTTGTCGTCACGAAGGCGAATTAGAACTGCACATTGGTGCTGCTGAGCATAATGCCTATGCGATTGAGGTTGTAGAGTCAATGCAAAAGGCGTTAGAGCAAAACGGTGAGATAGAGATTGAAGCGCCATTTGGGGATGCATGGGTTAGAGAAAACAATGCAAGACCTCTACTACTTATCGCAGGCGGAACAGGTTTCAGCTATGTACGCTCTATCCTTGATCACTGTATTGCGCAGTCAATTAACGAACCTATCTACTTATACTGGGGTGCGAAAGATGCGTGTCAGTTATATGCATACAAAGAAATAGAAGATATTGCTCAAAAGCACAGCCATGTTCAGTTTGTTCCAGTGATTGAACAAGCTTCCAGTGACTGGAAAGGGAAAGTCGGCAATGTCTTGCAAGCTGTGGCAGATGACTTTGCTTCATTAGAAGCATTCGACATCTATATAGCTGGACGTTTTGAGATGGCTGGCGCTGCAAGAGAGCAATTTACTCAAAATAAGTCAGCGCATAGTGAATACATGTACTCAGATGCGTTTGCATTCATATAAAAATGATAATTAGATAGTTAAAAAAGGAGGCGAAAGCCTCCTTTTTTAATGTTTTGCTGCATTATTCAGCGATTAATGAGAAAAATGCATATTTTCAAAAAAAACACTTGTGCCACAGGATAATTCCCATATACTGCGCATCCACTGAAACGGCAGAGCCCACAAGGCTTCGCAATTAAATTCAGTTAGGCATCTAGTCTTTTTTCAAATCTAACGGTTTGAAATAAAAATTCAAAAAAAGTACTTGATACTTGAGTTTAAATGACTACAATAGCCGCCTCTTCCAAAGTGATTCAGGTCACGATGAAGAATAGCTCTTTAAAAATATAAACCTATCAATCTGTGTGGGCACTCGTTGATGATAATCCACTTTTGGTTTTTACTTTTTTATAAAAAGTAAAATCAAAAACTGATTCTTCGGAATCAATGACTATCAATGAACTGAGTGACCAATTGATACTTCGGTATCAGCACAGTCAATTCATTATCGTTCTGTTGGAACGATAATAGCTTTAAAATTACTTCTTACTTTCGAGTGAGAATGAGTTTTGAAGTCAGTATTCATTGAGTCAGTCCTTATGGACATCAAAATCTTAAATTGAAGAGTTTGATCATGGCTCAGATTGAACGCTGGCGGCAGGCCTAACACATGCAAGTCGAGCGGAAACGACTTAACTGAACCTTCGGGGAACGTTAAGGGCGTCGAGCGGCGGACGGGTGAGTAATGCCTGGGAATATGCCTTGATGTGGGGGATAACTATTGGAAACGATAGCTAATACCGCATAATGCCTTCGGGCCAAAGAGGGGGACCTTCGGGCCTCTCGCGTCAAGATTAGCCCAGGTGGGATTAGCTAGTTGGTGAGGTAAAGGCTCACCAAGGCGACGATCCCTAGCTGGTCTGAGAGGATGATCAGCCACACTGGAACTGAGACACGGTCCAGACTCCTACGGGAGGCAGCAGTGGGGAATATTGCACAATGGGCGCAAGCCTGATGCAGCCATGCCGCGTGTGTGAAGAAGGCCTTCGGGTTGTAAAGCACTTTCAGTCGTGAGGAAGGTAGTGTAGTTAATAGCTGCATTATTTGACGTTAGCGACAGAAGAAGCACCGGCTAACTCCGTGCCAGCAGCCGCGGTAATACGGAGGGTGCGAGCGTTAATCGGAATTACTGGGCGTAAAGCGCATGCAGGTGGGTGATTAAGTCAGATGTGAAAGCCCGGGGCTCAACCTCGGAACAGCATTTGAAACTGGTCACCTAGAGTACTGTAGAGGGGGGTAGAATTTCAGGTGTAGCGGTGAAATGCGTAGAGATCTGAAGGAATACCGGTGGCGAAGGCGGCCCCCTGGACAGATACTGACACTCAGATGCGAAAGCGTGGGGAGCAAACAGGATTAGATACCCTGGTAGTCCACGCCGTAAACGATGTCTACTTGGAGGTTGTGGCCTTGAGCCGTGGCTTTCGGAGCTAACGCGTTAAGTAGACCGCCTGGGGAGTACGGTCGCAAGATTAAAACTCAAATGAATTGACGGGGGCCCGCACAAGCGGTGGAGCATGTGGTTTAATTCGATGCAACGCGAAGAACCTTACCTACTCTTGACATCCAGAGAACTTAGCAGAGATGCTTTGGTGCCTTCGGGAACTCTGAGACAGGTGCTGCATGGCTGTCGTCAGCTCGTGTTGTGAAATGTTGGGTTAAGTCCCGCAACGAGCGCAACCCTTATCCTTGTTTGCCAGCGAGTAATGTCGGGAACTCCAGGGAGACTGCCGGTGATAAACCGGAGGAAGGTGGGGACGACGTCAAGTCATCATGGCCCTTACGAGTAGGGCTACACACGTGCTACAATGGCGCATACAGAGGGCAGCCAACTTGCGAAAGTGAGCGAATCCCAAA
Source organism: Vibrio agarivorans (assembly GCF_030409635.1). Taxonomy (NCBI): domain Bacteria; kingdom Pseudomonadati; phylum Pseudomonadota; class Gammaproteobacteria; order Vibrionales; family Vibrionaceae; genus Vibrio; species Vibrio agarivorans. The sequence goes on along the minus strand of NZ_JAUFQF010000004.1, from coordinate 816,160 downwards.
AAGTGCGTCGTAGTCCGGATTGGAGTCTGCAACTCGACTCCATGAAGTCGGAATCGCTAGTAATCGTAGATCAGAATGCTACGGTGAATACGTTCCCGGGCCTTGTACACACCGCCCGTCACACCATGGGAGTGGGCTGCAAAAGAAGTGGGTAGTTTAACCTTCGGGAGGACGCTCACCACTTTGTGGTTCATGACTGGGGTGAAGTCGTAACAAGGTAGCCCTAGGGGAACCTGGGGCTGGATCACCTCCTTATACGATGATTATTGCGATGAGTGTTCACACAGATTGATGGTTTTGAGGCATAAGCCTCGAGCTATTATTGCTCTTTAAAAATTTGGAAAGCTGACGAATAACAACAATCCCCATCTCTATGAGATGCGTTGTTATTCAAATTAAAAGTTCTCAAATCCTAAACTTCTTTGAAACATAAGAGTTTTAGGTACCAACACACATTCAAGTGTTCTTGGAAGTGACGAAAGTCCACTTTTTGCCTCTGCTTTTTTCTAAAAAGCGGAAACAAAGAGTTATTTGAGTCCGGCAAAATCGAGTCTGCATCATGTATAAAAATTGCAGACAACTTTGGTTGTTTGATTAAACAATCTCAAGATTTCTTCTGAAACTCTTTGGGGTTGTATGGTTAAGTGACTAAGCGTACACGGTGGATGCCTTGGCAGTCAGAGGCGATGAAAGGCGTATTAACTTGCGATAAGCTCAGATTAGGTAGTAAAAACCTGTGAGTCTGAGATTCCTGAATGGGGAAACCCAACACCATAAGGTGTTATCACTAACTGAATACATAGGTTAGTGAGGCGAACCGGGGGAACTGAAACATCTAAGTACCCCGAGGAAAAGAAATCAACCGAGATTCCGAAAGTAGCGGCGAGCGAAATTGGATTAGCCCTTAAGCTTTTAATGAGACAGACGAACACGCTGGAAAGCGTGGCAATAAAGGGTGATAGCCCCGTAGTCGACATCTCATCATCAGTGAAATCGAGTAGGGCGGGACACGTGATATCCTGTCTGAATATGGGGGGACCATCCTCCAAGGCTAAATACTACTGACTGACCGATAGTGAACCAGTACCGTGAGGGAAAGGCGAAAAGAACCCCTGTGAGGGGAGTGAAATAGAACCTGAAACCGTGTACGTACAAGCAGTAGGAGCACCTTCGTGGTGTGACTGCGTACCTTTTGTATAATGGGTCAGCGACTTATATTCAGTAGCAAGGTTAACCATCTAGGGGAGCCGTAGAGAAATCGAGTCTTAACTGGGCGTCGAGTTGCTGGATATAGACCCGAAACCAGGTGATCTAGCCATGGGCAGGTTGAAGGTTGAGTAACATCAACTGGAGGACCGAACCGACTAATGTTGAAAAATTAGCGGATGACTTGTGGCTAGGGGTGAAAGGCCAATCAAACCTGGAGATAGCTGGTTCTCCCCGAAATCTATTTAGGTAGAGCCTCGGACGAATACCACTGGGGGTAGAGCACTGTTAAGGCTAGGGGGTCATCCCGACTTACCAACCCTTTGCAAACTCCGAATACCAGTGAGTACTATCCGGGAGACACACGGCGGGTGCTAACGTCCGTCGTGGAGAGGGAAACAACCCAGACCGCCAGCTAAGGTCCCAAAGTATAGCTAAGTGGGAAACGATGTGGGAAGGCTTAGACAGCTAGGATGTTGGCTTAGAAGCAGCCATCATTTAAAGAAAGCGTAATAGCTCACTAGTCGAGTCGGCCTGCGCGGAAGATGTAACGGGGCTAAGCTATACACCGAAGCTGCGGCAATGACTTTTAGTCATTGGGTAGGGGAGCGTTCTGTAAGCCGCTGAAGGTGGACTGTAAGGTCTGCTGGAGGTATCAGAAGTGCGAATGCTGACATGAGTAACGATAAAGGGGGTGAAAAACCTCCTCGCCGGAAGACCAAGGGTTCCTGTCCAACGTTAATCGGGGCAGGGTAAGTCGACCCCTAAGGCGAGGCCGAAAGGCGTAGTCGATGGGAAACGGGTTAATATTCCCGTACTTCTTACAATTGCGATGGGGGGACGGAGAAGGCTAGGTGGGCCTGGCGATGGTTGTCCAGGTTCAAGTGCGTAGGCTTAAGAGTTAGGTAAATCCGGCTCTTTTTAAGGCTGAGACACGATGTCGAGCTACTACGGTAGTGAAGTCATTGATGCCATGCTTCCAGGAAAAGCCTCTAAGCTTCAGATTGTAAGGAATCGTACCCCAAACCGACACAGGTGGTCGGGTAGAGAATACCAAGGCGCTTGAGAGAACTCGGGTGAAGGAACTAGGCAAAATGGTACCGTAACTTCGGGAGAAGGTACGCTCCTCGCGGTGAAGTCCCTTGCGGATGGAGCTATGGGGAGTCGCAGATACCAGGTGGCTGCAACTGTTTATTAAAAACACAGCACTGTGCAAAATCGTAAGATGACGTATACGGTGTGACGCCTGCCCGGTGCCGGAAGGTTAATTGATGGGGTTAGACTTAGGTCGAAGCTCTTGATCGAAGCCCCGGTAAACGGCGGCCGTAACTATAACGGTCCTAAGGTAGCGAAATTCCTTGTCGGGTAAGTTCCGACCTGCACGAATGGCGTAATGATGGCCACGCTGTCTCCACCCGAGACTCAGTGAAATTGAAATCGCTGTGAAGATGCAGTGTACCCGCGGCTAGACGGAAAGACCCCGTGAACCTTTACTACAGCTTGGCACTGAACATTGAGCCTACATGTGTAGGATAGGTGGGAGGCTTTGAAACTAGTACGCCAGTATTAGTGGAGCCGACCTTGAAATACCACCCTTGTATGTTTGATGTTCTAACTTAGCCCCATTATCTGGGGTGAGGACAGTGCCTGGTGGGTAGTTTGACTGGGGCGGTCTCCTCCCAAAGAGTAACGGAGGAGCACGAAGGTGGGCTAATCACGGTTGGACATCGTGAGGTTAGTGCAATGGCATAAGCCCGCTTGACTGCGAGAATGACAATTCGAGCAGGTGCGAAAGCAGGTCATAGTGATCCGGTGGTTCTGTATGGAAGGGCCATCGCTCAACGGATAAAAGGTACTCCGGGGATAACAGGCTGATACCGCCCAAGAGTTCATATCGACGGCGGTGTTTGGCACCTCGATGTCGGCTCATCACATCCTGGGGCTGAAGTCGGTCCCAAGGGTATGGCTGTTCGCCATTTAAAGTGGTACGCGAGCTGGGTTTAGAACGTCGTGAGACAGTTCGGTCCCTATCTGCCGTGGGCGTTGGAAGATTGAAGGGGGCTGCTCCTAGTACGAGAGGACCGGAGTGGACGAACCTCTGGTGTTCGGGTTGTCATGCCAATGGCATTGCCCGGTAGCTAAGTTCGGAATCGATAACCGCTGAAAGCATCTAAGCGGGAAGCGAGCCCTGAGATGAGTCTTCCCTGGCACTTTAAGTGTCCTAAAGGGTTGTTCGAGACTAGAACGTTGATAGGCAGGGTGTGTAAGCGTTGTGAGGCGTTGAGCTAACCTGTACTAATTGCCCGTGAGGCTTAACCATACCACACCCAAGGGGTTTTGATGGACTCAAAGCTAAGAACTTTGAATGTGTATTGATGACTTTTAGAAGCTTTCCAGACTTTTTGTCTTCACTTTTTTAGAAAAAGTGAAGACGAAAAACAGAATTTGCTTGGCGACCATAGCATTGTGGACCCACCTGATTTCCATGCCGAACTCAGAAGTGAAACGCAATAGCGCCGATGGTAGTGTGGGGCTTCCCCATGTGAGAGTAGGACATCGCCAGGCTTTAATTTCGACTTTGCTTATTACTTAAGCAAGTCACCATAGAGTTCTAAATTATTTTAGAGTTTTATGTTGACTTACAGAGTCAATCGCGTATTATACGCATCCGCTTCGAGGTTAAGGCCTTGATAGCAAAGCTCTTTAACAATATAAACCTATCAATCTGTGTGGGCACTCGTTGATGATAATCCACTTTTGGTTTTTACTTTTTTATAAAAGTAAAATCAAAAACTGATTCTTCGGAATCAATGACTATCAATGAACTGAGTGACCAATTGATACTTCGGTATCAGCACAGTCAATTCATTATCGTTCTGTTGGAACGATAATAGCTTTAAAATTACTTCTTACTTTCGAGTGAGAATGAGTTTTGAAGTCAGTATTCATTGAGTCAGTCCTTATGGACATCAAAATCTTAAATTGAAGAGTTTGATCATGGCTCAGATTGAACGCTGGCGGCAGGCCTAACACATGCAAGTCGAGCGGAAACGACTTAACTGAACCTTCGGGGAACGTTAAGGGCGTCGAGCGGCGGACGGGTGAGTAATGCCTGGGAATATGCCTTGATGTGGGGGATAACTATTGGAAACGATAGCTAATACCGCATAATGCCTTCGGGCCAAAGAGGGGGACCTTCGGGCCTCTCGCGTCAAGATTAGCCCAGGTGGGATTAGCTAGTTGGTGAGGTAAAGGCTCACCAAGGCGACGATCCCTAGCTGGTCTGAGAGGATGATCAGCCACACTGGAACTGAGACACGGTCCAGACTCCTACGGGAGGCAGCAGTGGGGAATATTGCACAATGGGCGCAAGCCTGATGCAGCCATGCCGCGTGTGTGAAGAAGGCCTTCGGGTTGTAAAGCACTTTCAGTCGTGAGGAAGGTAGTGTAGTTAATAGCTGCATTATTTGACGTTAGCGACAGAAGAAGCACCGGCTAACTCCGTGCCAGCAGCCGCGGTAATACGGAGGGTGCGAGCGTTAATCGGAATTACTGGGCGTAAAGCGCATGCAGGTGGGTGATTAAGTCAGATGTGAAAGCCCGGGGCTCAACCTCGGAACAGCATTTGAAACTGGTCAGCTAGAGTACTGTAGAGGGGGGTAGAATTTCAGGTGTAGCGGTGAAATGCGTAGAGATCTGAAGGAATACCAGTGGCGAAGGCGGCCCCCTGGACAGATACTGACACTCAGATGCGAAAGCGTGGGGAGCAAACAGGATTAGATACCCTGGTAGTCCACGCCGTAAACGATGTCTACTTGGAGGTTGTGGCCTTGAGCCGTGGCTTTCGGAGCTAACGCGTTAAGTAGACCGCCTGGGGAGTACGGTCGCAAGATTAAAACTCAAATGAATTGACGGGGGCCCGCACAAGCGGTGGAGCATGTGGTTTAATTCGATGCAACGCGAAGAACCTTACCTACTCTTGACATCCAGAGAACTTAGCAGAGATGCTTTGGTGCCTTCGGGAACTCTGAGACAGGTGCTGCATGGCTGTCGTCAGCTCGTGTTGTGAAATGTTGGGTTAAGTCCCGCAACGAGCGCAACCCTTATCCTTGTTTGCCAGCGAGTAATGTCGGGAACTCCAGGGAGACTGCCGGTGATAAACCGGAGGAAGGTGGGGACGACGTCAAGTCATCATGGCCCTTACGAGTAGGGCTACACACGTGCTACAATGGCGCATACAGAGGGCAGCAAGCTAGCGATAGTGAGCGAATCCCAAAAAGTGCGTCGTAGTCCGGATTGGAGTCTGCAACTCGACTCCATGAAGTCGGAATCGCTAGTAATCGTAGATCAGAATGCTACGGTGAATACGTTCCCGGGCCTTGTACACACCGCCCGTCACACCATGGGAGTGGGCTGCAAAAGAAGTGGGTAGTTTAACCTTCGGGAGGACGCTCACCACTTTGTGGTTCATGACTGGGGTGAAGTCGTAACAAGGTAGCCCTAGGGGAACCTGGGGCTGGATCACCTCCTTATACGATGATTATTGCGATGAGTGTTCACACAGATTGATGGTTTTGAGGCATAAGCCTCGAGCTATTATTGCTCTTTAAAAATTTGGAAAGCTGACGAATAACAACAATCCCCATCTCTATGAGATGCGTTGTTATTCAAATTAAAAGTTCTCAAATCCTAAACTTCTTTGAAACATAAGAGTTTTAGGTACCAACACACATTCAAGTGTTCTTGGAAGTATCGAAAGATACTTAATATTTGAGTCCGGCAAAATCGAGTCTGCATCATGTATAAAAATTGCAGACAACTTTGGTTGTTTACCCGTTTGTTTTCACTTTTCAAAGTGAAGTCAAATGTAGCAACTCGAAACTCCTTCGGGTTGTATGGTTAAGTGACTAAGCGTACACGGTGGATGCCTTGGCAGTCAGAGGCGATGAAAGGCGTATTAACTTGCGATAAGCTCAGATTAGGTAGTAAAAACCTGTGAGTCTGAGATTCCTGAATGGGGAAACCCAACACCATAAGGTGTTATCACTAACTGAATACATAGGTTAGTGAGGCGAACCGGGGGAACTGAAACATCTAAGTACCCCGAGGAAAAGAAATCAACCGAGATTCCGAAAGTAGCGGCGAGCGAAATTGGATTAGCCCTTAAGCTTTTAATGAGACAGACGAACACGCTGGAAAGCGTGGCAATAAAGGGTGATAGCCCCGTAGTCGACATCTCATCATCAGTGAAATCGAGTAGGGCGGGACACGTGATATCCTGTCTGAATATGGGGGGACCATCCTCCAAGGCTAAATACTACTGACTGACCGATAGTGAACCAGTACCGTGAGGGAAAGGCGAAAAGAACCCCTGTGAGGGGAGTGAAATAGAACCTGAAACCGTGTACGTACAAGCAGTAGGAGCACCTTCGTGGTGTGACTGCGTACCTTTTGTATAATGGGTCAGCGACTTATATTCAGTAGCAAGGTTAACCATCTAGGGGAGCCGTAGAGAAATCGAGTCTTAACTGGGCGTCGAGTTGCTGGATATAGACCCGAAACCAGGTGATCTAGCCATGGGCAGGTTGAAGGTTGAGTAACATCAACTGGAGGACCGAACCGACTAATGTTGAAAAATTAGCGGATGACTTGTGGCTAGGGGTGAAAGGCCAATCAAACCTGGAGATAGCTGGTTCTCCCCGAAATCTATTTAGGTAGAGCCTCGGACGAATACCACTGGGGGTAGAGCACTGTTAAGGCTAGGGGGTCATCCCGACTTACCAACCCTTTGCAAACTCCGAATACCAGTGAGTACTATCCGGGAGACACACGGCGGGTGCTAACGTCCGTCGTGGAGAGGGAAACAACCCAGACCGCCAGCTAAGGTCCCAAAGTATAGCTAAGTGGGAAACGATGTGGGAAGGCTTAGACAGCTAGGATGTTGGCTTAGAAGCAGCCATCATTTAAAGAAAGCGTAATAGCTCACTAGTCGAGTCGGCCTGCGCGGAAGATGTAACGGGGCTAAGCTATACACCGAAGCTGCGGCAATGACTTAGGTCATTGGGTAGGGGAGCGTTCTGTAAGCCGTTGAAGGTGGACTGTAAGGTCTGCTGGAGGTATCAGAAGTGCGAATGCTGACATGAGTAACGATAAAGGGGGTGAAAAACCTCCTCGCCGGAAGACCAAGGGTTCCTGTCCAACGTTAATCGGGGCAGGGTAAGTCGACCCCTAAGGCGAGGCCGAAAGGCGTAGTCGATGGGAAACGGGTTAATATTCCCGTACTTCTTACAATTGCGATGGGGGGACGGAGAAGGCTAGGTGGGCCTGGCGATGGTTGTCCAGGTTCAAGTGCGTAGGCTTAAGAGTTAGGTAAATCCGGCTCTTTTTAAGGCTGAGACACGATGTCGAGCTACTACGGTAGTGAAGTCATTGATGCCATGCTTCCAGGAAAAGCCTCTAAGCTTCAGATTGTAAGGAATCGTACCCCAAACCGACACAGGTGGTCGGGTAGAGAATACCAAGGCGCTTGAGAGAACTCGGGTGAAGGAACTAGGCAAAATGGTACCGTAACTTCGGGAGAAGGTACGCTCCTCGCGGTGAAGTCCCTTGCGGATGGAGCTATGGGGAGTCGCAGATACCAGGTGGCTGCAACTGTTTATTAAAAACACAGCACTGTGCAAAATCGTAAGATGACGTATACGGTGTGACGCCTGCCCGGTGCCGGAAGGTTAATTGATGGGGTTAGACTTAGGTCGAAGCTCTTGATCGAAGCCCCGGTAAACGGCGGCCGTAACTATAACGGTCCTAAGGTAGCGAAATTCCTTGTCGGGTAAGTTCCGACCTGCACGAATGGCGTAATGATGGCCACGCTGTCTCCACCCGAGACTCAGTGAAATTGAAATCGCTGTGAAGATGCAGTGTACCCGCGGCTAGACGGAAAGACCCCGTGAACCTTTACTACAGCTTGGCACTGAACATTGAGCCTACATGTGTAGGATAGGTGGGAGGCTTTGAAACTAGTACGCCAGTATTAGTGGAGCCGACCTTGAAATACCACCCTTGTATGTTTGATGTTCTAACTTAGCCCCATTATCTGGGGTGAGGACAGTGCCTGGTGGGTAGTTTGACTGGGGCGGTCTCCTCCCAAAGAGTAACGGAGGAGCACGAAGGTGGGCTAATCACGGTTGGACATCGTGAGGTTAGTGCAATGGCATAAGCCCGCTTGACTGCGAGAATGACAATTCGAGCAGGTGCGAAAGCAGGTCATAGTGATCCGGTGGTTCTGTATGGAAGGGCCATCGCTCAACGGATAAAAGGTACTCCGGGGATAACAGGCTGATACCGCCCAAGAGTTCATATCGACGGCGGTGTTTGGCACCTCGATGTCGGCTCATCACATCCTGGGGCTGAAGTCGGTCCCAAGGGTATGGCTGTTCGCCATTTAAAGTGGTACGCGAGCTGGGTTTAGAACGTCGTGAGACAGTTCGGTCCCTATCTGCCGTGGGCGTTGGAAGATTGAAGGGGGCTGCTCCTAGTACGAGAGGACCGGAGTGGACGAACCTCTGGTGTTCGGGTTGTCATGCCAATGGCATTGCCCGGTAGCTAAGTTCGGAATCGATAACCGCTGAAAGCATCTAAGCGGGAAGCGAGCCCTGAGATGAGTCTTCCCTGGCACTTTAAGTGTCCTAAAGGGTTGTTCGAGACTAGAACGTTGATAGGCAGGGTGTGTAAGCGTTGTGAGGCGTTGAGCTAACCTGTACTAATTGCCCGTGAGGCTTAACCATACAACACCCAAGGGGTTTTGATGGACTCAAAGCTAAGAACTTTGAATGTGTATTGATGACTTTTAGAAGCTTTCCAGACTTTTTGTCTTCACTTTTTTAGAAAAAGTGAAGACGAAAAACAGAATTTGCTTGGCGACCATAGCATTGTGGACCCACCTGATTTCCATGCCGAACTCAGAAGTGAAACGCAATAGCGCCGATGGTAGTGTGGGGCTTCCCCATGTGAGAGTAGGACATCGCCAGGCTTTGAACATTATCTGTTTAAAGCACGTTTTAGATAAGACTTTAAATAGACCACTGCGGAGTGGTAGTTCAGTTGGTTAGAATACCGGCCTGTCACGCCGGGGGTCGCGGGTTCGAGTCCCGTCCACTCCGCCACTTATTAGAAAGCCCTGCTAGAAATAGCAGGGCTTTTTTACGTTTGTGATTTATACAAACTGCAATATAGAAGGTTTAGTTTAACGTGGCTTATTTGACCTGTTCTTACTAGCCTTCATCCATCCTGTTCTATCAATAGATGTTATATCTGCAATACAAGTCTTTGAAACGACCCAACCCCACGAAGTAATTATTTGAGAGGGGATCTTCTCTGAACTTGATCTAGGTAACTCTGCACAGTTTAACTATGGTGAGGCTGTTATTTTTGCAGGCAAATGATCGGTCAAGCTGTCTTTCTATAAAGAACGACAGGTTTGATAAACCCGTATGCGTATTTCAAAAAGTCCTCGTAACGATGGTTAAAGGATAAGACCAATACGAGTTAGTCATTTAAACGAGAATGTTGAACAGACACTGTTGCTGCTTAGGGATAAAAAAAGAGCAACCGTTAGGCTGCTCTTGGTTGGATAATCAATAAGATACTATGACTTAACTAAGGTAAGGGCTTTACGAGAGACATCCCGAGCTGCTTGATTCAAGTTTTGATGTTCTAGCGCATCCGCAAGATAAGCATAATCAGAAACATTAGAGCGCTTCGCAAGGGCTTGTTCTAAATGCTTTTGTGCCTCAGGCCAGTTCTGTTCTCGGATATACAACTGACCTAAAGCACTGTGGGCTGCGGCGTTGTCCGGATCCTTCTTAATAGAAGATAACAAAAACTGGTTCATAGGGTGTCGGTCTGACAAGTTCATCTCTGGAAGAAGGGCATAAAGCTCTTCGACATTAGTTTTCTTCAGCACATTTTTGACAACGCCGAACGCTTCGTAATCAGCTTTGCGTGCGATTAGTTGTTTGCTAAAAGTCGCGATGAGGCTTGGTTCATTTTTTAGTTTCTTCGGCAGGCTATCCCAATGCGCGATTAGACCCTCACTGCCTTTTTGTTGTGCGATTTCTTCCAATAAACCGCTATGAGCAAGTAGAAGGTAACGATCGCTCTCTTCTTTGTTAATCGATTTTTCACGACCTAACTTTGGCAAAATATCTATCAGTGGCTGCCATAGTTTTAGTTCAATATACACACCTTTCAATAGGTCCTGTATAAGTGAGTTATTTGGAAACTGGCCGTTGAGTGTACTAAGGCCATCAAACGCCAACTCGTAGTTCTTTGCACGTATATCTTGTTTCGCTCGTGTCAGCCCTACTGCTAATGTCGAATCGTCTTGTTCTGAGGCTTTCTCTAGATATTGCTGACGCTTATTTTCATCTCCTTGGCTAAATGCTGCTTCAGCTGCGATTAAGTAACAGAGTAATGGTTTATCGTGGTGGTTAGCCCAGCGCATGACTTTCTTTTCGGCGTGTTTGAAATCACCCTCTAGGAGTTTGATGATGCCTTCATTGGTGTAACGTCTTGAACGTCTAAGTTTACGGACACTAAACCAGTTCCAAGTGTTGTAACTCATTGACGCAGCGCGTTTGAGAATAAACTCTAAGAAGAATAAGGCCGCTAAGGTAGCAATGATGAAGATCACTAGTGTGGTCACACTCATTTCAATTGTCTTATTGGCAATTGAAATGAGCACATAGCCTTGCTGGCCAGAGTATTGGGTACCAACGAAGAGGCCTAGCCCGAGGATAACGAAGAGAAAAACTGTTCTAAACATTATTTATTCTCCTCTACGATGGATGTAACACCACGTCTTAGACGATCTCGAATCACATCTTCTAAAGGTTGTTGTGATACGAGCTTTTGTGGATATTCGACATGTACATCTTGCTGCTGCAGTTCTTTGAGTGCGGCATTGAACTGCTTAACCTGATGGTTATCCTGATCAAAAAAGGTTTCACTCCACTCAAGTGCATTTGCCATTGCGGTTTGGTAGATTTCGCCTTGCTCTAAGTAAACAGACTTAATGGCGGTTTCGAGTTTACCTTTAATGTTTTCACTCAAATAGAAGTGCTGTTGTGGTGAAAGAAGAGGTATGACATTGCCATCTCTTGTTCGGAAGGTAATAAAGCTCTCACTAAATGATTTGAACGAACTCTTAAGGTTCTCTTGCCAATCATTAATATCACTCGAAACAACGACCTCTTCTTGTGGTTGCTCTTCAGGGAGAATGGCATTTGCTAACGGTAGCCCGCTCACTTGCTGTTGCAATGCAGTAATGCGAAGGACAAGACCTTCACGGTCTACAAGAGGAATACCTTTTAGCTCTGTAATATCTTTGGCCATTTGTTGGCGCAAAGGTACCAAGCTAGGGTCATTCAGCGTTGCAATACGCTGATCAGCCGTTTCCATTAATCTGGTCGCGGTGACAGCATCTTTTTCTAAGAATAATTTACGTCCAGCAAGCTTTACGAGGTGATCTGCTTCTGCCAGTAGCCAGTCGTTGGGGCGTCGTCCTTGTACATCTGCAATTGCGAATTGAAGACTCTCAATACTTTTTTGTTGCTGCTCTACAGCAACTTCAGCTTGGTGAGTAAGTTCGGTTGCTCTCTCAATGGTTTTGGCCAGAGAGGCCTCAATAGTGCTGGCAAACTCACTTTGCTTCATTTCAATTTGAGTTTTTAGAGCCGCAATCTCTGCCTGATAGATTCGGTCTTGTTCTTGAAGTTTATAGAACCCTGCCGCTCCAATACCTAGTGCAATCAAAATAGCCAATACGGCGAGCTTATTCCCCGACTTTTTCTCTTTTGATTGCTCTTTATTTGTGGGCTTTGCTTCAGGCTTTTTGTCTGTTGTGTCTATTTTTGTCTTTGCCTCGTCGGCTTTGGTAGTGTCTTTTGAAGGGGATGTTTCTTGTTTGCTCGTGTTTTCTGAGGTCAACGCAGGTTCATTCTTTTGAGTGTTTTTATCAGATTCTGGTTGCTCATTGATCTTTTTGGTCATTGTTATTTTCCTTAATGTGAGCTTGGAGAGCACGAGTAATGACAGTATTTGATGCACCATGTGTGCAAACGACTTGTGTAAAGCCAAGCGCTTTTGCTTCTTGCGCTATTCTTTCGCTGGGGACATAGACGCAACGCTCTACAAGCCAGCTTTTGTTACCTCTGCACATAGATAATAGATGGTTTAACTGCTCACTGCTCGTGATAACTACATGTTGTATCAGATTATCTTGCCATTCTGTGATGGCTAATTTTGAATCAAATTTGATATTTTTGCGCTGATAAACCTCTCGATATTCGACATAGGCACCTCTTGCAGATAGTTGTTCTCGAATCAGATCGCGTCCACCATTACCTCGAAGGATAATGACTTTTTTCTTAAAAATGCGCGATTGGCTCAATTCTGGCAGCAATAAAAAGTGCTCACTTTCGTGGATTTCAGGTGTATAGACCGTTTTTTTAGTCACTTGTTCGAGCTGTAGTGCAGTTTTACTACCGATAGCAAAATAGAGGCACTGGCTTGGCCAATGTTTAATGCTTTTATCGGCATAGGTGACGGCATACTGACTGACTGCGATAACGATATCAGCGCATTCGAGGTCGTGTTGCAGTTGATGATTTTTATTCGACGCTAAAATAGATATGAGAGGGAAGTGGTGGGCAGCAATGCCCACCTGATTCAAATGCTGTGTAAGCTGTCTACCCGGCTCATCAGGCCGAGTGATGAGCACAGACATGATTAATCCTCTTGGTATAGGCGCGTTAAAATGTCTTTTGCACCATCATCGAGCAGTTGGTTGGCGAGTTCAACGCCCAGCTTCTCCGAATCTTGGCGAGAACCTTTGATTTCGCCTCGAACAATCTGTGAACCATCGGGCTCACCAACCAGTGCTCGAAGCCATAGGTCATCGCCATCAAGCAGTGCGTAACTGCCAATTGGCACCTGACAACCCCCTTCAAGTGTCAGGTTCATAGCGCGCTCTGCTAATACGCGGTCTTGAGTGTCTTTGTGGTTAAGAGGCTCTAGAAGCTTGATGAGTCGATCGTCATCAAGGCGACATTCAATACCCACTGCGCCTTGTCCAACGGCTGGCAATGATTGCTCTGGCTCGATGAAGCTTTGGATACGTTCTTCTAGCTCTAGACGTTTTAGACCTGCAGCAGCAAGGATGATCGCATCGTATTCACCTGCATCTAGTTTGCCCAAGCGTGTTCCAACATTGCCTCGCAACTCTTTAATGATGAGATCCGGTCGTGCTTCTTTGATTTGGCATTGACGACGTAAACTGCAAGTACCGACCACAGCGCCTTGTGGCAGATCGTCTAGGCTTTGATAGGTGTTAGAGACAAATGCATCACGTGGATCTTCACGCTCACAAATCGTTACAAGCCCAAGCCCCTCTGGAAACTCCACGGGCACATCTTTCATTGAGTGAACTGCGAGGTCAGCTCGACCTTCTAGCATTGCCACTTCAAGTTCTTTAACGAACAGTCCCTTTCCTCCCACTTTAGCTAAGGGAGTATCAAGGATAATGTCTCCTTTAGTAACCATAGTGACCAGTTCGACTTCCAGACCAGGGTGGGCGGCTTGGAGTGCATCTTTAACGTAGTGTGCTTGCCAGAGAGCAAGCGGGCTTTTGCGGGTTGCAATTCGAATTGGTGTATTGGTATTCATGTGTGTTCTCACTAGCTTAGATGGCACTAATCGTATCATTAAACACGCAAAATTAACTTGTCTGATTGTCACTGAAGTAGATGAAATGTTATTAGCTGGTTGGATGAATCTAATAACGTGACTTGAATCACGAGTATTTGTTTAAAAATGTTTGGCAACGTTCCAGATAAATGACAGCATTAGCAACGTTTTGTGCTTAGCCAAAGACCAGCTTTCTTGGCTTCATTCTTTACCCGAGCGGATAAAAGTGTTAAATTGATCACGTTTTGATGGTTCTTTTGTTCAAAAGACCGACAAAGTGAGAATTTGACTTACTAACCAAGGATCCTCCCTTGCAGGCATATACAACCAAGCTGATTGACAGACTGGACCTTCTAAACCAGCAACGTGTTGAGCGTGCGCTGGCCCTAATGAATGTACCATGCCAGCAAGTATTCCATCTGATCCCAACCCTATTACACTTCAACCACCCAATTCTGCCTGGTTATTACTCTGAACTGACCCCATATGGCGTATTTGGCTTGGAGTTGAATGACAATCAACAGAAGTTCGTTGCAAATACAGAAATGACAGTTGGGCACCCACTGCATCAAGCTGTACAGCCGGCGATCAACGCTCTTTATACCATGGGCAGTACCTCTTCCATTGGTCAAAGCACGTCAAGTGACTTGGATATATGGGTTTGTGTCTCTTCTGATATGTCGTCAATGGAGCGTGAGGCTCTTACAAACAAGTGTTTGTTGATTACAGAGTGGGCGAAAGGTCAGGGTGTAGAAGCCAACTTCTTTTTGATGGATGAGCAGCGTTTTCGTCATAACCATTCAGAAGAGATGACTGGAGACAACTGCGGCTCTTCACAGCATATGCTGTTGCTAGACGAGTTTTATCGCTCAGCAGTGCGACTTGCAGGTAAAAGACTATTGTGGCAATTGATCCCACCAGAGATGGAAGAGTGCTACGACCAATACGTGAGTCAGTTATGCCAGCAAAAGTACATAGACTGCAATGAGTGGATCGACTTTGGTCAGCTCAATGGCATTCCTGCTGAGGAGTACTTTGGCGCTAACTTATGGCAACTGTATAAGAGTATTGATTCTCCATACAAATCGGTTCTTAAAGCGATATTGCTTGAGGCGTATTCTTGGGAGTACCCGAATACGCAGCTTCTTAGTCTTGATAGCAAGCGTCGTTTTTTTGCTCAAGAGCCGGATCTGTATGGAATGGATTCTTACTATCTCATGCTTGAGAAGGTCACGCGTTACCTTGAGCGTATAGGAGATGGTGAGCGCCTTGAATTAGTTCGTCGGTGTTTTTATCTTAAAACCCACGAAAAGTTATCTCGCGAACCTGGTGCAGGTTCTGTTTCGGTACCTTGGCGCCGCGAAGCTCTTGCGGATATGGTGGCACAGTGGGATTGGGATCAAGACAAGATTGAAGAGCTTGACGATCGTCGCAACTGGAAAGTTGAACAGGTTAAAGTTGTCCACCATTCATTGCTTGATGCACTGATGCAAAGCTACCGCAATCTGATCCAGTTTGCGCGTCGCAATAACATTACTTCTGCGATTAGCCCGCAAGATATTAGTATTCTTGCCCGTAAGCTTTATGCGGCATTTGAGGTGCTTCCAGGCAAAGTTACACTACTCAACCCACAAATATCACCAGATTTGCATGAATCGGATTTAACCTTTATCGAGGTAAAACCGGGTCAAACTAACCCTGAAGGTTGGTATCTTTACAAGCAGCCTTTGATAGCCCACAAACTGCTTGGGCAACCTAAGTTAGAGCACAACCAATATTTGAGTAAGCTTGTCGCGTGGTCATTTTTTAATGGCTTGATTACTGAATCGACCCGTCTCAACGCGGTTGTACGCGAGGCTGACATCGATATTGATAAGTTTTATCAGATGGTGGGCGATCTCAGAAATACCTTTTCTCTTAACGCCAATCGTCCTTCGATGGATGCGCTAGCGAGTCCTTGTGAGATAAACCAACTCGCGATGTTCATCAATTTCGAGCAAGACCCAACCGCGTCGTTAGGGAACCGTACCTTCCGTAACGATTTTAAAAACATGAACGTGTTTAGCTTTGGTCAGCAGCATGAGTGTTTAGTCGGTAGCGTCGACTTAGTGTATCGAAACTCTTGGCATGAGGTGCGTACTTTGCACTTCAAGGGCAATATGGCGATGCTCGATGCGCTTAAAACGATGCTCGGTAAGATGCACCATGATGCGATTCGCCCTAAATCGGTGGATGTTTTTTGTTATAGCAAGCACCTGCGTGGCGTGATCCGCAACTCGGTGTATCAGTTGTTGGCTGAGTGTATTGATATGCGCTTAAAGCCAATCGAGCAAGAGAAAAAGCGCAGTTTCAAAGGCTTGAGAATTTCTGACCAAATGTACGGCCTATTCTTTGAGCGCCGCGGTGTTTCGGTCAAGAAACTCGAAAACTCAGTCGACTTTTATCGCAGTATCTCAACCAATAAGCTGAAAGGCTCACCACTGCTCAAGCTAGACAAAGAGCAAGACTACCAATTGCCTAGTGTGATCGATAGCTTTGCGAGTGAGGGTTTAGTGCAATTCTTCTTTGAAGATACAGCACCACACGGCTTTAATATCTATGTGCTTGATGAAGCTAACCAAGTAGAAGTGTATCAGAAGCTTGTGGGTGAAAAAGATGAGCTGATTGCTAGTGTGAACAGCTTCTACACCTCAGTGAAAGATGAGCGTTCGATCTCCTCAAAGCTGATCAATTTCAACTTACCGCAATACTATGATGTGATTCACCCAGATAACGGTGACAGCTACATCGTGCCATACCGTAATGATTCAGGTTATAAGCGCCCACAGAAAGTCGCGAGCGCTTAAATTGTTTAGCGGTGATCAATGATGACTCACCGTTAAACTGTCTATGGCCATTCAATCTCTTCATCAGCGTGCTTTTCGCACTCTTCTTTAACCATAGCAATCAGCTCTTTATCTGTTTTTGAACAGATCCATTGCTCGCCTTTCAACTTGAAGTGAAAACCACCAGATTTTGATGCCAGCCAGATTTCATGCATCGGCTCTTGGCGGTTAATAATGATTTGGCTGCGATCTTCAAACTCTAATGTCATGACATTGCCAGAGGTCTCGTAATCGATATCTGCGCCTGATTCGTCGATCATTTCCTCAATAGTTTCCATTTGAGAGTCGACGAGTTGATGAAATTCAGTATCGTTCATCGGTTCATCCTATTGCTTTTCTTGATTGTGGTGCGATTATAGGGGGCATCGAATAAATAATCACGACAAGCGCTATGAAAAAATCGGTAGTAGTCATGTTTATCGTATCGACTCTTGCCTTAGCAGGGTGTGGTCAATCGGGTGCGCTCTATTTACCACAAGACGATACATCAAGCGAACAAACACAACAGCAATAACTCATCGCAGTGTCGATGGGTCTTTTTCTTATGATTTACATCATCATACTCATGGATTAAATCGAAATAGAAAACACTCGGTCAGATTAAGGGAAACAACTTGGATTACTTCAACTATCAGGAAGATGGCCAGCTTTGGGCTGAAGACGTCACTTTGACTTCTCTCGCAGAGCAGTACGGAACGCCTCTTTATGTATACTCTCGCGCAACACTAGAGCGTCATTGGAACGCTTTCGATAAATCAGTGGGGGAGCACCCTCATCTTGTCTGCTATGCAGTAAAAGCGAACTCAAACTTAGGTGTTTTGAACACGCTTGCTCGCTTAGGCTCTGGTTTTGATATCGTCTCTGGTGGTGAACTAGAACGTGTCGTGGCTGCTGGTGGCGACCCTAAAAAAGTGGTGTTCTCTGGGGTAGGCAAAACAGAGCAAGAGATGCAGCGAGCACTAGAGCTTGGTATCAAGTGTTTCAACGTTGAGTCAGAGCCAGAGCTTGAACGCCTAAACCGAGTTGCGAGTGAAATGGGCGTAAAAGCACCGATTTCATTGCGTATCAACCCAGATGTTGATGCTAATACGCACCCTTATATTTCGACAGGTTTGCGTGAAAACAAGTTTGGTATCGCCTTTGACCGTGCGCCTGAAGTGTATAAGTTTGCACAAGGTCTTACGAACCTAGAGATCCATGGAATTGATTGCCATATCGGTTCGCAGTTGACTGACATTGACCCGTTTATCGATGCAACAGACAGACTACTGTCTCTGATTGATGAACTGAAAGAGCAAGGCATTAACATTAAACACCTCGATGTTGGTGGAGGTTTGGGTGTTGTGTATCGCGATGAGCTCCCTCCACAGCCTTCTGACTACGCTCGCGCCTTGATGGAGCGCTTGGTGAATCATCAAGATCTTGAGCTTATCTTTGAGCCAGGTCGCGCTATTGCAGCCAATGCAGGTGTGTTGTTGACCAAGGTAGAGTTTCTTAAACACACCGAGCACAAGAACTTCGCCATTATCGATGCGGCAATGAATGACTTGATGCGCCCAGCGCTATACCAAGCATGGCAAGACATTGTGCCGGTTTCTCCTCGTCAAGGTGAAGCGGTTAACTATGACTTGGTGGGGCCGATCTGTGAAACGGGTGACTTCCTAGGAAAAGATCGCGCGCTCGTTTTGGAACAGGGTGATTTGCTTGCAGTGCGTTCTGCAGGTGCTTATGGCTTTGCAATGGCATCCAACTACAACTCTCGAACTCGCGCAGCTGAGGTCATGGTTGACGGTGCTCAATCACATCTAGTGCGTCGAAGAGAAGAGTTATCGAGCCTTTGGGCACTAGAGCATATTTTACCGGAGTAACGAACGTCTCATGCACTTCCATTTTTCTAAAATGCATGGTTTGGGTAACGACTTTATGGTCGTCGATTGCATAACCCAAAATATCTTTTTTTCACCTGATCTGATCCGCCGCTTGGCGGATCGTCACACTGGTGTAGGTTTCGACCAGCTGTTAGTGGTTGAGGCACCCTATGACCCAGAAACGGATTTTCACTACCGTATTTTTAATGCCGATGGCAGTGAAGTAGAGCAGTGTGGCAACGGTGCACGCTGCTTCGCTCGATTCGTTAGAATGAAGGGGCTTACTAATAAGTTCAGCATCAGTGTTAGCACCAAGAAAGGCAAGATGGTCCTTAATATTGAAGAGGATGATCAAGTCACGGTGAACATGGGAGTGCCAGAGTTCGAGCCGAGCAAAATTCCTTTTAAGGCTAAGCAGCAAGAAAAAACCTACATTTTGCGCACCGAAGATAAAACACTGTTCTGTGGTGCAGTCAGTATGGGTAATCCTCATGTTGTGACGGTTGTCGATGACGTTAACACGGCAGATGTTGATACCTTAGGCCCGCTTCTTGAGTCTCATGAGCGTTTTCCTGAGCGAGTAAATGCAGGCTTTATGCAGGTTTTAAATCGCAATGAAGTCAACCTACGCGTCTATGAACGTGGCGCTGGCGAAACACAAGCCTGCGGCAGTGGCGCTTGTGGTGCTGTTGCGGTTGGGATTGTGCAAGGCCTACTCGATGAGCAGGTTAAAGTGACCCTACCGGGGGGAGAGCTTAATATTCAGTGGCAAGGACCAGGCAGGCCGCTGTATATGACAGGCCCGGCGACACATGTCTTTGATGGGCAGCTGTCTTGTTAGCAAGAGTGCGCTACAATAGCCGCAGTTGTTAATATCTCAGGGATTGATTTTGTCTCAAGTGGAAGCCAATGCGCTAACAGCAGAGGTGGTGACGGAATATTTACGTGACCACCCTGATTTCTTTTTATCTCGTCCAGAGCTTGTCGAGCGTCTCGCACTCCCGCATCAAGACCAAGGTGCAGTGTCTCTCGTTCACGTTCAATTACAGCGTCAACGCCAGCGAATTGAAGAACTGGAAGAAGAGATCACGGCATTGATGTCTCTCGCAAGACAAAATGACCAGACCTTTCACGACTTTATGGGCTTGCAAGAGCAAGTTCTAAAAAGCCTTTCAGTTACTGATGCTATATCATCGGTTGAGCAGCTCGCCAAAGACCTAAGCCTTGTTGCTTACGTAAAGCTTGTGGAGAGTGAAGACACTCAATACCAGATCTCAACGGATGTATTTAAGCGTTTTGTGACTAACCACCTCAATGGTAAGCCCGCTTACCTCGGTCGTTTACGTCAGGCCGATCGCCAAGCACTTTTCTCTGAGCAAGAGAATGCCCCAGAGCTCGGGTCTTATGTGGTGTTGCCGCTTGGCTTCAAGCAGCCTTACGGCCTCATTGCATTCTCTAGTGAAGACGGTGGGCACTTTCAACCGCAAATGGATACGCTGTTTTTACGTCACCTCGCATTGGTGTTAACCCATGTGATCAATACCCAACCTTGGCAAACGGTGGTGAGTGATGAGCGAGTCTGCAGCACCTCTGCCTAGAGGGTTAGAGAAGTCTTTATTGCGCTTCTATGAGTATCTGCGCAGTGAGAAAGGCTTGAGCCTTCATACGCAAAGAAACTATAAACAGCAGCTAGAAACCATGGCTCAGCACCTTGCCCAAATGGGCTTAAAGGACTGGAAGCAAGTGGATGCTGCGTGGGTTAGGCAGTTAGCAAGTAAAGGGATGCGTGAGGGGATGAAGGCAAGTAGTCTCTCAACTCGCTTATCTTCGCTACGTAGCTTCTTCGATTTTCTTGTCCTGCGTGGGGAGCTTTCGGCAAACCCTGCTAAAGGTGTATCTGCACCAAGAAAACAACGCCCATTGCCAAAAAACCTCGATGTAGACGAAGTTGGACAGCTACTCGAAGTTGATGAAGACGATCCGTTATCTATTCGAGATCGTGCGATCATGGAACTCATGTATGGTGCGGGCTTGCGTTTGGCGGAGCTTGTTAGTATTGATGTGCGCGATGTTCACCTTCGTAGTGGTGAGATTCGTGTTATCGGTAAAGGCGATAAAGAGCGTAAAGTACCTTTTTCTGGCCACGCAAAAGAGTGGGTTGAGCGCTGGCTGAAGGTGCGACCAAGCTTACTCAAAGGTGATGACCCAGCCTTGTTTATCTCTAAACTCGGTCAGCGTATTTCACATCGAAACATCCAAAAACGGATGGCAGAGTGGGGACAGAAACAGGGAGTGGCGAGCCATATCAGCCCGCATAAATTGCGCCACTCTTTTGCAACGCACGTATTAGAATCGAGTAATAACTTACGAGCAGTGCAAGAGCTTTTAGGGCATGAGAATATCTCGACCACTCAGATCTATACTCACCTAGACTTCCAACATCTTGCGCAAGCGTATGATCAGGCTCACCCACGTGCGAAGAAGAAAGGCAGCGAATCATGATTTTCTATCGACCATTTTCTGGTATTGAGGCAATGACTTTTGACCTTGATGATACCTTGTATGATAACCGTCCTATTATTCGTCGCGTTGAGCAGCAAATGGCGCTTTGGCTGTATGAACAACACCCTATATCAAAGACAAAGCCTCTAAGCTGGTGGCATCAAATAAAGGTGCTTGTGGCTACCAATGAGCCCGAGTTAAAGCATGACGTGACGCGTTGGCGTTATCGACAGATTGAAGTGGGTTTATCGGCTTTGGGTTACGATGATCCAAAAGCTCAATTAGCAGCGACTCAAGCGATAGAAGAAGTGCTGCGTCTACGCAGTGACTTTACAGTACCTCAAGAGACACATCGTGTGATGACTAAGTTGGCCCAGCGTATGCCGCTGGTTGCGATTACCAATGGCAATGTTGATGTAGATAGAATTGGCCTTGGGCAGTATTTCCAAGGCGTCTATAAGGCTGGCCCAGATGGTCTTAGTAAGCCCGACTCCGATCTCTTCAATCAGGCACTTTCATTTCTTAATCTACCGGCAGATAAGGTTCTGCATGTAGGAGACCATTTGCGCTCTGATGTAAGAGGCGCGTATTTAGCTGGTATGAAAAGCTGTTGGATTAATGACCAGGACAGTAGTTTGATGAAAGCCAAGCATGCGTCGGCATTACCGGATGTCGAAATTGCTCACTTGGCCTCTTTGTTAGATCTCTAGCCACAATAAGCATGGCCGCTCTTGTCGGCTTTGAAGACTTTCGTGTAATGCTCAAGAAAAGGCGTAATCTGCTGAGCATCATGATTATCACCACATAGAGCCAATAGCTCGGCAACCACCTCTAAAGTACATAAATTCCCTTGTGCTTGATTGCGCCGCAGTTGATAACTTGATGGTCGCTCAGTGTTTAAGCAAACCTTGGATAGCGCTTGTAGCCACGGGCTTTTGTTGAGCATTTTCCTCGCTTCCTGCCAAGTCGCATCCAGCACGATAAAGAGAGGAGGCTTCGCCATCACAGCAATTTTCTCACCGCTTAGTTGTTGGCTCTCTTCTGCGGGAAAGAGCAATAAAGGGGTGTAGTCACCACTTTCTATTTGAGATATCAGTGCAGAGGGCGGTAGCTTTCTTTGCCAGATATGAGTTTGACAGTGAGAAAGCATTTTTACTGCCCAGCGACCAGTGTTGGTATCACGCGTGAGTTCATTCTCATGCGTGAGTAAAGCAATGTGTGCTTGGCTCTCTAGAGAGGGGATCAGTTCGCATACGCATTGGTGAGATAAGCCGCAGATTTTACAAGTGGTCATCACATCACCACGCCTTTCTGAGTTGGATAGGTCTCATCGGCAAACAGTACTACGCCACTGATATCTCGTGGGTTGATTATAGGGGCGACACTTGGGTTAATCGGGTAGCTGACCTCGCCATAAGAGAGCTTATGTTGCCCAGCTTCCATACCGCCACCGTAGACATCAAACACAAGATCTTGCCAGCCATTTGATAGAGTGTTCGCTAAACGAATAGGAGTATTGACCAAGGTGATTCGACTATTAAAACGCCACTCTTGCTGATGGTCTTCAAAAATGAGCAGGGTACATCCCCCAGTTCCACACCAGTCGAGCAAGACCAATAATTCCGGTGCACCATCACCATTTAAATCATGTTCTAACCAGCGATATTTGGTGTTTGCAGGATCGGTTTTGTGCATCGTGAAATACTTATGCAGTGTCGCATCGACCTTACTATCAAATTGTGCAGAGCCATCAACCGTTTGCGCGGCTGGCATTTGGGATGATTGGGTTAATGGCGTAGCATCTGTAGAGGTAGGTTTCACTTTAAACAGCGTTAGCCCACCATCTGCGATAGGGTAAACAATGTCGCTAACCTTTTCTTGTTTCGCTGTTAGTTGGCCGCCATTGCGCGTAAAGATACGTTCAGAGACGAGGTATTGCTGCTGGTGGCGTGTCATGGTGACCTGAACTTGGTCTGGGTTTAACTGTTGCCAAAAGCCGCGCTCAATAGTGGAAGGTTGTCCATCAAGATATTCGTAGGTCGTGATGGCACTATGGTCAGCATTGAGCTCAAGATGAACGTTAAACAGCGGGTTATCTGCAGACTCGGCGTGATAATAGCCTATCCAAGACTCAGAGTGGTCTTGGTTAGCAAGTGTCGCGCAGCCATTGAATTTGCCTTGAACACTGTCCAAGCTTGCTTGCCATCCGTAGAGCGAGTCACTCATGCCATCATTGCATATTTCTTGTTTCATCTCCAAGCGGCCGTCATCACTCAAGCGATAAGTACGTTGTTGCTGTTTTATCTGCTCTGAAATCGTTGATCCCATAACCTGATAACTGGCTTTTTCTTCCCCCATTATCTTAAACATCAGCCCCTGTTGCTCGAAGCTCGCCGACCAGAATGGCTCAGTACCGAAAGCAGTTGTTGGCTTTTGTGGAGAATCGCAGCGATTAGGGTTTTCTGCTGTAAGCAGGTTAACGGACTCTACTTGGAATACTGCACTGTAGTCCGAATCAAAGCCGTGGTGACTAGAGGGTGTCAGATAGCCGATCATTTCACCATACATTGGTTGGTAAGGGCTGCGGGTAAGGAAGATGGCTTGCTCTACCAAATCTGATGGCATATTCAGCCAATATTGTTGCTGGCTACCACAAGGGCTTATTGTTCTGACTTCATGACCTACAACCACTTCTCCACGAAGGATAAAAGGCTGAGTTTGGATAGACTCAGGATTGTCTAAGCTCGCGACAATAGAAGGGGCTTCGCTGGTCTCTTCTGTTACGGTATTTGAGCAGGCTTGAAGTAAAGCGAGTAAGGCTATTGTGACTGGGCTTCTGTACGCCTTCATGATATATCTTCCTGATGTTCAAAGAGATGGATCTGATTATGGCATATTGGCTGTTTAAAACCGAACCAGATGAGTTTTCAATTGATACCCTGAGAGTGAAAAAGTCCTCGTGTTGGGAAGGGGTTCGCAATTATCAGGCGAGGAATATGCTGCGTGATGAGGTGAAGCTTGGTGACTTGGTGTTGATTTACCACTCATCGTGCAAAAAGGTCGGTGTTGCGGGGATCGCTCGAGTCGTGCGTGAGTCCTACCCTGATCATTTTGCGTTTGATCCTGAGAGTGAATATTTTGACCCGAAATCAGAGCCAAGCAACCCACGTTGGATGATGGTCGACATAGAGTTTGTTCGGAAAACGGAACGTTTGATTCCTCTGTCGGTATTGAAAGCGATGCCGGAGTTAAGTGAAATGCCATTGGTGAAGCGAGGGAATCGCTTGTCAGTGATGCCCGTTTCACAGCAAGAGTGGCAAGCTATATTGAGCAAAGAAACACTCAAATAAAAAGGCAGCCACGTTAGGCTGCCTAGTGTGATGAGCAAGCGGTTACTAAAGACTTATAGGGGGAGTCTTAGGTCAGGAGCTGCTCTTTTAGATAACGTGCAACCGCATCATCAGCGTTGCTTCCAATGATTTCATTGTGCGGGAGTGCTTGCTTCACTTTGATGTGCGCATCAGCCATGACAAGTCCTTTGCCTGCCATCGTCAGCATCTCAGCGTCGTTCATACCATCACCAAAGGCGATGCAGTCTTGCAGTGATTTGCCAAGCGACTCAGCCACGACTTTGAGTGCCTCACCTTTTGACACATCCGCTGCCATTACTTCTAGGCACCATGGTGTCGAAAAGGCCACATTCAATTCATCTCCAAATAGTTGATTGAGCTTATCTTCTAGCGTAACGAGATACTCGTGGTCATTTTCTGTTTGTGTAAAGAATATCTTGGCAATACCTTCTGTGGGTGCGCTGTTAGTATCAAAAATTTGGTAGCTAAACCCTGACTCATCATGAAACTTAGCGAGTGTGGCATCGTGTTTATTGAGCATCCACTCTTCATTTCGGTAGAGGTGAATGAACAATGAATCGTCATCTTTCGCTAAATCAATTACCTTTTGCACAAGTGAGCTAGGCACATTATTGCTATACATCAGCTCATCGTTTTGATCGTGCACACGAGCACCGTTAGAGGTGATCATATAAGCGGGAATACCAACATTTTGACGAATACCCGCCACATCAATATGGTGGCGTCCAGTCGCAAAAATAAAAGTAAAACCTTGCTCGGACAGAGTTTTAAGTGTTTTTTTCGTGTAGTCACTGAGCTGGTGGTTAGGTGCCAACAGAGTGCCATCGAGATCGGATGCAACAATAGAATAAGGTGTCTTCGCGTTCATATTTCTCTCAATCAACGTGTAGCAAAATGAGCAAAGGCTCAAAAGGTGTGTCGAATGCGTAATAAGACACGCCGTAGAAACTGATCATTATTCTAGGTGAAAAAGAGGAAAAGAAAGAGGGTAAATATTAAGTAAGAGATTTCCCCCTTTTGAAAGGCTAGCTTGAGTGACTGTCAAAGAACTGCAAGATCGTATTGAGAGTCTCTAGGCGATGCGTGTCTTGTTCAAACAGCAGCTCATGTTGCGCACCATAAACAATCTTTAGTGCGCAGTCTTTTCTCGTGCACGCCAACTTGCGCATAAAACGAATCTGAGCTGAGTTCGAGACAATCTTGTCTTCACTAGCTTGCAGGAGAAGCAGTGGCGAATTAATGTCGACAGTATCAGCAAAGATATCTTGTATCGCAGTTAGGCTTTGCCAGACCCAATGGGTGCTTGGTCCGCCAAGTTTGAGCTTAGGTTGCGCCTCATACAGATCTCGAAACCAGTGGTATCGAGTGGTACTTTGTGAGAGCGGGTTATCAGCAAAGGGTTTAGCGTAGTAGGCTTTATGGCCGGGGGCATACTGTGGTTCGTTGGATAGTCGAGTCATCAAGTAGCTGAGCGGCTTGGCAATAGGAGCGAGATAGTTAGGCATCGCAATACCCATCATGGGAGCCGTTAATGCCGCTGCGTTGAACTGATCGGGTTGATACTCTTGCAAGTAGCGTGTAGTGATCGCTCCCCCCATCGAATGCGCCAGCAGATAGCGGGCTTGATAATCGCCGAGGTTAAAGTGCTTAACAAGATTGTGTAGATCGAGGATATAGTCATCGAAGCTGTCGACATAGCCAATATCGAGATTCTCAACCAGCCTGTCAGATAGCCCTTGACCACGATGATCGAATGAGTAAACGTCATAGCCATTCTGAAACAAGTCGTAGAACAGTTCTTGATACTTGAGGTAAGACTCTACTCGGCCATTCACCAAGACAACAGCTTTGGTGTGTTGTGGGTCGGTCAGTTTGCACCAGGCTAGGCGCTTTCCATCTTCAGTCAGGAACTCTCCCTCTTGACGTTGCTGCCATACATCTAAGATCTCGTGAGTAATAGCGTAGTCAAAGTTTGGTTCAATAGAAAACGTGTAAGGAGAGTGCGAAAGCATAAAGGTCCTTGATAAGACTAAATAATAAAAATAGTACGATAGTTTAAGTATATTGTTTTTATTGTGCCTTAAGTTAAGTGAAATTTTAATTTCACCAATACTATTTTTGTTATCAATTAATTATTTTTTACATATTTTTCATATGTATATTGCACGAAACAGTGAAACAGTCGTAGTTTTGCATCAAACTACTTTCCATTATTAAAGTCATTTGTTACTTTGCTTTACCTATTTAGACGTTGGTTCTCTTTTGCAGGATAGAATGGATTTTATCAGCCATGCCAAGCACTTATATCGCACGACAACCTATTTTTAATGCCAAGCGTCATACCTTAGGGTATGAGCTGTTGTTTCGTGATGGAGAGAACAACGCTTTTCCTGCCCATATTGAATCCAATCGAGCCACTTATCGCTTAATTGCAGAAAACTTTCTCTCCTTTGGTACCAACCCATCGATTAGCCAATCGCGTTGTTTTATTAACTTTCCCTATGAATCCTTAATTCGACAATTACCTTTGACTCTGCCAAAAGACAAAATAGTTGTCGAAGTATTAGAGACCTGCCCTCCGACAGATGAGCTGTTGTTAGCACTCAAGGCACTGCATCAAGCTGGGTATTTGATCGCTCTGGATGATTTTGTTTATACACCAGAGTGGTCTCGGTTTTTACCGTTTGTCAGAATTATTAAAGTCGATCTAGTCCAAATGGGATTGGAAGGGGCTTGTCAGATGGTTAAAGAGATGAAAGAGCAGGGGACTAGAAAACTATTTTTGGCAGAAAAAGTGGAATCAATTGAAGAGTTTCATCAAGCCAAAGAGGCCGGTTTTAGCTTTTTCCAAGGTTATTTTTTTAGCAAGCCAGAAGTGCTGAATATCTCATTGCGATGCAGTTATTCCAAGAGATCTGTCAGCACGAGGTGGATTTTGCCAAGCTAGAGTCGATAGTGACCCAAGATGTCACGCTGTCGTTTAAGTTACTCAAGTTTGTTAATACGATGTCTGATCGCGTATCAGTGCAAATATCTTCTTTCTGTCAAGCGCTGGTTTATTTGGGCCAAGAGCGTTTAAAGATGTTCTTGTCGCTGGCACTTGCTTCCTATGTGAGTGGTAAAAAGCCACGAGAGCTTTATATCCTTTCACTTCAGCGAGCACAGTTTTGTCAGCAAATGTCTCGTATTAACCCTTTCACGCAGCACCGTGAGAGAGCGTTTATGATTGGTCTGTTTTCGATGCTAGATTCTCTACTTGATGTCTCAATAGAAACGATCGTTGATGATCTCCCTGTTGATGAGTCGATCAAGGATGCTTTGATTTCTCGCACAGGGCCTTATGGGTTGTTGTTACAAGCCGAAGAGAGCTTTGAGCGAGGTGAATGGTCGGTTGTTAAGCAAGTCTGTCAGCAGCTTGATCTCGACTACGACTTACTTGTTGATGAGTGTATGCAGGCTCAAGTATGGAGCCACGAGGTATCACAAATCTCATAGCGCCTTACCTCCACGCTTTCGCTTTTCCCCAGCGATTCTCTAGATGAAACTTTTGTGACGTGATCTTTTATGAACTTGCCACAAGCAATAGGATGTGTTTATATATGCCTATCCGCATATGTGAATTTAAATTATGTTACCACATCAGTTTTTCAAATTACTCTCAGATGAGACGCGCGTGCGCAGTCTCCTGTTAATCGCCCGTGAAGGCGGAATTTGTGTTGGTGAATTAACTGAAGCGATTCAAGAGAGCCAGCCAAAAGTCTCACGACACCTTGCTCAACTCCGGGCGCAAGGCTTGGTTCGTGATGAGCGTCGTGGGCAATGGGTTTATTACCACTTGGCAAATGATTTGCCGGGGTGGGCTAAAAAAGTAATTGATGATATCGCGGCTTCTAACTGTTTGAAGACGCAGTATCAAGATGATTTACAACGATTGCAGCGCATGAATCGTGCTGCTTGCTGTGATTAATTGAACTCTAAAGAGAGAATGAGTTATGACAATTAAAGTCGGAATTAATGGTTTTGGTCGTATCGGTCGTCTAGCACTGCGTGCAGCATTTGACTGGGAAGAGCTAGAGTTTGTTCTAATTAATGATGTGGCAGGTGATACTGCGACGCTAGCACACCTGCTTGAGTTCGATTCAGTTCAAGGTCGTTGGCACCATGAAGTGGCCGCTGAAGGTGATGAGATGATCATCAATGGCCAACGCATCAAAACAACGCAAGAGCGTGATATCGATGCTATCGATTGGTCTGGTTGTGATGTTGTGATTGAAGCGACAGGTGTTCATCGTAAAACTCAGTTCTTGAATAAGTATCTAGAGCAAGGCGTGAAGCGTGTTGTGGTTTCTGCTCCAGTGAAAGAAGACGGTATCGCTAATATTGTTGTTGGTGTGAACGACGAGATCTTTGACCCTGCAATCCACAAAATTGTTACCGCTGCATCTTGTACAACAAACTGTATTGCACCAGTTGTAAAAGTTATCCACGAAAAATTGGGTATTGAGCAGTCTTCATTTACGACTATTCACGATCTAACCAATACTCAAACGATTCTTGATGCACCGCATAAAGATCTGCGTCGTGCACGTGCATGTGGTATGAGCTTGATTCCGACCACAACGGGTTCTGCGAAAGCGATTGTAGAAATCTTCCCAGAGCTTGAAGGTAAGATTAATGGCCACGCTGTACGTGTTCCTTTAGCGAACGCATCTCTAACAGACATCATCTTTGATGTAAGCCGTGATACTACTGCGGAAGAAGTGAATGCACTGCTGAAAGAAGCCTCTGAAGGTGAACTGAAAGGCATTCTAGGTTTTGAAGCTCGTCCGCTAGTATCTATCGATTACAAAGGTGATCAGCGCTCTACCATTGTAGACGCACTATCAACAATGGTTGTTGGCGGCCGCATGGTTAAAATCTACGCTTGGTACGACAACGAAATGGGTTACGCAACACGTACAGCTGAGCTAGTACGTAAAGTTGGTCTAGCATAACGCTTGGTATTAGGAGAAGAACAATGACACATCCAACATGGCAACTTGATTTAGAAACGGGTGCACTCGTACTGACACCTTGCCCAGGCACAAAAGACTCAGACCTAGATGCATCACTTGCTCAACTGAAAGAGCAGGGTGTTGAAGCTATTGTGACCGCTCTTGATGATGGTGAACTTGCAAGCAAAGATGTTTCGGCTCTTGGTGAGAAAGCGCAAGCACTTGGTATGCAGTGGTTCCAAATTGAGATTGAAGATGACTGCGCGCCAGGTGCAGAATTCGCAGCTAAATGGCAGGCAGCAAGCCCTGCTTTGCACTCTATTGTTGATAATGGTGGCAAAGTAGCGATGCACTGCATGGGTGGTTCGGGTCGTACTGGCCTATTCGCGGCTCACCTGCTTCTAGAGAAGAACTGGCCTCTAGATAAAATCATTTCTGAAGTTCAAGCGCTTCGCCCAGGTGCATTTACTAAGCCTGTACAAGTTGACTACATTCAATCAGTAGCTAACTAAAATCCTAGTATGAGCTTTTGGGTTACCATGATCCAAAAGCTCTCTTATCCCTATTCGGTCGTTGATTATGATTGCTCAACTCGATAAAAGTATTCGTCAATACATCCTCGTAACCTTTAACTATTGGAATTTTACACTCACAGATGGTGCATTACGCATGCTGGTGGTGCTGTACTTCCATGACTTGGGTTACAGCTCTTTAGCAATAGCCTCTCTTTTCCTTTTTTATGAGTTTTTTGGTGTCGTTACCAACCTGATTGGTGGCTGGCTAGGTGCTAGACTTGGCCTAAATAAAACCATGAATATTGGTTTAGGTATGCAAATCTTTGCCTTGGCTATGTTGGCCGTACCAAGTGCTTGGTTAACAATTCCTTGGGTTATGGCAGCTCAAGCCTTATCGGGAATCGCCAAAGACCTTAATAAGATGAGTGCCAAGAGTTCTATTAAGACATTAGTACCCGATGAGCAGCAAGGCTCTCTATATAAGTGGGTTGCGATTCTTACGGGTTCTAAAAATGCACTAAAAGGCGCTGGCTTTTTCTTAGGTGGCGCCCTATTGATGGCTTTCGGCTTCCAAGTCGCAGTTACAATGATGGCAGCGGTACTGACTCTAGTGCTGATCTGCAGCCTGATTTTCTTAGAAAGTGATTTAGGCAAAGCAAAGTCAAAACCTAAGTTCAGCCAAATCTTTTCAAAGTCTGAATCGATCAATATCCTTTCTGCTGCTCGCATGTTCCTGTTCGGTGCAAGAGACGTTTGGTTTGTGGTGGCCTTGCCTATTTATCTAGGCAGTGTTTTTGGCTGGGATCACCTATGGGTTGGTGGCTTCTTAGCGCTTTGGGTCATTGCGTATGGGTTTGTACAAGGTATTGCCCCACGAATTACTGGTAAATCCGACGGTAAAGTACCCAATGGCGGCGCTGCGCTATTTTGGGCGATTTTGCTAGCTGTGGTGACAGGCTTGATTGCTCTGGGTGTTCAATATGAATGGAACCCTCAGTTTGTAATTGTGTTTGGTCTGTTATTGTTTGGCGCTATTTTTGCCGTCAACTCATCATTGCACTCGTATTTGATTGTGAGTTACGCAAAAGGAGATGGTGTGTCATTGGATGTTGGCTTTTATTACATGGCTAATGCAATGGGGCGCTTAATCGGAACGGTATTGTCTGGCTGGGTATTCCAAATCGCTGGCCTTGCCGCCTGTCTTTGGGTCTCGTTTGCATTTTTGATACTTACTGCACTGATTTCAATCAAACTCCCTAAGGTTCGCCCGGTTGCTACCGCATAGAGGGTAAGGCTAACCTGTCTTAGACATAAAGCTGACCAAAGCATAGCTTGGTCAGCTTTTTTATTGCTATAGTCAATGACATATGAACAATTCTAAGGCAAAGGGATATCCATGAGAGAACGGGTTCTATGTTTCGATTTAATGCGCTGTGTTGCGGCAGTTGCTGTGATTGCAATACACGTATTAGCACCTTATCGACATGAGCTTCATACCATACCATTTGATCAGTGGCTGACGGCGATCACTGTCAACGGCATTAGCCGCTGGGCTGTACCGGTCTTTATGTTGATTTCAGGGGCATTAATGCTCAGTGATACTCGGCCTTTCGATGGTAAATATTACGTTAAACGCCGCCTAGGAAAGGTGCTTATCCCCTTTATCTTGTGGTCGTTATTCTATGCCTACTTTTCGGGTTGGAGTGCTCAAGGTTTTGACAGCCAAGTAGCAACCGAGGTACTTGGCGAAAGTCTACATCATGCAACCTACTATCATTTGGGTTTCTTTTATTACTTTATTCCGCTCTATTTCGTCATTCCATTTTTTCAATGGGCGTTGAGGCACTATGGTGAATCAGTGCTTTATGCCTATGTGTCGATTTGGCTCGTGACAAGCTTACTGTTTTTACTGCGTATTGATGGTCTCTGGAGTAATGAGTTGTGGTTGTTCAGTGGCTATTTACCTTTGGGTTATCTATTGTTCAAAAAGGTCCCACTACAAAAATCAGCGGTGGCACTCTCTACGCTGCTCGGCATCATCGCTTGGGTATTGACTGTGACTATGGTGGTACAGTTGAGCTTAATTAATGGCGAATACTCTGTTGGCCGTTGGTTCTCATACAAAACGCTTAATGTCATATTGGCCGCATCGATGATCTTTATGTTATGTCGTTACTTTGGCGAGGGGTTATCGGCAGGCAGGCAAAAAGTTGTTAGTCTGATCAGTCAGTACAGTTTAGGCATTTACATACTGCACCCGATATTTTTATGGCCAATGAAAGAGTTTGGTTGGTATCAGGGACATCCTGCTTGGGTTATCCCTGTTTGGATTTTGATTAGTGGTGCTGGTGCGCTCGGTTTAAGTTGGTGTTTCGCGCAATCTAAGTGGACACGATGGATGTTGCCTTAGCGCTGCAAGGCAAAATGAACAAACTGGTCGCCACGATAGGTTAAGGCCCCCTTATCGCCGGGGGTCAAAGCCTGGTAATAATGCATGGCGACTTGAAACTCTCGCTTAGGCCCAAAATGGCCTTTTTGTACATAGATCCAATACTCTTGGGTATCTTGACCCACTTGCTGATGCGCCGCAATCTCGACATCAATACTCTGTTTATCCAATATTGTCACATTGACAGTCTGCTCTGGGGCATTGAGACCTCGGTTGTGTTTGGCATAGATGTGCCAACACAACCCGCCAGCCAATATAGCTAGTAGACCCACTGTAGCAAAAAGAGGCGAAAGCATCGGTAATCTCCATATGTGTGCTCAATTAATCTTACTCTTCACTACTTTGAAAAGCAGAGCCTAGCATACATTTCGTGACGCATATCTTATTGAAACATGTAAAGATGTAGCGTGTTCCATGCCCAGTTCCTTGGTATAGCACACAGATATGAACAAAAAGACTCGAATTATCCCAATAGCTGATAAAGAATTAGGGTAAAGGACATGAGAGGTAGGGAGGTCACTATGTCTGATATTGAAAAAGTGGTTGTCCGTACTCGACGATTAGAGAAATTACTAAGAGTACAATATCACGCAGAGGGGCGAGGTCTGCACCAGCTGATCACTAGCTGTGAAGAGCGCCTCCCCCATGATGTTGTCGGCCGCTTACGTTTTGTGGCAACAATAAGGAATAAAGTCGTTCATGAAGAAGACTTTGTTTTTGATGAAGTCGATGACTTCTTCAGTGCCTGCGATGTGTGTGAAGAAGAGTTAACACCACGCAGTAATCGTTTTATCTGGCGAGCTGCTATGTGGCTAATGGTATTGATTACTATGATGGCGATGGTGGTGTACTACATTCACTGGGATACGCTAGAGCGATTTTTATAGCACTAAATACAATGAGATAGATAGAAAAAATGGGACGCTTAGCGTCCCCTTTTTTTATTGTGATGAGATTAGTACATCATTGGCAGCGTCATCAGACCGAATACCACTGCAATCATTACCAACCCTTGCTTTTGAGATGAAGTCATCTTAACACTGCTCCTAAATTCTTGTGATGAACAGATAATAGTATTTTTTTGACTTAAGTGCAAATTAGATCTTCAAATCCATAAAAAAACAACTTTATCGAGACAATAGAGGTTGTTTGTTAGGGTTTTGACATGGTTATTTTAGGTTTGTGTAATGTTAAATTACTGGGGTATTGAGTGTAACTTTATGAATATTATGGTTTTATGAGTCTGTTTTCTTCTGCTTTATTTTTGTTCTTATACATTTGGCTGCTAATGTTACTATCAGTTTATTAATGCCATAAATCATCATTGATAGGAGGAAATAAGCCTCCATATTGTAAAGGAGCCATAATCGGAGCCTGTTTCATCTGCCTTCTTTTTCTTTAGTGATAGATAGTAGCTGGAGGTATCATGCCAAAGGAGGGCAAACGTTTGCTTTCAAGTTTATGTTTTTATGTTTATGAAAATTATAGATATTTATATTCTATTTCTACTGTAGTTAACCGTGTTTTTCAATGTTTTCTCATGCGGTGAACACAAGTGTCGTGTATTTATGGTGTGGGTTTTTAAAAATAAACGCTAAAGCTTTAAAAATGTGAGTGTTTTGTCTTTAGCCCACAGAGATCCAAGTTTTGAGGTTGTTGGCTAGACTTCAAGGGTAGAGGTCATACACTGGCGTTCTTAGGTTATTCTAGGTGGTTATTATGTGGTTTTGGTCTACGGTTGCTTTGTCGGGATTTTTGGGCAGTGAAGCCGCTTTGGGACGCAAGCCAGTTCAAGCGGCACTGTTTAAAGCTTTGGCATTTGCCTGTTTGTTGTTTGCAGCAGTGACGGTAGAGTCGTTACCCAGTTTGCTGCTTTTTGCCATTTCTGCGGGTTTAATCTTTGGTGCTGTTGCCGATATTGCTTTTTTTGTCCGACGTCGCTTAAAGCTGAGCTATCTCGCGTTCATCGTATCTCAACTTTTCTATAGCAGTGCTTTTTGGTTTCAAGTTGAAGGCCCTATTCTGCTGTGGTTGCCAGCCTTATTATTTGCGATCGCTATTGTTTCGTTTTTATTGTTGCTACCACGCATTGATAGCACCTTGTTTCCCACTGCGATAACGGGCTTTGTAGCGGTGCAACTTGCCTGTGCTGCGGGTGAGGTATGGCGGGTTTCGCCTAATTGTGCCGATCTACTGGGGTTCTTAGGCTGCTTGTTAATGCCCATTACCGTCACACTGCTCTCGTTGCGCAGCCAAAAGGCATCGATTTGGCAAGATCATCGTTTAGTGTCGTCACTATTCCTAATGGCCAACGCGCTTATTGTCGCTTCTGTCTTAAACTAGTTTAAGGGCTGTTGACCGCCTATCTATGTCGTCTGCTTCTGAGTTTGGAGGAATTGCATGTGGGAGTGTAGGTTCATGCCAGCCTTTCAGGTAATATGTGCGGCAAATTAGGAGGACCTCATGTCTCAAGAAATTCACGCTCACAAAATCCTAAACTTGCTTCGCGAACAACCGATGTCTCGTGAAGCGCTTCAACAAACGATCGCTCAAGAGTTCGGTCAAGACGCTGTTTTTCGTACTTGTAAGTTGAATGGCTTTTCTCTCGATGAGTTGCTTGCGTTTTTCTTTGCTCGCGACAAAGTCATTGAGGTTGAAGGTCGACTACAAATTAATGAAGTAAACGTGTGTAGCCACCACTAATTATTGAGGACTCTGCCTGATGGATATATTGGCGGCAGCGACGATGCTGTTTCTGATCATGGACCCTCTGGGTAACCTACCGATCGTTCTTTCTATTCTCAAGCACATCGACAAAAAGCGACAACGCATGGTGTTGGTGCGCGAGCTATTATTCGCGCTCGCAATTTTGATGCTATTCCTGTTTGCAGGTCGAAGCATCATGAACTTTCTTCAAGTTCAGCCAGAGACGTTGAGTATATCGGGCGGTATTATTCTGTTCATAATCGCGATTAAGATGATTTTCCCGAGTGCAGGTAGTATTACTGGCCTAGCGGCAGGCGAAGAGCCTTTTATCGTGCCTCTGGCGATACCGATGATTGCAGGGCCATCTGTTATTGCAGCACTTCTACTACTGTCGAGTCAGCACCCAGATAAACTCACCGAGTTATCTATTGCGGTACTGTTAGCTTGGGGAGCGACCTTCTTCATTCTGATGTTCTATGGCTTGTTCCATAAACTGCTCGGAGAGCGCGGCTTGAAGGCGATTGAACGATTGATGGGCTTGTTGTTGGTTATGATCTCAACGCAGATGTTCTTAGATGGTGTGAAGGGTTACCTAGGCTAAAACGCCGAAGTTCGCCCTACACACTAGAGCGCCGACTATGATGAGGTATCACTCATCTGGTCGGCGTATTTGTATTTGATACCCAGCAATCCGAATACACCAAAGACAAGTAGCGATAGTTTGTCGCCTAGGGTTAAGGGCACGCGCTTGCGCAGCGCTGTTATAAAGATTGCCGCCTGCATCGTATGCATCAATATCATGAACCCAAGAATAACAAACAGTACGATAGTGACTTCGTGTGGGTATGAAGTAAAAAAGTTACTAAACAAGACACCCCAAACCGCAAGAAATAGTCCCTTTGCTAACAGAATGAGCCACGTCATTTTAGTTTACCTCTCTCTCATATAGGCGAAATGCCACTTGGCCAGCCTGCTTTTCTCTGTGCAGTGACCACGTTGTTGGTACGCTAGATACATCGAGCTCTCTCTCTGTTTCGAGATAGATCATTGCGTTATCGCTCAACCAGCCATTTTGCTCGAGTAGCTGAATACACTCATCGACTAAGCCTTGATGAAACGGTGGGTCGATAAAGACAACGTCATACGCTGACCCCGGCTGCTTCAGGTAAGCCAGTGCATCGGTTTGTACCGCGTCAATATTACTCGCTTTTAGCGTCGCAACATTGCTTTTTAACTGCTGGAAAGCCTTATTGTTGAGCTCTAGCATTGTCACTTTTTCTGCTTGGCGAGAAGCGGCTTCAAAACCAAGCCCTCCAGAGCCAGCAAAGACATCGAGACAACGAGACTTTGGCACATCCTGCGCGAGCCAGTTAAATACGGTCTCTTTTACGCGATCGGTTGTTGGTCTGAGACCCTCGGCGTCGTGTACGGGCAGTTTTCTTCCTCGCCATAACCCGCTAATAATGCGAATCGAGCCAAGAGAAGCTTGTTTTTGTGATGAATTTTGCTGGCGTCGTCTTACCATAGATTTTTTGACCGCTAATTAAGTGATACTATATTCAGTCGCTCAAGCTTTGTTCATATTGAGCTGTACTTAAGATTTGTACACTAAAGTGTACCTGTAAATAGTTTTTAGTGATACGACCCTCCACGATTTCAAACGGTCTTCATAAAGTCTTTGATAACGTAAAGTGGGGTGGGTTGAATCAATTACCCAGTTTGATTGATCAAGCATGCAGAAAAGCAAACCTCGCTATCGAGTTATTTCTCGCATGGTCGATAAAGTTTAAGATTTAAATCTAGGATATTCCTTAAAATGGCAGAGAAGAAAAAGCGCGGATTACTTTCTTGGTTAGGCTTTGGTGACGAAGAGCAAGCGAAACCAGAGACGCCTGTAGAAGAGACTGCAGCAGAGAGCAGTGAGCCAACAGAAGAGAATGTTGCACAAGATACGACTCCAACTGACACTGAAGAAGCAGAAGCAGAAGCAGAAGCAGAAGCAGAAGCAGAAGCAGAAGCAGAAGCAGAAGCAGTCGAGGAGCCTGAAGTTGCAGCTCCTGAAGTGATTCAAGAAGAAGTACAGCAGAAGCCGACGGAAAGCTTCTTTGCTCGCCTAAAACGCAGTTTAGCGCGCACCAAAGCTAATATCGGTGCTGGCTTCTTTGGTCTTTTCAAAGGCAAAGAGATAGATGATGACCTATTTGAAGAGCTTGAAGAGCAACTTCTGATTGCAGATGTTGGTATGGATACGACATTAAAGATCATCGATAACCTTACCGAAAAAGCCTCTCGTCAAGACTTAAAAGATGGTGAAGCCTTGTATGGTCTGCTTAAAGAAGAGATGGCTGAAATTCTCTCTACAGTAGAAAAACCACTAGAGATAGATACGACGAAAACGCCTTACGTTATCTTAATGGTAGGTGTAAACGGTGTTGGTAAAACTACGACGATTGGCAAGCTCGCTAAGCAGTTCCAAGCGCAAGGCAAGAAGGTGATGCTTGCCGCGGGTGATACCTTCCGAGCTGCGGCGGTTGAGCAGTTGCAAGTATGGGGGCAGCGTAATGATGTTCCGGTCATTGCTCAGCATACGGGTGCCGATAGTGCTTCTGTGATCTACGATGCGATTGAAGCGGCAAAAGCACGAGGTGTTGATGTTGTTATCGCTGATACCGCGGGTCGTTTGCAGAATAAGAGCAACTTGATGGAAGAGCTGCGCAAAATTGTCCGTGTCATGCAAAAAATTGATGGCAGTGCTCCGCATGAAATCATGTTGACTCTAGACGCTGCGACAGGCCAAAACGCCATCAGCCAAGCTAAACTATTTTCCGAAGTAGCACCACTAACCGGTATTACATTAACTAAGCTTGATGGAACGGCGAAAGGTGGCGTGATCTTCGCACTTGCTGATCAATTCCAAATTCCTATCCGTTACATTGGTGTCGGTGAAGGAATTGACGATTTACGTCCATTTGAAACTCAAGAGTTTATAGACGCTTTATTTAGCCGCGACGAGTAACGGCAGTTTTGCCAACAAGGATCGAGGGATAGTCGGTGATTAAATTCCAGCAAGTAAGCAAAGCTTATCGTGGTGGGCGTCAAGCGCTTCAAAAGGTAGATTTCCACCTTCATAAAGGTGAAATGGCGTTTTTAGGCGGGCATTCAGGTGCAGGTAAAAGTACGCTTTTGAAGCTGATCTGTGCCATTGAGCGCCCTTCTGATGGCAAGGTGTGGTTTAACGGCCACGATATTTCTCAAATACCGGCGCGCGATATTCCGTTCTTGCGTCGAAATATCGGTATTGTCTTCCAAGAGCATCGTTTGTTGATGGATCGCAGTGTCTTTGACAATGTTGCCTTGCCGATGCGTATCGAGTCGTATTCAGAAGAAGAGATTAAACGTCGTGTTTCTGCTGCACTCGATAAGATAGGTCTACTTGATAAAGTGCGTTGTTTACCAAGCCAATTATCGGGTGGTGAGCAGCAGCGTGTTGGTATTGCTCGAGCCGTGGTGAATCGACCGACCTTGCTGCTTGCGGATGAGCCGACGGGTAACTTAGATCCCGAGCTTTCTAGTCGAGTATTAAAGTTGTTTGAAGAGTTTAACCGAGCTGGGGTGACGATATTAATAGCTACTCACGACATTAGTTTAGTGAACTCACGACCTCAATATCGTCACCTTGAACTAAACCAAGGCTTCTTGAGTGAGGTACATGACCATGGCTCTTAATATGCGCAAGAAAAGTGCCGTCAATAGCCGCTCAAAGCGACCAAAGGCAGCACGGCCAAAGACGGATGGCTTTTTCAAAGCTCACTTCAAGCAAGCTAAAAGCTCATTGGGTGCGCTTTGGCATCGACCTCTTGGCAATATCCTTACTCTTGCAGTGATCTCGATGGCTTTGGCACTGCCTGCTTGCTTATATCTTATGGGTAAGAACATCGCCTATGTGACGAATCAAGTCGCGACCACATCGCAAGTGAGTGTCTTTCTCACAGAGCAGCTACCAGAAGCGCGAGCGATGGTAATGAAAGATGAAATAGAAAGTTGGCCGCTGGTGGACAACGTTGAATATATTTCATCACAACAGGGGTTGGCCGACTTGAGCGGACATACGGGCTTTGATAATGCCATTGAGTTACTTGATGGCTATGCTCTGCCAGGTGTGTTTGTTATCAATCCTAGTATTGATAACAGTGCTACGGTGAATAGCATTGTGAACCAATTGGGTTCGATAGACGGTATTTCTGATATTCGTATCGATGAAGACTGGTTGAGTCGTGTGAGTGCGATCCGAACCTTGATGAATGGTGTCATTACCGTGTTATCAGTGCTTATGCTGAGCTCGGTGTTTCTGATTGTCGGTAATACATTACGCTTTAATGTGCTAGCAAACAAAGAAGAGATCCAAACAATGAAATTGATCGGCGCAACGGATCAATTTATTTTGCGTCCTTATCTGTATTCTGGTATGTGGTTTGGTTTGTTAGGGTCGATCACTGCATGGATCTTCACGGCACTACTTACGGTTATCTTCAATAGTGCGGTTGAAAATCTGGCCACGCTTTATGATAGCCAATTCAGATTGTTAGGCTTGAACTGGGATGAATCACTACTGCTGTTGATGCTCGGAACCTTTATCGGCTGTCTTGCAGCTAAATTATCGGCCCAGCGTCACCTTAATGAAATTGAACCTGTGTAAGCTTATGTGGTCTCAGTAACGGATAAAGCAACACCGCTTGAAATAGGCGATAGTTTGTGCATAATGATCTATCGCTTTCAAAGAGTGCATGTTTTAAACACCTTTAATGAAGGCGAGATCTTCATAGTTAACATAGTAATGAGGAATTGAATGACCAAATCAGCATATCCAATGGCGGTCGTAACGCAAGATAGCCTAGACAGCTACATCCAATCAGTAAACAGCTACCCAATGCTGACTGCTGATGAGGAGCGTGAATTCGCTGAGCGATTGCACTACAAAGGTGAGATCGACGCGGCGAAAGGCCTGATCCTGTCGCACCTTCGATTCGTCGTTCACGTAGCACGAGGATACTCTGGCTACGGTCTTCCAATGGCTGACTTAGTGCAAGAAGGTAACATCGGTTTGATGAAAGCGGTTAAGCGCTTCAACCCAGAAGTTGGGGTTCGACTAGTGTCTTTCGCTGTGCACTGGATCAAAGCCGAAATCCATGAATATGTGCTTCGTAACTGGCGTATTGTAAAGATCGCAACAACCAAAGCTCAACGCAAACTGTTCTTCAACCTACGCAAATCGAAAAAGCGTTTAGGTTGGTTCAATAATGGTGAAGTAGAGACTGTCGCGAGAGAGTTAGGTGTTGAGCCTTCTGAAGTACGCGAAATGGAATCACGTCTTGCTGCGCAAGATGCTGCCTTTGAGCTAACAGTGGATGACGACGACTCATCATCAGTGTCGACGGCTCCAGTACTTTATCTAGAAGATAAGTCTTCCGATCTTGCAGAAAATGTAGAAGCGGAGAACTGGGAGTCTCATACGAACAACCGCTTAATGCTAGCGCTTTCAAGCCTTGATGAGCGTAGCCAACATATTGTTCGCTCTCGTTGGTTGGATGACCAGAAATCGACGTTGCAAGACTTAGCAGATAACTACGGTGTTTCTGCAGAGCGTATTCGTCAACTAGAAAAGAACGCGATGAAGAAGTTGAAGCTGGCGGTGGGTGAATTCTAAGCCAAGCTTTCAATATCTCTCGCTTGTTAAGCGCCAAGGTTTTTGCCTTGGCGTTTTTGTTTTTATAGCCAGCCTATCCCTTCTTATTATCGAACTTCTCTTTTTTATAGAGCACTTTGTACTGTCAGCTAATCCACAAATACACGGGATAAGTAATTACAGTGATCACAGTATGTTATTCACACGATCGTTGTGTGAAGTGAATTAACAACCATCCCCTGTGTATAACTTTGTGGGTTAATTATTTGATCATTGTAAAGAACTCGGTCATATCTGGCTTGAACACATATTTTGGGTTTGTGAATAACGAATGACTTAAACACAGTATGATCATGATCATCACTACATATTGTGGATCATTTTCTACAGAAACACTTTATCAACGCAATCCACAGATTTATCCACAAACGCTCAAATTTTCAACGCTGGTGGATAAGATAGATCGACTAAACTCTGTGCTTGCCTTGGGATAGTGTTAAACTGTGGTCACGATTTATTAGAGTAGAAAGCCTTAACATGGACCAGTTTTCCCACATTGACGTCACTTCCGCATTAGCCTTGATGAAGCAAGAAGAGGCGCACTTAGTGGATATTCGTGACCCTCAATCTTTTGCCGTTGCTCATGCTGTTGATGCTTACCATTTAACAAACGATACGATAGTGTCTTTTATGAATGACGTAGACTTTGAAACACCTATATTAGTGATGTGTTATCACGGAGTGAGTAGCCAAGGTGCAGCACAGTACTTAGTGAATCAAGGTTTTGAACAGGTTTATAGTGTTGATGGTGGCTTTGAAGCTTGGCAGCGTGCAGCTTTACCCGTAGAAAGAATGAGCTAATATGATTCGTTTGATTACACTACCCAACCCACGATTGGCACAGGCATTTATTGATTACATGGCAACCAAGCAGGTTGACGTAGCAATGATGCCAGAGGGCGAGGGTGTTTTTGCTTTATGGCTGAAAGACGACTCGCAACAAATGTGGGTTGAAGAAGAGCTTCATCAGTTTATGGCTGACCCACATCATCGGCGATATCAAGCCGCGTCATGGGAAGTTGCAGAAACACGCAAGTCACAGTTTCGTTATTCGACCCCGAGCATGCTTTCTATGCTTAAAGCCAAAGCCGGACCATTCACACTACTGGTGATGCTGGTGTGCGGTATTGTCTTTATTCTTCAGCAGGTAGGGTGGGGACAGGCGATCTTTTCACTATTCCATTTTCCAGCGTTTGAACAGCAACAATGGCAACTGTGGCGTTGGTTCACTCATGCTTTGCTTCATTTTTCGGTCATGCATGTCGCCTTCAATGCCTTATGGTGGTGGCAGTTAGGCGGTGATGTTGAACTGAAGTTAGGCTGGAAGCCGCTACTGAAACTCTTTCTGATCAGTGCTGCACTGTCTGGCGCTGCGCAATATTGGGTGCAAGGTGCCAACTTTGGTGGATTGTCAGGTGTGGTTTATGCGTTAGTGGGATATGTTTGGCTACTATCGAATAAAGCGCCTCATTTAGGTCTTCATATGCCACGAACCATATTCGCCTTTATGTTGGTCTGGTTGGCTCTGGGTTATGTTCAGCCCTTCCTAGCAATCGCGAATGCCGCGCACTTAGCAGGTTTATTATCAGGCTTTGCTGTGGCGTTTGTAGATTTGAATCGATACAAGAAAGGAGCCTAACGGCTCCTTTACTTTATCAGTGATAGCTTGCTTGTTATTGGTACAAGTATTTCGTAAACAATAAATCTGCAACCACCTTTCTGCCAGTCTCTGGCAATAGCGTATCGTTAATTTGATCGACCAAAGACTTACGCAGCTCTTCGCGTCCCGCCAGTGATTTAATAGTGTCTTCTGATTGGCGACCGAGCATTTCAATGACCGCATCACGAATCAAGGGTTGGTGCAATTCAATGATTGGCAAGTCTGATTGGTTTGCCACCATGACGTCGATTCTTACTTGTATATAGCCCAGTTTTCTTCCAGAAGTGTGAAAATTAGTGGTGAGGTCGGGGCTCAGGGTAAAGTAAGCCAGCTGGGGTTTTGTTTCTTGTTCAGCAAATGTCGGCATAGCCAAAACCGCACACAAGCCAATCAGGATTTGGGTCACGTAACGTTTATACATATTTATCTCTGTTATTTCTTATCGGTCTGGT
This sequence comes from Vibrio agarivorans, assembly GCF_030409635.1. Taxonomy (NCBI): domain Bacteria; kingdom Pseudomonadati; phylum Pseudomonadota; class Gammaproteobacteria; order Vibrionales; family Vibrionaceae; genus Vibrio; species Vibrio agarivorans. Next base: position 773,065 of record NZ_JAUFQF010000004.1, on the reverse strand, counting down.
GACCTTGCAAGGTTAAGCTTGTTACAATGCGTTGTCTATCAGCCGCATACGAGCAGCTAGTTGCAGATTCATTCTGCCATAATAAACGAAGTTTTATTGTACGATGTTCGTAGCCTTTGTTAAATATAAGTATGGAACTATCAGTAACAGAATATCTGCAAGCGCTGCGAGAGATGCATTGGCAATCTCCCAAAGTGTTTGTTTTTAAAAACTCTTTAACGCGTGACTGGCTGACTGAACAAGGTTCGTTGTCTTTGTTGTTAGAGAAATATTGTAATGATCTGACGGTAGAGTTACTGCAAAGTGACATGAAGAGCCCTACAGATCTTGCACTCAGTGAGAGCGAACACTTACCAAATGAAGACTATCTATTACGAAAAGTGATTCTTAAAGGCGATCAACAGCCTTGGGTATTAGGGCGAACCTTAATACCGCAATCTTCAATGATCGGAGAGACTCATAATCTGGCGGATCAGGGTGAAATTCCGTTAGGCTTTACCGTGTTCAAGAGCACCAAGGTACGTCGAGATTCACTACAAGTGGGTGAAACGGTCGTTTCTGGAAAGTTACTTCTAGCAAGACGCTCAAGATTGTGGGTAGACGAAAGACCGATATTAGTCGCAGAGCTCTTTTTACCTAACGCTCCGATTTATGCGCAAGGAAATCAAGCATGATGCAGGCAAAACTACAGGGATATTGGCAGCTGATGCGAATGGATCGCCCGATCGGTTCGCTATTGTTGTTGTGGCCGACATTGTGGGCATTACTTCTAGCCGCTAATGGCATTCCTGACCTTAAAGTGTTGGTCGTATTTACTGTGGGTGTATTGGTGATGCGTTCCGCAGGATGTGTTATTAACGACTTTGCTGACCGAAAAGTTGATGGCCATGTTAAGCGCACTCAAGCAAGACCGCTCCCCTCGGGCAAGGTCTCTGCCGCAGAAGCGATAGGGTTATTTATTGTCTTGGCGCTGATAGCGCTAGCCCTAGTGATGACAATGAACACGCTGACAGTTCAGCTCTCGTTTGTTGGTATCGCACTCGCCTTTATTTACCCATTTATGAAGCGCTTTACCCACTTACCTCAACTGTTTCTTGGTTTGGCGTTTAGCTGGTCTATTCCGATGGCATGGGCAGCTCAAGCAGAGACTGTCCCTATGATGGTGTGGTTGGTCTTTATCATTAACGCACTGTGGACGATTGCTTATGACACTCAGTATGCGATGGTGGACAGAGACGACGATCTGAAAATTGGCATAAAATCCACCGCCATCTTGTTTGGTAGACGCGACAAGATGATGATTGGTGCTCTGCAGTTCGCCACTTTGTTACTTTTGATGCTGCTGGGTTACTTAAATCAACTGACGAGTGTGTATAACTGGTGTTTGTTGGTAGTCGGGGCGCTGTTTGTTTATCAGCAGTGGTTGATTCGTCAGCGCGAGCGAGAAGCGTGTTTTCAGGCGTTCCTTAATAACAACTATGTTGGAATGGCTATTACCGCAGGCATATTGGCTGCTGTCATGTAGTCACGGCGAATATGCATCTTCAAAATGAAAAACAGCCTCCACACTTGGAGGCTGTTTTGTTTCTGCTTAGCGACTCATTGATTGATTACTCTTCATCAGCGCGAGCAATACTCTCTTCAATGGTCAATTTCACTTCAGGGTGAACAAGCCCATTGAGTCTTGTCATGAGTTGTTCTGTCTTTTCAATATCACAGTCACCCTCAACGCTGAGGTATTGCTCTTGCTTGAGCGTGCTGAATAACGATGAGAATACACCTTTATCGAAAAACTCCGGTGCGTTGACGCCGTTGAGGCGGCCCAATCGCTGTGCAATATCCTGGCTGCGTTTTTCAAGATCAGACTTGCCTAGCTCTGGGTCGTTGAACAGCAGGTTCATTGCAATAGCATAGCGCTGCAAGGTTTCTGAGATTGTGCTGCCCAAAAGCAGTAGAACTTGAGTATTCGCTTGATGGATGCTGACAACATCCTCACGAATGGTAATTACCGATTGACGACTTAACTCTTCTAAGTATTGATTCACAAGCTCAGGGATCGCTTGTTCTTCAGCACCTAAAAACAGCTCTTGTTTCAAGAACGGATAAATAGCCAGCACGGTTTCTACTATCTGTTGCTTAGTCAGTGCTTGGTGACGAATAAGCATTTGTGCAATCAATGAAGGTAACGCGAACAAATGGATTATGTTGTTGCGGTAGTAAGTCATCAGAATAGATTGCTGACGGTCAAACGAGACAATCGTACCCATCGAGTCTTCTTCAATCACAAACTTCTCTAAAGACTCAGCGTGAGTCACGAGCTCTTCTGCGCTGTCTTTTGGAACCGTAAATGTTGATGAGTAACCCACATTGCGCAGCAGCTGTAAGTAACAATCAATTTGACGCACTAGGTTGTCGCGAGACAGCGCGCGCTGGCGAGAGGCAAGTAGCGCAGTCGCACATAGCGTGAGTGCATTGGTTGCAGCGGCATCATTGATGTTTGTCATCATCTTATTCGCCAACTGATTGATCACAGGGTTCATCCATTGTGGCTTTGAACCACCCATAGGATCGATGTCTTGGCGCCACTCAGGGGCATTTTCATTTAAGAAGCCATTGAGTGGTATCGGCTCGCCGAAGTTGACATAGCCTTTACCGAAATTACGCAGCTTACGAATGGTCTTAAGCACGAGGCCCGCATTCTCTTTTTCTTTGCGCTTTCCACGAAGTTCTTTCGCGTATGTTCCGACTTCCATGACATGCTCATAACCGATATACACCGGGACAAGAGTGACAGGGCGATTAAGACCACGCAACATTGCCTGTACTGTCATTGCCAACATACCCGTTTTTGCTTGCAGCAAGCGACCAGTACGCGAGCGACCACCTTCACTGAAATACTCAACAGAGTAACCTTTGGCAAATAGCTCTGAGAGGTATTCACGGAAGATGGTGGAGTACAACTTATTGCCTTTGAAGCTGCGGCGTATGAAGAACGCACCGCCACGGCGGAAAATTTGTCCAGCAGGGAAGAAGTTTAGGTTAATGCCTGCTGCGATATGCGGCGGTACCATACCTTCTTTGTAGAGAACGTAAGAGAGTAGTAGGTAGTCCATATGGCTGCGGTGGCAAGGCACATACACAATCTCATGACCATCTTGAGCAAGCTTGCGCACAGTTGATGCATTGTTGATGTTGATCCCTTGATAGAGACGGTTCCACAACCAGCCTAATACTTTTTCCCCGTTCTTGATCAGGCCATAAGAAAAGTCGGCTGCAATTTCATCAATAATGCTTTCTGCTTCTTTCTGCGCCTTTTCTTTGGTGATGCCTTTCGAGGTCATCTCTTCTTCAATCGCTTTTTGAATCGTTGGCGATTGTATCAAGCGATCAACGAGAACTTGTCGGCTTGGTAACTTTGGACCTGAAGCGGCGAGCTTCTGACGAGAAAAGTGGATGCGTGCCACACGTGAAAGCTTTTGAGCAATCACAGGCTCAGTGCCGTGCTTGTCTGCCATGTAGCGCAGAGATACCACTGGGCTCATGCGCACCATACAGTCTCGACCAGAGAAAAGAACGGCGAGTGACTTTTGTGGGCCGTTGAGCGCTTCAAGGTGTGGCTTAACTTTATCCTCTTTTCCAGGCTTGCGTCCCCACATAACAGAGACAGGGATCAGCTGAACATCTAACTCCTGATCTTGACCATGTAAAGCAAGGAGTTGCGAGAATAGCGCTTTAGACTCTGCCGGTGCGTCATAGTCATTGGTCATGACAGTTGGACGCGTTGACGTAAAGACGTAACGTGAGAACTGTTGGCCGTTGATTTCTACTGGCTCAAATGGATCAGGGAGTCCCCAGTGCAAAGCCTGAGAACGTAGTGTAATTAGGTCGACATCCGAGCGGAATGGCAGTGCGTAAACAATCGGTTTAGAGAGATCGATCTCTAAATCTTCGATTGGATTAGATGGAATGGTAGTTCCTTTGACCAAAACCGAAAGTGGCAGCTTTAAAGCTGCTTGGAACATGGATTGTCCTGAAGACATATCGTGCTATCGCCTCAATTGATTGTAATCGACGTACTTCTATCGAGCGTTTGGCTCTCAGTCGCTAAACCAGTGTGAATGCCTGAGTATCAAAGGCAAAAAACACCTAAGAATGGTTTGGGCTTACTGCCAGTAAGTATGGACAAATTTTTGAAATACGTTAGCCGAATTCGTGGCCAGCAAGAATATCAGAAACTGGTCTAACCTTTGAATGGTAAATCAACCACATTGACTAGAATTTGTCCGATTTGTTGCAATTTGTTGTCATTAATTTGATTCCTGTACCAATACTAGGGTGATTAATTTCTAAACACACCTTTCCATTTGATTTTTTACTGGATATACTGACAGTTAACTGTATAAAAAGACAGGTAGCTAACATGAAGCCTTTAACGCCGCGACAACAACAAGTTTTTGACCTAATCAGAAGTAAAATTGACGAAACGGGAATGCCGCCGACGCGTGCAGAAATCGCCCGTGAGCTAGGTTTCCGCTCTGCAAATGCTGCAGAAGAACACCTGAAAGCACTGGCTCGTAAAGAAGCCATTGAAATTATCCCAGGGGCCTCTCGTGGCATTCGAATTTTGCTAGAAGTCGCAAATGAAGAAGAAGGTTTGCCATTGATTGGTCAGGTTGCGGCAGGCGAGCCCATCTTGGCGCAAGAGCATGTTGAAACACACTACCAAGTCGACCCAGGTATGTTTAAGCCACAGGCTGATTTTCTGTTAAGAGTTCACGGCGAGAGTATGAAAGACATCGGAATTATGGATGGCGACTTACTTGCTGTACATAAAACCACAGATGTGCGAAATGGCCAGGTGGTCGTCGCTCGAGTTGATGAAGACGTAACGGTTAAACGCCTAGAAAAACAGGGTGATCGTGTACTGCTTCATGCTGAGAACGAAGAGTTCGACCCTATTGTTGTAGACCCAAGCTACCAAAGCCTAGAAATCGAAGGGCTAGCAGTGGGCATCATCCGCAACACCGACTGGATGTAAGCACGCAAACATTACAAGCCTGTTGGATTTCTAATTCAAGCAGTTACACTCAGTGTTTTAGCTAAACTGAGTGTAACTGTGAACGCCTCTCTTCTCTTCAAATGCTCTCTCCATAGCAGAATCCTTGCCCTAGCGTTGCCTATGGTTCTGTCAAATATTACGGTCCCTTTGCTCGGTTTAGTGGACGCAGCCGTTATTGGGCATCTTGAACATGCTTGGTATCTGGGTGGCGTAGCCCTCGGTAGTACCATGATAAGCGTGACCTTCTGGCTACTTGGTTTTCTTCGTATGTCCACCACTGGGCTGACGGCTCAAGCGGCAGGAGCCAAAGACAAACACGCCTTGGGCCTTACCTTTGTCCAAGGTAGTGCCATGGCATTGCTCTTTGCACTTATCTTTCTTCTATTTCATCAAGTGGTCGCGCAACAAGTTTTTGCCCTTAGCGATGCCAGTGATGATGTGAAGTTCTACGGGGAGCAGTATTTTACGATTCGTGCATGGAGTGCCCCCGCAGCACTGATGAATTTTGTTCTGCTCGGATGGCTGCTTGGAAATCAAGATGCGAAAGCACCGATGTGGATGGTGATCATTACTAACGTGATGAACATTGTATTGGACGTTATTTTCGTTCTCGGGTTGGGCTGGAAAGTTGAAGGGGCAGCCCTAGCGTCGGTTATCGCCGATTATTCAGGAATGAGCTTCGGTCTGTGGTGCGTCTTTCGGATTTGGCTTGCGCAAAACTTGCCAAATCCCAAGCTACTGTTCAGAGATATGGCGAACAACATTGGACGCTTTGTGCGTCTAAACCGAGATATTTTTCTGCGTTCACTGTGTTTGCAAGTCACCTTGAGCTTCATGACGTTTCAGGGAGCGAGCTACGGAGACAATGTAGTTGCGGCCAACGCGGTGTTGATGAGTTTTTTGATGATCATCTCTTATGGTATGGATGGTTTTGCTTACGCGATGGAGGCCATGGTCGGCAAGGCCATAGGAGGCAAGAGTCGCGATGAGCTGAAAGAATCTATCATAGGGACATTCTTTTGGGGGACTCTAATTTGTTCGGTTCTTAGTGCAGTGTTCTTGTTATTCGGTGAGTCGCTTATTGGCCTGATCACGAATATTGAACAGGTTAGAAGTGTCGCTTATCAATATTTGCCTTGGTTGGTCGCTATGCCGTTGGTCTCTTTATGGGCATTTTTGCTTGATGGGCTATTTATTGGTGCAACCAAGGGTAAAGACATGCGAAACAGTATGTTTGTCGCAACGAGTAGCTTTTTCCTTACCTTTTGGTTGGTGTCAGATCTTGGTAATCATGCCCTGTGGCTAGCCATGAGTCTTTTCATGGGAATGCGAGGCATAGGCTTAGCTGTACTGTTTACTAGACAGTGGCGTCGAGGTCAGTTCTTAACATAATAGAGTGAAAAATGGGGAGCGAGAGGCTCCCCACTTTATTACAAACCAGATGCTTAAAATAGACGGTTCAGACCATTGAGAGCGGCAACGCGATACGCTTCAGCCATCGTGGGATAGTTGAACGTCGTATTCACAAAATATTCAATGGTATTCGCTTCGCCCTTTTGTTCCATGATGGCTTGGCCGATGTGAATGATCTCGGCGGCACGTTCTCCAAAGCAATGTATCCCGAGGATTTCTTTCGTCTCTCGATGAAAGAGAATCTTTAAACTACCAATATCTTTACCTGCAATTTGTGCGCGTGCGAGGTGTTTAAACGAGCTTCTTCCTACTTCGTAAGGCACTTTTGCTGCGGTGAGCTCTTGCTCTGTTTTACCCACAGAGCTGATCTCTGGGATGGTATAAATACCCGTGGGGATATCTTCGATCAAATATCCCTGAGCCTCACCTGTCGTAATCGCCTGAGCGACAAAACGACCTTGATCGTACGCTGCACTTGCAAGGCTTGGGTAACCAATGACATCACCCACTGAATATACATGGCCCACCTCAGTTTGATAATTGCCATTGACTGCCACTTGCCCTCGCGAGTCAGGGGTTAGCCCCACCACTTCAAGGTTAAGTTTATCAGTGTTGCCGGTTCGCCCGTTGGCATAAAGAATACAGTCAGCCTTCATTTTCTTACCGGATTTAAGATGCACAATCACACCATCGTCAGTGCCTTCAACCTTTTCATAGGTCTCATCGTTACGAATAATGACGCCACTGTTCCAAAAGTGATAGGAAAGGGCATCAGAGGTTTCGTTGTCTAAGAAGGCGAGTAGACGATCTCGAGTGTTGATAAGGTCAGTCTTAACCCCAAGACCACGGAAGATAGAGGCATATTCACAGCCGATCACTCCGGCACCATAAATGATGATGTGTCGAGGGTCATGCTTAAGGCGCAAAATGGAGTCACTGTCGTAGATTCGCGGGTGGTTAAAATCAACATCATTGGGCTGATAAGGGCGGGAGCCTGTCGCGATAACAAAACGATCGGCGCTGTACTCTTCAACACTACCATCTTGCTTGGTGACTTCTACAGTATGAGTACTATTGAAGCGCGCAGTGCCAAAAATCAGCGTGCAGTGGTTGCGGTCATAAAACCCTTGCCTTAAGCGTGTTTGCTTATCGACGACAGATTTAGCATGGCCGAGAATATTGGAGAAGGTGCTGTGCAAGCTAGAGTTATTGTGACAAAAAAGAGGGTTACTGTTGAACTCAATGATACGACTAACCGCATGCCTAAGGGCTTTTGATGGAATCGTTCCCCAGTGTGTACACCCGCCACCGACGCTACTCTCTTTCTCAATGACAGCAACATTCAATCCAGCTTTGGTTAATCCCATTGCTGCCCCTTCTCCGCCAGGGCCACTACCTATAACGATTACATCAAAGTGGTTACTCTGTGCCATACTCTTTCCTTGCTAGCGTGGTTAACATTTTGATAGCGCAATATTAACGCAATTGTCCTTTGGGTACAGTGATTCGCATTGATAGAGTGCAGGCGATCACGCAGAAACCCGAAGAGCAGTGCTTAAGCAATGCTAGAGAACCATGTATAGTGTGGTCGATAGTGATTACAAGGTATGTAGAGTTATGAAACCTAACGGGATTCGTGCCCAGCAAAAAGAAAAAACGCGCCGTTCATTAATTGATGCTGCATTCAGCCAGCTGAGTACCGAGCGTAGCTTTTCCAACTTGAGTTTACGAGAAGTCGCTCGAGAAGCCGGTATTGCCCCGACCTCATTTTACCGTCACTTCAAAGATATGGATGAGCTAGGTTTGACGATGGTTGATGAAGGCGGCCTGTTGCTGCGTCAACTGATGCGCCAAGCTCGTCAGCGTATTGTCAAAGAGGGCAGTGTGATTCGGACCTCGGTAGAGACCTTTATGGAGTTCATCGAGTCGAGTCCAAACGTCTTTCGTCTACTATTACGCGAGCGCTCTGGCACATCTTTCGAATTTCGTGCGGCAGTAGCGCGAGAAATTCAGCATTTTGTGGCAGAGTTAACTGAATACTTGATCGGTTCAGGTATGACACGTGAAGAAGCATTTGTTCAGGCGGAAGCCTCAGTGACTTTGGTTTTTAGTTCTGGCGCTGAGGCACTAGACTTGAACAAAACGGAGCGAGATGAGCAGGCCGAGCGATTAATTCTTCAGTTAAGGATGATTGCAAAAGGTGCTCACTGGTATCGTAAAGAACGTGAACGAAACAGAAATAAAGGTGATTATAAATAATGGAAAATACAACACCAGCTCAACAACGATCAGAGAAAAAACCGTTAATTTTAGCTCTGATTGCCGGTATGTGTGGCGATGCTATCCTCTCTTGGATGACCATTACCTCAGTACCATTTTCAATATTTCCTTGGATTGCGATGGCGTTAGCAGTTCAAGCGTTATACCAAGATTACTTAGTTAACCCAGTATCTGAGGATATGCCTTTGGTAGGTTTGGCATGTTTTCTTGTTGGTGGTTTTGGCCACTCAGCTTTTGTAAAGGCACAGTACCCTGAAGCTGGCTCGAACTTTTTCTCAATTATGATCTTAATGGGGTTACTGTTCTGGCTAGGAAGAAAGCTCGGTTACATTGGGGCCATGAAAAAAGCCGAATCGAACGACCTATAGCTCATACAATAAACCCTCGCCAAGCGAGGGTTTATTGTTTTAGGTTAGGCTAAGTATTTACTTACGCTCTAGCATCACACCCGCTTCCATGTGGTGGGTGTATGGAGTAGCTTGTTCAATGACGTTCATTGTTGTTCAGTATCTCAATGTAAGTCAATGATTATACTGAATTGTGTTTGTGGTGCTTGTTTCGCGATGTTTCAATAAATGCAATAATAACCCATCTTTTCCCGTACCCAATGCTGTACCCAGCACCTGAGATGATTGGTTATTATGACAAAGCGAATTAGTAGTAACGCCACCTTACAAGCACTTAAACCCCAAGATAAAGAGTTCGTAATTGCCGATAGAAAAATCGAAGGACTTAATATCAGGGTGCGTCCTACTGGCACAATGACTTGGATATTTCGGTTTCAGATAGGAAAGAAGCACCAAAAAATCTCAATGGGGCGATACATTAGAACAAACCCTGAAAGGGGGATGACGCTAGAGCAGGCAAGAAAAGAGGCTGGTCGGTATCGCAGTTGGCTTGAGAACAACAAGAATCCTAAGGATGAACTTGCGCGGGAGAAACGAGCGCAAGAAGAAGCCAAGACATTTGATGATGCATTTAATAGCTTTGACTCTAACCGCTTGTCTAAACAACTACGTGGCGATCAGTCGAGAACAATCTACTTACGTGATATCAAACCGTTTATTGGTGGCGTTAAGCTAGCTGAATTGAGCATTATCGATCTTAATAAAGTCTTCGATGCCAAGGTGGACAAGGATGGGAACCGTATGGCTGGGGCTATAGGTGTATGCCATAAGATCATTAATCAAGTTATCAACCATGCTATGGCGATGAATATGCTTGATTCTCACCCCGCACCAAAACAAAAAGCAAAAGATGTTGGTGGTGGCTCCAAAGTTACAAAACGAAACCTCACTTTTCCTGAGCTTAAGCTACTGTTAGCTAGCTTGGACGACTGGCGAACAGACCCTTCTAATATTCGCTTGGTTCGTTTCTTGTTGGGGTGTGGGCAGCGTATCAGTGCTGTACTTGAGATGCGTTGGAGCGAGTTAGATCTAGATAACAGAGTTTGGTTACTTCCTGCTAGCTCCGAAGAGCGCCACACTAAAAGCCCTGATAGTCGTAAAGTACCGTTAAGTGATTATCTCATCGAGTTACTGCGTGAGCAGCGTAAAAGTATCCCAAACAAGCGGAAGTTGGTTTGGCCTCAAATGAGTTCAGATAAAACTCAAGAGCCTGCGGCTATTCGCTCACTCATCAAACGCAATCTTCCAGAAGATCTTGAGCGGTTTTCTCCACATGACTTGCGTCGTACTTTTATTAGTCGATGTAGTGAAATGGGGCTCAGTATTGTTGCAATAGAAAAAGCCGTAGGCCACCAGCTTCCAGCTATGCTGCGAGTGTACAACCACCATGATTACTTCGATGAACAATTGTCAGTAATGCAGAGCTGGGGGAGTAAGCTAGATGAGTTGGCTATGGTAAACGTAGTTCCTCTGTCATCAAAGAAGGCTGCGTTAGCGTCACCTTAATTGGTTTTATGTTGTGGTGTTGCTGTCCGCACGTAGAGTTTAAGTTACAGCATGGTTCCAAAAAACCAACGGTTTGGGAACTGCCCCTGATCTGCTACTGATAAATCTGTAAGTAAGATCACGCTGCCAAACATCCACGCCCAAAACCATTTGAAACATACTAAACCACCAAATAGGATTTCCTTCTCTCTCACTCCAAACGAAAAATTTTACTGAATTAGACATTTGGAGCCGTTTCATGGAAAACAAATCAAAGTTTATTAACAACCGATACATCAGAGAAAAAGAGCGTGCTGCTATGACTGGCATCTCTCGGACAACCGTATGGCGGATGGAAAAGGCAGGGACGTTTCCAAAAAGAGTCAAGATTAGTGAGCGCTTAATTGGGTATTTGCTCTCCGACGTCACTGACTGGATGGAATGCAGAGCAAGTGGGCAAGAATGGAGTGATATCCGTGTTTGACCCCTGTCGAGCTCATGCTGTTGGGTTTGAGAGCACCATAGATGCTTATGTTTATCTAAGTGACCTTACCCATGCCATTGGCGTTACAGCCAGCACCATAAGGAAGTGGATTGCCAAAAAACAGTTTCCAGAGCCATATGGCGATGACTTTGGTAAGCACGTTTGGCTGGTGGCGGAGCTACCTGACTGGTTAAAGGTAGTTTTTTAAACGAACGTTTTTTCTTGGACTTAAAGATGGGGCAGGCAACTGCCCCTTTCTTTTGCTTCAACCTGAAACATCATAGAACACGGTTACTAACCCAGTAGGTAATTGTATAAGCGTGAAAGGATTAGAAAATTGAGCAAGCCCTTATACTGTATAGGCTCCGGGGCATCTAAATCGTAATGGTTAAGCAGGTAATTAATAATATACCCCGCTCAGGGGCTAGGGTTCCCGTGAAGTTGATTCGATATGCTGGGAGTGTTTGGCGGTACTCTAAATATCCAGAAGGTGTGATAAAGAAGAACCTAGAGAGAATCATTGACCAACTTCTAGCGATGCTGGATAGATATTCTGAAGTGCTGGTGATTAGATTCGATCTTCAGCTAAAAATCAACCCCAAGTCAAACCAGTTTCTGTCTGAGTTTCTCGCTAGGTTGGTCAGAGAGCTAAAAATACATTATGAATGTGATGTCGGATATGTGTGGGCTAGAGAGCAGACAGTGACAGCTGAGTTCCCGCACTATCACGTGGCAGTCATGCTTAACGAGAGTAAGGCAAATAATTCAAGGTATACGATTAAGGCTGCGACCAAGATCTGGAAGTCTCTTGGGGGACATCACGTTACTTTCCCTGAAGGGAACGCGTATTTTGTTGCTGGTCGTTCCGATCAGGAGAGTCAAGTTGCAGCTGTCCATAGGATAGGCTACCTAGCGAAGAAAGATACCAAAGCACCGAAAAGTGCTGTGATGAGAAGATATGGTGCTAGTCAGTTAGCTCGTAAGTTATAACAACTAACCAGCAATTTATAGCCAAAATCGATTCGGTGAAAAAAGATCAATCGACTCACCAGTGTTACCGTTGCGTTAACGAAAGGTAACGGAGTGAGTCTCTTTTGTGCACGCTTTAATTGCGCAGTGAGAACACAATCTTTGAGGCATCTTTCAGCACAAAAGATCAACACAGTGCGCACTTTGAATGATGGACTTTTGTCTACTGCGCAATTTTATCAAGAGGCCACTCCACCAGCACACAAAGTAAGCAAGTTTCAATAAGGTTTGGAACACTACCCCCCTGAGCATCCGCGTATTTGGTGCGGGTATGTTTTTGGGCAGGCGTTAGTTGTTGTGATCTTTGCTGGTGGTTGTGTGTCATATAAGTCTATTCAAAATAACTATGAACCATCCTAGTTCTTATGGCTGGTTTCATAACCTTAAAGAACTATACTTCTTATAAGTATCTAAAAGAACCATGGAGTGTTCAATGAAGCTAAGAGCTTACCTACGAGCATCTACAGATGAACAAAACGCTGAACGCGCCAAACAGTACGTTACAGATTTTGCTCATTCACATAATCAGGTTATCTACCAGTTCTATGTAGAAAACGAAAGTGGTCGCAAATATGACCGCCCAGAGTTAAACAAGCTCATTGATGAGTCTGAGGATGGTGATGTGATATTGGTAGAGCAGGTAGATCGCCTCACTCGCATGACAACCGAGGATTGGGAGAAGCTAAAGGACAAGCTCAAATCTCACGGTGTTCAAGTAGTCGCCATCGACCTACCAACCAGTTATCAGGTGTTGTCACCAGTATCAGATGAGCTTACCAACGACGTTATGAAGGCCGTATTGAAGGGCATCAATAGCATGATGCTTGATATCCTTGCTGCAATGGCATCAAAGGACTATGAAGACCGTCGTCGTCGTCAAGCTGAGGGTATTGCACAGAACAAGGACAAGTTCAGAGGGAAGCAACAAACTCAAGAAACAGTTGATAAGTGCTTGAGAGCCAACAAGCTGATAGATGAAAACAAACTATCTCAAATACAAGCGTGCAAGCTGGCTAACGTGTCGATTTCTACATGGCGTAGGTTCAACAAGTCAGCAATGAAAACTCAATGATTAGACTTTTATGTCTTACTGTACAAAACTTAATGTTCCTTATGCCAGCCCTCCAGTTTTCAGCTAAAAATTAGAGCATCAGTGGCCGTGAGTTATTTTGGCGAAAGTTAATTTCTATCAAGCATGTATCAGAACCTTTGACTTGATCTGACGATAGAGCATTTCATATCACAAGATAAATATCTGACTAAACTCAAATTAATCATATGGCCAAAGATTACACCACCTGTGCCTGTGGTAGCATATACTGCAAAATAAGGGTTGAGTTACCTGTGTAATGGTTGGGGTACATGGTTGATAACATTTTAAATGAGCCACAAAGGGAAACCTCAGGAGCTGAGACCTTTGCGAAATACGAATTTCAGTTTCACTGGGCTTTATGCAAGATTATTCAAAAACATCAAAAGCAAGAAGACTATGCGTTGTTAATTGAGTACCACGAAGATGTAGTCATTGCTGACTCTTTAGATGGTAGACGTGCCAACTTTGATTTTTACCAAGTAAAAAATAAGACAGGGGCCCAGTACACGCTAAATAGTCTGACGAAGCAAGAGTCCGGAAAAAGTAGTAAGAAAAATTCGGTCCTAGGAAAGTTGCTTAGCTCTTGTGTTGGTACACAATATGAAAGCAGAATAACCGAAATCGGTTTGGTTGCTTCTAACGGCTTCAATTTGGATCAAGAAAACAATGAGTTAAAGCTCGATATAATTTCCGTTGGTGACTTATCAGAAACTTGTACAAGAGAGCTGGCTGACAAGCTCGATTTGGAGTTGGGTTCAAGTCAAATCCCTAGCAACCTCAAGTTCATTATTCCAACAATACAAATAGCTAATCAACGAGAGTACGTAATCACTAAATTTGCTGATCTCGTCGACTCGCTGTTTCCTAATGGTTTTTGTAATGCAGTATCCATTTATAGAGCTATTATCGATGAGATCCACAGGAAAGGGATAGTGAAATATGACTTTCCAGACTGGGAGAGGTTGGTCGATGAGAAATCACTAACTTCATATACTGTTAAAGACGTAATAGCGGTGAACACGAAACATTCTTCTACTGACCGTATGATCGATGACTTGAGCAGCTTGAGAGATGAGCTGTGTTGGAGTTTCTCAACTTTTAAGGGATATCGTAGAAGGATAGAAAAGCTGTTAATCCAGAGAACAGGTATGCTAAGTGCGTTCGAACTAAATAGGATGAAGATGATTGAGGATTGTATTGATTCTATCGATCCAGAAAAACACAGTACGTTGAAGGATGGTTTTGAAAAGCAGATATCAAAGCTTAAAAGTGACCTCCCTGCAGAGACTTTCAATGATGATACTGAGATTATGACAGAAGTACTTTACCTTTATCTAAAGGACTGAACATGAACCAGAACTATAAGTTATTGATTAGAAACTTGAGGAAAAGAAAACATGAAAGGCTTGCAATTCAGACGGTTAGTTCTGGTGTCAGATACGAAAAGACTTGCGAATCAGTTCGACTTCCCGAATCGCTTGAATCTCGTTACCGGAAAAGATAACAGTATAGGTAAGTCTACACTAGTTAAGAGCATTCTTTGGGCCTTTGGTTGTGAGCCCGCCTTCGACGGTGAGTGGAAGTCGCATGATGTAAAGGCACTGCTATACTTCGAAATTAATGGAAAAAGCCATTATGTCACGCGCTATCAGAACACAATGGTACTCAATGGTAAAAAGTTTGATGGCGTGAGTGGTGCGTACTCAGAAGCATTTGCGAAGCTCGTCGGATTCAAGCTCAAACTACACAACCGTAATGATGATACTGAGCTACAAGTTCCGCCACCAGCCTTCTATTTTCTCCCATTTTATATTGATCAGTTAAAAAGCTGGAGTGAGCCATGGGCGTCATTTGAAAAGCTGGGGCAATATAGTAAGTGGAAACCAACAGTAGTTAAGTATCACTCTGGCTATATTGGTTCCGAGCACTTCGAAATTGAAGAAAGTATTTGCGAGCAGAAGAAAATCGTAAACGAAGCCAATCGTCAAATTCAGCGGATTGACTCTGCAATTGAAGTATTAGATGAGGTTAAATCTAATACCTCTGTTGCTGTTAGTGAAGAGCAATTTGATGCTGTCCAAACCGAAATCCAAGATGAGCTTGGTCAATTTGTTTCGGTGCAAGTTAGATTGTTTGAAGCACAGGCGGAAACTAAAGCGGAGTTATATGAACTTGAAAAGCAACTAGAGTTGGCTGATAGCTCCATCAACGAGTTAGAACAGGACTATGCTTTCGCCGTAGAGTCTGTAACAGGGGATGTATTGGAGTGCCCGTTATGTGGGGTCCGGCATGATAATTCATTAGCTAGTCGAGCGGTGTTACTTGCTGATAAAACCGTGATGCAGGAGCAAGCACAATCAATTAGAAATGAGATTGCTGATAAAAAGAACACGCTTAATTCTATCAACTCTGACCTTGAAGGGGTCAGAGAAGAAGTAGCTAGAATCAACCAAAAATATATCGTTTCAGAGGCCAAGGAAGAAGCCGAAGGGGCAGCATTTGCATGTGTACTAGGGCGTATTGCCCAGAGTAATGTAACTAATAACGTGGTTCGAACCAAGGAGAGTCACCTAGAGGTGTCAACTAAGGCAGAACAAAGCCAGAAAGACCTGAAGAAAGACCAGAGAAAACTATTGCCTAACGTAACTCGCAAAACGTTGGGAGAGTTTTTTGTAGGGAACCTGATAGAGAACATAAAAGTTCTTGGTGCAGAGGGTTTAAATCTCAGTAAAGTGAAGCATCCGACAGACTATAACAAGCTAATGGGAGGGGGAGCTGCGGAAGGAACTCGCGGATTACTTGCATACCAAATAGCTATCTTAAGGCAAAGTGAGTTTGCCCAGAATTGTATAACTGCTCCATTTATAGTTGATACACCTAATCAGCAAGAGCAGGCGGTGCATAGGTATGAAAAAGTGGTAGAGGTGATTATGGAAAACGTTCCGAAGACTTCTCAAATTATTATGTGTGGTATGGAAAACTCTGCTTTAGATGTTTTTGCATCGAAAGCACACATAATAGAGCTTGATGAACATAAGTTGCTCAGAAAAGAGGAATACGAAGCGTGCTCAGCCGAGGTTATGCTTCTTAATTGTGATAATCCATCAAGCCTTATACCTGAGAAGTAATTTTGATAGATAGCAGTAAAGCTTGTGTGTGGAGACTACCCTGTATCCCGTCTTTACTGAAAATAAATTAACCGTACTACTTAAGCTTGCAGTGAATATTGTTTTTCTGCAAAAAACTGCAAGCCGGGAGAGTAGTTGGACCATCGAATAGCTATTGTTTTATTTTCGATTCAACTTTTCAGTCTGTTTGATAGCATAGCGGACAAGTTCACCACTGATGGTGCTGATAAACGTTTCTCTACTTTTTTTGATGTTCGGCAGAGTAGGACGGAAGTTTTCAAATTTATTAATGATAGCCTGCTCAATATCGTAGCAGTCCCGGTGAAGAGCTTGCGCAGACCATAGTGTGTCGATTAACTCAGCACAAAAGTCCCTGGCATAGCACTTTTCGCGAAATTCCTCATCAAACGCCCTTCCCACTTTAACGAAGAGAACATTAGTTTTCTTTTGTCGGTACAATTTTAGATAGACATTATCGGGCTCTAGCTCTCTGCCGGGGATATACCCATAGCCGAACCCACGACTGGCCTGTTGAAGCTCACTGCACTTGGAGCAGCTCACTGCCATATTCAAGAATGCGCTAAGGTTAGTATTGCAGGTGTGCTTCTTTCTGCATATCCAATTAAAAGTGCTACTATTGGCGTTTCCAGTATAAGCCTCCCAGCCACACCATTCTCCTTCTAGCTTTTTCAAACGTTTTTTGACCATATACTCCCGTTCTTTTTGCGAGTAATTGTAGTCGTTTGAACACCTGCAAGGCTTTTTCCCCTCACTCATATTACTCAACCGAGACCGGAATATTGCTGGTCCAACGTTGGCCTGAACAAATTCATCACATTCACAGGTAGGGCATGTGACTTCGACAAAGAAATAGGCATCTTGGCCCTCAATCTCTTTTTCCAAGATACGCTTAACCCTACCTCCGGGTAACAGGGCGCCGTTTTCAATGAATTTTTGTGTCAGTGTCTCATCGTCAATACGTGTTTTTTCTGAAGTCCTGATTTTTGCAGTCACAGGATCCCACTGGCCCCCCAAAAAATTGTCAATCAAGCACCACCAAACACTACCGTCGTTGCATTTAACAATCTCTCCGTTATTGCGATTAATAAACGATACCATGATATCTGAATTGATGGTTCCACCATCAAACGCTCGAAATTGATAATGACAATCTGGTCCACGCAGTTCAATTTCTCTTTTTATCAATAAAATGTATTGAGCTTCGGTCCAGTTAAACTGGCCACAACACGCGCATGGCACCTTGTTGTTGTCAAGGTTAGACTTGGTGCAATAGAAAAGGTCCTGAAATAAGTCTGGATCTTGGTGGCAACGATCGCAGACAAGCCCCAATTTCTTTTTACTACTTGTTAAACCATTATCACCAACAACCGTAAGTTTACCTTCTGGCGTGGGGTATTTTTTTCCTACAGGAGTGTACCTATTTAGACTCTTGATTCCCGGCTTAGCAATTAGCTCTGCAGGTCTACCGAGGGCTGTAGGTTTGAACAGTTTGAACTTTCGGTTTTGGCTATTAATGCGGCCTCTCCTTGTGACACGAATTACTACAGGCATATCTATACACACGCGTAAGAGCAAGTGGCTTAGATTACATATGAAGAGATATAGCTCATATAAGAGTTGGAAAAAGAAGGAGTATAAGAGAACGGTCTGTTGGTATGCTTGAGAATCAGTAATAGTAGGGGGAATAGAAAGTTGTCACTGGTCTGTGCCCCCTCCCGTACCCCAAGCCGTACCCAGAGTCGTTAACTCAATTGTGAAATGGTGGTTAATCCTTTATTTTATGCGCTCTAGCATCACACCCGCTTCCATGTGGTGGGTGTATGGGAACTGGTCGAATAAAGCGAAACGAGTGATTTTGTGCGTTTCACCAAGAATCTCTAGGTTCTGTTTAAGGGTTTCTGGGTTACAAGAGATATACAGGATGCGCTCATAGCCCTGAACCATGCGACAAGTATCGTCATCCATACCCGCACGCGGTGGATCAACGAAGATTGTGTTGCAGTTATAACTCTTAAGATCAACGCCAGCATCTTTCAAGCGGCGGAACTCTCGTTTACCTTCCATTGCCTCAGTAAACTCTTCGGCAGACATTCGGATAATTCGCACATTTTCGATGTTATTCGCTGCGATATTGTATTGCGCAGACTCAACAGAAGGCTTAGCTAATTCAGTCGCCAATACTCGCTCGAAGTTTTGAGCAAGTGCAAGAGAGAAGTTGCCATTACCACAGTACAGCTCTAGCAGGTCACCTTGACTGTGTTGAGTACAATCTACTGCCCACTCCAACATCTTCTCAGCAACTTTACCGTTTGGCTGCGTGAAGCTATTTTCTACTTGTTGGTAGATGTAGGTGTCACCATTAACGTTGAGCTTTTCAATTACGTAGTCTCGGTCCAATACAATCTTCATTTTGCGAGCACGGCCAATCAGGTTCAAGTTGAAGCCTTCGTCATTCAAACGTTGCTTTAGAGCTTTCGCTTCTTCAATCCAAGCTTCATCAAGTTGGCGATGGTAGAGCAAAGAAACTAGGATCTCGCCGCTTAGCGTAGACAGGAAATCCACTTGGAATAGCTTACGACGTAATGTGTCATTCCCTTTCATGGCTTCCATTAAGAGAGGCATCAAATCATTGATTAGACGACTTGCCGTCGGGAATTGATCAACACGGTACTTTTCACGCGTCTCTTGGTTAAACATGATGTAATAAATATCATCGCCGTCATGCCATACGCGGAACTCTGCACGCATGCGGTAATGCTGCTCTGGTGATTCAAACACTTCCAGCTCTGGAGTTCCAAAGTCAGTGAACATATCAGTGAGACGTGTGACTTTGTCAGCCAATTGCTGCTGGTAGGTTTGTGGGTTTACATCAAGAGAAGCCATAGCATTACCTTATCGGTGCATTTTTCAAAGAGAGCGCAGATTTTATTCAATCCCACTATGATGTCCAGCCTATCAGTAAAATAATCCTACTCTGGCTACCATAGGTAGTTTAGCTCATGACAGATATAGATTATTCCTATCTTATCTAGACATTCTATTAGTTGCGCAATACCATGCCTGCAAGCTGGTGGCTTCTATTTATAAAAGCCTGAAAAGGGAATCTGGTGAGAGTCCAGAACTGACGCGCAGCGGTATAAGAGAACGACCCCCCAATAGACACTGTTTTTAGGATAAAAACGGGAAGTCGGGGCAGTAGGCTTTAGCTCTTGAGTCCGAATACCTGCCAGCGGCTAAGCAAACATTGCTTAGTAGGATTTTCGCGATTTAGGAAACAATAATGAACAAGTCTATTTTAGCGGTGGCAGTGGCATCGCTGCTTTCTCACGCCCATTCTATACATGCTCAAGAAGTTACCGTTGATGAAACGATGGTAGTGACGGCCAACCGTTTTGAGCAATCACAAGCCACAACGCTGGCGCCCATCTCTGTAGTCACTCGTGACGAGATTGAAGCATATCAAGCAAATTCAATCACAGAAGTGTTGCGCAGATTGCCAGGGGTTGAAATTGCGCAGAATGGAGGTCGTGGACAAAATGCCTCTATTTTCCTTAGGGGGACCAATAGTGATCACGTATTGATATTGATTGATGGTGTCCGTATCAACTCCTCCGCGGGGGGAGTGGCAATTAATCACGTACCAGTAGGTTTAGTTGAAAGACTCGAGGTGATGCGAGGTCCTGGTGCTGCGATCTACGGATCAGATGCTATTGGTGGGGTCATCAATATTATAACTCGCTCTCAGCGAGGCGATGAGGCTAAGAGTGTTGAAGTTGGAGTTGGGAGTAACAGTAGCAAGAAAGCTAATATAGCTGCAAAAGCTGATGTGAGTGACGATGGGCACTTTCAAGTCGGTGCTGGATATGAGTCGACGAAGGGCTACGATATCAAGGTACCAGCAACGAATATTGACTACGGCTATGAGAATAAAAATATGCTCGTTGGGTATGAGCATGAGTTTGGTCCAAACTGGAAGGGTTACGTTTCCGCGCTTTGGATGGAAAGTTTGACTGACTATGATTCATGGGGCCTTATGCATGGATATTCTGAAAACCAGAGTTTTACGGGGCAGTTGGATTACAACAAAGACGATTACCTATCTAAGTTTACAATAAACTATCAGCAAACTGAGAAAACAGACTATTCACAATCAGAGGGCTACGATAATGCGAGTACTAAAGCTGAAATCGAGCTCACCCAAATTCAATGGGCAAATCTCTACCAGTTGAATGATGAGCTAGCATTGGGTGCTGGAGTAGATGGTCGAAGAGAAAAGCTCAAAGATGGAGCAAAAAACTATGGGAGCCCTCATGTTCTCGCAGGGGAAAGCAGAGATACAAAAGGCATCTATGCTACATCATTGGCGACTTTCAACAGACTAACATTGGAAGCTAATGCTCGATTCGATGAACATGATGAATATGATGATTATACGACTTGGTCTATTGCTGGTGGTTATCAAATTGATGAGTCGCATAGAGTTAGAGCAAGCTATGGTACGGCTTTTAAAGCACCAACCTACTCTGATTTAACTACCACACCCGATCTCAAACCGGAAGAGTCAGAGAATATTGAGGTGGGAGTAAGTGGTCATTACAGCTTGGCGAGTTGGAATGTTTCAATCTACGATAACCAAGTAGACAATCTAATTATCTGGTACAGAGATTCAGCGAACAACTGGTACTCGGATAATGTAGACGCACGGATTAAAGGGATTGAATTTGACGTTAACTTCGATACTGGGCCAGTTAATCACACCGTAGTGGCAGAATACAAAGATCATAAAGATGACAATGATGTCCAGTTAGCCCGTAGAGCAAAAGAAAATTACAAGTGGATTGCATTTGCAAGCCTAGGGGATTTTGAAGTGAGCTCTACTTACACGTATACGGGTGAGCGTCTGGATTTACCATCGGAGACCCCTTCAAGTGATGACTATATCCCATCGACTAGTTTGTGGGATGTCTCTGTGGGATATTGGATTGCTCAGAATATGGTCTTACGAGCTCGAGTAGATAACTTGTTTAATGAAGAATATGAGTTGGCTAAGGGGTACAAGGCTCCAGAGCGAGCATATTTTGTCTCTGCAAAGATCGATTTTTAAGTTAATTTAAACCGCCCTTGGGCGGTTTTTTCATGAGATAACAATGAAAAACGTAATCATAAGCTGGTCATCAGGGAAGGATTCAACACTGACGCTCCAGAGACTCTTAGCTGATCAACACTACAATGTAGTAGGTCTATTCACGACCTATGTAGAAGATGCTGTCCCGTTTCAAGCTACACCAATAGATGTCGTTAAAGCACAGGCAAGCGCCATTGGTTTACCGTTAGTCCTTATACCATTGAATGAAACATTTCCCTCAAATGAGGTATATCAAACGACGATAGTGACCGCGCTCAAAGAGAGTGGCCTCGCAATAGACGCTGTAGCTTTTGGAGATATGTATTGTAATGGCATTGCCGAGTACCGAAAAAGCTATATAGAACCACAGGGTTGGGAGTGCGTATTGCCACTACTTGGAGCATGTACCATCAAACTAGCGAATGAAATCATCCAAAGTGGTATCGAGACAACCATCACGACAGTAGATACAACTCAATTGACAGCAGAGTATTGTGGGCTCGCGTATAACAAACAGTTAATTGCCACTCTTCCTAATGGTGTAGACCCTTGTGGCGAAGACGGAGAGTTTCACACACTCGTAACGAATAGCCCTGCTTTCAAACGCCCTCTTCAAATCCAATTGTCTCACCAGGAAAATGACGGTCGGTTCCAATATCAGAGATACAAGTATATTGCTTAATTTTTAGCAGTCGCTATTATCGCGATGTTTCATAAAGTAGGTAATTCATCGTGGCAGACCAAACAATCCCTTCAGTTCTGATATTCGACTCTGGTGTCGGTGGTCTGTCCGTCTTTGATGAAATCCAAACGTTGCTCCCGCAGATTAACTACTATTACTTATTCGACAATGAGGCGTACCCATACGGTGAGCTTGCTCATGATGTGTTAGTCAAACGAGCAACCGCATTGATAGAGCAGTTTACACACAAGCATAAAATTGATGTTGTCGTGATAGCTTGTAATACAGCAAGCACAATTGTCTTACCTGCATTAAGAGAAAGCTTAAGTATTCCGGTTGTTGGTGTTGTTCCGGCAATCAAGCCTGCATCAACTGTGGCCCATAAAGCGATTGGTTTGATTGCCACCCCTGCTACGGTGACAAGAGCTTATACCCATGACTTGATTAGAGACTTTGCCCAGAACAAACCCGTTGAGCTTTTAGGTTCAACACGTTTAGTTGAAATGGCAGAGAGCAAGCTTCGCTCACAGGCTGTCGATCTCATTGAGTTAGAGCAACTGTTATTACCGATCAAAAGCAAGGTTGATGTTGCTGTACTTGGCTGTACTCATTTCCCTTTACTGAAAGAAGAGATACAGCGAGTACTAGGTGATCAAATTAGGCTGGTGGATTCAGGTGAAGCAATAGCAAGGCGAGTAAAAGAGATTCTTGGCATGCCAGCGGAAGGTGTACAAGGTAAAAGAGAGATATTCTCTAGTGCAGTTCCTTATGAGCAAGGTGCACTAGAGAAAACGTTAGCTAAGTGGGGGTTCAATGCTATTCAGAGCTCTCCACTTGAGATTTAGGCTCGTTGGCAATACGTACTTTCAACGTCCTTTCCATATAAACGTACTCGTTTAGTTCCTCTATCATTGAATCTGCACTAGCAGAGTCAACAACAACAAAACCAAACCCTCGGCGTTTCCTCGTACGCTTATCTTTCATTAAGCGTACATTAACTACATTGCCATACTCAGCAAAGAGATCTCGAACGTGACCTTCGTTAGCTTTATACGGTAAGTTGCCCACGTAAAGAGTCGTGGTATTAATGTCATCATCATCGCTTTCGTTGACTGCACTTGTAGAAGGACCAGCAAAGTTAACAAGCAGCGCAGTAACAAAAACACCAATTAGAAAGGCAAGGCTAGGCGTGATTGGAATCATGCTAAAAGCGATTCCACCGACAATAGCGATAGCGATCAGCGAATAATAGAACTTATTTGAATTCATAATTGATTTACTTCGTTAATAAAACAAACAATTAAAACAGAAATTAAACATTTCGATATTACGTTTTCATAGCTCCATTTTCCAATCAATTGATGTGACTTAACTCAAATGTTGAAATTTTATTCAAAAAATGCGCTTTTGGTGAAGAACTGAGCACTTGAAGAGAAAAAACAAAAAAACTTCGAAAAAAGGGTTGTCATCATCTCAAGTCTCCCTATAATGCCGCCTCACCGACACGGAGTGAGACGAAAGTCACACAGCGTGAAGGAGGTGAGAAAAGAAAGTTTAAAAACTTCTTGACTCACTAAACGGAAAGCGTATTATACGCATCCCCAACGACGAGGCGCTAAGCGCAACGGAAGTTGGAAAGCTCTTTAAAAATATAAACCTATCAATCTGTGTGGGCACTCGTTGATGATAATCCACTTTTGGTTTTCACTTTTTTATAAAAAGTAAAATCAAAAAACTGATTCTTCGGAATCAATGACTATCAATGAACTGAGTGACCAATTGATACTTCGGTATCAGCACAGTCAATTCATTATCGTTCTGTTGGAACGATAATAGCTTTAAAATTACTTCTTACTTTCGAGTGAGAATGAGTTTTGAAGTCAGTATTCATTGAGTCAGTCCTTATGGACATCAAAATCTTAAATTGAAGAGTTTGATCATGGCTCAGATTGAACGCTGGCGGCAGGCCTAACACATGCAAGTCGAGCGGAAACGACTTAACTGAACCTTCGGGGAACGTTAAGGGCGTCGAGCGGCGGACGGGTGAGTAATGCCTGGGAATATGCCTTGATGTGGGGGATAACTATTGGAAACGATAGCTAATACCGCATAATGCCTTCGGGCCAAAGAGGGGGACCTTCGGGCCTCTCGCGTCAAGATTAGCCCAGGTGGGATTAGCTAGTTGGTGAGGTAAAGGCTCACCAAGGCGACGATCCCTAGCTGGTCTGAGAGGATGATCAGCCACACTGGAACTGAGACACGGTCCAGACTCCTACGGGAGGCAGCAGTGGGGAATATTGCACAATGGGCGCAAGCCTGATGCAGCCATGCCGCGTGTGTGAAGAAGGCCTTCGGGTTGTAAAGCACTTTCAGTCGTGAGGAAGGTAGTGTAGTTAATAGCTGCATTATTTGACGTTAGCGACAGAAGAAGCACCGGCTAACTCCGTGCCAGCAGCCGCGGTAATACGGAGGGTGCGAGCGTTAATCGGAATTACTGGGCGTAAAGCGCATGCAGGTGGGTGATTAAGTCAGATGTGAAAGCCCGGGGCTCAACCTCGGAACAGCATTTGAAACTGGTCAGCTAGAGTACTGTAGAGGGGGGTAGAATTTCAGGTGTAGCGGTGAAATGCGTAGAGATCTGAAGGAATACCAGTGGCGAAGGCGGCCCCCTGGACAGATACTGACACTCAGATGCGAAAGCGTGGGGAGCAAACAGGATTAGATACCCTGGTAGTCCACGCCGTAAACGATGTCTACTTGGAGGTTGTGGCCTTGAGCCGTGGCTTTCGGAGCTAACGCGTTAAGTAGACCGCCTGGGGAGTACGGTCGCAAGATTAAAACTCAAATGAATTGACGGGGGCCCGCACAAGCGGTGGAGCATGTGGTTTAATTCGATGCAACGCGAAGAACCTTACCTACTCTTGACATCCAGAGAACTTAGCAGAGATGCTTTGGTGCCTTCGGGAACTCTGAGACAGGTGCTGCATGGCTGTCGTCAGCTCGTGTTGTGAAATGTTGGGTTAAGTCCCGCAACGAGCGCAACCCTTATCCTTGTTTGCCAGCGAGTAATGTCGGGAACTCCAGGGAGACTGCCGGTGATAAACCGGAGGAAGGTGGGGACGACGTCAAGTCATCATGGCCCTTACGAGTAGGGCTACACACGTGCTACAATGGCGCATACAGAGGGCAGCAAGCTAGCGATAGTGAGCGAATCCCAAAAAGTGCGTCGTAGTCCGGATTGGAGTCTGCAACTCGACTCCATGAAGTCGGAATCGCTAGTAATCGTAGATCAGAATGCTACGGTGAATACGTTCCCGGGCCTTGTACACACCGCCCGTCACACCATGGGAGTGGGCTGCAAAAGAAGTGGGTAGTTTAACCTTCGGGAGGACGCTCACCACTTTGTGGTTCATGACTGGGGTGAAGTCGTAACAAGGTAGCCCTAGGGGAACCTGGGGCTGGATCACCTCCTTATACGATGATTATTGCGATGAGTGTTCACACAGATTGATGGTTTATAGAATTGAAGAGACGATGTCGGGTCTGTAGCTCAGGTGGTTAGAGCGTTCGCCTGATAAGCGAGAGGTCGGTGGTTCAAGTCCACTCAGACCCACCAATTTCCTTCCCAAGAAATTGGCA
Organism: Vibrio agarivorans; assembly: GCF_030409635.1. NCBI lineage: Bacteria > Pseudomonadati > Pseudomonadota > Gammaproteobacteria > Vibrionales > Vibrionaceae > Vibrio > Vibrio agarivorans. The sequence goes on along the minus strand of NZ_JAUFQF010000004.1, from coordinate 747,220 downwards.
ATGACATCACACTGATGGGGCTATAGCTCAGCTGGGAGAGCGCCTGCCTTGCACGCAGGAGGTCAGCAGTTCGATCCTGCTTAGCTCCACCATCTTTAAGCGCATTTCTTTTGAAATAGAAAGCCTTAAGTGCTCTTAAAAATGGTTACTTCACGAGAAGTAATTTGCTCTTTAAAAATTTGGAAAGCTGACGAATAACAACAATCCCCATCTCTATGAGATGCGTTGTTATTCAAATTAAAAGTTCTCAAATCCTAAAACTACGGTTTTAGGTACCAACACACATTCAAGTGTTCTTGGAAAGTATCGAAAGATACTTAATATTTGAGTCCGGCAAAATCGAGTCTGCATCATGTATAAAAATTGCAGACAACTTTGGTTGTTTAAACGACAACTCGAAACTCCTTCGGGTTGTATGGTTAAGTGACTAAGCGTACACGGTGGATGCCTTGGCAGTCAGAGGCGATGAAAGGCGTATTAACTTGCGATAAGCTCAGATTAGGTAGTAAAAACCTGTGAGTCTGAGATTCCTGAATGGGGAAACCCAGCACCATAAGGTGTTATCACTAACTGAATACATAGGTTAGTGAGGCGAACCGGGGGAACTGAAACATCTAAGTACCCCGAGGAAAAGAAATCAACCGAGATTCCGAAAGTAGCGGCGAGCGAAATTGGACTAGCCCTTAAGCTTTTAGTGAGACAGACGAACACGCTGGAAAGCGTGGCAGTAAAGGGTGATAGCCCCGTAGTCGACATCTCATCATCAGTGAAATCGAGTAGGGCGGGACACGTGATATCCTGTCTGAATATGGGGGGACCATCCTCCAAGGCTAAATACTACTGACTGACCGATAGTGAACCAGTACCGTGAGGGAAAGGCGAAAAGAACCCCTGTGAGGGGAGTGAAATAGAACCTGAAACCGTGTACGTACAAGCAGTAGGAGCACCTTCGTGGTGTGACTGCGTACCTTTTGTATAATGGGTCAGCGACTTATATTCAGTAGCAAGGTTAACCATCTAGGGGAGCCGTAGAGAAATCGAGTCTTAACTGGGCGTCGAGTTGCTGGATATAGACCCGAAACCAGGTGATCTAGCCATGGGCAGGTTGAAGGTTGAGTAACATCAACTGGAGGACCGAACCGACTAATGTTGAAAAATTAGCGGATGACTTGTGGCTAGGGGTGAAAGGCCAATCAAACCTGGAGATAGCTGGTTCTCCCCGAAATCTATTTAGGTAGAGCCTCGGACGAATACCACTGGGGGTAGAGCACTGTTAAGGCTAGGGGGTCATCCCGACTTACCAACCCTTTGCAAACTCCGAATACCAGTGAGTACTATCCGGGAGACACACGGCGGGTGCTAACGTCCGTCGTGGAGAGGGAAACAACCCAGACCGCCAGCTAAGGTCCCAAAGTATAGCTAAGTGGGAAACGATGTGGGAAGGCTTAGACAGCTAGGATGTTGGCTTAGAAGCAGCCATCATTTAAAGAAAGCGTAATAGCTCACTAGTCGAGTCGGCCTGCGCGGAAGATGTAACGGGGCTAAGCTATACACCGAAGCTGCGGCAATGACTTTTAGTCATTGGGTAGGGGAGCGTTCTGTAAGCCGCTGAAGGTGGACTGTAAGGTCTGCTGGAGGTATCAGAAGTGCGAATGCTGACATGAGTAACGATAAAGGGGGTGAAAAACCTCCTCGCCGGAAGACCAAGGGTTCCTGTCCAACGTTAATCGGGGCAGGGTAAGTCGACCCCTAAGGCGAGGCCGAAAGGCGTAGTCGATGGGAAACGGGTTAATATTCCCGTACTTCTTACAATTGCGATGGGGGGACGGAGAAGGCTAGGTGGGCCTGGCGATGGTTGTCCAGGTTCAAGTGCGTAGGCTTAAGAGTTAGGTAAATCCGGCTCTTTTTAAGGCTGAGACACGATGTCGAGCTACTACGGTAGTGAAGTCATTGATGCCATGCTTCCAGGAAAAGCCTCTAAGCTTCAGATTGTAAGGAATCGTACCCCAAACCGACACAGGTGGTCGGGTAGAGAATACCAAGGCGCTTGAGAGAACTCGGGTGAAGGAACTAGGCAAAATGGTACCGTAACTTCGGGAGAAGGTACGCTCCTCGCGGTGAAGTCCCTTGCGGATGGAGCTATGGGGAGTCGCAGATACCAGGTGGCTGCAACTGTTTATTAAAAACACAGCACTGTGCAAAATCGTAAGATGACGTATACGGTGTGACGCCTGCCCGGTGCCGGAAGGTTAATTGATGGGGTTAGACTTAGGTCGAAGCTCTTGATCGAAGCCCCGGTAAACGGCGGCCGTAACTATAACGGTCCTAAGGTAGCGAAATTCCTTGTCGGGTAAGTTCCGACCTGCACGAATGGCGTAATGATGGCCACGCTGTCTCCACCCGAGACTCAGTGAAATTGAAATCGCTGTGAAGATGCAGTGTACCCGCGGCTAGACGGAAAGACCCCGTGAACCTTTACTACAGCTTGGCACTGAACATTGAGCCTACATGTGTAGGATAGGTGGGAGGCTTTGAAACTAGTACGCCAGTATTAGTGGAGCCGACCTTGAAATACCACCCTTGTATGTTTGATGTTCTAACTTAGCCCCATTATCTGGGGTGAGGACAGTGCCTGGTGGGTAGTTTGACTGGGGCGGTCTCCTCCCAAAGAGTAACGGAGGAGCACGAAGGTGGGCTAATCACGGTTGGACATCGTGAGGTTAGTGCAATGGCATAAGCCCGCTTGACTGCGAGAATGACAATTCGAGCAGGTGCGAAAGCAGGTCATAGTGATCCGGTGGTTCTGTATGGAAGGGCCATCGCTCAACGGATAAAAGGTACTCCGGGGATAACAGGCTGATACCGCCCAAGAGTTCATATCGACGGCGGTGTTTGGCACCTCGATGTCGGCTCATCACATCCTGGGGCTGAAGTCGGTCCCAAGGGTATGGCTGTTCGCCATTTAAAGTGGTACGCGAGCTGGGTTTAGAACGTCGTGAGACAGTTCGGTCCCTATCTGCCGTGGGCGTTGGAAGATTGAAGGGGGCTGCTCCTAGTACGAGAGGACCGGAGTGGACGAACCTCTGGTGTTCGGGTTGTCATGCCAATGGCATTGCCCGGTAGCTAAGTTCGGAATCGATAACCGCTGAAAGCATCTAAGCGGGAAGCGAGCCCTGAGATGAGTCTTCCCTGGCACTTTAAGTGTCCTAAAGGGTTGTTCGAGACTAGAACGTTGATAGGCAGGGTGTGTAAGCGTTGTGAGGCGTTGAGCTAACCTGTACTAATTGCCCGTGAGGCTTAACCATACAACACCCAAGGGGTTTTGATGGACTCAAAGCTAAGAACTTTGAATGTGTATTGATGACTTTTATATAGCTTTCCAGACTTTTTGTTTTTACTTTTTTAGAAAAAGTGAAGACGAAAAACAGAATTTGCTTGGCGACCATAGCATTGTGGACCCACCTGATTTCCATGCCGAACTCAGAAGTGAAACGCAATAGCGCCGATGGTAGTGTGGGGCTTCCCCATGTGAGAGTAGGACATCGCCAGGCTTTGAACATTATCTGTTTAAAGCACGTTTTAGATAAGACTTTAAATAGACCACTGCGGAGTGGTAGTTCAGTTGGTTAGAATACCGGCCTGTCACGCCGGGGGTCGCGGGTTCGAGTCCCGTCCACTCCGCCACTTATTAGAAAGCCCTGCTAGAAATAGCAGGGCTTTTTTACGTTTGAACATTTTCACTCTACTAGTCTTTTACCTATATTTGGTGAGTCTTTGTCCCTCTTTCTAGCTTGCTCTTGATCTCAAACTCGATAATAAACAAGTACTAATTCTGGGTTGGTGTACAAAATGTGAGCATGAACGGTTCTGATTTTGTATTTGATGCTATTTTTAATTCTTCCGATTACATACTGAAGTACTTACCTAAGCATGATTGAAAGGAGAACAATAAGATGGCAACGATTAAACAAGAGATACCACATCGTGTAACTGTCTATCATGATAGCCCTGATCAGGAGAAAGAGTTGAAGAATGCTATGCTGCCTGAGAAACCTCGCTACTTTAATGGCAATCCTACATACAAGGGCGAAAATTTGGATGATTTTAAAGACCGTTTAAGTGCCGTTGGTATGTCGGTAGACAACTAGATATAAAAAAGCCCCGACTAGAGTTCGGGGCTTTCTATTAGTAAGTAGACAACTTATTCAATATTCTGGATCTGTTCGCGCATTTGTTCGATGAGAACTTTAAGCTCAACGCCAGAAGCGGTGATATCAGTACTGATTGACTTTGACGCCAGTGTATTTGATTCACGGTTGAACTCTTGCATCATAAAGTCAAGACGGCGACCCACAGCTCCACCTTTCTTCAGGATGTTTGTCGCCTCTTTCACGTGTGAATCAAGACGGTCTAATTCCTCAGCGACATCAGATTTCTGTGCTAGTAAGATGAGTTCTTGCTCTACACGTGTTGGATCTAAATCGACTTTAGCGTCTTCAAATTTACCCAGTAAACGCTCACGTTGCCATTCAAGGATCTCTGGCATACGAGCGCGAACTTTGGTGACTTCCGAGGTAATGGCTTCTAAGCGTTGATCGATCAGTGCTTTCATGTTTTCACCTTCACGACCTCGAGCTTCAATGAACTCACTTAGCGCTTCATCAAATGCTTTCAGCAATGTCGTATTAATTGCATCCATGTCTTGCTCAGGTGTTTCCATAACACCAGGCCACTGCATTACTTGGAAAGGATTAAGACGACTGCTTTCACCTGTAATCGTCATTATTTGGTTTGCAGCATCGACGACTTGCTTTGCTAGACTTTCGTTGATGGTTAGCTCACCTTTTGCGGCAGGGTTTGCTTCAAAACGCAGAGCACATTCAACTTTACCTCGAGCAAGACGCTTACGAAAGCGCTCACGTAGCACAGGCTCAAGTGCACGGAATTGTTCTGGCATGCGGAAATAGGTCTCTAGGTAGCGTTGGTTAACACTACGAATTTCCCAAATTGCAGTGCCCCAGTCGCCTTTAACTTCTTTACGCGCGTAGGCTGTCATACTAAAAATCATTGAATTTTCCTGTCTAATATTTTGAAAATTTACAGCGCAATAGTAGCACATCCTAACACTCGATTTGTTGCTTCTCGGTTTCCTGATGCATATTCTTTAATCTGTTAGCGAAATATCCTTGTTTCCGCTATAATCTTGCCCCAATCAAATCCCATACCTCACTTGATAAGGTTATTGTCTATGCGTCCAAACGATCGTGCTAAAGACCAAGTTCGTCCTATTAAGATTACTCGTAACTACACGGCGTATGCCGAAGGCTCTGTGTTAGTTGAATTTGGTAACACGAAGGTTCTTTGTAATGCGACAGTAGAGGAAAATGTTCCTCGCTGGTTAAAAGGCCAGGGCAAAGGTTGGGTGACAGCTGAATATGGGATGTTGCCACGTGCGACTCATTCTCGTACTCGTCGTGAAGCGGCTAGCGGTAAGCAAGGTGGCCGTACGATGGAGATCCAACGCCTGATTGCTCGCAGTCTACGCGCTGTTGTTGATCTAGGGGCGATGGGTGAGATCATGATTACTGTTGATTGTGATGTGATTCAAGCTGATGGCGGTACGCGTACTGCTTCTATTTCTGGTGCAAGTGTCGCGATGGCTGATGCGTTTCAGTACCTAGTGAATAAAGGCAAATTGAAAGCTAACCCGATGAAGGGGCACGTTGCAGCAGTGTCTGTTGGTATCCTTGGTGAAGACGTACTTTGTGATCTTGAGTACGTTGAAGACTCAGCAGCAGACACAGATATGAACGTCGTTATGACGGAAGAAGGTAAGATGATTGAGATTCAAGGTACTGCCGAAGGTGAACCGTTCAGTCATGAAGAACTTCTTGATTTGTTAGCTTCAGCTAAGAAAGGCATTACAGAAATTGTTGCTGTGCAGAAAGCTGCACTGGCAGATTAGTTTTTATAGCTCCCATTGTGGGGGCTATTTTTTTGTCTGTGTTATGGCTTAGGCGATGACATAGTGTTTGAGTAAACCTGTTAGTTTTCCTCCCACTAACACTTTTATATAGAGAGACACCAATGAAAGCATACCAGCGTGAGTTTATTGAATTTGCACTAGAGAAAGAAGTTTTGAAGTTTGGCGAGTTTACACTGAAATCAGGTCGTAAAAGCCCATACTTTTTTAACGCTGGCTTGTTTAACACTGGTCGTGACCTTGCTCGTCTAGGTCGTTTTTACGCGGCGGCACTGGCTGATTCAGGTATCGATTATGACGTGTTGTTTGGCCCTGCATACAAAGGTATTCCAATTGCAACAACAACAGCGGTTGCCCTAGCTGACCATCACGATACGGACACTCCATACTGTTTCAACCGTAAAGAAGCAAAAGACCATGGTGAAGGTGGCAACTTAGTAGGTAGCCCGTTAGAAGGTCGTATTATGCTGGTTGATGATGTGATCACTGCAGGCACTGCGATTCGTGAGTCAATGGAGATCATCAAAGCGAATGGTGCAGACCTGGCTGGTGTATTGGTTGCGATTGACCGTCAAGAGAAAGGTAAAGGTGAGCTATCGGCAATTCAAGAAGTGGAGCGTGACTTTGGTTGTGCGGTCATTTCTATTGTAAGCCTGACTGATCTAATTACTTTCCTTGAAGAAAAGGGCGGTAACACAGAGCACCTAGAAGCGGTTAAAGCCTACCGCGCTGAGTACGGAATCTAATTTCGCCACTTTATTTGATGTAAAAAAGGTATCCATTTGGATACCTTTTTAATTTCTATTGCTTTTTAGTGATAACGACTGCCTTTCTCGGCTTTTTCATCTGCCATGGTTTTAAAGCGCTTATGTAGCCACATCCATTGCGCCGGCGCGCGCATGATGATCATCTCTACATATTTGTTCATGTAGGCTGCGGCAGCTTTCATGTCTTTTTGCGGGTAGCCTGACTCAATGGATTGATCGGCCATAATCTCATACTTACCGTGCTCGTTTCTAAAGCCCGAACCTGGGACAATTGCGCAATGACTGGTGTAAGCCAGAATACTTGTTCCTGTCGTCGTACAGGCGTCTTCTACAGCAAAAAACGGCACGAACTCGGATTTATTGCGTCCGTAGTCGTGGTCCGGTAGGTAGAACAACCTTTCACCTTGGCGCAGAATTTTAATCATGAACTTCACATCTTTACGGTCGATGAGCTTGTTGCCGTTGTGTGTTCTTCCCCAGTATTGAATAAAATTGTAGGCAGGGTTGTTATGCGGACGAAAAGCGCCGTAGCCAGGCACACCTAATACTGCAAAGGCTCGTGCGGTGATCTCAAGGTTGAGTGCATGGACGCAGCATAGTAAGACCCCTTTTCCTGCCTCTGCATGCTCCCTTACAGCCGACATGTCTTTTTCAACAAGTAAGCGCTTGAAGCGCCAAGTCGGCCAGAACCAAGTGATACCCGTTTCGATTAGGGCTAAACCTGTGTTCTCAAAGTTCTCTACGACTAGTTGCTCACGTTGCTGCTCATCCATCTCAGGGAATGCAAGATCGAGATTACGCTTTGCTACGGCAACCCGTTTCTTGCCATAGCGCATACCAATACGGCCTAAGCGCTTACCAAGATTAAGTAGCAAGGAATAAGGCAGAATATTAACCATGATCGCTAATGAACCAAAACCTAGCCAAACTCCCCAATTTTTGGGGTGTAGTAGTGATAGAGAGAATTTGGGTGCTGCGTATTTGCTTTTATCCATAGTATTACTTTATCTGTGCACTGAGTAAGGACCAGTATTCTTCAAAGTTAGCCGTTGGCAAATATTTAAAATCAGAGCGAACGAAGCGATTCAGACTACCTTCAACTTGCCCTAGCAATTGTGCAGCTAGGATCTTTTCATCGACAGGGAAGGATTTACCTTCGCGCAGCTTTCTCTCGCGGAGAATCTGGCGCAGAGAGGTCTCAATACGTTCAAATAGCTGGTTGATACGTTCTCTTAGGCGTTCGTTTTCAAACATTAGAGCATGACCTGAAAGAATGCGAGTCAAACCGGGGTTACGTTCAGCAAACGCAAGAATAAGCTGCATTACCATGCGTATTCGATTTAACGTGTCTTTCTCTTCATCGAGGATTCGGTTAATGCGTGACATTAACGACTCCTCAATAAATTCGATTAGCCCTTCAAACATGCGTGCTTTGCTTGGGAAGTGGCGGTACAGAGCTGCTTCTGATACACCCACTTGTTTCGCCAATTTGGCGGTTGTAATACGAGAGGCACCCTCTGTTGACTCTAGCATCTCTGCTAGTGCTTGGAGTATTTCTTCTTTGCGATTGCTTTTTTTGGTCCCAGCCATGCAAACGTTCCTTTTTACTGCTTGATGAGGGTTATAGTTTTTCAGCGATCAGAGTTAGGATCTGTCGTGCTATATCTTGTTTAGTTGCTAGTGATAGTGATTGCTTACCATCAGGCCAGAATGCAGTGATGGCGTTGTTATCACTGTTAAACCCTTGTCCGACTATAGAGACATCATTAGCACATATCATATCGAGGTTTTTGCGCTTCAGCTTACTCTTTGCGTACGCTTCAACGTCTTGTGTCTCTGCGGCAAAGCCTACTGTAAATGGTCGGTTATGACTGATGCTGGCAACATGAGCAATGATGTCAGGGTTTTTCACCATCTTAATATTCATATCGTCCTGACCGTCCACTTTCTTAAGCTTATTGCCAGCAATGGTTTCTGGGCGGTAGTCAGCAACGGCAGCGCAACCAATAAATATGTCTGAGCTGATTGCTTGCTGAGCAGATGCATCAAACATTTGCTGTGCACTTTCAACATTAATGCGATTGACACCATTAGGTGTATTTAGTGAGACAGGGCCCGCGATCAGGTTTACTTCTGCACCTAATGCTTTTGCCGCATCAGCTAACGCAAAGCCCATTTTTCCTGAGCTATGGTTGGAGATGTAGCGCACTGGGTCAATCGCTTCTCGAGTTGGCCCAGCCGTGATTGTTACTGTCTTACCGCTTAGTGACTTTGGGGCGAAGAAGGCCTTGCTGTGCTCAACTAACTGCATGGGTTCAAGCATTCGTCCTGGACCCACATCGCCACAAGCTTGTTCACCGGCAGTTGGCCCCCAAATATTGAAGCCTCTGCGTGTCAGAGTGGCTAGGTTTTCTTGTGTCGCTACATTGCCATACATTTGTTGATTCATAGCCGGCGCAAGTGCAACAGGCGCGTCTGTGGCGAGCACTAAGGTAGTCAGCAGGTCATTACCCATACCAGCAGCCATACGCGCAATTAAATCGGCGGTCGCGGGTGCTAATAGAACAAGGTCTGCCCATTTTGCTAATTCAATATGCCCCATAGAAGCTTCTGCTGCTGGGTCGAACAGGCTTTCAGAAACGGGATGTCCAGAGACGGCTTGCATGGTCAATGGTGTAATGAATTCTTTGGCAGCGTTGGTCATCACTACGCGTACTTGTGCACCACGCTCACTGAGTCGTCGAGTGAGCTCTGCACATTTATAAGCCGCGATACCACCACTAATACCAAGCAGGATTTTTTTACCAGCTAAAGTCGACATATTGAGTAATTCCTTTGTTTTTCTGCGCGCTAAGATAGCATTTTTGTCAGCAAAGTGCCTAGTTTCAGTCAACAGTTCGTAAAGAGATCGATATCAAGTAAGCACTTACTCGCAAGACAGTGATTTTACATCGTTGCGTGTTTTTATCCTCATCTTTGCTCCATTCCCCCTGCTAGTTGTTATCGCTGTGAGTAACTTAAAGGCTTTGCACGAATGAGAGAATGTATTTTGAAGCAGTTACCCAAAGAGTCGATGCCGAGAGAGAAGTTATTGTCCCACGGCCCGGGTGCTTTGACTGATGCAGAGTTGTTGGCGATTTTTCTCAGGACGGGAACGCAAGGTATGAATGTACTGACTCTAGCTGATGTGTTGTTGAAAGACTTTGGTTCACTGAGAGCGCTATTTGCGGCTGATGAAGCCGAATTTTGTTCACATAAAGGACTTGGCCAGGCCAAATATGTGCAGCTTCAAGCGGTATTGGAAATGACGCAGCGTTACCTTGCTGAGACGCTAGAGAGAGGAGAGGCATTGAGCAGCCCAACCCAAACAAAGCTCTATCTATCAAGTTTGCTTCGAGATCGATGTCGAGAAGCTTTTTTTGTACTGTTTTTGGATAATCAGCATCGGGTGATCTCTGATGAGGTTTTGTTTGAAGGGACTATAGACGCAGCCAGTGTCTATCCTAGAGAGGTGGTGAAGCGTTCACTTCACCACAACGCTGCGGCTCTTATTTTGGCTCATAACCATCCTTCGGGGGTTGCTGAACCTAGTCAGGCGGATAGGCGTATCACCCGACGTTTAGTCGATGCTTTATCGCTGGTGGATATTCGCATCCTTGACCACTTCGTGGTAGGAGATGGTGAAGTGGTCTCTTTTGCTGAACGCGGTTGGATGTAAAGTAAGTAATTACTTACCTTTTTGCATCTCTTTCCACCACGCTTCGTCAGCAACAATCTGACCTTCTTCATCGAGTGGTGGATAGGCGAGCCCTTTACGTTTAGCCACTTTCGCCAATACTGGGTGACCACGTTCAAATAGAGTGCGGTGGATATCTTCGGCAGGTACAGAGCTATGTTCTTTGTCGTACATACCGGCAGCTTGGCGTTGTCTTTGCGCTTCATAAAGGATAACAGCGCTAGCAACTGAGACATTCAGTGATTGCACCATGCCAATCATAGGGATGATGATGTCTTGATCGGCCAGCTTTTTCGCTTCTTCTGACGCTCCGAATTTTTCACCGCCTAGGATAATTGCCGTCGGTTTGGTGTAGTCGATTTCACGAAAATCAACCGCGGTATCAGACAGGTTTGTTACCAGAACTTGCATTCCCTGATCTTTAAGGCACTGGATAGCTTCCGCGGTGCTCTCATGTGTATCAACTTCTACCCAGTTTCTCGCGCCCGCTGAAGTGTGGCTCAATGTACGCATCTTTGGATCTGGCCATACCGCATGAATTTTGTGTAACCCGGTAGCATCAGCAGTTCGAATTACAGCGGAAACATTGTTGGGTTTATGTACTTCCTCGAGGCATACCGTGATGTCGGTTTGACGAGACTTAAATACTTGCTGAATTTTGTTGTAGCGTTCTAGGTTCATAGTTCTTGAGGTAGTGTAACGGGGTAGATAAGAAAAGAGCAGCTCGATGAATGAGCTGCTCTTAATAGGTTAGTGTTTTCGACGACGAACTCTAAGAGCATCTGGCATAACACGAATTCGTTTCATGATGCCGGCTAGATGCACACGGTCTTTCGTGGTCAGAAGCACGGTAACGGTATACAAACGACCATCGCGCTCTTCTGTTGAGAGGCCGTGGATATTTGAACCCGTTTTAGAAATGACGTTAGTCAGCTCAGCCAGAGCACCTTGACGGTTTTGCATATCGACTTGCAGCTCAGAGATAAACTCTTGGTCGTACTCTTCTGACCAATCGACAGCCATATACTTGTCAGGCTCTTTTTGGTAGCCACGTACATTTGGACATGTTTCTCGGTGTACAACCAGGCCACGGCCCGGTGAAACATGCGCAATGATGTGATCATCTGGAATCGGGTGACAGCAGTTTGCAAACGTCAGCAGTATACCCTCAGCACCACGAATCGGTAGTTTCTTGTTGGAATCCGATGGGATAGAGCTGGTGGTTGTCAGTTCATCTGTATCGCCCAACAGGCGACGAGCAATGACGATACTCATCAGTTCACCCAAACCAATGGCTGCAAGCAAGTCATCTACGTTGTCTAGACGTAAATCAGTGAGCACTTCTTGGATATTATCAGGGTAGATAGAATCGATAGAGTGTCGACCGAGAGCATGATTGAGTAGGCGACGGCCAAGAGTAACTGACTCTTCACGGCGCATGGTCTTGAGAACTTGACGTATTTTGGTACGAGCGCGGGAAGTCACCACGTAGTTTAGCCACGCAGCATTCGGGCGCGCACCCGGAGCACTGATGATCTCAACAGTTTGACCATTCTTTAGTGCTTTGCTAAGCGGGTAAGGGTGGCGATCAACACGAGCACCAACACATGAATTACCGACATCAGTGTGTACAGCGTAAGCAAAGTCTACGGCAGTAGCCCCTAGTGGTAGCTCAACGATGCGGCCTTTTGGTGTGAAGACATAAATCTCGTCTGGAAACAGATCAGATTTAACGTTTTCAATGAACTCAAACGAGTTACCGGCGCTTTGCTGCAGCTCAAGCAGGCTTTGCATCCAGCGCTGAGCTTTGACTTGTGCCGTTGTACCAGAGCGTTCTGCTTTGTCTTTATATGACCAATGTGCTGCGACACCTTTATCCGCCATCTGATCCATGTCTTCAGTACGAATTTGTACTTCAACAGGTACACCATGAGGGCCAACCATTGAGGTATGTAGAGATTGATAGCCGTTCGCTTTCGGTACCGCAATGTAGTCTTTCATGCGACTAGGACGAGGCTTGTACAAGCTATGGACTTGACCTAAAACGCGATAGCAGTCATCTGCACTGTCGACTACAACACGGAAAGCGTAGATATCCATGATGGTGTGAAAGCGCTGCTCTTTGGTTTTCATCTTGTTGTAGATGGAGAACAGATTCTTTTCACGACCAAAAACACGAGCAGAAACGCCAAACTCTTCAAGTCGACCTTCAATTTCGTTATGGATACGCTGGATCATCTCTTTACGGTTACCACGAGCGGTTTTCACCACTTCTTTGAGGACACGGTACCGATTTGGGTACAGCGCTTCAAAGCCAAGCTCTTCAAGCTCAGTTTTAATATTGTGGATACCTAGGCGGTGTGCCAGTGGAGAGTAGATCTCAAGCGTTTCACGTGCAATACGGCGTTTTTTGTCAGGGCGAAGTGCCCCAAGCGTGCGCATATTGTGCGTGCGGTCGGCCAGCTTGATGAGGATAACGCGAATATCTTGCACCATAGCCAAAACCATCTTACGAAAGTTTTCTGCTTGTGCTTCTTTTCTGTCGCGGAATTTTAGCTTGTCGAGCTTAGAAACACCATCGACCAATTCAGCAACGGCATTGCCAAATTGTGCCTCAAGTTCTTCCTTGGTGACATCACAGTCTTCAATAACATCATGAAGAAGTGCTGCTTGTAGGGTTTCGATATCAAGGCGCATTTCTGCCAAGATTCGAGCTACAGCAACAGGGTGGATGATGTATGGTTCGCCGCTAGAGCGGGTTTGCCCTTCATGGGCGTCGCGCGCTACCACATAAGATTGACGCAGAGCCTCAATTTGAGGCTCTGTTAGGTATTCTTGGGCAACGTCTTTGAGGCTATCGAATAGATACAAATTATGGGCCCGACTAGTTGTGCTTACTGAATAAGAGGGTTCAGTGAGTCGAATTAGCGGCTGTGAGCAATGCTGCTTACTGCTGCTAGTTCAGCTGCTTCTTGTTCTTGTTGTTCTTGACGCTCACGTGCATCTAGAACTTCTTTCGTGATAAGACCTTCTTCGATTTCGCGTAGAGCGATAACCGTTGTCTTATCATTCTCTTCTGGCACTAGTGCATCTTTACCACCAGTTTGCATTTGACGAGCGCGGCGAGCCGCAATAAGAACTAAGTCGAAACGGTTACCAACTTTTTCAACAGCGTCTTGAACAGTTACGCGTGCCATGAGAACTCCAAAATAGTTAACTAAAATTTAGTGTGACGAGAAATTATACAAGCATCATAAGGATCTTGCTAGAGGAAATATAGACTTACTCAGATAATAGAGCGTCTAACATACCTTTATATTTTGCTGCTTGCTTGTCATGCTTCAAACGTTCTGCACGAATGATGGCTTTAAAGTCCATCAGTGCAGTATCAAAATCATCATTAACAATGACATAGTCATACTCATTGTAGTGTGAGATTTCTGATTTCGCTTCAGCCATACGTTTTGCAATGACCGCTTCACTGTCTTGACCGCGCGCATTTAGGCGACGCTCAAGCTCACCATTGGACGGTGGCAGGATGAAGATACTTTTTGCTAGAGGCATTTGCTCACGGATTTGGCGTGCGCCCTGCCAGTCGATGTCTAGAAAGACATCAATACCTTTATCTAGGTTATCTTCAATCCACGGACGTGAAGTGCCGTAGTAATTGCCGAATACTTCTGCGTACTCAAGAAACGCGCCTTGCTCGATAAGCTCTTCGAAGCTCTCTTTTTGTACGAAGTGGTAGTGGACGCCATCTTGCTCACCAGGACGCATACCACGAGTAGTATGAGATACCGATACTTTCATTGCATAGGTAGGATTGGTTTCCAGCATTGCTGAAATTAGGCTCGATTTGCCTGCGCCACTTGGTGCCGAAACAATATATAGAGTACCTTTTGCCATGGAAGTCTTCTCACTCTGGTTAAGTCAAGGTGTATCGTGACCTAGGGTCACAGCGTTAAAGATAGCATATCTACTGGTTAAACCATTGCAGTAGTAGGCTAAAAAATGGACGCGAAGGGTAGCACAAACCCTTGTCAAACCTCAAGAAAAGATCCTCATGGTGATCTTTGTTCTATCCGGTGGATGTGTGTTGCTTTACCTATGTCGGCAAACGTTTGCTTGTTTTTCAAAGGTTTGTTTTTAAAGTTTTTTCATTCTTGTAGTTTTTGCGCGAAATTCGTTGAATTTTTGCTCTATATCGCTAAAATTCGCGCCTAATTTCTGTCGCGTTGTATATGTTGGATGAATGGGATCTGACGTTTCTACCACTGAGCCTATCTCGGTGACTACAACTCAAGCCTGAATGCAGCCGCATCTTACAGCGCGATTTACCTACACTTTGATCATTATAGGTTTACTCGTGAGTCTTGAAGCTGCTGCAAAGCCCACCACGCCTTCTTTTTTAGAAGCTAGATTCAAACTGTCTGAACGTAAGACAACCATTGGTACTGAAATCTACGCAGGTTTTATTACCTTCCTTGCTATGAGCTACATTCTGGCGGTAAACCCAGCCATTTTGGGGGATATTCCAGGAATGGATCGTGGTGCTATTTTTACCGCTACAGCTTTGGCTGCAGGTTTAGCTACGTTAATCATGGGTCTGTTTGGTAACTACCCGGTGATGCTAGCACCAGGTATGAGCATGAATGGCTTTTTTAAAGGCATGTTGCTGAGTGGTTCAGTCGCACTGGTTTGGCATGAAGCGCTGTTTGGTATTTTCTTGTCTGGTGTGATCTACTTGATTCTGTCGATGACCAAGATCCGTAAGGCGATGATTGAGTCGATTCCTGAAGACCTTAAGCTAGCAATTACGGTTTCACTGGGTTTGTTTATCGCATTTCTTGGCTTGAAAAATGCGGGCATTATTGTCTCAAACCCGATTATTTTGGTGAGTATGGGGGATATTTCTAACCCTCAGGTGATCATTGCCTACATCAGTATCTTCATAGCACTCGGCTGTATGATTCGCGATATTAAACTGGCGACCTTTATCTCATTTGTTTCGGCGATTTTGCTTACGGTGGTTGCTGATGCCTTTATGGGAACATCAAACGCGCCAATTCCAGAAGCGATTGTTACGGCTCCACCAAGCATCGCAGGTAGCTTTGGTGCGATCTTTAACTTCTCTGGTTTGACGGCTGAGAAGCTATTTGATCTGCTGTTTATTGTGATTATCTTCCTGATCGTCGACTTCTTTGATGGGTTAAGTACGATTGTGGGTGTGGGTCGTGATGCCGGTATCATCGATAAAGATGGCAAGGTACCAAATGCTCGCTCAGCGCTTGTGGCAGATGCTGGTGGTACAGTGATCGGCTCTGTTCTAGGTACAACCTCTATTACTGCGTTCTCAGAGTCAGGTATTGCATCTGCACAGGGTGCTCGCACTGGTCTTGCTGCAGTGACGGTAGCAGGTCTGTTTTTCCTATCACTCTTCTTCTACCCAATCTTCTCTATTTTCTCGGCAGCGATGGTTGCACCGGCAATGGTTGTTGTGGGTATCTATATGATCGGTCGACTAGGTCAGATTAGTTGGGAGCAAAAAGAGTCTCGCATTGCAGCATTCTTTACCATTATGTTTACGGTACTGAGCTTCTCGCCAGCGAACGGTATGGCAATGGGCTTTATTAGCTACGCGTTCTCTATGGTCGTTGCAGGCAAAGGTAAACAAGTTCATCCAGTCATTTATGCACTGTGTGCGCTGTTTATGCTGTATCTTGTACTGCTATAACAAAAGCTAGATTGATAGAAAAAGGGGTCAAAGCCATAAGCTTTGACCCCTTTTTTGATTTTGTGACTCATCAAACTTAAGACATGATGAGTTGCTCTAACGTGTTGTGCCGGGGGCTACTCCGATAGAGCGACTTGGTACTCTGGCGAACAATAAGCTCGATAGGGGGAAGGCGAGCCTCGTGGTTCTCACCATTGAGTAAGTTGAGAATAGAGTGAGCACACACCACACCGACCTCTTCTACAGGTTGGCGTAACGTAGTGAGAGCCGGTGTGAAGTATTGTGATGTCGGTAAGTCATCAAAACCCACTACCGAGACATCTTCCGGTACACGATAGCCATGGTCGTGCAGGGCTTTGATGGCGCCATAACCCGTTTGATCGTTGGCAGCGAAAATCGCAGAGAAGTGAACCTTAGACTCAATCAGCTCAACGGTTTTTTCGTAGCCAAGCTCACAACTAAAGTCACCCTGTTTGACCAGTTTTGTCATGACTTTGATTCCTGATTCTTCAAGCGCTTTTTTATAGCCTTCAAAGCGGCAGCCAGAATCGGGTTGCGAGCAATGACCTTTAATGTGGGCAATATTGACATGGCCTTGCTGTAATAAATGCAAGGTTGCAATATAGCCACCAAGGGTATTGTCGATATTAATGCTACGCACGTTTTCGGCTTCAATCTGATAACCGACAGCCACGACTGGTATGTTGTTGGCGAACTTAACGATGGCATCTTCTTTGATATCACCGGTTACAATAATCACGCCATCGACGTTGCTTTTGGCGAGGTAATCTAACGCGTGGTGTTCAAGGTTTTTTTGCCAATGCCCGGTAGCAATGACTAGCGAATAACCTTTAGCAATCAGGGTTTTCTCCATATCGTTAAGAATACGACTGGTGAAAGGACTATCAGGGTGTTGAATTAACACACCAATTGTCATTGAACGGCGATTTGAGTGTGTCGTCGAATGTTGATTCGGCTTGTAACCCAATTCTTTGATTGCTTGTTCGAGTTTTTCACTTTTTTCATCAGAGACGTAAGTCGTCCGATTTAAGAAGCGTGAGACGGTGCTAGGGGAGACGCCAGCAAGCTTTGCAACATCATAGACCGTCGGAGCTTTTTTCTTTTTCATTATCTGCACTCCTGAGTAGAAGCCATTTATTATATTTGGGGAGGCTTCACATAAAGGGTGGAGGACTCCTCACCCCCAAGGCAAGCTTGGGGGATTCAAAATGAGATCTCAGAGTTTAAATAGGCACGCTTATATGCATTCCGTTACTGAATGATTAATAACCATAGGCGAAAATCATCCCTGGTCGGAAGTAACGGCCCGCGGTGTACTTCAGTCCCGTTGCTTTTAGCAATGAGAATAGTTGCTCTGTCAGCGCTTTCTCTACCGTTGGCCCCATCTGAACTTGGAAGTCTTCAAGATCTTGGCACATATTTGGGCTAACTCGCCCATCGGCTAATAGGCAGCCTTCTTCTTTCAAAGCTTCAATCCAAAGTTGTGCCTGTTCAAGTGTTAAGCCAAGCTCAGACATGAGCAAAGCAGGTTGAACCTCGACGGAAGCATTGAACCCTTCAGGGGCTGCAAATGGAATGCGAGCGTACTGGTAAAGTGCGCGATAGGTAGTATCCATGAGCTGCTCGGCGTCATCTCGTTTGTCAGCAAGCTGGAGTGCCGTAGCAACACTGAACTGTACACCAATCCACACATCTTGTGCTTGGAACGCATGATGAGGCATGCCATCAGCTAAAGTCATGTTAGCTACACCGACTTTCGGGCTGTTTGCTTTGAAGTTGGTTTTGCAAACAAAGTCGAGTGCACGAGCCACACGCTCTTGTAGGAAGAGACCATTTTCACCAATAAGTTGAAGGTAGCTGTCGGCCAGAAGCGCATCACCAAAGCTGTTGTCTGAATCCAGCTCAATAATAGCGTCAAATTCCGCCGTAAATGCGGCAGGAGCCACTTCTTTGAGAGTGCGCTTTTTACTGCGACGCTCTTCCAATTTACTCACAACAAGGTTGTCGCGTTGGTTTAGGTATTGGTTGATCAGGTTCTTATCAACAATGCTATCACCGCTAACTGCTATGCCGAGGTTTCTTAGTTCATTGAGCCCTTCACCAGTGAGATGCTTAGCTTGTACTGGAGTTACGAAGAAGTGGTAGTAACCTTGTTGCTCATCCCACAGGCTCTCTTCTAACTCTTCCAGCGCAGCTTGTGCTTTCTCAGCGTATTCGATGCTCAGCTCTGGTTCATTCATTAGCTCGGCCAACGCAGAGCCTGCGCGTAAACCTGCAGACCATAAGCTCGCGCAATAGATAGAGATACCATGTGATGACAGGTTATCGAATGTGTCGTCAGTGCCGCGAGTCAGAGGCAGTGTATCGCCCGGTGCTACAAGATTGTCTAGGTAAACCACACTCTCTTTGACGGCTGTCCAACACGCTTCGACCACCGCACGATTACCGGTTTTCTTGAAGTGGCGATACACCATCAAGATGAATTTCGGGGCAAGATCTTTCCACTCTTTAACGTTGTGCCAGCTGTACGCATCAGGCTGGATATCGAATGGGCTACCTAAGTCATGAATCACAGCGCCGCGAACTGCGCGAGTGCCTTCATATTTGTTATCAACCAGCTCTGCAAACGGCTTGTCTTCATATTCCCAGTAGCGACGAAGGGTTGGATCTTCTGCCAAGATAGCGCGCGCAAACTCTTCCATGACAAAGCCATCAAGCTCAGGCAGTAAGTAGAGTAGTGCAAAGGAACCGTAGAAATAGACATCGAGCGAGTTAAAGAAGGGGTAATCAACACACTCTTTAACCAGGAACTTATTCTCTTTATCCCAAACCGTTGATTCAGCAAGGAATGAGAGGGTGTTCATTGCCATCGTCGCAAAGCGAAGCGCTTTATCGGCGTCATTAAACTGCTGGTGGGCGTTGGTTAGGAAATCCGCTTGCTGTTTAACGATGCGCGCTTCAATAGACTCGAACTCGCCCATAAGACGCTTAGTGATCTCCGTTGATCTCCGCGATCCAGTTAGGTATTGGCAGTAGGCTTTCTCGCTTTCCCAGTCGCCAAGCGAGATTTTTGCGTGATCCATCGTTTGAACAAAGCGAAGATCAATGCTCTCGTTTGCATCCAGCTCGATGTTGATCACCGTAAGACCAGCGAGAGCTTCACGACCAGAGTAGATACCTTTATCAAAGTGTTGATTGGTGCGACCGGTATTAAGTGCGTTGTTCACTTCACGTTGAATGTGAGCAGAGTACATCGCAGGTTTGACGGTAATACACACCTTGCCCTGGTCGATCAAATCACGTTGAGTAACAACACCAAAGTTCACTTCACCTTCAATGTCTGCCCCATAGCGAGAGTCTGTCGCCATTAGTACGCCAGAATAGGCACGCTCTTCATTTTCAAGCGAGATAGCTTGATGCTTTTGCTTAATCGGGTTCTGTGTCAGTGTACAGAATGAGTCTTGAATACCATCACGACCCTTGCGGTACGTAGAGCCAATTAAGTTGAGAAGTGGCTGCACCAATGTGATGCTTTGTGGCTGGTCGGTATTGTTAGTCACTTCAAAATGGTTCCAGTGACTTGGTAGGCTACACAGCTCCGCATCGTCTTTCACCGCTGGCGACACGACTTTACGCTTGATAGAGACTGTTTCAAAACTGCGGTAATCAAACTCTGCAAGTGGGTAGAGTGCTTTGTAATCAATCTCTTCTGCACGCACTGACTCGATAGGGCTGCGACCATTCGCCGTCAATTGTTTCGCTTGGGCCGTGCTGTTGATGATTAAGCCATTGAAGAAATCCATCGCCACAAGTACTTGGGTATCCAATGCGACCGAGTTGCGTTGGATCGCTTGCTGTGTGCGAGTTGAAAATTCAATATTCCAGCGCTGGAACCTTTCTAGGTTTTCTTGATAAAAAACACCTTTAAGTAGGCTGGATTTTAATTCATCAAGTAAATTTACTGATTCATCTTTGTGTATTTCTATTCCAGAGAATAGAGCAGGGTAGTAATTTAAGTAACTTCTGGTTTCAGCATTAGATTTAATTTGTATTTTGTCGATGCTGACAGGGCTAGCAACGGAGGCATAGAAATCATTAAAGTGAATATCTTGCTCTGAGGCATCAATGAAAATGCCAGGGATAAAACTAAAGTTTGGCGTATCGCCATTTGGCGTCAGAGTGAACGTACTGCCGATACCACCAATCGCCATGCCTGTATTTTCAGGGGTGGTTGAGATTGGCGTGTACCAAGGTTGGATGAACTCAACCGCATCTCCTTTTGAGGTGAGTCGCTTTGCATCACCTAAATAGCTTGTGTAGGGAATTGTATTTTTCATATCACTATCCAGATTGCTAAATTCTTTTTTTTGTTGTTACTATCTTAGAAAAAGGAGTAACAACATGTTCAAAATTAATATAGATAACCCAAGTGGTTTAGAAGTTATAAATATAACGAACCCCCAGTTAGGAATTAAACTGGAAGTTATTGCAAGCTTTGGTGCTGTCATTAATCGCTTTGTTGTTAACAACAGTCCATTCTCATTTGTTGCCGGGTATTCTGATCACAAGGATCTTATTGAAAATCACCCGTTCTTCTCTCGCAGCGCTAAACTTTTTCCTTTTCCAAACCGCCTTGCTCATGGTCGTTACATGTTCTCTGGTGACTCCTATCAGTTACCAGCGAACTTTCCTTGGTCTGAGCATGCCGTGCATGGTTTGCTCTACAACCAAGCGTTTTCTATTCAAGAGACCCACGCTGATGAAAACCAAGCGCGCGTTACTCTGCAATTTGATTCAAGCCAATTGAAATCAGAGGGGTATCCATTTCCATTTCGCTTGAGTGTGACCTTTACGCTCGACACTACGGGTCTATTGCAGTGTGAGACGCATGTCGTTAATACTGGAGAGCGCGCAATGCCATATGGCGATGCATGGCATCCCTACTTTAACTTGGGAGTGCCTCGCGACTCGTTCACCTTAGAGATGTCACCTTGCCAAGAGTGGCTGCATGTTGATGACTTGCCTAGCGGTGAGAAGCGTGCGTTCTCTACGTTTACTCAGCCCAAAACACTTGATGGGGTAGAGCTTAATCATTGCTTTGAGTTTGAAGCCCCATCACAAGGGCGACTGACTCTTAAGCGTCTTGATGGCAAAGCGCAGCTTAACTACGCTCAGCAATCAGGTTATCCATTTGTTCAGCTCTATACTCCTAACTCTGAATCGAGCGTGGCAATAGAGCCGATGACTTGTCCTGCGAATGCGTTTAACAATGGTTTTGGGTTACTGGAACTTGAACCCGGTCAAACGTCTTCTTTCCAATGGCAGTGCCAAGCGATTTATACAGGTTAGGGTGAAAAGCCCTCCCGTTAGGGGAGGGCGTATGCATTAACCTAGTGTGACTTCAATGTGGTGCTCACCACTGTTAAACACAGGTGCTTTATTGCCTTCGATGGTATCGCCGTTGACACGCATCTCAACCACGCCTTTGCTCACCTTGTTTGGGTTACGCACATGGATGTGGTAGACCGCGCCGCGGAACTGACGGCGTACTTTGAACTCCGGCCAGTCAGCAGGGATACATGGGTCAACAATGAGACCGTCAACATCAGGACGTACACCAAGGATCCATTGAGTCCCCGCGACGTAAGTCCAAGATGATGTACCTGATAACCAAGCGTTACGACCAAGGCCAAATTGCTCGTGCTCGTCACCTAAGATATTTTGTGGGTAGCAGTACGGCTCTGATTCAAAGTTATCGATACTATCGTTCTTTGAGGCAGGGTTAATCTGGCGGTAGTACTCGTAAGCACGGTCGCCATTACCCATGATCGCTTCAGCAATCATCACCCATGGGTTTGAGTGCAAGAAGATACCGCCATTCTCTTTCGCACCTGGTGGGTAAGTTGATACGCCGCCAAGCTGTGGATCGAAGCCGTTGTATCCTGGTGTGGATAGCTTGATGCCATTAGCAGTATTTAGCTTGTTGTAAACAGAATCTAGCGCTTGAGTTGCACGCTCAGGTGTGGCGAAGCCAGAGATCACTGGCCAGCTTTGGCCGTTAGTGTAGATCTGACCTTGTACGTTTTTGTGTGAGCCAATCGGAGCACCTTGCTCATCGAAGTAGCGTACATACCATTCGCCGTCCCAGCCGCACTCATTCATCGTTTGCTGCATCTGTGCGTAGTAGCCACGGAACTGCTCTGCGAGTGCTTCATCTTCACGCAGTTTGCATAGGTCAAGCATGTCATTAAGCGCTTTACCGAACATGCTAGCTACCATCATTGACTCTGCGCCTGTTGGGAGGTTTACCGTGTCATTCCAGTCAGCAAAACCAAGTAGAGGTAGGCCGTGTGCACCTTTGTTGTTTTGTGTGAATTCGATTGAACGACATAGGTGATCCCATACCGTTCCTTCTTCAACTGGATTGCCTTGCTTGTCTTTTTGGTAGTAAGGAATCACTTTGTTTAGGAAGTCTGCGTTGCCTGTCTCTTTCACATATTGAGTGACGGCATAGATGATCCAGAGGTGGTCATCGCCATAGTAGTCAGGGCGGTCTTCTTCTTCACGTGAGTCACCCGCGTTAGCTTCCATTGTCGATGGGAAGAACTGGTGCATTGCTGAACCATTGGTGTTTTGCACCGATAGCAGGCGCTCAATGAATTCACGTGCTTCTTCTGGCATGTGAGTGATCACGCCAAGTGTGTCTTGTGATGAATCACGGAAGCCGATACCACGCGCACCAAAGCCTAACTGGTACAGCGATAGGTAACGAGACCAGTTTTTAGTTGTATGACACTGACGTGGGTTGTGCACGTTGAGCATCGAGTTCATTGCTGGATCTGGCGTTTCCACTTGTACCGTTGCTAGGTAGTTGTCCCAGAACGTGTTCAGGTTGGCGAACGCTTGGTCAACGGCATCATGGTTGCGGTATTTTTCAAGTAAAGGTTTTGCTGCTTCAACGCTGTCTTGCTGTGTCAGTTGAACAACCGTGCGCTCAGTTTGTTGAGGAGACAGCCAGCCTAGACGTAAGTTTAGCGCGCCAATGTTGTCGCCGCGCAGACATTCGCTGTTGCCTAGCTCTTCATTGTTCAGTGCTTGTGGCGCTGCCCAACTGCCGTAGCCAAACTCACCAAGGAATTTCGCACGGTCGCCTTCAAATGAGGTCGCAGGGCGATCGGCTGTCACTAGGTTTACCGCGTAATCACGTTTCATGAAGGCGTACTGCTCAAGTACAGTGTGTTCGCCGTGCTGGTGGGCTTTAAGTGTCATGGTTTGAGGAACCCAGTCAGCATTTAGCAGTTGCTTAAGGGCATCAAAGTGGGTGAATTCAAACACAGGCACCACATCGACATGCAGTTCGCCGTCAGAGATGTTGGTAACTTTAATGTCTTCAATCAGAACTTCATCATCACTTGGGACAAAGAAAGTCACTTCACAACGTACACCGAACGCTTCTGAAACGATGGTGGTGTATGAAAGACCCGTGTGGTTTTCAAACTTGTCTAGTGGCTTCAAAGTAGGAGTAAAGAATGGCGAGAAGACCTCTTCTTTGCCAGAGCTGTCTTTTACTTTTAGGTAGACCGTTGAGCCTTTAAAGTCAGAGTTTGGTAGCTGCGCAATGTACTTAGTGATGCGGTTGAGTGCAGGGTCGCCTTTACACAGCAAAACACCACCGTTGCTATCCACTAAGCCACCAAAGTTTAGTGTGCCAACATAGTTACACCATTTGATGGGTGTACATGGCGTAGTCGCTACATATTCTTTGTTGCTATCGTCAAAATATCCGAATTTCATCGTCACAATCCCCGGCCCCTCCGCGAAGAGGAGCCTAATAAATAGTTTAAATCGTTGGTGGTGTTTAGAACGTTGCCAGAGACTTTTCGCTTAGCGAGTCGAACAAGTGAATCGCATCTAAGTCGAGGTAAAGCGTCACTTCATTGGTGTCCACTTCCGCTGCCTGGGTTTCAATCATCAGTTGCTGTCCTGCAATTTCAGTTTTTAGCAGGATGCTCGCACCTAGTAGCTCTTTGTCTTTGATCTTGACTGGAAGTGGCAGCACACGGTCATGGTCAACGTGTTCAGCACGTAGGTGAATATCGGTCGGACGCACACCAAAATGTAGCGCAACGTTTTTCGATGCGAGTGCTTTGAATCGCTCTGGTAGTGGAATATTGATGTCACCAAGCTCAACGACCCATTCGCCTTCTTTTTGAGTGAGGTGAGCGTCAAGCATGTTCATTGATGGGTTACCGATGAACTGCGCCACAAACTTGTTTGCTGGGCGCTGGAATACTTCTGTTGGTGTGCCCACCTGTGCGACATAACCATCTTTTAGAATCACAATGCGATCAGCCAGTGTCATTGCTTCGATTTGGTCGTGTGTTACATAGATGGTGGTAGTTTTAAGCTCACGGTGAAGCTGTTTGATCTCTTCACGCATCACACCACGTAGTTTTGCATCGAGGTTAGATAGCGGCTCATCGAATAGGAACACTTTTGGTGTGCGAACCATCGCACGGCCCATTGCCACACGTTGACGCTGACCACCAGAAAGCTCTTTTGGTTTACGGTTGAGTAGGGCATCAAGCTCAAGCATTTTCGCAGCTTTGCGCACCTCTTCATCAATTTCAGCTTTTGGCATCCCTTTGAGTTTTAGAGCAAACGCGATGTTCTCGTATACCGTCATGTGTGGGTATAGCGCGTAGCTTTGGAATACCATTGCAAGGTCGCGGTCTTTGGCGTCAACCTTGTTCATGAGTTTCTCACCCACGTAGATTTCGCCTGCGGTGATGCTTTCTAGGCCAGCTAGCATACGAAGGGTTGTTGACTTACCACAGCCTGATGGGCCAAGGAAAACAACAAACTCGCCATCTTGTACTGTGAAGTCGAACTCTTTTACTACTTCAACTTCGCCGAATGATTTTTTGATATTACGGAATTCTACTTTAGCCATTATTGTGCTCCTCAGCGCGCTCTAAAAGCATATTGCGGTAAGCGATAGCGCTCTGTTTAAGTGTTCTTTGTTGCGTGTTGTAATTGACGTGGACAATGCCAAAGCGTTGGCAGTAACCAAAGGCCCATTCGAAGTTATCCATTAAGCTCCATGCGAAGTAGCCATCGATGCGAACGCCAGCTTTTACTGCTTCGTCTAGGGCTTCTAGGTGGCTCTGGAAGTAACGAACACGCTGTTCATCATTAACTTTGTTTTGTGTGAGTTCGTCGTTACCCGCTGCGCCATTTTCAGTGATGTAGATTGGTGGCAGGTTGTCGTAACGCTCATTGAGTCGAACCATCAGGTCACGTAGACCTTGCGGATAAATTTCCCAGCCGATGTAGGTACACTCAGCACCTTCAGGAATCACCTTCTGCACATCTCCCTGTTCATTGAAATGAACTAAGTTACGCGAGTAGTAGTTGATCCCGATGTAATCAACAGGTGCGCTGATAATGTCGAGGTCACCCTCAAGAATCATCGGCAATACATCGGCACGCTTATCGAGCACCAGTGCTGGGTATTCACCTTTCAAAACCGGGTCGATAAACCACTGATAGTTTTCTGCGTCGGCATAGTCAGCAGCCGCTTGGTCTGCTGGTGTCAGTGCGTAGCCTGGAGAGGCATTGAAAACCACACCATGCTTAGACTTTGGTGCGTTTTTACGTAGCACTGGCATCGCAAGGCCGTGCCCAAGCATCAAGTGATGAGAGGCCAAAAAGCCTTCTCTTTCACCCTTAATGCCTGGCGCATGCTCACCCCAGCGGTAGCCGAGGAAAGCGGACACAAATGGTTCGTTTAATGTGGTGTAAACATCAATCTTGTCGCCAAAGTGACGGCTCACAACCTCTGCATATTCTGCAAATTTGTAAGCAGTCTCGCGGTTTAGCCAGCCGCCTTTGTCTTCTAAGTATTGAGGAAGATCCCAGTGGTAAAGCGTCACGAAAACTTTTAGGCCACGAGCATGACATTCATCGATGATCTGCTCATAAAAGGCCAAGCCTTCAGGGTTAACTTCACCATCGCGTGGCAAGATACGTGGCCATGCGATTGATAAGCGGTAAGCATCGACACCGAGCCCTTGAATCATCTCAATGTCTTGCTTCCATAGGTGGTAGTGATCGCAAGCGACATCACCATTGTCACCATTATCGACCGCACCAGGTTTCTTACAGAATGTATCCCAGATTGATGGAGTGCGACCTCCCTCCATCACTCCCCCCTCGATTTGATAGGAAGAGGTCGCAACACCGAACACGAATTCAGGTGAACGCAGTTTAGAGTCTTGTGGTAGTTGATATTTGTTCATGACCGTCATTAACCCTTAACCGCACCAGAAGTAAGACCGCTAATCATCTGACGAGAAGCAAATAGATAAGCTGTCACCAGAGGCAGAATCGAGATGGTTGTACCTAGCATTACTGCGCCCCAAGGCGTGTTAGGGATACCTTGCACACTTCGTAGTGCCTGAGTGATAACGTAGTTTTCAGGCGTTGTCAGTACAACCAGTGGCTGCATGAACATGTTCCAGAAGAAGACGAACTGTACGATAGCGAGTGTTGCTAGTGCTGGTTTCATCAGTGGTAGCACTACGCTCCAGTACGTACGGAACTCACCCGCGCCATCGAGTTTTGCCGCTTCTAAAAGTTCTTTAGGAATAGAAGCAACCACGTGCTGACGCATCAAGAAAATACCAAATGGCGTTGTGGTGAATGGTAGCCACACGGCAAGATGGTTATCCATTAGCCCCAAGAATTTCACGATCATGAAGTAAGGAATCAAGCTCAGTACTGGCGGGATCATCATTGAACCCACTAGCATGCCGAACAGGATGCTCTTGCCCTTAAACTTGTACACAGCGAACGCATAGCCACCCATACTACAGAACAGTAGTGAAACGGTAGTGCCAAGGAAAGCCACATAGATTGAGTTAAACATGGCTTGCCAGAATGGCATGATTTCAAGTAGGCGCTGGTAGTTATATGACAGGCTGTCACCCATCGCCAAACTAATGCCAGTGCCGAAGATCTCACTGCGGTCACGTGTTGAAAGTAGCGCAGACCAGAAGAACGGGAATACCGTAATGATCGCAGAAACAATCAGAACTGCTGCCAGTGCAATGAGGAGAATCTTAGTCGCGATCTCAATCGTACGATCGCTTGGTTTTAGTGCTTGAATTGACATCTTATTGCTCCCCTAGACCTTTCTTACCAAAGAAGAAGAATTGGATTGAAGTACATGTCGCAATCAGAGCAAATAGCAGCCAAGAGATTGCTGATGCTGTACCCATTTCTAGCCATTCCCAACCCACTTTGTAGAGGTACATAGAGATAGTTAGACCTGCTTGACCCGTACCACCAGTACCGCGAGTCAGTACGAACGGTTCTTCGAATAACTGAAGGTTACCAATGATGGTCATTGTGATTGCAAAGAAGACGAATGGGCGAATCATTGGTAGAGAGATGCTGAAGAAGCGGCGAACAGCGTTAGCGCCATCCATGCGAGCAGCTTCTAGGATCTCTTTAGGAATCGTCATTAGACCTGTGGTGTAAAGAACGATGTTAAAACCGGTGTATTTCCAGAACACCATGAAAGCGATAGAAGGTTTGATCATGGTGGAATCTTCTAGCCAACGAATCGGTTGGTAATCATTTACCCAGCTAAATGCCCAGCCAAAGAGTGAGCTGTCAGCCAGCGCCATCAAAGATTGGTTGATGATGCCTGAGTTAGGTGAGTACATGTTGAAGAAGATAAGTGACGCCGCTACCGTTGAAGTAATGAACGGTAGAAAGTATGCCGATGTTAGCCAGTGACGTAGACGGTCACCCAGCGAAACGAGGATGTAAGCGACTGGTAGAGCCACCAAGTGTTGTGCAACACCAGAAGTGATTGCTAACCAAAATGTGTTTTTCAGCGAGCGCCATAGCCACGGGTCTGTTAAAGCGAGATGGTAGTTCTCAAACCCAACATACTCCATCGCACCTAAACCCTCGACAGGGTTCCACTCGTGAAATGAAAGAAAAACAGAAAACAGCAGTGGAAAGATTCCAAATACTGAAAAAATGACCAAAAACGGCAATAGGAACCCGTATGGTGTAAGCGCTTTCAAATTTAGCCAAGAAAAAAGGCTTGTGCGCCCATCAGAGTCTAAAACCTTGCTTGCAGCTTGATTCATTGTTTCGACCTCTTACCCAAAGACGAGGCGCAGAAGTCTGCGCCTCAAAATTTAAACAGCTTATAGATTACGTGTACGGCGTTTGATTAGACGCTCTGCATCAGCAAGTGCTGCCTTGATGTCTTTACCTTCATCAAGCACTTCCATTAGCGCATTCTCAAGAATGATTGAGCGAGCTACGTGGTCGCCTTTTGCAGGTGCAACCGGCTTGATGTTTTTCGCTACATCGGCAAATAGAAGACGAGCTTGTTGGCCACCTAGGAATTCGATACCTTCTTCGAACATAGGGTCATCATAAGTCGTAACGTTTGCAGGGAAGGCTGCGATAGTCTCGAAGTGCTTCAGCTGTACATCACGTTTTGTTGTCATGTACTCGATAAGTTTCCAAGCTTCATCTGGGTTAGCTGATTGAGTTGGGATTGATAGGAAAGAACCACCCCAGCTGCCGTAGATGCCATCAGGAAGGTGAGATACACCCCAGCTGCCCGCTGTATCAGGAGCAATCCAGTTGTTTAGGTGACCCAGTAGCCAAGCGCCAGATAGCTGAGTTGCGAATGTACCGTTACGGAAACCTTCATACCACTCGTTCGACCATGCTGTGATGCGCGCATCAAGACCAGAGTCGCGGATCTCTTTTGCTACTGTGAATGCGTGAACGAAACGCTCAGACGTCACCACTGGGTTGCCATCTTTGTCGAAGTACAAGCCTTCACCTTCAGGAACCGTTGTGAAGATAATCGCTTGAGCTACGTCAGCGGCTGATGCGATTAGCTGAACGTTTTGCTCTTTAAGCGTTTTACCTGCCGCAATGTAAGAATCCCAGTCTTTGATTGCGTCTTCTAGTTTGATACCTGCTTTTTCAAAAATGTCAGTACGGTAGTACATTACACCAGGGCCAAGGTCGACTGGCATGCCGTAAACGTCGCCGTCACCGCCTTTACCTTGCTCCCACGCGTAAGGAGCGAAGCTCTCTGCGTATTTATCCGCGCCGTATTTTTCAGAAAGGTTAACTAGGCCGCCTGAAGCAACAAAAGGACCGATCTTTTCAACGTCTACTACGATTACGTCACCTGCACCAGAGCCGGTTGCAAGGTTTGTGGTTAGTTTTGTGTGGTGGTCACCGTGGTTGTTCATTAGGTAATCAACCTTGATGCCCGTTTCCTTTTCAAACTCAGGTAGTAGAACCTTCAAGCTACTATCGAAGTCAGGGAAGCCATCAAAACGAATTTGCGCATCAGCAGCGTTAACGGCTGTTGCTAACCCGAAGCCCATTGCGACAGACAGCGATAAAGTCTTTAGTTTCATGATCAATCCTTAATAATTATAGAGTCGTTGGTAAGAGGTTTACGGAATCACGAATCACCAATTTTGGTGAGAGGCGGAAATTCACGTCCTGCTTATTCTTATGTAACTTTTGAATAGTGAGCTGTACTGCTTCGATACTCATCTGTTCAATTGGAAAATTGACGGTTGTGAGGGAAGGCGTTAGGTAGCGCGCAAACAACACATCGTCAAATCCCACCAGGGATATATCTTGCGGAACTCGATAGCCCGCATCGGTTAACACCTCAGCAGCGGCGGCTGCCATATGGTCGTTACCCGCAAACAGGGCGGTGAACTCGCACCCTCGGCGCAACAGCTTATGAGTTGCGCTGATCCCTGTTTCTTCTGTAAATCCTGACTCAATCACTAATGATTCGTCGTATTCGATGCCGGCATTTTCTAATGCATTGCGGTAGCCTTGTAGGCGACCTCGAGCGTCGGATTTATCAAGAGGGCCAGTGATACACGCAATTTTTTTGTGGCCCATCTCGATTAAGTAATCGGTAACTAGCTCTGCACCGTGTTCGTTGTCGATATTGATGCAGCTGGTTTTTAACTCTGGAACAAAGCGATTGACCAGAACCGAGATAATGCCTTGGTCTTCGAGGTTGATAAGGTAGTCGTCGGTCAGTTGTTGGCAGTGCATGATGAGTGCATCTACGCGGCGACTTAATAAAAATTCAACCGATTCTCTTTGCTCTTTTTCAGTGTTTCCGCCAGCAGTCACGATGACGTGATAGCCAAATTGGCGCAGCTTTTCTTCGATACAGTGCAAGATGCTCGAGTAGAAAGGGCCACCAAGCTCGGGAACGATGACACCAATGCTGCCACTGCGGCTCGATGCCAGTGCTTGGGCGATGGAGTTAGGGCGGTAACCTAAATCCTTAATTGCCTTTTCAACTTTTAGTTTCTTGTCGTGGCTCACACGGCTAGTGCCATTGATAACTCGCGAGACTGTTGCTTGCGAAACACCTGCCTGTTCTGAGACGTCCTTGATTGTTGCCACTTTCTAACCTCATTCCACGAAACCGCTTTCAGGAGGTAGTATCTGCTAATTTTTCCTATGTGGACGTGAGAGAAATCACATCGAAATTGACCATTTTTCGCCAATTTATTAAATCTTGAATTGAAAGCCAGTTTCTTAATGAGTCATGAAACAGTTTCATGAAAGGGCTTTCACGGTCACTCTTTTCGCCTCTAACTTGCTTCGTTTACAGTCAGCTGTTCATTATTGAGTTTGAATTCAGCGGTTAGCGCCAGCTGTGTTTCCGCCATTGACTCAAGTTGTTTACTGCTTTGCGCTAATGTCTGTGAGCGCTGCGCATTTTGGTCTGCAAGCTGGTGGATTTGACTGACGTTCTCCGTCACTTGCGAGGCCACAGATTGATGCTCTGAAGTCGCTGAGGCGATTTGATGGCTGCGTCCCTCAATTTGCCCTAGAAGCCCATGAAGCTGATTGAGCACCCCTGCCATACCATCGGTTTGATCAACACAGTGGGTCATTTGGTTGGCACAATAGTGAATCTGTGTGACGGCCGTATGAGCGCTGGACTGTAATTGCTCGATTTTTTGCTGGATTTCTTTAGTTGAGTCAGTGGTTTTCGCCGCTAAAACTCGGACTTCATCCGCAACGACAGAGAATCCGCGCCCTTGTTCGCCAGCACGAGCGGCTTCGATGGCAGCATTCAGAGCGAGTAGGTTAGTTTGATCAGAGATACCTGATATCACATCAAGAATCGACTCAATGCTGCTGCTCTCTTTTTCGACCAGGTGAATGGTGCCAGTCGCTTGCTCTAAATCATCTGCGAGCTTTTTCAGTAGCTCGGCGTTGTCATGCATCATGCTCTGGCCTGAGTCTGATTGCTGTACGGCATCAGTGACGGTGTTTAAAGTATCGTTGGCCGATTGTGCGATTTCTGCGACTGAGCATTCAATCTGCTCCATGGCTGTCGCGACCAGTGTGGTTTGGGAAGCTTGCTCTTCAATAGCTGAGTTGAGGGCTTCGCTGGTGGTTTGATTCTCTAGCGAGGCTTTGTCGAGCATTGAAGAAGAGTGGCCAAGTTGCTCTATGACTTGGGAAAGGTGGTCAGTCACCAAGTTGACCTTTTGCGCCACCATACCAAACTCGTCTTGGCGCGGATAATCGATGCGATTGGAGAGATCTTTGTCGGCTACGCTATCGAGCGCGTCATTCACGAGTCGGCTTGCACGGCGGATAGTTCGCGCAATGTGAGTACCAATCAGTGCTGCAACAATCACAGATAAAATGGATACCACCATCAGTGTGGTCAGCGTTGCTTTAGACTGTTGCTGTGAGGCTTGGTACAAGTCGCTAGAGGCTGAGCTTGCATATAGTGAGAGCCCCTCAATCGCTGTGAGTTGTTGATCGATCAACAACTCAAGCTCGATACGCTGCGCTTGCTGCTGCTCTCGTAATCGGACTGATTCAATGTGCAGTGGTAGTGCGCCTTCTTGCCCATAAATTTGCGCCAATAAGCGGTCAATCGCGACTGAGCTTTGGCTATGCACTTGAGGCGCCATACGCTCAAGCTCTTGCAGCGCTTCATTCATGCGCTCTTGGCGTCCCTCTAAACGACGTTGAATACCACGCAGTTCTCCAGAATCAAAGAGAGTGAAGGCTTCGCGCGCTTCGTCTGCCGCAAGATTGATTTGTGACATTGCGGCATTAATAGCGGCCGCTGAATTGAGGTCATTGCTGCTTAAAGCACGGGTAAAGTTGGTGCTCAGTTGTGAGGCCATTGCTTGGAATGAGCTCTGCTCAAACAGGCTGTAGTCGGTGACATCAAGGTATTGGCTGTATGTGCCCAGTAATGAGCCTAGAATGGCGAGTACTTGCTGGCCGTTTTGTTCGATAAGTGTTAAGTGCTGTGCGAGTTCAGCATCACTGCTTGCCGGTACTTGAAATACATTCAGTTGATTTTGGTAGCGCTCAATATTCGTGTCAATATTGGTTTTAAGTGGCTCAAGTTCATCAACGTAGCGAGCATTTAGGTAAGGAGAAAGGCTACGGTTAATGTTAAGAAAATCGATAGTTAACTGCGCTGAATTGGCAATAAGTGGCGTCGAGTGATTGGCGATCGACTCCATACGCTCGGTCATTTGAGTGTTGCTTGAGATGGAATACCAGCTTGAGCCTAGCATGATGATAATAAGTAGACCAAAGCCTAGGTAAACTCTCGAGGAGATGGAAGAAACCATGCGACACTCTCCATGTTGCGCCTAAAAAAAAGAGCACCGAAACAAACGTGAGTGCCCTAAACAGAGTTAATACTGGAAAAAGAAAGAAGTCGCTCTGCCTCTGCCAGACAGAGCGACAATATGGACAGTTAAAATTTAGACCGTTATTAGGTCAGGGTGATTACCACCATGCTTCGAACATTGCGCCGACGGTAACAGTATCGAACGTACCGTTATCTGCAGCGAATACAGAGCCTTTCTGTTCAACATCGCCCACTGTAGTGTAGAAGCGAACCATTGGACGGCTCCATGGTAGACCACCTAGAGAAACGTTTTGCGACAGTGTTACTTTCCAGCCATTCTTCTCAGAGCCGTTATCGTAATCTTCTACCGCGTAACCAGCTTCTAACCAAGTTGAGTGAATATCATTCCATTGGTACTGAGGACGAACGATACCAGCGTATTCGCTTACATCGAACTCAACGTCATCACCAGAGATGTCTTTGTAAGAAACTAAGTAATCAATAATGAAATTGTCGGTTGCTGCATAGCCACCTTCCAAACTTACATAAACAACTTGTTTGTCGCCCTGTAGTTGAAATACTGAGTCATCAGCACCATCAGCGTATTTAGCAACTAGTTTGTTAGAGCTTCCTAAACCAAGAGTTGCACCAATTTGCCATGCATTTTCATCGCTAACTTTACTGCTAGAGTTAGCATCATCTGCTTCTTTAGAAGCAAAACCGTAGTTTGCGTAGATATCTAGATTTCCGATGCCTGCATTAATGCTGTGTAGTTTTGATGTGATAGCGTAGCGGCCATTATCGTTACCAAGAGCACCATCGTCAGCATCTACTTGTCCAACGAAGCCCATATCTAATTTAGCGCCACCAAGGTTGAGGTTATTGAAACCGGCACCTTGACCATCATGAGACATCCAGAAGTAGTCGTTAAGGCCTTGTTGTGGGCGCTGGTGGAAATCTCGACCACCCCATATGTATAGTTCTGGCTGACTTTCAACAAAGTTCGTTACACCTGCATACATTTTCTTCAGGTTAACGCCACCAGCGGATCCCCACTGGTCGTTTTGCCATTCATCAACCATGAAGACTAGGTCCCATTTTGCACCATTGTCTGCATCGAAAATTTTAGCTAATTGGACTTCACCACCGTTGGCTTCGTTACCTAGACGGCCAAGGGAACGACCAGAGCTACCTACTTCTACATAGCGACGATCACCATCAGAATAATGCGCACCGTAACGAGCATAACCTGAGAAGATAATTCCCAGAGGAGCTTCAACTTCTGGAGTTAGAACATTTTGTTCTTGAACGTTAACGTTAACTGACGTGCTCGCCTTAGCTTCCAACTCAGCAATACGCGCTTCCAGAGCGGCAACGTCTGCATCAGTAGCTGCGAAAGTAGACATGGCGGCAAGCGAAGAAGCCACTGCAATAGTTAATGGTAAAACCTTAAAGTTTTTCATCTTATTGTTTCCCTGTAGATGTTTAATTTTTGTATTCGAGACGGGGTACTTCATCTCGTTAAGGGAGATAGTAAAGAATGAAACGTTTGAAAATAGGTTGTTTGCTCACAACTGGGCAGGGCTTCACATGTTATGAAATAACGTAATGGCGCTGTGAGATTTGGAAAGTGTTATTTATCAGTATCTTGAGGTGATTGTATTGTATTGTTTATGTGCTTGAAAGCGGTTTCCTTTCATGGCATTTACGGCGTTTGGTCACGTAAAACAGTCATTTTAGGTCAAGAAAAGTGGTATGCGCTTTCATGGTTTTCAGGGTTATGAAATTTTTCATGTAAATGTAATGGAGTTACTGGGGATAAAAGAACAGGTAGGCACCATATTAGTCGCTTTTGTCCTTAGTTAGTTCCCCAGATAGCCTATTTTATTTTAAATTTTTGATTGGTAACGGCTTGAACGAAGCCAATGTCATTAGTAGCCTTTCTCCATATCCACTTCATATTGCAGCGAGAAACCATCGAGCCAGTGTTGATAATTGTTGGCGAAGATCTCAACCACTTGGTGTGGAAAGCTCAGGGCGGCAATATGCGGTGTTATAGTGACTTTCGGGTGAGACCATAGTGCGTCATCGGTAAGAGGCTCTTGCTTGAATACATCCAAATAGGCATGAGCAAGGTAGTTCTGGTCGAGTGCCCAAAGTAGATCCTTCTCATTGACGGCAGAGCCTCGCCCAACATTAAACAGCAACGCTTTTTGGCATTGGCTTAAGCTATTTCGGTTGAGAATTTCCACGGTTTCGGCGGTGCTCGGCAGCGTATTAACCACAATGTCTGCTTGATTGAGGGCAGAATGCAGCTCATTGATATGAAATACATCATCAAATGGTGAGCCTTTCGGTGGGATTCCACTGCGGTTGATGCCGATGGTGTGGAGTTGAAAGGCTTTTGCTGTTTGAGCGAGGTAGGTCGCAATAGAGCCTGTACCGAGGATCACTAAGCGCTTATTGGCCAGCCCCTGATAAAGGTGTGGTTGCCACAGTTTAGATTGCTGCTGGGCGTGATAGAGCATGAAATGGCGGAAGTGTTCAATGCTGTAGCCGATCACGTATTCAGCAATCTGCGGGCCAAAGATGTCTTTGACGTTAGTGAGAATAAAGTCTTTTTCAGGCAATGGTCTGGCACACAAAGCATCTACCCCAGCATAGACCGATTGCAGCCACTCTAGCTGTGCAAACCCATCGATTTGCGCGCGTGCCATTGGGGGGGAGGCCAACACAATGTTAGCTTGGTGTGGTTCATCCACGATCTCTAACTGTGGTAATTGACGTTCGTGAAGTAAGGTTCGGTACACATCATCGTGCTCAGTGAGAATATAGAGGGTGTTGTGGTGGGCATTTGATGGCATCTCAATATCCTTATATAGGTGGCGTCAATAGTTTGCAGTGGTACTTGGCTTAGTTTAGTTAATTTACCCTATTATCAAGCGAATCCAGAGAGATAACTGCACGCGTGACTTGTGGTTATAGGGGTATAGCATTAAACTTTTCTCAACCCTTCTGTCTACTGTTTAGAATATTATGTTACAAAATCCACTACAGCTTCGCTTGGAGAAACTCGAGCCTTGGAAGCAGATTACTTTTATGGCTTGCTTGTGTGAGCGTATGTACCCTAACTACGTTCTGTTTTGCCAAGCGACTGAGTTTGCGGAGCCACGTATTTATCGCGATATTTTGGACAGTGTGTGGGAAACCCTAACCGTCAAAACCGCTAAAGTGAACTTTGAGCGTCAGCTGGAAAAGCTAGAAGAGATCATTCCATCTTCAGATGAGTTTGATTTTTACGGCGTTTTACCGGCGATTGATGCTTGTGTCGGTCTCTCTACGTTGCTGCATGCGCTGCTTGATCGCGACGACTTGCTTGAAAATACGATTGAAGTCAGTCAGCAGTCCGTAAAAACGGTCGCACAGCTGGAAGAGGTTCAACTGGATATTGAAATCAGTAACGATAACCAGAAAGACAACGAGGCGGTTTGCGCTGAGTGGGATGTGCAGTGGGCAATCTTCCGTCCACTGAAAGATGCATACCAGCATGATGCTGAGCTGATCCGAGACTTGCGTGATGAGCTAAAAGAAGAAGGTGTCAGCAATATCGGTGCATCGCTTAACTAGGCTAGTTGTTGGTTTCACCTGATGACCTAATAAGACAAAGGCGTGCCATTTGCACGCCTTTGTTGTATCGAGAATGCAGTGGTTAATTAATCATTGCTTTCAATCACACCATGTTCTTTTTTCCATTTCTCCCAACGTTCAAAGGCTAACGCTTGCATGTCGGTGGTTTTGTCTGCTTCGTCGACTATCTCCTCACCCAGCAGATGCTCAAACACATCTTCAAGCGTGAGTAGGCCTTGTACCGAACCATACTCATCAACCACCAATGCCAACTGCAGGCGCTTAGCGATCAGTTGCTCGAACGCTTTTGGTAGCGGCAGGTTGTTGAGCAAGACATGAATAGGGCGCATGATAGCCCCAAGCTGCTTGTGCCCCATACCATGCTGCTGCAGTTTGAATAACTCTAGACGGTGCACAAAGCCAATAATGTTGTCTTTAGTTTGGCTGTAAATCAGTGGGCGAGAGAACGGGCTATCCATGTGTTCGGTAAGGAACTGGTTAACCGTCATCTCAGCATCAACACGAAATAGAACCGGACGTGGTGTCATTACCTGAGTCACGGGAATCGACTGAATATCAAGAAGGTTATTCAGTAGCTTTGATTCACCCTCATTAAATTCACCGCTCTCTTTCGCGAGAAGTGCCATTGCAGACAGCTCGTCACGCATTTTTGGCGCTTCATGGCCACGCGATAGACGCTTGGTGATCTGCTCTGAAAACCAGACGAACGGGGTTAATGCCCAGACCATCCAACGCAAAAGCGTGGTTGAGCCAGGGGCAAGTTGGCGCCAATAGGTCGCACCAATGGTTTTCGGGACGATTTCAGACAACAGCAAGATAGCCATTGTCAGTACGGCTGAGAACACTCCAAGCCATTGGCTACCAAAAACGACCGCCGCTTGTGCACCGGCACTTGCTGCACCAATCGTATGGGCAATGGTATTGAGAGTAAGGATGGAAGCGAGTGGGCGGTCAATGTCCGCCTTCAAGACTGCCAGCTTCTCTGCTGCTGGGTGTTCATCTTTACGCAGCTGCGCAATGTAGCTCGGAGTGATACTAAGTAATACCGCTTCCAAAACTGAACAAACAAATGACACCCCTATCGCTGCAGAGATGTAGATAGCCAAGAGAAACATGATGCTCCTAATAAATGTAATGTAATTAACAGTGCAATCGAGCCTGCATTCACACTAGTAAGCATAGCGTGAGTTGGTGAGGGTATAGACAATTGCGCTGCAATAATAATCGCAGTTGAACCATTGAAGATACTAATAATTTCGACTTTGACCGATAATTTTCACCTTATGGCTAGGCAAAGTCTTAGGCAAACTGTGAGTTAATGCTCATATTATGCTTAAAATCCCATCATAAGGGTGGTTTGAGCGCGACAAACCTTTGCCAGATGGGGGCTGAATGATTTAGAGTGGCTCTAAATCAACAAACCTATAAAGAAGGGAAACCTAATGAACAAGACCCAATTAATCGACTTCATCGCAGAGAAAGCTGACCTTTCTAAAGCGCAAGCGAAAGCAGCTCTAGAAGCAACTCTAGGTGGTGTGACTGACGCTCTTAAAGAAGGCGACCAAGTTCAACTAATTGGTTTTGGTACATTCAAAGTAAACCACCGCGCAGCTCGTACTGGTCGTAACCCTAAGACTGGTGATGAGATCCAAATCGCTGCGGCTAACGTTCCTGCATTCGTTGCTGGTAAAGCACTTAAAGATTCAGTTAAGTAATTACTTACATTACAGATCAAGTAATCTTGCAAACGAGGTTGTATACTAGCTATACAGCCTCGTTTTTCTTTGTTGTGACCTATGAATCGTAAACTACTCCTCACTTTTCTTCCTTTCACCCTTGTCGGGTGCGCCTCTTCAGTACCTTCAACATCGCTTGATCAAATTCAAAACTTCTCAGGTGGTCAGATTGTCGGTGACGCAACCAGTCTGTATTGGTCTAGTGAGCGATTGGTTGGTCAGCCTATCTCTGCCTCTGATTATGTGGCAATGGGAGATTACGGCCAGTATCAAACAGAATATCGCTGGGAAGACGGCGTAGTTCGTGAGTTGGTGCGTGAAGGTACACAGCTTGATGAAGGTTCCGTTAAACCATTTAGCTTGCATATCCGCTTCAATAAAGAGGGGGAGGCGGTCTATCAGCGCTATCGAGTTGATGGTAATGTCCTGCCCGTGCGCCCTGACGTGCTAACTAGGCTCATTGCAGATGCAGCTCGAGCAGTTGATGTTTCACGCGCTCAAGATAAGCAAGGCTTTGACTTGATACAAGGTTACTGGGATGGTCAGGAGTTTTCGACGTGTTCGGGATTGAACTTTGAGGACGTGACCTTTAATGAGCCTTTACCTAAGGTTCTCATGGGGCGATTAGCTTCTGTTGACAGCTATGTTGCGCTGGTGGGAGAGATGCGCTCAACGCGTATTGAAGTTGAGAAGCTTTTGATTCTTGATGACGACAGCCGCGACTGTATTGAACGCCCACAGCTGATTGAAGACTAACTCATAGTTTACCGCTAGATAGAGAAAGGGAGCTCATTGAGCTCCCTTTTGTATTTCAGGTCTTTAATTTAAAGACTATTTTTGCTCACGAGCAATTGCACGGTAGCCAATGTCATTGCGGTGGAACATGCCGTCCCAGCTGATTTTCTTAGTCAACTCGTAAGCACGAGCTTGAGCTTCAGAAACAGTGTTGCCAAGCGCGGTTGCACACAATACACGGCCGCCGTTAGTGGTTACGTCACCCGCTTCATTGTTTGCTGTACCAGCGTGGAAGACTTTTTCACCTTCCACTTCTGTGGTTGGCAGGCCAGAGATTACATCGCCTTTGTTGTATGCCGCTGGGTAGCCACCTGCTGCTAGAACGATACCGATAGACGCACGAGGGTCCCACTTAGACTCTGCTTGGTCTAGCTTCTGGTCGATAGCAGCAAGACAAAGCTCAACAAGGTCTGATTCCATACGCATCATAATTGGTTGCGTTTCTGGGTCACCAAAGCGGCAGTTGTACTCGATAACTTTCGGCGTACCTTCGCTATCAATCATTAGACCTGCGTATAGGAAACCTGTGTATGGGTGACCTTCAGCAGCCATGCCGCGAACTGTTGGGTAGATAACCTCGTCCATAATACGGTTGTGAATTTCAGGCGTCACAACTGGCGCAGGAGAGTAAGCACCCATACCACCCGTGTTAGGGCCAGTGTCTTTGTCGCCAACACGTTTGTGGTCTTGGCTTGTCGCCATTGGTAGTACGTTCTCGCCGTCAACCATTACGATGAAGCTTGCTTCTTCGCCATCTAGGAACTCTTCGATAACTACGCGGCTACCCGCTTCACCAAACGCGTTGCCTGCAAGCATATCTTTAATTGCATCTTCAGCTTCTTCTAGGGTCATCGCAACGATAACGCCTTTACCCGCTGCAAGACCGTCTGCTTTAACAACGATAGGTGCGCCTTGTTCACGAACGTAAGCCAATGCTGGCTCGATTTCAGTGAAGTTTGCGTAAGCACCGGTTGGGATAGCATGACGAGCTAGGAAATCTTTAGTGAACGCTTTAGAGCCTTCTAGCTGAGCTGCGGCTTCAGTTGGGCCAAAGATTGGTAGGTCAGCTGCGCGGAACGCATCAACTACACCAATAACTAGAGGCGCTTCTGGGCCTACGATAGTCAGTTCAATGTTGTTTTCTTTAGCGAAAGCCACTAGAGCTTCGATGTCTTCAACGCCGATGTTTACGTTCTCAAGTTTTGGCTCGAGAGCAGTACCTGCGTTACCAGGAGCAATGAATACAGTTTCAACGTTTGGGTTTTGTGCGGCTTTCCAGCCAAGTGCGTGCTCACGACCGCCAGCACCGATAACTAATACTTTCATTCTTAATCCTTAAATTAAAAATTATCATTCCCGATGCCAAGATTCTTAGCTATCGGAAATCGGTATAGGGTTTCGGCCCACCTAGGTGAGCCGAAGATATTAGTGGTTAAAGTGACGCATGCCAGTGAAGATCATCGCCATGCCGTGTTCGTCAGCTGCATCGATAACCTCTTGGTCACGCATCGAGCCGCCCGGCTGGATAACGCACTTGATGCCAGCTTCAGCAGCCGCATCAATACCATCACGGAATGGGAAGAATGCATCAGATGCCATTACGCTGCCAGCGACTTCAAGACCTTCATCATCAGCCTTGATACCCGCGATCTTAGCTGAGTAAACGCGGCTCATTTGGCCTGCGCCCACACCGATAGTCATATCGCCTTTCGCGTATACGATAGCGTTAGACTTAACGTATTTAGCGACTTTCCAACAGAATAGAGCGTCTTTTAGCTCTTCTTCGCTAGGCTGGCGCTTAGATACAATCTTAAGATCGTCTAGAGAAACCATACCTTGGTCACGGTCTTGAACTAGAAGGCCACCGTTAACGCGCTTAACGTCAAAACCAGTTGTTTTAGTTGACCACTCACCACACTCAAGTAGGCGAACGTTCTTCTTCGCTGCAACAACTTCAATCGCTTGTGCAGAAACAGAAGGAGCGATGATCACCTCAACGAATTGACGCTCAACGATAGCTTGAGCTGTCGCAGCGTCTAGTTCGCGGTTGAATGCGATGATGCCACCGAACGCTGATGTTGGGTCAGTTTTGAATGCGCGGTTGTATGCTTCAAGGATGTCATCACCCAGTGCAACGCCACATGGGTTCGCGTGTTTAACGATCACACAAGCTGGAGCATCAAACTCTTTCACACACTCAAGCGCTGCGTCAGTGTCAGCGATGTTGTTGTAAGAAAGGGCTTTACCTTGGATTTGGCGCGCAGTTGAAACTGATGCTTCTTCCGGGTTTGCTTCAACATAGAACGCTGCGTCTTGGTGGCTGTTTTCGCCGTAACGCATGTCTTGCTTCTTAACAAACTGTTGGTTGAATGTACGAGGGAATTTACTTTTGTTTTCAGGAGAAGGTTCGTCACCCTCTTTGTTCTCACCGTAAGATGGAACCATAGTGCCGAAGTAGTTTGCGATCATGCCGTCGTAAGACGCTGTGTGTTCGAATGCTGCGATAGCTAGGTCGAAACGAGTCTCTAGCGTTAGAGATTTCTCGTTAGCGTCCATTTCTGCAATAACGCGGTCGTAGTCGTGTGCGTTAACAACGATAGTCACATCTTTGTGGTTTTTCGCCGCAGAACGAACCATAGTTGGACCACCGATATCGATGTTCTCAACAGCGTCTTCTAGCGTACAGCCTTCTTTCGCGACAGTTTCTGCGAATGGGTATAGGTTTACCACCACCATATCGATTGGATTGATGCCGTGAGTTTTCATCACGTCATCGTCTTGGCCGCGACGACCTAGAACACCACCATGAACCTTTGGATGTAGTGTCTTAACACGACCATCCATCATTTCTGGGAAGCCTGTGTAATCAGAAACTTCAGTTACAGAGATGCCTTTTTCAGCCAATAGGCGAGCAGTACCACCTGTAGAAAGGATATCGACACCACGGTTAGCAAGAGCTTGTGCAAACTCAACGATACCAGTTTTGTCTGATACGCTGATTAGAGCGCGGCGAATAGGACGAGCGTTAGTCATGCTTCCATCTTCCTCAAATTCACGGAGTTAAACTTGTTGCCCTTTGAGGCTTCTGCCAGCAAAAGAGCGCACATATAAAGATATTTGCCAAAAATGAACTTGTTGCTCTTTGCTCGGTGAGCATCAAGACAATTGGCCAGTTTTGGTAAACACCTTTACCGGACTGTAGAAACTATAGTCGGGGTAAATTTGATGGCGCGTATTCTAACCAATTAATCACTAAAAAGCTCGCGCAATCGTTTGGCATCACAAAAATAATTGCAAAAATATCGTTATCAAGCAGAAAAAGCAGTGAGATGGCTGTTTAAAGACATTAAGTTTTGGAGGGAAAAGCTGGCGGGGTGGCCAGCTTTTGAGTATTAAATCGCGTTGATTTTGATCGTTATTTGATCCGTGTACTCTCCGGCGAGAGCTGAAGCACCATCAAGAATTTTAATTGTCATAGGTAGTTTGGTTGGGTTTCCATCCTTATT
The DNA here is from genome assembly GCF_030409635.1 of Vibrio agarivorans. Lineage (NCBI taxonomy): Bacteria > Pseudomonadati > Pseudomonadota > Gammaproteobacteria > Vibrionales > Vibrionaceae > Vibrio > Vibrio agarivorans. Next base: position 704,583 of record NZ_JAUFQF010000004.1, on the reverse strand, counting down.
AGTGAGTACTGAGAGTGAATGACTGTTTCTTGGAGAGAATGCTTTTCTATTTAGCGATAACTCATAAGATATGAGGTCTCCTTTCTTGTGTTTCAGGCCTTTATTCTCGCTCTGAACCTCTAACTTGACTGGTGTATTCGCCCTAATTATTAGGGGAACAGTCTGTTTCTTGCCAGGGTAGATGTCGCCTAGGTCAATAGCATAGTGCGTGTTTCGGCTTACCAGAGTGTGTAGGTTATCTCCCTCGATTCCCAATAATGCAATAGGAGGGATATCGAACTGGATTTGACTGACTTGCTGATGGCCTTCCAAGTTAGTAATCGCAATCGTGCTTGTGTAACGTCCGGGCGATGAGAAAACGCCATTTTCAATCGCGGCTAGTAGGGGGGTGATACTTTCTTTTACAGGTAGGACAAAATGTTGGTTGTCTCGTTTTGCCAAAGAGCGACTCTGTTTATCATACAGTTGATAGCGGAGTTGCGTTGTTGGCGAGCGAAACACTAACTGACCAGAGCTGACAGGACGAAATAGCAATTGCTTGCTGCAAGCGAGTGCAGCCTTATCGATTTCCAACTCAAGGGGTAAATGAGCAAAATTAGTTTCAATGTTGAACTTAGCTTGATTCACCCTCGCTGTTAAGTTCCAGCTTGGTTGGCAATCAGCATAAGCCATCGGGATAAATAGGAAAAAGAAAGCAAGAGTAAGCTTGTGACGTATCATATTTCCTCCTCTTTGTTACTTAAAATGAGCGGCTTTTGTAAGTAAATGAGTATGGGCGCATCGTCAGCGATAGTGATCTCACCACGGTATCCATTGATATCAATGTGATATAAACCAGAGCTCATACCTTCTAGAGCGAAGCGGCCAGCCCTATTGGTAAAGAGTATTTTTGATTCCCCGTTTGGTGCAGTAATTTGACCTCTAAATAGCGATACCGGACTACCATCAGGATACAGTAGAGTGCCAATAAGGGTTCTAGATGCATCGGAGCCAACTTCTATGATGTGTGTGGTGAGACTACCTGGACGTATGTCTACACGACCGGGGCCAAGATCATAGCCGAGAGGGGCATCATGAGATGTATAAGTGACTGCGTTTATATCGTGTGCCCGGGTAAGACGAATGATATTTGAGTGGTTCGAGTAAGCAATAGCTTGGACATTACCTGCCGCACCATTCCCAATTTCAATTGCACTACTCCCTAGTGTTGGGTGAGCTTTTACTATTGCTTGCGGTCCAATCGAGCTGCGGTGAGTTCCCCATCCTTGCTCTGAAACTGTAATTGATGAACTCAGTGTAGCTCTTCCTGCCCATGAGTTATCGCCGCTAGTATTGCTTCGCCAGTCACCATTTAGCTCACCGCGCCAGCGGTTTGCATTGTAATTGAGGCGAGCATTGGCGCGATCATACAGTTCATAGTGCTCTCCGGATAATGAGTAACCAAATTCACCCACATAATCATTGGCATTGCGACTCACTTCAGCCCGGTAGCTTTTGTTGCGACTATTGTATGAGGTTGTCAGCCTGTGGCCACTACTTAGATGATTGAAATAATAATCAACATTGATATAGCCAATGGTTTCATCTTTGTTTTGATTGCTAGATTGGTGTATTGCACCTGTTTGGATATAGAAACTATTGAAGCGTAAACTCAGGTAGGAGTCGATAGTGACATCACGACCACCCTCCATATCTATGTACAAAGCAGCGCGATCTACCCAACTTGAACTAATGTTCCAGTCGAGACCATCCCAAATATTCCAAGTATAATCGAGCCTGATTGAGTCTTCAGTGACATAGCTTTCTTCATACCATGGTGTTGAAGTAAATTGATTGAGTGTTTCAAGGCTCAATCTTAAGTTTGGATAGTCACTCGACCCCCAGACTTGTTGAGAGTAGTCAATACTTGCGGCCCAGCCGTTATCAAACTCACTCTCATTTTGATAAAGCGCAGATGACAATCGCAGACCAATATTGCCAAACCGGTTACCATTAATTACAGAGAGTCCGGCAATTTGGCCTTCCTTGTGGGTGAGTATATTGCCCCCTAACGTCCAACTATCATTGAGACCATGTTCGATATACCCTGTCATAACAGGATCAGAGTCGTAGCTATACTGATCTTGTGAGAAGTCAGATGCAACACCAATGCTTAGGCTATATTCTGTGATCCCTGGCTTAAGTAGCTCATTATTATAAAATTGAGTGAAGAACAGTGTTTCTGTTTCTCCAGAGATATAAGTCACTTCCAGTCGAATTTCATTTGACCCACTTGTTAGTGGTAGATTGTTGAGATCATACCTGCCCGGAGGAAGATTGGTTCGCGCGGCTCTTGAGTTATTCACGAAAATCTCAACCTCTGCACTTTGTTGAAGTTCGAAGGTTTGAGACGCTGATGTTCGCAGTGTTTTGTAGGGTTGTAATTCACTGTAACTAGAACGCCAGTTAACCCCTCCAAGATTGAGGCTGCTTAAGTGACCGGAGTAGTTGCTGGTGATGTCCCCCAATGAGAGCCGCCACGGCTTTTCTGGCTTATCAATAAACAGATAACTACTGCCACGATAAACATTTGTCGAATTGTCACTCTGATCAACATACAGTGCATAAATTCCATTGATGCCTTCTACGCCCCCCAAGTTAAAACCACCGTTCACCTCAATAGAATGGCGATGATTACTATCATTGTCAGTAGTCGAAGAGGCATTCAGAGCATTCTGTAAATTCCAGGCGGTTGGAGAGGAGTAATTTTTTGGAATACCATCTAGTCCCATGTAAAGGGCATGTGTTTTCTTGAGGGTATTATTTACAGTCAGCTCGATATCCAGCCTCTGAGGGTTAAAAATAATGGCTATGCCTATCTCGTCAAGCGAGTTTAAACTGAGAATGTTTGGCATCGTGTTTAGGGTTGATATCGCTTGTTCGGTTAGGTATGGGGTGAGTATATCGACCAAGCTAGTTTTAATGATTCCTACTATTTTTGTACCATCAGTCTGAACGATTAAATCGCCTATGTAGGCGTTGTCCATCTGGGTTGGTAATTCAAGTTCCCACCCCTGGCATGAAGCGCTGAAAAGAAACACGATCAACAAGAACAACGCTCTCATTATGCCGACTTATTCTTTTACAAATGATAATGCAGTAATTGGAGCTTCGAATGTGTACCAGTCTGATATTTGTACCGTTGTTGATTGTTGAGGAGCCAAGAAACTGATGTCTAGATAATCGGCAATATCAGACCAAGATAACTTTTGATGTTCGCTAGCATTTGATACAGAGATTGAGTAGTCAGAAAGATCAGCCACCCCATTCCCTTGGTTAGAGATGAGGATCTCATCGTTTATAATTTGTGTGTCGAGTATAGGCTCACTGCCATGCGGAGAAACAAAAGCCAGACTCCCAAAATTAATCAGTAGTTTGACACCGTTTTTGTCACTATCTGTTTCCACAGGTAATTGGTTGAAATTGATTCTGTATGATTGTGCTTGTTCAAGCTCACTGCCACCAAGGTACCGCACGATAACTCTTTGTGAGGAGTGTTTTTCGATGGATGCCATTGGAGGCATAATGATGAAATCATCGTCAGCCGGTGTAAGAACCTCTTCCCCTTCTGATGTGACATCGCGAGACTGTATGGTAATTTCGATAGGTATATCTAATTGACTAGGGTTGTGAAGGTGGTAGGTTGCTTGAGCAGATGAACCATGTGTCGATAACCACTGAACCATAGGCTCAACTTGGAAGCTGTAGGCATTTGGGATAGAGATAAATAAGCATAAAAATAATCGCATAATCAGATGCATAACGTCTTACCTCAACCGAGGAGTTATGAGCTCCTCGGTTATTTCTTACGAGTTAGAAAATTTTGAAATTCACGGTAACGGTGTCACTGTAAAGTCCGGCGTCTTCCCAACCTTTGGCGTCAGGAACAACTAAAATAGTATTTTGGGCTACAGTGTCTCCAGAGCCGACTTTCACCGCTACATAGTCACGGTCTGGACCCCCATGTTTAGCTGGCGCAATACTAGGCAGATCACCCTCTAGCATGACTGAATAGGCAATATCGTGATTAGAGCGACTTGAACTCAACTTTCCATGATCAAATTTCACTTTTGCTTTTCGGTTTGGATTGTTACACCAGAAATCAAATGATGTTGCTTCAGCTGCTGTTGTGCTACCTAATGTCTCAAAACTAACCTCGCCAATTGGCGTGAAAGCGCATTTTTTAGGCACAGTAGCTGTCACTTCAAATGTGGTGGAGCTAGTGGCATTACGGTCAGCATCAAAGACCGTAGCGGAGCTACCTAAATTAGTTGAGCCCCAATTAGCCATAGCGATACTGGGAACTGAAATTAAAGCAATTGCAATTAAACTCTTTTTCATGATCTTCTCCTTAAATCATATAACCCCCCAAGGGCATTACGATCTTAGATCGGCTCACTCACAGAAGAATCGCGCAAATGAGTGAATTCAATATTTAACTAGGTATTGATTTGGAGTGATCTTGTCTAATGTGTTTGTGTCGTATGAAATTGTTCATGTAACTTGACTAAAAGCTCATTACGGCTTTCTGCCCCGCACTTTTTAAGAATGTGTGACACGTGGGTTTTTACCGTATGAATGCTGATGTTGAGATGTTCGGCGATTTCTCGATTGCGAAAACCAAGTAACAGCAGTTGGGCAAGATCGCGCTCACGTTTGGTGAAGTCAAAATGGAATAGGTGAAAGTCAGGCGTCGCTTCTTTGTGTCTAGATTGTTCTCGGTAGTAGTTCAAGGCATCAGAGATCACCCTGCGTTTGTACCAAAGCTCGCCTTCCATAACACTGCGACAAATGGAGACGAGTTGATCGAGGTTGGTTTCACTCATGGCAATATAACCATCAAAACCTTGGTTTAAGTGCTCTTCTGCACAGATGTCGCTGTATTTGTGATTGAGTAAAATCCATTTCGCACTATGGGTGCTTGGGGAGTAACCAAGGTAGCTTTGAGCGGTAAGGGTGCAATCATCAAATAGGACGATCTCAAAGTTACGCTTGTAGATGCGCATTGCTTCAGAGAGTGATTTAGCATGACATATACGCCAATCAGGAAAGCTAAGCTCAAGTATCTGCTTTACGGGTTCGTGCAGTTTTGGGTTTGTGCTCAAAATAAGGCAATGAGTCATAATAACTAGCCTCCTTGCTGAGTTAGGAATGACGTTGTATTCGTTCTTTCTATCGTTGTGTGATTTTTATTCAGGAACTTTATCACTCTAAGGTTGTATTAAAATAGAACGCACCTCATGCTCTTACACTTGCTTACAATTAATGTTTTGGTCATTTGATGATGAGTAGACTAAGCATTGAGAGCGGTTGAGCGAGTATTCGACTCACTTTTTACAGGCAATAAAAAAGCCAAGCAGTTGATGCTTGGCTTTGGTAATACAATCACTAAGTGGATTAGTTCATGCCGTATTTTTTTAGCTTCTTGCGAAGAGTACCGCGGTTGATACCCATCATTGTTGCTGCGCGAGTTTGGTTACCGCGAGTGTACTGCATGATGGTGTCTAGTAGTGGCTGTTCAACTTCAGCTAGAACTAATTCGTATAGTTCTGTAACTTCTTGGCCGTTTAACTGTGCCAAGTAGTTTTTAAGAGATGCTTTAACAGAGTCGCGTAGTGGCTTCTGAGTGATTTGATCTTGTGAAGTTACTGTAGTAACAGTTAAAGCTTCTGAAGTTAGATTTTGTTCGAACATATTCGGTCTAGCTCTTCTCTTAATTATGATGCAACGTTATCAAAATAACCTTCTAATGCTTCGATCTGCAGCGGTGCTGCCTCGATGGCATTGAAGGTACGGCGAAACTCACTCACTTGCTCATGCTCTTTTAGGTACCAACCAACGTGCTTACGCACGATACGTGGGCCCAAATACTCTCCATAAAACTCATGAAGCGCTTGAACGTGACCAAGCATGATGCCTTTTACTTCCTCGGTTGGAAGCTCTGGCATCGTGGTGCCGTTTTCCAAATAGTGTTGGATTTCTTGGAAAATCCATGGACGACCTTGGGCAGGTCGGCCGATCATCAGAGCATCTGCGCCAGTGTAATCTAGCACGTGCTTTGCTTTCTCTGGGCTGTCAATATCACCATTGGCGATGACAGGGATAGAGATCGCTTGCTTAACCGCTCTGATGCTGTCGTATTCAGCTTCGCCTTTATACATACAAGTTTTAGTTCGACCGTGAAGGGCGAGGGCTTGTATGCCGCAATCTTGTGCGAGCTTAGCGATGTGGACACAGTTTTTGTTCTCTGGATCCCAACCTGTGCGAGTTTTCAGAGTTACAGGCACCGAAACCGCATTCACCACAGCTTTGAGGATGTCCTCAATAATCTCTGGATATTGCAGCAGTGCTGAGCCTGCAAGCTTCTTATTCACTTTCTTTGCCGGGCAACCCATGTTGATATCGATGATTTGTGCACCGTTCTCAACACTAAATTGCGCCGCATCCGCCATTAGCTGAGGGTCAGAGCCAGCAATTTGTACAGAGCGAATGCCCGATTCGCCTTCATGTACCATACGCTGCTGTGACTTCGCCGTTTTCCATAGTTTAGGGTTTGCAGACATCATTTCACTGACAGCCATACCCGCACCATATCGGAGACACAACTCACGAAAAGGTCTATCTGTTACACCCGCCATAGGCGCAACGATAAGTTTGTTTTTAAGTTGGTGGTTTCCGATTTTCAAAACGACATCACAGTTCTGTACCAGCAAGGGCGCGCATTTTACGGTTTTTTTCGCTGTGTGAAAAGACTAATATTTGAGCATTTACAATTTGTTTTGTTAAATTGTATGAAATTCAAACAATTAGTCCATTTTTGAGTATTTATGCGTTTTTCTTACCAGAGATGCGACACCATTCACTCTGTTCGGCAATCGGATCGAGCGTTAGTTCATCGCGGTAGTAGTTCGCCACATCTTCCGCTTGCGTATCCAGTACACCAGACATGGCAAGAACACCTTGTGGCTTAACAAGACCTTTAATGATCGAAGAGAGATCGCGCAGCGGGCCTGCAAGAATATTCGCCACAACCACATCCGCAATCAGATCCTGTGGTTGATCTTGAGGAAGGAATACCTCAAGTTGGTCAGCAACACCATTGCGCTGAGCATTGTCTTTTGAAGCCAATAGAGCTTGAGGATCAATGTCGATCCCGATGACTTTTGCTGCGCCGAGTTTGATCGCAGCAATAGCCAAAATGCCAGAGCCACAGCCAAAGTCGATCACGGTTTTACCGCTAAGATCTAAGCCTTCTAGCCACTCAAGGCAAAGCGCGGTTGTTGGGTGTGTGCCTGTACCAAAAGCGAGGCCTGGGTCGAGCATAACGTTGACAGCGTCCGGCTCAGGGATATCTCGCCAGCTTGGGCAGATCCATAAACGCTCACCAAACTTCATTGGGTGGAAGTTATCCATCCACTCGCGTTCCCAGTCTTTATCTTCCAGTTGCTCAACCTTGTGGGCAAAATTTTCAGCGAGTAGACCACTGTTGGTCATCTGCTCAAGGATCAATGCGGTGTCGGCTTCTGCATCATAAAGCGCCAGAATGTCGGTATCACCCCAAAGGCGGGTCTCACCAGGTAGCGGTTCAAAGACGGGGGTATCGTGCGCGTCTAAGAAAGTGACAGAAAGAGCGCCAGTCTCTTCCATTAGCATGTCGCCGATTTGTTCCGCGTTAGTGTTCGTCGCGTTGAGTTTGATTTGAATCCAAGGCATGGTCATCGCTCATATGAGTAGGAATTTTGCGCAGAGTTTAGCAGATATGGCGAGGGAGACCAAAGCCAGATACCTACCATGGTTTTCAATTGATATAAAAAATGCCCACTAGGTAGTGAGCATTTTATAACAAGGTTGCTAGTGTCTAATTAAAGACCAAGCTTTTTCTCGAGGTAGTGGATGTTGGTGCCACCGTGTTGGAAGTTCTCATCCGCCATGATCTCTTCTTGTAGAGGAACATTGGTTTTGATGCCTTCAACAATCATCTCACTTAGTGCATTACGCATGCGTGCAATCGCGACGTCACGGTTCTCACCGAAGGTAATTAGCTTACCGACCATTGAATCGTAGTGCGGTGGCACGGTGTAGCCTGTGTAGATGTGTGATTCCCAACGAACGCCCATACCGCCAGGAGCATGGAAGCGCTCAATCTTACCCGGTGAAGGTAGGAAACGAACGGGGTCTTCAGCATTAATACGACACTCGATAGCGTGGCCGCTGATCTTGATGTCATCTTGTGTGAAAGAGAGCGGTTGGCCGGCAGCAACACGCAGTTGCTCTTTGATAAGGTCAACGCCGGTAACCATCTCTGTTACTGGGTGCTCTACCTGAATACGGGTGTTCATCTCGATGAAGTAGAATTCGCCGTTTTCATACAGGAACTCAAATGTACCTGCACCACGGTAGCCGATCTCGATACATGCACGAGTACAACGCTCACCGATGTATTTACGCATTTCTGCGGTAATGCCCGGTGCTGGTGCTTCTTCAACCACTTTTTGGTGACGGCGCTGCATTGAACAGTCACGTTCACCTAAGTGAATCGCACCACCTTGGCCATCGGCAATGACTTGAACTTCAACGTGACGAGGGTTTTCTAGGAATTTTTCCATGTAAACAATGTCATTGTTGAATGCTGCTTTTGCTTCTGCGCGTGTCATTGCGATAGACTCAACAAGGTCAGCTTCGCTGCGCACGACACGCATACCACGACCGCCGCCGCCGCCAGACGCCTTGATGATAACTGGATAGCCGATACGCTTAGCGTGCGCTTTGTTGACGGCTTCGTCATCGTTTAGCGGGCCATCTGAACCTGGTACACAAGGTACACCGGCTTTTTTCATTGAGTTGATCGCTGACACTTTGTCACCCATCATGCGAATGGTTTCCGCTTTAGGGCCAACAAAAATGAAGCCGCTACGCTCTACTTGCTCTGCAAAGTCTGCATTTTCAGATAGGAAACCGTAGCCTGGGTGAATCGCAACTGCGCCCGTCACTTCAGCGGCAGAGATAATGCGCGGAATGTTCAGGTAGCTGTCGATACCGCGAGCAGGACCGATACATACGGTTTCGTCTGCCAGCAATACGTGCTTTAAGTCACGGTCAGCGGTGGAGTGAACCGCGACTGTTTTAATACCGAGCTCTTTACATGCGCGAAGGATACGCAATGCAATTTCACCTCGGTTGGCAATTACTACTTTATCTAACATAAGAGTGGCCTCGATTATTCGATAACAACAAGAGGTTGATCGAATTCTACCGCTTGACCGTCTTCCGCTAGGATTGCAGTGATCACGCCTGTTTTGTCTGCTTCGATTTGGTTCATCATCTTCATTGCTTCAACAATGCAGATAGTCTCGCCCGCAGTCACAGATTGACCCACCTCGATGAATGGTTTTGCGTCTGGACTTGGCGCACGGTAGAACGTACCGACCATTGGAGAAAGAACTTGATGGCCAGCAACTGCGGCTGGTGCTTCTGCTGCTGGAGCGGCAGGTGCTTCAACTGCTGCTGGCGCAGGTGCGGCTACTGGAGCTGGCGCTGCTGCGTATTGAACTGGTGCAGGTACTGCTGTGCCGTTACGGCTGATTCGTACTGATTCTTCACCTTCAGAGATCTCTAGCTCTGCAATGCCAGATTCTTCAACCAACTCGATTAGTTTTTTGATTTTACGGATATCCATGTTTCTTTCTCTTTCACTTATCAGTAACGAAGCTCATTGCTGAGCCGTAGAGTAATTAACGCGCTTTTGCCGCCAGCTGTTTCAACGCTGCCGACAAAGCAAATTCGTAGCCTTGAGCCCCTAATCCACAAATCACCCCTTGCGCCTTATCAGACAAGTAGGAGTGATGACGGAATGGCTCTCGGGCATGTACGTTGGATAGATGAACCTCGATAAAAGGAATCGCTACCCCTAAAAGTGCGTCGCGCAATGCAACACTCGTATGGGTAAAGGCGGCGGGGTTGATGATGATAAAATCAACCTGGTTATAGGCCGCGTGAATGGCTTCTATCAGCTCATACTCTCGATTTGATTGCAGATGCTCAAGTTCAACATTCGCTTCGTTTGCGAGGGTTGCGAGTTGTTCAACAATTTGGTCTAGAGTTTGTGAGCCATAGTGAGCAGGCTCTCTTAAACCTAATAGGTTTAAATTTGGTCCATTTAGAACAAGAATGCGAGACTTTGCTGACATTGTGAGCCTATCTTCCTTTATCGTGAGACTATATCTAGATTAGTCTCATTCTATCCTGAATTACACACAACTTGATCACTTAAATTGTGGCGATTCTAGTAATTTGACCAAGATTATAGCTAATTCACCACAATTAGCAGCAAATTACTGGTCTAATCTCCCAAAGTAACGAGGTTAAATTTGTAATCAAGTTAACAGTTTTGTGGTTTGGCAGGATTTTACGTGCTTCTTTGAGAGGCATTGTCTGCGCGATGTCAGACAAAAAACCGCCACATTAAGTGGCGGCTGGAGAAAGTTTGGTGGGAGAAGTTCGCTGGTGATTAAGCGAGTTCGGCTTTTTCTGCTATTAACTTATCAACCACGCTTGGATCGGCGAGAGTGGATGTGTCACCTAAGTTACTGGTATCGCCGGTGGCAATTTTACGCAGTATACGACGCATGATTTTGCCCGAGCGAGTCTTCGGCAGGGCATCTGTCCAGTGCAAGACATCCGGCGTGGCGATTGGACCAATCTCTTTTCGTACCCAATCTTTGACCTCTTTATGTAGTTCGGCGCTTGGATACTCGCCATCATTCAGTGTGATATAGGCGTAAATCGCTTGGCCTTTTATATCATGCGGAATACCGACGATGGCGGCTTCTGCGATTTTTTCATGCGCGACAAGTGCAGATTCAATTTCAGCGGTACCCATGCGGTGGCCTGAGACATTCAATACGTCATCGACACGTCCTGTGATCCAGTAGTAGCCATCTTCATCGCGTCTTGCGCCATCTCCGGTGAAGTACATGCCCTTAAAGGTTGAGAAATAGGTTTGCTCAAAGCGTTCATGATCACCATAAACGGTACGCATTTGTCCTGGCCAAGAGTCGAGTATAACGAGATTACCCTCAGCGGCACCTTCAACAATGTTGCCCATGTTATCAACCAGAGCAGGTTGCACACCAAAGAATGGACGAGTGGCAGAGCCCGGTTTGAGTTCGGTGGCACCCGGTAGTGGGGTGATCAAAATACCGCCGGTTTCAGTTTGCCACCAAGTATCGACAATCGGTGATTGTTCGTTACCGATGGTTTTGTAGTACCACTCCCAGGCTTCTGGGTTGATAGGCTCACCCACCGAGCCCATGATGCGCAGGCTATCACGTGAAGTGCCCTCAATAGCTTCATTGCCTTTCGCCATGAGCGCGCGAATGGCAGTTGGCGCGGTGTAGAGGATATTCACTTGATGCTTGTCTACCACTTCGCTCATTCTGCTGGTGGTTGGGTAGTTTGGCACCCCTTCAAACAGAATGGTTTTTGCACCATTAGACAGAGGGCCGTAAACCAGATAACTATGGCCAGTAATCCAACCAACATCGGCCGTACACCAGAAGGTCTCGCCGGGTTGATAGTCAAAGACGTATTTGAAAGTCATGGTGGCGTAAACCAGATAGCCGCCAGTGGTGTGCATCACGCCTTTCGGTTTCCCTGTCGAGCCCGATGTATAAAGAATAAATAGTGGGTCTTCGGCTTTCATCTCTTCCGCTGGACAGTCATCGGACACATTCGCCACGGCTTCATGCCACCAAACATCGCGATGTTCATGCCAGTCGATTGCGCCACCCGTTCGCTTGAATACCACAACCTTGCTGATGGTTTTTACCTCTGGGTTAGTTAATGCTTCATCCACGTTCTTTTTCAGTGGTACAGCACGACCGCCACGGACACCTTCGTCCGCAGTGATCACGGCTTTGGCATCGGAGTCGATAATTCGCCCGGCCAGTGCTTCTGGAGAGAAACCGCCAAATACGACGGTGTGCACAGCGCCAATGCGAGTACAAGCTAACATTGCGACAGCAGCCTCTGGCACCATTGGCATATAAAGGCAAACCACATCACCTTTGCGCACGCCTTGCTCTTTTAATGCGTTAGAGAAACGGCATACCTCACGGTGCAGTTCATTGAACGTCAGTGTTTTATCATCGGCTGGGTTGTCGCCTTCCCAGATAATAGCCACCTCATCACCGCGCTGTGCAAGGTGGCGGTCGATACAGTTGGTCGATACATTTAACGTACCATCTTCAAACCAGCGAATATCGACATGGCCGGTATCAAATGAGGTGCTTTTAACTTGGGTGAATGGTTTGATCCAGTCAACGATCTTACCGTGTTCGCTCCAGAAGCCTTCAGGATCTGAAACAGACTGTTGATACATTGATAGGTAGGTTTCATTATCCGCGTGTGTGGTGGCTTTGATATTTTGCTTGACCGGATAAATATGGGCTTCACTCATTGCTTTCTCCTTGCACCTTAGCTTCACAGTGTTCGCTGTGTCTGGTTTCCGTTTTGCAGTTTCTGTTTTGCAGTGGTATCTCGATAACGTGTTATAACTGTCAGTCAGGAAAGGAAATTCGACAATTAGACTTTAGGATGAGAGGGCAAAAAATGCGACGTCCTCTTATTGGTAAGGGAAGGACAGGTTGGGTAAGTCTCCCTTAGTGAGTCGAACAAAAACGAGTGCCGCTGCAATCGCATCTTGCAGCGCATCGTGTTTGTTTTGAAGCGGGATATCGAGATGACGACAGATGGCATCAAGGCTGAGGTCGAAGTAGGCGTTAGGTAGATGGCGCTCAAGCTTGTCGTGATAGATTTGACTCACTTCAATGACCTTGTTAGGCAAAGGAAACCCTAGGTGCTTTATGCAGGCAAGGTCGAGAATCGTTTTGTCGTAGCGAATGTGATACCCGACAATGGGGCGATTGCCGATAAAGTTGAGTAGCGCCGTCAGCGCTTGTTTTTCATCTAGACCATCTTGCAAGTCATGGTGGCGAATATGGTGAATTTTGATTGAGCCTTCATCGAGTGATTGTGGCGCTCTTAGTCGCACTTCAAATGGCTGACTGGTAAGGATGCGGTTGTCGATGATTTTAGTGGCTGCGATAGTGACCAGCTCTGCACGATGTGGGTCTAGGCTGGTGGTTTCACAATCTAATGAGACGTATTCACCCTCTTCTGGTGCTTGAAATAGCACTTGGTAGGGAGAGCCCTTCAGCTTGTGGTGCCAATATTGACGCTTTATCCAGTGAACGAGCATCGCCTAGTCCCTTATCTGATAGTGATGGTTGAGAAGCTGCTTGAACTTTTTGACGACATGCAGACTGTGGCGTAAAAGATCGCGCTCGGTGCGATCAATCTTGGACAAATCGAGGCGGTTGTGAGCGTGTTGTTGGTCGATCTGTTGAGCCAGGCGCAGCTTAATGAAGAGCTTGAAGGCTTCGTTGAGGTTTTCTGCAGTATCTGGCTCAAGCTTTTTCAGTGCTTTAAGTGCGTCGATACGTGCAAAGGTGTTTTTCTCTTTAATGCCGTGCTCAAGTGCGAGTGTGCGAATGCCATGCACAATAGGGAAAATTCCGCCACGTTTAATATCCACCCCCTCTTTGTCGCTTTTTACGTTGCCAAAGAGTGTCAGAGGCAAAGAAAACTGGAGGGCAGGCCGAACAAAGGTTTGTAATAACAGCATCTTATTTATCAGGCTTTGTTGTAGGTGCGCCTCTATGGGAGTGAGTAGCGATTTGTTTCCCGCGACGGCATGCGCATCAGCAACGATTGCAAGGTCCATTACGCGCTCTGGGGTGGCGCGTTGTGTCCAGTCGCTAATCGTTGATTTCCAATCGGTTTGAGTTTTTACCCATTGTGGGTTGTTGACCATGACATTGCCGGTGCAAAGTGGGTAACCGAGCTGTTGCAGTGTATGGGTTAAGGTGTTCATGACCTCGGAGCATTGCGGCCATTCGAGCTCATCTTTGAGTATCAGCGCATTGTCTTGATCGGTTTTGAGGACCTGTTCACCGCGTCCTTCTGAGCCCAACACGATCAGGCAGCAGTGGTCATGTAAGGCGGGTGGAACAACCAATTCAAAGGCTTTCTCGATGATTTGTTCATTAACTGCGGAAATAAGCTCCATAATAAAGCGGGTGCGGATGCCATTGGTGATCAGGCTGTCGACAAGTTGGCGCTGACGATGAGAGGCGATCGCAAGCTCTTCTATGCAGTTGGCTCTTGCAATACTGAGACTTAGAACGTGCGAGTGAGTCGAAAAAGCGCTGAGGATTTGAGTCATATCCAGCATCCCAACCGCTTTTGTCCCATCGCAGACCATAAGCCGTTTCATTTTGTTTCTGGTCATGGTAATCATGGCGTTAAACAAAAAATCACCGACATCAACGTGGAAGACGGGGAAACTGGCAATATCACCGATGGGGGTCGTTAATGCGTGTCCTTCGAGCATAACGGCATGCAACATATTGGTTCGAGTTACAATCGCATACGGATGCGCATGGGGGTGTGCTAGCCGTCTAGGATCACTCTCATCAAGTGCCACTAAGGCGGAATCAAGACCAGCATTTTTAAGCTTGAGTGTCACCTCATTAAGAGGCTGATTAGGCTTTAGGATCATCGGTGGGTGAAAGATAGCATGGTCAACCTTAGTCAAGATGAACTCGGCTAGGTTTTGTTGCTGTTGAGCGGCTTCTACCAGTGCCTGACGCGTGGCGAGATTGTTGTCAAAGTAAGCGGCAAACTGGCCGTTTTGGTAGTATAAGTCGAGAAAAATCTCTTTGGGCAGCAGGTAGCACAGGGTGTCTTCTAGGGCGATATACTGGTGTTTACTTTTCCCGTCGATGAGTGCTCGAACATCAAAAAGATCATCGTGGACGTAATGGGCAAACACCTCTTTGTTATCAGCGCTGCGCTCTTCTACCGCGCCTTTGATCAGAATGTGTAGATACAAAGCTTCCTGGCCGACCTTAATCAGACAATCTCGGGTGCGAAAATAGGCGACATCAAGGGCACTACGCAGTTGAGTTTGCTGCCTTTCATTCAAGCGATCGAATGGTGGCGACTGCATATTGAACTTGTCTGGCATAAAGCCCCCTTAACAATATTTCTGTCTTTCACAGTGATACCACTTAAGTGTGACCGATTTTTATCACCTCTCCAGACGACTTTGGTCTAATAGGGAAATGGAATAGACAGATTATTCCCTTTTTATCCTGTGCGCATAGCCGCATAATACTCGCGCAAATCATGCAGCAGTAGGAATTCATGATGTTTAAACCTTCTCCTTATGGCTGGATCTCCCAGTATTTTCTCGGCTTCTTTTTCGCTTATGGTGTTTACCTGCCATTTTGGGCACTGTGGTTTGAAGACCAAGGCGTCTCGGCAACGGATATAGGCATGCTGATTGGTCTTGGCCTTGCGACACGTTGTGTTGCCAACCTTGTTATCACACCTCGTGTCCATAGGGTCGAACACCTATTACCGGTGTTGCGTTGGTTGAGCTTCTTTGCGCTGCTGTTTATTGGCTTTCATTTCTTAGCGGGTGGCAGTTTCTGGCTGATGGCGCTGGCTACGATTCTCTTTAACCTCTGTTGTGGTCCAGTGATCCCGCTGTCTGATGCGATGGCTAACTATTACTCTCGACTCAAGCTGTTGGATTATGGTCGCACTCGCTTGTGGGGCTCGATTGCCTTCATCGCAGGCTCGACAGTGGTGGGCTTTTTAGTGGCTCAGTATGGCACTGATATGATCATCTACACCGCTCTCGCTGGTGTTTTTGCGGCGCTAATGCTGTCTATGCGTAATCCGACCCCTATGCCTGTGACACTGGAAGAAGAAGATGCAGATCGCCCGAAAATTACCGCGCTACTCAGAGAGTGGCCTGTAATTAAGTTCTTAGTTTTGGTGGCACTGATTCAAGGCAGTCACGCTGCTTACTACAGCTTTAGCTCGATTCATTGGAAAGAAGCCGGTCACTCAGAAGATATTATTGGTTACTTGTGGAGCCTAGGCGTGGTGGCTGAAGTGGTGATTTTTGCCACCAGTAAGAAGCTCTTCTCAGGCTGGTCTTTGCGTACATTGTTTGTGGTGGCCGCTGTGGGTGTGATGGCTCGCTGGGGGCTAACCGCATCAACAACCGCAGTGCCTTTGCTCGTGGTTGTACAACTATTGCATGGTGTGACGTTTGCAATGGCACATATTGCGGCGATTCAATACATTCAGAATTCCGCCGCCAATAAAATGGTCGCGCTGCAAGCCTTGTATAATGCGATCCCATTGGGGGCCTTTATCGCCTTAATGACAGCCTTGAGTGGTTGGGGTTATGAACATTGGGGTAGCAATATTTTCTGGGTAATGGCATCGATGGGCTTCTTTGCCCTGTTTATTCGCCTCGAGCCAAAGCCACAAGATCAGCAAATTGAGATGAAAGCAGAGCACAATCCACAGAATGAGTGCTGAGTAATTGCGTTTAAAATTTAACCCTTGCTAAAGTAAAAGTCTTCTTGAGTCAGTTGGATAACTGATGGTCTAGAAGGCTTTTTTGATCTTTGAGGGTCAAGTACGGCAAAGTCAAACTCAGCAAAGGACAGCGCATGCAAGGATGGATCGTGATTCCGGTCTCATTGACCTACTTAGGCATCTTATTTTTGATTGCTTGGTATGGTGACCGGCAAACACACAAAGTGGCGCGCTGGCGTCCTTGGATATACAGCCTCTCAATCGCAGTTTATTGCACCTCATGGTCTTTCTACGGCACGGTGGGACAAGCCAGTAGCAACCCTTGGTCATTCTTACCTATCTATCTTGCGCCGATTTTGGTTTTCGCTTTTGGTTGGCGGATCTTAGCACGCTTAATCTTGGTCGCGAAGCGCGAACATATTACCTCAATCGCTGACTTTATTGCTGCCCGTTATGGCAAATCACAAGGGTTAGCCGTTGCTGTCACCTTGATAGCCGTCGCGGGGATTTTGCCCTATATCGCCTTACAACTACGCGGTATCACGATGGGCTTAGATGTCGTGGCGCCTCAGTTGACCGAGCAGTTGGGATATGGCGAGGGACATGTCTCGTGGTTCGTCGTCGGGATGTTAGCGATCTTTACTATGTTGTTTGGTACGCGCCATATCGATAACACGGAGCATCACAGAGGAATGATGCTGGCGATTGCTTTTGAGTCGCTGGTCAAGCTGCTCGCTTTCTTGGTGGTGGGAATGTTTATCCTTTACTTAGCGTTCAGTAGCGATGAAATCGAGGTTTTATCGACAGCGGTTGAGACGTATCAAGCCCCTAACATTCCTACGTTGCTTATTCATACTGGCCTGACCATGATGGCTATTTTGTGCTTGCCGCGTCAGTTTCATACCACGGTGGTCGAGAATGAACGAGCGCAAGACTTGCATACCGCGCGTCGACTTTTTCCTCTCTATCTCATCGCGATGGGGGTGTTTGTTCTGCCTATCGCTTGGGTGGGGCAAAGCTTATTACCTAATAGCCCGGCAGACAGTTATGTCATCAGTGTGCCTATGGCAGCAGGAGCCGATTTTGTGGCTCTATTAGCGTTTTTAGGTGGTACGTCAGCAGCCAGTGGCATGGTGATCGTTTCCACTATTGCGTTGGCGATTATGGTGTCTAACGATCTTGTGATGCCACTTATCCTGCGCCGTATGCGCCTCACTCAACGCACTTTCCGCCACTTTTCTGGTTTATTGCTGATGATACGCCGCGCGCTGATTGTGATTTTGCTGTTGGGGGCATGGGGCTTCTATCAAGCACTGAATAGCATTCAGTCGCTTTCAGCGATTGGTTTTCTCTCTTTTGCGGCGATTACTCAGTTTGCCCCTGCCTTGATTGGTGGGATGTATTGGCGAGAAGGCAATAAAAAAGGGGTCTATACCGGTCTTGCGGTCGGGTTTGGTTTGTGGCTCATCACTTTAATGAGTCAAACGGGTTTATTGGCGGGCAGTGCCGATAACAACTTGCTGCTGTGGATAATTGCACCGCCAGACTTGTTTGCACGGATGGGTATTCAAGACTCCGATTGGGGAATGCTGCTCAGTTTAGTCTCCAATACGGTTTGCTATGTGCTGATTTCACTTGTCACACGTTCGTCACTGAGTGAACGGCTTCAATCGGCTTCTTTTGTCGGTACACCACTCCCGGAGAGTGAGAACATGAGTTTGTACCAAAGTCGAGTCACAGTGGCTGAGTTGGAAATGGTGGCTTCTCGATTTATCGGACGCAGGCGGGTGAAAAAAGGTTTTGAGAGCTTTTTCGAGCATCAGCGTGAGCGGTTGCTGCCCAATCAACAAGCGCCTTCAGTTCTGATTCGTCATACCGAGCGATTGCTCGCCGGGGTATTTGGTGCTTCTTCTGCTAAGTTAGTTCTCACCTCAGCGCTGCAAGGACGAAACATGCAACTGGAAGAGGTAGCCACCATTGTTGATGAGGCCTCAGAGTTGTACGACTTCAGCCGTGGCTTGCTGCAAGGGGCAATTGAACATATTGGCCAAGGGATTGCGGTGGTGGATAAGCAGCTTCGCCTTGTAGCTTGGAACCAGCGCTATCTAGAGCTATTCGTTTTTCCTACAGGGCTCATTCAAGTGGGTAGGCCGATAGCTGAAGTGATTCGTCATAATGCGCAGCAAGGCTTATGCGGGCCTGGCGACCCTGAGGATCATGTGCGGAGGCGTATCTTTCATTTAGAGCAGGGCACGAGGCATACCTCCTCTCGTATTCGTCCTGATGGGCGTGTAATTGAGGTGCAGGGCAACCCAATGCCGGGCGGTGGGTTTGTGATGAGCTTTACCGATATTACCGTGTTCCGTGAGGCAGAGCAGGCGCTGAAAGATGCCAATGAACGCCTTGAAGAGCGCGTGCATGAGCGCACCAAGGAGTTGGAGCTACTGAATAAACAGTTAGTGGCGGCTACGCAACGCTCAGATAGTGAATCGAAGTCAAAAAGTCGTTTTTTAGCCGCGGTCAGTCACGATTTAATGCAACCGCTCAATGCCGCACGCTTATTTGCTTCTTCATTATCTGAAGTGGCCAATGACGCAGAGACACAGAGGTTGTCGGGGCATATTGAGAGTGCGCTTGGGGCAGCGGAGGAGCTGATTGGTGACTTGCTCGACATCTCACGCTTAGAGTCAGGAAAGCTTGATGTGCATGTGCGCAGCTTTGCTATTGCGGATGTGCTGAAGAACTTAAATGCCGAGTTTAGCGCCTTGAGTAAAGAACAGCAGATTGATTTTTCAATGATCCCAAGTTCCTTATGGGCTAAGTCAGATCCTAAGTTGCTGAGACGTGTGATTCAGAACTTTTTAACCAATGCGTTTCGCTATAACCCTCAAGGCAAGGTGGTGCTTGGGGTTAGACGTGTCGATCATACACTGCGCATTGAGGTTTGGGATAATGGACAAGGTATTGATGAAGATAAACAGCAAGAGATTTTTGAAGAGTTTAACCGAGGCAGTCAGGTTCGCTCCGATCAAGGCCTAGGCCTAGGACTCGCGATATCGAAAGGTATTGCCCATGTTCTCGGGCATCAGATTGCGATGCGCTCATGGCCGGGAAGAGGCAGCGTGTTTTCTATTATTCTCAATCAAGCAATTCCTCAGCTTAAACCTGTAACAACACAACCTGCGGTCACTGCACAATCGGATCTCAGTCATTTGAAGGTATTATGCGTAGACAATGAGTCTGATATTTTGGTTGGCATGGAGAACTTGCTAAGTCGCTGGGGATGCGAAGTACGCTTAGCAGCAGATCTAGTGGAAAGCATGAAGTGCCTCGAAGAGGGTTGGCAGCCAGATGTGATTCTATCTGATTATAGGCTTGATAACGGTCGTACGGGGCTTGAGGTGTTGCAGCAGTGTCGTTTGCGACTCGGTGACAGCTTTAAAGGCGTCATCATTAGTGCCGATAGAACCGATGAAATGATGCAGACAATACAGTCGAGCGGCTTTAGTTTCATGGCGAAACCGGTAAAACCACTCAAGCTAAGAGCGACGTTGAGTGCGAGTCAGTCTAAAGGGTAAGGTCATGCTCACAACGATGGTGTGAATATGACTATTCTTGGTCTTGATTGAGCAGCGTCTCATAAACTACAAATGCAGTTTGTGTGTCACCGTAGTAAACACTGTCATTAGCTTGCACAGCCACTCGCAACCAACTCTCTTGCGATGCAGGGGCAGGTAAAGAAACTTGCCATTGTTGGGCACTATCATCGCTAGCTATCATGGCAATGGGCGAAGCTTGGTCTTGTTGATTATCGACCAGTGATACCTTTATCCCTTGCAGTGGAATGGCGGCTTTGAGACTGAGTGCAAGCTGATCGCTTGATAGGGTTTCTGAGCGAAATTGAATCTTAAAGTCGCCGTTCTCCATATCGCATAGCCCACTGGTGTAGCGGCAGTTGGATTTGCTGACGAGCTTATAAGTTTCTCCTTTCTTGGCCGCATGAGGCTTTTCACTAACGGCAATATCAATCCCCAAGTAAGCGATAATCGCCAAAATAGGTGCGACAATCAGTGCGACGATAAAGTGCTTATTTTTAAACATGCAGGCTTCCTTGCAGCAGTATATTAAAGCGAAAAGTATAGATATGAATAAGTTAACGCATTGGTGAGAGAAGAAAAGCCCCCGTAGGGGCTTTTGTGCACTCAAGGCAGAGTTTAGTGAGACGTTGCTTCACCAGCGCCAGCTGGTACGCGAACGTGTTCAACCAGATCTTTCACTTCTTGCGGTGTCTCTGCGGTGACTCTCGAGACGGCAAACGCTACGATGAAGTTGAACAGAGCACCAATTGCACCGAAGGCATTTGGCTCAATACCTAGGAACCAGTTGCTGCCCCAGCTTTCTAGATAGGTCCAATCAGAGATAAACAGCACGCCTTTATGTTGGAACACATAGAACAAGGTGACGCTGATACCCGCGATCATACCGGCAATCGCTCCCTCTTTATTGATGGTTTTGCTGAAGATACCCATCATCAAGGCCGGGAATATTGATGAGGCAGCCAGGCCAAAGGCGAGGGCAACCGTACCAGCGGCAAAGCCTGGTGGATTGAGCCCGAGATACCCTGCGACCCCGATGGCCACGGCCATCGATATTCGACTGGCGAGCAGTTCTTTCTTCTCTGAGATATTGGGGTTAATCACCCCCTTGATTAAGTCATGCGATATCGCTGAGGAGATAGCCAATAGTAGACCGGCTGCGGTTGAGAGTGCGGCCGCTAGACCACCCGCTGCTACCAGTGCAATCACCCAATTTGGCAGTTTTGCAATTTCAGGGTTTGCCAGCACCATGATATCGCGATCCACTTTCAGCTCATTGGTCGCAGCATCAGAGGTGTACTGAATCTGTCCATCGCCATTCTTATCATCAAAGCCAAGCAATCCGGTTTTTTCCCAGTTTTTAAACCATGCAGGGCGTTCATCATAAACAAGGTGCTGACCTTGGGCTGGGTTTACGGTGTCCATCAAGTTGAGGCGAGCCATAGCAGCTACTGCTGGCGCAGTTGTGTAAAGGATCGCAATAAACACTAATGCCCAACCTGCAGACGTTCTTGCATCTCGCACTTTTGGTACGGTGAAGAAGCGGATAATTACGTGTGGCAAACCGGCTGTACCGATCATTAATGACATGGTGTACACGAACATATTGAGGGTGTCGCCCCGCACCGCAGTGGTGTATTCGGTAAACCCAAGCTCTGTGACCACCTGGTCGAGCCTATCAAGCAGATAGACATCGGTACCGGCCATTGTGCTACCTAAGCCGATTTGTGGGAGTGGGTGTCCTGTTAGTTGCAGAGAGATAAATATTGCAGGGATAGTGTAAGCAAGAATGAGGACACAATATTGAGCAATCTGCGTGTAGGTAATCCCTTTCATACCGCCCATAACGGCATAGATAAAGACGATACACATCCCGATGCCAAGCCCGGTCGCGTAATCCACCTCTAAGAAGCGACCAAACGCAACGCCAACCCCTTTCATCTGACCGATAACATAGGTGACAGAGGCGATGATCAAACACACAACCGCCACAATACGGGCAGCTTTAGAGTAGAAGCGTTCGCCAACAAACTCTGGAACGGTAAATTTGCCAAATTTGCGTAGGTAGGGTGCAAGCAGCAGTGCGAGCAGCACATAGCCACCGGTCCAGCCCATTAGGAATACCGAGCCGCCGTATCCCATAAAGGCAATAAGACCCGCCATAGAAATAAATGATGCAGCCGACATCCAGTCAGCGGCGGTTGCCATGCCGTTAGCGATAGGGTTTACACCGCCGCCAGCCACATAAAACTCTTTGGTAGACCCTGCTCTAGCCCAGATCGCAATACCGATATAGAGAAGGAACGTAGCACCTACCACAATGTAGGTAATTGTTTTCAAGTCCATCTGAGATACTCCTTACTCATCAACGCCAAATTCGCGGTCAAGCTGACGCATTTTCCACGCATAATAAAAAATGATGACAAGGAAGGTATAGATAGAGCCTTGCTGTGCGAACCAGAAGCCCAGTTTGTAGCCTCCGATTTGGAATTGGTTAAGGACATCAACAAATAAAATCCCGCACCCAAACGATACGACGAACCAGACCACCATTAGACTGATCATCAATTTAACGTTTTTATCCCAATAGGCTTTGGCGCGTTCCTGACTTTCAAATGCCATTGCCGTCTCCTTACGATGTGTTGTTAATGAAATGTTTCAAGAACTAACATAGCAAGGTAATTCGTGCTTCTCTGTTCAACTTTAGTCGGCAAAAATGGTGAATGTAGAGTGAGAATGGGCGAGATTTTGTTGTAAAAAGGGCAATATTGTTTGTAGAAAAGGTGTTAAATTAGCCAAAGGTCTAATGTCTATAACCCTATGAATTACGTGACTTAGAGCGTGAGTGATAAGAAATGTTAAGGGATGTGTCATTTTAGGATATAGCAAAGAGTTATTAAAATTGGTTTGTTATAATTTTATTCTATTTTTTGTTGCAGTAGGAGGAACCACTTGGACGCAAATATGATCGATAGCCTTTTTCTAACTGGGGCGATTCTCATCGTTCTCAGCGTACTGCTGAGCCGTGCATCGTCAAAGTTAGGTGTGCCGATCCTACTGATCTTTCTTGTCGTCGGTATGCTTGCGGGAGAGGATGGCCCCGGACGTATTGCTTTTAACGATTACTCACTAACGTATCTCATCAGTAATTTAGCTCTGGCGATTATTCTGCTCGATGGCGGCATGCGAACGAAAGTTTCGAGCTTTAGAGTCGCGTTTTGGCCTTCACTCTCGTTGGCCACTATCGGCGTTGCATTAACTTCCACATTGACCGGGCTGATGGCCGCTTGGTTGTTTGACCTCTCTCTGCTGCAAGGCATTTTGGTTGGGGCTATTGTTGGTTCAACCGATGCTGCTGCGGTCTTCTCTATGCTGAAGGGGCAGAGTTTGAATGAGCGTGTAGGTTCAACGCTTGAGATCGAATCTGGCACCAATGATCCGATGGCTGTTTT
Source organism: Vibrio agarivorans (assembly GCF_030409635.1). Classification (NCBI taxonomy): domain Bacteria; kingdom Pseudomonadati; phylum Pseudomonadota; class Gammaproteobacteria; order Vibrionales; family Vibrionaceae; genus Vibrio; species Vibrio agarivorans. Next base: position 681,035 of record NZ_JAUFQF010000004.1, on the reverse strand, counting down.
TCTTACCGTGACGCTCATTGCTATTCTTGCTAACCCTGAAGCGGATATGGGGGTCTCTTTCCTATTGACTAGCTTTGGCATGCAGTTTGGTGTCGGGGCGCTAATTGGTCTTGGTGGTGGTTGGCTGCTGTGGTCGCTAGTTAATCGTGTCGAGCTTCATGAAGGGCTATATTCTGTATTGGTTATTGGCGGCGGTGTGGCGCTGTTTGCGTTATCCAATAAACTGGGCGGCAGCGGCATTCTTTCTATCTACCTTGCGGGGCTTTTGATTGGCAATAAGCCGACCAGCTTCCGTCACTCAATTTTAAACGTGTTGGATGGCATGACCTGGATGAGCCAAATTGCCATGTTCTTGGTTCTGGGTTTATTGGTGACACCATCAACCCTTATCGACATTATGCTGCCGGGACTCGCGCTCGCATTTGGTATGATCTTTTTTGCGCGCCCGATTGCCGTGTGGATTGGTCTGCTGCCATTTAAGAGTTTTACCACTAAAGAGCGAAAGTTTATCTCTTGGGTTGGCCTTCGAGGTGCGGTGCCTATCATTCTTGCCGTGTTCCCGATGATGGCGGGGCTTGAGAATGCGCAGCTCTACTTCAACATTGCCTTCTTTGTGGTAATGGTTTCTCTCTTAGTTCAAGGGGGGAGCTTAATGAAAGCGGCACGCATGGCGGATGTGACGCTTCCACCAAAGCCCACTCCTATTTCACGCACCGGAATTGAGATCTTTCGCGCAAGTGAGTGGGAGATGTTTGTTTATCGTTTGAAAGAAGAGAAGTGGTGTATTGGTGAGCCGCTTAAGCGCTTGGCAATGCCGGAGGGAACACGCATTACAGCGGTGTTCCGTGGTGAGAAGTTACTCCACCCATCAGGTAGTACCGTGCTAGAAGCCAACGATACGTTGTGCGTTCTTGGGCAAGACAAAGATCTCGATGCACTGAGCTTACTGTTTAGTGAAGCTCCGGAAGAAGAGGCGGCTCCACGTTTCTTTGGTGATTTCTTTTTGGATGTCGATAGCTTGGTAAAAGACGTTACATGCTACTACGGTGTTGAAGTGTCAGAGCTTGAAGGGCAATTAACCCTGAAAGAGCTGGTGGAGAGTGAACTGAGCGCTTATCCCGTGCTTGGTGATAGCTTTGAGTGGCAAGGGCTACACTGGGTTGTTGCTGATGTGCATGAGCACAAAGTGACTAAGGTCGGCTTAGGGCTGCCAGAGTCAGAGTCGCAGCTAGAGACGATATAACCCATTGGTTTCTTATTAAAAGCGCTTGCTCATTGATTTGAGCAAGCGCTTTTTTTTATGTCTGCATCTCTTGTAGCAAAATGACGGCTTGAGTGCGGTTCTTCACATCCAGCTTTCTGAATATCGCCGTCATATGAGCCTTTATTGTCGCCTCTGACACATTCAACTCATACGCGATCTGCTTATTGAGTAGGCCGTCAGACAGCATGCCTAACACCTTGTATTGCTGAGGGGTAAGGGTGGAAATCTTTTGTGCCAAATCACTGCATGCGGCTTCATCAGAGATAAGCTCTGCAGGAAAGTAGGGCTCCCCTTCAAGCACTTGGTTAAGCGCGGCAACCAGGGTTTTCATATCGCTTGATTTCGGAATAAAGCCATAAGCGCCGTGGCTTTTCACTTGCGTGACCACGGCAGGCTCTTCGCTGGCAGAAACCACAACAATCGGCAGCTCTGGATATTCAGCGCGCAGCTGGATCAATCCAGACATCCCATTCGCTCCGGGCATTTTGAGATCAAGCAGAAGCAGGTCGGGTTCGGGATCTTTTTCTAACAGGCTCAACAGAGCGGCCAATGAGTCGGCTTCAAGCAGAGAAGTACCGCCAATCGCCATATGAATGGATTGGAATAGGGCGTTACGAAATAGGGGGTGATCATCGGCAATGATGATGGTGTACGTCGAGTCCATGACACTCCATGTAGATTACCTATTGAACCTTATTCAATTATTGACATGAAATGCTCAGTGGACAATGCCTGTCCACTGAAAGTCTGAACTCTATCGGGTTTTATTGTTCGCTTTGAGAAACACGCTGCAAATGTGTCAGGAAAGGCTCAGCGGCCATAAAGCCAGTGACACGTACGTTGGAGATGCGCTCACCTTGACCGTTCCAGAAGTCAATGGTGGGTAAACCTAATACTTGCAGATGTTGTAGCAAGGCGATGTCTTGTGCACGATTTCGTGTCACATCCGCTTGTAGTAGTACAAATTTCTGAAGCTCTTGCTCAACTTGGGTTTCATGAAATGTGTATTTTTCAAACTCTTTACACGCAACGCACCAGTCAGCATAGAAGTCTAGCATCACAGGTTGGTTATTTTGCTGAGCGAGGGCCAGTTGATGCTCAAGATCTTCAACGGTTTCGATTTGAATAAACTCAACCTGAGCTGAAGTGTTGCCCATCGATGAACCAAACCAATGATTGAGCGCGGGTTGTAACGAGGCAATCAACCCGAGCACAGCCACAACCCCGACCAAGCTTTGCTTCCAACTCCCAAAAGGAAGTTTGTTTTTGATGTGATATAACCAGCCAAATGCGCCAATGCCGAGCAATGTCCACAACACAGATGCCCAAACACTCGGTAAGATACGCTCTAATAAGAATAGCGGTGCAGCAAGCAAGATAAAGCCAAACATGACCTTAACCGTATCCATCCACTCTCCTGCTTTCGGCAGCAATTTATTGCCAAACACGGCGACTAAAATCAGTGGGGTACCCATTCCAAGCGCTAAGGCGTAGAGCGCAGTCGCTCCAGTCAGCAAGTCGCCACTTTGTGCCACATAGAGCAGCGCGCCAGACAATGGCGCTGTGGTGCATGGTGAGCAAACCAAGCCAGAAATCGCTCCCATCGCAAATACCCCAAAAATATTGCCACCTTGCTGCTTGTTGCTGAGGTTATTGAGCCATGTCTGAACACTCGCTGGTAGTTGCAAAGTGTAAACTCCAAACATTGAAAGCGACAGAGCTACAAACACAGCACTTAGCGTAATGAGTACCGCTGGGTGTTGCATCGCGGCTTGAAACTGCATGCCAGCAGAAGCGACGACTAAGCCGAGTAAAGTATAAGTCAGGGCCATGCCTTGCACGTAGACAAATGAGAGCCCTAGGGCTTTCTTCGCAGAGATCTTGCCTTGGCCAAGCACGATACTGGTTAGGATGGGATACATTGGCAGTACGCAAGGCGTGAAGGCTAAACCAACACCTAGCAGTAGGAAGAGTGCGGGTGTCCACCAGTTATCACCTAGTGTGCTAGCTAGGTTTTCAGATTGGCTGACTGGCGCTGAAAAATCATTGAGTGCTGCTGACTCTGCGTCTTGAGTCGGTGCTGGCACTTGCTCAGGTGAACTCGCTTGGGTTTGCGAGGCATTAGTAAACTCTGTCAGTTCGATAACACGAGTTTCTGGTGGGTAGCAAAATCCAGATTTAGCACAGCCTTGATACTGAACAAACAGTTGTGCCCCTGGTTGGTAGTCGGCTAGGCTCAGCTCTAGGTACAATGGTGTTGTGTAGATATTCACATCACCAAAAAACTCATCATGATATGGCTCACCCGCAGTCAGTTGGTAGGGCTCAAGAGAGGCATTGTCTACCGAAATATTCATGCGCTCTTGATAGAGGTAATAGCCTTCTTTGACCTGCCAATCGATAAAGACGCGATTGTCTTGTTGAAGCGCATTAAAAGGAAATGCCTCATCGACAGGTACAAAGCGGTTGTCGCTCTGGCCAAAGCTCAACTCTTGTGAGCTATTGTTAGAGAAAAGGGCCCAAGCAGGGGTGCTAGCAAAGCTAACAAGAAGAACAAAAAGAGAAAATATAACGCGCATATTATCCGACTGCTGAGTTGAGATAGTTGTATATTAACTCATCAGACCGTGCGAAGAAGGATTTAGTTTCAAATGGCGAAAATAAAACACCCGCCAGATAGGCGGGTGTTGAAGTGAGAGCAAATGCGTTTATACAAACATGTTTGCTAGCAGCAGGCCGTAGAGAATACTAAAGAACATACTCAGTAGACCCGGAGCCATAAAGCTGTGGTTGAAGATGTACTTGCCAATCTTGGTGGTACCCGTTGTATCAAAGTCGATAGAAGCGATGATTGGGCCGTAGTTTGGAATAAAGAAGTAACCGTTCACTGCGACAAACGTGGCAATGATGATTTCTGGTGGTAGACCGATAGTGATCGCAACAGGAACCAATACCGCAGTCGTAGCGCCTTGGCTGTTAACCATGACAGAGAGCACGAATAGAGCAAAAGCAAATGTCCACGGTGCAAACTCAACAAGACCTGAAACCGTCTCTTTTACCAGATCGCCGTGACCTGCAACTAGCGTGTTACCAAGCCATGCAATACCAAAGATAGCGACAATCGCACGCATACCCGCATGGAACACAGAACCTTGTGTGATATCCATGCCGTCTGGCTTACAGATTAGAATGATCAGTGCTGCAACCGTCAGCATCACAATCTCAATCGTGTGTGCCATACCCATTGCTACGCCATCAAATGCTGGGCGAAGTGATGGGAATGCGCCCATAAGTACCACGATAAGAGAGCCGAATAGGAAAAGGCCAACCGATTTTTTCGCCGTTGGTGTTACCTCGATTTCAGCAGGGTCTTGCGTATCCGAACCTTCCATCTCTGCGCGGTAGTGTGGGTCTTGCAGGCGACGTTGGTACTCAGGATCGTCTGTCAGCTCTTTACCTAGCTTATTAACGATCGTACATGCCGTTGCTAGACCAAAGAAAGTGGCTGGAATGGTCACGGCCAGTACAGTACCTAGTGTAATACCTTGTGGTTCAAGGAACGCCACCAATGCAACAACGGCTGCTGCGATCGGGCTTGCTACGATACCAAACTGAGAAGCGATGACTGCCATACCTAGTGGACGTTCAGGACGAACACCGCTGCGACGACTCACTTCTGCGATAACAGGAAGAACTGAGTAAGCAACGTGACCAGTACCCGCCATAATGGTGAAGCAGTAAGTCACTAGAGGTGCGATAAAAGTGATGTGCTTTGGATTCTTGCGCAAGATTTTAGAAGCAATCTTGATCATGTAGTTCAAGCCGCCAGACGCTTGCATTGCTGCTGCCGCTGCAACCACCGCCATGATCATCAGCATAACGTCGATTGGCGGGCTTGAAGGTTCTAGACCAAAACCGAAGGTCAAAACCGCAAGACCGACACCGCCCATAACGCCAAGGCCGATACCACCAATACGAGCACCGATTAAGATACATATCAGTACCACGGCAAACTCAATAAAAAACATGTTTAACTCCTGTGTTGTGTTATTTCATTTTTGTAGGTTGAGCTAAGTTGCTTCTTTTTATATTTTTATACCGCAGTCCCTCACTCTAAACGGCTAGAGTTGAGCCCGCGGGGAATAAAACAGGCCTCCATTGGGAAGCCTGTTAAATGGTTTACTCGTAACGCTTGGCTTTGTATGTAGGCTGCATGAAGTTCTCAACAGACAGAATGTCGTCAAGCTCTTCAGCCGTCAGTAAGCCACGTTCAAGAACGACTTCACGCACGCTCTTGCCGGTTTCTGCACAGATCTTACCCACAATGTCACCCTCGTGATGACCGATGTATGGATTGAGATAAGTAACGATACCGATAGAGTTGTAAACGTAGTTCTCACACACTTCTTTATTCACCGTAATGCCACTGACGCACTTGTCGCGTAGATTAATACAGGCATTAGTCAGGATAGAGAGTGATTCGAACATGCTTTGTGCGATGACTGGCTCCATCACATTAAGTTGTAACTGACCGCCTTCCGCTGCGATTGAAATGGTGTTGTCGTTGCCCATGACTTTAAAGCACACCTGATTCACCACTTCAGGTACAACCGGGTTTACTTTCGCAGGCATGATAGACGAGCCCGCTTGTAGCTCAGGGAGGTTTAATTCATTAAAACCAGCGCGAGGACCAGAAGAGAGCAGGCGCAAGTCATTACAGATCTTAGACAGCTTGACCGCTAGGCGTTTCAGAGCACCATGAGTCATTACGTATGCACCGCAGTCAGAGGTCGCTTCAATCAAATCTTCCGCTGCCACTACATCATGGCCAGTGACTTGAGCAAGGTGTTTTACTGCCAGCTCTTGATAGCCTTGCGCTGCATTTAAACCGGTTCCAATGGCAGTCGCACCTAAGTTCACTTCAAGCAGTAGCTTTGAGGTGTAATCAAGGTTTTTGATTTCTTCGTTAAGTGTCACAGACCAAGCGTGGAACTCTTGACCGACCGTCATAGGCACGGCGTCTTGAAGCTGGGTTCGACCCATTTTTAGAATCGATTTGAATTCATCGCTCTTGGCATCGAATGCGCCTTTAAGGTATTCAATCGCTTCAATGACTTGGCGAATACTGTTGAATACCGCAATACGGAAACCAGTAGGGTAAGCACAGTTGGTTGATTGGCTCTTGTTGACATGATCATTTGGGTTGATGAGGTCATAGCGACCTTTTTCTTCGCCCATTAGCTCAAGTGCGACGTTGGCAATCACCTCGTTGGTGTTCATGTTTACTGATGTGCCAGCACCACCTTGAAATACGTCTGATGGGAACTGATCCATGCATTTGCCTGTCTCAAGAATCACATCACAAGCTTGGATAATATGGTTAGCGACCTCTTTTGGGATAACACCAAGCTCTTTGTTAGCTAGTGTCGCCGCTTTTTTGGTCATGACCATGCCTTTGACAAACTCAGGCACGTCAGAGATGGTGACGTTCGAGATATTGAAGTTTTCAATTGCACGTAGGGTGTGAATGCCATAGTAAGCATCAGCAGGGACATGGCGCTGTCCCAGTAGATCTTCTTCGACACGGGTGGCTAGTTGAGCTTGGTTATTGCAAGTGTTTGTCTTGGCCATGTCCGGGATCCTCAGATAATTGTTCTAACAAATATAATTATTGTTAGCCAACTCTGCGTTTATTGAATCCCTTCGGCAGAATAAGTGGCTGAAAATCAGTCCTCGACTTTCGCCCGCTAATGATACTGAAACCAACAGTTAAAAATAGTAATTTTGATCACTTTTTTACCGCTAATTTTGCTGGGTACTGTTATTTTGTTGCATAACACTAAAAAGCGTAACGAAATAGTGGCTTTTCGGTCATTTTAGTGCACAAAGACTTGATAATTGTAGTCGGTGCCCAGAGTCTATAGGGAGCTGACAAAGACAATAACCCACTAAGGCCAACAAAGTGTCTTACACTGAAAGGGTTAATTAGGAGAAAAGTGTGTTTCCCATTTTATTGATAGCGTTTATTTTTGTACCGATCATTGAGATTGCCTTATTTGTGCAAGTAGGTGGTGTGATTGGTATGTGGCCAACAATCGCTTTGGTGCTGCTGACGGCCATCATTGGTGCATCATTAGTTCGTTCACAGGGCATTCAAACCCTGCTATCGGTGCAATCACGTTTAGAGCAAGGTGAGTTACCTGCTCAGCAGATACTGGAAGGGGTGATGTTGGCAGTATGTGGCGTATTGCTACTCACTCCCGGCTTTATGACCGATGCAATGGGCATGATTGTTCTACTGCCAGCGCCGCGAGCAGCTCTAGCGAAGTTCTTGATGACAAAAATGGTGGTCAATCAAGCGGGCGGTTTCCAGTCAGGCGGCTTTAGTGGTGGCTTTGGTCAAGACCCGTTTTCACAACACAACCCATTCGAGCGTGACCAAGACCAACAGGGCAACACGTTTGAGGGAGAGTATGAAAACAAAGATGACGATCAGAACAACAACAACCGTTTAAACTGATCGGACGAAATCTTAAGCTGTTAAGATGAATAAAGGCCGCACTCTGAGTTGAGTGCGGCCTTTTTGTTTTTGTCGACACCATCGCTTTAGGCGCTGATTAAGGCGCTATACTGCACCTTCAAATCCCATCTGTCTCCAAGCTTCAAAAGCAATGATAGCCGCCGCGTTGGAGAGGTTTAAGCTACGTGCATCTGGCATCATTGGAATACGGATACGTTGTTCCATTGGTAAGCTTTCAATCACCTCAGCAGGCAAGCCGCGCGTTTCTGGACCAAACAGCAACACATCACCTTGGCGATAGCTAGGGTCAACATGATGACCCGTGGTTTTCGTCGTGCAGGCAAATAGGCGGTAATCACTATCGCGAGCGTCTAAAAAGTCGAGAAATGCTTGGAGGTTTTTGTGGCGAGTCACGCGGGCAAGGTCATGATAATCAAGACCCGCACGGCGCACTTTCTTCTCTTCAAGATCAAAGCCAAGCGGTTCAATAAGGTGCAGGTTCGCTCCGCAGTTGGCACATAAACGGATGATGTTCCCCGTGTTCGGAGCGATCTCAGGTTCGTATAGAGCAATATCAAACATATCAGTCGACTTATTGTAAAAAGTGGTAGGGGTAACGGCGTTCGTTACCCCAAGAGTGGTCGAAGAATAGCATTGTCAGCAATTTCGCTGCAAGAGAGCTAGCCAAGTGGCAATGAGATGATAACGCGTAAGCCGCCAAGTGGGCTTGGTTGCGCTTCGATTTTGCCATTGTGTTGGCGGATAGCGCTCTCAGTAATTGCAAGGCCCAATCCTGTTCCTCCGGAATCTCTGTCACGCGCTGTCGAGACGCGATAGAAAGGGCGGAAAATCTGGTCAAGTTGGTCATCCGGCACGCCAGCACCATCATCATCGATGGTGATGACTATGGATTCCTTTTCAATACTGAAGTGTACTTGAATCACTCGTTCAGCATAGCGAATGGCATTGCGTGTGACATTTTCAACCGCACTGATGAGTAGCTTCGGGTTGCCAGAGATACTTTGCTCAGGAATAGCATTAAAGTTAAGTGCTTTGCCTGACTGTTCTGCTTCAAATTGGGCATCGTCCAAAAGTCCTTCCCACAGACTGCTTAACGGCTGCTGCTCTCGACTTAGGTGTGAGTCCATCTGCATGCGAGAGAGGGAAAGTAACTCTGAGATCATCTGCTCAAGCCTTTGCGCTTCCGTATCGATACGCGTTAACTCACTGCTCTCTCCTTGTTTACGTTGTGCAAGCGCAGAGGCCATGCGTAATCGTGTCAACGGGGAGCGTAGCTCATGAGAAATATCAGAGAGTAGGCGTTGCTGACCACTGATCATCGCATTTACTGCGTCGACCATCTGGTTAAAACTTTGGCCGGCTTGACGAAACTCTCGCGTGCCCTGTTCGAGTTTAGGGTCTTCAACAAATTCCCCTTTGGCGACACGCCTTGCCGCCTGCTCTAGACGGCGAGCAGGTTGACTCAATGCCCAAGCGAGCCAAAGTAGCAGTGGCGTACTGACTGCCATGACAACCATCAACAGTTGGAAAGGCTTATCAAATAGGCGAATTAAATACGGTGGTGGCTCGTTCCAACGTAGCCCCATGTAGAGTTGTAACTGCTGGTCTGCCAGTTCAACCTCCACTGGGCCGGCCAGCATCCATTGTCCGTAAAGCCGTTGCTGCGCTTTTTCCGGTAGGTCAGTGCTTGAGACAAAGTTCTTTAACACCTTACGTTTGTAATCAGAGCGATCACCTTGAGTCAAAATATTGCCTTCACCATCAACCAGATAGAGGGAAGGCTTACGGTGACGAGAGGTGTTTAGCTGTTGATTGAAATCTTCGATGATAACGTCGAGATCCGTAGTCATTCGGTAGTGGTTTTCTACATTGCGCGCTAAACGATCTAATCTTTGGGCATGCTCGGTCGTGAGATCACGCACCTTACGTGGGTCAAGGTGTGGCAATGAGAGCACGGCGATGACGACCAGCATGATGGTAAACCAGAAAATGGCAAAGATACGACCATATAGGCTGCTGAACTTAGGTAATCTCATTAATCACCCTCAACCAGCATATAGCCGCGTCCGCGAAGGGTTTTAATCAGAGTGCGACCTTCGCCAGATTGCGCCAGTTTCTTACGTAAGTTAGACACATGCATGTCAACCGCTCGATCAAAGGCCGCGAGACGTTTGCCGAGTACTTCTAAACTCAAGGCTTCTTTAGTCAACACATCTCCGGGGTGTTGGATAAAATAGTCGAGTAGTGCAAATTCAGTAGTGGTTAAGTCCAGCAACTGCTCATCGATATAAGCCTCTTGCTTACCTGGGTAAGTGACGATGTTAAGGTATTCATTGCAGTCTTTTGAGGCGCTTTTTTTATTTTCGTCTTTGCTCGTTCGGCGCAAAATCGCTTTGATTCGAGCAAGCAGTTCACGGTCGCTAAAAGGTTTAGGCAGATAGTCATCAGCGCCAAGCTCAAGACCGATGACACGGTCAATCTCTTCGCCTTTTGCTGTTAACATTAATACTGGCGTTTCCCAGTTGGCTCTTAGCTGCTTTAGGGTCTCGATACCATTGAGTTTAGGCATCATGACATCAAGAAGAATGAGATCAACGCTCGCATCAAGCGCGGCAAGGCCAGCCTCACCATCGTTGGCTTCACTGACCTGAAATCCCTCAAAGCTTAGAACTTCCGTTAGGAGTGATGTCAGTTCAATATCATCATCAATCAATAGAATGTGGTTCATGCTTGCTCGCCTACTAAAGTCAGTCTTGTCCTATTTAGTTTACTGATAAACCCGTAGCCATGTTGAGAGGTTTACGCTCTATTTACTTTTCTTTACGTTCACTAAACGTTGCTTTACTTAGCAGGGGCTAATCTTAACTCAAGCGCCAAGAGGCGATAATTGAACAAAACATGAGGACACAAAGATGAAAAAAGCAAACAAATGGTTAGTAGCAGCTGTGGCTCTTCCGCTATCTCTAAGTGCAGCAAGTGCTTGGGCTTTTGGTGGTCCAAATGGTGGACACGGTGGCAAAGCAAAGTGTGGCGGTGATCGTGGTGTAATGAAGCAGCTTGACCTAACTGAAGAGCAAAAAACGCAACTACAAGAGCTACGTGAAGCGAATAAAGCAGAGCGCGATGAGCGTCAAGCGAACCGTGAAGCAAATCAAGCTCAGCGTGATGCGCATAAAGCACAAATGAAAGCACTGATGCTCAGTGACACATTCGATGAAGCACAAGCACAAGAGCTGGCCTCAACCATGGTTGAGAAACAAACCCAGCGCCGCGTTGCGATGATGGAGAAAAAGCATGAGATGCTGCAAATCTTAACAGCAGAGCAGCGTGAGCAGTTCTTCGAGGCTCAAGAAGAGCGTATGCAAGAGTGCAAAGCGAAGATGGAAAAGAAACAGCAACGTCGCGCCAAAGCTGACAGCTAATGAGTTTTTAACACTCTAATCCCTCTAGTGACCGGTTTAACGCTGTTAAATTGGTCACTTTTTTAATAACAAGAAACCAATTTAGGGGTATAATCTTTCGCCAGGATACTTAACCTATTTATGGACAATGAAAAAAGAGTATGCCCGCCTTGTCACACTGGCGGCTTATGCAGCGACAACCGTTGCAACCTTTCTACTGATCATTAAGGTCATTGTGTGGTGGATGACCGGTTCGGTCAGCCTGCTTGCCTCGGTGATCGACTCGTTACTTGATATCGCAGCCTCATTCGTGAACTTGCTAGTGGTGCGCTATGCGCTGCAGCCCGCCGATAAAGAGCATACCTTTGGCCACGGCAAGGCCGAATCTCTTGCCGCTCTCGCGCAAGCGATGTTCATTTCTGGCTCTGCTTGTTTCCTCATCTTGAGTGGTATCGACCGCTTCTTCCGCCCACATCAACTAGACTCCCCCGAACTCGGTGTTTATGTCAGCTTGTTTGCGATGATCGTGACGCTCGGTCTGGTTCGTTTTCAGCAGTATGTGGTAAAGCAAACTGGCAGTCAGGCTATCGCCGCTGATTCTCTGCACTATCAATCCGATCTGTATATGAACGCCGCGATTATGCTGGCGTTGGGTTTAAGTTGGTTTGGGTTTACTCAAGCGGATGCGATTTTTGCCGTTGCTATCGGCGTATTCATTCTATATAGCGCATATAAGATGGCACGTGAGGCGATTCAAACCTTGCTTGACCATAAGCTACCTGATAGTGAAATTGAACAGATACATCAAGCGTGTCGTTTAGAAGAGGGAGTGCTCGGTGTGCACCAAGTGCGGACTCGTTTATCTGGACCTACACGGTTTATTCAGTTGCACCTAGAGCTTGAAGATACGATGCCGCTTATCAAGGCGCATGAAATATCAGACCGAGTTGAAGATAGGTTGCTGAATTTGTTCCCGGATGCTGACATTATTATCCACCAAGACCCATACTCCGTTGTGATTGGTGCAGAGCGAGGGCAGAAAGCAAAGGGGTGGTAGAAGCAAGGATGAGGTGTTTTATTACAAACAACTCTATACTGTGGGCAGAAAAAATCACGATTCTGATATGAATCAACGAACTCAAGAGTGAGTTCAGTAATAATTTTACGAACAAAATAACAATACTTGGTGTAACTGAATTTCTCGCTAGTATTCAGACGGCAACCGAGTAACATAGAAATCATTACGTAAAGGATCACGTAATCGCTGAGGGCGCGGATTGCTGTTGGCGAATACATAATAAATTAAATTAGATTCCCAAAAAATCGAGGGTGAGCATGATTAAGAAGATCGGTGTTTTGACAAGTGGCGGTGACGCACCAGGCATGAACGCGGCGGTTCGCGGCGTGGTTCGTACAGCACTGACAAAAGGTTTAGAGGTTTACGGCGTATATGACGGTTACCTTGGCCTATATGAAAACCGAATCAAGAAGCTGGATCGCTCAAGCGTTTCAGACGTGATTAACAAAGGCGGTACATTCCTAGGCTCTGCGCGTTTCCCAGAGTTTAAAGAAGTAGAAGTACGCCAAAAGGCGATTGAAAACCTAAAAGAGCATGGCATCGACGCACTGGTAGTTGTGGGTGGTGACGGCTCGTACATGGGTGCTAAGAAACTGACTGAAATGGGTTACCCATGTATCGGTCTACCGGGCACAATCGACAACGACATCGCAGGTACCGACTACACGATTGGTTACCTAACTGCACTGAATACGGTTATCGACAACATCGACCGCCTGCGTGACACGTCTTCATCACACCAACGTATCTCGATTGTTGAAATCATGGGTCGTCACTGTGGTGACCTAACTCTTATGTCTGCTATCGCGGGTGGCTGTGAATACATCATCACTCCTGAAACAGGCCTAGATAAAGAGAAGCTGATCAACAACATTCAAGATGGCATCAAGAAGGGCAAGAAGCACGCAATCATTGCTCTTACTGAACTGATGATGGATGCAAACGAGTTGGCGAAAGAGATTGAAGCGGCGACAGGTCGCGAAACTCGTGCAACGGTTCTTGGCCATATTCAACGTGGTGGCCGTCCTACAGCATTTGACCGCGTATTGGCATCTCGCATGGGTAACTACGCCGTACACCTGTTGCTTGAAGGCGAAGGTGGTCGTTGTGTTGGTATTCAAAAAGAGCAGCTTGTGCACCACGATATCATCGATTGTATCGAGAACATGCAGAATCCAGCGCGTGATGACCTGTTCCAGGTTGCGGAAGAGTTGTTCTAATCGCCATACCGCTTAATTGATTGTAAAAGCGCAGACTTCGGTCTGCGTTTTTTTTTCGTCCTTTGTTTTGTCGTTATATAGCTACAGGCAGGCGGGTAAGAGAGTGAGCATAGGAGTTGTTCTTTACCTGTGGAGGTATTGGTAAAGGAATGTTTTTAATTGAATGCATTTGTCGAAACTATATTACATTTTTGTTTAAGTTTTGCTGTCCGGCGCCGATACGGTAAAAAGTTACATTTTATTGTTTATCGGGGGAAACAAGATGAACAAAATAATAGGTTTGTTGTTGCTGTCATTCGTGACATCCACACAAGCTGAGCCTTTGCTTGTTCCGGGTAAACCGGGTGAAGACAAGCTTATGCAGTTGATATTTAAAGAGATTGTTAATCGTAGCGATCGATTCGACAGCATAAGTCATTACTACGGTAATGCTGGTGATCCAAACACCGCCAAGATGATTGAAGATTTGGATAGTGGTCATCTGCACATTACGTATGTAGCAACATCGCTAGACAATGAAAGTACGATGAGTCCGATCTACTTTCCTATCTATCGTGGATTGCTTGGTATGCGTTTGGGCATTGTCCGTTCAGATAAAGCCAATACCTTTGCTGGCATAACACGTGTCGATCAACTTAAGTCCTTAACGGCTTGTCAGGGGCGTGCATGGCCCGATACCGATATTTTGGAATCGAATGGGATCAAGACTGCGCAGAGTCTGAAGTACCCGAATATGTTTCCAATGCTCGAAGGAGGGCGTTGTGACTACTTCCCGCGCGGTGTCTTTGAACCTTTTACTGAGATTGTGGCGCAAAAGCAGTACAACCTTACGGTAGATGAGTATGTGATGTTGCGTTACAAGATGCCGTTCTTCTTCTTTACTGCAAAGAACAACCCAGAGCTTGCGACTCATATTCAAGAGATTCTGTATGAGATGTTTGAAGATGGCACTTATGAACGCATGTTCTTTGATGATACAGAGGTGGCTCAAGCGCTTCGTCTAGCAAAGTTGCAAGACCGTACTATTTTCGATTTAGAAAACCCGAGCGTCTCACCGGCGACACGTAACATTCCGACTCAGTTTTGGTATGACCCATTGAAAGGGGCACAATAATAATGAAATCTATTACTGCAAAAATTTTAACCTTCTTAACCGTGCTTCTTGTATTGGTTGGGGTACTAGTATCCGCGGTTCTCTACTCTGTCAACAGCGGTAACCTGAAAGAAGAGTTCACAGCTGAAAAGCAGAACTTAACCAAACAGTTAAGCATTATCCTGCAAGAGCCGGTTTATGTTTATGACCGAGCGGTGATCCAATCAATCATTGATTCTTTCAACGGTAATCAAATGATCGCCTCGGTTGAGGTGGTTGATCACCGTAATCGTGAGCTTGCGCGCACAGCGACCAATCAAGTTGCGGTTGAGAGCTTATCCATTCCACTCGCTTGGGAAGGCAACCCCATTGGTGAGGTAAACGTGGGCATATCTGATGCGATGATTGCTCAGACGTTGGAGCGCTCAATGTGGCAAACAATTATCACCATGGTGGTGACTATCTCACTGGTTGGTGCCGCATCTGTTGTTGTGTTGCAGCGTTTAGTCTTGCAACCACTACAGCGTGTAAATAACGTGTTGGGTGACATCGCCTCGGGTGGTGGTGACTTAACCTCACGCATTCCTGTTGATCGCGAAGATGAAATTGGTCAGCTATCGACGCGTTTTAATGCCTTTATTGAGACAATTCAAACCATCATCAAAGATATGAGTGTGGCTTCAAACTCTCTCGATTCAGCGTCTTCAGAAGTAACGGCAATGATGGAGCGTAGTCGCACTGCCAACCGTCAACAAATGGAACTGACGGGCAGCTCGGCCACCAATATTTCTCACCTTGATCTTGCAACGCAAGAGATCGCAAAAAGCACTGAGTCTACGGTCTCTAAAGCAAATGAGGCGTGTGACGTTGCAGAGCAAAGTCGCCGCGCGATCGATGACAATATCGATAACATTGGCCTATTGGTGAATAACCTAGAGAAAACGGCAGAAGAAGTCTCAGCACTGAAGCAAACCAGTGACAATATCGGCAGTGTTCTAGATGTGATCAAAGGCATCGCAGAGCAAACTAACTTGTTGGCACTCAACGCGGCTATCGAAGCGGCACGAGCGGGCGAAAGTGGTCGCGGCTTTGCGGTTGTTGCTGATGAAGTGCGTGCGCTGGCAAGCAAGACACACGACTCAACCACTGAAATTGAGTCAATAATTGAAGAGTTACAGCAGCGTGCTGATTCGTCGTTCAATGTAACGCAATCAAGCAAAGGCATGGTGGATCAAACAATGGCTCAAGCTCAGCAAACCGGTGTTGCGCTAGAGCAGATTGCGGCAGAAATGACAGGTATTAACGATATGGTCATTATGATCTCAAGCGCTTGTGAAGAGCAATCCAACGTGACGCAGTTGGTGAGTAATGATATGTCAGCCCTAAAACAAGGCTCAGAGCAGCTTGAGCAAGACAGTGGTCACGCAGAAGAGGTTGTCGGCCAGCTTGTTTCAGTAGGTCGTCAGCTATCTAGTCAGATTGAAAGGTTCAAGTACTGATCGTTCTATTAATATTCAAGGCAGTCATGAAAATGACTGCCTTTTTTACTTGCCTTTCGTGTGAGAGATAGGAAAATACCGCCCTGAAATCACTCGCAAAGTAGTTCAGCACACCATGTTACTCATCATTGATAATTACGACTCTTTTACTTTCAATCTCTACCAGTACTTTTGTGAACTGGGAGCAGAGGTGAAGGTGGTTAGAAATGATGAAATCTCTCTTGAGGGTATAGAAGCGCTGGCTCCTTCGCATCTGGTTATCTCTCCGGGGCCATGTACACCCAATGAAGCGGGGATTTCTCTCGAGGCGATTAAGCACTTTAGTGGCAAGCTGCCCATTCTTGGTGTCTGTCTTGGGCATCAGGCGATTGCGCAGGCATTTGGGGGAGAAGTGGTGCGAGCGAGACAAGTTATGCATGGTAAAACCTCACCTATTTCCCACATTGGTAAAAGTGTCTTTTCTGGCCTCAACAACCCTTTAACGGTGACGCGTTATCACTCCTTAGTGGTGCGCACAGAGTCATTGCCAAGCTGCTTTGAGGTGACTGCTTGGACACAAACTGAGGAAGGGGAGTTTGATGAGATTATGGGTTATCAGCACCATACGTTGCCAATTCACGCAGTGCAGTTCCATCCAGAGTCGATCAAAACGGAGCAAGGGCATGAGCTGCTTGCTAACTTTTTGCGCCTCTAAAAGTGACCGCGATCACTATTATTGACAAATCCCTCCTTGAACGAGCACCTTCAGCGCCTGCAAATCTATGCGCAACGCGGGTTTAGTGTGTTTCTCTCTTTTTGAACACACGTGGTTTAGCATGCATTTTTAGTTGAATAAAAATGCGAGTTACTTAATAGCAATTTCAACCAGTCTCATTTTTCCTTTCTCTTAACTCATCATTTATTCACTAATTCTGTGTATGTATTAATCAATGACTGTGTTTGCATATTGCACCCAAACGAATAATAATGTAACCGTATATGAATACTTATGCTTTACAACTGAATTTATAGTTTAAGGTTGAATCTAAAACAGAATTATCCTCTATTGAAAAGGTTAATTGAATGTAAATACAATGCTGCGTATGTCGAAATGCAAAACATAATTCCCCAGGGTTAGATTGAACTAACACACTTTATTGCGACTATGCTTAAAGTGAGGTTTCAAACAGGGTGGTTTGCCACGCAAGCGAATGCGCATGCGGTTTCTAAAAGGAATGTGCAATGACAGTGGAAAAAAGCGTACAACGCAAAGATTTTGATCAAGTAATGGTGCCTTGCTATAACCCGATGGAGATGATTCCAGTTAAAGGGGAAGGGGCACGAGTATGGGACCAGCAAGGTAACGAATATATCGATTTTGCTGGTGGTATCGCTGTGAGCTGCTTGGGGCATTGTCACCCGGTTATGGTTAAGGCGCTGCAAGAGCAAGGCAACAAGCTGTGGCATTTAAGTAACGTGATGACCAATGAGCCAGCATTGCGTTTAGCGCAAAAACTCACCGAAGTGAGCTTTGCTGAAAAAGTCTTTTTTGCCAACTCTGGCGCAGAGGCCAACGAAGCTGCCCTGAAACTAGCTCGCCGCTATGCCGCCGATGTCTATGGTGAAGATAAGTCAGAGATCATCGCTTTCAAACAGGGCTTTCATGGCCGAACTTTCTTTACTGTCACCGTTGGTGGTCAAGCCTCTTATTCTGATGGCTTTGGTCCGAAGCCAGGCAATGTGACTCACCTGCCTTACAACGATATTGATGCGTTGCAAGCCCATATGTCAGAGCGAACATGTGCCATTATGATGGAGCCTCTACAAGGTGAGGGGGGCATAATTCCTCCAACGCCAGAGTTTGCTCAAGCTGTGCGTGAGTTGTGTGATAAACACAATGCACTGCTTATTTTCGATGAAGTACAAACCGGCAATGGCCGTACCGGTGACTTTTACGCGTATCAAGGTTTGGGTATTACTCCTGATATCTTGAGCACGGCTAAGTCTCTTGGTGGCGGCTTCCCAATTGGTGCGATGCTAACCACCGACAAGCTTGCTGAGCACATGAAAGTCGGCACTCATGGTTCAACTTATGGCGGCAACCCTCTTGCTTGTGCAGTGGCAGAAGCGGTTGTGGATGTTGTGAGTGATCCGCAAGTCCTTGCTGGAGTTAAAGAGCGTGAAACTTGGTTCCGTGATGGGTTGAATGCCTTGAACGAAAAGTACCAGCTGTTTTCTGAAATACGGGGTAAAGGCCTACTACTCGGTGCGGCACTGAATGAAGAGTGGCAAGGTCGCGCACGCGATGTGCTAGTCGCAGCAGGTCAGCAAGGCCTAATGGTATTAGTGGCTGGCGCGAATGTGGTGCGTTTCACGCCATCGCTGGTCATTACAAAAGAAGAAGTTGATGCAGGATTAGCACGACTTGATAAAGCTTTGGAGAGTCTTGTCTCCTAAAAATCTATCGCTTGCTCTGAGCGCGGAGAGTTCTCACCGCGCTCCTTAAGCGTTCAACAGCATCAGGAGGGAGTATCGATGCTTGTAGTTCGTCCAATTAGTCTATCTGATTACGAAGCCTTACATACCTGTGCCGTCGAGTCTGGCCATGGCTTCACATCTCTACCCGTCAATGAAGAGTTACTGACTAATCGCATTACCCATTCAGAATACAGCTTTGGCAAGCCAGAGGTGAGCGAACCGGGTGATGAAGGTTATTTGATGGTGGGTTTCGATAGTGAAACTGGTGAGGTTGCCGGTTGTACTGGCATTGAAGCGTCAATTGGCTGGGATGTACCGTTCTATTCTTACCACATCAGTACCGTTGTCCACTCATCGCCTAAGCTAGGGGTGAATAATGTGGTTAAGCTGCTGACCTTTGGCAATAACTACACGGGGTGCTCTGAAATCTGCACCTTGTTCTTACGTCCGAGCTTTCGCCAAGGCTTGAATGGGCGTCTGATGTCTAAGTGCCGTTTCTTGATGATGGCAGAACACCCTGAGCGATTTTCGAAGACGATTTTTGCTGAGATGCGTGGCGTCTCAGACGATGATGGCAACTCGCCGTTCTGGAAGTGGCTACAAGAGCACTTCTTCTCGATTGAATTTACCTTAGCGGATTATCTCACAGGCATTGGTAAGAAGGGGTTTATCGCGGATTTAATGCCTAAGCTGCCTATCTATATCAACTTGTTAAGTAAAGAGGCGCAAGCGGTGATTGGCAAGGTGCATGAGAACACCAAGCCTGCGTTGCGCTTGTTAGAAAAAGAAGGCTTCACCTGCCGAAACTATGTCGACATCTTTGATGCCGGCCCAACGGTGGAGTGTGATTTACAGCATATCGAAACGGTGCGTCATTCGTTCCGCGCGAAGGTACACGTCGCTGAACATTCCAGCGCGAAAGACTTTTTGATCGCTAATACCTCTTTCGAGCACTTTAGAGCCACTGCAGCAAAAGCGGCTTATGACCAAGAAGAGGGCTCAGTCATTCTAGCCCCAGAGGTCGCTGCAGCACTGCAGGTACAAGAAGGCGATTACGTGCGCATGCACGCCCAGTAACAAGGAGAAAAGATATGACGCATTGGATTGCAGGACAATGGATCGCGGGGCAAGGTGAGGCGATGCAGTCTGTTAGCCCATTTAATGATGAGGTGATATGGCAAGGTGATAGTGCCACGCCTGCTCAAGTAGAATCAGCAGTCAGCGCAGCAAGAGTAGCTTTTTCTAGCTGGAAGAAACTGACATTTACCCAGCGCGAAGCGCATGTGTTGGCCTTTGCCGATAAGCTCAAAGAGCGTGCAGAACAGCTAGCAGAAGTGATCGCTCAAGAGACTGGCAAGCCTTTGTGGGAAACACGCACAGAAGCCGCTGCCATGGCGGGTAAGGTAGCGATATCGATTCGCGCCTATCACCAACGTACCGGTGAGCATCAGCGTGAAGCCAACGGTAATCAGATTGTACTGCGTCATCGCCCGTTGGGTGTCATGGCGGTATTTGGCCCATACAACTTCCCTGGGCATTTACCTAATGGTCATATCGTACCTTCTCTTTTAGCAGGTAATACGGTGGTGTTTAAACCATCGGATCTAACGCCACTGACAGGCGAGTTTGTGATGCGACTGTGGCAGGAGTCTGGTCTACCTGAGGGAGTGATTAACCTAGTTCAGGGTGGCAAAGAGACGGGGATCGCGCTTGCTCAAGCAAAAGGGATTGATGGTCTCTTGTTTACCGGTAGTGCAAATACCGGTCATATACTGCATCGTCAATTTGCGGGCCAGCCCGACAAAATGCTCGCCCTTGAAATGGGTGGTAACAACCCAATGGTGATTTCCGAGCAGTTTGGCGATCTTGATGCAACCGTCTACACCATTTTGCAATCCGCTTTTATTAGTGCTGGTCAACGTTGCACCTGTGCACGTCGCTTATATGTCCCTCAAGGAGAGGCAGGTGATGCACTGCTTGAGAAGCTGGTTAGTGCAACTCAAACGATTGTCATAGATGAGCCTTTTGCCGAGCCCGCGCCGTTTATGGGGCCGCAGATATCAAAGCAAGCCGCCGACCATATTCTCGCAGCTCAAGCAAACTTATTGTCATTGGGTGGCAAGGCGCTGCTGGAAGGTCAGTCGCAAGGGTTTGCGTTTGTCTCTCCTGCGATTATTGATGTCACTAACATCAGTGCCTTACCAGACGAAGAGTACTTTGGCCCACTATTGCAGGTGATTCGTTATCAAGGATTGGAACAAGCCGTGGCGTTAGCGAATGACACTCGTTATGGCTTATCGGCCGGCTTAATCTCAACCGATGATGACGAGTGGGCATACTTTGTCGATAACATTCGAGCGGGCATTGTCAATCGCAACCGCCAATTGACAGGAGCAAGCGGAGACGCACCTTTTGGTGGCCCGGGAGCTTCTGGCAACTTACGTCCAAGCGCCTTCTATGCTGCAGATTATTGTGCCTATCCGATGGCATCGATGGAAGGCAGTGAGCCTTTACTGCCAGCGACATTAAGCCCTGGGTTAAAACTATAATCATTTTTCTCGTCACAAGCTGAGGGTAGCTCGAGAGCTACCCACCTTTTCCCTCTTTTTCAAAGACAAAGCAAGGAGAGAGTATGACCCCAACTTTCACCGTCGACACACTGTTTGCGCGAATGTGGCAAGACTATATTCATCGCTTGTGCCCCTCTGCTGAGCAAGTACATCAGATACTAGAGGAGGACAAGCCACTGATTAATGACCATATTGCTTTGAGGACCTTTAATATAGAGCCACTGGGTATTGAGACCTTAGCCAAGCCATTTCTGGCTTTAGGTTATCAAGAAGGAGGTGATTATGTTTTTGAGAGCAAAAAGCTGTTAGCGAAGCATTATGAACATCCCGATCCTAACCAGCCGAAGGTGTTTATCAGTGAGTTGAAAGTTGAAGAGTGTTCAATACAGCTTCAATCGATCGTCGCACGCCTTGTTGCCCAACTGGATGCCAATAAGCTATTAACGCCGGAGTTTCTCTTTGCGGGTCGCTTGTGGGACATCTCATATCAAGAGTATCAACAATTGGCGCAAGAGAGTGAGTATGCCTCTTGGCTCGCGGCGCACGGCTATGGTGCCAATCACTTTACGGTCAGCGTGAATCAACTCAATGCGTTTGCAGAGGTCGTTGACGTAAATGCTCGGCTGAGGCAGACGGGTTTTGTTATCAATGAATCGGGTGGGGAAGTGAAAGGCACTCCCGAGGTGTTACTAGAGCAATCATCGACTATGGCCGACAAAGTACTCGTCCAATTCAGTGATGGAGAGCAGCACATTCCGGGCGGTTTTTATGAGTTTGCCAAGCGCTATCCGACCCGCGATGGTTCACTGTATCGCGGATTTGTCGCAGCGTCGGCGGACAAAATCTTTGAGAGTACTAACCAGTAGTCTCTAATACCTTAAATAGGCAAGACATAAAAAAACACCAAACGGAGGTTTGGTGTTTTTTTCAATTTAATCAGCTTACTGAAAATTCACACGGACTCGTTGAGAGCCATTGAGAATTAACGAGTGCCGTAAACCACGATAGTTTTACCGTGTGCAGAAATTAGGTTCTGCTCTTCAAGCATCTTCAAGATACGGCCAACGGTTTCACGTGAACAACCAACAATCTGACCGATCTCTTGACGAGTGATCTTGATTTGCATGCCGTCTGGGTGTGTCATTGCGTCTGGCTGTTTCGCTAGGTTTAGTAGCGTCTGAGCGATGCGACCTGTTACGTCAAGGAATGCTAAGTCACCCACTTTTTGGCTAGTCACTTGTAGGCGGCTTGCCATCTGCGCTGAAAGGCGCATTAGGATATCTGGGTTAACTTGGATAAGTTGACGGAACTTCTTGAATGAAATCTCAGCAACTTCACATGGCGATTTTGCACGTACCCAAGCAGTACGCTCTTGGTCTTCTTCAAAAAGACCTAGCTCACCAATGAAATCACCTTGGTTTAGGTAAGAAAGGATCATTTCCTTACCTTCTTCGTCTTTAATAAGAACCGCAACAGAACCTTTTACGATGTAGTACAAGGTTTCCGCTTTTTCACCAGCGTGAATCAGCGTGCTTTTTGATGGGTACTTATGAATATGACAGTGTGAAAGAAACCACTCTAACGTTGGATCGGTTTGAGGTTTACCTAGAACCATAAATATATCTTCCTCTGCAGGGTTCGCTTGCTGCTTTCCTTATTGCGCTAAGCTTAACTAGGCTTAGTAGCATAAGTGCTGAAGACACTTGCTGCAAGCTATCTCGTAATTCAGACAAGATAGTAACGCGTTTCTTGTGCGATTTCTTGATTTTAACGGGGTAAGATGACCGATAATTACTCAGATTCTGTGCACCTGATCACGTACTGACAAGGTTGTCTGGTTATTGGTCGCAATTAACCTATTTTCCCAGTTTCTATAAGCTGCTGTAAGATGGGTCTGACAATCAATTCCATCGCAAAACTCATCTTACCCCCGGGCACAACAAGTGTGTTGTGGCGCGACATAAATGAGCCGTCAATCATCGCTAGCAGATAAGGGAAGTCGACATTTTTGATCCCGCGCAGACGAATCACCACAAAACTCTCGTCCAGACTTGGGATGCCTTTCGCATTTAGCGGGTTGGAAGTGTCGACGGTAGGGACACGCTGAAAGTTGATATGGGTGCGTGAAAACTGCGGAGTGATGTAGTTTAGGTAGTCATCCATTGAGCGGACGATAGAATCCATCACTGCTTCGCGTGAGTGTCCACGGTCACGAGTGTCGCGGACAAACTTTTGAATCCACTCTAAGTTAACGATAGGCACCATGCCAATCAGAAAATCGACGTGTTTAGAGACGTTGACTTCACCATCGACTACGCCGCCATGCAGGCCCTCATAGAACAGTACATCGGTATCTTCGGGCAGTTGTTGCCATGGAGTGAAGGTTCCAGGCATTTGGTTGTAAGGCACCGCTTCATCAAAGGTATGTAGATAGCGACGCACTTCCCCTTGCCCCTCTTCGCCATAGCGAGCAAAAAACTGCTCTAGTGCAGAGAAGTCGTTGGCTTGTGGGCCGAAGTAGCTGATGTGTTTGCCTTGCTCGCGTGCTTTGCGAATCTCCACGTCCATCTCAGGACGGGTAAAGCGGTGGAAGCTATCTCCTTCCACCCAGGCGGATTTGACGTTCATCATATTGAACATCTTTCTAAAGGCTTCTGACGTTGTGGTGGTTCCTGCACCAGAGGAGCCGGTCACCGCGATAATCGGATGCTTGGCTGACATGACTTACCTGTCTATTTAATAGTTATGATTTTTGGAAGCTTAACCTTAGCGCACCAAAGTGACTTTGGCGAGGTTGTGGTTAGAATTTTCCGATGGACTTACGAACCTGAATATCAATGGTTTCATGTAGCTCAGAAAAGACGATAACGGCATCGCCTGCCTCTATTTGCTTGCGTACCTGTTCCACCTTTTGCGCCAGGGTGACTTCATACTCTCCGTAGTCGGTCCCCTCGCGAAGGATGAACTCTTTGATTAGGTTGTCGAGTGTCTCGGATTCAATTTCTTGCCATGGGATGATCATCAATACTTCTCCACTTCATGATCAATCTGTCTTAATGCGTATTATGCCGACTTTGAGAGACATTCGTAATAGGCAGGCAGCGCTTCTTCTAGCCAAAATGTGGGTTTTAGTAAACTGCCGCTGAGAAAGCCAACGTGACCTCCATGCTCAAACAGACGGTAATCGATATTATCTGGCAGGATAAATTTGGGGATCACGTCTTCAGTCATGAACGGGTCGTCTTTGGCATGAATGATCAATGTTGGTGTAGTGATGGCTTTGAGGTGATTGATCCCAGAGCACTGCTGGTAATAGTCTTCAGCATCCTTAAAACCGTGCAGGGGTGCTGTAATTAAATCATCAAACTCTTGTAAACGGGTGACGCGTTTAATGCTCTGATAAGTGATCTTAAGTTCACCCTTGATCAGATGGTGTTTACGAATGGCGTTGCGTTTAAGCGAGCCCAGTAGGTAGTTACGATAGAGTTTGGAAAACCCCTGCTCAATTCGGTTGGAACAAGCCGCAAGATCGAGTGGCGCTGAGATTATACTGGCCGCATCAATCAGCGACTCATCTTGGTATTTCGCTAAGTAGTTAGCGAGCATGTTGCCGCCAAGGGAGATGCCGACCGCCACCAATTTATTCTCAGGAAACTGAGCGCGTAAATGTTTAAGGAAAAAACGGGCGTCTTCCGTTTCTCCCGAGTGATAGGCTCGAGCTTGTAGGTTAGGTTTTCCACTACAGCCGCGAAAGTGCATCATCACAGATAGCCATCCGTCATCAGCGAAGGCTTTCATTAGGCCATTGGCGTAAGGGCTATAAAAACAGCCTTCTAGTCCGTGGAAAAGCACGAATAGCGGCTTTTTCTGCGCATCAGGGTGGTTAGGGTCTTGACTCCAAGCGAGATCAAGAAAGTCACCATCGGGTGTGTCGAGAGTTTGCCATTGAGGCTCAAACAGCGCTTTCTTACGAATCATGCGCGGAAATAGGGTTTGGGCGTGAGGGTTTTTTAGGCCCGTTGCAGCGATAAATTGTGGCATATACTACAGTCCTTGTATCTATCGGTTGCTTAGTTGAGCAACGCTTCCACTGGCTTAGCGAAAGCCGCCTGTAGGTGTTCTGCGCCAAGTTGTAGGCAGTACATCTGGGTTAGACTGTGTTCCTCTCTACTGGTGAGGGTGAGGTGATTAATACAGTCTACGAGGTCGGCTTGCTGTTGTTTTTCTAGTTGTAATTCAAACTGTAGGGCTTCTCTGTACAGTGTGTCACTTAGCGCTGTTTTGAGCTTTCTGCGTAGCTCTCGATAGTGATGCAATAGCGCTTCGGTGCGCCCGAGAGATTGTTCGACTCGATGCCAGTCCTGTTCTTGGATGGTGTAGTGATGCTCATCGAGCCATTTTAGGGCGATCAACAGATTCACATTACCGTGAAACTGGTTTTGCAATGCTAGGCAGGCATCTTTCACTTCTCTGCTCGAGTAGTACTCGAGGCTAAATTGCCACAGTTGCTCCATGGTGAGAAGTTGATGTGCCTGCTGATTGGTCATACTGCGTTGAATTCCTGTTCCATCTGCTCAAGCGTCTCTTGCTGCTCCATCCACTCCATTTCAACCTCTTCGAGTTGAGACTTTGCGTTGGCTTGATCAGCAAGTACTTGGTTAAGTTTAGCTTTGTTTTCTGCTTCATACAGGCTGTTATCTAATAATTGTTGTTCAGCTTGTGCGACAGCGGCGCCTAACTTATCCATTTTTTCTTCGAGTTTTGTCAGAGTTTTGCGAATAGGAGCGGTCTGTTTACGAAATTCTGCTTCGCGGCGCTTCTGCTCTTTCTTAGCTGCAGCACTTTGGCTACTGTCTTTGGCTGGCTGCGCAGATTGTGCCTCTTTCTTTTCGATTTTTTGTTGTTCAGTCAGCCATTTATAATAATCAGTCAGATCGCCATTGAATGGTGCCACTTGTTTGTCATGCACTAAGTACAGGTCATCTGTCGTGGCGCGTAATAGGTATCTATCGTGGCTGACGATGACCATCGCACCCTCAAATGTTTGTAGTGCTAGCGTAAGAGCTTGGCGCATATCCAAATCAAGGTGGTTGGTTGGCTCATCGAGAAGCAGTAGGTTTGGCTTTTGCCACACGATTAATGCCAGCACGAGACGAGCTTTTTCTCCGCCAGAGAACGGCGCCACTTTCTCGAGTGCTTTATCACCCTGGAAACCAAAACTGCCCAAGTAGTCGCGCAGTTGTTGCTCGGTGTGGTTTGGCGCTACCTGCATCATATGTTGTAAAGGTGTTTCTTCTGGGTGCAGCGTCTCTAGCTGATGCTGAGCGAAATAACCAATTTTGACACCTTGAGAATAGGTTAAGTCACCACCTTGTGGTGTTAGCTCGCCAGAAAGGAGCTTAATTAGGGTCGACTTACCGGCACCGTTGCGACCAAGTAGGCCAATACGGCTGCCCGGAACGAGATTAAGGCGAATTTTCTCTAGGATCAGGTTGTCGTCATAACCTGCTGCTACGTCATCCATCATCATGATTGGATTAGGAAGTGCAGCGGGTTCACGGAACTCAAAGCTGAATGGGTTATCAAATTGGGCAGGCAGCACCTTTTCGAGTTTCTCAAGCGCTTTAATGCGGCTTTGTGCCTGACGAGCCTTAGACGCTTTGTAACGGAAACGGTCGATGTAGCTTTGCATGTGCGCCATCTGCTTCTGCTGCTTTTGGAACATCGCTTGTTGCAGAACCAGCTTTTGAGCACGTTGATCTTCAAATGAGGAGTAGTTGCCGGTGTATTCGTTAAGCTTCTCATTCTCGATATGAATGATGCGGGTGACGATCGGATCGAGAAAGTCTCGGTCGTGCGAGATCAAGACCAATGTGCCAGGGTAAGACTGTAGCCAACGCTCAAGCCACATAACGGCATCTAAGTCTAAGTGGTTGGTCGGTTCATCGAGTAGTAGTAGATCTGAGCGACACAATAGCGCTTGCGCTAAGTTAAGGCGCATACGCCAACCACCGGAAAACTGTGTCAGGTTCCATTGCATTTGGTCTTGGCTGAAACCAAGGCCATCAAGTAACTCTGCCGCACGGGAGCGAATCGTATAACCGCCAATGGTCTCAATTTGCCCATGCAAATCCGCAACGAGCGTGCCATTGTCGACTTGCTCTGCTTCAGCAAGACGCTTTTCTAGTTGGCGATACTCTCTATCACCATCAATCACATATTCGATGGCGCTGCGATCCAGTGCTGGTGTTTCTTGGGCAACCCATGCGAGCTCCCAGTGTTTGGGTTGTTGGAAGCTACCGGCATCAATCGATAACTCATCTTTCATTAGTGCAAAAAGCGTTGATTTACCGCAGCCGTTTTTACCGACTAAGCCAATTTTATCCCCCGGGTGGATAGTGGCTGATGCTTGGTCTAGAAGTGGCTTTCCACCACGGAGAAGTTGGATATCAGTAAAGGTGATCATTGCGTCTTCGTTCTTAATGGCACTGAAAAACAAGCCCTGCCATGCTCGGCAGGAGAAAAGTCGATTCTATCTTAATTTCGGGTATGTTGAGAGCGATAAAGGAAAAAGAAGCAGGGCAAGGAATGACCCACCATAATAATGATGTCAGCCAATCATCTCATTCGCACACCACTCAATCCGACTCGCCGTTGCGTGTGTTGGTTATTTATGCACACCCAGAATCTGATCAATCTATTGCTAATCAAGCAGCGCTTGATGCGATAGGCGATCTTGAGCACGTCACGATTCATGACCTCTATGCAGTCTACCCCGACTTCTTTATTGATGTGAAAGCGGAACACCAGCTGGTCTCACAACATGATGTCATCGTATTTCAACACCCTCTTTATATGTACTCTTGCCCAGCCTTGATGAAAGAGTGGCTTGACCGAGTGCTTGGTAAAGGCTTTGCCTTTGGCGGAGATAGCGCACTCAAAGGGAAGGTGTGGCGCAATGTGATCACGACAGGTGGCAAAGAAGAGGCATTTGGAACAAGGGGCTACAACAAATACCCATTGGAGCAGATCTTACAGCCATTTGAATTAGTTGCCGCTCTGTGCTTGATGGTGTGGATTGAGCCGTTAGTGCTTTATTGGTCACACAATGTCTCAGACCAAGAGCGTCATGCCCATGGGCAAGCATATCGGCAGTGGCTGATTGATGTTGCTCAATTGGAGGGAGGTCAATATGGCGCTTGAGAGTGAGTTTTTAACCAGTAGTGTGGTCTTTCTGTCGGCTGCGGTGGTTATGGTGCCATTGGCCCAGCGTCTTGGTCTGGGCTCGGTGCTTGGCTATCTGCTGGCGGGGGTAATGATTGGCCCTTGGGGGCTTGGGTTGGTCAGTGATGTCGACGCGATTTTACACTTCTCCGAATTTGGTGTAGTTCTGCTGCTGTTTTTGATAGGCCTTGAGCTTAATCCCAAGAAGTTATGGCAGATGCGTGGTCCTATCGTTGGATTAGGCGGAGCGCAAGTTGGTGTGACGACAGCAGTCATCGCGTTGATTGGTTTAGCATCTGGACTGTCTTGGCAAACGAGCTTGGCCATTGGCATGGGGTTGGCACTGTCTTCAACCGCCATCGCGCTGCGCGTGATAGAAGAGCAAGAGCTGACAGCAAAAGAGGCGGGGCAGTCAGGCTTTGCGGTACTGTTATTCCAAGACATCGCAGTGATCCCGATGTTGGCTCTGTTGCCCCTCTTGGCGGGGAACACCTCCGGTGACTGGCGTGATGGCTTATGGATACTGGCGAGTGTGCTGGCACTTATTGTTGGTGGTCACTTTTTACTGCGCCCCCTGTTTCGTTATGTTGTTCTAAGTGGAGTCAAAGAGTTATTTACCGTTGCTGCACTTTTGGTGGTGGTAGGCATCGCGTTGACGATGCAAAAACTGGGGCTTTCGATGGCTCTCGGCACTTTCTTAGCTGGGGTTCTACTAGCAGAAAGTGAATATCGTCATGAGTTGGAGATAGCGATAGACCCATTCAAAGGTCTGCTACTTGGGTTGTTTTTTATCGCCGTCGGTATGGCGGTCAATCTCGGACTACTTTTCGAGATGCCATTACAAGTCTTGTTTGCCGTTGCTGTGTTGGTTTGTGCTAAGGCTCTGATTATTTATTGGTTGGCGCGTCTATCCGGTGTCAGCTCAAAGGCTCGCAGTAAAATGGCGGTGATCCTGAGCCAAGGCGGTGAGTTTGCGTTTGTTATTTTCACAGCAGCAAGCGTGCAAGGACTATTGAATGCCGACTTGATGGCATTTTTGCTGCTGGTGGTGAGTATCTCAATGGTAACAACCCCCTTGGCACTAATGGCTCAAAGCTATTGGTATGCGCGTCGATTGAATGCGAGTCATGAAGACGAGGAAGTCCAAGGCGTTGTTAACAAGCAGCCGCGTGTCATCATTGCAGGTTTTGGTCGCTTTGGCCAAGTCGTCGGACGATTGATGTATGCCAACAAAATTAAGATTACCGTACTAGAAAGTGATGCTAGCCAAATTCAACTGCTGCGCCGGTTTGGGTATAAGGTGTTTTATGGAGACGCCACTCAGCTTGATTTGCTACGCGCCGCTGGAGCTGAAACCGCTGAAGCCATGATTGTCTGTACGGACTCGCCTGACGAAATTTTACAGGTAGTGGAGCTGTGTAAACATCACTTCCCTAATCTAAAAATAATGGCACGCGCTCGCAGTCGAGTTGAGGCCTATCAATTGCTGAATGCGGGCGTGACAGGTTATTCACGAGAGACCTTTCATAGTGCGCTGGATTTAGGTCGACAAACCTTAATTGAACTGGGCATGCACCCATATCAGGCAAAGCGTGCCGAGGCTCACTTTAGAAAACTTGATAATGCAATGCTGAAAGAGCTTTTACCTCAGCACAATGATGAACAGCAACTTGCGCTAAGAGCCAAGGAAGCACGTAAGGAACTGGAAGAGATCTTTGGTCGTGAGATGGATGATGATAAGCACTCGCGCCACTATTGGAAAAGTGAAGAGTAGAATGAAAAAAAGATTTATTGCTGGCGCAGCCTGCCCAGAGTGCAAAACGACCGACACCTTGCGTTGGTGGATCGACAATAATATTGAGTGGGTAGAGTGTGTTGAGTGTCTGCATACCCAGCAACGTAAACCCAAATCACTTGAGCAAAGCACGCAACCTGAACAACAAATGATCGGTATTTTTAAGCCGGATTGATTGAGTTTCCAGTTTTGATCCCCATAATAGCGGGGAATCTTATTTTTGTGTCTGAGCCAATGGCTCAGTTTAACCGCCTTGGAGCAGTTATGAATATTGAAAAGAACGTTGTAGTTAGCCTAGCTTATCAAGTGAAAACAGAAGATGGTGTTGTTGTTGATCAATCAACAGTTGATGCTCCTCTTGATTACCTGCACGGTCACAACAACCTAATCACAGGTCTTGAGAAAGAGCTTGATGGCAAAGTCGCAGGCGATAAGTTCTCTGCAACCGTTGCACCAGAAGATGCTTACGGTGAGCACAACGATGGTCTAGTACAGCGCGTTCCTGCAAACGTATTCCAAGGTGTGGATCAAATTGAAGTGGGTATGCGTTTCCTTGCTGACACTGATCAAGGTCCAATTCCTGTAGAAGTAACAGAAGTAGATGGCGACGAAGTTGTGGTTGATGGTAACCATATGCTTGCAGGTCAGACGCTGACTTTTGACGTAGAAGTTGTAGCCACTCGTGCGGCAACAGAAGAAGAGATCGCTCACGGTCACATCCACAAAGAAGGTGGTTGCTGTGGTGGTCACGGCCATGATCACGAAGACGATCATGAGTGCTGTGGCGGCAAAGGCGATTGCGGTAATGGTGATGACTGCTGCGGCGGCCACTAATACTCACTGTGAAAGATTAATAACGCAAGCCAACCGGCTTGCGTTTTTTTTCGCCTTCAAGACATAATCGATAAACTAATTTATACAGCACGCAAGGAGCTTTCATGCCTTTCTCAATTGCAATCCATGGTGGTGCAGGGACGATTCTTCGTGAGCAGATGACGCCAGAGTTGCAACACGCAATTGAAGCTGATCTTGAAAAGTCTGTGCGTTGCGGCTTTGAGATACTTCGCTCTGGCGGTTTAGCTATCGATGCGGTGACTGCAGCCGTTAAAGTTCTAGAGGATAGCCCACACTTCAATGCGGGGCGTGGCTCTGTTTTAACCAATCAAGAGATGGTCGAGATGGACGCTTCCATCATGGATGGCCATGGTAAAAAAGCAGGTGCTGTTGCTGGCGTTAGGCATATCCGCCATCCCATTGAGCTGGCAAAGGCGGTGATGCAAGATAGCGAGCATGTCTTTCTTATTGGTGAAGGTGCAGAAAGCTTTGCGTTTGAGAGAGACTTTCCATATACCGAGCAAGATTACTTTTATACGGATCGTCGATATGAACAGTTGCTGAGTATGAAAGAGAAAGGGCTGTTTGCGCTTTCAGAGTCGAGCTACCCGGATGACAAGAAATACGGCACTGTTGGCGCTGTTGCGCTTGATAGCAATGGCAACTTAGCGGCTGCGACCAGCACAGGCGGCATTACCAATAAAAAATACGGTCGAGTCGGTGATTCAGCGGTAATTGGCGCGGGAACTTGGGCTGAAAATGGTGTTGTTGCGGTGTCGACCACAGGAATGGGTGAGCATTTCTTACAAGAGAATGTCGCTGCTGATGTCGCGGCGCGCGTGCACTATTTGCAAGAGACCATCGAGCGCGCAGCGGAGCATATTATCCAAGGCGAGTTAAAAGCTCGTGGTGGAGAAGGGGGGCTGATTGCAATGGATAAGTGTGGAAATGCACACTTTGCGATGAACAGTTCGGGTATGTATCGCGCCATGATCAATACGCAGGGTGAGTGCAAGATTAAGATCTATGCAGATCAAGATTAATGATCATACAAGATCAAAGGTTTATCGAAAGATTGCAGTTCTATGATTAAAAAATGACTGCATAGTCACCGATTCAATGCTAGAATCCTTTTTTAACTAGCAATCAGACTTGGAAAGATGGGAAATAACGTAGTCGTTCTAGGCACCCAATGGGGTGACGAAGGTAAAGGTAAAATCGTTGACCTTTTAACTGAAGATGCAAAATACGTGGTTCGCTACCAAGGCGGTCACAATGCAGGTCACACTCTTGTCATTGACGGTGAAAAAACCGTTCTTCACTTGATTCCATCAGGTATTCTTCGCGATAACGTTAAGTGCGTTATCGGTAATGGTGTAGTGCTTTCTCCAGAAGCTCTACTAAAAGAAATGAAACCTCTTGAAGAGCGCGGTATTCCAGTACGCGAGCGTCTTTTCATTTCTGAAGCATGTCCTCTAATTCTTCCTTACCACGTTGCGATGGACCAAGCTCGCGAAATCGCTCGCGGTAAAAAAGCTATTGGTACAACAGGTCGTGGTATCGGTCCAGCTTACGAAGATAAAGTTGCTCGTCGCGGTCTGCGCGTTGGCGATCTTTTCGACATGGAAGCTTTTGCAGAAAAACTAAAAGAAGTGATGGAATTCCACAACTTCCAACTAGTGAACTTCTACAAAGCTGAGCCAGTAAGCTACGAAGAAGTACTTGAGCAAGCTAAAGGCTTCGCTGAGCTACTGACTTCTATGGTTATCGACGTTACTGACGAACTAGACGCAGCACGTAAGCGCGGCGACAAGATCATGTTCGAAGGTGCGCAAGGTACGCTTCTAGATATCGACCACGGTACATACCCGTACGTAACTTCTTCTAACACGACAGCTGGTGGTGTTGCTGCAGGTTCTGGTTTTGGTCCTCGTCATATCGGTTACATCCTTGGTATCACTAAGGCATACTGTACTCGTGTTGGTTCAGGTCCATTCCCAACAGAGTTGTACGATGGTCTAGATAAGCAAGACCCTGTAGGTAAACACCTAGGTGATGTTGGCCACGAGTTTGGCGCAACAACAGGTCGTCTTCGCCGTACTGGTTGGTTCGATGCAGTGGCGATGCGCCGTGCAATTCAAATCAACTCTATCTCTGGTTTCTGTCTAACTAAACTAGACGTTCTAGATGGTCTAGAAGAGCTAAAAATCTGTACTGGTTACAAGATGAAAGATGGCTCTATCCTAGAAGTTTCTCCAATGGCTGCAGAGTCATTTGAAGAAGCAACACCAATCTACGAAACAATGCCAGGCTGGTCTGAGACGACGTTCGGTGCTAAGACTATCGACGCACTGCCACAAGCGGCTCTAGACTACGTTAAGCGTATTGAAGAACTGACAGGTGTTCCAGTTGATATTATCTCTACAGGTCCTGACCGTAACGAGACAATCATCAAAGTACACCCATTCAACTCTTAATCTTTAAGATGTTCGATTGAGTTCAAAGCCAGCATTCGTGCTGGCTTTGTTGTATCTGTGCATTTGCTAATCTGCACCCCATTCTCTATTCTATTTGATGGCAATTTCTTGCCGCTCATGGCAAATTTTGTCTAAAGCTTTGACGCACAACGCCGATAAACTAATCAAACCTTGCTCTATCATACACAGAGCAGTGATATACCCATTATAAATTGAGAGTGAGTGATGAAGCTTCGAGCCGTAGCCGCTTCTCTAATATTGGCTTTCAACAGTCAGTGGGCTTTCGCGAATGGCAGTGACATTGGCGAGCCAGTGCCGATATATAGTGAAGCAGAGCTGATCAAACTGATCGAACAAAATAAGCACCTTGAACGTGTCAAAGCCGATAACTGCCAGTTGGTGGAAGATATCGTGGCACGAGCAACGCGTATCAACTTGCCATCCTATGAGTTTCTCTATGGTGATATGTTAGCGTGGGGAGTGTGTGTTGACCAAGATGTCGAGCTGGGTCTCTACTACATGGAAAATGCGGCTCATCAAGGCCTGCCAACCGCACTAGAGCAGTTGGGACGATATTATTCGCGTGGTACTTTGGTACAGCAAGATCGAGAGCGCGCAATTCCTTACTTGCGAGAAGCGGCTTCGATGGGCAATCTCAATGCCAGAATTCAACTCGCTGAGTTACTTTTGCGTGACTTCGGCAGCCCACTCGATTACGAAGATGCCTATCGTTGGCTCTATAACTCTGTTACTGCGGATCAGCGTACTCACCGTCGCATCTCTATGCTAAGACAGGGTCTTGAGCAGCGTATGCCTGAGAACATCATTGCCAGAGCAAAGATGCGCGAAACGCGTTGGTAGTGAAAGCGGAAGCAATAGTCGCAGATATGATGAATTGAAAAGCCCGAACATGAATGTTCGGGCTTTGTCTTTATGGGCTTTGAGAGCGAGTCGAGTTAAACCACCTTATGTGGTCCGAAGCACTCATAATGGAATTGGTCTTGGCTGACACCAAGCGAAGTCAGTTGTTTTGCTACATGCTGCATGAAGCCAACAGGGCCACAGAAATACACCTGCACATTCGGCTGCTGCAGCGCTTGTTTCATGACATTCAGATCAATAAGGCCAGTGAAGGCATAATCTTTCTCTTTTTCATCGCTGGCGAGTGGTTGGTTGTACCAAACGTAACTGTCGAGGTTGCTGCGACTTTTGGTTAGCGTTTCAATATGCTGCTTAAAGGCATGTTGCTGGCTATTCTCTGCTGCGTGCAGCCAAGTGATAGGTGCAGTATGCTGTTCAAGGCTTTCGAGCATCGATAGCATGGGAGTTTGACCAACACCAGCAGAAATGAGCACCACCGGGGTTTCGGGCTCAACATCCAAGAAAAAGTCCCCTGCTGGTGGGGCCAACATAACGCGATCACCTAGGTTAAGGTGCTCATGCAGATAGTTAGAGACCTTGCCATCCCCCTCGCGTTTTACTGAGATGCGGTATTGGTCTGTTTGCGCAGCAGAGGAGAGGCTGTATTGACGGATCTCTTGGTTCTCAAGTAACTCTGAGTTGATATAAATACCAATATATTGGCCTGGCTTGTGAGCAGCGACAGTGCCGCCGTCGGTCGGCTTAAACATGAAGCTGGTGATAAATTCGCTCTCAACGCGCTTTTCCACTAATTCAAACTCACGTTGTCCACGCCAACCTCCCGAGAGAGATTCATTTTGCTGATAAATTTGCTCTTCGCGTTGAATAAAGATGTCAGCGAGTAGGCCATAAGCTTCTCCCCACGCATCCAAGACCTCTTGACCGGGAGAAAATAACTCATCAATAGTGGCCAACAGATGCTGACCTACAATGGCGTATTGTTCGGCAGTAATCAGAAAGCTTGTGTGCTTCTGCGCGATTTTTTCAACCGCGGGCAGAAGTACTTCCAGATTATCGATGTTGTTAGCGTAGGCACAGACAGCATTGAATAGCGCTTCGCGTTGCGCGCCTGAACTGGCTTCATCTTGACGCTGATGGCTCATATTAAAGGTGTCTTTGAGCTCCGGGTGATGACGGAACATACGTTCATAGAAATGAGCAGTGAGTTTTGGACCTGTTTGAGCGAGAAGAGGGGCGGTCGACTTGACGATCTCAATGGTATTGTTGCTAAGCATGGTGGCTTCCTTTGATTACTTTAAACGTGCATTTTTAATATATGTTATAGTTGCATCTTACATATATCTTTTACGTAAGAAAAGCTTTAATATTTCGCCCCTATTGAGGAAAGCGATATGCATTTAACCAGTTTTACAGACTACTCACTGCGCACATTGATTTATCTAGCGTCTCTACCACAGGGTGAATTGACCAATATCACTCATGTGACGGAGCTATTTGGTGTGTCTCGAAATCATATGGTCAAAGTGATTAACCGTCTTGGTCAATTAGAGTATATCGAAACCGTACGTGGTAAGAATGGCGGTATTCGCCTATTAAAACCTGCGCATGAAATCAAAGTAGGGCAGGTAGTTAGAGATATTGAACCGATGACACTGGTCAATTGCTCGAGTGAGTTTTGTCATATCACCCCTGCTTGTCGTCTCAAAGACAAGCTTAACCAAGCAAAGCTTGCTTTTCTTGCTGAGCTCGATGACTGCTCTATACAGTCTCTCATTTCTGATAATGCAGAGCTTGTGACACTGCTTAAATTGTAAAATTAAGTCTGCACATTGCAGACGAGACTTTCCTAAAATATTTCTGGGAGTTAGCTATGTTATACTAGCTCCATATCCCCCCTAACTATTTAGGCCTGCCTATGTCTGATAATAATAACCATCAAGACCCTTTTGCTGATCGTGAATCACAGAATTATGAAAACCCTGTTCCAAGTCGAGAGTTCATTCTAGAGTTTCTCGAGCGAGCGGGTGTCCCAATGAACCGTAATGATCTGTTTGATGCACTTGAACTCAACGGCGAAGAGCAGTACGAAGGTCTGCGTCGTCGACTACGAGCAATGGAGCGCGATGGACAACTGGTGTTTACAAGACGCCAGTGTTACGCACTGCCCGACAAACTAGAAATGGTTAAAGGGTATGTGATTGGTCACAAAGATGGTCATGGCTGGGTAAGACCAGAGGGGAGCGTTGGCAAAGATAACGATGTTGTTTTGCCACACCATCAAATGAAAAACCTAATTCACGGTGACTTTGTCTTGGTGCAACCGACGGACAACAGTAAACGCGGTCGCCGTGAAGGTCGTCTTGTGCGCGTGTTGGAAGAGCGTAATACTCAAATTGTTGGCCGCTTCTTCCTCGAATACGGCTATTCGTATGTTGTGCCGGACGATTCTCGCATCAGCCAAGATATTCTTATCCCAAATGAGCACAAGGCAGGCGCTCGTATGGGTAACGTTGTGGTGATTGAGATCACTGACCGTGGCACACGTTCACGTGGCATGACAGGTAAAGTTGTCGAGGTGCTGGGTGAGAACATGGCACCGGGGATGGAAACACAGATAGCTATCCGCACTCACCAAATTCCTCACGAATGGCCACAAGAAGTCGACAAGCAGATCTCAGGTTTGGGTGAAGAAGTGCCAGAAGAGGCCAAAGTGGGACGTGTCGACCTGCGAGAGCTGCCGCTGGTAACGATTGATGGTGAAGATGCCCGAGATTTTGATGATGCCGTCTACTGTGAAGCGAAGAAAAGCGGCGGTTGGCGCCTGTGGGTAGCCATCGCGGATGTCAGTTACTATGTGCGTCCAGATACTGCATTGGACAAAGAGGCTGTTGAGCGCGGTAACTCGGTCTACTTCCCATCACAAGTTGTTCCTATGCTGCCGGAAGTGTTATCAAATGGCCTTTGCTCGCTGAACCCACAGGTGGATCGCTTGTGTATGGTGTGTGAGATGACCATTTCATCGACCGGTAAGCTTTCGGGTTACAAGCACTATGAAGCCGTGATGAATTCACATGCGCGCCTGACCTATAACAAGGTGAACGCGATACTGGAAGGAGATGAAGAGCTAGGTGCGCGCTATGAGCCATTGATTCCTCATCTTCAAGAGCTTCATAAAATGTACAAGGTTCTCAAACAGGCGCGTGATAATCGAGGCGCGATTGAATTTGAGACCATAGAAACCAAGTTTATCTTTAATGCGGAGCGTAAAATTGACCGTATTGAACCGGTTATTCGTAACGACGCTCATAAAATCATTGAAGAGTGTATGATTTTGGCCAATATCGCCTCTGCGTCTTTGGTTGAAAAGGCAAAAGAGCCTGCGTTGTACCGTATCCACGAATCACCAGGAGAACTAAAGCTACAGGGCTTTAGAGATTTTCTTGGTGAGTTAGGTTTAGAGCTCAAGGGTGGTCTTGAACCATCACCAACGGATTACGCAGAACTCGTTCATAAAATTAGCGAGCGCCAGGATAAAGAGCTTATCCAAACCATGTTGCTGCGCTCATTGAAGCAAGCAGTATACAACGCTGATAATGCAGGCCACTTTGGTCTTGCGCTTAAACGTTATGCGCACTTTACTTCGCCGATTCGTCGTTACCCAGATCTATTGCTCCATCGTGCGATTAAATACTTAATCGCCAAGCAAGCGGGTACCAATAAAGATCGCTGGACACCGACGGGGGGCTTCCACTATTCGTTTGATGATATGGATGTCTTTGGTAAGCAATGCTCAATGACGGAACGCCGAGCAGATGATGCAACGCGTGAGGTTGCAGATTGGCTCAAGTGTGAATACATGCAAGACCATGTAGGTGAAGAACTAGAAGGCGTGATTGCCAACGTGACCAGCTTTGGTTTCTTTGTACGTCTGACGGATCTGCATATTGATGGCCTAGTGCATATTTCTAATCTTGCGAACGACTATTACCAGTACGACCCGATTGGTCAGCGCTTAATCGGTGAGAGCTTTGGCTTGATATATCGCTTGGGTGATGCAGTCAAAGTTAAGGTGCTATCGGTAAACCTAAACGATAAGCAAATTGACTTTGAATTAGTAGAGACAAGTCGTAAGCTACGCGGCAAAGGAAAAACAGCTAAGAAACGTGCGGCGGATGCGCAAAAGAAAGCAAAAGCGAAAAAGCGTGCATCGACCAAGGCCGGTTCTCGCACAAAAGCTGTTCCTTTAATCGAACCGACGGTAAGACCTGATGGCTCGAAAGCGAATGAAAGCAAAGGACGAGCAGATAAAGCGAAGAAGAAAAGTAAGGGCAAGAAGGTGCGCCAAAAGAAAACGGGCAGCCCTAACGTAAAAAGCCGTGGTCAAAAATAGTTAGAGAGTAGAACATGAGCAACGAATTTATTTATGGTATCCACGCAGTAAAAGCAGTACTTGAGCGTGAGCCAGAGCGTTTTATTGAAGCGTTCGTCCTTAAAGGGCGTCAAGACGATCGTTTGATGCCGATTCTTAACGAACTGCAGGTGTGTGGTGTGTCTATCCAACAAATGACACGCAAAACACTGGATGACAAAGCCCGCGGAGCAAACCACCAAGGGATTATGGCCCGTGTTAAGCCTGCGAAACAGCTAAATGAAAACGACCTCGATGCTATCGTAGCGAGTCAAGAGCAGCCGCTCCTGCTCATTCTTGACGGAGTCACTGATCCGCATAACTTGGGTGCATGTCTGCGTAATGCCGATGCAGCAGGCGTGGCAGCAGTCATCGTGCCAAAAGACAAGTCAGCGCCAATGACCGCAACGGTTAGTAAAGTAGCGTGTGGCGCAGCAGAAGCCGTACCACTAGTTCGTGTGACTAACTTGGCTCGTACAATGCGTGCATTGCAAGAGCAAGGTGTCTGGATCGCAGGTACAGCGGGTGAAGCAACACACGACATCTATCAAGCGAAACTGACGGGTCCACTTGCAATTGTCATGGGCGCTGAAGGTGATGGTATGCGTCGACTGACTCGTGAAACCTGTGATGACCTAATCAAGATTCCAATGGCAGGCAGCGTTTCCAGCCTAAACGTCTCTGTCGCATCGGGTATCTGTCTGTTTGAAGCGGTTCGTCAGCGCGCACTGTAACGCGCTGTGTAAGGTTGAGCTCAGCTTGATGAAATACAAGAGCGTAGCGTATGAGTCGCTGCGCTCTTTGTCTTAACTTTTCTCTGATATCCCCTCAAAAACAAGCACTAAAAATTATTCCGTTTAATTTTCAAACAGTGCTTGCAAGCCAAAGTGTGATCTGTATAATACGGCCCACTGGTTAAGCCAGTTGTGAACCAATGAGCATCGAGGAGTAAGCTTTACTTATTACGGTAAGTGCTTAGTAATGTAAACTCAGCTTATGTTCGCAGTTAATACAATTAGTTCTCTGTCTTCGGATGGAAAGAGTTAATCGAAAATTAACTGACAATGCTTCCTAACTTTGGAGGCTACGGTTTCACATAAATCAATCGTACATTCTCTCGCCTTAGCGAGTCTGAGTGGCGATATTGTTTGTGTAATTAATAATTGGAGCTCTGTCTCATGCAGAACCAACGTATTCGTATCCGCCTAAAAGCTTTCGATTACAAACTAATCGACGCTTCTACTGCGGAAATCGTTGAAACGGCTAAGCGCACTGGCGCACAGGTTCGTGGTCCAATCCCACTACCTACTCGTAAAGAGCGTTTCACAGTTCTTATCTCTCCACACGTTAACAAAGATGCGCGTGATCAGTACGAAATTCGTACTCACAAGCGTCTGATCGACATCGTTGAACCAACTGACAAGACTGTAGATGCTCTTATGCGTCTAGACCTTGCTGCTGGTGTTGATGTTCAAATCAGCCTAGGTTAAGGGAGATTAGAAGAATGATTGGTCTAATCGGTCGTAAAGTGGGTATGACCCGCGTATTTACTGAAGAAGGCGTTTCTATCCCAGTAACTGTTGTTGAAGTAGAAGCTAACCGTGTTTCTCAAGTTCGTACACTTGAGACTGACGGCTACTCAGCAATCCAGGTAACTACTGGTGCTAA
This sequence comes from Vibrio agarivorans, assembly GCF_030409635.1. Lineage (NCBI taxonomy): Bacteria > Pseudomonadati > Pseudomonadota > Gammaproteobacteria > Vibrionales > Vibrionaceae > Vibrio > Vibrio agarivorans. The sequence continues at coordinate 640,624 of NZ_JAUFQF010000004.1, read as the reverse complement.
GAAAGCTAACCGCGTTACTAAACCAGAAGCAGGTCACTTCGCGAAAGCAGGTGTTGAAGCTGGTCGTGGTCTTTGGGAATTCCGTTTGGAAAACGGTGAAGAGTTCGAAGTTGGCGCTGAGCTAACAGTTGAACTATTCAACGAAACTAAGAAAGTAGACGTTACTGGTACATCTAAAGGTAAAGGCTTCCAAGGCGCTGTTAAGCGTTGGAACTTCTCTACTCAAGATATGACTCACGGTAACTCATTGTCTCACCGTGCACCGGGTTCAATTGGCCAATGTCAAACTCCAGGTCGCGTGTTCAAAGGCAAGAAAATGGCAGGTCACATGGGTGCTGAGCGTGTAACGACTCAAAACCTAGAGATCGTACGTGTTGACGCTGAGCGTAACTTGCTTCTTATTAAAGGTGCAGTTCCAGGCTCAACAGGCGGCAACGTGATCGTTAAACCAGCTGTTAAAGCATAACGTCTCAGGAGTAAGTAATGGAACTAATGGTTAAAGGTGCTGATGCACTAACTGTTTCCGAAGCTACTTTCGGACGTGAGTTTAACGAAGCTCTTGTACACCAAGTAGTTGTTGCATACGCAGCAGGTGCTCGTCAAGGTACTCGTGCTCAAAAAACACGTTCAGAAGTTTCTGGCGGTGGCGCTAAGCCATGGCGCCAAAAAGGTACTGGCCGTGCACGTGCTGGTACAATCCGTAGCCCAATCTGGCGTACAGGTGGTGTTACTTTTGCTGCGAAACCACAAGATCACAGCCAAAAAGTAAACAAAAAAATGTACCGTGGTGCTATGAAAAGCATTCTTTCTGAGCTTGTTCGTCAAGAGCGTCTAATCGTTGTTGATAACTTCTCAGTAGAAGCACCAAAGACTAAAGAGCTTGTAGCTAAGCTTAAAGAGCTTGAGCTAACAGACGCGCTTATCGTGACTAGCGAAGTAGATGAGAATCTATTCCTAGCTGCTCGTAACCTATACAAAGTTGACGCACGTGACGTTGCTGGTATCGATCCAGTATCTCTAATCGCGTTCGACAAAGTTGTTATTACTGCAGAAGCAGTTAAGCAAGTTGAGGAGATGCTAGCATGATCACTGAAGAGCGTATCCTAAAAGTTCTACGTGCCCCGCACATCTCTGAAAAAGCAACTATGGCAGCTGAGAAAGCGAACACTATCGTTTTCAAAGTAGCTAAAGATGCAACTAAAAAAGAGATCAAAGCAGCTGTAGAAAAGCTATTTGAAGTTGAAGTTAAGTCTGTAAATACTCTTATCACTAAGGGTAAGACCAAACGTCAAGGTCTACGCCAAGGTCGCCGCAGCGACGTTAAGAAAGCGTACGTTACTTTGGCTGAAGGTCAAGATCTTGACTTCGTTGGCGGCGCGGAATAACAGGAGTAGTTAAACAATGGCTATTGTTAAATGTAAGCCGACTTCCCCTGGTCGTCGTCACGTAGTAAAAGTTGTTAACGCTGACCTTCACAAAGGTAAGCCATACGCACCACTTCTAGAGAAAAACTCTAAGAACGGTGGTCGTAACAACAACGGTCGTATCACAGTACGTCACATTGGTGGCGGTCATAAGCACCATTACCGTGTAATTGACTTCAAACGTACTAAAGATGGCATCCCAGCGAAAGTTGAGCGTCTAGAATACGATCCAAACCGTAGCGCAAACATTGCTCTAGTTCTGTACGCAGACGGTGAGCGTCGCTACATCATCGCACCTAAAGGCATTGCTGCTGGTGACCAAGTTCAATCTGGTGTTGATGCACCGATTAAAGCTGGTAACACGCTTCCAATGCGCAACATCCCAGTAGGTTCAACTGTACACTGTGTTGAACTTAAGCCTGGTAAAGGTGCACAAATTGCTCGTTCTGCAGGTGCATACGCACAGATCGTCGCTCGCGACGGTGCATATGTAACTCTACGCCTACGTTCAGGTGAGATGCGCAAAGTACTATCAGAAGGCCGTGCAACAATCGGTGAAGTTGGTAATGCTGAGCACATGCTACGTGAACTAGGTAAAGCTGGTGCTAACCGCTGGCGCGGTGTTCGTCCAACCGTTCGTGGTGTTGTGATGAACCCAGTAGACCACCCACACGGTGGTGGTGAAGGCCGTACTTCTGGTGGTCGTCATCCAGTATCTCCTTGGGGTCAGCCAACTAAAGGCTTTAAGACTCGTAAGAACAAGCGCACTGACAAGTACATCGTACGTCGTCGTAACAAGTAATCTATTTAAAGAGGAATCGCCATGCCACGTTCTCTCAAGAAAGGTCCATTTATTGACCTACACTTGCTGAAGAAGGTAGAGAAAGCGGTGGAAAGCGGAGACAAAAAGCCTATTAAGACTTGGTCCCGTCGCTCAATGATCATCCCTACGATGATCGGTTTGACCATCGCTGTCCATAATGGTCGTCAGCACGTACCAGTATTCGTAACCGAAGAAATGATCGGTCACAAACTGGGCGAATTCGCACCAACTCGTACTTACCGCGGCCACGCTGCGGATAAGAAAGCTAAGAAGAAATAGGGAGTAGATAATGGAAGCTTTAGCTAAACATAACTTTGCTCGCATTTCTCCACAGAAAGCTCGCCTTGTAGCGGATCAAATCCGTGGCAAGTCAGTTGATCAAGCTCTAGAAATCTTGACTTTCAGCAACAAAAAAGCTGCTGAACTAATCAAGAAAGTTCTTGAATCAGCAATCGCGAACGCTGAGCACAACGAAGGTGCAGATATCGACGATCTAAATGTCGCTAAAATCTTCGTAGATGAAGGCCCTATCATGAAGCGTATTATGCCTCGTGCTAAAGGCCGTGCGGACCGTATCTTGAAGCGTTCTTGCCACATCACTGTTGTTGTTGCAGACGCTTAAGACTAGGAGATAAGCAATGGGTCAGAAAGTACATCCTAATGGTATTCGTCTTGGCATCGTTAAGCCTTGGAATGCTACATGGTTTGCTAACACCAAAGATTTCGCTGACAACCTAGACGGCGACTTCAAGGTACGTCAGTTCCTTACTAAGGAACTAGCGAAAGCGTCTCTATCACGCATCGTTATCGAGCGTCCTGCTAAGAGCATCCGTGTGACTATTCACACAGCTCGTCCAGGCGTAGTAATCGGTAAGAAAGGTGAAGACGTTGAGAAACTACGTGCAGCTGTAGCTAAAATTGCAGGTGTACCAGCTCAAATCAACATCGCTGAAGTACGCAAGCCTGAGCTTGATGCACAGCTAGTTGGTGATAGCATCGCGTCTCAGCTAGAGCGTCGTGTTATGTTCCGTCGTGCTATGAAGCGCGCGGTACAGAACGCTATGCGTCTAGGCGCTAAAGGTATCAAAGTGGAAGTAAGTGGTCGTCTAGGCGGCGCTGAAATCGCACGTTCAGAGTGGTACCGTGAAGGTCGTGTGCCTCTACACACTCTACGTGCTGACATTGATTACGCAACTTCTTCGGCTCACACTCAATACGGTGTGATCGGCATTAAGACTTGGATCTTCAAAGGTGAGATCCTAGGCGGTATGCCAGCAGCTAACGCTGTAGAGCCTAAAGGCGATAAGCCTAAGAAGCAGCGTAAAGGCCGTAAGTAAGGAGTCGAACGATGCTACAACCAAAACGTACTAAGTTCCGCAAGGTTCAGACTGGTCGTAACCGTGGTCTAGCGAAAGGCACAGAAGTAAGCTTCGGCGAATTCGGTCTTAAAGCTGTTGGCCGTGGTCGTATCACTGCTCGTCAAATCGAAGCGGCTCGTCGTGCTATGACACGTCACATCAAACGTCAAGGCCAAATCTGGATTCGTATCTTCCCAGACAAGCCGATTACTGAAAAACCTCTTGAAGTTCGTCAAGGTAAAGGTAAAGGTAACGTTGAGTACTGGGTTGCACAAATCCAGCCAGGTAAGGTTATGTACGAAATGAACGGCGTATCTGAAGAGTTGGCACGTGAAGCGTTCCGCCTAGCGGCTCGTAAACTGCCTATCAAAACAACATTTGTAACTAAGCAGGTGATGTAATGAAAGCACAAGAGCTACGCGAAAAAAGCGTTGAAGAACTTAACGCTGAGCTATTGAATTTGCTACGTGAGCAGTTCAACTTGCGCATGCAAGCTGCAACTGGTCAGCTACAGCAGACTCATACTCTTAAAGCTGTACGTCGTGATATCGCACGTGTTAAAACCGTATTGACTGAGAAGGCAGGCGCATAATGAGCGACAAAATCCGTACTTCATTTGGTCGTGTAGTTAGCAACAAGGCAGACAAGTCTATCACTGTTGCTATCGAGCGCATGGTTAAACACCCAATTTACGGTAAATTCGTAAAGCGCACGACTAAAGTTCACGCACATGACGAGAACAACGAGTGTGGCCTAGGCGATACTGTTGAAATTCGTGAGTGTCGTCCAATGTCTAAGACTAAGTCTTGGACTTTGGTAAAAGTTGTAGAAAAAGCGAAGATTTAATCTTGCTAATTCTATGATATTTAAGCGGCTCCAAATATTTTTTTGGGGCCGCTTATTTTTTGTCTACCCAATCACAAAAAAGGGTGGTACAATTCGCGTCCCTTTTAAAGAGGCAGCCCGACCCGAGAGGGTCTAGTTTTAATATTTAGCGGAGCACTAACAATGATCCAAATGCAAAGTACACTTGACGCTGCAGATAACTCTGGCGCGCGCAAGGTAATGTGTATTAAGGTTCTGGGTGGCTCACACCGTCGTTACGCACACATCGGCGACATCATCAAAGTTACTGTGAAAGAAGCAATTCCTCGCGGTAAAGTTAAAAAAGGTGATGTTCTGAAGGCGGTAGTAGTTCGCACCCGTAAAGGCGTACGTCGTCCAGACGGTTCTGTCATTCGCTTCGACCGTAATGCTTGTGTATTGTTGAACGACACTACTGAGCAACCAGTCGGCACTCGTATCTTTGGCCCAGTGACTCGTGAACTTCGTAACGCGAAATTCATGAAGATTGTATCACTGGCTCCAGAAGTACTATAAGGAGCACTAAAGATGGCAGCTAAAATCCGTCGTGATGACGAAGTAATCGTTCTTGCTGGTAAAGATAAAGGCAAGAAAGGTAAAGTAACTAAGGTTCTAGCAACTGGTAAAGTTATCGTAGAAGGTATCAACCTAGTTAAGAAGCACCAGAAACCTGTTCCAGCTATGGGTATCCAAGGCGGTATCGTAGAGCAGGAAGCAGCAATCGACGCTTCTAACGTGGCTATCTTCAACGCAGCTACTGGTAAAGCTGACCGTATTGGTTTCCGTATTGAAGACGGTAAGAAAGTTCGTTTCTTTAAGTCTAACGGCGAAACCATTTCTAACTAATTAATAGAAGTAATTTGGAGTTCTACTATGGCGAAACTGCATGATTACTACAAGTCGTCTGTAGTCGCTGAGCTTACCAAAGAGTTCGGCTACACAAGCGTCATGCAAGTCCCTAGAATCGAAAAGATCACCCTTAACATGGGTGTAGGTGAAGCAATCAACGATAAGAAACTTCTAGAAAACGCAGCTGCGGATATGGCAACGATCTCTGGTCAAAAGCCACTTATCACTAAAGCGCGTAAATCTGTTGCAGGTTTCAAAATTCGTGAAGGCTACCCAATCGGTTGTAAAGTAACCTTGCGTGGCGAACGTATGTGGGATTTTCTTGAGCGTTTGATTAACATCGCTCTTCCACGTGTACGTGACTTCCGTGGTGTTAGCGCTAAGTCTTTTGACGGACGCGGTAACTACAGCATGGGCGTTCGCGAGCAAATCATCTTTCCGGAAATCGACTTTGATAAAGTTGATCGAGTACGCGGTCTAGACATCACTGTAACGACGTCTGCTGGTACTGATGCGGAAGGCCGTGCTCTGCTGGCTGCCTTTAACTTCCCATTCCGTAAGTAAGGTGAAGGGTTACTGTTATGGCTAAAAATTCAATGAAAGCACGTGAAGCAAAGCGTGCGAAGCTAGTAGCTAAGTTCGCTGAGAAGCGTGCTGCTCTTAAAGCTATCATTAGCGATGTAAATGCATCAGAAGAAGATCGTTGGAATGCGGTTCTTACACTGCAATCTCTTCCACGTGATTCAAGTGCGTCACGTCAGCGCAACCGTTGTAACCAAACTGGTCGTCCACACGGTTACCTACGTAAGTTCGGTCTAAGCCGTATTAAAGTTCGTGAAGCTTGCATGAAAGGCGAGATTCCTGGACTTCGTAAGGCTAGCTGGTAATTGCCACTTAATCATTTGGAGTAAATCATATGAGCATGCAAGATCCGATTTCGGATATGCTGACCCGTATTCGTAACGGTCAAGCAGCAAATAAAGTTGCTGTTAAAATGCCTTCTTCAAAGCTTAAAGTTGCAATTGCTGCACTACTTAAAGCTGAAGGTTACATCGTAGATTTCGCTGTTGAAGGCGAAGTTAAACCTGAGCTAGAAGTTACTCTTAAGTACTTCCAAGCTAAACCAGTTATCGAGCAACTTAAACGTGTTTCTCGTCCAGGTCTGCGCGTTTACAAGAAGAAAGATCAACTTCCTTCTGTAATGGGTGGCCTTGGTGTTGCTGTTGTTTCAACTTCCAAGGGTCTTATGTCAGACCGCGCTGCTCGCAAAGCAGGTCTTGGTGGTGAAATCATCTGCTACGTAGCGTAATAGGAGTAGAATATGTCTCGTGTTGCTAAAGCACCTGTCGCTATTCCAGCTGGCGTAGAGGTGAAACTAAACGGCCAAGAAGTTACTGTAAAAGGTGCTAAAGGCGAACTTTCTCGCGTTCTTAACGACGCAGTAGTTATCGCTCAGGAAGAAAACAACCTTACTTTTGGTCCTAAAGAAGGTGTTGCTAACGCATGGGCTCAAGCAGGTACTGCTCGCGCTCTAGTTAACAACATGGTTGTTGGTGTTACTGAAGGGTTCACTAAGAAGCTAACACTTAAGGGTGTAGGTTACCGTGCTGCTATCAAAGGCAACTCTGTAGCTCTAACTCTAGGCTTCTCTCACCCAGTAGAGCACGAACTTCCAGAAGGTATCAAAGCAGAGTGTCCAAGCCAAACTGAAATTGTTATCACTGGTTGCGATAAGCAAGCAGTTGGTCAAGTTGCGGCTGACATTCGTTCTTACCGTGAGCCTGAGCCTTATAAAGGTAAAGGTGTTCGTTACGCAGATGAAAATGTGCGTACTAAAGAAGCTAAGAAGAAGTAAGGTAACACTATGGATAAGAAAGCATCTCGCATCCGTCGTGCTACACGCGCACGTCGTAAGATTGCAGAACTTGGTGCAACTCGCCTGGTAGTACACCGTACTCCTCGCCACGTTTACGCACAAGTTATCGCGGCAAACGGCTCTGAGGTTATCGCAGCTGCTTCTACTGTAGAAAAAGCGATCCGTGAGCAATTGAAATACACTGGTAACATCGATGCAGCTAAAGCAGTAGGTAAAGCTGTTGCTGAGCGCGCTCTTGAAAAAGGCGTTTCTGCTGTTGCATTCGATCGCTCTGGTTTCCAATACCACGGCCGTGTGGCTGCGCTAGCAGAAGCTGCTCGCGAAGCTGGTCTGAAATTCTAAGGTAGGGTTGGAAGATGGCTAAAGAACAACAAGTTCAAGCGAATGATTTGCAAGAAAAGCTAATCGCTGTTAACCGTGTATCAAAAACGGTTAAAGGCGGTCGAATCATGAGCTTTACTGCACTAACAGTAGTTGGTGACGGTAACGGTCGCGTAGGTTTCGGTTACGGCAAAGCTCGTGAAGTACCTGCAGCGATTCAAAAAGCAATGGAAAAAGCACGTCGTAATATGACTACGATCGCGCTTAACGAAGGCACACTTCACCACCCGGTGAAAGGTCGCCACTCGGGCTCTAAAGTTTACATGCAGCCTGCTGCTGAAGGTACTGGTGTTATCGCAGGTGGTGCGATGCGTGCAGTTCTTGAAGTTGCTGGTGTACACAACGTACTATCTAAAGCATACGGTTCTACGAACCCTATCAACATCGTTCGTGCAACGATCGATGCACTAGGTAGCGTGAAGTCGCCAGAAATGGTTGCTGCTAAACGTGGTCTAACTGTTGAATCTATTTCGGAGTAAGAACACAATGGCAACTATTAAAGTAACTCAAACTAAAAGCTCAATTGGTCGCCTACCTAAGCACAAACTGTGCTTGAAAGGTCTTGGCCTTCGTAAAATCAACCACACAGTAGAACTTGAAGACACGCCTGCAGTTCGCGGCATGATCAACAAGGTTTTCTACATGGTTAAAGTTGAGGAGTAATCAGAATGCGTTTGAATACTCTATCACCGGCTGCGGGTTCTAAGCCTTCTAAGAAGCGCGTAGGTCGTGGTATCGGTTCTGGCCTTGGTAAAACAGGTGGCCGTGGTCACAAAGGTCAAAAGTCACGTTCTGGCGGTTCAGTTCGTCCAGGTTTTGAAGGCGGTCAAATGCCTCTTAAACAACGTCTACCTAAATTCGGTTTCACTTCTCGTAAGAGCCTAGTGTCTGCTGAAGTTCGTCTAGCTGAGCTAGCGAAAGTAACAGGTGACGTAGTTGATCTTAACAGCCTTAAAGCAGCTAACATCATCACTAAGAACATCGAATTCGTTAAAGTTGTTCTTTCTGGTGAAATCAACAAAGCTGTGACTGTTAAAGGTCTACGCGTGACAAAAGGCGCTAAAGCTGCAATCGAAGCTGCTGGCGGTAAAATCGAAGAATAATCTTCGTTAGGAAAGGTACAGATGGCTAAAAAACCAGGACAAGATTTTAGTAGTGCGAAAAATGGATTAGCGGAGTTGAAGTCGCGTCTTCTATTCGTATTAGGGGCTCTTATTGTATTCCGCGCCGGCTCTTTCGTACCACTGCCTGGTATTGATGCGGCTGTACTTGCCGATTTGTTCGAACAGCAAAAAGGTACCATCGTTGAAATGTTTAACATGTTCTCCGGTGGTGCTCTTGAGCGTGCATCTATATTTGCGTTGGGCATCATGCCGTATATTTCGGCTTCGATTGTTGTCCAACTGCTTACTGTAGTTCACCCAGCGTTAGCTGAACTCAAGAAAGAGGGTGAAGCTGGCCGTCGTAAGATAAGCCAATATACACGCTACGGCACGCTTGTACTTGCAACATTCCAAGCTATTGGTATTGCAACTGGCCTACCAAACATGGTCAATAATCTGGTTGTTATCAACCAAACCATGTTTACGCTAATTGCTACCGTAAGTTTAGTAACCGGTACCATGTTCTTGATGTGGTTAGGTGAACAAATTACAGAGCGTGGAATCGGTAATGGTATTTCCATTCTGATTTTTGCAGGTATTGTTGCTGGATTGCCATCGGCAATCGGTCAAACAATCGAGCAGGCGCGTCAAGGTGAATTGCATGTACTTCTTCTGTTGTTGATTGCAGTATTAGCTTTTGCTGTTATCTACTTCGTTGTTTTCATGGAGCGTGGTCAACGTCGAATCGTTGTTAACTATGCGAAGCGTCAACAAGGTCGTAAGGTATTTGCAGCACAAAGCACTCACTTGCCATTGAAAATTAATATGGCTGGTGTAATTCCTGCAATCTTCGCATCGAGCATTATTTTGTTCCCAGGAACATTAGCTCAATGGTTTGGTCAAAACGGTGAGAGCAGCGCGTTCGGTTGGTTAACTGACGTGTCATTAGCACTTAGCCCAGGTCAGCCGTTGTATGTTATGCTTTATGCTGCAGCAATTATCTTCTTCTGTTTCTTCTACACGGCGTTGGTTTTCAACCCGCGTGAGACAGCAGATAACTTGAAGAAGTCAGGTGCATTCGTACCCGGTATCCGCCCAGGCGAGCAGACAGCTAAATATATTGATAAAGTCATGACGCGTTTAACCCTAGCGGGTGCGTTATACATTACCTTTATATGTCTGATTCCCGAGTTCATGATGGTCGCGTGGAACGTACGTTTCTACTTCGGCGGTACATCTCTACTAATCGTAGTAGTTGTTATTATGGACTTTATGGCACAGGTACAGACTCATATGATGTCACAACAATATGATTCTGTGTTGAAAAAAGCGAATCTGAAAGGTTACGGCCGTTAATTCGGCGGTAACTTCAGAGTTCAATTACGGAGTTTAGCAATGAAAGTTCGTGCTTCCGTTAAAAAAATCTGCCGTAACTGTAAAGTAATCAAGCGCAACGGTGTTGTTCGCGTGATTTGCAGTGAGCCAAAGCACAAACAGCGCCAAGGCTAATTAGCAGAAATTTTTACTTGAAATGTGAGGTAGTGACGAGTATATTACTCGCCCTACCTTTTGCGTGCAAAAGAAGTAGTATCCCGCAGCGTATCCATAACGGGCTTTGCTGCGGCTAATTCTTTTATGAAACACTAGGAGTGAATAATGGCCCGTATAGCAGGCATTAACATTCCTGATCAAAAACATGCTGTAATCGCGCTTACTGCGATTTACGGCATCGGTAAGACTCGCTCTCAAGCTATTCTAGCTGAAGTGGGTATTGCTGAAGATGTTAAGATCAGTGAACTATCTGATGAACAGATCGATCAACTGCGTGATGGTGTAGCTAAATACACTGTAGAAGGTGATCTACGTCGTGAAGTATCTATGAACATCAAGCGTCTTATGGACCTTGGCTGTTACCGTGGTCTTCGTCATCGTCGCAGTCTACCACTACGTGGACAGCGTACTAAAACCAACGCTCGCACCCGCAAGGGTCCGCGTAAGCCGATCAAGAAATAATCGGGAAGGTAGAGTACAATGGCTAAACAACCAACTCGCGCGCGTAAACGCGTTCGCAAACAAGTTGCAGACGGTGTTGCGCACATCCATGCTTCTTTTAATAACACAATCGTAACTATTACTGACCGTCAAGGTAACGCTCTAGCATGGGCTACTGCAGGTGGTTCAGGTTTCCGTGGTTCTCGTAAGTCTACTCCGTTCGCTGCACAGGTTGCTGCTGAGCGTTGTGCTGAAATGGCTAAAGAATACGGTCTAAAGAACTTGGAAGTTATGGTTAAGGGTCCTGGTCCAGGTCGTGAATCTACTGTTCGCGCTCTGAATGCAGCTGGTTACCGCATCACAAACATTGTTGATGCTACACCAATCCCTCATAACGGTTGTCGTCCACCTAAGAAACGTCGCGTATAACGTTTCTAGGATAATTGGAGAAGAATCATGGCAAGATATTTGGGTCCTAAGCTGAAGCTTAGCCGTCGCGAAGGTACTGACTTATTCCTTAAGTCTGGTGTACGCGCGATCGATACCAAGTGTAAAATTGATAACGCACCAGGTGTACACGGCGCTCGTCGCGGTCGTCTATCTGAGTATGGCGTTCAGCTTCGTGAGAAGCAAAAAGTTCGTCGTATCTACGGCGTTCTAGAAAAACAATTCCGTAACTACTACAAAGATGCTGCACGTCTTAAAGGCAACACAGGTGAGAACCTGCTTCAGCTTCTAGAAGGTCGTCTAGACAACGTAGTTTACCGTATGGGCTTTGGTGCTACTCGCGCTGAATCTCGTCAGCTAGTTAGCCACAAAGCTATCCTAGTTAACGGTAACGTTGTAAATGTTCCTTCTTTCAAAGTTGCGGCTAACGACGTTGTTTCTATTCGCGAGAAAGCTAAAAAGCAAGCTCGTGTTAAAGCGGCTCTAGAAGTTGCTGAACAACGTGAAAAACCAACTTGGATTGAAGTAGATGCTGGTAAGATGGAAGGTACATTCAAGCGTATGCCTGAGCGTTCAGATCTATCTGCTGACATCAACGAACAATTGATCGTCGAGCTTTACTCTAAGTAAGGTTTAAACTAAAGAGAGGACACAATGCAGGGTTCTGTAACAGAATTTCTTAAGCCACGTCTTGTTGATATCGAACAAATCAGCACGACTCACGCAAAAGTAACTCTTGAGCCATTAGAGCGTGGTTTTGGCCATACTCTTGGTAATGCACTTCGCCGTATTCTACTATCTTCTATGCCAGGTTGTGCTGTCACTGAAGTAGAGATTGAAGGCGTACTACACGAATACAGCACTAAAGAAGGTGTTCAGGAAGATATTCTTGAAGTTCTTCTTAACCTTAAAGGTCTTGCTGTTCGCGTTGCCGAAGGCAAAGATGAAGTGTTTATTACGTTGAACAAATCAGGCTCAGGCCCTGTGGTTGCAGGTGACATCACCCATGATGGTGATGTAGAGATCGTAAACCCTGAACACGTAATTTGTCACTTAACGGATGACAATGCTGAGATCGCTATGCGTATCAAAGTAGAACGTGGTCGTGGTTACGTTCCAGCTTCAGCTCGTATTCATACCGAAGAAGATGAGCGTCCAATTGGTCGTTTGCTTGTAGACGCGACTTACAGCCCAGTAGACAAAATTGCCTACGCGGTTGAAGCAGCTCGTGTTGAACAGCGTACTGACTTGGACAAGCTTGTTATCGATATGGAAACGAACGGTACTCTTGAACCTGAGGAAGCAATCCGTCGCGCAGCAACAATTCTTGCTGAGCAATTGGATGCGTTCGTAGATCTTCGTGATGTACGTGTACCTGAGGAGAAGGAAGAGAAGCCAGAATTCGATCCGATCCTACTGCGTCCTGTAGACGATCTTGAACTAACAGTTCGCTCTGCTAACTGTTTGAAAGCAGAAGCGATTCACTACATCGGTGATCTTGTACAGCGCACTGAGGTTGAGCTACTTAAAACGCCTAACCTTGGTAAAAAATCTCTTACTGAGATTAAAGACGTACTTGCATCACGTGGTCTTTCTCTGGGCATGCGCCTAGAAAACTGGCCACCAGCGTCTATCGCTGAAGATTAATCGATACTAGTTAGAAGGATTAGGTCATGCGCCATCGTAAGAGTGGTCGTCAACTCAACCGCAACAGCTCACATCGCAAAGCGATGTTCAGCAATATGGCTAGCTCTCTAGTACGTCATGAAGTTATCAAGACTACTTTGCCAAAAGCAAAAGAGCTACGTCGCGTAGTTGAGCCTTTGATTACACTAGCTAAGACTGACAGTGTTGCTAACCGTCGTCTAGCATTTGCACGTACTCGTGATAACGAAGTAGTTGCAAAACTATTTAACGAATTAGGTCCACGTTTTGCTGCTCGTCAGGGCGGTTACACTCGTATCCTAAAAGCTGGCTTCCGTGCTGGTGATAAAGCTCCAATGGCTTACATTGAGCTTGTAGATCGCCCTGAAGCATCTGAAGAAGCTGCTGCTGAGTAATCTCAGTTTCGTTTAGCTAAAAAGCCGAGCATATAATGCTCGGCTTTTTTGTATCTTTTGTCTGTCCTTGAATACGATTCCCGCCCTTAAATAAGTTGATACTTACTGCCACAAACTCCCCAGAGAGCTAAGTAGCCCTTCACTTGCACCTTGATCGGTTAAGTAACCGAGAATGACCGGCGCAAACTGAGTCACCATTGAAGCGTCTAAGCCTACGGCTTCAAATACGCTTGTTACAGCATCTAGATTTTCTATCGAGCCGAGCATACTTGAAACGCCCCCCATCTCCGAGAGCCCCGGTATCAGTGACATTAGCTCACTGCTGTTATCCGATGACAGTTGACTTTGAGCAAGTGATAATAGTGCGCCTGAACCTGTCGCAGCCTGTTCGGGTGACACTGAAAGTTGACTAGAGAGTAAATCGGATAGTGGTGATGATGCGGAGTCAGACATCGCACTGGATGCCATTCCCATTAAGTCATTTGCACTCTCTGTGTCACTGCTGTCGAGTGAATCGAGAAAAGCAAAACTGCTTGAAGAAAATATGAGTAGAGAAGTACAAACGAGGCTTGTTGCTTTCATGGTCTCTCCTTGAGCGGCTTTCGCCTTATTGAGTTTGGTCTGACGATAACGTTTTCGTTTTTGTTGTTCCTATAGTTTAGACAAAAAAAAGCGACGCAGTTGCGTCGCTTAAATAAAACCATCTGCTTAATTACAGGATGTCTAGTAGCTCTACTTCGAACACTAGAGCAGCAAACGGAGGGATAGCAGCGCCAGCGCCGCGCTCACCGTATGCTAGGTCTTGAGGAATGTATAGTTTCCACTTAGAGCCTACAGGCATTAGTTGTAGTGCTTCAACCCAACCTTTGATAACACCCGTTACTGGGAACTCTGCTGGTTGGCCGCGAGATACTGAGCTGTCGAATACTGTACCGTCAGTTAGCTCACCGTGGTAGTGAACGCGAACTTGCTTGTCAGAAGTTGGGATTTCACCTGTACCTTCTGTGATGATCTCATATTGAAGACCAGATTCAAGAACCGTTACTTCTGAGCGAAGAGCGTTATCTTTAAGGAACGCTTCACCGTCAGCTGCAGCAGCTTTAGCTGCTTCTTGGCGAGCGGCTTCAACGCGAGTGTGAAGCTCTTGAAGTGCGTTGTTGATTTCATCAACTTCGATTGCTGGCATATCGCCTGTTAGTGCCGTTGCGATACCAGCAGCGATTGCGTCAACGTTTAGACCTTCTAGACCTGAACCAGCTAGTTGTTGGCCCATTTGAAGACCGATACCGTAGCTTGCTTTTTGCTCTACAGTTTCAAATTTAACTTCAGACATTCTGTCACTCTCTTTGTTAGTTGAACCGAAAAGGATAACAGGTATCTTGTGTCAATCAAGCGTGAAACAGTGCTAAGTTCAAACTATCAGAGGTGACTTTAGGGATTATCTTTCGATATACTGTTTGTCTATAAGCCGAGTCGGTTTGACGGTATTTTTAGGGAAAGATGGGATGAATCGTCGTCGCAAAAAGCGCCAACAACAAGATCCACTTGAATCAGTGAAAAAGCAGTTCCACGCCTTTGATTGGCGGGTGGCCTTTACGTCAGTTCGCGATCGTGTCGAGCCTGTTTGGATGCGCTTACCTCAGTTACACCGACGTATCCTTATGGTATTGGTCCCAGTCGTGCTCATTTTGCTTTTGTTGCCGTCAGGCGGGGGATCAACATCAGAAACTTCGGTACAGAGCGCGTCGACCAGTCGAATTGAAATTCCAATCAATACTCAAAGCTTAAGTACAAGAGAACAAGCAAGTACCACTCAAGCAGCAGAGCCTGCGTGGCAAGATTACACCGTCAAACAAGGCGATACTCTTGCAAAGATCTTCCGCAATCAAGGGTTCCCCATGGCTGACTTAAACACGTTAGTGCGTATCGAGGGTGACGATCAACCACTGAGTCGCCTGCGCCAAGGTCAACTTGTCCGTTTTAAGCGCACACCAGAAGGTGCGTTGGATATTATCCAGCTCGACTCTCCTCAAGGTGCAGTGATCTTTTTCCGTCTTTCCGATGGTGGCTTTGGGCGCAGTAAGTAATTAATTGTGTTTGGTTGGGTTTCTCACCATATCGATGTGTGGGATCCCATCCTCTAGATACATCTCGCTGCAACGAATAAACCCGTGTTGATGATAGTAGCCTTTGAGATGTTGCTGCGCACCAATCTTGATCTCCAGCTCATTTGGCCACAAGGTTTCACAACTCTCTATCGCACGTCTTAATAGCTCATGGCCAAGTTTATCTGCGCGGTAGGCTTGCGCCACAATCACACGTCCAATACTTGGTGCCGAGTAGCTCAGCCCAGTAGGGAGCACCCGACAGTATGCCGCAATATCACCATTCACCATGCCAACGATATGGCGAACCTCAGAGTGATGATCTTTATTATCGAGCTCTGGGTAAGGGCAGTTCTGCTCAACAACGAAAACATCGACTCTTAATTTCATGATCTGGTAGAGCTGGTGATTATCTAGCTGTGCAAAACTCAGCGTTTGCCACTCGGCCTTGGATTGAGATTTCATTACTTACCTTGGATTGAATTGATTGGCATTAGAGTAATAAAAAAAGCAGCGTTACAAAAGTAACACTGCTTTTTGAGCAATTAACTCGTATTCCATTCAAGGCCTATAAAGCCCAGGGAATTTTCGGTTGTCTAGTAGTCAGCGTCTACTTTGTTAGGTCGATGCTGTAAATCGCAAAGCCTACTTCATCGGTTGCAACGCGTTTCGTCGGATATTGGCTACGCTCTTCGATGAATTTAGCGGCTTTTTCACTCGGTGACGTTTCAAAGCGTACGTCGAGTTTTGCTTCAGTGGCAATTGGTGCAAACGACCAATTATTGTCAGCACTTGGTACGACTTGTCCCTTCTCTGCACTAACACGCGAGATGTAGTTCGCTAGAACAGTGCGGTTTTCATCTGGGGCTTCAAACGCAATAAACTCTTCACCTGTACCGGGGAATGCGTTGCTGAAAGCGCGGTAGTTGTTGGTTGCAATAATGAAGCTTTGCTTGGTATCGATTGGTTTACCCTGATAAGTCAGATTCACGATACGTTGTGAGTCTTCATTGATGACATTACAGCCGCCATCGTACTTCGCAGGTTGCGTCACATCGATTTGGTACTCGACACCATCAATTACGTCGAAGTTATAGGTTCTAAAGTCATCCCAATTGATCAAACTTTGAGGTTGGCTAGAGGTTTTATCGATAGTGTTGAACTGTCCAGCACTGCATTCAAGCCACTCTTTCACCTCGTGGCCCGTTACTTTTAGCGCCACTAGGGTATTTGGATATAGGTATAGGTCAGCAGCATTACGGAAGGTAAGCTGGCCCGACTCGACTTCTGTAAAGTTGTTTGGATCGTTTTTACGCCCACCAACTTTAAATGGTGCCGCAGCTGAAAGAACCGGAATACCATCAAGGTCAGGGTCACCTTGGATCATGCGCTCAACATAATCAGTTTGTGCGAGATTGACGATCTGAATTGTTGGGTCATCTTGTACCAAGGCGAGGAAGCTATACATTACATCGCTTGCTTTACCAATCGGTTGATTAACAAACTCACGAGTCCCTTTGTGGTCGTCAGCAACGGCTGCAACAATCGCTTCATCGGCTGCCGCAAGAGATTTCTGCTCTGATTTGTTGTAGATAGCACGCGCTTCTGAACGACCATCAATCACTGACCATTGGCCATCTGATTGCTTCAAAGTGAGGTCCATAATCCCCACGTGGCTACCCCAACGACCTGGCATCACCGCTGTTACGCCGTTCACTTGGCCTTTTTCAACATTGATGCCTTGGATATCGGCGAAGTCATTACTTGGGAATACCGCATGGGCGTGACCAAAGGCGATGGCATCAATGCCCTCAACCTCAGAGAGATAGAGCGTCGAGTTCTCTGCACCCAGTTTGTATGGATCAGTTGAAATGCCAGAGTGAGGGATGGCAATAATTACTTCTGCGCCCTGCGCTTTCATTTCTGGTACGAGCTGCTCAGCGCTCTCTTTGATGTCTTGTGCAAAGACCTGACCTTCTAGGTTGGCTTTATCCCAAACCATAATTTGTGGTGGAACAAAGCCGATATAGCCGACTTTTACCGTGTGTTCTTTTCCGTTTTCATCTTTGAACTGGTATGGCTGAATTAAGTATGGCTTAAAGTAATGCTCGCCGGTTTTCTTGTCGTATACGTTCGCACTGATATAAGGGAAGTTCGCGCCCTCTAGCGTGGCTGCGAGAAAGTCTAGACCAAAGTTAAACTCGTGGTTACCGATGTTTGCAACATCGTAGTCCATTAGGTTCATTGCTTTATAAACTGGGTGAATATCACCCGGCTTAACGCCTTTAGCCGCCATGTAATCACCCATAGGGCTGCCTTGAATCAGGTCACCATTGTCCACAAGTACGCTATTTTCGACTTCCGCTCGGGCTTCTTTGACTAAGGTTGCCGCACGAGAAAGGCCGATTTGCTTAGAAGGTGCATCGCGGTAGTAGTCGTAATCCATCACGTTAGTATGGATGTCGGTAGTTTCGATAATACGTAGCTTAATGGTTTCGGCCATTACAGGGCTAGCCATAGTAAGCATGCCAGTCAAGACGGCTAAAGAAAGAGGTTTTGCTGCAAGTGTCATTGCGTTCTCCAAGCAAACAGAGGGAATGGAATTGAATCGCGGTTAATGTATCAATTTTAGTGCTCTATTTGTTTTTCTTGCAGGTTTTTTCGTGAGTTAGATCATTCGTTGGCGTGTAAAAATGTGAATTAAATGAAGTGATTTTAACTCTCTTTCCTTTCTCTTATCATCTTTGTGTATAAAAAATGAAATTTTAGAATTTCAGGTAATAAAAAGAGATCGCCATAATGGAGCCATTCTTCTGCAATGGATCGCAATCAGATGGCAACGGACACATCAAATATCTCCTCTAGCTTACTTAAGCTGGTATCAAATCAAGAACAGCCACGAATCTCGGCGAGTCAGCTTCAGCATGGTGAAGTCGCGCTTATTGGAGCGGGACCGGGCGACCCAGAGCTATTAACGGTTAAGGCCATGAACCTATTACAACAGGCGGATGTTGTTCTGTATGACTATTTAGTGTCAGACGAAATCATGGCGCTTGTGCCTAGCGACTGTATCTTAGTGTGTGTCGGTAAACGCGCTGGGCACCACAGCGTACCTCAAGAGAGAACGAATCAACTACTTGTCGAATTTGCTCAGCAAAACTACCGTGTCATCCGCATTAAAGGCGGAGACCCATTTATCTTTGGTCGCGGTGGTGAAGAGCTCGAAGTATTGGTAGAGGCGGGTGTGCCATTTCAGGTTGTGCCAGGGATTACTGCGGCGGCGGGTGCAACCGCTTATGCTGGTATTCCGTTGACTCATCGTGACTACGCGCAATCTGCGATGTTTATTACTGGCCACTTGAAGGATAAAGATGATCAGCTTGATTGGTCAACGCTGGCGAGAGGAAATCAAACTCTGGTGATTTATATGGGCTTGATGAAGTCTGAATATATTACCCAACAACTTATTCAACATGGCCGCGCGCCAAGCACTCCGGTGGCAATAATCGAGCGCGGTACACAAAAAGATCAGAAAGTTTGGACAAGTACGCTCAACACTTTGTCCGACATCGCGTGCCATGCTCAATCGCCCGCACTTATCGTCGTGGGTGAGGTTGTCGCCTTGTCTCAAAAACTAGACTGGTATTTATCTGGTACTCGCTTCAGCAATGATGCCGTTGCCAACTCAATATAATTTTGACTAACGAATTAGAGAGTCACTAGGCCTTTTGGCTTACAAAGGAAGACATGTTATGGACCAACAACGCTTAACCCACCTAAAACAGCTCGAAGCGGAAAGCATTCACATTATTCGTGAAGTCGCTGCTGAGTTTGATAATCCTGTGATGATGTATTCGATAGGGAAAGACTCTTCCGTCATGCTGCACTTGGCGCGTAAAGCTTTTTACCCTGGAAAAATACCTTTCCCGCTATTGCATGTAGATACGGATTGGAAATTCCGCGAAATGATTGAGTTTCGTGATCGAACCGCAAAGAAGTATGGGTTTGACTTACTGGTACACAAGAATCCCGAAGGTTTAGCGCTTGGTATTAACCCATTTGATCACGGGTCGTCGAAGCACACCGATGTGATGAAAACACAGGGATTAAAGCAAGCATTAAATAAGTATGGCTTTGATGCTGCCTTTGGTGGTGCTCGACGTGATGAGGAGAAATCTCGTGCAAAAGAACGGGTTTATTCATTCCGTGACAAAAACCACACCTGGGACCCCAAAAATCAGCGCCCTGAGCTCTGGCATACCTATAACGGCCAAGTTAACAAGGGCGAAAGCATTCGTGTGTTCCCACTATCGAACTGGACAGAGTTAGATATCTGGCAATACATCTACCTAGAAAACATTGAAATTGTGCCTCTTTATTTAGCAGCGCCTCGACCTGTTGTTGAGCGTGATGGCATGTTGATTATGGTGGATGATGAACGTATGAAGCTTGCGCCGGAAGAGAAAGTGGAAAACAAAAGTGTTCGTTTTAGAACGCTTGGTTGCTACCCACTGACAGGTGCGATTGAGTCTGAGGCTGATTCATTAACGGAGATTATTGAAGAGATGTTGGTGGCGACCTCAAGTGAACGACAAGGACGCGCGATCGACCACGATCAATCAGGATCGATGGAACTGAAAAAACGTCAGGGTTACTTCTAAAGGATCTAAGGAAAGACAATGAATAGTGCTGTAGAAGCTCAGTTAGCCGAGCTAGGAATTGAAGGCTATCTAACTCAACACCAACACAAATCGCTATTGCGTTTTTTGACATGTGGTTCTGTCGATGATGGAAAAAGTACACTGATTGGTCGCTTGCTCCATGATTCTAAGCAAATTTACGAGGATCAGTTGGCCGCCGTTCACTCAGACTCACAACGAGTCGGTACGACGGGCGAAAGACCGGATCTCGCCTTATTGGTTGATGGCCTTCAAGCGGAACGTGAACAGGGGATCACCATCGATGTAGCCTACCGCTATTTCTCGACCCAAAAACGCAAGTTCATCATTGCTGATACTCCAGGGCATGAGCAATATACTCGCAACATGGCCACGGGCGCTTCAACGTGTGACTTAGCGGTCATTTTGATTGATGCTCGTAAGGGTATTCTTGATCAAACTCGCCGTCACTCTTTCATTTCTGATCTCCTTGGGATCAAACACTTTGTTGTGGCGGTCAACAAGATGGATCTAGTGGACTACTCACAAGAGACTTTTGAGCAAATTCAGCGTGACTATCTCGAATTCGCTCAAAACTTAAGTGAGAACATTGATATCCAAATTATCCCAATCTCTGCATTGGAAGGGGATAATGTTGTCGATAAAAGCCATCGCATGGCTTGGCACCAAGGGGCTTCACTGCTTGAGTTATTGGAGCATGTAGAGGTCAATAAGTCTCTTGAGCAAGGAGAGTTTCGTTTCCCTGTTCAGTATGTGAACCGTCCAAATCTTGATTTTCGAGGATTTGCGGGCACTGTTGCCTCTGGATCGATTCGCGTTGGCGATGCTATTAAGGCACTGCCATCAGGCAAAGAGTCCAAAGTCGCACGCATCGTTACCTTTGACGGGGATTTTGAGCAGGCATACGCAGGCCAAGCGGTTACGCTGACTTTAGAAGATGAGATCGATATCAGCCGTGGCGATTTGATTGTGCTTGAAAATGCACAAGTGACCTCGACTAACCACTTGCTGGCTGATGTTGTTTGGATGACCGAAGCGGCTTTGGAGCCTGGTCGTGAGTACGACATTAAAATTGCCGGCAAGAAAACGGTAGGTCAGTTGGTTTCGGTGCGTCACCAATATGATATTAACAACCTTTCTAGTCACGACACTCACGCTTTGCCATTAAATGGTATCGGTTTGTGTGAGTGGACTCTAACAGAGTCAGTTGCACTCGATGGATATAAGAGCTGTGCGGATACAGGTGGTTTTATCATTATTGACCGCTTGACCAATGTCACTGTTGGAGCGGGCCTTGTGCGAGAAAGCCTAGAGGCGGTATCGGAGCAAGCCGGTGACTTCTCAGCCTTTGAATTAGAGCTGAACGCACTGATTCGTAAGCACTTCCCGCATTGGGGTACGCAAGACATCAGTCAATTACTGAAGTCTTAAACGAGTGCATGGCGAGGGATAGCTAATGTGGGAGCAGGGATTTGTATTGACGGTGCTACTGGGTATCGTCACATGCTTACTCGTGACACGTATCAAACCGAGTTATATATTTGCCGGAGCAGCATTTTTGGCGTTTATTTTTGGCTTGATTGATGCGGAGTCGCTTGCGGCAAACTTTACCAATTCATCGCTACTTACCTTAGTGCTTTTAATTCTCTCGTCAGTTGCATTGGAGAAAACGCGACTCATCAGCTGGGTGAGTCGCAATATTTCAGAGGGAGGGCTTGGCATCGTGGTGGCGAAGTTGGGTGTCTCAACGGCCTTGCTCTCCTCGTTCACTAACAATACCGCTGTGGTTGTCTCTCTTATTGGGGCAATAAAGCGTAATCGAAAGCATGCACCTTCGAAGTTGCTCATCCCTCTCTCTTATGCCGCCATTCTTGGGGGAACCTTGACGTTAATTGGTACGTCAACCAACTTGATCATTAATAGCTTTGTGGAAGATGCAGGCTTGCCAAGTTTAGGTTTCTTTTCACCGACCATGATTGGGTTAGCAGTACTCATTGGTGGGGTGGGGATTCTGATTCCATTAAGTTATCTGTTACCTGACTATGATGAAATCAGCCAAGATGATTTGCCGTATTTCTTAGAGGCTCGTGTTGAGCCAGGCTCCCCTTTGGTTGGGCGGAGTATTAGCGAGAATAATCTACGTGCCTTGCGGAAGCTCTTTTTGGCTGAGGTGATTCGTGACGGGAAGAGCGTGCCTTCAGTTAACCCAGATTTTATCTTGCAAGCGAGAGATCGTTTACTGTTCTGCGGTGACGTGGAGAGCGTGGCAACATTGACAGAAATTCCCGGTATGACACTGTTTGGTCAGCACCACCTCAATGGGCAAAACTTCAATGAGCTCGTTGTCAGTTCATCGGCTAACTTTGTAGGTAAAACCCTTAAATCTAGTCGTTTTCGCGATCGTTTTGATGCTGTTGTGGTCGCCATTCGTCGCGGCCATGAAAGGCTTGAGGGTGGCTTAGGGTCTGTTGAGCTTGCAGCGGGTGATACCTTGATTGTTGTCCCTGGCAAGCGGTTTGAGAGTGAAATTAAAGCCCACCGTAAAGAGTTTGTGTTTGTTCAAGAGTTGGGCTCGTCAGCAAAGATGGACGGCAATAAGTCGGCTCTGGTATTACTTGGTTTTGCGGGTGTGATCGCCGCAGCATTATTGAATGTGTTACCTATCATTAAAGGCTTGAGCATCTATTTGATTGCGCTATTACTGACAAAGACCATTCAGGTCAGTGATATTCGTCGTCGTTTTCCGAGCGACATTGTCATCATTGTTGGAGCTGCGTTGTCAATAGCACAGCTGATGCTCTCCTCGGGCCTGTCAGCTCGTCTTGGTGAGATGTTTATTGAGGTATTTAATGGCTATGGCGCAATGGGCGCTTTAGTCGCGACGTATTTAATCACCTTGGTGCTCACTGAGTTAATTACCAATAACGCAGCCGCAGCGCTCGCTTTTCCATTGGGTTACAGTTTAGCCCTTGGTTATGGTGTTGATCCGATGCCATTCATTATGGCGGTCCTGTTTGGAGCCAGCGCGAGTTTTATCTCTCCTTATGGTTATCAAACTAACTTACTGGTTTACAGCGTCGGCAGCTATAAACTCACCGATTATATAAAAATAGGGCTACCAATTTCACTGGTCTATTCAGCGTTGGTATTGACCTTGATCCCTATGTTTTTCCCATTTTAAAAGGATTTAGTGACATGAGTGCAACTGTGGAATCTCAAGACCCGAACATCGTTTGGCATCAACATGCGGTGGATAAGGCCTTTAGGGCCAATCTAAAGAAGCAAAAGCCAGCAGTGCTGTGGTTTACGGGCTTATCTGGCGCAGGAAAGTCGACAGTTGCGGGGGCATTAGAGAGTAAGCTTGCCCAGCTTGGCTATCATACTTACCTGCTTGATGGCGATAATGTTCGCCACGGACTGTGTAAAGACTTAACCTTTTCAGACAGTGACCGTAAAGAGAATATTCGTCGTATTGGAGAGCTAGCGAAACTGATGGCGGATGCGGGCCTGATTGTCCTGTCTGCCTTTATTTCTCCACACCGTTCAGAGCGTCAAGTGGTGCGTGACTTACTGCCGGAAGGAGAGTTCATAGAAGTCTATGTCAATGTGCCACTAGAGGTTTGTGAGCAACGAGATCCAAAGGGGTTGTATAAAAAAGCCCGAGCAGGAGAAATCAAAAACTTTACGGGTATCGACTCGCTATACGAGGCGCCTCAATCAGCAGAGATTGACTTACCTGCAGGGGAGCTAGATGTGCCCCAGCTGGTGGATTTGATGATAACTTCGCTAGAGCAACGCGGCGTTATTCAAGCCTAGCCGCGGCGCCAACAAGTATATTTGCTACACGGTGTGGTTCACACTGCCTTTGCTATCAGAGTGGATGGCAAAGGTCTGTTGCAACAATGCTGTCACCTGATCCCAGTAGTCTTGGTTGGGTTTATTGCCGAGTAATCGGCACAACTCATTGCCTGTGGGAGTAAAGCGATAGTAAAGCAAAGATGCCCCTTTTTGGTGAGCTTGTAGGCTCATGCTGCGGCCTTGGTATTGAATCGGTAAAGGCGCCGTCATGTCAATTTCTCCTGACTCGAGTTCACTAGTGTGAACCAGTCCGAGCTCAATAAGAACAAGCAAGCTAGAGTATGGCAGTTGGTAAGCGCCAAGGCTCACGGTTGCGGTTGAAATCCGCTTTCCAAGCTTAAAAATACTCCCTTTTGATTTCACCCCGACAAAAAGCTTTTTGCTGGTATCAGTGCCGAAGCTACAGGCTAGCGAGGCTGCTCGCTGTAAAATTTGTGCTTCTTTAGGGCTCATATCATGCAAGGCCTGCAACGCCTTCATTGAGGTCGAACCAGGGTTGGTGACTTCACGTTTTAGCACCTGTGCCCAAAGCTTTTGCATCATTGGGTTGTGAATCTCTTGTGCCATGTCGAAGAAACGATGCTGCCAGTCTAGCTCAGGCTGACCGGCACTCTCATTCTTGCAGCTGGCGTATGCGGCTTTTATGATGCTTTCTAGATTGATTTGACGCAGTTCACGACGTTTCCTCTCCCGGATAAGTGCTCGCTCAAGTGCGGTAGCATCAGTTTTATCAGAGTTGATTTCAGCGTCTAGGCCATGCTCTTCAGCCATGGCAAGGATTTGTTTACCGCTCTCTTTGATATAGTTTTTCTTCTTGTCTTGGGCTTTCGTTTCTTCAACTACGACAGTGACACTCTTGCTTTCTGTGCTCATCGTCTTCTCGCTGCTGTAATCTAATTGGAGGTTATTTTCTTCAATCTCATACCTGAAATTGAGCATTTGCTAGACAGTATATCGCTAAGTTTCACTTAGGTGCAGTTTTGAAAGTGACTTTGTCTCGAATCGAGATCTCTTTAAGTTTATGTGATTTAATAACTTGTTTACATTTGATGTTTGGTGTTGACTCCCTTTAAGCGACTAAAGAGTACTAAAGTCATATGCTACGGGGTGATTTAGTGAATTGGAGAGTATTTTGTAGTTGAAATAAATGATAAATTTTTGTTAAAATTTAAGAAAATCTAGGGGGCGATATGAATATACCGAATATACATAAGATGCGCCGCTCTATGTCTGTGGCGCTGTTGATCATAGGCTATGTGCTTGTGCTGCTATTTCTTTCCAACTACCTATTTAGTCGGTAGCTCATAAGCACGTTTAAATACCGCTATATAAAGATCTTTATTCTTCACAAACCGTAGTATTTTCACAAACCAAAGCATTCAGACGATAAAAAAGCCTCTTGTGAGGCTTTTTTTAGTTTTTGTTGTTTGAGCAACCGATTACATATCGTCGTACGCTTCGATGCCGGTACCTTCAATAACATAGGCGGTCTCAGCTAACTCATGACTGATGACTTCAGTTTTGAGTGTGCCGACGACGTAAATCACATCCCACAGCTGCTGAACAGGCGCACCTTCAGGGTACTTAACGTAGATGATCTGGTTTGGTGGCGGCGGCGGAACGTGAATACATGCGCCAAAGTATGGCACAAGCAAGAATTCGGTCACTTTATTTGCGTCACCTTCTAGCGGAATAACAAAGCCTGGAATTCGGACTTGGCTGCCATTGAGTTCGCTGCGAACACTACCAATTTTTGACTGCTGAGCGGCTAGGCTTGACGACTCGTCATGTGCGGCTAAGGGCATTCCCATATTTGAGAATTGTTGACGCTCTGACTCAGGAACGAGGTCGATCCAATCGAGAGTAAGCGCTTCATCACTGCTAGAAGCCGAAGCGAAGCTTGGTACCAGTAGGATAGAGAGTGACAGCAGAGCTGCGGATATCTGTTTTAACATTTTCTACACCTTGATAGTCATACCGTCACTAAGTGACTGACGATATGCACGAATAGCGGGAATGAAACCAATGATCACGCCAGCAAGCTGAACAAAACCAAGGAGCATCCATTCATAGTTGGTGATCATGGTCAGCTCGATAGCGATACCATATTGCTGTTGAATAATCGGCCCAGCAATCGCTAACAAGCTGTATAAGCCGGCTAGACCAGTCGCAATGCCAATAAAGGTTAATGCGCTTGCTTCGCTGACCAGTAGCATCAGTATATGCCGAGGCCGAGCTCCCATAGCCCTGAGGATAGCCATTTCTCGACGGCGTTCTTGCAAGCTCGTCAATAAGCTACTTAACATACCCAGTAACCCTGCAACTACAACAAAGATAGATACTACCATTAATGCTTGTTCGGCTACAGACATCATTCCCCAGAGTTCATGCAGGGCAACGCCTGGCATGATGGCGCTCAAAGGCTCTTTGGGGTAGGTGTTTATCTCTCTTTGTAGTGCAAAGGTCTGGATACGGGATTTTAGACCCACTAACATTGCCGTAATCTGTTCAGGTTGAAAATCCATCGCTTCAAGTTCGGCTTTGGTTGGTGTAGGACCTAACCGTGCACCAGACTCCCACCCGACATGAATGGCTTCAATTGATTCGAGCGAGACATGGATCGTTTTGTCTACAGGTGTACCAGTGGGCTTGAATATCCCGACAATCTTAAATGGTAGGTTGTCATGACGACTGAATGCCACATCACTTAAGCCGTGCGCAATGACAATCTCATCATCGATTTTATAGCCAAGGCCACGAGCCACATCCGCACCGATCACCGCTTCAAACATACCATCAAATGGACCTCCTTCGGCGAGCTCTAAATGTTGTCGACTACCAAACTGGTAATGCTCAAAGTAGCTTTGGTTTGTGCCCATTACACGAAAACCACGATGAGAGTCTCCCAAAGAGATGGGAATACTCCAGTCAACGGCACGATGTCGGCTAAATTCTTCGTAGCTGCGCCAGTCGATGTTGTTGGTGGCGTTACCAATACGAAAAACAGAGTAAAGAAGTAGGTTCACCTGTCCAGAGCGCCCCCCAACAATCAGGTCGGTTCCAGAGATGGTGTTGGCAAAGCTGGTTTTTGCTTGAGTACGAATTCGCTCTACACCCATTAGCAGAATGACAGAGATAGCGACTGTCAGGACAGTAAGCAGTGCCGTTGCTTTACGGTTTTTAAGGCTTTTCCATGCCAGAGTGCTGATAGCTAACATGTTTATGCTCCCGCCGTATTGATTTCTTGCAACTGAATTGAGCGTTTAAAAAGTGGCTCCAATGTTGGATCGTGGCTAACAAATACCAAGGTTGAACTAGCCTCGGTCGCCTGCTCCATCAAAAGCTCAATAAACGCAGTGCGATTGTCGAAATCTAAGGCTGAGGTAGGCTCATCAGCAATGATCAACTTAGGAGCACCAATCAATGCTCGAGCGGCTGCAACGCGTTGTTGTTGGCCGATGCTCAGCTCTATCACTGGCTTGTTGAGCAGCTCAGGTGCGAGGTGCAAGCGTTCAAGTAACTGACGGGCTTTGTCTTCCAATTTACCCTGCACATTGCTTTTTCGGTGTGCTGAAAACTGGCACGGCAATACGACATTTTCGATCACACTCAAATAAGGCAATAGATTGAACTGTTGGAAAATATAGCCCACATGATCCGCACGGAAGCGGTCTCTTTGGCGTGAAGATAGTAGAGTGAGATCACTGCCTAAGACTTCAACTTTGCCAGACTCTGCAGCGTTAATTCCAGTCAGTAGGGAGAGCAGTGTAGATTTACCACACCCACTTGGGCCTTTAATGAATGTATGTTCAGCTTGATTAATGGACAGCTTATCTATCTTGAGTGTTGGTTTAGCATCGGCAGACCAGCGGAATGTCACACTGTCTAGGTCGATAACATGTGCTAAATCAGGTTTGTCTATTGGCATCATTGGGTTAGCTTATACAAAGTACAATTGGAAGCTAGGTGGCTATTGGCCACCTAGCGTTTCATCATGGATGAAGATTACAGGTCAAATCGGTTCGTCGTGCCTTCTAGCGTTGCGCCGCCTTGAACACGATCGGTTAAGATATTGACCGAGATTTTATGGGTTTGTTCAAACTTCTCTAACCATGATGTTTCGAGTTGCGTCAGGTTATTGATGTTGTCACAGGCAAAATGGTACTCGACTGTAAACTCACCGTGGCCAGCATGATGGTCATGGTCATGGTCATGGTCATGGTCATGTTTGTGCTCGTCATGATCATGGTCATCATGGTCGTGCTTGTGCTCGTCATGATTGTGGTCATCATGGTCGTGCTTATGCTCGTCATGATTATGGTCATCATGGTCGTGCTTATGCTCGTCATGGTTATGATCATCGTGGCTATGATGGTCATGATCTGAGTGAGAACCTTCACCTAGGGTATGTGATACAGATTTGTATTCAACAGAGCAGTTTGCATTTGCTGCGAGGGTGAATAGTGACTCTGGTTGCTCAAGTTTTTCAATTGCTTGCTTGAGTGCTGCTTTTTCTGCATCCGTTTCCGGCGCACGTTCAAAGCCGACAACATCAGCGCCTGGTGCGACGATTTCAATCAGAAGCTCATTGCCATCTTGCGCGACATTAAACTCAACTTCACCATGCACATGAGCACCATGTTGACGGAATTCTGATTCTGCTTGTGCTGGAAGTGTTGCTAGGCCAAGTGCGGCTAGAGCTGAAAGTGTGATTGTGTTTAGTTTTAAGTTTTTCATAAGTCATTAAATCCAAAAGAGTACTTACTAAAGATAGTTTAAGAATAAAGTAATGGTAAATCAGATGGTTAATGAACGGGTGGAGAACGCGCCTGTACTTCGGGTAGATAGCGAAGGGTAAAGACCTTACTTATCGTAAAGAAGGAGGTAAAAAATGGTAGCGGTGCGACTGTTGGAGCCTGTGTACTGACTAGGTTCTTAGCGCACATAACCAACTCACAATGGTGATACTCGTGAGCATCAAGTTCGTTATTATTGTGAGGGTGTGAATGTGTGTGGCTATGCTCATGATTGTGAGCATGAACAAGGTGCTCGATATAGAGGCTATTTAACCCGAAAAGCAGGGAGATACAAACGGCTGCAAGCATTTTGGCACGCAAGGGAGCAAGATGTAGATGCAGCATATCGGCGTAGTCTCTTAAGTAAAGGCGGTAACGTTATATTATAACAGTCCCACCTTTTCAATAAGATGACGGCGAACTTGACGGTTATTTAACTTATATCTAATCGCTATGATACTTATGTCGCCATGGAAAATCTTAGTTATTTAGTGACATTCTTTTGGATAAGAGAAAGTACTTGCTGAATCTCTTCTTCACTTAGTGCGCCCTCTTTTATAAACAAAATCTTGCCTTGTTTATCTTGCACAATGATGGCAGAAGACTTCTCTTCTAACTGCCATGCATTGGCCGCCAGGCCGTCTGAGTCAAGGACCATAGAAGACCATGGGAACTCTTTTTTGCTGTCTTCAGCCGACGATTTTACAAATGAACCCGTTCCCCAAAGTGCATCGTCTTGGTTGATGATGGTGGTGGTTTGGTAGCTGTCTTCAGCAAAATCAGCGGCAGTAATCGCCGCCATCAGTGGGGTATTCATTTCTTTGGCGGCACTGCGTCCTGCGATGGCTTGAATAACTCTCACTTTCCCCAACATCTGCTCGGTATTCCAGCTTTGATATTTAATTTTGTCTTGGTCGAGTAGCAGTTCGCCCACTTTGTTGATCTTGACTGAGTGCAGCGTGCCATCCACTTCTAAGTTGTGAGCAGCAACGGAAAGTGGTGCAGCGATCAAAAGAGTAGAGAGCAGGGATTTGATTTTCATTCTTTTCTTCCTTTAATTAAAGAAATGCTATTTATTTGTTAAATGGTGTAACATCCGTCTGGTGTTATCTTTAAAATAGTAGAAAAATAAAAACTGGCATTATTAATGCACAATGATTTTTGAATAGTTTGACAGCTCTAACACGAGTTGTCGCTGAATGTTTCAATGGTCAGTCCATCTGCACAGACAAGATGCAGAGACAATAAGGAAGTTGAGGTTAGTCATGTTGCGCGAGTTTGTAAAATATAGACCGATTCAGGTCGCAAGGTTTGTTAAGACGCTGTTTAAGGGACGGTTTGTTATTCAGGGGGTAGGGGGCTTTGAGTTTGATAACGGCAAAGTGTTGCTGCCGGACGTTAACAATGCCCATAAACTGGCTGTTTACAAAGAGATCAATGGCGTCATAGCCGACATGTAGGCGGCTATGACGGTTTCTCAAATTGAGAATCAGTTTGAGAGAGAAGGGGGGAAGCACACACCAGTGCCTCCCAACCCACAATAGCCTTCAGGATTTTTTGCCAAATACTGTTGGTGATAGGTTTCTGCAAAATAGTATTTTCCAGCGGGCAAAATCTCGGTGGTGATCTGCTGCTTTTCATCGTTGCCCAATAGATTTTGATACGCCTCTTTTGATTCACACGCTGTGTTCATTTGTGTTTGGTCATACACATACAGTGCACTTCGGTACTGCGTTCCGATATCGTTGCCCTGCTGCATGCCCTGTGTTGGGTCATGTCTTTCCCAAAAATGGGTAAGAAGTTGCTGCAAAGAGAGTTTTTCTGGCGAGTAGACAACGCGCACGACTTCGGCGTGACCAGTTTTTCCCGAGCATACTTCTTCGTAGGTTGGGTTTTCTGTGTAGCCACCGCTGTAGCCAACAGAGGTAGACACCACCCCATCTAGTTGCCAAAACAATCTTTCTGCACCCCAAAAACAGCCCATCCCGATGAGGATTTCTGCTTGATCAGTGGTAGGGGCAGCACTGATGCTTGATTGATTGACAAAGTGTGTGTCATCGACAGTAAGGGGGGTATCACGCCCAGGTAACGCTTTTTCTGGGCTGATCATAATGTGTTTTTCCGACATAAGGCTTCCTTGTGAGAGTCGTAAGCATTTATTGTTATCTTGTATTGTTGACGTGATTGTTTTCGAAATTAGCATTATTAAAAACAATAGTTTGAGACACAATATCGTCTTTTTGAGGCCTGCTTACTACAGACTTCTTGTGTTATAGACGATACTATATTGCACGCTTTGTGCAACTTCTAGCGTCGTGGATGTGTCCAATGCTTCATACGAGTGTTTGGCGTGTTCGCCATCAATAATAAAATATAAAAAGTGTTTTCAGCATCAGTCTTATTTACTGCTTTTCAAGGCTCAACAGGATGACATCGCAGCGATTTTTACTGTCTTTTTCTGCCCTGCTTGCTTTTGCTCAGCCTACTTGGGCCGCAAGCCTCTCAATTAATGGTCTCAAGGGTGAGGAATTATCCAACCTCGAGGTCTACCTTAGCTCGATCAACAAAGATGAGTATTCGACTGATCTACGCTTTCGTGCGCGAATTGAAAGTATGGTGACCGAGTCACTCAATGCTTTGGGGTATTACAACCCGACGATATCTACTCGCGTGGATGAAAAGCGAGATGAGTTAATAGTAACGATTGAACAAGGAGATCCTGTTCGTATCACTCAGCTAGATATTCAACTTTCAGGCGAGGCGAATAGTGATGAAGACTTCAAGCGAGTGATAAATAGCTCACCATTGAAGTTGGGTGTAAAACTCAATCATGGGCAGTATGATGCGCTTAAATCCAGTATCCGTAATCTTGCCCTACAAAAAGGCTATTTTGATGCTGATTATAAGTTGAGCCGCCTTGAAGTTGTCCCGAGTAAAAATGAAGCATTTGTTCGACTGCATTTCGATAGTGGCATTCGTTATCATTTTGGTCCTACCACCATTAATGGCAGCCAAATCGACGAGACGCGTGTGAGATCTCTTCAGCCCTATGAAGAGTCAAAGCCTTATTTGGCCTCTCAAGTAGGCGAGTTCAACCAAAACTTGTCAAATACGGACTGGTTCTCTTCGGTGTTTGTTGAACCAGATCTGACCCAACTCGGTAAAGGTCGAGATCTTCCTATGAAAGTCTCACTTGCACCTCAGTCACGCAATCAATTGGAAACGGGCTTGGGCTACTCTACTGATGTTGGAGTGAGAGGGTCCGTAAAATGGAAAAAACCTTGGGTTAACTCGCGTGGCCACAGTTTTGATTCCAGTGTTTCTCTCTCTGTTCCTGAGCAGACGGTCACTGCGGGCTACAATATCCCCCTGCAAGACGTGTTGCATGACTACTACCGTATTCAATTCGGGATGAAAATCCTAGATAACCGCGATACAGAGAGTGTCGAGACTAATTTAGCCGTTGAGCGACACTGGTTACTTGACGGAGGGTGGCACAGAACTGCGTATGTACGATACTTGTATGAGCGCTTTACCCAAGGTCTGCAAGACGACACCAGTCAGTTCTTACTCCCAGGGGTGACCTATACGCGAACCCGCTCTCGAGGTGGCGCTATGCCAACTTGGGGAGATAAACAGTCGATAACGATTGAATATGGTGATCCCGCGGCGCTTTCAGAAACGCGGGTTGTAAGACTGTTAGCAGGCACGACGTTTATTCGCAGTGCAGGTAAAAACCACCGCGGGATCTTTCGACTTGATGGCGGTGCGAACTTCCCGGATGACTTTGAAAGCTTGCCGCCATCGCTGCGTTTCTTCGCTGGTGGTGATAACAGTATTCGTGGTTATGGCTATGAGTCAGTGTCACCAACCGATGAGAGTGGCGCACTCACGGGTGCCAAATATGTCGTAACGAGCACGCTAGAGTATCAATATCGTGTCACCGGTAATTGGTGGGGCGCGGTCTTTTATGACATTGGTGATGCTTTCAATGACAGTCCACAATGGCGCGATGGTGCCGGTGTGGGTGTTCGCTGGGCCTCGCCTGTCGGTCCGATTCGATTTGATTTTGCATGGGGGCTAGACGACTCTGCCAAAGATGATTTCAGAATACACTTCTCACTGGGGCCTGAATTATGATTCGTAAAGCGGTTACAGTGACAAAATGGGTTTCCGTTTCCATTACCAGTTTGATAGTCATCACAATGATGGCCGTTGGATTTCTTCTCTTTACCAACTCCGGCTTACAAACCATTCTCTGGGGGGCAGAGAAGGCGTTACCATCACTCAAGGTAGAGCAAGCGGAAGGCGCACTCTTTCCGCGTTTTACGCTGCGTAATATTCAATTCAAAGATGACGCTCTTGGTGTAGACCTTAATGCCGACGTCTTGACCTTAGCCATCAATCACCAGTGCTTTCTGTCTCCGGCGATTTGTATCGATGAGCTGAGTGGTGATCAACTCAACTTGGTGCTTTCTGACACACCTTCGGTCGATGAGCCTGAAGCAGAGCCCTCTGAGCCAATCACCGAGATCTCCACACCGCTACCGATTGAACTCAATAAGTTAGCACTTACCAACATAAGCTTGGATCTCTATGGAACGCAGGTTGAGTGGCAGAAATTCACATCAGGCGCAACATTTAATGGCAATGTCGCAACCTTAACGCAAACCCTACTGGAAAATTCGTCGGTCACACTTACTGAGACAGAACAGAGTGATGAACCTGCACCAACCGAGGTGGAATCGCCAGTGCAGCCTATCGAGCTACCTGAAGTATGGATTCCGCTTGAGGTGGTCGTCGAACAGATCGAGATAAATCACTTTGAGCTCAAGTCCGGTGATAGTCCTTTTGTGCTGCATCACTTGAGATTGGCCGCAAACGCGCAAGGTCATGATGTCAATATCGAGAAGCTTGCTGTTGATATTGATGAGGTTGAGGCGGTGCTGTCAGCCAATGCTCAGCTTAAAGATGGCTATCCACTGTCAGCTCAGCTCGATGCAACGGCAAAGCTGGCGCTGGCAAAAGGTGAAAAAATCAGTCTCAAGTTGGATGGCAGTGTCGCAAATCTAGATTTAGCCCTTGAAACACAAGGGGTGAACAACATTGCTTTGACTGGGAATGTTAAGCCTTTAGAGCCAACTCTGCCATTCACCGTTGAAATCAAAGACTCT
This sequence comes from Vibrio agarivorans, assembly GCF_030409635.1. Classification (NCBI taxonomy): domain Bacteria; kingdom Pseudomonadati; phylum Pseudomonadota; class Gammaproteobacteria; order Vibrionales; family Vibrionaceae; genus Vibrio; species Vibrio agarivorans. Next base: position 606,835 of record NZ_JAUFQF010000004.1, on the reverse strand, counting down.
AATGTCCAATGGCCGCTAGTCGATAAGGCAGATTACAGCGTAGTGGTTACTCACTTGCAAGGCAGTGGTACGTTAGATAGCTATCAAGCGAAGCTATCAGGCAACGTAAAAGGCAATGGCATCCCTGATTTGGATGTCTCTCTGGACGGTAAAGGGACGCTTTCAGACATTGACCTTAACCACATCCGAATCGATACACTGGGCGGCAGCATTGAAGGGCAAGTCGCAAGTCAGTGGGAAGACTTAGTCACTTGGCGCGCTGATGTGCAGATGAGCACCATTCAACCTGGGCTACACTGGCCAGAAGCAGAAGGCAGTATCTCAGGTCAACTTGCGACAACGGGTGGTTTAACTGAGAAAGGAGGTTGGTATGTGGACCTACCTACCTTGGACATTCAGGGCATTATCCGCGACTACCCACTCGATCTTGCAGGTAGCCTTCAGGCCTCTGATCGCTCAGGACAGGGGCAGTACCGACTTGATACACCGGGTTTGTCACTAGGGCATGGGCCAAATCAGTTGCAGGTTGATGGTAACTTGGATGAAACATGGGCTCTGAATATTGATCTAAACCTTCCGCAGTTAGCTAAGTCGGTGCCAGACGTGACAGGTTCGGCGCAGGGTAAAGTTATGCTGAGAGGGAAGTTAGAGCAGCCGGAGCTCAATCTCGATTTGAGCGCAAATTCGATTCAATGGCAGCAACTAGCAGGATTACAGTCGCTTTCAATTAAGGGTAGCTTGCTCCCCGCTAGTGATCCTAAAGTGGCATTGAATATTGAGGCGAGTAAGCTGAGTTATGAAGAGTTTAAAGCCCCCTCTCTCAAGGTGGATCTCGATGGCACACTGACGGATCACAAGCTGAATATCGATCTCGACTCTGAATTAGTCGACGTTGTGTTTGCTTTGGTTGGGGACTTTAGTCAGCAAGCCAACACTTGGGAGGGCACGCTAAACACATTTCAGGTAACGACTGAGCAAGGCCCGTGGCGCATCCAGCAGCCAGTTAACCTATATACTGATATTAATCAGTTGTTGGTTAAAGTGAGTGCTCACTGTTGGGCGCAGTCTTCATCTTCACTTTGTTTAAACAAAGACATTGAAGTCTCAGAGCAAAATGGTGATGTATCGCTGTCGATAAAACAGTTCGATTTTGCGCAGCTGGAACAATATATCCCACAAGAGACGCAAATCGAGGGTGCTGTCGATGCAGACGTTGAGGCTCGCTGGGCAAATGGCCAAGTACCGGAAGTGAAAGCGTTGGTTGAGTTGACGCCAGGTCGTGTGACCCAGCAACTTGATGAGCCTTTAGTTGTGGGGTGGCAAGCTTCGATGTTGAAAGCGCACTTTGCTAACAATCGCGTAGAAGGCGAGTGGAATATTGATATCGATAACAACGGTGATATTTCCGGTAAGGTCTTGATCCCTGATGTGCTTGCTGAAGATCGCACCATTGATGGTGAAATTAAACTGACGCCATTTAACTTAGATTTTCTTTCTCCGATCGTGGGGGCATACAGTGAGGTCAATGCCAATATAGAGGCGGATGTTAAGCTCTCAGGCCCCCTTATGCAGCCAAAAGCTAATGGTTATTTTAAGATAAACCAAATGAAGGTTAATGGTGAAATCTCGCCAGTTGCGGTTGAGCAAGGCGAGGTCAATTTGAACTTTGCTGGTTATCAAGCAACGCTTGATGCCTTAATTCAAACTGCCGAAGGGGATTTGAAAGTTGAGGGTGACGCAGGCTGGCAAGACTTAGCGGATTGGCACAGTGACATTCGGGTGTTTGCCGATGGGCTGATGGTCGAAGTTCCGCCGATGGTAAAAGTTCGTGTTGAACCAGACATGACGATTTCAATGTCGCCGAAGCAGGCGAAAGTTCACGGTGATATTCACCTACCTTGGGCTCGAATTGATGTGCAGAGTCTGCCAGAGTCTGCGGTGAGTGTCTCAAGTGATCAGGTGATTCTCAATGAGAACCTGGAGCCGGTAGAGGAAGATACCAATATTCCTTTTGCGCTAGAAACAGACGTCAACATCCATATTGGTGATGATTTCCGCCTGTCCGCCTTTGGTCTTACCGGTAGCTTAGTGGGCACACTCAATGTGGCGCAACGAGATAAAGGCCCTGTGGTCAACGGTGAGGTGAACATCGTCGATGGCTCTTACAGCTCTTTTGGTCAAGATCTATTGATCGACGAAGGTAAGATCTTGATGAATGGTCCGGTCGATCAGCCATACATAGTGATCACGGCAATACGAAACCCTGACAATACTCAAGACGATGTGACAGCGGGTATCCGTGTGACTGGTCCTGCTGACGAGCCAGTGGTTGAGATTTTCTCAGAGCCAGCCATGCCGCAGGCGAACGCATTGTCGTACTTACTGCGAGGCCAAGATATTGATGGTGAGTCAGGTGGTAATGCCATCACCACAACCCTAATCGGCTTGAGTTTAGCGCGAAGTGGTAAAGTCGTTGGTGAGATTGGTGAGGCCTTTGGTGTGCAAGATCTACAGTTAGATACTGCCGGAACAGGGGATGATTCTCAAGTGACGGTCAGTGGTTATATATTACCAGGCCTGCAAGTCAAATATGGTGTAGGTATCTTTGATTCTGTGGGTGAGTTTACCGTTCGTTATCGAATCATGCAGGATCTCTATATAGAGGTGGTTTCAGGCTTAGACAGTGCCGTTGATGTGCTTTATCAGTTTGAGTTTGATTGATGACAGGTTGTAAGTGATGGCACTAGATTTGCTCAATATGAAACTTTGCTATAGTTGAAGTTCGGATCGAGTTGACATGGTTGACGATATTAGGGATAGCAGTATGCAGCATTTAGTCTTTGTTTACGGTACGTTACGCAAGGGAGAGAGCAACCATCACTACCTTGAACAGTGTGATTGCTTGGGCACGTGTGAGACGCTTCCTGAGTACACTCTGTTCGATCTTGGTGCATATCCTGCGGTGATCGCGGGTCATAGCAGTATTCTAGGTGAAGTCTACTGGGTGAATGATGACACTCTAGCTCAACTCGATCGCCTTGAAGATGTGCCCGTGGAATACCGACGCGAAACCATTAGCACTCCTTTTGGTCTAGCTTGGATTTATCTTTATCAACAGCCAGCTGAGTTAGATGTTGAAATCGCTTCAGGGGATTGGTTTCAGAGGATTTGAACTATCGGTTGAGGCATACGTACCTGTGTGAGAACGTACCTGTGTGAGTTGGGTGCATAGATTTGTTCGCAAGGTTGTGTACTTGATATCAAGGAGAACATCACGATGAAACCATTAATACTTTCTATGTGGACCCTGCTGGCCTCTGCCGTTATTGGTGGGTGCTCGTCACTTGAAGTCCCATCGAGCTCACTTGCGGCAGACTGGCAAGCGTACGGCCTTGAACACGGGCAGAAAGGCTGGGTTAAGCTGACTCAAGAGCGCATGGGTGAGCTCGATAATAATCAAGTGTTTACTGCTGATCTCTATCAAGCGTACACCGATGGCTATGAGCAAGGACGAGATGCTTATTGTGAACAGAGCGCCTTTGAGTTGGGGTTAAGTGGTGCTACCTATTTGGGCGTGTGTGACTACAAAGACCCTAAATACTATCAAAAATATGTTTCAGGCCAGACCGCCGCGGAGTGGGGCTATAACGCCAACACCCACGGCAGTTACTACTAGATTATTTTTTCGCTCGCTCAAAAGAGGAGATGATCTCCTCTTTTGCTGTGGCGGCGTCTTTCCAACCTTCGACTTTTACCCACTTCCCTGGTTCTAGTTCCTTGTAACGCTCAAAAAACTGGGTGATTTGCGCTTTGAGAAGCGCTGGAATGTCATCGACGTCTTTAATGTCATCGTACTCTTTAGATATTTTGCTGTGAGGAACGGCGAATACTTTGGCATCTTCACCGGACTCATCTGTCATCATTAACACGCCTACAGGGCGACAACGTATCACTGATCCTGGCATCAATGGATAGGGAGTGGGTACTAATACGTCAACCGGGTCTCCATCAAGCGACAGCGTGTGGTTCACATAGCCATAATTACATGGGTAGAACATGGGAGCAGACATGAATCTGTCGACAAATACCGCCCCGGAGTCTTTATCTACCTCATATTTTATTGGATCTGCGTTAGCGGGAATCTCGATGATCACGTAGATATCATCAGGAAGGGAGAGGCCAGCAGGCACGTGATTTAAGCTCATAGAAATATCCTTTTTGTGGTAGGAATCATTGTGATAGCGTGTGAATGCATACTCCTAGTTATAGAAGATATTTCGCTAGAGCGACAAACTGCTAGTGTAGAGATGTGTTTTTGAGGTGTTCAATAAAAGCAAAACAAAAGGGCACCTTGAATAAGGTGCCCTTGTTGCTATTAGTTCTGGGTTGTTGCTATTAGTACTGAGTGTTGTAGTACTTAGTCTTCAGGAAACTCACTAATGAACTCTTCGACTTTATCAACCATCGATTTTGAGCCACAGAAGAACGGAACGCGTTCATGCAGCTCTTTTGGATCGATATCCATAATACGCTGTTGACCATCAGAAGCTGTGCCGCCAGCTTGCTCAACAAGGAACGCCATCGGATTACACTCGTAAAGCAGACGCAGCTTACCATTTGGATGGCTTTGTGTACTTGGGTACATGTAAATACCACCGTGTAAAAGGTTGCGGTGGAAGTCTGATACCAATGAGCCGATGTAGCGTGACGTGTAAGGACGGCCATCTTCAGGCACATTCTCTTGGCAGTACTTAATGTACTTCTTAACCCCTTTCGGGAAGCGAATGTAGTTGCCTTCGTTGATCGAGTAGATTTTACCCTCGGTAGGGATCATCATGTTTTCGTGAGAAAGACAGAATGTGCCAAGAGAAGGATCGTAAGTAAAGCCGTTAACACCAGCACCAGTGGTGTACACTAGCATCGTTGACGAGCCGTAGATAACGTAACCCGCAGCCACTTGCTTATGGCCTGGTTGCAGGAAGTCTTCCATAGTTGGTGGTGTACCTACAGGAGATACGCGATGGTAAATTGAGAAGATCGTCCCCACAGATACGTTAACGTCAATGTTTGATGACCCATCTAGTGGATCCATCAAAACCACGTATTTCGCATGTTGGTTTTTATCACGATCAAAGCTTACCGCTTCATCTTCTTCTTCACTGGCGACACCACAAACTTGGTCACGAGCTTCCAGTGCTGCCTTGAACTTTTCATTTGCGTATAGGTCGAGCTTTTGTTGAGCTTCGCCTTGAACGTTTTCTGTGCCTACTGCACCAGTGATATCAACTAAGCCTGCTTTATTGATTTCACGGTTAACGATCTTTGCAGCAAGACGAATAGACGCGAGTAGAGACGATAGGTCGCCGCTGGCATGGGGAAAATCTGCCTGTTTCTCGACAACGAATTCGCCTAAAGTGCGTAATCCTGACATGTTAGGTCCTTAACTCTTAATTTTTAGGGGGAGATGGAGGAGCCGTGTCGCCTCTTGATGGGGAATCAAGCTCACCTTTAATCTTAGAGTTTAAAATTTATTACGAGAATTGAATAAAATACCAAAACTGGCTATTTGTATGATTATTTGGTGTGTTTGTTCGTTTTTTGTGCGCTTGAACGTTTGCGCTGAGCAAATAGAGGCGGGATCTCAATCTTTTGCGCCATAAACGCGTATCATGCTCATCCTGTAGCAAGCTGATATAATTGCTGTAATTAGATTAATCGACAGGGATGGCGACTATGCACATTCACATCTTAGGTATTTGCGGTACGTTTATGGGTGGTGCGGCTATGTTAGCTCGCCAACTTGGCCATAAAGTGACGGGCTCTGATGCCAATGTTTACCCTCCAATGAGTACGATGCTTGAAGAGCATGGTATCGAAATCATTCAAGGTTATGACCCTGCTCAACTTGAGCCAGCCCCAGACCTTGTCGTGATTGGCAATGCGATGAGTCGCGGCAATCCCTGTGTTGAATATGTTCTAAACCGTAACTTTCGTTACACCTCTGGTCCTCAGTGGCTACAAGAGTTTCTCTTGCATGACCGCTGGGTACTTGCAGTATCTGGCACGCATGGCAAAACGACAACGTCAAGCATGCTGGCTTGGATTCTAGAGGAGTGCGGTTATCAACCCGGATTCCTCGTGGGAGGTGTGTTAGGGAACTTTGGCATTTCGGCTCGCTTGGGTGAGAGCATGTTCTTTGTGGTTGAAGCGGACGAGTATGATAGCGCCTTCTTTGATAAGCGCTCTAAGTTTGTTCATTACCATCCTCGCACTTTGATCATGAATAACCTTGAGTTTGATCATGCTGATATCTTTGATGATTTAGAAGCGATCAAGCGTCAGTTTCATCATTTGGTACGCACAGTACCGGGCAATGGTCGGATTCTGTCACCAAAGAGTGACAGTGCGATTGCCGATGTGCTTGACCGAGGCTGTTGGAGCGAAACGGAATTTTCCGGCCAGCAAGGGGACTGGAGCGCCAAAAAATTGCGTAAAGATGGCAGCCAGTTTGAGGTGAGTTATCAAGAGCAGGTTGTTGGTCAGGTTGATTGGGATCTAGTGGGCGATCACAATGTCGATAATGCCCTCATGGCCATTGCCGCTGCACGTCACGTCGGTGTCTCTCCACAGCATGCGTGCGAAGCGTTAGCGAAGTTTATCAATACGAAACGTAGGCTTGAGCTCAAAGGAGAGTTCAACGGTATTACGGTCTATGATGATTTTGCTCATCACCCAACGGCCATTGAACTGACATTGGGTGGCCTGCGTAACAAGGTGGGCAAAGATAAGATCATTGCGGTCTTAGAGCCTCGCTCCGCGACGATGAAACGCGGAGTACACAAAGAAACCTTGGCGGCGTCATTGTCTGCGGCAGACAGCGTGTTTATTTATCAGCCTGATTCGATAGATTGGTGTGTGAGTGATGTTGCGCAGCAGTGTGCTCAACAGAGCGATACTGACGATAACATCGACCGCCTTGTTGAGAAGATCGTCGCCAGCGCAAAGCCTGGAGACCATATTCTGGTGATGAGTAATGGAGGGTTTGAAGGTATTCACGACAAACTCCTGCGAGCTCTCTCCACCAAATAAACCATAAAGAGAAATAGCGCGTGACCACACAAACTGTAGCGAACAACAAGGCAATCACACTGGCGTTTACTGGAGCGTCAGGCGCACCTTATGGGTTGCGCCTGCTGGAGTGCTTGCTTGCCGCGGACTATCAAGTCTATCTTCTCATTTCGTCTGCTGCGCGTGTGGTATTAGCCACAGAGCATGGCCTAAAGCTACCCAGTGGGCCAGACGCTGCACATCAAGCCTTGGTAGAGCATTTGGGCTGTGAGGCAGACAAGTTAGTCGTATGCGGTAAAGAGGATTGGTTTTCTCCAGTGGCATCTGGCTCTGCAGCACCAAAGCAGATGGTGGTGTGTCCTTGCTCTGCCGGCAGTGTGGCTGCAATTGCCCATGGGATGTCGGACAACTTGATTGAGCGTGCAGCGGATGTCGTGCTTAAAGAGCGAGGACAACTGCTGTTGGTAGTGAGAGAGACGCCATTTTCGACCTTACACCTAGAAAATATGCACAAGCTTTCTCAAATGGGTGTCACCATCATGCCCGCAGCGCCGGGGTTTTATCATCAACCGAAAACCATCGAAGATCTGATTGACTTTATGGTGGCGCGTATTTTAGATCACCTAGGTGTAGAGCAGGGGTTAGTGCCTCGATGGGGTTACGATCAACGCAGCTAGCGTTTACCTTTAATTAACATTACAATTTGTGCCACTCAACGGGGTGCTGGCGTGAGGTCAGCTGAGAAAATACCCGTAGCGACCTGAACCAGATAATGCTGGCGTAGGCATTGAGAGACCTTGTTTAGGTCGCCCTGCCCAGCGATGACAAGGAATGTACACGATGACATCGTCTTCTTACTTAATCAGCGCTTTCGCGCTCATCTCAAGCTCTGCATTTGCAGCAAGCAACACACTGACAGTTTACACCTACGACTCTTTTGCTTCTGACTGGGGTCCTGGGCCGGCGGTCAAGCAGGCGTTTGAGTCTCAATGTGATTGTGAGTTGAATTTTATCGCCCTTGATGATGGCGTTTCTATTCTCAATCGCCTGCGCTTAGAGGGCAGCAACAGCAAAGCGGATATCATTCTTGGGTTGGACAATAACCTAATGACAGAAGCGCGTGAAACGGGGCTATTGGATACTCATAAGGTCAATACCTCGGCGATTACCCTGCCTGGTGGTTGGGAAGATGACACTTTTATCCCGTTTGATTACGGTTATTTTGCGTTTGTTTACAACAAAGAGAAGTTAGAAAACCCACCCCAAAGCCTTAAAGAGCTGGTGGAAGAGCGTGACGATATTAAGGTGATATACCAAGACCCAAGAACATCGACACCTGGGCAAGGGCTGCTGTTGTGGATGAAGTCTGTCTATGGCGACAAAGCCACTGAGGCTTGGCAGCAACTCGCAACGAAGACGGTGACTGTGACCAAAGGTTGGTCTGAAGCGTATTCGATGTTTTTAGAGGGTGAGTCGGATATGGTGCTCTCATACACCACATCGCCAGCGTATCACTTGATTGCGGAAGAAGATGAGCGATTTGCTGCGGCTGATTTTGCTGAAGGCCATTACACTCAGGTTGAGGTAGTTGCCAAAGTGAAGGGGACCGACAAGCAAGCTCTGGCGGATCAGTTTATGCAATTTGTCCTCTCTGAAGATTTTCAGGCGGCGATGCCTACGGGTAACTGGATGTATCCAGTGACCAACGTTGCCTTACCTCAGGGCTTTGCGACATTAACTCAACCTGAGAATGCGCTGAGTTTTTCCGCTGACGAAGTCGCACAAAAACGCCGAGGCTGGATCCGTGAATGGCAGCATGCGCTGACCTTCTAAGGCCAGTTGTGAATCACGTACCTAAAATAGGTTTATGGGTCGCGATAGCTATCGCGGCCTTTGTTATTTCAGCGCTGGCTGCTCTTGTGTCGTTTGCTCCGTCCTTAGAGATCGCACAGATCTGGAATGAACCCTACTATCGACACGTCACTAAGTTTAGTTTCTATCAAGCGAGCTTATCGACTTTACTCAGTGTTGGGCTCGCGATTCCGCTCGCTCACGCCCTCTCTCGCCGTCAATTCCCAGGCCGAGATCTATTGATCAAGATATTTGCTACAACGTTAGTATTGCCTGTGTTGGTCGGGGTTTTTGGCTTGCTGGCGATATACGGTAATCGAGGTTGGCTAGCGAAGGGGCTTGAGCTGTTTGACTTATCACTGCCTTTTTCCATCTATGGCCTAAACGGAATCTTACTGGCGCATGTGTTTTTTAATCTGCCGTATGCAGCGAGGTTGCTGCTGCAATCTCTCGAAAGCATACCTCAAGAGCAGCACCGACTGTGTGCACATCTTGGGATGGGGCATTGGTACAAATTTAAATGGATTGAATGGCCGAGGCTTCGTCAACAACTGCCGCATGTATATGGGTTGGTATTTATGCTCTGCTTTACTAGCTTTGCTACCGTTATGGCGTTGGGTGGAGGGCCAAAATCCACCACAATAGAACTCGCGATCTACCAGGCAATAAAATTTGATTTTGACTTGCAGACAGGTGCATTGCTTGCCCTATGGCAAATGCTGCTTTGTGGCTTATTAGCTATCGGGATCCAAAAGCTCTCAAAGCCAATGGCAGTCGAGTCTGGCAGTAAGGCAAGAGACAATTTTGTTGGTAAGGATCATTGGTGGTCAAAAGCATGGGACAGCTTTTGGATCATTGGTGGTGTATTGCTAGTGATCCCTCCGTTGGTGATGGTCTTTGTGAGTGGCTTGAATACGCAACTTTGGTCCGTTGTTAGTGATTGGCGTTTTTGGCAAGCGTTGGCGACGTCGCTTCAAGTTGCCGTGATGGCAGCCATGATGGCCTTACTGCTGGGCTTTTGTATATTGTTGACCAGTCGAGGCTGGCGTATGCAGATGAAAAATAGTCGAGCAAGCTTACTTGAACTGGTAGGCACGATTATTTTAGTCACTCCAGGGTTGGTGATAAGTACCGGGATATTTCTGCTGCTGCGCAGCGTTACGGATGTTTACAGCTTAGCATTTTGGGTCGTGGTTTGTGTTAACGCATTGATGGCTCTGCCCTATGTTATCAAGTCACTCGCGCAGCCAATGTTACATGTCGGTCAGCAGTACCAACTGCTGTGTGTTAGCTTGGGGATGACAGGCTGGTCGCGGATACACATCGTTGAGTGGCGTGCATTGAAGCGCCCGATCACCCATGCTTTTGCGATTAGTTTTATGCTCTCTATGGGTGATTTGAGTGCGATAGCCTTGTTTGGCAGTCAAGATTTTAGAACCTTGCCGCTCTATCTATTCCAACTGCTAGGGAGCTATCAGATGGAAGCTGCTGCAGTGGTATCTCTCGCGCTATTACTGCTCAGTGTCGGGAGTTTTACCGTGTTAGAAAAGCTGTTTGTTACCTCGAGGAGTAAGCATGCTAAGCATCACTAATGTGCTGTATGAATATCACCAACAACCTTTTCACTTTGATTTACAGGTCGATCAAGGTGCGATTGTGGCATTAATGGGGCCAAGTGGTGCTGGTAAGTCGACTTTGTTGGCATTGGTCGCAGGGTTTATTGAGCCGGCTCAAGGTGAGATTTCTGTATTAGCGCAGCGTATTGATCACACGCCTCCACATCGCCGCCCATTGGCGATGTTATTCCAAGACTATAACTTGTTTGCTCATCTCAGTGTACGGGACAACATCAGTCTGGGGCTTAACCCTAGTCTCAAGTTAACACAGCAGCAGAAACAACAGGTTGAACTTGCGGCGAACCAGGTTGGAATAGGGGAATATTTAGAACGGTTACCTGAGCAGCTCTCAGGTGGGCAAAAGCAGCGTGTAGCGCTGGCTCGGTGCTTTGTTCAGCCTCACCCTATTTGGTTGCTAGATGAACCGTTTTCAGCTCTCGATCCTGTGCTTCGTGAAGAGATGTTGCTGCTGGTGGCATCTTTGGCAGAAGAACGTGGCACGACGGTTTTAATGGTGACACATCACTTGAGTGACGCTAAGTCGATAGCCAGTCATTTTGCTTTTGTGGCAAATGCTAAGGTAGAGGTATCTGGTGAGATAAGTGAACTGAACGGTGAGCATCCACACTCTGTTTTGGCTGAATTTGTGGCGGCAAGTGCCGTTTAGGTTAGAGATAGAAAAATCCCCGCAAGAAGCGGGGATTGCAATTAAAGCTCTTCTGCATTGAGCTCTTTGAGCACTTGGAAGATTTCACGGAATGCCTTGGCAGGCTTACCGGCTTTTTTCTCTTTTGCGGCTTGACGTGCAAGTTGACGTAGGCGCTGACGATCGGCGCTTGGGTAAAGCTCCAACACATCGGCAATGGCACTGTCGCCCTCTTCGACCACACGATCACGTAAAAGCTCCAGCTTGTGTAGTTCTGCCGTTGCTTGTGAGTGCTTATTGCGTACTTTGTCGAGAGCGGCTTGTAGCGGCTCAGTCTCTTCATTACGCATGATCTTACCTATGTATTGGATCTGGCGACGACGAGCTTCTTTGTTGAAGCGCTGTGCGTCTTTGATCGCGTCACGTAGGTCATCACTTAGTGGAAATTTCTCGAGCACTGAAGGTTTCAGGTTCACGAGTTCTTCACCCAGTTTCTGTAACTCTTCCATGTCACGCTTCAGCTCAGTTTTGCTGACCCAGATAATCTCTTCTTCCGGTTCCCAGGGCGCTTTTTGATTCTTACGAGCCATGTTTACTGCCTTTTTTATCGATCTATAGAGCTATTTTAACAACAATCGTGGGGAGAAAGCGAAATTCTTGTTATTCTTGGAGTAATAAAAGCAAATTGATGAATTGAAGATGGATGTAAAACAGCAAGTTGCCGAGCAACGTAAACAACTGGAAGGTGCGGTCGCAAAGGCTCTAGAGCTGGCAGCGAAGCAATCAGATGCAGCAGAAGTTGCGATCAGTAAATCAACAGGATTGAGTGTCTCAACTCGTGGCTGTGAAGTTGAGAACGTTGAGTTCAATAGCGACGGTGCACTGGGTATCACGGTGTATCGTGGTCAACGTAAAGGAAGCGCATCCACTTCAGATCTCAGTGAAGCGGCTATCCAACAAACGGTGCTGGCGGCATTAGATATTGCTCAGTACACATCAGAAGACCCATGTGCGGGGCCTGCTGATAAAGAGTTTTTAGTTCAAGATATTCCAGACCTTGACCTTTTCCACCCTGAAACGCCAGATCCAGACTATGCGGCAAAACTTGCTATTGAAGCGGAGCAGGCAGCACTGTCTTACAACAGCAAAATCAAACAGAGTGATGGCGCGAGCTATGATAGCCACTACGGCATCAAAGTTTATGGCAACAGCCACGGCTTGTTGGCGAGTTACCCGAGCAGTCGTCATAGTATTAGTTGCTGTGTGATAGGCCAAGGTGACAATGGTGAAATGGAGCGTGACTACAGCTATACCGTTGCTCGTCACAAGGATGAACTGTGGACACCTGAGAAAGTCGGTCGTTTAGCAGCAGAGCAGACAGTAAACCGCCTCGACCCACGCCGCGTGGCGACAGGTGAATATCCGGTGATGTTTGCAGCCGATGTCGCAACAGGCTTGATGGGGCATCTAGTGATGGCGATCAGTGGTGGTAATCTGTATCGCAAAGCCTCTTTCTTGCTTGATCACCTGGGTGAGAAAATTCTCCCTGATTGGTTCCAAGTTGAAGAGAAGCCGCATGTTTTGCGTGGCTTAGCGTCTAGCCCATTTGATAGTGAAGGTGTGATGACACAAGATCGTCAGATTATCACTAATGGTGTGCTATCTACTTATCTATTAACCAGCTATGCAGCGCGCAAGATGAACATGACGCCAACTGGGCATGCGGGTGGCATCCACAACTGGTATGTTAAGTCGACGGGGCAGGGTTATGAGCAGCTGCTCAAAGAGCTAGGTACAGGCTTGCTGGTGACAGAAGTGATGGGGCAGGGCGTTAATACCGTCACTGGCGACTATTCACGTGGTGCCGCCGGTTTCTGGGTTGAAAATGGTGTTATCCAATACCCAGTGTCTGAAATTACTATCGCTGGTAACTTGAAAGACATGCTGCAAAACATTGTGGCAGTGGGTAGTGACGTTGAAGTGCGCTCACAGATCCAAACCGGTTCAATCTTACTCGAGTCGATGAAAGTGGCGGGTGAATAACCACTGGATCAATGATTTTGAGTAGATCTAAAAAGCCCCTGAAAGGAATCACTATCAGGGGCTTTTTTATATCGCGTGATTTATTTTAGATAAACAGTGTCGCTAGACCTAAGAAGACGGATAAACCAATCACATCGGTGAAGGTGGTCAGTGCCATCCCCCCAGCGAGTGCGGGGTCGATGTTCATCTTCTTAAGTAAGATTGGAATAGTCACACCCGCGACACCTGCTACCAGTAAGTTGGTCAGCATAGCCGCAGCAATGATCCCACCAAGCATCCATTCGCCTTTCCATACAACGACAATCGCGCCAATGATCAGTGCCCAAAGGACACCGTTGAGAAGACCTATAGCGGCCTCTTTCATCAATAGCTCGCGCTTGTTGGCATCACCAATGTGGCCTAAGGCTAGGCCGCGAATGACCAGTGCCACGGTCTGATTACCCGCAACACCACCCATAGAAGGCACAATCGTCATTAGAACGGCAATCGCTGCCATCTGGTCAAGCGTGGCTTCAAACATGTTAGAGACAGACGCAGCAGCTAGAGCCGCTAACACATTGACGCCTAACCACACACTACGTTTTCGTGCTGACTTGAACACTGGTGCAAAGGTATCTTCATCGTCATCCAGACCCGCCATACTCATCATTGAGTGCTCGGCATCTTCACGAATGACATCAACCACATCATCGATGGTGATACGACCGACGAGATGTAAGTTCTCATCGATAACTGGCGCAGAAACCCAATTACGACGCTCGAACAGACTCGCGACATCAGAAGCACTAGTAATGACAGAGATAGCTTCATCTGCATCATCCATCACTTCTGTCACTGGCGTGTCGGGCTGTGCGGTTAGAAGGCTCATCAGCGATAAGTGACCGATCAGTAGACTGTCTTCATCAATTACGTAGAGAGCATCTGTCGCCTCAGGAAGCTCGCCTTTCATGCGCAAGTAACGCAAAACAACATCGACATCGACATCGCCACGAATGGTGATAACGTCGGTGTTCATTAGGCCACCGGCGGTGTCTTCTGGATATGACAGGGCGGTCTCTACGCGCAGACGATCTGCCGTGTCCATCTGGTCGAGGACTTCGCGAGAAACATCATCAGGAAGGCTTCGTAGAACGTAGGCTACGTCATCGGTATCCATGCCCTCAGTTGCTTCTGCAAGCTTTTCTGGGGCCATTTTTGAGACAAGCGCATCTTTGACGTCTTCACTCAGTTCGTCAAGAATTTCACCGTAGTCTTCTGGGTCGGTGAGTTGCCAAAGAACATCACGACTTTTGCGTGGAGAGGCCTCAAGAAGGTGGGCAATATCTTCCGGCTCCATATCCTGCAATTGACGTCTTACATGGACAAAGCGGCCGTTTTCTAATGCTTCAGAGATTTCTTGGAGGGTTTGATGAGCTTGGTCGAATTCTATTTGTTCGCCCATAGATTCCCCCTAACTTTAGATTCTTTTAATGCGTTGAATATTAGCTTAATTTTCTGATGGAGTTAATCTTCTTCATCAAACTTGTCTTGAATTAGATGACAAATTGCCTTTAAGGCTTCTTCGCTTTGTGAGCCTTCAGCCATTATGGTGACATCTTGCCCTTGCGCCGATTCAAGCATGAGTAACCCCATGACACTATCGGCGATCGCTTCTTTGCCTTCAGGGTTGCGAATAGTAATCGTAGCAGAGAATGACTGCGCTAATTCAACTAACTTGACCGCCGCTCGAGCGTGTAAGCCAAGGCGGTTCTCAATTCGAACCGTTTGTGTGTGAGCCATAGGTTAGCCTGTGTTCTTTTCTAGTGAGGTATGTCGAACTTGAACCGTTTTACCGAGCTGTTTGAAATATTCACCGATCTGCTCGGTTAAATACACAGAGCGATGTTTGCCGCCAGTACAACCGATCGCGACGGTGACATAACTGCGGTTATTCAGCTCGAGTGCTGGAAGCCAGCGCTCAACAAAGCCTTGAATCTGATGTTTAAGCTCCAATACATCTTGATGCTGCTCGAGAAAGGAGCGAATTGGCGCATCAAGACCCGTCATAGGGCGTAGCTCTGGCACCCAGTGTGGGTTTGGTAAGAAGCGAACATCAAACACGTAATCAGCATCAGAGGGCAGGCCGTACTTAAAGCCAAACGACTCAAAGACCATGACCAACTCTTTGCGCTCTCTCCCTTCAACTCTTAGGCGTACGGTTTCGCTCAACTCATGAAGAGATTTATCACTACTGTCGATGACCAGATCTGACATCTCTTTAATTGGAGACAGCAGCGCTTTTTCATGGTCGATCGCTTGATCGAGAGGCAGGCGATTGTTTTTTTGTGACAGTGGATGAAGTCGACGAGTCTCACTGTAGCGCTTGATAAGCGTGCTTTTTGAAGCATCAAGAAACAGAACGCTGAGATCGTTATTCGACTTAAAGTGCGAAAGTTGCTTCTCTAAATCAGCGGTGTTTTCTGGCAAGTTACGAATATCAATACTCACCGCAACGTTTTGCTTGCTCTCTTTAATCGAGTCGACAAAGGCTGGAAGGAGATCGACAGGGAGATTATCGACACAGTAGTAGCCGATATCTTCAAGTACGCGCAAGGCAACACTTTTTCCGGCCCCAGAGTGGCCGCTGACAATAATGAGTCTCATGACTTTTTAATTAACCACTGATCATAATGTCGTAAAGCTCTTGATCGTTTTGAGCGTTACGAAGCTGCTTTAATACCTGTTTATCATTCAAACGTTCCGCCATTGATGACAGAGTTTTTAAATGTTCTTTACATTGCGCGTCGGGAACGAGCAGTGCAAACAGAATATCGACAGGGCGGTTGTCGATAGCATCGAATTCAATAGGGTCTTGGCACTGTAGAAGTACAGCGACCGCATTATCGGTGGACTGCATACGAGCATGGGGAATGGCGATACCATTTCCAATGCCAGTACTGCCCATTTTTTCACGGCTGAGCATACACTCAAACAGCTCAGTTGAGCTGATACCAGTTTGTTCAGCAACAAGTTCGCTGATAAGTTCAAGAGCACGTTTTTTGCTCGTGCATGGGACTGCACTTTTCGTGCAGTCCAAGGTGAGTACTTCGCTTAATTGCATTGTTAATGGCTACTTAGCTTTTCTTTATGCTTGTTGAGTTGTCTGACAAGTTTGTCGACCAAGGAATCGATTGCCGCGTACATGCTTTCATCTTCAGCTGTCGCGTGAATGTCCCCTTGATTTACGTGAAGGGTAGCTTCTGCGATTTGACGCGTTTTTTCAACACGTAAAACCACATGAACGTTATTTATGTGGTCAAAGAACCGTTCGAGTTTCTCGAACTTGGTGTTCACATAGTCTTGCAGTGAATCGGTTAGATCAACGTGATGGCCATTAAGGTTGATTTGCATAGACTTTCCTTCTCGGTTAGGGCCTTTAAAGTAGGCGTTTCCGCTGACTCGATGGGGCAATACCTAGCGATTCACGATATTTCGCGATCGTACGCCTTGCGACCTGAATTCCTTGGTCAGCGAGTAGGGCTGCAATCTTGCTATCACTAAGCGGCTTAACTGGATTTTCAGCGGCTACCAGCTTTTTAATTAGGGCTCGGATTGCAGTGGATGAACACTCTCCGCCATTGTCAGTACTGACATGACTGGAGAAGAAATACTTTAATTCAAAAATGCCACGAGGGGTATGCATATACTTCTGTGTCGTAACACGAGAGATAGTGGATTCATGCATATCAACTGCCAAAGCAACGTCATTAAGCACCATTGGCTTCATGGCTTCTTCGCCATACTCAAAGAAATCGCGTTGATGTTCAACTATACATTTGGCAACTTTGAGCAGCGTCTCGTTTCTACTTTCTAGGCTCTTAATTAACCATTTTGCTTCTTGCAAATTGCTGCGAATGTACTGGCTATCGGCATTATTTCCACGCGCAAGACCGGCATATTGCTGGTTAACCTTGAGGCGTGGAGCGCTGTCTGGGTTAATGGTAACGACCCATTTACCGTGATCTTTGTACACCGAAACATCAGGAATAACATACTCGGCATGAGTCGGAGTAATGCGGCTGCCTGGGCGAGGGTCAAGCTGCTGAATCAGTGCCAACACTTCTCGTAGTTGTGGCTCTTTGATCTTGGTTTCTTTGATGATCAACTTGTAGTCGCGATTGCCTAGTTGGTCAACGTGATTGGCCAATATTAGCTTGGCTTCTTCCAGCCATGGGGTTTCTGCTGGCAGCACCGAAAGTTGCAGCAGCAAACACTCTTGTAGGTTAGCTGAAGCGACACCGAGTGGGTCAAAGCGTTGAATGCGCTTTTTCACCGCTTCGACTTCATCAAGCTCAATCTCTTCGTTATCAAAGCTGTCTAGGATCTCTTGTGTAGAGAGGGTCAGATAGCCGTAATCGTCTACAGCTTCAATAATGGCCAGTGCGATAGAGCGGTCGGTATCTGAGAATGGCGTCAGGTCGAGTTGCCATAGTAGGTAGTCTTGCAATGATTCGGTGGTTTCACCCTGATAAATTGGCGCATCGTCATCTAGTGCAATCCCGGTGTTGCCGGTATTGGCGCTATAGACATCTTCCCATGTGGTGTCTATTTCGAGGTCATTGCTGATTTCAGATTTTTCGATAAGGTCAGAGCTGTCCTTCATCTCAGTCTCGGCAATTTCAGCAGTCGCTTCGCTCTCTTCATTGCTGCTTTTGGTCTCTGAGTTGTCTGCAGAATTGCTTTCCGGAGAGTCGTCAGAGCCTCCCTCTTCAACTTCTAGGAGAGGGTTTGAGTCCAAAGCTTCTTGAATTTCTTGCTGTAGATCGAGCGTCGACAATTGCAGTAGGCGTATCGCTTGCTGCAGTTGTGGCGTCATTGCTAATTGTTGACCTAGCTTGAGTTGTAATGAAGGTTTCATTCAGTCGTGCTCACCTTATTGTAATTTTTATCTTCCTTCCTTGTAATCATAGACGGAATTGCTCACCGAGATAAACTTGTTTTACCTCAGCGTTGTTAAGTACCTGATCCGGTGTACCTTCGGCAATTAAACGTCCCTGACTTACAATGTAGGCTTTTTCACATACATCGAGCGTTTCGCGCACGTTGTGATCGGTGATCAAAACACCGAGGCCGCGCTCTTTTAAGTGCTCAATGATTTTCTTTATGTCGATAACTGAGATTGGGTCGACACCAGCAAACGGCTCATCGAGCAGAATAAACTGAGGATTTGCAGCCAAAGCACGCGCAATTTCAACCCTGCGGCGCTCACCACCAGAGAGTGCCATCCCCGCACTTTTTCTGATGTGTTGAATATGGAACTCTTCTAGAAGGTCTTCTAGACGGTCCTGCTTCTCTTCTCGAGAAAGCTCATCGCGCGTTTCTAAAACCGCCATGATATTGTCTTCAACCGACAGCTTGCGGAAAATAGACGCCTCTTGAGGCAAGTAGCCAATTCCCATTCGTGAACGGCTATGCATCGGTAAAATACTGATGTCTTGGTCGTCGATGGAGATCTTACCCTCATCACGCGCGACTAGGCCGACAATCATATAAAACGAGGTTGTTTTGCCCGCACCGTTAGGGCCGAGCAGACCAACGATCTGCCCAGATTCTACTTGCAAGCTCACGTCTGAAACGACTTTTCGAGTTTTGTAGCTTTTTGCTAAATGCTCTGCTTTTAATACAGCCATTGATTATTCGCTCTTCGCTGGTGGCTGAAGTACGGTTGATACTCGACCACCGGTTTGTGCACCATCAGCAACCAGTTTTTGCTCTGAAATTTTGTAGCGAATTTTGTCACCACTGATTTGGCTGCCGTCTTGAGACAGCATGGCACGCTTGAGCATGGTGAGTTCGTCAGTGCGCATGTTGTAATAGAGCTCTTCCGCTTCACCGTAAAGCGTGTTGCCATCATCGGTGAGCTGAGAGAACGTGGTCAGTTTACCGTAGGCTTCAATCTCTTTGATCGCACCATCGGCAGGGTCACGCATTACAACAATTTTGTCAGCATTAATATTGATGCTGCCTTGCTTAAGCTTTACATCACCGGCGAAGGTGACTTTGTTACTTTGCATATCGAGCTGCTGGCTGTCAGAGTCGATATAGATTGGTTGCTCGCTGTCTGTCGAAAGCGCAAGAGCGGGTGTCGATACCATCAAGCAAGCCATAAGACTAAGGTGTGAGAATTTCATATCTACCTTGCACATGTTCATAGAGAGTCGCGGTGTTATCTTTGAAGTTACCCTTCATTGCGTGACCTCGCGTAACAAATTGAGGTCCATTGAGTCTGACAGTTTGATCAGCCCAAAAATCCCGCTTATCTAGCTGAATATTCAGTTTTTCTGTCGCCATAGTGTCAAAGCTAGAGGTGGGTAGCAAGTTCTTTGCAATCACCTTGTCATACAATACCAAAACTTGGTCTTCATCTAGCTTGGCTCGGCGAGCACTAATTTCCCACTCAAGTACCTGACCATCTTTGTAGATGCGCAATACAGGGCTCTCAAAAACGGTATCACCACTTTTGGCGTAATATTCTAGGTGAGTGGATGTGATTTCATAGTTGCGCACGCCATCGGTGGTATACGCAGTGTTCGACATATTGGTGCCACTAAACAGCGGCAGCTCCTCGTCAGGAGAGACTTGGATATCATAGCCTTCTTCCTTTTGCAGCAAATAGTAGCCACAAAAGAGAGTGATCATCACCAGCAGTATATGCGCTGCTCGAGATAAGGTCATATGCTCAATCCTTTATGCTGTTCGAGCTCTCCCTTTGCTTGCAGAATAAGATCGCTCACTTCGCGGACAGCGCCGTGACCTCCTTTGATCTTCGTGACGTAATTTGCGCGCTGAACCAGCAACGGGTGGCCATCCGCCACACATACTTTCAGCGCCACTTTATCCATGACTGGCCAGTCGATGAGGTCGTCACCAATGTAGCCTGTGTGCTCTGGAGCAATATCAAGTTTGCTGCAGATATCTTGGTATGCTTTGATTTTATCGTCTTGACCTTGGTAGATGAGTTTTATGCCAAGAGCAGACATACGGTTTTCAACAATTAGAGATTGGCGGCCAGTGATAATCGCGATTTCAACGCCTGCACTCATGAGGGATTTGACGCCGTAGCCGTCACGAGTGTGAAACGTTTTTAGCTCTTCACCGTTGTTTCCCATATAGACCAAACCATCAGAAAACACGCCATCGACATCACAGATCAGCAGCTTAATATTTTTAGCAATCGCAATAATGTCGTTAGAGACAGGGCCATAGAGAGTTTCTACTTGAGTGGTCATTACATTACTCCTGCGCGCAGCATATCAAGCATATTGAGTGCGCCAACAAGCTCACCTTCGTCATTACATAATAGCAAACCGTTAATCGATTTCGCTTGCATGATGTTGACCCCTTCAGCAGCCAGCAGCTCTGGCGATACGGATGTTGGGTTGGCGATCATGACTTCACCAATCTTGGTGGTGTGAATATCGATACGTTTGTCGAGGATGCGGCGCAAGTCGCCATCGGTAAAGATACCGGTCAGGCGATTGTGCTCATCCACGACGGCCGTCATGCCCAGGCCTTTTTGAGTGATCTCTAACAGCGCGTCACGGATTAGAGTATCCGCACTCACTTTAGGGAGTTTGTCACCACTGTGCATGATATCAGACAACTTGAGCAGAAGTTTTCTCCCTAAAGCACCACCAGGGTGCGAGAGAGCGAAATCTTGCGCAGTAAATCCACGAGCTTCAAGTAGGGCTACAGCTAGAGCGTCACCGAGCACTAGCGTTGCAGTTGTGCTTGAGGTTGGAGCCAAGCCGAGAGGGCAAGCCTCTTGAGGTACAGTGATTTGCAGATGCACATCAGACAGTGTTGCCATGGTCGAGTTTGGCTTACCTGTCATGCTGATTATTTGATTGTTGAGTCTTTTCAATACAGGGAACAGAGCAAGGATTTCACTCGACTCACCAGAGTTAGAAATAGCCAGAACAATGTCGCCTGACTCAATCATACCTAAATCACCATGTGCGGCTTCACCTGGGTGAACAAAGAATGATGAAGTGCCCGTGCTGGCGAAGCTAGCGGCAATTTTGTTGCCGATATGGCCTGATTTACCCATACCCATAACCACAACCTTGCCTTGGCAAGATAGGATCATTTCACATGCTGCAGTAAAGTCATCATTGATGTACTGCTTGAGGTGTTCGATAGCTTGAAGTTCAATATCAATGACGTTGTTCGCCACTGATTTATAGTCAAATTGAGACATAGTGTGCGTTACCAATTAGGCTGTCATGTTCATGATTAGGTAGGCTTGGTAGCCGATAAAGAGTGAGAATAGAATCACCCCCTCAGTGCGATTAATACTGCGTGATTTCCCCAGTGCCATAACGACGAGAAGTAGGCTTACAGCAAGCATTACCCAGTAATCGCGACCCATGACAAGCTCGCTGACCATCGAAGGGTTTAACAGCCCTGGGATACCCATAACCGCAAGAATGTTGAAGACATTTGAACCGATGATGTTACCCACCGCCATGTCGTCTTCGCCTTTCATCACGCCAGCCAAAGAGGCAGCAAGCTCTGGTAGGCTTGTACCGACCGCAATGATTGTCAGACCAATCACAAGATCGCTCATGCCAAAGTAAGTGGCGATCGTGACGGCGCTGTTGACGAGTGTATCTGCGGCAAGCGGTAGGATAATCAGGCCGATGACCACCCACATGGCTGCTTTACCGTTACTCACCCCTTCAGGTACTTCAGACTCTTGTTCTTCGAGCAGAGCATCACCGTTTGATTGCTCTTTTTTACTAATGTAAAGCATCGCAAGAATGAAGAGGGCAAATAGTACAACAAGTAGGATCCCCTCGTGGAAGCCTAGGTAGCCATCCCACACCAATGCACCACAGATTAGGGTAACAACAATCATTAGTGGCAGCTCTCGTTTGAGAACGCCAGAGCTAATCGATAGAGGCTTAATCATCGCGGTAATGCCCAGGATTAGAGCGATGTTCGCGATATTCGAACCGATGACATTTCCCACGGCGGTATCAGTTTTCCCTTCTAGGGCCGCTGTGGCGGAAACCATCATTTCAGGAGCAGAGGAGCCCATTGCTAAGATCGTCATACCGATGACCAGTGGTGATATCCCCACGTTTCTAGCTAATGCGGCTGCGCCGAAGACTAGCTTGTCCGCACTCCAGACTAGAAATATTAGTCCGAGGACAAGGAAAGCAACTGCTTCAATCATGATGTTCCCTAATTTTTAAAGTGATAGCGTCTAATTTTGACCGTTTGTCGGGCAAAAGTGAAGCAACCGAGTCAATAAATTTATGATTCAGTCAGGTTATGTAAATCATTGAATAGTCGATAGGCTAAATGCAAAAAAAGGGTTTATGCTTCAAATAGGGGCGGGCAAGGCAGGGAGTAGCAAGCCGACGATGAATGACAAATCCTATATATCTATTGAGGATATGACCTTTTGCCGTGGTGAGCGGGTTATCTTCGATAAGCTCAACTTAAATATCGAGCGAGGCAAAATAACCGCCATACTTGGGCCATCGGGTATTGGCAAAACCACGTTACTCAAGCTGATTGGTGGGCAGCTCACGCCCGACAGTGGCAGTGTCATCATAGAGGGGCAAAATCTATCGGCATTGAGCCGACGATCTCTGTATGAGTTGCGTGGAAAAATGGGGATGCTGTTTCAGTCAGGTGCGTTGTTTACCGACTTGTCGGTCTTCGACAATGTCGCGTTTCCTATTCGCGAACACACCCAGCTTGATAGCGCCCTAATCCGTACTCTCGTGCTGCTCAAGCTTGAAGCCGTTGGGTTACGAGGGGCGGCAGAGCTGATGCCGAGCGAGCTTTCTGGCGGTATGGCTCGGCGGGTAGCTCTTGCTCGTGCGATTGCCCTCGACCCCGAGATAGTGATGTATGACGAGCCGTTTGTTGGTCAAGACCCAATGACCAAAGGTGTACTCGTAGAGCTGATCGCTAAGCTAAATCGAACGCTAGGCTTAACCAGTATCGTAGTGTCGCATGATGTACCGGAAGTCTTTGAAATAGCAGACTACGCTTACATTTTGGCGGATAGCAAAATCATAGCGCAAGGCTCACCCCAAGCCTTGACTAAGAGTACAGATGCAAAGGTAAGGCAGTTTTTGGATGGTGCCGCTGATGGTCCTGTTCCTTTTGCTTACCCGGCTCCGCCGATCGAACAAGGATTGTTTTCATGAGTCGTACCTTACAAATGTCGATTGAAAAACTCGGTCGTAGCGCCATACAAACGATTCAAACGTTGGGGCGTTCAATGATGATGTTGTTGCAGGTGCTCATTGCTAAGCCGCAGTTTAACAAGAGCTGTCCACTCGTCGTTAAACAGTGTTATGCATTAGGCGTCCAATCGCTTGCCATCATTGTGGTCTCTGGTGCGTTTATCGGTATGGTTCTCAGCCTGCAAGGCTATGTTGTGCTGGTGGATTACGGCGCAGAAACCAACCTTGGGCAGATGGTCGCTCTTTCACTGCTACGTGAACTAGGCCCTGTCGTCACCGCGCTGCTTTTTGCTGGGCGGGCAGGCTCCGCGCTAACTGCTGAAATTGGCTTAATGAAGGCCACCGAGCAGCTTTCTAGTATGGAAATGATGGCGGTTGATCCTTTAAGGCGCGTGATAGCCCCCCGTTTTTGGGCTGGCGTAATCGTGATGCCTATGTTGGCTGCTATCTTTATCGTTGTTGGGATATGGGGTGGTGAAGTGGTTGGTGTCGACTGGAAGGGGATTGACCGGGGGAGCTTTTGGGCGGCCATGCAATCTTCAGTTCAGCTAAGTTATGACATTGGTAATGGTTTGATTAAATCTGTGGTGTTCGCCTTTGCCGTAACATGGATTGCACTGTTCAACGGATATGATTGTATTCCGACCTCTGAAGGGATAAGCCAAGCGACAACCAAAACGGTGGTAAATGCCTCTTTATTGGTTCTCGGACTAGACTTTGTATTGACGGCCTTAATGTTTGGTAATTGATGTTATGAGAAATACAAGAAAAACAGAGTTTGCAGTGGGATGCTTTGTTATCGCCGCCGTTGTAGCAATATTGGTGTTAATTTTTCAAATTGCTGACGTAAAGAGTATCGGAAGGTCTGATACTTACGCCCTAAAGGCAAAGTTTGACAATATTGGTAGCTTAAAGGTCAGGGCGCCGGTCAAAGTGGGCGGAGTGGTGATAGGACGCATTACTTCAATAGAGCTTGACCCTAGCAATCTTACACCATTGGTCACAATGGCGATTGATAGTCGATATGACCAGTTTCCTGATACCTCAAGTGTCAAGGTGCTGACATCAGGGTTGATTGGTGAGCAGTATTTGAGTTTAGTGCCTGGTTTTGTGTTTGATGATGAAGAGATGCTGGGGGATGGCGATCTTATCGAAGATACAAAATCAGCCTTGGTGCTTGAAGACTTGATCGGGCAGATGATCTATCGGGTCGGTGGCGACGAGTCATAGCGAGGAGGGGAGATGAGAGTATTACTAGCGGCGGTTTTAGTTTGCATGTCGAGCTTTGGGGTTTGGGCCCAAGAGGTTGACCGTAAAGACCCATATCAAATGATTGTGATTGTAGCTGATCAATCGTTTGAGCGTCTACGTCAAGATCAGGCTCAAATTGAAAATGATCCGAACCATTTAAAAGTCATTGTGGAAGAGGAGTTGTTGCCCTATGTAAATTATCGCTACAGCGCTTTGAAGCTCCTTGGTTCAGAGGTGAAAAAGAACTCTAGAGAGGATGTATTGGCGTTTATTGAAGCGTTCAAAGATTACATGGTGGCGTCTTACGCTCAGGTTCTTACCCAATATAGCCAACAAAAGGTTCAATTTGGTGCGCCGCCAACGCTTACAGACTCAGAGAGAATTACTGGGGTAAAAGTGACGATATTAGATGCGCCTAACCCAAATATTCAGCTTGAATTTAAGCTGCGCAAAGAGAAAAACGGAGATTGGGCAGCTTTCGATATTATCGCAGAAGGGGTTAGCCTGCTGTCGAGCAAGCAGTCAGAATGGTTAGGTGAAGTTCGCCGCCAAGGATTGCCTGCAGTCACTGAGGAGCTAGCAAGACAGGCGAAACTCCCTATCAAGAAAGTGGAGAAGTGATGTGGGAATCGTATCACTTGAAGGTGATGTCATTCGCTTTGAGGGCAAGCTAGATAGACACACTGTCCCTAGTCTTTGGCAGTCGTTAGAGGTGTGGAAACCGTCTCAAAATACCTGTTCCATTGACCTAAGTGGGGTAAAGCGAGTGGATTCGGCCGGGATGGTGATGTTAATCCACTTAATTGAGCATGCAAAAACGGAAAATTGCCATATAATGCTCTCTTTTGTGCCTAAAGAATTGGGTACACTCTTTCGCTTGAGCAATGTAGACAAACTGCTCGCGAAACATATACAGAATTAGATTTAGAGGTGAATTGTGGATAGTGCAAAAGTACAGCAGCTGTTAACAGACGCGTTGCAATTAGAGGAAGTGCATGTAAAAGGCGAGGGGAGCCATTACGAAGTTATCGCTGTTGATACTTGCTTTGATGGCATGAGCCGTGTCAAAAAGCAGCAACTGATCTACGGACCTCTTATGGAATATATCCAACGCAATGACATTCATGCTGTTTCTATCAAGGCTTTCACTCCTGCAGAGTGGGCGCGTGATAAGAAGTTGATGTCACTATAAGGTTTACAATGGAAAAGTTTCGAGTTATTGGGTCTGATAAACCACTAAGTGGTGAAGTGACCATTTCTGGCGCAAAGAATGCTGCGCTGCCTATTTTATTTGCTTCCATTCTTGCGGAAGAGCCTGTTGAAGTCGCTAATGTGCCTAAGCTACGTGACATCGACACTACGATGGAACTGCTTTCGCGTTTAGGTGCGAAAGTGAAGCGTAATGGTTCAGTTCATGTTGATGCGAGTGGCATCAATGAATACTGTGCGCCGTACGACTTAGTAAAAACGATGCGTGCGTCTATCTGGGCACTTGGTCCACTAGTGGCTCGTTTTGGTCATGGTCAGGTTTCACTACCGGGCGGCTGTGCTATCGGTGCGCGTCCGGTTGACCTGCACATCTTTGGCCTTGAGCAGCTAGGCGCAAAAATCGTTTTAGAAGACGGCTATGTGAAGGCCAGTGTTGATGGTCGCCTAAAAGGCGCGCATGTTGTGATGGATAAAGTGAGTGTAGGCGCGACGATTACCGTTATGTGTGCAGCAACACTCGCTGAGGGTACAACGGTATTAGACAATGCGGCTCGTGAGCCTGAGATTGTTGATACAGCTGAGTTCCTTAACGCTTTGGGCGCGAAGGTAACCGGTGCGGGTACAGACACCATCACTATCGAAGGTGTTGAGCGCCTTGGTGGCGGTAAACACTCTGTTGTTCCTGATCGTATTGAAACAGGTACTTTCCTTGTGGCCGCTGCCGTGTCGGGTGGCAAAGTGGTATGTCGCAACACACACGCTCATCTTCTAGAGGCGGTTTTGGCTAAGTTGGAAGAGGCTGGTGCTAACGTTGAGACGGGCTCTGACTGGATTAGTGTTGATATGACGGGGCGTGAACTAAAAGCAGTTAGTATTCGCACTGCACCACACCCAGGCTTCCCAACGGATATGCAAGCTCAGTTCACTTTGTTGAACATGATGGCAAAAGGTGGTGGCATCATCACTGAAAACATTTTTGAGAATCGCTTTATGCATGTACCTGAGCTGATGCGTATGGGCGCAAAAGCGGAGATTGAAGGCAACACAGTTGTTTGTGGCGATGTTGAGAGCCTGAGTGGCGCTCAAGTGATGGCGACCGATCTGCGCGCGTCTGCTAGCTTGGTGATTGCAGGTTGTATCGCACAAGGTGAGACCTTCGTTGATCGTATCTACCATATCGACCGTGGCTATGAAAAAATTGAAGATAAGCTATCTGCACTAGGTGCTAATATCACCCGTGTCGCCCAGAGTGGCAACCAAGGCGATAACGCTTAAGTTTTATGTATGAAGCCGAAACCTAGTTTCGGCTTCTTCGTGTTGTGCCTGGAGAGAGTAATGGTCGCACTATTTCGTATTTTCGCTGTTGCAGTGTTTGCAGTGGTCATGTTTATTTTTGGGTGTGGTTACTGTTTGTTGAGCCCACGTAATCCCAAAAATGTATTTAAAGTTGGTCGTTTGTTTCACAAAATGGCCCCGTTTTTCGGCTTCAAGTTGGAGCTACGTATCCCTGAAGATGCCTACTCACGCGGTCAGCACATCTATGTTGCTAACCACCAGAACAACTGGGATATGTTTACTGTATCTTCAGCGGTAACGCCGAAAGTTGTCACGGTGGGTAAGAAGAGTATTGCCTGGATGCCATTGCTTGGTCCGCTATACTGGCTGAGCGGCAACATTCTTATTGACCGCGCTAACCGCTCTAAAGCGGTAGGCACGATTGATCAGGTCATCAATAAGATGAAAGGCAGCGATGTATCGGTTTGGATGTTCCCAGAGGGTACTCGCTCTCGCGGTCGCGGCTTATTGCCTTTCAAGACAGGGGCCTTTCATGCTGCGATTGGTGCAGAGTTACCGATCATTCCAATAGTGTGTAGCTCAACGGATGGCATCAAGCTTAACCGTTGGAATAATGGTCATGTTATTGTTGAAATGTTGCCTCCAATCAGCTCAGAGGGCTACGAGAAGGGCGATGTTCGTCAGTTGGCTGAAATATGCCGCACTGAGATGAAAAATAAGCTAGAAGCGCTAAATGAAGAAGTTGCGCAGCGCAACAAAGCAGAAGGCATTGAAGCGAAAGCTTAACCTCAGCTAGCGATAGATTTGATGAGCAGAAGTACGCTGGTGCTTCTGCTTTTTTTTGCCTGTGGTTTAGAAATAATGAAGGTTGGAGGTTGAAAGTTGAAGGGAGGTAAGCTTCAAGGTAGGTAGTAGTATTTACAGATTCAAGACGAAAAAAAACCGCATCCAAGGATACGGTTTCTTCAATATGGCTCCCCCTGCGGGACTCGAACCTGCGACATACGGATTAACAGTCCGCCGTTCTACCAACTGAACTAAGGGGGAATAAAGAATGGTGCCGACTACCGGAGTCGAACTGGTGACCTACTGATTACAAGTCAGTTGCTCTACCTACTGAGCTAAGTCGGCACACTAAATCTTTAGTTGAAGATGTAACTCTTCATTTTTATGAAACGATAGTTATCATTTCAATTGTATATGGCTCCCCCTGCGGGACTCGAACCTGCGACATACGGATTAACAGTCCGCCGTTCTACCAACTGAACTAAGGGGGAACAAAGAATGGTGCCGACTACCGGAGTCGAACTGGTGACCTACTGATTACAAGTCAGTTGCTCTACCTACTGAGCTAAGTCGGCACACTATATTCTTTTACTAACTGTTCGTGCAAAGCACCAACAATTAAGAAATTGTGGTGCCCGGAGGCGGAATCGAACCACCGACACGAGGATTTTCAATCCTCTGCTCTACCGACTGAGCTATCCGGGCGACGGGGTGTATTAAACGGTTTTTCGAGTTTTAGGTCAATACAAAAATGCAAAAAAAATACCGTTTGATGATTTTCTATACTTGGGTAGCCATTTTTACTATTTAAAATCACTAGAGACTGCGCTTTAAAGGCTTATGGTCTGTTTAAAATACACTCAAATCGAATTAAAGGATCAAAAAAGCACGCATTTAAGCGTGCTTTTAAGGTTACTTTTGGCTCAATACCTAACTGCTATTTTTGTACGTTGAATTTTGCTACCCAGTTTTCTAGCTCGTTAGCGAGAGCCGCTAGCGTTTGTGTGCTGTTATAAGTATTTGAAACTACGCTGTTGAGCTCATTGCCACTGTCTTCAATCATATTGATTCGCTGTGAAATATCATCGCTCACTTGGGTCTGCTCTGCGGCTGCGGTTGCAATCTGGTGGCTCATACCGGTGATATTTTCTAAAGCGCTAACGACTTGTTGTAGAGCTTCAGATGCATTCTGTGAGACGGTGACAGTGCTTTGGCTCGTTTCAGCACAGATATCCATCGTACCGATCGCATTGCGCGAGCCCTCTTGAAGGTTGTTGATCATCAGTTGGATCTCTTTGGTGCTATCTTGAGTGCGCCCTGCTAGGTTACGTACCTCGTCTGCAACCACAGCAAAGCCTCGACCTTGCTCACCCGCTCGGGCAGCTTCAATAGCCGCGTTAAGGGCCAATAAATTAGTTTGTTCAGCAATATCACCGATAACATCAAGAACCTTCACGATATCGTTAACGTTGTTATCAAGCTCTGCAACCGCTTGACTGGCTGCGCCGAGCTGAGAGGCAAGGCCTTCAATATTATCGACGGTATTATGAATGAGTGCTTGAGTTGCTCGACTCTGCTTGTCTGCTTCGTCAGTATTGTGGGCCGTTTCACTTGCGGAATCCGCTACGTTGTTCGCCGATGAGGCCATCTCAGTCATGGCTGTGGCGATCATTGCCGTAGATTGCTGTTGAGTATCCGTTAGCTGTGCGAGGCTTGCAGAGCGGTTCTCAACATTTCCTAACTCATCGCGTAGGGCATGCATTGATGTTTCTAAGTTGGAGACAAGCCCAGCAAGTGAAACACTCATATGTTGAACGGATTCATAGATACTTCCCTTGGGCGCTATTTCATCAAATGAGGCCTGAATGTCACCTTTGGCTACTGCCTGCACGGCTTGACGCACATCATCCGGCTCACCACCGAGTAGGTTCAGTGTGCGACGAATCGCGAGAACAAAAATCGCAGAGATAA
Source organism: Vibrio agarivorans (assembly GCF_030409635.1). NCBI lineage: Bacteria > Pseudomonadati > Pseudomonadota > Gammaproteobacteria > Vibrionales > Vibrionaceae > Vibrio > Vibrio agarivorans. Next base: position 576,851 of record NZ_JAUFQF010000004.1, on the reverse strand, counting down.
TTGCGGCAATCACAAGAGAAAGTGAGAGTGTCCAGCGCGCGGTTTCCCAAAAGCGAGCATTAACCTCATCAAACCCGATGCCAGTGCCGACTACCCATCCCCAATCTGGCGTTCGTTGAGCGATAGAGTGCTTCACTTCTACAGAGCCGTCAGGTTGTCGCTGTGTCCATTCGTATTCAGCAATACCACTGGATGTTGAATGAATGGCACGCAACAGGATATCCGCAACACTGCGCCCGTTACCGTCCTTGAAGTCATGAAAACTCGTGCCATGCAACTCAGGGTCTAAAGGCGCGGCGATAAACTGCATGTCTTCATCTGCGATATACACATACTCACTGTCATTGTAGACATTAGAGCGAAGTATTTGTGTCGCGAACTGCTTGGCTTCTTGTTCGCTCATGTCACCACGACGTGCCATCTTTTCTATTTCGACCAGCGTTGAGTAAGTGCTGCGAAAGAGTTCTGTTACGCGAGTGGCATTGTCTTGATTGCTAGCCATACGCAAAGTGAAAAGTCCGGTTAAAGTAACCGCGATGAGTGCAAATAAAATAGCTCCCGAAAGGAGATAAGTTTGAGTTTTTAGTTTCATTATTTTACTACCAATAGCGTGCACGGTTGATGTCTGCTGCCGCTAGTTTGTATTTTTGGGGGTGGAGTATGTGTTGTTTCTGCTTCTTGAGGTCGAGGGAACCATAAAGAAGTCATAGGAATTACCGAATGTAAATTTACGACACAAAATAAGTTTTATCTAGATGTAAAGAGTGTGAATTTGAGGTTGGTAGGATATTAAGTGGTTTGTTATTTGGGTGGTGAATTGTTGGGTTGGTCTTGAGTGATTTGATGGATAATTTGGTAGAAGGTAGAAGGTAGAAGGTAGAAGGTAGAAGGTAGAAGGTAGAAGGTAGAAACGAAAAAGCCCCAGTCCGAAGACTAGGGCTTTAAAAATGGCTCCCCCTGCGGGACTCGAACCTGCGACATACGGATTAACAGTCCGCCGTTCTACCAACTGAACTAAGGGGGAATTACTTGGTTAAGCATTTAATCTTAACACCAAATAATGGTGCCTCGAGGCGGAGTCGAACCACCGACACGCGGATTTTCAATCCGCTGCTCTACCAACTGAGCTATCGAGGCAAAGAAATGGTGCCGACTACCGGAATCGAACTGGTGACCTACTGATTACAAGTCAGTTGCTCTACCTACTGAGCTAAGTCGGCACACTAAATCTTTGTTTGAAGAGATAATCTCTTCACTCTATATGAAACGACAAAAATCATTTCAATTGTAAATGGCTCCCCCTGCGGGACTCGAACCTGCGACATACGGATTAACAGTCCGCCGTTCTACCAACTGAACTAAGGGGGAATTACTTGGTTAAGCGTTTAATCTTAACACCAAATAATGGTGCCTCGAGGCGGAGTCGAACCACCGACACGCGGATTTTCAATCCGCTGCTCTACCAACTGAGCTATCGAGGCAAAAGAATGGTGCCGACTACCGGAGTCGAACTGGTGACCTACTGATTACAAGTCAGTTGCTCTACCTACTGAGCTAAGTCGGCACACTGTATTCTTTTAACCAATTGTTAGTGCAATGCACCAACAATTTTAAATTGTGGTGCCCGGAGGCGGAATCGAACCACCGACACGAGGATTTTCAATCCTCTGCTCTACCGACTGAGCTATCCGGGCAACGGAGCGCTATTAAACGGATTTTAAGCCTTTACGTCAACCACTTTTTTCAATAATTAGGAAAAAGTGCTGCGTTGGCTGCTTTTTTAATCAAATGTCGCTAAATGTTTTTACCCGCGTTAAATTCCTTTTTGAAATTTGTCACTTTTTCTAGGTAACGACGCGCTTCTGCATTGTTGTGTTTATTGGTTAGCGCCCAATAAACTTGGTTCGGCTGTAACGAATTTAAGCGAGTCATCGCGTTTGAGCGGCTATTTTTGTCAAATGTATTGAGCACGCCACCCGTGCCACCGTTGTAAGCCGAGATCATGCTGTACTCAAGAGAGAGTGGATGATTGACCGACTTTAGGTAACGATTTTTCAAGATATAAAAGTAAGCGGTACCGGTATCAATGTTCTTCACAGGGTCGAATAGGTATTCAGGTGACGGCTCACCCGGCTTATTCTTTACTAGCTTAAATACATCACGGCCTGCGGTTTTTGGCACAACTTGCATCAAGCCATAGGCATTTGCCCAGCTTACTGCATAAGGGTTAAAGCTACTTTCTGTCTTGATGATGGCGTAGATTAGATCTTCAGGGATATCGTATTTTTTCGATGCTTGACGCACGATGTCGGCGTATTTGTAGCTGCGGATCTCTACCTGGTTCTCCACCATCGGAATTTCTACATAGTGGGCTTTCTTGTAATCAACACTCTTGGTCTTCATTTTGTTGGCGACAAGGTAGTCGGCAAAACGGTTGGCTCGCCAAGACCATTGAATGGATTTTCCATCTTGGTCAACAACCTGCTGGTATAGGAATGGTTGTCCTTCGAGTCGAATGTCACGTGATGAGAAAAGGTCGACATTGGCTGGATCGTCCGGGGTCAAAAGCGTCGTGACAATGGCATTTTTCAGATGTGCTTCCGGATCTGTTGGAGATACTGTCTCAATGATTATCGTGCCACGATCAAAGTTAACTTCGGCGCGACTCAAGTAGTTATCGATATATTTGACGTAGTTACTTTTGCCTGCAACCTTAATTTCATTACTGCCCCAGCGCTTTTCAATATTGCCGGAAAAGCTACTGATTAGGGCGTCCAGTGCGCGAGTATCCTTCTCGAACTGCCCAGGCAACTCAGCTAGATTGTTAGCAAAGCGGTTAGTCGGCTCATAATTGACATCATATAAGCTCTCGACAAACTCACGACTGCAACCAACAGAGAGCGCTGCGAGCAAAAAAATGGCGATTTTTTTCATATTTCCCTAAAAACAACAATGACACCAGTCGAGCGACATGATGTCATTGGAAAAAGTAATTTTGAACCTAATTATTCAGAAGGTGGGGTGTAGCCCTCGATGTGAACATCTTTGCCTTCAAACAAGAAGTTAACCATTTCGGTTTCCAGCAGTTTACGATGCTCTGGGTCCATCATATTGAGTTTCTTTTCGTTAATAAGCATGGTTTGCTTATTTTGCCACTCACCCCAAGCCTGCTTTGAAATGTTGTCGAAGATACGTTTTCCAAGCTCTCCTGGATACAGTTGGAAATCCATCCCTTCTAACTCTTGTTTTAGTCGAGCACATAAAACGGTGCGGCTCATAGTGACTCCTTGTGTTTTAATTCAAACGGTAGGCTTTCCAATAACAGCTTTACTGGAGCGGCTAATCCGATTTCTTTTGGTTGAGATAAGTTATACCAGAGACCTTGGTTAGCTTCCATGATCACATTGGGTTGTTGCTTCAACTCGATGAGCACAGGAGTGATATCTAAGTGGTAATGGCTGAACGTATGACGAAAAGCGACCAGAGTGCTCTGTGTTGAAATGTCGTTATCTGTGATGCCAAGACGCTCCGCCACGCTTGAAGTCTCTGGTTGCTCAGATTGCGGGAAACAAAACAACCCACCCCAAATGCCTGTTTGGGGGCGCTGCTCAAGCCAAACTTCACCTTGGTGATAAACCATAACAAACCATGTTTCTTTAATCGGCTTGTCTTTTTTTGGTTTTTTTCCGGGGTAGTCCTGTGGGTTCCCTTGCGCTTTTGCTTGGCATAGGTCTGTAACAGGACACAAGCTGCATTTAGGTTTTGAGCGAGTGCAAACCATCGCCCCCATATCCATCATTGCTTGGTTATATTTATCGACATTGTGTGCTGGAGTGTGCCGTTCGGCATATTGCCACAGTTGATTCTCGACACTTTTCTTTCCGGGCCACCCCTCTATTGCAAATGCGCGAGCAAGTGTGCGCTTCACGTTGCCATCTAAGATGGCATGCGGTTGTTGATAAACCGATGACAATATAGCGGCGGCAGTGGAGCGGCCTATACCCGGTAGGGAATTAAGTTGCTCTATATCGAGTGGAAATTCGCCATTATGTTCCCTGACAACAAGCTGTGCGGCTTTGTGGAGGTTTCTTGCACGTGCGTAATAACCCAGCCCAGTCCATAGGTGAAGCACCTCATCTTGTGGGGCTTTGGCAAGGTCAACCACGGTTGGAAACTTTTCAAGGAATCGATGGTAATAGGGTATGACAGTGGCTACTTGGGTCTGTTGTAGCATGATTTCAGACAGCCAAACGCTATAAGCCGTTTTGTTTTGCTGCCAAGGCAGCTCTTTACGGCCATAAAGTTCATACCACTCTAAAATGGCTTGGGCAAAAGGAGTCACAACATCAAGCTCTGTAATTTCAGTCTATAATTAGCGCAAAATTGAATCACGTCAGGCGAGAGATGTAAATCGGACTTTTTTTGTGGTTATTTGGAGGATAACCGCGTTGTAAGGTCGATAATACTTGCACCTGTAGCGATTCTTTGGATAATCACAATCCCTTTGATTTGAGCGCATTTTGAACAGGCATAAACCATGAGTGAAGTGACCACTAACGAATACAATGAAGATGGCAAGTTGATCCGCAAAGTACGTAGCTTTGTGCGTCGCGAAGGTCGTCTAACCAAAGGCCAAGAAAACGCAATGAATGAGTGTTGGCCAACAATGGGTATTGATTACCAAGAAAAGCTTCTCGATTGGAAAGAAGTATTTGGTAACGACAACCCTGTTGTTCTGGAAATCGGCTTTGGTATGGGTGCGTCACTGGTTGAAATGGCTAAGAATGCGCCAGAGAAAAACTTCATCGGTATCGAAGTTCATAGCCCAGGTGTTGGTGCGTGTCTTGCTGATGCGCGTGATGCAGGTGTAACTAACTTGCGCGTTATGTGTCATGACGCGGTTGAAGTGTTTGCTAACATGATTCCAGAAAGCAGCCTAAGCACGCTGCAACTGTTCTTCCCAGACCCGTGGCACAAAAAGCGTCACCACAAGCGTCGTATCGTTCAGTTAGACTTTGCTGAAATGGTACGCACCAAGCTGATCCCTGAGCAGGGTATTTTTCACATGGCAACAGACTGGGAAAACTATGGCGAGCATATGATTGAAGTTATGAATGAAGCTCCAGGCTTTGCCAACACTGCGACTGACGGTGACTTTGTTCCGCGTCCAGATGATCGTCCGTTGACTAAGTTTGAGGCACGTGGCCATCGTTTAGGCCATGGCGTGTGGGATATTAAGTTCAAGCGTACTGCATAATAGGGGGAGACATGTCGTTGTATGCGATTCTGGCAAATCCAGGTCACAACCGTATCTATTTCGACAGCGCGCTTGAAATTGCTCGCTCAGAGCTACACGCAATGCTGTTGGCAGAGGGTGTAGAGCTATTTCGTATTGAAGATCAGCAAGTCGGTTTGCCTGCGGCAATTGTTTTTTCTTGCAAAGAGGCGTTAACGCCTGAGCAGATGAAAAAGATCGCGGCATCATCAATCTACTATGCGCTGTTTGAAGTGGTTGATGGTGGCTTGTTAAAGCCGCTGACGCCACCTGCTTACAATACGTTCCCTGAAAGCATGAGTCAGATTTTGCGTTACACAGGCAAAACCAATGAGCAGTTTACTCGCTTGATGGTCAACCTTGGGGCTAGCGCCGCTCAAACTGATAGCAGTACAATCACTTTGATGGATCCAATGTGTGGTAAAGGCACCACCCTATATGAAGGTTTGATCCAAGGGATGAATGTTGTTGGTGTAGAGATCAATGCCAAATGGGTTCAAGAGATCCAAACCTTCATTGTGAAGTTTATGAAAAATGGCCGCTTTAAGCACAAGGCGGGTAAAGATAAACGCACGGTAGAAGGCAAAAAGGTTGCTGATGGCTTTGTGCTTGATGCGGCAGCGAGTAAAGAAGCCTTTGCAGTAGGGGAAAGTCAGTCGATGAAGCTTTATTCCGCAGATACGCGCAAAGCGGATCTAGTGGTTAAGAAGAACTCTGTAGACGTGATGGTTTCGGATCTTCCTTATGGTGTTCAGCACGGTAGTAAGAACGCCAAAGACAATAAGCTCAATCGAAGCCCGAATGAGTTGTTAGCTGAGGCTTTACCCGCTTGGAAAAAGGTGTTGAAGAAAAATGGTGCGGTAGTGCTATCTTTTAATGAGTTTACTCTTAAATGGAAAGACCTCGCGCAACTGTTTGAATCACAAGGCTGGAAGGTGATGGACGAAGCGCCATTTACCGGTTATTTACACCGAGTTGACCAGTCGATTAATCGCAATATTATTGTTGCTGTAAAAGCGTAAATCGCGAGCATTCGTGTTTACTAGAGCCAGCAATATGCTGGCTCTTTTTTGTTTGGATGGAAAGTAATGATGCCCACTCAAGAGATTCTTGACTCTGTCTTAGATGAAGTTCGCCCATTAATCGGTAATGGAAAAGTCGCTGACTATATACCCGCTTTGGCACGCATCCCAGCGACTAAGTTGGGTATTGCTGTGTTCACTAATCAAGGTGAGTTGATTACAGCAGGCGATGCAGACGAAGGCTTTTCTATTCAATCTATCTCAAAGGCGTTGAGTTTGACTCTGGCCATGGTGTTGTACCAGCCAGAAGAGATCTGGTCTCGCGTGGGTAAAGAGCCTTCCGGTCAAGCGTTTAACTCGATGATCCAGCTAGAAATGGAGCAGGGGATCCCTCGTAACCCATTTATCAATGCTGGCGCCATTGTGGTTGCTGATCTGTTGCAGTCACGCTTATCTGCGCCTCGCCAGCACCTACTCGAGTTTGTGCGTCAGCTATCGGGAGATAGCCATATTGTCTACGACAAAGTGGTTGCAGCCTCCGAAATGCTACACAGTGACCGCAATGCTGCGATTGCTTATTTGATGCGTTCATTTGGTAACTTTAGCAATGAAGTGATTCCGGTGTTGAACAACTACTTCCACGCTTGTGCGTTAAAAATGAGTTGTGCTGATCTGGCTAAAACATTCAGCTATTTGGCGAATAAAGGGGTATCAGTACAGACCCAAAAGCAGATCATTACACCAACTCAAACCAAGCAGCTTAATGCTTTGTTGGCAACTTGTGGTTTGTACGATGGGGCGGGTGATTTTGCTTACCGTGTCGGTATGCCGGGTAAATCAGGTGTCGGCGGTGGGATTATTGCCGTTGTACCGGGGGAGATGACAATTGCAGTCTGGTCTCCAGAGCTAGATGCGTCAGGCAACTCGTTAGCGGGCACGAAAGCGCTGGAGCTGTTGTCTGAGCGTATTGGGCGTTCGATTTTTTAGAAGAAGAAAAGGGACGGGCGTTGCCCAGAGGTAGAAGGAAAAAGGAAAAGAAGAGTACAGATTTCAGAATACAGAAGCTTAAATGCGAGCACCTCTGTACTCTGAATTCTGTACTCCAAAATTAAAACCAAAGCCGATAATCTGCTTCAACCTTCAACCTTCAACCTTCAACCTTCAACCTTCAACCTTCAACTCCCCTCACTCAGTCATAAACGCTTCCAACAAATCATTCAAAAACAACTTCCCTTTCTCCGTGATCTGCCAGTGTGTATCGGTCTCTGAGAGGTAGCCCATCTCTATTGCCCAGTTAATGGTGTCTTGAATAGCCTCAAACCCTAACCCTGTTGTATCGATAAAATCGTGCTTGGGACAGGATTCCATCAAGCGAAAGCGGTTCATAAAGAACTCAAACGGGCGATCTTCATTAGCAACGAGTTGTTCGTCTGATAAATAGGGCTTGGTGAGATTCTGGTAGGCACTCAGGTATCCACGCGGGTGCTTAATCTTGGTGGTGCGGACAATTCGCCCGTCAGCGAAACTGATTTTTCCGGCAGCGCCGCAACCGATCCCCAGATAGTCACCAAAGCGCCAATAGTTAAGGTTATGTTGGCATTGATAGCCAGGCTTACTGTAACCCGAAATCTCGTATTGTACGTAGCCCGCTTGTCTTAGCTTCTCATGGCCTAACTCAAAAATATCCCACAAATCATCGTCATCAGGCAGTGCTGGTGTTTTGTAGTAGAACATGGTGTTCGGCTCAATTGTCAGCTGATACCAAGAAAGATGTGGCGGTGCTAACTCAATCGCCTTATCGAGATCAGCTAACGCTTGCTCGACTGATTGGTCAGGTAGGCCATGCATGAGATCTAGGTTAAAACTGTTGAGCCCAATATTATGTGCCAAGTGTGCCGCGTTAACTGCCTCTTGCTGGCCATGTATTCGCCCTAGACGCTCCAACTTATCTTGCTCAAAGCTCTGCACTCCGATAGAGATGCGGGTGATGCCAGCACGCTGATAGCCAGCAAATCGCTCTGCCTCAACGGTGCCAGGGTTAGCTTCCATGGTGATCTCGATATCCGATTTAAACGGGATGCGTTTTTCGATTCCCTGGAGTAAAGATTGGATACCTTGGGGTGAAATCAGGCTCGGCGTGCCGCCACCGATAAAGATCGAATGTAAGGGCCTTGGCGTTGCATGTAGGGCATACTTATCAATATCGGTGTCTAAGTCTTCCAGTAGAGCTTGAATGTACTCTTGCTCTGGAATATCGGCTTTTTGGGCATGTGAGTTGAAATCACAATAGGGGCACTTTTGTACACACCATGGGATGTGTACATATAGGCTGAGTGCTGGTGGAATGAGTTGAGTCATAAGTAAGTTACTTTGACAGTTCAGCAAACAGGGCTTTCAGTGCCTTTCCGCGGTGTGATAACTGCTTTTTACGTGCTGGTTCAAGCAGAGCAGACGAGCAGTTGTCTTCAGGAACAAAGAAAATAGGGTCATAGCCAAAGCCATTTTCACCCTCAGCTTGCTCTAGAATTCGACCTTCCCATTTACCGTGACAAACAACGGGTGTCGGGTCATTTTCATGCTTCATTAGAACCAATACACAGTGGAAGCGAGCAGTACGCTCAGCTTCTGGTACCCCTTTCATGGCTTCAAGTAGTTTTTCTAAGTTCTCTTGGTCTGAAGCACCTTCACCCGCGTAGCGAGCCGAGTAAATACCCGGTGCACCTTTGAGGAAATCCACCTCTAAACCTGAGTCATCGGCAATAGCAGCTAAACCGGTCTCTTTGGCGGCATGACGCGCCTTAATAATCGCATTCTCAATGAAGGTTGTGCCAGTTTCGGCCACGTCAGAGACGTTAAATTCATTTTGTGAGTGCACCTCAAAACCAAAGTCAGACAGAAGGTCTGCCATTTCACGAACCTTACCTTGGTTGCCCGTTGCTAATACGATTTTTTTCATGATCTACTCAAACTACTCTTCTACATAAAATTTCTGGGTAAAGGTCAGCTTTCCAGTGCCTTTATTGCCACTGTCTACATCAATGGTAAACGTGAGTGTCTCTTCATTGCTGATGGAGAACTCTGCTAGATAGTATATCGCATCTCCCTCTTTCACTTCTCGAAAAGTCAGATTTTTACTGTGCCCGATAAGATTCTTCGCGCTGCCTGATAGTTTGGCCGTGGTAGCCGGTTTTCCAAGAGAGGCGTTGTCCAACACACTAATATTGAGTATCGCGGAATAACCATTGCGTTTTAGGTCATAGCTGCGAGCGACTTTGGGTGTGAGGAAGGTCGAGTTAAAGGCAGCGTAGTGCACTTCAACGTCTTTAAAGGTCTTGAATTGCCCCGCCACTGCTGAGCTGGTAAATAGTGCGCAGAGAAGGAGTCCTATCCAGCGTTTCATCTTATCTCTCCTAGATTAGCGTTGATTGGATTTATATATGAAAAAAGCCATCATAGGATGGCTTTAATCTCTTTGGGTAGTTGGCTCGGAGAGCTAATTCGCACTTGCTTGTGCCGACCTAACTCACCTTTCTCAATACTGATTGAGCCTTTAGATACCTTGCACTGTTTAGCAAGGTATTTGGTCAAATGTGCATTCGCTTTGCCATCGACGGGTGGGGCGGTGATAGCTATTTTTAACTCTTCACCATGTAACCCGACAATGGCGTCTCGGCTTGCTTTTGGCTGAATATACAACCGGAGAAGAAGGTCTTCGCCATCAAGCCATGCCGCTTGCGTCATTATAGTCTGAACCAGATTGGCCCGATTAAATCACCCATTAAGAAGTTGGCAAACTGCAAGACGATAAATAGCACTAATACACTGAAATCAAAGCCACCCATCGCCGGGATGATACGACGGATAGGAGCCAGCATTGGCTCAGTCAGTTGATGGAAAACATACTCGATAGGGCTACGGCCTTGGCTTACCCAGCTCAAAATGGCGCGCAATAGTAGAACCCAGAACAGTAGGCCACCTGCTGCTTTGACCAGAGACAGGAATCCTAGGTAAAGGTAATCAAGGCTGAATGCCATCGCGCCTTTCGAGGCAAGCATAACAAGTGCGACAAATTTGATGACACAAAGAACATAGGCAAAGATTAGGGTGGCTAAATCTAGGCTACCAATGGATGGAATCACTCGACGCAGCGGACCAACGACCGGTTGTGTCGCTTTAACGATAAATTGTGAAAATGGATTGTAGAAATCCGCACGAGTGGCTTGTAACCAAATGCGCAGAATAACGACCATGATATAAAGGTCGAAGAGTGTAGAAATTAGAAAACTCATTGAGTTCATAGTTAGCCCTTACAGCAATAACAGTCTCGTCCTAAAGCAGCAGAGAGTGTTGAGTTTTAAAATAATGATTCCATTTCTTCTGCGCGAGCAACGGCTGCACGCATCGCTTTCGATACAATATCTGAAAGCTGAGATTGGTTAAAGGTGCGCAGCGCTTCTGCGGTAGTACCGCCTTTGGATGTCACTTGTTCACGCAGGGTCGCGAGCTCTAGCTCCGGTTTTGCCGCCACAAGCTTGGCCGCCCCCAGTGCTGACTGCTGCACAAGTAAACGCGCGGTCTCTGGCGTAAAGCCTTGAGCAATCGCCTCTTTCTGCATCGCTTCCATAAAGAGGAAGAAATAGGCAGGTGAGCTCCCAGCTGCTGCAATGATATTGTTGATTCCTGATTCTTGTTCGACCCAGCATACTTCGCCAACCGCTTGCATTAGTTGGTGGGCAAAGTCGCGCTGTTCCTGTGATACCGTTTGTGGAGCGTATAGGCCACTCATGCCTTCACCAACAAGAGAAGGGGTGTTTGGCATAACACGAACCAGGGTAAGTTTACTGCCTAACATCTCTTCTAATCGTTGACAGTTGATACCAGCTGCAATCGAAATCACCAGCTTGTTGGTGAAATCAACTTCGCGTAGGCCCTCGCCAACCAGAGACATCATCTGAGGCTTAACCGCAAGGACAACCACTTCAGCTTGCTTTGCTGCTTGCTCGTTATCGGTTGTGGTATTAACCGCAAACTCCCTTGTTAATGCATCACGAGTCGATTGGCTGGGCGCCGTTGCTGTGATGAGCTGTGTTGGGTATCCACTAGCTTTAAGGCCTGCGATGATGGAGCGAGCCATGTTACCTGCGCCAATAAAGGCAATTTTCTTGTGTTCCATTATTCTCTCTAGCTCTTATTTGCGTAATCACGCGCACCAAAAATAGCAGTGCCAATGCGAACAATCGTGCTACCTGCTTCAATCGCTGCCTCCATATCCCCACTCATTCCCATCGAGAGGGTATCAACACTTGGATACAAAGCGTGGAGCTTGTCTTTTAGTGCTGCAAGCTCGGTGAAGGCTGCCAGTTGTGAGTCATAGTCAGTCACATTGGCTGGTATTGACATCAATCCTCTTAATTTGAGGTTTGGCAGGCGAGAAATCAACTCAGCGAGCTCAAATACTTGCTCTGCATCGAGGCCTGATTTTGAGGATTCGCCACTGGTGTTGACTTGCAATAGCACTTGCAAAGGGGGCATACCTTCTGGGCGCTGATCGTTCAAGCGCTGTGCGGTCTTTGCGCGGTCAATGGTATGAACCCAAGCAAAGTGCTCTGCCACATGGCGTGTTTTATTTGATTGAATAGGACCGATAAAGTGCCATTCAATCGCTAATTCAGGGTGGTTCTGGTTGAAGAACTGGACTTTATCCACCCCTTCTTGGACATAGTTTTCGCCGAACAGTTGATGGCCTGCTTGCGCAGCTTCTAGAATTGCCTGATTAGGTTTTGTTTTACTTACCGCCAGCAATTGCACAGAGTCACGAGCACGCCCACACTTTTGCTCTGCACTTTTAATTTGTGAAGTGATAAGTTCGATGTTTTGTTGAATACTACTCATAGTCTATGAAACCAAGGAAATTATATGGATATCGCTGAGTTACTGGATTTTAGTGTAAAGCATAATGCGTCAGATCTACACCTTTCTGCTGGAGTTCCGCCAATGGTCCGTATTGATGGAGAAGTGAGAAAGCTGGGTGTTCCTGCTTTTAGCCATGCAGATGTACACCGTTTGGTGTTTGAGATTATGAATGATGCACAGCGCAGCGAGTTCGAAGAAAGGTTAGAGGTAGACTTCTCTTTTGAGCTACCTGATGTGGGGCGCTTTCGTGTTAACGCCTTCAATCAGGCGCGTGGCTGCTCAGCGGTATTTCGTACCATACCCACGGTTATACCGACACTTGAGCAGCTAGAAGCCCCTCAAGTGTTCGAAAAAATTGCTAATTATGAGAAAGGTCTCGTCTTGGTGACTGGCCCAACGGGCTCTGGTAAGTCGACGACACTTGCTGCGATGGTGGACTATGTTAACCGCAATCACAACAAGCATATTTTGACGATTGAAGATCCGATCGAGTTTGTGCATACCAACAACAAATGTTTGATCAACCAACGTGAAGTGCATCGAGATACGCACAGCTTTAAGAATGCGCTGCGTAGTGCTTTGCGTGAAGATCCAGACGTTATTCTAGTCGGAGAGTTGCGCGATCAAGAGACGATCAGTCTAGCGCTAACAGCAGCAGAAACCGGGCACTTAGTGTTTGGTACTCTGCACACCAGTTCAGCAGCCAAGACGATTGACCGAATTATTGATGTGTTCCCTGGTAGTGATAAAGACATGGTACGTTCGATGCTTTCGGAGTCTTTACGTGCCGTTATTGCGCAAAAACTTCTTAAACGAGTTGGAGGCGGACGTGTGGCTTGTCATGAGATCATGATGGCAACACCGGCAATTCGTAACTTGATCCGTGAAGATAAGGTCGCGCAGATGTACTCGATCATTCAGACAGGCGCAGCACACGGCATGCAAACGATGGAGCAGAACTCTAAACAGCTATTAGCACAGGGTGTGGTGGATCCTGATGAAGTCGCACGCAAAATTGAAACCGATTCAGCACCGATTTTTTAAGGAGTTGCTATGTCGTCTGCAGAAATGAATATCGATACCTTCCTGCAAGGGATGCTGGAGAATAAAGCTTCGGATCTCTACATCACCGTGGGAGCTCCTGTGCTATTTCGAGTCGATGGGGAGCTAAAAGCACAAGGTGAGAAACTGAGTGAGCAAGATGTGCTGGCTTTGTTAGAGTCGATGATGGATGAGTCTCGACGTAGTGATTATCATCAACAGCGTGAAGCCAACTTTGCCATTGTGCGTGATATCGGCCGTTTTCGTGTCAGTGCGTTCTATCAAAGAGAACTGCCTGGCGCGGTGATTCGCCGAATTGAAACCAATATCCCCACTTTTGATGAGCTGAAGCTACCCGAGGTGTTGCAAGATCTTTCCATTGCTAAACGAGGTTTGGTATTGGTGGTTGGTGCAACGGGATCGGGTAAGTCTACTACGATGGCAGCAATGACAGGTTATCGAAATAGTCATCGAACAGGGCATATTCTGACGGTAGAGGATCCTATCGAGTTTGTGCATGAGCATAAACGTTGTATTGTGACTCAGCGTGAAGTGGGTTTGGATACTGAGAGCTTTGAAGTCGCACTCAAAAACTCTCTGCGTCAGGCGCCAGATATGATCTTGATCGGTGAGATCCGCAGCCGTGAGACGATGGAGTACGCCATGACTTTTGCTGAAACAGGGCACTTGTGTATGGCTACCTTGCATGCGAATAATGCCAACCAAGCTCTTGAGCGAATTCTACATTTGATACCGAAAGAGCAACGAGAGCAGTTCTTGTTTGATCTTTCAATGAACCTAAAAGGTGTGATTGGCCAGCAGTTGATCCGTGATAAAAACGGTCAGGGGCGTCATGGTGTGTTTGAAGTGTTGCTCAACAGCCCACGTGTATCCGATCTGATCCGTCGTGGCGATCTGCATGAACTTAAAGCTACGATGGCGCGTTCAAAAGAGGTTGGAATGCAGACCTTTGATCAGGCGCTCTATCAATTGGTGGTGGAGGATAAGATCAATGAAGAGGATGCGCTGCACAGTGCAGACTCCCCCAACGATCTGCGTTTAATGCTGAAAACACAGCGTGGAGAGGGGTTCTCTGGAGGTGCGCTGTCTAATGTGAAGATAGATATGGAATAACATGGAATAGCGAGCTAATAGCCGCCAGTTTATCTGGCGGCTATTACGGTGGTTATCAGACTCACTAACCCCATTGCGCCTCAAACCAGCTTTCTAAGATGACCACGGCTGACTGACAGTCAATATTGCCTTTCTCAAGAGCTTTGTAGCCTCCCATACTGAAAAGATCAGCACGAGCTTCGGCAGTTGATAGGCGTTCATCGTGCAGCTCGACAGGCAAACCAAAGCGGCCATGCAAGCGGTTAGCAAATTTCTTCGCTCTAGGGGTAATCGTTTCTAAGTCACGTCCATGCAAATCGGTTGGTAATCCGACGACAAGCAGATCCGGCTGCCACTCTTTGATCAACTTTTCAATGTCATCCCAGTTTGGGATACCATCATTAGCCTTAAAGGCGCGAAGCGGCGAGGCGGTACCAGTGATCTCCTGACCAATGGCACTGCCAATGCTCTTGGTGCCAAAATCAAAGCCCATAATTGTACGAGACATAACGAATCGGGTTTCCTATATTGATGAGGTTTAAGCGTGGCCAGCAAGACTTGAGAGTTGCGCTGGATCGATTCCAAGCTTTTCAACGGCTTTGCGCCACTTGTCATTGTTTGGTGTGTCGAAGATGAGTACGGAGTCGGCCTCAATTGTTAGCCATGAGTTGTCGGCAAGCTCGACCTCGAGTTGTCCTGCTGTCCAACCGGAATAGCCTAGGGTGACTAGATAATCACTGGGCTCAGCCTCAGTGCCGAGAACCGTCAAAATATCTCGAGAGGTCGTAACAGTGAGGTCATCAGTCATCTGAATGCTCGATTCGTAATAGTCTTTAGGTTTGTGTAAGACAAAACCACGATCTTCCGCCACAGGCCCGCCATTGAGTACGGGTCGCTCAAGGCTTTCAGTCAGGAGTTGCGGATGGACTGGATCGATCTCGGCTTGCTCAAGAATATTGCCTACCGTTACATCAATTGGGGCATTAATAATGAGACCCATCGCCCCATCTTCATTATGCTCACAGATGTAGACCACACTGTTCTTGAAGTAGGGATCTTGCATCCCGGGCATAGCAACTAAAAAGTGGTTGGTTAAATTCATAGCGACTCCAATAGGTTGGGGCTAATCAATGGCGGCCTATTATGCCGCCATGCGTGCTTATGCCTTAACGCGACGCTCAATAGCATCCATTAGCTTGCCAGTGATAGAGATATCAAAGGCAGCTTCAATCTCACGGATGCAGGTAGGGCTCGTTACGTTAATCTCTGTCAACTTGTCGCCGATGACATCAAGGCCAACAAAGATTAACCCTTTCTCTTTTAGCGTAGGTGCGACTGCTTGAGCGATCTTAAGGTCGGTCTCACTCAGAGGGCGAGCTTCTCCCGTACCGCCAGCGGCTAGGTTGCCACGCGTCTCACCTTTTGCTGGAATACGAGCAAGGCAGTATGGCATCGGCTCACCATCAACCACCAGAATACGCTTATCACCATTGCTGATATCAGGCACGAAGGTTTGCGCCATTGCGTAGTTTTGACCGTGGTTGGTCAGTGTCTCGATGATCACAGAGACGTTTGGATCGTTTTCTTTCACGCGGAAGATCGAAGCGCCGCCCATACCGTCAAGAGGCTTGAGAATGACATCGCCATGCTCTTCACGGAATGCTTTGATCTTCTCTGCTTTACGCGTCACGATGGTGGTCGGTGTCAGTTCAGGGAACCACGCCGTAAAGAGTTTTTCATTACAGTCACGCAGGCTTTGTGGCTTATTGACGATCAGTGCGCCATTTTCTTCTGCGCGCTCGAGAATGTAGGTCGCGTAGATGTACTCGGTGTCAAAAGGTGGATCTTTACGCATTAATACTGCATCAAGATCCGCAAGCTTAATCGTTTGTTCAGACTTAAACTCGTACCAGCCGTTCGGGTCTTCTTTTAGCTCAAGCACTTTTGTATCAGCAATCGCGACACCTTGATCAAGGTGAAGATCGTTCATTTCCATGTAGTGAATTTCGTAACCGCGACGCTGCGCTTCTAGCATCATGGCAAAACTTGAATCTTTCTTAATATTGATGGACGAAATTGGGTCCATCACAATGCCGAGCTTGATCATTCTTTTCTCCATTTAGCCAAGATCGCCAAAGCGAACTTGTAGGGCTGTAATTGCAGTTAGGGCGGCAGTTTCGGTTCTTAATACTCTTGGCCCTAGCAGCGTTTCTTCAAAATTATAGTGACGTGTTTTCTCAATCTCATCGCTAGATAGCCCGCCTTCTGGGCCAATCAACAGGCGAACTTTTTCAACGGGTGTCGGTAGCGTATTGATTGAGTATTTAGCGCGAGGGTGCAAGTTTAATTTAAGACCATCAAACTCTTCATTACACCACTCTTCGAGTTGCATTATCGGGCGAATCTCAGGAACGCGATTCCTACCGCACTGTTCACATGCCGCGATTGCCACTTTTTGCCATTGTACTAGCTTCTTCTCAAAACGCTTTTGGTCTAGTTTGACTCCGCAGCGCTCAGAAATAAGGGGAGTAATACTGTTTACGCCAAGCTCCACAGACTTTTGAATGGTGAACTCCATTTTGTCACCTCGAGAGATCACCTGACCAAGATGCAGGTCGAGTGGTGATTCAATGCTGTTCTCAACACGCTCTAGTACCTTTACCGCGACGTTTTTCTTACTGACAGCAGCGATCTCTGCTGGAAACTCGGCGCCACTGTTATCAAACAACAGAACCTGTTGTCCCTCTTTCATGCGTAGCACGCGGCCAACGTGGCCACTAGCATCTTCACTTAAGTTAAGTTCACCAAGAGTGAGGATAGGTTCCGGGTGGAAAATTCGAGGTACGCGCATAGTGCAGTATCCAAAAGTTAGCTTATTGATATTGAGTTAAGTCTAACATGGTTGCGCAGCGACGAAAAAACAAGGGGTTGAAATGTGATGGATTATCTTCAGGCTCAAATGTTCGGAGAGTTCTCGAAGAGTACTAGGAGAGTTGCTTACCAGTAAACTGCAACTGCTCATGACAAAGGCTACAACGATAAGCAGCTTGCTGACGCTGCACTTTGTTATGACGGCGAATAGTGAGCGCATAGTCGTTACAAGAGCAGCAATATTGGAAGGTTTTCCCTTGAACTGAAGCAACATCAAATGAGTGCGTCGTATTTGGGTTTACACCAAACACTTTAAGCATGATAGCTTGCCACTCTTTACCGTGTGGTCGCACACGACCAAACAGTTTGTAACAGAGCAAGTGAGCGATTTCATGAGGAATCACCTCGTTGATAAAGGCGTCTGGGTTTTCGCTAAATAGAACTGGGTTGAGACGGATTTCCCACAACTGAAGGTAGGCCTTGCCTGCGGCTTTGCCACGTAACTGATAGCTTATCTTTGGCTGTGGTAGAGAGACATCAAAATAGCGCTCAGCTTGCTGAATGCAGTGCGCAACCTGTTTGATGGTTTGGTGTTGTAGTTCACGATCTAGCAAAACAAAAGCCCCGAAGAAATTCGGGGCTAGAATACCTAAAGTTGGGCGAAAGCCCAATCTGTATATCTAGGGTTGATGTTTCTTTTTGATTGTTGAGTGGTAGGCATGCCATGTTCCGTAGCCGAGAATTGGCATAGTAAACAGCATACCAATACCGTAGGTTGCAAAGCCGAGAAGGATACCGCCGCCAATAATACCCGCCCAAACAATCATTGCACCAATATTGCTGCGTACGGCGTTCACACTGGTGAACACGGCTGTCATCATATCGACACGTCGCTCCATCATTAGTGGAATCGAAAAGGCTGAGATACTAAACACTACAGCTGCGAGCACAGCACCAACCACTGAACCGATCACCAAAAAGGGGAGAAAATCACTGAGGGGAGCCCCTTGCACAGAAGGGTAGATAGCGTGAAGCAGAGCGGCTATGCGCATCCAAAAAATCATAGCGACAGCCAACAATACCGCGAATGCCCATTGAGAAGATGAGTTGCGACCAATCGCCTTCATAGAGTGGGGTAGGCTAGCTTTGTGGCCTTTTTCTCGCTGCCAGCTCGCATCGTACAATCCAAGAGCGAGAAACGGGCCGATGAGCATATAGACAATCAAACTGGGCATAATGACCAGATGAGTACCTTGCCACTGAACCAGCAGCACAATACCAATGGCGGCCGCCATAAAGCACAATCCATAGAAGGCACTAATGATAGGCATACGAACAAAATCGTTCAGCCCGAGCGCTAACCAGTGAAAGGGAGCAGAGATACTGAGCGTGTTGCACGGTATGGTGCGAGCGTACTCATGGTCAGATTGCTTCTGCTTAGTGTCGAAATCTGACGAGTTGTAGGTGCGAGGCATGCGTCCTCCTTGATGCGTTCTAGTTACCTATCAGGAAAAAGCTTATCGCCGTAAGCAGACACATTCACGCAATCACCTGATAACAGTCGGTGCAGGGTCGAATGAAACACGACCTAATGCTACCGTTCTATCTATACGGTGCATGGCGGCATAAGGGACAGCAAACCATCATGTCGATGCAGAGACTATGTTCTCTCTAAGCACAAATCATAAGAAATAATCATGGGCTAAAAGGTTGTTATGGCGATACCGATGTAGTCAATAATGCATGACGACATTGGTATCGATTTGTTTGCATAGTGTTATAACTATCGACACGGATTGGCCAAAATTCAAATCTTTGTCGCACAAAAAAGCCCCAGCATGGCTGAGGCTTCGAATTCTTTGTGGTGATGTAGGCTTATTTGATGCCTGCAAACTCACGTAGAAGTGCTGCTTTGTCTGTCGCTTCCCATGGGAACTCTTCGCGACCAAAGTGACCGTATGCTGCTGTCTTCTTGTAGATAGGCTGAAGAAGGTTCAGCATCTCTTGTAGGCCGTATGGGCGTAGATCGAAGTTTTGGCGAACCGCTTCAACGATGATGTCGTGTGATACTTTTTCAGTACCAAACGTCTCAACCATGATAGACGTTGGATCAGCAACGCCGATAGCGTATGAAAGTTGGATTTCACAACGGTCAGCCATGCCTGCTGCAACGATGTTCTTCGCTACGTAACGTGCAGCGTAAGCTGCAGAGCGGTCAACCTTCGATGGATCTTTACCAGAGAATGCACCACCGCCGTGACGAGCTGCGCCGCCGTAGGTATCAACGATGATCTTACGACCCGTTAGACCACAGTCACCCATTGGGCCACCGATTACGAAACGACCAGTTGGGTTAATGAAGAAGTTAGTCTCTTTGTTGATCCACTCAGAAGGCAGTACTGGCTTGATGATCTCTTCCATTACTGCTTCACGTAGGTCAGGTGTTGAGATTGAATCACAGTGTTGAGTAGAAAGAACAACTGCGTCGATACCAACAATCTTACCTTGGTCGTATTGGAACGTTACCTGTGATTTTGCATCAGGACGCAACCAAGGTAGTGTGCCGTTCTTACGTACTTCCGCTTGTTTTTGCACAAGACGGTGAGAGTATGTGATCGGCGCTGGCATCAGAATGTCAGTTTCGTTTGTTGCGTAGCCGAACATGATACCTTGGTCACCAGCACCTTGCTCTTTAGGATCCGCTTTATCAACACCTTGGTTGATGTCTGGAGATTGCTTACCGATAGTGTTCAGAACAGCACAAGAGTCAGCATCAAAGCCCATGTCAGAGTGAACGTAACCAATTTCACGAACGGTTTCGCGAGTTAGCTCTTCGATATCAACCCATGCAGACGTTGTGATCTCACCACCAACCATTACCATGCCGGTCTTTACGTAAGTTTCACAAGCAACGCGAGCTTTAGGATCTTGCTCAAGAATTGCGTCTAGAACTGCATCAGAGATTTGGTCTGCAATTTTATCTGGGTGACCTTCTGAAACCGACTCAGAAGTGAATAGGTGCTTAGCCATGTGAGCTCCACTTTATTAACTATCTACATAGCCGTGTTTCACTGCACAAGGTTGGCAAAACGGCTATTAACAAAAATTTTCTGTAGGTGTTTCTACATCTAGACGTCTATTCTAGTTTTCAACAAATGAATTACAAGTGATTTTTAGTATTAATTAGAACCAAACGTTTGCGTAAACCACTACGGTTTTTAGGCTTATTTGCTTGGATAGAGCTCAAATTACTCAAGTAAACGTTTGCAGAGTGTGAATCGCTCTGCGACAATACCCGCGCTGCGAAGCAGCTTCATTTATCTTTTCTCATTCGCTTAATGCATTCAGGAGCAGACATGTCTTCTCGTAAACATCTAGCTAATGCAATCCGTGCTCTTAGCATGGACGGTGTTCAGCAAGCTAACTCTGGCCACCCAGGCGCACCAATGGGTATGGCTGATATCGCTGAAGTTCTTTGGCGTTCTCACCTAAATCACAACCCAACTAACCCTGAGTGGGCAAACCGCGACCGCTTTGTTCTTTCGAACGGTCATGGCTCAATGCTGATTTACTCACTACTGCATTTGTCTGGTTACGAACTATCAATTGACGATCTTAAGAACTTCCGTCAATTGCACTCAAAAACACCTGGCCACCCAGAGTACGGTTACGCTCCAGGTATTGAGACGACAACAGGTCCTCTAGGTCAAGGTATTACTAACGCAGTGGGTATGGCTATCGCTGAAAAAGCGTTGGCTGCTCAGTTCAACAAAGAAGGTCACGATATTGTTGACCACTTCACGTATGTCTTCATGGGTGACGGCTGTCTAATGGAAGGTATTTCGCATGAGGCATGTTCTCTAGCGGGTACTCTAGGCCTAGGCAAGCTGATTGCATTTTGGGATGACAACGGTATCTCAATTGACGGTGAAGTTGAAGGCTGGTTCTCTGACGATACACCTAAGCGTTTTGAAGCTTACGGTTGGCACGTTATCCCAGCAGTTGATGGTCACGATAGTGATGCAATTAATGCAGCGATTGAAGCGGCGAAGAATGATCCACGTCCAACGCTAATCTGTACTAAAACCATCATTGGCTTTGGTTCACCAAACAAGTCAGGTTCTCATGACTGTCACGGTGCACCACTTGGCCACGAAGAAATTGCAGCGGCTCGTGAGTTCCTTGGTTGGGAACACGGTCCGTTCGAAATCCCAGCAGACGTATACTCTGAGTGGGATGCGAAAGAAGCAGGTAATGCAAAAGAATCAGCTTGGGAAGAGAAGCTAGCAGCTTATGAAGCGGCTTACCCAGAGCTTGCAGCTGAGTTCAAGCGTCGTACTAACGGTGAGTTGCCAGCGCAATGGGAAGAGAAAGCAAACCAAATCATTGCTGATCTTCAAGCAAACCCTGCAAACATTGCTTCGCGTAAAGCATCTCAAAATGCGCTAGAAGCGTTTGGTCAAATGCTACCAGAATTCATGGGCGGCTCTGCTGACCTTGCACCATCAAACCTAACCATGTGGTCTGGCTCTAAATCACTAGAAGCGGATAAGTTTGACGGCAACTACATTCACTACGGTGTACGTGAGTTTGGTATGACGGCAATCATGAATGGTATTGCACTACACGGTGGTTTCGTACCATACGGTGCAACATTCCTAATGTTCATGGAATACGCGCGTAATGCAATGCGTATGGCTGCACTGATGAAGGTTCAAAACATTCAGGTTTACACGCATGACTCTATCGGTCTAGGCGAAGATGGCCCAACGCACCAGCCAGTTGAGCAAATTGCTTCTCTACGTGTAACACCAAACATGAGCACATGGCGTCCATGTGACCAAGTTGAATCAGCAGTAGCTTGGAAACTGGCAATTGAGCGTAAAGATGGCCCTACATCACTGATCTTCTCTCGCCAAAACCTGGCTCAACAAGAGCGTGATGCACAGCAAGTGGCTAACATCGCTAAGGGTGCATACATCCTTAAAGATTGTGCAGATAAGCCGGAGCTTATCATCATCGCAACTGGTTCTGAGGTTGAACTAGCAGTTGAAGCAGCGGCTCAATTGACGGCGGAAGGTAAGCAAGTTCGCGTAGTATCAATGCCATCAACGGATGCATTTGATAAGCAAGACGCAGCTTACCGTGAAGCGGTTCTACCATCAGATGTAACAGCGCGTATTGCAGTAGAAGCAGGCATTGCTGATTACTGGTACAAGTATGTTGGTTTTGATGGCCGCATTATCGGTATGACAACATTCGGTGAATCAGCACCTGCTGGTGAGCTGTTCAAGATGTTCGGTTTCACAACAGAGAATGTTGTAGAAACAGCTAAGGAACTGTTGGCATAAGCTTCACTTTGGCATAATCTCGCCTAAGCGCTAATAAAGCCTATAATTATAAATAGAAGGCCAGAGTCAGTGACTCTGGCTTTTTTTGTTGGTCAACGCTCACTGACCAGCATAGACGAGAGAAAGTAAAGCATGAAGCTATCATTAGCAGGCTGGTGGCAAGTCTCACCCCTGACCGATTTATCGATCCCGCAGGACGATATCACCTTTCCCGCACGACTGAGTTCGGTGCTGCCTTCCCATCTCACCGAGGCGCAGATTAGCGCTCAAGAGTGGCACTTAATGCATGACATCGAGCTTGATGAAGAACTCTTTGCGCCCGCTGTAGATTTAGTAATGAGTGAGGTCTCTCATTATGCAGAGGTTCGTGTGAATGGTGTTGCCGTATTCGATTGTCTTGGCGATCGACAAACGATGCGAAAGGATATTCGACCTTATCTACAAAAGGGACGTAATCGCCTTGAGTTACTGTTTTTGGAGCAGGAAGATGACTGGTTGCTCGAAGAGGAGCAAAGCCTAGGAGAGCATGTTGGTCATTCGCAACAGCCGATAGAGATTCTATCTGAGCCTTACTTGCAATTCATGCGTCACATTCGCTTAGAGAGGGTGGAAGTTGAACAGGTATGGCATCACGGTGGAGGTTGTGAGGTGCTTGTGAAACTGAATTATGATGTTCATCAATTTGGCTTAGCCTCGGCTTGCGTGCAGTTTAATGGGGTTAGTCTGCAACTGCCTATTGATTTGCGCCATCAATCTTTAACGGCATTGTTTCAGGTAGAGGCGCCTAAGGTGACGCAAGCGGATGAGAGAGGAGAAAAACTCAGTATAACCATAGAACAACACCAATATGAGTTTTTCATCCCACTTAACCCAGCAAACACATTGTCTAAGTTTGCTCTGTAGCTTGTTTTAAGCGGCAACAGGGTGGTTGCGCGTCCATACCTTTTCATGGAAGTAGTAAGCGATGGTGTTACACGCTGGCTCTATTGTCGCCATGATGCTACCAACCAATACGTCTCCAGTGAGTAAGTAGGCGACACCGAAGGCAACACTGAAGTGGACGGTGGCAAAGCTAGCGGTTTTGATAGTGGTTGAATTTGCAATCTTTCTCAATGAAGGCACTTTTAACCACGCTTTTTCGTGAAAGTAGAATGCAACAGTATTGACCATGGGTTCAATCATCGCGATTAAGCTACCGATAAGGATATCGCCAGTTAAAATGTAGCCAACGCTAAATGCGATGAAGAAATGAATCATTGCGAAGTTAAGAGTCTTTTTCATGAGAGTATCCTTATTGGTGTTTCGTTCTTTGCTATAATTAGTATTGATAATTATTCTCATTTAGTAAAGAAAAAAATACCTATCGCAGTGATAGGTATTTTTCTTAATGCTTAACTCTTTGTTTTACTTAGCCTTGAGGCTTAACGACTAAGACATTGATCGGTGAGTTTTGTACGACTTTGCTGGCAACAGAGCCGAGTACAACCTTATCGAGCTTCGAGCGCTTATGGCTTGGCATCACGATTAAATCAGCCCCAAGCTTCTCTGCGTATTCCAAGATAGTGGAGTACGCTTTGCCTTCCGCCACATGCGTTTTGTAGACGAGTTCTTCAGGTACATGCAGGTCTGCGAACTGTTTTAATTGCTGCTTCACGTCAGCCTTCATTTGTGCGGCAGCATCTTTCGGGAAGTATGTTGCAACCATAGACATATGAATGCCTGGCAGCACGTTTAAAAGATGAATTTGCGCCCCAGACTGCTTAGCATGCCACACTGCGAGGTTTAGAGCTTTGTCACTGAATCCTTTGTCATTAAGGTCTACAGGTACAAGAATTTGCTTAAACATTCTTTATCTCTTTTTGTATCGGCTCAGCGTTTCCTGCTGAGCCATATTTGTTAGGCGCTAACTTGCTCCTTGCGAGCGCGACGTAATTGATTCCAGCCCATCAAGCAAACGATCAATAGTGTCGGTACGAAGACCCACTCTTTCATTGGTCGTTCGGCTTTTTGGACGATAGATTTAATTTCCCAATCGAAGTCGATACCCGATGCTTCGGCTGGGCTGCCGAATTCAACCATATCAACCAGCATTTTGCCCTCGTCTTCGATAAGCATTAGTCCCATAGAAGAGATACGATCTTCTGCACCGACAGCTTTATCATCGAAGGGTAACTTAACCGTTTTTTCTACGTATCGACCGTCAAGTGTTTCCCCGGCAACTTCAAGGCGCACAGCCTCACCGACGGGCAGAGCTTCGACAACTTCACTTAACTCGATACCCGGCTTTATCTCTTGTGCAGGATAGACCATGTCCCACCAAAAGCCAGGACGGAAGAAGGTAAAGGTTAGAACGAGCAGTAAGAGCGTCTCCCACCACTTATTGCGAGTAAACCACCAACCTTGAGTCGCTGCCGAAAACAGCAGCATTGCAATGATTGACGAGATTACTGTGAGCGCTAAGTGCCACCATGTATCAACTCCCATCATGAGTAGCTGCGTGTTGAATACAAACATGAAGGGTAGAATGGCAGTACGGATATCATAGGTAAAGCCCTGAATACCGGTACGAATAGGATCCGATTTCGCTATTGCAGCCGCGGCAAACGCAGCTAAACCCACTGGTGGTGTATCATCGGCTAAGATCCCGAAATAGAACACAAACAGGTGTACTGCGATGAGCGGGATGATCAATCCGTGGGCTGCACCAAGGGTAACAATCACCGGAGCCATTAGCGTTGATACAACGATGTAGTTTGCTGTAGTGGGCAGACCCATACCTAAAATCAAACTAATAATCGCGGTAAAGATCAGCACCAGGATAATGCTTCCGCCAGAGATATACTCTACAAAGTCAGTCATTACTAAGCCGATACCAGTGAGCGTAACAACCCCAACGACTGTACCAGCAGCAGCAGTTGCCACACCGATACCGATCATATTGCGCGCACCATTGACGAGGCTCTCTACCAAATCAACGCCACCGGCTTTTGCTTGTTCAGCCACATCGTTGGTCTTTGCCATGATAGCCATGATTGGGCGTTGAGTGATCAGGATGAAGATCATGAACACAGTTGCCCAAAATGCAGAGAGTCCTGGTGAGAAACGCTCTACTGTCAAACACCAGACTAAAACTACGATCGGTAGTAGGAAGTGGAGACCAGATTTAATCGTTGGGCCAGGTTCGGGAACTTCTGTCAACTCTGCATCAATTTCAATCTGGCCGTCTTTCATATGATTAGCTGAAATTTTAAGTAAGCCAATGTATGCCAATAACAGCGCGACGGTGACGATCGGTGTTGCAGCGGCGCCGAAAACATCTTTTGTCCAACCGACACCATAGTAGACGGCAGCACTGATAACGCATAGACCGAGAATCGTTCCTGTAAACGAAAGAAGGCTTTGAACTAGTGTCGGAGTATGACGGCGAGGTAGCCCTGTCATACCGGCCTTGCATGCTTCCAAGTGGACAATATAAATGAGTGCGATGTAGGAAATAAGTGCCGGCAGTAGAGCCGCTTTAATGACTTCTACATACGATATGCCGACATATTCCACCATTAAGAATGCTGCTGCACCCATAATTGGTGGGGTAAGTTGACCATTGGTGGAAGCGGCAACTTCTACCGCTCCAGCTTTTGTGCCAGGGAAGCCAACGCGCTTCATCAGTGGGATAGTGAACGTTCCCGTTGTCACCACGTTTGCAATTGAAGAGCCAGACACCAAGCCCGAAAGGCCAGAGGCAACTACAGCTGCTTTTGCTGGTCCACCTTTCATGTGACCGAGCAACGAAAAGGCAACTTTAATAAAGTATGCACCAGCGCCTGCACGCTCAAGCATGGCACCAAAAAGCACAAATAAGAAAACAAATGAGGTAGACACCCCTAATGCAACACCAAATACCCCTTCTGTTGTCAGCCAAAGATGGGACATGGCTTTATTTAAGCTCGCCCCTTTGTGCGCGATAACATCTGGCATATGTGGGCCAGCGAAGGTATAGGTGAGAAAGACCGCTGCAACCACCATTAATGGCGGGCCTAAAGCACGGCGTGTAGCTTCAAGGAGCAGCACCATACCTGTGACGGCAAAAATAATATCTGGCGTTGTTGGTGCACCAGAGCGCCCCGCTAGCTCTGCGTAGAAAATGTAGATGTAAGCCGCGGAGAAGCTACCAGCGAGTGCCAACAACCAGTCTATCGCTGGGATGTGGTCGCGTGGTGAGTTCTTCATTGCAGGGTAAGCTGTGAAGGCTAGGAAAATAGCGAATGTAAGGTGGATAGCCCGAGCTTGGGTATCATTGAGCACACCAAAATCAAAAATGAACGGTAGCGGAGAGGCGTACCAAAGCTGGAATAGTGACCAGCACAAAGGTACAAACCATAAAATACGTCCTTGAATGCCAGCAGGGCTTCGAGCGCCGGTGTCGGCTTGCGCCACCATATCTTGCACATCTTGAGACGGAGTGTTATTCGTCGTCATGTACTCTTCCTTATTATTGTCTGCTCTGTAAGTTATAGTTCTGATCAGAGCATCTATACGCCCTTTTCAGTGTAGTGAAAGGCGTTAGCTTTGCTTTCTTAAACTAGTGTGATCTTTTGGGAGTGATCGAGCATTTAGTTTGATCACGCATGAGCGGATACAGCACTAGATGGGCAGAAAGGCATTAAAACGAGAAACCCCACAAAAAGTGGGGAAAAGATCAAAGGCGAGAATACGCGCTCGCCTTTAGATTTGAAGTGGTTACTTAAGTAGGCCGACTTCTTTGTAGTATTTCTCTGCACCTGGGTGTAGAGGAATCGAAAGACCCGCTTGTACCATATCTTCTTTCTTCAGGTTAGCGAACGCTGGGTGAAGACGCTTGAAGGTATCAAAGTTTTCGAATACTGCTTTGGCAACGTTGTAGGCAACTTCGTCAGAAACGTCAGAGGTTGTGACCATAGTAGCCGCTACACCGAAGCTGTTAACATCAACATCAGTACCACGGTACATGCCTGCTGGCACTGTACTGTAAGCATAGTATGGGTTGTCAGCGACGATCTTATCGATCTCTGTACCTGTTGCAGATACTAGCTTCGCATCACAGGATGTTGTGGCTTCTTTGATAGATCCGTTCGGGTGACCCACCATGTAAATGAACGCGTCAATCTTGTTATCACACAGTGCTTGTGAGCGTTCAGAGCCTTTAAGCTCAGAAGCGAGTTTGAAACTATCGTTAGTCCAACCCATTGAATCCATCACCACGCCCATAGTCGCGCGGTCACCAGAGCCAGGGTTACCGATATTGACGCGCTTGCCTTTTAGGTCAGTCACGTTTTCAATGCCAGCGTCTGAACGAGCGATAATGTTGAAAGGTTCAGTGTGAAGAGAGAACATCGCTCTAAGCTTTTTGTATGGACCTTGCTGTTCGAACTTGCTGGTACCATTGTAGCCGTGATATTGCCAGTCAGACTGCACAACACCGAAGTCCAGTTCACCAGAGCGAATAGTGTTCACGTTGTAGATCGAGCCACCAGTTGACTCTACAGAACAGCGAATGTTGTGTTCTTTACGTCCCTTGTTTACTAGTTTACAAATTGCACCACCAGTAGGGTAGTAAACACCAGTTACAGAGCCAGTACCAATCGTAATAAACTCTTGCGCATTGACCGCACCTGCACCCATAACTGCAGCAGCAATTGCCCCTACTTTAATCAGCTTTGTAAATGCCATGAATTTTCCTTCCTTTAATTCATTATTAGACCCAGATTAAGTGTAGTAAGTCTGGGAGTTTCCTCACTGGAAACGGCATCTTTTTCACATCAATTGATGAAAAAGTGACTGGAATGATAGCAAAAAAAACAACAGATAATTACATTAATGTTAAAAAGGGCAGGGTAAAGTTCGGTATTGTAGCCAAACTGTTGCGCTGTTATCGTGGTTATTATTTATTAAAAAACAATAACTTGAACAACCCTCTGGCTTTGAGATAATGATTTTGTGAGATGTGATGTTTATCACACAAATGATTAGGTTGATTGCGTTGACGAGGGGTGAGGGCACTGTTCGAGAAAAGATGTTAAACAGTGCCTTTGTTAAAGAGGCGTTTTTTATCCAGTATATTCAAAGAGTTCACACACGGATTTAAACAGTTGTTCAGTCGTTACAGAGAGCGTTGGTGTAATGAAGATGGTGTCATCACCAGCGACAACCCCAAGGATACCCTCAGACTTGCCAAGGGAGTCAAGCAGTCGAGCAATCAGCTGTGCAGCGCCTGGGCCAGTATGGATAACGACTAACGCATTGTTGTGGTCAATATCGAGTACCAACTCTCTCAGTGAGCTTGATACTGTCGGCACACCTAACTCAGCAGGAAGGCAATATACCATTTCCATTTTGGCGTTACGCGTACGCACTGCGCCAAACTTAGTCAGCATTCGTGACACTTTGGATTGGTTGATGTTTTCGAAGCCTTCGTGTTTCAGAGCATCAACGATATCGCCCTGTGAACCGAATCTTTCTTCTTTCAAGAGTGCTTTAAACGCACGGACTAAATGGTCTTGTTTGTCTGAATTTCGCATGGTCATATCTTTATAATTGTTAGTACCTGCATATTTTCGCATAGATATGCAGGTTGAAACAATTTGTTTAACAAATTCTGTCTATGGGGTCACTGTAAAGATTGTCATTACAAGGCAATATGATTGAAAAATAATCGAGAAAGAATAGAAATCCCCACAAGTTAACGACGTAGTTTCGCCAATAAGGTGCTGCGTGAGGTCGCAAACAAGAGGTTAATTAATTGTAAATTTCTTGTGTTTTCGATAGCTTGGGGAGACAAAAGAATACCCTACAAACCTTAGATAAAGAGTGATTCTCAAGGAGAAACTACGATGAAAGTAGCCGTTATTGGTGCCGCTGGTGGCATCGGTCAAGCCCTAGCCCTATTACTAAAAAATCGTCTACCTGCAGGTTCTGATCTTGCTTTGTATGATATCGCCCCTGTAACTCCTGGTGTTGCAGCTGATCTTAGTCATATCCCAACTCCAGTTTCGATCAAAGGTTATGGGGGTGAAGATCCTACGCCTGCGCTAGAAGGTGCTGATGTTGTCTTGATCTCTGCCGGTGTTGCTCGTAAGCCAGGGATGGATCGTGCGGATCTATTTAACGTTAATGCAGGTATCGTTAAATCGCTCGCTGAGAAAATTGCAGTTGTGTGTCCAACAGCGTGTGTGGGTATCATTACTAACCCTGTCAACACAACAGTACCAATAGCCGCGGAAGTACTTAAAAAAGCAGGTGTGTATGACAAGCGTAAATTGTTTGGGGTGACAACGCTTGATGTGATCCGTTCAGAAACCTTCGTTGCCAATCTAAAAGACAAAGATCCAGGTGATATTCGTGTACCTGTGATTGGTGGCCACTCAGGTGTGACTATTCTGCCGCTACTTTCTCAGGTTGAAGGTGTAGAGTTTACGGCTGATGAAGTCGCGGCACTGACAAAACGTATCCAAAATGCCGGTACAGAAGTTGTGGAAGCGAAAGCCGGTGGTGGCTCAGCAACACTGTCTATGGGTCAAGCGGCATGTCGCTTTGGTCTCGCGCTGGTGAAAGCTCTGCAAGGTGAAGAAGGCGTTGTTGAGTGTGCTTATGTTGAGGGTGCTGGAGAACATGCTCCTTACTTCGCACAACCAGTGAAGCTTGGTAAAGAAGGGGTTGAAGAAGTGTTGAGCTATGGTGCGCTAAGTGATTATGAGGCCGCAGCGCTAGATGGCATGCTTGAAACGCTAAACGGTGACATTCAAGTGGGTGTAGACTTCGTCAAATAGCTAATGATTTTTAGGTCACAAGAGTGGCCTTAAAGACAAAAATTGCCTAGAAAACAAATGAAAGCCGAATAGCACTGTTATTCGGCTTTTTTGATCGGCCTGCAATATCAGTCCAAGATGATCGCTTTACTGCTAAGCTCGTAGGTAACACTAGATGTTTTTCATGGAGATTAGGATATGGATAGCGAACGAGTTCATAGTGGTATGATGGTTGAGTGCCAACAAGGTATTGCTCGCGTCTTAGTTAAAGACAAAAAAAACAACATGGTCCTTATTGAGACACAAGATACAAATGAGCAGCTCGCCGTGCACTGTGATGACTTGCAAGAAAATCTGCAGCTCCACTCTGGGTGCGATAGGTACTATTAGCCTATCGCCTTCGATAACCAGTGATCTAAAAAAGAGAGCGTAGGCTCTCTTTTTATTTGTTTCGTGGCTCGTGTCATGCTCGCCTGAGCTCTGATGCGCTAGCTCATTTCAATGAGCTGAGTGCGGTGACCCGCCGCTATGCGTTACGGTGAACGGCTAGGTGGGCAATGTGAACCAGTGCTTCTTTATATTGTGATTCGGGAAGGATAGCGAGCTCGGCGATGGCTTTGTCGGCTTCAGCGAGTGCTTTTTGACGGGTGTACTCTAAAGATCCAGTCTCTTCCATAGCAGCTAAGATCTCAGTGAGGCGCTCCATACCGTTTGATTGTTCAATGGCTCCACGAATCATCTCAGCTTGTTGTGCGTTACCGTGCTTCATAGCGTAAAGGAGCGGTAGAGTGGGTTTGCCTTCAGCTAGGTCATCGCCAACGTTTTTGCCCATCGCATCACCATCTGAGGTGTAGTCCATGACATCGTCAATCAGTTGGAATGCTGTACCGAGGTATTTACCATAGTTTTGCAATGCCACCTCAATCTCTTCAGGCGAGTCATTTAAGATCGCTCCGATTTGAGTAGCGGCTTCAAATAGACGAGCGGTTTTTGAGTAGATCACCTGCATATAGCTTTCTTCTGTGGTGTCAGGATCATTACAGTTCATTAGCTGCTGAACTTCACCTTCGGCGATCACATTCACTGCATCACTCATTAGCTTAAGGATCTTCATTGATCCTAGCTCAGTCATCATTTGAAATGAGCGTGTATAGATGTAATCACCGACTAACACGCTTGCAGCGTTTCCAAAAGCGGCATTGGCGGTTTCTTTACCACGGCGCATATCGGACTCGTCAACCACATCATCATGAAGCAGGGTGGCAGTGTGAATGAATTCAACGAAAGCGGCCGAAAGCGTATGACCCGTTCCTTGGTATCCAAGAGCACGTGCTGACAAAACAGCAAGAAGGGGGCGAATTCGCTTACCACCACTGCTCACGATGTAGAAACCCAGTTGGTTTATGAGCGATACATCTGAATTGAGTTGAGCTTGGATAGTTTCGTTCACTTTTGCCATATCATCGGCAGTAAGGGCTTGGATGGCTTTAAAATCCATTATAATTCCGGCTAAAGGTTGAACCTACAAGGCTTGTCTATTTGAGTTATCGCTGAATAATACACTAAAAAACGTTGATTAATACATGGGTAAAGGGCATCATCTCGGCACTTTATTTTGGCGATTAGGTTTTCGCCAATTTTTTTAAAATATGGCTTGTCATGGGGACGTCCTTTCTGTAGAATCTGCGCCCTATTGATGATTAGTTTAGCGCACACCCATATTGCTCAAATAAAAAGCAAAAGGCTGTGCGGAAAAAGCGGAGTAAAATATGTACGCTGTTTTCCAATCTGGTGGTAAACAACACCGTGTAAGCGAAGGTCAAACTCTTCGTTTAGAGAAATTAGACGTTGAAACTGGTGCAACTGTTGAATTTGATAAAGTTCTACTTGTTGCTAACGGTGAAGACATTCAAGTTGGTGCTCCTCTAGTAGAGGGTGGCAAGGTTGTAGCAGAAGTTGTACAACACGGTCGTGGCGATAAAGTTAAAATCGTTAAGTTCCGTCGTCGTAAGCATTCTCGTAAGCAAGCTGGTCACCGTCAGTGGTTCACTGAAGTGAAAATCACTGGCATCAACGCTTAATTTTTAGGAGAGTTTAACAATGGCACACAAAAAAGCTGGTGGTTCTACTCGTAACGGCCGCGATTCAGAAAGCAAACGCCTTGGTGTTAAGCGTTTCGGTGGTGAATCTGTTCTTGCAGGTAACATCATCGTACGTCAACGTGGTACTAAGTTCCACGCTGGTAACAACGTAGGTATCGGTAAAGACCACACTCTTTTCGCTCTTACTGAAGGTAAAGTGAAATTTGAAGTGAAAGGTCCTAAAAACCGTAAATTTGTTAGCATCGAAGCTGAGTAATTTTAGTCCTAGACTAAATTACTAATTAAGCTTTCAAGCTGAATTCAAAAGCCCTGCCGATTCGGCGGGGTTTTTTATTTTTGGCTTTTGATGTGAGAACACAAGCAGCAAAGTTCAAATACTAAGGCACTCTGAAAAGAGTCCCTCATTATTTGTTCCTGAGTGGCAGAGCGATCTGGATCTAAGGTGATCGATCTGATTTTAGGATCTGCTAGAATTTATATCATTCAATGATGACGGCTGTAATACAGTGAGGACTCATTGAGATGATATTTGCAACGCAGCTACGTGTCGTAGCAATAGAGCGGAGTAAGAGATGAAATTCGTTGATGAAGCGGTAGTAAAAATCCAAGCCGGTGACGGTGGTAATGGTGTAGTGAGTTTCTGGCGTGAGAAATTCGTTGCGAAAGGTGGTCCTGATGGTGGTGACGGCGGTGATGGTGGTGATATTTACATCCAAGCTGACGAGAACCTAAATACCCTTATTGATTACCGCTTCCAGCGCTTCTATGAAGCGGAACGTGGTGAAAATGGTCGTGGTGGTAACTGTACAGGTAAGCGTGGTAAAGACAAAGTTCTACGCGTACCAGTCGGTACTCGCGCTGTTGATATCCATACAAATGAAATTGTGGGTGAGGTTGCTGAGCACGGCAAGAAAGTGATGGTCGGCAAAGGCGGTTGGCACGGTCTGGGTAACACGCGCTTTAAGTCTTCGGTAAACCGCGCACCTCGTCAAAAGACGCTAGGTACAAAAGGTGAGGTTCGTGAGCTTCGCCTTGAGCTTCTTCTTCTGGCCGATGTAGGTATGCTGGGCTTGCCTAACGCAGGTAAATCAACCTTTATCCGCGCGGTATCGGCGGCAAAACCTAAGGTAGCGGATTACCCGTTTACCACACTTATTCCAAGCTTAGGCGTGGTTAGTGTCGTTCCTGAGAAGAGCTTCGTTGTAGCCGATATTCCTGGTCTAATTGAAGGTGCTGCAGATGGCGCTGGTCTAGGTATCCGTTTCTTGAAACACCTAGAGCGCTGTCGTGTACTGCTGCATGTGATTGATATCATGCCAATCGATCAGTCTGATCCAGTGCAAAATGCGTTGACGATCATTGATGAGCTAGAGCAGTACAGTGAAAAACTGGCAGGCAAGCCTCGCTGGTTAGTGTTCAACAAAGTTGATCTAATGCCTGAAGATGAAGCGAATGAGAAGATCCAAGAGATCCTCGATGCGCTAGGCTGGGAAGAGCAATACTTCAAAGTTTCGGCGATCAATAAGCTAGGCACTAAAGAGCTATGTTACAAACTGGCTGACTTTATGGAAGCTCTGCCGCGTGAAGAAGAAGAGATCTCAGAAGAAGAAAAAGTCAACTTCATGTGGGACGACTACCACAAAGATGCGATGGCAGGCAGCGATGTTGTCTCTGAGGATGATGACGACTGGGATGAATGGGACGACGATGAAGATGACGGTCACGTTATCTGGGTTCGTGAGTAATTCTCTTTTCCCATACTCGATCGCGAGTGATGAATGAAAAAACCGCTTAATTGCGGTTTTTTTGTATCTATATCAAGATACATTCAAATTTTTGGAGTATAAATTAAACTCTAGTTGAATGGAGTCAGGAGCCTGAAATGGATAGCAAGCAGCGAGAGGTATCTCGTTTAATTGCACAAGCTGGTCAAATGTTACTTGCTCATGGAGCGGAAAGCACTTTGGTGAGTACCGTGATGCGCCGTATCGGTATCGCCGCAGGCATCGAAGAGGTCGAAGTTGCCTTATCGGCAGATGCACTTGTTGTGACGACCGTATTTAATGAGCACTGTGTTACCACTACCCGTAGCTGCGCAGATCGCGGTATCAATATGCGCGTGATAACCCAGATCCAACGCATCTGTATCATGATGGAAAAGGGGATTCTCGATTACCACATGGCGCAGGAGCAACTTAATCGGATTAGTCCTGAGCGTTATAACCGTTGGCTTGTTGTACTCATGATCGGCTTGTCTTGTGCCTGCTTTAGCCGTTTAGCCGGAGGTGATTTGGGTGTGTTCATCATGACCTTTATCTCATCAGCGTTGGGTATGATCGTTCGCCAAGAGCTTGGGCATCGCCATTTCAATCCTTTAGTTAACTTTGCTGCTACAGCGTTTGTCACTTCGACCATTTCAGCTCAAGCCGTTATCTACTCTATCGGTAATCAACCTACGATAGTAATGGCATCGTCAGTGTTGATGCTGGTGCCAGGTCTTCCTTTAATTAATGCCGTCGCAGACATGCTTAAAGGTCACATTAACATGGGCATAGCACGCTTTATGATGGCTAGTCTGCTCACACTTGCCACTAGTGTTGGCATAGTCGCTTCGATGAGTTTAACCGGAATTTGGGGATGGATGGGGTCATGATGTCTCTATTGATGGGCTTATTAGAAGATATGTTGCTAGCTTCAGTTCCTGCCGTTGGGTTTGCGATGGTGTTTAACGTACCGCAAAAAGCGTTGTTCTATTGTGGTATTGGCGGTGCGATCGGCCATGGTTCACGTTACTTGATGATGCATTTTGGCTTACCGATTGAATGGGCGACCTTCTTTGCTGCAGCATTGGTGAGTATGATTGGTATTCATTGGTCACAGCGATTTCTTGCCCACCCGAAGGTGTTTACAGTGGCAGCGATGATTCCGATGGTGCCGGGTGTCTTTGCTTATAAAGCGATGATCTCTTTGATCGAGTTGCACTCGTTAGGTTACTCCGAGTCATTAATGGCAACGTTAACAGAGAACTTCCTCACCGCTATCTTTATTATTGCTGCGCTTGCCGTTGGCTTAGCCGTTCCTGGGCTGCTATTCTATCGCCGCAAACCTATCATCTAACCGTGTTTAGATGAGGCGACTTATCCCCAGACTCGATATTAGGAAGATTGATGATCATTAGTATGATTGCCGCGATGGCAGACGATCGAATTATTGGTAAAGACAACCAAATGCCTTGGCACCTCCCTGCCGATTTCGCTTGGTTTAAGCGTTGTACGCTAGGTAAACCGATTGTAATGGGGAGAAAAACCTATGACTCGATTGGTCGCCCGTTGCCAGGTCGCCTAAATATTGTCATTACTCGAGATACTCAATTGCAGATTGAAGGCGTGACAGTTGTGCAGTCTATTGAGCAAGCGATTGAAGCGGCGGGTGAGGTAGAAGAGTTAATGATTATTGGCGGTGGCAGTATTTATGAGGCGTGTTTAGACCGCTGCGAGCGATTATACCTGACGTTTATCAAAGCGAATGTTGACGGTGACACTCGATTCCCACAGTGGGATGACGCATTTAAAACGGTAGCGACAGAATCTTTTTCTGCTGATGAGAAAAACGTTTACGACATGGATTTTGTGGTCTTAGAGCGAAATCGTTAATCGGTTTTGTGGGCGCTTGTAGGGTGATAAATGATCCCACCCTACAAGTTATTATCGTTCAAACAAGATCCCTCAATAGAATTTCCATCTCATCATTCGCTTCTTCTATCGCAAAGTTGAGGTCTAGGGCATCTCTTGATGCGAGCGTGAGCTGCCATCTGCTTTTTTTAACACCATCGTCATGGAAGCCAACGACCTTAACCTTGTCACCTTGATGCTCGAATCGCACTTTGTCTAAATTTGCATGATAGTGCTTACGGCTTTCAACAATATCGATATCAACTTCGCCGACTGGATTAATTTCCACATGGGCATGATCGCGATTGGCGTTTGGTATTAGGTAGTCTCGTTGCTTTTTGATCATCCTTTCCATCCTCCACCTGATAAAACTCATTACAAAGTTTAGGCGAAGGATTGGCCGGTATTGTTAAGTTGAGATGAAGGCTGATCTTGGTCAATAAATAGACGATTTAATATAGACATAAAAAGCATTGCGCGTCTTAGCACAATGCTGACTGAGTGTAGGTTTTTTGCGTTTCCCAGTGCAGCAAGGTCAGTTCTCCGCCCCAAACGCATCCCGTATCTAGACCGTAGACGCCATTTTTTTGGTAGCCTTGCAGAGCTGCCCAGTGACCAAAGATCACGCCTTTATTGATTGGCTCTCTGTTTGGCCAATCGAACCAAGGCATCAGTGACGACTCTGCGAGCTCTTGTGGGGGAAGTTTACAGTCCATATCAAGTCTGCCATCTGATGTGACAAAGCGCATACGTGTAAGGCCGTTAATGGTGTAGATGATGCGATCTAGGCCATCCAGATCGGTTTGCCACTGGTCGGGCTGATTTTGGTACATATTTTCCATCAACCAAGCAAAGCGATCGCTTTGTAATATGCTTTCGACATGCCTAGCTTGAGATCGAGCGGTGTCTAAGTCCCAGCATGGTGGAATGCCAGCATGACTCATCACAAACTCTGGGTGTTCGGCTAGCAGTGGCTGACAGCGTAGCCATTGCAGTAGCTCATCTCGGTCAGGGGCATCAAATATCGGTGCGGTGCGGTCTTTGTCTTTGAGCTTTTTAACCCCTAAAGATACGGCCAGTAGGTGCAGATCGTGATTGCCTAAGACTATTTGCACAGACTCTCTTTGCTGGTAGGCAAAGCGAAGCGTGTCGAGCGACTTAGGCCCACGAGCAACAAGGTCGCCAGCAATCCAGAGCTTATCAGTAGTTGGGTTGAAGTTTACTTTATCAAGCAGAAGTAATAGCTCGTCATGGCAACCTTGAATGTCGCCGACGATGTAATTGGCAGTGTGCTTCACCGAGTCTCCTAGTTAAGAATATTAGGTACCGCGAGTCGGAATGGATCTATTTCAGCAATAAAGGGCTGCTTGCTGGCGTCGTGCATGATGTATTGGCCTTGCATCACACCCACAGGTGTTTCAATGGCAGTACCGCTAGAGTAGGTGTACTCGTCGTGAGCGTCTATGATGGGCTGTTTGCCCACAACGCCTTCACCCTCAATGGTCAACTGCTTACCGTTTGCATCAGTGATGAGCCAGCGACGACTAATCAGTTGTACGGGTTGCGCACTGAGGTTTTTTATCGTGATGAGATAGGCAAACACATAGCGCCCTTTGTCTGGCTCTGACTGAGTTTCGATGTATTTGCTGTGTACTTGAACTTTAATACAAGGTGTTGGTGTATTCATGTTCTTTCCTTATGCACGATAAAACAAAAGCAGGCCGAAGCCTGCTTTTTTGATTAGTGGCGAGCCTCTAGAAGGTTCGCCATCGCAACAAATTGCTCTAATGTTAGGTTTTCTGGTCGCATGCTTGGGTTAATACCCAGCTCGGCTAAATCGTCATCGTTCAGCAGCGCCTTGTAGCAGTTACGAACCGTTTTACGACGTTGGTTGAAGCCTTCACGACACACACGGTCTAGCCACTTGATGTCCTTTACTGGATGTGGGATCTCTTCGTAAGGGACAAGACGCACAACGGCAGAGTCCACTTTCGGTGGCGGAACAAAGGCCGTTGGTGGTACTTCAAGCACAGGAACGACTTTACAGTAGTATTGAGCCATCACGGTTAGGCGGCCGTAAGCTTTAGTGCCAGGGCCAGCAGCTAGACGGTTTACCACCTCTTTTTGCAGCATGAAGTGCATATCCTGAACGTCTTTATGAAACTCGAACAGGTGGAACATCAGTGGCGTTGAGATGTTGTATGGTAGGTTACCGAAAATACGCAGCTTGTTGTTTGGTTTAACAAGTTGCGTGAAGTCGAAGCGCATCGCATCGCCTTCATGAATAGTCAGCTTGTCGCCCAGCTCAGGGTGGTTACGCAGACGCTCGGCCAAGTCACGGTCAAGCTCGATAACCGTAAATTTGTCGACTTGTTTGCCTACAGGCTCAGTGATTGCACCAAGACCTGGGCCGATTTCGACAAGGTTTTCACCTGATTTTGGGTTAATCGAAGAAACGATCCCATCAATAATGTATGGGTCGTTCAAGAAGTTTTGACCAAAACGTTTACGCGCTTTGTGTCCTAAGTGGACATCATTTCTCATTGTTTTTTCTCAACTAATTCTATTGCATGCGCTAGGGCCGTTCGGAAGCTCCCTGTGTCCGCTTGGCCAGTTCCCGCAAGATCTAATGCGGTACCATGATCGACTGAGGTTCTTATAAAGGGTAGTCCAAGTGTGATGTTCACTGAACGCCCAAAGCCTTTATATTTTAATACCGGCAGAACTTGATCATGGTACATACCAAGAATAGCATCTGCTTCATCAAGGTACTTTTGATTGAAAATTGTGTCTGCTGGCAGTGGGCCGATAAGGTCCATTGCTTTGTCATTACGCAGACGCTCTAACGTAGGAGTGATGGTCTCTATTTCTTCTCTTCCGAGACAGCCATCTTCTCCCGCGTGAGGATTAAGCCCGCAAACATAGATCTTTGGTCGCGGAATAGCAAATTTTTCTACCAGATCACGGTTTAGAATATCGATAATTTGCTCTAAACGATCTTCAGTGACTGCTTTTGATACATAAGCAAGAGGGATATGAGTCGTGACAAGCGCGACACGCATCCCTTCAGTCGCGAGCATCATTACAACGAGCGGCGTATTCGACTTTTCTGCGAAAAACTCTGTATGGCCGCTAAATGCAACGCCAGCTCGGTTGATCACACCTTTGTGGACAGGGCCGGTAACAACAGCGGCAAATTCACCACTCATACACCCTAACGCTGCACGTTCGAGGGTTTGCAGAACATAGTGCCCGTTGCGCTCGTTCAACTCTCCAATTTGCGCTGGTTCGGCCATTGGGATGTGGTCGACGACAAGCTTGCCCGCGGGAGAGGGGGTAATGTCAGCATCGACGTCGTAGTCAACAAGAGAGACGTCTAAACCAAGTTGCTGCGCACGCGCATTGAGCATCTCTTTATCTGCACAGACTACGAGCTGATGATCCCAAGATTGCTGTGCCAGTGCCAGCGTTAAGTCTGGACCAATACCCGCGGGCTCGCCAGCAGTAATAACGATACGCTTAGCTGTCATCATCATCACCCGTTACTTCTTCAACAAAGGCACTGGCACGAATTTCTTGTACCCATGCACTCGCTTCTTCATTGAACTTACGATTGAACAGGATGCGATACGCGCGGTTTTTTAACGCAGAATCTGTGCGGTCAACTTCACGACGCTCCATGACTTCTACAATGTGCCAACCATGAACCGTCTTGAATGGTTCACTGATTTGACCTGTAGGTAGCGTTTCAACTTGGTGTTTAAATTCTGGCACGTAAAGGTCAGGCGTTTGGAATCCTAGTTCACCATCTTTGGCCGCAGAGCCAGGGTCTTGGCTATATTGCTGAGCCATTTCACCAAATGTTGCATCGCCAGATTCGATGCGCTGAGTGATCTCATTTAACTCACGCAGTACGCCATCATCACTGAGAATCACGGTCGGTTTAATTAGGATATGACGAGCATTTACTTCGGTAACCGCGACAGTCTCAAGGCCTTTTACGTCATCAATCTTTAGGATATGGAAGCCAACGCCACTGCGGAATGGGCCGATAATGCTGCCTTTGTTTTCTAGCTTTATTTGGTCGGCAAAAATGGTAGGCATCTCTTCTTTGCGCATCCAACCCCAGTCACCACCTTCCAGCGCCTTCGGACCTTTGGAGTAGGTGTAGGCCATGTTGGCAAAGTCAGCACCCGCTTTGAGTTCAGCAACCAGTTCGTTGGCCTGCTTTTCAAGTTCAGCCTTGTCTTCGTTGTCACTAAAGCGCAGTTGAATGTGGCTAATGTTGTATTGAACTGTGGCGTTGGTTTCTTCAGCAAGTAACTCTGCTAGGTTATCCAATTCTGCTGGAAGGATATTGATGCGGCTGCGTACTAACGCGTTACGCGCTTCACTAGCGGCGATCTCTTTACGCACTTGTTCACGGAAAGCGGCGTAAGTTAAGCCCTCTTTGGCGACTGATTGTGTAAGCTGCTCAACGGTTTGGTTGTTGCTCGCGGCAATCTCTCCAATCGCTTCGTTGAGGCGGTTATCATCAATTCGCACACCGATACGTTCTGCTTCTTGTTGCTGTAGCGTATCAATGACTAGCTTTTCAATTACTTGTTCACGCAAGATATCAGCACTTGGCAAAGCTTGTGGGTTATCTGCATTGTTGGCACGCAGCGTTTTCATCGCAGTGTCGATATCGCTTTGCAAGATCACGCCTTCGTTGACGATCACCGCAACTTTGTCCATTTCCGCAGGCTGAGCTTGTACTGCAGCTGTCGCCAAGCTACAAGCTGCTGCTAGGCTGAGTAGAGTTTTGTTCCACATAAAATGTTGTTCCTTTTGATGCCCAACGGTTTGAGCACCATTACATTAATCGTTCAAGATAAATGGGCGACCATAGCCCAAAGAGTTCTTTGAGCCTGAGATATCGTATTCATCAGTGCGTACCGTTGTACCAAAGCCGATGATACCGAAGTTAATACTCAAGTTGTTTTCGTAGACTGGATTGGTGTCGTAGAAGTTCTCTCCTGAACCTGACCAGTTTCTCAGTTGGTTACTGTAAGTAAATCCAACATACCAGCAGTCTGACGTGTAATTAACGTTCGCTAACCACTCTAAATCTTCTTTAATAGTTAAATCATAGAAGTAGTGCACTTGTGCGTTCCAGTTACGGTTAATCTGGTAACCGGTGAGTAAACCAATCTGTGATATTCCATCTTTCGTAATACTGTCAATTCCAGAGCCGATATCGGACAAATCTTTGATACTGTCGCCTAATGTTTCTTCAATATACTCTTTTGAAACATAACGATAGTTGCCCTGAACATAGCCCCCAGAGTGACGATACTCTAGTGTTGTATTTGCGTGCTGAACGGCACTCGTTTCGATGTCATATTGAATTCCACCATGATAGAAGAGGTAGTCATCGTAATTAAAGTCGGCTTCAATGGCCCAAGCTGAGTAGTTTGAGCTTTCGTCATCATCTTTGACGTTGTTGTTTCTGTCAATGTAGAGAATTTGACCAAAGGAAATAGCCAAGCGTTCTTTGTACTCATCATCGTAGAAGCGAGTTGATGCACCATAACTTAACTGATTTGCTGCTTCAATTCGGTCTACACCACTGTATTGACGACTTCTGAACAGGCCGTAGTAGTCTGATTGCAAAAGCGTTGAGTCATAAGTAGCAATGTTGTTTTGGTCCTCAAATGGCACGTATACATATTGCACCTGTGGCTCTAAGGTTTGGGTGTAGCCAGTATAAAATGCAGTATCTCTTTCCAATACCATACCAGCATGGGTTCTAAATTCAGGCAAAACGCGTGTAACAGACTCTTCTAAGTCTGTATCTTCAGAAACATTATCGAGGTTTTGTTCATAGTGTGTAGCTAACAGTCGAGCCTCAGTGGTCCAAGAGCCCCAAGAGTTGCCAAAAGGGAGTGTAATTCCTGGCTCAATGTGGACACGAGTAGCTGTAGGCATATCAGTTGCGTCAGTATCAAATACCGAGATATGACTAATCATATCAAAATCGAGATTACGGTAAATTTCTGGCGCGTAGTAGTTGGCTTTCAACTGAGGTAATAGTCTATACGGCTTATTATCTGTTGATGTCAAAACCTGAAAGTCTCGAACCAAGAGAGTTGCGTCCCAATTAGCTGAGCGATATGAAATTGTACCCTCTTGCACCAGCTGGCCATCTTCACGATTACCAATACGAGAGTCAACTTCTTGGAAGTATTCAGTGTCACTTACTTTTGAATAATCAGCGGTGACTTTCCAGTGGCTGTTGATTATTCCTTCATGTTCAAATTGAAAGCCCCAGCGATCTTGGTCATCATACTTTTTATCTTTTCCTAAGTACTCACCATCAAGGGTCGTGAGGCCAAAAGTTGATAGATAACGAAACTCACCGTCTAATTGTAAGCCGCGTTTTTCCATATAACGGAATGTTGTAGTCAGGTCGTAGTTCGGTGCTAAATTCCAGTAAACAGGAATATCAAACTCGTAACCATCACTGGAACCATATGAAATGGTTGGATAAAGGAAGCCTGTTTTACGAGCGTCACTTAGAGGAAGAGTCATGTAAGGCATGTAGAAGATTGGCACTTCAAGTACCTCAAAGCGTGGACTGTATAGTGTTGCTTTTTCTTCTTCTTGGTCTACTTCAATACTCGAAGCCCTCATTCGCCACGAGTGATCGCCTTCTGGACAAGAGGTGATGGTACCATCACTCATCTCATACACACCGCGGCCATCTTTGGTGATGTAGACCGCTTCACCACGCCCTTGCTCACACAGCATCTCATACTTGGTATTCTCAAGAGAGATTTCACTGGTAGCCAGGTTATTGGTGGCTTTGTCTGACGTAGATTTAAATTGCCCATCGCTGAAGGAGACATTGCCGCTTGCTACCACAATGTTATCTTCTTGATGAAGCGTAACGTTGTCAGCAGTCATCTTGCGATTTCCTTGCGTAACTACAACGTTGCCTTGATAAACCGCTTTCTCACCATTTATTGCTTCAAGAG
Organism: Vibrio agarivorans; assembly: GCF_030409635.1. NCBI lineage: Bacteria > Pseudomonadati > Pseudomonadota > Gammaproteobacteria > Vibrionales > Vibrionaceae > Vibrio > Vibrio agarivorans. Next base: position 533,692 of record NZ_JAUFQF010000004.1, on the reverse strand, counting down.
AGTCGGCTTCAACGTTAATTGGTAATTCATTAACGTCTTCTACCTCTTGATCACTGACTAAACATTGATCTTTGGTAGGAAGTTCTTGCACACTAGAGCTAGAGTCGTCAGCTGCAATGGCCTGTGGAATATACAGAGCCGCGCTTATAGACGTAGCCAGTAAGGTGAGAGGGAAACGTGACATCGAGTTTTACTATCCTGTTGAACTAGATCTTTCCGGTGATAGAGACCGAATGTAATGAAATCATCCTTTATAATAAAGGAATTTCAATCATCCAGCACTATCAGACCACACTCACACAATAAAATTCAGAGACTGAGACCACACAATGCATATTTTTGGCAAATTGTTAGGTGCTTTTTTTGGCATGCTGTTCGGAGGCCCGTTTGGCCTCATCCTAGGATTATTTATCGGTCACCAGTTTGACAAGGCGCGTCGTCTTGCGAGTACTGGGTACCGTAGTGGCGGTTTTGGTGGCTTTTCAGGGCCAAAACAAGACCAAAAGATGCAAGAAGAGTTTTTCCGCGCGGCCTTCTCTGTGATGGGGCATGTTGCAAAGGCGAAAGGCCAAGTCAACCAAGCGGAAATTGAGCTTGCTTCTACCATGATGGATCGCATGAACTTACACGGAGAGCAGCGCCGCGCCGCGCAAGATGCCTTTCGTGAAGGCAAAGAGAGTGATTTTCCGCTAGAGATAGTATTAGAGCGCGTGCAAGTGGCGGCGCACAATCGCTTTGACTTAAAGCAGTTTTTCCTTGAACTGCAGATCTCAGCCGCTTTTGCCGATGGTGACATTCATCCTAGTGAGCGCCAAGTGTTGCATCGTGTTGCACAAGGGCTTGGCTTTTCATCGGGTCAACTAGAGCAGCGCCTACGAATGCAAGAAGCGGCATTTCGTTTTCAACAAGGTGGCTTTGGTGGCCATCAACAGGGCTCACATCAAGGTCAAGGGAGTTGGCAGCAAGCGCCGAGTCGTGATCAGTTGGCGGATGCTTATAAGGTGCTTGGAGTTGAGGAAAGCGCCGATGCAAAAACGGTTAAACGCGCTCACCGTAAGCTGATGAATGAACATCACCCAGATAAATTGATGGCAAAAGGTTTGCCACCAGAGATGATGAGTATGGCGAAAGAGAAGGCACAAGAGATTCAAAATGCCTACGACTTAATTAAGAAAGAGAAGGGCTTTAAATAGTCTTCAAATAAAAAACAATAAGGGCGAGTCAGTGACTCGCCCTTATTGTTTTTAAATCATGATTTAAAATCGTGACTATTTGCGAACAGCGATCGCTTCAATCTCGATACCCACATCTTTTGGTAGGCGAGCCACCTCAACACATGAACGTGCAGGGTAGTTTGCTACGTTGTGCTCGTCAAAGAAGCTGCCGTACACTTCATTGACAGTGCCAAAGTCGTTTAGGTCTTTTACAAATACCGTCATTTTTACGATGTCAGAAACCGAGAGACCTGAAGATTCAACAACCGCTTTTACGTTTTCTAGAGATTGACGAGCTTGCTCTGCGATATCTGTTGATACTTCACCTGTTGCTGGGTTTACAGGGATCTGGCCTGAAGTCAGAACCATGTTACCTAGGTCAACACCTTGAATGTATGGGCCGATAGCCGCTGGAGCAGAGTCTGTGTGAAGTACTTTAGTCATTGTAATCTTCCGAATTGTAGATAGGTAAATGAGAAATCAGTTTGCCGTCAATTTTCGCTGGCGTAAAGAAAAATACCCCGCATCGCGAGGTATTTATTACTTTGCAAAAATCCGCAGATTATCTTTCAGTCACGATCTCGCGCGAGAACACTTTTTCACAGTATTTGCACTTGAGGCGAATATCGTCATTCTTTTCGATAACGTTGAAGCTGCTTTCAACTGGCTCATTGTGCGTGATGCAGTTGGTGTTCGGACACTCAAAGACATTGGTCACCTGCTTTGGCAGTACCAGTGGCAACTTACGTGACACTTCGTAGTTTTCAATCTGGTTAACGGTGGCATGAGGGGCGTAAAGTGCCAGCTTGTTCGCTTGCTCTTCATTGATATACACATTCTCAATCTTCAATAGGTCTTTTGCACCTAACGCAGACGAAGGCAAGTTAAGACCGATCGTCACGCGCTGATTAGACTTATCCATATCAAAAAGGCGCAACACCTTAATGCCTACTTGTGCTGGAATATGGTCGATAACCGTACCGTTTTTGATTGCTTCTACTTGCAACTGGGTTTCTTTAGCCATCATTTTACTCCATTACAGGGTTTCGTTAAGAACAAGAGCGAGCAAAGCTTGGCGAGCGTAAACACCATTCTCAGCTTGTTCAAAGTAATAAGCGTGTGGGGTCTTATCCACATCCACGGTGATCTCATCAACGCGTGGCAGTGGGTGTAACACTTTAAGGTTGCTCTTCGCCTCTTTCAAAATATCGGCGGTAAGAATGTAAGCCGACTTGATGTGGGCATACTCTGACTCGTCAAAGCGCTCTTTTTGCACACGAGTCATATAGAGAATATCCAGTTCAGGCACGACACTCTCCATATCATTGTGCAAGCTGTACTTAATCCCTGCTTCGTCGAGCTCTTCACAGATGTAATCAGGCATGGCGAGTGCATCAGGCGCAATGAAGTAGAAACGAACATTGTTGAACTTCGCCAAAGCTTGAGTCAGAGAGTGTACTGTGCGGCCATATTTTAGGTCGCCAACAAAAGCCACATTGAGGTTATCTAGGCGGCCTTGAGTTTCAGCGATACTGAAAAGATCCAGCAGGGTTTGTGTTGGGTGTTGGTTTGCTCCGTCACCACCGTTGATCACGGGTACGCCATTAGAAAACTCTGAAGCAAGGCGCGCAGCCCCTTCTTGTGGGTGGCGCATAACAAACGCATCGACATAAGAAGAGATCACCTGAACTGAGTCTGCCAGTGTTTCCCCTTTCTTTGCCAGTGAGGTGTTACCACCGCTGTCAAAACCGATGACATCACCACCAATACGCTGAATAGCCGTTTCAAACGACAAACGCGTTCGAGTTGAAGGCTCAAAGAAGCAGCTCGCGACCACTTTGTTTTTAATCAGCTCTGGGCGAGGATTTGCTTTTAGCTGGCCTGCCGTATCAACAATTAGCTCAAGTTCTTGGCGAGATAGCTCAGGAATCGAGATAATGTGCTTTTTGTATAGAGAGTTAGTCATGGTGATATTCCCTGGTTAAAAGCCATAAAAAAGCCCCCCAAATGGGAGGCTTAGAATATGAATAGTGAGGATCGAAAATAACGCGCTTTCATTGCGAAGCAATTAACATTAAGTAAACGTTTGCGTAGCATGAAAGACCTCCTCGAAACTGGCGCAGATTATAGCGCTAAATCAGAGGTTTTGACTAGTTTTGTTGTCGCTAAATGGTGAGTTAATCACCAATTGTTTCAATTGCCCATTTAGCCAGTGCTTCATCATCTTCTTCGCTAAGGCCACTGATACCAATCGCACCGATGATTGCTCCCTTTTCGGCAATCGTTATCCCGCCTTTAAATCCGGTAATTTTTGCGTCATTCCAGTAACTCAAATCTTTTCCTGTGTCTCTTGCCCACTGGCCAAGATCGCCTGATGGCTGGCGGTCTCTTGCAGAAGTGTAGGCCTTATTTTGTGCAAGTAGTGCTGCTTGTGGGCTGCAATCGTCCATTTTGAGGAACGCGATCAGCTCACCGTGGGAGTCGACAATGGCGGCTGCGATAGATTGGTTATTGTTTGTCGCCTGCTGCTCAACACGCGACAAGATCTGTTGGGCTTTTGTTAGTTTCATATTCGGCTCCGAAAGTTTGATTTATGGGAGTTCATTACCACGTGCACTTTCATACAAGCGATACCACTCTTCATGAGTCAATGTAAGGTTGCTGGCGAGTGCACACGCTCGGATCCGTTCGAGATTGGTTGTCCCAATCACTGGCTGAATATGCGCTGGATGGCGCATTATCCAAGCAAGAACGATTGCCTCTTTTGAAGTCTGATAGTGTTCGGCCAGACTCTGGACAAGATTGGCGGTACGTACAATATGTTCTGGTTGTCCTGAAAGATCGCGACCGGTAAATAACCCTTGGCTTAAACAGCCCCAAGCTTGCAGCTGAATACCATGGGCGCGGCAATACTCAATCGTACCTAGAAATGAAGAGCTGTTGTGAGTCACACCCTCTTCTAACCATTGCAAGTTTGACAGGCTAAGTTCGAGTTGATTGCACACAATGGGGGTATTCAGTGCTGACTGCAGTAAGCTCATCTGGGGCACATTCATGTTTGACACACCCAAGTGACCAATTTTTCCAGTGCGTTGGAGCTTCTCAACAATGCTGGCTACTTCTTCTGTCACCATGAGAGGGTCTGGACGATGTAAGAGTAAAACATCGAGCTGCTCAATGTGCAGGCGACGCAAGATATGCTCAACAGAGTGTTCAATCCACTCTGCCGAGAAGTCATAACGCTTTGGCCCTTTTTCATCGGCAAAACGAATCGCACACTTAGATTGAATATTGATCTGCTCACGCAGCTCAGGACGCACCTTCATGACTTGGCCGAAAGCTTGCTCTGCTTTGGTGAAGGTGTAGATGTCCGCATGGTCGAATAGGTTGATGCCCTCTTCCAGAGCACAGTCGACCACTTGATGAGTTTGTTGAATATCTTGCTCAGTGACTGGGTTATCGTTCCAGCCTCCACCTAAGCCCATACAGCCATAGACGAGCTGAGATGCTTGCGGTAATCGGCGGTGAATAGGTAGTGACTGCATCATAAATCTCCTTACAAAACGTTGAGGAGATTGTTGCCTATTGATTAATAGAGAAAAACAGACAAAATAGAAATAATTGTTTGATATATAAAACAGTGAGCAAAGCATGCATAAAAAATTAGAGAAACTAATGTTGTTTCATTCGGTGGCCAAAACCCTCAGTTTTACTAAAGCGGCCGATGAGTTGAACATCTCTAAAGGGCACCTTTCTTTACAGGTAAAACATCTTGAAAAGGAGATGGGTGTGGCTCTGCTCATTCGCTCGACTCGCAGTGTACGTCTTACTCCAGAAGGTGAGCGTATCTATGCGGGGATGCAAAGCATTGAATCAACGCTGGTGGAGATGGAGCGAAATGTCGAATACGAGAATGACAGTCTAGATGGGGTGATCCGTATCACCGCTCCAATGCAATTTGTCGAAGGCGTTCTTATCGAGCTGTGTCAGCAGTTTCGAGAGAGTTACCCACATATCACGTTTGAGATCGACTCAAGCTATACCAGTCATGATCTGATTAAAGACAATTTTGATCTCGCTTTTCGCGCCACAACTCAGCCTCCAGAGTCTTTAATTGCTCGCAAACTCTTCTCCTACAAACATTGCGTTGTTGCCAGTCAACAATACTTTTTAGATCATGGTTACCCAAAAGATCCTAATGATCTAAAAGCTCATCAATGCTTGATGGGACGGGGCTATTCAAGTTGGTCCTTTGTGTCGGGTAACGTGGATTGCAATGGTTGGATGAGTATTAGTGATAACACGCAATTGAAGAAACTGGCCCTTGCTGGACAAGGACTTATTCGTGTACCGCAGTATTTTGTTCATCGAGAGTTAGAGCAGGGAAGGCTAGAGACAATTTTTAGTGGTGAAATCAATACCGGCAGTGATTTTTACTTGGTGTATCCACCAATCGTGCAGCGCTCTGAGCGAATCACACGCTTTATCGAGTTTGCAGTAGAGCAGTTACGAGCGTTAGAGAAAGGTGGGCAGTGAGCACTACCCACGATAATATTTGAGATTTTATTGACCGAGTGTGGCTACCATAACTGCTTTGATGGTGTGCATGCGGTTCTCTGCTTGGTCAAAGACAATTGAGGCTTCAGACTCAAAGACTTCTTCTGTGACTTCTAAACCATTCATACCGTACTTGTCTGCAACCTCTTTACCCACGGTGGTTTCATCGTTGTGGAACGCGGGTAAGCAGTGCATGAATTTGACCTTTGGATTGCCTGTCGCCTCAAGCACTGCTTGATTGACCTGATAGGGTATCATCATTGCTACGCGCTCATCCCAAGCCTGGGTAGATTCGCCCATTGATACCCAAACATCGGTGTAGAGGAAGTCACAGCCTTTCACGCCAGAGGCCACATCTTCAGTAAAGGTGATTGTCGCTCCTGTATGTTCGGCAATGGTTAAGCAAGTATCAATCAGAGACTGCTCTGGCCAAAAAGCCTTCGGTGCGACTAGACGAATGTCCATCCCCATTTTTGCTGCGCCAACCATTAGTGAGTTACCCATGTTATTACGCGCATCGCCAAGATAAGCAAAAGAGATCTGCTCTAATTGCTTGTCACGAGCGTGCTCTTGCATGGTGAGGAAGTCGGCTAGGATTTGTGTCGGGTGAAACTCATTTGTTAATCCGTTCCAAACAGGAACACCAGCGTGGGCTGCTAACTCTTCAACAATCTCTTGCCCAAAACCACGATACTCAATACCGTCATACATACGTCCGAGCACGCGTGCTGTGTCTTTCATCGACTCTTTATGGCCAATCTGTGAGCCTGAAGGTCCAATGTATGAAACCTGAGCGCCTTGATCAAAAGCCGCGACTTCAAAAGCACAACGAGTACGAGTGGAAGACTTTTCAAAGATCAGGGCAATATTTTTACCAACGAGTTTCTTTTGTTCGCTACCTGCATACTTTGCTTTTTTAAGGTCTAGTGACAGGTCGAGCAAAAACTGAATTTCTTTGGGCGTAAAATCGAGAAGTTTAACGAAATTACGGTTGCGTAGATTGAAAGCCATACTCTTATTCCTTGAAAAGTGGGGTAGCAGTAGTAAAACATACAAATGCATTATTTGTGAATAATTATTTTATAAAAATTTGGCATTCCAAGGGAATGCCAAATCAAAATAAGTAGTAGGCTAGGTTATAGGTTCTCTTCCGCGAACTCTGCTAGTCGACTACGAACCACGCCGTTGAGGTGAATGTTGGCGCTGCCTTCAAAATTTTTGAAGCGTTCCACCATATAAGTGAGACCTGAGGTCACAGGTGTGAGGTAGGGAGAGTCAATCTGAGCTAAGTTTCCAGAGCAGACAATTTTCGTCCCTTCGCCACAGCGAGTAATGATGGTCTTTATTTGTGATGCCGTTAAGTTCTGGCACTCGTCAAGAAGAACAAAGGCATTTTGTATTGAGCGTCCACGCATAAAGTTAATTGATTTAAATTGAATATTCGCTTTATCACAGATGTACTTGAGCGATCCTTCCGTGCAGTGGTCATTCTTGTGCAGAGCTTCCAGTGTGTCGGTCACCGCAGCAAGCCACGGCATCATCTTTTCCTCTTCAGTGCCGGGTAGGAAGCCTATCGATTCCCCAATATCTGGTGTGTTGCGGGTGACGATTATCTTATCGAACATGCCCCGCTCAATCGTTTGTTCAAGAGCGCTTGCCATCGCGAGTAGTGTCTTACCGCTACCTGCGGCGCCTGTCAGAATCACAAGATCAATATCAGGATCAAGCAGGGCATCCATCGCCATAGCTTGGTAGATATTTTTTGGGGTGATATCCCAAGCTCGTCGCGACATCATACGCTCACGACTGAGATCTTTAATGGTAACTGTTTCAGGGCAAATTTCTTCGACACGCCCTGCAAAGTCACTTTCTTCATCAATCACATACTGATTGATGAAGGTGGGCTCAAATGGCGCGCGCGAAAGGGTGTGAAGTGTGCGTCCTCCGAGCGTGCGACTCTCTACTTGCTCGATATTTTGCCAAAAATCCCCCTCACATTGCTGAAAGCCTTTCGTCAGATACTGAACATCATCAATCAGTTGGTCGGTACGGTAATCTTCAACAAAACGAACCCCAGCGCCTTTGGCTCGCAGTCGCATGTTGATATCTTTCGTCACCAACACCACTTCTCTCGGCGCTCGCTTATTTTGCAGGTATAAGGTTGCGTTGAGAATGCGATTGTCTCCCGCTTTGTCGGCAAAGGCTTTCACTGTCTCTTGAAGTTGGTAATCCGCCAAAATGGCGATAGTTCCGGATTGCTCTTGTTCGCGAATGATGGGAATACCGGCTGAGATTTGGTCGGGTGTGGTATCGCGGAAAAGATCTTCAAGCGCACGAATAGCAACCCGAGCATCGCGCGCGACATCGCGTTTACTGTCTTTAATTCGGTCGAGCTCTTCGAGGACAGTCATTGGAATAACGACGTCGTGTTCTTGAAATGAAAAAATAGCGTGAGGTTCGTGAAGTAGGATATTGGTATCGAGAATAAACAGTTTGCGATCGGTATCGCCCATAAGCATCTCCTTGCCTGATGGCAGCGCTGTTTTAGTGTCAGTAAGCGAATCACTGACTCATAACAGTAAAGCGGCGATGTATGGCTTGGTAACGCTCGGCCACAACTTCGCCGATTTACTCAATGCTCATCTTCTCAAAAATGAGCTTCCCACACCTCTAATTATAGCGGGGTTTTGTTTACCATAGCGTTGCGGATTTTACACTTTGATTACAAGCTGGTTTTCATAAAAAAAACCGTGTTGATCGCGTGACCTCTATCACAGGTTGCAGTAACATTAGCCCCCTTTTTCTCCGCCATAACTGGCCTATATTTATAGAGGTCGGTTGCATTCGTTTTGGGCGAGAGACAACACCAAGCTCCATATTCATCATTCTTCATACGAGGTAGTGTATTCATGACATTTGCTATTGGGCAGCGTTGGATTAGCGATACGGAAAGCGATTTAGGGTTAGGGACAGTAGTAGCACTTGATGCACGTACAGTAACAATTATGTTTGCTGCATCAGAAGATAATCGCGTATACGCACGCAACGATGCGCCAGTGACACGAGTGGTATTCAATGTGGGTGACACCGTTGAATCCCAACAAGGTTGGACACTGAAAGTTGATGAAGTGATTGAGGAAGATGCACTGATTAGTTACGTCGGTACACGTGAAGACACTCAAGAGTCTGGCGTGATGCTACGTGAAATCTTACTGAGCAATCAGATCCGATTTAATAAACCTCAAGATAAGTTGTATGCAGGCCAAGTTGACCGCATGGATAACTTTGTCTTGCGTTACCGCGCATTGCAAAACCAGTATCAACAGCACAAAAGCCCGATGCGTGGTTTGTGCGGTATGCGTGCTGGCCTTATCCCACACCAGCTTTATATTGCGCATGAAGTCGGTCGCCGCCATGCACCGCGTGTATTGCTCGCAGATGAAGTGGGCTTAGGTAAAACTATTGAAGCCGGTATGATCATGCACCAACAGGTGTTGGCGGGTCGTGCTGAGCGTATTCTTATCGTCGTTCCTGAAACGCTGCAGCACCAGTGGTTGGTTGAGATGCTGCGCCGTTTCAATATGCATTTCTCGGTATTTGATGAAGAGCGCTGCATTGAAGCGTTTGCTGAGGCAGATAACCCGTTTGATACACAGCAATTGGTATTGTGTTCACTGGATTTCTTGCGTAAAAGCCGTAAACGCTTTGAGCAAGCTCTGGAAGGTGATTGGGACTTACTGGTTGTCGATGAAGCTCATCACCTGGAGTGGAGCGAAGATAAACCTAGCCGTGAATATCAAGTCATTGAAGGGTTGGCAGAGCGCACGCCTGGCGTATTGTTGTTGACAGCAACGCCAGAGCAGCTAGGTCGTGAAAGTCACTTTGCACGTTTACGTCTGCTTGATGCAGACCGCTTCTTTGATTACCAAGCCTTTGTCGAAGAAGAAGAGCAATATGCGCCAGTCGCCGATGCTGTTGCAGCCCTGTTTACTGGTGAACTGCTCTCGAACGATGCAAAAAATCAGATTACCGAACTGTTGTCTGAGCAAGACGTAGAGCCGCTATTCCGCATTATCGAAAATGACAGTGATGAAGAATCTCGCGCAAATGCTCGCCAAGAGCTGATTGATAATTTGATGGATCGTCATGGTACTGGTCGTGTTCTATTCCGCAACACTCGTGCTGCGATCAAAGGTTTCCCAAAACGTATGGTCAACCTGATGCCGATGGCTATTCCATCTCAATACAATACATCGATGCGTGTAGCAGGTATGCTCGGTGGCAAGATAAGTGATGAAGCTCGCGCACTGAAGAACCTGTATCCAGAAGAGATCTTCCAAGAGTTTGAAGGTGATGAGTCGAGCTGGTGGCAGTTTGACCCACGCGTCGATTGGTTGATCGAAAAAGTGAAGGACAAGCGCAGCGATAAGATTCTGGTTATCGCTTCTCGCGCAACGACTGCACTGCAGCTGGAACAAGCGTTGCGTGAGCGTGAAGGCATTCGTGCAACGGTATTCCATGAGGGGATGTCAATCTTAGAGCGCGATAAAGCGGCGGCATACTTCGCTCAAGAAGAGGGCGGGGCACAGGTGCTCATTTGTAGTGAAATTGGTTCTGAAGGCCGTAACTTCCAGTTTGCCAATCAGCTAGTGATGTTTGACTTGCCGTTTAACCCAGACCTGCTTGAGCAGCGAATTGGCCGTCTCGATCGTATCGGTCAGCAAAACGATATCGATGTGCATGTGCCATACCTTGAAGGGACTTCTCAAGGCATCTTAGCGCGTTGGTTCAATGAAGGTCTTAATGCTTTTGCTGAAACCTGCCCAACCGGGCGTACTGTCTATGAGCAGCACTCTGATGTTTTGATCAAGATGCTAGCCTCAGGTGATACTGCAGAGCTTGATGATGTGATTGAACAATCACATAAGATGAATCAAGCGTTGAAGTCGCAGCTAGAGCAGGGCCGTGACCGCCTATTAGAGATGCACTCGAATGGGGGCGAAAAAGCGCAGAAGATCGTCGATCAGATCTCGGCAACGGATGGTGATACTAACCTAGTCACTTTTGCGTTAAGCCTGTTTGACACTATCGGCTTAAATCAAGACGATAAGGGCGAAAATGCACTGGTTGTGACGCCATCGGAACACATGTTAGTACCGAGCTATCCGGGGCTACCTTATGAAGGAGCTACCATCACATTTGATCGCGATACAGCGCTTTCTCGTGAAGACATGAACTTCATTAGTTGGGAGCACCCGATGATTCAGGGTGGTATTGACCTAATCATGAGTGAAGGTGTCGGCACTTCAGCGGTTTCTTTACTGAAAAACAAAGCGCTACCTGTTGGTACTATCTTGGTGGAGTTGGTTTATTGTGTCGATGCGCAAGCGCCTAAACGCTCGGGTATCAGCCGATTCCTGCCTAAAACACCTATTCGCCTTATGATGGATCAGCGTGGCAATGATCTTTCAGCGCAAGTTGAGTTTGATAGCTTTAACCGTCAATTAAGCCCTGTGAATCGCCATTTAGCGAGCAAGTTGGTTAACTCTGTTCAATCACAAATTCATACGATGATTGAAGCTGGTGATAATGCCGTCATGCCATCAGTCGAAAATATTCGCCAGCAAGCGAAACAAGATATGCATGCTAGCCTCAATGGTGAGTTAGAGCGGCTGCAAGCACTGAAAGCGGTTAATCCGAATATTCGTGATGAAGAGATTGAAGCGATTGAAGTGCAGATTAATGAGTTGGACGGTTACATTGAGAAGGCTCAGTATCAGTTAGATTCGCTCCGTCTAATCGTAGTTTCACATAACTAATCAGCCACAAATATAAACTGAAAAGGGCTTGCTACATTAACGTAGCAAGCCCTTTTTTCGTTCTGTCTATGTAGATGGCAAATTACATTAACCACTTCCACCAAATAAAGACGGCAAGAAAGCCGAATAAGTAGAGAAGTCCTATTTGCGAAAGGCGTTTTAAGCCCGCCGTCATTGCAAGCTCTTTTGGTAATTCAGTACGCGAAACCAGAATGTAGTTTAGGAGCGCAAAGACAGGCGTAGTCATAAAGGCCATTACCATGGCGAAATCAAGCATCGGCATCAGTGCAGACATTAAAAATAGGATAATCGATAGCGCGCACGCAGAGACAATGACCATCCATACCTGAGTGACTTTTGGGGTTGCCGCAGGCTGCTTTAGCAATAGACGTTGTGACTCCGAGATGACGCGAGAGTAGCCATCAATGACAGTTATCGTACTACCAAAAATACAGAAGAAGGCAATTACGGCAATCAGCATGCGAGACCATTCACCGATAGTTGAAGCGTACATACCGACGAGTTGGTGCGTAAAACCAACACCCGATGCAGAGAGTTCGGCGCCACTACCATGAATAACTAATGCTCCTAAAGCAACAAAGATCAGAGCGAGCAAAGCGGTACCAATATAGCCAACATTGAAATCGAAGAGTGCCGATTTCGCGGTTACATCGACTTGACGTTGCTGACTCTTGAGCCACATCGAGGTGATACTAGAGATCTCTATCGGTGCAGGCATCCATCCCATTGTGACCACCAAGAAACCGATAGCGGCAATAGACCAAGGTGAAGGCGCTTCAAATTGTGCGACAGGCTCTACAGGGTTACCGACCGCGATACTAACTGCGATGACGGTAGCTACTGTTAAGGTCGCCATGATCGCTTTGGATAAAGTATCGAGCGCTTTATAGTGACCGGCAAACAGAATCGCTAAACAAGTGGCTAAAACAATGCCACATAGTACTGGGAGTGGAAGCTCGAAGGGCACGAAATAGCTCAGCAAGCTAGCACTGAAAAGTAACAGAGCTGCTGTGTTTATAATCGCCGATACCACACTGAGCAACGCAAATACCCAGAGGTAAGGCTTACCTAGACTAGCATAACCCTCAACTAGACTTTTCCCAGTGCCAACAGTGAACTGCACGCCAGCTTTGAAAAAAGGGTACTTAAAAAGGTTTACCAGCAATATCAGACCCGCGAGTTGCCAGCCATAGATCGCACCGGCTTTCGTTGAAGCGACTAAGTGAGAGCCACCGACAGCGGCTGCGGCCATCATGACTCCCGGACCTAGCGAACGCACAAAGCTGAAGGCACTGTCTTTAGGTGGGGACGTTGTTTTTGAGACACTTTCCATATCGTTCTTATTCCATTTTATTATTGTCAATCGCTAAAATAAATATCACACCAGATCTCACTGTCAACTTTTAATTACACTTAAGTTTACAGGGTGTGGTTTGAGATTTGTTGTCAGCGACACCATTGCTATAATCCGCCTCCTCTTTATCTCGTGAGAAACCGACTATGGCCATGCTTGAATACCATCCACCAAAAGATCCTTGGATCGATATCGTTTATGAAGATGAGTATATTCTTGTAGCCAATAAGCCTTCAGGCCTATTGTCTGTTCCAGGGCGTTTAGAAGAGCACTTTGACAGTATGTGGAGTCGACTAAATGCAGAGTTTCCGGGCATTCAGGTGATCCATCGACTAGATATGTCGACGTCTGGCTTGATGTTATTTGCAAAAGATAAAGCGTCAGAGAGTGCGCTTAAAAAGCAGTTTCAATACCGTTTAACGCACAAAGTGTATTACGCCAGAGTGTGGGGGCATCCGGAGCACAATGAAGGAAAGGTCGATCTGCCTTTAATATGTGATTGGCCGAATAGACCAAGACAGATGGTATGTCACACCAATGGCAAGGAGTCTCAAACATTATATCAAGTGGTAAAACGAGAAGAAAAAACCTCAGTAGTGCGTCTATTACCAATCACTGGGCGCTCACATCAGTTGCGTGTGCACATGCAGGCGCTCGGCCATCCGATTGTTGGGGATGAGTTTTACTCACAAGGAGAGGCTCTGTTGCACTCTAAGCGTTTAGAGTTGCATGCTGCAGAACTCAGTTTCTATCACCCAGACAGTCAATCTTTGCAAAGTGTGTTTGTTCCTTGTGACTTCTATCCGCAAGCCGAATCGATGATCTTTACCTTTTTCTCTCCTGTGACAGAATTACCAGACTATAAAACACTGCCAAAATACTAAATATCATTGGAACACGACTGGCAGTGAACAGGAGCCCAAATGTCATTGCCTAAAGTTGTATTTCTCGACCGAGCGACTATTCCAAGTCATATTGTTATCCCAAAGATTGAGTATAACCACCAGTGGGTAGAATACGATTTTACCCAGCCAGAGCTGGTTTTAGAGCGTATTCAAGACGCAGATATTGTCATTTCAAATAAAGTTTACCTCGGCGAGAAGCAGTTAAAGCTCTGCTCAAAACTTGCTTTAATTGCTGTCGCTGCTACGGGTTATAACAATGTGGATATTCATTACTGCCAAGCACGCAATATTGCTGTCACCAATGTAAGGGGCTATGCCCAGCAGTCAGTTCCCGAACATGTGATTGCAATGATGTTCTCTTTGCGCCGCAATTTGGTTGGTTATCACAATGATATCGTGAAAGGTGAGTGGCAGCGAAACAAGCAGTTTTGTTTCTTCACCCACGCTATTGGCGATATTGCAGGAAGCACTCTAGGTATTGTAGGCAGTGGTGCTCTAGGTCAAGCGACGGCAAGTCTCGCTAGGGCGATAGGTATGCAGGTTGTATTCGCTGAAAGAAAAGGGGCAGAGAAGTGTCGAGAGGGCTATCTTCCATTTGAAACTGTGCTATCGATGAGTGATGTCCTTTCACTGCATTGCCCTTTATCACAAGAGACACGTAACCTTATTGGTGAGCCAGAGCTTCAACTAATGAAGTCCAATGCAATATTAATCAATACAGGACGAGGTGGTTTAGTTGATGAACACGCACTCGTTAATGCTTTAGAGCATAGCACCATCGCGGCTGCTGGGGTTGACGTCTTTACGCAAGAGCCAGCAGACATCAACAACCCATTGCTCGATAATGCACATCTACCTAATCTGCTGCTCACACCTCACGTGGCCTGGGGTAGTGACAGTGCGATTCAAAGCTTAGCCAACATATTGATTGATAATATTGATGCGTTCTTGCGAACAGAAGAACAAAACCGAGTGGTATAGATAGCAGCAGAATGATTAAAGAGTAGAGGGAGCGAAAGCTCCCTCTTGAGAATTAATTTGCTTTAGGCAGCACAATCACACGAGTTTTTGCCCACATATCGTGAAAGCCTCGCTTTTCGGGATCAATAGGCACGGTGAAGTTGGCCAAGCCGAAACCAGAGGTCGCAACTCGAATCAGAGCTTGAGTAATCGTGATGTTGCCACCGCTCTCATTAACGACTCTTAATTTCCAGGCACGCATGCCAAGTGTCTGTCCTGCTCTCGTCCAGAAAAAGACTAAAAAGCCAATCCAAACGAACGCCAAATAAAAGGTATATAGAGGGCTCCAGATGGGGTGGTTTGAGAGAAAATCTCCAACGTCTGCAAATTGACCGTAATTCACAATGCCTATAGCAACCCCCGCTTCCAATATGGCCACAACAGTTCCAGCCGCAAGCATTTCGATAGCGAGAATAATCAATGCATCATAGAAAAGAGAGGCTAAGCGGCGAAAGAGGCCGGCTGTAGGGTAGTCCTTTAATGTATTCATCTTCTTATCGTTAATTCATTAACAAGGATAAAGAGAATACAAAATCCGAGACTAAGCATAAAGAGATTGTCGATTTAAACTGCTTTGCGCGCAAATAAACAGCAGTCGAGCAAAAGTATAGATTTTTTGTGTTGCGTTCATTTGGGCTATACGTATAATGCACAACACAAAGACGGGGTAACCTGTTGATGCCGGTGTGGTGAAATTGGTATACACGACGGATTCAAAATCCGTTGCCTTCGGGCGTGGCGGTTCAAGTCCGCCCACCGGTACCATATTTCGATAAAGAGGACATGAAAATGTCCTCTTTATTTTTCTCTGAAAGATACTGAAAAGTACTTCAGAAAAAATTGAAAAAAAAGAGTTGACTCTGATTTTTCAAGGCGTATTATACGCATCCCCAACGACGAGACGCCAAGCGGAACGTTAATGGGAAAGCTCTTTAAAAATATAAACCTATCAATCTGTGTGGGCACTCGTTGATGATAATCCACTTTTGGTTTTCACTTTTTTATAAAAGTAAAATCAAAAACTGATTCTTCGGAATCAATGACTATCAATGAACTGAGTGACCAATTGATACTTCGGTATCAGCACAGTCAATTCATTATCGTTCTGTTGGAACGATAATAGCTTTAAAATTACTTCTTACTTTCGAGTGAGAATGAGTTTTGAAGTCAGTATTCATTGAGTCAGTCCTTATGGACATCAAAATCTTAAATTGAAGAGTTTGATCATGGCTCAGATTGAACGCTGGCGGCAGGCCTAACACATGCAAGTCGAGCGGAAACGACTTAACTGAACCTTCGGGGGACGTTAAGGGCGTCGAGCGGCGGACGGGTGAGTAATGCCTGGGAATATGCCTTGATGTGGGGGATAACTATTGGAAACGATAGCTAATACCGCATAATGCCTTCGGGCCAAAGAGGGGGACCTTCGGGCCTCTCGCGTCAAGATTAGCCCAGGTGGGATTAGCTAGTTGGTGAGGTAAAGGCTCACCAAGGCGACGATCCCTAGCTGGTCTGAGAGGATGATCAGCCACACTGGAACTGAGACACGGTCCAGACTCCTACGGGAGGCAGCAGTGGGGAATATTGCACAATGGGCGCAAGCCTGATGCAGCCATGCCGCGTGTGTGAAGAAGGCCTTCGGGTTGTAAAGCACTTTCAGTCGTGAGGAAGGTAGTGTAGTTAATAGCTGCATTATTTGACGTTAGCGACAGAAGAAGCACCGGCTAACTCCGTGCCAGCAGCCGCGGTAATACGGAGGGTGCGAGCGTTAATCGGAATTACTGGGCGTAAAGCGCATGCAGGTGGGTGATTAAGTCAGATGTGAAAGCCCGGGGCTCAACCTCGGAACAGCATTTGAAACTGGTCACCTAGAGTACTGTAGAGGGGGGTAGAATTTCAGGTGTAGCGGTGAAATGCGTAGAGATCTGAAGGAATACCAGTGGCGAAGGCGGCCCCCTGGACAGATACTGACACTCAGATGCGAAAGCGTGGGGAGCAAACAGGATTAGATACCCTGGTAGTCCACGCCGTAAACGATGTCTACTTGGAGGTTGTGGCCTTGAGCCGTGGCTTTCGGAGCTAACGCGTTAAGTAGACCGCCTGGGGAGTACGGTCGCAAGATTAAAACTCAAATGAATTGACGGGGGCCCGCACAAGCGGTGGAGCATGTGGTTTAATTCGATGCAACGCGAAGAACCTTACCTACTCTTGACATCCAGAGAACTTAGCAGAGATGCTTTGGTGCCTTCGGGAACTCTGAGACAGGTGCTGCATGGCTGTCGTCAGCTCGTGTTGTGAAATGTTGGGTTAAGTCCCGCAACGAGCGCAACCCTTATCCTTGTTTGCCAGCGAGTAATGTCGGGAACTCCAGGGAGACTGCCGGTGATAAACCGGAGGAAGGTGGGGACGACGTCAAGTCATCATGGCCCTTACGAGTAGGGCTACACACGTGCTACAATGGCGCATACAGAGGGCAGCAAGCTAGCGATAGTGAGCGAATCCCAAAAAGTGCGTCGTAGTCCGGATTGGAGTCTGCAACTCGACTCCATGAAGTCGGAATCGCTAGTAATCGTGGATCAGAATGCCACGGTGAATACGTTCCCGGGCCTTGTACACACCGCCCGTCACACCATGGGAGTGGGCTGCAAAAGAAGTGGGTAGTTTAACCTTCGGGAGGACGCTCACCACTTTGTGGTTCATGACTGGGGTGAAGTCGTAACAAGGTAGCCCTAGGGGAACCTGGGGCTGGATCACCTCCTTATACGATGATTATTGCGATGAGTGTTCACACAGATTGATTAGGTTTGTAAAAGAGATTATTGCAAAGTGATTTTTCTTAGTTCGAGGAAGGCAAGTGATGAGCGAAGGAGCATACATCAGTATGTGACTGAGTGAAGAGCGCAGCCTGACGAAGAAATAAGAGAAAGCACGACGCAAGAATGTGGGTCTGTAGCTCAGGTGGTTAGAGCGTTCGCCTGATAAGCGAGAGGTCGGTGGTTCAAGTCCACTCAGACCCACCAATTTTTCTTTATGCGGCGTTAGATTGCTCGTTGTGTACTGGTGTACACGGCCTCACAATCTGCCTTGCCTAAAGAAAAATTAATCCCAGTCATAATGACTGTTTATGGATTTATCCATTGATGGGGCTATAGCTCAGCTGGGAGAGCGCCTGCCTTGCACGCAGGAGGTCAGCAGTTCGATCCTGCTTAGCTCCACCATCTTTAAGCGCATTTCTTTTGAAATAGAAAGCCTTAAGTGCTCTTAAAAATGGTTACTTCTTTGGAAGTGATTTGCTCTTTAAAAATTTGGAAAGCTGACGAATAACAACAATCCCCATCTCTTTGAGATGCGTTGTTATTCAAATTAAAAGTTCTCAAATCCTAAAACTATGGTTTTAGGTACCAACACACATTCAAGTGTTCTTGGAAGTGACGAAAGTCCACTTTTTGCCTCTGCTTTTTTCTAAAAAGCGGAAACAAAGAGTTATTTGAGTCCGGCAAAATCGAGTCTGCATCATGTATAAAAATTGCAGACAACTTTGGTTGTTTAAACAACAACTCGAAACTCCTTCGGGTTGTATGGTTAAGTGACTAAGCGTACACGGTGGATGCCTTGGCAGTCAGAGGCGATGAAAGGCGTATTAACTTGCGATAAGCTCAGATTAGGTAGTAAAAACCTGTGAGTCTGAGATTCCTGAATGGGGAAACCCAACACCATAAGGTGTTATCACTAACTGAATACATAGGTTAGTGAGGCGAACCGGGGGAACTGAAACATCTAAGTACCCCGAGGAAAAGAAATCAACCGAGATTCCGAAAGTAGCGGCGAGCGAAATTGGATTAGCCCTTAAGCTTTTAGTGAGACAGGTGAAGCCTCTGGAAAGTGGCGCGATACAGGGTGATAGCCCCGTAACCGACATCTCATCATCAGTGAAATCGAGTAGGGCGGGACACGTGATATCCTGTCTGAATATGGGGGGACCATCCTCCAAGGCTAAATACTACTGACTGACCGATAGTGAACCAGTACCGTGAGGGAAAGGCGAAAAGAACCCCTGTGAGGGGAGTGAAATAGAACCTGAAACCGTGTACGTACAAGCAGTAGGAGCACCTTCGTGGTGTGACTGCGTACCTTTTGTATAATGGGTCAGCGACTTATATTCAGTAGCAAGGTTAACCATCTAGGGGAGCCGTAGAGAAATCGAGTCTTAACTGGGCGTCGAGTTGCTGGATATAGACCCGAAACCAGGTGATCTAGCCATGGGCAGGTTGAAGGTTGAGTAACATCAACTGGAGGACCGAACCGACTAATGTTGAAAAATTAGCGGATGACTTGTGGCTAGGGGTGAAAGGCCAATCAAACCTGGAGATAGCTGGTTCTCCCCGAAATCTATTTAGGTAGAGCCTCGGACGAATACCACTGGGGGTAGAGCACTGTTAAGGCTAGGGGGTCATCCCGACTTACCAACCCTTTGCAAACTCCGAATACCAGTGAGTACTATCCGGGAGACACACGGCGGGTGCTAACGTCCGTCGTGGAGAGGGAAACAACCCAGACCGCCAGCTAAGGTCCCAAAGTATAGCTAAGTGGGAAACGATGTGGGAAGGCTTAGACAGCTAGGATGTTGGCTTAGAAGCAGCCATCATTTAAAGAAAGCGTAATAGCTCACTAGTCGAGTCGGCCTGCGCGGAAGATGTAACGGGGCTAAGCTATACACCGAAGCTGCGGCAATGACTTTTAGTCATTGGGTAGGGGAGCGTTCTGTAAGCCGCTGAAGGTGGACTGTAAGGTCTGCTGGAGGTATCAGAAGTGCGAATGCTGACATGAGTAACGATAAAGGGGGTGAAAAACCTCCTCGCCGGAAGACCAAGGGTTCCTGTCCAACGTTAATCGGGGCAGGGTAAGTCGACCCCTAAGGCGAGGCCGAAAGGCGTAGTCGATGGGAAACGGGTTAATATTCCCGTACTTCTTACAATTGCGATGGGGGGACGGAGAAGGCTAGGTGGGCCTGGCGATGGTTGTCCAGGTTCAAGTGCGTAGGCTTAAGAGTTAGGTAAATCCGGCTCTTTTTAAGGCTGAGACACGATGTCGAGCTACTACGGTAGTGAAGTCATTGATGCCATGCTTCCAGGAAAAGCCTCTAAGCTTCAGATTGTAAGGAATCGTACCCCAAACCGACACAGGTGGTCGGGTAGAGAATACCAAGGCGCTTGAGAGAACTCGGGTGAAGGAACTAGGCAAAATGGTACCGTAACTTCGGGAGAAGGTACGCTCCTCGCGGTGAAGTCCCTTGCGGATGGAGCTATGGGGAGTCGCAGATACCAGGTGGCTGCAACTGTTTATTAAAAACACAGCACTGTGCAAAATCGTAAGATGACGTATACGGTGTGACGCCTGCCCGGTGCCGGAAGGTTAATTGATGGGGTTAGACTTAGGTCGAAGCTCTTGATCGAAGCCCCGGTAAACGGCGGCCGTAACTATAACGGTCCTAAGGTAGCGAAATTCCTTGTCGGGTAAGTTCCGACCTGCACGAATGGCGTAATGATGGCCACGCTGTCTCCACCCGAGACTCAGTGAAATTGAAATCGCTGTGAAGATGCAGTGTACCCGCGGCTAGACGGAAAGACCCCGTGAACCTTTACTACAGCTTGGCACTGAACATTGAGCCTACATGTGTAGGATAGGTGGGAGGCTTTGAAACTAGTACGCCAGTATTAGTGGAGCCGACCTTGAAATACCACCCTTGTATGTTTGATGTTCTAACTTAGCCCCATTATCTGGGGTGAGGACAGTGCCTGGTGGGTAGTTTGACTGGGGCGGTCTCCTCCCAAAGAGTAACGGAGGAGCACGAAGGTGGGCTAATCACGGTTGGACATCGTGAGGTTAGTGCAATGGCATAAGCCCGCTTGACTGCGAGAATGACAATTCGAGCAGGTGCGAAAGCAGGTCATAGTGATCCGGTGGTTCTGTATGGAAGGGCCATCGCTCAACGGATAAAAGGTACTCCGGGGATAACAGGCTGATACCGCCCAAGAGTTCATATCGACGGCGGTGTTTGGCACCTCGATGTCGGCTCATCACATCCTGGGGCTGAAGTCGGTCCCAAGGGTATGGCTGTTCGCCATTTAAAGTGGTACGCGAGCTGGGTTTAGAACGTCGTGAGACAGTTCGGTCCCTATCTGCCGTGGGCGTTGGAAGATTGAAGGGGGCTGCTCCTAGTACGAGAGGACCGGAGTGGACGAACCTCTGGTGTTCGGGTTGTCATGCCAATGGCATTGCCCGGTAGCTAAGTTCGGAATCGATAACCGCTGAAAGCATCTAAGCGGGAAGCGAGCCCTGAGATGAGTCTTCCCTGGCACTTTAAGTGTCCTAAAGGGTTGTTCGAGACTAGAACGTTGATAGGCAGGGTGTGTAAGCGTTGTGAGGCGTTGAGCTAACCTGTACTAATTGCCCGTGAGGCTTAACCATACAACACCCAAGGGGTTTTGATGGACTCAAAGCTAAGAACTTTGAATGTGTATTGATGACTTTTAGAAGCTTTCCAGACTTTTTGTTTTCACTTTTTTAGAAAAAGTGAAGACGAAAAACAGAATTTGCTTGGCGACCATAGCATTGTGGACCCACCTGATTTCCATGCCGAACTCAGAAGTGAAACGCAATAGCGCCGATGGTAGTGTGGGGCTTCCCCATGTGAGAGTAGGACATCGCCAGGCTTCAAATTTATTTTCACTTTCTTAAAAGTGAAGAAAAAGTATAAATGAGCCCGTTTGATTAAGCGGGCTTTTTTAGTCCTTAAGGACACTCTTGATGCTGATATAGCTCAGGTGGTAGAGCGCATCCTTGGTAAGGATGAGGTCCCCAGTTCGAGTCTGGGTATCAGCACCATTTAAAATAGAATTTCGCATCATCTCTGCTAAGAGTTGAGCAAGCAAAGATTTTGCTTGGCGACCATAGCATTGTGGACCCACCTGATTTCCATGCCGAACTCAGAAGTGAAACGCAATAGCGCCGATGGTAGTGTGGGGCTTCCCCATGTGAGAGTAGGACATCGCCAGGTTTATATTCCGAACCCCGATCGATATGATCGGGGTTTTTCCGTTTTAGAGCTAAATTATTTACTGTCGTTCAAGCTCCAGTCATATTCGTAATTTACCTTACCGCTGTATCCTTTTAGTTCACCTTTATATTGCGCCAAGTGCTCAAACAGTTGCTGTTTTGTGCCAAAGTCGACGGCAAACCAATCATAGATCTCTGATAGGGTAAGTTTACCTTCAATCAATGACACGCCTTTACTGCTAGTAATGAACTCTTTTGCTGCCTGATCAAGAAGAGCTTGGGTGTTGTCCGCAGTAAATGCGCTAGTTTGAAGATTTGGGCAACCTAAGCTAGCGCAATTCACGGCATAGTGAGTTCTTGGATCATTCCAGATCGGGCGTAGTATCCGGTGCTCGATGTCATTGAGAGTAAGTGCTTTGTCATTGATACGGATAACGTCATCTCCCCAAGGGCCAAAGCTAAACAGACCTCCTAGCTTAGTAATAGACTTGACTGGGTAGCTATCAAGGATTAAATCGACAGTGATAGCATTATATAGATTCACCCAATAAGCGTACTGTTCTGCCCTTGAGTAATTACGTGGGTCAATACTTGAAAGCGTTCGAATATACTGCTCTAGCGCCCGCTTATCTGCATGGGAGACTGCTTTGTAGTTAACGAGATGATGCTCTCCCTCAACGACAACATACTTATCGATAAACGTCTGCCAACTTTGATGAGCGATAGTTTGTGTGCTCTCCTCATTCGATCTATCCCAGTATTGCCAAAGTTCAGATTTTGGTGCGGAAAAGGTCGCGAAAGAGATCAGAGTAGTGAGTAGAGTCAATAGTCTTAGCATGATAAGCCCTAAACGAGGTTTTGATTAATAACATAGACCTACAAAGTATTCCTTGCCTTTCATTGGATACAAAAAAGGTTGGCAATTTGCCAACCTTTTGGTGTCCGTTCTTGATATTTAACTCAAGAAGCTTGGGATTTTTGATTCATACTCGGCAATTTTGGACTCGTGTTGTAGCGTTAAGCCAATATTGTCCAATCCATTTAACAGGCAGTGGCGACGGAACTCATCAATCTCGAAAGCGTACTCTTTGCCGTTGGCACGAACTCGATTAGCTTCTAAATCCACTTCAACCTCAGCACCTTCATTTGCTTCAATGAACTGGAAGATTTCGTCTACTTCTTGCTCAGTCAATCGAACAGGCACCATTTGGTTATTGATCGAATTACCGTAGAAGATATCCGCGAAGCTTGGCGCGATCATCGCTTTAATACCATAATCTGCTAGTGCCCAAGGTGCGTGTTCACGTGATGACCCACAGCCGAAGTTTTCACGTGCGAGCAGGATTGAAGCGCCTTGGTAGCGAGGAGCATTCATCACAAACTCAGGGTTTGGCTGCTCACCAGCATCGTCAAGGAAACGCCAATCATGGAATAGGTGTTTGCCGAAGCCTAGACGAGATACTTTTTGCAAGAATTGCTTAGGAATAATGGCATCTGTATCGACATTCGCGGCATCTAGAGGGACAACTAGACCTGTGTGTTGTTTAAAACCTGACATGTACTCTCTCCTTAAGCTAACTCACGAATATCTACAAAATGACCCGCAATAGCCGCTGCTGCAGCCATTGCTGGGCTAACTAAGTGGGTACGACCATCTCGACCTTGGCGGCCTTCAAAGTTGCGGTTTGAAGTTGAGGCGCAGCGCTCTTGTGGACCTAAACGATCGTTGTTCATCGCTAAACACATTGAACAGCCTGGAAGACGCCATTCAAAACCAGCTTCTTTGAAGATAACGTCTAGACCTTCGGCTTCGGCTTGGGCTTTCACTTGTTCCGAACCCGGAACAATAAGTGCTTGAACATTGTTCGCTACTTTACGTCCCTTTGCTACCTCGGCAGCTGCTCGCATATCTTCGATACGAGAGTTGGTACATGAACCGACAAATACTTTGTCGACCTTGTAGTCTGATAGTGCTTTACCTGCCTCAAGCCCCATGTAAGCGAGAGCTTTCTCTGCAGAGGCTTTTTCTACTGGATCAGCAAAACTCTCTGGTGCAGGAATAGGTTGGTCGACTGCGATAACTTGACCTGGGTTTGTACCCCAAGTGACTTGTGGCTTGATGTCGGCTGCATTTAGAGTCACAACGGCATCAAATTGAGCGTCATCATCCGATTTCAGCGTTTTCCAGTACTCGACAGCGGCATTAAAATCATCACCTTGCGGAGAAAACTTACGACCTTTGATGTAATCGAACGTGGTTTGATCAGGTGCAATAAGGCCTGCTTTCGCACCTAGTTCGATCGCCATGTTACATACCGTCATACGGCCTTCCATCGACAGGTCGGTAATGGCTTCGCCGCAGAACTCTACAACATAGCCAGTACCGCCAGCGGCAGTCGTTTCACCAATAATGGCTAACACGATATCTTTTGCCGTAATTCCCGGTGCGACTTTACCTTTTACCTCTATCTTCATTGTTTTCGTGCGAGCTTGCTTTAGCGTCTGTGTTGCTAACACATGCTCAACTTCAGAAGTCCCGATACCAAATGCTAGAGAGCCAAAAGCGCCGTGAGTAGCAGTGTGTGAGTCGCCACAAACGATAGTCATACCCGGTAGGGTAATGCCAAGCTCTGGGCCCATGACATGAACGATGCCTTGGTATTTGTGATTTAGGTCGTACAGAGTTACGCCGAACTCTTCACAGTTTTTAGACAGCGTTTCCATCTGGATACGTGCCATCTCACCAGAAGCATTGATGTCTTTAGTTGTCGTTGAGACGTTGTGATCCATCGTGGCAAAGGTCTTGCCTACTTGGCGAACTTTGCGGCCTTTTTCACGCAGACCATCAAAAGCTTGTGGAGAGGTCACTTCGTGGACTAAGTGACGGTCGATATAAAGGATAGGGTTTTCACCCTCTGCAGCAACCGCAACGTGTGCGTCGTAAACCTTTTCGTATAGTGTTTTGCCCATTGTTATGTCCTTGGGATAAATCCATTGCTCGGGAGACTAGAGGTAAGTGCCACGCACTTACGCTCCGAGTATTATTTTTATTAAGAGTTCAGAATGTAGCTTGCGATCTTGTCACCCATTTCAGAGGTCGACAGGGCAGGGTTGTCTCCTGCTAAATCGCCAGTAAGCTCACCTGCAGCTAGCGCTTTTGATACCGCTGTTTCGATATCTTGAGCCGCTGCTTCTTCACCTAGGCTATAACGAAGCATCAATGCTGCAGAAAGAATTTGCGCTACTGGGTTTGCGATGTTTTTACCTGCGATATCTGGTGCACTTCCCCCCGCTGGCTCATAAAGACCAAACTTGCTCTCATTTAGGCTTGCTGATGGGAGCATACCCATTGAGCCGGTGATCATTGCACATTCATCAGAGATGATATCGCCGAAGATATTTGAACAAAGCATCACGTCAAATTGTGAAGGGTCTTTAATTAGCTGCATGGTTGCGTTGTCGATATACATGTGTGACAACTCAACATCTGGGTAGTCTTTAGCAATCTCTTCAACCACTTCTCGCCACAAGATAGAGCTTTGTAGAACGTTCGCTTTATCGATAGAGCACACTTTTTTGCGACGTAGACGAGCAGACTCAAAAGCAATTTTCGCGATACGTTCAATTTCAAAGCGGTGGTATACCTCTGTATCGAATGCTTTCTCGTTTGGCCCTTCTCCTTCACGTCCTTTTGGCTGACCGAAGTAGATACCACCCGTTAGCTCACGTACTACGACAATGTCAAAGCCACGACCTGAGATGTCCGCGCGCAGAGGAGAAAAAGCCTCTAAACCTGAGTGAATCTGTGCTGGGCGTAGGTTACAAAACAGCTGGAAATGCTTACGTAGTGGCAGTAATGCACCGCGTTCTGGTTGATCGTTAGGCGGAAGGTGTTCCCAC
Source organism: Vibrio agarivorans (assembly GCF_030409635.1). NCBI lineage: Bacteria > Pseudomonadati > Pseudomonadota > Gammaproteobacteria > Vibrionales > Vibrionaceae > Vibrio > Vibrio agarivorans. The sequence goes on along the minus strand of NZ_JAUFQF010000004.1, from coordinate 507,846 downwards.
TTAGGGCCGCCGACAGAGCCGAATAGAACTGCATCTGACTCTTCACAAGCTTTTACTGTTGATTCAGGAAGAGGACAACCATGATTATCAATCGCGATACCACCCACATCGTGTTGTTCTCGCTGGAACGAGACTCCGTGTTTTGTTTCAATCGCGTCTAGTACCTTGTGTGCCTGTTCCATTACTTCTGGGCCAATGCCATCACCAGGTAATACAGCAATTTTGTAAGCTTTGTCAGTCATGTTAATCCTTTAATTCTTCTGGGTATTTGCTTGAAAGGGGAGGTCGAACCTCCCAATCGAATCTTTGTTAAACCGTTGCGACTTTCTTTTGTTTGATCGCTTCAATCTTATCTGCACGGTGGATGCTATTAATAACGTGCAACAGAGCTTGGCCAGAGGCTTCTACGATATCCGTTGAAACGCCTGTGCCGTGGTATTTGCGGCCCTTATAGTTTGCAATAATATCGGCTTGGCCTAAACCATCTTCACCTTCGCCTTTCGCGGTTAAATCAAACTTATCTAACACAATGTCGTAGCCTGTGACGCGGTAGATACATTGATATAGTGCGTCGACAGGACCGTTACCGACCGCCGCTTCTGATTTCTCTTCATCTCCGCAAAGCAGTTTGATACTGGTGGTAGCCATGACACTGCCCGATTGCACACTCAAGTAGTTCAATTTAAAGAAATCGTCTTCTTCACGTAGGTTCGAGAAGTGCATTAATGCTTCTAGATCATAGTCAAACACCTGACCTTTACGGTCAGCTAGCTTTAAGAAATCAGTGTAAAGTGCGTCTAGGTTGTACTCTTCATCTTTATAACCCATCGAGTCCATGTGACTCTTCACCGCGGCGCGACCAGAGCGACTAGTAAGGTTAAGCGCTTGGTTTTTAAGTCCGATAGACTCCGGCGTCATGATCTCGTAAGTATTCTTGTTCTTAAGCATGCCATCTTGGTGAATGCCTGATGAATGACTAAAGGCGTTGGCACCGACAATCGCTTTGTTGTCTTGGATCGGCATATTGCAAAGTTGACTTACTAGCTTACTGGTGCGATGGATCTCATCGTGTTTCAGGCCAGTGTGAACCCCCAATAACTCTTGGCGGGTTTTGATGATCATCGCGATCTCTTCAAGTGAACAGTTACCTGCTCGCTCACCGATACCATTGATCGTACCTTCAACTTGGCGAGCGCCGGCTTGAACTGCGGCGATGGAGTTCGCGACAGACATGCCTAAGTCGTCGTGGCAGTGCACAGAGATGATGGCTTTATCAATGTTTGGTACGCGATTGAATAAGGTTTGAATAATGCCTCCAAACTCATTCGGTACGGTGTAGCCAACCGTGTCGGGGATGTTAATGGTATTGGCTCCAGCATCGATGGCTGCTTCTACCATGCGACACAGATTATCAATCGGAGTTCGCCCGGCATCTTCACACGAAAATTCAACGTCGTCGGTGTACTTTCGTGCGTGTTTAACGGCATTGACCCCCATTTCGATGACATCTTCGTAGCTGCGACGCAGTTTGTCTTGTACGTGGATGGTAGAAGTGGAAATAAAGGTATGGATTCGGAAAGCCTCTGCGACTTTTAGTGCTTCTGCTGCTGCATCAATGTCTTTCGCTACTGCTCGAGATAATCCACACACTCGGCTGTTTTTGATATTTTTAGCGATGGTTTGCACTGACTCAAAGTCACCCGGTGAAGAGACTGGGAAGCCAGCCTCAATAACGTCAACGCCCAAACGCTCAAGTGCGTAGGCGATCTGCAGTTTTTCTTTTACGGTCAAACTTGCTGATAACGCTTGTTCGCCATCACGCAAGGTGGTGTCGAAGATAATCACTTGATCGTTCATGAGTGCTTCCTTTTCATTTGTGCCTTTTTGGCAGAGGTTAATCGTTTTCGTCCAGCCGATAATTACAAAAAAGCCCGCATCTTAGTGCGGGCTTTAGACAAATCTTTGTGTGGTTGTCTTTCTTACACTGCTTACCCGCGCGAGTTATTCACGATAAGGAGGAGTTTAAGCAGGAGAGAAAAGCGCATAGTCATTGTTAATAAAATCCAGAGACCGTTAGGTAAACCACAAAATTAAGTTAACAAATTAGTACCGCACTCGAGCAGGCACGTCAACCCTAAAGGCCTATTTTTATTCATGTCGGATCTGTTCTCATCTCCATGATAGGTTCAAAACAGTTAATTCATCATTTGATGAATATGTGAGGAATATAGTCTCTATGTATTCAGTAGTGGACTAAGATAAAATTCATCGATTGATGAATTTTGGGTGAAACCATGACTGCGAATCGTAAAGTTGGGAGACCAACGAGCAAAACAGATGTTCGTAATCAGCTGATTTTTCAGGCTAGAGAGCTTTTTAGCGTCATGCCTTACGAGAAGGTGTCGATCCGTTTGATTGCACAAAAGGCCGCAGTAGATAGCGCGATGGTGCGATACTATTTTGGTAACAAAGAAGGTTTGTTTGAAACCATGCTGCGGGAAAGCTTGCAGCCTATGCTCGATAAGATCAGTCATTTGCTGAAGCAGGCGTCGGATAAAACGTTATATGACCTGATGCGAGCGCATTATATGAGCATGCTAAATGCCCCACGCTTTTCGCGCTTGATTAGTCAGGTGATGCACATGCCTGCTAGCGATAAATCTCGGCAGTTGGTGGAGAAGGTCTTCACTGACTCTATTAAGCCGAGCAACGATCTACTTTTCGAGCGATTGGTAGAAGAGGGGATCATTCACCCTGATCTTGACCCTGATTTGTGCCGCTTTTCATTTATCAGTTTAATGGTCTTTCCATTTATTGCACCGCCCGCAATGATGGCTTTGCACGGTTTTACACTAAATCAATCATTTATTGAGTCTCTACTTGAGCACAATATTAGGCTGTTAAAAACGGGCATGATTGTCCCTACTCATACTCCACAACACTCACAAGGAACCTGTAATGAAATTTAACCGCAAATACCTGTTTTTCCCAGCTTTAGCGGTGGGTGTTGTCATTCTGTTTTTGGCAATAAAAATGCGACCAGATCTTCCCTCTACACCCGCAGGAGACCGGGCAAGGCTAGTGGAAACACAGCGAATGGAACTTAAGCCGATAGCGCCAGAAGTAATTGGCTTTGGTCATGTTTCACCTAAAGTTGAGTGGAAAGCGATAGCTGAAGTGACGGGGAAGGTGGTCTACCGTCATCCCGAGCTAGAGAAGGGACAAATCCTTGCGGCTGGTACGGAAGTATTACGTATTGATCCTTTGGATTATGAGCTCAAGTTAGCTCAAGCACAGGCTGATCTTGCATCGAGCCAGACCTCCTTGCAAAAGATCACTCAGCAAGAGGACAACCTAAAACAGTCTCTTGCGATTGAAAAGAACCGCTTGGATATAACGCAATTAGAGCTCGAGAGAAAGCGCAATTTGCAACAGCGTGGTCTTACCTCGCAGTCTGATGTCGATCAGCAGCAACAAAATGTATTGTCACAAAAGAAGCTACTGCAAGATATTGAGAACCAGATTGCTTTACTACCCGATGAAAAACGTGTCGCACAAGCGGTGGTGAGAGTTAGTGAGTCCAAGCTTGAAGAAGCGGAACGTTCGCTATCGCGCACCAAAATCACTTTGCCACAAGCACTGCGCGTTGCGGATGTGGAAATTGAAAAAGATCAGGTGGTGAACTTACAGCAAACCATGTTTACCGCGCACGGTATTGATGTCATGGAGGTGGAAGCGCAACTTTCAATTCATGATATGCAGATAGTGATCAACAGTTTAGAGCAGTTTGAACGAAGCGCGTCGGGCATCCCTCAGAGTGAGAGTACCAATGTGCGCGCTCAAATCAGTTTGAATAGTGGCAATCTGTCTGCTCAGTGGCCAGCAAAAGTGTCGCGAGTCTCCGAGAGTGTCGATTCGGCGCAGGCGACAGTAGGTGTGATCCTTGAAGTGGAACAAGATTACTCAGTGCTGCAGCCAGGCTCCTCTCCTGCACTCACAAATGGCATGTTTGTTAAAGCCACCATTGAAGGGCAAGCCACCCCGAACTGGGTGATCCCTGAACGTGCTCTGCATGGCGATCGTGCTTATTTGATGGATGAGGAAGACCGACTGAAATTTATGCCAGTCAAGGTGCTCTATCGTCGTAATAATCAGGTGGTAGTGAGTGGTGAGTTTGAAGTTGGAGATAAACTAGTTCTTAACGATGTACTTCCTGCTATTGAGGGAATGTTGCTGCGTGAAGAAGTTGAGGAGCAAGCGCAATGATTCGCTTTTTTGCCAAACACCCAACCGCCGCTAACCTACTGATGCTAGGCCTTTTAGTGCTTGGTATCTCCTCGTTATCGAACATCAAAAGGGAGACATTTCCCGAGTTTAGTCCTCCCTACATATTAGCTGGGGTGGTTTACCCTGGAGCCTCTCCACAGGAAGTGGAGGAGAGCATTTGTGTGCGTATGGAAGATGCGGTTGATGGGCTCGCTAATATCAAAGAGACACGCTGCGAGGCCATTGAGGGCTCTGCACGATTGGTATTGAAGCTTAATGAGAAAGCCGATATTGGCCGTATGCTGGTGGATGTTCAGACGCAGATTAACTCTATTAATGACTTTCCAGCAGAAATTGAATCTCCTATCGTTCAAGAGTTGGACTGGAATGAACCCGTGGTGGATGTTGCGATTACAGCTGACACTACTTGGCCACAGCTAAAAGCCTATGCTGAAGACCTCAAGCGTACTTTGAAACTGGATTACGGGGTATCTCTGGTAGAGGTGAGTGGTTTTTCCGATCACCAATATCGTGTCGAGATCAATATTGATGCGATTCGCCAGCTTGGGTTAAGTATCAACGATATCGCTAATCAAATCGGCAAGCAAAACATCAAGTTACCAAGTGGTAATGTGGAAACACCGGATAAAAACTTTTTGATTCGATTTGACGAGCGTCGTGTTACTCCACAAGAGCTTGAGAGTATTGTTGTAGGTTCTGGAGAAAACGGGTCATTGATCCGATTGCGCGATGTCGCAACGATTACGGATCGTTTTGAGCTGGATGAGCAAAAAGTGATCTTTGATGGAAAGCCATCCGCTTTACTTAAGATCAGCAAAAACAAAGAAGATGATGCGCTTCGCATTAAGGAGCAAGTCTCGGCCTTTGTTGACGCTCAACGTGTGGTCGCGCCAGAGGGCGTGACGCTGCAAATGACCAATGATCTCTCTTCCGTTCTTTGGGATCGATTGACCATGATGGTGCGTAACGGCTGGCAAGGGATTGTGTTGGTATTTGCGACCATGTGGCTGTTCTTTAGCTTGCGCTACTCATTTTGGGTGGCGGCAGGGCTTCCGGTTGCCTTCCTTGGTGGTCTCTTTTTGATGGCTAACCTCGGTCTTTCTATTAACATCATGTCGCTCGTCGGTTTGCTGATGGCGATTGGTATCATGATGGATGATGCAATCGTTATTGCAGAGTCGATTGCGGCACACCTCGATCGGGGACAAAGCATTGATGATGCGGTGATCAACGGTGTTAAGAAAGTGATGCCTGGTGTGGTTTCATCGTTTCTGACCACAGTATGTATCTTTGGAAGCTTGTTATTTTTGCAAGGTGAAATGGGCGCGGTGCTCCGGGCAGTACCCCAAGTTTTAATCTTGGTATTGAGCTTGAGTTTGATTGAAGCCTTTTTGATCCTGCCCAATCACTTATCTCACTCGCTACACAAAGAGAAACAAGAGCGAGAGCCGGTCAAGTTCAAACGCATCGTTTTGGAGAGGTTTGAGCGCTTTCGTAACAATCAGCTGATTGCAGCAGTTGAGAAGGTGGTGACCTATCGCTACGCCTTTATGGGCGGCGTTCTTTCAATGTTATTGATCTCTATTGCTTTAATTGCTGGTGGCGTAGTTAAGTTTGTTCCGTTCCCAGAGCTCGATGGGGATATCGCAGAAGCACGAGTGATCCTGCCTCCCGGCGCCTCCCTTGCTCAAACTGAACGTGTTGTTGGTGTGATTGAGTCGGCAGCGGAGCGATTGAACCAGCGCTGGAGTGAGGAAGTTGAACAGGGACGAAACCTTATTCTGCATACCACCAGTCACTATAACTTCAACAGTGATGCCAATGAGTCAGGCCCGCATATTGCTACGGTACGTTTAGACCTTTTAGGGGCTGAGCAGCGCAATACTGTCATTGATGACTTTATCGACGCTTGGCGAGAGGAAGTTGGGGAGCTTGCTGACCCAATCTCATTGGTCTTTAAGCAGCCAACTATGGGACCAGGTGGACGCGCAATAGAGATTAGAGCTAAGCATGATGACTTGGAAGAACTTAAAGCCGCATCGATTGATATTCAGCAATATCTCAACCAATTCGACGGCGTACATGGCGTACTCGATGACATGCGTATGGGTAAGGAAGAAGTGCTGGTGAAACTGCGCCCTGGAGCAGAAAGCTTTGGTGTTGACGGTCAAATGATTGCGAGCCAATTGCGCGCTGCATTCTTTGGTCAAACCGCTGATGAGATACAGCTCGGTGTGGAGAACATCAAGATTGAAGTACGCTTAGATAAGATTGAAGCGGGAGACTTACAGCAACTTGCTAACTTCCCAATCATCATGGCCAATGGGAGTCAAATTCCACTAGCTACAGTAGCAACACTTGATTTTCAACGTAATTACGTACGAATTCAACGTATTGATGGATTGCGAACCGTCAGTGTGTTCGGTGATATAGATAACTCAAAGGCCAGTTCATCGGAGATCATTCGCCAGTTCCAGCGTGATGAAGCGCCAATATTGTTGGCCAAGTATCCAGGCCTGCGTTTTGACTTCGAAGGTGAAGCGAAAGATGCTGCCGAAACAGGCGCATCCATGGGTAAAGGTTTTTTACTTGGGTTATTTGGCGTATTTACCATATTGAGCTTTCAGTTCCGCAGCTATTTAGAGCCTTTTGTGGTCATGCTCGCGATACCGTTAGCCTTTATCGGTGTTGTTACGGGCCACTGGTTGCTGGGGCACTCTTTGAGTATGCCAAGTATGATGGGCTTTGTTTCTTTGGCGGGGATTGTCGTCAATGACTCCATCTTGCTGGTGCAGTATATTCGTCATCACGTTAATGATGGGGATTCCGTTCATGATGCAGTTGTAAAGGCCAGTCGAGAGCGCTTTAGAGCAGTATTCATTACCTCAATGACAACCGCTGCAGGTCTGTTGCCTCTTCTCACAGAAACCAGCCTGCAGGCACAGGTAATTCAGCCACTGGTCATTTCGATTGTGTTTGGCATTTTTGCTTCTACGGTATTGGTTCTCTTTATGATACCGGCTGCCTACTCAATATTGGCTGACTTCGGCATGGTGCGAAAGCATGAAGAGCTTGAGCACTAGATAGCCAAAATCACAGCCTGTGAGCTTTCTTCACAGGCTGTTTAACTTTCACCCGTTATACAACAAAACTTAACGGTTTCGTCATCTTTGCTGATTAACGTATTCCTTGTTAGGGCTGTGCGCTCAATACAAGGAGTCTGTTATGCGCGTTATGAATCCCATTGCTAGATTTGATCTGGCTTTCTCTCTCTTCTGTTTACAGCACCGTTTCAATCACCAGGTCGCTTGCATGAGTAGAGCGGTTTCGCATACTGGCGATGGTCACTTATATGCTGTCATCGCTTTAGTTGCCTATTTGCTTGACGATACGCTGGGCAAAGCTTTCGTCCTGTGCGGGCTATTGGCTTTCCTTATTGAGCTACCTATTTACTGGACTTTAAAAAACAGTTTTAAGCGCAGGCGTCCTCAGGAGTTCTCTGAGCAGCTCGTCTCTTTTATCACACCCTCTGACCGTTATAGCTTGCCTTCTGGACATACTGCGGCGGGTTTCTTAATGGCGACGGTTATTAGCCACTATTACCCACCCCTCGCCCCCGTCGCTTTCGTTTGGGCTGGGCTTATTGGTTTATCAAGAATTCTATTGGGTGTGCACTTTGTTACTGATGTGGTGATAGGCGTGTTGCTGGGTGTCGGTTGCGCTGAAATAGCGATTAATGCAGTTGGAGTTTGATGGATGCGAATTCTATATGGTGTACAAGGAACGGGTAATGGCCATATTGCTCGTGCAAGAGCGATGTCTCGAGCATTGAAAAAGCAGAATGTCGATGTTGATTTCCTGTTTTCAGGTCGTGAGCAAGATAAGTATTTTTCGATGTCAGACTTTGGCGACTATCAAACACGCAAAGGCGTGAGCTTTGTGTCAAAGCAGGGGGCGGTTGACCACTTCGAAACAGTGAAACGCAACGATTTGAAGCAGCTTTGGGCCGATATTAATGAACTTAATGTTGAGCAGTACGATTTGGTGCTGAATGACTTTGAGCCCATCTCCGCTTGGGCGGCGAAAAAGGCCAAGATCCCTTGTTTAAGTATTAGTCACCAAAATGCGTTTCGTTACGAAGTGCCGGTGCGTGGGGCTAACTTGATTGATAAGTCGCTCATTCGCTATTTTGCACCTGCCGATCACCATCTAGCACTGCATTGGTATCACTTCGATCAGCCGATACTACCGCCTATTATTCAGTCAGAGAGCGATACGGTTGAGTCACAAGGCTACGTGCTGGTCTATCTGCCCTTTGAAGGTTTCGAAGAGATTGTCGACCTGCTTGTACGATTTAGTCACCAAGAGTTTGTTTGCTTTCACCCTGAGGTAAAAGAAGATATGGATATCGAAAACATCCGCTGTCGACCACTGAGCTTTGAAAATTTTCAGCAGTCACTGCATCGCTGTAATGGTGTTATCGCCAATGGTGGCTTTGAGCTTCCTTCTGAAGCGCTTTCCCTCGGAAAAAAACTGCTGCTTAAACCGTTGAATGGTCAGTTTGAACAGTTGAGTAATGTAGCAACCTTAGAAATGTTGGGGTTGGCAAGCAGCATGGAGCGATTGGACTCAATGATTGTTAGTCAATGGTTAGATGAACAAGCAGCAGAAAAGGTCTGTTATCCTGATGTTGCCGATGCCATCGCTGGTTGGATATGTGAGGGTAATCTAGCCGATCACTCCGCACTTCAAGATGGGCTCTGGTCACAAGTTGACTTCCCTGAATATGCAACAATATAACTACTCTTGATGGTGTTAAAGTCAATGCATTTATTAGGTGTATAGTTGAAAGAAAAATCGTGAAATGACACTTATATTAGTGAGGTTAATCACAGCGAGTAAGCTTCTTATACTGTAAAAAGACGTGAAAATTTATCTTTTATAGTTCTTTATGTGACAACTAAGATTATGAATTAAAAAAGCTTTCAATTGTAGTGGGTAAAATTAACTGATTAGTTATCAATCTTGTTTTACAGCGCAAATTGATTCGTAGATAGTACCAATCAGCCCAGAAATATCTGGGACATAAATATAACAACTACAGCTTATCTATCGCGAATAATTCAAATAATTAATGTTGTGTCATACAACAAGAGGCAGACAATGTTAGACAAACAAGAATCAGTTAGTGCGATCACTAGCTATCGCATGGAGAGCACTCTCAGAGGTGTGGATCTAAATCTTCTGACCGTATTCAACGCAGTTATGCAAGAACAGAACATCACCCGAGCGGCACACAATTTAGGCATGTCACAACCAGCGGTGAGTAACGCCGTAGCACGTCTAAAAGTGATGTTCAATGACGAGCTGTTTATCCGTCAAGGACGTGGTATTCAGCCAACTCAACGAGCACGCCAGCTTTTTGGCCCTATTCGTCAAGCATTACAGTTGATTCGTAATGAGTTGCCGAACTCAATATTCTCGCCAGAGACATCGACACGTTTATTTAAATTGGCCATCTGTAGCCCAAATGATATGCGTTTCGGACCGCACATCATGTCTCGCGTGACAGAGAAAGCGCCTTACGCTCATCTTCACATTGACGCTGAGTTTGATAGCCGTCTTGCAGAGCGCTTACGCCTACAAGAGCTTGATTTTGTCATTGATTACAATCGCCTTGATGGTGAAGGCTTTTCAAGCACAGAAGTTTTCCGTGATGAACTCGTGGTGGTAGCATCAAAGCAGCACTCTCGCATTAACGGCACGGTAACGCGTGAGCAATTGACAACTGAGCGCCATGCTAAGCTTTCTCAGTTACATGGCCACCAGAGCTTCTCTGCTCAGGCTTATCAGTCAATTGACGCAATGGCTTACTATGAAGGCACTAGTCTGAGCAATGTACTTTATGTTGTTGGTCAGTCAGAGTTGATTACCGTTGCTCCTCGTTGGTTGGTTGAGAACGCAGCCAATCGTGATCAGCTACAAATACTCAACTTCCCGTTTGAACACAAAGCGATTGCCGCTTACCTAAGCTGGCATGAGTCGAGTGAAAAAGACAAAGGTCACTTGTGGCTGCGTGACCAGTTGATGGTCGCGTGCGGTGATGTTGTTTCAATCCGCTGATTAATTCACCTCAGTTTTAGACAAAACCCGATCAAATGGTCGGTTTTTTTGTGTCTGTAGGAAAAAACAACACAAATTTAATCGCATGAGATGGACAAAAAATGCGCTTGTTAATCAAACTATTAATGGGTAAAAAAACATCAACCTTGTTGCGATCTCACAGAAAATTACAAATAACCCTGGGGTCGGAGTTGTCTTTTAATCGCGCAAATGTACACTTGTTCGCTGAATTATAGCTTACATGTGTAAGCCTAAGGTGAGCGCAATGGCCAATATTGATTTTCATATCGTAAAATGTATTCGTAACCGAATTGCTCAGGGTAGTGATAAAGCTGCTCTCAAGCATAAAGTAGGCACTGCTTGGAAAAGTATTTCATGGCAGCAATTTGGTGAGCAAGTAGATGCTATCTCTCTTGCTTTATTGGCTCAAGGACTGAGAATTCAGGATAAGATTGGTATCTTCTCCAACAATATGCCGCAATGGACGCTGGCAGACATAGCCGCACTGCAACTTCGTGCGGTGACGGTTCCTATTTATCCAACTAATACCGCGGCACAAGCGGCTTACATTATCGACAATGCAGATGTGCGTGTGCTGTTTGTTGGTGAGCAAGAGCAATATGACGCAGCGGTTAGCATCTTTGATGAGTGTGAGCAGCTAGAGCTTATTGTCGCGATGTCGGATGAGGTTGAGCTTGGTGAGTTCCCTCATGCTGTGCATTGGCAGGCTTTTGCTGCCGCTGATAATCAAGTGCACCAAGCAGAGTTTGAACAGCGCCTTGCCGATGCCAATATGGATGATCTATTGACGCTGATCTACACCTCTGGCACGACAGGCCAACCTAAAGGTGTGATGCTTGACTACAGCAACATCGGTTCTCAGCTTAAAGGCCACGATGAGCGTTTGAGCCTGTCATCAGATGATGTATCAATGGCATTCTTACCTTTGTCACACGTGTTTGAGCGCGCTTGGACTTTCTACGTGCTGTATAAAGGTGCGACCAACTGTTACCTAAAAGACACCATGCAGGTGCGTGAAGCTTTAGGTGAGGTTCGCCCAACAGTCATGTGTGCCGTGCCTCGTTTTTACGAGAAAATCTTCTCTGCCATTCATGAGAAGGTGTCTAAAGCGCCATTTATTCGCAAGGTTCTCTTTACTTGGGCTGTCAACATGGGCGCCAAGGTAGCAGCATGCCATCAAGAGGGGCGTAAGCCTTCAATCGTGCTTAAACGAGCTCATGCGCTTGCCGACAAATTGGTATTAAGCAAAATTCGTGAACTGCTGGGTGGCCGTATCAACTTTATGCCTTGTGGTGGCGCTAAGCTGGATGAAACCATTGGCCGCTTCTTCCACGCACTTGGCATCAACGTCAAGCTAGGCTACGGGATGACCGAGACTACGGCGACAGTTTCTTGTTGGGATGATCGTGCTTTTAATCCAGACTCTATTGGTATGTCTATGCCTGGTGCTCAGGTGAAGATTGGCGACAACAATGAAATTCTTGTTCGTGGTCCAATGGTGATGCGCGGTTACTACAAAATGCCTGAAGAGACAGCGAAAACATTTGATGAAAATGGTTTTCTAAAAACAGGCGATGCGGGTCATATTGATGAACATGGCAACGTATTCATTACTGACCGTATTAAAGAGTTAATGAAAACCTCAAACGGCAAGTATATTGCTCCTCAGGTTGTTGAGGGAGCGATTGGTAAGGATCACTTTATCGAACAGATCGCAGTTATCGCTGATACGCGTAAGTTTGTCTCTGCATTGATTGTTCCATGCTTTGATAGTTTGGAAGAGTACGCAAAAGAGTTAAACATTGCGTATAAAGACCGTGTTGAGCTAGTAAAGAACCATCAAGTGGTTGAAATGCTAGAAAAACGTGTAGAAGAACTGCAAAAAGAGCTCGCAAAGTTTGAACAAGTGAAGAAATTCAAACTACTGCCAAAAGCTTTCTCTATGGAGCATGGTGAGCTAACGCCAACGCAAAAACTTCGTCGCAAGGTGATTAATGACAAATACCAAGACGAAATTGAAGAAATGTACACAGATAAGCGCAACTAATGGCTTAAATTGAAAAGTTAATTTTCAAACTGTTTAAATTATCCCCAGAATGCAGACTGCTTTCTGGGGATTTTTTTGTCGTGATAGTTCTGCCTTACTCTTGTCCGGCGGAGGAGGTTATGGGTTTGCTGTTTAAAGTGCGCTTATTTTAGGTCTAAATAGGTTGTGTAAAAAGATGGATATGGAGTGATCTATCGGTTTTCGACTAATTTTGGTCGCACTCCCTGATATTTATCTTCAGTTGGGTGAATAATACCAGTTGCTATCAATTTTGCAGAGGAAGTGAATGGTTTGTGAGCAAGTTAGTGTTAGTAATATTGCAAAGAAAAGGTTACATTTGTTGGGTAACTTGAATGCTTGTTATGACAAGCTCAAGGCATAGCCAAACATCTGTTTTTAATAATTAGGCTACAAATAAGACCTAGACTATGTAAAACCAGACCAAATGTGCACCTACTCTATTTGGGATACTGGTAAGGAGACCTATATGACGGAGAAGTCAAACAGCGACATCGCATCTGCGGAACTACCGCAACTTTCCGGTGCGGAGATGGTCGTGCAATCACTCATCGAAGAGGGCGTACCACAAATTTTCGGATATCCTGGCGGTTCTGTTCTCGATATCTACGATGCCCTTCACGCCAAGACGGATCACATCAAACACGTATTAGTTCGCCACGAGCAAGCTGCAACTCATATGGCTGATGGTTATGCTCGCGCTACGGGTAAGCCAGGCGTCGTTCTTGTCTGCTCAGGACCGGGAGCAACCAATACCATTACAGGTATCGCTACGGCTTATATGGACTCAATTCCAATGATTGTCATTTCTGGCAATGTACCAAACAATCTGATTGGTAATGATGCGTTCCAAGAGTGTGACATTGTGGGTGTTTCACGACCAGTGGTGAAGCACAGCTTCTTAGTCAAGCGTGCTGAAGACATTCCTGAAACCATCAAGAAAGCGTTTTATATCGCGAACACAGGCCGACCTGGCCCGGTTGTGATTGATCTGCCTAAAGATGTGATGAATCCGCAGATCAAGTTTCCTTACCAATATCCAGAATCAATCAAAATGCGCTCTTATAACCCAACCACAGTGGGTCATAAGGGCCAGATTAAAAAAGCCCTCAAAGCACTTTTAGAGGCGAAGAAGCCGGTGCTATATGTCGGTGGTGGCGCGATTATCTCAGAGGCTCACGAGTACATTACCGAGCTTTCTAATGCGCTTAACTTACCCGTTGTCAGTACGTTGATGGGATTGGGCGCTTTCCCTGGGACACATAAAAATGCCCTTGGTATGCTGGGGATGCATGGTACCTACGAAGCCAATATGGCGATGCACAATGCAGATTTGATCTTTGGTATCGGTGTTCGATTTGACGATCGCACCACCAACAATCTCGAAAAATACTGCCCAGACGCCAAAATAATGCATATCGATATTGATCCATCATCGATCTCTAAGAACGTGAAAGTCGATTTGCCGATCGTAGGTTCAGCCGACAAGATCTTGTCGACGATGGTTAGCTTATTGAACGAAAAAGAGCAGTCGAACGATCAAGCTGCGATCGATAGCTGGTGGACGAATATCGCCAAGTGGCGTGAGCGTCAGTGTCTCTCGTATGATACGACCACTGAGCGCATTAAGCCGCAGCAAGTTATTGAGACTCTGCACAAGTTGACGAATGGTGATGCTTATGTGGCCTCAGATGTGGGTCAGCATCAGATGTTTGCCGCACTCTATTACCCATTTAACCAACCTCGCCGCTGGATCAACTCTGGGGGTCTTGGCACCATGGGCTTTGGCCTACCTGCTGGGATGGGGGTGAAGTTTGCTATGCCAGAAGAAGAAGTGGTTGTGGTCACTGGCGATGGCAGTATTCAGATGAATATTCAGGAACTATCGACGGCGATGCAGTACGACATTCCAGTAAAAATCATCAACCTTAACAACCGTTTCTTGGGAATGGTTAAGCAGTGGCAAGATATTATCTATCAAGGCCGTCACTCTAACTCTTACATGGACTCCGTGCCTGATTTTGCCGCGATTGCTGAAGCGTATGGTCACGTGGGTATCCGTATAGCCTCTCCTGATGAGCTTGAGTCGGGCTTGCAAAAAGCGCTCGATATGAAAGATCGTCTTGTGTTCGTAGACATCAATGTGGATGAAACTGAACACGTTTACCCAATGCAAATTAAGGGTGAAGGGATGAATAACATGTGGCTAAGCAAGACGGAGAGAACGTAATTATGAGACATATCATTTCACTACTACTGGAAAACCAGCCAGGGGCACTGTCTCGCGTTGTTGGTCTGTTCTCTCAGCGTGGCTATAACATCGAGTCTTTGACGGTATCGCCAACGGATGATGAGACATTATCGCGTTTAAACATTACCACACTCTCTAATGAGATGGAGCTTGAGCAGATCCAAAAGCAATTGCACAAGCTGATTGATGTATTGAAAGTACAAGAAGTGTCAGAGCTTGAGCATATTGAGCGTGAGTTGATGATGGTAAAAGTAAAAGCCTCTGGTTTTGCACGTGCTGAAGTGAAACGCACCGCTGATATTTTCCGAGGGCAAATTGTTGATGTGACGGCTGCGCAATACACCGTTCAGCTGACAGGCACGAGTGAAAAGCTAGATGCGTTTATCGATGCTATCTCTGAAGTCACAGAGGTGATTGAGGTTGCTCGAAGCGGTGTGGTCGGTATTGCACGAGGTGAGAGGGCACTCAAGGCGTAAACTCACTACGACATAGAAGAGATAAAGGACAAGAGGCCACTTCATTGAAGTGGCCTCTTAATTTGTCTAATTATAAGATAACGTGATTAGTGCAGGATACGTGCACGCAGCGTACCTTCGATACCTTTTAATTTGGCTAGAGCTTCTGCTGAACGGCTGGTTTCTACATCAATAACCACGTAACCGATATCTGCTGCAGTTTGTAGGTACTGTGCAGCGATATTGATGCCTTCTTCGGCAAAGATGGTATTAATTTGCGTCAAGATGCCAGGGCGGTTTTTGTGGATATGCAGCAGGCGAGAACACTCACGGTGCTCTGGCAGTGACACTTCAGGGAAGTTGACGCTTGAAAGCGTTGAGCCGTTGTCTGAGTATTTCGCGAGCTTGCCTGCGACTTCTACCCCGATGTTTTCTTGTGCTTCTTGTGTTGAGCCACCGACGTGAGGAGTCAGAATGACATTATCAAACTGCTGTAATGGTGACTCGAATGGATCAGCATTGGTTTTAGGCTCTGTTGGGAACACATCGACTGCAGCTCCGGCAAGATGACCAGACTCGAGTGAGGCACAAAGAGCAGGGATATCGACAACGGTTCCGCGTGCCGCGTTGATAAAGATAGCGCCTGGCTTCATCAATTCAAATTGCTCTGCGCCCATCATGTCTTTTGTTTCTGGCGTTTCAGGTACATGCAAAGAGATAACATCACACTTGTTGAGTAGCTCAGTCATGGTGTGGACTTGCGTGGCATTACCTAGAGAGAGCTTGTTTTCAATATCGTAGTAGTAAACACGCATTCCCAAGTTTTCAGCGATGATCCCCAGCTGTGTGCCGATATGTCCATAACCAATGATACCTAAGCGTTTACCACGAGCTTCAAATGAGTGATCAGCGCTCTTTTTCCAGATACCACGGTGGGCAAGCGCATTCTTTTCAGGAATGCCACGAAGTAGCAGTAGAATTTGACCTAGGACTAATTCAGCGACACTACGTGTGTTTGAGAACGGTGCATTGAATACTGGAATCCCGCGACTAGCTGCTGCATTTAAGTCAACTTGGTTAGTACCAATACAGAAACAACCAATGGCAACAAGCTTTTCTGCAGCGTTGATCACCTGCTCAGATAAGTTAGTGCGTGATCGAATACCGATAAAGTGAGCATCTTTCACTTTTTCGAGTAGTTCATCTTCTGGAAGTGAGCCCTTGTGGTATTCAATATTGCTATAGCCAGCGGCTTGAAGAACTTCTACTGAAGAAGGGTGCAATCCCTCAAGAAGTAGAATCTTGATCTTTTCTTTTTCCAGTGAAACTTTGGCCATCATTCTCGTCCTTAAAATGGTAAAGGTGGGGCGCACAGACAAAAAACTCATTAAAGGGGAGAAATAAGCTTTTTTGACGAACGCAAGCTCGTCCTTGTGCGTCATCTGGTTAATAAACTATCAGAAATTTTTCTCAAAGGGTAAGAAAATTACGGAATAAGGCATAATTATTCGCCTATAAAAAGCAAAAAACGGCGCCGTAGGGCACCGTTTGGTAATCAAGTAACAAAAACAGCGATTAGCTCGCCACTTTTCATAGTTTACTCTTCGATTTTTGCACCTTCAGGCGTGCCTGTGATAACCACATCGGCACCGCGCGCCGCGAATAGGCCGACAGTCACAACACCAACAATCGCATTGATGGTGATCTCAAGCGCTTTAGGATCTGTGATTTTTAGGTCATGGACATCAAGAATGTCACAGCCGTTGTCTGTCACAACACCTTCACGGTAAACCGGGTTGCCGCCGAGCTTTTTCAGTTCGCGAGCCACTTGCTCACGTGCCATTGGAATCACTTCTACTGGTAGCGGGAACTTACCTAGTACATCAACCGCCTTTGTATCATCAACGATACAAACGAACTTGTCAGAGATCGCAGCAACGATCTTTTCACGCGTTAGGGCTGCGCCACCACCTTTGATCATGTCACGTGATGCATTAATTTCATCAGCGCCGTCTACATAAACGTTGAGTTTCTCAACATCATTACAGTCGAACACTGGGATACCAAGTGCTTCAAGTTTCTCTGTTGAAGCAACAGAACTTGATACTGCACCTTTAATCTCATCCTTGATTGTGCCTAGAGCATCGATGAAGTGGTTAACGGTAGAGCCTGTACCAACACCAACAATTCCGCCTTTCTCTACGTAGTTCAATGCAGCCCAGCCAGCGGCTTTTTTCATTTCATCTTGAGTCATGCTCATCTCCAGGTTTGAGGGTAAAAATACGACACGCAATCGATTGGGTCGGATTATAACGAGATTAATTTAAGATTCCCATTGCCAAAGGCGACTTGGGGTCACGATTTTTTCCAGAGGAATATCCCAGCTTTCGCTGGGCAGTGAGTCGACCTTCTGGCAGTCATGAGCAAGGCCAATCGCTTTTGGTGCATTGACGCTGTTTTGGAAAGGAGCCAGTGTTCGGTCATAGTAGCCCCCACCCATGCCTAAACGTTGCCCATTTTGATCAAAAGCCACTAGGGGGGTGAAGATGATATCGAGATCAGCAACAGGGATAATCGCGTCTTTTTTGAGTCTAGGCTCAATGATGCCGTAGCGGTTATAACACAGCTCTGAATCGGGCTTGTAAGCTAGAAACAGCAGATGGCCTTTAGAAAATGGGTGAATCACGGGTAGATAGACGTGCTTACCGCAGTGCCAAAGCGCTTCGATGAGTGGTTGAGTATCGAGTTCGCCATCGGTCGCGAGGTACAGAGCAATATTTTGAGCACAAGGCGTGTCTTCTAAAGAATTGACCTGATTGATTAAATCAATACTGGCTTGGTATTGGGCATTGCTCGTGAGTGCATTGCGAGCTTGTCGAATGTACTGACGGATTAGCTGGCGACTTGAAGTCATAAACTACCCTTCAATTGAAGATGGGTATCGAGAGGATACCCCAGAGTGCCGTTGGGGAAGGGGGCCCTTAAACCAGCTGGTTTAAGGCGGATCAGCAATGTTAACCGTAGGCTTCTCGGTACGAGCCGAGCTTGCTCAATAGTTATCAAGTACTAACCCTTGGGTATTGCTTATCGGCTCAGGGACGTCAACCCGCTGACGCACACTCCAGGGTAAATTGTACGAACCTGCTAATGCAGCTTCGTTTTATTCGCCGTGTTGCGTTCCTTGCTTCACTTTATTTAACGCACTATCTATTGATCCGGTCAACTCTTCAAGCTTTTTCGTGACTGAATCGAGACTTTGTTTGGCTTCACCATCTTTGCTGTGCAGTTCATAGCAAATGTTAAGTGCCGTAAAAGTAAGAAGTTGTACTTCATTGGTAATCTTAGTCTTAGAGCTCATCTCTTTCAGACGCTCGTCCAAGTCTTGCGCTGCTTTCGCTAGAGACTCTTCTTCTCCAGCTGGGCAACTCACTCGGGTTCGTTTACCTAAAATCTCTACTTCTACCGCTTGGCTACTCATGATGACCTAACTCGTTTCGCGCTGTATGGCCCCCTACCTTGGGTGACCGAGGTGAAAACTATAGGAAAACCGATAGTAAGATTCAAGCTTTTCCGGCCCTTAGTATGTCAAAGCTTAAGCAAGTAAACACTTCTGGGATAGATCTTCATCATATTGCCTATCTACTAGCCAATATAAATTCTGCACCTTTTTGGTTTCTGGCGGAAATGGTAGGATTAAAGCTTCTATTCTTACGGCATTAGGTCTCACCATGACAACCAATTCACTTCCTTCTTATTTTGATGCAGCACAATCACTTCAACAATCTGCGCTAGCGGTATCACCTGCAGAGATGCATGGCTTACTTGTGGGAATGATCAGTGGTGGCATTAATGTGGATGATCAAAGCTGGCAGGGTGTACTGTATGACTACACCAATGAAGGCATGGGGTGGCCCCAGACTGCTATTGGTTTAGCGCAAGGTTGCTTTGATTTGAGCAAGCAAGAGCTGATGGGGAGCGGTATGGAGATGACTCTCTTTTTGCCGGAAGATGAGCAAGCGACACTGATGGAAGTGGCAGATTCTCTTGCAGAGTGGGTGAATCATTTTATCTCTGGCTTAGGTCTAGTGAGTGCAAACATTAAGAAGTTACCCAACGATGCCAAAGAAGCTTTAGGTGATCTTGAAGAGATTGCAAAGCTGGGTATCGATGAAGATGATGACCTAGAAGAGCAGGCACTTTTGCTCGAACAGGTGATTGAACACGTAAAAGCGTGTGTATTGACGATTCATGCCGAGCTTGGTCAAAAACCAAAAAGTGATGAACCAAAACCGACCATCCATTAATCGAGACTGACAGGGAAGAAGCGCGTGAAGCAGTACGATGTGATTATTTCTGGCGGGGCGATGGCAGGCGCAACGTTGGCTCTAGCATTAGATCAAAAAACATCTGGTGCACTGTCGATTGCCGTTGTTGAAGCTTATAAAACCGATCATGCCCAACACCCAGGCTTTGATGCCAGAGCCATCGCACTCTCTCACGGCACAGTAGAGATCCTCAAGCAGTTTGAGTTGTGGGAAGACATTCAAGGTGTAGCGACAGCGATTGAGCATATTCATGTTTCCGATCGTGGCCATGCTGGAATGACGGAGATCGCTTGTGACGATCTTGCGGTTAGTGCATTGGGTTATGTGGTTGAGCTCGCTGATGTGGGACGTATTTATGACCAGCGTATTCAAGCCAATGACAATATCGACCTGCTGTGTCCCGACTCTATCGTTGACCTACGACGATTTGAAGACCGTGTCGAAGTCAAACTCAACTCGCAAAAAGCGTTGTCGGCCAAGTTAATTGTGGCAGCGGATGGCGCATTTTCTCCATGTTGTGACGCAATAAACTTACCTCAAGAGCAGACAGACTTTGAGCAGGTGGCCGTTATTGCGAATGTGATATGCCAAGAAGCACATCAAGGGCGAGCATTTGAAAGATTTACCGCCACTGGGCCTGTCGCTTTGTTACCAATGAGTGATGATCGCATGTCTTTGGTGTGGTGTTTACCCCCCGATGAGGCTGATGAGGTGTTAAAGCTACCTGACAGTGAATTTCTCCATCGTCTACAATCGAGTTTTGGCTGGCGATTGGGGGCGATCACCGCAGCGGGTGAGCGTTCGAGTTATCCGCTTATTTTACGCTATCGTCCACAGATTATTTCACATCGCTTTGCGGTTGTCGGCAATGCAGCACAGGCGCTTCATCCGATTGCAGGTCAAGGCTTTAATCTAGGGATTCGTGACGTTGCAAGCTTGGTAGAAGAGCTCGCGCATCAGGTAGCCGACCTCGGTCAATATCGAGGGCTTTCACGCTATCAAGCTCGCAGACGTGAAGATCGAACAGCAACTATCGAGCTGACTTCTAGCTTAGTAAGACTATTTTCAAATGATTGGTGGCCGACACGGCTCGGGCGCAACGCAGGACTGTTTTGTGCTGATGTTTTGCCACCGCCAAAGCAGCCTCTATTGAATCGAACACTCGGTTTAGTTAAGCGCTAATTAAGGAATTATTATGATGCAAAGTGTTGATATCGCAATTATTGGCGGTGGAATGGTTGGCCTGACGCTTGCAGCCGCTTTAAAAAATACGGATCTACGTATCGCCATCATTGAAGGGCAGGAGCCTAGCAATAGTTTTGCCGAACTGCCTGACCTGCGTGTTTCAGCGTTGAGTCGCTCTAGTGAACATATTTTACAGCGTGTGGGTGCTTGGCAGGGCATTACCTCTCGTCGCCTTGCTCCTTATTCGGCAATGGAAGTGTGGGAGCGAGATAGCTTTGCGCGCATTGAGTTTAATGCGAAGCATCTAGCGCAGCCTGACCTCGGCCATATCGTAGAAAACCGTGTGGTGCAGTTGTCGTTATTGGAACAAGTGAAGCAACAAGCTAACGTTGTTCTATTCATGCCGAATCGCTGTCAAAACTTAGCGATGAGTGAGCGTGAAGCCTGGCTAACCCTTGATAGTGGAGAGTCGCTGACAGCTAAACTCGTTGTTGGCGCTGATGGTGCGAACTCATGGGTGCGAAAGCAGCTTGATATTCCTCTTACCAGTTGGGATTACGGACATAGCGCGATCGTTGCAAATATCCGAACGACAGAGCCGCATAATAAAGTCGCTCGACAAGTTTTTACTCCGCAAGGGCCTCTGGCGTTTTTACCTCTTGAAGACGACAACTTGTGTTCGATAGTGTGGTCTATTGACCCGAGTCGCGCGGAGCAGCTGGTGGCGATGAGCGATGATGAGTTCAATAAAGTGCTTACGGTGCAGTTTGATAACAAGCTTGGAGTCTGTAAAGTGGAAGGTGAGCGAGCTGCTTTTCCACTGAAGATGCGTTACGCGCGTGATTTTGTGCGTGAGCGAGTGGCGCTGGTGGGCGATGCGGCCCACACAATTCATCCTTTAGCAGGACAAGGCGTTAATCTAGGTTTATTAGATGCCGCTAGCTTAGCTCAAGAGATCACTCAGATCTGGCAACAGGGTAAAGATATTGGCAGTCAGCAGCAGTTGCGTGGTTATGAGCGCTGGCGTAAGGCTGAAGCCGCCAAGATGATTGCTGCCATGCAGGGCTTTAAGGATCTGTTTAGTGGTGATAGCCCAGCGAAAAAGCTTGTGCGTGGTTTAGGAATGCAGTTCATCGGTCATTTGCCTGGGGCAAAAGATGAAATAATGAAGCGAGCACTTGGATTAAAAGGCGAACTGCCTGATTTAGCACGTCCTCACTATCAGTCGACCCCGAGCAAGTAGTGAAGAATGAAAAAAGGAGACAACCCTGTCTCCTTTTTTATATTCGTTTAGTAAGCGAGTTTTAGTTTCATCACTTCGCTGTTGATCTCTTTTACCGCTCTATAATGTCTTTGCTCTGCATGTTCGGGAATAACCAGCTTTCCGTTATCGAACTCAAACTTGCCAATGCCGTTAATATAAATTCTTCCTTTGAATAATCGAGTTACATGTTTCGCTATTAAGCCTGGAATATAGCGTTTGAACAGTCTCATTTATGCACTTTCCTTCTTTGCGTTTACGGTGAGGATTATAATTAACTCCTCTCCAAAAAAGTGTGATTTGTTGGACGGATCGGTCATCAAAATTCACTAGTTTGGATAATTGTGCTTAGTCTGACAATTTTCAGGTCAAAAGTTCCAATTTGAGTGATCGGTTTCTCAAGTTTACGTTTGTAAGAGAACTTGTCATTTAATTGTCTTGAGACGCGATTTTAGCGTTAAGCCTAGAAATGATGTTAATGCCAAGTAAGGTAACTGTCTGATGTTGAACAGGAGTTGGTGCTAGTGTGGGGTGTTGATTAAAAAAAAGCCCGCACGAAAGTTGTGCGGGCGAATAGTCACAGATGCATTACACAAAAAGTGGATATTCTGAAAAAATCAGTGGATTCACTTTGTCGTTGGATTCCAAGCTCACCTTGGGTGGAGACCGCACACTTCCTAACCAACGCATTCACAGTATCGCATTGCGCCGTGAATGACTAGTTATGATTTTATAATGAATATTAATTCGGCCGTTAGGTTGATTTTATGCGATCTGGTTGGCAGATTCAGTTATGTAACAAGCTATGAGTTGCATAAAGTGCCACTTTTATTAAAGTGGCAAGCTTACAAATTTAGATATTTCACCAATGCTCTGCTCACAAATAGCCAGTTCATAGATGGAGCTAGCGGCAAATATCACCCATGGTCGGTTGGCAGAGTTTAAAGAGATCGCTCGGGGCCAATGCTAAACCCGCTAGCCGATCACCGCTGCTAATGGTGACTCTATCGAGCTCGATCAATCTTGTATCGATAACGATAGGCATAGCTCGCTTTAATAGCAGTGGAGTAACAGTACCAGCCTTGTAGCCGGTGATAGACTCTAGCTGATCAAGCTGGACACAAGTCATTCGTCGCCAGTTGAGAAGTGAGCGTACTTTTTTCGGATCGACACTCTGATCGCCAGGGATACAGGCGAGGGCATAGCGCTCACTCATATCTCTAAGCAGGATAGACTTTACCATCTGTTGAGGAGAGATACCGCGAGCGCTGGCGGTATCTTGGATTGAAACGGTCTCATACTCTTGGTGAAGGATTTCAAACGCGACGCCTTGCTGCTGTAAAAAGCAGGTAAGCGGCGTAGTGAAGTTATTCTTCATCATCAAGGGAGTAGGGTAGAGGGTTCATTTTCCAAATGCTGCCTTCAGTGCTAGCAAGGCGCAAAGTGGTATCGTCTTCGAGGTTATTTGGTGCGATAAGTTGCCCAATGACTTTACCGTCAGAGTATTGGAAGTAAGTTAGCAATGAGCCTACAGCACGCCAGTTGTCTCCCACCGAGCGCTCGATATTGACATTTTCATTAGGCTTCAATGATTCTGCCTTCTCACTCTCCACAATGATCATCTCACGTTTGTTCATGCCGCGGTATTTAGCACGTGCAACGGTTTCCTGACCGGTATAGCAGCCCTTACTAAAGCTGATGCCACCGATAGCTTGTAAGTTAACTGCTTGTGGAATGTGCTGATTTTGGGCGAAGTCTTCAATAACTGGGTTCGCTTCGAGGATGTCGAGTAAAGTCCATAGGCTGTTATCGCAAAGCGGTGCGCCACTGTATTGCTCGGATAGCCCCTCAACAAGTTGTTGCGCGGCAGATGAATCTAGGGCTAAAAGCCAACGCTGCTGACTGATTTTAACCGCTGTACCACCTGATAATTTTCGCACATCACCACGTTGCTCAGAGAGTGAGTCGATAAATGATTGTGCTTGATGGCCGATAACGCCGAGCAAAATATCTTGTGACTGCTCAATGGTTACTTTTGAAAAGATTGCGTATTTCTTTAACTCAACCAACTCTTGTGCAATGGCGGATTGAGGCTGGAACATGGCATAGCCGTCTCCATGATGAAACAGACGAAATGCCGACCAAGTTTTTCCTTTGGCATCACAGTGGGCCCCTAAGGTGGATTGCTCTTGGTTTAGAGATACGACATCACACGTCACTTGTCCTTGAAGATAAGACTTTTTGTCTTCACCTAGCATAGAGATCAAGCCCCATTGTGAAAGATGGCTAATCGCCAGTTCAGGGAGTGCTTCATTGGATGCTAAAGAAAAAGGTTTGAAGTGTGTATTCCAGTCCATAAGTCGTTGCCTTCATCGGAAATGTTTCAATCATGGTAAACCTGTATGTGAGGGCGCTTCAAGCGTCTTCAATAGATAGCGATAAAAAACTTTGCTGTAAACAGAACGTGATTTAGGTTGTGGCTTTTTTAAGATGGGTTGATACACTCAGCAGAGATTAATTGGTAGAGGATTATCGATGTATACTCAGGAAGAAAAAGCGCGTATCAAGTGGGCCTGTCGTCGAGGCATGCTAGAGCTTGATGTTGTCATTATGCCGTTTTTTGAAGAGTGCTTTAACACTTTGACTGAATCTGAACAGCAAGACTTTGTGTCGCTATTAGAGTGTGATGACCCAGATTTGTTTACATGGGTGATGGGACACGGTCGCAGTGAAAATCTTAGTCACGCCTCGATGGTGGATAAGATTGTTGCCCACAACCTCTCTAAAGTGCGTTAACACCACCTTAAAACCGCCCCTGACAGCTCAATTATGTGCGGCAGGCCTTCTTGCTGTGTGTATTTGGGCTGTTGCTATATCTGCAATTCCTCTGGTGACTAGCTGGGCTATTCTTACACCTCTCTGCTACTTAGCGTGCACGCAAACCCTATTTCCCCGCTCATTACACGGTAATATTACGCTAAAGTCTGATCGTCAGATGGTAGTGAGGCAGAACAACACTTGTGTGAATTATTATCGTGTGGCTAGTGTGCAGTTAGCACTTTCTGAATGGTTGCTTGTGGTAGAGTTTTATGGGGTAGGGCGCTGCTTAGTCTGGAGACAAAGTATGACCGACAGAGAGTATCGTCAATGGATTCGCTGGTTGCGACAAGGGCAAGAGCTCTTGTCGCAACACGATCAACTAAGCTGACTGGTTAGGATCTAGAATCGTTGGACCGCTGTTTTCAATCTGGTCAGGGTAGTCCAGTGTGTAGTGCAGGCCGCGACTCTCTTTTCGTTGCATCGCACAGCGAACCATCAACTCGGCAACTTGCAGCAAGTTACGCAGTTCAAGAAGGTTGTTTGATACACGGAAATTACTGTAGTAGTCGTGGGTCTCTTGTTGCAATAACTGAATACGACGCATAGCGCGCTCTAGGCGTTTGTCAGTGCGCACGATACCCATGTAATCCCACATAAATAGGCGTAGTTCATGCCAGTTATGCTGAATAATGACCTCTTCGTCAGAGTTCGTAACCTGACTTTCATCCCAAGCTGGAATCGCGTCGACGCTTTCAACACTATCAAGGTTTTTCAGCACGTCTTTTGCTGCCGACCATGCATAAACCACACACTCGAGCAGTGAGTTCGAGGCCATACGGTTTGCGCCGTGAAGACCGGTATAACTGACCTCGCCAATCGCATATAGGTTGGCGATATCGGTTGAGCCGTTCTTGTCGACAATCACACCACCACACGTATAGTGCGCAGCAGGCACTACAGGAATGGCCTCTTTGGTCATATCAATGCCCAAATCCATCAAGCGAGAGTATATCGTTGGGAAATGCTTCTCGATAAATTCGGTAGGCTTATGGCTTATATCTAGATACATACAATCCGCACCGAGACGTTTCATCTCGAAATCGATCGCGCGCGCGACAATATCACGTGGAGCGAGTTCTTCACGTTGGTCAAAATCAGGCATAAAGCGCGAGCCATCAGGTCTACGCAGGTATGCGCCTTCGCCGCGCAGTGCCTCGGTCAGCAGGAAGTTACGAGCTTCGGGGTGGAACAAACACGTTGGATGAAACTGGTTAAACTCAAGGTTAGCGACACGACAGCCGGCACGCCAAGCCATTGCTATACCGTCACCTGAAGAGACATCAGGGTTAGAAGTGTATTGATAGACTTTAGAAGCGCCGCCTGTGGCTAGAATAACAAACTTAGCGCGCACGGTTTCAACGCGCTCCAAGTTGCGGTTCCAGATGTAAGCGCCAACGACTTTCTTATCACCGTTCTCACTGTTGTCGGTTACTAAGTCGAGCGCATTGTAACGTTCAAAGATAGAGATATTAGGGTGGTTATGAGCGTTGTCCTGTAGTGAGGTCTGCATCGCCATGCCAGTGGCATCAGCTGCATGCAAAATACGGCGGTGACTGTGGCCTCCTTCACGAGTTAAGTGGTAACGAGGGGCTTCATCAGAGTCATCGTCTTCACGGTCAAAAGGTACGCCGCCATCGATGAGCCACTGCACACATTTTTTTCCGTTTTTTGCAATAAACTCAACGCTGTCTTGTTCACACAAGCCGGCACCCGCAATCAGTGTATCTTCGACATGTGACTCAACGCTGTCGCCTTCATCAAATACAGCGGCAATACCGCCTTGAGCGTAAAAAGTGGCGCCTTCACTGCGCGGCCCTTTGCTCAGTACGATGACTTTCGCATGATTCGCCACGCGCAGAGCCAAAGAGAGGCCAGCAGCCCCGCTACCCACGACTAACACATCACAACTATGTTCTCGGTTTTCACTCATAACTTTTTTATCCAATCCCCAAAAGTCATCCTAAATTTGGGCTAGTACGGTTCAATCCATCTTCTCTGCTAAGCAGAGTTTCACCGTGTTACGTATATTCACGACCCACTATATTAACAGCTTCAACCCCTTTGAGCAGTTGATTTCCGTTGCTTTTATCATCGAATCGACTCAATATTGATAATGAATAGTAATTTTTATCCAGTTCACACTATTTGCGCTAAAGCATTTTTTTCTCACTCGTTGTGGAACTTTTCCTAAACCCTTGAGTCACAATAAGTGCTCACATACGCGGTGGTATAGTGACTGCTAATGATCAATGAAAGCTCATATCTGTGAGGATAAGAGTCATAATAACAACGGGAGTAGCCGCTCGAATGAACGAGCAGACTGATCAAGTTCTCATTGAGCGAGTTCAGAACGGAGATAAGCAAGCATTCAATTTATTGGTAGTACGTTACCAAAACAAGGTTTGTAATCTTATCTCTCGGTATATCAACAATCCAGGTGATGTTGCGGATGTGGCCCAAGAGGCATTCATTAAAGCGTATCGTGCCATCCCATCTTTTCGAGGTGAAAGTGCCTTTTACACTTGGCTATACCGGATTGCTGTGAATACCGCGAAGAACCACATCGTAGCACAGAGCCGCAGACCGCCTGCTACTGATGTTGATGCCGAAGAAGCTGAATTTTATGAAACAGGTAACGCTTTAAAAGAAATATCGAACCCAGAGAACCTAACGTTGTCCAATGAATTGAAACGAACGGTTTTCGCTGCGATAGAAGCGCTACCAGAAGATTTGAAAACCGCAATGACACTTCGCGAGCTTGATGGCTTGAGCTACGAAGAGATTGCAGAAGTGATGGATTGCCCTGTTGGAACGGTACGTTCTCGTATCTTCCGAGCGCGTGAGTCCGTGGAGAAGAAAATTGCTCCATTGCTCAAAAAGCACTGATGGGCAGTTGTATTCAAGGTTTGAACCAATAGATGATGGTGAAAAGAATGGCTGACAAAGAGAAACTTTCAGCACTCATGGATGGTGAAGCGCTCGATGACGAACAACTGCTGGCATATGCAGAAAGTGATCAAGACGCGATTGAAAGTTGGAAACACTACCATTTAATTGGTGATGTGATGCGTGGTGAAGCGCCAGAGCAACCCAATTGGGATATTGCTGGCTCGGTAGCTGCAGCATTAGAGGCAGAGCCTGCGCATCAAGGTGCTGATGTATCGCCAATGATGGAAGCGCAACCGAAACCTGAAGTTGCCAAACGTCAGCTTCCTGCGTGGATAGCCCAGTTTGGTCAAGTGGCAGTCGCTGCTTGTGTCTCATTTGCGGTTATCCTAGGTGTGCAGCAGTACAGTGGTCAGGATAGCCAGATCTCTCCTGAAGCTGACCAGTTGCCAGTGCTACAAACTATCCCATTTGCTGGTAGTGCAGAGCCTGTAAGCTTGACGCGTGAGTCTGTACAAAAACCAGCAACCAACGAAGCGAATGTGCAAGAACAGCATCGTCGTATCAATGCTGTCCTGCAAGATTACGAACTTCAGCTGAGATTAAACAGCAGTTACGACGCAGCTTCAGATCTCAATGATGAACCGGTAGTTGAATGAAAAAAATTCTGATCAGCGCTCTGACGCTGTTCGGTCTGACTATACACAATGCCTCTGCAGAACAACCTGCAGAGGCTTTGTTACAAGATATGCATCAGGCCAGTGAGCAATTGAGTTATGAACTCTCTTATATCCTGATCAAAAAGAACAGCATCGAACCGCTTTTATATCGCCACGCCAGATCGGAAGATCAGCAGTTGGCACATCTTCTTTACCTCAGTGGCCCTGTTCGAGAGGTGATTCGTCGTGGTGGCGAAGTCAGTTATGTCGAACCGGGTGTCGAGCCTTTCACGGTTGAGTCCAATGACATGGTGGCTCCGACTATCCCACTGCTCCACAGTGACATCGAAAAGCTAAGTCAGAACTACGACTTTGTTAGTGTGGGTCGCGCTCGTGAAGCGGGCAGTGCGACACAAGTCGTACGCATCGTGCCTAAAGACGGTTTACGTTACTCCTACGTTTTGTGGGTGGATGAAAACTCTCACCTACCATTGCGCGCCGATCTTGTTGATCGTGATGGTGAAGTGCTCGAGCAGTTCCGTACCATTTCATTTGTGGTGAATGATCAAATCTCTGAGGTGATGTCGGGGCTCAAGGACGTTAATCTTCCTAATGTCTTGACCTTACCAAAAGGTAACGTGAGTGAGGCGGCTTGGAGTGTTGGTTGGGTACCTTCTGGGTTTGAACCAGCCGAGGTTAATCGCTACCGAATGGCAATGACCGATCGTTTGGTGGAAACACAGATGTACACTGATGGCCTGTTTAACTTCTCTATTTATATTGCTGAGCGTGATGAAAACTCACTGCAAGGACAGGTTATTCGCCAAGGACGCCGCACTTTACATACGTTTGTTAAAGGCACTGCTGAGATCTCGATAGTGGGAGACATTCCGCCATCAACGGCACAACGAATCGCTCAGTCAGTCGCTATTGAGCCTGTTAAGGCGTTAGAACAATGATGACCGCACTCGCGCAGGTTACGGCTGTGCAACCTGCTCTGGGGGGCTGGCAAGCAACCCTGAGCTGTGAGCAAAAGACCAGTTGTAGCAGTTGCGCGTCAAAAAGTTCGTGTGGTACAGGTCTCGTATCAAATGCGATTGGAAACAAAAGCCTAACTTGGCAGCTGGTTACTGAGCAGTCTATTCAAGTGGGTGATACGGTTGAAATCGGCTTACCTGAGCGCAAGTTACTCAGCTTCGCAGCTGCAACTTACCTTATGCCTCTCCTGTTTCTCGTTATAGGCGCGATAGCAGGGCAAACTTGGCTTCAGCCATTTCTTGGCGCCGGAGAGGGAGCCGTCATATTGCTTGGTATCGTTGGCGCAGCTATCGGCTTTATCGTCGCTCGACAATTTGTTCGCAAGCGTGAGAAAGAGACCTCTTCACAAGTCGTTCTGCTCAGAATACTGGGCAGTCAGATTCCTGTTGTCTAAAATGGATGCGAAGTCAGCAGAAATTGGGTAGAATCTGCCAACTTATTTGTCCGGTATGCCAGAGTGCGTGCCAGATGACGTCATTTTGATAACAGAGTTTAGTCACACCATCTATGAAGCACATTCGTAACTTTTCGATTATCGCACACATCGACCATGGTAAGTCGACCCTATCAGACCGTTTGATCCAAGTTTGTGGTGGATTGAGCGACCGTGAAATGGCCGCACAGGTTCTTGACTCAATGGACCTTGAGCGTGAGCGTGGTATCACCATCAAATCACAGAGTGTGACGCTTAACTACACTGCTAAAGATGGCGAAACATACCAACTTAACTTCATCGACACTCCAGGGCACGTAGACTTCGCATACGAAGTGTCTCGCTCGCTAGCCGCTTGTGAAGGTGCGCTGTTGGTTGTTGATGCTGGTCAGGGCGTTGAAGCTCAGACACTGGCTAACTGCTACACAGCCATTGAAATGGATCTTGAGGTAGTGCCAATCCTTAACAAGATTGACCTTCCAGCTGCTGATCCTGAGCGCGTTTCTGAAGAAATTGAAGAGATCGTCGGCATCGATGCAATGGAAGCAACCCGTTGTAGTGCGAAAACTGGTATTGGCGTAGGTGATGTTCTAGAAAACATCGTTTCTGCGATCCCAGCGCCAGAAGGCGATCCAGAAGCACCGCTACAAGCTTTGATCATTGACTCTTGGTTCGATAACTATCTTGGTGTTGTTTCACTTGTTCGTATTAAGAACGGTGAGCTGAAGAAGAACGACAAGATCAAGGTAATGAGCACGGGCCAAGTATGGGGTGTAGACCGTCTAGGTATCTTCACGCCAAAACAGGTTGATACTGATGTCCTACGCACTGGCGAAGTAGGCTGGGTTGTTTGTGGTATTAAAGACATTCTTGGTGCACCTGTTGGTGATACATTGACACTGGCTAAGAATGGCAGTGAAAAAGCCCTACCAGGCTTTAAGAAAGTAAAACCTCAGGTATATGCAGGTCTGTTCCCTGTCTCTTCTGATGACTACGAGAACTTCCGTGATGCACTAGGCAAACTTAGCCTAAATGATGCGTCTCTGTTCTACGAACCAGAAAACTCGGCAGCGCTAGGCTTTGGTTTCCGTTGTGGCTTCCTTGGCATGCTGCACATGGAGATCATCCAAGAGCGTCTAGAGCGTGAGTACGACCTAGACCTGATTACAACCGCACCAACGGTAGTTTACGAAGTTGAGCGCACTGATGGTACTCTTCTGTATGTGGATAGCCCAGCTAAGCTACCTGCAGTGAATGATATCGAAGAGATTCGTGAGCCAATCGCACGCTGTAACATCCTTGTGCCGTCAGAGTACTTAGGTAACGTTATCACACTGTGTGTTGAGAAACGTGGTACTCAGGTTGATATGGTTTACCACGGCAACCAAGTTGCGGTAACGTACGATATTCCGATGGCAGAAGTGGTTCTCGACTTCTTCGACCGTTTGAAGTCTACGTCACGTGGTTACGCATCACTTGATTACAACTTCCAGCGTTTTGAAGCCTCTAGCATGGTTCGTGTTGATGTTCTGCTTAACGGTGATACGGTTGATGCTCTAGCGATGATTACGCACAAAGATCAATCGCAAACGCGTGGTCGTCAGTTGGTAGAGAAGATGAAAGAGTTCATCCCTCGTCAAATGTTTGATATCGCGATTCAAGCGGCAATCGGTAACCACATTATTGCGCGCTCAACGGTGAAACAGCTGCGTAAGAACGTAATCGCTAAGTGTTACGGTGGTGACGTGAGTCGTAAGAAGAAGCTTCTGAAGAAACAGAAAGAAGGTAAGAAACGCATGAAGCAAATTGGTAACGTTGAGTTGCCACAAGAAGCGTTCCTTGCAATCCTACACGTAGGTAAAGATTAATCGCGCAGCTGATTATTTCAGAATGAGCAATTAAGGTTTGGATAAGTGAAAGGGTTTCGGCTCTTTCACTTTCGTATTTTTAAGATAAGGGAAGTCAATGGCGAATACATTTTCACTCATTCTTGTCATAGTGACACTAGTGACTGGTATTGTATGGGCACTCGAGAAGTGGGTTTGGGCGAAAAAGCGTGAAGAGAAATTGGAGCGTATTAAAGAGCAGACCAACGAATTGGATGCAAAAACGCTGGAAAAAGCAGCAGCACAACCGTGGTGGATTGAGAATAGTGTTTCTATCTTTCCAGTGATTGCGGTGGTGTTGGTATTGCGCTCCTTTATTTATGAACCTTTTCAGATTCCATCAGGCTCAATGATGCCAACCCTGCTCGTTGGGGATTTTATTCTGGTGGAGAAATACGCTTACGGGATCAAAGACCCGGTATGGCGTAAAGAGTTGGTGGAAACGGGTAAGCCTGAACACGGTGATATCGCTGTATTCAAGTACCCTCCGCAACCAAATATTGACTACATTAAACGTGTCATCGGTCTTCCTGGTGATACAGTGCGTTACTCAGCGAACAAAGAGCTGTGTATTCAAGCGCAAGGTGAGAGTACGTGTCGCGAGCTGCCTCTATCAAATGTGAGAGAGAGTGAGTTTAATCAAAACGGTATCCCACTTATTCAGATGAATGAGAAGTTGGCGGAAGTTGAGCACGAGGTGCTCGTACACCCGCTGCGTCGTGACCGAATTGATGCGTATCAGCCTCGACCTGGCGTTAATGAGTGGGTTGTTCCTCAAGGTCACTACTTTGTAATGGGTGACAACCGCGATAATAGTGCCGATAGTCGTTACTGGGGCTTTGTTCCAGAAGAGAACCTTGTAGGTAAAGCTGTCGCTATTTGGATCAGTTTCGAGTTTGAACGCGATCCGAGCAGCGTGTTGCCAGGTTGGATCCCAACTGGGGTTCGCTTTAACCGTATCGGCGGTATTCACTAGCCCATATTTGGGCACAACACAACGAGAGAGCATGAATTCTCAAATTGAAAAACTAGAAAGAAAGCTCGGCTATCAGTTTAACGATAGCGAGCTTTTGAGTTTGGCACTGACACACCGCAGTGCCAACAGTAAGCACAACGAGCGTCTTGAGTTTCTGGGCGATTCAATTTTAAGTTTTGTCATTGCAGACGACTTATACCACCGCTTCCCGAAAGTGACGGAAGGGGATATGAGCCGTATGCGTGCAACATTAGTACGTGGTAATACTCTGGCTGAACTTGGCCGTGAGTTTGAACTGGGTGACTACTTAAAATTAGGTCCAGGTGAACTAAAGAGTGGCGGTTTCCGTCGCGATTCGATCTTGGCAGATGCGGTAGAAGCTATCATTGGCGCGATTTATCTCGACAGTGATGTTGAAGTCGTGCGTAAGATCATCCTTGATTGGTACTTGTCTCGTCTTGAAGCGATCCAGCCGGGTGTATCCCAAAAAGATCCTAAAACACGCTTGCAAGAGTTTCTGCAAGGCAGAAGAAAACCGCTTCCTGTCTACACAGTGACTAATATTAAAGGTGAAGCACACAACCAAGAGTTTACGGTTTCGTGTGAAGTTGCAGGCATAGGACAGCCTGTTATCGGTAAAGGTACCAGTCGTCGCAAGGCTGAACAAGCGGCCGCTGAGACAGCATTAGGGCAATTGACCAATGGCTGATTCAACAGAAAACAACGAGTTCGACATTGATGCGTTTTTCTCATCAACGGGCGAAACTTCGACCCCAGAAAACCAGCACTGTGGTTTTATTGCGATTGTAGGCCGTCCGAATGTCGGTAAATCGACTCTTTTGAACAAGATTCTTGGTCAGAAGATTTCGATCACTTCGCGCAAGCCACAAACGACGCGTCACCGCATTATGGGTGTGGACACCGAAGGTGATTACCAAGCGATTTATGTCGACACTCCAGGGCTTCACATCGAAGAGAAGCGTGCTATTAACCGTTTGATGAACCGTGCTGCAAACTCATCACTCAGTGATGTGAACCTAGTATTCTTCCTTGTTGATGGTACGCATTGGACCAACGACGATGAGATGGTCTTGACCAAGCTGAAGAAGTCGAACTTCCCAGTCGTTCTTTGTGTGAACAAAGTCGACAACGTTGCCGATCGTAACGATGTCATGATGCACATGCACGAGATGGCGAAGAAGATGGACTTTGTTGATGTGGTGCCAATCTCTGCGAAGCACGGCAAGAACATCGATGTACTGCGCAAGCACGTACGCGATCATTTACCGCTGGCAACACACCACTTCCCTGAAGAGTATGTGACTGACCGTTCACAGCGTTTTATGGCTTCAGAGATCCTGCGTGAAAAACTGATGCGATTCACGGGTGATGAGCTGCCTTACTCAGTCACGGTTGAGATTGAGCGATTCGATTACAACCCAGACACTGATGGCTTCCATATCAATGGCCTGATTCTGGTTGAGCGTAATGGCCAAAAGAAAATGGTGATTGGCAAAGGCGGTGAAAAGATCAAAACCATTGGTCGTGAAGCTCGTCTTGATATGGAAGAGCTGTTTGGACGTAAGGTTTACCTAGAGACTTGGGTAAAAGTGAAGTCTGGTTGGGCTGATGATGAACGAGCGCTTCGTTCACTAGGTTACATCGACGATTTATAATCACAGTGAGGCGTATAGCTTCGCTCCGATGGTAAGATAAGAAGGAGCCTTTGGGCTCCTTTTTTTGTGCATGTTTTCAGTGGATTAATCAATGTTTGATGGTTTACAACGCTGTTTTGTTTTACACCGCCGCCCTTACAGCGAATCGAGCCTGATTCTCGATGTGTTTAGTGAGGAGCACGGGCGTATTACATTGATGTCGAAAGGTGCACGCAGCAAACGCTCTAACTTAAAAGGGGCGTTACAGCCATTTACACCGCTGCTACTAAAGTGGTCAGGCAAAGGCTCAATGAAGACACTGCGCCAAGCTGAGCCTATCAGCCTTGGCTTGCCGCTTTCCGGGATTAACCTCTATTCCGCCATGTACGTCAATGAGTTAGTTGGCAGAGTGCTAGCCGCAGAAGTGCCTATGCCAGCACTGTTTCATGACTACTTACACGCCCTAACGGAGTTGGCTCAGGCAACAAACCCAGAGCCAGCACTCAGACGTTTTGAGTTAGCCTTGCTATCTGCGATGGGGTATGGCGTTGATTTCATGCATTGTGCTGGCACAGGAGAGCCTGTTGAGCCAGAGATGGCCTATCGTTACCGAGAAGAGAAGGGCTTTATTGCCTCGGTTCGTCGTGACAATCTGACCTTTCTTGGTAATGAGCTAATTGCGATTAGTGAACGTAGATTTACGACAAAAGAACAACTTAAAGCCGCAAAGCGCTTTACACGTATAGCGTTAAAGCCGTATCTTGGCGGAAAACCATTAAAGAGCCGGGAGTTGTTTATCTCAACACTTCCCAAAGCACGGAGTATAGGAAAATGAGTTCGATTTATTTAGGCGTTAATATTGATCATATAGCGACCCTTCGTAATGCCCGCGGAACTAAGTACCCTGATCCTGTCCATGCCGCTGAAATTGCTGAGCGTGCTGGTGCCGATGGCATCACTATCCACCTACGTGAAGATCGTCGTCATATCCTAGACCGCGATGTGCGAATTCTGCGCGAAACGATTCAAACGCGCATGAACCTAGAGATGGCAGTGACAGACGAAATGGTTGAAATTGCCCTGCAAACACAACCTGAATACGTGTGCCTAGTTCCTGAGAAGCGTGAAGAGCTAACGACAGAAGGTGGTCTTGATGTGGTGGGTCAACTCGACAAAATCAAAGCTGCCACAGAGAAGTTGAGTGCCGCTGGTATTAAGGTTTCGCTATTTATCGATGCAGACCGCCAACAGATTGATGCTGCGAAAGCATGTGGTGCCCCATACATTGAGCTGCACACTGGTCACTATGCCGATGCGACGTCGGACGAAGATCAGCAAGATGAACTGAAGAAGATTGCGGCAGGCGCAAGCTACGCTCACGATCTGGGAATTACTGTTAATGCAGGCCATGGTCTGACGTATCACAACGTAGCACCTATTGCCGCACTGCCTGAAATCTACGAATTGAACATTGGCCATTCCATCATTGGTCGAGCGGTGTTTGATGGTCTTGATAAAGCTGTCGCGGACATGAAAGCCATCATGCTTGATGCGCGTAAGTCAGCTTAAATAAGGTTGTATTATGCCAGTTGTCGGCTTAGGAACGGATATCGTTGAGATTGAGCGTATTGAAACGGCGTTAGAGCGCAGCAATGCACTGGCTAAACGAGTCTTATCTGCGAGTGAATTCACCGTGTTTGAGGTTAGCAAGCAACCTGCGCGTTTCTTGGCTAAACGGTTTGCTGTTAAAGAAGCGGCTGCGAAAGCCCTAGGGACAGGTATTGCGCGCGGTGTCAGCTTTCAAGACTTTACCGTCAGTAATGATGAGTTAGGTAAACCAGAGCTGACATTAACCGGAGTGGCTCAACAGTTTGCCGATTCTCTCGGCGCTCATGCCGCGCTGGTGACTATCGCAGATGAAAAGCGCTATGCGGTCGCTACGGTGATCCTTGAGTCCTAGCCTTTTTGTTCACGAGTGATATAAAAAAACTCTGCCGAAATAAGCAGAGTTTTTTTGTTTTTATCTTCTTTTCGTTCGTTTTTCGTTAGGTGAGATAAGGTTGCGCTGCCGCAATCACTTTCTCCATCTCATCTTGCAGCTCAAATAACTCAGGTTCCAAATCTTCGATAGTCATTTCTAAGCGCAACCCTTTTTCTAGTTCAGCACACACCTTTTTCAAGCGTGGAACCCCACTGTATGAACAACTGCCATTGAGTTTATGTACGTAATGCAGCAGGTCATATTGCTGCTCTGTGTCTGGCTCCAATACACTATCAACCACGGTGATGACCTCAGGAATAAAGGCCACCAACATCTGCAGCATGTCTTTGGCGAGATCTTCCTTGTTGGCCGATTGTTTGAGGGCGAGCTGCCAGTCGATAATGAGATCCTGTCGGCTGGTCTGTGGCTTTGCAGGGGAGGCTTTGGTTTCGCTAGTCTCATGCTCGAGCGGCAGCATCATTACCTGACTCTCATCAGTGTTTGGATTCCAGCGAACGAGCACCTGTTGCAATATGTGTTCTTCAATCGGTTTGGTGAGGTAGTCATCCATACCTGCCTTGAGTAAGCGGTCGCGCTCGCCTTGCATGGCATGAGCAGTCACAGCCACGATAGGCGTATCCTTGTTGAGCTCTGAGGCTTTGATGGCATTACACGCTGTGACGCCATCCATTCTTGGCATCTGAATGTCCATCAAGATGATATCGAACTTCTCTTGTTGGGCATATTCGACAGCCTCAATGCCATCATTACAGGTGATGACGGTTTTCACACGCTCTTTGAGTAGAGCCGTAATCAATTTCAAGTTTGCAGGGTTGTCATCAACCGCCATAACCGTTAAAGGCATCAGTTGTTGTGGTTCGCGTATTATCGGTTGTGGCAGAGCTAACTCTGGCTGTTGCACAAGCAAGTTCTGTAGCAGTTTTCTGCGTGAGAGTGGCTTGGCGATGCACTGCACGTTGAGCTCAGAGGTGATTTGGTTAGCGAGTGCTAACTCCGTACTCGGCAGGCCAATAGTGACGTGTGTGGCGAGTGTTTTCGCGAGTTTTATTTGCTCACTGACTTCATCGAAGGTGTGCGAATGATCGGGTGCAAAGTTAATGATCGCATAGTCAAAAGTGCCACTTTCACTTGGCATCGTCGAGCGGTAGTTCACTTGCAAGCCTGCAGTGGAGAGCGTTTGCTGCAATACTGTTGCTGCCTGCATGTTTGGCTCAACCAATAATAAGCTACGACCTAAGAGGCTGTCAGTTTCAACCAGATCAGACACTGGCATATCTGTTGTTGCAAGACGAAGGGTATACCAGAAGGTTGAGCCTTGGTGCAGACGACTGGTTAAGCTGATTTCCCCTCCCATGTAACTCACGAGTTTTTGGGTGATAACCAAACCTAATCCTGTGCCACCATAGCGGCGAGATATACTGGCATCCGCCTGAGAGAAAGCTTGGAACAACTGCGCTTGTTGACGCTCAGAGATGCCGATACCTGTGTCACGCACCATAAATTGCAGCTCTATTGCATCTTCTTTTTGAGAGCGAAGCTCAACGCTGATATCGATGTTACCGCGCTCGGTAAACTTGATGGAGTTGCCGACCAAGTTCGTCAGCACTTGTTGAATACGTAGCGGGTCTCCGATCACCCCTACAGGGATTTTCGGGTCAATCTTCAGTGTCAGCTCAAGGCCTTTCTCATGGGCGGAGGTCGCTTGCAGACTAACGACTTCGTCGAGGCTCTCTTGGAAATCAAACGGAATGTTCTCAAGCGCCAGCTTACCGGCTTCGAGTTTAGAGAAGTCGAGAATATCGTTAATGATACTCAATAGGTTGTTGGCCGATTTTTCAATAGTTTGAAGGTAGTCAGTTTGGCTAGGTGTTAGCTGGGTTTTTAGCATTTGACGAGCAAAGCCGATCACACCATTGAGTGGTGTGCGTAGCTCGTGTGACATATTAGCCAAAAACTCTGATTTTACGCGGGCGGCTTCTTGGGCGCGTTTTTTCGCGATATCGAGTTCAACGTTCTGTATCTCAAGCTGCTCCAAGGTTTCGCGCAAATCGGAGGTGGCCTGATCGATACTGTGTTGCATCTCGGTATGGTAAGCAGACAAAGATTCCGCCATTGCGTTAATACCGTTTTTCAACGAGTCGAGTTCACCGTGCATCTTGCCATCAATTCGCACATCGACATGACCACGGCGAATACGATCCACCACGCGGCGCATGTGATCAATTGGTCGGGTCACGTCGTGCATCAAGCGAATCGCAAAGGCGGTCGATAGGGCTATACCAAGGATCATTACCGCTATCGCAATGATGATTTCACGATATTGCTGCAATCGTAGAGGCGAGAGATCGAGTTCCATCGAGACATAGCCCAGCGCTTGCGCATCGTGTTCGTTGAGGTCTGGTATCGCCACAAAACGGGTTTCGGGAATGATAGGGGCACGCAAGATGAGTGTGTTGTCGTCTATTTGAATCGAAGGCAATAGAGGGATTAACTCATTGCTATCATAGGTGAGAGACTGAAACTGCGGGTGAAAGTTTGAGGTCACAAAAAGCTCATGCCTCGAGTCAAACACCGCAATACTGCGGACAAACTTAGAATTTTTACGATGGGCATAACTGATAATACGTCTGACCGATTCACGGCTTTGCGTCACCATGCCATCTTCACTGGCAATAGCCAGAGGCTCAACGATACTTAAGCCAGAGTTGATTACCTGTCGTTCCAAATCGTGGTAACGAGTGAAGGAGAAAAAACCACACAGTAGAATACCTATGATAAGTGTGGGGGCTAGGGTGAGTGTTATTACCCGTGCACGTAAGCCATATCGCGTCATTATTCTCTAAACTTCACCGGTTGGATGTGGGACAATAGTATGGCATGTGGTTATTGCAATGGTAAAAACCGCCATCGAAACATTCACATGCCGTTAAGCATTTATATCACAGATATACGTAGAGCGGATCGATTTGCGCTTGCGTGTATGACACCAAACGCATCCTTACAATCAGGCAACACTTATGGCGCGTATTTTCCAAGCAAAGAAAAAGACTCCTCTTAACACCAAGCACTTTGAGGTCAAAGTAGACAAAATTGACCATCACGGCACCGGTATCGCTTTTCACAATCGTAAACCCGTATTTATCGATGGTGCGTTGCCAGACGAAAAAGTGTTGATTCAATTGGTAGAAGAGAAGAGTAAGTTTGCTAAAGCGAAGCTGATCAAAGTGCTCAAACCGAGTGATAAGCGTATTCAGCCATTCTGCCCGCATTATGCGCAATGTGGAGGGTGTAATATGCAGCACCTTTCAAGCGATGACCAACGTGACTACAAAGCTTTGGCCTTATCTGGTCTATTCAAAAAGCTTGCTAAGCAAGAGTTACCGTTGTCTGAAACGCTCTCTGACGAGACGCCAGATTACCGCCGTCGTGTACGCTTCAGTGTTTTCTGGGACAAAAAGCTAAAGCAACTGAGTTTTGGTTTTCGTAAAAAGCAGAGTAAGCAGATTGTCGATATTGATGCTTGCCCAATTCTAGCCAATGAGCTCAATGCACTTTTGCCGTCACTCCAAGCTTGTCTGAGTCAATTTCAACACCCGGAGCGCCTAGGGCAC
The DNA here is from genome assembly GCF_030409635.1 of Vibrio agarivorans. Classification (NCBI taxonomy): domain Bacteria; kingdom Pseudomonadati; phylum Pseudomonadota; class Gammaproteobacteria; order Vibrionales; family Vibrionaceae; genus Vibrio; species Vibrio agarivorans. The sequence continues at coordinate 467,847 of NZ_JAUFQF010000004.1, read as the reverse complement.
GTTGAGTTAGTGAAAGGTGATAATACCAATATTGTGTTGGTTAGAACGATCAAAGCGCTTGGTGAGAAAGACAGAGAGCAACTTGCAGCTTGCTGCCAGTCACTGAATGTCACGCTTTACCTTCATCAAGGCGATGAAGCCCTAGAGCGAGTGTTTGGAGAGGTAGGGCATTATTTAGAAGCGGGTGTTACGATTCCTTTTGAACCTGTGAACTTTATTCAGGTCAATAAGAAGGTCAATGAGAAAATGGTCGCTCAAGCCTTAGATTGGCTCTCCCTTAATTCGAATGATCGTGTGCTTGACCTGTTCTGTGGTTTGGGCAACTTCAGCTTACCAATCGCTAAAAAAGTGAAAAGTGTCATCGGAGTTGAAGGGGTGCAGTCGATGGTGGACAAAGCCACTGATAATGCCCAACTTAACCAGCTAGATAATGTGGCTTTCTATCAGGCGAACCTTGAACAGGATATTTCCCACAAAGCGTGGGCAGAGCAGCAGTTCGACAAAGTGCTGCTTGACCCAGCAAGGGCTGGCGCAACAGGTATCGTAGATCACATTGCGAAGCTTGGCGCTCAACGAGTGGTGTATGTTTCATGCAATCCTGCTACTCTTGCCAGGGACAGTCAGAGCTTGTTGGCTCAGGGCTTTACAATGACACGATTGGGGATGTTGGACATGTTCCCTCACACCAGTCACCTAGAGTCGATGGCATTGTTTGAGCGATAAAAAAATAACAGCGAATTGAACTCGCGTAGATACAAAATAGGAATTTGAAATGGTTGCGGTACGAAGTGCGCATTTAAACCAAGATACTGAGTTTGAGCTCGATACGTGGATCACGAGCTTAAAACAGCCCCCAAAAATAGCGAACGCGCTTAAGAGCACTTATCAGCTGTGTGAAACGCTGGTGGAAGGACATGAACAAGGTGCCTTGTTACTGTGGCGCGGGCGCGAAATGAATGAAATCTTGGTCACTTTGTCAATGGATAAAGCCACCCTGATAGCGGCGCAGTTGTTCCCTGTCGTTTCTAGTGGCTTGTTTGAGCAAGAGCAGCTGGAAGAAAAATACGGCAAAGAGATCGTTAAGATGATTGAGGGTGTCGATGAGATGGCAGCCCTTGGTCAATTAAACGTGACCTTGGAAGGCAGCGCGGCATCCTCACAAGTCGATAACGTTCGTCGTATGCTGCTAGCAATGGTGGATGACTTCCGAGCGGTGGTGATTAAGCTTGCGGAGCGCATCACCAACCTTATTGAAGTAAAGAAAGCGCCCGATGAAGTGCGTCGCGCGGCCGCAAAAGAGTGTGCCAACATTTACGCGCCGCTGGCAAACCGTTTAGGTATCGGTCAGCTCAAGTGGGAGATCGAAGATTACGCCTTCCGCTACCAACAACCTGACACCTATAAGCAGATAGCAAAACAGCTTTCTGAGCGCCGTATTGTGCGCGAGCAGTACATCAAAGACTTTGTTGACGACCTCACGTCAGAGATGAAAGTGTCTAATATCCAAGCTGAAGTCAGTGGCCGACCAAAACATATCTACAGCATTTGGCGCAAAATGCAGAAGAAAAGCCTTGCCTTTGATGAGCTTTTTGACGTGCGTGCCGTGCGTATTATCGCCGATAAACTGCAAGACTGTTACGCAGCGCTTGGCGTGGTGCATACCAAATATAAACATTTGCCAAGCGAGTTTGATGACTATGTCGCCAATCCCAAGCCAAATGGCTACCAGTCTATCCATACCGTAGTCTTAGGGCCGGAAGGCAAAACCATCGAGATTCAAATTCGCACCAAACAGATGCATGAAGACTCTGAGCTAGGTGTTGCTGCACACTGGAAATATAAAGAGGGTGGCAGTGGCCGCAGTGGTTATGATGAGAAGATCACTTGGCTACGCAAACTCCTCGATTGGCAAGAAGAGATGTCAGACTCGGGCGAGATGTTGGATGAGCTTCGCAGCCAGGTGTTTGATGATCGCGTTTATGCCTTTACGCCACGTGGGGATGTGGTTGACTTGCCAATGGGGGCGACGCCACTTGATTTTGCCTACCATATTCACTCTGAAGTGGGGCACCGTTGTATCGGCGCGAAAGTGGCAGGACGCATTGTTCCGTTTACGCATAAATTAGCGATGGGGGATCAGGTTGAGATCATCACCGCTAAAGAGCCAAACCCTTCACGCGATTGGCTAAACCCATCAATGGGCTTTGTCACATCAGGACGTGCACGTGCGAAGATCAATGCTTGGTTCCGCAAACAGAGTCGCGAGAAGAACCTTGAAGCAGGACGAGAGATCCTTGAAGTCGAGCTAGTTAAGATTGGTGCCACGCTTAAAGATGCCGAGCGATATGCTCTCAAGCGTTTTAACGTCAATACTCCAGATGAGCTCTATGTCGGTGTTGGCAGTGGTGACTTAAAGATCAATCAGATCATTAACCACATCAATGCCCTTGTGAACAAACCAACGGCAGAAGAAGAAGACAAACAAGCACTTGAGAAGCTGCAAGAGGCAGAAAACCGATCACCAGCCCAAAGCCAACCTAAAAAAGATGCGGTTGTAGTTGAGGGGGTGGATAACTTGATGACCCACCTGGCACGTTGCTGTCAGCCGATTCCTGGTGATGCGATTAAAGGATATATCACTCAAGGTCGCGGTATTTCGGTACACCGTGCAGATTGTGAGCAGCTCGAAGAGCTGAGTCATCACGCCCCAGAGCGCATTATCGATACGGTATGGGGTGGTGGCTTTATTGGCTCATATACCCTTACCGTTCGTGTTGAGGCGATGGAGCGCGGCGGCCTGCTAAAAGATATTACTTCTCTGTTTGCCAATGAGAAAATTAAGATCAATAGCATGAAGAGCCGGGTCGACTATCGCAGTCAAATGTCGATCATGGACTTTGATCTTGAAGTGACCAACGTTGAGGTACTGTCACGAGTAACAAAACGTGTCGAGCAGATTAAAGACGTCATGTCAGTAAAACGCTTAGGATAAGCCTGCTATTCTCATGAATAACAGAAGCAATCTAGAAGGTGAGTAGCAGCGCTGCTCACCTTTTTCTTTAGAGGAAAAGAACAATGAGTCACCCAATTGAACAGCTTGAAACCATCATGGCAACGTTGCGTCATCCACAAGATGGTTGCCCGTGGGACATTAAACAAACTTTTGACACCATTGTACCGCATACCATCGAAGAGACTTATGAAGTGGTGGATGCGATTCATAACCGTGATTGGTCAAACCTAAAAGAAGAGTTAGGGGATCTACTGTTTCAAGTGATCTTCTATAGCCAGATGGCAAAAGAGCAGGGACTTTTTGATTTCTCTGATGTAGTGGAGGGGGTGAATGAGAAACTCACACGACGCCACCCGCACGTTTTTTCTGATGCTGAATTTGTTTCAGATGAAGAAATTAATGCCAACTGGGAGGCCGAAAAGGCAAAAGAGAAAGCGCAAGTAGGCAAATCAGAACAAAGTATTCTAGACTCAATACCAGCTTCTCTACCGGCTCTTTTGTGTGCTACAAAGATTCAGAAGAAATGTGCGAAAGTTGGGTTTGATTGGAATTCGCTAGGGCCTGTTGTCGATAAGGTTCAGGAAGAGATTAACGAGGTGATGGAAGAGGCGCTGCAAGTTACCCCAGAGCCTGAAAAGATTGAGTTAGAGCTGGGTGATTTGATGTTTGCTGTTGTTAACTTAGCGCGCCATTTGGATACCAACCCAGAGGTGGCGTTAGGCAAGGCAAATCGTAAGTTCATCGAGCGATTTAAGGGCGTTGAAATAATGGCGAATAAACGGGGTAAGTCATTGCAAGACTACAACCTGGATGAACTTGAAGCGTTTTGGGTTGAGGTAAAGAATCAAAGTCGAGAATAAGACGCAATCAAGGCACTGTTAAAGCAGCTCGGTGCGCGAGTTTGATTTGAAGCAAAAAATTTAAAATTGCAGTGTGATAGATTTCACGTTGTGGCGGTTAGGGTCTTCTGGTATATTTTCGTCCCGTCCAGATGAATTCCATTTCCCTCATTCAACCAATTTCAGGTTAAACATGACGACAAATTACATTTTTGTTACTGGCGGGGTTGTATCCTCTCTAGGTAAAGGTATTGCAGCAGCATCGCTTGCGGCTATTTTAGAAGCTCGTGGTCTTAAAGTGACTATGATGAAGCTTGACCCTTACATCAACGTTGACCCAGGCACAATGAGCCCTACTCAACATGGTGAAGTGTTCGTTACGGAAGATGGCGCTGAAACTGACCTTGACCTTGGTCACTATGAGCGATTCATTCGCACCAAGATGACCAAGCGTAACAACTTCACTGCAGGTCGTGTTTACTCTGACGTTTTAGCGAAAGAACGTCGCGGTGATTACCTAGGTGCAACTATTCAGGTAATCCCTCACATCACTAACTCAATCAAAGACCGCGTAATCGCAGGCTCTGAAGGTCACGACGTGGCTATCGTTGAGGTTGGTGGTACTGTGGGCGATATCGAGTCACTGCCATTTATGGAAGCGATTCGTCAGCTTGCTGTAGAGCTAGGTCGTGAGCGTGCAATGTTTATGCACCTTACACTGGTTCCTTACCTAGCAGCAGCAGGTGAAGTTAAAACGAAACCGACACAGCACTCTGTAAAAGAGCTTCTGTCTATCGGTATCCAACCAGATATTCTAGTTTGCCGCTCTGATCGTATGATCCCTGCAAACGAGCGTAAGAAGATCGCTCTGTTCTGTAACGTGTCTGAGAAAGCGGTAATCTCAATGAAGGACGTAGATTCTATCTACAAGATCCCTCAACTAATTAAATCTCAAGGTCTAGACGACCTAGTTTGTACACGTTTTGGCATCACTGCACCAGAAGCAGATCTTTCTGAGTGGGAGCAAGTGATCTATGAAGAAGCGAACCCAACGGGTGAAGTAACGATTGGTATGGTCGGTAAGTACATTGAACTGCCAGATGCATACAAATCAGTCAACGAAGCTCTGAAGCACGCGGGTCTTAAGAACCGTTTAAGTGTGAATATCAAGTACGTTGATTCACAAGACGTAGAGAGCAAAGGTGATGAAGCGCTAGCTGGCCTAGACGCTATCCTTGTACCGGGTGGCTTTGGTGACCGTGGTGTTGAAGGTAAGATCCTTGCAGCGAAATACGCTCGTGAAAACAAAGTACCGTACCTTGGCATCTGTCTAGGTATGCAAGTTGCTCTTATCGAGTACGCACGCAATGTTGCGGGTCTTGAAGGCGCGCATTCAACAGAATTTAACAAAGAGACCAAGTACCCTGTGGTAGGCTTGATCACTGAGTGGGTCGACGGCGAAGGTAAAGTTGAAGAGCGTACAGAAACCTCTGATCTAGGTGGTACAATGCGTCTAGGTTCACAGCTTTGTCACCTAGAAAAAGGTACCAAAGCTCGTGAGCTTTACGGTAGCGCAACGATTCATGAGCGTCACCGTCACCGTTACGAAGTGAACAACCTACTTCGTCCACAGATTGAAAAAGCAGGTCTTAAAGTTTCTGGTCTGTCAGCAGACAAGAAACTAGTGGAAATGATTGAGAACCCAGATCACCCATGGTTTGTGGCAGCTCAGTTCCACCCAGAATTTACCTCGACGCCTCGCGATGGTCATCCGCTATTCGCTGGCTTCGTAAAAGCTGCTGGTCAAAACCAGCGCGGTGAATTTGAGAAGTAATTAAAAAGGACACAGGCGACAGCGGGATTTGCTGTTGCCTTTTAGTTTGACATTTAATTTAAAACGAGAGGAAACATTAATGTCTAAGATCGTTAAAGTTCTAGGTCGTGAAATCATCGACTCACGTGGTAACCCAACTGTAGAAGCTGAAGTACACCTAGAAGGCGGTTTCGTAGGTATGGCGGCAGCTCCATCTGGCGCATCTACTGGTTCTCGCGAAGCTCTTGAGCTACGTGACGGTGACAAAGCACGTTTCCTAGGTAAAGGTGTTCTTAAAGCAGTTGAAGCTGTAAACGGCGCAATCGCTGAAGCACTAGTTGGTAAAGACGCGAAAGCTCAAGCTGACATCGACCAAGTTATGATCGACCTAGACGGCACTGAGAACAAATCTAAGTTCGGTGCTAACGCAATCCTAGCTGTATCTCTAGCAAACGCGAAAGCAGCTGCTGCAGCTAAAGGCATGCCTCTATTCGAACACATCGCTGAACTAAACGGTACAGCTGGTCAGTTCTCTATGCCTCTACCAATGATGAACATCATCAACGGTGGTGAGCACGCAGACAACAACGTTGACATCCAAGAGTTCATGATCCAACCAGTTGGCGCTAAGACTCTTAAAGAAGCTCTACGTATCGGTGCAGAAGTATTCCACAACCTAGCTAAAGTTCTTAAGTCTAAAGGCTACAGCACTGCAGTTGGTGACGAAGGTGGTTTCGCTCCTAACCTTAAGTCTAACGCTGAAGCTCTAGAAGTTATCGCAGAAGCTGTTGCAGCTGCTGGTTACGAACTAGGTAAAGACGTTACTCTAGCTATGGACTGTGCTGCATCTGAGTTCTTCGACAAAGAAGCTGGCATCTACAACATGAAAGGCGAAGGTAAGACTTTCTCTTCTGAAGAGTTCAACCACTACCTAGCTGAGCTAGCTAACCAATTCCCAATCGTTTCTATCGAAGACGGTCTAGACGAGTCTGACTGGGATGGCTTCAAGCACCAAACTGAACTACTAGGTGACAAGCTTCAACTAGTAGGTGACGATCTATTCGTTACTAACACTAAGATCCTTGCTGAAGGTATCGAGAAAGGCGTAGCTAACTCTATCCTTATCAAGTTCAACCAAATCGGTTCTCTAACTGAGACTCTAGCTGCTATCAAGATGGCTAAAGACGCAGGTTACACAGCTGTAATCTCTCACCGTTCTGGCGAAACTGAAGATGCAACTATCGCTGATCTAGCGGTAGGTACTGCTGCAGGTCAAATCAAGACTGGTTCTATGAGCCGTTCTGACCGTGTTGCTAAGTACAACCAACTTATCCGTATCGAGGAAGCTCTAGGTGAGCGCGCTCCTTACAACGGTCTTAAAGAAGTTAAAGGCCAAGCTTAATTCTTAATTGAATTAGCCTAGCTAAATAACTTTTTAAACCCTCGCTTCGGCGAGGGTTTTTGTTTAATGGGGCCTCAAAAAGAACGATGAGCCGTTCTGACCGTGTTGCTGCTATACCTAAAAGAAAGCAACCAACTTATCCGTATCGAGGAAGCTCTAGGTGAGCGCGCTCCTTACAACGGTCTTAAAGAAGTTAAAGGCCAAGCTTAATTCTTAATTGAATTAGCCTAGCTAAATAACTTTTTAAACCCTCGCTTCGGCGAGTTTTTTTGTTTAATGGGGCCTCAAAAAGAACGATGAGCCGTTCTGACCGTGTTGCTGCTATACCTAAAAGAAAGCAACCAACTTATCCCTATCGAGGAAGCTCTAGGTGAGCGCGCTCCTTACAACGGTCTTAAAGAAGTTAAAGGTCAAGCTTAATTCTTCGTTGAATGAGCTTAGCTAAATAACTTTTTAAACCCTCGCTTCGGCGAGGGTTTTTGTTTAATGGGGCCTCAAAAAGAACGATGAGCCGTTCTGACCGTGTTGCTGCTATACCTAAAAGAAAGCAACCAACTTATCCGTATCGAGGAAGCTCTAGGTGAGCGCGCTCCTTACAACGGTCTTAAAGAAGTTAAAGGCCAAGCTTAATTCTTAATTGAATTAGCCTAGCTAAATAACTTTTTAAACCCTCGCTTCGGCGAGGGTTTTTGTTTAATGGGGCCTCAAAAAGAACGATGAGCCGTTCTGACCGTGTTGCTGCTATACCTAAAAGAAAGCAACCAACTTATCCGTATCGAGGAAGCTCTAGGTGAGCGCGCTCCTTACAACGGTCTTAAAGAAGTTAAAGGCCAAGCTTAATTCTTAATTGAATTAGCCTAGCTAAATAACTTTTTAAACCCTCGCTTCGGCGAGGTTTTTTGTTTAATGGGACCTCAAAAAGAACGATGAGCCGTTCTGACCGTGTTGCTGCTATACCTAAAAGAAAGCAACCAACTTATCCGTATCGAGGAAGCTCTAGGTGAGCGCGCTTCTTACAACGGTCTTAAAGAAGTTAAAGGTCAAGCTTAATTCTTCGTTGAATGAGCTTAGCTAAATAACTTTTAAAACCCTCGCTTCGGCGGGGTTTTTTGTTTATTGGGGTTTATAAAGAGAAGGTGAAAGGTCGCTTCGCTTGAAAGTGTGAGGATCTGTTGTTGATACTTCGGTTGCAGGATTTAGGCTGCTCCAACCTCCAACCTCCAACCTCCAACCTCCAACCTCCAACCTCCGCTATCTATAACCAAACCTTCTAACTAATCCCGTTTCCTTCTTTGTGAACTACCTCGTAGCCTGTAGGGTTATTCGTCTCAAATTTAATAATTAGACAAAATAATCGTCAGCGAATAAAAGGATTCACAATGTCTGTAGCAGTGGTGGCAAATTTAGCCGTATTTGCAGCGCTACTTTTCTTTCTTAGCGTTCAGCAAAGAAAAGGAGCAACGCTCTCTCGCCAAGTTTTGATTGGCCTAGTTTTTGGTAGTGCATTTGGTCTTGTTCTTCAGTTAGTTTACGGTGAAGGGCATGATGCTATTGGTGCAAGTCTAGATTGGATTAACGTGGTTGGACGTGGCTACGTTGGTCTTTTGCAGATGATCATCATGCCACTGGTCTTGGTGTCGATGTTTGCTGCCGTTGTGAAATTAGAGAATTCAGCCTCATTAGGTAAGATCAGCGGTTTGACCATCTCAGTGCTGCTGGTGACGACAATGATCTCTGCCTTGATTGGTATTGCAGTCACACAGGGCTTTGGCTTATCTGCTGAAGGTCTGACAGAAGGCGCACGTGAAACGGCGCGCTTGTCGGCATTGGAAGGACGTATGGATCGCGTCAGTGATCTGACGATTCCTCAAATGTTGATCAGCTTTATTCCAACTAACCCATTTGCCGATCTTACAGGGGCACGCTCAACGTCTATCATCGCAGTCGTGATCTTCGGTATTCTATCGGGTATTGCTGCACGCAAAGTTATGGTTGAAAAGCCAGAGCTAGAGTCGCCAATCCGTACTTTTGTTGAAGCGGTTCAATCGATCGTGATGCGCTTGGTTAAGATGATTATGGCGCTAACACCTTATGGTATCGCAGCGCTGATGGCGCGCGTTGTAGCGACATCAAGTGCTACAGACATCCTAAACTTACTTGGCTTTATCGTTGCCTCTTACGTGGCAATTGCATTGATGTTTGTTGTGCACGGCTTGTTGGTCTCTTTGGTGGGCGTTAGTCCGAAAGAGTACTTTAAGAAAATCTGGCCAGTGCTGACGTTTGCGTTTACATCTCGTAGCTCTGCGGCAACTATTCCTTTGAACGTGGAAGCGCAAATCACTAAGCTAAAGGTGCCGCCTGCAATTGCTAACCTATCAGCGTCGTTTGGTGCCACAATTGGCCAAAATGGCTGTGCAGGTATCTATCCAGCTATGCTCGCAGTGATGGTTGCGCCGACAGTGGGTATCAACCCAATGGACATTAACTTTATCTTGTCTTTGGTAGCGATCATCACAATCAGCTCATTTGGTATTGCGGGTGTCGGCGGCGGTGCAACGTTTGCCGCTCTGATAGTTCTTCCTGCAATGGGCTTGCCAGTCACGATTGCTGCGCTACTAATCTCAATTGAACCGCTGATTGATATGGCTCGTACTGCGTTGAACGTATCAGGCGCAATGACTGCCGGTACGATTACCAGTCGTTTGATTAAAGACAAACAGCCGGAAGAGTCACTAACCGAGCAAAATGCGTAAGTCGCATTAGGTGACATATGAACCAAGAGCCAGTATTAGACTGGCTCTTTTGCGTTTTTAATGGCTTCAATACGGCGTTGTTCTAGCTCGGCACGTATCTCAGCTCCCTGAAAACCATCGGCAATCACCGATTGCACATTCACGGCTAAAGCGGATTGGTAAGCGGCTTCGAATAATGCTTTTTGTGGGTACTCAATATCTTCAAACCCTGTCCTTCCGCGGCTGTCTGCCATGCAGCAAAGTAAAATGTCGTTTAAACGCTCCGGCTTACGCCAAACGTCAAACTTATTGAGGATCTTTAATATTGTGGCCGGCTTGAGTTCTGCGGCGCGATGGATATTGGAGTGCTGCTCACAAACCATGACTGCTAAATCGCGAAACTCATTGGGAACTCGAACGCGGTCGCATAATTTTTTAATCAGCTTAACGCCAGTGTGGCAGTGCATTTTGTGACTCGGCCACTCAGATTTTGGGGTGATCCCTTTTCCTAAGTCATGCACTTGTGAGGCGAAGCGCACAGGGAGAGAGTCACTTAGTAGTGCTGCTTGCTCTGCTACCATCAGCGTGTGAATACCCGTATCAATTTCGGGGTGCCACTGCTCTGGTTGAGGAACACCAAACAAGGCATTCAACTCGGGAAGAGCAACTGCAAGTGCGCCACATTCTCGCAGTACTGACAGGAAAATATGCGGGCTTTGTGTCGATAATGATTTATGCCACTCTTGCCATACGCGTTCTGGTGTTAGGTGCTCAAGCTCACCAGAAACGCTGATTTGCTGCATCAGAAGCATAGTTTCATCAGCAATGGTGAAGCCCAAATGTGCGAGCTTTGCGGCAAAGCGAGCTACACGCAGCACGCGCAAAGGGTCTTCGACAAAAGCGCCGGAGACATGGCGTAGTATTCGATTATCGATGTCTTGTTGACCGTTAAATGGGTCATATAAGTTGCCGGCTTCGTCTTGAGCTATGGCATTGATGGTTAGGTCACGGCGCAGTAAGTCTTCCTCAAGCGTGACGTTTTGATCAAAGAAGCATTCAAAGCCAGTGTATCCAGCGCCAGATTTACGTTCTGTTCGCGCTAGGGCGTGCTCTTGTTTGGTTTTAGGATGCAGGAACACGGGAAAGTCTTTACCAACGGCAGTAAAGCCCTGTGAGAGCATTTCTTCAGGGGTGCTTCCAACAACGACCCAATCTTTATCGTAAACAGAAAGGTCGAGGAGTTGGTCACGAACTGCCCCACCAACAAGATATATTTTCACAATGTCCCCTTATAATAAGCGCTTTGACGTTGGCGCTAACGACAACTAATGGTACTTTCCTTAGTTGAACAATGATAGGGAGTTAAGGGATGTATAAAGAATATTTTGGCTTTTCGGAGTGGCCGTTTTCCATCGTCCCCAATTCTCGCTATCTCTATCTTAGTCAACGACACCAAGAAGCGATTGCCTATCTGAAATCCGGCCTGACATCGGGCGGCGGTATGGCGATGCTGACCGGTGAGGTGGGTACAGGGAAAACAACCGTGGCTAAGTCCATGTTATCCAACCTCGATAGTGCCACCAAGGCGGGATTAATCCTTAACCCAACCTTCTCGTCGATTGAGCTATTGCAAGCTGTGTGTGATGAATACGCGATAGAGTACGCCGCGAATGCAAGCCTGAAAGACCTCTCGCAAGCCATTCATCACTACTTATTGGCTAACCATGCACAAGGGGTTCAAACACTGCTTGTGATTGATGAGGCGCAGCACCTCGCGCCAGATGTGCTCGAACAACTTCGACTAATTACCAATTTAGAAACAGAGAGTCAAAAACTGCTGAAAGTTCTGCTGGTAGGGCAACCTGAACTGCAGCAAAAACTGCAGTGGCCACAGCTGCGCCAGTTGGCGCAACGCATCACTGGCCGTTACCATTTATTGCCGCTAGATGCCGATGAAACGGACGCGTATATCCGTTTTCGTTTAGCGACAGCGGGCGGTTCAGTGACTCTATTCTCAAAGAAAATGGTGAGTGTGATAGCTCGTTACACGCAAGGAATACCAAGGCTCATCAACCTCGTATGTGATGAGAGCTTAAAAATGGCACATCATGCAGGAATGCCAGCGTTAACCGTCAATCTTGTTACACAGGCTTGTGAATCGGTTATGGCTTATCAGATGCCAAGCACGCATTTGCAACCAAGCAAAGCCGTTAATCATGGCTGGAAATATGCAGCAGCATTGGCTATCGGATGCAGTATCGCGTATGCCGCACTACCGAATATAGAGCGTTTTACTCAGCAGCAATTAGCACAAGTGATACCAGTCATAGACAGTGAGCCTCAGGTTGAAATCGTCGAGCAGATAGCGCTCGCAAGTGAAGCGAAGGCGACGATTAGTCAAGGGCTTACGGTAGAGGGCGCGCTTCGAGATCTTTATCAAACATGGGGCTATCGTGCGTCTATGTTTGATACCTTATGTTTAGAAGAGTCTGATTCAGTGATGAATTGCCGCATGGCCTTGGGCACAATCAAAGATGTGATTGATATCAACATGCCAGTGGTATTGACCTTGCGCCTTGATGGGCAAAAGCGTTTTGCTGTTCTCAATCAATTAACGACAGAGTCATTTGTATTGCTAATCGATGATAAAGAGCTGACATTGCCGCTAGAGTGGCTTGGGCAACTGTGGACGGGTGAATATCGTTATCTGTGGATGAGTCAGTTTGATGAGACGTTGCGCCAGGGTATGCAAGGTGAGTCGATCGAGGCTCTGAACAGTAAATTAGCGGCAGTGTTCGGTGAGCAAGTGGAAAGTAAGCGTGTTTTTGATGACAGCCTAAAACGTCGTGTGGAAGCGTTTCAACGCTGGCAGGGGATGGCAGTCGATGGTATTGCGGGTAAGCAAACACTCACTCGCTTGGATCTTATGACCCAGGCTCAAGCGCCAACACTGATTGTTGATCAGGAGGTGATGTAAATGTCGCAAGTATTAAACGCCTTACAGCGTTCAGAGCAAGAGCACTACACACAGGCATCAACCTCGTCTTATGCGCCTGTTCAAGCTCTGGCAACGGCTCCGCGCTTTTCTTGGCCTCTTGCAAGCTTCGCGTTGTTGCTCCCGAGCTTATGCTCGATCGCTTACTTTGGCGCTCAATACGTTCAAGACTACCGTGTTCATAGTAGTCTTCAATCTCAGCAAGAGGTTGAGGTTGTCCAGCAGATAGAGCGTATTGATGTGGCATATACTCTTTCTCAGGTAGCACCTCTGCAAGCGCTCGTCAGCGTGCCTAAAAAACCTGCTGTTGCTCATCATCAAAGTGATTCATACAGTTTATTGCCAGAAACTGAATCGAATATACCACCAGTGACCTCGCCGAGTGGGGCGGAGGTTATTGCTGATGATCCGTTAGCTAACCTTGATTTGAGTCAGCTATCCCCAGAGATAGCTCAGCGCCTGCAGTCAGTGATGTCGCAGCCGTCAACCACAAATGAACCCACGTCAAACACCTCTACTCAGATAGCGACAACACCATCACAACAGCGTGTTATCGCTTTGGCGCAAAACAGTAACGATTATTATGGGCGATTGCCTGCAATGAATTTTCAAACCCATGTCTATTCACGCGCAGAGGATAAGCGCTGGGTTAAGATTAATGATGTTGAATACATGCAAGGGGATGAGTTGAATGGGGGCGTGGTGCTGGAAAGTATAGAGCCACAATCATGTGTGATTCGCTTCGAAGGTGAGCGCTTACGTATACCAGCCCTGTATGACTGGAAAGGCTAACGTATTTTGCTGTCTGCGGACAACTCTCTGCGGACAAATAGATAAAAAAATGGTCGCATTTCGCGACCATTTTTTATTGAAGTACTGTTGTATAGCACCGTGGCAATTACCTAGTGTATTGATAATTGTCTAGCTAAATCACTATGCCCAGCCTGCAGGAGACTTTTTACGACGTGGCATGATGTGTGGAAGGAGCAAGCCAAACAACAGGCCAAGACCAGCAACACCGCCACCATACATGAAGTACTTAAGCAGTAGGTCTTCTTTTTGCGTATCTAAACGAGCGCGAAGCTCACGAATCTCTGTCTGTGATGTCGTTAGCTGCTTGTTCAGTTCTGTGTTGGTCTCTTCAAGCTCAGACAGTTGCTGATTGCGTGCCTCTAGTGAGTCAATTAACCCCGCTTTTTCACTGTCTGCCGATGAGCGAGCATTTGATAAGGCTTCGTTCGCCTGTGCAAGCTCTTTTTCTACTTTAGGTAGTCGGATCGCCATGCTCTGTTGAGTCGTAACAAACTTACTTTCGACCCAGCCTTTACGGCCTCGGCTATCTACAACTTCACTGTAGCCTGCTGCACGGTTAGTGTTTGTTAGTTGAACTTTATCACCGGCGTTAACGCTGCCAATAATTCTAAACTCGGTACCTGGGCCTGAGTGCATGTACGTAAACAGTTTATCTGCGATGTAGTGGTCTTGAGCGAAAGCTGTAGAAACAGACGTTACAGCTAGTAAAACCAGATAGATCAGCTTTTTCACGGGTAATCCTTCCAATAGGGGGTTTGTCTGTCTAACGGCTACGAGCTTTCTATAGCGGTTTCGAGTCTGAGTGAGACAGAACGATAAAACTGAAGAGATAGTAAGAATTTTCAAGCCTCGGTGCAACAAAGAAGGGAGGCAAAGCCTCCCTTAATGTGCGTTTGAGTCAATAATGACATTGTCTTAACTTGACTCTGACTTTTTACTGGACTTTACGTCAGTAAGCGTTAAACAAATGCTGCTTGAATTCCATAGAAGAAGACAACGGCAAGCAGGGCACCTGCAGGCAGTGTAACAATCCAAGACGCAACGATGTTACGAACAACGCCAAGGTTTAGCGCAGCGATGCCACGAGCAAAACCCACACCCAGAACCGCACCGACTAGTGTTTGAGTCGTCGAGATTGGAAGGCCAGTACCAGACGCTAGAACAACCGTTGATGCAGTAGCAAGCTGAGCGGCAAAACCACGGCTAGGTGTAAGTTCAGTAATACCAGTACCTACTGTCGCCATTACTTTGTGGCCTAGTGTCGCTAGACCCACAACGATACCGACACCACCCAGAGGAAGGATCCACCATGCAATACGGCTTTTAGCGGTAATTTCGCCCATGTGCTCTACGGTTGATACTACTGCCGACAGAGGGCCAATCGCGTTCGCTACGTCGTTTGAGCCGTGAGCAAATGCCATTGCACACGCAGTGATAACCATCAGTACAGAGAAGATGCCTTCAACACCAGCAAAGCTGTGGTCGTCTTCACGGTTGGCAAACTTCTTCTGAATGTAAACATAGCCACCGACCATCACGAGAGTTGAAACAGCAATCGCTGCAATCCAAGCTTCACCCGTTGATAGGTGCAGACCGATGTGTTTTAGGCCTTTTTTGATAGTAACAAGGGCAATCACGATCGTCGTGATGAACATGTACACAGGCACAAAACGCTTTGCATTCATCAGAGGGCGCTCAGTATCAAAAATCAGACGTTGTGCACTGACAAAGATAAGATAGGCAAAGAAGCCCGATATCAATGGGGTAACAATCCAGCTGCCAACGATGCCTTGAACACTACTCCAGTCAACCGCTTCTGTACCCACGGATACACAAGCAAAACCGATGATCGCACCGATGATTGAGTGAGTGGTTGAAACCGGCCAACCCATGTATGACGCAAGCAGCAGCCAAGTACCCGCAGCAAGAAGCGCAGACAGCATGCCGAACACAAGCACATCAGGCTTATCAGCAAATAGTGTGGTATCAATAACACCCTTACGGATGGTATCAGTTACTTCACCACCGGCAAGGTAAGCGCCGGCAAACTCGAAGATCATCGCGATGATGATCGCTTGTTTTACAGTCAGTGCTTTTGAACCAACTGAGGTGCCCATAGCGTTCGCTACGTCATTTGCACCGATACCCACAGCCATCATAAAACCAAAGAGAGCTGCGATCAGAATTAGGATAGTACCGTAGTTAGCGAGGATATCCATTGTATTACCTAGTTGTTTGTAACAAGCGGGACAGACAAAAAACGGGCGCAATAATCCGCGTCACTGCGATTGCATTGCCGATAATTTGAATGACCTTCGTTACTCAGTGTTAGTTTCTGAATTATGAACGAGAAAGCATAAGCTCTAGACGTGCTCCAACACGTTGAGCTTGGTCTGCGATTCCGCCCACCCATTCTAAAATCTTATAGAGGAACATAGCGTCGATTGGGCTGAGGCTATCTTCGAGAGCCATCAGTTGTTGACGCAACTCAATCTGCATTGAGTCAGTGTCATCTTCAATCACGTCTAATTGGTGAATCATCTCTGCAACGAGGGTGACTTCACGGCCTTTAAAACCGGTTTCTAGCAGTTCATCTAGCTCATTAATCACTTTTTGAGCTTGATCAGCAGCATCGAGACAGCGCTTAACATAAGCGATGAAGTTCTG
Source organism: Vibrio agarivorans (assembly GCF_030409635.1). Taxonomy (NCBI): domain Bacteria; kingdom Pseudomonadati; phylum Pseudomonadota; class Gammaproteobacteria; order Vibrionales; family Vibrionaceae; genus Vibrio; species Vibrio agarivorans. The sequence goes on along the minus strand of NZ_JAUFQF010000004.1, from coordinate 451,573 downwards.
TTGCATAGGTTCAGGAATGATGAGCTGGCGACCGTAAACTCGGCCAGCAATATCTTTGGCAAGGTTGGCTAGTTTGTCTTGCTGCGTGAGAAGCTCAAGCATGTCAGTACGATCGACTGGCAAGAACAATCCACGTGGTAGTTTCAAACGGATCTCACGCTTTAGTACATCCGCCTCTTTTTCAAGATGCGAGATTTGAGCACGAATTTCAGATGCTTTTTCCCAATCACCCTTTGAAGAAACCTCAAAGAAGTTGATTAAGTGAGAGCAGCATTCATTCACGCATACAACGTGACGTTGCAAAGGTTTAATAGGGGACTTTGCGAACAACCCCATAATGGTATTTACTGGCATGGTTTTAAAACCTAATTGCTATAACCCTAAAAAAAACATAGGCCATAATCTGGCGAAATGTTGAACGATGGCTATAAAGGCGCGAATGTTAACCCATAAAATGCCACATTAAAACTGTTTTAGATCATCATTCAGGTGTTATTTCCTTCTTGCTGATCCCTCAGTTAAGCAATATGCTTCACCTATCTGTTTTATAAGGTGGATATATGGAAACCGAGATAGAGTTGAAGTTTTTTGTTTCATCTGATTTTTCCGATACTTTGCGAGCAAAACTCGATGAAACCAAAGTACTTCAGCATAGCTGTCGAGAACTGGGAAATACCTACTTCGATACTGCGGATAACTGGCTACGTCGTCACGACATAGGCTTAAGAATTCGCTGCTTTGATGGTGTGTTCGTACAAACCGTCAAAACGTCAGGCCGTGTTGTTGCTGGCCTGCACCAGCGTCCTGAGTTCAACGCTGAACACACATCTAACAAACCTGAACTGACACTTCACCCTACAGAAATATGGCCAGAAGGCCGTACTGTAGAAGAGGTTCAAGCGCAGTTGATCCCGATTTTCTCAACCAATTTCACTCGTGAGCAGTGGCTTATTGGTATGCCAGATGGCAGCCAAGTGGAAGTGGCCTTTGACCAAGGTCTGGTTGAGTCTGGTGATAAACAAGAGCCGATTTGTGAGGTGGAGCTGGAGCTTAAGTCAGGCCAAACCGAAGCACTATTCACACTCGCTCGAGCATTCTCCGAAGATGGAGGTATGCGCCTTGGTAATATGAGCAAAGCAGCAAAAGGCTATCGCTTGGCGTATGGTCATGAAAGCGATGAGGTTGTACCACTGCCGCTCGTTAATACTCAATCGAGTGACAGTGTAGAAACCTGTTTAGTTAACGCGCTTGAGCATGCGCTATCTCATTGGCACTACCACGAGCAGATTTATATCGAGCGCCCTTCTATTGAAGCGCTGCATGAAATTCGTCATGCGATTAGCTACATTCGCCAAATCTTTACGGTGTACGGCGGTGTCGTACCACGTCGCGCAAGTGCACTGCTGCGCCAAGAGCTTAAGTGGCTTGAGCAAGAGCTTGAATGGCTAGATGACTATGACTGCCTTGAAGACCTGCTTGAAGACAAAGGCCATGTGCTGCGCAAACTCGATGCCCGCAAGTTTATTGTTGAAGAACTGAAACAGGTTGAAGCGCAATTGCCAGAGCGTGAAGAGAGTTTAACGTTACTCTCCTCTGCACGTTATACCGGTTTGTTGCTGGATTTGAGCCGCTGGATTTTGACCCGCGGTTGGCAGCCTTTCCTAGACGACAAAGCCCGCGAAAAAATGGCGAGTAATATTGTGGCCTTTTCGGGTAAACAACTCGATCGTACATGGGCTGAGCTGGTGGAAGCGTTCCCGCCGGAGAAAGAGCTATGTCGCCAAGAGTATATTGACCAACAGTATCGTTTGATGCGTAACCTTTATACCGGTGTCAGTTTTGCGAACTTATATGATGCAGAAGATCGTAACCGCTTCCGTCTTCCGTGGGCTGATTTGATGCAAGGTATCGTCGACTTACAAATGTTGAAACAACTCGAGACTTTCCTTGATAAGCTCGAGGGTGATGAACTGGATCAGTTAAAACGCTGGCTGCAGCGACAAGAGACCTCTATTTTGCACGCTATGGAGCAGACACGTCGCATCAGTGTCGACACGCAACCATATTGGCGTGATTAATGTCGCCTTTCATATGTAATGTGCAAAGTGCTTTACAATAAGTTGTGATAAACGGGACTTCGGAATGGAGTCCCGTTTGTTTTTTGACGCCGTGTTACTGGCACTTAATGTGCTCGCTCACAGAACCGATAACTCCTGTCATTTTGGAGTAATATCACACCCCTTTCGCTAATTGAATTTGATATGCTGTGACTAATTAAACAGCGCGAATTAAATCAGCAACGAACAGTCTTATCTGACGTCTCCCCCCATGTTCAGTCGACCAAAAATACTCAAGTTCTGTATAAATTTTCCGCTAACCCCAGTAATGATTACCGTAAATTAATCTGAGTGTGATCCTCAATATTGCACTCAATTCGTGGAGTAGTGTCATGAATAAACTCAGTTTCAAACCTTGGGAAAAGCTCATCACTGATGCGCGACTCGTGCCGAAAATGATCATGTTGATGGTGTTCAGCACTGTATTGCTTGTGGCAAAACAGCTGTGGGATGCGAGCACCTTCTATCAAGCCCTTCTATCGGCGACTCAAGATGCCAATCTCGCTCAGCACCATTACGAGCAGTATCTTGTACAAGTGGTTTGGCAAACGGGCGTCATGATCGTTATCTTCATTTCTCTATTGCTATTTGCCGCTCGCGTTATGCTGCGCCAGACTCAATATTTGAGTGAGTCGATTCAGACTATGGCGGGTAAAGATCTTTCGCAAAAAATCGATATGGAGTGCAAAGACGAGTACGGTGATGTGGCTCGTGAACTCGAAACCACTCGTTTCCAATTACAGGATGTAATCAAAACACAAATTAGTGCTTCACAAGAGTTGATCTCACTCACTGAAGTGATGACGCTGAGCATGGCTGAGACGAAGGAAGCGGCACAAGAAGAGTTTAATGAGATAGATCAACTGGCCACGGCGATGAGCGAGATGAGCTCGACCGTTCAAACTGTGGCAGATCATGCTCAGACAGCCTCATCGTTGACGGAAAGTGCTTCAGGGCAAGCGCAACGCGGTCAAGAGTTTGTAGGTGGCACGATTTCCAAGATCAGTGAACTATCTAATGACATCGCCCAGTCAGCTGGCGCTGTGAATAAGGTCGAAGAGCGAGTCGCCGCTATTAGCAGCGTTGTCGGCACGATTCAGGGTATTTCAGAGCAAACTAACCTTCTTGCATTGAATGCAGCGATAGAAGCGGCGCGTGCGGGTGAAGCGGGTCGTGGTTTTGCTGTGGTAGCGGATGAAGTGCGTAACCTGGCTCAAAGTACCCAAAAAGCGACGATTGAAATTCAAGACATGATCACGCAGCTACAAGACAGCGCTAACAGTGCAGTAGAGCTAATGGAAAAAAGCGTGGTGGAAGCGGCAGAGAGTGTCGATTTGGTCACCAATGCCGGCACTGAGCTTGATGGTATCGTTAACCAAGTTAGCGAAATCAATGATATGAACTTCCAGATAGCGACCGCTGCCGGTCAGCAAAGTGGTGTAGCAGAAGAGATGAATCAAAACCTAACCAATGTCCGAGAGTTGGTTGATGGCTCTGTCACCGTGATGGCTGAGTTGCTTGAAACTTCTGAGCTCATGCAGGCGAATGCCACAGAGCTAGATGCCAAAATTGCTTCTTTTAAAGTTTAATTATTGAATCTACCGCTCAGCCCACCGATTCCGGTGGGCTTTTTTATTGCTCAAGCCTCTGATTACGTTAAGCTATGAGTAATATCAACTCTTTTGGGTTACAAGGACTGCTCATGACGTTGCCAGCTATACCACAGCTCCCTTCAGCTTTACTTACGCACTCACAAAGCGCATTAGAAACACTTGTTGATAAAGCATGGTTTCAATCATGGTCTGAGCCGATGCGCAGCCAACTCGAGTATGTCGCAGGGTTAAGTCAGTTTATCGTTGATGCTTTAGTCCGCGATGATGAACTTGGTGCCTTGCTTCCAGATATGCTGCAAAGCCCAGAGCGAGCTTCGGGTTATCGTGAGCGACTGGCCAAGCTATTGGAAAACAGTGTCAATGAGATGGGCGGGCATCGTGTACTTCGTCAGTTTAGAAACCGTGAGATGGTTTACATCGCATGGCGTGATTTCACTCAGAGCTGGGCGCTAGAAGAGAGCTTGGAACATCTTTCCCAATTGGCAGAGTCGATGATCTTTGAGACTTATCGTTGGCAATACGATGCTTGCTGCAGTGAGTGGGGCACCCCGATGAACGCGCAAGGCGAAGCACAACCGATGCTCATTATTGGCATGGGTAAGCTGGGTGGTGGTGAGCTGAATTTCTCTTCCGATATTGACTTAATCTTCACTTATCCTGAAAACGGCGAAACCCAAGGTGCACGTCGCTCCATAGCCAATGCCCAGTTCTTTACCCGTTTAGGGCAACGGATTATTAAAGCGCTCGATCAGCAGACCTTCGATGGTTTCTGTTACCGCGTAGATATGCGTCTACGACCGTTTGGTGAAAGTGGTCCTCTAGTAATGAGTTATGCCGCGCTGGAAGATTATTACCAAGAGCAGGGGCGTGACTGGGAACGCTATGCGATGATCAAAGCGCGAGTGATGGGGCGTGAGATGTACCCAGAGTATCAAGAGCTGCGTAAAATGCTGCGCCCATTTGTTTTCCGCCGTTATATCGATTTTAGTGCGATCCAATCACTGCGTCGTATGAAGTCGATGATCAGCAGTGAAGTGCGTCGTCGCGGCCTATCTAATAACATCAAGCTCGGTGCCGGTGGTATCCGTGAAATTGAGTTTATTGCACAGGTTTTCCAGTTGATTCGAGGTGGGCGAGAGCCAAGTTTGCGCGGCCGTGGTTTACTAGAAACACTGCAAGCCATTGATGAGCTAGACCTATTACAGTGTGGTGAGGTGGCAGAGCTGCAGCAGGCCTACGCTTATTTACGTCGCCTAGAAAACTTATTGCAAGCGATGGCGGACAAGCAAACGCAAACCTTACCTGACGGTGATTTGGAGCAGTTAAAACTTGCTACAGCCATGGGGCATGAAAACTGGGATGTCTTGACGCAACACACACGTCAGCACATGGCGAATGTTCACAAAGTGTTTGAAGCCTTAATCGGTTATGACGAAGAGGAGTGTGGCGAGTCGATAGCCAAGCACTTCCATGAATTGTGGGATATGGCCGATAAAGATGATGTGATTGATCATATATTGCAGCAAGACCTTAACATTGAAGAGCCAGAGTCTCAGCGCAGCGTAATCACCCGATTTAAGCAGGACTTAGCCAAGAAAACACTCGGACCACGTGGGCGCGAGGTACTCAACCGCTTGATGCCAAAAGTATTTGAAGCGATTTATCAGCATCCTGATGCGCAATTTGGTCTGCCACGAGTGCTGCACTTGCTACACAATATTGTGACTCGAACCACTTATCTTGAGCTTCTTGATGAGCATCCTGCTGCGTTAGTTCAGTTAGTTCGTTTGTGTACCGCAAGCCCGATGATTTCAGAGCAGTTGAGTCGCTATCCAATCTTGTTGGATGAGCTAATTGACCCGCAGCATTTGTATCACCCGATTGAGCTTGATGCGTACCGCAGCGAATTGCGCGACTATTTGGCCCGTATACCTGAAGACGATATGGAGCAGCAGATGGAAGCGCTGCGCCAGTTCAAACAGATCTGTATTTTGAAGATTGCGGCGGCAGATATCGCGGGCGTGCTTCCGGTAATGAAAGTGAGTGATCACTTAACCTATCTTGCTGAAGCGATCGTCGAAGCTGTTGTGCATCAAGCATGGCAGCAAATGGCTGAAAAGTATGGTGAACCAACCCACGTTAAAGATCGTGAGGGCAAAGGTTTTGCCGTTGTCGGCTACGGAAAAGTGGGTGGTTGGGAGCTGGGTTATAACTCTGACCTTGATATTGTCTTCATGCATGATTGCCCAGTGAATGTCTACACTGACGGTAAGAAAGAGATCGATGGGCGTCAGTTTTATCTGCGTCTGGCACAGAGAATCATTCATATATTTTCAACTCGTACTGCTTCAGGAATTCTATACGAAGTGGATACGCGCTTAAGGCCATCGGGCGCATCGGGCTTGTTAGTTAGTCCAACAGACGCGTTTGACGAGTACCAACATCAAGATGCATGGACATGGGAGCATCAAGCTTTAGTCAGAGCCCGCATGATTTATGGCGACGCGCCACTACAACAGGCATTTGCGGCAACGCGCCACGATATATTAGGTCTTGATCGTGACCCTGCTAAATTGAGAGATGACGTTGTAAAGATGCGCATCAAGATGCGTGATCACCTAGGGGGCAAGAAAGCCGGGCGCTTTATGTTGAAGCAAGACCAAGGCGGGATCACCGACATTGAATTTTTGGCGCAATATCTAGTCTTAAAAGAGAGCCATGCCACGCCGAAACTGACTCGTTGGTCCGATAATGTGCGAATCTTTGAATCGCTGATGGCGCAAGGGGTCATGGAAGAAGTGGACGCAATGGCGATCACACAAGCCTACACAACGATGCGCGATCAAATCCATCATCGCAACCTATTGAACCTTGATGCCGATGTTGCCGATGACCGTTTTGTCGGTGAGCGCCAACAAGTGACACGATTGTGGAACCAATGGCTTGGTGAGCAGTAAATTAACCGAATTACCTGTGGTACAATCCGCGCGTTAAAAAATGATTCGCGCGACAGAGATAAAGCACAGCGTGTGAAAAGAATTGGAGAATAACAATGAAACCCATCCTACCTAACTATGGTGATGCAGGCGTACTGATTATCGGTGACGTAATGTTAGATCGTTATTGGTATGGTCCAACGGGACGTATTTCACCGGAAGCGCCGGTGCCTGTAGTGAAAGTAGAGAACAACGAAGAGCGCCCAGGTGGAGCGGCTAACGTTGCGATGAATATAGCGTCATTAGGTGGTCATGCTCATATTGTAGGTTTAACCGGTACGGATGAACCAGCTAAAGTGCTGAGTGACACGCTATCGTCATTGAATGTGAACTGTGACTTTGTCGCATTACCAGATTATCCAACCATTACGAAATTACGCGTGCTTAGCCGTGGTCAGCAATTAATTCGTCTTGATTTTGAAGACAAATTTGAGAATACAGATGTTGAGTTGATGACGACTCGCCTTGAGCAGAATCTACCGAACGTCTCAGCCGTGATTCTTTCTGACTACGCGAAAGGAGCGCTTGAGCATGCACAAACCCTGATTCAAATGGCTCGCAAAGCGGGTAAGCCAGTCTTCATTGACCCGAAAGGCGCCGACTTTGAGCGTTATCGTGGTGCAACACTTTTGACACCAAACATGGCTGAATTTGAGCTGGTGGTGGGCAAGGTAAAAGATGAACAAGAGCTCATCGAGAAGGGCCATGCTTTAATTGAAGAGTTTGACTTTGAAGCGCTACTTGTGACCCGCAGCGAGAATGGCATGACTCTGCTACGCCGAGGTCGAGAGCCGTTCCACTTGCCAACTCAAGCCAAAGAGGTTTATGACGTAACTGGTGCCGGTGATACCGTTATTTCAGTATTAGCTGCTTCTTATGCGGCAGGTAAATCATTTGAAGAATCATGTGCACTAGCGAATGCTGCTGCAGGTGTCGTTGTTGGTAAGCTGGGCACATCAACACTGTCAGAAGTGGAGTTGGCAGAAGCGGTTCACGGTAGTCAAGATACAGACTACGGTGTGATAGGTGAATCTGCACTGATCGCTGCTGTGAAAAAAGCTCAAGCGAAAGGTGAAACGGTAGTGATGACGAACGGTTGTTTCGATATCTTGCATGCTGGCCACGTATCGTACTTGAATCACGCTGCGACCTTGGGCGATCGTCTAATTGTGGCGGTGAATACCGATGAGTCTGTAAAACGCTTGAAAGGCCCTGGTCGACCTGTCAACCCAACTGATCGCCGTATGGCGGTATTGGCAGGTTTAGGCGCAGTAGATTGGGTTGTACCATTTGGTGAAGATACGCCGCAACGTTTGATCTCTGAAGTATTGCCTGATCTGCTGGTTAAGGGCGGAGACTACAAGCCAGAAGAGATCGCCGGTGGTAAAGAAGTGATTGCCAATGGTGGTGCAGTAAAAGTGCTTAACTTTGAAGATGGCTGTTCAACGACAGAGATCATTGATGCCATTAAAGGTGGTAAGGGTTAACCTCTTACTTCTTACCTGATGTTCAGGTGAAAAAAAAGCCGCGAAAGCGGCTTTTTTTGTGTCAAACAGACAAAGATTACTTCGCTGGTTTTAGACCAGCATTGATATCTAGGATGTCTTGCTCGCTCAGTGTACCCACAGCTTGACGAAGCTGAAGTTCACTCAAGATGTAGTTGTAGCGCGCATCAGAAAGGTTACGGTTCGCATCATATAGACGACGAGTTGAGTCAAGTACGTCAACGATAGTACGAGTACCCACATCAAAACCAGCTTCTGTTGCTTCAAGTGCTGATTGCGCAGAGATCACCGACTGTTCGTAAGCGCGCAGTGCACCAATCGAAGAGGTGATGTTGTTGTTAAATGCGCGAACATCTTTAACTACACTGCGGTAGGTCGCTTCAAGATCTTGGCTTGCTGCAACGTAGGCGTATTCTGCTTGCTTTGATAGTGAGGTGGTGTTACCACCGGTGTATAAAGGAACAACTAGGTTTACACCAATGTTGAAGTCGTTGTAAGCGTAGGTTGCATTACTGGCTACATCATTGAAATCGTCACCATAGTTGTAGCCTGCATCAAGAGAGATCGAAGGCAAATGGCCAGAATCTGCTAGCGAGATGTTATCACGCGCAACATCTTGTGAAATACGTGCTGCTAAGAGGCTTAAGTTTTTCTCTTCGGCTTGTTGAAGCATGACACCGACAGCATCATCAGGCTTGCTCGCAGCAAAGCGATTAGTATCAAGAATATTCAAATTTGAGTGCTCTTGACCAGTAATCTCACGCAGTGCTTCGTAGCTGTTTACTAGGTTGTTTCGTGCCAACACTTCATCAGCTAGCACGGTATCGTATTGCGCCTGGGCATCATGTACGTCGGTAATCGCTGACAGGCCTACCTCGAAACGCTGTTTGGTTTGCTCTAGCTGACGACCAACCGCCGCTTTTTCTGCCTGAACAAACTCAAGGCTATCTTGTGCACGAAGCACTTCAAAATAAGCAGTCGAAACACGCAGGATCAGCGCTTGTTGATTGGCCGCATAGATAGAGTCTTGCGCACGTGCGTTTTTCTCGGCGATATCTAGCGTGATCCAGCTTGAGCGCTTATAGAGCTCTTGCGAAAGCGCTACGCCTGCAGTTAACGCATCTGATTCACGGATATCTTTGTTACTGCGGTTGAGGTTGTAACCAGCAGTAAGATTAATTTGTGGCAATAGAGTAGCACGACTTGAAGTAATCGCTTCAAAGGCCGCGTCACGCGTTGCTGCAGAGCTTAGAAGCGTAGGGTCGTTGTCCTTCGCGAGGTTATAAATTTCAACTATGTCGTCTGCAACTGCTGACGTGCTTAGTGAACCGATTGCTGCACTAATGAAAAGTGGAAGCAGTTTCTTCATTGTTACTATTCCTGCCATAAAATGATTTGGGTACTCAAAGATTCTAACTCAAATTTTGCCCAATGCGTTTAAAACTTTACACTTTTTTGCACAGAGACAAAGAAAATTTGCTGTAAAAACAGTCAAATTTATGGAATTCTAAAACAATATTTGTACTTTTTATAAAATCAGTTGAGCACTTCATTGGTGAAATAAGCGCAAGCTGCGTACAATTACGAGTCACAACGAAGCGATATATGACTCAATTAAGTTGGGTTTGCTGTTCGGCGAAAAGGAAGAGATAAGATTGGAAGCGTTTAGCACTAAAGACATCGAAATCATTGAAAAGAGCACTCTCTACGCAGGGTTCTTCTCAATGGTGAAATACCAGTTCAAGCACCGTTTATTTGAGGGCGGTTGGAGCGATGTGGTCGTCCGTGAACTGATGGAGCGAGGTCATGCCGCGGCTATGCTGCCTTATGATCCTGTGCGTGATGAGGTTGTGCTAGTGGAGCAAATTCGCGTTGGCGCACTGGAACACGCCTCGCCGTGGCAGATTGAAATTGTGGCAGGCATCATTGAAAAGGGTGAACAGGCAGACGAAGTCGTTACTCGAGAAGCGCAAGAAGAGGCCGGTATTGCGGTCAGCAATGTGCAAAAACTGGTTTCTTACTACCCTTCTGCGGGTGGCTGCTCTGAAAAGCTCGATGTGTTCATCGGGCGGGTTGACGCCTCTACGGCGCACGGCGTTCATGGCCTTGATAGTGAAAGTGAAGATATTCGCGTTCGAGTGGTGCCGCGCAGCGAAGCCTATCAAATGGTGGTGGATGGCCAAATTGAGAATGGTGCGAGCATCATCGCGCTGCAATGGTTGGAGCTCAATCATCAGCAAATAAAGTTACAATGGCAGTCGTAGCAATGAATAAGCCGTATCATGTTGATTTAGCAGAACTGATGCGAGTTTATGAGACCAACTATGCCAAGTTGAACGCTTTGCTGCCCAATCAAGCGCAAGTGGATGATGTTCGCTGCTATCAAGTTCAAGAAATGTCTTACCAACTTCGTGTGGTCGAAGTCACAAAGTACACAACTTTAGTTGAGATTTGTCAGAGTGATGAGGTTCCGGTATTTCCATTGCCGTCAATGTCTGTCAGGCTATATCACGATGCCCGCGTTGCAGAAGTCTTCTCTTGTGACCCAATATCTCGCTTTCACGCCCGCTATGATTATCCGAATAAAAAAATGGTGCAGAAAGATGAGAAGGCGCAAATGAATCGCTTTCTGGGTGATTGGCTGACATTTTGTTTGAAACACGGCATCAGTCGCCGTCCATTATTTTAGTTAGAGTTTATTTAGGTTTCTGATTTTGAAAGTATCTTCCGTTATTAGTGACAGCTTAGATGTAGTAAAGCTTTTGCAAATTACTGATACTCACCTTTTCTCGGATGAGGAAGGGGCGCTGCTCAACGTCAATACTCGTGACAGCTTTGAGGCTGTTGTCGACATGGTAAAAACTGAAGGTGTTCAGTTCGATGCGATTGTGGCGACGGGTGACATATCACAGGATCACAGCGCACACTCATACCAACGCTTTCTGGATGGCATTGCACCGCTAGAAAAGCCATGCCTTTGTTCCAACCGAGTATGGGAGAAGTGTTACCTTCAGATCAGGTAAGGGCACTTGAACATGGGTTGCTGGGTAAGCACTGGCAAGTGGTGATTCTTGATTCTCAGGTTGTGGGCAAACCCCACGGTCGACTCAGTGACCAACAGTTGGAGTTGTTAGACAGCAAGCTCACCGAGCATGCAGAGCGCCATACTCTGGTGCTTTTGCACCACCACCCGCTACTGGTAGGCAGTGCTTGGCTTGACCAGCACACGCTGAAAGACAGTGAGGATTTTTGGTCAGTGGTCGATATGCATCAAAATGTTAAAGCAGTATTGTGTGGCCACGTGCACCAAGATTTTGATCAGACTCGTGGTGATGTTCGCGTGATGGCCACTCCATCGACTTGTGTTCAGTTCAAACCACGCTCAACAGATTTTGCTCTTGATAATCAGGCTCCAGGGTGGCGTGAGCTTTCACTGCATGCTTGCGGTAAAGTTGAAACGCGTGTTCAACGACTTAACAGCACCAAGTTTATGCCGGACTTCGCTTCTGGTGGCTATTAATGAGTGAAAAGCCTAGCTTACTGCTTTATATCCACGGCTTTAACAGCAGCCCACAGTCATTAAAAGCCAATCTTATGCGAGACTACTGCGCTGCGTATCGCCCTGACATCAAAGTTGTTATTCCACAGATGGCGTGCTTTCCACATCAAGCTGCTGCTCAACTGACAGAGATTGTTGAGAAGTATCAAGACGACTACCATATCGGCTTGGTGGGGAGCTCTCTAGGAGGGTATTTGTCTGTTTGGCTCAATGCTCGATATGGTTTCAAAGCTGCATTAGTCAACCCGGCAGTTAAACCCTATGAACTGTTGCAGGATTTTCTCGGTCAGCAAGAGAACCCTTATACTCAAGAGCGCTATGTTCTCAAGCCCAAACATATCCAAGAGCTGCGCGATCTCGATGTAGAGTCGTTACAGCACCCTCAAGACTTTTGGTTATTGCAACAAACTGAAGATGAAGTTCTCGATTATCGTCAAGCGGTAGCACGTTTCTCTGACTCCAAACAGGCCGTTGAGGAGGGAGGCGATCATAGTTTTATCGGTTTCGACCGCTATCCAGCGGCCATCATCGAATTTCTTAAACTTTGAGTAACTTCCGTACACTCATTGCGGGAACAATCATATTTTTACTTGATAGTCAGTCAACTCGCTTGACATAAAGCGGTTGGGGTCAGACTATGTTGCCCCTATACTTTTGCATTGCTTGGCGATATTAGCTCGCCCGTTTCTCTGCTTTTTGCTGACTTTTTATTAAAAGCATCATATAAAGCCTGCAAAGTACCCTTTTACTTATCTACGTTTATTATTCCGTACTATGACAGAACAATATAATGCTGGAGCCATTGAGGTTCTTAATGGTTTAGAACCAGTACGTCGCCGACCAGGGATGTATACGGATACAGCGCGCCCAAACCATTTGGGCCAAGAAGTTATCGACAACAGTGTCGATGAAGCGCTTGCTGGACATGCCTCGAAGGTGCAAGTCATTTTGCATCCAGACCAATCACTTGAAGTGATCGATGATGGTCGTGGTATGCCTGTCGATATTCACCCAGAAGAGAAGATCTCTGGCGTGGAATTGATTTTTTGTAAGCTGCATGCTGGTGGTAAGTTCTCAAACAAGAACTACCAATTCTCGGGTGGTCTACACGGTGTAGGTATCTCCGTCGTTAACGCCCTGTCTAAGCGCGTTGAAGTCACGGTCCGCCGTGAGGGCCAAGTCTATGAAATGGCCTTCGAGAATGGCAATAAAGTTGAAGAGCTCACCGTAACAGGCACATGTGGTCGCCGCAATAAAGGCACCAGTGTTCATTTCTGGCCAGATGGTAGTTACTTTGATTCAGCTAACTTCTCTGTTACTCGCTTGGTCAACAACCTCCGCGCGAAAGCGGTGTTGTGTCCGGGGCTAGAGATAACCTTCAGTGACAAAGTGAATGGCAACGAGCATCGCTGGCTGTATGAAGATGGTTTGACAGATTACCTCGCTGAAGGCGTTAAAGGTTATCCGGTTCTGCCAGAAAAACCATTTACTGGCGAGTTCAGCGCAGAAACAGAAGCCGCTAACTGGGCGGTGATTTGGCAGCCAGAAGGCGGTGAGATGATCACCGAGAGCTACGTAAACCTGATCCCTACGGCTCAAGGTGGTACACACGTGAATGGCCTTCGTCAGGGCCTTCTTGATGCAATGCGTGAGTTCTGTGAATTCCGCAACTTGCTGCCACGTGGTGTAAAGCTCACGGGTGATGATGTCTTTGACCGCTGTTCGTATGTCTTGTCGGTGAAGATGCAAGACCCTCAGTTTGCCGGTCAAACCAAAGAGCGTTTGTCATCTCGTCAAACGGCTGCGTTTGTTTCCGGTGTGGTGAAAGACGCATTCAGCCTGTGGTTGAATGAGAAGCCTCAGCTAGCAGAGTTGCTTGCTGAAGTGTGTATTGCTAATGCTCACCGCCGTATGCGAGCGAGCAAAAAAGTGGTGCGCAAAAAAGTTGCCTCAGGCCCTGCACTTCCTGGCAAGCTGACGGATTGTTCTGTTCAAGATTTAAATCGTACTGAGATCTTCTTTGTCGAGGGTGACTCTGCGGGGGGCTCAGCGAAACAAGCCCGTGACCGTGAGTTCCAAGCGGTGATGCCGCTGCGTGGTAAGATCCTAAATACTTGGGAAGTCTCTGCAGATCAGGTTCTCGCTTCTCAAGAGGTACACGATATCTCAGTCGCGCTGGGTATCGACCCTGATAGCGATAATTTAGACAGCTTACGTTACGGTAAGATCTGTATCTTAGCCGATGCGGACTCGGATGGTCTGCACATCGCGACTCTGTTGTGCGCACTCTTTACTCGTCACTTCCGCTCACTCGTTGAAGCGGGGCATATCTATGTTGCCATGCCTCCTCTGTACCGTATCGATTGCGGCAAAGAGGTATTTTATGCGCTGGATGATGATGAGAAAGAGGGCATACTTGAGCGCTTATCGAAAAAGAAAGCCAAGATCAACGTACAGCGATTCAAAGGTCTGGGTGAGATGAACCCACTCCAGTTGCGCGAAACCACCATGGATCCAAACACTCGCCGCCTAGTTCAACTAACTATTGATGACTCAGAGGCGACAATGGAGATGATGGATATGTTGTTAGGCAAGAAGCGTGCTGATGATCGCCGCTCTTGGCTGCAGAACAACGGTGATATGGCTGAGGTTTAATGAATGTCTAACGAAATTACATACGATGGCGTTGAACAGCTGCCAATGCGCAGGTTTACAGAAGACGCTTATCTGAACTACTCGATGTACGTCATCATGGACCGTGCCTTGCCATACATTGGCGATGGTTTGAAACCGGTTCAGCGTCGTATTATCTATGCAATGTCGGAGCTGGGCTTATCAGCGGCGGCGAAATACAAAAAATCGGCTCGTACCGTTGGTGATGTGTTGGGTAAATATCACCCTCACGGTGATTCTGCGTGTTATGAGGCGATGGTACTTATGGCTCAGCCGTTCTCATATCGTTACCCATTGGTTGATGGTCAGGGAAACTGGGGGGCGCCAGATGACCCGAAATCATTCGCTGCGATGCGTTATACCGAAGCGAAGCTGTCTAAGTTTGCCGAAGTTCTACTTGGTGAGTTAGGGCAGGGCACGGTCGAGTGGCAGCCGAACTTTGATGGCACAATGAAAGAGCCACAAATGTTGCCAGCGCGTTTACCGCATATTCTGCTCAATGGTGTTACGGGTATCGCGGTAGGTATGGCGACAGATATACCACCACATAACGTTCGCGAAGTCGCTGATGCTACTGTGCATCTGATCGACAATCCAAAAGCCGATTTGAATGATGTGATGCAGTTTGTAAAGGGCCCGGATTACCCGACAGAAGCTGAAATCATTTCACCGAAATCTGACCTTGAGAAAATCTATCGCACGGGTCGTGGCAGCATTAAGATGCGTGCCGTTTGGCATAAAGAGGGCTCTGATATTGTGGTAACTTCACTACCACACCAAGTATCGGGCTCTAAGCTGCTTGAGCAGATCGCCAATCAGATGCGAGCGAAAAAACTGCCAATGGTCGATGACCTGCGCGACGAATCGGATCATGAAAACCCTACACGTATCGTGATTGTGCCGCGTTCAAACCGTGTCGACAGTGAGCAGTTGATGAATCACCTGTTTGCTTCAACGGATCTTGAGCGTAATTATCGCGTGAACCTCAATATGATCGGCCTAGACAATCGCCCGCAGGTGAAAGGTTTAGTTCAGATCTTAGGTGAGTGGATTGAGTTCCGCCGCGAAACAGTGCGTCGCCGTTTACAATACCGCTTAGACAAGGTGCTTGCTCGCCTACACATCCTTGAAGGTTTGTTGGTGGCGTACCTCAACTTAGACGAAGTGATTGAAATCATTCGTACTGAAGATGAGCCTAAAGCGGTACTGATGGAGCGCTTTGGGATCACTGACATCCAAGCTGACGCGATCCTTGATACTAAACTTCGTCATCTTGCCAAACTTGAAGAGATGAAGATTCGTGGCGAACAAGACGAGCTTGAAAAAGAGCGTGAAAAGCTAGAGCAGTTATTAGGCTCTGAGCGTCGCATGAATACTCTTCTGAAGAAAGAGATCAAAGCTGACGCTGAGAAGTACGGTGATGATCGCCGCTCTCCATTAGTAGAGCGCGCAGAAGCGAAAGCGTTGACTGAGCGTGACTTAGTACCAAGTGAACCAATCACTGTCGTACTGTCTGATAAAGGTTGGATTCGTCACGCGAAAGGCCATGAAGTGGATGCGACAAGCCTGAACTACAAGTCTGGTGATAAATACTTGGCTCATGCAAGAGGTAAGAGCAATCAGCAAGCGGTGTTCTTGGGTAATGATGGTCGAAGCTACTCGCTAGAATCACACTCGCTGCCTTCGGCTCGTAGTCAAGGTGAGCCAATTACCGGTCGATTGAATGTCGCTGCAGGTACAAATATTACCCAAGTCGTGATGGGTGATGATGAAGCCTTGTGGTTGATTGGTTCTGATGCAGGTTATGGGTTTGTGTGTAAAGGTAGTGACATGCTGTCGAAGAATCGCAGCGGTAAAGCACTAGTCACCTTGCCACAAAACTCGCAAGTGATGACACCATTAGCGATTGCTGATTTGGATGCCGATGAGATATTGGCCATCACTAACCAAGGTCGCATGCTGATGTTCCCGATTAAAGACCTACCGCAACTAGGTAAAGGTAAGGGCAACAAGATCATTAATATTCCTGCGGCAAAAGCAAAAGAGCGCGAAGAGTTTGTGTCTCACCTTATGCCAATTCCGCAAGGGGCTTCATTGACGCTCTATGCGGGTAAGCGCAAGCTAGGCTTGAAACCGGCAGATTTAGAGAACTTCCGAGGTGAGCGTGGCCGCCGTGGTAGCTTGTTACCAAGAGGTCTTCAGCGTGTGACTCGTATAGAGATTGATGCTGATTCAGATAAGAGTGAACCAGCCGAAGAGTCTTGATACTCGAAGGAAAGCTGATTAATACAAAGCCCCATGATTGCTCATGGGGCTTTGTATTTATGCACAGTAATGAATGAGTTTACTGCGGAATAAATTCGCGCGAGTCTTCGGCTATCGTTACCTTGAGCGGAAGCTCTTCACCATCGCGCAGAACGAGGATATCAATGACGGTGCCTGGTCTAAGATCGGTCACTTGGTCCATCACGCTTTGTTTGCCATTCACCTTTTTACCATCGATTTTTAAGATGATGTCTTGGGTTTCAAAGCCAGCGGCGGCGGCAGGTCCGTTAGGGTCAATACCGAGAACAACGATACCGCCTAAATGATTATCTCCTAGTAAGCGAGCTGTCACTGAGTTGATGTCTTGTCCATCAATACCGATGTAGCCACGAATGACGCGACCATCAGCGATAATTTTCTCCATAATACGCTTGGCCAGCACGTAAGGAATAGCGAACGAGATACCATAGGTCTCAAGCTCTGTCGCTTGTTGGAATGACGCGGTGTTAATACCCACAAGCTCACCGCGAGTGTTAACCAATGCACCGCCCGAGTTACCCTCATTGATGGCTGCATCGGTTTGGATAAAAGATTGACGACCATCAGCACTGATGGATGAGCGTCCTGTTGCTGAAATAATGCCGAGTGTTGTGGTTTGACCTAGGTTGTATGGGTTACCAATCGCTAAAACAATATCTCCGACTTGTGCTTTATAATCCTCGCTTTGTGGAATGACAGGGAGGTTCTCACCCTCAACGCGAAGCACCGCGATGTCTGTACGCCTATCAACCCCGACGACCTGCGCTGCGGCAACTCGACCATCTTGCAATGCGACAATAATCTGGTCAGCTTGAGCCACTACGTGATAGTTGGTAATAATGTAGCCTTTGTCACTGACAATAACGCCAGAGCCTAGACCTTGTGTAGAGAGCTGAGTGCGTGAGCTTTCGGTGTATTTGCGACTATAAATATTGACAACTGCCGGCGCGGCCTCTCGAACCGCTTCTTTAAAAGATACCTGTAGCTGTTGAATACTGTCTGGCTGTGGAGTGACGTAATCGGGCAATACTTGCTGGCGTAAAGAGGGCATGGCGAGCAACAGCAAGGCTGCCGTAGCAAGGCCTAGACCGACAGAGCGCAGCAGAAAATGAACAATATGCACCGGTAATTCGCCTCTTCCAAAAATGAGTTAAATATTTACTAAGGATAGCATTCTGGTCAGTGACAAACCATATTATCAATTTGTTTTTGCTGTAAAAAAGGCACGCATGTCGCGTGCCTGTGTGTTGGTAATATATTTTAGGTTGATGTGTTAGCGAATGACTAAGTAGAGGGTTCTTTCGCCTCGCTGTACATTAAGGGCCAACACTCCTTCTGTTTTTTCTACAATAGCGCGCAGTTCAGCCAGGTTTTTCACTCGGTGACGATTGACGCCAATGATGATGTCGCCCTGTTGTAATTGATATGATTCAGCCGGTGAGCCTTTGGCAACACCAGAAACCTTGATGCCTGCAATCGCATCTTGATCGGTTGTGTTGGTGAGCTCTGCCCCAGTTAGGCCTGGGTGCAGCTTATCTGCAGAAGTCTTCATGTTGCTTTGCTCGCCAAGGGTAACGTCAAATTTCATCGACTTACCATCGCGAACAACGCCGAGTTCGATCTCTTTTCCTGCTCCCAGAGTGGCGACTTTCGCACGTAATTCACTGAAGGTGTTAATCTTACGCCCATTGATCGAGACAATAATATCGCCGGCTTCTAAGCCCGCTTTGTCAGCTGCGCTGTCTGGAACCACTTGACTGACAAAGGCACCTTTGCTTGATTCATACCCTAGCGCTTCAGCCAGTTCGGAAGTGACTTCACCACCTTGCACCCCTAGCATACCGCGTTTGACTTCGCCAAATTCAAGGATCTGAACGGTCAGGTTCTTCATCATGTTAGAAGGAATAGCAAAGCCAATACCGATGTTGCCACCGTTTGGTCCTAAGATTGCGGTATTGATACCAATCAACTCGCCATTAAGATTAACCAGTGCACCGCCAGAATTACCGCTGTTTATGGCTGCATCAGTTTGAATAAAGTTCTCAAAGTTTTCCAGGTTGAGGCCGCTGCGGCCAAGAGCAGAAACGATACCGGAGGTGACGGTTTGACCCAGACCAAACGGGTTACCAATGGCAACGGTAAAGTCACCAACGCGCAACTTGTCGGAATCCGCCACGGTTATTTGCGTGAGGTTTTTCGGCTTGTCGACTTTTAATAACGCAACATCTGACATTTCATCACCGCCGATGAGCTCGGCGTCATACTCTCTGCCATCATGCAGTTTGATACGAATCTTGTCTGCGCCATTGATGACGTGATAGTTGGTTACGATATGACCCTGTTTGGCGTCAATAATGACCCCCGAGCCTAAACCTCGGAAGGGGCGCTCTTGTACTTGTTCAGTGGGAAATTCAGGTCCAAAAAAGAACTGAAAGGGTTCAGGGATTTGCTGGCGTGCAACTTGTGTTCCTTCAACGGCAATACTGACAACCGCGGGTGTCACTTTCTCAAGCATCGGCGCAAGGCTAGGCAGTTGTTCACCTTGAACAGAGAGAGGTAGCGCTGCTTGAGCTGAGATTGGGGTAAGGGCTACCCCAAGACTAAGTGAGAGTGCGGTCAGGGCTAGCAAAGGTTTTTTCATCTAAAACTCCTATAAATGTACCCAAGAATCCAATCTAAATTTGGCTAAGGCATGAGCCCAAGGCAAGAATTCTTTGATGCTATGGAGATTTCGACTCAAAAACCTTAGCTAAGTTCCTAATTTTATGTCAGAAGAATGTTAAGACGCCTTTGCGGTAGCAACTTCAGGGGTATGAAGGATTTCTTTCTCTTCTTCTTTAAGTAGGCCAGTCGCACCATTAGCGTAATCACGTGGTGCTTGGTCGATATCGGTAACCTTGCTCTCTTCGACGGACTCTTGCGTCTCGGTCTCTTGAGGCTGGGTTTCTGGTTGAGCAACCAATTTAGTAAATGGATTATCCTGCTCTGGCTGATGAGGCAGTAGCTCGCGTGATGTCTCTGCCATATGCTGATAAAGCTTGGTGTAATCTTTGCCAATAGTGTCAAGTAGGGTTGCGGTTTGGGCAAAGTGATCTGACAGTTCTTGGCGTTGTTGCTCTAAAGTAAATTGTGCAGATTCTAAGTCTTTTTGTAGGTGTTTTTGTTTCTTTGCGTCAGGGGCTGTAAAGCGGGCAACAAAGTAACCAATAAGTGCACCAATTAGTAAGCCAACAATAGCGTAAATCCAAGGCATAGAAGTTCCTCTTTTTAGTTATTTAACCTTTGTGTAACTCACTGGTTACAATGGGGTTCAGTCCCATGTTACTATGAGACGCAGAGTCGATAAAGAAAAATAGCCATGTTGAGGATGGGAATGAGCAGTGAAGGACTAACACCAATTCAGCGCTATCACTATGATGTAGAGCACAATGGATTTGAGCATGACAGTGCACAAATGCAAGCGGTTACTGCGCTTGATAAGTTGTATCTGTCGTTTCAAGAGTACCTCGCTTTTAAGCCCAAGCCGTTATCAATGATGCAAAAGCTGATGGGTAAAAAGCCACAAATAGCTAAGCCGCCACAAGGGTTGTATATGTGGGGCGGGGTAGGTCGTGGTAAAACCTATTTAATGGATACGTTTTTTCATGCTTTGCCAGAAGAGGGAAAAATGCGGGTGCATTTTCACCGCTTTATGTATCAAGTGCACAATGAACTCAAGGAGCTCAAAGAGACCGTTAACCCACTTGAAGTGATCGCCGAGCGTCTAGCAAAAAATATCAAAGTGATCTGTTTTGATGAGTTTTATGTGTCTGATATTACCGATGCGATGATTCTCTCTACCTTATTCAATGCGCTATTTAATCGAGGGGTAGTGTTAGTCGCCACCTCAAACATCCCGCCAAGCAATTTGTATAGAAATGGTCTGCAACGTGCCCGCTTTTTACCCACAATCGCACTAATAGAAAAGCACTGTGATGTGCTGAATGTCGATAGCGGAATCGACTTTCGCCTTAGGACTCTGGAGCAGGCCGAGATCTATCACTCCCCGCTAGACAATCAAGCCACGGACAACCTTAAGCGCTATTTTTCCGAGTTAACCCAACATTGTGAGCCTTCTGAAATAACCCAAGAAGTAGACGTCAATCGGCGTTTACTTACCGTGGAGGGCTGCTGTGAGGGGGTATTGTATGCAAGCTTTGCCCAGCTTTGTGAATCTGCGCGAAGTCAAAATGACTACATTGAGCTGTCGCGCTTCTACCACACGGTGCTGCTGAGCAACGTAAAACAGATGAATCAGTCTAACGATGATGCAGCGCGACGCTTTATCGCACTCGTCGATGAGTTTTATGAGCGTAATGTGACGCTGATTATTTCAGCCGAGGTACCCATAGAACAGTTGTATCTCGATGGGCTACTCAGTTTCGAGTTTGAGCGTTGTAAATCTCGCCTGATTGAAATGCAAAGTCATGATTATCTTGCACGTGAGCACTTGGCCTAAAAGGAGAGGGCTAACTCCAAGGTGATTAATCAAGGGTAAGAAAAATTTAAATTAATACCGAAAAAGAGGTGATTTTTTCATCTGACTTCTCTATAATCCTGCGACCCACCGTTACTGCAGACCTGTTTGGCGGATTTTTCCAACGAACTTAAAGGTCGAGAGTGCCATCCACTCGAAGGGGTGATGACTGGGCTCTTAGTCAGTGGGAGCAAATGCTCCTTTAAGTGTAAATCAAAATTATCGGGTTATTATTAGCATGAAAACTTTCGTTGCTAAACCAGAAACTGTAAAACGCGACTGGTATGTTGTAGACGCTGAAGGTAAAACTCTTGGCCGTCTAGCAAGTGAAATTGCATCTCGCCTACGTGGCAAACATAAAGCTGAGTACACTCCACACGTTGACACTGGTGATTACATCATCGTTATCAACGCAGAGAAAGTTAC
Source organism: Vibrio agarivorans (assembly GCF_030409635.1). Classification (NCBI taxonomy): domain Bacteria; kingdom Pseudomonadati; phylum Pseudomonadota; class Gammaproteobacteria; order Vibrionales; family Vibrionaceae; genus Vibrio; species Vibrio agarivorans. The sequence continues at coordinate 429,864 of NZ_JAUFQF010000004.1, read as the reverse complement.
TGTAACTGGTAACAAAGCTGCAGCTAAGACTTACTACCGTCACACTGAATTCCCAGGTGGCCTTAAGTCAATCACTTTTGACAAGCTGATCGACCGTAAGCCAGAAATGGCTATCGAACTAGCAGTTAAAGGTATGCTTCCACGTGGTCCTCTAGGCCGTGCTATGTACCGTAAGCTTAAAGTTTACGCTGGCACTGAGCACAACCACGCTGCTCAGCAACCAAAAGTACTAGACATCTAATCGGGGATTTAGGAAATGGCAGAGAATAAATACTACGGCACTGGCCGTCGCAAAAGCTCAGCTGCACGTGTGTTCATCACACCAGGCAGCGGTAACATCGTAATCAACAAGCGTAGCCTTGACGAGTACTTCGGTCGTCCAACTTCTCGTATGGTTGTTAAGCAACCTCTAGAGCTAGTTGAGATGGTTGAGAAACTTGACCTATACATCACTGTTAAAGGTGGTGGTATCTCTGGTCAAGCTGGTGCTATCCGTCACGGTATCACTCGTGCTCTTATGGAGTACGATGAGTCTCTACGTCCAACTCTACGTGCTGCGGGTTATGTTACTCGTGACGCTCGTTGCGTTGAGCGTAAGAAAGTTGGTCTACGTAAAGCACGTCGTCGTCCACAGTTCTCAAAGCGTTAATTTTTACGATTATCGTTTTGTTTGTTCGAAAGAGCAAAGTTGCAAAAGCCTGGTTTTTACCAGGCTTTTTTATTGCTTATAAAACCGACCCTCCTAAAGTCCTTTCCTCTTCCAAGCCGGATTTCTACTAAAATTCACCTTTTGTTCTAAAACCCTGACGTATGTTACAAAAAAGTAGCTTTATCTTGTCAAAAAGTGGGGTTTTCTTTATCATTTCTCATCAAATAAATACAATCAAAACCGGAATTGTTAGCCGTGCTCTGTAAAGGGAAATTAACAAACCCGAAAGGAGTCAATGGGAGAATGTTTGGATGAGCAATGCGCCATTAAATAACGGACGCAGACGTTTTTTAACTGCTACAACCGCGGTTGTGGGTGGTTTGGGAGCTGCTGCAGTCGCCGTACCTTTTATTAAGTCATGGAACCCGAGCGCCAAAGCCAAAGCGGCAGGTGCACCGGTTGAAGTTGACATCGGTAAACTAGAAGAAGGCCAGATGGTCCGCGTTGAGTGGCGCGGGAAACCGGTTTGGATTGTTCGCCGTGCTCAATCTGTTGTCGATGGCTTAACCGATCTCGATAGCCAGTTGCGTGACCCAAGCTCCGCTGAGGAGCAGCAACCGGCTTATGCCACCAACGCCTATCGCTCAATCAAGCCAGAGTATTTTGTTGCGGTGGGTATCTGTACCCACCTTGGGTGTTCTCCAACTTATCTGCCAGACACATTTAGCGAGCAAGTTCAGGGGGTAAAATCTGGCTTCTTCTGTCCGTGTCACGGCTCGAAGTTCGATATGGCTGGGCGCGTATTCCAAGGCGTACCTGCTCCTTTGAACCTTGTTGTTCCACCACATATGTATATCAGCGACACCAAGGTGATCGTTGGTGTCGATGAAGAAGGGGAAGCCTAATGCAAGCACTACTAGATTGGGTTGAGAAACGCTTACCCGCGATGAATGCGTACAAGAAGCACCTGTCAGAGTACCCGATGCCGAAGAACTTCAACTTCTGGTATCTGTTTGGTTCTCTGGCAATGTTAGTACTTGTTAACCAGATCCTTACCGGTATCTGGCTAACCATGAACTATGTACCGTCTGGCGAAGGGGCGTTTGCTTCTATTGAATACATCATGCGTGATGTAGAGTATGGATGGTTATTACGCTACATGCACTCAACAGGCGCATCCGCATTTTTTGTTGTTGTGTATCTGCACATGTTCCGTGGCTTAATTTACGGATCGTATCAGAAACCACGTGAGCTGTTATGGCTGTTTGGTATGCTGATTTTCCTCGTGCTGATGGCGGAAGCTTTCATGGGCTACTTGCTGCCTTGGGGGCAAATGTCTTACTGGGGTGCTCAGGTTATTATCTCGCTATTTGGCGCGATTCCGGTGATTGGTGATGACCTAACACTTTGGATTCGCGGAGATTATGTTATCTCTGGTGCTACGCTGAACCGATTCTTTGCTCTGCACGTGATAGCCTTGCCGATTGTATTGCTGCTACTGGTTGTATTGCACATTTTGGCGCTACATGAGGTGGGATCTAATAACCCAGATGGTATCGAAACCAAGTTGCCGAAAGGGTCGATGGGTTCGGATTATGAACCGCAGTTTAAGTTCCACGAGTCTTACACTAAAAAGTACGACATTATTGATTCGATTCCATTCCACCCTTACGGAACAGTGAAAGATCTTATTGGTGTCGCAGGCTTCTTGTTCTTCTTCTGTTATGTGTTGTTCTTTAACCCAGAGATGGGCGGCTTCTTCCTTGAACCACCTAACTTTGAGGCCGCTAACCCATTGAAAACACCTGAGCATATTGCACCTGTTTGGTACTTCACGCCGTTTTACGCGATTCTACGTGCGGTTCCCGATAAGTTGATTGGTGTTGTTGCGATGGGGGCTTCGATTGTGGTGTTGTTCCTACTCCCATGGTTGGATCGTTGTAAGGTTCGTTCATATCGTTACCGCAGCAAATTGCATCTGATTAACATTGTTCAGTTTACTATTTGTTTTATTGCCTTGGGTATCTTAGGTGCGTTACCAGCAACACCGCTGTACACCATTCTGGCTCGTATCTTCAGCTTGGGATACTTCATGTTCTTCGTGCTGCTGTTCTTCTACAGTAAAAACGAAGCGACCAAACCACTACCAGAAAGGGTAACATTCAAATGAAAAAATGGATTTTAGTTTTATTTGCAATGCTGCCTTCATTGGCGATGGCAGCGGCGGTGAGTGTTCCGTTAGACAAAGCCAACAATGACATGTCTGATCAAGCATCACTGCAAAATGGTGCCAAGTTGTTCATGAACTACTGTTTCGGATGTCATGCAGCTGAATATCAACGTTATGAGCGTGTGGCTGATGATTTAGGTATTCCTCATGACCTGATGAAAGAGAATTTGATGTTTGATCCAGAAGCCAAAATTGGCGACTTGATGACTAACGCGATTCCTCAAACATCCGCGGCTGCTTGGTTTGGTGCTCCACCACCAGACTTGACGTTAGTTGCTCGTGTACGTGGTACAGACTGGCTCTACACCTACTTGCGCGCGTTCTATAAAGATGATTCTCGTCCGTTTGGTGTCAACAACTATGTGTTCCCAAGCGTCGGTATGCCACATGTGCTTGAAGAGCTGCAAGGTATCCCAGAGCCTATTTACGCAACTAAAGTTGTTGATGGCGAAGAGAAACAAACGGTAGTGGGCGTGAAAGCCGATGGCACTGGTGAACTGAATCAAGAAGAGTATGACAATGCGGTTCGTGATTTGGTGAACTTCCTTGAATATTCCGGAGATCCAGTGAAACTAGAGCGTCATGCACTTGGTTGGTGGGTGATGGGTTTCCTTGTCATCTTCACTATCATTGTTGTGTTACTGAAGAAAGAATATTGGCGTGATGTGCACTAATTGTGCTATCATACTGTGCTAATTTCCAAATTTTATGAAGTAATGGAGGCTTAGCCTCCATTATTTTTTTATCTCAATTATTTTGTAAGTGTGCTGGAGGGCTCCATGGCTGTAGCTGCCAATAAACGTTCTGTGATGACGCTATTTTCAAGTGCATCTGATTTGTATAGCCATCAGGTTCGTATCGTTCTAGCTGAGAAAGGCGTTAGTGTAGAAGTCGAGCTGGTAGATGAAAACAACCTTCCTGCAGAGCTAGCTGAGCTAAACCCATACAAAACAGTCCCAACACTAGTGGACCGTGAACTGGCTCTGTACGATTCTAAAATTATTATGGAATACCTTGATGAGCGTTTCCCTCATCCGCCACTAATGCCTGTTTACCCTGTTGCTCGTGGTAGCAGCCGTCTAATGATCTACCGCATTGAGCGCAACTGGTACTCTCTCGCAGAGAAAGTGATCAAAGGTAATGCTGAAGAAGCAGAAGCAGCACGTAATAAACTGCGCAACGACCTACTAACTCTGGGTCCTATCTTTGCAGAATACGAGTACTTCATGAGTGAAGAGTTCAGCCTAATTGATTGCTACCTAGCACCACTATTGTGGCGTCTACCATCAATGGGTATCGAGCTTTCTGGCCCAGGTTCAAAAGAGATCAAGGTTTACATGAACCGCGTATTCGAGCGTGACTCATTCCTAGCATCTTTGACTGAAGCAGAGCGTGAAATGCGCCTGACTCGTTAATAGGCAGGTTGATGGACGTATCTAACATGACACCAAGACGCCCATACCTGTTAAGGGCGTTCTATGAGTGGCTGGTTGATAATGATTTAACGCCACACCTTGTTGTTGATGCAACGATGAGTGGTGTGCGTGTGCCGATGGAGTTTGTTCAGGATGGTCAGATTATCTTGAATGTAGCTCCTCGTGCGGTGGGTAACTTAGAGCTTGGCAACGAAGCGATCATGTTTAATGCTCGTTTTAGTGGCCGTCCTCACTCTGTGATTGTGCCACTTTATGCTGTTCAAGCGATCTATGCTCGTGAGAACGGTGCAGGCACCATGTTTGAGCCTGAAGAGGCCTACATGGGAAGCATTGAAGAAGAAGACTTTGAGTCAACTGAGGCTATCGCTGATGAATCGACTGAAGGTGGTGAGCACTTGTCAGTCGCTTCTGAAACGCAAGCTGAATCAGAGGCTTCAGATTCAGAACCAACACCCCGCCCGAAAGGCAAACCAAGTTTACGAGTGGTTAAGTAAATTAACCGCGATGAACAAAAAAAAGCAGCGATATTCGCTGCTTTTTTTATGCCTATTGTTTGTTGTAAGCCTTGGGTGACTAGTCACCGTATTGAAAAGCTCGCACAACCTTCTTTACGCCGGAGATATTTCTCGCCACGTCGGTCGCGATATCTGCATGGTGATGAGAGACGTAGCCAAGTAAAAAGACCTCTTCGTCTTCGGTGATGACTTTAACTTTGACGCCATTTAACTCTTTTTCTGTCAATAAGGCAGACTTTACCTTGGTGGTTATCCAACTATCACGGCTAATACCAGAAACTGAAAGGGGCTCACGTTGACGAACTTGGTCATAGACATCTGTCACGCCCTCAATCTCTTTCACGTCGTCGATAAGCTCTGCCATTAGGGTTTCATCGTTGGTTTGACCCATCAGCACAACAATGCCTTTATAAGCACTGCTTGTTACTCGTACATTATCCACATACGGTGTTTTGCTGGTGATTGACGCCACTTCAAACTCAATGTTGTTGTCACGCCACATTTCAGAAGTCGAGCGTGTGTCTGTCACAATTGTTGCAGTGGTTGCTGCGCCAGCGAGAAACAAACCTGCACATCCTGTTAGGCTGATGGTTAGCGCTGCGGTAGCTAAGAGTTTAAATAACTTCATTGTTTACTCTTCATGGGCTGGAAATAGAACTTGATCCACCAAGTCACATAAGCAGTGCAGCGTCACCATATGAACCTCATGGATGCGCGCTGTTCGGTGGGATGGAATACGGATTTCAACATCATTTTCGCCCAGTAAGCCAGCCATTTCACCGCCATCTTTGCCTGTAAAGGCGATGATAGTCATATCGCGAGTGACGGCTGCTTCCATCGCTTTGATGATATTTTTGCTGTTACCACTGGTTGAGATGGCTAGCAAGATATCGCCAGTTTGACCAAATGCACGAACCTGCTTTGAGAAAATCTCGTCGTAGTGGTAGTCGTTTGCTACCGCGGTTAAGGTCGTATTGTCTGCGGTTAATGCGATTGCAGGTAGGCTAGGACGTTCAGTTTCAAAGCGATTAACTAAACAAGAGGTGAACAGCTGGGCATTGGCGGATGATCCGCCATTACCACAACAAAGGATCTTGTTGCCGTTGAGTAGGCTAGTGACCACGGCCTGAGCGGCGTGCATTATCGCATCGGGTAGTGCTTCTGCTGCGGCGATTTGAATTTGAATACTCTCGGTGAAGCTGTCTTTAATGCTGTCTAGCATTGATTAATCCTAATATATTTCAGTTAGTGCACTCTTAATCCATTCAACCTGTTGGCCTTGTTTATGTAAGGCAACAACATCAAACCGCATATCGGTGTTGTGAACGGATAGGTTGTTCTTGGCAAGCCAAACTTGGGCTGTTTTCATGACGCGCCGAGCTTTTTTGGGCGTCACAGCTTCAGCGGCGTGACCGTATTGGGCATGTTGACGGTATTTTACCTCAATAAACACAATAGTTTCACTATCACGCATAATAAGGTCGATCTCGCCACATTTTGCACTAAAGTTGCGTGAGATGAGTGTCATCCCTTGGCGTTGCAGATGCTGCAACGCCAAGGTTTCGTAGTGGTGTCCGGATTGTTTGTTATTAGTGGCTGTTGATGCTGACCGAGAGGCCAGCTTCGTCCGACTAAAAAGTCCCATACTCCGCCCAGCTGATTTCACGTTCAACGACACATTGCTCATTGATGCTCAAGCGACCAGTATTGCCATCTATGCGCGTTTCAGGCACCACCTTCATTTGTGGTAAATCCAGCATCAACAGGTACGCGTCCATTCCCAATGCTTGTAAGCGACGTTGCGCTTTGGAACCGCTTGGCCAAAGGTTATCCATCTGAGCCTTGAGATCTTGATCAGGTTGAATCAGCAGAGGAATATCACTAAAGATCACGCCGGTAAGGTCTTCATACTGCTTCGAGCTACTATTACTGCGTGAGCTTGAAAACAGCTTAGGTGGTGTGGTGTCAGGGTTGATCGCAACCTCTATAAATGGCTTGATTAAGGTCAAATCAGAGCTATCAGCAACGATATAAACCGAGTCTATATCACGTCGGCTACGGGCTTGGGTCTCTAACTCGGTGCCTAGAATCGTCGACATTTGCGCGATACGCTGTTGGCTTTGCTGCAAACCAAACACATTATTGATATTACGTTGTAGCTGATTCTTATTGGCAAATAAATCGACTGCAGCGGGTGTTGTTGCCTGCTGCGCCCACTCCTCTTGGAAGGCTTTGGTCACACGTTTACCCAGATTGTTGTTTGGCGCCAAAATCAGCGGGAATTGATAGCCTTCCTCTGCTAGGTATTTTGCTGCCTGGGCAACCTCTTGCTCTGGTGATAGAGCTAAGTAACAAGTGCCGTACCCCGTCTCAATGTCTTCTGGGATGTTGAGCGCCAGCGTTGGAATTGGCGTAGGTAAGCTGCCTTGTATCTCTTGGAGCATCTCGACACTGCTTTTTTTCAGTGGGCCGACAATAAAATCAACTTGGTTGTCGATGATCTGGCTCTTGAGGTCTTGGCTTGAGATATCGGTCGTATCAATCACAATAAGGTGACTGTCAGGATCGCGATTGTCATCATTCATCATCGCAAGAATAAAACCTTCACGAATCAACTCTGACTGACCTTTGTATTTGCCACTAAGAGGCAGTAGCAAGGCTGTCTTCGATGGCAGGCTGATCTCTAAAGCTAATATCTCAGTAATCGCTTTGGGCGTATAAAAAGCGGCTGGGTGCTGAGAGTTGGCGTCCATCCAATTGTCTAAGGTGCTCTTCAAGCCGGCAATATTACCTTGCTGTGTTTTGAAGATTCTTGCGAGATCCAGCCAGCCAGCTAAAACAGCTTCATTCTGGTTGACGGCTAAACGGTTGAGCTGGTTGCCATCGTACTGCGCAAAGTTACTCCAAATTCGCTCACTGAGCAGTTGCTGGCTAGAAGCCGGAGCGTATTGCGCCATCGCAACGAGTTCACGATTGGCATTGAAGTAACTTGATTGCTGCTCAAACAGGTCTGCACGCAGTTCGTAATACTCTTCCCACTGCTCTGCTGGTAGATCCCAGTTAGGCTGGAAGTTCAAACCACTGATGGCGGTGGAATATTCGCCAAGTTGTCGGTATAAGTCGGCGCGGCTTAGTTGCCATTCAGCTTGCTGAATTGGCGACAACGAGAGGCGCTGAATACGCGTGATTAAGCGTGAGGCCAGGTCATCATCACCTTCTTTAATCGCAGCTTTGAGGGCCATGATCAACCAGTCGGCTTGAAGACTATCCTGCGTGCTATCGGCACGAATAAGGTAGGTTTGAGAATCTTGAACAGGATCTTGGGTAATGTCGACGCTATCAGGCACCTGAGGGGTCGATGAACAAGCCGCAATCGTCATTGCGAGTGCTACAGGAGTGAGTAAGCGTGGTACACTCCATTTTTTATGATTCTTTTTTGCCATGCGCTCTATTCTTGTGCGTGTTAAATTAAATCTACACCCTTCATGCTTGAAGACGTAGCACGGTTAATGAGTTATGACTCACTGAATTGCTTTAATAGGCTTAGCGGTGAGTGGTGCTTGTCGCTTTGCTGCATCAGTAAGTTATTAAGGTATATAGTAATCGTTGATGTGATGGTAAACAAATGACCAACAGTAAAACAATCCCTAACGACCTTCCTACGCTCTATATTGTACCAACTCCGATTGGTAATCTAGCGGATATCACACAACGAGCTATCGATGTGCTCTCTTCTGTGGATCTGATCGCGGCGGAAGATACACGCCACACAGGTAAATTATTGTCTCACTTTGGTATTAATACCAAAACTTATCCGCTCCATGATCACAATGAGCAGCAGAAAGCGCAAGCGCTTGTTGATAAGTTGCAACAAGGAAAGTCGATTGCGTTAGTGTCTGATGCAGGTACTCCGTTAATCAGTGATCCAGGATACCACTTAGTTAATCAGTGTCGTCAGGCCGATGTTAGAGTTGTGCCATTGCCAGGGGCTTGCGCGGTGATTACGGCATTGAGTGCATCGGGATTACCATCGGATCGGTTTAGCTTTGAAGGTTTTCTGCCAGCGAAAAGCAAAGGACGCAAAGATAAGTTCCTAGAAATTGCTAAAGCAGAGCGCACCTGTATTTTCTATGAATCGCCACATCGTATTCTCGACTCTTTAGATGACATGCTCGCTATCTTAGGGCCAGAGCGTGAAGTCGCTATTGCACGCGAGCTGACAAAAACGTTTGAGACGATTCGAAACATGCCACTAGGTGAGCTTGTTGAATGGGTACGCAGTGACGAAAACCAACAGCGTGGAGAAATGGTGTTGCTGGTGCACGGCTACCGCGAAGAAGCGAGCGATACCATTCCTGATGAAGTGACTCGAATGCTGACGATCTTGGTCAAAGAGTTGCCGCTTAAAAAAGCAGCAGCATTGTGCGCTGAAATCTATAACTTGAAGAAAAATGCTCTCTACAAGTGGGGCCTGGAAAACCTGAGTAATTAATCTTTTGGTTTGGATGTGAGTTTTACCTAGACACCCTAGTGAGAACTCTATACAATCCGCCACCGGAGTTGACTGGGTAGTCGCTGCTTTGTTGATGTCCTTCGGGAGACTGACGTTGAAGTCCTTTGGGAGACTGACGTTGACGTCCTTCGGGAGACTGACAAAGGGGAGGAAAGTCCGGGCTCCATAGAGCAGGGTGCCAGGTAACGCCTGGGAGGCGTAAGCCTACGACAAGTGCAGCAGAGAGAAAACCGCCGATGGCTCGCAAGAGTACAGGTAAGGGTGAAAGGGTGCGGTAAGAGCGCACCGGACGACTAGCAATAGTTCGTTGCAGGGTAAACTCCACCCGGAGCAAGACCAAATAGGCCTCCACATTGCGTTGCTCGCGTAAGGAGGCGGGTAGGTTGCTTGAGCCAGTGAGCGATTGCTGGCCTAGACGAATGGCTACCACCGCGCAAGCGGGACAGAACCCGGCTTACATGTCGGCTCCACCTATTCGAGACCCACCATGACATCTGTTGTGGTGGGTTTTTTGCTTTTTGCTGACGAAAATGCCTCTATAAACCGTAAACTTAGCGAGAAATCACAGCATGCGTGATGCTAACAGTGGCGATGTGGCGTTAAATCAGTACACTGAATACCATTAACGATTATTGCCGCCTACTCTTTACTGATGTATGCCGTAGCCGATGAGAACACCATGAGCGAATCATTCCAACACATTTCAGTTTTACTTAATGAGTCTATCGATGGCTTAGCCATCAAGCCGGATGGCGTATATATCGATGGCACATTTGGTCGAGGTGGGCATAGCCGCACAATTCTTTCAAAGTTGGGCGAAAATGGTCGTCTTTATAGTATTGACCGAGACCCTCAAGCCATCGCAGAGGCGGGTAAAATTGACGATCCTCGTTTTACTATTATTCACGGCCCATTCTCTGGCATGGCAGAGTATGCACAGCAATATGGCTTAGTGGGCAAGGTTGATGGTGTGTTACTTGATCTTGGTGTGTCTTCACCTCAGCTAGATGATGCAGAGCGTGGTTTCAGCTTTATGAAAGATGGCCCGCTTGATATGCGTATGGACCCTACATCGGGCATTTCAGTGGCTCAATGGCTGATGGAAGCTGATCTTGATGACATCACTTGGGTGATTCGTGAATTTGGTGAGGATAAGCACGCACGCCGCATTGCTAAGGCAATCGTCGCGTACCGTGAAAATGAAGAGAACGAACCGCTCACGAGAACTGGGCAGCTGGCAAAACTGATTTCGGATGCCGCTCCAAAGAGTTTTAAAGAGAAGAAGCACCCAGCAACACGTGCATTCCAAGCGTTCCGTATTTACATCAACAGTGAGCTGGAAGAGATCGATACCGCTCTGAAGGGGGCTGCGAGCATTTTGGCTCCACAAGGCCGCCTTTCGGTGATTAGCTTCCACTCGTTAGAAGATCGAATGGTTAAGCGTTTTATCCGTAAAGAGAGTCGTGGACCAGAGGTACCACACGGCATTCCAATGACAGAAGCACAAATCAGTGCTCTGGGTAGTGCCAACCTAAAAGCAGCAAGTAAAGCGATTAAACCATCCAAAGAAGAAGTGGAGATGAACCCACGCTCTCGTAGTTCGGTTCTTCGCTTAGCGGAAAAACTCTAAGAACATAGAAAAATGAGCAACAACGCGCCAAACCTCGCCAAAGTTATTGCCATGGATGTGCTCACTGCAGGGCGCGTTCCGTTGTTGCTTATGTTGACGCTACTCGTGAGTGCGATGGGGGTGGTATTTGTTACTCACCAATCTCGCACCGCAATTACTGATAAAGATGTCGCTCTGGTTGAGCGTGAGCGCCTAGGCAATGAATGGCGCAACTTACTGCTGGAGGAAACAGCCCTAGCAGAGCATAGCCGAGTTGAGCAACTCGCCATTCAAGAGCTAGAAATGAAGCGACCAGATGCAGATAAGGAAGTCTTGGTATCTCTAAAATGACCGCTAAGTCACGTACCAAAAAGAAAGCAGAGCCTGAAAAAGAGCCTACCCAAGCTGAATCGCCACTCATTAGATGGCGATTCTATCTTGTATTGGGTGCTATTTTCTGCGTTTTTACTGCGCTTGTCGGCCGAATCGGCTACATACAAATTGTTGAACCTGACAACTTGATTCGTCAGGGGGACATGCGCTCTGTTCGCGCTAAAACACTCCATTCTGCTCGAGGAATTATTTCTGACCGAAATGGTGAGCCACTCGCGGTGAGTGTGCCGGTTGAGGCAGTGTGGGCGGATCCTTACACCATTTTCAAAGAAGACGGCTTGAGCGATATTGAGCGTTGGTATGCCTTGGCAGATGTACTTGGTATCGAGCGTGAAGGAATGCTTGAGCGTATCTCCGCAAACCCTAGTCGCCGCTTTGTTTATCTTCAACGTCAAGTGAGCCCAGCCATGGCGAACTATATACGCGAGCTAAAGCTGGCCGGTGTTGGATTGAAAGCGGAGTCTAGACGCTATTACCCTTCAGGGGAGGTGAGTGCTCACCTTATTGGTGTGACAGGCATTGACGGCCATGGCCTCGAAGGTGTTGAGCGCAGTTACGACAAGTGGCTATCAGGCGAAGCGGGTAAACGCATTATCCGTAAAGATCGTTATGGTCGAGTGGTTGAAAATATTGCCCTTGAAGAGCGAGAAGAGGGTAAGTCTCTTGATCTTACGATTGATCAGCGCCTACAGGCGATTGCTTACCGAGCGATCAAACAATCGGTTGCCGATCACCGAGCGACGTCTGGCTCTGCCGTGCTCCTCGATGTAAAAACGGGCGCTGTGCTTGCGATGGTTAATGCCCCCTCGTATAACCCAAACAACCGTAACGACCTGCAAAGCTTTAAAATGCGTAACCGCGTTATCACTGATGCGTTTGAGCCGGGCTCAACAATCAAACCCTTTGTGGTTTTGGCTGCTTTGCAAAACGGCACGGTTGATTACGATACGGTGATTGATACAGGCAATGGCATCATGCCACTGGGTGGAAGCCGTGTGCGTGATACTTCCAAGGTGGGCAAGGCTGACCTCACGACGATTTTGAAAAAGTCGAGCAACATCGCAGTCGCGAAAATGGCTCTAGATATGCCGTTAGAAGACCTTCTCGATATGTACAGTAACGTTGGGTTTGGTCAAACGTCTGGCCTAAACTTGATCGGTGAGAGTACGGGTATTTTTCCCAACCGCCGCCGTTGGTCACAGTTTGAAATTGCGACACTTGCCTTTGGTTACGGACTCTCAATCACACCACTTCAATTGGCTCACGCATACGCGACCTTGGGCAACTATGGTGAGTATCAGCCGGTTCATATTATCGAGAACAATCAGCAAGACTTATCACGCCAAGTGATTGACCCAGAACATGCAAAGAATGTCTTAGCGATGCTAGAAACGGTCACTCAACCTGGTGGCACTGCCACTCGAGCAGCTGTACCTGGTTACCGTGTGGCGGCAAAAACGGGAACATCTCGAAAAGCCGCAGCGGGTGGCTATAGTGATGAATATTTTGCCTACACTGCCGGGGTGGCTCCTGCCAGTGACCCTCGCTTAGCGCTGGTGGTCGTGGTCAATGAACCACAAGGTGATAACTACTATGGTGGTTCCGTCGCAGGCCCTGTCTTTGCAGACATAATGAAAGGGGCGTTACAAATCTTGAATATAACGCCTGATGAAAATCGTTTTAAGAACGAGTAAAGGAAATCTCAGTTGCAAACTCAATCTGTAGATTTGGCGCATCTGCTCGCGCCATGGCTAGATTTATCTCATTCACCTTACGGCACACGTAAGGTTGGGGAGCTACACCTCGATAGCCGACAAATTAAGGCCAACGACACCTTTGTCGCCATTCAAGGCCATCAAGTGGATGGACGTACGTTTATTGCTAAAGCCATCGAGCTCGGGGCGACGACGGTTCTGTCGCAAGCGAGCGAACAACACCCGCACGGTGAGGTGGAAGAGCAGGGTGAAGCCATTGTTATCCATCTTGATAACCTACATTTGTCATTGTCACAACTCGCTGGCCGCAAATATTCGCATAATGATACTCAACTGATTGGGATTACAGGAACTAACGGAAAGACTACGATCAGCCAACTGATCGCACAATGGCTGACGCTTGTTGAGAAGAGAGCAGCGGTGATGGGCACAACCGGGAATGGCTTCTTAGAGAGCTTGCAACCCGCAGCCAACACCACTGGCAGTGCGATTGAAATTCAAAGAACCTTATCGGATTTACAACAGCAAGGCGCACAATACACGGCATTAGAAGTCTCTTCACACGGCTTGATTCAAGGGCGAGTGGCTGCACTGCAGTTTGACGTTGGTGTGTTTACCAATCTTAGCCGCGATCACCTCGACTATCACGGCACAATGGATGAGTATGCAGCGGCAAAAAAATTACTGTTTACTGAACACGCATGTAAAGCTGCTGTTATCAACGTTGATGATGCGGTTGGTCTGCAGTGGTGCTGCAGTATTGAAAACGATGTGGTTCCCGTATCGCTTGGGCAGCATCAAGATCCACAAGGCGTCTATGCCACGCAGGTTCGCTATGCAACAAGTGGGATTGGTATCGATTTTGCCGGTGTAGCGGGCTGCGGAACACTGAACGTTCCATTGATTGGTGAGTTCAATGCGAGCAATGTATTGCTCGCTTTCGCCACACTAATCAAGCTCGACATTCCCAAGCAAGCGCTTCTCACGACCAGTGAGCAGTTGAAGCCAGTTTTGGGCCGCATGGAGCTGTTTACTCAGCCAAGCAAAGCTAAAATTGTGGTCGATTATGCGCATACGCCAGATGCACTTGAAAAAGCACTGTCTGCATTGCGTGTTCATTGTGAAGGGAAGTTGTGGGTCGTTGTCGGTTGCGGTGGTGATAGAGACACAGGTAAGCGCCCTATGATGGCGGCTTCCGCTGAAAAGCTGGCTGACCGTGTTATTTTTGCCGATGACAATCCGCGCAGTGAGAGCCCGCAAGCGATCATTGCCGATATGGTTCAAGGCCTTAAGCATGCCGATAAAGTGGTTATCGAGCATGACCGATTCGCTGCGGCTCGTCACGCAGTAGAGCAGGCATCGGAGTATGACATTATTTTACTTGCAGGAAAGGGCCACGAAGACTACCAAGTTTTCGCTCAAGGGTCAGTGCATTACTCTGACCGAGAAACGGCTGCAAGATTGCTGGGAGCAACATTATGATTGAGGTTACTCTAGAGCAGGTTGCTGCAGTGACAGGTGGTGAGCTGTGTGGCGAGAACACAATAATTAAGGCAGTGTCGACTGATTCACGCCATATTGAGGCGTACTGCTTGTTCATCGCCCTTGTTGGAGAACGATTTGATGCCCATGATTTTGTGAATGCAGAACTTGCCCAACAAGCTAGCGCGGTATTAGTTGAGCGTAGATTGGCTCTTGATGTCCCGCAAATTGTGGTAGAAGACACTAAAGTGGCGATGGGGCAGTTAGCGGCGTGGGTACATCAACAGTGTGATACTCAAACACTAGCGATCACGGGTAGCTGTGGTAAAACTACGGTTAAAGAGATGTGTGCGGCAATTCTTGAGCAGAAAGGCAAGGTGCTGTTTACTGCCGGCAACTTCAATAATGATATTGGCGTACCCTTGACGCTGTTTCGTACCACCCCTGAACATGACTACTCGGTGATCGAACTAGGTGCTAATCATATCGGCGAAATTGCCTATACAACCCAGCTAGTCAAACCGAGCGTTGCTCTTGTCAACAATGTTGCTGCAGCGCATCTTGAAGGGTTTGGCTCTCTGGAGGGGGTCAAACAAGCCAAGGGCGAAATCTATCAAGGCTTGGTGGGTGATAAGGTTGCGATTGTCAATCTCGACAGTCAAGGTGAAGCTCAGTGGATAACGCTGCTCAGCGACAAAAAAGTCATCACATTCTCGATAAATAACCTAAAGGCAGACTTCTCTGCTGCAAACATTACGGTCAATAGTGACGGCTTTCCGAGTTTTCTGTTAATGACTCCATTAGGGGAGAAAAAGGTCACTTTAAACCTCATTGGGCAGCATAATGTTGCCAATGCGCTAGCGGCTGCTGCATTGACGATGCAGTTTGGTGCTACATTGGAAGAGGTTGTTCAGGGATTAAAGCGTCTTGCTCCAGTCAAAGGCCGTGTAGAGACGGTTGAACTGCATGAGCAGATTATGCTTATCGATGATAGTTACAACGCCAGTGTTCCAGCAGTACGAGCAGCGATAGACTTATTAGGTCAGTTCTCGGGTAAACGCTGGTTAATTTTGGGTAATATGGCGGAGTTAGGCCAACAAAGCCTTGAACTTCATCGCCAACTTGGCGAACATGCTGACCCATTCAATTTTGATTACGTTTTGACTTACGGTGAAGATGCTCGTGTGATCAGTGAGGAGTGCCAAGGCATTCACTTTGAGGATCACGATACCATGATCGACTACATTCGTTCTGAACTCGCACGCTCGCTTGAAGTTTCAAAACAAAAACAAACCTTACTTGTCAAAGGGGCCAATAGTGCTGGCATGTTTAAGGTTGCAAAAGCTCTTAAGGAGAGAGTTTTATGATTATTTGGCTTGCTGAACTACTCCAGCCATACTTTTCCTTTTTCGCCTGTTTGAATACCTATCTTTTCGAGCAATCGTTAGTATTCTTACCGCTTTGACGCTATCGCTATGGATGGGGCCAAGGCTTATCAAACGCTTACAGATGCTGCAGATTGGTCAAGTAGTGCGTGATGAAGGTCCTGAGTCTCATTTCAGTAAGCGCGGAACCCCAACCATGGGCGGGGTGATGATTCTTACCGCCATCTCGGTAACGATTTTGCTTTGGTCAGACTTATCAAACCCATACGTATGGGCGGTGCTGTTTGTTCTTGGTGGCTATGGCGCTGTGGGTTTTGTCGATGATTATCGTAAAGTGGTGCGCAAAAACACCGATGGCTTGATTGCCCGCTGGAAGTATTTCTGGCAATCAATGATTGCCTTGGTAGTGGCATTCGCGCTTTATGCGCACGGTAAAGATACCGCGGCGACTCAGTTGGTGGTGCCATTCTTTAAAGACATTATGCCGCAGCTTGGTTTGTTCTATATCGTCCTGACTTACTTTGTGATTGTGGGGACAAGTAACGCGGTTAACCTAACCGATGGCCTCGACGGCCTAGCTATCATGCCTACGGTTATGGTGGCATCAGGCTTTGGTATTATTGCTTGGGCAACGGGTAACGTAAACTTTGCGGCTTACTTGAATATTCCTTATATCCCTTACGCGTCAGAATTGGTCGTCGTCTGTACTGCAATTGTCGGTGCAGGTTTGGGCTTCTTATGGTTTAACACTTATCCAGCACAAGTTTTCATGGGCGATGTTGGCTCATTGGCGCTGGGTGGGGCACTTGGCACCATTGCTGTTTTAGTTCGCCAAGAGTTTGTACTGGTGATCATGGGGGGCGTATTTGTCATGGAAACCCTCTCCGTTATCTTGCAGGTTGGCTCATATAAGCTTCGTGGTCAGCGTATTTTCCGTATGGCACCGATTCACCACCACTACGAACTAAAAGGGTGGCCTGAGCCTCGCGTTATTGTGCGTTTCTGGATCATCTCTATCGTACTGGTTCTTATTGGCTTGGCGACATTGAAGGTACGTTAATGAATCATTGGCAAGGGATTTCCGACGTCGTCGTCGCAGGGCTCGGTATTACCGGGCTCTCTGTGGTTAATTACCTCGAGAAATATCACCCAAATATTACGGTCAAGGTGATTGATACTCGCCCTGTTGCGCCGAATGCACAGCAGTTGCCAGCTGATGTTGAATTACACACTGGTAGCTGGAATATCGCGTGGCTTGAGCAGGCGGATTTAATCATCGCCAACCCAGGTATCGCACTCGCAACGCCAGAGTTGCAGCGTGTAATGGCGATGGGTAAAACCGTAGTCGGAGATATTGAAATCTTCGCTTGGCATGTTAGCCAACCGACGCTGGCCATCACAGGCTCTAATGGCAAAAGTACCGTGACAGATTTAACGGGCGCATTAGCCAAAGCTGCGGGTGTAAAAGTTGCAGTGGGTGGCAATATTGGTGTTCCTGCGTTGGATTTAATCGCCGACGATGTTGAGCTCTACGTGTTGGAGCTCTCAAGCTTTCAGCTAGAAACTACCTCGAGTCTTAAACTTGCCGGCGCCGCCTTCCTCAACCTGTCAGAAGATCATATGGATCGTTATGAGGGAATGAGTGACTACAAGCTCGCCAAGTTACGTATTTTCGATCATGCGCAGCTTGCTATCGTCAATCGAGATGATGCAGAAACGTTGCCTGCCAATGACATCTCTATCAGCGATTTTTCCCTACAGTCAACGCAAGCGCAGTATCATGTTGTGACTATCGACGGTCGTGAGTGGCTGGTGGCCAAACAGCAACCCGTTATACCTGTCGAGCAGTTAACTCTAGTTGGACGTCATAATGTGGCAAATGCGTTGGCTGCAATTGCCTTGCTTGATAGTGTATCAGTGCCACGAGATGGATATATTGAGCAGCTACAAGCGTATAACGGATTGACTCATCGCTGTCAGATGGTGGCCGAGCACAATGGTGTGAGATGGGTAAATGACTCTAAGGCGACCAATGTTGCAAGCACGCTAGCTGCCTTATCTGGGCTGGACTGCCCGGGCCAGCTCTACTTGCTGGTGGGGGGGAATGGCAAGGGGGCTGATTTTTCGGAACTCAAACCGGTTCTCGCGCAGCTTAACGTGACCTTGTGCTGCTATGGGGCAGATGGCGATGAGTTTATGAACTTGAGTGAGAATGCCTTCCGTTTTGAAACGATGATGCAAGCTATTGAGCGATTCGCTCCTGAAGCCAAAGCAGGGGACATCATTATGCTCTCACCAGCTTGTGCAAGCTTCGATCAATTCCCGAACTTTATGGCTCGTGGTGATGCGTTTACTGACATCGCAAGAAACTGGCAGTAAGTAACATGGAGTGGGCAGTGAAGGAACGATTTGAACGTGTGACCTCTTGGTTGAGTCCAGCGCCGCAAGACGCAATGTATGATCGTCAGTTGGTGTGGATCGCCATCGGGCTGATGATTGTCGGTCTCGTGATGGTGACTTCTGCCTCGTTCCCTGTCAGCTACCGACTCACAGGTCAGCCATTCCACTTTATGGCGCGTCATGTTGTGTTTCTGGTGCTTGCCATGGGCGTTTCTACTGTGGCCTTACAAATTCCGATGCAAAAGTGGATGCAGTACAGTCATTGGTTATTATGGCTCTCCTTCTCTTTGCTGGTGGTGGTGCTATTGGTCGGTAAATCGGTCAACGGTGCCTCGCGCTGGATACCGCTGGGTTTATTTAACTTACAGCCTGCAGAGGTTGCCAAGCTGTCACTGTTTATCTACATGGCAGGCTACCTGGTTCGAAAGCACAGTGAAGTGAGGCAAACCTTCTTTGGTGGCTTTTTTAAGCCGATCGTGATTTTTGCTTTGCTCGCAGGGTTACTCTTGGGTCAGCCCGATCTTGGTACTGTCGTCGTGATGCTCGTGACGCTGTTCGGGATGCTGTTTATTGCTGGGGCCAAACTGATTCAGTTTATTGGACTAATGGTGGCAGGGATCGTAGCGGTAATTGGCCTAATCATTATTGAGCCTTATCGAATGCGTCGTGTCACATCATTTTTAGACCCTTGGCAAGACCCATTCGGTAGTGGCTACCAGCTAACCCAATCCCTTATGGCCTTTGGTCGTGGTGAATGGATGGGACAAGGGCTAGGCAACTCGATTCAAAAGCTCGAATACCTTCCTGAAGCTCACACCGATTTTGTTTTTGCGGTGTTAGCCGAAGAGCTCGGATTTGTTGGGGTGGTCTTGATCCTGCTGCTCATCTTTAGTTTGGTGGGTAAGGCTGTCTTTATCGGTAAGCGAGCCTTAGAGCAAGGCCATATGTTTGGCGGTTACCTTGGTTTTGGTATCGGTATTTGGTTTGCTTTTCAAACCTTAATTAATGTGGGCGCTGCCGCGGGAATGGTGCCTACCAAAGGTTTGACGCTGCCACTCATCAGTTATGGTGGTTCAAGTTTGATCATCATGGCGATCGCCGTGTCTATTTTATTAAGAATTGATTTTGAGTGTCGCTGGGCAAGTGAGCATGGCGATGACGACGCACAGATAGAAACAGAACATGAAGAAAAATAAACGTTTAATGGTAATGGCTGGAGGTACTGGGGGGCATGTATTCCCGGGGCTCGCGGTTGCCAAAAAACTCCAGCAACAAGGCTGGGAGATCCGCTGGCTGGGTACAGAGGATCGTATGGAAGCAGACCTAGTACCCAAGCATGGTATTGATATCGACTTTATCAAGGTTAAAGGGCTTCGCGGTCAGGGAGTATTGAAGCTGATTCAAGCACCTTGGCAGATCTTTAATGCCATTCTGCAAGCGCGTAAACACATGAAAGCTTGGCAACCGGATGCTGTGTTGGGTATGGGGGGCTATGTCAGTGGTCCTGGTGGTGTTGCTGCATGGCTATCTGGTATTCCTGTGATTTTGCATGAACAGAATGCGGTTGCTGGATTAACGAACCAATGGTTGTCAAAAATTGCGACGCGTGTTTTTCAGGCGTTCAAGGGCGCATTTCCACATGCTGACGTAGTGGGAAATCCCGTGCGTGAAGATGTGGTCAACATCGCAGAGCCACAAGATCGTTTAGCTAAGCGTGAGGGGGCGATTCGAATTCTCGTGATGGGAGGAAGCCAAGGGGCGCGAATCCTTAACCAGACGCTGCCTCAGGTTATGGCTGAGTTAGGCGATGGCTATGAGATTCATCATCAAGCTGGTAAAGGTAGCCAATCTGTAGTCGAGCAGGCATATCAAGACAACGGTGTTGCACAGTGTGTAGTGACTGAGTTTATTGATGACGTTGCAAACGCGTATCAGTGGGCGGATCTTGTTGTGTGTCGTTCAGGTGCTCTCACGGTATCAGAGGTGTCGGCAGCAGGTGTTGGCGCTGTGTTTGTGCCGTTTATGCACAAAGATCGTCAACAAGCGCTTAATGCTGATCATCTCATTGAAGCGGGCGCTGCCCACATGATTGAGCAACCAGATTTAACAGTAGCGAAAATGACTGATACTATTCGTCAACTTGACCGCCCAGCACTCTTATCCATGGCGCAGAATGCCCGTGCTGCGGCGCAGCTGCATGCCGATGAAGTCGTAGCGAACGCTATTATCGAGATAACTGAACAACGAGAAAAGTAGATGACCATCAAACATAAACAAGATTTAGCTCAGATTCGCGCCATGGTGCCAGAAATGCGCCGAGTGAAGTGTATCCATTTCATCGGTATTGGTGGTGCGGGTATGAGTGGAATCGCGGAAGTGCTACTCAATGAAGGTTATCAAATTACCGGCTCTGATATTGCTCGTAACGCCGTGACAGAGCGCTTAGAAGAGAAAGGCGCAACAGTCTTTATTGGCCATCAACAAGAAAATGTCGCACAAGCGAGTGTGGTGGTGGTCTCAACGGCCATCAACGAAGAAAACCCTGAAATTGTTGCTGCGCGAGAAGCACGTATTCCCGTTGTACGCCGAGCAGAGATGCTGGCCGAACTGATGCGCTTTAGGCACGGCATTGCCGTTGCAGGTACGCACGGTAAAACTACAACGACTGCACTCGTCACCCAGATCTACTCTGAGGCGGATCTTGATCCGACATTCGTTAATGGTGGCCTCGTTAAGAGCGCTGGCACGAATGCACGACTGGGCTCTAGTCGTATCCTGATCGCAGAAGCGGATGAGAGCGATGCCTCGTTCCTGCACTTACAACCTATGGTTAGTATAGTGACCAACATTGAAGCTGACCATATGGATACCTATGGCGGTGACTTTCAAACGTTGAAGCAGACCTTTATCGATTTCTTACACAACTTGCCATTTTATGGGCAAGCTATCATGTGTGTGGATGATGAGGTTGTTCGTGAGTTGATTCCTCAAATCAGTCGTCAAGTGATCACTTATGGTTTCTCAGACGATGCGGATGTGAAGATCACCAATTACCGTCAAGAGGGTCAGCAAGGTAAATTTGTCGTTACACGTAAAGACCGCGCTGATCTTGAGATTACTCTGAATATTCCAGGCCGACACAACGCACTGAATGCCGCGGCCGCGATTGCTGTTGCCACAGAGGATGATATTTCTGATGAGGCGATTCTTGCTGCAATGGTGGGCACGCAAGGCACTGGTCGTCGTTTTGAGCATCTGGGTACGTTTGAGTCTGGTAAGGGTAACGTCATGCTGGTGGATGACTATGGTCATCACCCAACAGAAGTGGATGTTACTATCAAAGCTGCGCGCAACGGTTGGTCAGATAAACGCTTGGTGATGGTTTTCCAGCCTCACCGCTATAGTCGTACGCGTGATCTTTACGATGATTTTGCCAATGTACTTGAGCAAGTCGATGTATTAGTGATGCTGGACGTTTACTCTGCGGGTGAACAGCCGATAGCTGGTGCTGATAGCCGTGCACTTTGTCGCACGATTCGCGCCCGCGGTGGAATAGACCCAGTCTTCGTTGCTGAACAAGATGCTCTGCCTGGCGTGTTAGCCAATATCCTGCAAGAAGGTGACTTGGTGTTGACACAAGGTGCAGGTGATGTCGGTAAAGTGGCAAAAACGCTCGCTAAATTAGAGTTAAATGTCAATAAAATGGCGAGTGGTAACTGAATCACGTTTTAAATCACATCCCATTGTGATTTATTGCTTTCTTTGTTTGCTACTTTTATTTGCCTTTGTATAATCGCAAGATTGAAGTAAGTGAAAATATTCCCTGTAGCAATAGGGGCGTCTTAGAAAGGATTGCCAGTGTGTTTTTAAACACCCTTCAAATGGACGAGAGTCGCACTTATAAATCACTAGCGAAGAAACACGCCGCAGGCTTGAGTTTCTTGCTGGTGATTTTGTTGTTACTAACCTTTCTAATACACTCCGTCATCACTTGGATGTGGGACGAAGATCGTCTACCACTATCAAAGCTCGTGCTACAAGGTGAACTTAATTACGTCACTGCAGCGAATGTGCAATCGGCTCTGTCTAACCTCGACCATATCGGAACGTTTATGTCCCAAGACGTCGATGTCATACAGCAGTCAGTACAATCACTGCCTTGGGTTGCACAGGCTTCAATTCGTAAACAATGGCCAGATACTATAAAAGTTTATCTAACAGAGCACACGGCTGAAGCGGTGTGGAATGGCCAAGCGTTGCTTAACCCTGAAGGTGAAATCTTTGTGGGCGACTTAGGTCTTCTTCAAGATGGGACGGTCAAACTATATGGCCCGATCAGCACTCAAGCCGAGGTAATGACAACGTGGCGACATCTGATGCCGACTTTTGCCAAGTTAGGTTTGGAGATCACGTCACTGGTGCTTAATGAGCGCCGCGCTTGGCAGATAATACTGGATAATGGCATGAGACTAGAGCTTGGGAAAGGTGCTCTAGATGAACGCATTGATCGTTTTGTTTCACTCTATAACCAACTGGGTGAGAAAGCGCAGCGTGTCAGCTACATTGATCTAAGATACGATACAGGGGCCGCTATAGGCTGGTTCCCAGAACAGGACATAGAACAAGAGATTACGAATGACTAAGGCCAGTGACGACAACATTATTGTTGGATTGGATATCGGTACCGCCACAGTGTCCGCATTGGTTGGTGAAGTACTTCCCGATGGACAAATAAACATCATCGGTGCAGGCTCTAGTCCTTCTCGAGGCATGGATAAAGGTGGTGTAAACGACCTTGAGTCTGTGGTGAAGTCTGTCCAAAGGGCAATTGATCAAGCTGAACTGATGTCTGAATATCAGATCAGCTCGGTTTACCTCTCTTTATCTGGCCGCCATATCGCGAGCCGTATAGAGAAGGGGATGGGAACCATCTCGGAAGAGGAGGTGTCTCAAGATGATATGGATCGTGCTATCCACACTGCCAAGTCAATTAAAATTGGTGAAGAGCAGCGAATTCTGCATGTGATTCCGCAAGAATTCACTATCGACTACCAAGAAGGCATTAAAAACCCGCTTGGTTTGTCTGGCGTTCGTATGGAAGTCAGTGTGCATCTGATCAGTTGTCACAACGACATGGCACGAAATATCATCAAAGCAGTAGAGCGCTGCGGACTGAAAGTAGAGCAGCTTGTGTATTCTGGCCTTGCCGCAAGTAACGCTGTTATCACTGAAGATGAGCGTGAATTGGGGGTATGTGTCGTTGATATCGGTGCTGGCACCATGGATATCTCGATATGGACAGGCGGAGCACTGCGTCACACTGAAGTCTTTACCTATGCGGGTAACGCAGTGACGAGTGATATTGCATTTGCATTTGGTACGCCCGTGGGCGATGCCGAAGAGATTAAAGTTAAGTATGGTTGCGCTCTCAGTGAACTGGTGAGTAAAGACGATACAGTTAACGTTCCTAGCGTTGGCGGGCGTCCATCACGTAGTCTTCAACGACAAACGTTGTCGGAAGTGATAGAGCCGCGCTACACTGAGTTAATGGGATTGGTTAATCAAACCATCGATTCAGTTCAAGCTAACTTGCGTGATGATGGGATAAAGCATCATTTGGCAGCGGGTGTTGTTCTCACTGGCGGTGCCGCGCAAATTGAGGGATTAGTTGAATGTGCGGAGCGTGTGTTCCGCAATCAAGTACGAGTGGGCAAGCCCTTAGAGGTAAGCGGCCTTACAGATTATGTAAAAGAGCCGTACCACTCCACGGCAGTTGGATTACTTCATTATGCGAAGGATAGTCAGGTAGGGGATGAAATTGAGTACACTGAGCCGAAGCGCCAGTCAGTCTCTAACCTATTTGGTCGCTTGCGTAATTGGATACAAAAAGAGTTTTAAACCTGAACAACAGGGAAAAACGGAGATAACAAATGTTTGAACCGATGAATGAAATGTCAGATGAAGCAGTAATTAAAGTCGTTGGTGTTGGCGGCGGCGGTGGCAATGCTGTTGAACACATGGTTAGAGAGTCTATTGAAGGCGTAGAGTTTGTTAGTGTTAACACTGACGCTCAGGCACTTCGCAAATCGACAGTAAATAGCGTCATCCAGATCGGTGGCGATATGACTAAAGGTTTGGGTGCTGGTGCGAACCCTCAAGTTGGCCGTGACGCAGCTCTCGAAGACAAAGAAAGAATTAAAGAAGAACTAGTGGGCGCCGATATGGTGTTTATAGCCGCTGGTATGGGTGGTGGTACCGGAACCGGTGCTGCACCAGTTATTGCTGAAGTTGCTAAAGAGCTGGGTATTCTTACCGTAGCGGTAGTAACAAAACCATTCAGTTTTGAAGGTAAAAAGCGTTTGGCGTTTGCTGAGCAAGGTATCGATGAGCTTTCTAAGCACGTTGACTCTTTAATCACAATTCCCAATGAAAAGCTGCTAAAAGTACTTGGCCGTGGTATTACACTGCTTGAAGCATTTGCAAGTGCGAATGACGTATTGAAGAACGCAGTGCAAGGTATTGCTGAGTTGATTACTCGCCCAGGTATGATCAACGTCGACTTTGCCGACGTCCGTACAGTGATGTCAGAAATGGGTCACGCAATGATGGGTAGTGGTATCGCTAAAGGTGAAGACCGTGCTGAAGAAGCGGCAGAGATGGCAATCTCGAGCCCACTTCTGGAAGATATCGATCTTGCCGGTGCTCGCGGTGTTCTAGTGAACATTACTGCTGGCCTAGACATGCGTCTAGATGAGTTTGAGATTGTGGGTAACACAGTTAAAGCATTCGCATCGGATAACGCTACGGTTGTTATCGGTACATCTCTAGACCCAGATATGGCCGATGAGATTCGTGTAACGGTTGTTGCAACAGGTATTGGTAATGAGCGTAAGCCAGACATCACGCTCGTTGCGGGTGGCAAGGCGAAGCCAGCACAAGCACCTCAAGCAGCGCCGGTAGCAACACAACAGCCAGTGGCAGCTAAAGAAGACAAAGTGGCACCAACTTTGCAAAATCCAAGTGTTCAGCAAAGTGCGGCAGAAACTAGCCCAGCCGTTACGCAACCAGCATCGCCTTCTGTCGGCTCTGCAGGTAGCCAAACAGCTGCTGCTCCGAAGCAAGAAAAAGAGAGTGGATACCTTGATATTCCAGCTTTCTTGCGTCGTCAAGCAGACTAATTCAGTTAACGCTGACATCTCCGACCACGGTTAAAATTTGACTTTGGTCAAAAAGCTGGTAGCATTTGCGGTCGCTGGTAATGTCGACCGCAGTTTGTAACATTGTTGTAGAGGCAAGCAGATGATTAGACAACGTACATTGAAAGAAATAGTGAAAACAACTGGTGTGGGTCTCCACTCTGGTCGTAAAGTCACGCTTACGCTACGTCCAGCTGCTGCTAACACGGGTGTTGTTTACCGTCGTACAGACTTGAACCCGCCTGTTGATTTCCCAGCAGATGCAGAGTCAGTACGCGATACAATGCTGTGTACTGCGCTTGTTAATGATCAAGGCGTGCGCATTTCAACGGTAGAGCACTTAAATGCAGCTCTAGCGGGAATGGGTATCGACAATGTTATTATCGAAGTAGATGCACCTGAAATTCCAATCATGGATGGCAGTGCAAGTCCGTTTGTTTATCTTATTCAACAAGCAGGCATTGAAACACTGAATGCACCAAAACGATACATTCGTATCAAGAAACCAGTGCGTATTGAAGATGGTGATAAATGGGCAGAACTGGTTCCATTTAACGGCTTCCGTATGGATTTCGAGATCGAGTTTGAGCACCCAGCGATTGATGCAGATGAGCAGCACCTTGTATTCGACTTCTCTTCACAAGGCTTTGTGAAAGACATCTCAAGAGCACGTACATTCGGCTTCATGCGCGATATCGAATACTTACAGTCACAGAACTTGGTTCTAGGCGGTAGCTTTGACAACGCGATTGTACTGGATGAGTATCGTATTCTTAACGAAGAAGGCCTTCGTTTTGATAACGAATTCGTGACTCACAAAGTGCTAGATGCGATTGGTGACTTGTACATGTGTGGCCATGCGATCGTTGGTGAGCTTCGCGCATTCAAATCAGGCCACGGCTTGAACAACCAGCTTCTACGTGCAGTGCTTGCTGACCAAGAGGCATGGGAGTGGGCAACCTTCGAAGAAGAAGTGGGTTCACCGGTTGCGTTTGCCGAACCAAATATGGTACTAGCATAAACTAAAGCAAGAATTTCATAAGAACCAGGCGATGAGCCTGGTTTTTTTATGTCCTGAAAATAGTGTCATCTAAATCAGGATCATTGAAATCATTGAGATCCTTGATTCATGTTTATGATCTTCAGGTTAGGGAAGATCAAAGCGGGGACTGTCTATCATTTTCGCCTTAACAAACATTCAATGACCAACAACTAGCACACAATCAACCCACGTCATGGCATGAATTTGCTTAGATTGACAGCAATTGCCAGACGAAAACTAAGTATGCTTCAAACAAATGCACTCTCAATTGGTCGTTGAGTGAAAAATTCCTTAAACTGTTTGCACTTTTTTGTTTGACGCCTTGAAAATACAGACGTTTGCCTCCATATCTTCGATACATGATATATCTCAGTATCCTTAGTTTTTTGAACGGGTAGAGACACAAGGCTTAAGAGTGATCCGAAAGGATTGGACAACGAGAGATTCACAGAAATGATAACTAAGTTACTGACCAAAGTTATTGGTAGCCGTAATGATCGAACATTGCGACGTTTAAGAAAAATTGTAAAAGAAATCAATAACTACGAGCCAACGTTCGAGGCGCTTAGTGATGATGAACTAAAAGCGAAAACGGTTGAGTTTCGCGAGCGTATTGAGAAGGGCGAGTCACTAGACAAACTTCTACCAGAAGCTTTTGCAACCGTTCGTGAAGCGTCTAAGCGTGTTTACGGCATGCGCCATTTTGATGTACAGCTGATTGGCGGCATGGTACTTAACTCAGGCCAAATTGCTGAGATGCGTACTGGTGAAGGTAAAACCCTAACCGCTACACTGCCAGCTTACCTTAACGCACTAGCGGGTAAGGGCGTTCACATTGTTACGGTGAACGACTACCTAGCATCGCGCGACGCGGAAACTAACCGCCCACTATTTGAATTCTTGGGTATGACTGTCGGTATCAACGTGCCGAACATGCCTCCTCAAGCGAAAAAAGAAGCTTATCAAGCTGATATCCTTTACGGTACAAACAACGAGTTTGGCTTTGACTACCTGCGCGACAACATGGCATTCCGTAGCGAAGACCGAGTTCAGCGCGAGCGCTTCTTTGCGGTTGTCGATGAGGTTGACTCAATCCTAATCGATGAAGCTCGTACGCCTTTGATTATCTCTGGTCCTGCAGAAGACAGTTCAGAGCTTTATACTCGTATCAACACGCTTATCCCATCTCTTGAGAGACAAGAGCAAGAAGACTCAGAAGAGTACCGTGGCGATGGTCACTACACGCTAGATGAGAAATCTAAACAGGTTCACCTGACTGAAAACGGGCAAGAGTTTGTTGAAGAGCTTTTGCTTAAGAATGGTCTTATGGAAGAGGGTGATACACTGTACTCACCAACCAACATTAGCCTACTTCATCACGTCAATGCAGCACTTCGTGCACACGTTCTATTTGAGCGTAACGTTGACTACATCGTCAATGATGAAGGCGAAGTGGTGATTGTTGATGAGCACACGGGTCGTACTATGCCAGGCCGTCGTTGGTCAGAAGGTCTTCATCAAGCTGTTGAAGCAAAAGAAGGCGTTAAGATCCAGAACGAAAACCAAACGTTGGCATCGATTACCTTCCAGAATTACTTCCGTCTCTACGAGAAGCTATCCGGTATGACAGGTACTGCAGATACTGAAGCCTTTGAGTTCCAGTCTATCTACGGTCTTGAAACGGTGGTTATCCCAACGAATAAACCGATGATCCGTGATGATATGGCGGATATGGTTTACCGTACAGAAGCCGAGAAATTTAATGCCATTATTGAAGACATTAAAGCTCGCGTAGAGAAAGGTCAGCCTTCATTGGTTGGTACGGTTTCTATCGAGAAATCAGAGCTGCTATCTAACGCGCTGAAGAAAGCGGGTATCAAGCACAACGTATTGAACGCGAAATTCCACGAGAAAGAAGCTGAAATCGTTGCTGAAGCAGGTATGCCGGGTGCAGTAACGATCGCAACCAACATGGCGGGTCGTGGTACGGATATCGTACTAGGCGGTAGCTGGGCGGCAAAAGTTGAACAACTTGAAAACCCAACTAAAGAACAGATTGACGCGATCAAAGCCGAGTGGAAAGTAGTTCACGATCAAGTGCTTGATGCAGGTGGTCTACACATCATTGGTACTGAGCGTCATGAATCACGCCGTATCGATAACCAGCTTCGTGGTCGTTCTGGTCGTCAAGGTGATGCGGGTTCTTCACGTTTCTACTTATCGATGGAAGACTCGCTACTGCGTATCTTCACTTCAGAGCGTATGGCGAGCCTAATCCAAAGTGGTATGGATGAAGGTGAAGCGATTGAAAGTAAGATGCTGTCTCGTTCAATTGAGAAAGCCCAACGTAAAGTAGAAGGTCGCAACTTCGATATCCGTAAGCAACTTCTTGAGTTCGATGACGTCGCGAACGACCAACGTAAAGTGGTCTATGAGTTACGTGATGAGCTAATGAGTGTCGATGACATCAGTGAGATGATCGAACACAACCGTCAAGACGTGATCACTGCGATTGTTGATGAGTACATTCCACCACAATCTCTTGAAGATATGTGGGATGTATCAGGTTTAGAGGAGCGCTTGAAGGGCGACTTTGATCTACACCTAGAGATCCAAACGTGGCTAGATGAAGATGATAAACTGTATGAAGAGGCACTTCGCGAGAAGATCCTAGAAGCATCTGTTGAAGCATACAAGCAGAAAGAAGAAGTGGTAGGTGCTCAGGTACTTCGCAACTTTGAAAAGTCTGTGATGCTACAAACGCTAGATACACTCTGGAAAGAGCACTTGGCAGCGATGGATCATCTACGTCAAGGTATCCACCTGCGTGGCTACGCACAGAAAAACCCGAAACAAGAGTACAAACGTGAATCGTTTGAACTGTTTGAAGGCTTGTTAGAGTCACTTAAGTTTGATGTGATTCAAGTACTTTCACGCGTTCGAGTTCAGCAGCAAGAAGAGGTTGAGCGTATGGAAGCTCAACGTCGTGCACAAGCTGAAGAAGCAGCACGTCGTGCTCAAGCGCAACATGCAACAGCTGAAAACCAACTTGCAGATGGTGAAGAAGCGGTTCAAGAAGGCAGTCAACCTATGGTGCGTGAGGAGCGCAAAGTAGGTCGTAATGAGCCATGCCCTTGTGGAAGCGGTAAAAAATACAAACAGTGTCACGGCAAGATTGCTTAATGTGATGATGTTATAGAACTAAAAAGAGTCGCCTAGGCGGCTCTTTTTGTATCAGGAGATAAGTGTGAAACGTATTCATATTGTGGCAGGAATAATCTTCAATCAAGATAAGAGTCAGGTGTATATCACCAAGCGACCTGATGATAAGCACAAGGGGGGCTTTTGGGAGTTTCCAGGTGGCAAAGTCGAGTTAGGAGAAGCGGTTGATTGTGCTATGGCCCGAGAGCTGTTTGAAGAAATCGGGATTGAAGTGACTCAACAGACACACTTTCAACACTTAGAGTTTGACTATAGCGACAAGTCACTCAAGTTCGATTTTATCTGCGTTAATGAGTTTACTCATCAACCTTATGGGAAAGAGGGGCAAGAAGGGCGATGGGTAGCCATCAAGGATCTGTCATCGTTTGCCTTCCCTGAAGCAAATATCCCAATTCTTGAGCGAGTAATTGAGGAATTCGGTGGCGAAAGCTAACGTCGCCCTAGTCACACACGGTATTTATTGGTAGGTTAAATAGCTCAGTTAGAATCCCCCAAGAATAAGACTTGCTGATCAAAGTAAATACTGCTTGCGATAAGCGGTGTTCACGAATGTGTCCACGAAAGAGTTCACGTAGTGTCCACAATAAGATATGCGGGGAATGGGAACATCACCGTACAAGATAAGAATGGAGAAAAAGCAATGGTTAAAATTGCAGTGGCAGGTGCCGCTGGTCGAATGGGCCGCAACCTTGTTAAAGCAACACTAAGCAATCAACAAGCCCGTTTAGGCTCAGGCTCTGAGCGTCCAGAATCATCGTTGGTTGGCGTCGATGTCGGTGAACTTTGTGGTGAAGGACGCCTTGATATCGCTCTAGTGGATAGCCTAGAAAATAGCATTGATGAGTTTGATGTCATTATCGATTTTACTGCTCCAGCAAGTACGCTGGCGAATCTTGAACTGTGTAAAGCGCACGGCAAAAAAATTGTGATTGGTACTACCGGTTTTAGTGATGAAGAGCGCGCCCTTATTGACCAGTTTGCTCAAGACATTCCGGTGGTTATGGCTCCAAACTACAGCGTCGGTGTTAACCTTGTATTCAAACTGCTTGAGAAAGCGGCCAAAGTTATGGGTGACTATACTGATATTGAAATTGTAGAAGCGCACCATAGACACAAAGTCGATGCACCATCAGGAACGGCTATCGGTATGGGTGAAGCGATTGCCGGAGCGATGGGTAACAATCTTAACGATGTGGCAGTGTATGCTCGTGAAGGTATCACGGGAGAGCGCACAAAAGACGAGATCGGCTTTGCAACCATTCGAGCTGGTGACATCGTGGGTGAACATACCGCCATGTTTGCTGACATTGGTGAGCGCGTTGAGATCACACACAAGGCAACAGATCGCATGACGTTTGCAAACGGTGCCGTAAAAGCTGCAGTATGGTTAAACGAAAAGCCAGCGGGTTTCTACACCATGACGGATGTGTTAGACCTCAATAATCTATAATTACATAACTATGCGTTGGCGTTCGCTGGCGCATAGCTTTATCACAGGCAGCATTTCTTTAACTTTTATCATGAATCCCCCTCAAATTAACTAAGAATAGTCATTATTTTGCGCCATTTGTGCCGTTTTCTTTGTTAAGAGCTCAAAAATGCCACTTAAGATCTTTAGCCAACGTTTGCTTTTTTCTTTCGAGTAAAATTGCTTTCCAGTGAGTGTTAAATATCCAAGCACTTCATCAAACCTTCATGAATTTGTCTTTTTTACCGACTAAACATGATGTTTTAAGCGTGCAAAAGGAAATTGTGTCAATTAGCTTAGAAAGAGACAATTTAATTATGTCTTTTTCTTGACACTGTAATACACGATCAATAGAATACCGCCAATTTGTCTAATTTCCGTAAAAACGCAGTTTTACGCGTTAAAGGAAGGTAGATTTGCAAATTAAATCAATTTTAATGCATTTTTATTCTGGAGGTTGTCTTGAGTAAGTCAGCACTGCTAGTCCTAGAAGATGGGACAGTATTCCACGGTGAATCCATTGGCGCAGATGGTTCTGCTGTTGGTGAAGTCGTTTTTAATACCTCGATGACGGGGTACCAAGAAATCCTCACTGATCCTTCCTATTCTCAACAAATCGTTACCCTTACTTACCCTCACATTGGCAATACCGGAACCAATTCCGAAGATGAAGAGTCTTCTTCAATCCACGCACAAGGCCTTGTGATCCGCGATCTTCCTCTTATCGCTTCTAACTTCCGTAATGAACAGTCTCTTTCTGACTATCTTAAGTCGCAAAACATTGTAGGTATTGCTGACATTGATACTCGTAAACTGACGCGTATCTTACGTGAGAAAGGTGCACAGAATGGTTGTATCGTAGCAGGTAACAATATCGATGAAGCTTTAGCATTAGCAAAAGCGAAAGAGTTCCCAGGCCTTAAAGGCATGGATCTCGCGAAAGAAGTAACAACTCAAGAAGCATACGAGTGGAAACAGGGTTCTTGGACTCTTGAAGGTGGCCTGCCTGAAGCAAAAGCAGACAGTGAATTACCTTTCCACGTTGTCGCTTACGATTTTGGTGCAAAACGCAACATCCTTCGCATGCTGGTTGACCGCGGCTGCCGCCTAACAGTGGTTCCTGCGCAAACTCCTGCAGAAGAAGTGCTAGCGATGAACCCAGATGGCGTGTTCCTTTCAAACGGCCCTGGTGACCCAGCACCTTGTACTTACGCTATCGAAGCGACGAAAGTATTCCTAGATAAAGGTCTACCAATCTTCGGTATCTGTCTAGGCCACCAAATTCTTGCACTGGCGTCTGGTGCGCAAACAGTGAAGATGAAGTTTGGTCACCACGGTGCAAACCACCCGGTTAAAGACCTTGACCGTGATGTCGTGATGATTACCTCTCAAAACCACGGTTTTGCCGCAGACGAAGAGACGCTTCCAGAGAACCTACGTGCAACGCACAAATCTCTGTTTGATGGCACACTGCAAGGTATTCACCGCACAGATAAGCCAGCGTTCAGCTTCCAGGGTCACCCTGAAGCGAGCCCAGGTCCACACGATGCAGCGCCATTGTTTGACCACTTCATCGAATTAATCAAAGAACACAAAGCGTAAGTTGGAGTAGTAGAGAATGCCAAAACGTACTGACATTAAAAGTATTCTAATTCTTGGTGCTGGCCCGATCGTTATCGGTCAAGCATGTGAGTTTGACTACTCTGGTGCTCAAGCTTGTAAAGCACTGCGTGAAGAGGGTTACCGAGTTATCCTAGTGAACTCTAACCCAGCAACAATCATGACTGACCCAGAGATGGCGGATGCGACTTACATCGAGCCAATTCAATGGGAAGTTGTGCGTAACATCATCGCCAAAGAGAAGCCTGATGCTGTTCTACCGACTATGGGTGGTCAGACGGCTCTTAACTGTGCACTTGATCTTGAAAAGCACGGTGTGCTTGAAGAGTTTGGTGTAGAGATGATCGGCGCGACAGCTGATGCAATTGATAAAGCGGAAGACCGCTCTCGCTTCGATAAAGCGATGAAATCAATTGGTCTTGAGTGTCCGCGTGCTGATACTGCGAAGACAATGGAAGAGGCTTACAAAGTTCTCGATATGGTTGGCTTCCCTTGTATCATCCGTCCATCATTCACTATGGGTGGTACTGGTGGTGGTATCGCTTATAACAAAGAAGAGTTCGAAGAGATCTGTCGTCGCGGTTTAGATCTTTCTCCGACTAATGAACTTCTTATCGATGAATCACTTATCGGTTGGAAAGAGTACGAGATGGAAGTGGTTCGTGACAAAGCGGACAACTGTATCATCGTATGTGCGATTGAAAACTTTGACCCAATGGGTATCCACACAGGTGACTCAATCACAGTAGCACCAGCTCAAACGCTAACAGACAAAGAATACCAGCTGATGCGTAACGCATCTCTAGCGGTATTGCGTGAGATCGGTGTGGAAACAGGTGGTTCAAACGTACAGTTTGGTATCAACCCGAAAGATGGCCGTATGGTTATCATCGAGATGAACCCACGTGTATCTCGCTCTTCTGCTCTAGCGTCTAAAGCAACAGGTTTCCCAATCGCTAAGATTGCAGCGAAACTAGCTGTTGGCTTCACGCTAGATGAGCTAATGAATGACATCACAGGTGGCGCAACACCAGCATCATTCGAGCCAACAATCGACTACGTAGTAACTAAGATTCCTCGTTTCAACTTCGAGAAATTTGCAGGTGCTAACGACCGTCTAACCACACAGATGAAGTCAGTTGGTGAAGTTATGGCTATCGGCCGTAACCAGCAAGAATCTCTACAAAAAGCACTGCGTGGCCTAGAAGTTGGCGCGACTGGCTTTGATGAGATGGTTGACCTAGATGCACCTGATGCGCTAACTAAGATTCGTCACGAATTGAAAGAAACTGGCGCAGAGCGTATCTGGTACATCGCAGATGCATTCCGTGCAGGTATGTCTGTAGATGGCGTATTCAACCTAACGCAAATTGACCGCTGGTTCCTAGTTCAAATCGAAGACATCGTGAAACTAGAGCAAGAGCTGAAAGCGAAAGGCTTTGCTGGTCTCAACAAAGAAGCGTTGAACAAGCTTAAGCGTAAAGGTTTTGCTGACGCGCGCCTATCTAAGATTCTAGGTGTTTCTGAAAGTGAAATTCGTCGTCTACGCGACCAGTACGATATTCACCCAGTCTACAAACGTGTAGATACCTGTGCGGCTGAGTTCTCTTCTGATACTGCTTACATGTACTCATCTTACGATGACGAGTGTGAAGCGAACCCATCAGACAAGAAGAAGATCATGATCCTTGGTGGCGGTCCAAACCGTATCGG
Organism: Vibrio agarivorans; assembly: GCF_030409635.1. Taxonomy (NCBI): domain Bacteria; kingdom Pseudomonadati; phylum Pseudomonadota; class Gammaproteobacteria; order Vibrionales; family Vibrionaceae; genus Vibrio; species Vibrio agarivorans. The sequence continues at coordinate 395,276 of NZ_JAUFQF010000004.1, read as the reverse complement.
TCAAGGTATTGAATTTGACTACTGTTGTGTACACGCGTCTCTAGCACTGCGTGAAGACGGTTACGAAACCATCATGGTGAACTGTAACCCAGAGACAGTATCAACAGATTACGACACATCTGATCGTCTGTACTTCGAACCAGTAACACTGGAAGATGTTCTCGCTATCGCTCGCGTTGAGAAACCAACTGGCGTTATCGTTCAGTACGGTGGTCAAACACCACTGAAACTGGCTCGCGCACTTGAAGCGGCTGGCGTGCCAATCATCGGTACTAGCCCTGACGCAATCGACCGAGCAGAAGACCGTGAGCGTTTCCAAGTTGCGGTTGACCGTCTAGGTCTGCTTCAGCCAGAGAACGCGACAGTAACAACAATGGAGCAAGCGGTGGAGAAATCTCGCGAAATCGGCTTCCCACTGGTTGTGCGTCCTTCTTACGTACTTGGTGGTCGTGCGATGGAAATCGTATACGACGAGCAAGACCTACGTCGTTACTTCAACGAAGCAGTAAGCGTATCGAACGAATCTCCAGTTCTTCTTGATAGCTTCCTAGATGACGCAGTAGAAGTGGACATCGATGCTATCTGTGACGGTGAGCGTGTCGTAATCGGCGGTATCATGGAGCACATCGAGCAAGCAGGTGTTCACTCTGGTGACTCTGCATGTTCTCTTCCTGCGTACACGCTAAGCGCAGAAATCCAAGACGTAATGCGCGAGCAAGTTGAAAAGCTAGCGTTTGAGCTGGGTGTACGCGGTCTAATGAACACGCAGTTTGCTGTTAAGAACAACAAGGTTTACCTCATTGAAGTAAACCCACGTGCTGCACGTACAGTACCGTTCGTATCTAAAGCAACAGGTGCGCCAATCGCGAAGATTGCAGCACGTGTAATGGCGGGCCAGTCTCTAGAAGCTCAAGGCTTCACTAAAGAGATCATCCCACCTTACTACTCTGTTAAGGAAGTCGTACTGCCGTTCAACAAATTCCCAGGTGTTGACCCACTGTTAGGCCCAGAAATGCGCTCTACTGGTGAGGTTATGGGTGTTGGTGCGACGTTTGCTGAAGCTTACGCGAAAGCAGAACTAGGTTGTGGCAATGTTTACCCAGAAGGTGGTCGTGCACTACTGTCTGTTCGTGAAGGCGACAAGCAGCGCGTAGTAGACCTAGCGTCTAAGCTAACGAAGCTTGGCTACCAGCTAGATGCAACACACGGTACTGCGGTAATCCTTGGTGAGGCGGGTATCAACCCACGCCTAGTGAACAAGGTACACGAGGGTCGTCCACACATTCTTGACCGTATCAAGAACAATGAGTACACCTATATCGTGAACACGGCAGCAGGTCGTCAAGCGATTGAAGACTCTAAAGTACTGCGTCGTGGCGCTCTAGCAGAGAAAGTGAACTACACAACAACGCTAAATGCGGCGTTTGCAACATGTATGGCACACACTGCTGATGCGAAATCGACAGTAACTTCGGTACAAGAGCTACACGCTCAGATTAAGAACGCTTAATCCAACAATACCCTGTTAAATAACGAAGCCCGCTCAAATTGAGCGGGCTTTTTGTTGGGCTAAATGCGGTTTATAGCTCGACGATTAGTTTTCCTTTGTTCTCGCCACTGAAGAACAAATTGAGTCCTTCCATTGCACTTTCTAAGCCTTGCAGTGTGTGAGCGCGGTATTTCACTTTTCCTTGCATGACGTACGGCGTGAGTTTTTCTAATAGTTGTGGCACTTGATGGAAGTGATCAGGCATGGCAAACCCTTGCATAGTGAGACGCTTTTTGATCATCGGTATCCAATTGGGTGCAAGTGCAGGCTCATTCGTTGTGTAGTCAGCAATCATGCCACATACCACAATGCGACCATGGGTGTTCATGCGTTCAAAAATATGATGCTGGATTGGGCCGCCAGTATTCTCAAAGAACACATCGATGCCATCAGGTGTTAGCTCAGTGAGCTGTTGAGATAAGTGTTCGGACTTATAGTTGATCGCGCCATCAAACCCAAGTTCATTGACTATCCAGTCCGCCTTTTCTTCACTCCCAACGACACCAATCACTCGTAAGCCATCAGCTTTTGCAAGTTGTCCTACAATCGAACCGACTGAACCGGCTGCACCAGTAACAACCAATGTTTCGCCTGCTTGTGGTTTGCCGATATTGAACAAACCCTGTGTTGCGGTCAGTCCTGGAAGTGCAAATACCGAAAGAGCCATCTCAGCATTCATATCGGCTTGGAGCTTGTTAATGCCTTGGCCGTTTGAAACGAAGTATTCTCGCCATCCCATCATACCGAGAACTTTATCCCCCACAGAGAAATCAGGGTGCTGCGACTCAACCACCTCACCAAAACCACTTGATCGCATGACATCACCCAGAGCGACCGGGGGAATATAACTTTCAGTATCAGGGTGCATCCAGCCAATCATTGCAGGGTCGAGTGACATATGAGTTTGTTTGATGAGCACTTCACCTGCTTTCACGCTCGGAACAGGTGTCTGTGCAAGTTCAAATAAGTGTGCACCAATACCTCTTTCATCTGGGCGAGCAATTAGGCGAATTTCCTTTTGAGTTGACATAGGTATGGATCCTTTTTTCGTTGGTGACATTAGTTGTTGTCGTTGTTGATTTTATAAAACAGCACTTAGTCCCTTATCAATAAAAAGAGCCCGTCATTGTGACGAGCTCTTGTCGATATAAAGTGATGTCTTTGTCAGTGACTACGCGGTTAGTGCTAGAATCAAGCCCGGCATAACCACAAACACGGAGGCTAGGTAAGCGGCAACTACGGTTTTGTTCTTCACTGCCATATCTGAGATGAGGTCAGCGCCTTTCACAGGTAGCTCTCGCAGGAATGGGATGCCGTAGATAAACACTGTCGCTAGGATGTTGAATACGAGGTGCACTAAGGCAATCTGTAGAGCAAACACTGCAAACTCGCCTGATACTGCTGTTGCTGCAAGCAGTGCTGTAATACACGTGCCGATGTTCGCGCCTAAAGTGAATGGGTAAACCTCACGTACTTTCAATACACCTGAACCCACAAGTGGGACCATCAAGCTAGTTGTTGTTGAAGAAGACTGTACGAGAACAGTGACAATTGAACCCGATACGATTCCGTGTAGAGGACCACGACCAATTGCACCTTTTAGGATGTCACGAGCGCGACCAACCATTAGGCTCTTCATCAATTTACCCATAAATGTAATAGAGACAAAGACAACAGCAATACCGAGTGCAATAAGTGCTACACCACCGATTGTCGAGCCGAAAGATGATAGTGGCTCTTGAATCGCACTCACAACAGGTTTCGTAATTGGTTTGATGAAGTTTAAGCTCTTAATGCTCATATCACCCGTTGATAGGAACGGTGAGACCAACCAGTGTGAAATCTTGTCTAAGATGCCAAACATCATCTCGAGTGGTAGGAAGATCGCTACCGCAAGTAGGTTGAAGAAGTCATGAATTGTTGCACTCGCAAATGCACGCTTAAACTCCTCTTGGCAACGAACGTGACCAAGGCTAACCAAAGTGTTAGTGACGGTTGTACCGATGTTTGCGCCCATTACCATAGGGATTGCCGTTTCAACGGGTAAACCACCCGCTACAAGACCGACAATGATCGATGTGACAGTACTCGATGATTGAATTAGTGCAGTCGCTACCAAACCAATCATAAGTCCAGCAACAGGGTGTGATGCAAACTCAAATAGTACTTTGGCTTGGTCGCCAGTCGCCATCTTAAACCCACTACCTACCATCGATACAGCAAGTAGCAATAGATATAACATGAAAGCCAAGTTAGCCCAGCGTAGCCAGTTTTTGCTACTCGCTCCTGCTACTGCTGTCGAGGTCGCTTGGTTAATCATAAGTTTCTCCATCGTGGTCTTCATACTCAATAGACCGTTTTGTTTAATCTGAGCGAGATACTAGAGTTGTAATATTTCAGTAATATTACAATTTGAAACACTTGGAAGTGAATTGTTACTCATGTTTTTGAGTGATTGAATAATGGTAATTTCAACTAATGCATTGATAATAAGTGTATTTTTTATGAATTCAAAAAGAAAGCTGTCTGTAAGTGTTTGTTTTTTAAGGTGGATAAATATGACGCTATCTCTATTTAGTTTCGGTTTTAGTGTTGGTTATGACTAAATTGGCTCGGTTTATACATTAAAATAACTGTCATAAACTTAATGTTTGGTTGTGCGGAAACGAAAAAAAGCCTGCTCGAGAGCAGGCTTCTGTCACATTTGAAGAGTGGGAATGCGTTAAGCTGTCAATGCTAGGATTAACCCAGGCAGTAGAACAAAGATACTGAGTAGATAGGCCGCTACAATGAGTTTATTTTTAACCGCCAGTTCTGCGATGTAGTCGGCACCTTTCACTGGAATCTCACGCAACACAGGTACAACGAAGATAACTAATGTTGCCAATACATTAAACACAAGGTGAACCAGAGCGATTTGTAGAGCAAAGACCGCAAACTCTCCCGTTACTGCAGTTGCCGCAAGCAGTGCTGTGATACAAGTACCGATGTTTGCGCCCACAGTGAACGGATATACTTCGCGTACTTTTAACACGCCAGAGCCAACTAGCGGAACGATTAGGCTCGTTGTCGTAGAAGAAGATTGCACCAATACGGTGACAGCTGTACCAGAAGCGATACCGTGCATTGGACCACGGCCAATCGCGCTCTTCAAAATGTCACGAGCTCGACCTACCATCAGCTTCTTCATTAATTTACCCATTACAGTAATCGCGCTGATAATAGTGAAGATACCTAATGCAATAAGAAGAAGGCCGCCTGTCGTGTTGCCCATACCCTCAAGTGGTGTTTGGATTGCCGATACAATAGGTTTTGTCATTGGGCCGATAAAGTTAAGCCCTTTCATGCTGATGTCACCCGTAGACATGAACGGTGATACTAACCAGTGAGAGATCTTATCCAAAATACCGAACATGATTTCTAGTGGTAGGAAGATCAATACCGCCAGCAGGTTAAAGATGTCGTGGATGGTCGCGCTAGAGAACGCACGCTTAAATTCAGTGTTACAACGCACATGGCCAAGGCTAACCAGTGTGTTGGTCATTGTGGTACCAATGTTCGCACCCATAACCATAGGAATTGCTATCTGTACTGGTAGACCACCAGCCACAAGGCCAACAATGATTGAGCTTACTGTACTAGAAGACTGTGTAAGAGCGGTGGCGACTAAGCCAATCATTAGACCTGCAATCGGGTGTGATGCAAATTCAAACAGTGCTTTTGCTTGATCGCCTGTTGCGAGTTTGAAGCCACTTCCTACCATTGATACCGAAACAAGTAGCAAGTACAACATGAATGCCAAGTTTGCCCAGCGCAGTAAATTTGTCTTAGCTGACACAGGTGCTGCTGTCGTGTTCGCTTGGTTAATCATAATTATCTCCGTTTGGTCAGTTCGCTTTTTTTGACCATGTGTTTAATCTGTCGGCGATAGTAGGAATTGAATATTTCATTTATATGACACTTTTATTTAGACGAGCTCTGAGGGTGATCTATGTTGGGTTGTTTTGCTCAAGATGTTGATATAAAAGATTTTTGTTTGGTTGATTTAACCTGGTTCATATGAGGGTTGGACCTATATTTTATGTCAAGTAATCATTACTTATCGTAAATATGAGTGGTAGTGTGGCTTAGTGTATGGTTATTCCGAATTATTACTCCCTACCTCTCATGCTGATTAATATCTTGTTACATCTATTCGTGTGGAAAACGCGCTTTTTTGCGTGAATTGTGAAGAGTGGTGAATAGTTGAGCAGTGGTATTGATTGTGATCCTAGCTGACTATTTTTAGACGTTAGGTATAATGCAGGGTTCATTTATCAGGTTAGGGCTGTATCTCAGCGTATGTCTCATCTCAATTATAATCACCTCTATTACTTCTGGATGGTTTGCAAACAAGGATCCGTAACGAAAGCCGCTGATGCTTTGTTCCTGACGCCTCAGACAGTGACTGGGCAGATCAAGGCACTAGAAGAGCGAGTGGATGGCAAACTCACCAAGCGCAACGGCCGTAGCGTTGAGCCAACGGAGTTAGGTCAGCTGATATTTAAATATGCCGATCGGATGTTTGGTTTGAGCTATGAGATGTTGGATATCGTTAACTACAGTCAACGCTCCAACCTACTGTTTGATGTTGGTGTAGCCGATGCGCTTTCTAAGCGTTTAGTGAGTAAGATCTTGATGTCGACGGTACCACAAGACAACAGCATCCACTTACGCTGTTTTGAATCGACGCACGAGATGCTGCTTGAGCAGTTATCTCAGCATAAGCTAGACATCATTTTGTCTGACTGCCCGGTTGACTCAAGCCAGAGCCCTGGACTCTTTAGTAAGAAACTCGGTGAGTCTCATATGAGCTTCTTCTCAATCGGCCATGTGGGGGAGAAAGATTTCCCTGCTATTCTAGAGAAACGCAAATTGCTTATCCCAGGAAGTCGAACGGCGATGGGGCGCAAAGTACTGCAATGGTTTGATCGCCAGGGGCTAACGCCAAATATTTTAGGTGAGTTTGATGATGTTGCGCTGATGAAAGCCTTTGCAAGCTATCACAGTGATGCATTATTTCTGGCACCAACAGTCTATCAATCAGAGGTAGAGAAAGAGTTCCCACTTCAAATTGTGGGGCATCTGGATGAAATTCGAGAAGAGTACTATGTCATCTTTGCTGAGCGAATGATTCAACACCCTGCAGTGAAGAATATTTGTGACGCGGATTACTCAGAGTTGTTTAAATAGAAGGTAGCAAGCATGGATATGCAGCAGTTGGAGCAAAATTCAGCGCAAGCGGTCATTGTATTGAAGGCAATGGCAAACGAACGTCGTTTGCAGATATTATGCTTGCTTCTTGATACTGAACTGTCGGTAGGGCAAATCAGCGCACAGTTAGATTTAAGTCAGTCTGCTCTGTCTCAGCACCTAGCTTGGTTGCGTCGAGATGGTTTAGTCGAGACAAGAAAAGAGGCGCAAACGGTGTATTACTCACTCAAGAGCCGAGAGGTGAAGGCGCTGATTACGGTATTGCATCAACTGTATTGCGAACCACAGTAATTCTGTACTGTGTTGGGCAGAGGTTTCAGTGTTTTTAGCGAAATTTAGATATAAAAAAACCGGCAAAAGCCGGTTTTTTTGTCACTGATAAACCAAATGTTCTATTAAAGAGCTTTGATTTGTGCAGCGAAACGAGACTTGTGACGAGCTGCTTTATTCTTATGAATAAGGCCTTTAGTCGCCATGCGGTCTAGTAGTGGTGTAACTGCAGCAAATGCAGCAGTTGCAGCTTCTTTGTCGCCTGCTTCGATAGCAGCAACAGTTTTCTTCATGTAAGTGCGCATCATAGAACGACGGCTAGCATTGTGCTGGCGACGTTTCTCAGCTTGGATAGCGCGCTTCTTAGCAGATTTACTATTTGCCAAGGGTCTAACTCCCAAAAACTTAGTTCGGTGACAATTTAAGGGCTGGGACTATGCCTAATTCGCGCTTAAATGTCAAATGATTTGTGTAAAAACCACTCGATACCAAACAAATTTTGGTAAGAAAAGGTCTTCACGGTTAAGATGGCGGGGATTCTATCAGTATTTTTACACCAATGCTAATACTTATCTGCTCTTCGACCGATATTCGTGTCACTATAAATAGAGTAGTAAACGTTAGTGGCAATTAATCCGAGGTAAAAGTGAGTAAACGTCTTCTAAAGTCAGGCATGATAGTGAGTGCTATGACGCTGATATCACGAGTTTTAGGGCTAGTACGTGATGTGGTTGTTGCCAACTTGATGGGGGCAGGTGCCAGTGCTGACGTCTTCTTTTTCGCCAACAAGATTCCTAACTTTTTGCGTCGCCTTTTTGCTGAAGGGGCGTTTTCACAAGCTTTTGTTCCTGTTCTTACAGAATATCACGCCTCAGGTGACATGGATAAAACTCGCGCGCTAATTGCAAAAGCAGCGGGTACGCTCGGAGTCATTGTCTCTATTGTTACTTTGATTGGTGTCTTGGGCTCGGGCGTTGTCACTGCCCTGTTTGGTTTTGGCTGGTTCCTTGATTGGATGAATGGCGGGCCTTCGGCAGAGAAGTTTGAGCTTGCGAGCTTTATGCTAAAGATTACCTTTCCTTATTTGTGGTTCATTACTTTTGTCGCCCTGTCAGGAGCAATACTCAATACCTTAGGTAAGTTTGCGGTTTCCTCATTTACGCCTGTTTTCCTTAATGTCATGATCATCTTGTCTGCTTGGTTGATTGCACCGCAGTTGTCGCAACCAGAAGTAGGCTTAGCCATTGGGGTTTTCCTAGGTGGTTTGGCGCAGTTTCTATTTCAGATCCCATTTTTGATTAAAGCAGGAGTCATGGTTAAGCCGAAGTGGGGCTGGCGAGATCCAGGAGTGGTGAAAATCCGCACTCTAATGATCCCTGCTTTATTCGGTGTTTCTGTCAGTCAAATTAACTTGCTGTTCGATACTTTCATCGCCAGCTTTCTGCAAACGGGTTCAATCAGCTGGCTGTATTATTCCGATCGCTTATTGGAGTTTCCTTTAGGCCTGTTTGGTATCGCAATTGCTACCGTCATTTTACCCGCTCTATCACGCAAGCACGTCGATGCTCAGAGCGAAGGCTTTGCGCAAACCATGGACTGGGGCGTACGTATGGTATTGCTGCTCGGTATTCCTGCCATGTTAGGTTTAATCGTGCTCGCGAAACCGATGCTGATGGTCCTGTTTATGCGCGGTGAGTTTACGCCTCAAGATGTCCATCAAGCGTCATTGTCGCTGGTGGCTTACGCTTCTGGTTTGCTGAACTTTATGCTGATCAAAGTGCTTGCACCTGGCTATTACTCTCGTCAAGACACAAAGACACCGGTGAAATTTGGCATTATTGCCATGGTGGCTAACATGGTATTTAACGCTATCTTTGCGTGGTTCTTTAGTTATGTGGGGCTTGCAATTGCCACTGCACTCTCGGCGTTTGTCAATATGAGCCTACTGTATTGGGGATTGCATAAAGATGAGATCTATCGCCTGACGTCAACCACGCTCAAGTTTGTTGTTCGATTGGTCATTGCCGGTATTGCAATGGTTGCGTTACTGGTGTGGCTACTTGAAGATATGAGTGTTTGGTTGCAGTGGTCACTGGGCGAGAGAGTGATGTCACTAAGCTTACTCATCACCGCTGGTGGTGTAATTTATCTGGCTTGCTTGTTGGCACTTGGAATTCGATTGCATCATTTAAAAGCAATGACGGAATGAAACAAGACAGATTGACGCTGTTTAGTATATAATCCGGCAGTTTCACGCAATGAGATTAGCAGGTCAAAGACGATTCCGATGGAATTAATTCGTGGTATTCATAATATTTCCTCTCAGCATCACGGCTGTGTGCTGACGATCGGGAACTTTGATGGCGTTCATTTAGGGCACCAAGCGGTTCTTGAGCAGGTGACTGCTCAGGCTAAATTGTTGGGGTTGCCCTCAACAGTGATGACGTTTGAACCACAACCGTTAGAGTTATTTACTCGAGATAAAGCTCCGGCTCGCTTAACTCGCTTGCGTGACAAATATGTTCAACTGAGTAAGTTGGATATCGATAGATTGCTGTGTGTGAATTTTAATCGTCACTTTGCCAATCTATCCGCTGATGCGTTTATTAAAGAGCTACTTGTCAATAAACTTGGTGTGAAGTTCTTGGTTGTGGGTGATGACTTCTGTTTTGGTCAAGGCCGAACGGGTAACTTTACCATGCTGCAGCAGGCCGGACGAGACTACGGCTTTGAAGTCGTGAGTACCCAGAGTTTCTGCTTACAGCAGCAGAGAGTCAGCAGCACAGCAATACGTCAAGCACTGGCGACTAACGACTTAACTGTCGCAAAAACAATGCTAGGGCGTGATTACAGTATCAGTGGTCGTGTTTCTCACGGCCGTAAGTTAGGTCGAACCATAGGGTTCCCTACGGCGAACATTCCACTCAAGCGTTGCGTATCTCCAGTTTCTGGGGTTTACGTTGTTGAGGCGCATGGTATAGGGCAGTCACCGATTGGTGGTGTTGCTAATATCGGCCAACGCCCAACGGTGAATGGGGTTCGTCAGCAATTAGAAGTGCACTTATTTGATTTTCATGCCAATCTGTATGGTAAGCAATTAGAAGTGTCACTTTTACACAAATTAAGAGATGAAAAGAAGTTTGATTCTTTTGATCTCCTCAAGCAACAAATTGAATTGGATGCTGAAGCAGCAAGGGTGTGGCTGCGTCAGCAAGACCAAGTGGTTTAGTTCGCCACTTGGCATAATGTCTAACTGTCACCCAACACAACGGAATTAAGAATCGATGAGTGAGTATAAAGATACCCTGAACTTACCTGAAACAGGGTTTCCAATGCGCGGTAATCTGGCGAATCGTGAGCCAGAAATGCTTAAGCGTTGGTACAAAGAAGACCTTTACGGCGCAATCCGTGAAGCGAAGAAAGGCAAAAAATCTTTCGTTCTGCATGATGGCCCTCCATACGCGAATGGTGACATCCATATTGGTCACGCATTAAACAAGATTCTTAAAGACATTATTATTAAATCCAAAACACTTTCTGGTTTTGATGCACCGTACATTCCTGGTTGGGACTGTCACGGTCTACCAATCGAACTAATGGTAGAGAAGAAAAAAGGCAAACCAGGCCAAAAAATCTCTGCTGCTGAGTTCCGTGAAGAGTGTCGTAAGTACGCCGCGGGTCAGGTTGAAGGTCAAAAAGAGAGCTTTAAGCGTCTTGGTATCATGGGCGAGTGGGACAAACCATACCGCACGATGGACTTCGATACCGAAGCGAACATTATCCGCGCTTTGGGTAAGATCGCGTCTAACGGCCACCTATTAAAAGGCTTCAAGCCAGTACACTGGTGTACTGACTGTGGCTCTGCATTGGCAGAAGCGGAAGTAGAATATAAAGATAAAGTCTCGCCATCGATTGACGTTCGCTTTAAAGCGGCAGATGAAGCAGCGCTGATCTCGAAGTTTGATCTAGCGGGCGAGCATCAAGGTCAAGGTGACATCTCAATCGTTATCTGGACAACGACGCCATGGACACTTCCTGCAAACCGTGCAGTTTGTTTACGTGATGATCTTGAGTACGTGCTAATCCAGACTGAGGGTGACAATGCAGAGCGCATCATCGTCGCTTCTGAGCTTGCAAAAGACGTAATGGATCGCGCTGGTATTGAGCATTTCCACAACCTAGGTTTTGCTAAAGGTGCCGATCTTGAATTGTCTCAGTTCAATCATCCGTTCTATGACTTTACTGTTCCGGCGATCCTTGGCGATCACGTAACAACAGATTCTGGTACAGGCGTGGTTCACACAGCACCAGGTCACGGTCAAGAAGACTTCGCGGTAGGTCAAAAATACGACCTTGAAGTGGCAAACCCTGTTGGTTCAAACGGTGTTTATCTACCTGATACAGAATTATTTGCAGGCCAACACGTATTTAAAGCGAATGATGCTGTTGTTGAAGTACTGAAAGATAAAGGTGCTTTATTGCATCACCACGCTTATGAGCACAGCTACCCACACTGCTGGCGCCATAAGACGCCAATTATCTTCCGTGCAACGCCACAGTGGTTCGTTTCTATGGACCAAGCTGGCCTGCGAGCAAAAGCACTTGAATCAATCAAGAGTGTTGAGTGGATGCCTGAGTGGGGTGAAAGCCGCATTGAAGGCATGATTGAAGGTCGCCCTGAGTGGTGTATCTCTCGTCAACGTACTTGGGGTGTGCCAATTGCTCTGTTTGTACATAAAGAGACAGCGGAACTGCACCCTGACACGCTAGAGCTGATTGAAAAAGTAGCTAAGCTGGTTGAAGAGAAAGGCATTCAAGCATGGTGGGATGTAGACGCAGCAGAACTACTTGGTACAGATGCTGATAACTACGAGAAAGTGCTTGATACGCTGGACGTATGGTTCGATTCTGGTGTGACTCACTTCTCTGTGGTTGACTCTCGTGAAGAGTACAACGGTAACAGTGCAGACCTATACCTAGAGGGGTCTGACCAACACCGTGGTTGGTTCCAGTCTTCTCTGATTTCATCTATTGCGATGAAAGATGAAGCGCCATACAAGCAAGTGCTGACACACGGCTTTGTTGTTGATGGTCACGGCCGCAAGATGTCAAAATCTATCGGTAACGTGGTTGCACCTAAAGATGTGACTAACAAGCTAGGTGCAGACATTCTGCGTCTATGGGTAGCGTCAACAGACTACACTGGTGAAGTTGCGGTTTCAGATGAAATCCTAAAACGTTCTGCTGATGCATACCGTCGCATCCGTAACACTGCGCGTTTCTTCCTAGCGAACCTTAACGGCTTTAACCCAGAGACAGATATTGTCCCTGCAGAAGAAATGGTGGCACTTGATCGCTGGGCTGTAGGTCGTGCTCTAGCCGCTCAAGAAGAGATTGTTAAAGCTTACGGTGAGTACAACACTCATGCGGTAACGCAGCGCCTAATGCAGTTCTGTTCTATCGAAATGGGTTCATTCTACCTAGACGTAATCAAAGACCGTCAGTACACAGCGAAGAAGGGTGGTCACGCTCAACGCAGCTGCCAGACTGCACTTTACTACATCGTAGAAGCACTGGTTCGTTGGATGGCGCCAATCATGTCGTTTACTGCAGATGAGATCTGGAACGAGATGCCAGGCCAACGTGACAAGTTCGTCTTCACTGGCGAATGGTTCGAAGGTCTATTCGGCTTAGTTGAAGGCGAAGAGCTAAATAATGAGTTCTGGGCTGAGATCCAAGCGGTTCGTGGTGCAGTGAACAAGCTACTAGAAGCGGCTCGTGCCGACAAAACAATTGGTGGTTCACTGCAAGCTGAGGTGACTCTATTTGTCGAAGACGCACTCGCAGCGAAGATCAACAAGCTAGACGATGAGCTTCGTTTTGTTCTGTTGACGTCAGCGGCGACAGTTAAGCCTCTAAGTGAAAAAACAGACGCTGCTCAAGTGACTGATATCGAAGGTTTGCTGGTTGAAGTTAACGCAACGGAAAACGAGAAGTGTGACCGTTGTTGGCACCACACTCCAGACGTAGGTACTATCGAAGGTCACGAGAAAATCTGTGGTCGTTGTGTATCGAACGTTGATGGTGAAGGCGAAGTACGTAAGTTCGCTTAATTCAGTCAGTAACATAATGTAGTCACAACCCCAGTTTTTACTGGGGTTGTTTTTAGGAAGAGCTATGAGTGAAAAAGCGTTTACCTTAAAAGAGTCAGGGATTCGTTGGCTTTGGCTAGCGGTGGTTATCTTTATTGCTGACATCGCAATTAAACTCTTTGTGATGGATAACATGGGGTATGGTTGGTCAAACCGCATCGAGGTTTTGCCTTTCTTTAACCTACTTTATGTTCATAACTATGGCGCAGCGTTCAGCTTTCTAAGTGAGCAATCAGGTTGGCAGCGTTGGTTCTTTACTGCCATAGCATTTGTTGTCACAGGCATGCTTAGCTATTGGATGAGCAAACTGCCAGCGAAAGAGAAATGGAACAATATCGCTTACGCCATGATTATTGGTGGTGCGGTTGGTAATGTGTTTGATCGTGTCGTACACGGTTTTGTTGTCGATTACCTAGACTTTTTCTGGGGCACTTATCACTGGCCAGCATTTAACTTGGCAGACAGCGCCATATGCATAGGTGCTGCGATGATCATTATCGATAGCTTCCGCAGCGATAAGAAAAGTGATTAAACCTCAATTACCATAATATCCCCAAGCGCTGTCCGTTGATTCGGATGGCGCTTTTTTATATAACGGGGGACGTGTTTTCAATAACAGTACCAATCAGTCACAAGGAAGCAGTAACGTGAGTATCATTTCCCAAGATTCAGCGGTGACACTACATTTCACCATTAAATTGAAAGATGGCTCTGTCGCAGACAGTACTCAAAACATGGGTAAGCCAGCCAAGTGCATCATCGGTGATGGTAGCTTGAGTGAGAACTTTGAAAAGTGCCTGTTAGGACTTAAGCAAGGCGATAAAAAAGCGATTGTTCTAAAAGCTGATGATGCTTTTGGTCAACCGAACCCAGATCATATCCACTATATGGATCGCGCTAAATTTGTTGGCGATGCCGAAGTTGAGGTGGGCACCATTATGGCATTCTCTGGTCCAGAGGGAGCTGAAATTCCCGGAATCATTACTGATATCGCAGGTGATTCGGTGACGGTTGACTTTAATCACCCACTCGCAGGGCAAGATGTGACTTTTGAAGTTGAAATTTTGTCAGTAGAATAGCGGCCATTAAGAAGATAAAACTCCATGAGTAGTGAAATGAAAATCCTGTTAGCAAACCCGCGTGGTTTTTGTGCTGGTGTTGATCGAGCGATCAGTATTGTTGAGCGCGCCCTAGAGATGTATCAGCCACCAATCTACGTCCGTCATGAAGTGGTGCATAACCGCTTTGTGGTTGAAGGGCTAAAGCAGCGTGGAGCCATCTTTGTTGAAGAGTTGCATGAAGTACCTGATGACAACATCGTTATTTTTTCTGCTCATGGTGTATCACAAGCGGTTCGTAAAGAAGCCAAAGCACGCGACTTGACAGTCTTTGATGCGACCTGTCCATTGGTAACGAAAGTGCATATGGAAGTTGCTCGAGCGAGCCGCAAGAATATGGAAGTGGTGCTGATTGGTCACGCTGGACATCCAGAGGTGGAGGGTACGATGGGGCAGTACTACAGTGAAACGGGTGGGATGTATCTCGTCGAGACACCAAAAGATGTAGCTACGCTCAAAGACATCGTGAAAGACCCATCGAATTTACATTATGTCAGCCAAACAACGCTTTCAGTTGACGAAACAGCCGATGTAATTGAAGAGCTGCGCCGTGTCTTCCCAGAGATTCAAGGTCCACGCAAAGATGATATTTGTTACGCGACTCAAAACCGCCAAGATGCGGTTCGAGAGATGGCGGCTCAGGTGGATGTATTGGTCGTTGTGGGGTCAAAAAACTCATCAAACTCTACTCGCCTTAAAGAGCTAGGAGAAAAGCTGGGTACTGAAGGGTATCTCACCGACTGCCCAGAAGACGTGAAACCTGAGTGGTTTGAAGGTAAGAAAAAGGTGGGGGTGACAGCCGGTGCTTCTGCCCCAGAAGAGCTCGTCAATAAGATATTAAATCGTATTAAACAACTTGGTGCAGAAACGATTGAAGAGGTTCAGGGCCGCGAAGAGAACATGTTCTTTGAGGTGCCAAAAGAGCTACAGATTAAACAAGTTGACTGATCTCTCTGGGCGACCATCAATCTAAGGGCAGTGTTTCGCTGCCCTTATGCATTTAGTGGTTTAGATTTTTCATGTAATCACTGACGAGCACGCTAGGTAAACCATCCACCAACACTTCATTCATGCGTAAAATGCGCGGTTTGAGAGTCTCTGTGACCAACGCTGCATGATGATAGAGGCTGTTTTTATTGGCGTGATAACCTGTTGGAAAAGCATCAATTTGCCAGTTGATTCGAATCCCATTCGCCATCCATCTTGGCGTGGGCTCACCCTGCAAGCTATCACACAGAGTGACGACAATATCAGGCTCGAAACCTACACGCTCCTCCCAGGAGTGGGCATGGTTGTGAGGAATGGGAAGCTGGTTATCTTCAAGGTAGGATTTCACCAGTGGATTAATGTTCCCAGTCGGTTCAACACCACCACTCGCAATATGAAATCGTTCATTGGGCAGATAGTGTTGTGCGAGTGACTCTGCGATAACACTGCGCCCCGCATTATGCCGACAGATAAACAAGACCTTGTACATAGTGACCTCCATAGCCGATGTGTTCTTGGCTTGTTATCAAGTTTAGCTGCTATCCCCTCTTTTCGCTGAAACGCCCCATAACGAAAAAAGGCTTCCGAAGAAGCCTTTTGTGTTTAATCAATGGAGTATCTAAGCCGTTTTTGTGTCGGCTTGTACTTTCTCTTCATCAGCAAGGGCATCTTCCCCCTTGCCTTTCGAGCGTTTAATTACGAATGCGGTAACACCAAGTGAGAACAGCATGCCTGCAATGGTTGAGATGTTCATTGGCAGACCAAAGCCCAGTGTGCTGTTATTTAAGATAAAGGTCACAACAACCGTCGTCATAAAGATAGCGGGCACTGTGGTTACCCAGTGCAGCTTATTATGACGCAGTAGGTAAGCTGACGCAGTCCAAAGCATCATGACCGCTGTAGTTTGGTTAGCGAAACCGAAGTAGCGCCAGATAATGCCAAAATCAACTTGAGTGAGGACACCACCAATAACGAACAATGGGATTGCCATCATTAAGCGGTTACGCATTGAGCGCTGTTCCATGTTGAAGTATTCAGCCAAAATCAAACGGCTTGAGCGGAATGCAGTATCACCAGAAGTGATAGGCAGAATAACCACACCTAGGAAGGCGATGATGCCACCAAATACGCCAAGTAGACCAAAAGATGCGCTGTAAACCACGTTACCAGGGCCGCCATTCGCAACCGCTTCGCTTAGTAGCTCAATAGAACCGAAGAACGACAGAGCAAGTGCACACCAGATCAGGGCAATGATACCTTCACCGATCATGGCTCCATAAAAGACGAAACGACCGTTTTTCTCGTTCTCCATACAACGAGCCATTAGCGGCGACTGCGTTGCGTGGAAGCCAGAGATTGCACCACATGCGATAGTGATGAATAGTGCAGGCCAGATAGGCATGTCATTTGGGTTGAGGTTAGTGAACATGTCGCTGATCTGGAAGTCACCCATGACTGTGTGTTCGCTTGAGAGACCAACCGCAGTCATCAGGCCAACGGACATAAAGATCAGTAGTGCGCCAAATAGTGGGTAGAAGCGGCCAATGATTTTATCAACCGGAACAATTGTTGCGATGATGTAGTAACCGAAAATGATCGCAACCATAGTGCCCATAGAGACCGTAAGATCGGTTTGATCATTAATCAGGTTAGTGATCATGCCAGCTGGCGCTGAAACAAAAACCACGCCCACAAGCAGCAGCAGAACAATGGCAAAAATGTTCATGAAATGTTTGGCGCCATTGCCTAGGTAACGACCTGTGATAGTTGGAACAGAAGCACCGCCATTGCGAACCGACAGCATGCCAGAGAAATAGTCGTGCACGGCTCCAGCAAAAATACAGCCGATAACAATCCATAGCATTGCCGCTGGGCCATAGAGCGCACCCATGATTGGGCCAAAAATAGGGCCGACGCCAGCGATATTGAGTAGCTGTACTAAGTAAACCTTCTTGGTCGACATTGGTACATAGTCAACACCATCTGCTTTGGTATGAGCGGGAGTTTGACGCTTTTCGTTGATGCCAAAAATCTTCTCGATGAAGGCACCATAGATAAAGTAGCCAGCGAGAAGCAGGCCAACACAGGTGAGAAACCACAACATAGCTTGTATTCCTTAGTGTAGGGTCAGTGTAAATTTTGTTATGCCCCTATGTTACGCGCCTGAATGTTGACTATCTTGCACTGCTTAGGTCAGTGGTCGCATCAAAATTTAAGTGGCAGTAACAGAAATTAAGTGGTTTTTTATGGTTGCGAGTGGTTTTTATCTACAATGAGTGGTAGTTATTGAAAATATTAACAATATTGATGCGTGGGATACGCAAGGACAAAATAATAATGAATAAGCTGATGGTACTAGGTGTTGCGGCGTTAATGATAGGGTGCGCTTCCTCAACAGAAGATTTGATTGCAAAAGGGGATTGGTATCAAGTGGGCTACCAAGAGGGATTGCGCGGAAATACCTCTCGCTCAGCAGCCGACCTAAAACAGTACAGTAACGTTGAATTGTCTGAATATGATAAAGGCTATTTAACAGGCGTTGCCGAGTATTGTAATCCGAATTTTGCTTACCAAATTGGTTTATCTGGCCAATACTATGAAGGGGTATGTGAAGGCATGGAAGAGGGGCAAAAGTTTCGTATGGAGTGGCAGCGTGGATGGTCTGAGTACAATAAGTAATCGTGACCTAAGCTGTTATTGAACAAATCGCATTCAAATGGTTGCTGATATTGAAAGCACCCCGCCGCAAGAGGGTGGGTGCTGGTGGCACTGGTTAAAGAAGAGAGTAAGACACACAAAGACTCATGATTGCTCAATCGCTTGCCCGAGAAAGCCAGAGGTTTTAGCCATCTTCTCTCTGGCTTGTTGGCAAGATAATCCAGTGAGTTGCATTAGGATGGCGGTTTTGACCTCATACTCGCAGCCCTCTAGTGCTTTAGTGGCTTGCTCCTTATCGCACTCTGTTGCTTGCATCACAATGCGAACCGCTCGGGCGACCAGCTTTTCATTGGTCGCTTTGACGTCCACCATCAAGTTCTGATAACTCTTGCCTATCTTAACCATGCTCGCAGTCGTCAGTATGTTAAGGACGAGCTTCTGTGCCGTGCCAGATTTCATTCGTGTCGAACCCGTGAGAGCTTCTGGCCCCACAACGGGTGAGATGGCGATCTCTGCGCACTGAGCAATCGCAGACCCTGGGTTGCACGACAGCGCAACGGTCTTAGCTCCAATAGTATTGGCATACTCTAGTGCCCCAATGACGTAAGGTGTGCGACCGCTTGCCGCGATGCCAACCACGACGTCTTTGTTGGTGAGTTGGGTTTTGATGAGATCGTTTTTGCCGAGTTCAGGAGAATCTTCCGCACCTTCTTGCGCGCGAAAAATAGCTTCATGTCCACCGGCTATCAGGCCTATCACCATAGACTCTTCCACACCAAAAGTCGGTGGACATTCAGATGCATCCAAGATGCCGAGTCGGCCACTTGTTCCGGCGCCACAGTAGATTAAGCGCCCTCCGTTTTTAAACGCATCACTGATCACATCCACCGCTAGGGCAATATTGGGTAGCTCTTTCTCTACCGCGAGCGGGACGAGTTTGTCTTGGTGATTAATTTTACTCACCAGCTCAAGAGTACTGACGTTGTCGAGATCCATAGTGTCGGGATTTCGGCCTTCAGAGATGAGTTTTGATAAGGTATTGAGAAGTTGATTATCGCTCATGAAAATTCCTTAATTGCGGGATAGATAACCCCTAATGAGACCTGTTGGCTTGCTCCCGTGACAGCAGGTAGATTACTTGGCTGATTGTGGACTCGTTGTCTCGCTAACCAGGCAAAAGCCATCGCTTCCATTGAGTCTTCGGATATGCCTTTTTTAGACGTCGGCATGACCTGCCATTGCTTAAGTCGCTCTTTTATACTTTGCATCAATAGAGGGTTGTTTGCTCCCCCACCGCAAACCAGAAGTTCACAGTCATTACCATTCTGGTGACTATCGACCGCATTAGCGATCGATAGGGCGCTAAACTCACACAGGGTACGTTGAACATCTTGCTGCAGTTCGTCGCCAATAAGTTGTTTATTCAGCCATGCAAGATTGTAGTGCTCGCGCCCGGTACTTTTAGGAGCGGCTTGTTGAAGGTAAGGGTCTGCAAGGAGCTTATTAAGCAGTTCTGGAAGCACTTTGCCCGTCGCAGCCCATTGCCCATTTTGGTCAAACTTTTGTCCAATATGGGTTTCGCACCATGCGTCCATTAACATATTTCCGGGGCCTGTGTCATAGCCAATGACATGATCATCACTGGGTATCACTGAGATATTAGCAATGCCACCGATATTGAGAATGACAGTCGTGCTGTGGCGAGAGCGAAATAGATATTGATGAAAAGCAGGAACCAAAGGCGCACCTTGGCCACCAACGGCCATATCTAAGCGGCGAAAGTCGGCAATGGTATCGATGCCAGTCAAAGCAGAGATAAGGTTGGCGTCACCTAACTGGATGGTAAAGGCTTCTTCACCATGAGGTTGATGGAAAACCGTTTGCCCATGGTTGCCAATCGCAGTGATATTTGAGGCGCAAAGTTGAGCCTTGTTGAGCAGATGATTGACGGCATTTGCATACAGCTTTCCAAGCTGATGATCGAGTTGGCCTATCGTAGGCAAATCGGTCTTTTGCCCAGTACATATCGCCAATACTTGTTGTCTTAGGGCGTTGGGATACGGGTATTCATCACTCGCAATAAGCTCAATGTTGTGATCATCTATTGCTACCACAACCGCATCGACACCATCGAGGCTAGTTCCTGACATAAGACCGATATAGAGTTCGCGCATCATCATCCCTGCTGGAAAATTGTTTAACTAGAACGGAAACCCATTGTAATGCAATCACAAAGTGAATAGTCTCGATCGATAGAAAAATAATCATCGTTTGGAGTCAAAAATGGGACCGTTGTGGATTGATGTTGAAGGTTATGAACTGACGGCTGAAGACCGTGAGGTGATTGAGCACCCGAGTGTCGGCGGTATTATCTTGTTTGCTCGCAATTATCATGACAGTGAGCAATTGAGTGCGTTGACGGCATCAATGCGCCAAGCCGCTAAGCGACCAATTCTTATTGGCGTTGACCAAGAGGGAGGGCGAGTCCAGCGTTTTCGCGATGAGTTTTGTGTGATT
The DNA here is from genome assembly GCF_030409635.1 of Vibrio agarivorans. NCBI lineage: Bacteria > Pseudomonadati > Pseudomonadota > Gammaproteobacteria > Vibrionales > Vibrionaceae > Vibrio > Vibrio agarivorans. The sequence continues at coordinate 374,772 of NZ_JAUFQF010000004.1, read as the reverse complement.
CCTGCGGCGCAACATTATGCGCAGCAAACCAATGGAGAAGTGCTCGCTGAACAAGCTGGTTGGCTGATGGCTGCCGAGGTTATGGCGCATGATATTGATCTGAGTTTTGCTCCAGTGCTCGACCAAGGGCACCAAAGTAAAGCCATCGGAAATCGTGCTTTTGGTGAAGATATCGATACGATCCTGTGTCACAGCACCGCATTTATGCGCGGTATGAAAAGTATTGGTATGGCCACTACGGGTAAGCACTTTCCTGGCCATGGTGGCGTGATTTCCGACTCGCACATAGAGACACCGTTTAATCACAGTGACAACATTTTTGAAACCGATATGGCGATTTTCAGAGCGCAAATCGACACTGGTATATTGGACGCCATGATGCCTGCGCATGTGGTCTACCCACATTATGACGATCAGCCTGCAAGTGGTTCGAGTTTTTGGCTCAAAGAAGTCCTTAGAAGCCAATTAGGTTTTAAAGGCATTGTCTTCTCTGATGATCTGACTATGGAGGGGGCATCCATTATGGGTGGCCCTGCTGACAGAGCAATGCAAGCGCTAGAGGCCGGTTGCGATATGTTATTGATGTGCAATAAACGTGACGCGCAAGTTGCTGCATTAGATCGCTTACCTATTCAACAGGTGGAAGCTTCAGCATTACTAAAACGTAACAGCTTTACTTTAGCAGAGCTGAGACGTAGCCAAGAATGGAAAGACGCGTCTACTGCCATGGCACGTATGCTCGATAAGCTTTAAGTGAGCTCACTTTTTAATTAGTGGAAACCGAGCATCTCTTTTAGGGTTTTTAAATAGCGGCGGCTAACTGGCACCGTATGGCCGCTGCATGTAATGATTTCAGCCAACCCGTTCTCTAACAGCTTAATCTCTTTAATCGATTTGATGTTGATTAGATATTGGCGATGGCAGCGCAGCAGAGGGGTTTTCTCCTCTAGTACCTTAAGAGTCAGCTGAGTGGTCGCCGATTGCTCGCGGGTTTGCACTTGGACACCGGTAATGTCGCTGTGGGCGAACTGCACCTCTTCGGCTGGAATAATCATAATTCGGTTCAAGCCAATGCATGGCACGTGAACTAGCTGTTCAGGTGCGAGTTGGCGAATATCCGCTGGTTTCTTATGAACCTTGCCGAGGCGGCAAATGGTCTTGTCCAAACGTTGCGGGTCAACAGGCTTCAATAAGTAGTCGAACGCGTTGTCCTCAAACGCTTGAATGGCATATTGATCATAGGCGGTGACAAATACCACTTTCGGCATAGTGTCTGGGTCAAGCATACCGAGTAGTTCAATACCGGTAATTTGTGGCATTTGAATATCCAAAAACACCACATCGGGTTTGAGCTGATTGATTTTTTTTAGCCCTTCGATGGCATTGCTTGCAGTATCAATCACTTTAACCTTGTTTGACTCTTCAAGCAGTTCTGATAGTTCTTCGCGAGCCAATAGCTCATCATCAATCACTAAAGCAGATAGCATACTACACCCTATATTGTCATCGTGCCGGGAATGATAAAGCTCATTCGTGTGTATTGGTTAGGTTCGACATCTGTGGTTAATTTTGCCGCAGGACCAAATTGATTAACGAGACGTTTATCGACTATCTGCATACCCAAGCCTAAGTGTTTTTGGTCTGGTACTTGATAGCTGCCTGCGTTGTCTTGTACCACAATTCGATAGCCACAACTCATCGGCTCACTATAAATGTGCAGGTGGCCACTTTCTAGAAGGTTCGATACGCCGTGTTTAATGGCATTTTCAACCAGTGGCTGCAAGGTAAAGCTTGGTAGTTGGCGATCAAGTAGTTCATCAGCGATATCGATATCTACCGCGAGTCGATCAGCAAAGCGAGCTTGTTCGATAGTGAGGTAGGCATTGACGTGAGCAAGCTCTTCGCGCAGCGTCACGGTCTCAATATTCTGCTTTAGGTTGCTGCGGAAAAATTGCGACAGGTGCTGAATCAGGCTACGTGCTTTGGTCGGGTCTTTGCGGATCACGGCGCTGATGGTATTCAATGCATTAAATAGAAAATGCGGATTGATTTGGGCTTGCAACAGCTTGATCTCAGCTTGTGATAGCAGATTCTGCTTCTGTTGATATTCACCATATAGGATCTGACTTGAGAGCAGTTGAGCGATCCCCTGTGCCATCGTCATATTCACTGTTGAGAAAAGCTTTCGTTTAGGCTCATAGAGTTTGATAGTCCCAACCAAACGGTCGCCTGCTCTCAGAGGAATTATGAGTGCGGAGCCAAGTTTACAGTTCTCAGAGAGGGTACACTGATAAGGGTGGTCACGACCATTGAGATAGATTATACGATTTTGCGCCATCGCATCGAGCGTGCTTTGAGAAGAGATCGGCGTTCCAGGTACATGGTGATCTTTTCCCATGCCAACAAAAGCGAGTATTTTTTGGTTATCAGTGATTGATACGGCGCCTACGCTGGTTTCTTCAAAAATGATGTTGGCGATCTTTTCAGCATTATGGCTCTCGAAGCCAGACGCCATGATGCCCACTGAACGCTCTGCAATTCTCAAGGCGCGTCGAGAAAACATCGCAGAATATTCGTCAAAGATGGTTTTTCGGTCTTGGAGGATACTCATAAACAGCGCCGCGCCAATAGAGTTGGCTATGATCATCGATGCTGCGATATCTGAGACGAGCGAGTAAGCTTGAGTAAACGGCTTGGCGACGATGAGGATAATGATCATCTGGATGATTTCAGCCAACAGCGTGACGGAAAATACCATCAATGGGTTAAATATCTGTTCGGTTTGGTTTTTGCGTACAAAGTACAGGTGAACCAGACCTCCAATCAGCCCTTCCGCTGTCGTTGATATTGCACAGGCGAGATCGGTAAACCCACCAAGGGTATAGCGGTGAAGGCCACCCGTTAGGCCAACGAAAAATCCGACAACAGGGCCACCAAACAATCCCCCCATCACTGCACCTATTGCTCGAGTGTTTGCAATAGCGTCATTGATCTGTAAACCAAAATAGGTACCTAGAATACAAAATGATGAAAAGATGAAATAGACACTCACTCGGTGGCTCATGTGATCTGAGGCACTTAACAACGGTCTGAAAATAGGCGTCTTACTTAGCATATACGCCAGCATGAGGTAGACGCACATTTGCTGAAGCAAAGAGATAATTAAATCCATAAAATTGACCGTGAAATAAGGGAGTTGCTGCAAAGAGTAATGAAATTTTTATCACTTAGCAGAGAAAGCCGTCTCAAAAAGTAAATAAGCTGAAGGTGTAAATTTATTTTTACGTGGTGTTTTTTATTTTGTACGCTTGCAATAAATCTTTGAGATGATAATTTAAGAGCCAGTTAGAGTTTTTACCGTTAACAGGATTATCGGTGTAATTAAAAGTTTACAGGTGTGGTTATGCAGAGAAGTGAATTAAGCAATATTAATATTAGTGATGAGCAAGTGTTGATTACGCCAGAGGCGCTGAAAGCGAAGATCCCTCTGAGTGACAATGCCCGCCGCTTTATTCAAGAGTCACGTGAGACGATTGCAAACATTCTCCATAAGAAAGATCACCGTTTACTGATCGTTTGTGGTCCTTGTTCTATTCATGATATCGACGCTGCCAAAGACTATGCGAAACGCTTAAAGGCGCTTTCTGAAGAGCTGAGTGATCAACTTTACATTGTGATGCGTGTTTACTTTGAAAAGCCTCGCACTACTGTTGGCTGGAAAGGGTTGATCAACGATCCACATCTTGATGGCACGTTTGATATTGAGCATGGTCTGAATGTCGGGCGCCAGCTGCTTGTTGAGCTCGCTGAGATGGAAATCCCACTCGCCACAGAAGCGCTTGACCCAATCAGTCCACAATACTTAGCTGATACCTTTAGCTGGGCAGCGATTGGCGCTCGTACAACCGAGTCACAAACTCACCGTGAGATGGCAAGTGGTCTCTCTATGCCAATCGGCTTTAAAAATGGTACTGATGGCAGCTTATCTACCGCTATCAACGCAATGCAAGCGGCATCTTCAAGCCACCGCTTTATGGGGATCAACCGTGAAGGTCAAGTTGCTCTGTTAACGACGCAAGGCAATGCCAATGGTCATGTAATTTTACGTGGCGGTAAACAGACCAACTATGATTCTGTTTCTGTGGCCGAGTGTGAGCAAGAGATGGCAGGTGTCGGTCTAGATGCTGCTCTGATGGTGGACTGTAGCCATGCCAACTCACGCAAAGATTACCGTCGTCAGCCGCTGGTGGCTGAAGATGTGATTCATCAAATCCGTGAAGGAAACAAGTCCATCATCGGTGTAATGATTGAAAGCCACATCAACGAAGGTAATCAATCATCTGACCTACCGTTATCTGAAATGCAATACGGCGTTTCTATCACTGACGCCTGTATCAATTGGGACTCAACTGAGGCACTATTGCGTCATGCACACAAAGAGTTAGTGCCTTTCCTAGAGAATCGTTTGCAAGGATAAAGAAGGTAGCAAGGAACATCATGGCAGTTGAACTGAACGAGTTACGTGACCAAATTGACGTAGTAGATAAGCAAATGCTCGATCTTCTAGCGCAACGTTTGGCGTTGGTAGAGAAAGTGGGTGAAGTGAAAAGCGAGCATGGTTTGCCTATCTATGCCCCAGACCGTGAGGCAGCGATGCTTGCCTCACGACGCGCTGAAGCAGAGAAAAAAGGGGTTCCACCACAACTGATTGAGGACATTCTTCGTCGTACGATGCGCGAGTCGTATGCGAGTGAGAAGGACTCTGGCTTTAAGTGTTTGAACCCATCACTTCGTTCAGTGGTAATTGTGGGTGGTAAAGGCCAGCTTGGTGGCTTATTTGGACGTATGTTTGCCCTATCGGGGTATGACGTCAAAGTGCTTGGCAGTCAAGATTGGGACCGTGCTGATGCGATACTATGCGATGCAGGCCTGGTTGTGGTCACTGTGCCAATTCACCTAACGGAAGGGGTGATTGAAAAGCTGGGTAACTTGCCAAAAGATTGTATCTTGTGTGATTTAACCTCGATTAAGAGTAAGCCTTTGCAGGCGATGATGCAGGCGCATGAAGGTCCAGTTGTTGGCTTGCACCCGATGTTTGGTCCAGACGTACCAAGCCTTGCTAAACAGGTGATTGTGTACTGTGATGGCCGTGGCCAAGAGGCATATCAGTGGTTACTAGAGCAGTTCTCTATTTGGGGAGCGAGTTTGTGTCCGATTGAAGCGAGTGAACATGACCACGGAATGACGTTGATTCAGGCACTACGTCACTTTACGTCGTTTGCTTATGGTCTTCACTTGAGCCGAGAAAATCCAAACATCGATAAACTATTGCAGTTAAGTTCGCCGATTTACCGCTTGGAATTGGCCATGGTAGGGCGTCTGTTTGCGCAAGATCCCAACCTTTACGGTGATATCATTCTCTCATCGCAAGAGAATATCGATATGATCAAGCGCTTCCATCGCTGTTTCGGAGAAGCTCTCGATATTCTAGATGGTAAAGACAAGGCGCACTTTGTCGAAAGCTTTGAACAGGTAAGTGATTGGTTTGGCGATTATTCTCAGCAGTTTATGAACGAAAGTCAGAACTTGTTAAAACAAGCGAATGATAATATTCATCGCGGATAGCGCACTCACTATAGCGATAAGTGATCATGAAACATGAAAGGCGACCAGAGGTCGCCTTTCATGTTTTTGTATGCAGTTGAGCGAATAATCGCTACTGCATAGTGATGTCTTGAGTGTGCTCTTCACCACGACTTGCGGTATCAACCGATTCTTCAGTTGTCGGGGTGTTAGTCAGATTAACTTGCATGCGCACCGAGTTATCCACCAGTTCAACAAGAGGAGCCCAGTTTACTTTCTTCTCTTTTTCAAATAGGTAGTCGAAGTTATCAGGTGTCCAGTCCATTGTGTACTGTGGGTTTAACGAGCGTCCCAAAAAGCGTACTTCGTAGTGAAGGTGTGGTCCGGTTGAGTTGCCGGAGTTACCACAGGTAGCGATTTGTTGGCCTTTCGCGACAAATTCTCCACTGCGAACTTTGAAGCGGTGGAGGTGCGCGTAAGAACTCATGAAACCATAAGCGTGGCGAACGGTTAGGAAGTTACCAAAGCCTGATTTACTTGGTCGTACCGTTTCAATGACGCCATCTGCAGGTGCATAGATTGGTTCACCAACATTACAGGTAAGGTCGATGCCGGTATGTGTGTGTACTTTGCCAGTAATCGGGTTTGTGCGACGACCGTAAGAAGAAGAGATACGATTATAGTTTATAGGGCTGTCATTCGGGATTAGCCTGAACAGTGTTGCTCTCACGGCGGAGTCAAGTGCAGCAGCATCGATGCGCGCTTCTAACAGGTGTTCTGTTGGCTCATCGCTTTCATCAGTCAGTCCCAGAACCGACTCTACATCAAATACGCGCTGCCCAAGCACCTTTATTTCGTCTTGCTTACGAGCTAAATCTTGATTGAGTTGGTGAACTTCATCAGCTTGCTCTGACAATGCTGTTTCTAGCGTCTGGTTTTCAGTCAGTAGGGCAAGGTTTTGCTGCTGAGATAACTCTGTTTTGACACGATAAGCGGAAATGTCAGCACGTAACTGCTTTAAATGGTTTTGTGTTGAATAGACATAAACACCGGTGGCTGACAATAGAGCCGAGCCGATAATGATCGAGCTAACGAGACCGGTTTTTGAAAGATAAAATTGTTGGCTTCCCGTTTTGGTGGGAATAGAAATAGTTATTTTTTTAGACATAGCTTTTAGGTTTTGATTCAGCTGCCCCAATGCGCAAGATGTTCAATCTCACGATGGAGGAGTTGGTCATCACCGACGTTGAGTTGTACGATACGTTTTAAATGGCTAACACTTTCAATGTCAATCTCAGTGATACACCCACGCATCTGTTGTTCGAGTAAGTTAACGATATTTGCTGTTAGCGACACAACAATATCTGAGCCAGGAAGAGTAAACTCTATCTGCACGAGCATGTCGGTATTGAACCGACCTTGTGTATCGGTCAGCTGCAACAGCAACCCTTTGAGAGATAAATCTTGGCTCACTAAATGAGAAAGAAGCATCAAATGTAACACGCTAAATGTGCAAAAAATATGAACTAAGATCACAAAGGCCGCTAATAATAGCGGCCTTTGTCTAAAAATCAAACAGTAATGATAAATTACTTAGTCACACGCTTGTACTTGATACGATGTGGTTCAGCAGCCTCTGGGCCAAGTTCTTTCTTGAGCCATTCCATATACTCGTTGTAGTTACCTTCGTAGAAGTTAACCTGACCCTCATCACGGTAGTCGATGATGTGTGTCGCGATACGGTCTAGGAACCAACGGTCGTGCGAGATAACCATGGCACAACCTGGGAACTCGAGAAGCGCTTCTTCTAGTGCACGCAGCGTTTCAACGTCAAGGTCATTGGTAGGCTCATCGAGTAGCAGTACGTTGCCGCCCGCTTTAAGAAGCTTAGCAAGGTGAACACGGTTACGCTCACCACCAGACAACTCACCGATGATCTTCTGTTGATCAGAACCTTTGAAGTTGAAGCGAGAACAGTAAGCACGCGCTGGGATTTCAAAGTTGTTGATCTTGATGATATCAGCGCCTTCAGAAATCTCTTGGAATACTGTTTTAGTGTCATCCATTGCATCACGGAACTGATCAACAGACGCAAGCTTAACTGTTTCACCCATCTCGATTGTACCCGAGTCAGGTTGCTCTGTGCCGCTTAGCATCTTGAATAGTGTTGATTTACCCGCACCGTTGGCACCGATGATACCCACGATCGCACCCTTAGGCATGTTGAATGAGAGATCATCGATAAGAACGCGACCGTCAAATGACTTAGTCAGGTTGTTAACTTCAATAACCTTATCACCTAAACGCTCACCTGGTGGGATGAACAGTTCATTAGTCTCGTTACGCTTCTGACGATCGCCGCTTTGTAGTTCTTCAAAGCGAGCCATACGCGCCTTCGATTTTGACTGACGACCTTTAGGGTTTTGACGAACCCATTCAAGTTCTTTCTCAATAGTCTTCTGGCGAGCTTTCTCTTGAGAGGCTTCTTGTTGTAGACGCGCGTCTTTCTGCTCAAGCCAAGACGTGTAGTTACCTTCCCATGGAATACCTTCACCACGGTCAAGTTCAAGAATCCAACCAGCTGCGTTATCTAGGAAGTAACGGTCGTGGGTAATTGCCACAACGGTGCCAGTGTAATCTACAAGGAAGCGTTCTAGCCATGCGACAGATTCTGCATCCAAGTGGTTGGTAGGTTCGTCTAGGAGCAGCATATCTGGCTTCTCTAGAAGTAGACGACAGATAGCAACACGGCGGCGCTCACCACCTGATAGATGTGCAATCTTCTGGTCCCACTCAGGTAGACGAAGTGCATCTGCAGCACGCTCTAGAGAGTTCTCTAGGTTGTGGCCATCTTTCGCTTGGATAAGTGCTTCTAGCTCGCCTTGCTCTTTTGCAAGTGCGTCGAAGTCTGCATCAGGTTCTGCGTATGCTGCGTATACTTCATCCAGACGCTTCATTGCGCCAGCAACGTCTGATACCGCTTCTTCAACAATTTCACGAACTGTTTTTGATTCATCAAGCACGGGCTCCTGAGGTAGATAACCTACGTTCAGGCCAGGCTGTGGACGAGCTTCACCATCAATATCTGTATCGATGCCAGCCATGATGCGTAACAGGGTCGATTTACCCGCACCGTTCAGACCAAGAACACCGATTTTTGCACCAGGGAAGAAACTCAGAGAGATGTCTTTAAGAATTTGACGCTTAGGTGGCACAATTTTGCTCACCCGCGACATGGTATATACGTATTCAGCCATTGCCGATCGTTCCTAAAAATATGATTGCAAATTCAAACCTCTATTTTATACCAAAACAAGCCAAGATGTTACTAGAGGGGAGCTATCCGCTAATGATTTGCAAATAGTGGAGTGAGAGATAACTGGTGAAGCAAAACGATCATCTCTGAACGTTATTCTAAAATGAATAATGTTACACCTTGGCTCTTTACTTTTAATGCGCTTGGTTGCGTAATGGTGACCAGCAAAACTTTTTGTTGGGATAAGGAATTCAGGATGAAAAGATTACGTGCCGCAAGGTTGGCGCTGTATAGTCTGTTGAGCGTTTGTGCGTTAAGCACTGCCGCTGCAACATTGGATGAGCAGAGAGCGTTGTATGACGATGCTCAAGCGTTATTGGATATGCGTCAGGTGGAGCGATACCAGTCAATGCGCTCACAAATCGCCTCATACCCGCTGACCCCTTATGTGGATTATCGTAGTTTTCTTGTTGACCTAGCTGAACGCACCCCCGCTGAGGTGAAGCAGTTTGTATCCGACCACAATACCTTTCCTTTTTCTACCCGTATTCGTCCCACATACCTCGATGCTTTAGCCAAAAGGCAACGTTGGCAAGATTGGCTTACTTTTCAATCGACACTCCCCAACGGTGAACGCTATCAATGTCAGTTCTATGTGGCAAAGCTGAAAACGGGAGAAACAGGCAATGCATATTCAGGCGCAAGAACACTTTGGCAAAGTGGGAGTAGTGTCAATGAGGCTTGTGACCCACTTTTTAATGCGTGGGCTGATTCAGGGCAGCGCACAGAGCAAGATATTCTGCAGCGAATGCTATTGGCTTTTGAGGCACGCAACGGCAGTTTGATGAGTTACCTTGCAAGGCAATTAGAGACAAGCAAAGGTAAGCAACAAGCCCAAATCATGCTTGAGCTAAACAAGAAACCGCGATCGGTCACAACATTCACCCAGCAACAAGCATCGAATGAATTTACGCAACAACAAGCGGTGATCAGCCTGCAGAAACTGGCTCGAGCTGATGTTGCTCAAATGCCGTCAATAGTCGACAAGATTAAAAGCGGATTTCTTTCTCAATTACAGCTTCAAGACGTGAAAGACTACAGTGCTTTTCGTTTGATGAATACGACAGATAACGATCTGTTGCGATGGCGTGATAATGCCATTATGGCGTCGAGTAATGAAAAACTCATCGAGCGACGCGTTCGACTCGCGATAGGACAGGCTGATTGGCAAGGTGTACTTGATTGGAGTAATAAACTGACTGCTGACAATCAATCTTCACAGCGTTGGACATACTGGCAAGCTCGAGCAAACAAGGCATTAGGCAAAACTCAACAGGCCCAGTCACAATTAGAATCCTTGCTGGGTGAGCGCAATTTCTACAGCGTCGCGGCCGCAGTGGCATTGAACAGAGACTATCAATATCCCACCACAACTGTAACTCTCGATAATGCAGTTTTGACTCCATATAACGAGGCGTTGATACGGATAGAAGAGTTGATCAAGCGAGATAAAATCGCTGCGGCTAAGAGTGAATGGCGCTACTTACTGAACAGAGTAAGTCAGTCAGAAAAAGAGATGTTAGCGGCCTATGCTGGCTCTAAGCGTTGGCACCACTTAACAGTGACAGCGACAATCGCCGGAAAAATGTGGGATAACACGACGCTGCGCTTCCCTAGTGCACACAAGTGGTGGTTTAACTTTTATGCTCAGCGACATGAGCTCGATGTCGTGACTCTACTATCACTTGCTCGCCAAGAGAGCGCACTTGATGTTGATGCTCGCTCACCCGTTGGTGCTCGCGGCATTATGCAGATCATGCCTGCCACCGCCAAACACACGGCGAGAAAATATAAAATAAACTACAAAAACAGCGATGAGTTGTATCTAGTACAGAAGAACATAGAGATAGGCAGCCAGTATCTAAAAAGCCTTATGGAGCAGTATGACAATAACCGCATTTACTCGCTAGCGGCGTATAATGCCGGGCCTGGGCGTGTTAAGCAGTGGCGTGAACGTAGTAATAATCAGCTCGATGTCTTTGCTTTTATAGAGAGCATCCCATTTTATGAGACGAGAGGTTATGTGCAAAATATCTTGATGTTTGAAACTTACTATCGCGGCAATATGGGCAAGCCGAATGCCTTTCTGACTCAGCAGGAGCTTAACGCCCGCTATTAATTGTTTGGGTATAGGATTTTTTATTCTCTGGCGTTAAGATTGAGCTTTAGTAGTTATTACAAGGATCGCTTTCATGTCATCAAAACCTGATTATAGCCAGTGGGATGAGATTATTGCTCTGATTAAAGAGTCTGTAGATCAAGAGCAACATGAGTTGCTGCTAACACTATTGATGACACCAGATGAGCGCGAAGCGATGTTGACTCGAGTGAATATTGTCGCAGAGTTGTTAAAAGGCGACTTGTCACAGCGTCAAATCAGTCAGATGCTTGGGGTGGGTGTCGCGACCATCACTCGAGGCTCTACCGAACTTAAGTCCAAGACGGAAGAGCAGAAAGCGATTATTGAACAATTGGTTCTGAAATAGTGATAGCCGAGACATATTGATTGCACATGGAAGAGGGCTTTGGCTCTCTTTTTTATGTCATCAACACTAGAAGTGATCTGGGTTGGTAAAAGGGATCAGTGCCAGTATTAACGCCTGATGATAAACGCTACTTCTGGTGAGTTGATGGTTAGTTAATAGGCCAATCGCCCCACCTTTCTGCTTAATATTATCGGTCGCAAAGACCTCATCCATCACATCGCCAAGCTCTTTGCCCTTACGAACTTTCTCTATGACAACGGGAGGAAGTAGCAGGCTAGCAGAGCGAGACTCGCCACGTAATCCTTGTGATTCAATAATCATCCAGGCAAAGGTTGCGGTATCTTCAATTCCGGCTTCTAGCCCTACATAGTAGCCACCATCAGTGACGGCTCGTTGTGCATTATGCACACGATTAACAGCACCGAGCTTGGTTTCTTCGTTACTCATCGGTTGGTCTGCGACACCACTCGCCACAGACACACCTTGATATTCGAAGGCTTGATTTGGAAAAGCGGCGCCGAAAGCGCTCTGCACCGCATGGATCTTCGCAGGATTAAGCGAGGCGATAATGACTTTTTTCATGGTTATCTTTGAGTTTAATGACATTACTGGCTTTCATTTGTAACGCATCTAAGCTCAGTGGTCCAGAGAAGTAAAAGCCTTGAAAGTGGTCACACTTGTTATTCGCGAGCCAGGTAAACATCTCTTCTGATTCAATTCCTTCCGCAGTGACTAACATATTCTGCGCGTGACAGAGGTCGATAAGCGGTTTAACGACTTTTTCGTTGCTGGTCATCATCAAGGTCTCTAAGAAATAGCGGTCGAGCTTAATTTTCTGAACAGGGTACTGAACAAGTTGTGTAATCGATGTATAGCCTGAGCCGAAATCATCAATGGTTAATGAGAACCCTAATTGTGACAAGTGATGAAGCAGAGGGAAGCCTTGAGATTGACCTGCAAAGGTCTCTGTTATCTCAAAATCGATCATTCTCGGATTAACATCATAGACACTCAAACAGTCCTCAATAAAGTGTGCCAGATTGGTAGAGTCTAGCTCTGCAGAGGAGAGGTTAATTGAGAGGTGAACATCGTGTGAGAACGCACTTTGTATTTCACTGAAATTGTGGAATGCATTTTTTATCACCCAGCGATCAATAGAGCCAAATAGCCCTATTTGTTCTGCGATAGGAATGAACTCTTCAGGAGAGACGCTACCCAACTTGTCATTGTCCCAACGCAATAGAGCTTCGACCCCAACAATGTGTTTTCCTGTACGGTCATAGTAGGGTTGGTAAGTGAGTGAAAACTCCTCATCAAATTGTTTAGTTCTTAGTGCTCGTTCAATTTGTGTTCGTCGTTGCACCACACGATCGAGCTCTTTTGAATAGTAAGACACTTGGTTTTTTCCTGCTCGTTTAGCTTGGTACATAGCAGTATCTGCGCTTGAAATCAGGGTCGTGATCTCATGGCCATCATCCGGGTAGCTGGCAATGCCGATGGATGCGGTGATAGGGAAGTTGCCAATCATGGAAGAACGTTTGTTCTGAATTGGCGCTAGAAGCTTATCAGCAAAATCTCTAGCGACTGATTGGGTCGCGCTGTCGGTTACGATGAAGATTGCGAACTCGTCACCAGATAGGCGTGAAGGCAGGCCTGTTAATATGCCTTGTTGCTTAAAGTCGTCAACTAACTGATTGAGGTGAGTGGCAAATCTGGTCAATACACGATCGCCAATTTGATGACCATATTTGTCGTTGACGTATTTGAAGTTATCCAAATCAATGTACAGCAGATAGGCGTGTTGACCAGCACTAAGATTGGCGAGCGCACTGCGTACGTGCTGTTGAAAGACACGACGGTTAGCTAATCCAGTGAGCTGGTCATTTTCTGCTAATACTTTGGTTTTTTCATAGCTTCGAGCAAGTTTGTCATACATATCGTGAAAACTGATCGATAATCGGCCAACTTCATCGTCGCTATAGAGCACTTCGATATTGTCGCGCTGATTACTATCCACTTGCCTGAGTTGCTTATCTAAGCGGGCGATAGGGCGGATAACATGGCGGTACAATAGCGCGAGTAGAATCAAGATGCTGAATAGTGACGAGAGGCTAAAGGCCACCATCAAATTCCCCGCCATCTTTCTAAGCTTGTTGTCAAAAATGTACTGTGCGGGATCAAGAGTGGCATAAAAGCTATCCATGAGCGCAACGGTTTGGGCTAAGGGTTTATTGTGAATGTCTGGGGGGGTATCACTAAAAAAGATCGCACTGTCATTGTCAAATTCGATGAGTTTTCGCTCTTGATTGAACTCGTTGAGAGACACGACGACCACGATAAACATTAGTTGGTTATGGTTGTAGCTCAGAGGTGGAGATAGCGTGTTGGCATCGAGCGCATCATAGCGCACCAAGACACCTTCCCCCTGTAGGTTTTGTGTATAGCCAGTATGAGAATTCTGCTTAGTTTGTCGGTATATCGTGCGAGTGTACTGGAACAATAGTGGATCAAAAGTGGAAAAAGGCTCTTCGCTATTGTCTGAATAGTAGCGGATACGTTGCTTATCATCGAGCATCGCAATACCGACAAAACTGTCTGGTGTCGCTTTTAGTGACGAGATCGTCTGTTGGAGACGCTCCACTAATTGCAACTCGCGATAAGGGTCGGCGTAGTTGAGGTAATAGTCTCGAATGATGTCGCTTTTTGTTAGGGTAAGCGAGTAGCTATTGAGCATGGAGATCGCGTTATTAAAATGACTCGCCAACTTCCCCATACTCAGCTCGAGGTAGCTATCTTCACGCTTGGATAATGCATCTTTTTGATTGAGATAGATGGTATACCCTGATAAAGCAGCACTAAGAATGATCACTGGCGCGACCAAGATTAGGATTCTAGTTTGTAGCTTCATGACGTTTTACTATGCTGTCTATTATTCTGGCTCTTTGACGGATATTGATAATTGAAAGCTCTTCGTCAAAGTTGACCTGTTCAAAAAAGTGCTCTTCTGGATTTAGGTTTTTATCATTCAGGTAGCTTTGAGGCATCAGTTTTAATGCCTTTTTGTTAGGAGTCGCAGCCCTGATATCAATTGCATTCATTGCAGCAATTTCTGGCTTCATTAAAAAGGACAGAAATGCTCTTGCTTGCGCCTTGTTGTCAGAGTGTGCGTTTACCGCCAGACAGTCCGTCCAGATAAATCGTTCACCTTCAGGAACTTTAAACCGCCATTGAGAGTGCTGCTGAAAGCGGTTCATGGAATATTCATCACCCGCGTAAGCAAGAGCAATTTTCAAATCGTTAGATCGACTATTGCTTCGAATATAGCTCAGCGCATAATCAAAGGTGAGGATAGAGGGGGCAAGAGCGTTTAATGCCTGATAGGCCTGCTTTAGCTCATACTCATTATCGGTGGTGGGTGAGTAACCGAGCCCATAGAGAGCGGGCAACAGCGTTTCGGTACTGTCTTTTATCCACCCAATGTGACCTTTTAGCTCAGGTGAAGGGCTGATGAAGTCTGCCCATGTTTGTGGAGGGTTGTCTACTAAATCATGACGGTAGACATATCCGACAGGGCCCCAGAAATAAGGGACGGCATGAGTGCCGCACAGCTCATTCCATCGGGGGGCGTTGTGTTCACGATTCTCTAAAGCGGATAGATCTTCGAACATGTTATGACGGGCATAGATCTGTGCCGTGACATTATCGAGAACCACTATATCAAAAGGTAACGATTTGCTGTTTAACATCAGCAGGCTGCGCTCATCATCGTTGTCAAAGTGAATTTGATCAACCGGCTGCTGGTGGTGTTGATGCCACAAATCAGTGACGTTCTCAGAGAGTGTATCTTCCCAAAGGTAGATACGCAGAGGTGAATTGGTCGCATTGACTGAGGTGCTTGTTATTAAGGCAGAGAGAGCACAACAGAGCGTTTTGAGTTCCATGCAAATTCCTTTTGCTTGGTGAACTTTGAACGGGTTTTGAGCAGTTACACAATAAGTAACCACATGAGATAGAGATAGTTACATATTTGAGAGACCTAGGTCACGAAATAATAGTCAATAATATGACGAATTTATCGTTGTTAATTTCTAGTAGGTTTATTTCTAATAAGTAGCGGTGATAGGACCCCTGCGGCACAGTGAAATGCCACAGGGAGAAGAAACTTAGTTGAGTTTGACTTGGGTAGGCTTGATATTTTCAGTTGGGTAACAGCCAAGCACTTTTAAGTGTTTGGTAATCTTGGTGAGCTCAATTAAGCCTTGCTGCATCTCCTCTGAATCAAGATGAGCCTCTAGGTCAACGTAGAACATCTCTTCCCAAGGGTTCCCCATGATCGGGCGAGATTCAAGTTTTGTCATGTTGATGCCGTAGCGCTGTAAAACCAGTAGGCTCTCAACTAGAGAACCCGCTTGTTGAGAGGTCGACATAATCAGCGTAGTTTTAGCTGGGATCTGCGTCGATACTTCTACAGGTTTTCTTGCCACAACAATAAAACGAGTATGGTTTTCGGTTTGATTCGCGATGTTACCTTGAAGTGGCTGCAAGCCATAGAGCTTACCACTTGAGGCATTACCAATAGCAGCAACATCAGGTCGGTTGAGCTCTTGAACTTTTTTCATTGCATCAGCGGTGCTAGCACAGGTTTTGAGCTTGACGTTTTTAAGGCGTCCCAAGAACTCACTGCATTGCTGGTGCGGCTGAGGATGAGAATACAACGTTGAGATCTCTTCCAAACGAATATCACTGACGCCGACGAGGCAGTGTTCGATTGGCAAGGTGAGTTCTCCTACGATATACAGCGTCGTGTGCTGGAGAAGATCGTAAACTTCGTTAATCGATCCAGAGCTTGTGTTTTCAATCGGCAAAACACCGTAATCAGCGTGACCGCTTTCTACGGTTTTAGCGACTTCCTTGAATACCTCACAGTTGAGCTCAACCAATTCCATATTTTTACGAGAGAAAAACTCTCGGCTCGCAAGATGAGAATATGAGCCTTTAGAGCCTAAGAAGGCAACACGCGCGAGAGGCTTTTGATGATCTGGGTTTGCCAACTCTTGTAGATAGGCTTGCTGAAGTAGCACTGAGTCTTCAATGATAGTGTGAAATAGCTTGGTGATGTATTCCGCATCAAGCTGATACTTGGACTTACCATTGTTGATTAGCTTCACGAGTAACTCTTGCTCACGACTGGCATCGCGAACAGGCTTCGAGGTTTGAACTTTACTTTTTGCCACCTCGATGCTGAGCTTTCTTCGCTCTGAAAGCAGGCTGAGTAGTTGATCATCGAGTTCATTGAGTCGAAGTCGAATTTCATCCAAAGAATACTGAGAGTCACTCATAGTCTAGTCCTTACAAAAAAGCCTCCCGTTTGGGAGGCTTCTGTTCAAATGATGTTGCTACGCGAACGATTTAGCCTCCGGGATTACCAGATAAAAAAGAGGCTAAAGAAAAATCGTGAAGTTTGCATAACTATTTAAAATTGATTGATGTGTGTTAACAATAAGCAAGCAAGGGTGGGGCGTCAAGCAAAAAAATAGCGCCCTGGTGGGCGCTATCTTTCAAAAATTTGTTTCCTTTATTCAACAGGTTCAAGTTCCGGCTTGTCTGTTCGACGAGCTGCTGGCTTGTGGCGTAGTTTGTTGAGTTGTCGTTCAAGTTTTTGTTCGACTTCATTGATAGCTGCATACAAGTCTTCCTGACTTGCAGAAGCAATGAGCTGACCTTTTGGCACAGTAATCACAGCTTCAATCTTTTTCTGTTTATTCGGTTCCTCACTGATTGTCGCTTGGCAGCTGATGATGTCTACTTGCCACTTTTCTAGCTTTTTAAATTTGCTCTCGATATGGGCACGGATAGCAGAGGTTAGTTCGATGTTTTTGCCAGTCATGTTTACTTTCATATTGTATTTCCTCTGTGTCATCCCTCATGGGTTAACTCCAGATTACGATTTTGACTCCGAAATAATGTGATCTATATCACTTAAATGCAGGGTAAGTTTGGAGTGTTAGGCAAATGTGATCAAAACCGTAGTGTTAGCAAAAGAATTCTAGAAAAAGGTTGAGTTAAGGCTAAATATCATTAGATTGAGAAGAGTGCTTACTAAAATTCTCCCGTTTTTTAGGGGCTTTTTGCAGCCTAATCTTCTCTTCTGATGTTTTTTTGCTCAAGCAAGTTTTGTGATTCAGATCACTATCATATTTTGAACTTTTTAATCTTCTTTTTCATTCCTTTCAAACTGTCTCGGCACAGTGGTTAACGTCGCAGCATTGTTGGCTTTTTCATGCTCGTGAATCTCTTCAAGCTGCTTATAGATCACGTAGTATCGATTGATATTGGCAACGTAATCGACGGGTTCGCGGCTGATGTTACGTCGAGTAATAAGCTCAACGTTGTGGAACCACTGGTTGGGATCGTAACCGTGTTTTGCGGCAAGATTTCTCATGCGACGAATATTAGCCGGGCCAGCGTTATACGCAGCCAGCGAAAAGTAAACTTGGTTGTCGGGTGAAATAGTGTCGTCATCAAAATAACGATCTTTAATGAAGCGCATATACTTGATACCGGCATGAATGTTGTTTTCCACATTGTAGATATCAGGAATATTCACATTCGGATCTTTAGCGGTACTTGGCAGAACTTGCATGACGCCCACAGCACCTTTCGGTGACACTTTAGATTGATCCAAACCAGATTCTTGAAAGCCTTGTGCAGACATCATCAAGGAATCAAAGCCATACAGCTGTGAGTACTCTTCAAAGACATCGGATAGCGACTCTAGTTTTTCAATCTTATTCGGGTTAAGAATTCGCTTTAGCCACCCTGTATTCTCTATGTATTTCCCATAAAGTACGTTACCGAGCAAAGTGCCACTTTTCGCTGTCTTGATGAACTTATTTACCGAAGACTTCAGCTCTGGAGAGTTTTTACGCATTGCCCAAGCCACACTTGCGTCCTCTCTGATAGGAAAGTCTGTATGGAGCTGAATATTGTCTAACACGTCCTGCCACAGCCTTGCCTTGTGCCCATCTAAGACAGTCAGGGTAATGTAGTCTTGATTGATCATTTCGACTAGCTCGAAATCTTGCATCGTTTCTTCAATAAACTCGATCAGCATCGGAGGCAGATCTTGCTCATCGAGTTGTGCATTAATTTTTTGTAAGCTTTCGAAGTAACTTGAGCTGCTTCTCACCCATACTTTTACGCCACTGAGTTGTGCGATTTCAGTAATGGGTGAGTGTTTTTTGTTAGAGATAAACAGCTCTTGTACTTTATCGGACAGAGGAGCGCTGAAGTCGACTTGCAGCTCACGCTTGGGAGTAACGGTAAGGTTTGAAACAGCGAGATCGCCAAAGCCTTTTGTCAAGGATGGGATCAGTTCATCTCTTGCTACAGGGATGATCTGAACTTTTAACAAGGATGAGCGCTTTTTAAGTTGCAGTTCATAGTTATATAGAAGCTCAGCGATAATGCCTTTTGGGCGTCCGCCTTCAATGTAGTAGAAGCCTAAATCGGCCGCGACGAGCACTCTTACCACCCCTTTATCAACAAAGGTTTCCATATCACCTAGGTAAGGGTCTTTTTGCAGCGGAGAAAGTGATAATCCCCACGCACTCAGTGACAACAAGCCACAGCACAAGAACAAACTGAGTGAACGAATCACAATGACCTCGACTTTATTACGATGTTAACTAAAGGTTAATAATAAAGTTTGGTATCAGCAAGGTCATAAACGAGAATAAAAAACGGCGGCCATAGGCCACCGTTGAATTAGTAAGTAGAGTCACGCTCTATGATTAGATTGGGTTCAACTCGATAAGTTCGCGGGTACGTTGTGCTGGCTCTTCTAGCCCAAGCATTTCATAGGCTTTGAGTTGTAATCGCAATGACTTACGTGCTGCTTCTGTTTCAGGGAAGGTTCGTTGTAGCTCTTGAGCGCGATTGATAGCAGCAATCCATGCCTCACGGCGGATGTAGAAGTCTGCCGTTGCTAGGTCGTATTCCGCTAGACGGTTAGTCAGCGAAAGCATGCGTTTACGTGCGTCATTGGCATATTGACTATCAGGGTAACGTTCCAGCAAGCGTTTGAAGTCAGCAAAAGCAGCCTTAACAGGTTCAGGATCACGGTCACTACGATCAACGTTAAAGATGTCGTGCATGAAGTTACGATCTTGCGCCATGTGAGTTAGGCCTCGCATGTACAATACCCAGTCGATTTTTTCGTGTGTTGGGTTTAGGCGCATAAAGCGCTCGATGGTCGCCAAGCCAAGAGGCAAGTCATCGTTTTTGTAGTAGGCATAAATAAGGTCTAGCTGTACCTGCTCTGAATACGCACCGAATGGGTAGCGTGAGTCTAGCGCTTCTAGTTGTTCTATCGCTGTCAGCCAGTTGCCGCTTTGCAGCGCTACCTGTGCGTCAGCGTACAGCTCTGATGGTGGTACATCGGGAACAATTTCTTCGCTGCTCGAACAGCCAAAAAGAAGTGCAGTTGCTAATAAGCCTGATAAAGTGCGGTATTTCATGTCAGGTGTTCAATCCATAAATTAAATATTTTCTGCGCTTCCGTTACTTTCTACACTGTAACAGATACAATAGCGCCTATTCTTCCACAGTAGTGGTCATTAGTCTCACAGTTTTTAAAAAAGTTCGATATGGCACAACAGATTGAGTTAACACAAACCGTACAAGATAGCCAATTAGGTCAGCGTCTGGATCAGGCAATTGCAGAAATGTTCACTGATTTTTCTCGCTCACGCCTCAAGGAGTGGCTATTGGCTGGCAAGGTATCAATGGATGGTCAAGTCGTCACGAAACCACGCACCAAAGTGATGGGTGGCGAGGTGATTGTTTTACAGGCTGAGCTTGAAGATGAAGAACGCTGGGAAGCACAAGACATTCCACTGAATATCGTTTATGAAGATGACGATATTATGGTCATCAACAAACCACGCGATTTTGTTGTACACCCAGGAGCAGGTACACCTGATGGCACTGTGCTTAATGCACTGCTCCATCATTACCCCGATATTGCTGAAGTACCTCGTGCAGGTATCGTTCACCGTCTTGATAAAGATACAACAGGTCTGATGGTGGTTGCGAAAACTGTTCGCTCTCAAACGCGTTTGGTTCGTGCGTTACAGAAACGTAAGATCACGCGAGAATATGAAGCGATTGCGATTGGTCGTATGACGGCTGGTGGACGCGTTGAAGAGCCAATTGGTCGTCACTCTACCAAGCGCACGCTAATGGCCGTGACACCAACGGGCAAACCGGCGGTAACACACTATCGTGTTGCTGAGCATTTCCGTGAACATACGCGCATTCGCCTGCGTCTAGAAACGGGCCGTACCCACCAGATTCGTGTGCATATGGCCTATCTGCAGCATCCACTTCTAGGTGATATTGCCTATGGTGGTCGAGCACGAATCCCTCGCGAAGCTTCAGCTGAATTAACCGATATGATCCGTCAATTTGATCGCCAAGCACTTCACGCTGCGATGCTTCGATTTGAGCACCCTGTTACTGGAGAGGAAGTCGAATTCCACGCACCAATTCCAGACGACATGGTTGTAATGACCGAGGCATTGCGTGCAGATACAGAGTTGCACGGCCTAAACGACGAGTTTTAAATGATGTATATTGTCCCTGATTGGCCAGTTGCTAAGCGTGTTCGCGCTATCTCATCTTTGAGAGACGGGGGCGTGTCATCGTCTCCTTTCAGTTCTCTCAATGTCGGAATGCACGTTGGGGACAATGAACAAAGCGTGCTAGAAAATAGAAGTCGTTTAGCCATTGAAGCCGCTATGCCCTCTGCACCAGTATGGTTGAATCAAACACATTCAAGTGATGTGTTAGAGCTCTTTACGCCAACGGAGGATGTACTGGATGGCGATGCCTCTTTTACATCAGTAGCAGGAGTGGTGTGCGCAGCGATGACCGCAGATTGTCTACCGGTGCTACTAGCTGATGAAAATGGTGAACAGGTTGCGGCAGTGCATGCTGGTTGGCGTGGGCTTGCTGATGGTATTATTGAAAAAGCAGCAGCCAAGTTCTCAGGAAAAGTGATCGCTTGGCTTGGCCCTGCTATTGGTCCAGATGCATTTGAAGTTGGCCAAGATGTTTTTGATGAGTTTGTCTCTCAAAACAAGCAAGCTCAACAAGTATTTCGTCCAAGTGACACGGATGCCAATAAGTACTATGCCAACATGCACCTTCTCGCGACTCAAGCACTTAATCGAGTGGGTATCACCGATATCTACCGTGACAGCCGTTGTACTTATCTCAACCCTGAACAATTCTTCTCCTATCGTCGTGATGGAAAAACTGGTCGTCAAGTCACTTGCATTTGGATCGACGCAGAGAAGTAATCTCTGTCCCCCCTTGAAATTCCACCTATAAATATCCATTTATTGTTATATGACGCGCGACACATAGCGCTGGTTTTTTTGCCGCTACAGTAACCATAGTGACCACTGTAGTTGCTCGACAATTAATGGAGGCAGATATGCGTCTTGACCGTTTTACAAGTAAATTCCAAGTTGCTATCTCTGATGCGCAATCATTAGCGCTTGGCCGTGATCATCAATATATAGAGCCAGTTCACCTTATGGTGGCGTTGCTCGATCAGAATGGTAGCCCGATTCGTCCCTTGCTAACGATGCTCAATGTCGATGTTATGCAGCTTCGCTCAAAGCTCAGCGAGTTGCTCGATAAGCTGCCTAAAGTCAGCGGAATTGGTGGCGATGTCCAATTGTCTGGCAACATGGGGAACATGTTTAACCTATGTGACAAAGTGGCTCAAAAGCGACAAGACAGCTATATCTCATCAGAAGTTTTCTTGCTTGCAGCTCTAGAAGACAAAGGTCCCTTGGGCGCACTATTAAAAGAAGTGGGTCTTACCGAGAAAAAGGTCGCCGATGCGATTGAAAAAATCCGTGGCGGGCAAAAAGTGGATGATCCAAATGCTGAAGAGTTACGCCAAGCGCTAGAGAAGTTTACGATTGATCTTACAGAAAGAGCAGAGCAAGGTAAGCTCGATCCTGTTATCGGGCGTGACGATGAGATTCGTCGCACGATTCAAGTTTTACAAAGAAGAACCAAAAACAACCCTGTGATTATTGGTGAACCTGGGGTTGGTAAAACTGCGATTGTTGAAGGGCTCGCTCAACGAATTATCAATAATGAAGTGCCGGAAGGGTTGCGAGGTCGACGCGTGCTGTCCTTGGATATGGGAGCACTTGTCGCCGGGGCTAAATATCGTGGTGAGTTTGAAGAGCGCTTAAAATCGGTATTGAATGAACTATCAAAAGAAGAGGGCAACATCATTCTCTTTATTGATGAACTTCATACGATGGTAGGGGCTGGTAAAGGCGAAGGTTCGATGGATGCAGGTAACATGCTCAAGCCTGCACTTGCACGTGGTGAGCTTCATTGTGTAGGTGCAACGACCTTAGATGAATATCGCCAATACATTGAGAAAGACCCCGCGCTGGAACGTCGTTTCCAAAAAGTATTAGTCGATGAGCCAACGGTAGAAGATACAGTTGCGATCTTACGTGGTCTTAAAGAGCGTTATGAATTGCACCACCATGTAGAGATTACAGACCCTGCCATTGTGGCTGCTGCAAGCCTATCGCACCGATATGTTTCAGATAGACAGTTACCGGATAAAGCGATTGACTTAATTGATGAAGCCGCGTCGAGTATAAGAATGCAGATCGACTCGAAGCCAGAGTCATTAGATAAACTTGAGCGTAAAATCATACAGCTTAAAATCGAGCAGCAAGCACTTGTTAACGAACAAGATGATGCGAGTGAAAAACGTTTGAACTCACTGAATCTAGAGCTAACTGAAAAAGAGCGAGCATTTGCCGAGCTAGAAGAAGTATGGAATGCCGAAAAAGCGGCACTCTCAGGTACTCAGCATATCAAAGCGGAGCTAGAACAAGCACGCATGGATATGGACTTTGCACGACGTGCTGGCGATCTCAATCGTATGTCAGAGCTTCAGTACGGTAGAATTCCAGAGCTTGAGAAGCAACTCGATCTTGCCACACAAGCTGAAATGCAAGAAATGACCTTGCTGCGCAACAAAGTAACAGATAGTGAAATAGCAGAAGTCTTGTCAAAAGCGACAGGTATTCCAGTATCCAAAATGCTAGAAGCAGAAAAAGAGAAACTTCTGCGTATGGAAGAAGTGCTGCACAAACGTGTGATTGGACAAAAAGAGGCAGTAGACGTCGTGGCAAATGCCATTCGTCGCAGCCGGGCTGGTTTATCAGATCCGAATCGACCGATTGGCTCTTTTCTGTTTCTAGGACCAACAGGGGTCGGTAAGACCGAATTGTGTAAGACGCTCGCACATTTTATGTTTGATAGTGAAGATGCGATGGTTCGCATAGACATGTCTGAGTTTATGGAAAAGCACTCTGTGGCAAGACTTGTGGGTGCGCCTCCCGGTTACGTTGGTTATGAAGAGGGAGGGTATTTGACCGAGGCTGTTCGACGTAAGCCCTATTCTGTCATTTTGCTAGATGAAGTTGAAAAAGCACATCCAGATGTATTCAATATTCTGCTGCAAGTATTGGACGATGGTCGTTTGACTGATGGACAAGGAAGAACCGTAGATTTTCGTAACACAGTAGTGATTATGACCTCAAACCTAGGCTCTAACCGGATCCAAGAAAATTTTGCTCAGTTAGACTACGAAGGTATCAAGAGTGAGGTAATGGATGTAGTGAGTAAGCACTTCCGACCAGAATTCTTGAACCGAGTGGATGAGAGTGTGGTGTTCCATCCATTAGGAAAAGAACATATCAAATCTATTGCTTCAATTCAGCTTGCTCGATTAGCAAAACGAATGGAAGACAAAGGTTACTTACTGAATACTTCTGATGAAGCCTTGGACATGATCGCTCAGGTTGGATTTGATCCGGTTTATGGTGCGCGCCCACTAAAACGTGCGATTCAACAAACGGTAGAAAACCCACTTGCTAAAGCGATTCTTGGCGGTGAGATCTTACCTGATAAACCAATCAATCTTGTGGTGGAAGCAGGAAAAATAGCAGCCAAACAGTAATTACAACCTTTAGATTGGTTAACTTAGTGTATTGAAGGCCAGAATCTGACGATTCTGGCCTTATTTTGTTCGGTTTGTGTAATTTATGTCCTAACGGTTCGTTAGAGGCAAGTTTTTCATATTTTACTATTGCCAAGCGAATCCGAATCTCTATAATTCGCCTCCGTTGTCACGCAAAACCACGAGTTTTACGAAGTCGGCAAAAGGTCATGGAAGTTAGTAAGATAACTTCAAAAAATAATCTGGAAAAAGTGTTTGACACTATCAGTTATTTGGCTAGAATGACCGTCCGCTTTGAGATGAACTTCACAGTTACTCAAAGCCGCTCTTTAAAAATATAAACCTATCAATCTGTGTGGGCACTCGTTGATGATAATCCACTTTTGGTTTTCACTTTTTTATAAAAAGTAAAATCAAAAACTGATTCTTCGGAATCAATGACTATCAATGAACTGAGTGACCAATTGATACTTCGGTATCAGCACAGTCAATTCATTATCGTTCTGTTGGAACGATAATAGCTTTAAAATTACTTCTTACTTTCGAGTGAGAATGAGTTTTGAAGTCAGTATTCATTGAGTCAGTCCTTATGGACATCAAAATCTTAAATTGAAGAGTTTGATCATGGCTCAGATTGAACGCTGGCGGCAGGCCTAACACATGCAAGTCGAGCGGAAACGACTTAACTGAACCTTCGGGGAACGTTAAGGGCGTCGAGCGGCGGACGGGTGAGTAATGCCTGGGAATATGCCTTGATGTGGGGGATAACTATTGGAAACGATAGCTAATACCGCATAATGCCTTCGGGCCAAAGAGGGGGACCTTCGGGCCTCTCGCGTCAAGATTAGCCCAGGTGGGATTAGCTAGTTGGTGAGGTAAAGGCTCACCAAGGCGACGATCCCTAGCTGGTCTGAGAGGATGATCAGCCACACTGGAACTGAGACACGGTCCAGACTCCTACGGGAGGCAGCAGTGGGGAATATTGCACAATGGGCGCAAGCCTGATGCAGCCATGCCGCGTGTGTGAAGAAGGCCTTCGGGTTGTAAAGCACTTTCAGTCGTGAGGAAGGTAGTGTAGTTAATAGCTGCATTATTTGACGTTAGCGACAGAAGAAGCACCGGCTAACTCCGTGCCAGCAGCCGCGGTAATACGGAGGGTGCGAGCGTTAATCGGAATTACTGGGCGTAAAGCGCATGCAGGTGGGTGATTAAGTCAGATGTGAAAGCCCGGGGCTCAACCTCGGAACAGCATTTGAAACTGGTCACCTAGAGTACTGTAGAGGGGGGTAGAATTTCAGGTGTAGCGGTGAAATGCGTAGAGATCTGAAGGAATACCAGTGGCGAAGGCGGCCCCCTGGACAGATACTGACACTCAGATGCGAAAGCGTGGGGAGCAAACAGGATTAGATACCCTGGTAGTCCACGCCGTAAACGATGTCTACTTGGAGGTTGTGGCCTTGAGCCGTGGCTTTCGGAGCTAACGCGTTAAGTAGACCGCCTGGGGAGTACGGTCGCAAGATTAAAACTCAAATGAATTGACGGGGGCCCGCACAAGCGGTGGAGCATGTGGTTTAATTCGATGCAACGCGAAGAACCTTACCTACTCTTGACATCCAGAGAACTTAGCAGAGATGCTTTGGTGCCTTCGGGAACTCTGAGACAGGTGCTGCATGGCTGTCGTCAGCTCGTGTTGTGAAATGTTGGGTTAAGTCCCGCAACGAGCGCAACCCTTATCCTTGTTTGCCAGCGAGTAATGTCGGGAACTCCAGGGAGACTGCCGGTGATAAACCGGAGGAAGGTGGGGACGACGTCAAGTCATCATGGCCCTTACGAGTAGGGCTACACACGTGCTACAATGGCGCATACAGAGGGCAGCAAGCTAGCGATAGTGAGCGAATCCCAAAAAGTGCGTCGTAGTCCGGATTGGAGTCTGCAACTCGACTCCATGAAGTCGGAATCGCTAGTAATCGTGGATCAGAATGCCACGGTGAATACGTTCCCGGGCCTTGTACACACCGCCCGTCACACCATGGGAGTGGGCTGCAAAAGAAGTGGGTAGTTTAACCTTCGGGAGGACGCTCACCACTTTGTGGTTCATGACTGGGGTGAAGTCGTAACAAGGTAGCCCTAGGGGAACCTGGGGCTGGATCACCTCCTTATACGATGATTATTGCGATGAGTGTTCACACAGATTGATTAGGTTTGTAAAAGAGATTATTGCAAAGTGATTTTTCTTAGTTCGAGGAAGGCAAGTGATGAGCGAAGGAGCATACATCAGTATGTGACTGAGTGAAGAGCGCAGCCTGACGAAGAAATAAGAGAAAGCACGACGCAAGAATGTGGGTCTGTAGCTCAGGTGGTTAGAGCGTTCGCCTGATAAGCGAGAGGTCGGTGGTTCAAGTCCACTCAGACCCACCAATTTTTCTTTATGCGGCGTTAGATTGCTCGTTGTGTACTGGTGTACACGGCCTCACAATCTGCCTTGCCTAAAGAAAAATTAATCCCAGTCATAATGACTGTTTATGGATTTATCCATTGATGGGGCTATAGCTCAGCTGGGAGAGCGCCTGCCTTGCACGCAGGAGGTCAGCAGTTCGATCCTGCTTAGCTCCACCATCTTTAAGCGCATTTCTTTTTGAAATAGAAAGCCTTAAGTGCTCTTAAAAATGGTTACTTCTTTGGAAGTGATTTGCTCTTTAAAAATTTGGAAAGCTGACGAATAACAACAATCCCCATCTCTTTGAGATGCGTTGTTATTCAAATTAAAAGTTCTCAAATCCTAAAACTATGGTTTTAGGTACCAACACACATTCAAGTGTTCTTGGAAGTGACGAAAGTCCACTTTTTGCCTCTGCTTTTTTCTAAAAAGCGGAAACAAAGAGTTATTTGAGTCCGGCAAAATCGAGTCTGCATCATGTATAAAAATTGCAGACAACTTTGGTTGTTTAAACAACAACTCGAAACTCCTTCGGGTTGTATGGTTAAGTGACTAAGCGTACACGGTGGATGCCTTGGCAGTCAGAGGCGATGAAAGGCGTATTAACTTGCGATAAGCTCAGATTAGGTAGTAAAAACCTGTGAGTCTGAGATTCCTGAATGGGGAAACCCAACACCATAAGGTGTTATCACTAACTGAATACATAGGTTAGTGAGGCGAACCGGGGGAACTGAAACATCTAAGTACCCCGAGGAAAAGAAATCAACCGAGATTCCGAAAGTAGCGGCGAGCGAAATTGGATTAGCCCTTAAGCTTTTAGTGAGACAGGTGAAGCCTCTGGAAAGTGGCGCGATACAGGGTGATAGCCCCGTAACCGACATCTCATCATCAGTGAAATCGAGTAGGGCGGGACACGTGATATCCTGTCTGAATATGGGGGGACCATCCTCCAAGGCTAAATACTACTGACTGACCGATAGTGAACCAGTACCGTGAGGGAAAGGCGAAAAGAACCCCTGTGAGGGGAGTGAAATAGAACCTGAAACCGTGTACGTACAAGCAGTAGGAGCACCTTCGTGGTGTGACTGCGTACCTTTTGTATAATGGGTCAGCGACTTATATTCAGTAGCAAGGTTAACCATCTAGGGGAGCCGTAGAGAAATCGAGTCTTAACTGGGCGTCGAGTTGCTGGATATAGACCCGAAACCAGGTGATCTAGCCATGGGCAGGTTGAAGGTTGAGTAACATCAACTGGAGGACCGAACCGACTAATGTTGAAAAATTAGCGGATGACTTGTGGCTAGGGGTGAAAGGCCAATCAAACCTGGAGATAGCTGGTTCTCCCCGAAATCTATTTAGGTAGAGCCTCGGACGAATACCACTGGGGGTAGAGCACTGTTAAGGCTAGGGGGTCATCCCGACTTACCAACCCTTTGCAAACTCCGAATACCAGTGAGTACTATCCGGGAGACACACGGCGGGTGCTAACGTCCGTCGTGGAGAGGGAAACAACCCAGACCGCCAGCTAAGGTCCCAAAGTATAGCTAAGTGGGAAACGATGTGGGAAGGCTTAGACAGCTAGGATGTTGGCTTAGAAGCAGCCATCATTTAAAGAAAGCGTAATAGCTCACTAGTCGAGTCGGCCTGCGCGGAAGATGTAACGGGGCTAAGCTATACACCGAAGCTGCGGCAATGACTTTTAGTCATTGGGTAGGGGAGCGTTCTGTAAGCCGCTGAAGGTGGACTGTAAGGTCTGCTGGAGGTATCAGAAGTGCGAATGCTGACATGAGTAACGATAAAGGGGGTGAAAAACCTCCTCGCCGGAAGACCAAGGGTTCCTGTCCAACGTTAATCGGGGCAGGGTAAGTCGACCCCTAAGGCGAGGCCGAAAGGCGTAGTCGATGGGAAACGGGTTAATATTCCCGTACTTCTTACAATTGCGATGGGGGGACGGAGAAGGCTAGGTGGGCCTGGCGATGGTTGTCCAGGTTCAAGTGCGTAGGCTTAAGAGTTAGGTAAATCCGGCTCTTTTTAAGGCTGAGACACGATGTCGAGCTACTACGGTAGTGAAGTCATTGATGCCATGCTTCCAGGAAAAGCCTCTAAGCTTCAGATTGTAAGGAATCGTACCCCAAACCGACACAGGTGGTCGGGTAGAGAATACCAAGGCGCTTGAGAGAACTCGGGTGAAGGAACTAGGCAAAATGGTACCGTAACTTCGGGAGAAGGTACGCTCCTCGCGGTGAAGTCCCTTGCGGATGGAGCTATGGGGAGTCGCAGATACCAGGTGGCTGCAACTGTTTATTAAAAACACAGCACTGTGCAAAATCGTAAGATGACGTATACGGTGTGACGCCTGCCCGGTGCCGGAAGGTTAATTGATGGGGTTAGACTTAGGTCGAAGCTCTTGATCGAAGCCCCGGTAAACGGCGGCCGTAACTATAACGGTCCTAAGGTAGCGAAATTCCTTGTCGGGTAAGTTCCGACCTGCACGAATGGCGTAATGATGGCCACGCTGTCTCCACCCGAGACTCAGTGAAATTGAAATCGCTGTGAAGATGCAGTGTACCCGCGGCTAGACGGAAAGACCCCGTGAACCTTTACTACAGCTTGGCACTGAACATTGAGCCTACATGTGTAGGATAGGTGGGAGGCTTTGAAACTAGTACGCCAGTATTAGTGGAGCCGACCTTGAAATACCACCCTTGTATGTTTGATGTTCTAACTTAGCCCCATTATCTGGGGTGAGGACAGTGCCTGGTGGGTAGTTTGACTGGGGCGGTCTCCTCCCAAAGAGTAACGGAGGAGCACGAAGGTGGGCTAATCACGGTTGGACATCGTGAGGTTAGTGCAATGGCATAAGCCCGCTTGACTGCGAGAATGACAATTCGAGCAGGTGCGAAAGCAGGTCATAGTGATCCGGTGGTTCTGTATGGAAGGGCCATCGCTCAACGGATAAAAGGTACTCCGGGGATAACAGGCTGATACCGCCCAAGAGTTCATATCGACGGCGGTGTTTGGCACCTCGATGTCGGCTCATCACATCCTGGGGCTGAAGTCGGTCCCAAGGGTATGGCTGTTCGCCATTTAAAGTGGTACGCGAGCTGGGTTTAGAACGTCGTGAGACAGTTCGGTCCCTATCTGCCGTGGGCGTTGGAAGATTGAAGGGGGCTGCTCCTAGTACGAGAGGACCGGAGTGGACGAACCTCTGGTGTTCGGGTTGTCATGCCAATGGCATTGCCCGGTAGCTAAGTTCGGAATCGATAACCGCTGAAAGCATCTAAGCGGGAAGCGAGCCCTGAGATGAGTCTTCCCTGGCACTTTAAGTGTCCTAAAGGGTTGTTCGAGACTAGAACGTTGATAGGCAGGGTGTGTAAGCGTTGTGAGGCGTTGAGCTAACCTGTACTAATTGCCCGTGAGGCTTAACCATACAACACCCAAGGGGTTTTGATGGACTCAAAGCTAAGAACTTTGAATGTGTATTGATGACTTTTATAAGCTTTCCAGACTTTTTGTTTTCACTTTTTTAGAAAAAGTGAAGACGAAAAACAGAATTTGCTTGGCGACCATAGCATTGTGGACCCACCTGATTTCCATGCCGAACTCAGAAGTGAAACGCAATAGCGCCGATGGTA